>NZ_PGTC01000015.1:2500-334668 GCF_002786295.1 Pseudooceanicola marinus | reverse complement strand
GGCTTGCCAGCCCCGCCTGCATCCCGAGCGCCGAGGTGAAAATCAGAAAGTCCGGCTGGATATCCGACCGAGGCCACCGTCCCGGCGGTTACGCCGCCGACAATGAACGCCATGTTATCCGGCTCGAACCTCACCGCGAACTTCGCAGGGTCGCCGGGCGGAACGACAGGCCCGTTTATTCCTTCGCCCGCCCCGGCGGACGTCTGTAGAGCGCGGATCACACCGTTCGCGGTATTCTGGAACACGGTGAGGCGGTTGTTCACGTCGGATTGGATGGTGAAATATGGCGGGAACGGCTCATTGGTTCCGTACATTGCGCCGTCGAAAAACACCCAGACGCCGCCCGACAGGTCGAACCCCGACAGGTCCGAGTTGAAGAGCTCCGGGGCAGAGGTCACCGCGCTGCCTTCGGTAATGACCGGCGCCGTTCGAATAGGCGTAGCCGTGAGGTTCGCGGCCGCCATGTGGTAGCTGTACGCGCTCTGCTCACCCATAACCGAAAAGTAGACGGCGGTGGCACCAGCGGGCTTACCCACTGTCATGGAAAGCTCATTCCAACCGGGGTCGAGGTCGAAGTCTTGCTGCCCACCCGTGAACCCGGCACCATCGCTGAAAGGGCGGACAGCAACGGTCTGAGGCCCGTCGACGTGCGCCTCGAAAGAGTACGTGATCGGAGTGCCGTCCGGCACAGCAGTCACGTCGACGAACTGTCGCAGCTTTTGGTCCCCACCAGGCGGAATGTTGATCTTGGCGCAGGGCAGCCCCAGGCGGCTCAATATCCCTCCTGGCTCGACAGTGGCGCCATTGTTTTTAACCCACGCGGATTGGGTCATGTCCTCAGACCACCGGAGCGCGTTCGTGTACTCCCCCGTCAGAAACCACCGACGCTCCCCGGACCCGAAGTCCGCGAGACGCGGCACGTCCACTCCTCGTGGCAGATAGGCCCCGCCGGAGGTGCGCTCATAGCGCGTGCCTGCGGCCTCAAACGTGCCCATTTGCGAGAAGGACGCCGGGGCGCCGGCCCGCACGTAGCGGCCGGTTTCCGGCGACAGGTAGAGGTGCGCATTGCGGGCCTCGGGCACGCCCGAGATCCAGGAACTCGCCCGCCCAACAATAGCTGGAAGGGTAAGCCGGCTTTCCAACGTCAGGGGCATAAGATCACCCCCAAACAGCGGCCACTACGGCCGTGCTATCTTCCGAGACGCGACGCACCCGAAACGGCGGGACGAAGCCCACAGAGACACCATGGAAAGGCACCCAAGCGCCATCCTCGTTTCCGGCCGGCAGGACGACAAGATCGGCGCCAGCCGTCACGTCAGTGACGACCACCGCCTTTGCAATCGGCGCCAGATCCGACCCGTCGGACGGAGCAATTACACCCCCCTTGAGACCAAGGGTCGAAGAGGTGGCCGCCTCGTCAGAATAGGGATCATTCATAGGAAACACTCCTTGAGGGAACAGAACAGCAATGCCCGCGCAGGTCGCCCTAGACCTGCGCGGTCGATTTTCGCGCCGAAGTTAACCGGAAGTGCCCGGCCGAAGCCGCACACGCCCTCGGCTGGCACGTTCGGCAGCGGCAACAGCGGATGCGCGGCGGCGGTCCAGGAATGAGACCGCAACCCTTTGGGCCGAACCCGTCAGGCCGATCGCAGCACGAATTTCGCGGCGCCCCTTCGCATCTTGGCTGGCACCGCAGATTGCGAGAACGTCCAACGGGATCTTTGGATCCTCGACCACTGGCCGGCCAGCAATCGAGATCTGGCCCGTGCCTTCCTCGATCAAAACCTCGAGGCCGGGCCACGTCAGGCCCGCGCGCCGTAGGCACGCGCGCAGGCGGAAGAGGCTGTGTGTGCGGAATTGCTCCGGCATATGCTCGGCCGTGAGTGCGCCAAGAGCCGCGATCGAACCAACGCATTGAAGACAAGCCTGCATCAGAGATCCCCCACTTGTGCGAGAGGTTGGATGCGATCGAGAGGCACCCATGAAGGCGCCGGGACACGGCCATCGACGGCGCGCGGCTGCACTCGCACAAAGCGCGCGCCGGCCATATCCTCCGATCGGGCCACCACCGCGCCGCAAAGGGTCGTCACGCGGTCCCGCACCCACGCACCAAACTCGGGGCCCTGAATATCGCCGGCCACGGCGCGCGCATCTGCCGGATCCTCCACCAGACCAGCGCGCGCCCGAGCTTGCGAAAGCGTGACCAGCCGCACCGGACAAGGGGCGCTGATCCGCTTCGGCCAGTGATCGGCCGGAGCGGCAACGTGCAGGGCACCGGGCCGGACCTCCCCTCCGAAGCGCCAGCCCATGACCACGGAGACCAGATCCAGGCGAAAGGCGAGATCCTCATAGTCGATCCCCTCGAGACGCTGGCCGAGGCGGGCGGCGACAGCAACAGGAGAGACCAGAACAAAAGCCGGCATCCGCATCAAAGCCGCCGCCTCGATCGCCTCGGGCGCATCCATCACGCGGCGACCGATCTCGAAGGCGAGGCCAAGGGCCTCCTGATAGCGACCGCAGTTATGCGCCACATCGCGGGCGTGCCGCAGTTCCTCGATCGAGGGCAAAGAGCGCGTCATTCGTCGCCCCCCTTCTGCTCGCCTGCGGTCTCAGGATGCTCGGCCGCGAACGCCGCCACCTGCTCGATCGAGCCGCGAAGCTCCTCGGCCGCCTCGGCCATCTTCACCGCTGCTGCCTCAAGGCCATCCGCCACCGCCCCGACCGCAGCCAGAAAGGCCGGGTCAAAGCTCGGATTGATACGAAAGTCGTAAGTTGCTGCCGCCATGTCCTAGCACCCCATGTTGAAATCGGATGCGGAAAGACTGGCGCGGCAAACGTGCGCGAAACGTGCGCGCGCAAACTGGCGCGCAACTGGCGCACCATTTCCGGAAAGGCCCAGCAAATATTTGATTTTATGGGATTAAATCGGGAAATTCGTTTCCCTTAGCAGGGGAGCGCCTTCGACCACTCGGCCACGTCTCCGCCGACGCGTATATCCAAGCAAACCCGGAGAGTACAAGGCGAAAGTGCCGCGATTGGCAAAAAGTCCCGGGTGCCGAAAAGAGGGGCCGGCAGCAGTCGTAGGCAGGGGCCAGGGACAGACGCCAGGGGCCGGAAACGACGAAGCCGCCCCGGGGCGGGGCGGCTCGTGATATTGCAGGACCTGAGGGCGCGGACCGGTGGAGGTCCTCAGGTGTTGAAGAGGAAATGCAGGACGTCGCCGTCCTTCACCTCGTAGGCCTTGCCCTCGGCGCGCATCTTGCCCGCTTCCTTGGCGCCACTTTCGCCCTTGCAAGCGACGTAGTCGTCAAAGGCGATGGTCTCGGCCCGGATGAAGCCTTTCTCGAAATCACCGTGGATGACGCCGGCGGCCTGGGGCGCCAGGGTGCCCTGCCTGATCGTCCAGGCGCGCGCCTCCTTCGGACCGACGGTGAAGTAGGTTTCCAGGTGCAGCAGATCATAGCCGGCACGGATCAGACGGTCGAGACCAGCCTCTTCCAGCCCCATCTCACCCAGGAACATCTCCGCTTCCTCGGCGTCGAGCTGGGAGATCTCCTCCTCGATCCGGGCGGAGATCAGAACGGTGCCGGCGCCCTGGGCGGCGGCCATCTCTTCCACGGCCCTGGAGAAGGCGTTGCCTGCGGCCGCGTCTTCCTCGTTCACGTTGCAGACGTAGAGGACGGGCTTGGTGGTCAGCAACTGCAGGCCCTTCCAGGCCTTCAGGTCCTCGGCGTCCACCTCGACCACGCGGGCGGGCTTGCCGTCTTCCAGCGCGGCCTGGGCGGCGGCCAGCAGGCGGTCCTGCTGCTGCGCTTCCTTGTCGTTGCCCTTCAGCTTGCGCACCAGGTTGGCGCGGCGCTTCTCGATGCTTTCCAGGTCCGACAGCATCAGCTCGGTCTCGATCACCTCGGCATCGGCCACCGGGTCCACCCGACCGTCGACGTGGGTGATGTCGCCATCCTCGAAGCAGCGCAGCACATGGGCGATCGCATCGGTTTCGCGAATGTTGGCGAGGAACTGGTTGCCCAGGCCTTCGCCCTGGCTGGCCCCCTTCACCAGGCCCGCGATGTCGACGAAGGTCATCCGCGCGGGAATGATCTGTTTCGACCCGGCGATCTCGGCCAGCGTGTCCAGACGGCGGTCCGGCACGTTCACCTCGCCCACGTTCGGTTCGATCGTGCAGAAGGGGAAGTTGGCGGCCTGGGCCGCGGCGGTCTTGGTCAGCGCGTTGAACAGGGTCGACTTGCCGACGTTCGGCAGCCCCACGATGCCCATCCTGAAGCCCATGGCGTTACTCCAATCTAAGGTTCCTGCGCCTCATAAGACCCAAGGGGCTTTGTCGCAAGCCGATCCGTGATATGATGGGCCTTGTTGGGGCTCTCTCCGTTGCGGAGACGAGACCGGGATTTTTCAGATGTCCATTTACCTGTTCTTCAACGGCCAGGCGCGCAGCGCGTTGAATTTCTATGCCGAAGTGCTCGGCGGTGAGGTCGAGCATGTGCTGACCTATGCCGACATGCCGGAACCTCCGCCCCTGCCCCGGGAGAAGCATCACTGGCTGATGCACGGCCACATGACCTCCTCCTACGCCGAGATCATGGTCTCGGACCGGGACGGTCCCGAGGCGGCGGTCGACTACATGGGGTTCGCGATCGAGATCGACGACGAGGACCCCGGCATCGCCCATCACCTGTTCCTGCGGCTGTCGGACCGGGGCGAGGTGATCCTGCCCTTCGCCCCGAATTTCTGGGCCCAGGGGTTCGGCACCTGCCGGGATCGCTTCGGCGTGCCCTGGATGATCAACTGTGATCGCTGAGGCCGTCGATAAAGGCATGATAGCGGCGTGACGCGGAGTCTGCGGCGCGGCCACGTCACTGGCGACGCCGGAGGCCCGGCGGTCTTCGGAAATATGGGCCATCCCGGCGGCCAGGCGTTTCTGGGTGGTCCAGTCGGTGACCTTGCGGTTGTGGTGGCGTTCAGCCCGTCCGTGGGCCTCGACAGACCCATCAGCAGGTTGACCGGCTCGGACTGGCCGTTTCCTTCGACGCCCACCACGGCGACGGACTCGCCCTCCGTGCAACGTCAGGTCCAGAGGGCCCAGGCGGTGACCACCGTCCAAGGTCACGCACGTCGAGGATCAGCGCCCCCCTTGCGGCGCGCGGTCCGGCAGCCCCTGTTCCTGCGGGGCGAGCAGACCTTCGTGGTCTCCGCCTTGGAGGCCGTGCCGATGGAGGTGCTGCGCGACGCCTGACCGCCCGTCCCCACCGGGCACCGGCGCACATCATCCTGCCAAAGAAAGGGGCGGCCCCAGCGGAGTCGCCCCTTCCTGTTTCAGTTTGCCGCCGGATCAGTGCAGCGTGGCCTCGTCCGGCGTATCCCGCTCCGAGGTGCCGACGCGGTTGCCGATGATCAGCCCCTCGGCCCCGGCAGTGACCGGCACCACGGCGCCATCGCCGATCTCGCCGGCCAGCAGGGCCTCGGCCAGCGGATCCTGCAGCGCGCGCTGGATCACCCGTTTCAGCGGCCGGGCGCCGAACACCGGGTCGTAGCCCTCGTCGGCCAGCCACTTGCGGGCATCCGCGTCCAGTTCGAGCCGGATCTTCCGGCCGGCCAGGCGTTTCTCCAGCCGCGACAACTGAATATCCACGATGCCGCTCATGTCCTGCCGATGCAGGCGGTCGAAGACGATGATCTCGTCCAGCCGGTTCAGGAACTCGGGGCGGAAGTGCGCCCGCACCGCGTCCATCACGTCACGTTTGGCATCACCGCTGTCGGCGCCGTCGGGCAGCATCGACAGGGCCTGGGCGCCGAGGTTCGACGTCAGGATGATCAGCGTCTGCTTGAAGTCCACGGTACGGCCCTGACCATCGGTCAGCACACCGTCATCCAGCACCTGCAGCAGCACGTTGAACACGTCCGGATGCGCCTTCTCGACCTCGTCGAACAGCACCACCTGGTACGGGCGCCGCCGTACGGCCTCGGTCAGAACACCGCCCTCGTCATAACCGACGTAGCCCGGCGGGGCCCCGATCAGACGGGCGACGGAGTGTTTCTCCATGAACTCGCTCATGTCGATGCGCACCATGGCGTTGTCATCATCGAAGAGGAACTCGGCCACGGCCTTCGTCAGCTCCGTCTTGCCGACGCCGGTCGGCCCGAGGAACAGGAAGGACCCCAGCGGGCGGTTCTCATCGTTCAGACCGGCACGCGCCCGGCGGACGGCATTGGACACCGCCTTCACGGCTGCGTTCTGGCCGATGACCCGGTTGTGCAGGCCGTCTTCCATGCGCAGCAGCTTCTCGCGCTCGCCCTCCAGCATCTTGGCCATCGGGATGCCCGTCCAGCGTTCGACGACCGACGCGATCTGCTCGGGGCGCACGGCCTCTTCGACCATGACCTCACCCTCGGCTTCGGCGGCTTCCGCCTCGCCCAGCTGTTTTTCCAGCTGCGGGATCACGCCGTAGGACAGTTCCCCGGCCTTCGCCAGATCGCCCTGCCGCTTGGCAATGTCCAGATCGGCCCGGGCGCGGTCCAGCTGTTCCTTCAGCTCGCGCGCACCGGCCAGCTTGTCGCGTTCGGCCTGCCAGCGCGCGGTCAGCGCGTCGGCTTTCTCTTGCAGATCGCCCAGCTCCTTCTCCAGCGCCTCCAGCCGGTCCTTCGATGCAGCGTCGTCCTCTTTCTTCAGGGCCTCGGCCTCGATCTGAAGTTGCAGGATATGCCGATCGAGCTGGTCCAGTTCCTCGGGCTTGCTGTCCACTTCCATCCGCAGACGGCTGGCGGCCTCATCGACCAGGTCGATCGCCTTGTCGGGCAGGAACCGGTCGGTGATGTAGCGGTTCGACAGCGTCGCCGCGGCCACCAGGGCACTATCCGAGATCCGCACACCATGGTGCAGCTCGTATTTCTCCTTGATGCCCCGCAGGATCGAGATCGTGTCCTCGACCGTCGGCTCGTCCACCATGACGGGCTGGAACCGGCGGGCCAGGGCGGCGTCCTTCTCGACGTACTTGCGGTACTCGTCCAGCGTGGTGGCGCCGACGCAGTGCAGCTCCCCACGGGCCAGGGCAGGCTTGATGAGGTTGGCGGCATCCATGGCGCCATCGGTTTTGCCGGCGCCGACCAGGGTGTGCATCTCGTCGATGAACAGGATGATCTCGCCCGCGGCGGCCTCGATCTCCGACAGGATGGATTTCAGCCGTTCCTCGAACTCGCCCCGGTATTTCGCCCCGGCGATCAGCGCGCCCATGTCCAGCGCCAGCAGGCGCTTATTCTTCAGACTCTCGGGCACGTCGCCGTTGATGATGCGCAGGGCCAGGCCCTCGGCAATCGCGGTCTTACCCGTGCCGGGCTCACCGATCAGCACCGGGTTGTTCTTGGTCCGGCGCGACAGCACCTGCATGGCGCGGCGGATCTCGTCGTCGCGGCCGATGATCGGGTCGATCTTGCCTTCCTCGGCGGCCTTCGTCAGGTCGCGGGCATATTTCTCCAGCGCCTCGAAGGTGTCTTCGGCGCTGGCCGTATCGGCGGTGCGGCCCTTGCGGATCTCATTGATCGCGGCGTTCAGTTTCTGCGCACTCAGGCCGCCGGCCTCCAGCGCGGTCTTGGCACCGGATTTCACCAGCGCCAGCGCGGTCAGCAGCCGTTCGACGGGCACGAAACTGTCCTTGGCCTGCTTGGCGACCTTCTCGGCCTCCGACAGAACCTTGACGGTGGCATTGTCCATGTAGGTCTGGCCGGCATCGCCGCTGACCACCGGGATCTTCGACAGGGCCAGGTCACAGGCCTGGGTCACCGCCGCCGGGTCGCCGCCCGCCTTGCGGATGAGGTTGGCCGACAGCCCCTCGTCATCGTCCAGCAGTGCCTTGAGGATGTGTTCCGGGACCAGGCGCTGATGGCCTTCCCGAATGGCAATGGTCTGGGCCGCCTGGATGAACCCCCGCGACCGCTCCGTGAACTTCGACAAGTCCATGGCATTTCTCCTTTTCCCAAGCGTCCCGAGTCGTTTCGCACCCTCTTCGAGGCATGCACAGGTCCGGGACCTCACGAGAATGAGATGGGGATGCGTATGGCCTTGTTCAAGCGGGATTACGCCCATTCCGGCGCAAAAACGGAACCCGGCGCCCGCGCCCTTCGTTTCTTCTGCAAGCGCGCCGGATGTGGCGCCGGATGAAGGAGGCCCAGATGCCCAAGATGGAAAAGGACCAGCCCACCCCCGACTACCTGACCCGGATCGCCACGATCCGCTACAACCCAGCCTCGCGCGCCTTCGAGGCTGCGGTGGCGCTGCATGACGCGGGCGAGGTCTTCACCTACCCTGTCTCCCTGCGGGCCCCGATGGACGCGGATTATGAAACGGTGACGCGCAGCCTGGCCGAGATGGCCTGCCGCCATCACGCCCGGGGCCGGACGGAGTTTCGCGCTCAACGCCGTGAGCAGCTTCTCGATCATGTCCCGCCCAAGGTGCAGGCCGCGACGTCTGCCTTGTGGGATCGGCTGCTCAACCGCGCGGCCTGATCGCGGCGCGCGGTCGCGCTGCGGGCCCTGCATGGCTTGACCTGCGCCGCCCTCTGGCCCAACAGGGGGAAAATCGCGGAGACAGCCATGACCCAGACCCAGACGCCCGCCGACGACCGCCTGATCGTCGCCCTCGACGTGCCCAATGCCCTACAGGGGCTGGAACTGGCCAAGACAATCGGCGACGCGGTCTCCTTCTACAAGATCGGCCTCGGCATGCTGACCGGCGGCGGCATGGCCCTGGCCAACGAGCTGAAGCAGGAACATGGCAAGCGCATCTTCCTGGACATGAAGCTGTTCGACATCGGTCAGACGGTGGAGAACGCGGTGCGCGGCATCGCGCAGTTCGACCTCGATTTCCTGACCGTCCATGGGGACCCCCACGTGGTGCGTGCCGCCAAGCAGGGGGCCGCCGGCAGCAACCTGAAGATCCTGGGCGTCACCATCCTGACCTCGCTTGACCGCGCGGATCTGGACGACGGCATGATGGTCGCCGGGGATGTGCCCGACCTGGTGGTGGAACGCGCCGACCGCGCGCTGGAGGCGGGCGCCGACGGCATCATCTGCTCCCCCAACGAAGCGGCGGCGATCCGCGCCCTGCCCTCCTCCGACGGTCGGCTGATCGTGACCCCCGGCGTGCGCCCGGCGGGCAGTGCCTCGGATGACCAGAAACGCATCGCCACCCCGGCCTCCGCCGTGGCCGCCGGTGCCGATCACATGGTGGTCGGCCGCCCCGTCTGGCGCGCCGAGGATCCCCGGGCCGCGGCCCAGGCCATCGTCTCGGAACTGCGCGGGCTCTGAGTCCCCCCTACGGCCAGATGCGGTGGCGCCTCAGCCGAGGTCGCCCCGCCCCTGCCAGCCCAGATAGAGGCGCAGCCGGGCGCCCAGGGTGGGGATGTGCCGGGGGTGGGACAGGAAGGCCTCGGCACTCATCAACTGCCAGGCCTGCCCTTCATCGCCCAGCCTGAGGTCCGCCGCCCGCCCGGGGGCGAGATGGGCGGCAAAGAACCACACCTCCTGACCGCCGCTGCTTTCGTGCATGGCCCCGTAGTACAGATCACCGGGCACCAGATCCAGCGCCAGTTCCTCCTGCGCCTCGCGGATCACGCAATCCACCGCGCTTTCCCCCGGATCGCGACCACCGCCGGGCAGATCCCACATGGCGGGATAGGGGATGTCGGGCCGGTCGTCGCGCAGCAGCACGGCCATCTGGCCGCCGAAGAAGACCGCCGCCTTGGCCCCCGAGAAGGCCCTTGCGCGATCCAGCGCCGCCGCGGGAATGGCTGTTTCGCTCGTCATGGTGGCGGTCTATCATCTTCCCTCATCCCGTCCCAGCCGAGTCCGCCATGGATGTCCTCTGTCGCGATTGCCTGCACAGTTTCACCGCCAGCGCCTCGGGGCGGCTGCGCTGCCCGGCCTGCGGCTCGCCCCGTTGCCTGGGCCATGAGGAGCTGTTCTCGCTGTCCATCGCGCATATGGATTGCGACGCCTTCTATGCCTCGGTCGAGAAACGCGATGATCCCTCTCTCGCCGACAAGCCCGTGATCATCGGCGGCGGCAGGCGCGGCGTCGTATCGACCGCCTGCTACGTCGCCCGCATCCGCGGCGTCAGATCCGCCATGCCGATGTTCCAGGCGATGAAGCTCTGCCCGGACGCAGTGGTCATCCGCCCGCGCATGGCCCGCTACGTCGAGGTCTCGCGCCAGATCCGCGCGATGATGGAGGAGCTCACACCCGCGATCGAGCCGCTGTCGCTGGACGAGGCCTTCCTCGACCTGACCGGCACCGCCCGGCTGCATGGCACGCCGCCCGCCGTACAACTGGCGCGACTGGTCAAACGCATGCGCGACGAGCTGGGGGTGACCGGCTCCATCGGGCTGTCGCACAACAAGTTCCTGGCCAAGATCGCCTCGGATCTCGACAAGCCGCATGGCTTCGCGGTGATCGGCAAGGCGGAAACGATGGACTTCCTCGGCCCGAAACCCGTCAGCCTGATCTGGGGCGTGGGAGCGGCCGGCCAGGCCTCGCTGGACCGCGCCGGCATCCACACGATCGAGGATCTGCGACGCTGGGAGCATACGGACCTCGTGGCTCGTTTCGGCTCCATGGGCACGCGGCTATACCACCTGTCGCGCGGCGAGGACCGCCGCCGCGTGTCGCCGCATGCGCCGGTGAAATCCGTGTCGAACGAAACCACCTTCTTCGAGGACATCGGTGATCCGGATCTGCTGGACGGGCACCTCTGGCGGCTGGCCGAACAGGTCTCCGACCGGCTGAAGGCGAAGGAGATCGCGGGCCGGACCGTGGTGCTGAAGCTGAAGCGCGCCGATCACTCGCTTCTGACCCGCCGCACCGGGCTGCGTGACGGCACCCAGCTGGCCGACCGGATCTACCGCGAGGCGCGCGGGCTGTTCGACAAGCTGACCGACCGTGGCCCCTACCGGCTGATCGGCGTGGGCGTCACCGACCTGGGCCCTGCCGCCGATGCCGACCGCTCGGGCGACCTGCTGGACCCGGATGCAGGCCGCCGCACTGCCGCCGAACGCGCCTCGGACCAGATCCGCGCGCGATTCGGCAAGGATGCGATCCGCAAGGGCCGGGCGCTGCGCTAAGCGTAGGAGGTGGCGAAGGCTATTCGGCGGCCAGGGGCATGTCGCGCCGGCCCAGTTCCGCCAGATCCGCGATGACACTGCGAATTACCTCGGCGAAAGCGTCGAAATCCGCGCGCGGCTCGATCCGCGCCTCGTCCATGTAGAGCGCGCGGTCGATCTCCACCTGAACGGCATGGCGCCGCCGCGCCGGACGCCCGTAATGCTGCGCCACGTAGGCCCCGGCGAAGGGCGCGTTGCGGATCACCGTCAGCCCGGCGCCGACGAAAGCGCCCTCGATCCGGTCCACCAGCTGGCTGTCCGCCGAGGCGCCGAAGCGGTCGCCGATCACCACGTCGGGCCGCCGGCGCGAATTGCGCCGGATCGAATCAAGCGCCTCATGCGGCATGGAATGGCAATCGATCAGCACCGCCTCGCCAAACCCGCGATGCACCTCCGCCAGAAGGGTCTGCAAGGTGGCATGATAGGGGTGCCAGCAGCGATCCAGCCGCGCTTCGGCCTCCTGCAGGGAGATCTTGCCCTGATAGATCGGCCGCCCGCCCGCCACGACACGGGGAATCACTCCCAGACCGGAGGCGATGCGCGGATTATGCCCGCGCCGCCTGGCGCCTTCGACCAGGGCCGGGTCCAGTTCATCCGCGGAGCGGTTCAGGTCCACATAGGCCCGCGGCACCCGCGCGCACAGCAGCGCCGCCCCATAGTCTACCGCCGGCGTGAAGAGCCGGTCGACGAAGGCATCCTCCGAGCTGCGGATCATCCTGGCGTCCAGCCGGGTTCGCGCCATAAGGTCCGCCGGGTAGTCGCAGCCCGAATGGGGCGAGGCGAAAACCACGCTGGTCGTCAGCCTTTCGGGCCGGTACAGCGCGTAGGATGACGGGTGTTCGGACACGGGCGGGGCACCTCCTGGGCAATGCCGGGAATAGTAGCGCAAAAAAGGATTGCCAAAAGCCCCTTGATCCCCCCGCCGACTCCTTTTATAGGACGCGAACCGGCGCGGTTATCCGCGCTTCTTCTTTGTCAGAGCGGCCCGGAAATGGGTCGGACCGGACCGGGCAGAAGCAAAGATTTTCGAGCCAGTGTGGGCGATTAGCTCAGCGGTAGAGCACTTCGTTGACATCGAAGGGGTCACAAGTTCGATCCTTGTATCGCCCACCATTCTATTCATCGGGACGCCTCCGGGCCTCCCTGCACGAAACCTGGCGCTAGCCGCGCCGCGACATGAGGAGAGAGGCCATGAAGGTCAAGAACTCGCTCCGCTCGCTGAAGCAGCGCCACCGCGATTGCCGCGTCGTGCGCCGCAAGGGCCGCGTCTATGTGATCAACAAGACGCAGCGCCGCTTCAAAGCCCGCCAGGGCTGAGAGCTGCCAGAGCTTTACGCGAAAAGGGTCGCCTTCGGGCGGCCCTTTTTGCGTTCGGGAATCGCGCGCACGGCGACATCTTGCCGCCGCCCCTTTCGCGTCCCGCAGCCCAAGCCTACCCTGTCCCCATGACAGATGAAGAGATTTCCCGCCTGCGCGCCGCGCTGGCCGAGAGGGAGCCGGGCCCTTTTCATTTCCGCGACATCTGCGCGAGCTTCGATGAGATGTGGATCGGCGACAAGGTGAAGGCGGGCCACGCCTTCCTCGATGCCGTCCGCGCCGGACGCCTGCCCGGTGTCAGCGATACGGGCACCAAGAAAGGGGGCGGACGGCTGTACCTCTGGTCGCCGGACCGCGCGCACTAGCCGCGGACCGGCGAAGGGGTCAGTCGTATTTGCGCCGATCCTCGATCACCAGCCCGTCGTTGGGCAGGCTGCCCGGCGACAGGACCTCGATTCGCGCCTTCAGCTTCAGCAGGTCGGTGGCGCTGGCGGCAAAGGCGGCTTCGTCGCCGCCCTCGGCCTCCACCTGCAGGGTCATCACGTCCATCTCGCCTTCGCGGTCGGCCACGACACGGGCGCGGGTGACCTCCGGGTGGCGGGCGACGAAATCGGCCACCTGCTCGGGGCGCACGAACATGCCCTTGATCTTGGTGGTTTGGTCGGCGCGGCCCATCCAGCCCTTGATGCGCAGGTTGGTGCGCCCGCAGGGGCTGATGCCCGGCAGCACCGCCGACAGGTCGCCTGTGGCGAAGCGGATCAGCGGGTAGTCGGGGTTCAAGGTGGTCACCACCACCTCGCCGACCTCACCCGGGGCAACCGGCGTGCCGGTGCCCGGGGTGACGATTTCCACGATGACGCCTTCGTCGACGATCATCCCCTCCATCGCGTCGCTTTCGTAGGCGATATTGCCCAGGTCCGCGGTGGCATAGCATTGCAGGCAGGCGATGCCGCGCTCGGCGTATTCGGCGCGCAGAGACGGGAAAAGCGCCCCGCCCCCCACGGCGGCCTTGGTGATCCGCAGCTCCATCCCCTGCGCCTCGGCGCGGTCCAGGATGACCTTCAGGAAATCCGGCGTGCCGGCATAGGCGGTGACGCCCAGGTCATGGGCGGCGCGGGCCTGCAGGTCGGTCTGGCCGGTGCCGGCAGGCAGCACGGTGGCTCCCACGGCGCGGGCGCCGTTCTCGAACATCATGCCGGCGGGCGTCAGGTGATAGCCGAAGCAGTTCTGCACCAGATCGCCCCGACCGATGCCCGCCGCATGCAGGAAGCGGCCCATGCGCCACCAGTCGTGGCTGGCGCCCCCCGGTTCATAGATCGGCCCCGGGCTCTGGAAGACATGGGCAAAACCCGTCAGCGGCAGCGCCGTCAGCCCGCCCAGGGGCGCCCCGGCCCCCTGCCGCTTCACCAGGTCCGACTTGCGGATCACCGGCAGATCGGCCAGCGCCGCGACGCTTGTCACCGCCCCCGCCTCGACATCGACCAGCGCGGGCGCGGCGCCCGGCAGGGACTGCGCATTGGCCACCTGGCGCGGCAGGTCGCGGGCGATCGCGGCCTCGCGTTCGTCCGGGCTGCGGGTTTCGAGCGCATCGAAATGATGGGTACGGGAATGGCGGGTCATCATGCTCTCCGGGGCGAGAATCGGGATAGGGGCAGGCTCAGCTCAGCCAACGCTTGCGGCGCCGGTAGGAGCGCACATCGCGGAAGGACTTGCGGCCCTCGTCGGACATGCCGAGGTAAAACTCCTTCACGTCGGGGTTCTCCCGCAGGGCGGCGGCCTCGCCATCCATCACCACGCGTCCCGATTCCAGGATGTAGCCATAGTGGGCGAACCGCAGGGCAACGTTGGTGTTCTGCTCGGCCAGCAGGAAAGTGGCCCCCTGCTCCTCGTTCAGGCTTTTCACGATGCCGAAGATCTCCTCGACCAGCTGCGGCGCCAGGCCCATCGAGGGCTCATCCAGCAGGATCGTCTCGGGGCGCGACATCAGCGCCCGGCCGATGGCGATCATCTGCTGCTCCCCGCCGGAGGTATAGCCGGCCTGGGATTTGCGGCGCACCTTCAGGCGCGGGAAGTAGTTGTAGACCATCTCCAGGTCGGCCTCGATCTCCCCCTTGCCGGAGCGCGTGTAGGCGCCGGTCATCAGGTTCTCCTCCACCGTCAGGTGTTCAAAGCAATGGCGGCCTTCCATCACCTGGATCACGCCGGTCTTCACCAGGCTGGCTGGGTCCAGATCCTGAATGCGCTTGCCGCGATAGACGATCGACCCCTTGGTCACCTCGCCGCGCTCGCTGCCCAGAAGGTTCGATATGGCCTTCAGCGTGGTGGTCTTGCCGGCGCCGTTGCCGCCCAGCAGGGCGGTGATGCCGCCCTTAGGCACGGACAGGCTGACCCCTTTCAGCACGAGGATCACATGGTTGTAGATCACCTCGATATTGTTGACCTCCAGAAGCGTCTCGGCGGTCTTCGCGTCTTTCTGCATCGCGGTGTCCAGCATGGGCCCCTCCATCCGATGGCCGGAAAATTCACTCGTTCCGTGGCGTCACGGGGTGGGCGGCCCCCGCCTGGGGGACCGCCCGGATCTGTCGCGATTACTCGCAGCCCGGCGTGATGCCGTTTTCCTCGGCATAGGCCATGCTGTCGGCGGAGATCAGCGGATCGAGGACCGAACCGTCCGACGGGCCGTAGTCGGTGATCAGCGACCAGCTGCCGGCCTCCGCATCCCACTGCGCCACGGCGCCCAGGCCGTCGCCGCCATGATTGGAACAGGAGACGTTGAAGGTCGGGCCGAAGTTCGGCAGGCCGAGACCGGCCATCTTCTCCTCGGTCATCTCCAGGGCTTCCATGCCGTCGCGCATCATCGCGGGCGTGATCTGGGCGGTGCCGTGGATTTCCTGCGCGGTGCGCGCGGCCTCGGCGGCCAGCATCGCGGCATACATGCCGCGGTTGTAGAGCGCGGTGCCCAACTGATCGCCGGCCCCGGCGGCCATGCCCGCGTCGACCACGTATTCCTTCAGGTCGTCGTAGACGGGGTAATCCATCCCGAGGTTGTGGAAGGTCAGCGCCTTGTAGCCGTCGGCGCCATCACCGGCGGGCAACACGTCATTTTCAGACCCGGACCACCAGATGCCGATGAAGTTCTCCATCGGATAGCGGATGTTCACCGCTTCCTGGATGGCGACCTGGTTCATCACGCCCCAGCCCCACATGATCACGTTGTCCGGCTTCGCCCGGCGGATCTGGAGCCACTGGCTCTTCTGTTCCTGGCCCGGGTGATCCACGGGCAGCAGCAGCAGTTCATAGCCATGCTTCTCGGCCAGCTCCTCCAGCGTGCGGATCGGCTCCTTGCCGTAGGCGGAGTTGTGATAGACCAGCGCGATGGTCTTGCCGCTGATGTCGCCGTCATTCACGTCAAGGATGTGGTTGATGGCGTGGCTGGCGCCGTCCCAGTAGTTGGCCGGGTAGTTGAAGACCCAGCGGAAGACCTCTCCGTTCTTGGCGGAGGTGCGGCCATAGCCCATCGTGTGCATCGGGATGCCGTCAGCGGTGGCCTTGGGGATCAGCTGATAGGTGATGCCGGTCGACAGCGGCTGGTAGATCAGCGCGCCCTCGCCCTTGGTCGCCTCGTAGCACTCGACGCCCTTCTCGGTGTTATAGCCGGTCTCGCATTCGATGACCTCGATCATCTCGCCACCGATGCCGCCGTCACGCTCGTTCAGCAGGGTCAGGTAATCCTGGTAACCGTCCGAGAACGGGATGCCGTTCGCGGCATAGGGGCCGGTGCGGTAGCTCAGGTCCGGGAACACCAGCTCGGCGGCGGCCGGGCCCGCGATCACCCCTGCGGCCAGCAGGGCGGCACCCGCGACACTCATCTTCGTCTTCGCCATCTCAATCTCCTCCCTTGGAACGATGGTCCATCTGCCGGGGCTCCTCTGTCCCGGCGTCGCGACGCCTGCCTCTTCCGGGCTTGCGTCCTCGGCGCATGCAGGGCTCCTCTTCCCCGCAGCGCGCCGGTCAGGCCCGCCCTAGTGCGGGAAAGGCCAAAGTCTCAGCTTCTCCTTGGCGACGCGCCACAGCTGCGCCAGCCCGTGGGGTTCGGCCACCAGGAAGGTGACGATCAGGGCGCCCACGATCATGAATTCCAGATGCGCCGCCAGGTCCGTGGGCCAGCCCAGGCTGCCCACCAGCACGTTCTTCAGCAGCACCGGCAGCAGCACCAGGAAGGCCGCACCCATCAGGGACCCGCCGATCCGGCCCAGCCCGCCGATGATGATCATGAAGAGCACCAGGAAGGACTTGTTGATGCCGAAGGCCTCGCCCACCTCGACCGCGCCCAGGTAGACCGCGAAGAACAGCGCCCCGGCGATGCCGATGAAGAAGGAGCTGACCGCGAAGGCCGACAGTTTCGCCGACAGCGGGTTCACCCCGATGATCTCGGCGGCGATGTCCATGTCGCGGATGCCCATCCAGCTGCGCCCCATGGTGCCCCGCGTCAGGTTCCGCGCCACCACGGCGGCGAAGATCAGGAACAGCAGACAGAAGAGGTAGGTCACCCAGGCCTCGGCATTGGGGCCGGTGACGGCATAGCCCAGCACCTCGCGTTCCGGCGCGCTGATCTGGCCGGAGGCGGAGTAGTTGTAGAACCACGGCACCCGGTTGAAGAGCCAGACCAGGAAGAACTGCGCGGCCAGCGTGGCCACGGCCAGGTAGAAGCCCTTGATCCGCAGCGATGGCAGACCGAACAGCACGCCCACGCCCGCGGTGATGCCGCCGGCCAGCAGCACGTGAATGATGATCGACACCTCGGGGAAAGCCGTCATCAGTTTATAGGTGGCATAGGCGCCGACGGCCATGAAGCCGCCGGTGCCCAGCGAGACCTGCCCGCAGAAACCGACGAGGATGTTCAGCCCGATCGCCGCGATGGCGTAGATCAGGAAGGGCAGCGCCACGGCGTTGGCCCAGTAGTCGTTGATGAAGAAGGGCACCACCCCCAGAGCCAGCACCAGCACGACGCGCAGACCCACCCGGTCGAACCGGATCGGGAAGGTCTGGTTGTCAGCCTGGTAGCTGGTCTTGAAATCCCCGGCTTCGCGGTAAAGCATTGATCAGACCTCGGCTTTCGGTGCGATGCGCTGTGTCGGCGCGATACGGTTGCAAAGCCCGAGGTGGCAGGCGACGCCCACCAGGAACCCCAGGCCGGCCAGCAGGGCGGCGATCAGGACCTCCCCCCGTGCCAGCTCGACGAACAGCGCGATCAGGCCGAAGGTCCAGAAGGCGCCCCAGGCGACCACGTTGGAAATGGCCAGCAGCTTCATGCGTCCTCTCCCTTCATCGCCCAGGTGATGCGGCGCGCGGCCGTCAGGTAGGTCAGCCAGGCGGCGACCAGGCCGATCACGACGATCACGGCATTGATCAGGTGATGCTGCCCCTCCAGGTGCCCCGGGCGCGCGGCCCAGAAGACAAAGCCCCAGTAGGCGACCCAGAACGCGGTTGCGGCGACCAGGCGGATTCCCTTCACGTCTTTCATGTCAAATCTCCTCCATGATGCCCCCCGGCTCCTCTTTCCGGGGGCCCCGGCCCGACACCGCGACAAAGACGCGCAGCGACGGGATGGGGTCTTTACACTCTTTCGATAATCCGTTCGCCGAACAAGCCCTGAGGACGGAAGACGAGGAACAGAAGGGCCAGCACATAGGCGAACCAGTTCTCCGTCGCGCCGCCGACCAGCGGGCCGATGGCGAACTCGAACAGTTTCTCCCCCACCCCGATGATCAGACCGCCGACGATGGCGCCCGGGATCGACGTGAAGCCCCCCAGCATAAGAACCGGCAAAGCTTTCAGGGCGATGAGCGACAGCGAGAATTGCACGCCCGACTTGGTGCCCCACATGATTCCCGCGACCAGGGCGACGAAGCCCGCGATCGACCAGACCAGCACCCAGATGTAGTTCAGGCTGATGCCCACGCTCAGCGCGGCCTGGTGGTCATCGGCCACGGCGCGCAGGGCGCGGCCCTGCTTGGAATACTGGCTGAAGATGGTCAGCGCGATCACCAGCGCCGCGGCGATGCCGGTGGCCCAGAGGTCCAGGTTGTCGATGAAGAAGCCGTAACCGAAGATCTCGTAGGTGCTTTCGTCGATCCAGGTGTTGATGCCCTGGGGCAGACCCACGTCCAGCTTCTTGATGTCGGCGCCCCACATGATGTCGCCGACGCCTTCCATGAAATAGGCCAGCCCGATGGTCGCCATGAAGAGGATGATCGGCTCCTGCCCGACAAGGTGGCGGAAGATGAACCGGTTCACCGCCCAGGCGAGCGCGATCATCACCACGCCGGTCAGCACAATGGCGACCACCGCCGGCAGGTGCCAGCCGAAGTGATGGATCTCGGTCCCGAAGACCGCGTTGATCAGGTGGCTGAAGGGCACCTGCCCTTCCATGATCCCCACCAGGGTCAGCGCGGCAAACAGCGCCATCACCCCCTGGGCATAGTTGAAGATGCCGCTGGCCTTGTAGATCAGCACGAACCCCAGGGCGACGAGGGCGTAAAGCACGCCGGCCATCAGCCCGTTGAGGAAGACTTCCATTGCAAAGAGCAACTGATCGGGCATGGCTCAGACCTCCGGTTGCGCTGCGGGGCAGCAGGTGTTTTGGACGGGACGGCAGGCGGCGGTCAGGCGCGGCTTGGCCAGGAGGGGCTCAGTCACGACATCAGTCATGGGCCACCCCCAGGTAGGCGTCGATGACGTCCTGGTTGTTGCGCACCTCGTCGGGGGTGCCGTCGCCGATCTTCTTGCCGTAATCCATCACCACCACGCGGTCGGACAGGTCCATGACCACGCCCATGTCGTGTTCGATCAGGGCGATGGTCGTGCCGAACTCGTCATTCACGTCGAGGATGAAGCGGCTCATGTCCTCCTTCTCCTCCACGTTCATCCCGGCCATGGGTTCGTCCAGCAGCAGCAGCGACGGCTCCGCGGCCAGGGCGCGGGCCAGTTCCACCCGCTTTTTCAGACCGTAGGGCAGGCTGCCGACGGGCTTCTTGCGGATGTTCTGGATCTCCAGGAAGTCGATGATCTTCTCGACCTTCTCGCGGTTCTCGATCTCCTCGCGTTCGGCGCGGCCCTTCCACAGGGCCTGGGCCAGGACGCCCGCCTTCATGTGGTTCAGACGGCCGGTCATGACGTTGTCCAGCACCGACATGCCTTCAAACAGCGCGATGTTCTGGAAGGTCCGGGCGATGCCCTGGCGGGCCACCTCGTAGGGGCGCATCTTCGGACGCTTTTCGCCCAGGTAGAAAACATCGCCCTCCTGCGGATTGTAGAAGCCGCTGATGACGTTCAGCATAGAGGACTTGCCGGCCCCGTTCGGCCCGATGATCGCGCGGATCTCGCCCTTGCGGATGTCGAAGGAGATGTCCTTGATCGCCACCACGCCACCGAAGCGCAGGGTGATGTTCTTCATCTCCATCATCACCGCGCCGATCTGGCGCCCGTCGGCGGTGATCCAGCCACCGTCCTCGTTGTCACGCTCGTGACCAAGTACTTGTTCTGCCAGGCTCATTCCGCTGCCACCTTCTTGCTTGCCACCGGTTGCACCGCCGCATCGCACAGCGTCAGCGTGGCCGAGATATGGCCCTTGCGCCCGTCCTCATAGGTCACCTCGGTCCGGGTCGAGATCCTGTCCGTCCCGTCGTAGAGCGCCGTGATCAGGTCGTGGAACTTCTCCTCGATGACCTTGCGGCGCACCTTGCGGGTGCGGGTCATTTCGCCGTCATCGGCATCCAGTTCCTTGTGCAGGATCAGGAAGCGGTGGATCTGGCAGCCCGAGAGCATCTCGTCCTCGGCGACACTGCGGTTCACCGCCTCGACATGCTCGCGCACCGTTTCCAGAACCTGGGGATGCCCCGCCAGTTCCTGATAGCTGGAATAGGCGATGTTGTTGCGCTCGGCCCAGTTGCCCACGGCCGTGAGGTCGATGTTGATGAAGGCGGTGCACATCTCGCGGCCATTGCCGAAGACGACGGCCTCCAGGATGTTGGGGTAGAACTTCAGCTTGTTCTCGACGTACTTCGGCGCGAACAGGCTGCCATCGGCCATCTTGCCCACGTCCTTGGCGCGGTCGATGATCCGCAGGTGCCCGCTGCCCTCTTCTATGAAGCCCGCATCGCCGGTGGCCACCCACCCTTCGGCATCCTTGGTCGAGGCGGTGCTATCGGCGTTCTTGTAGTAGCTCTGGAAGACGCCGGGGCTGCGATAGAAGACCTCGCCGCTCTCGGCGATCTTCAGCTCCACCCCAGGAGAGGCCACGCCCACGGTATCGGAGCGCACCTCGCCATCGGGTTGCTGGGTGATGAAAACGCTGGCCTCGGTCTGGCCGTAAAGCTGTTTCAGGTTGATGCCCAGCGAGCGGTAGAAATCGAAGATCTCCGGCCCGATCGCCTCACCGGCGGTATAACCCACGCGGACACGGCCCAAGCCCAGGGTGTCCTTCAGCGGGCCGTAGATCAGGAACTCCCCCAGGCGGTACTTCAGCCGGTCCATGCCGCCCACGGGGCGCCCGTCCAGCAGGTCGCCCCCCACCTTGCGGGCATGGGCCATGAAACGGTCGAACAGCCATTTCTTCAGCCGCCCGGCATCCTCCATGCGGATCATCACGTTGGTCAACTGTGTCTCGAAGATGCGCGGCGGGGCGAAGTAGTAGCTCGGCCCGATCTCGCGCAGGTCGGTGGCCAGGGTCTCCACGCTTTCGGGACAGTTGACGCAGAAGCCGGTCCAGTAGGCCTGCCCGATGGAGAAGATGAAATCGCCGACCCAGGCCATGGGCAGGTAGGCCAGGACCTCCTCCCCCGCGCCCAGCTTGTCGAACTCGGCCGAGTTCTTCGAGGTCTCGATGATGTTGCGGTTCGACAGCACCACGCCCTTGGGCTTGCCGGTGGTGCCGGAGGTGTAGAGCATGACGCAGATGTCGTCATAGGTGATGGCAGCGGCGCGCCGGTCCAGCTCCGGCGTCAGCTCATCGCGCAGGGCATGGCCCTGTTCCTGCACATGGGTGAATTCGTGCAGATGGGTGTGATCGTATTTCCGCATGCCACGCGGGTCGAGATAGATGATGTGCTCCAGCGCGGGCAGTTGCGCCTTCACTTCCAGCACCTTGTCGACCTGTTCCTGGTCCTCGGCGATCACCACCCGGGCGCCGCAGTGGTCCAGCACATAGGCCATCTCCTCGGCGGCGCTGTCGTTGTAGACGGGCACCGGCACGGCCCCGACCATCTGCGCCGCCGGAATGGACCAGTAGAGGTGCGGCCGGTTGGCACCGATGATGGCGACGAACTCGCCCGGCCCCACCCCGAGGTTCAGAAGACCCCGCGCCAGGTTGCGGATCTCGGTCCGCGTCTCGGCCCAGCTCCAGCTTTGCCAGATGCCGAATTCCTTTTCGCGATAGGCCGTTCTGTCCGGCCAGGCTTGTGCATTCCGGTCCAGCAGGGCGGGCACGGATGTGACCGGCCCGCCCGCGTCGCGCGAGAGTTCTCCCACGATGTTCTCCTCCCTTGGGTCCGGTCCTCCCCGACCGGGCAACCGCCCTCATCAAGGCGGGTCATCGGGGTCATCCCCCGGGGCATCCGACCCGGACGCTCCTGACAAGTCAAACTTTGCTGCGAAGTTTTGCCGCATCATTTCCGGATCCTTTCGAATTGTTACAGGTGCCGCAGGCGCGAAATCCACGCTGCAACTGCAAAGCGAACCCCTTCCTCGAAGGCCCGTTTCCCGGTAGGTCTGACCCGGGGAGTGGAGGAATTATGCCGAGCCATCAGGCACGTACCGACCGGATGACCATGGCCGGGCTGAACATGATTCAGCAGGCGCTGTCGATCTACGACCAGGATCTGCGGCTGGTGCAGTGCAACCGGCGCTTCCGGTCGATGTTCGATCTGCCCGCCGAACTGACCCGCCCCGGCGCGGGTTTCGAGGACACGATCCGGTTCTTATGCGAATCCGGCGAATACGGCCCCATCGACGACCTGGAGGAGGCGATCCGCGTGCGGGTCGAAAAGGCCCTGGCGTTCGAGCCGCATTACCTGGAACGCCCCCGCGCCAACGGCCGCGTGATCTCGGTCGAGGGGGCGCCCCTGCCCGAGGGCGGCTGGGTCACCGTCTACACCGACATCACCGAGACCAAGCGCCAGGAACGCCTGCTGCGCGCCCGCTCGGCCGAGCTGTCGGCGGAACTTCTGACCCGCGCGGAGGAGCTGGCGGCCACCAACCGCGCGCTTCAGGCCACCAACTCGGCCCTCGAAGAGGCCAAGCGCGAGCTGACGGAGATGGAGGCGCGCACCCGGCTGACCACCGAGATGCTGCCCGCCCACGTGGCCCATGTGAACCCGGACCGGATCTACACCTATTCCAACCGCCGCCTCAGCCGGATCATGCCGGGGCGCCCGGCGCATATCGTGGGGCTGCACATTGCCGATGTGCTGGGACGGCAGGCCTACGAGGCGGTGCGCCCCTACCTCGATGCCGCCTTGGCGGGGCAGCCGGGTACTTTCGAGTTCACCGATGAGGCCAGTTCGCGCCGCATCCGCACCGCGCTGACCCCCAACGGGGCCGACGGGGCCTACATCATGTCGATGGACGTGACCGAGGAAACCCAGACCCGTGCGGCGCTGACCCAGACCCGGCGGCGGGAACTGGCGGCGCAGATGACCTCGGGGATGGCGCATGATTTCTCCAACCTGCTGACCATCATCCTCGGCCTGCAATCCCAGCTGTCGCGCATGGACCTGCCAGAGCCCGCCCAGGGCCTGGTTGGCGCCACCCTGGCGGCGGCGAAACGCGGCGGGCGCCTGCTGGACCGGATCGCCGATACCACCAGCGGGCGCGATCACACCCCCGGCCCCGTCGTCTGGTCCGACTTCCTGCGCGACTTCGCCACCCTGGCACGCTCGGCCCTGACCGAGGACATCGCGCTGGTGCTCGACGATGACCTGGGCGCGCGCCGGTTGTGGCTGGACAGCGGGCTTTTGCAGGACAGCCTACTGAACCTCGTGCTGAACGCCCGCGACGCCCTGGCCGGCCAGCCGGGCGAGATCCGCCTCGAAAGCCGCTGCCTGAAGGACACCTGGCTGGAGATCACCGTCTCGGACACCGGCCCCGGCTTCACCGACAAGGCGCTGGACAAGGCGCTGACCCCCTTCTTCACCACCAAGGGCGCCGAGGGGTCGGGGCTGGGCCTGTCGATGGTCTACGACATGACGCAGCGCGCCGGCGGGCGGATGCGCCTGGCCAATGCGGGCGGCGCGCAGGTCACGCTGGACCTGCCGTGGCGGGAGGCGCCGCAGCCGGTGACGCCGGGCCTCGCGCTGCTGGTCGAGGACAGCCCCGAGCTGCGCCGTTCGATCCGCGACATGCTGGTCGCCATGGGCTATTCGGTGATCGAGGCCAGCGCGGCGGAGGAGGCCCGCGCCATCGCCCATGACCTACCGGATCTTGTGATGATCCTGTCGGACCTGACGCTGGAAGGCGGATCGACCGGGCTGGACCTGCTGGAGGCCCTGCCCGAGGCACCGCTACAAGACCGGCCGCCGCTGTTCTTCATGACCTCGCTGCGCCCCGACCACCCGCTGCACCGTCGCGCCGCCGCCCGCGCGCCGGTGCTGCAGAAACCCTTCGACCAGGAGGCCCTCACCGGCTTCCTCTCTCTGGGAGGAGAGCCATGACCGCGCCCCTGATCGCCATCCTTGATGACGAACCGGACATCCGGACCATCCTGTCCTCGGCGCTGGAGGAGGCGGGGTTCCGCAGCCAGGCCTTCGGTCGCGCGACCGAGTTCGAGGCGGCCCTGCGCCACATGACGCCGGACCTGTGCCTGGTGGACCTGTCGCTGCCCGACCGCGACGGGCTGACCCTGGTGCACCGGCTGGCGCTGGAAAAGGGCGCGACGGTCATCATCATCTCGGGGCGCGCCCAGGTGCAGGACCGGGTGACCGGGCTGGAACTGGGCGCGGATGACTACATCATCAAGCCCTTCGATCCGGCGGAGGTGGTGGCCCGCGTCCGCGCCCGCCTGCGCCGCGACCGTCCCGGCGCCGGCGAGGCCAGCCAGACGGCGCGTTTCGCCGGCTGGACCGCCCATTTCGACCGGTTCACGCTGGAAGATGCCGAAGGCGCCGAGACGCCGTTCAGCCAGGCCGAAGGCGAGGTGCTGCGCCTCTTCCTCGACCGCCCGAAACGGCTGGTCAGCCGGGCGACGATGCAGGAGGTGCTGGGGGGCGCGGCCGGCGAAAGCTTTGACCGGGCGATGGACGTGCGCATTTCGCGGCTGCGCACCAAGCTACGCGAGGATCCGAAGAACCCGCGCCTGATCAAGACGATCTACGGCGCGGGCTACATCTTCCTCGGTGACGTGACCTGGGACTAGGCGGTCAGGCCCGGATCAGACGAGGATCAGGCCAGAGTCACGCCAGTCGCGTCGCGGCTTCGGCCAGCACCTTCAGCCCAGCGACCAGGTCCGCTTCGTCGGTATCCTCGGCAAAGGCATGGCTGATGCCGCCTATCGAGGGCACGAACAGCATTGCCACGGGCATCAGACGACCCACACTGGCCGCGTCATGCAGGGCGCCCGACTGCATCTTGCGCCAGCGGCCCGGCACCTGGTCCTCGGCGGCCCCTTCCAGCGCGGCACGTAGGGAGGCGTCCATCGGCACCGGCTCCAGCCCCAGCATGTCCGAGGTCGACAGGGTCATGCCGGTCTCCTCCGCCACTTCGGCAGCGGCGGTGCGGATGATCTCCGCCATCCGGTCCAGACGGTCCTTGTCACCGTCGCGCCACTGCATGGAGAAGCTGCAACGCCCCGGCACGATGGAATGCGATCCGGGGTGCAGTTCCACGTCGCCGGTGGTCCAGACGGTCTGCGGCGTGACCACGTTGCGAAATCGCTCTGCGATCAGCGCCTGGAAGCGCAGCATGGCCTGGAAGGCGTCCTTGCGACGGTGCATCGGCGTGGTGCCGGCGTGGTTCTGTTCCCCCTCGAAGGTCATGGTCATGTCGCGGATGCCCACGATGTCGCTGACCACGCCCACGGCCTCCCCTGCCTCGTACAACCAGGGGCCCTGTTCGATGTGGCATTCCAGGAAGCCGGTGAACCGGGTGGGATCCACCGGGCCCGTCACCATGTCAGCCATCCGCGCGCGCGCCTCGTCAAAGGACACGCCGTCACGGTCGACCAGCTGATCCGCTTCCTCCAGCGAGGTATTCCCCGACCAGACCCGGCTGCCCGTGGTCACGCCGAAGCGACCCTCCTCGTCCTGGAAAGAGACGGTGGAGATCGGCACCCCGGCGGCGGCGCCCGCGCGGGCCAGTTCCAGCCCGCAGATCACCCCAAGCGCCCCGTCCAGCCAGCCGCCCTCGGGCTGGCTGTCGGAATGGCTGCCCACCAGCAGCGAGCGGCCCGGCGCCAGGCCGAAGACCGACCCGCAGGGATCCACCGCGACCTCCAGCCCGGCGTCGGCATATTGCTGGGCCAGCCATCGGCGCGCGGCGATGTCGGGATCGGAATAGGCCGGACGCACGACACCCTTGCCGACACCGGCCGCGCCGAAGCTGCGCAGGGTGTGCAGGTCTGCCAGAAATCGCTCCGGGTTCACGGGAATCATGGGGGGCCTCCTGTCTGTGTCCGGTCCGAGACAACAGCTTTGCGCCGCGAAAGGCAAATCACGGCGCATGGGGGTCGGACCCGCCGATACGGCACCGCTTTGATTGCATCCCAGAGGCGGCCCGCTATACCGGGTGACCGAAAGGATCCTGTCATGACCCACATCTGGCTGCGCGCCGAACAGCGCCCCAACGAAGACCGGGCCGGCCTGACGCCCGAGGGCGCGCGCGCGCTGATCGAGAAGGGCTTCCGCCTGAGCGTCGAGGAAAGCCGCACGCGCATCCTGGACATCGAGGGCTACCGCGCGGCGGGGGCCGCGATCGTGGCCGAGAACAGTTGGCCCGAGGCGCCCGAAGAGGCGATCATCTTCGGCCTGAAGGAGCTGCCCGAGGACGGCACGCCCCTGCGCCACCGCCACATCATGTTCGGCCATGCCTACAAGGGTCAGCCCGCGGGGCAGGAGTTGCTGAAGCGGTTCCGCTCGGGCGGCGGCACGCTCTATGATCTGGAGTACCTGGTGGATGAAACCGGGCGCCGGGTCGCCGCCTTCGGCTACTGGGCCGGTTACGCCGGGGCCGCCGTCTCGCTGATGTGCTGGGCCGCGCAGCAACAGGGCACCCTCTGCCCGCCCGTCGGCGCCTACCCCGACAAGGAGGCCCTGCTGTCGGACCTCTCCGAACGACTGACGCCCTACGACCGGCAACTGCCGCGCGCCATCGTCATCGGCGCCAAGGGCCGCGTCGGCACCGGCGCCTCGGACCTCTGCGCCGAAATGGGTTGTGACGTGACCAAGTGGGACATGGCCGAAACCGCATCGGGCGGCCCCTTCCCCGAGATTGCGGAACACGAGATCTTCGTGAATTCGATCCTGGCCATGCCGGGCACGCCCGTCTTCGTGCCCGTCGAGATGGCCGATGGCCCGCGCAAGCTGACCGTCATCGGCGACGTGGCCTGCGACCCGACATCCGATTTCTCGCCGATCAAGGTCTATGACCGCACGACCAGCTGGGCCGCGCCCGCCCTGCGGGTGCGCGACACGCCGCCCCTGGACGTGATGGCGATCGACAACCTGCCCTCGATGCTGCCCAAGGAAAGCAGCGAGGATTACGCGGCCCAGCTGCTGCCCTCCCTGCTGACGCTGGATGCGTTGGACGCAGGGGTCTGGGGGCGCGCTAAGGCCGAATTCGATAAGCATATGGAGGCATTGGCATGAAGATTCATTGGTGTGGCACTGGCCTGTCGGCCGTCCCCGGCCTGCGGCGCCTGCTGACGGGCAACTACCCCGTCGTCGTCTGGAACCGCACGGTGGCGAAGGCCGAAGCCGAGGTGGGCGACCTGACCCAGGACATCCGCCCCTTCACGCTGGAGGCCGTGACCGCGGCGCTGGAGCCCGGCGACATCGCCGTCTCGATGCTGCCCGCCGACCTGCACGTCCCACTGGCCAAGGCCTGCCTGGAGAAGGGCGCGCATTTCGTCTCCTCCTCCTATGTAGCGCCCGAAATGGCGGAGCTGGACCAGGCGGCGAAGGACAAGGGCCTGAGCTTCGTCAACGAGGTCGGGCTGGACCCGGGCATCGACCACATCCTGGCCGATGACCTGGTGGCCCGGCTGAAGGACAGCGGTCTGGGCGAGGGCGCCGAGATCTCCTTCACCTCCTATTGCGGCGGCTTCCCCAAGGTCGCCAACGACTTCCGCTACAAGTTCAGCTGGTCGCCCTTGGGCGTGCTGAAGGCGCTGCGCTCGCCCTCCAAGTCGCTGAAGGGCGGCGAAGAACTGAACGTGGCGCGCCCCTGGGATGCGATCACCCGCTACGAGAACCCGCTGCCCGGCGGCGAGGTCTTCGAGGCCTACCCGAACCGCAACTCTCTGCCCTTCATCGACCAGTACGGCTTCGACCCGGCGTGGAACGTGCAGGACTTCGTCCGCGGCACCCTGCGACTGGACGGCTGGTCGACCGCCTGGGCGGATCTCTTCAAGGAAGTGGAAACGCTAGAAGGCCCCGAGGGCGACGCGCGCCTGCGCGAGATCTCCGAAGGGCTGTGGAACGATCATGCCTATGACGAGGGCGAGGCCGACCGCGTGGTGATGTTCGTGCGCCTGACCGCCACCAAGGACGGCGCGCCGGTCTTCGATCAGGCCTGGGCGATGGATGCGTCGGGCAAGGACGACGGCAGCGCCATGGGCAAGCTGGTGTCGATCACCGTCGCCATGGCGATCGAGGCACTTGTCGCCTCGCGCCTCGCGACCGGCGTCGTCACCGCCTCGAATGCCGCCGACCCGATGTTCGCCGAGGACATCCGCCGCGAGTGGATCGCCGAGGTTGAGGGCATGGCCGACACGCTGGAACGCATCGACTACCTGGGGTGATCCGCGCCAGATGGACAAAGGAAAGGGGCGCTGCATTGCTGCGGCGCCCCTTTTGCATTGCGAAGACCACAGGAGGGGCCACCCCCGCGGGGCGGCGGCCCACGCCCCGAAGGACAGGCGTCAGCCGCCGCGCACCAGGTCGTCTTCCTCGTCCGAGGCCGACAGGCCAAGCGCGTCGAGGCCGTTTTCCAGGTGATCCGACAGATGCGGCGTGCCCAGCAGGTAATCCGCCGTGGGCGTCGTCGCCTCGGCCTTGGCGGTGGAGATGGCTTCTTCCAGGTCGTCGGCATCGAAGCTTTCGCGTCCGATCCACATGATCGCGACCAGGCTGGCCAGTTCATCCTCGTTCAGGTTTTCGAGAAAGGCGCGCAGCTCTCCCTCGGCGCGATTCAACTCCCGCGCCATGAGGATGACATTGGCGACCTTGGAGATGGAAATTTCTAGCATGGCGTTTCCTCCTGTTCGTCGCGGAGCATGCAGGCAAAAGCCTACGCCCTTCCTTGATTTGCCGCAAACTCAGGTTTTTCGCCTCAGCTTTTCGGCGGATCCTGGGTGAGGCTCTCCAGCGGGCTGTCGGCCTCCGGCGCCAGCTCCTCGAAGTCGAAATTGTCGAGCTTCAGCGCCCGTTTGCCGGCCCGTTCGGCGGCGGTGCCGATACCGTCCAGGTCCTTGCGGGCCTGGGTGAAATGAGTATCCAGCTTGGCCACCCGTTCCACCACCAGCTCCACGTCGCGGTGCAGCAGCGACAGGGTCTTGCGGATAGCGCCGGCCTGCTCGCGCATGCGGGCGTCCTTCAGGATGGCGCGCATGGTGTTCAGCGTCGCCATGCAGGTGGTGGGCGAAACGATCCAGACCCGGGCGGTGAACCCCTCGCGGACGACCTCGGGGAAATTGGCGTGCAGCTCGGCATAGACCGCCTCCGAGGGCAGGAACATCAGCGCGCCGTCGGCGGTTTCCCCCTCGATGATGTAACGCTCTGAGATTGCCTTGATGTGGGCGCGCACCGCCTGGCGGAACAGGGTCTGGGCGCGGGCCTTCTGGTCCTGGGTCTGGGCGCCGCGCAGGGCCTCGTAGGCCTCCAGCGGGAACTTGGCGTCGATGACGAGGGGGCCCGGAGGGTTGGGCAGGTGGATCAGGCAGTCGGCGCGGCGGTCGTTCGACAGCTTCGCCTGCACCGTGTAGCTGTCCGAGGGCAGCGCCTTGCCCACGATGTCGTTCAGCTGGATCTCGCCAAAGGCGCCGCGGGTCTGCTTGTTTGACAGGATGTCCTGCAACGACAGCACGTCGCCCGACAGCTTGGTGATGTTCTCCTGCGCGCGGTCGATCACCTGCAGGCGCTGTTGCAGCTCCGCCAGGCTTTTCGTCGTCTTCTCGGACCCGCCGCGCAGCTGTTCACTCATCTTCTCCTGCATCTCGGCCAGGGCGCGGGCCTGCTGCATCGCGTTGGCATGCAGGCGGTCGTTCATCTGGCTTTGCACATGGGCCAGCCGCGCCTCCATGGTCTGCACCATCCGGGTCTGGCCGTTGGTCTGCGCGTCCGACACGGTCCCCAGGCGCCCCGCCAGCTGCTCCTGCCCCGAGGCCAGCCCCTCGACCGTGCGGGCCAGCTGGCTCATCTGCCAGATCACCGGCTCGGACGAGCGACCGGCGACGCGGATCGCGAAGACGATCAGGACCAGCAGCACCAGAAAAGCCACGCCGCCGATGACGGCGGCGAGGGCAAGAGGGTCGGACAGGTCGATCTGGGTCGTGCCGATCTGGATCATGTGCGGCCAAACAGCCTTTCGATGTCGGAGAGCTTCAGCTCTACGTAGGTGGGCCGGCCGTGGTTGCATTGCCCGGAATGGGGGGTCGCCTCCATCTGCCGCAGAAGTTCGTTCATCTCGGCCACCTGCATGCGCCGGCCCGAGCGGATCGAGCCGTGGCAGGCGACGCGGCTGAGGATCGCCTCGATGCGCGCCTGCAGGGTCAGGCTGTCGTCCTGGTCGGTCAGCTCGTCCAGCACGTCCCGCAGCAGGGCCTCGGCGTTGATCTCGCCCAGGATGGCCGGCGTTTCACGTACCGCGATGGCGCCGCCGCCGAAGGGTTCGATCACCAGCCCCATGCGCGCCAGATCGTCAGCGGCCTCCAGCAGTCGCTGCGCGTCGCCCTGCGACAGCTCGATGATCTCGGGGATCAGCAGGGCCTGGGCCGCGACGCCGTTCTCGGCCATCTGCCGTTTCAGCTTCTCGTAGACCAGCCGTTCGTGGGCCGCGTGTTGATCGACGACGACCATGCCGCGGGTGGTTTGGGCGACGATGTAGTTCTCGTGCAGCTGTGCGCGAGCCGCGCCCAGGGGGTGTTCTTCCAGCGGGGTCTCGTTGGTGCCCTGCGGCAGATCCTCGACCACCGGCTCGAACCGGGCGGAGGGGCCGGCGTCGAGGCTGGGCAGCCCCCAGTCGGGCGCCGAAGTTTCCGCGAACCCTGCCTCGCGCTGGCCGCCGAAGGTCGGGCGCACCGGCGCCTCCCGACGGTACTGGCTGTCGTATTGGTAGACCCGGTTGGCGCTGCCCTCGGTCGGCTGCGGCGCGGGCCCGAGCGCGCCCATCGAGGGCCTGCTGCCCGCCGCGGGTTCGGGCCGGAAGGCCCCCAGCGTGGCGCCCGCGACGGTGGTCGAGGCGCGATGCCCGGCCTCGGCCAGCGCATGGCGCAGGCCCGAGACGATCAGACCCCGCGCCGTGCCGGGGTCGCGGAACCGCACCTCGGATTTCGCCGGGTGGACGTTCACGTCGACCAGATGCGGATCGCAGTCGAGGAACAGCGCGGCGGCCGGGTGCCGGTCCCGCGACAGGAAATCGAAATAGGCGGCGCGCAGGGCGCCGGTCAGCAGCTTGTCCTTCACCGGGCGGCCGTTGACGAAGAGGAACTGCGCCACCGCCGCGCCGCGCGAATAGGTGGGCAGCGCCGCATAGCCGGTCATGCGGATGCCGTCGCGCGTGGCGTCGATGGCCAGAGCGTTCTCCGCGAATTCGCGCCCCAGGATGGAGGCAAGGCGCCCGTGCAGTGCGTCGAACAGGTCCCCGGTCTCGGGATCGGCGCGGAAGGTCACCCGCGCGTCCCCGCCCTTGCCCGAGGCGCCGGAGGCGTCGCGAAGGGTGAACCCCACGTGCGGTTCCGCCATGGCCAGACGTTTGACCACGTCCGACACCGCCTGCATCTCCGCCCGGTCGGTGCGCAGGAACTTCAGCCGCGCCGGCGTGGCGTAGAAGAGATCGCGCAGTTCGACCACAGTGCCCTTGTTCAGGGCCGCCGGTTTCACCTCCCCCAGCTGACCGCCGGAGACCCGCACCTCGGCCGCGTCATGGCCCTTCGCGCGCGAGGTCAGGGACAGCCGCCCCACGGCCCCCAGCGAGGGCAGCGCCTCGCCCCGGAAGCCGAAGGAGTGGATGTTCAGCAGGTCGGTCCCGTCGATCTTCGAGGTGGCATGGCGCGACAGGGCCAGCGGCAGCGCCTCCGGCGTGATGCCGCAGCCGTCGTCGGCCACGCGGATCAGGGTCTTGCCGCCATCGGCCACGGTCACGTCGATCCGCGTGGCCCCCGCGTCGAGGGCGTTTTCCACCAGCTCCTTCACCGCCGAGGCCGGGCGTTCGACCACTTCGCCGGCGGCAATACGGTTGATCGCGGCATCGTCGAGCTGACGGATGACGGGCTGAGAATCGAGGATATGGGGGTCGGGACGCTGCATGCCGCCAAATGTAGCAGGTGCCGAATGAGTCGGGAATGGGGGCTGCGCCTCGGAGAAGGGTGGTCAAAGGGCCCCTCTCCCGCACAGGCTCTTTTTCCCAACATCGCCCTCCCCGCATGCCATGCCTCCCCCCGAAGCCGGGCTGCGCCCTCCCCTGGGTGGGCGCGCAAGCGTGCAAGCGAAGCGATCCACCCGCCAGGCCAGGGTCCGTTCCGCAATCCACACGCCGTGCAGAAGGGGGCCATAAGCGGGCGCTTTGAGCTACGCGGCATGCAGCCCAGAACCAGAGCCTGTCGCATTCCGACGATCTCTCGCAAGAAAGCGCCCCCAAGCCCTCCGCGTCGGGTGAAAGAGACGCACGGCATGCAGTCGCTGCTATGAACGGGCCATCACTCCCGCGCCTGCGGCCAGGCGTCGGGATTGGTCAGGCAGATCGTCCGGTGCGCCTTCTCGGGGGCGTCGGTCAGGTAGATGGTCAGGTCGGCCAGGGCGGCAAAGGCGACAAGCCTTACCCGCGCCGGATCTTCGGCGGCCGAACAGGCGCCCGCCACATGCCAGATCTCCTGCGCCTCGGCGCGGAACGGGCGGATCGACACCGCCAGAGGGGGGCCAAGGCTGCTGCTGGTCACGGTCACCGGCGCGGCCAGGATCTCGGCCCCGGCCTGCCCCGCCGGCAAGAGCGACAGGAGCGCCCAAAGTAGACCCAGACGAAACCTGCGGCGCATTCCGGCCTCCTGTAACCTCGCGGTCAGGGCGACTCGAGAGGTCCTCAGCCCTTGATCGCCGCCTTGTACCAGTCGCGGATGGCCTGACGTTCGTCCTCTTCGATGAAGGAAACGTTAGCGGGCGGCATGGCATGGGTCAGCCCGGCCTGCATGTAGATGCCGCGGGCGTTGCGCACGATGTCGGCCTCGGTGTCCAGGCGTACGCCCTTGGGCGCCCAGAGGATCCCGTCCCAGAAGGGTTCGGCGCCGTGGCACATGGAACAGCGGCCCATCACGATGTCATGCACATCCTCGAACCCCTCGGCCTGGGCAAAGCGGCTGAGGTGGGCCGAGGCCTCCTCCTCGTAGACATCCGAGCGGAACAGCGGCGCGGTGGACAGCCACATGATCAGCAGGAAGATCAGCGCGGTCAGCAGCCAAGTCCAGTAGGGCATTCCCTTCTTCGCGTGCATGCTGTTGAAGAAATGCCGGATGGTGACGCCCATCAGGAAGACAAGGCTGGCGATGATCCAGGTGTACTCGGTCGAAAACGCCAGCGGGTAGTGGTTGCTGAGCATCATGAAGATGACCGGCAGCGTCAGGTAGTTGTTGTGGGTCGAGCGCTGCTTGGCGATCTTGCCGTACTTGGCATCCGGCGTCCGGCCCGCCTTCAGGTCGGCCACCACGATCTTCTGGTTGGGGATGATCACCATGAAGACGTTGGCCGACATGATCGTCGCGGTGAAGGCGCCCAGGTGCAGCAGCGCGGCGCGGCCGGTGAAGACCTGGGTGTAGAAATAGGCCAGCGCCACCAGGATCGCGTAGAGCAGCAGCATCAGCCGGGTGTTGTTGTCGCCGAACTTCGATTTGCAGATCGTGTCATAGGCCAGCCAGCCGAAGCCGAGCGAGGCCAGGGAAATGGCGATGCCGCCCCAGGCGGGGATGTCCAGCACGTTGGGATCGACCAGGTAGAAATCGGCGCCCAGGTAATAGACCAGCCACAGCAGGGCGAAGCCCGACAGCCAGGTGGCGTAGCTTTCCCATTTGAACCAGACCAGATGGTCGGGCAGCGCCTCGGGCGCCACGAGGTACTTCTGGATATGGTAAAAACCACCGCCGTGCACCTGCCATTCCTCGCCATCGGCAGGGCCGGGGATTGACCGGTTCAGGCCCAGGTCCAGCGCGATGAAATAGAAGGACGACCCGATCCAGGCGATCGCCGTGACCACGTGCAGCCAGCGCACGGCGAATTCCAGCCAGGCCCCGATGGCCACCAAATCGTACATATGTCCCGTCCCCCGGTTCTTGTCTTTTCGTCAAAGCATAAGCACGGATCCCGGAGCGCGGCAATCGGACGAGGCCCTGCGGTGCGGAATGGACGCAGCGGCGCCCAGCGACAAGGCATAGGGAAAAGCACTCCTTTTGAGGAGACGAGTCCGGTCAGCGGCTTTCTGCACTGCGGCGAGGCGACACGGGCACCGCCCCTCCCCGCAGCCTGGGAACCACCCTACATCGGTAGGGAGCGCGGCCCGAAGACAGATCCGGGCCCCAGAGGTCCGGCCGGCGCGCGAGACAAACCAACCCTATCGCAGGAGAGAGCAATGGAATCGGAAACCGTGGACGGCGTCACCCTGGAGACCTGGACCCCGCAGGAGGTGCATGACGCCCTGGCCGAGGGGCAGATCGTGCTGATCGACGTGCGCACGCCGCAGGAATACATGTTCGAGCACGTGGTCGGCTCGCTGTTGATGCCCATGTCCTTCTTCGCGCCGCGCTACCTGCCCTCCCAGGGCACGAAACGGATCGTGCTGCACTGCGGCTCCGGCGTGCGGTCGGAAAAGATGGCCCGCGCGGCGATCGCGGCCGGCATCGACAAGATCGCGCACATGGGCGGTGGCTTCGGCGCCTGGAAAGAGGCCAAGCTGCCTTACATGGGCACCGACATGGGCACCGGCGCGCCCAGCATGGTGAACCCGGAATAGGAACCGGGGACGGTTCCGCCTCGGATCGAAAAGGGGTCTGCCGCAAGGCAGGCCCTTTTTCATGCGGCGCCGCCCTGTCGGCAAAGAAAAAGCCCGGGCGCGAACGCCCGGGCAGGTAGTGGCTGAATATGGAAGGAGGATCAGCCTTTCGAGAACTCGGGGTAGGCTTCCATGCCCAGTTCCGCCATGTCGAGGCCTGTGATCTCGTCTTCTTCCGAGACGCGGATGCCCACAACGGCCTTCAGGATGATCCAGACCAAGGCCGAGGCGACAACGGTGGCCGCGCCGACGACGACGATGCCGTAGAGCTGGGCGCCGATGGTGGCGTCGGAGTTCGACAGGACCACGGCGATGGTGCCCCAGATGCCGCAGACCAGGTGGACCGGGATGGCGCCGACGACGTCGTCGATCTTCAGCTTGTCCAGCAGCGGGACAACGAAGACCACGATGATGCCGCCGATCATGCCGATGATGGTGGCCAGACCCAGGGTCGGGGTCAGGGGTTCGGCGGTGATGGACACCAGGCCAGCCAGGGCGCCGTTCAGCACCATGGTCAGGTCGACCTTCTTGTACATCAGCTGGGTCAGGATCGCGGCAGCCACGGCACCACCGGCCGCAGCCGCGTTGGTGTTGGAGAAGATGCGCGACACGTCGGCCACGTCACCGACAGAGCCCATAGCCAGCTGCGAACCACCGTTGAAGCCGAACCAGCCGAGCCACAGGATGAACGTACCCAGGGTGGCAAGGGTCAGGTTGGAACCGGGGAAGGCGTTGACCTTGCCGTCCTTGTACTTGCCCAGGCGCGGGCCGAGGATCAGCGCACCGGTCAGAGCGGCCCAGCCACCCACGGAGTGCACGACGGTCGAGCCTGCGAAGTCCAGGAAGCCAGCCGCATCCAGGAAGCCGCCGCCCCATTTCCAGGAGGCGGTGATCGGGTAGATGATCGAGGTCAGGATGACCGTGAAGATCATGAAGGGCCACAGCTTGATCCGCTCGGCCAGGGTGCCCGAAACGATCGAGGCGGTGGCGGCGCAGAACATCAGCTGGAAGAAGAAGTCGGAGCCGGTGGAGGCATAGCCGTAGTCGTCGGCGGCATCGGCGGTCACGCCGACGGCTTCCAGGACGCCGGGGCCGAAGACGCCGGAGAGGACGCCATCCACCGACCAGGTGCCCAGCGGGTACATCAGGTTGTAGCCGATCAGGTAGTAGAAGATCGAGGCGACGCCGAAGAGCATGACGTTCTTGGTGCACTGCATGGCCACGTTCTTGGAACGGACCAGGCCCGCTTCGAGCATGGCAAAGCCGGCGGCCATGAAGAAGACCAGGAAGCCACCGATCAGGAAGAGCAGCGAGTTCAGGATGAAGACGGTGTCGGTCGGCACGGCGGCCGGCACGGCAGCTTCGTCTTGAGCAAGGCCCAGGCTCGGCAGCGCGATCACGGCTGCGGCAAGACCCAGTTTTGCGAAGGTTTTCATTGGATTAGTTCCCTTTCCCTGTCGGAGCGTCTCAGAGCGCGTCGTCGTTGGTTTCGCCGGTCCGCACCCGAACCGCCTGCTGGATGTCCAGCACGAAGATCTTGCCGTCGCCGATCTTGCCGGTCTTGGCGGTGGAGGTGATGGTCTCGACCACCTGGTCGGCCATGGCCGCGCTGACGGCGATCTCCAGCTTGATCTTCGGCACGAAGTTCACCGCGTATTCCGCCCCGCGGTAGATCTCCGTGTGACCCGACTGGGAGCCGAAGCCCTTGATTTCGGTCACCATCATCCCGCGCACGCCGATCTCGGTCAGCGCCTCGCGGACCTCCTCCAGCTTGAACGGTTTGATTGTCGCAATGATGAGTTTCACTACTATCCCCTTCCTTCTTCCGGGCTATCGCGCAGTCCACGCCCGCCCTTTGGCACCGGCAGCTAAGCCGTGGAGCCCCCTTTTTCGGAACAGAAGGCCGCCCTGACCAGTGCAAAACGGGCGACATATGCCTTCAAAATGCGCACATCCCATTTTTCGCCCACTATTTAGGCATTATGATAACCGCGTGAGGTGCACAGGGTCCCTCAACATTCCGGCGCGCAGGCTGTATCCTGACCAAAATCAAGAAGCACCGGGCAGGCAGCATGAGTGATTCACGACGGCGCAAACCGCCATTGGTGGCGGACAAACGCTATGGGGGAAAACCCCGGGCGAAACCGCCGACGCGCGGCAAGAAGACCGCGCGCAAGGGCAGCGGTGGTGGCGGCGGCAAACGGCCGGGCCCGCCCCGCAAGCCCGCGCGCCGCAAGAGCCCGCAGAAGCGCCGCAACCCGATGGTGGCCTTCGTGCTGGGCCTCTTCGGCTGGAGCTTCGGCCTGATCTGGCGCGTCACCTGGCGCCTGGGCGCGGTGACCGTGGCCCTGGTGGTGCTGGCCGCCGGCATCAGCGGGCTGACCATGCCGCCGATCGACGATCTCTACGATGGGCGCGCGCGTGGCTCGGTGACCATCCTGGATGACCAGGGGGAGGTCTTCGCCTGGCGCGGCGACCAGTTCGGCGGCGTCGTCACCGCTGACACCGTCAGCCCGCACCTGAAGAACGCCATTGTCGCCACCGAGGACAAGCGGTTCTACCGTCACTGGGGCGTCAGCCCGCGCGGCATCGCCAGCGCCATCCGCATCAACCTCAGCGAAGGGCGCGGACCGCTGTCGGGCCACGGCGGCTCGACCATCACCCAGCAGACTGCGAAACTGCTGTGCTTCGGCCAGGCTTACGACCCCGAGGAATGGGACAGCGAAGCCGCCTATGAGGCCGATTGCCGCGAGAGCACCCTGCTGCGCAAGGGACGCGAGGCGATCTATGCCCTGGGCATGGAGATGCGCTATTCCAAGGACGAGATCCTGGGCCTCTACATGAACCGCGTCTACCTGGGCGAAGGCACCCGCGGCTTCGAGGCCGCCAGCCAGCGCTATTTCGGCAAGTCCGCGGCCAACGTGACCCCGGCCGAGGCCGCCATGCTGGCCGGCCTGCTGGTCGCCCCGACCCGCTACGCGCCGACCAACGACCTGGCCCGCAGCCAGAGTCGCGCCTCCACGATCGTGCGGCTGATGGAAGAGCAGGGCTATCTCTCGGCCAGCGCCGCGCAGAACGCCATCGACCACCCCGCGCAGTTGTCGAAACGGGCACAGGACCAGTCGGGCGGCTATTTCGCCGACTGGATCATGTCCTCCACCCCGGACTTCCTGACCTCGAAGACTACCGCCGACGTGATCCTGCGCACCACCCTGGATCAGCGGATCCAGACCGCCGCCGAGGATGCCCTGAAGTGGGTCTTCGACCAGAAGGTCCGCGACGGCTCCGAGGCGCAGGCCGCTGTCGTGGTGATGAGCGCCGATGGCGCCGTGCGTGCAATGGTGGGGGGCCGTGACGTGCAGGCCTCGGGCGTCTTCAACCGCGCCACCCAGGCGCTGCGGCAGACCGGGTCCAGCTTCAAGCCCTTCGTCTATGCCACCGCGCTGGAACTGGGCTGGCATTACAACGACATCGTCGAGGATACGCCGCTGACCATCAACATCCCCGGCTCCGGCCCCTGGAGCCCGGAAAACTATGACCACCAGTACCGCGGCCCCGTCACCCTGGAACAGGCGCTGATGAAGTCGCTGAACATCCCGGCGGTGCGCGTGGCCGACGCGGCCGGCCTCGACAACGTGCGCAAGATCGCCAGCGACTTCGGCATCGAAAGCGACCTGGCCGCGGGCCCGGCGCTGGCGCTTGGTGCCTCCGAAAGCACGCTGATCGAGATGGTCGGCGCCTATGCCGGCATCCTGAACGGCGGTTCCTCGGTGACGCCCTACGGGCTGCAGGAGGTGCGTCTGCAGGGCGACGCGGAGCCCCTGATGGGCAGCGAGGGCGGCATCGGCGAACGGGTGATCCGCGAGGATGCCGCGCGCGAGCTGATCTACATGATGCGCCAGGTCGTCACCCGGGGCACCGGCGGCCGCGCCGGCCTGCCGGACCGTGAGATCGCGGGCAAGACCGGCACCACCCAGGCGGCGCGCGATGCCTGGTTCATCGGCTTCTCCGCCGACTATGTCGCGGGCGTCTGGATGGGCTACGACGACAACACGCCGCTGACCGGCGTGACCGGCGCCGGCCTGCCGGCGGAGATCTTCCACGAGGTCATGGCCCGCGTCCACGACGGTCTGCCGGTGCATGCTCTTCCGATGCTGCACCCCGCCCCGGAACCCGCGCGGACCATCGCCGACAACGGACGCGGCGGCAGCTCCGGCGGCGGGGGTGGCGGCCTGGAAACCGCCATTGAACGCGCGCTGAAGGACATCTTCGGCCTGAACTGAGGCGCCTGCCGGCATCGACAAACGCAAAGGCCCCGCGACATCTGCCGCGGGGCCTTTTCACATCCTGAACCAAGTTAGGGCCCGGCCGGGCGCCCCTGGGGGGCCTAGCCCGCGCGCCGCAGATGCGCCGTCAGCGCGCCCACGTCGCCGCGCTGCGCATCCAGCATGGCGCCGATCTCGGACCGTTCGGTGGCCAGCATCGACACGCCCTCGATGATCATCTCGTAGAAGAGCCTGTTGCCGCCGCGTTCCGCCACCAGGAAATCCACGTCGAAAGGCGCCTGGCCGCGCAGGTTGAACACCGTCTTGACGATGAAGCGATCACGGTAGGGTTCGGCGCCGGTCACGGTGATCTGGGCACCGATGAATTCGCGGAACCGCTTGCCGTACTTGCGGGCGATGTAGCCGGTGAAGGCCTCGGTGAAGGCCGCCAGCTCGCCGGAGGACAGGCTGCGCGCCTCCGGCCCGAGGCAGGTGCGCGCGATGGCCGTGACATCGGCATAGCGGCGCAGCATCGCCTCGAACTGAGGGATCATCTGCGCCTCGGAGCCGCCCGAGTTGATCACGACGTTGATCTCCGCCACGACGCGGTCGACCAGCTGCGTGGCCTGCGACGCGCTTAGCGCGCGGGCCGGTGCCGCCGGCAGAAGCGCTGCCGCCGAGAGACCGGCCAGGCCGGTCAGCACCGCCCGGCGCGAGATCCGCTCACTCCGCATAGGGGTCAATGTAGAGGTCATCCGCATAAGGGTCGATATAGGCCGCATCGCTGTCCGTCCCGTTCTCATCATAGGGGTCCACATAGGCCTCCTCCTGCGCATCGCCAAGTTGGTGGCGACGATTTTGCAGGTAGATCAGGCGCAGCTGTGAGTAGCTGTCGGCGCTGTTCTGGAGGATCGAATCAACCGTTTCGGCCCGGTAGCCGCGTTCCCCCACCCGGCTGACAACGGCGCTGCCGCGCTTCAGCCGTCGCTGCGAGGCATCCAGCGCGGTGTTCAGCGGGTTGGTCGCCAGGTCGACGATCATCCCCGCGGTTGCCCGCTCGGTCGAGGGGCCGAGGACCGGCAGCTCCTGATAGGCGCCCTGGGGCACGCCCCAGATGGCCAGCGTCTCGCCGAAGTCGGTGTCGCGCGGCGCGATGCCGAAGGCGGTGGCCGCATCCAGCAGGCCGCCGACGCCGATGGTCGAGTTCATCACGAAGCGGACCGTGTTCACCGCCGCATTCTCGAACCGGGCCTGCAGCAGGTTGTTCACCACGTCCGCAGGGGTGCCGAGGTTGTTGGCGAAATTGCCCACCATCTCGTTCACCGGCTCGGGCACGACGGTCGCATAGGTCACACCCACGGGACGGACCACGGCCCGGTCGAGCCCCTTGTTGAAGGCATGCACCTGGCGGTTCTGCGCCTCGTAGGGGTCATAGGGCTCCCCCGCGCGGGTCACGCTGCCCGGCTCCGGCGTGCTGCAGCCGGCAGCAGCCAGCAAGGCGAGGCCGGCCAGGGAGGGCGCTAGAGACCGCAGGGCACGGCGCGCGGCGGGGGTCGGGCTTGGCTGTGTCATGAATGGCGATCTCGTTTCAATGGTATCGACTGGCGGGCAATAGGGCGGGCCCGGGCGCAGGATGCCGGACAGGCTTTATCTATTCTTTAAAGGCTCAGGTGCCATAGCTGCAAATACCCCGAACGCGGGGTTGTGGCCGCAAAGCGACAAGCCGCCACTCGCGGACCGGGCCGAAACGCCGGTATCGCAGCGTGTCGTCCATGGATCTGCACCGTGGTGCCGGGCTGGTGGGCCAACTCTGACTGCACCCCGAGCTTACAGGCCGGAGGTAAGGCACGGGCGGCGCGAGGGAAACCGGGCATTTCCGCGCAACGCCCTGCGCGGGCGTGCGCAAGGCAGGATTGAAGGGGTGCCCCGGCGCGCTCCGGATTGCGGACCTCGCAGCCTGCGGCGTCGGTCGACGGCCCGAGAGGACGCAAATGGCAGCGTTTCGCGACAGATGCCTGCGCAGCAGGCACCTGGAGAACAGACACCTGGAGAACAGGCAGCCCGCAATCAGAAAGGAGCGGCGCGTGACGACAGACCAGCGGCAGGCAGGCGCGAGGGAACTGCGCCGGATCAGGGCCGAGAACAGGCACCTCTACTGGCTGGTCGGACTGTTTTCCGTCTTCTGCAACCTGCTGATGCTGACAGGGCCGCTCTACATGCTGCTGGTCTATGATCGGGTGCTGTCGTCCCGCTCGGTCGAGACGCTGATCGCGCTGACGGCGCTGGTGGCCTTCCTCTTCGCCGTCATGGGCGTGCTCGACGGGGCGCGGGCGCGGCTAATGGCGCGGATCGGTGCGCGCTTCCAGGCACGCCTGGACCGGCGGGTCTACGAGGCGGCCCTGCTGCGCGCCTCCGACCGGCGCGATCCCCGGGCGGAGACGGCGCTGCAGGATCTCGACGCGATTCGCGCCCTTCTCAGCTCGCCGGTGCCCGCCGCCCTTGCCGATCTGCCCTGGACACCGGTCTTCCTCGGCGGCATCGCCCTCTTCCACCCGGCCCTCGGCCTGCTGGCCCTTGGCGGCGGCGCGGCGCTGGTGGTGCTGGCGGCCCTGGGCCAGGGCTTCGGCCGCGAGCGCCAGGCGGCGGGGCTGTCGGCAGGGTTCGCCGCACAGGCCCAGGCCGACCAGATGCGCGCCGAGGCCGGTCTGGTGCGCGCCATGGGCATGCAGGGCGCCGCCTGGCGCCGCTGGCAGCACCTGCGATCGGACGCGCTGTCGCAGATGACCGGCGCCGCCGATCTGACCTCCGCGCTGACCGCGATGAGCCGGGCGCTGCGCCTCTTCCTGCAATCGGCAATGCTGGGCCTGGGCGCCTGGCTGGCCCTGCAGGAACTGCTGTCGCCGGGCGCCATGATCGCCGGGTCCGTCCTGCTGGGCCGGGCGCTGGCCCCGGTGGAAACCCTGGTCGGCCAGTGGCCGCTGATGAGCCGCGCGCGCCGGGGCTGGGTCTCGCTCGCCACCCTGCTGGGAGAGGCGCCGCCAGCGCCGCCGCAAACCGCCCTGCCCCGCCCCAGGGCCCGGCTGGAGGTCGCCCAGGCCAGCATCGTGCCCCCGGGCGACCGGCAGGCGGCCCTGCGCATGGTCTCCTTCACGCTTTCCCCGGGTCAGGCCTGCGGCGTCATCGGCCCCTCCGGCGCGGGCAAGTCGACGCTGGCGCGCGCCCTGACCGGCGCATGGCCCTGCGCGGGCGGCACGATCCGGCTGGATGGCGCGACGCTGGATCAATACGATCCCGAAACGCGCGGCACGCTGATCGGCTACCTGCCGCAACGGGTGGAACTGTTCGAGGGGACGATCGCCGAGAACATCGCGCGCATGGCCGAACACCCCGACGATGTCGCTGTCGTCGCCGCGGCGCAGAAGGCCGATGCTCACGAGATGATCGTCAAGATGCCCGAGGGCTACGACACCCGGGTCAGCCCCCGTGGCGGGCGGCTGTCGGGCGGGCAGATCCAGCGCATCGGCCTGGCCCGCGCCCTTTACGGCAGGCCGGTCCTGCTGGTGCTGGATGAACCCAATTCCAACCTCGACAACGAGGGCAGCCAGGCGCTCAACCAGGCGATCCGCGCCCTCAGGGACGAGGGGGGCGCGGTGCTGATCATGGCGCACCGGCCGGCGGCGATCCAGGAATGCGACCTGCTGCTGATGCTCGACCACGGCCAGCGGGTCGCCTTCGGCCCCCGCGACGAGGTGCTGCGCAAGGTGGTCGCCAACCACAGCCAGATCCAGGCCAGTGCCGGCAGCGGCGCCGGGGGCCTGCGATGAGCCGCCGCGACGGGCAAGGCCCCGATCCCCTGGTCGTCCGCGGCCCGGTCATCGCAGGGCTGTTGACCCTGGCGCTGCTGATCGGCGGCTTCGGCGGCTGGTCGGTGCTGACCCAGATCGCCGGCGCGGTAATCGCCCCGGGCCAGATCGAGGTCGAAAGCAATCGCCAGGTCGTGCAGCACGCCGATGGCGGCCGGGTCGACCAGATGCTGGTCGAAGAGGGCCAGACGGTCCGGCGCGGCGCCACGCTGGCGCGGCTCGACGCCGGGGCGCTGCGTTCGGAGCTGGCCATCGTCGAGGGGCAGCTGCATGAGCTGATGGCCCGGCGCGCCCGGCTGGAGGCTGAACGGGACGGGCTGGACGTCCCCCGTTTCGATCCCGAACTGACGACCAGCGCCACCCCGGAGGTCCGTGCGCTGATGGAAGGTCAGCGCCGCCTGCTGCTGACCCGGCGCGAGGCCGCCGCGCAGGAGGTGGCCCAGCTGGAGAAGCGTCAGGGCCAGATCCGGGCCCAGCTGTCGGGCCTGCGCGCCCAGGAAGCGGCGCTTGGCACCCAGGCCGCGCTGATCGGAGAAGAGCTGGCGGTGCAGCAGGACCTGCTGGACCGCGGGTTGAGCCAGCTGGCCCGCGTTCTGGCCCTGCGCCGCGAGGCCGCCCGGCAGGAGGGCCAGCTGGGCGAGCTGGCCGCGGCCCGCGCCGAGGCCGAGGGACGCATCACCGAGATCGAGCTGCAGATCCTGGCCCGCGCCACCGCCCGCCGCGAGGAGGCCATCGCCACGCTGCGCGACCTGCGCGTGCGCGAACTGGAGCTGGCCGAGCGCCGCCGCGCCCTGCGCGATCGCCTCGACCGGCTGGAAATCACGGCGCCGGTCGCCGGCGTCGTCCACGGGCTGCGCGTCTTCGGCCCCGGCGCGGTCATCCGCCCGGCGGAACCGCTGCTCTACCTCGTGCCGCAGGACCGGCCGCTGCTGATCGCCGCCCGGGTCGAACCGATCCACGTCGACGCCCTGCACCTGGGCCAGGAGGTGCGGCTGCGGTTTTCCGGCTTCGACCGACGTACCACGCCCGAGCTGTCCGGCACGCTGACCCGCATCTCCGCAGACGCCTTCACCGACGAGGTCACGGGGCGCAACTTCTACCGGGCCGAGATCCGCCTGGCCGAGGGTGAGCGCGACCAGCTGCCCGAGGGGCTGGTGCTGATCCCCGGCATGCCGGTGGAGGCCTTCCTGCGCACCGAGGACCGCACGCCGCTGGCCTACCTGGTGAAACCCTTCGGCGACTACCTGGCCCGCGCCTTTGTCGAATAGCCATTCCGTCGCGCTAAAGGAGACTGCCCGCCACGACACGCGTCCGGTTCGGGCGCTCCGGCCATGGGCACCGCCTCGGCGGATCACCTGCTTCGGCCAGTCAGCCACCGCGCGCCAGCCCCCCTCCCTTCGGCGGCGCATGGCCGATCCGCAACGCCTCGCCTCAGACGGGCCTTTGGGCTTGCAATCGCAGGTTCGCCCGCTAGCGTCGCGGCCGACAGCCTGAGAGGAGCTACCCATGAGCAATGCGATCGAAACCCGCCTGGCAGAGCTGGGCGTGACCCTGCCCGACGCCGCCGCCCCGGCCGCCAACTACGTGCCCTTCGTGCAGGTCGGCAACCTGCTGCACATCTCCGGCCAGGTCAGCATGGACGCCAGCGGCCTGGTGAAGGGCAAGCTGGGCGACAACATGGATGTCGAGGCCGGCGCCGCCGCCGCCAAGCTGTGTGCCATCGGCCTTCTGGCCCAGGTGAAAGCCGCCTGCGGGGGCGATTTCACCAAGCTGAAGCGCGCGGTGAAGCTGACCGGCTTCGTCAACTCGACGCTGGACTTCGGCGACCAGCCCAAGGTGGTCAACGGCGCTTCCGACTTCCTGGTCGAGGTGCTGGGCGACGCCGGCCGCCACGCCCGCTCTGCCGTCTCCGCCGCATCGCTGCCCTTCGGCGTCGCGGTCGAGATCGAAGGCATCTTCGAGATCGAATGACATGACGGCCCTGCCCCAGGACTTCCTGCGCCTGCCGATCGCCCACCGGGCCTACCATGACCGGGACGCGGGCCGCCCCGAGAACAGCCGCGAGGCGATCGAGGCGGCCGTGGCGGCAGGCTACGGGATCGAGATCGACCTGCAGCTGTCGTCGGACGGCGAGGCGGTGGTCTTTCACGACTACACGCTGGACCGGGTAACGGCGGAGACGGGCGACGTGGACGCCCGGGACGCGGCGACGCTGTCCGCCATCCCGCTGGCGGGCGGCAAGGCCGGCATTCCGACCTTCGCCGAGGTCCTGACCCAGGTCGCGGGCCGTGTGCCCCTGCTGGTGGAGCTGAAGGACCAGGACGGGCGCAGCGCCCATGCCCCCGGCACGCTGGAGGCCCGCGCCGCCCAGCTGGTCGAAGGCTATGACGGGCCGCTGGCCTTCATGTCCTTCAACCCCCGCATGGTCGGCCGCCTGGCCGAACTGGCCCCCGACTGGCCCCGCGGCCTGACCACCTGCGCCTACGAGGGAGAGCATTTCGCCCATCTCTCGGCGGAGGAGAAGGCCTACATGCAGGCCCTGGGCGCGGTCGAACCGACGGGGGCGTCCTTCATCAGCCACGAATGGAAGGACCTGACCCGCGACAGTGTCACGGCCCTGCGCGCGAAGGGCCTGCCGGTCTTCTGCTGGACCATCCGCTCGGCGGAGGAAGAGGCACAGGCGCGGATGCATGCCGACAATGTGACCTTCGAGCACTACGCGGCCGAAGTTCCCGCTTGAACACCGGGCGGGGCGCGCCAGATTATCGCGAAATGGAACGCCCCGACCCCACCCAGGACCCGACCGCTGCCGACACCGCCCCCGACGCCGCGGCAGAGATCGAGATTAGCACGCTCAACAGCCTTGGCGGCATTGCCGAGGCCGAGTGGGACGGCTGCGCCTGTCCCGAGGCCGCGGACGGCGGCCCGCCTGTCGATCCCTTCACCACCTGGCGCTTCCTGAAAACGCTGGAAGACAGCGGATCCGTCGGCCCCGGCACGGGGTGGGAGCCGCACTACCTGCTGGCCCGCCAGGGCGGCGAGCTGATCGCCGTGGCGCCGCTTTATGCCAAGGGGCACAGCCAGGGCGAATACATCTTCGATTTCAACTGGGCCCATGCCTATGAACAGGCCGGCGGCGCATATTACCCCAAGCTGCAGATCGCCGTGCCCTTCACCCCCGCCACGGGCCGCCGCTTCCTGGTGAAACCGGGGCATGAGGCGGCGGGCATGGGGGCGCTGGTCCAGGGCGCGGTGCAAATCGCCGCCGACAACGGGCTGTCCAGCCTGCATGCCACTTTCTGCACGGAAGGAGAGGCGCTGGCCGCCAAGGCCATGGGGCTGATGCACCGCACCAGCCAGCAGTTCCACTGGCTGAACGAGGGCTACAGCGATTTCGACGACTTCCTGTCGCACCTCAGCTCGCGCAAGCGCAAGAACATCCGCAAGGAACGCGCCCAGGCCCAGGCCTTCGGCGGCGAGATCCTGGCCCTGACCGGCGACGCCCTGCGCCCCGAACACTGGGACGCCTTCTGGGACTTCTACCAGGACACCGGCGCGCGCAAATGGGGCACGCCCTACCTGACGCGCGCCTTCTTCGACCTGGTGCAGGAACGTATGCGCGACGACGTGCTGCTGGTGCTGGCCCTGCGCGACGGTGCGCCCGTCGCGGGGGCGCTGAACTTTATCGGGCGCGAGGCGCTCTTCGGCCGCTACTGGGGCGCGCTGGAGCACCATCCCTGCCTGCATTTCGAACTGTGCTACTATCAGGCCATCGACGCCGCCATCGCCCGCGGGCTGAAACGGGTCGAGGCCGGAGCGCAGGGCGAACACAAACTGGCGCGGGGCTACATGCCCAGCGTCACCCATTCGGTCCACTGGGTTGCCGATCAGGGCTTTGCCCGCGCCATCGCGCAATACCTGGAGGCCGAAGCCCGAGCCGTGGACGAGGACATCGAGGTCCTGACCGCCTACGGCCCCTTCCGCCGCGACAGACAGGAGGAACAGGAGTGACTGAAATTCTCGACGAATCCGTAAGGGCAACCCTGCTGGGGCCCCTCTTCGACACCGGCTGGGAGGTCGAGCGTGACGGCGATGTGCTGGTCAAGACCTTCACCTTCGCCGATTTCACCGAGGCCTTCGCCTTCATGACCCGGGCCGCCCTCTGGGCGGAGAAGTGGGACCACCACCCGGACTGGAGCAATGTCTACAAGACGGTCACTGTGCGCTTGACCACCCATGACATGGGCGGCATCACGGCAGCTGACGCGAAACTTGCACGAAAAATGGATCAATTGGCGCAATGAACATGGATAGCCTGAACGGCCTGCTGCAAACCGAAATCTGGAACGGACGAACCCTGGGCGATCTTCTGACCCTGGATTTCCTCGCCGGCATCGTCGGCAATGTGCTGGCCGCGCTGGTCATCCTCTTCGTGGGCCTCTTCATCGCCGGCTGGGCGAAGCGGCGGATCACCCATATCTCGGAACGCTACGAACAGTTGGATGACACGCTGTTCGAGTTCCTGGGATCGATCCTGCGCTATGCGATCATCGCCTTTGCCTTCCTCTTCGTGCTGAACACCTTCGGGGTGCAGACCACCAGCGTCGTCGCCGTCATCGGTGCCGCCGGCCTGGCCATCGGTCTGGCCCTGCAGGGCACCCTGTCGAACGTGGCCGCGGGCGTGATGATCATCTTCTTCCGACCGATCAAGAACGGCGACTTCGTCGAGGTAAACGGCCAGATGGGCACGGTGAAGAATATCAGCCTGAACTTCACCGAGCTGGCGAGCCTGTCCAACACCCAGATCATCATTCCCAACAGCGAGGTCTGGGGGAACACGATCGTCAACTACTCGATCTACCCGACGCGCCGCGCGGAATGGACCTTCGGCGTGGGCTACGGCGCCAACCTGAAGGATGCCGAGCAGATCATCCGCGACACGATCCTGTCCGATCCCCGCGCCCACAAGACGCCCGAGCCCTTCATCCAGGTGAACAACCTGGGCGATTTCAGCGTCGATTTCCTGGTGCGCGTCTGGTGCGACAGCGGCGAATTCTTCGCCTTCCAGGCGGACATGAAGCGCAAGGTGAAAGAGGCGCTGGACGAAGGCGGTGTCGACATCCCCTTCCCCACGCGTACCCTGCTGCAGCCCGATGTCGAGGCTGGCAAGAAGGACTGAGCCAGGGCGGCTTTGCACCTGCGACAAACGAAAGGGGGCCATCGCGGCCCCCTTTTTCGTTGCGCCTCGCTGTCAGGACGAGGCGCGGATGCGCGGCGCCCCGCGTCCGGCCCGCCCTCAGCCCTGGGGGGCGAGTCCCGTCATGTGCGACACCGGCAGCTCGGTCAGCTTGGCCAACAGCGGGGCAGGATCCCCGGCCTCCGCCAAGGCTACGCAATCGTCCAGCCTGTCCCGGAAGATCACGAAGCGATCATCCAGCTTCGGCCGGTCGGGATGCAGCCCCCAGCGGACCTGCCGCCAGTAGGCGGATCGCAGGGCGGTGGCCAGGATATGATCGCCCACCAGCCAGACCGTCGCCTCCAGGTAGGCTGACAGCGCCCGGATCAGCGCGGAATCAGGACCCGCCGAGCGGTCCAGAAAACGCCGTGCATCCCGCAGCCGGTCCAGGACCTGCCCCGCGACGTGTTCCTGATCGGTCGGGCATTTGCCGCAGGCGGTGAGGATGGCAGCGAAGGCGCGGAAATCGGCCTCCATCTTGCCGGGATCCAGCGGGGTGGCGATGGTGCCGATGCCGGAGCGGGTCTCGACCAGGTTTTCATAGGCCAGCATCTGCAAGACCTGGCGGATCGGCGTGCGCGACACCCCGAACTCCGTGGCCAGCTGTCCCTCGTGCAGCAGAATTTCGCCGGCGCCCCCGTTCAGGCAGATCCGTTCTCGGACCTCGGCGGCGATCTCGGCGTTGGTCTTGCGCATCGTTCAGGTCACTCGTACGCGGCCACGCGGCCCGTTCCTTCGAAAAAGCGTTCACAGCAGGGGATATTTATGTCCCTTTGGGTTGAGCTTGGCAAGCAATGGGCAACTTTTGAAGGAGATTTCAGTGCGGATTGCCACTCGTGACAGCTCTGCCGTCAGGGCCGCCATTCCCATGCCCCGGGGGGGCGCCTGCCTGATGACCGGGTTTCCGGGCCTGGAAACCGGGGTGGACGGCAGCGGCTACATCGACCCGATCGCGCTGGAGGACACCTTCGCCGATCTGGCCGATCACGGGGTCCGTCTGCTGCTGGTCCTGCCCGAGGAACGCGAACTGCCCGGGGGCAGCTTCGCCTTGCTACGCGCGCAACTGGCGCGCCACGGGATCGAGGGGCTGTTCCTGCCGGTGGTGGATTTTCACGCGCCCGATGCCGGCTTCCTGCAGGAGTGGGCCGACCTGGGCCCCACCCTGCACCGCATCATGGCCGAGGGCGGACGCATCGCCGCTTGCTGCCAGTATGGTGCCGGGCGCAGCGGGCTGACTGCCGCCTGGCTGCTGATCGAACAGGGGCTGGACGCCTCTGCCGCCGTTGCGCTGGTCCGCAGCCATTTCGAGGACGCCGTTGAAAGCGAGGCGCAGCTGCAGTTCCTGCAATCGCGCGCCCCCGCCGCCGTCGGCACGACCCCTGGCCAACATTCGCATTCAAACAAGTGATTGACCATCCACCTGTATACAGTTTAGCCTGATCTTGCGTCACGCTTCTGGGCACACCGGGAGATGGCGGACCGCACCGATCCATTTGCAAGGGCCTGCCGGGGAGGGGACATACCCGCGCGCCCAGGTGCGGACGGGGTAGAAGCGCCGTATCGGGACTGCGGCCCTTCAAAAGCGCCCGGAGCCTCCACCAAGGCTCCGGGTGTTCTCATTTCATGCAGCTCTGTCACCGCGCCCGTCGGGAGCGGCGCGCAGAGTTACAGCTCGGCCAGAAGGGTCTCGCCGGCGGAAATCTCGCAGGCACCGGGGTTCTCTTCCAGGTGCAGCACCTTCACCACGCCATCCTCGACCAGCATCGAGAACCGCTTGCAGCGGTCGATCAGGCCCGCTGGCGGGGCGGAGAAGTCCAGGCCCAGGGCCTTGGTCAGCTCCGACTGGGCATCGGCCAGGAAGGTGATCGCCTCGTCCGCGCCGGTGGCACCGGCCCAGGCGGCCATCACGAAGGGATCGTTGACCGAGATGCAGATGATCTCGTCCACGCCCTTTTCGGCGAAGGCGGGCGCGTTGCGCAGGAAGCTGGGCACATGGGCGGTGGTGCAGACGCCGGTGAAGGCGCCGGGCAACCCGAAGAGCGCGACCTTCCGGCCCTTGGTCTTCTCGGCCAGGGACACGGGCGTCGGGCCCTGATCGGTCATGATCAGCAGGGTCGCCTCGGGGAGCGTATCGCCGGTGGAAATGGTCATCTGTCCGTCCTGTGGTTGATTTGCGTTTTCCCTGCGAAGGACTATAGCTGCCTGCGCGCCGACAACCAGCGGGGAGGTGAAAAAGTGAGCCATTTTGCCGTGATCGGGGCCGGTCAGGCTGGCGCCAGCCTGGTGGCCCGCCTGCGCGCGCAGGGCTTCGACGGCCAGATCACCCTGCTGGGCGATGAACCCGTGCCCCCCTATCAGCGCCCGCCCCTGTCGAAGAAGTTCCTGCTGGGCGAGATGGCCGAAGAGCGGCTCTACCTGCGGCCCGAGGCCTGGTACGCCGAAAACGGCATCACCCTGCGCCCCGGATGCCAGGTCCAGGCCGTCCTGCCCGCCGCCCGCGAGATCGTCCTGAAGGACGGCGAGGTCGTGACCTACGACAAGCTGGCCCTGACCACCGGCGCGCGGCCGCGCCCCCTGCCCGGCGCCATCGGGGGGGACCTCAGCAACGTTTTCAGCATCCGCACCCTGGATGACATCCGCCGGCTGGCGCCCCATGTGGTGCACGGCGCCCGCGTCCTGATCGTCGGCGGCGGCTACATCGGGCTGGAGGCCGCGGCGGTGGCCGCACAGAAGGGCCTGCAGGTCACCCTGATCGAACAGGCCGAGCGGATCCTGGGCCGTGTCGCCGCGCCCGAAACCGCCGCCTATTTCCGCGCGCTGCACCTGGCCAACGGCGTGAGCATCCGCGAAGGCACCGGCCTGGAACGTCTGCTGGGCGAGGGCGCGGCCAGCGGCGCCATCCTCAGCGACGGCACGCATCTGGATCTGGACCTGGTGATCGTCGGCACCGGCATCCTGCCCCGGACGCGGTTGGCCGAAGAGGCGGGCCTGTTGCTCGACAACGGCATCGCCTGCGACGCGACGGGCCGCACGTCGGATCCGCATATCTGGGCGGCGGGCGATTGTGCCAGCCTCCCGCGCGGCACCGGGCGGCTGCGGCTGGAAAGTGTGCAGAACGCGATCGACATGGCCGAATGTGTCGCCGACAACATGCTGGGCGCCGGGCGAGACTATGCGCCCCACCCCTGGTTCTGGTCCGACCAATACGACGTGAAGCTGCAGATCGCGGGCCTGTCGACCGGCTATGACCGGCTGGTCACGCGCCGCGACGACCGGGGCGCGCGGTCGCACTGGTACTACGCCGGTGACCAGCTCCTGGCCGTCGACGCGATGAACGACCCGCGCGGCTACATGGTGGGCAAGCGCCTGATCGAGGCGGGCCGCAGCGCCGACCCGACGCGCATCGCCGATCCCGCCACCAACCTGAAGGAGCTTCTGACCCCATGAGGATCATCGCCGGAGAGTTCCGCGGCCGCCGCCTGGCGGCGCTCGGCAAGGGCGACGCGGGCGCCCATCTGCGCCCCACCACGGACCGGGTGCGCGAAAGCCTGTTCTCGATCCTGACCGGCGGCCGCTTCGGCGACCCGCTGGAGGGGGCGGTGGTGCTGGATCTTTTCGCCGGCACCGGCGCCCTGGGGCTGGAAGCCCTGTCGCGCGGCGCGGCGCAGGCCACCTTCGTCGACGATGGCCGCGTCGCCGGGCGCCTGCTGGCCGAGAATATCCGCGAACTGGGGGTGAAGGACCGCACGAAGATCCTGCGCGTCAACGCCACCCGCCTGCCCCCCCATACCGACGCCCCCGCGACTATGGTCTTCCTCGACCCTCCCTATGGCAAGTCGCTGGGCGAACCGGCCCTGGCCAGCGCGCTCTCCCAAGGTTGGATCGACGACAGTGCCCTGATCGTCTGGGAAGAAAGCGCCGAGATCACCCCGCCCGAGGGTTGGGACATCCTCGATCGCCGCCGCTTCGGCGACAGCGCGATGACCTTCCTCGAAAAGGCCTGAGACGCGCGCAGCCTGCCCGCCAGGCCCCCCGACCCTGCCTTCACTTCGTCAAAAATACTCCGGGGGTGAATTGAGCCGCAGGCTCAAGAGGGGGCAGCGCCCCCTCCCCCTCTCCAGACGCAAAACGGCCCGCCCCACAGGGACAGGCCGCCGTCTCAGGCCAAATTCGCCGAGTCTCAGCTCTGCGCGTAGGTTGGGTGGAACAGGCCACCGGGCGAAAGGGTGAAGATCTCGCAGCCGTCCGCGGTCACGCCCAGCGAATGCTCGAACTGCGCCGACAGCGACTTATCGCGGGTAACTGCGGTCCAGTCGTCCGACAGCACCTTGGTCTCGGCGCGGCCCAGGTTGACCATCGGCTCGATGGTAAAGAACATGCCCTCCTCCAGCACCGCGCCGGTGCCCGGACGGCCATAGTGCAGCACGTTCGGCGGTGCGTGGAACACCTGGCCCAGCCCATGGCCGCAGAAGTCGCGCACCACCGACATGCGGTGCGCCTCGACATAGGTCTGGATCGCATGGCCGATGTCGCCGAAGGTATTGCCGGGCTTCACCGCCTCGATGCCGATCATCAGGCTGTCGTGGGTCACCTGCAGCAGCCGCTCCGCCTTGCGGGACAGCTTGCCGGCCACGTACATGCGGGAACTGTCACCGTACCAGCCGTCCAGGATCACCGTCACGTCGATGTTCAGGATGTCGCCATCCTTCAGCTTCTTCTCGCCCGGGATGCCGTGACAGACCACATGATTGATCGAGATGCAGGAGGCGTGCTGATAGCCGCGATAGCCGATGGTGGCCGAGGTGGTGCCGTATTCCGTCACCTTGTCCTCGATGAACTTGTCGATCTCGGCGGTGGTCCGGCCCGGTTCGATCATCGGGATCACGTCATCGAGGATCTGCGCCGCAACGGCGCCTGCCTTGCGCATGCCCTCGAAATCCGAGGCGTCGTGAATCCGGATGCCTTCGCGCGTCGTGCGGCCTTTGTGTTCCTGTTCCAAAACCATATTCCCTGAAATCTTGCCCATAGGGCGCGCGGACCCGGGCGACCGGCCCCCGAAGGGCGGCGCGGGGCGCTATGCGCGTCGGGGGCAGAAATAAGCGCTTTTGCCCGGAAAGGCCAGAGAGCGGAGCCAGCTGCGACGCCGGCCATGAGCGGTTGACGGTAGCGCCGCCCCGTCCGAGGGGGGCGATTGGATCAAGGCCGCCCCCTCAGTCCTCTGGCGCAGGCAGGGGCGCCCCCAGGGTGATCTCCTGCGGAGAAATGTTGCAGCCAAAGGCCAGCACCTCGACGCCTGCGGCGCGGGCGGCGGCGAAACCGGCGGCATAGGCCGGGTCGATGTCGGCCGCCAGGCCCGTGCGTTCCGCATCTGTGCGCTGCACCAGGAACAGCATCACCGCGCGGTGCCCCGCCTGGGCCATCTGCGCCAGTTCCTGCAAATGCTTCAGCCCGCGCGCAGTCACGCTGTCGGGGAACTCGGCCAGGCCGGGCTGGCGCGACAGGGTCACCGACTTCACCTCGACATAACAATCGGCCCGCGCCGGATCGCTCAGCAGGAAATCGATGCGGCTCTTCTCGCCGTACTTCTGTTCCGGGCGCACGCTGGCGTAACCGTCCAGCCCCGGCACGCCGCCCGCCAGCAGCGCCTCGCGCAGGGCGCGATTGGGCACGGCGGTATCGACGCCGGTGAAATGGCCATCGGCATGTTCCACCAGCCGCCAGCCGTATTTCAGCTTCTTTTTCGGATCGTCGTTGGGCTCCACCCAGATGCGGCTGCCGGGTTCCGCCAGCCCCATCATTGAGCCGGGGTTGGCGCAATGGGCCGTCACCTCCTGCCCGTCCTCCAGCCGGATATCGGCCAGGAACCGCTTGTATCGGCGCACTAACGTCGCGGGCAGAAGAGGGGTTTGAAAGCGCATGGTGCGGGCCTATAGCTTTGTCCACCCACCAGAAGCAAGGAGAGGTGTCATGGGCAACCCCACAGCCGCGATGATCGTGATCGGCGACGAGATCCTGTCGGGCCGCACCCGGGACGCGAACATGCACCACCTGGCCTGCGAACTGACCAAGGTGGGGATCGACCTGATGGAGGTGCGCGTGGTCTCCGACGATCAGGCCGCCATCGTCGGCGCGGTGCGGGATCTGTCGGACAGGTACGACAGCGTCTTCACCTCCGGCGGGATCGGACCGACCCATGACGACATCACCGCCGATTGCGTGGCTGAGGCCTTCGGACGCAGCATCGACGTGCGCGACGATGCCCGCGACCTGCTGGTGGCCCACTGGGAAGCCCGCGGCGTCGAGGTGAACGAGGCCCGCCTGCGCATGGCGCGCATCCCGGCCGGCGCCCGGCTGATCGACAACCCGGTCTCCATCGCGCCCGGTTTCACCATCGAGAACGTGCATGTCATGGCCGGTGTGCCCGCCGTCTTCGAGGCGATGGTGGCCACCGTGCTGCCGACGCTGACCGGGGGCACGCCGCTGATGTCGCAGAACCTGCGCATCGAGCGCGGCGAGGGGGAGATCGCGGGGCCACTGGCGGCCCTGGCGGAACGCTACCCGGATCTGTCCATCGGCAGCTACCCCTACCAGCGGGACGGGGTCTACGGCGCCAATATCGTCATCCGTGGCACCGATGGCGCCCGCGTCGATGCCGCCATGTCCGAACTGGCCGGGATGTTCCCGTGACCGGGACCGACCCCGCGCAGGCCCCGGACCGCACCGAGGAGATGATGTCGGTGGTTGATACCACCTGGCCCCCCGCCGAGATCCGCCGCGCCGATCCCTTCCTGCTGCGCCGCGGCGGTGGCGGGGGCAAGCGTGTCTCCTCCGCCTCCGCCCTGCGCGGCGAGGTGACGGCGGCCCAGATCGACGCCGCCGAGGCGGCAATGCGCGAGATGAGCCAGGTGCCGCTCTTCTCCCTCCGACCGGGGGATGCGGCGCTGGACGCGGCGCTGGAGGCGCGCGGCTATACCGTCGTCGACCCGGTGTGGATCTATGCCCGCGCCACGGCCGAGCTGGCGGAGCTGGGCAAGGGCGCCAGCCCCGAACGGGTCAGCCTGACCGCCTGGGAGCCGCTGGCGATCCAGCGCGAGATCTGGGCCGCCGGCGGCATCGGCCCGGCCCGGCTGGAGGTGATGGCCCGCGCCACCTGCCCCAAGACTTCGCTGATCGGACGCTACGACAACAGCCCCGGGGGCACGGCCTATATCGGGATCGACGGCGATATCGCCATGTTGCACGCGCTGGAGGTCGCCCCGGAGGTGCGCGGGCGCGGCATGGGCCGCGCGATGATGATCGACGCCGCCCGCTGGGCCCGCGATCATGGCGCGCGCGAGCTGGCCGTGGTGGTGACCCGGGCGAATACCGGCGGAAACGCACTTTATCGCGCGCTCGGCATGGCGCAGGTCGGCACCTATCATTACCGTCAGGGGTCATGAGGAGAGGAGACACCCCATGACCGACCAAGTGACCGCGCTCGACCTGCCGATGGTGGACCCGCTGCCCGAACGGACGCAGAAATATTTCGACGTCTGCCAGGACAAGCTGGGCATGGTGCCCAACGTGCTGAAAGCGCATGCCTTCGACATCGCCAAGCTGGAGGCCTTCACCGGCCTATACAATGACCTGATGCTGGGCGAGAGCGGGCTGTCGAAGCTGGAGCGCGAAATGATCGCGGTGGTGGTCAGCTCGATCAACAGCTGCTTCTACTGCCAGACCGCCCATGGCGCCGCCGTGCGCGAGATGGGCACGCCCGAGCTGGGCGAGATGATGGTGATGAACTATCGCGTGGCGGACCTGGAGCCGCGCCAGCGCGCCATGCTGGATTTCGCCGTGAAGGTGACCGAGGCCAGCGCGCGGATCGAGGAGGCCGACCGGCAGATCCTGCGCGACGCAGGGTTCAGCGATCGGGACATCTGGGACATCGCCAACGTGGCGGGCTTCTTCAACATGACCAACCGGATCGCCAGCGCCGTCGACATGCGCCCGAACCCCGAATACCACGGCCAGGCACGCTGAATGGCGGCGGGACAGGGACAGCGGCGGTGGCGCCTGGTGGCGCTTGCGCTCGGCCTGCTGGCCGTCCCGCTGGCCCCGCCCGGCAGGGCGCGCGCCGAGGTCCTGCCCGATGACCTGCCCTATGCCGCGCGCCAGACTGCCACCAGCCGGCGCGCGCCCGACAGCTACGCCTTTCCCACAGGCCCCGCCACCGGCGCCGCCGCGCCGCCCTTGCAGGCCATCGAGGGCGCCATCAGTCGCCGCGCCTGGGTCGTCCCGGCCTCCGACGTGACCAGCCTGCAATTGCTGCGCCCGTTGCGCGAGCGGCTGCAGGACGACGGCTTCGAGGTCGTGCTGGACTGCGCCGCGCAGCGCTGCGGCGGTTTCGACTTCCGCTTCGCGCTGGAGGTGATCGAACCGCCGGCGATGAACGTCGATCTGTTCGACTATCGCGCCCTGACCGCCCGCCGCAGCGGCACGGCGGAGGCGCCCGCGCAGATGGTCTTCCTCCTGGTCAGTCGCAGCAGCAGCGCGGGCTATGTGCAGGTGGTGGAGGCCGACACGACGGCTGCGGCGACCACCCCCGAGCCGGACGATGACCACGACGACGCTCTGACCAAGGGCCTGCCCGCCCTGCCCCCGATCGGCAGCGTCACGCCTGAGTTGGGCACCGCCGCTGCCGATGTCATCGCCACGCTGGACCGCGACGGGCACGTGGTATTGTCGGACCTGCGGTTTGCCACGGGCGCCGTGCGGCTGGAGGACGGTCCTGCCGCCTCGCTGGATGCGCTGAAAGAGGTTCTGGCGGCGCGCCCGGCGCAACGGCTGGTGCTGGTCGGGCATACCGACAGCGAAGGCAGCCTGGACACCAACAGCACCCTATCGCGCCAGCGGGCCGAGGCCGTGCGGCAACGGCTGATCCAGGCCCATGGCATCGCGCCAGACCGGATCGAGGCCCACGGCGTCGGCTACCTGGCCCCCATTGCCAGCAACGCCACCGAAGAGGGCCGCAAGGCCAACCGCCGGGTCGAGGCGATCCTGCTGCCCTGACCCCCCTGATCGCAAAAGAAAACCCCGGCCAGTGACCGGGGCGTGAGGTCCGTGACTGAGACACGGGAGGGGAGGATCAGCAGGGCTGGATCACCAGTCCAGCGGGCCCTTGTTCTGGAAGGCCTCGACCAGGAAATCGATGAAGGCGCGCACCTTGGGCTGGGTGAACCGGCCCGGCGGATAGACCGCATAGATGCCCTGCATCTCGGTCGGCAAATCGGGGATCGCATCCTCGACCAGGCCCTGTTTCATCGCCTTGTGGTAGAGGAAGGACGGCAGATAGGCGATGCCCAGCCCCGCGATGGCCGCGTTCAGCAGCGACTGCCCGTCGTTCACCGACAGCCAGCCGGCGGTGCGGATCTGGCGTTTCTCGCCCGAGGGCGCCGTCAGCTTCCACACGTTGCCCGAGGCCTGGCTGGAGTAGTGCAGCAGCTTGTGCTCGTTCAGGTCGTCGATCTTGGCCGGTCGCCCGTATTTCTCGAAATAGGACGGGGCCGCGATCATCCGCTGCGCCGTCTCCGTCAGCTTGCGGGCCCGAAGCGAGCTGTCCTCCAGCTCGCCAATGCGAATCGCCATGTCGAACCCTTCGGAGATCAGTTCGACGTAGCGGTTGTTCAGCACCATGTTCACGGTGATGTCGGGATATTCCTGCAGGAAGCGGCCCAGCACCGGCGACAGGTGATTCACCCCGAAATCCGTGGCGACCGAGATTCGCAGGATGCCGGAGGGCGCCGATTGCATCGAGGTCACCAGCGCATCGGCCTCGCCCGCGTCGTTCAACACGCGGCGGGCGCGGTCATAGTAGGCCAGACCGATTTCCGTCGGCGACACGCGGCGCGTGGTGCGGTTCAACAGGCGGGCGCCCAGGCGCGCCTCCAGCGAGGAGACATGCTTCGAGACGGCGGATTTCGAGATCCCCATCTTCTTCGCCGCGTCGGTGAACCCGCCCTGGTCCACCACCGTGGCGAACGCCTCCATTTCCGTCAGCCGATCCATAGTCCTACCTGTATTACCGGATGGTCAGCGACGTTTATCAGCGTCGATCAAGGCAGGAAGTGGGCAGGCAGCCGACAATATCGCGATTTTCCACGGGATAGTTGCAGCTGAGGAAACGGGAGGCGCCGAATGGCGTCACTCTCGAAAAACCGGCGCTGCGGCTGCGCTCAGGCGGTGCCGGTTTCGACGCAATGGCGGCGGAAGGCGCGTTTCAGCATGTCCAGTTCCGCCCGCAGCAGCAGGATCTCGGCCTGGACTGTATCGCTGACCTCTTCCCCGGCCATGACCACGAAGGAATTCAGCACCTCGTCGGTGGCCCGGTCGCGGATCAGGAAGATCTGCACACCATCCGACAGGACCTCCGGCGGGATCGGCACGGTGACGGCCCAGTCGCCCGGCGCCTCCATCTTGGCCACGGCCACGTCGTCGATGCGTTCGTCGTGGACCACCACCTCGATCTGCGGCGCCGGCGCGCCGTCGGGCACGGACAGGACCCCTTCCCACTGGCCGGCGAAAAGGCGGGTCTTGCTCAGGGTGGTCTGGCTGGTCATCGGGGCACCTTGATCGGGGTTTGGGGAACGGGGCCGGCGGGTGGATCACAGATCGGCGCGGGGCCGGCGGCTGAGGGTGAAATCGCGCAGCGTGACCTCGTTCATCTGCGGCCCCTCGAAGATCAGGTCGATCCAGGCCTTTTCGATCCGCTTCTCGTTGATGTCGGAATAGGCCAGGTCGAACTCGACCATGCGATCGGCCTCGTGCAGGGGCAGTTCGCGGATCAGCTGTTCGGTGTTGGGGCCGTGCTTGATGTTCAGCCGGGCGAAGATCGCCAGCGGCTTTTCCATCTGCACCAGCGTGTCGAGGCGGATCAGGTGGCGTTTGCGCAGCCCCTCCAGCGCCTCGTCCGGCAGGTTGACCACCAGCGACAGGAAGGACCCGTCGAAGCCGAAGACATCCATGCGCAGGGCATAGGGCGCCAGGTCGCTTTCGCGGTGGTTGCGCACCTGGCGCAGGGTCAGCTCCGACGTTTCGCAATCGTGGAACATCGTCACCTCTTCGCCCAGCTTCTCGCCGGAGGCGACGGCGGTCAGCCCGTGCTGCGCCAGCGGGCCGCGCCACAGCTGCGGCCGCCAGGACCAGTCGGTACCATGGGGCACCGGGAAGGCATTCGACCCGATGGTGGGCAGGGCCAGGCGGCTGTCGCCGAAATAGATCAGGTAGTCGAGGCTGCCGCGCAGGGCCCGGGCCTGGTTGCGCTGCGCGCGCAGCTCGGACAGGGGGGCGGTGTGCACCTTGCGGGCCCGGCTGCTCCAGCGGCGCAGTTCGGACCGGTTCACCAGCCTGTCGAGGAATGAGCGTCGTGGTCCTGCCATCTTGCCGTCGGTCCGTCCTGTCTCTGCCTGCCGCTCTGGGCACTCTCCCGGCCCGAGGGGCATCGCCGCCCGTGGTCACCGCATCAGGTTACCCCAGCCGGGCCGGGAAACAACCATGTGCGGCGGCAGCGCTGCATCGCAGAGGGCCGCCTATGGCCTTTCTGCCGCGCCGGTCGCGCCCTCAATCGGGCGCGTTGAGGGTCGTGCCCAATCCTTCGGGCTCCTGCTCGGCCAGGCCGGCCCCATCGGTGGCGGCCTTGGCGGCCGGGTCCTGGCCGCCGGGCCGGTCGGGGCTGGCGGCCCGGATTGCCCGGGCCATGGCCAGCAGGATCGGTCGGCCAGCGGCGCCGGCGACCGAGCTGTCCTTCGGCCCGTAGGCCGCCAGAGACACCGCGTAGCCGTTCAGCAGGAAGGTGGCCCGCCATTGCCGGGGATCGGCGGCGGACACGCGCGCATTGCCGCCCTTGCCCAGGTGCAACAGGCGCACGCCGTCGCGGTCCATTACCTCCAACACGTCCATCCCGGCGAAATCCGCCGCCAGCGCGCGCGCCGGGGGCAGCTCCGCGCCCTCATAGGGTGTGACCGTCGCGGTCAGCAGCGCCAGGGCCACCGGGTCGCCCATCTCGCCGCCTGACAGGATGTCGCAGCGGGCCAGCAAGGCGAAACCGCCCCGCGCCCGGGTCTTCAGGCTTCGCCCCTCGATGCAGTAATCCTCAGGCCCGCGGATCACCACGTCGCCCCCTGCCGTGGCAGCAGTGACCAGAACCGGTCCGATCGGTCGACGCATGGAGGCAAAGAGCCCGCCGCCCCGTCCCTGTTCCTCAACCTGTCGGAACCCGGCAGACGGTGTGCCCGCGGTCTCCAGGCAAGCCGAGAGCATAAGGCAAAGCGGCAGCAGAAACGCCGCACGCCAGGGGCGCGCGGCGGCGGTCAGGGCGCGGGCCGCGCGGGACGTGCCCCGCCCGGCCCGGAGCCGATCAAAGATCGGCGTAGACATGCTTCTCGGCCTTGCCGCCGGGATGGGTCACGGCGCCCAGGTAGGTCGAGCCGACCAGCTGGGCATATTTCCACAGCGCGCCGGAGGCATAGATCGTGTCCTTCGGCCCGGCCCAGTCGGCCTTGCGGGCCTCCAGCTCGGCCTCGGGCAGGTCCACGTCAATGGTGCCCTTGATGGCGTCGATGGTGATCATGTCGCCGTTCTTCAGCAAGGCAATCGGCCCGCCGTGGGCCGCCTCGGGGCCGACGTGGCCGACGCAGAAGCCGCGCGTCGCGCCGGAGAAACGGCCGTCGGTGATCAGCGCCACCTTCTTGCCCATGCCCTGACCCGACAGGGCCGCGGTGGTGGCCAGCATCTCGCGCATGCCGGGACCGCCGGAGGGGCCCTCGTTGCGGATGACGATCACTTCGCCTTCCTCGTAGCCACGGTTCTGCACCGCCTCGAAGGCATCTTCCTCGCATTCGAAGACGCGCGCGGGGCCGGTGAAGACCTGCTGCTCGGCGGCCATGCCGGCCACCTTCACGATGGCGCCTTCGGGGGCGATGTTGCCCTTCAGGCCCACGACGCCGCCGGTCTTGGTGATCGGCGTGTCGATGGAATAGATCACCTTGCCATCGGCCTCGCGGTCGATGCGATCCAGTTCCTCGCCCAGCGACCGGCCCGAGGCGGTCATGCAGTCCTCGTAGATCAGGCCCGCCTTGCGCAGCTCCTTCATCACCACGGGGATGCCGCCAGCATCGAACAGGTCCTTGGCGACATAGGTGCCGCCCGGCTTCAGGTCGACGAAATAGGGGGTGTCGTGGAAGATGTCGCAGACGTCGAACAGGTTGAAGTCGATCCCGGCCTCATGCGCGATGGCAGGCAGGTGCAGACCGGCGTTGGTCGAACCGCCGGTGCAGGCCACGACGCGGGCCGCGTTGATCAGCGATTCCTTGGTGACGATGTCGCGGGCGCGGATGTTCTTCTCGATCAGGTTCATCACCGCGCGGCCCGAAGCCTCGCCGTATTGATCGCGGGATTCATACGGCGCGGGCATGCCCGACGAGTTCATCAGCGCCAGGCCAATGGCCTCGGACACGCAGGCCATGGTGTTGGCGGTGAACTGGCCACCGCAGGCGCCGGCGGAGGGGCAGGCCACCCGTTCCAGCATCGCCAGAGCGGCGTCGCTCAGGTCGTGATTCTGGTGCCGGCCCACGGCCTCGAACATGTCCTGCACGGTCAGATCGCGCGAGCGGAAGTCCTCGGGGATCTCGTCGACCTGGGGCGCCTTGCCCGGCAGGATCGAGCCCCCGTAGATGAAGACCGACGGCACGTTCAGGCGCACCATGGCCATCATCATGCCCGGCAGCGACTTGTCACAGCCCGCAAGGCCCACGACCGCGTCGTAGCAGTGGCCGCGCATGGTCAGCTCCACCGTATCGGCGATGGCTTCGCGCGAGGCGAGCGAGCTGCGCATGCCCTCGTGGCCCATGGCCATGCCGTCGGTCACGGTGATGGTGGTGAATTCGCGCGGCGTGCCCTCGGCGGCCTTCACGCCCAGCTTCACGGCCTGGGCCTGACGGTTCAGGGCGATGTTACAAGGGGCGGCCTCGTTCCAGCAGGTCGCGACGCCGACCAGCGGCTGGTGAATCTCGTCCTCGCCAAGGCCCATCGCGTAAAGGTAGGAGCGGTGCGGCGCGCGCGACGGACCTTCCGTGACATGGCGGCTGGGCAGTTTGGACTTGTCGAACTTCGTCATGGAAGCAGCTCCCCCGATCTTGTGGCTGGCATGGGGATAAATGACCGCCCCGCCCCGCACAAGCCCGTCCGGCGCAGATGCGACACGGCGGCCCGCCCGGCGCGGGCGCCTTTGTGCCGCGGGGCACGGCGCGAGAAGCGCGATTGCGGGCGCCCCGGGGGGGCGCTAGCTTGCCTCGCATGACAGGCCCTTCCCCCGACTCGACACCGCCCTGGCGGGATACACCGCCCGCCCTGTGGCGCACCGGCGCGGGGTTCTTGCTGTTCGTCGTCTTCTACGCGGTGCTGCTGTCGCTGTGGTTCATCGCGCTGACACCGATCATCTCGGCAATGATGGCGGGGCGCCAGGTGGCCACCCTCGTCATGCTGTCGTCCTTCGCGGTGGCGCTGCTGGCCCTGGAACTGGTGCTGCGGCTTCTGCACGGGCGTGGCCTGGGCGTGCTGATCGGATCGCTGCCCCTGACCCTGCGCCAGGGCGGGCGGGTCCTGCTCTACGCCCTGCCGGTGGTCCTCGTGATCTCGCTGCTGCCCATGTCCGAGGCGCTGGAGCCACGCCGCTACCTGTCGACCGGCACCTGGCTGCGCTGGCTGGTGCCGGGGCTGACGGCCGTGGCGATCCAGGTCTCGGCGGAGGAGTTCCTGTTCCGCGGCTACCTGCAAGGGCGGCTACAAGCGCGGCTGGATCACCCCGCGCTGTGGCTGGGCCTGCCCGCGCTGATCTTCGGGGCGCTGCATTTCGACGCTACCGCAGGCGACAACGCCATCTGGTTCGTCGTCTCTGCCGCGGCATTCGGGCTGGCCGCCGGCGACCTGACGGCGCGGGCGGGCACCCTGGGTCCGGCGCTGGCGCTGCATTTCCTCAACAACTGCATCGCCCTGCTGGGGGTGTCCTTCGGCGACGAACTGGGCGGGCTGGCCCTTTACCACCTGACGATCCGCCAGGACGATCCGGCGCTGCTGCCGCTGATCCCGGTGGAACTGGCCAGCACCTTCGTGCTCTGGCTGACCGCGCGGCTGGCCCTGCGGCGATGAGCGCCTTCTTCGACCCGGCCCGCGCCTACCACCGTCACGGTGCCTTCGCCGCCCCCGCCCTGCAAAGCCCCGAGCTGTGGCGCATCCTGCTGGGCCTGACGGCGATCGAGGCGATCTTTGCCCTGGCGATCCGGGGTTTCGATGCGGCGCTGGACAGCCTGGCACCGGCCCTGGCCATCGCCGTCTTCGAGGGCACGACGCCTGCCGGGCTGATGGTGCAACTGGCCAGCTATGGCTTCTTGGGTCTCGCCACCGCCTTTGTCACCGAACGGCTGCACCACCGCCCCGCCCGCAGCCTGATCGGAGCCCGCGGACAGGGCCTGCGGCTGATGACCCGCGGCTTTCTCGGCGCCATGGCCTTCTACATGGTGGTGCAGTTCATGCCGCCCTGGAGCGACTTCGCCGCCATCGAGGAGATCCGCCCCGCCGGTCCCTGGCTGCTGGCCCTGCCGCTGGCACTGGCGGCGCTGCTGGTGCAGACGGCCTCCGAAGAGCTGCTTTACCGCGGCTACCTGCAACAGCAGATCGCGGCGCGGTTCGCCCATCCCGCGATCTGGATGGTGGTGCCCAACCTGATCTTCGCCTCGGTCCACTGGAACGAGGGATCGGGCTGGGCCGATAACTGGCAGTATGTCATCTGGGCCTTCTGTTTCGGGCTGGCCTGCTCCGACCTGACGGCCCGGTCCGGCAACCTCGGCCCCGCCATCGGCCTGCACCTGGCGAACAACGCCTATGCCTTCCTCTTCTTCGGCGAGGTGGGCGGGCTGGACAGCGGACTGTCGCTGTTCCTCTTCCCCGCCACCCCCGAGATGCCGGACATGGCCGGGGCGGGCGCCGACGGGCCGATCCTGACCCTGATGCTGGCCGTGGAACTCTTCGTGCTGGCGCTCGCGTGGCTTTCCGCTCGCCTTGCCATCAGGCGCTGATTGCAATCCCCGCCCCGCGCGCTTATTTCAGGGCGCGACGGAAACGCCCCAAAGAGGCCACGATGAACTGGATCAGCAATTACGTCCGGCCGCGGATCAACTCGATCTTCTCGCGCCGGGAAGTGCCCGAGAACCTCTGGTCCAAGTGCGACAGTTGCGGGACGATGCTGTTCCACCGAGAGCTGAAGGAAAACCTGAACGTCTGCACCAGTTGCGGGCATCACATGGGGATCTCGCCGCGCGACCGCTTCCGCAACCTGTTCGACGGCGGCATCTTCACCGAGGTCTCCGTGCCGGAACCCGTGGCCGACCCGCTGCATTTCCGCGACCAGAAGAAATACCCCGACCGTATGCGTGAGGCGCGCCGCAAGACCTCCGAGAAGGAGGCGATGCTGGTGGCCGAGGGCGAGATGGGCCGCGCGCCGGTCGTCGCCGCCTGCCAGGACTTTTCCTTCATGGCCGGGTCCATGGGCATGTACGTGGGCAACGCGATCATCGCCGCCGCCGAACGCGCCGTGCAGAAGAAGTGCCCGCTGGTGCTGTTCTCCGCCGCCGGGGGCGCGCGGATGCAGGAAGGCATCCTGTCGCTGATGCAGATGCCGCGGACCACCGTGGCGGTGCAGATGCTGAAAGAGGCCGGGCTGCCCTACATCGTCGTTCTGACCCACCCGACCACCGGGGGCGTCACCGCCTCCTACGCGATGCTGGGCGACGTGCAGATCGCCGAACCCAATGCGCTGATCTGCTTCGCCGGGCCGCGCGTGATCGAACAGACGATCCGCGAACAGCTGCCCGAGGGCTTCCAGCGGGCGGAATACCTGCTGGATCACGGCATGCTGGACCGCGTGACCCCGCGCACCAAGATGCGCGAAGAACTGATCACCATCACCCGCATGCTGATGGGCCAGCCGCCCGCCGTCGCCGGAGACCTGCCGCCGCCCGCCCCGATGACCGAGGCCACCGAGGCGGAAGCCGAGGCCGAAGCGCAGGCTGCCGCTGCAGCAGCCGAGGCAGAGAACGCAAAGGCCGAGGCCAAGCCCGCCGACGCCGGCAAGAAGAGCAAGTCCGAAAAGTGACCGCAGCGACGTCCGACGCGCTTCTGGCGCGCATGATGCAGTTGCACCCCAAGGTCATCGACCTGGTGCTGGACCGTGTCTGGCGGCTGCTGGCCGCGCTGGATCATCCCGAGGAAAAGCTGCCGCCGGTGATCCACCTGGCGGGCACCAACGGCAAGGGATCCACCCAGGCCATGTTGCGTGCGGGCATCGAGGGGGCGGGCAAGACGACCCATGCCTATACCTCGCCGCACTTGGTGCGCTTCCACGAACGCATCCGCTTGGCCGGCACGCTGATCCCCGAGGATGAGCTGACGGTGATCCTCGACGAATGCCTGGCGGCCAACGGCCCCGAGGCAATCACCTATTTCGAGATCACTACCGTCGCCGCCCTGCTGGCCTTCGCCCGCACGCCCGCCGACTGGTGCCTGCTGGAAACCGGCCTGGGCGGGCGCCTGGACGCGACCAACGTCGTGGCCCAGCCGGCGATGACCATCATCACCCCAATCTCCTTGGACCACGAGGCCTTCCTGGGCGACACCCTGGCCCGGATCGCCGCCGAGAAGGCCGGCATCCTCAAGCGGGGCGTGCCCTGCGTCGTCGGCCCCCAGCCCGAGGAGGCTCTGGAGGTGATCGAGGCCCGCGCCGCCGCCTTGGGCGCGCCGCTGCTGGCCTACGGGCAGCACTGGCATGCCTGGGAAGAACGCGGGCGGCTGATCTTCCAGGACGAAAACGGCCTGCTGGACCTGCCCCTGCCCGCCCTGCCCGGCGCCCACCAGATCCAGAACGCCGGCGCCGCCCTGGCCGCCCTGCGCTACCTGGGCTTCGACGAGGCCGCCTGCGAGGCGGCCGTCACCTGCGCCACATGGTCCGCGCGGCTGCAAAGGCTGACGACGGGCACCCTGGCAGAGGCCGCCCCCGAGGCGGAGATCTGGCTGGACGGCGGACACAACCCCGCCGCCGGCGAGGCCCTGGCCGACTTCCTGTCGTCGCGCCCCGCCCGGCCGACCCACCTGATCTGCGGCATGCTGAACACCAAGGATGCCAGTGGCTACCTCGGCCCCCTGGCCGCATGCACCGACGGGCTGACGGCGGTGACGATCGCGGGCGCGGATGCCGCCCTGCCCGCCGACACCCTGGCGCAGACAGCGCGGGACTGCGGGATGCAGGCACAGACGGCGCCAAGCATAGAGGCGGCCCTGGCGGCCATCGTCGCCGAGACGCCCCAGGCCCGTGTCATGTTCTGCGGATCGCTTTATTTCGCGGGCGACGTGCTGCGGATCAACGGCTGACCCGGCTTAGGCGGGGTGGCAGCCCCCCCTTGGCCCGGAACCTGCGGAAATTTCCGTTACTTCAAGAGTGACTCGTAAGACGCTGTTCCGAATCGGGTTTCCGAATCACGTCTTGACCGGCGGGACGAAACCATCCGTAAGCCGATTCGTTTTGCATTGACCGATTCGATCCGATTCGCATAAAGTCCTTACAGATCAGGCGTTCATCTGCATGGGACGGCTCGCACAGCAGCCTATCACCGCGTGCCGGACCATGTCGCAGACTTGGGATCTATCGGGCAGAACACAGGGGGTCGGACAACGACCCCCTTTTTGCTTTCAGGCGCCCCGATGGGGCGACGGGTCGGACAGCGACCCCCTTTTTGCTTTCAGGCCGCTCCTCCCGGAACCCGGACGGGGGCCCCGCGCTGCCTCAGTCGTCTTCGGCGCCCCAGTCCTTGTCCTGCATCTCGCGCAGGCGGCTGGCGGTGCGCTCGAACTCGAACACCCCTTCGCCCTCGCGATAAAGGCTTTCGGGCTGATCCGCGGCAGAACAGATCAGCCGCACCTTCGCCTCGTAAAGCGCGTCGATCAGGGTGACAAAACGTTTCGCCTCGTTGAAATTCGACCGGCCCAGGCAGGGGATGTCTTCGAGGATCAGCACCTCGACCGCCTCGGCCACGGCCAGGTAATCGCCCGGGCCCAGCATGGCCCCGCAGAGGTCGTGGAATGACGCCCGCCCCACGCCGGAGCGATAGGCGGGAATCGTCACCTCGCGTCCCTTCACCTTCAGCACCAGCGGCTCACCGGCGCCGGTGTCGCCGGTCAGGTCGTGCCAATAGGCCTCGATCTGACGGCGTGCCTCGGCATTGACGGGGGTGAAATAGACCTGCTGGCCGGACAGGCGGTGCTGCCGGTAGTCATGCGGGCTTTCCAGCTCATGCACCACCAGCCGGTCCTTGATCAGCTCGATGAAGGGCAGGAACAGCTGCCGGTTCAGCCCGTCCTTGTAGAGGTCATCGGGCACCCGGTTGGAGGTCGTGACCACCACCACGCCTGCATCGAACAGCGCTTCGAACAGGCGGCCGACGATCATCGCGTCGGTGATGTCGGTGATCTGCATCTCATCGAAGGCCAGCACCTTCACGTCCTCGACCACCTTGGCGGCGACGGGGGCCAGGCTGTCCTCGGTATTGGCCTTGCGGGCGGCATGCATGCCCTCGTGGATCTCCTGCATGAAGGCGTGGAAGTGGACACGGCGCACCGGCACGTCCAGGCTTTCGACGAAGAGATCCATCAGCATCGACTTGCCGCGCCCGACACCGCCCCACAGATACAGACCCTTCGGCGCCTCGGGGGCCTTCCTGCGACCGAAGAAGCCGCGCTTCGCCGGCTGGGCGGTCAGCCCCTCGCGGATACGGTCGAACTCGGGCAGGACGCGTTCCTGCGCGGGGTCGGGGCGGATCTCTCCGCTGGCGACGCGGGCGTGGTAGATGTCGGACATGCTCTGGCTCATGGGGGGCTAGATAATACGCCACCCCCGGCTGGGAAAGCGCACATTCTCGAATGACCCGCCTCACGAAGGCTGAATTGACTGCGCGCGACCAAAGTCTAATCTGCGCCCAATCTTTGGGAGGACCTCCGACATGACAGCCGCCCCACGCCTGCTGACCCCCGTTCTGATCGTGGGCTGCCTGATCATCCTGGTGAACTTCGCCATCCGCGCCAGTTTCGGGGTCTTCCAGATCCCGATCGCCGAGGAATTCAACTGGATGCGCGCCGACTTCTCGCTGGCCATCGCGATCCAGAACTTGGCCTGGGGGATCGGCCAGCCCCTGTTCGGCGCCTTCGCCGAGAAGCTGGGCGACCGGCGGGCGATCATCCTGGGCGCGGTCATTTATGCCGCGGGCCTCGTGGCCTCCTCCTTCGCCGTGACACCCGAGGCGCATTGGGGGCTGGAGATCCTGGTGGGCTTCGGCATTGCCGGGACGGGCTTTGGCGTGATCCTGGCGGTGGTGGGCCGTGCGGCGGCGCCCGAACACCGGTCCATGGCGCTGGCCATCGCCACGGCGGCGGGCAGCGCCGGGCAGGTCGTCGGTGCGCCGGTGGCCGAATTCCTGCTGGGGATGATGCCCTGGCAGAATGTCTTCCTGGTCTTCGCCGCGGCGATCCTGGCCGTGCTGCTGCTTCTGCCGATGATGCGCAGCCCGACACCGCCTGCGACCAAGGCGGAGTTGGAGGAGACGCTGGGCCAGATCCTGCTGCGCGCGGGCAAGGATCCGACCTTCGCCATGATCTTCCTCGGGTTCTTTTCCTGCGGCTACCAGCTGGCCTTCATCACCGCGCATTTCCCGGCCTTCGTGACCGAGCTTTGCGGGCCCATTGCCTCGGGCGGGATCCTGGCGTCGCTGGGCATCACCACCACCTCGGCGCTTGGCGCCATAGCCATCTCGCTGATCGGGGTGTTCAACATCGGCGGCACGCTCTTCGCCGGCTGGCTGGGCAACCGGCTGCCGAAGAAATACCTGCTGGCGGGGATCTACACCCTGCGGACCATCGTGGCGGGGACGTTCATCGTGCTGCCGATCACGCCGGCCTCGGTGCTGATCTTCTCGGCCCTGATGGGCGGGCTGTGGCTGGCGACGGTGCCGCTGACCTCCGGTCTGATCGCCCATATCTACGGGATGCGCTACATGGGCACCCTTTACGGGATCGTCTTCCTCAGCCACCAGATCGGCGGCTTCCTGGGTGTCTGGCTGGGCGGCAAGATGTACGACATCCACGGCGACTACACGCTGGTGTGGTGGGTCGGCGTGGGCGTCGGCGCCTTCTCGGCGCTGATCCACCTGCCGGTGCGGGAAAACCGGCCCGGCCTGCCGACCTCGGCCGCGGCCTGAGGAGCAGGGGCCGCGGCGCGATCAGATCTCGCCGTCTTCCCACAGCCAGTCGCGGAAGGCGCGCACCACCGCCTCGGGGTGCGACAAGGGCAGCCAGTGGCCTGCCCCCGGCACCTCCTTCTGGACCGAGGCCCGGTTCCAGCGCGAGATGACGCCCATGCCTTCCAGCGGGATCACCTGGTCCTCGCTGGCCCAGATCGACAGCATCGGCAGGCCGGCCTTGGCGATCTTGCGGTGTTCCAGCTCCATCGGGTCGCGCAGCACGCCGCGCAGGGAGGACAGGACGGCAGGGGTGAAACCGCGCCAGTCGGCCTCCGCCGCCTGCATCCGGGTGTATTTGCGCGGCACGCCCTGGGCTTCGGCCCGCCGCGCAATGCGGCGATGCTGACCGGGGAACAGCAGATAGAACAGCCAGCGCCCGGTCGCGCCGCCATCGCGGATGCGGCGGGTCAAACCGGTCGGGTAGCCGCCCATTCCGGCGGGCGCCACCAGCACCAGCTTCTCGATCTGCGACGGATAGCGCGCGGCGAAAGCGGCGGCGATGGCACCGCCCATCGAATAGCCGAAGAGCGTGACCGGCTCGGCCACGTTCAGCGCCTCCAGCAGGTCCACGAGCTGGCCAACGAAGAAATCGGCATCCTGCGCGCCATCGGGCCGGTCGGACCAGCCCCGCCCGTAGAGGTCATAGCTCAGCACGCGATAGCCCATGGCCACCAGCCCCGGCACGACGCCATCCCAGGCATAGGCGGGCGTGGTCAGCCCGTGGACCAGCACCGCCACCGGGTCATCCTCATCCCCGTGCCACTGGAAATGGATGCGCCCCCTAGGCAGATCGGCGATCTCGCCCGGGGGCCTGTCGCGCCTCTCGGCCACCTTGGGGCGCAGGTCCTCGCGCAGGAAGGGCGCCCAGGCCAGCGCACCGCCGCCCAGGACCAGGCCGATCAGGGGCGCGACGTTCACCGCGCCTCGCGCCAGGCGTCGAGGACGTGGCGGGCGGTCATCAGGTCCAGATGCGCACCGCCGCCGTTCTTGAACAGGGTGATCCCCTCGTCGTCCGTCCGGGTGAAGGCGCCGAGGTCGTAGTAATCCGCAACCAGGTCCGCGCGGGTGATCGCGCCGCTGTCCAGCGGGATCTGGATCTCGCCGATATGTCCGACGGTGGTGTCGAAACTGTCGACGAAGATGCGGGCCCGTTGCAGGGCACTGTCCATCGCCTCGCGCATGTCGGGGCGGTAGGCGCCGATCAGGTCGACGTGGGTGCCAGGTTTCAGCCAGGCACCGTCCAGGTAGGGTTCGGTGGCCATGGTGGCGCAGGTCACGATGTCTGCCCGGCCCACGGCGGCGGGCAGGTCGGTCACCGCCTCCATCGCCGGGTCGCCCTCGGCCAGCGCCTCGGCACCGGCGGGCGTGCGGTTCCACACCAGGAAGCGCGCCTGCGGAAAGGCCGCGCCGTAGGCTTCTCGCAGGGAGGCCGCGACGGCGCCTGCCCCCACGATCAGGATCACCCGGCTGTCAGGCCGCGCCAGGCGGCGGGCGGCCAGCAGGCTGTCGCCGGCGGTCTTCCACTTGGTGACCAGGTGGAAATCAACGATGGCCTCCAGCGTGCCGTCTTCGTCCGACATCAAGTTGACGGCACCGTTCACCGCCGGCTTGCCCACGGCCTTGTTACCCGGGTAGATCGTCGCGGCCTTCACCGCCACGCCCAGCCCGTCGATCCAGGCAGAGCGGGTCAGCAGCGTGTCCTCGCCGCGATAGAGGAAGGTATCCCCGATCTCGGCCTTGGGCAGATCATGCGCTGCAGCCAGCGCATCGGTCAGCCGCAGCCAGTCGAGGACGCTTTCGCCCTCTTGATAAGAGATCATGGCAATGTCGCTCATGCGGCCTCCTCCTCGCTCAGCAGCCCCTCCGCCACCAGGCGCGCGGCCCAGCCCTCGGGGTGCTCGAATTGATGGGTGCGCCAGCCGCGTGCGGCGGCGGCAGCGATGTTGTCGGCCCGGTCGTCGGTGAACAGCAGCTCGGCGCCCGACAACCCGCTGCCCTCTTCCAGCATTTCGTAGATGCGCGGGTCGGGCTTGATGACGCCCAGGTGACCGGAGACATAGCCCTGGTCGAATTCGTCCAGCACCGGGTATTCGGCGCGGGCTATCTCATAGGTGCCGATGCCGAAGTTGGACAGAGAGAAGACCGGGATGCCCTTGCCACGCAGGGCGCGCAGCAGGCGCCAGGAATGGGGGATGGCAGGCGAACACATGGTCAGCCAGTCCTCGTGCCAGGTCATGATCTCGTCATGCCATTCAGGATGGTCGGCGGCCAGGCGGCGGGCCAGCTCGCCCATGTCCTCGCCCCGGTCGACACGTTCGTTCATCGCGGCCAGGTCGACAGAGGCAAATATCTCCCGCCGCTTCTCCTCCCCGTACTTGGCGTCATAATGTGCCTCCGGGTTCCACTCCAGCAGCACGTTGCCGATGTCGAAGACGACGGCCTTGATGGGCGTTGCGGTCATAGGTCTTGGGTCCGTTTGCTATTTCGCAGCGCTGCGCAGTGCGGTTTCCAGAGCGTTCAGAAAACGAGAGCGGTCCGCCTTTGTAAAGCCCTTGCCCCCGCCGCCCGCGCCCAGCGGATTGGCGGCGCGCAAATCGGCCATCAGATCGCGCATCGCCAACTGCTGGCCGATGTTGGCCTCGGTGAACGTCTCGCCGTTGTGGCGCAGGCAAGTGGCCCCGGCGGCCACGCATTTCGCCGCCAGCGGGATGTCCCCGGTGACCACCACGTCGCCCGGGCCAGCGCGGTCGGCAATCCACATATCGGCCACGTCCGGCCCCTCCGCCACGATCTGGTGCCGCACGTAGGGATTGGCCGAGGGGCGCAGTCCGCCGTTCGACACCATCCAAAGGGTCACCTTGTGGCGGGTCGCCACCTTCTCGGCCTCGGCCTTCACCGGGCAGGCATCGGCATCAATGTAGATCTCGGTCATCGGGCTCCGTTTCGGGTCAGGCATCCGGGTTCAGGACCCGGGGATCAAGCACGCAGGGTCAGGATCTCGTCCAGGGGTTTCTTGATCTTCGCCACCTCGGGCACCGTGGCATCTGCCGCCGGGTGGCCGACGGCCAGGATCATCACTGGCTTCTCATGCTCAGGCCGGTCGCAAAGATCGTTGAGGAACCGCATCGGATTGGGCGTATGGGTCAGGCAGGACAGGCCCGCTGTATGCAGCGCGGTGATCAGCATGCCGGTGGCGATGCCCACGCTTTCGGGCACGTAGTAGTTCTTGTATCGCTCGCCCTCCTGCGTCAGCCCGTAGCGCTGCGCGAAGATGACGATCAGCCAGGGCGCGACCTCAAGATGCGGCTTTGCCACGCCCGTCCCGATGGGTTCCAGCGCGGCCAGCCATTCGTCACCGGCGCCACCCGCGTAGAACTTCTCCTCCTCCGCCTCGGCGGCGGCACGGATGCGCGCCTTCATCGCCGGGTCGGCAATGGCGACGAAATGCCAGGGCTGGTGGTTCGCGCCAGAGGGCGCCAGGCCGGCGGCGGCGACGCAGGTGGCAATCACCTCGGAGGCAACGGGCCGGTCGCTGAACGCGCGCACCGAATGGCGCTGCGCCATCAGCGCGCGGAACGCCTCCGCCGCCCGTTGCATCTCCTCCGGGGCCAGCTCTCGCCGGTCCGGCAGCGGCAACGCCCGGTAGGCCACCTTGCCCTTGCTGTACATCCATCCCCCTCGGGCCGAAAAGCCCGTTTCCCTTGCGCCGGATCATCGCAGAGCGGCCTGTGGCGTCAACCTCTGGCCGCAACCCTTGCCGTGGCCCGACACAAGCGCCATTATCTCCCGGCAAACGCGGAGGTTACATGACCCGTCAAACATCCCCCGGTCGTCGGGGGCGAAAATACGATCAGGTTCTGGAAGGCGCCCGGCGCATCTTCCTGAAGGACGGGTTCGACAAGGCCAACGTCGATGACATCGCCCGCGAGGCCGGGGTGTCGAAGGCGACACTCTACAGCTACTTCCCCGACAAGCGGTTGCTGTTCATCGAGATCGCCCGCAGCGAATGCCATCGCCACGCGGATCAGGCCAAGGATTTCGTCCTGCCCGACCTGCCCGCCGAGGAGCTGCTGACCGCCATCGCCCGGCGCACCGTGCACGACCTGAGCCACCCGCTCGTCGTGTCGATGTACCGGCTGGCGACCTCGGAATCGAACCGCTTTCCCGACCTCGCCCAGGCCTTCTACGAGGCCGGGCCGCAGTTGACCCTGGGAAAGCTCTCGACCTACCTGGCGGAAGCGACAGAGCGGGGCGAGCTGCAGGTGCACGACCCGGACCTGGCCGCCGATCAGTTCCTCGCGCTGTGCAAGAGCTCGCTGATGCTGAAGCTGCAATTCGGCATGATCGACGCCCTGCCGGCCGCCGAGGGCGAAAGAATCGCCGACGAGGCCGTGAAGACCTTTCTCTGCCGCTACGGCGTCACCACCAAGGAAAGCCCATGAAACCTGCCCCGCTCGCTCTCGTCCTGGTCCTGCTGACCTCGGCCTGCGCCACCGCCATGAGCCCGGGGCCGAAGACGCCCTGCGGCCTGGAAACACTCGACCATGTCATCGGCCAGCCCTGGTCCGAAGACCTGCTGCCGCCGCGCGACGGCCGCGTGCGCGTCCTGCGGCCCGGTGACATGATGACGATGGATCACCTGCCCGAGCGGCTGAACGTGCACCTCGACGATGAGGACCGGGTGAGCGAGCTGCGCTGCGGTTGATCCGCAGCGCGCCTGGTCGACCGCGACCCTGTCGCGCCTCAGTCGACGCGATAGCCCTGATGGCAGGCGCCACAAGCCGCGCCGATCGGGCGGAAGCCGGCCTGCACGCTTTCCAGCGACCCTGTGTCCAGCGCCGCCACGGCGGTCTGCAGTTCGGATGCCATGGTGGTGAAACCGTCCCAGTCTTCCCAGATCGCCGGAGCGGCTTCGGATTCAGGGTCCATCTCGTTGGCCTCGAACTTCGCCGGGATCATCGCGGCGGAGGCCTCCAGCGTCGCCTTGGCATCGGCTGCGGCCTCGGCGTCGAAGGCGGTCTTGCCCTGCACCATGCCACCCAGGGTGGCGAAGGCGCCGCGGATATCGCCCATCAGGTCCATCCGTTCCTTGACGACGGGGTTCTCGACATCGGCATGGGCCAGGGCGGCGGCGCCGATGGTGACGGTGACGGCCGCGAGGGCCAAGGTCTTCAGCTGCATCGGAGGGTCTCCACGTTGCTAGGGTGCGCGTTGCCATCACCTTACAGGCATTGCGGGGTCCGCCAAACGCCACGTGCGACGCATCACGAAAAGGTCAGAGCCCGTGGCCCCCTTCCGCGACACGCCGTCCGGGCCAGGCTGGCGGGGAGTTCGCCTGAATTTGAGGCATCGCGCGCCGCGGGCCTGGCCTTCCGTCCGGGAAACCGGCTTGCTTTTGCCCCTTGCCGGGCGCAGGCTTGACCCATGAACATGCAGACCAATGCCCCGATCCCGGGTGTGTCCGCCGACCAGGTGGTGTTCCACCGGACCGAGCTGAACGTCATCCTGTCGCTCTACGGCCGCTTTGTCGCCGCCGGCGAATGGCGCGATTACGGCATTTCCAGCCTGCGGGAGGTGGCGATCTTCTCGGTCTTCCGCCGCTCGGCGGAATACCCCCTCTACCGGATCGAGAAACGCCCCAAGCTGCGCAACAAGCAGGGCATGTATGCGGTCGTCGGCATGGACGGCCAGGTGCTGCGCCGGGGTCACGACCTGAAGACGGTGTTGCGGGTCCTGGAACGCAAGCTGATCCGTTCCGTCGATACGCCCGACTGACGCGCACCTAGAGGCGCCGCCGCGCCGTGAGCGGCCCCTCCCCGGCTGCCGCGATGCGATGGATCGCGCCCGACAGGGCCTCATGGGCGACGCTCATCGTATGGGCATTGGCATGCAGGATCCGGTCCGGCCCGGACACCCAGGCCACGTGGCCTTTCCAGAACACCAGATCGCCGCGCCGCAGGGGCGCATCTTCGGGCAATGCCTCGCCCAGTTCCGCCGCCTGCTGGTCGCTGTCGCCCGGACAGGCAATGCCGCAGGCGCGGCAGGCTTCCTGCACCAGCCCGGAACAGTCGATCCCGCCGGCGCCATTGGCGCCCCAGAGATAGGGCAGGCCCAGCAGGCGTTCCGCCAGGACCACCGGATCAGCGCCCTGCACCGCGGACTGGCTGAGATGTGACAGGGGGATATGGCCCGCATCGGTCTCCGCCCAGCCGTCGGTCGCGCCCAGCAGGGTCACCCCCGCCCCGAAGGACAGCCGCGCCCGTGCCATGGCCCGGGCCTTCGGCGCCTCCCAGGCCAGGGTTTCGCGGATCGCCACCCAGGCCGACGGCAGCGGCGCGCCCTCCGGCGCCAAGGCCTCGGCCGCCACATAACCCGTGTAGCCGTCGTATTCGGCCTCGACGAAGGCGTGGCCGTCGCGGATCTCGTAGACCCGCAGCGCGGCACCGCGCAGCAGTTGGCGATCCCGCGCCCCGCCGGGGGCGGCCAGCAGGTCGGCGGCCGTCGCGCCCAGCACGCGCCGCGCGCCCTCTGTATGGCCCACCTCCCCCGCACGCCCCTTAAGGCGCTGGGCGGCGACGCGGGTATTGGCGGGCCAACGGCGCCGGTCCTCGCCGGCGGGAATGGGGCTCACAGCCCCAGGATCCCCGGCAGGGCGGCATGCAGCGCGCGGATGCCCTGCCCGGCCCCGCCCTTGGGTCGCGCGGGCTGCGCGGCAGGCACCCAGCCGTAGATGTCGAAATGGGTGTAGCGCGCGCGCGGCCCGGCGAAGCGGCGCAGGAACAGCGCGGCGGTGATCGCCCCGGCAAAGCCGCCCTTGGGCGCGTTGTCCAGATCCGCGATGCCCGGTTCGATCATCGTCTCGTAGGGCTCGTGGAAGGGCATCCGCCAGACCGGATCGGCCACCACAGCCCCCGCCGACCCGAGCGCGGAGGCGACATTGACATCATCGGTGAAGAAGGGCGCGATGTCGGGCCCCACGGCCACCCGCGCCGCCCCGGTCAGCGTCGCGAAGGAAATCATCAGGTCGGGGTTTTCCTCCGCCCCGAAGGCCAGGGCATCGGCCAGCACCAGCCGCCCTTCGGCGTCGGTGTTGTTGATCTCGACCGTCAGCCCGTTGCGCGCCGTCAGGATGTCCTGCGGACGGAAGGCATCGCCCGCCACGGCGTTTTCCACCGCAGGGATCAGCACCCGTAGCCGCAGGGGCATGCCACGCGCCATCAGGATCTTCGCCAGCCCCAGCACGTTGGCCGCCCCGCCCATGTCCTTCTTCATCAACCCCATGGAGGCGCCGCCCTTCAGGTTCAGCCCGCCGGTGTCGAAACACACGCCCTTGCCCACCAGGGTCAGCGCCGGGCCGTCATCGCCCCAGCGGATGTCGATCAGCCGGGGCGCGCGGGCCTCCGTCGCGGCGCGGCCCACGGTATGGATCATTGGGAAGTTCTGCTCCAGCAGCTCCGCGCCGGTGGTCACCGCGATGGTCGCGCCATGGGCCTCTGCCAGGGCACGCGCGGCCGCCTCCAACTCGGCTGGCCCCATGTCGGAGGCGGGCGTGTTGATCAGGTCGCGCGCCAATGCCTCGCCGGCGGCAATCGCCTCGATCCGGGCCGCGTCCACGCCCTCGGGCGCCACCAGCCGGGCGCCATGGGCGGGCTGGGCGCGGTAGCGCTCGAAGGTATAGGCGGAGAAGAGCCAGCCGGTCGCCTCCGCCTCCAGCGTCTCATGCGGCAGATCGGTGGCCAGCCGGTAGGCGCCCGCCGGCAGCTTCGGCGCCGCGCCGCCCAGCCAGAAGCGTCCGCGCGCCCGGGCCGCCGCATCGCCATAGCCCACCAGGGCCATCGCCGGTGCGCCGCCCTCGCCCGGCACCATCAGGACCTGGCCCAAACCGCCGGCGAACCCGTTGGCGCGCACCCAGGCGGCCACGCTGTCGGGCTGGCCCTCGACGAAGGCCTCCAGGCCATCGGCCTCGACCAGGTGAAGCGGCAGGGCATCGCCTGCGGCATCGGCGGGCAGGAAGGTCATCATGTCGGCGGTCATAGCGGGCTCCGGATCTTGTTCGTTCCTCAGCCTAGCCCGGGCATCGTCCGCCGCAAGGGCCTTCGACCGGCAGGCGCATCGCCGCCCGAAACCTGGGCGGACCGCTGCGGTCCCGGCCCGGGTTCAGAGAGACGCGTCCTGCAGGTCCCAGACGGCAGTGAGAGAGCGTTCGCCCACGCGCAGCAGCCGCGCCAGCGTCGCGGCCAGGGCGACCGGATCGCAATCGTCGATACAGCGGGTCACATCCTCGGCCACAGCGGCCAGGTTCTTCATCCCCACCTGGTCGGCGATCGCCACCAGCGACCGGGCGGATTTGCGCATCTCGCGCAGCCGGTCCTGGCGGTAGAGCCGTTCGGTATGCGACAGGCGCACCGCGATCTCCTCCATCGCGCGACAGACCACGTCTTCGGCGCCGGCCTCTCCCAGCCGCATGTACAGCTCGCGCAGCCGCTCCGGGTCCACCCGAACCGGTTCGTCCTGCGTCAGCACCAGGATATGCTCCACGGTTTCACCCCTTTCCCATTCACCCCCACGGCGGCAGGCACCATGGCGGGCGGAAGTTCTCAAATCCTTGAAAGCGGACCGGGAAACGGGCTGGATTTTGCAGGTGTTTTAGGCGGTTTTTCCAGGCCCATAGCCCAGTCGACCGGTCGGCTGGCCGCAAACGCGGTTTCCCGGCCCCCATCCGTCCCAGCCAGAACGCCCATTCCCATTTGCCGTGGACCCGCAGAAGATTATAACGACCGTCACGTACAGCATCCTTAGGAGTCGTTCATGCACAGAGCCAAGCCCCTGCCCTCGCTGCTGGTCCAGCGCTACCATGGCTGGAAAGCGACGACCTATACGGAGAACAAGTCCTGGTACAAACGCCTGGCCGACGAGGGCCAGCGCCCGAAGACCATGATCATTTCCTGCTGCGACAGCCGCGTGCATGTGACCTCTCTCTTCGGTGCCGACCAGGGGGAGTTCTTCATTCACCGCAACATCGCCAACCTGGTCCCGCCCTACGAACCCGACGGCAACCAGCACGGCACCTCGGCGGCGGTGGAATATGCCGTGACGGCGCTGAAGGTGGCGCATCTGATCGTCATGGGCCACAGCTCCTGCGGAGGTGTCGCGGGGTGCCATGCCATGTGCTCCGGCCAGGCACCCGAACTGGACGAGAAATCCTCCTTCGTCGGCCGCTGGATGGACCTGCTGCGCCCGGGCTACGAGCGGGTGAAGGACATCGAGGGCGAACAGGCGCAGCGTGATGCGCTGGAACGCCAGGCGGTGCTGATCTCGCTGGAGAACCTGATGACCTTCCCCTTCCTGCGAGACCGCGTGGAATCGGGCGATCTGTCGGTGCACGGGCTGTGGCACGACATCGGCAACGGCACGCTGGAACAGTATCTGCCCAGCGAAGACAGCTTCGCCGCGATCTGATCCGGCCACGGCGCCAGTACGCGCCACGCCCCCGCTTCACCAGATGGCCCCGTCGGATGCCTCCGGCGGGGATATTTTTGGCAAGGAGACGCCACTGCCCCCTTGCCCTTGGCCAGCGCGCCGCCGGTCATCGTAAGGGAAACTTAACCCTGCCGGCACAGTCTCGCCCCTGCGGTACAGGCGGCAATGCCGATGACCGCGCATGGAGTAGACCCCCGGTTTCCTCGCTGGCAGCCGGGGGTCGGCCCGGCGCGGCCCATATCCCAAGGGAGGCTTGGGCGCGCCAGGCCGCACGGTTCAACGCAGGACCATGTCCTCGGGCCAGGTCACCTCGTGCGACAGGGCGATCTCCTGCTCGGCGCCCGGCGCCAGCTCGAACTGCCATTCCAGAACACCGCGACGGTCGTCGAAATCCTGCACGTCGGGCATCGGCGTGGCCTCCCAGGCGATATCCAGGTCCTCCTGCTCGGAATAAGGCACGCGGTCCAGCAGGCGCAGATCCCAGGCTTGATCGGTGCGGTTCTCGGCCGTGATCGTCACCGCCTCGCGGCGGTCGTTGGCGCGGCGGATGACGCCCCGGTCGCCTTCCATCCGGTCGTCCAGACGGCGGGTGACGCGCAGCCCGTCGATGGGACCGAAGGCCCATTCGACCTCTTCGTCCACGGGCAGCATGTCGAGATGTGTGCGCCCGACATAGGTGCCATCGCGGAACAGCTGCGCCGGGCCGGGCAGCAGCATCTCGCCGCTGTCATTGGTCAGCTGCGCCACGAGGTAGGCCGAGGGATCATAAAGCGGCACGGCACGGGCGAAGACCTCCGGGGTCATCTCCAGCCGGCCCAGCTCGATCTTGGCGGCATCGGCGCCATTGGCCAGGCTGACGGGTTGCGGCGCGGCATAGGTCACGTTGATCCCGTCAAAGCCGGCCTGCGCCTCCTCCATCACCGGCTCGGCCATGGCGTCCATCGCCATGTCTGCGCCAGCAGCACGGGAGAAGAGCTCCGGCGCCTTGGGTTGCGGTGCCTCCGGATCGACGATGCGCAGCAGCTGGCCCGCAATCCCACTGGGCGCGATCCGCCCCGAGGGGCGCGCGGTCGAAAGGGTCACCGCCACGTCCGACCAGTCCTCGCCGGTGGCCTGGCTGAGATAGGCGCCACGTCGCACCTGCAGCGCCGGCGCCTCGCCCGTCTGCAGATGCAGGTCATAGGCGGGATACCAGGAGGCCTCCCAGCTGGCGTAGTGCAGGGTCAGCACACCGGAGACCGGGGCCTCGGCGATGACCTCCACCGCCAGCACGCTTTCGTCCTCGGAGGCGGTCAGCAGCGCATCCAGGGCGGCCTCGGCCTCGGCCAGGTCCTCCTCCAGCGGGGTCTTCTCCTCGCGGATCTCACGGGCGCGCAATTCGGCCTCGCGGGCGGCGCGGCGGGCGGCGAGGCCCTCCTCTCCCACCAGTTCCAGCAGCATCTGCAACCGGTCCCGGTCGGCGTCGCCGGCGGCGTCGGATCCGCCCAGCCCGGTGAGGAAGGCGATGCGGTCGCGGCTTGCTTCGGCTTCCAGCTCGGCCGCACGGGCACGGTCCTCGACCGCCTGAATCCGGTTCTCTATCTCCTCGATCCGGTCGCGGGCCGCGGCGATCTCGGCCGGTTCCTCGGCGCCCGAGGGAGGCACCTGGCGATCGCGGTAGGACAGGGTGCCGATGGTCAGCCCCTCGGCTGCCAGGCGCAGGCTGTCCAACTCGATCAGCGGCATGTCGGTCAGTACCAGGGTGTGCCGCCCGGCGGGCAGATCGAAGGCGGCCTCCCGCGTCAGCGTGGCCCCCTGGGGGTAAAGCACTGCCTCGGTCACGGCGCTGTCGGCGTCGAAGCTGTCGGCCATGGCGGCGCTGCCCGCCAGGGCGGCGGCCAGGGCCAGGGTGCTGGTGGTCAGCGCGGTCAGGGGACGGGCATACAGGGGGCGGGTGGTCATCGACTCTCCTCCGGGTGGTCTTTTCCCCAGAGGACATGAGCGCGCCGGAAAGGCCAAGTGACGTTTTGCGTTACCAGCGGTGATGGGCGGGTTTCGGCACGCCCCCGACGGCAGAACGGCGCCCCCTTCGCAGGGGGCGCCGCTTCGGAAATCTCAAGCTGTCAGGCGGGATTTCAGCCCTTCTGCAGCACGCGCTTGCCCAGGGTCTCGGCGATCTGCACGGCGTTCAGGGCCGCGCCCTTGCGCAGGTTGTCCGAAACGCACCACAGGTTGATGCCGTTCTCGACGGTCACGTCCTGGCGGATGCGGCTGATGAAGGTGGCGAAGTCGCCGACGCATTCGATGGGCGTGACGTAGCCACCGTCCTCGCGCTTGTCGATCACCATGATGCCCGGCGCCTCGCGCAGGATGTCGCGGGCCTCGTCCTCGTCCAGGAAGTCCTCGAATTCGATGTTGATCGATTCCGAGTGGCCGACGAAGACCGGCACGCGCACGCAGGTCGCGGTGACCTTGATCGACGGATCGACGATCTTCTTCGTCTCCGTGACCATCTTCCACTCTTCCTTGGTGTCGCCGCTGTCGAGGAACTTGTCGATATGCGGGATCACGTTGAAGGCGATCTGCTTGGGGTAGACCTTGGCCTGGTAGTCGTCGGTCGGGTTGTAGATCGACTTGGTCTGATCCCAGAGCTCGTCGATGGCATCCTTGCCCGAGCCGGAAACGGCCTGGTAGGTGGAGACGACGACGCGCTTGATCTTGGCGCGATCATGCAGCGGCTTCAGCGCCACGACCATCTGCGCAGTGGAGCAGTTGGGGTTGGCGATGATGTTCTTCTTGGCATAGCCGTCGACCGCCTCGGGGTTCACTTCCGGCACGACCAGCGGAACATCCGGATCGTAGCGGTAGAGCGAGGAATTGTCGATCACGATGCAGCCCGAGGCTGCAGCCTTGGGGGCGTATTTCTCCGTCGGGCCGGACCCCACGGCGAAGAGCGCGATATCCCAACCGGTGAAATCGAAGGTATCCAGATCCTGGGTCTTCAGGGTCTTGTCGCCAAAGCTCACCTCGGTGCCCAGCGACTTCCGGGATGCGAGCACGGCAATCTCGTCCACCGGGAAGTGGCGCTCGGCCAGGATGTTCAGCATTTCGCGGCCCACGTTGCCCGTGGCGCCTGCGACGACGACCTTATAGCCCATAATGGATGACTCCTTTCAATAGGGACGGGGGTGCATACCCCAGCTTTGCTTGGCTGGAAAGGGTATTGCGGTGATGCGACATATCAAGGGGCGCGATCGGACGCGGCGCCGGAGGGGGCCAGAGGCGCGCAAAGGGGGCTCTGCCCCCGGCGCCCGGGGGGCGCCTCCCCCGGAGTATTTCCGGCTGTCGGATGAGGCCGGGACGGGCGGAGGTGTCGCACAGCTACTCGGGGCTGTAGCGGGCGACCAGACGGGCAGCCAGCCCCCCGACCCGGGACCCCAGCAGGATGACCAGCACACAGGCCAGCGGCCAGGCGATGACCCAGCTGTGCATCCAGGTCGAGGGCCATTCGGCGACGAAGCCCAGGGGCAGCCAGCTGAGGAAGCCCGACAGGCAGAAGGACATGATCCCCGACATGATGATGGCGGCCAGGATGGCGATCTTGCGTTGCTGGGACATGCGCCCCCCTCTGAGGCAAATCTCTGCCCGTCCAGATGCCCCCCGCAGCGGCGATTGCCAAGGGGGCGCAGTGTGCGCCCGCGCGCAGAGCCGTCGCGCGCCCTCAGGCCGCCACGTCGTCGGGCAGCACCGGGGCCGCGGCCACCAGCGCCTGTGTATAGGGGTGCTGCGGGCTGTCGAAGACCTGTTCGGTCGGCCCCTCCTCCACGATCTCGCCGGATTTCATCACCAGCACCCGGTCGGTGATCGAGCGCACCACCGACAGGTCGTGGGAGATGAAGAGATAGCTGAGGCCGAAACGATCCGACAGATCCGCGAGCAGATCGAGGATCTGCGCCCGCACCTGCACGTCCAGCGCGCTGACGGCCTCATCCAGCAGGATCAGTTCTGGCCGGGTGATCAGGGCGCGGGCGATGGCAATCCGCTGCCGCTGGCCGCCGGAGAACTCGTGGATGTACTTGGCCCCGTCGGCGGCCGACAGCCCCACGGCCTCCAGCGCCTCGGCCACGGCGCGGTCACGCTCCGCCCGGGGTGTGTCGGGCAGCAGGTGGAAGGGTTCGGCCACCAGCCGGGCGACCCTGTGACGCGGGTTGAAGCTGCCGTAGGGGTCCTGGAAGACCACCTGCATCTTGCGCCGCACCTCCGGGTTGGGCTTGTGCCCGGTAAAGACCGGCGCGCCCGCCAGCGCGATCTCGCCCGACTGGACCTCTTCCAGGCCCAGGATCGCCCGGGTCAGGGTGGACTTGCCGCAGCCCGATTCGCCCACGAGCCCGAGGCTTTCGCCGCGTTTCAGGGTGAAGGACACGCCCTTCACCGCCTCGATCTCGCGTCGCGCGCCGAAGGGCGTCTTGGCCGGCAGGGCATAGCTGCGGCGCACTTTGCGCACCTCCAGAAGGGGCGTCTCCGCCACCTCCGCGCCACGCTCCGGCGCATGGGTGGAGGCCGCCAGCAGGGCCTTGGAATAGGGGTGCTGCATCTCGCGGAAGAGCGTCTCTGCGGGGCCGGTTTCCACGACCCGGCCCTTCTGCATGATGGCGATCTCGTCGGCCATGTCGGCCACCACGGCGAGGTCGTGGGAGATCATCATCAGCCCCATGCCTTCCTCGCGCACCAGCTTCTTCAGCAGGGCGAGGATCTGGGCCTGGGTGGTGACATCCAGCGCGGTCGTAGGTTCATCCGCGATCAACAGGCGCGGGCGCAGGGCGATGGCCATGGCGATGACGACCCGCTGGCGCTGCCCGCCCGACAGCTCGTGCGGGAAGCGCGACATGGGGAATTTTTCGGGGGGCAGTTCGGCCCGGCGCAGGGCCTCGGCGGCCCGTTCCATCGCGGTACGGCGGGGGACCCGTTCGTGCTGGGTGATCGTTTCGGCCACCTGGTCGCCGATCCGTTTCAGCGGGTTCAGCGCCGTCATCGGCTCCTGAAAGACCATGCCGATCTCGCGGCCCCGCACAGAACACATGTCGCGTTCGGTGCGGGTCAGGATGTCCTGCCCATCGAGCAGGATCTGCCCGGTCGGTTCGGCCCCCTGCGGCAGCAGCTGCATGGTGGAAAAGGCGGTCATCGACTTGCCCGAGCCGCTTTCTCCGATCACGCCCAGGATGCGGCCTGCCTCCAGCGTCAGGGACACGTCGTGCAGGATCGGCGTGCCGTGGATCGCCAGCGACAGGTTGCGAATGTCCAGAAGGTTCATGTGCGGCCCCTCCGCAGCTTGGGATCGAAGAGGTCGCGCAACCCGTCGCCCATCAGGTTCAGGCCCAGCACGGTCAGCAGGATCGCGAGGCCCGGAAACAGGGCCATGTGCGGGGCGAAGCTGATGAAGGTCTGGCTGTCGGCCAGCATCCGGCCCCAGGAGGGGGTGGGGGGCTGCGCGCCCAGGCCCACGTAGCTGAGGCCCGCCTCAGCCAGGATGCCAAGGCTGAACTGGATGGTGCCCTGCACGATCAGCAGGTTCAGCACATTGGGCAGGATGTGTTCAAAGCTGATCCGCGCCGATCCCTTGCCGGCCACGCGGGCGGCCAGGATGAAATCGCGGTTCCACAGGGTCAGCGCGCCGGAGCGGGTGATCCGGGCGAAGACGGGGATGTTGAAGATGCCGATGGCGACGATGGCATTGGTGGCCGAAGGGCCGAAAGCCGCGGTAATCATCACCGCGATGACGAGGCTCGGGAAGGCGAAAACCAGGTCATTGCCGCGCATGATCACCTCATCCAGCAGCGAGCCGCGCTTGGCCGCGGCCCAGAGCCCCAGGGGCACGCCGATGACCATCCCGATGCCCACGGCCAGCACCGCCACGGCGATGGAGGTGCGCGCGCCCACCATCAGCATCGACAGGATGTCGCGCCCGTAGTGATCGGTGCCCAGAAGGTGCTCGGCATAGGGCGGCTTGATCTTGTTGGCGATCGCCATCTGGGTGACGTCATAAGGCACCCAGACAAAGCTGATCAGCGCCGCGCCCAGGAAGACCAGCGTCAGCAAGCCGCCCAGGATCAGGTTGCGGTTGCGCAGGGCAGCGGCCAGCGTACCCTGTTCGGTGGGCGCGCCGGTTTCGGTTTGGCTATGGGACATCAGCGGGCCCTCAGTCGGGGGTCGACGGCGGCATAGGCCAGCTCGACCAGGAAGTTCACGACGATCACGGCGAAGACCAGCAGCATCACCACGCTTTCCACCACGATCAGGTCGCGGGCAGAAATCGCCTGGAAGATCAGGCGGCCGAGGCCCGGCAGGTAGAAGACGTTCTCGATGATGATGCCGCCTGCCAGCAGGAAGGAAAACTGCATCCCGATGATCGTCAGCACCGGGATCAGCGCGTTGCGCAGGGCATGGCGCCACAGCGCCTCGCGCCGCGACAGGCCCTTGGCGCGGGCGGTGCGGATGAAGTCCTCCGAAAGCGTGTCCAGCAGGGCGGACCGCATGACCCGCGCCAGGATCGAGGCCTGCGGCAGGGCGAGCGCAATGGCCGGCAAGGTCAGGGATTTCAGCGCCGGAAACAGCCCGGCGTCCCAGCCGGCGAAGCCGCCGGCGCTGAACCATTGCAGGTTGATGGCGAAGACCAGCACCATCAGCATGGCGAACCAGAAGTTCGGGATCGCAACGCCCAGCTGGGTCAGCCCCATGATGGCGACGTCGGCCACCGATCCGCGCCGGGCCGCGGCCCAGATCCCCACCGGGAAGGCGATGACGATGGTCAGCGCCAGAGAGAAGAGCGCCAGCGGCAGCGACACCGCCAGACGGTCGCCGATCATCTCCACCACCGGCGTCCGGTAGGTGTAGGAGATGCCGAAATCGCCGCGCAGCAGCCCCCCGATCCAATCGAGGTAGCGGGCCGCCATGGGCTGATCCAGCCCCAGTTCGGCGCGCAGGGCGGCCAGGGTGTCGGGCTGGGCATTGACGCCCAGCATGATCGAGGCCGGATCGCCGGGCAGCACCTCGATGGCGGCGAAGATCACCACCGAGGCCACCGCCAGGCTGAGGCAGAGCGAAAGAAGCCGGGTCAGCGTAAAGCGCAGCATGGTCTTTTCAGCGGTCCACTTGTTGAGGTCGGGACGCGGGGGCGCTGCCCCCGCACCCCCGGAAGTATTTGAAACGAGATGAAGAGGAGCGCCGCGCCCCTGGCTTCATCTCGTTTGAAATACTCCCGCCGGAGGCGGCCCGACGCGGGCCACGGGCGGCCCGGCCGGGACATGGAAACGGGGGCCACATGCGTGTGGCCCCCGCAGATGATCGCAGGGGATCAGTTGTCCCAGTAGACGCCGGTCAGGTCGGTGGCCTGGGTCGGCATGTTGATCCACAGGCCCTCGACGCCGGTCTTGGCGACCGTGTGCAGCGGCAGTTCGAAGAGGAAGCCCGCGACATAGTCCTCCGCCAGCATGGTCTGAGCCTGACCCAGCAGGTCCGAACGCACCTCCGGATCGCTTTCCACGGCGATCTGGTCGATCACCTCGCGGAAGGCGGGGTTGTCGTAGCCGGTGTAGTAGTCGGGATCGGCCAGCGAAGCGATGTCCATCGGTTCGGTGTGGCTGATGATCGTCAGGTCGTAGTCATGCGCGTTGCGGAAGGTGTTTTCCAGCCACTGAGCCCATTCGACGTTTTCGATCTGCGCCACGATGCCGACCTCGCGCAGCTGCGCCGCCACGATCTCGCCGCCGCGACGGGCGTAGGAGGTCGGCGGCAGGGTCATCTTGACCGACAGCGGCAGCTCGACGCCCGCCTCTTCCAGCAGCGCCTTGGCCGCCTCGGGGTCGTAGGCCGACATCTCGGTCAGATCGACGTAATCCGGGTTGTGCGGGGCGAAGAAGGTGCCGATCGGGGTGCCGTATCCGAACATGGCGCCGTCGATGATGTCCTGACGGTTGATGGCATGGGCCACCGCCTCGCGCACCAGCTTGTTGTCGAAGGGCGGGCGAGCGTTGTTCATCGCCACGATGGTCTCGCCTTCTGTGTTGCCGATCAGCACATTGTAGCGCGGGTCGGCGTCGAACTGCGGCAGGTTTTCCGGCGCCGGGAAGGCCACGAAGACGTCGACGTCGCCGGCCATCATCGCCGCGAAGGCCGCGGTCGGATCCGAGATGAACTTGAAGGTGGCGCTGTCCAGCATCGCCGGCTCGCCCCAGTAGTCGGGGTTCTTCTGCAGGGTGATCGAATCGCCCTGCACCCAGTTGCCGAAGGTGAAGGCGCCGGTGCCCACGGGGTTGGTGGTGATGGTCTCGATCGATTCGGGTGCCACCATCACGGCGTCGCCCCAGGCCATCTTGAACAGGAACATGCCGTCAGGGGCCGACAGGGTCACCTGCACGGTGGCCGGGTCCAGCGCCTCGACGCTTTCGATGCCGGCGAAGAGGGATTTCTGCGCGTTCACGCTGTCCTCGGCCCGCGCGCGGTCCAGCGAGAAGACCACGTCGGTCGCCTCGAAATCGGTGCCGTCATGGAACTTGGCGCCTTCCACCAGGTGGAAGGTGTAGGTCAGGCCGTCCTCGGAAATGTCCCAGCTGCGCGCCAGGCTCGGGTTCACCGATCCATCGGGACCGAAGCGGGTCAGCCCCTCGAAGACGTTGGCATAGACCACCTGGTCGATGGCGCCCGCCGCGGCCGAGGTCGGGTCCATGTGCGGCGGTTCAAGCTGCAGGCCCAGCGTCAGGCTGTCCTGGGCCATCGCCGCCCCGGTGCCGGCCGTCAGCGCAATCACGCTGGCCGCCGCCGCTGTCTTCGCCACACTTCTCAACGCGTTGGTCATGGGGTCAACTCCTGTCTGTGCGGGGCCTTTTCCGGCGCCCTTCCCTGTTGTGTCCGCATGCTTGTCTCCTGCCGGGGCAGGGTCAAGCCTTTACGGCTTCTGTAATCTCTGGACCCGGGCGCGCAATATTGTTACCCCGCCAACCGCCCGAGTACTGTTGGAGGAGCAGAGCATGACCGCGCCCGAACCGATGTCCCCGCCCGAAGGCGAGGGGACGATCCTGCGTCGCCTGGACAGCTTGCGCGACCGCACCCGAACCTGGCGCCGCCGGGGCGAGGTCATCGGCGTCGTGCCCACCATGGGCGCCCTGCACGAGGGTCACCTGTCGCTGGTCCGCGCGGCGCGCGCCGATTGCGACCGGGTGATCGTGACGATCTTCGTCAACCCGCGCCAGTTCAACAGTCCCGAGGATCTGGCGAACTACCCCCGCACCGAGATCGAGGATGCCGCCAAGCTCGCCCCCTTCGGCGTCGACGTGATCTACGTCCCCGACGGCGACCAGGTCTATCCGCCGGGCTTCGCCAGCACCGTCAGCGTCGAGGGGCTGACGCAGGTCCTGTGCGGCGCGCACCGGCCGGGCCATTTCGACGGCATGGCGACGGTGGTGGCGAAACTCTTCGCGCAGACCGCGGCGGACCGTGCCTACTTCGGGCGCAAGGACTGGCAGCAGTTGCAGGTCGTGCGTCGCATGGCCCGCGACCTCGACATGGAGATCGAGGTGGTGGGCTGTCCCACGGTGCGCGAGGCCGACGGGCTGGCCATGTCCTCGCGCAACCTGCGGCTGGATGCCGAGGCCCGCGCCCGGGCACCCAGCCTCGGTGCGGTGATGCGCGACATGGCCGCGGCCCTGCGGGATGGCGCGGCGCTGACCGATCTGCTGCCCGGGGCCCATGCCCGTCTGGCCGAGGCCGGGTTCGGCGCCATCGACTACCTGGATCTGCGCGAGGCCAGCACGCTGGAGGCCTGCGACCACGCGACAGGCGACACGCGCCTCTTCGCCGCCGCCTGGCTGGGCGATGTGCGGCTGATCGACAATATCCCGGTCTCCGGCGAAGGCACCTGAACAGGCACGGACAGGGGCGCACAACCGGCGGGCTGTGGCCCGCCGCCGGGGCCAGTTATGCCGTGCCGCGCCCATCCGTTCAGCCGGTCAGCAGGTCGGCCAGCGACAGCGCCATGACCTCGGCCGATTGCAGCATGTCGTCGACGCCGACGTATTCGTCGGGCTTATGCGCCAGGTCGAGGATGCCGGGGCCATAGGCGATGCAGTTCTTCAGCCGGCCGATGCGGTCGATGTGCTTCTGGTCATAGGTGCCGGGGCTGACCACGTATTGCGGCGCGGTGCCCATGGTGTCCTGGATGGCCCGGGTCACCGACTGCACCACCGGCGCCTCGCGCTCGGTCATGGTGGGCAGCACGCGCATCATCTCGCGCATCTCGTAGCTGAAGTTCGGGCGCTCGCCCTTCACCTTGTCCAGCACCGTCTTCATCTCGCCGATGACCTCGTCGATGCTTTCCTCGATCAGGAAGCGGCGGTCGATGACCATGCGGGCGCTGTCGGGGACGCACGGCGAGGGCAGCGCGTTCACGTCGCGCGGGATCTCGGCCTGGCCGCCGTGCAGCGAGTTGATGTTCAGCGTCGACTGCTTGGCGCCCTCGGGCACCACCGGCATCTCGGTGCGTTTCTGCGCCAGGGCCGGGAAGAGGCTTTCCTCCATCTCGTGCAGCACCGCGCCCATGTGGCGCACGGCGCAGTCACCGAGGAACGGCATCGAGCCATGGGCGATCTCGCCGTGGGTCTCGATCTCGGCCCACCAGACGCCGCGGTGGCCCAGGCAGATCCGGTCCTTGTTCAGCGGCTCGGGGATGATGACGTGATCGACCTTGGCGTAGAACCCCTTCTCCGCCAAGTAGGCCACGCCGCCGAAGCCGCCCGATTCCTCATCCGCCGTGCCGGAGATCTCGATGGCGCCGGAGAAGTCGGGACACACGTCGATGAAGGCCTCTGCCGCGATGATCGAGGCGGCGAGCCCGCCCTTCATGTCGCAGGCGCCCCGGCCGTAGATCTTCCCATCCTTCAGCTCACCGCCAAAGGGATCGGTCGTCCAGCCGCGGCCCACGTCGACCACGTCGATATGGCTGTTGAAATGCACGCATTCGCCGGACCGGGCGCCTTCCTTCCGGGCCACGATGTTCCAGCGGGGATACTTGTCGCTGTCCCCCACGGCGCCCTCGGCGCGCACCAGCTGGGTCTCGAACCCCTTGCCGCGCAGCCGGCGGTCCAGGTAGTCGCAGATCTCCCGGTAGTTCTCCCCCGGCGGGTTCAGGGTCGGGATGCGGATCAGGTCCTGGGTCAGCGCGATCAACTCGTCGCGGCGGGCCAGGATCGCCTCGTGCAGGCGCATTTTCACTTGGGGCTCAGTCATGGGTTCCAGCTTTTGCCGGGACGGGCTACGGTCTCAATACCGTAGAACCACGGTGTGAAATAGTATAACAGCATGTCTCAGACCCCTCTCGACGCAATGGAACGCCTGGCCTGGGATCACGCTCCCATGGGTCTGGTGCTGGCCCAGGACCGGGTGATCCACGCCTGCAACCTGCCCTTCGCCCGGATGGTTGGCCGGACGCGCGAGGCCCTTGTGGGGCAGAGTTTCCGCGTCCTTTATTCCTCCGACCAGGAGTTCCGGACGATCCGTGACGTGGGCCTGGCTGCGCTGACGGAAACGGGGATCTATTCCGACGAACGGATGATGCGACACCCGGAGAACGGCGCCTTCTGGGTTCGGTTCCACGCCCGCACGCAGACGCCCGAGACGCCCCTGTCCAGCGTGGTGATGAGTTTCGCGCCACTGTCGCGGGCAGAGGACAGCCGCCTGACCCCGCGCGAGCGTGACGTGGTGGCGGGGCTGGAACGTGGCGAAACCTCGAAGGAGATGGCGCGCCGCCTGGGACTGTCACCGCGCACGGTCGAGGACGTCCGCGCGCGCCTGCTGAAGAAGTACGCAGTGCGCAATGCCGCCGGGCTGATCCGGCGGCTGGCCGGTCCGGGCCTGTAGGCGGGCCGACATGGGGTGCCACCACTGCGCCCGGGCAAGACCCGTCAGCCCCCGCCAGCACGAACATACGCAACCACCTGTATACAATGGACTTTTGCGGACAAAATTCCCCTACGTCAGTTAACCCAAATTGAGACAAATTATTTTGCAAACACGACTTTGCAGGGTAAGGCTTTGCGACGCGCTCCTGCTCTTTTCCTGCAAACGGATGGACTGATGAAGCCCTCTCTGCATCCTGATGAGGCCCGCCGCCTCGCGATCCTGCGGTCCTTCGAGATCCTCGATACGGATCCCGAAGAGCCCTTCGACGACGTGGTCAAGCTGGCCTCGGCGCTTTGCGGTACGCCCGTGTCGCTGATCAGCCTGGTTGACGAGGACCGGCAGTGGTTCAAGGCGCGCTACGGGCTGGATATCGACAGCACACCGAGAGAGCATTCGATCTGCGCTCATACGATCCTGCAGGACGAGGATGATTTCCTGGAGGTGCCCGACGCCACCCAGGATCCGCGCACCGCGGACAATCCGCTGGTGATGGGCGATGAACACCTGCGTTTCTATGCCGGTGTCGTCCTGCGCAGCAAGGAAGGCGCCCCCGTCGGTTCGCTCTGCGTGATCGATCGCAAACCCAACAGCCTGACACCGCTGCAGCGCGATGCGCTGCGGGTGCTGGCCGCCCAGGTCATCGCCCAGATGGAACTGAAGCGCGCCCTGTCGCAGGCCGAGCTGATGCGTCACGAGGTGGATCACCGGGTGAAGAACTCGTTGCAGTCGGTGTCGGCCCTGACCCGGATGCAGGCGCGCAGCGCCTCAAACGAGGAAACCCGCCTGGCCCTGCTGCAGGTCGGCCGCCGCATCGAGACGGTGGCAGCCCTGCACGAACAGCTCTACCGCGCCGACCGGGCGGAGACGATTTCTCTGGCCAGCTTCGGCCCTGCGGTCTGTCGTCTGATCGGCCAGTCCGCCCCGCCCAACATCACCCTCAACGCCGACTGGCCGGCGGCGGACCTGGACCCGAGCGTCGCCGCCGCCCTGGGGGTTATCCTAAACGAGTTCGCTTCCAACGCGATCAAGCATGCCTTCCCCGATGGCCAGGCTGGCACGATCTCCTGCCGGGTCGATCCGCCGGTCGAAGGGCGCTGCAAGCTGACCCTGGCCGACAACGGCGTGGGCCTGCCCGAAGGCGTCACGGCAAAGCAAGGGTTGGGGATGCAGGTGATCGAGGCCTCGGCGCGTCAGCTGGGCGGCACCTTTGCCCTGGCCTCCGGCCCGGATGGCACGCGGATCACCCTCGACTTCCCCTTGCAGGTGGCCGAGACGGCGCTCGGGGCCTGAGCGACGGCCGGGGGCCAGCCCCCGGACCCCCGGAGTATTTCGAGCCGTCGAATAGGGACAGGGGCGCGACGCCCCTCAGCCCGCCTTGCGCAGCTCGGGTAGCACCTTGGTGCCCACGGTCTCGATCGCCTTCAGCATCTCGGCGTGATCGATCACCCCGATGGCCATCTGCAGGGTCACCCGATCAAAGCCCAGATCCTCCTTCAGACCCAGGATCTTGTCGACGATCTGCGCCGGGCTGCCGACGAAATTGGCGCCCTCGGGGGTGATCGACGCGTCGAACTGCGCCCGGCTCTGCGGCGGCCAGCCGCGTTCGCGGCCGATCTGGTCCATCACCTGTTTCTGCGCCGGGAAGAAGATGTCGGCGGCCTTCTGGCTGTCCTCGTGGACGAAGCCGTGCACGTTCAGCGACACCCGTGCCTTGTCGGCGTGCCCCGCCTGGTCCGCGGCGCGGCGGTAGAGATCCGCCAGCGGCGCGAAGCGGCGCGGCTGGCCGCCGATGATCGCGAGCGCCAGCGGCGCGCCATAGGCGCCTGCGCGCACCATCGACTGCGGCGTGCCCCCCGCGGCGATCCAGATCGGCAGCTTGTCGTGCACGGGGCGCGGGTAGATGCCGAGGTTTTCCACCGCCTGCGTGTGCTTGGTGCCCTGCCAGGAGAGCTTCTCGCCCTCGTTCAGGGCCATCAGCATGGCCAGTTTCTCCTCGAAGAGATCGTCGTAGTCGCGCAGGTCATAGCCGAAAAGCGGGAAGCTCTCGATGAAGCTGCCGCGCCCGACCATGATCTCGGCCCGCCCGCCGGAAATCCCGTCGATGGTGGCGAACTGCTGGTAGACGCGCACCGGGTCCTCGGAGCTGAGGACGGTCACGGCGCTGCTGAGCTTGATCTGCCGTGTCTGCGCGGCGGCGGCGGCCAGAACCGTGGCGGGGCTGGAGATGGCGTAGTTGGGGCGGTGGTGTTCGCCCAGGCCGAAGAGGTCGAGGCCCAGCTCGTCCGCCAGCCGGATCTCTTCCAGCAGGCGGGTCAACCGGGTGGGGGCATCCACCTGCTCGCCCGTGACCGGGTTCCGCCCGACATCGCCGAATGTGTAAAGACCGACTTCCATGGGGGTCCTCCGTGGCTGTTTGCCCCCGCGCCTGCCGCAGGGGCCTTGGGCGCCAAGCTAGGGCAGCAGGGCGCGGCGCGCCACCGGGGGCCGTCGCACAGGCGTTGTGCAGATAGGGCGATCAGCCGGCCCAGTGCTTGATCCAGTCCGCCACCACCTGCGCGGTCTCGGCCAGGTGGTCGTCAAGCGTCCGGCCCGTTTCCCGCTTGCGCGGTTTCAGGTCGTGGTCGCCGTCATCGAGCCAGTGCAGGTCTATGGCGTCGGACAGGTCATAGCCTGCCACCTCCTGCGCCGTGCCGAAGGGATCGCGGGTGCCCTGGCAGATCAGCGTGGGCGTCGCGAGGTCCGCCAGATGTTCGGTGCGCAGTTTCTCCGGCTGCCCCTGCGGGTGGAAGGGGTAGCCGAGGCAAACGACACCGGCCACGCCCACCTCATCCGCAATCAGGCTGGCGACACGCCCGCCCATGCTCTTGCCGCCGATGAAAAGCGGCCCGTCGTGTGAAAGCCCCGCGATGGCCGCCCGGTATTCCTCCCGCAGCAGGTCGACCCGGGGCGGCGGGCGTTTCGATCCGCCGGTGCGGCGCCCGGCCATGTAGGCGAACTCGAACCGCGCGACGCGCAGGCCATGGCCCGCCAGCACCGCAGTCAGGGCGGTCATCCAAGGCGTGTCCATCGACGCACCCGCCCCATGGGCCAGCAGCAGGGTCGGCCCCTCGCCTTCGATCAGGAACTCCATCGCCTCTCTCCCCCAAGCAAAAGGGCGCCTCCTGGGCGCCCTTGTCGTCGGTTCAGACCGCTCAGACCAGCGTGTCGCAGCTGGTGCGGATCGCGCGGATGTTGGCGCCGTAGGGCGCAGGGTCCGCGACCGAGCCGCCCTTGAAGACGGCAGAGCCTGCCACCAGCACGTCGGCGCCGGCCGCGCGCATCAGGGGCGCGGTTTCGGGTGTGATGCCGCCGTCGATCTCGATATGGATGGGACGGTCACCGATCATGGCGCGAAGTTTCTCAACCTTGGCGATCTGGGAATGGATGAACTTCTGCCCGCCGAAACCGGGGTTTACGGTCATCACGCAGATCAGGTCGACCATGTCCAGCAGGTGGTCCACCGCGTCGATCGGCGTGCCGGGGTTCAGCGCCAGACCCGCCTTGCAGCCCGCGCCACGGATGGCCTGCAGGGTGCGGTGGATATGCGGCCCGGCCTCCAGATGCGCGGTCAGCACGTCGGCGCCGGCGTCGGCGAAGGCATCGATGTAGGGATCGACCGGCGCGATCATCAGGTGCACGTCCATGACCGTCTTGATGTGCTTGCGGATCGCCTTCACCAGCGGCGGGCCGAAGGTCAGGTTCGGCACGAAATGCCCGTCCATCACGTCGACATGGATCCAGTCGGCGCCCTGCGCCTCCACCGCCTCGATCTCGGCGCCGAAGTTGGCGAAATCGGCGGAGAGGATCGAGGGCGCGATCTTCAGGTTGCGGTCAAAGGACATGGGCGGGCCTCCTGCTGGGTCTGGCGCCCCTATAGCGCCGCCCGATCCGTATGGGAAGCCAAAGGGAGTGGGGGCCTTGCCCCCCTTGAGCCCGTGCCGGGCTCAATTCTCCCCAGAGTATTTCCGGCCAACGTATAGGAGGGACGCGGCGCCCGGGTCGAGCGGGGCGCCTTCGCCTGCGCCGCAGCTCAGCCGTGCAACGCCGTGATGCGCTCCACCTCTTCGGCAGAGCCGAAGACGAAGGGGCGGCGTTCGTGCAGCTGTTCGGCGGTCAGCGACAGGATCGGGGTCACGCCATCGGTGGCCAGCCCACCGGCCTGTTCGACGAGGAAGGCCATGGGCGCCACCTCGTAGACCATGCGCAGGCGACCGTTCTCGTAGCCCGGGCGGGCATCGGAGGGGTAGAGGAAGGTGCCGCCCCGGGTCAGGATGCGGTGCGTTTCCGCCACCAGCGACCCAACCCAGCGGAAGTTCATGTCCTTTCCCTTGCCGCCGGTCTTGCCCGCCTCGTTCTCCTCGACATAGGCGCGCACCGGAGCCGTCCAATGACGGCGGTTGGAGCTGTTGATCGAGAACTCCTTGGCAGCCTTAGGCAGCGCCATCTTCTCGTCAGCCAGGGCAAAGACACCTGTTTCGGGGTCCAGAACGTAGAGCAGGGTGCCCTCGCCCCAGGTCAGCGCCAGCAGGCACTGCGGCCCATAGGCGATGTACCCCGCCGCTACCTGCTCCGACGCAGGCCGCAGGAAGCTCTCATTCGCGCCCTCCTTCGCCTCGAAGACCGAGAAGATGGTGCCGATGGTCACGTTGACGTCGATGTTGGACGAGCCATCCAGCGGATCCGCAGCCACGGCGTAGCGCCCGGAGGCGTTGAGGCTCAGCACCTCTTCCTGCTCCTCGGAGGCATAGTATTTCACCCCGGCCTGGCGCAGCGCCGCCTCGAACATCTCGTCGGCCAGCACGTCCAGCGCCTTCTGCTGGTCGCCGTCGCTGTTCTCCCCCACGCCCGCGCCCAGGGCCTGGCCCAGGGGGCCGCGCGCGACAATGCGCGAGACGGCGGCGCCGGTGGCGCAGAGCGCGTCGATGACGGGGAGAAGGTCGGCGGGAAGGCGGGCGGGATCAATGGCGGGCATGGAAAACTCCTTGGGCTTCGCCAGCGTTATTCCACATCCCCCGCAAGGGAAAAACGGCTTTTCCGCCCCGCAGGCGGATGAGAACGCTAACGCGCGCAAAACCGCCCCTGCCCAGCCCCGGCTTGCCCTCCTTTGGCCAGAGGGCGCCCCGACCAGCCGGCAAAGGGCGCGCGCCTCGGCCTTGCGTGCCCCGCCCCCTGCTTCACGTCGTCCGAAATACTCCGGGGGAGTCGCGCGCCCCGCGCGACGGGGGCAGAGCCCCCTGCCGCCTCTCAAACCGTCGCAACACTGGGACGACGGGTCCGGCGCCCCTCCGCCGTCCCGCCCGGGCGCTCAGTTGCGGTACTGCTTCAGCTCCAGCTTGGCGATGGTTTCCCGATGCACCTCATCGGGGCCGTCGACCAGGCGCATGGTGCGGGCGTTGGCAAAGGCCGCTGCCAGGAAGGTGTCCTGACTGACCCCCTGGGCGCCATGCACCTGGATGGCACGATCCACGACGCGCTGCACCATGTTGGCGCCCACGACCTTGATCATGGCGATCTCCTTGCGGGCCGCCTTGTTGCCCACGGTGTCCATCATGTAGGCCGCATGCAGCGTCAGCAGCCGGGCCTGTTCGATCTCGCAGCGGCTCTCGGCGATCCAGTGCTTGGTCACCCCCATCTCCGCGATCGGCTTGCCGAAGGCGGTCCGCTCCATGCCGCGTTCGCAGATCGACTGCAGCGCCCGTTCCGCCTGCCCGATGGAACGCATGCAGTGATGGACGCGCCCCGGTCCAAGCCGGCCCTGGGCGATCTCGAAGCCGCGCCCCTCGCCCAGCAGGATGTTCTCGACCGGCACGCGCACATTCTCGTAGTGGATCTCCGCGTGGCCGTGCGGCGCGTGGTCATAGCCGATCACCTGCAGCGGGCGCACCACCTTCACGCCCGGCGTGTCCAGCGGCACCAGGATCATGCTTTGCTGCCGGTGCTTTTCGGCCCCGGGATCGGTCTTGCCCATGACGATGGCGATCTTGCAACGCGGGTCATTCCCGCCCGAGGACCACCACTTGCGCCCGTTGATGACGTAGTGATCGCCGTCCCGCTCGATCCGGGTCTCGATGTTGGTGGCGTCAGAACTGGCCACCGCCGGTTCGGTCATGGAAAAGCACGAACGGATCTCGCCCGCCATCAGCGGCTTCAGCCACTGTTCACGATGCGCATCGGTGCCATAGGCAAAGATCGTCTCCATGTTGCCGGTGTCTGGCGCGGAGCAGTTGAAGGGCTCGGACCCAATGGCAGAGCGGCCCATCAACTCGCAGAGCGTGCCGTATTCCACGTTGGTCAGGCCCATGCCCTCGTAGCCCGGCTTCGAGTGCGGCAGGAACATGTTCCACAGCCCCGCCGCGCGCGCCTTTTCCTTCAGCTCCTCCATGATCGGCACCGGCTGCCAGCGGTCGCCCTCGGCCACCTGCGCGGCATATGTCGCCTCCGCCGGGAAGATATGCGCGTCCATGAAGGCGATGAGCTGTTCGCGCAGCTCTTTCGCCCGATCGGAAATCGGGAAATGATCGTACATCTTTGTCTCCTCCACTCTTGCCCTCCTTGATGCCCGGCGCGGTCTCGCCCGTCAAGTTGCGGAATACTTTTCCGATCTGCGGGATATTGACGCGCGCGCCGACCCCGTGCCAGTCTCCACGGATCAGAGGAGAACTCCTGGGGAGGAGGGGTCCATCATGACCGACATGACAGAGGTCCGGCTGCGCGCAGCGCAGGTTCCGGACGAGATATTCGTGACCTTCGGCAAGGTGATCGCGGAGAACGGCGCCCGCCTGGGCGACCGCCCGGCGGTGACCGACGAGACCGGCACGATGAGCTGGGCCGACTTCGCCGCGCTGGCCGCACGGATCGCCGGGCGGCTGGCCGAGCGCGGCATCGGGCCGGGCCATCGCGTCGCCTCGCTGTCGGAAAACTCCGCCGCGCACCTGGCGCTTTACGCGGGCGTTCTGTCGGCGGGGGCCTGCATGGTGCCGCTGCCCTTCTCCGCCTCGGACGAGGCGCTGGCGAAGATGCGCGCCGATTGCGGGGCGGAGCTGCTCTTCACCTCCGCCCCCCAGGCGCCCCGCGCTGCCGCCCTGGGCGCCGAGGTCGTGACCCTGGAGGATCTGCACGCCTGGGCCGCGGGCCCCGAGGCCGCGCCCCGTGACGTGACCCCCGATGATCTTTTCGACATCATCTATTCCTCGGGCACCACCGGCACGCCCAAGGGCATCCAGCACGAGCACCGCTTCCGCTCGCGGCAGTTCGGGCGCTTTACCGTCTTCGGGCTGGACACGGAGGCGGTGCAGATCATGTCGACCCCGCTGTATTCCAACACCACCCTGGTCGCCGTTCTGTCGGGCCTGGTGGGCGGCGGGCACGTGGTTTCCATGGCCAAGTTCGACACCCTGGGCTTCCTCGATCTGGCCGCGCGCCACCGCGCCACCCACGCCATGCTGGTCCCTGTCCAGTACACGCGCCTGATGAAGGAGCCGCAGTTCGACAGCTTCGACCTGTCGGCCTTCCAGTGCAAATTCTCGACCTCCGCCCCCTTGCCCGGCGTGCTGATCAAGCAAGTCATGACCCGCTGGCCCGGCAACCTGGTGGAGTTCTACGGCATGACCGAGGGCGGTGTGACCACGGTTCTGGATTGCGCCGCACACCCCGACAAATGGGACACCGCCGGTATCGTGCCCGAGGGCAACGAGGTGAAGATCATCGACGAAGAGGGCCGCGAGCTGCCCCCCGGCGAATTCGGTGAAATCGTGGGCCGTTCGGGCTCCATGACGCCGGGCTACCTGAACCTGCCCAACAAGACCGCCGAACTGCTGTGGCGCGATGCGGCAGGTAACGATTTCATCCGCACCGGCGACATGGGCCGGCTGGACGAGGACGGCTTCCTGCACCTCATGGACCGGCGCAAGGACATGATCATTTCCGGCGGCTTCAACGTCTATGCCGCCGATCTGGAGGCCGTGTTGCGCCACCACCCGGCAGTGGCCGACGTGGCCGTCATCGCCGTGCCGTCGGAGGACTGGGGCGAGACGCCCCTTGCCCTGGTGGTGCCCGAAGGCAGCCCCGATCCGGAAGAGATCCGCACCTGGGCCAACGCCCGTCTGGGCAAGCTGCAACGCATTTCCGAGGTCGAGTTCCGCGACCACCTGCCCCGCTCCGAGATCGGCAAGATCCTGAAGCGCGAATTGCGCGTGCCCTACTGGGACGCGGTGAAGACGGCGGAGGAGGTCTGAGCCATGCCCGCGATCACACGTTTTGACGGCAAATATGCCATCGTCACCGGCGCCGCCTCGGGCATCGGGCGCGCCACCGCCGCGCGGCTGGCCGAGGAAGGCGCCCGCGTGCTGCTGCTGGACCGCAACGCCGAGGCGCTGGCCGAGGCCGTGCCTACAGGCGACCACCTGACCCGCACCTGCGATGTCTCGGACGAGGCACAGGTGGCCGAGGCCGTGGCCTTCGCCCAGGCCCACTTCGGTCGCATCGACGCGCTGGCCAACAACGCCGGTATCATCTGCGACCGCTCGCAGATCACCGAGACGGACAAGGCCACCTGGGAACGCACCCTGGGGGTCAACCTGATCGGCGCGGCGATGATGCTGAAGCATGTGGGCAAAGTCATGCAGGCCCAGGGCACCGGCGCCGTGGTCAACACCGCCTCGGTGGCGGGAATCCGGTCCGGCGCGGGGGGCAATGCCTACTCCGCCTCCAAGGCCGGGGTGATCTCGCTGACCATGACCGCGGCCTGTGACCTCGGCCAGTACGGGGTGCGCGTCAACGCCGTCTGCCCCGGGCTGATTGAGACCGGCATGACCGCCCCCGTCTTCGACTATGCCCGCGAGCACGGCAAGGAAGACCGCCTCGGCGCACGGGCCGAGCTGCGCCGTTACGGCCACCCCGAGGAGATCGCGGCGGCCATCGCCTTCCTCGCCTCCGACGATGCCTCCTTCATCACCGGGCAGGCCCTGCCGGTGGATGGCGGCAATACCGCCTCGCTGAACCTGCCGGGGATGAAGGTATGACGACGCGCCACCACGCCCACTGGCCCCCGGGCCTGCCGATGGACTTCCCCCTGCCGCAGGAGTCGGTGGCCCTGAACCTGGAACGATCCGCCGCCCGCGTGCCGGACCAGACCGCGCTGAGCTACCACGGCCACCGCCTGAGCTATGCCGAGCTGAACGACGCCGTGCAGCGCCTGGCCGGCTGGCTTCAAGCCCATGGCGTTCAGAAAGGCGACCGTGTCCTGCTCTACATGCAGAACGCGCCGCAATACGTCATCGCCTATTACGCCATCCTGCGCGCCGATGCTGCCGTGATCCCGGTGAACCCGATGAACCGCCAGGCCGAGCTGGAACACCTGGCCCGCGATACCGGCGCCCGGGTGGCGATCTGCGGCACCGAGCTGCTGGCCCATGTGCAGCCCCTGGCCGAGGCTGGTCTGCTGGATCACATCCTGGCCGCCGCCTATGCGGACATGGCCGACCCCGACCACGACATCCCCCTGCACGACACGCTGCGCGGACACAGCGACGAGGCCGCCCGTGGCCCCGGCACCCTGCCCTTCCGCGCGGCCCTCGCCGCCGATCACGCCCCCGGGCCGATCACCGCCGGGGCCGAGGATCTGGCAGTGATCCCCTATTCCTCGGGCACCACCGGCCACCCCAAGGGCTGCGTGCACACCCATGCCTCGGTCCAGGCGACGATCCACGGCGGCGCCGCCTGGAACCCCTCCGAGGAAGAGGACGAGGTGCATCTGACCACCCTGCCCCTGTTCCATGTGACGGGGATGCAGAACGGCATGTCGATCCCGATCCTGAACGGCCAGGAGATCGTGCTGATGTCCCGCTGGGACCGGGCGGCCGCCTGCGCCCTGATCCACCGCCACCGGGTGACCCGCTGGCGCTCGATCGCGACCATGGCCATCGACCTGTTGCAGGTGCCGAACCTCTCGGACTACGACCTGACCTCTCTGCGCGGCATCGGCGGCGGCGGGGCGGCCATGCCGGAGGCGGTGGCGGGGAAACTGCACGCGCTGACCGGGCTGGACTATATCGAGGGCTACGGGTTGTCGGAAACCATGGCCGGCACCCACATCAACCCGACCCACCGACCGAAACGGCAATGTCTGGGCATCCCGGTGATGGGCGTCGACAGCCGGGTCATCGACCCCGATACGCTGGAAGAACTCCCCCCCGGCGAAACGGGCGAGATCATCACCCATGCGCCGCAGGTCTTCCGCGGCTACTGGAACCGCCCCGAAGAGACCGCGGCGGCCTTCATCGAGCGCGACGGCAAACGCTTCTTCCGCACCGGCGATCTGGGCTATCATGACGAAGAGGGCTACTTCTTCATGGTCGACCGGGTAAAACGGATGATCAACGCCTCCGGCTTCAAGGTCTGGCCGGCAGAGGTGGAAGCCCTGATGCACGGCCACCCGGACCTGGCCGAAGTCTGCATCATCGGCACGCCCGATCCGCGCCGTGGCGAGACGGTGAAGGCCCTGGCCGTGCCACGGGCAGGCGCCGAGGGCCTCAGCGAGGCCCGGGTGATCGACTGGTGCCGGAGCCAGATGGCAGCCTATAAATGCCCGAAATCCGTGGATTTCGTGGACAGCCTGCCGAAATCCGCCTCCGGCAAGGTGCTGTGGCGGGAACTGGCGGAAAAAGAGGCGCGCCGGGACAGCGGGCCGGTCACTTGACCATGCGGCAGGCGGGGTGCCTTGACCCTCCGGCTGCCGCTTTGTAGCTGCGTCGAGACGCGCATCGGGGATATGAGTACATGCGGAAACGGGTAAGCGAGACGGGGACCGAGGCAGAGAAGGGCGATGGCGACCGCCAGTTCGTCACGGCGCTCTACCGGGGTCTGGAAATCCTCAAGGCCTTCCGCCCGGCGGACAAGGCGGGGCTGGGCAATTCGGAACTGGCCGAACGCACCGGCCTGCCCAATTCCACCGTGTCGCGCCTGACCTTCACCCTGCTGAAATCCGGCTACCTGGTCTATGATGAGGGCACGGGCCGCTACCGCATGGGCCTGCCGGTGCTGTCTCTGGGCTATGCCTGCCTGGCCGGCATGCAGGTGCGCGAAACGGCCCAGGTTTACATGCAGAAACTGGCCGACGATTGCGGCGACGGGGTGCTTGTCGCCTTGGGCGGGCGCGACGACATGGCGGTGACCTATATCGCCGCGGCGCGCTCCGAAGGGGTGATCTCGCTGCAACTCAACGTCGGCTCGCGCATCTCGCTGGCGCGCTCGGCCATGGGGCGGGCCTATATCGCGGGCACCCATGAGGCCGAACGGGCCGAGATCCTGGACCGCATCCGTGACCGCTACGAGGGTGACAAGCTGACCGAGGTGCTGCGCGGCATCGAGGACGCCCAGGACCAGATCGCGCGCAAGGGCTTCTACGCCAACTTCGGCGACTGGCAGCGCGACGTGCACGCCGTTTCCGTGCCCTACCGCTCGCCCCAGCCCGACACGCCGATGCTGGCCTTCAACCTGGGCGGCTACGCCTTCTCGCTGACCCGCGACCGGCTGGAGAACGAACTGGGCCCGAAACTCGTGGACCTGTCGCGCATGGTCAGCCGCACGGGGTACTAGGCGCGCGTTCCGCGTCCCGTTTGCTCGCGCGCGTTCCGCAGTATCTTTTGCTCGCGCGCGTTCCGCGCGACCCTGCTCCTATCCGATGGCCCAAAATACTCTCGGGGGGAGACGCCCCAAAGGGGTGGCGGGGGGCCGACGGCCCCCTCTCCGACCTCGCCCCCCTTGGCTCCCGATCGCAGGGGGCGCTGCCCCCGCCCGCCTGCGACGGCCACCCCCGGAGTATTTTCGGCTGCCGGATAAGATAAGCCCGCCACCGCCGGGCGCGCCTCTCTTTCCCTATTCGATGGCCAAAAATACTCCCGCCGGAGGCATCGGCCGCAAGGCCGACCCCCCGTGCCCGCTCAGGGCACCAGCGCGATCTTGCCCGTGGCGCCGCGCCCCAGAACCCGGGTCAGCACGCTCGCCGCCTCGGTCATCGGGTAACGCCCCTCGATCAGCGGCTTCACCCGGCCTTTGGAATACCAGTCCAGAAGCTCGACCATATTGGCGCGATAGGCCTCCGGCTCGGCCCGGGTCCAGTTGCCCCAGAAGACGCCGACCACCGCATATTCCTTCACCAGCGCCAGGTTCACCGGGAACTGCGGGATCTCGCCGCTGGCAAAACCGATCACCAGTAGCCGCCCGTTGCGCGCCATGAACCGCGTCGCCGCATCGAAGGCAGCCCCACCGACGGGATCGTAGACCACATCGGCGCCGTGGCCGTCGGTCAGCGCCTTCACCTCGGCCTTCAGATCGTCATAGCCGATGGCGTGGTCAGCGCCGTTCTCCAGCGCGATGGCGCGCTTTTCCTCGGTGGAGCATACGGCGATCACCTTTGCCCCCATCACCTTGCCGATCTGCACCGCCGCGATCCCGGTGGCGCCAGCCGCGCCGAAGACCACCAGCCAGTCCCCTGCCGCCAGCGCCCCGCGCTGTTTCAGCGCATGGTGCGAGGTGCCATAGGCCACCAGCAGGGCGCAGGCCTCCGCGGCATCCATCCCCTCGGGCAGCGGCATGCAGCGCGCGGCGGGGCAAACCGCCTTCTCCGCGTAGCCGCCCATCTGCACTGCCGCCAGCACCCGGTCGCCCGGCGCCAGGCCGTTGACGCCTTCGCCAACGCTCTCGATCTCACCTGCGACCTCCATCCCCGGGGAAAAGGGACGCTCGGGCTTCACCTGGTAGAGGCCCTGGACCAGCAGGCCGTCGGGGTAGTTCACCCCCGCAGCCTCGGTGCGGATCAGCACCTCGCCGGGGCCGGGCCGCGGGTCGGCAACCTCCTCCCAGGCCAGGTCCTCCAGCGGACCAAATTCATGACAGACGATGGCTTTCACGTCGCGCCTCCCTTGTGATTCGCGCCCCGCGTCTCCCGCGCCGGGCCTCTGCCGCCAGACTAGGGCAGGCGCCCGGATATAGCATTGAAAACGCTACGGAATGCGCGGAGATTCACCGAAAATCGGCGCCGCGACGCAGCAAATCGCCCGGCATTTCCGACGGGCGGAATTAAAACGGAAAAATATTCCGCAGACGCTGCGTCGCCCTTGGGGGCGCCCCGGCGCGAGGTTACATTTCTCCCAGATAGTTCTGGGAGGAGAACCGCCATGGAAGGCATGATGATGCACCGGCCGCTGCTGGTGTCGAATATTCTCGAATACGGCATGAACGCGCACCGCAAGGCGGGCATCACCTCGGTCCGGACCGAGGGGGACATCCATTCCTACACCTACCCCGAAGCCGGCGCGCGCATCGCGCAGCTGGCCCACGGGCTGCGCCGCAGGGGCGTGCAGATCGGCGACCGCGTGGCGACGCTGGCCTGGAACGGCTACCGCCACTTTGAGCTGTATTATGCAGTGGGCGGCATCGGCGCGATCTGTCACACGATCAACCCGCGCCTCTCGGCCGAGCAGCTGATCTACATCGTCAATCACGCCGAGGACAAACTGCTGTTCCTCGACACCACCTTCGTGCCAGTGATCGCCGCCGTGGCCGAGCACCTCCCCGACGACCTGACCTTCGTCATCATGACCGACCGGGCGCACATGCCTGACACCCCCTTCGACGCGCTCTGCTACGAGGAGCTGCTGGAGGGCGAGGAGGAGGCGATCGCCTGGCCCGAACTGGACGAGAACACCGCCTGCGGGTTGTGCTATACCTCCGGCACGACGGGCCATCCGAAGGGCGCGCTCTATTCCAACCGCTCCTCCGTGCTGCATGCCCTGACCCTGGTGGTCAGCCAGAAGCGCAGCTTCGAGGAGGGCAAGCCGATCCTGCCCGTGGTGCCGCTGTTCCATGTGAACGCCTGGGGCCTGCCCTACGTGGCGCCGATGATCGGCGCCTCGCTGGTGATGCCGGGCCCCGCGCTGGACGGGCCGAGCCTGTTCAAGCTGATGGACCAGGAGAAGGTCTATTCCGCCTGGGGCGTGCCCACCGTCTGGATGGGCCTGCTGGGAGAGATCAAGGCCCAGGGTCGCATCCCCGAAGGCTTCGGCGACGTGGTCATCGGCGGCTCCGCCGCGCCGCGCTCTATGATCGAGGCCTTCGAGACGCGCGGCGTGGCGGTCGGCCACGCCTGGGGCATGACCGAGATGTCGCCCATCGGCACCCACGGCTGTCTGCCCGCCTGGATGGAGGAGCTTCCCTTCGAGGAGCGCATCGACGCCAAGACCAAACAGGGCCGGCGGTGCTATGGCGTCGACCTGAAGATCGTCGACGAGGACGGTAAGGTCCTGCCCCAGGACGGCGAGGCCGTGGGCGAGCTTTACGTGCGCGGCAATGCCGTGGTCGCGGGCTATTTCCGCAACCCCGAGGCCAGCGCCGACAGCCATGACGCCGACGGCTGGTTCGCCACCGGCGACGTGGCCTCGGTCGATCCGGACGGGTTCCTGTCGATCCAGGACCGGGCGAAGGACCTGATCAAGTCGGGCGGCGAGTGGATTTCCTCGATCGACCTGGAAAACGCCGCCACCGCCCATCCGGCGATCGCGCAATGCGCCGCCATCGGCGTGCCGCACCCCCGCTGGGACGAACGCCCGGTGCTGGTCGCCGTGGCCGCCGGCGAGGACCGCCCCACGGCGGAGGACCTGCACGAGCTGCTGTCGGAACATTTCGCCAAGTGGCAGATGCCGGACGACATCATCTGGCTGGACAGCCTGCCGATGACCGCCACCGGCAAGGTGTCGAAACTGACCCTGCGCAAGACGCTGGGCGATTACCAGCACCCGGATCTGCGCGTCAGCGCCTGATCCCGGTCGCCAGGGCCAGACAAGGGGGCGTCCCGCGGGGCGCCCCTTTTGCATGACGGACATGGCCGGGCGCCATGGGGCGGCGATTGACCGGCTCCGCCCCGGTTGCTAGGCCCGGGGCGCGTCGGGACGACCCGGCGCCTGGTTCTCATCCCGGGACGGCCCGGCCCCTGGAACGGAGGTCAGGTCATGCCCTGGCTCTATCTCACCCTCGCCGGTTGCCTGGAAATCGTCTGGGCCAGCTTCATGAAGAAGTCCGCGGGTTTCACCCTGCTGCTGCCCTCGATCATCACCCTTGTCACCATGATCGCCAGCTTCAGCCTGCTGGCGCTGGCCATGCGGTCGCTGCCCCTGGGCACGGCCTACACGGTCTGGACCGGCATCGGCGCGGTCGGCGCCTTCGCCGTGGGCGTTCTGTGGATGGGCGAGGCGGTGACGCCCCTGCGCCTGCTGGCCGCCCTGCTGATCCTGTCAGGGATCGTGCTGATGAAGCTGTCGGGCGGGGAGCAGTAGGCGAGACAGAGGGCGCGCCCATTTCGGGCCCGTGATGGGAGCAGGTGCCTCGGAGCCAAAAGCCCCGAGGTCGTGATCGCTACAGACTTGGGGCTACGCCCGGGTCCGGCGGGGCTCCGCCCGTGAAACCCCCAAACCTTCCCCCCGGAAGGTTTGCCGCGCGCAGCGCGGGTCGTTGGGGGCTCCGCCCGTGAGTTTCCCAAACGCTCCCCCGGAGCGTTTGCCTCGGGGCCCCAGGCCCCGAGGTCCGGAAGGGCTCCGCCCGTGATTTGCCCAAACCCTCCCCCGGAGGGTTTGCCCGGGCCTAGCCCGGGTCCGGCAGATCACACCTCCAGCCATTCCTTGCGGATGTCCTCGCGGGTGGCGAAATCGGCGGGGGTGCCGCCGTAGACGATCTCGCCATGGCCCATGACATAGACCCGGTCGGCGATCTTCAGCGCGATGGACAACTTCTGTTCCACCAGCAGGATCGACACCCCCGCCTTGGCGATCTCGGCGATCATCTCGCCCACCTGTTGCACGATCAGCGGCGCCAGCCCCTCGGTCGGCTCGTCGATGATGATCAGCTCGGGATCGCCCATCAGGGTCCGGCACATGGTCAGCATCTGCTTCTCGCCGCCCGACAGCACCCCGGCGGCGTTGTCCGCGCGGCGGCCGAGGTTGGGGAACATCTCCAGCATCTGGTCGATCGTCCACTTGCCGGGGCGGCGCATGTTCTTGATCCCCAGCATCAGGTTCTGGCGCACGGTCATCGTCGGGAAGATGTCCCGGCTTTCCGGCACGTAGCCCAGGCCAAGGCGGGCGATGCGGTGATTGGCCATGCCGCCGATCTCCTGCCCCTTGAACCGGACGGAGCCGACGGGCACCACCTCACCCATGATCGCCTTTGCGGTGGTGGACCGACCCACGCCGTTGCGGCCGAGAAGGGCGATCACCTCGCCCGGCATGATCTCCAGGTTGACGCCGTTCAGGACGTGGCTCTTGCCGTAGTAGGCATGCAGATCCGTCAGCTGCAGCATCGGTTCGGGGTTCGCGTCCAGGCTCATGCCACGCCCTCCAGTGCCTGGGCATCTTCGCCCAGATATGCTTCGCGGACCTTGGCATCGCCGCGGATTTCCTCCGGCGTGCCGGTGGCGATGATCTCGCCATAGACCAGCACGGAAATCCGGTCGGCCATGCCGAAGACCACGCCCATGTCGTGTTCGACGATCAGCAGGGTCTTGCCCTGGCTGGCCTTCTCGATCAGCGCCACGGCGCGGTCGGTTTCCGAATGGCTCATGCCCGCCGTGGGTTCGTCCAGCAGGATCACCTCCGCCCCGCCGGCGATGGTGATCGCGATCTCCAGCGTGCGCTGATCGGCATAGGGCAGCGAGGCGGCCGGCAGGTTCGCCTTGTCCAGCAGCCCCACTTCGTCGAGGATCTGCGCCGTCTTCTGCGACACCTCCTTCAGGTTGCCGATATTGCGCCAGAAGCTCATGCCGTAGCCCATGGAGTAGAGGACGCCGCAGCGCACATTCTCCCGCACGGTCATGTTGGTGAAGATGTTCGACACCTGGAAGGACCGCGACAGCCCCATCCGGTTGATCTCGAACGGGCGCTTGCCCGAGATCACCTCACCGTTCAGCTTTACCTCTCCCGACGACGGGAAGAACCGCCCCGAGATCAGGTTGAACAGCGTCGACTTGCCCGCCCCGTTGGGGCCGATGATCGCATGCCGTTCCCCCTTCTCGATCTGCAGGTTCACCCCCTGGATGATCTTGGCGGGGCCGAAGCTTTTCCTCAGGTCCTTGAGTTCGAGGGCCAGGGTCATTTGCCACCTCCCTTCGCGGCGCGGCGCAGGGCGAGGATGCCCAGCACCAGGGACAGGATGCCGATCACCCAGGTCAGCGGGTTCTCGACGGTCAGTTGCAGGCCGAAGGGCTCGAACACCTCGCCGTAGCCATCGGACCAGCGGAAGGCGACCTCGACAATGGTGATGATCGCGGCCCCCACGAGGGCCAGCCCCATGAGGCGCAGCATCCAGGTGCGCCACATCTCGCCCGCGCGGCCCTGGCGGATCGTGTCGGCGGTGCCGTAGACGATGCCGGCGATGCCGTCGGGCAGGAACATCACCACGCAGACGAACATCAGGCCCAGGTACAGCAGCCAGCCGGCGGTGTAGTCGGAAAGGTTGCTCCCCATGTAGGTCATCACGATGGCGCCCATGATCGGCCCGGTGAAATAGCGGATCCCGCCCACGTAGGTGGCGATCAGGATCGCGCCCGAGGGGATCAGCGACAGGTTCTCCGGGGTGAAGATCTCGTCCTGCACGGCCGACATGCCGCCCGCCATCCCCGCGAAGGCGCCTGCGAAGATGAAGACCAGGTAGCGCACGCGCTGCGGGCTGTAGCCCACGAATTCCACCCGTTCGGGGTTGTCGCGCGTGGCCTCCGACAGCTTGCCCAGGGGGGTGCGGGTGAAGGCATAGGTGCCCAGCACGCCGATGAAGGTCCAGAAGGCGATGAACCAATAGACCTCGTCCACGGGGCCCAACGACAGGCCAAACAGCTCCGGCCCGTTCATCCGGTCGCCCGAGATGCCCATCTCGCCGCCGAACAGGCTGTCGAACATGAAGCCCGCGGCGGCCACCAGCTCGGCCACGCCGAGGGAGATCATGGCAAAGGGCGTACCCGCGCGGCGACACGACGGCCAGCCGATCACGGCCCCGGCCAGCGCGCCCGCGCCAAAGCCGAAGGCGGGCATGGAGAACATCGGGACCGAGCCCCAGATGCCGGTGCCCTCGGCGATCCAGTTCATCACGTGAACCGCGAAGTAACCGCCCAGCCCCATGTAAACCGCATGGCCGAAGGACAGAAGGCCCGCACGCCCCAGCAGCATGTTGTAGCTCAGCGCGAAGACGATGGTGATGCCCATGTGATTGAGCAGGGTCACCATGCTGCGCGAGGGGTTGAACAGCGGGATCACCAGCAGGACCACCGCAAAGAGGATCAGCGGCACGGTCCGCTGGCGGAACTTGTCGCTGCGCGAGGGTTCCAGCGCAGCGTGGGATGCAGTCATGTCGGTCATACTTCACGGTCCCCCATGAGGCCACGCGGGCGGATCATCAGGATCAGCACCAGCAGCAGGAAGGGCAGCATCGGCGCCATGGAGGCGATGGTGATCTCGCCCAGTTCGGTGTCGGCCCCCAGGCCGATGAAGCCGAAGATGTCGGCCAGCGAGGCATTGATGGAAATCGCCGATGTCTGCAGCAGGCCGATCAGCATGGCGGCGATGAAGGCGCCCTCCAGGCTGCCCAGGCCGCCGACCACCACGACGACGAAGACGATGGGCCCCATTTGCACGGCCATGGCCGGATCGGTGACGAAGTAGTTGCCGCCGATGACCCCCGCCAGACCGGCCAGCGCGCAGCCCGCGCCGAAGACCGTCATGAAGATCAGCGGCACGTTGTGGCCCAGGCTGCCCACCATGTGCGGGTGGCTCAGCGCGGCCTGGATGATCAGGCCCGCGCGGGTCTTCTTCAGCAGATACCACAGCGCCACCAGCATGAAGGCCGCAACGAAGAGGATGAAGATCCGGTAGGCCGGGTATTGCGCCCCGTAGAGGGTGAAGAGCGGGAAATCCAGGATCTCGGGCACGCGGTAGTTCACCGCCGTGCGCCCCCAGAAGATCTTCACCAGCTCGTCGATCAGATAGGCCAGGCCGAAGGTGAACAGCAGCTCCGCCACATGCCCCTGGGCATGGACCTTTCGCAGGCCATAGCGTTCGACCAGCATGCCGACGCCGCCGACCAGGACCGGCGCCAGGAACAGCGCGATCCAGAAGGAGGTGCCCTCAGTGATCGTGAAGGCCAGGTAGGCCCCCAGCATGTAGAAGCTTGCATGGGCGAAGTTCAGCACGCCCATCATCGAGAAGATCAGCGTCAGCCCGCTGGACAGCATGAAGAGCAGAAGCCCGTAGATCGCGCCGTTGAGCAGCGCGAAGACCAGAGTTTCCATGAGAGAGGTCCTGTCTTGTCCCACCCCGCCGTCCATCGGCGGATGGGCGATGTCACGGCTGGGAAGACCGTCCGTGACATCGCGGTTGCAGTGGGGAAGGGCTTAGTCGGGCCGTTCCATTTCACAGGTGGTGGGCGTCTCCGCCGCGTCAGCCGGGATCACGCCACCCTCGACCAGGCGCCAGCCCAGGTTGGTGTTGTCGACCGGGTAGGTGACATCCGCCGCGACGGTGGTGATGTAGAGCGGCTGTTGCAGCTGGTGATCCTCGGCGCGCATGGTCGCGGCGCCATAGCCACCCTCGACCGACATCCCTTCCAGGGCATGGGCCACGGCGATGGGATCGTTGCTGCCGGCTTCCTCGGCCGCCTTGTCGAACATGTCCAGCGTCACGAAGGCGCGGTGGTAGTAGTAGTCGTAGTCGGGGAACCGCTCCTTGTACTCTTCCACCAGGGCGTTCTGTTCATCCGAGACGTCCTCCATGTTCGCCGCCAGTTCGGAGACCTGGTACAGCGTGTCGATCGCCCCTTCGCCCAGGGCCGCCACGGCTCCGTTCGAGCCGCCATAGAAAGTCAGGTATGGAATTTCCTGGCCCGCATCGGCGGCGGCCTTCACCAGCAGGGTCATGTCCTGGCCCCAGTTGCCGGTGATCACTGCATCGGCGCCGGAGGAGATGATCTTCTGCACGTAGGGGGTGAAATCCTTCACCTTCGCCAGCGGGTGCAACTCGTTGCCGACGATCTCGATGTCGGGGCGTTTCTCGGCCAGCTGGGTCTCGGCGGCATGAGCCACGGCCTCGCCGTGCACGTAGTCCTGGCCGATCAGATAGACCTTCTTGATGTCCTCGCGAGAGGCGATCCAGTCGGTGATCCCGTTCATCTTCATGTCCGTATGGGCATCGAACCGGAAGTGCCAGAAGCTGCAGGCCTCGTTGGTGAACTCCGGCGTGACCGCGGCATAGTTGAAGAATAGAACCTCTTCCCCGGGGTTCCGCGCGTTGTGCTTGTTCACCGCGTCGATGATCGCCGAGGCCACGGACGAACCGTTGCCCTGGATGATGTAGCGCGCACCTTGGTCGATCGCCTTCTGCAGCTGGACCAGCGATTCCTTCGGGCTGATCTTGTTGTCCAGGCCCAGGATCTCGATCATGTCGCCGTTCACGCCACCGTCGGCGTTGATGTGCTCGGCGGCGAGGACGAAGCTCTGGTAGGCGGGTTCACCCGAAGAGGCCATGGCACCCGACAGCGGGTCGATGAAGGCCATCTTGAGGGTGTCGGCCTGCGCGGCCTGAACGGCGCACAGCGACACGGCAGCCGCAAGCGCGGCTTTCACGGTCGATTTCATAATGTTCTCCTCCCTAGATGGAAAACAGGGTATGCAGGCCCCGCCTTCCTGCCAAGGATCAAAAGACCTCGACGGCGGCTTGTCAAGCAATGTGTGAAATTCTATTCTGCAATGCGAAAGACAAACCGTTGGGGAGGACGGTATGCTGCAGCACAGCGACGACCCGGACACGTTCCGGGCCAATATTTCCTCATGGATCGAGGCCCATTGCGCCCCCGAGCTGCGGGCGATTCCCCGCACCGATCAGCAGATCTGCTGGGGCGGCAAACGCTTCGAATTTTCCAGTGCGGCGCAGAAGGCCTGGATGCAGGCGGCGGCGGAAACCGGCCTGTCGGCCCCTCGCTGGCCGATCGAGTACGGCGGCGCAGGCCTGTCGCGCCAGCAGGAGAAGGTCTACCGCGAGGAGCTGGCGCGGCTGAACGCCCCCACGCCCCTGGAAAGCTTCGGGTTGTGGATGCTGGGCCCCGCCCTGCTGGAATTCGGCACCCACGAGCAGAAGCTGCACTACCTGCCGCAGATCACCCGCGGCGAGATTCGCTGGTGCCAGGGCTATTCCGAACCAGGCGCGGGCAGCGACCTGGCCTCGGTCCAGACCCGGGCCGAGGACCGCGGCGATCACTGGGTGGTGAATGGGTCGAAGATCTGGACCAGCTACGCCGATCAGGCCGACTGGATCTTCGCCCTGGTGCGCACCGACCGCGAGGCGCCCAAGCATCGCGGCATTTCCTTCATGCTGATCGACATGACGGCCGAGGGCGTCAGCACGAAACCCATCCGCCTGATCTCCGGCGCCTCGCCCTTCTGCGAGACCTTCTTCGACAACGTGGTCGTGCCCAAGGAGGACCCCGCCGGCCTGTCGCGCATCGTGGGTGAGCTGAACCGGGGCTGGGACGTGGCCAAGCACCTGCTGACCCACGAACGCGAGATGATCGGCGGCGGCGCGCAAGGCCTGCTGGGCACCCGCTCGCTGGGCGCCTTCCTTCAGGATCTGGACGATCAGGTGCTGGCCGATCCGGTGCTGCGCACCCGAGCGATGGAGTTGGAGGTCGACAGCCTGGCCACCGCCATGACGCTCGACCGGTACAAGGACATGGCGAAACAGGGTGGCGTCGGCCATGCCTCCGCCATGCTGAAATACGCCGGCACCGAGCTGAACAAGCGCCGCTATGAACTCTTGATGTCGGTGACGGGCAGCGACGGGTTGGACTGGGACGGGGCCCATGGCGCCCTGCCCTCGGAATGGCTGCGCACCAAGGCCAATTCGATCGAGGGCGGCACTTCCGAAGTGATGCTCGACATCCTGTCGAAACGCGTCCTCGACCTGCCCAGCCAATAGGAGATCCAAGATGACCGCTTCTCTTGTGCCCTCCGGGGATGAAGTGATGCTGCGCGACAGCGCCCGGGCCTTTCTGGCAGAGGCCAGCCCGGTCAGCGCCCTGCGCGCCAACCGCGATGCGGGCCGCCCCTATGATCCGGGCCTGTGGTCCGAGATGGTGAAGATGGGCTGGGCCGGTGTGCTGGTGCCCGAAGAGGCCGGGGGTGCCGACATGGGCCACCGCGCCGCCGGCATCCTGGCCGAGGAGATGGGCGAAGTGCTGGCCGCCTCGCCCTTCCTGTCGTCCGCGGTGATCGCCGCCACCGCCCTGCGCGCGGCGGGCAGCGCGCGGCTGGCCGAGATTGCCGGGGGCGCGACCTATGCGCTGGCCCTCGACGAGACCTCGAAGTTCGCGCCGGAACGCAGTGGGTTGCAGGCCACCCGCGCCGGGAACGGCTATCGCCTGACGGGGCGCAAATGCTTCGTCGCCGATGGCGGCAGCGCCGACCGGCTGCTGGTGCTGGCCCGCACGGCAGGCGCCCCGGGCGAGCCGCAGGGCCTGACACTGTTCGACCTCGACGCCAGCCGCGCCGGGATCAGCCGCAGCCCCCGCGCCACGGTGGACAGCCGCGATCACGCCAACATCGACCTCGACGGGGTCGAGGCCACGGGCGAGGACGTGCTGGGCGAGGCCGACAATGCCATGGCCGTGCTGGCCCCCGCTCTGCGGGCCGGTCAGGCGGGGCTCTCGGCGGAGCTTCTGGGCCTGACCTCGGGCGCCTTCGGGATGACGGCGGCCTACCTGCGCGAGCGCCGCCAGTTTGGCCGCACCATCGGGTCCTTCCAGGCCCTGCAACACCGCGCCGCGCATCTGTGGTGCGAGATCGAGGTGACCGCCTCGGCCGTGGCCAACGCGGGCCGGGTGCTGGACGAGACACCGGAGGAGGCCGACCTGGCCGTCTCAGTCGCCAAGGCCCGCGCCACGCAGACCGCGAAACTGGCGGTCAGCGAAGGCGTGCAGATGCATGGTGGCATCGGCATGACGGACGAGTTCGACATGGGGTTCTACATGAAACGCGCCCGGGTGGGCGCCGAATGGCTGGGCGACTACGGCTATCACGCCGCGCGCGTCGCCGCCGCAAGGGGGTTCTGATGAGCTTGAAACCATCCGATCTGAACGATCTGACCGGAAAGGTGGCGCTGGTCACCGGCGGGGCCACCGGCATTGGTCGCATGGCCGCCGAAGGGCTGGTGGCCGCGGGCGCCCGCGTCCTGATCGCCTCGCGCAAGGGCGAGGCCTGCGAGGCCGCCGCAGAGGAGCTGAACGCGCTGGACCTGCCGGGCAGCGCCGAGGGCTTCGCCGGCGACGTGGGCCGCGAGGCGGGCATCGCGGCGCTGGCCAAGGCCATGGCCGCGCGCACCGGCCAGCTGCATATCCTGATGAACAACGCAGGCCGCACCTGGGGGGCGCCCTTGGGCGAGTTCCCCTATGACGCCTGGGGCAAGGTGCTGGATCTGAACGTCACCGGCATGTTCCAGCTGACCCAGGCCCTGCTGCCCCTGCTGGAAGCCGCCGCAACGCCGGACGACCCGGCCCGGGTGGTCAACGTGGGCTCGGTCATGGGCGAAATTCCCAAGGGCCAGGGCGCCTATTCCTACGCCACCTCGAAGGCGGCAGTGCACCACATGACCCGCATCCTGGCGAATGAGCTGACGCCTCGGGGCATCACCGTCAACGCCATCGCGCCCGGCCCCTTCATGTCCAAGATGATGGCCTTCGCCATCGGCCACGAAGAGGGGCGCCGCAAAACCGCCGCCACCGTCCCCGCCGGCCGCGTGGGCCGCGAGGAAGACGTGGCGGGCGTGCTGCAATTCCTCTGCGGGCGCGGCGGCAGCTACGTCTCGGGCGCGGTGATCCCGCTGTCGGGCGGGATGCAGGTCGCCACGGCCCAGGCCGCCTTCCTGGAGGACGCATGACCGAGCTTACCCTGGACGCGTACACCGCCCTGACGGGGCAGGAGTTGGGCGTGTCGGACTGGATCGAGGTCACCCAGGCCCGGATCGACGCCTTTGCCGACTGCACCGAAGACCGGCAATACATCCACGTGGACCCCGAACGCGCCGCCGAAACGCCTTTCGGCGGGACGATCGCCCATGGGTTCCTGACGCTCTCGCTGCTGTCGGCCATGGTCTACCAACTCCCCAGCATCACGGGGACAACCATGGCGGTGAATTACGGCATGAACCGGATGCGCTTCATCTCGCCCGTGCCGTCGGGCGCGCGCATCCGCGGTCGCTTCGTGCTGCAAAAGGTCGAGGAGATCCGGCCCGGAGAGATCCAGACCACCACCGAGGTCACGGTGGAGATCGAAGGGCAGGACAAGCCGGCGCTGGCCGCCGAATGGCTGGGCCGCAGATATTTCGGAGACAAGACATGAGCATTTCCTTCGAGGGCCGCGTGGCCATTGTCACCGGTGCGGGCGTGGGCCTGGGCCGCAGCCATGCCCTTGGCCTGGCCGCGCGCGGCGCCAAGGTGGTGGTGAACGACCTGGGCGTGGCCACCGACGGCACCGGCCAAAGCTCGGCCGAGGCCCAGGCGGTTGTGGAAGAGATCCGCGCGGCGGGCGGCGAGGCCATGGCCCATGGCGCCAATGTCACCGATGCCGCCCAGGTGAAGGACATGGTGGATCAGGCCGTGGCCCAATGGGGCAAGGTGGACATTCTGGTCTGCAACGCCGGCATCCTGCGCGACAAGACCTTCACCAAGATGGAGTTGGACGACTTCGCCAAGGTCGTCGATGTGCATCTGATGGGCTCCGTGGTGCCGACCAAGGCGCTGTGGGATCAGTTCCGCGAACAGAACTACGGGCGCATCGTCTATACCACCTCGGCCTCCGGGCTTTACGGCAACTTCGGCCAGGCCAACTACGGCGCGGCCAAGGCGGCGCTGGTCGGGCTGATGAACGTGCTGACCCAGGAAGGGGCCAAGTACAACATCCGCGCCAACCTGCTGGCCCCCACGGCGGCCACCCGCATGACCGAGGGCCTGCTGCCCGAGGAGGTGCTGAAGCTGCTGCGCCCCGAGACCATCACCCCGGGCCTTCTGACCCTGCTGCACGAGGACGCCCCCAGCCGAATGATCCTGGGCGCGGGGGGCGGCTGTTTCACCGAAACCCGCATTTACGAAACCCCCGGCCTCGCCTTTGCCGACGACGAGCTGGACCCCGACACAATCGCCGCCCGGATGGAGGAGATCCGTGCCGAAGAGGGCCAGGAGGTCATGCCGGGCGCCTTCGCCCAGACCCGCAAATACGCCGCCATGGCGGCGAAACTGCGCGGCCTCCAGCTGCCCGAATAACCCACGAACGACAGGCGCGGCCCCCGGGCCGCGTCCCCCCCAACACAGTCTCAGGGAGGAGACCCAACCATGCGTGACGCCGTCATCGTCTCGACCGCCCGCACCCCGATCGGCAAGGCCTTTCGCGGTGCCTTCAACAACACCCAGGCGCAGGAACTGATCGGCCATGCCGTCCGCCACGCCGTGGACCGCGCCGGGCTGGAAGGCCCGGAGGTGCAGGACTGCGTCGTCGGCTGCGCCATCCAGCAGGGATCGACCGGGGGCAACATCGGTCGCCAGGCGGTGATCCGGGCAGGCCTGCCGACCTCTGTCGCGGGCTTCTCGATGGACCGGCAGTGCGCCTCGGGCATGATGGCCATCGCCACGGCGGCCAAGCAGATCATCACCGACGGGATGCAGGTGGCCATCGGCGGCGGGGTCGAATCGATCTCTCTGGTGCAGAACCAGAACATGCGCACCGACCGCGCCCGCGATCCCTGGATCATGGAACACCGCCCCGACATCTACATGACCATGCTGGAAACCGCCGAGATCGTCGCCGACCGCTATGGCGTCACCCGCGAAGACCAGGACGCCTATTCGCTGCGGTCGCAGCAACGCACCGCCTCCGCCCAGGAGGCGGGCAAGTTCGACGATGAAATCGTGCCCCTGACCACCACCATGGGCGTCATGGACAAGGAGACGAAGGAGGTCTCCTTCCACGAGGTGACCCTGGCCAAGGACGAGGGCAACCGCCCGTCGACCACACTGGAGGGGCTGCAATCGCTTTCGCCGGTGTTCAAGGACGGGCAGAAGGTGAAAGAGGGCAAGTTCATCACCGCCGGCAACGCCTCGCAGCTGTCCGATGGCGCCTCTGCCTCGGTGCTGATGGAGGCGAAAGAGGCCGAGAAGCGCGGGTTGCAACCGCTGGGCCGCTACATCGGCGTCATGGCGGCGGGTCTGGACCCCGAGGAGATGGGCATCGGCCCGATCCACGCGGTGCCGAAACTGCTGAAAGCCCACGGGCTGACCATGGACGACATCGGGCTGTGGGAGCTGAACGAGGCCTTCGCCTGCCAGGTGCTGCATTCGGCCCGCGTGCTGGGCATCCCGGACGAGATCCTGAACGTCAACGGCGGCGCCATTTCCGTGGGCCACCCCTACGGCATGTCCGGCGCCCGCATGGTCGGCCACGCCCTGATCGAGGGCAAGCGCCGTGGCGCCCGTTACGTGGTCTGCACCATGTGCGTGGGCGGCGGCATGGGGGCGGCGGGCCTCTTCGAAGTTCTGTAATGGGCACGCTCTACCTGATCCGGCATGGTCAGGCCTCCTTCGGCGCGGCGGATTACGACGTGCTGTCGGAGGTGGGCCATGCCCAGTCCCGCGCCCTGGGCGGCTGGTTCGCCGCCCAGGGCATCCGGCCCGACCGGGTGGCCCATGGCGGGCTGAAACGCCAGCGCGACACGCTTGTCGGTGTGCTGGAGGGCGTGGCTGACGCACCCGCGCCCGAGGTGCTCCCCGGCCTGTCCGAATTCGACTTCAAGGCCCTGCTGGAGGCGCGCTTTGCCAGGGGCGGCGCGCCCGAGCACATGCACGACGACCGCCGCAGCCATTTCCGCACCCTGCGTGACACCGTTCTGATGTGGCAGCGGGACGAGGTGGAAAACCCGCCCGAACCCTGGGCCGATTTCGCCGCCCGGGTGGAGGCCGCCCGCGCCCACCTGATGCGCGACGGCGCCGAGACGGTCTTTGCCGTCTCTTCGGGGGGCGCGATTTCCCAGATGATCGCCGCCACCCTCGGCGCCCCCGGCCAGGCCCAGATCGAGCTGCAATTGCAGACCCGCAACTGCGCTGTCGCCCGCTTCGTCTTCTCCCCGCGCCGCCATTTCCTCAACGGCTTCAACGAGACGCCCTTCCTCGCCAGCCCCGGCGACCCGCTGCTGACCTATTCCTAGGAGGCCCCGATGACGACCCAGACCCTCGACCTTGCCGCCGTCGAACGCTGGCTGAAAGCCCATCTGCCGGGCTTCGATGGCCCGCTGGAGGCGGAAAAATTCGCCGTGGGCCAGTCGAACCCCACCTTCCGGCTGACCACGCCGACGAAAAACTACGTGCTGCGCCGCAAGCCGCCGGGCGTGCTGTTGAAATCCGCCCATGCGGTGGACCGCGAGTTCCGGGTGCAGAAGGCCCTGGCCGACACGGACGTGCCGGTGGCGAAGATGCATGTGCTTTGTGAAGACGATAGTGTCATCGGCTCGGCCTTCTACGTGATGGACGAGGTCCACGGGCGGCATTTCAACCTGCCCGACCTGCCCGAGCTCGCCCGCGACGACCGCCGCCCCATCCAGGAGGAGATGTCGCGGGTGCTGGCCGCGATCCACGGGGTGGATCTGCAGGCCACGGGCCTCGACGACTATGGCCCCGCGGGCAACTACTACCGCCGCCAGATCGACCGCTGGACGAAGCAATATCGCGCCGCCGAGACCGAGGCGCGGCCCGACATGGACGCGCTGATCGCCTGGCTCGACGCCAATATCCCGCCCGACGACGGCATGCGCACGCTGGTGCATGGCGACTACCGGATCGACAACATGCTGTTCGACCAAAGCCGCCCCCGAATCGCCGCCGTGCTGGACTGGGAACTGTCGACCACCGGCCACCCCTATGCGGATGTGGCCGCCGTCATCATGCAATGGTCGATGCCCCAGGGCCCGGACGGGCGCGGGCTGGCCGGCGTCGACCGCCGGGCGGCGGGACTGATGGAGGATGAGGAGTTCCTGGCCGACTACTGCGCCCGGGCCGGGCTGCCGGGGATCGAGGGGTTCGGTTTCTACCTGGCCTTCACCTTCTTCCGCATGGCTGGCATCATCCAGGGTGTCTACAAGCGCGCGCTGGACGGCAACGCGTCGAACCCCGAACGCGGCCGCCAGATGGGCGCGCTGGTGCCCAGGTTCGCCGCCGCCGGCCTGGAGGCCGCGAAAACCGTCTGAGAGGTACCATGGACCCGAACCTGGTCGAAGATCCCTACGCCCTGCAACGCCACCTCGGCTTCTACATCACCGACTGGCGCGAGGATTACGCGCGCTTCGAACTGCCGATGGAAGAGTTCCTAATGAACCGCTACGGCATCCTGCATGGCGGGGTGCATTCGATGATGTGCGACACCGCCATGGGTTTCGCCGGGTGCTATACCGGCGACCCCGAGAAGAAGCGGCTGGCGATGACGTTGAACCTCAGCGTCAACTTCCTCGGTCAGATGACGGGCAAGATGCTGATCGCCGAGGGTTTCCGGACCGGCGGTGGCGCGAAGACCTTCTTCGCCGAAGCGAAGATCAGCGACGAGTCGGGGGCGCTGGCGGCCACCGGCACCGGCGTCTTCCGCCTCCGCCAGGGCGGCTGAGCGGGATGTCGGCCCGTGCCGGGCCGACGCCTCCGGCGGGAGTATTTCCGACAAGGTGAAGATGGGAACAGCCCTGCCCCCGGCGTGACCTACTTTGGCCCGGAGGCGGGTCCCGCCCGTGGCCAAAGTCGGCCACATCTGCCTGTCCGGGTGGCGCCCCTGTCTTCACCTCGTCCAAAATACTCAGAGGGCCGCGCCCCCTCCTCTCCTCAGAACAGCGCTTCGGCGCGGAAGCCCTCGGGGATCGCGTCGGTGCCCTCCAGCACCAGGTCGGCCATCACCGCGCCCACCTTGGGCCCCATGCCGAAGCCGATCTTGAAGCCGCCATTGGCGATGTAGTGCCCTTTCCGTCCCGGCCAGACGCCCAGCATCGGCGCGCGGGACCGGGCGCGCGGGCGCAGCCCCGCCCAGCGGTCGATCACCTCCGCCCCGCGCAGGACCGGCACGGCCACGCGCGCCGCCTCGATCACCGCGTCGAGCTGATCATCGGTGCCGAGCCCCTCGAACTCCCGCTCCGAGGTCGAGCCGACGGCGACGGTGCCATCCGCATGGGGCACCACGTGGACACCCCCGGCGAAGACCTGCGGCACCGCCCCCGCATCAAAGCGCAGCAGCGCCGCCTGGCCCTTGATCGGCACCCCCACCTGGCGGTCCGCTTCGCGGCTCATTTCCTCCAGCCCGGCGGCGCCGGTGGCCCAGATCACCGCGCCTTCGTCGGGGGCCTCGGCCATCACCTCGACCCCGCGCGCGGCCAGGGCGGCCACCAGGGCGGCACAGGCGCGGCGGGGGTGCATGCGGGCGGTCAGCGTGTCGTGGATCAGAAGCCCCGTGGGGCTGGCCGGTTCAAAGGCGGCGCCGGTCGCGGCGACGACCTGCCAGCTGGCCTGCCCCTGCCACAACTCCGCCGCCGTCGCCTCGCGCCCCCGCGCCAGGGCGACCGCCGCCTCATCCGCCAGGGGCTGCAACCGGCCCGACCGCGCGTAGCCCGCCGTCACGCCGCCCGTCGCCTCGACCTCGGCCCAGAACGCCTCGGCCATCAGCAGGCTGTCCAGCTGGAAGGCCTTCTTGTCGTTCCAGTTCTCCGGCACATGAGGCGCCAGCGCGCCCACCACGCCACCCGAGGACCCGGCCCCGGGACCGAAGGGATCGACCACGTGCACCCGTGCGCCACGCTGCACGCAGGCCCAGGCGCAGCTGAGGCCGAAGATCCCCGCACCGCGCACGGTCACGTCCACGCTGCCTGCCATTCCGCCGCTTGCCATTCCCCGGCCTCCGTTCCATCTTGCCGTTGATTTTGCCCTTCCTAGAGGATCGCCCCATGCAGGGCCAGAGACCCGAGCTGGCGTGGAAAGAGGGCGACGTGCCCGTCGCCACCCGCTTCGACGACCCCTATTTCAGCCTCGGCAACGGGCTGGCCGAGACCGGCCATGTCTTCCTGGCCGGCAACGACCTGCCCGCGCGGTTCGGCACCGGGTTTCACGTGGCCGAGTTGGGCTTCGGCACCGGGCTGAACCTGCTGGCGGTGTGGAAACTGTGGCGCGAGACGGGGCAGACCGGCCCCCTGCATTTCACCACCTTCGAGGCCTACCCGATGGAGGCCGCCGACATGGCTCGCGCCCAGGCGGCCTTCCCCGAGATCGCGGAGCTGGCCGAAGAGCTGGCGCCGCACCTGGGCAAGACGGCCTTCACCCTGCCTGACCTGACCTTCGAGATGATCGTGGGCGACGCACGCGACACCCTGCCCGCCTGGGACGGCCGGGCGGACGCCTGGTTCCTCGACGGCTTCGCGCCCGCGAAGAACCCCGAGCTTTGGGGCGAGGACCTGATTCAGGCGGTGCATGACCACACCGCCCCGGGCGGCACGGCGGCGACCTATACGGCGGCCGGCCACGTGCGGCGCGCCCTGGCCTCCGCCGGGTTCGAGGTGACGCGCGCGCCCGGCTTCGGGCGCAAGCGGCACATGACCCGGGCGCAGCGGCCCAACACGGATGCGGATGCCAGCATGGAAGGACAAGGCGCATGACCGACCAGGACACCCGGCGCGGCATCTGGCTGATGATCCTGACGACCTTCATCTTCGCCGCGCAGGATGCGCTGTCGCGGCATCTGGCGGGCACCTACAACACCTGGATGGTGGTGATGATCCGCTACTGGTTCTTCGCCGCCTTCGTTATCCTGCTGGCCACGCGCAAGGCCGGGGGCGTGCGCGCCGCCGCCGCCACCACGCAGCCGGTGCTGCAGATCATCCGGGGCGTCCTGCTGGCGCTGGAGGTCTGTGTGATGGTCGTGGCGTTCACTCACCTCGGGCTGATCGAGACCCAGGCCGTGTTCATTTCCTACCCGCTGCTGATCGCCGCCCTGTCGGGGCCTGTGCTGGGGGAAAAAGTGGGTTGGCGGCGCTGGTCGGCCATCGCCGTGGGCTTCGCCGGGGTCATGGTGATCCTGCAGCCGGGCATGGCCGTCTTCGCCCCCGCGGCCATCCTGCCGCTGATCGCCGCCGGCATGTTCGCGACCTACAGCCTGCTGAACCGCTACGTGGCGCGGCGCGACAGCTCGGCCACATCGTTCTTCTGGACCGGCGCGGTCGGCTGCATCGTGATGACCCTGCTGGGCGCCTGGTGGTGGGAACCGATGACGGCGCCGGACTGGGGCTGGATGGCCTTGCTCTGCATCACCGGCGCCTCGGGCCACTACCTGCTGATCCGCGTCTACGAACTGGCCGAGGCCAGCGCGGTGCAGCCCTTCGCCTATTTCCAGCTCGGCTTCGGCGCGCTGATCGCCATTCCGATCTTCGGCGAGACGATCCGACCCAACGTCGCCCTCGGCGCCGCCGTCGTCATCGCCGCCGGCCTATTCACCCTGTGGCGCGAGCGGCATCAGGGTTGATCCCTGAAGCTCAGCGGTGAAGGGGATGGGCAGAGGATCGCGCCCCAGCCGGGCGCGGTAGACCGGCAGGCTTTCGGCCACCCGCTGCACGTAGTTGCGGGTCTCGCGGTAGGGGATCGTCTCGATCCAGTCGACGATGTCGATGTCGGGATCGCGCGGGTCGCCGTAATCCTCGATCCAGGCGCGGGAGCGATGCGGCCCGGCGTTGTAACCGATCGACATCAGCACGACATTGCCCCAGAACTCCTCGCTCAGCTCGGCCAGGTAGGCGCCGCCCAGGGTGGCATTGTGGCGCCAGTCCCCGGTCAGCCAGGCGGGATCATGGGCAATCTCCAGCCCGTTGGCGACATGGGTCGCGGTGCCCGGCATCAGCTGCATCAGCCCCGCCGCGCCGACCGGAGAGCGGACGGTGGGGTCGAACTCGCTTTCGCGCCGGGCGATGGACAGGGACATTTCCGGAGCGATCGGCAGGGGCATCTCTGCCAGCGGATGCAGCGGATAGTAGGCCCGCGGCAGGATGACGTTTTCCTGCGCGGCCAGCTTGCCCAGGCGGACGGCCAGGTGCGCCTCGCCGCGCGCCTCCAGCAGGGCCGCCAGACGTCCCAGGTCGTCGGGACTGAGGCTTTCGGCCCAGTGCATCAGGAAATACTCCCCCGTCGCAGGCTGGCCCGAGGCAGTCAGCAACATGGCGGCCTGGCGCAGCTCTGCCGTCTCGACGGCGCTGCCGCGCCAGTCGGGCGGCGTCTGGGTGCCGGCCAGGCTGGCATCGAAGGGCACGCCCGCCTTCTCGGCGGACAGCAGGCCATAATAGGTCGTCTGCAGCTGCGCGCCGGCCTCATAGGCCACCTGCGCCTTGGCGGTGTCGCCCAAAGCCTCCTGCGCGCGGCCGATCCAGTACCAGGCCCGCCCGCGCGAGATGGCGCCGTCGACGCCCTTTTCCAGCGCGCTGAAATGCTTGAGCGCGGTTGCCGGATCCTCCAGCCACTTCAGCGCGATATAGCCCGACAGCCATTCGAGGTCGGCAAAGGTGCCGCCACCCGACAGCTGGTGGTGGGCCGCCAGCACATAGGCCTGTTGCGGCTTGTCATCGTCGAAGAGGGTCAGTCGCGCCCAGAGGCGGCGTTCAGGGCCCCAAAGCTCCGGCCGGCCCAGCCCGCCGGGCACCTCGCTCTGCGCCAGCAGGATCTCGCGGGCGGTGTCATCGCGCCCGGCGGCCAGCGCGCCGCGAAAGCGCGCATAGGCCAGCGCCGGATCGTCGCGCGCGGCGCGGGGCAGATCCGCGATGGCCTCGGCGGCCTCCGGCGCGCCGGATCGGGCCAGGCGGCGGGCCTCTGACAGGGCGGCCTCGGGTCCGGACAGATGGGCGGCCATGCGTTTCTGATCATCCGGGGCGCCTGCCCAGAACATCGCCTCGGCGCGCTCGGGATGGTGCGGGGCCAGAACCGAACCGAACTCGGCCAGGTAGGTTTCTTCCAGCGAGGCGGGCATGGGCATTTCGCGCCAGGCGCGCAGCACCTGCGCCTCCGCGCCGGCGCTGTCGCCCCCGGCGGCCAGGGCCCGGGCGTAGATCACGGCGCCTTCGGGCGTCTGCGGCGGCTGGCCATCGAAGAAGGCGCGCACCTGCGCGGCGGAGGCTGCAGCGAAGGCCGGCTCGCTCTTCCGGCGCATCAGGTCCAGGCCGGGCCAGTCGGGATGGGCGGCGAGGAAGACCAGCACGTCGACCGGGGTGCCTTCGCCGGCACGCAGGCGGGCCCATTCCACGATCTCCTGGGCCACCGGCCCGTCGCGTTTCGCCACCTCCGCCGCGCGGTCCCAGTCGCCCCGCGCGATGGCCCGGAACGCCCAGGCCAGGGGGCGCGGCATCATGCGCGAGGGTTCGCCGTCGCCGGTCACCTGGGTTGCCGCAGCCCCGCCGAGAGGCGCCATAAGCGCCGTGCAAAGGGCGAAAACCGCCGGAAATCGTCTCACTCTCACTTGTTTTGGCCCCGTTCCGAAGGTATGCGACCACGACGATAATGCGCCGTCTCTGTCTCTCAACTCACATATCCGGCAGAGCGGTTTCACCCACCGGGTCCGCGCGGTTTTCCGCCACCCGCCACTTTTAGAAGGAGCGTGTCATGTTCAAAGGGTCGATTCCCGCCCTGGTCACGCCGTTCAAGGACGGCGAGCTGGATCTGGTGACGCTCAAGAAACTCGTGGACTGGCATGTGGCCCAGGGCTCGAACGGGATCGTGCCGGTCGGCACCACCGGCGAATCGCCCACCCTGTCGCTGCGCGAGCATGAGATCGTGGTGGAAGAGGTGGTGAAATACGCCGCCGGCCGCATTCCGGTGATCGCGGGCGCGGGCGCCAACAACACCAAGGAAGGCGTGCGCCTGATCTCCCACGCCGCCGAAGTGGGCGCCGATGCCGCCCTGGTGGTGACGCCCTATTACAACAAGCCGACCCAGGCCGGGTTGATCGCGCATTACACCGCGATGCACGACGCCGCCGAGCTGCCGATCGTGATCTACAACATCCCCGGCCGGTCGGTGATCGACATGCTGCCCACGACCATGGCCGAGCTGGCCAAGCTGGAGCGCATCGTCGGCGTCAAGGACGCCACCGGCAAGCTGGAGCGCGTGGCCTTCACCCGCATGCTCTGCGGGGCCGATTTCTGCCAGCTGTCGGGCGAGGACGCGACCGCCGTGGGCTTCAACGCCATGGGCGGCGTCGGCTGCATCTCGGTCACCGCCAACGTGGCGCCGAAGCTCTGCGCGGAAATGCAGGCGGCAACGCTCGCGGGCGATTACGCCAAGGCGCTGGAGTACCAGGACCTGCTGCTGCCCCTGCACGAGGCGATCTTCATCGAGCCGGGCGTCTCGGGCGCCAAGTTCGCCATGTCCGAGCTGGGCCTGTGTTCCCCGGAGGTGCGCCTGCCCCTGCTGGAGCCCTCGGAGCCGGTGAAGGAGAAGATCCGTGCCGCCATGCAGCACGCCGGTCTTTACGAGACCGCCGCCGCCTGAGCGCGCCACGCGACGTGATCCAGGGGCCGTCCTTCGGGGCGGCCTTTTTCGTTTCGGCCCCCTTCTGCGCGGGCCGGCCCGGACGGGTCCGTGGTGTTTGAGTATTTTTGGCTATCGGGTGGGAGGGGCGTGATGCGCAGCCTCCGCGGGTCTTTGTCTTTCGCACGCCGGGTGACTAGGTAGAAGAGGCAACTTCCGAGGGCCCCATGATCGAGTTCCTGCTTGTCGTCCTGATCCTTGTCGCGGCCCTTGTGGGCGTGCTGGCCCTGCGTCGCCGGGCCCGGCAGACCCGGCGCGACGCCGGGCTGACCGAGGCGCAGCGCGCCATCGTCGCCGAGGAGGTACCCCTGTCGCGCGCCCTGCCCGCCGAGGTGCGCCCCGCCTTCGAGGCGCGCATGGTCGATTTCCTCGATCAGGTGGAATTTACCGGCTGCAACGGGCTGGAGGTGACGGACGCCATGCGCCTGTCCATCGCCGCCCAGGCTTGCCTGCTGATCGCCAATTCCGGCGCCTGGTACGAGACCCTGCGCAGCGTGCTGGTCTACCCCGATGCCTTCCGCTCGAAGATGAAGGACCATGACGGCTACGTGGTGACGGAACGCGAGACGGTGCGCAGCGGCGAAAGTTGGGCGCGCGGGCCGGTGGTCCTGTCCTGGGCCGATGCGCAGCACGGCGCGGAAATGGCCCACGACGGGCACAACGTGGTCTTCCACGAGTTCGCGCATCAGCTGGACGACCTGTCTGGCGCCACCGACGGCATGCCGGACCTGGCCCCGGGCCAGAGCCATGCCGAATGGCGCCATGTCTTCGACGAGGCCTATGCCCAGCACCTCTACCGGGTGCAGAACCACCGCCACACGCTGTTCGACCCCTATGGCGCCGAGGGCCCGCAGGAGTTCTTTGCCGTGGCGGTCGAGGCCTTCTTCGAGACCCCGCACCGCGTCCGGGACCACGCGCCGGAGGTCTATGACCAGCTGGCGCGGTTCTTCGCGCTGGACCCGGCCAGCTGGCGACAGCCCTAGCGCCGGTAGGGATCGGCGGGCGCGCGGCTGTCGGACAGGGTGTCGGTGCGGCGTTCCACGATCAGCTCGATCGCATCGGCCAGGTGCTCTTCGGCGATGTTGTAGTCGCCACGCGCGACGCGGATGCGGTGCGCCTCCAGCAGGACCTCGGCATGGGTCGATCCCTCGGGGGGAAAGAACTTGTAGCTGGCCAGTTCGATCAGCAGACCCAGCGGATCCTTGAAATAGATCGAATCCATGAAGCCGCGGTCCTTCACGCCCGAATGCTTGATCCCGCGTTCATCCAGCCGCGTCACGGCCTGGGCGAAACTCGCCGCCGAGACGTTGAAGGCCAGGTGATGCACGCAGCCGGGATCCATCGGCGTCCGGTCATGCACCGCTGTGCGGTCCTCGTTGGTGAAGATGGTGATCAGCCGCCCGTCGCCGGGGTCGAAATAGAGATGCCCCTGGTTCGGGTCATCCAGGTTGGGCTGATCGAAGACGAAGGGCATGCCCAGCACCCCCTCCCAGAAATCGATGCTGGTCTGCCGGTCGGCTCCGGTGAGGGTGATGTGGTGTACCCCCTGAACCTGTAGTTTGCGCATGGCCGTCTCCTCCGCTTGTTCTGCGGAAGATCGTCGGCCAGACGCGCGTTCTGGTCAACGCAGCGGGTCCACAGTCACCTGCGAACCCGCGCACCATTTCCCAGACGGCCCGGATCAGATGCCGGCGTCGATGATGGCCTTGGCCAGGATCGGCACGGTCTTGGTGTTCAGACCGGCGATGTTCATGCGGCTGTCGCCGACCATGTAGATGCCGCTCTCGTCGCGCATCTTCTCGACCTCTTCGGTCGAGCAGCCCAGGCGCGAGAACATGCCGCGGTGCTCGGCCAGGAAGGCGAACCGGTCGGAGTTGGTCAGCCGCGCCAGTTCGGCCGCCAGCTGCTTGCGCAGCTCCAGCATGCCCAGGCGGACCTCTTCCAGCTCTTCCTTCCACATCGCCGTCAGTTCCTCGTCATGCAGGATGGTGGCGACGATGCGGGCGCCGTGATCCGGCGGGAAGGAATAGTTCTGGCGGTTCAGGTAGGCCAGGGTGCCCTGGTTGACCTTGGTCTTGCCCGCGTCCTTCGACACGGCCATCAGCAGGCCGGTGCGTTCGCGGTAGATGCCGAAGTTCTTCGAGCAGGAGGCGGCGATCAGCAGTTCGGGCACGTTGGCGGCGACGTAGCGGGTCGCCGCGGCATCCTCGTCCAGGCCATCGCCGAAGCCCTGGTAGGCGATGTCGATCATCGGCAGCGCCTCGGTGGCGTTCAGCGTCTCGACGACCTTCTTCCACTGCTCCAGCGTCAGGTTGGCACCCGTCGGGTTGTGGCAGCAGCCGTGCAGCAGCACCACATCGCCCGGACGCGCCGCCTGCAGATCCTCGATCATGCCGTCGAAGTTGATGCCGCCGGTGGTGCTGTCGAAGTAGCGGTAGGGCACGGTTTCGATACCGAGGTACTTCAGGATCGACAGGTGGTTCGGCCAGGTCGGATCCGACACGAAGACGCGGGCGCCGGGGTTGGCCATCTTGATCAACTCGAAGGCCTGGCGCACGGCGCCGGTGCCGCCGGGGGTGGTCACGCCGGCGACCTGCTCGGGCGCGACGGCATCGGCCAGCACCAGCTTGCGGATCGCCTCGATGAACAGCGGCTCGCCGGCCAGGCCGGTGTAGCTCTTCGAGGTCTGCTCTTCCCAGATGCGCTTCTCCGCGGCCTTCACCGCGCGCATCACCGGGGTCACGCCCTCGGCGTTCTTGTAGACACCGACGCCCAGGTCGACTTTCTGCTCGCGCGGGTCGGCGCGATACATTTCCATCAGGGCCAGGATCTTGTCGGCGGGTTGTTCCTTGAGGTTCTCGAACATTTTTCTCTCACTCTCCGGTGGCCACAGGCAGGGTGGGGAAGGCCCCCCACTCGGTCCAGGAGCCGTCGTAAACTGCATGGTCCGTCTTGCCGATCCGTTCCAGCGCCAAGGCCAGGACACAGGCCGTCACGCCCGATCCGCAGGAGGCGATGACAGGCTTCTTCAGATCGACGCCGGCCCCCTCGAAGACACCGCGGATGCCCGCCGGATCCTTCATCGTCTTGTCGTCGTTCAGCAGGGCGGTATAGGGCACGTTCTTGGCCCCGGGGATATGCCCCGAGCGCAGGCCGGCGCGCGGTTCGGCCACTTCGCCGCGGAACCGCTCAGCCGCGCGGGCATCCACGATCTCGTAGTCGCCCAGCTTGGCGGCGGCGCTGACCTGGGTCACGTCCTTCACCATCTGGTTCTGGCGGCGCACGGTCATGTGGCGATCGCGGATCACCGGGTCCATGTCCTCGACCTCGCGGCCCTCGGCGACCCACTTGGGCAGACCGCCGTCCAGCACGGCGATGTCGAACTGGCCCATCAGGCGGAAGGTCCACCAGACACGCGCGGCGGAAAACAGGCCCTGGCTGTCGTAGACGACAACCTGATGGCCATCGCCCACGCCCATGGCCCGCATGCGCGACATGAACTTCTCCACCGTCGGCACCATGTGTGGCAGTTCCGAACGCTGGTCGCTGATCTCGTCGATGTCGAAGAAGCGGGCGCCGGGGATATGCGCGGCCTCGTACTCGGCCCGCGCGTCGCGGTCGGTGCCGGGCAGGAACAGGCTGGCGTCGAGGATCCGCAGGTCGGGATCCTTCAGGTGATCGGCCAGCCAGTCGGTGGAAACCAGTATCCGCGGGTCGTCCTGCATGATGCGCCTCTCCGATGAAAACCGCCGATTCCCTAGCCCCCCTGCCCGCACAAGGCAAGGAAAAGCCCGGGGCGGCGCGTCAGTGCTGTTCCTTCAGCAGGCGCTGCTTCTGCCGGTTCCAGTCGCGTTTGGCCTCGGTCGCGCGCTTGTCGTGGTTCTTCTTGCCCTTGGCGATGCCGATCTTCACCTTCGCCATGCCGCGATGGTTGAAGTAGAGAACCAGCGGCACCAGGGTCATCCCCTTGCGCTGCGTCGCATTCCACAGGTTCGCCAGTTCCTTCTTAGAAACCAGCAGCTTGCGCCGACGGCGATCCTCGTGGCCGAACATCGCCTGCTCGTAGGGGGCGATGTAGGAATTGACCAGCCACAGCTCGCCGTCCTCCACCGCCGCATAGCTTTCGGCGATGTTGGACTGGCCCGTGCGCAGGCTTTTCACCTCGGAGCCCTGCAGCTGGATCCCACACTCCAGATCGTCCTCGATCGCGTAATCGAAACGGGCGCGGCGGTTCTCCGCGATGACCTTGTAATTCGGGTTGTCTGGTTTCTTCGCCATGATCGGGCCTCTTTACGCCAGCCGGGCGGGCACTGTCCATCCGGGGGTTTCCGCTCCACCATCGGCGAGCCTCAGCTTCGCGGAAATCATTTCCGCAAAGCGGGTTGTCGCGACCGCCGGATGCCTTAACCTGTGTGCAAAGGAAAGGATTTCAAGATGACCGACACGATGCAACGGATCGTCCAGGCGCGCCGTCCCGATGGCTTCCCTGTGGAGGAGGATTTCCGGCTGGAAGAGATCCCCCTGCCCAGCCCCGGCGAGGGCGAGATCCTGGTGAAGGTGACCCACCTGTCGCTGGACCCCTACATGCGCGGCCGCATGGACGACGTGGCCAGCTACGCCGAGCCGCAGAAGCTGGACGAGACCATGGGCGGTGGCGCCGTGGGCGAGGTCCTGGAAAGCCGCAGCGATGCCTTCGCACCCGGCGACCTGGTGCTGGGCTACTTCGGCTGGGCCAGCCATGGCGTGGCCCCCGCCAAGGCCTGCCGCAAGCTCGACCCCGAGTTGCCGCCCTCCACCGCGCTCGGCGTGCTGGGCATGCCGGGCTTCACCGCCTGGGCCGGGCTGGAGGCCTATGGCAAGCTGAAGAAGGGCGAGACCCTGGCCGTCGCCGCCGCCACCGGCCCCGTCGGCTCCATGGTGGGCCAGCTGGCGAAACTGAAGGGCCTGCGCACCGTGGGCATCGCCGGCGGCCCGGAAAAGGTTGGCCTGCTGACCGATCGCTTCGGCTTCGATGCCGCCATTGACCACCGCGTCCATGGCGACGCCAAGGCGATGCGTGGCGCCCTGGCCGAGGCCGCGCCTGACGGCATCGACGTCTATTTCGAGAACGTCGGCGGGCCGGTCCTGGGCGGTGTCCTTCCGCTGATGAACCTGCACGGACGGATCATCGTCTGCGGCATGATCGCCTGGTACTCGGGCGAGACGGACGAGACCGGCTCCATCCCGCTGCAGAAGGTCTGGCGCATGGCGCTGGTGAAACGGCTGACGATCCAGGGCCTGCTGCAGACCGACCACACCGACCGCTTCGGCGACTTCCTGACGGAAGTCACGCCGTTGGTCAAATCGGGCCAGGTCTCCTACCTCGAAGACGTGGCCGAGGGGCTGGAAAACACCCCCAAGGCCTTCTTCTCGATGCTCAAGGGCGGCAACACCGGGAAGCAGGTGGTGAAGCTCTGAGGCGCTCCGGCGGGCGGAGGCACTCGCCCGCCAGTCGCGCGCCGTCAGAGCTGCGGCCGCGACCGAAGCCCCCGGAAAAATAAAAGGCGCGCCCCCTGCGGGCCGCGCCTCTCATTTGCTGCGGAAAGGGCCGAAGTCAGCCTTCCAGCTTGCCGTCCAGGATTTCCTGCAGGTCGGCGTAGGTCATGTTCGAATGCTTCTCGCCGTCGATCAGCAGGGTCGGCGTGGCGTTGATTTCATCCGCCTGGGCGTTCTTCTGATACCAGGCGGTCAGGGTGCGGGCCATGTCCACGTCGTTCAGGCATTCCTCCAGCGTGGCATCGTCCATGCCGGCCAGCCGCCCGATCTTGCGCAGGTTGTCGGCGATCTGCGCCTCGCTCTCGGCGCCGCGCAGCCAGGTGTCCTGCGACTTGTAGTACATCGACGCCAGGCCGAAGAACTTGTCCGGCCCCGCACAGCGCGCAATCATCGAGGCCCAGAGGCCGTAACGGTCGAAATAGACATCGCGGTAGATGAACCGCACCTTGCCGGTGTCGATGTAATCCGTCTTCAGCCGGTTGAAGACGCGCTCGTGGAAATCGGCGCAATGCGGGCAGGTGAAGGAGGCGTATTCCACCATCGTCACCGGCGCATCCTCGGCGCCCAGGGCCATCTCCACCACGGAGGAGGTGTCGATCTCGTCCAGCTCGGGGCTGGCCGCCCCGGCGTTGACCTGGGTCTGGGCCTCGGCCGGGCGGTTCATGTACCAGATGCCGCTCCCGGCGGCGGCTGCGACGACGGCAGCGCCGCCTCCGATGAGGAACCTGCGATCCATTATGGGTCGTCCTTTCTCAAGTCCTGTTTGTCTTGTTCAAAACGTTCTGGGCCAGCCGCTCCAGCGCATCCTTCAGGCCGGTATCGGCGACACCCTCGGCCACCTCGTGGGCCTTCGCAACCACCTCGGGCGGAGGCGGCGGCGGAGTGTAACTGGCCTGGCTGCGCGCGAAGGCGACGCGGCCTTCCTCGAACCCGGTGCGCGCGGTCTGGGTGATGCGCACGCGCGAAATGGCGTTGTAGCCGTAGACGCCGTTGACCTTGGCGCGCAGGCGTTCCTTCTCCATTTCCAGCACCGGGGCATGGGCGCCGGTGGTCAGCAGGACCAGCGTGGCCCCCATGGCACCGCGGCCATATTTCACCTCGACCGGGCGGGCCATGGCAGCGATGTCGCTGCCAGCGATCTCTTCCCAATGGGTCAGCAGCCGCGACACGGCAAAGCCGCGGGCCTCACCGGCCTTGCGGATGCGGGTCTCCAGCAGGCCGTAGGTCCGCTTGAAACCATAGGTCGAGGTCGCGCGTCGCGCCATTGCGTCGGGCCTTTCGCTCTTGCCGGGCCGCCGGGAAAACCTTGCGCCGAAGGGTTGCATCCCCCCGGCCCGCACTATTCTAGTCACCGCAAACGGGCACGCCAGCCTGAAAGGCCGTGCCCGCCCCTGACGAGGCATAAAGAATGCGTGACACGGCGCAAGCGGCGGATCTTCTTTCCTGGTACGACCAACACGCAAGGGCCCTGCCCTGGCGCGTGCCCCCGGCCGAAAGCCGAGCCGGCCACCGCCCCGACCCCTATCACATCTGGATGTCGGAGGTCATGCTTCAGCAGACCACGGTGGCCGCGGTGAAGGAGTATTTCACCCGTTTCACCACCCTCTGGCCGACCGTGCAAGACCTGGCCGCCGCCGACGATGCCCGGGTGATGGGCGAATGGGCGGGCCTGGGCTACTACGCCCGCGCCCGCAACCTGCTGAAATGCGCCCGGGTGGTGGTGGCCGAGCACAATGGCCAGTTCCCCGACAACCGCGAGGCGCTGCTGAAACTGCCCGGCATCGGCCCCTATACCGCCGCCGCCATCGCCTCGATCGCCTTCAACCGGGCCGAAACGGTGGTGGATGGCAACGTCGAACGGGTCATGGCGCGGCTTTTCGACATCCACACACCCCTGCCCGCGGCCAAGCCCGAGCTGACGGAGAAGGCCGCCCTGATGACGCCCGGGGACCGCCCCGGCGACTACGCCCAGGCGGTGATGGACCTGGGCGCCACGATCTGCAGCCCCCGTTCGCCCGCTTGCGGCATCTGCCCCTGGGTCGCGCCCTGCGCCGCCCGCGCCGCCGGCACCGCGGCCGAACTGCCGAAGAAGACCCCGAAGAAACCCAAGCCCACCCGGGTTGGCGTCGCCTACATCGCGCGCCGCGCCGATGGCGCCTTCCTGCTGGAAACCCGCCCCGACAAGGGGCTTCTGGGCGGCATGCTGTGCTGGCCCGGCTCCGACTGGGCCGAGGAGGTGCCGGAACACAGCCCCCCGGTGGAGGCGGACTGGCGCGACCCGGGCGCCGAGGCCCTGCATACCTTCACCCATTTCCACCTGCGCCTGGCCATCCGCGTGGCCGACCTGCCCCGGGGCAGCAACCCCGAACGCGGGCAGTTCCTGCCGCCAGAGCAGTTCCGCCCCTCGGATCTGCCCACCGTGATGCGAAAGGCATTTGACCTGGCCCGCGCCAGCTTCGTAGACATGAGCTGACGCGCGTCTTCGCCCCGGGAGGGCACATGATGAGCACTTCGCAAGGCATCTCCACCTTCACCCGCGCGGCGCCCTTCTGGCTGTCGCTGCTCATGGTGCCGCTGATCGTCATCGGCACGGTCTACGGCGGTTGGACCGTCCTGCTGGCGCCGCTCTACGGGCTGGGCCTCTTTTCCCTGCTGGATCGCCTGCTGGGCCTGAACACCGAGAACGCCGATCCCGACAGATCGGTGGACGACCTCTTCTGGTATCGCGCCATCACGCTGATCTGGGCACCTGTGCAATTCGTCACGCTTTTCTGGGCGATCTGGTACACCCGCCAGACCGAGACCCTGGGCCTGCTGGAGGTGATCGTGCTGTTCTACGGCATCGGCCTGATGTGCGGCGCCATCGGCATCGTCTACAGCCACGAGCTGATGCACCAGACCAACAAGCGCGAACGCTGGCTGGCGGACATCCTGCTGGCGATGACGCTTTATTCCCATTTCCGCAGCGAGCACCTGCTGGTGCATCACGTGGCCGTCGGCACCCCCCGCGATGCGGTGACGGCGCGCTACAACGAGAGCTTCCCGCATTACTTCTGGCGCGTGCTGCGCGACTGCCCGCGCTCCGCCTGGAAGACCGAGGTGGCACGGCTGAAACGCAAGGACCTGCCGCCCACCGACCGTCGCAACCCCTTCTGGCGCTACGCCGCGCTTCAGGGGGCCATGCTGCTGATCGCGCTGATCCTCGGCGGCCTGCCGGGGCTGTTGCTGTTCCTCTACCAGGCCTTCATCGCCGTCTGGATGCTGGAGCTGACGAATTACGTCGAACACTACGGGCTGACGCGGAAATACCTCGGGAATGGCAAGTTCGAGCATGTGAAGCCGCATCACAGCTGGAACGCCTCGCACAGGGCGACGAACTGGCTGCTGATCAACCTGCAGCGCCACTCGGACCACCACTACAAGCCCGACCGCCGCTTTCCGCTTCTGCAGACCTATACCGATGGCGAGGCGCCGGAGCTGCCGCACGGCTATCCGCTGATGACCATGCTGGCGATGATCCCGCCGCTGTGGCGGCGGCGCATGAACCCGCGCGTGCGGCTGTGGCGGCAAATGTACTATCCCGAGATCACCGACTGGACGCCCTACAAGACTGGCCGCCATGAAGGCCTGCCGGGGTAGGCAAGGGGGGCTCTGCCCCCCGCCGCTTCTGCGAAGCGACTCCCCCCGGGGGTCCGGGGGCAGCGCCCCCGGCCCGGGTGCAGCCCAAGGCTCAGGCGGCCATCACGCGCGACAGGTGGTAGTCGGTATCGCCCAGCTGGGCGTCGATCATCACCAGCCGCTTGGCGTAATGCGAGCCGGGATATTCCCAGGTCATCGCGATCCCGCCGTGCATCTGGATCGCCTCCTCCGCCACAAGACGCCCGGCGCGGCCGATCAGGTTCTTCGCCATCGAGGCATAGCGCCCGGCCTCGGGCCCGCCCAGCTCGCTGGCGGCCTTGATGGTGATGGAACGGGCCTGTTCGATCTCGGTCAGCATGTCGACGGAGCGGTGTTGCAGCGCCTGGAACTGGCCGATGGCCACGCCGAACTGCTTGCGGGTGCGCAGGTAGTCCAGCGTCATGGCGTAAAGCGCATCCATCGCCCCCACGGCCTCGGAACAAAGCGCCACGATCCCGGCGTTGACCGCATCAGCCAGGGCCGTCCCTGCATCTGCGATCAGCAAGCGTCCCGGGGTGGCGTCCAGCACAACTTCCGCCGCACCGCCGCCGTCGATCATGCCGTAGCCGGTGACCGAGGCCGCCTCGGCCGCCACCTCGAACAGGGCCACCTTGCCGTCCAGCCGGGCCGCCACCAGCAGCTTCTCGGCCACCTGGCCGCCGTAGACCACCGACTTGCGGCCCGTCAGCGCGTGACCCTCGCCCGAGGCCACGGCCTCGGTCGCCACGGCATCGACGTCATACCAGGCGTCGATCTCGCCAATGGCCACGGCATATTTCACCGCACCTGACAGCAGCGCCTCCTGGTCCTCGCCGGCGGCGGTCATCAGGCGCGAGGCCATCAGCGCGGCCAGCACCGGCTCGGGACAGAGCGCGCCGCCAAGCGCCTCGAAGACCACCGAGACGTCGAAGCCGGTGCCGCCAAAGCCACCGGCCTCCTCGGGCGCCAGGGCAAAGAGCGCGCCCAGCTCGCTGAGGCCCTCCCAATGCGCCGGCGCATGGAAGGGCTCGGCATAGGCGGCAGCATTGCGCGCCTCCATCGGGTATTTCTCCCGCAGGTAGCGGGTCAGGCTGTCCGACAGCATCTGCCGGTCTTCGGTCAGGGAGAAATCCATCGTTACAGCTCCAGCATGGTCTTGGTCAGGATGTTCCGCTGGATCTCGTTGGACCCACCGTAGATCGAGGTCTTGCGGTTGTTGAAGTAGCGTGCCGCGTTGTGCGCAGCGTCTTCCGGCGCGGGCGCGAGGTTGGCCGACAGCATGCCCGGGAAGGGCGCGGCGGCCGGACCGAGAGCCCGGCGGGCCAGATCCTTCAGCTCTTGTGCGATGACCGTGCCCTTGATCTTCAGGATCGAGGTTTCCGGCCCCGGCGCCCCCTGCTGCTGCGCCTTGTAGAGCATCCGCAGGTTGGTGATCTTCATCGCCTCCAGGTCGATCTCCACCTGGGCCACGCGGGCGGCAAACAGCGGATCCTCGATCAGGGGGCGACCATTGCGTTTCACCTGCCGTGCCAGCGCCTTCACCTCTTCCAGCGACTGCATGGAGAAGCCGACCCCGGCGATATTGGTGCGTTCGTGGGTCAGCAGGAACTTGGCGATGGTCCAGCCCATGTTCTCTTCGCCGACCAGGTTTTCCACCGGCACGCGGACGTCGGTGAAGAAGACCTCGTTCACTTCGTGCCCGCCCTCGATCAGCTTGATCGGGCGCATTTCGATACCGGGGGTGTCCAGATCTACGAGGATGAAGCTGATGCCCTTCTGCGGCTTCACATCCGGGTCCGTGCGGACCAGGCAGAAGATGCGGTTGGCGTGCTGGCCCAGCGTCGTCCAGGTCTTCTGACCGTTGATCACGTAATGGTCGCCATCGCGCACGGCGCGGGTTTTCAACGACGCCAGGTCCGACCCGGCGCCGGGTTCGGAATAGCCCTGGCACCACCAGTCCTCGCCCGACAGGATGCGCGGCAGATATTCCTGCTGCTGCTCTTCCGAGCCGAACTGCATCAGCACCGGGCCCAGCATCGCCAGGCCGAAGGGCACGATGCGCGGCGCATAGGCGCGGCAGGCCTCCTCCTCGAAGATATGCCGCTCGACCGGGGACCAGCCGGGGCCGCCGAACTCGACCGGCCATGTGGTGGCCAGCCAGCCCTTCTCGTTCAGGATCGCGTGGTAGCGGTCCATGATGTCCTTGGTCAGCTCGCCCCCCTTGCGCACCGCGTCGCGGATGTCATCGGGCAGGTTTGCGGCGAAGAAGGCACGTACCTCTTCGCGGAAGGCCTGTTCTTCGGCCGTGAAACTCAGATCCATGTCTTATCCCCAGTCAAGCCTTGTTCAAATCGGCGAAGCTGGTGCCCTCGGCCGCCATGCGGCGCAGGATGTCGGGCACCTGCCAGTAATGCGGGTCTTCCTCGGCGTAGCGCTCGATCCGGGCGACGATCTCTGCCGCCCCCAGGGTATCGGCGTAGTGCAGCGGCCCGCCGCGGAAGCGCGGGAAGCCGTAGCCGAAGAGGAAGACCATATCGACGTCGAGGGGGCGCTTGGCGGTGCCGTCCTCGACCACGCGGGCGGCCTCCACGATCATCGCGGTCATGTAGCGATCGACGATCTCCTGGTCGGTGAAATCGCGCGGCGTGATGCCCTTCTCGGCGCGCACCGCCTCGATGATCTCGGCCACCTCGGGGTTGGGCACCGGGGCGCCAGCGTCATAGAGGTAATAGCCCTTGCCGGTCTTGCGCCCGAACCAGCCCTGTTCGCAGATGCGGTCGGGGATGTCGCCGGCGTAGCGTTCCGCCGGATCCCGGTCGCCCGCCTTGCGCTTGCGCGTCATCCAGCCGATGTCGAGGCCCGCCAAATCGCTGACCTTGTAGGGGCCCATGGCAAAGCCGAAGTCCTCCAGCGCGCGGTCCACCTGTTGCGGGCTGGCGCCATCCAACACCAGGTAGCCGGAACAGAGGCCATAGTGGGCCAGGATGCGGTTGCCGATAAAGCCGTCGCAGACCTGCGCCAGCACGCCGACCTTCTTCAGCGTCTTCGCCAGGGCAAAGCCGGTGGCCAGCACCTCGGGCGCGGTCTTGTCGCCCTGCACGATCTCCAGCAGGCGCATCACATGGGCCGGGCTGAAGAAATGCAGGCCCAGCACGTCGGACGGGCGCGAGGTAGCCGCCGCGATCTCGTTAATGTCGAGGTAGGAGGTGTTGGAGGCCAGCACCGCGCCGGGTTTGCAGATCCCATCCAGCTTGCCGAAAATCTCGCGCTTGACCTCCATCTTCTCGAAGACCGCCTCGATCACAAGATCGACCTCAGCCAGGGCGTCCAGGTCGAGTTCGGGGGTCAGGCGGGCTAGCGCGGCGTCCTTCTTCTCCGCGCTCATCTTGCCGCGTTTCACCGCGCCGTCGAGGTTCTTGCCGATGGTCGCCACGCCCCGGTCCAGCCCCTCTTGCGCGACCTCGACCAGCACCACGTTCAGGCCCGCAGACAGGCAGGCGGTGGCGATGCCCGATCCCATGGTGCCGCCGCCGATCACGCCGACGGTCTGCACCTCACGCGACGGGCCCTTGGCCTCGGGGATGTTCGACACGGCGCGTTCGCCGAAGAAGGCATGGATCAGACCGGCGCGCTGCGGGGTCTCCATGCAGTCGAGGAAGCATTGCCGCTCGACCTTCAGCCCCTCGGGCAGCGGCAGATTGCAGGCGGCGATGGCATCGACGCATTTGCCCGGGTTCACCAGGTTGGGGGTCTTCGCCTGTGCAGCTGCCTTTGCCTCGGCTAGGGCCTCGGCGTCATAGGCGGCCTCGATCTGGTCGGTGCGGCGGGTGGGCAGATCGCCCGCGACCACGGCACGGGCCATCTCCAGCGCCACCTCGCGCGGCTCGCCCGTGACCACGCGGTCGATGGCGCCCGCTTGCGCCGCCTCTTCCACCGGCACCTGGCGGCCCGACAGGGACATGTCCAGCGCGAAGGGGATGCCGGCCAGACGCGGCAGGCGCTGCGTGCCACCGGCGCCGGGCAGCAGGCCGATCAGCACCTCGGGCAGGCCAACCTTGCTTCCGGCGATGGCGACGCGCGCGTGGCAGCACAGGCCCAGCTCGAACCCGCCGCCAAGGGCGGTGCCATGCATCACGGCGACGACCGGAATCGCGCTCCCCTCGATCACGTTGAAGACGTCGGGCAGCGCGGGCGGTTTCGACGGCTTGCCGAACTCGCGGATGTCAGCGCCCGCCATGAAGGTGCGCCCGGCGCACCAGATGGCGATGGCCTTCGCCTCGCCTGCGGCATTCAGCGCCTCTATCGCTTCGACCAGCCCCACGCGCACCGCATGACCGCTGGCATTCACCGGCGGGTTGTCGATGCATACCAGCGCCACATCGCCCAGAATCTCGGTCGTAACGACGTTCTCCGACACAGCTCCGTCGGCCATGGCGTTCTCCCTCTCTCCTGCGCGACCTCCACCGCCGCGCCTCATTGAGGAGCGACGTTAGGCCCTCGCGGAGAGGGGGTCAAGTTTTGCGGAAACAATTTCCGCAAAGCGAAATCAGGTCAGGAAATGATCTCGAACTTCTCGACGTCCACCATACCCCGGTCGGTGATCTTCAGCGCTGGGATGACCGGCAGAGCGAGGAAGGCCAGTTGCAGGAAGGGTTCTTCCAGTGTCACGCCCAGCCCCTTGGCGGCGGCGCGCAGATCGACCAGCGCGTCCCGCACCACCTCGAAGGGCTCCAGGCTCATCAGGCCCGCCACCGGAAGGGCGACCTCGGCCAGGACGCGGCCACCTTCGACCACGACGAACCCGCCCTCGATCTCCCCCAACCGGTTGGCGGCCAGGGCCATGTCATCGTAATCGACGCCAACGCAGGCGATGTTGTGGTGATCGTGGCAGACGGTCGAAGCGATGGCGCCCCGTTGCAGGCCGAAGCCCTGCACGAAGCCGGTGGCGATATTGCCGTTCTTGCCATGGCGTTCGACCACGGCGATCTTCACCAGATCACGGGACACGTCGGGGCGCTTGTCGCCGTCGGTGATGGCGATGTCCTCATGCAGGTGGCGGGTGATGATGCGGCCTTCGTCGATGCCGATCACATCCGTATCCTCATGGTTGGCCGAGGTGCGGAAGTTGGCGCCGGTGACCTGGCGCGCCTTGACCGAGTTGCGGCCCACCGGGTCGATCAGGTCGCGCGCGGCGAAGGCGGCATCGTCGACCACCACGCCGCCGGCCAGCACCATCTCGGCACGGCACTGGGCCGGGTCGTCCAGCACCACGATGTCGGCGCGCTTGCCCGGCGCGATCTGGCCGCGATCCTTCAGACCGAAGGCCTCTGCCGCAGACAGCGAGGCGGCACGGTAGACCGCCAGCGGCGACGACCCGAGGCGGATCAGCTCGCGGATCATGTAGTCCAGATGCCCATGCTCGCCGATGTCCAGCGGGTTCCGGTCGTCGGTGCACAGGCACATGTAGGCGCTGGTGATGTCGGTCAGCAGCGGTTGCAGCGCGTGCAGGTCCTTGGAAACGGAGCCTTCGCGGATCAGCACCCGCATCCCCTTCTGCAGCTTCTCCCGCGCCTCCTCTGCCGTGGTCGCCTCATGCTCCGTCCGGATGCCGGCGGCGACATAGGCGTTCAGGTCGCGGCCCGACAGCTGCGGGCAATGGCCGTCGATATGTTCGCCCCGGAACAGCTCCAGCTTTTCCATGCAGCCGGGGTCGCGGAAGATCACGCCGGGGTAGTTCATGAACTCCGCCAGGCCGATGCCCTGGGAATGCCCCTTCAGCGGGGCAAGATCGGCGGCCGTAATCTCGGCCCCGGCGGTTTCCATATGCGACGACGGCACGCAGGACGAAAGATTCACCCGGATGTCCATCAGGGTGCGGCGGGCGGCCTCCTGGAAATAGCGGATGCCGGGCACGCCGATCACATTGGCGATCTCATGCGGGTCGCAGATCGCCGTGGTCACCCCGCGCGGGCCGACACAGCGGTCGAACTCAAAAGGCGTCACCATCGAGCTTTCGATATGCAGATGCGTGTCGATGAACCCGGGCACCAACAGCTTGCCGGTCACGTCGATCTCGCGCTGGCCCTCGTAGGTCTCTCCGATGCCGACAATGCGGCTGCCGCAGATGGCCACGTCGCCCGGCACCTCCATCCCCGTCACCATGTCCCAGACCCGACCGCCCTTCAGCACCAGGTCGGCGGGCGCATCGCCGCGCCCCTGGGCAATCATCTCATCAAGCTGTTCCTGTGCCATTGCGGGCCTCCGTCGCTGGTTTCCCCCAACAGGCCCCATGCCCGCCCGCTTGTCCAGCGCAGCCCTCTCTTGCCGCCCGCCCGGGCGCCCGCTACCTCTGGAGCATCGCAGCAAAGGATCGCCCATGCCCCTCTTCGACCTGCCGCCCATCCCCGACCTCCCCGTCCTGGAGGAGGCGCAGGGCTATCCCGTGCGCCGCATCTTCTGTGTCGGGCGCAACTACGCGGCCCATGCCGCCGAGATGGGCAACGAGGTGCCCGAGCAGCCGTTCTATTTCACCAAGTCGCCCGCGAACATGGTTCTGACCGGCGCGACCCTGCCCTACCCGCCGGGCACCTCGGACTTCCACCACGAGGTGGAGCTGGTGGTGGCCCTGGGCGCAGAGCTCTTCCGAGCCACGCCGCAGGACGCGGCGGGCGCGGTCTATGGCTATGGCACCGGGTTGGACATGACCCGGCGCGACCTGCAGATCGCCGAGCGCAAGAAGCAGCGCCCCTGGGACCTGGGCAAGGACGTCGAAGGCGGCACGGTGCTGAGCCCGCTGACCCGCGCCACGGACGTCGGCGCTCTGACCGGACGGGCGATCACGCTGGAGGTGGACGGCGCGACGCGCCAGGCCTCCACCCTGGACCTGATGATCCATGACGTGCCGCATCTTCTGGCCCATCTCTCGGGCTTCTACCACCTGCGCCCGGGGGACCTGGTGCTGACCGGCACCCCCGAGGGCGTCGGCCCGGTCACCCCCGGCATGACCCTCACGGGCCGCATCGACGGCCTGTCGCCGGTGACGCTGACCCTGGGTCAGGCGGCCTGATATGTCACCCGACATAGCCCCGGGGCCAAAGGCCGCGGCGTCGCCGCACAGATAGGCAATTCTTTGCTCACACCGGGACAGAAAGCACGATGGACATCCGCGAATGTGACCGCTGTCACATCCTGCCGATTGCTGCGCCACGGCAGCTCCGATACCGTCTGACCCATGAGTAAACGGTCACGACTTTCCCCCGACGACTGGCTTCGCGCCGGTCTGGACGCCCTCAGCGCTGCCGGTCCCGAAGCGCTGAAGGCCGAACCCCTTGCCCGCAGCCTGGAGACCACCAAGGGCTCCTTCTACTGGCATTTTCCCGATGTGCCGGCGTTCCGGCAGGCCCTGCTGAAATTCTGGGGCAGCGAGGCCGGTGGCCTGCTGGCCGAGACGCCCTCCGACCGGACCGAGGCCGTGGCCCAGCTTCATGCGCTGGTCCGCGACGGGTTCTCCTCCGAGCCTGCGGCCGAGGCCGCGATGCGCGCCTGGGCCCGTACGGACCCGACGGCGGCGGAAACCCTGGCGCAGATCGACGCGGCCCGTCTGGATCACCTGCAAGAGCTGCTGACGCGGATCGGGGTGACCAATCCGGAGATCGCCCGCCTGCTTTACGCCGCCCAGATCGGCCTGCCGCAGATCGCGGGCGCCGAAGACAGCGACGACACGGCCCCGCTGGATACGCTGGTCGATCTGGTGCTGGCCCTGCGCTGAGCAGGACCGACGCCCACCCCATTCTCTCCCCAAAGGCCCCGAAAGAGGGCGGGTCGCGCGCCCCCGGCGCCGGCCTCGCCCGGGCCACCTCCCCCGGCCTTGCCCAGGATGCGGAACGTCGGGATCGCGCCGGGCCCCAGGGCCAGGCCCGCGACTGGTCACCCGGCCTGCCTCGGCGCCGCCTCTCCCAACCGTTTTTCGATCTGCCGCACCAGCCGCGCCCGCGCCTCGGGCAGAGGTTTCGTGCCCAGTTCCGGCGCCAGGTGGTTTTCCAGGAAATGCCCGGTCACCCGCAGCCCCGCAACGACCTCCGCATCCGGGGCCAGCCCCTCGCCGCGCAGCACCGGCGGCAGCGGCAACAGCCGATCCACGTAGTCCCCCGCCCCGGCCCGCGTCACTGCCCGCCCCGTCCGCGGCGAGACGAACGCAAGCCCCTCCACCGCGCCGGTTACTGCACAGGCCGTCAGGTCGAGGCCGAAGCCCGTATCCTCCAGCAGCGCCATTTCCCACCGCAGATAGGCCAGCGGCCAGACGTCCCCCTGCTCCAGCAGGTCCAGCAACTGCTCAGTCTGCCGATAGAGGCGCCCATGCGCCTCCCGTTCCGGCAGGGCGAAGGAGAGCAGGGCACAGACGGATCCCAGCCCGGCCAGCGCCAGCCGGTCGCCCAGGGATTGGGCAGCGCGCGAGCGGACTGGCTCGACGGTGAAATTTCCCAGCTGGTCCTCCAGCCGCGCGCGCCAGGTGATGTCCAGCTGCGCGCCGGGCTGCAACACCGGCGCCAGGCGGCGCGAGGCGCCCCCGCGGATCAACCCGGCATGGCGTCCGCGGGCCTCGGTGAAGACCTCGGCGATCGCCGCGCTTTCGCCATGCGGACGCACCGCCAGCAATATTCCCTCGTCACGCCATTCCATGCCGACACATCATCGGTGGGGTTGCGACCCGGGGCAAGATCAAGCAGCTTCCGGGCCATGGATTTTCGCTCCAACGCCCTCAATGCTCCCGCCCGCCTGACCGCCCGGCTGATCGCGCTTCTGGCGCTGGTTACGCTTGGCGCCCAGGCGCTGGTCACGGCGGCTCTGTACCCGGAGTACAGCGCGCTCGACACCGCCTGGCACATGCTGCGCTATTTCACCAACCTGACGGCCCTGCTGGCGCTGGTGACCTTTGCGGGCATGGGCGCCACGCGCCGCGCCGCGCATCGGCTGTGGCTGGGCGGGCTGGCCCTGTGGGAAGGCATGACGGCGGCGATCTACCATCTGCTGCTGGCGCGCGAGGGGCTGACGGGGCTGGAGCTCTGGGCCGATCACGGGTTGCATACGGTGCTGCCCGCCGCGGTGCTGCTGTGGTGGCTGGTCTTCGCCCGCAAGGACCGGATGCGCCCCTGGGCCGCGGTGGCCTGGCTGGGCTGGCCGGGGATCTACATCGGCTATGCCCTGGCGCGGGGCCGGTCGGACGGCTTCTACCCCTATTTCTTCCTCGATCCCGAGCAGGTCCGCTGGGACGGGGTCGCGGTCTGGTCGGGGATGATCGGGCTGGGCTTCTTCGCCGGCGGCCTGGTGCTGCTGTTCGTCGCCCGGCTGCTGCGGCGCTGAGGCGCCGCGCCGCTCACTCCGCCAGGCCGGGTTCGTCCAGCAGGTGACGGCCCTGCCGGTCCTCCACCTCGACCACCCAGAGGTCCGGATCAAAACCGCGCTGCCGCGCCACGGCCTCGTCCATCGCGCGCTCCTCGCCCTCGCTCAGGACCGTCCAGCGACGCGCGCCGGTCATCAGGTCGAAACTGCGCTGATAGAGCACGGCCTGCCCGTCCAGCGTGTTCATCTTCACCAGCACGGCGCCCGCATGGTCATCGCCATGGGCGGTGACGAAGGCGGGAATATCGGCCAGCCGCAGACGGGCCAGGTAGGCGTCGATCCAGAACCGGGCTGTCAGCCGCATGTCGCTCTCCTTGGACGGGATGCTTCCCCATGACATGCCGCGCGCCCGGCGCACAAGTCACCCGTGGTCAGCGCCAGCGGTCCGACCGCGCGCCTTTCTTTCGTCCGATTTCCTGCCTAGGGTCCTCCGGTCGGCCCCGTCCCGTACCAGGAAGATGCCGGCCCAACCAGGAAGGAGCGACCATGCCGATACCAGCAATGATCCTCATCGCCCTGGGCCTTGCGGGCTCCGGGGCCTTCCTGACGGGGCTGGCGCCTGGCCTCACTGGTGCCGGGCTGCATGCGGCCGGGGCCGTGCTGCTGCTGGCAGGCGTCCTGTGGTGGCGCATCGCCGCCCGCCGCCGCGCCAGACGCGCCGGCGCCGAAAGCTGACGCGCCGACGCTCAGGGCAGCCCCTTGGCAGCCCTGGACGATCATCCCGGTAGACCCATAGGCTCAAAAGCGGGCAGAGCGCGCCCTGTCCACCTGTCGCGACAGGCCCAGGGATCAGGCGTTGCCGTCCTTGAAATCCAAGCCCATCTCAGAATAGCGCTCGGCCTCTTCCAGCCAGTTCTCGCGCAGCTTCACCTGCAGGAACAGGTGCACCTTGCGGCCCAGGAACTCTTCCAGCTCCTCGCGGGCGGCCTTGCTGACGGCCTTGATCGTCTCGCCCTTCTTGCCCAGCACGATGCCCTTGTGGCCATCGCGGCTGACATAGACCATCTGGTCGATCCGGGCCGAGCCATCCTTGCGCTCTTCCCAGTGCTCGGTCTCCACGGTCAGCTGATAGGGCAGCTCCTGGTGCAGGCGCAGGGTCAGCTTCTCCCGGGTGATCTCGGCGGCGATCATGCGCATCGGCAGATCCGCGATCTGGTCCTCGGGGTAGAGCCAGGGGCCCTCGGGCATCTGCTCGGCCAGCCAGCTGCGCAGCGCCTGCACCCCGTGGCCCTTCTCGGCGGAGATCATGAAGGTCTCCTCGAAGGGAAACCGCTTGTTCATCTCGTCGGTCAGGGACAGCAGCACCGGCGATTCCACCCGGTCGATCTTGTTGATCGCCAGGGCGACCTTGCGGCCCTTGGGCAGCTTGTCGAGACCGTCGAGGATCGCCTCGACACCCGGCGTGATGCCGCGATGCGCCTCGATCAGCAGGACGATCACGTCGGCATCGGCCGCGCCGCCCCAGGCGGCGGCGACCATGGCGCGGTCCAGACGGCGACGCGGGCGGAACAGGCCCGGCGTGTCGACGAAGACCAGCTGTGCCTCACCCTCCATCGCCACGCCGCGAATGCGCGCGCGGGTGGTCTGCACCTTGTGGGTGACGATCGAGACCTTGGCCCCCACCATGCGGTTGGTCAGGGTCGACTTGCCCGCATTGGGCTCTCCGATCAGGGCGACGAAGCCCGCCGATGTGCTCATGCTATCCGTCCTTCAAGCGAAGTGCGCTCTCTAGAGGCTTTTAACGCAGCGCGCCAGCCCTGTCTGCCATGCTGTGATCCACGGATCACGGCCCCTCGGGCGCGGGGGGCACTGCGCCCCGCCCCGAGCGCATCAGCGTGTAGGTCCCGGACACCACGATCAGCAGACCGCCCGCCAGCGTCCAGAGGTCGGGGCGTTCGCCGAAGAACAGGTAGGCGATCAAGAGGGCGATCAGCAGCCGCGAATAGCGGAAGGGGGCCACGACCGAGACCTCGCCAGACCGCATCGCCACGGTCAGCGCCATATAGGCCGAGACCCCGACGAGCCCCAGGGCCAGCACCCGCGCGCCCTCCCCCGCCTCCGGCAGGCGCGGCGGCGCGGTGTCGAAGATCATGAAAACGAGGCCCGCACAGGTGATGACCAGGAAACCCAGGGTGCCCAGCTGGCGACCCGACACGGCCGGCGGCGCCATGCGCGTGGCCAGGTCGCGCCCGGCGAAGCCGATCATCCCCAGCAGGGCAAAGACCGATTGCGGCTCAAAGGCGGCGGGCGTGGGCTTCAGGATCAGCAGCACGCCCAGAAACCCGAAGGCCATGGCGATCCAGCGGCGCGGCCCGACCTTCTCCCCCAGCAGGACGGCGGCCCCCAGGGTAACGAAAAGCGGCGCGGCCTGCAGGATCGCGGAGGTGGAGCTGAGGGGCGTGAAGGCCAGCGCGAGCGCGAAGAACAACCGCCCCACCAGTTCGATGGCCGAACGGATCAGCAGGCGCGGGCGCAGCGCGTCGCGGGTCAGCGCCGGTTCTCCGGCCTGCCAGCAGAGGCCGGAAAACAGCAGCGTGCCGATGAGGCCGAAGAGCAGCGTGGTGAACCCGGGCGGCAGGGTGGTGACGATCCCCTTGAAGATGGCGTCCTCGATGGCGAAGCCGATCATCGCCAGGACCATGAAGAGGCTGCCGCGCAGGTTCGCGCTCACCCCTCGGTCTCCAGCCGGGCCAGCAACCGCGCGGCGGCCTGCTGTTCGGCGGCGCGTTTCGAGGTTGCCTGGGCCTGGGCCTCCTCGCCGGACTTCAGACGTGCGGCGATGGTGAAAACGGGGGCGTGATCCGGACCCTCGCGGGCCAGTTCCACATAGGCGGGCGGCGGCTGTCGCCGGGCCTGGGCCCATTCCTGCAGCGCGGTCTTGGCGTCGCGGGCGTCTTCCTCGACATCCTTGATGCGCTGCCCCCAGAGACGCAGGATCATTGCCTTCGCGGCATCGAAACCGGCATCGAGGTAGACGGCGGCAATCACCGCCTCCATCGCGTCGCCCAGCAGCGCCTGCTTGCGCCGCCCGCCGGACATCTGTTCCGAGCGGCCCAGCTTCAGCACCGCGCCCAGTTCGATCTCGCGGGCGATCTCGGCGCAGGCCTCCTTGCGCACCAGCGCGTTGAACCGCGGGGCCAGCTGGCCCTCGCTGGCGCCCGTGTCCTCGAACAGAAGCGCCTCGGCCATGACGAGGCCCAGCACCCGGTCGCCGAGGAACTCCAGCCGTTGGTTGTCGGGCCGCGTGGGCGAGGAAACGGAGCTGTGGGTGACCGCGCGCATCATCAGTTCGGGCCGGGCAAAGTCATGTCCCAGCCGCGCCTGAAAGGCCTTCAACTCGCTTGAAATCTTCATACGCCGGTTCCCGCTGCGGATTGCCGCCTTAAAAAGCGCAAAGCCGCCGCCCGTGCAAGGGCCGCGGCTTTGCCGGAAGGGTCCTGCGCCCCTGGGCGCGTTACTCGATCGGCTCCAGGAAGCGGTCGCCGCGCCAGTCCCAGAAGAACAGCAACGAGCGGCCCGCGGAGGAGAAGATCACCCGGTTGGCCCGGCCGATCAGGTTCTCGTAGGGCACGAAGCCCACGCCGCCGCCCGCCTGGGAGAAGCGCGAATCGGTGGAGTTGTCCCGGTTGTCGCCCATCATGAAATACTCGCCCTCGGGCACGGTGAAGACGGCGGTGTCATCCGCGCGCGAGGAATAGCCCACGTTCAGCACCGAATGGGTCACGCCATTGGGCAGCGTTTCCAGGAAGCGTTCCTTTTCACAGGTGCCGCCCAGGCCGACGGTGGCATCGTTGAAGCAACGCGGCATGCGCCCCTGGGGGCCCTGCGGACCGTAGGGTTCCACGAAGGTGCCTGCGGGCTCCATCTCGACGGCCTCGCCGTTGATGTGCAGCACCGAATCGATCATCTGGATGCGGTCGCCCGGCAGGCCGATGACCCGCTTGATATAGTCCTCTCCGCTGACCGGATGCCGGAAGACGGCCACGTCCCCGCGCTCCGGCTCCGAACCGAACAGGCGGGTGTTGTCGTTGTCGAGGAAACCGCAGAGGTCCTTGGCATCCAGGTCGATGCCGAAGCGCTGGATGCGGATGTTCGGGCAGGAGGCGTAGGAGTAGCCGTAGGACATCTTGTTCACGAAGAGGAAGTCGCCGACCAGGAGCGTGTCCTTCATCGAGCCCGAGGGGATCCAGAACGGCTGGAAGAAGACACTGCGGAAGACCCCCGCGATGATCAGCGCCCAGAAGATCGTCTTGATGGTTTCCCACAGGAAACTGCTCTCGCCCTCAGCCTTGGCCATGCCCGTCCGGTCCTTCCTGCCTGGTGGTACGCCTCGCCCTTGCGAAGCAGCCCGGCTTTCATGCGGGGGGCAGGCGGACAAGTCAACACGGGCCGGGGAAAAGGCGCCGAACGGTCTCGGGAACGTGTTTCACGGGGTGCGGGCAACGGGGCGCGAGGTCACGACCGTGCCGCCCCTGGGCCGGGCGGGCGGTTGCGACTTTCTGCGAAAGCCGCAGGCCTCCGGCGGGGATATTTCCGGCCAACAAATAGCAGGGAAGGGTTTCTCAACCTGAATCGTCGAGCCTGGGAGTGCGGTACAGGGAGGTAGATCCCGATGACCGCGCCCGGAAATGGGTCTCTCGCTCCGTCATGGGCGAGAGGTTCGTTCATTTTCTGTCTGAAAGTATCCTGGTCGACCGGCCCGATGCGGGCAAACGCGCAGGACAGGAGCGCCGAAGCTGGCCCTCCCGGACAAGCCCCGCGCTACAGCGGGCGCGCCTCGATCACCACGAAGGCCTGGGCCCAGGGGTGGTCATCGGTCAGGGTGACGTGGACGATGGCCTCATGCCCAGGGGGCGTCATCTCCGCCAGGCGGTCGGCAGCCCAGCCGGTCAGGGCCATGACGGGCTGTCCGGTGCCGAGATTGCTGACGGCCATGTCCTTCCAGGCGATGCCCATGGCCAGCCCGGTGCCAAGCGCCTTGGAGCAGGCCTCCTTTGCGGCCCAGCGTTTGGCATAGGTACCGGCCTCGTCCTTGCGGCGCGCGGCCTTGGCCTGTTCGATGGGGGTGAAGACCCGGTTGCGGAACCGGTCGCCATGGCGGTCCAGCACGCGCTGGATGCGGTCGATATTCGCCAGGTCCGTTCCGATTCCCAGGATCATGCCATGCCCCTTGTTGCAGGGGACAAAACTGGCGCGGGTCGGGGGTGGGATTCAACAGCTATTTCGCGGCACATGACGCACCGCGACAGGGTCGCAAGGACACGACATTCGGATTGGGAAATACGGCGCCCGGGGGGCGCCTCCGCCGGGCGGGCCTTCAGCAGGCCGCGGGGCGGGCGGCCGCGGGCGCGGCCATGCGGCTGTCCCGGCTTGCCTCGCGCGCGGGCGCCATCGGCGGCACCAGCGGCAAGTCGGCCAGTTCGCGCGGGGTCATCCGGGCGATCTCGGGGGTGTCCATCGGCTCGCGCGAGGTCGCGCGAGGGGCAGAACGGAACCAATTGAACATGGCTTTCTCCTTTCTTGGTTTCAGATGAACCCAACATAGGGACGCGCCAGACCCTTTTTAATTGCAGCAAAGGTATAGTCGAGTTTAGGTGATCTATATGAACCCACTGAACCGTCTTCACCTGAACAACCTGCGCGCGGTTGAGGCCGTGGCCCGTACCGGCGCCCTGCGGCTGGCCGCGACCGAACTGGGCATCACCCCGGGGGCCGTGTCACAACAGGTGGCGCGCGCCGAAGAGACCCTGGGCCACAGGCTCTTCGATCGCCGCCCCGAGGGGCTGCGCCCGCTGCCCGGCACCGAGGAGTTCTTTCGCCTGCTGACCTCGGGCTTTCGCCAGCTGACGGCGGCGGCGGAGCTGGGGCGGCGCGACCGGGGCGGGCAGCTGTCGCTGTCCTGCGCGCCGATCTTCGCCGCGCGCTGGCTGATCTGGCGGCTGCCGGGCTTCTACCGCGACTTCCCGGACATCAAGGTGCGGCTGGACAGCCAGGCGGCCCTGGCCGATCCCAACGACGGCGAGATCGACTTTGCCATCCGCATCGGGCGCGGCCCCTACCCCGGGCTGCGCGCCCAGGCGCTGTTTGCGCTGCGCATCGTGCCGGTCTGTTCGCCGGAAATGGCGCGCACGATCACCAGCCAGCAGGATTTCGCCTCGGTGCCGATCATCCGCGACACCAACGCGATGTTCACCTGGGACGACTGGCTGGCCCCGGAAGGTGCGGGCGGCCTGCCCTTGCGAGACGGGCCGGAGTTTTCCGAAGCCTCGCTCTGCCTCGATGCGGCAATGTCGGGGGCAGGGGTCTTCCTCAGCTTCGAGACGCTCTGCCGGGATGCGCTGGACCAGGGGCGGGTCTGCGCGCCGATCCCGCGCTTTCACCGCACCGACCTGCGCTACTGGCTGCTGTCGCACGGAGAGCTGTCGCTGTCCCCCGAACAGCGGCTGTTCCGCAAGTGGCTGATCGACAGCACCGGGGCGGAGGGGCTCGGCCACCGCGGCATCGTCAACGGTGGAAACGGTGGCGGCCTGCGAAGCGGCGGGGCCTGATCAGGCCCGCGCCTCATCCATCAGCCGGCGCATCTCGGTGATCGCCGTCGGCAGCCCGCGGAAGATCGCCTCGCCGATCAGGAAATGACCGATGTTCAGCTCGCGCAGCTCGGGGAAGGCGGCGACGGGCACGACGGTGTCGTAGGTCAGACCATGGCCCGCGTGGACCTCCAGCCCCAGGGAATGACCGAAGGCCGCCATCTCGCGCAGCCGCTCCAGTTCCGCGTCGCGGTCGTCGAAACGACCCTCGGCATGGGCGTCGCAATAGGCGCCGGTGTGCAGCTCGATCACCTCGGCACCGATGCGGTTGGCGGCCTCGATCTGGGCACGGTCGGCGGCGATGAAGATCGACACCCGGCAGCCCGCCTCGCGCAGGGGCGCGATGAAATGGGCCAAACGGTTCTCCTCGCGCGCCACTTCCAGCCCGCCCTCGGTGGTCCGTTCCTCACGCTTTTCGGGCACGATGCAGACCGCGTGGGGCTTGTGGCGCAGGGCGATGGCCTGCATTTCGTCGGTGGCGGCCATCTCGAAGTTCAGCGGCACGGTCAGCGCCGCGGCCAGCGCCTCGATGTCGGCGTCCGAGATATGGCGGCGATCCTCACGCAGGTGTGCGGTGATGCCATCGGCCCCCGCCTCCTCGGCCAGTTTCGCCGCGCGCAGCGGATCGGGATAGGCGCCGCCGCGCGCGTTGCGCACCGTGGCCACATGGTCGATGTTCACACCCAGACGCAGTTTCGGCTGATCGCTCATGACGGGACTCCCTTCGCGTTGCGCCAATTCATGCCGCAGCCCTGACCCAAGCGCCACCCCCCAAAAGCCTCCGAGGCGCCACGCCGGACCCGGCGCGGCCCGCCCCTGTCTTCACTTCGTCGAAAATACTCCGGGGGGAATTGCGCCGCAGGCGCAAGGGGGGCAGAGCCCCCGCCCGGCCCGACCAATGGCTCAGCGTTTCGGCTTGGCGCTCTTGGCGGCGGACTTGGCCCGCATTGCGGCCAGCTTGGCCTTCAGGGCGCCCTTGCGACGCGCCTGGTAGGCCCGGATCAGCGGCACCGAGATCCAGTAGCCGATCAGCCCGGCGATCACGCCCGGGATCAGCCCGCCCACCATGTAGGGGAAGAAAATCTCGTGGTAGAAGGTCGCCAGCCCCTGCCAATTGGCATCCACGTCGGTGAACAGCGCCCAGATGTTGTCCTTCAGGTCATCGGCGGCGGCCACGAACTTGCCCCCGAACCCGTGGGTGATCCCGTCGGGATGCGGCGCAGGGCCCGGCCCGTTGCGCATGCCAAGCAGCCAGTAGCCGGTCTGCAGCGACACCACCCCGATGGGCACGAAGGTCAGCGGGTTGCCGACAAATGTCGCCAGCAGCGCAGCCAGGACGTTGCCGCGCAGGATCACCGACAGCAGGGCCGCGACGACGAAATGCATCCCGTAGAAGGGCGTGAAGACGGTGAAGATCCCGGCAAAAATGCCGCGGGCGATCTTCTCCGGCGTATCGGGCAGCCGCCGCAGGCGATGCTTCACGTAATGAAAGGCGCGGGTCCAACCCCCACGGGGCCAGAAGAACTCGAAGGCGATCTTCCAGTAGGGTCGTCTGTCCCGACGTTTAAAGACCACTAGGGCGACCTCAGGGGCTTGGAGAAGGCGCCGCCGGCGGCTCCTCCGGTTTGCGATGGCGCGAGACAGAGGCCACATCCGCCTCGGCCTCAAGCGCCGAGATCAGGTTGTGGAGATGTTCCGCATCCCGCAGTTCCACGTCGACCAGCAAGCGGTAGAAGTCCGGCTTCCGGTCCTGGAACTCAAGGTCCGAGATATTGGCCTTCTGCTCCCCGATCAATGTGCAAATCCGCCCAAGCACCCCGGGATCATTTGCAAGAACGAGGTCGAGCGTGACGCCGTAGATCGCGGCATGGCGACCGACCTGCCAGTGCAGGTCGACCCAGCGGTCCGGCTGGTCCTCGTAGGCCGACAGGCTTTCGCAGTCGATGGCATGCACCTGCAGCGGCCGGCCGCGCCAGGTGATGCCGACGATCCGCTCGCCCGGCAGTGGCTGGCAACAGCGCGCCCGCTTGAAACTCTGACCCTTTTCCAGGCCGATCAGGGCGCGGTCACGGCTCAGCGCCTCGCCCTCGTCGCTGGCCATCAGCTCGGGGTAGAGGACGTTGACCACCCGCGCCACGCGCAGTTCGGCCCGGCCCAGTTGGGCCAGCAACTCATCCTTGCCGTCCTCGATCCGCAGCTTCTTGGCGGCGGTTTCCAGCACCTTGTCGGTGGCCTTCTTGCCCACATGTTCAAAGCCAGAGCGCGCCAGTTCACGGCCCAGCTTGATGTAGCGTTCGCGGTCCACCTCTCGCAGCGCCCGGCGAATGGCGGCCTTGGCGCGGCCCGTGGTGGCGATGTCTAGCCAGGTGGCCTGCGGCTCCTGGCCCTCGGCGGTGATGATCTCCACCGACTGGCCGTTCTTGATCCGGGTCCAGAGCGGCACGCGCATGCCGTCGATCTTGGCGCCCACGCAGGCGGACCCGATGCGGGTGTGGATCGCATAGGCAAAGTCGATCGGCGTCGCACCGCGCGGCAGCTTCACAACCTCGCCCTTGGGAGTGAAGCAGAAGACCTTGTCGGAATACATCTCCAGCTTGACCGCTTCGAGGAAATCCTCGTGGTCCTCGTCGGCGCCCATCTGTTCGGTCAGCGCGCTGATCCAGCGGGTGGGGTCGACGGCGAAGGGGTTCTCGGCCTTCACCCCGTCCTTGTAGGACCAGTGCGCGGCGACGCCCGCCTCGGCCACATCGTGCATGGCGCGGGTGCGGATCTGCACCTCCACGCGCTTGCCGTCACGGCCCGAGACCGTGGTGTGGATGCTTCGGTATCCGTTCGACTTCGGCTGGCTGATGTAATCCTTGAACCGGCCCGGGATCGACTTCCACCGCTGGTGGATGATCCCCAGGGCGCGATAACAGTCATCCTCGGTCTCAGTGATGACGCGGAAGCCGTAGATGTCGCTGAGGCGGGAGAAGCTTTGTTTCTTCTCCTCCATCTTGCGCCAGATCGAATAGGGCTTCTTGGCGCGGCCGTAGACTTGGGCGGGCACGTCATGTTCCGACAGTACCTTGCGCATGTCCTTGGTGATCCGCTCGATCACGTCGCCGCTTTCGTTCTGCAGCATCAGGAAGCGGCGGATGATCGAGTTGCGTCCCTCGGGGTTCAGCACGCGGAAGGCCAGGTCTTCCAGCTCCTCGCGCATCCACTGCATGCCCATGCGGCCTGCCAGCGGGGCGAAGATGTCCATCGTCTCCCGCGCCTTCTGCTGCTGCTTCTCCGGCTTCATCGCCTTCAGCGTGCGCATGTTGTGCAGGCGGTCGGCCAGTTTCACCAGGATCACGCGCATGTCCTTGGACATGGCCATGAACAGCTTGCGGAAGTTCTCGGCCTGCTTCGTCTCGCTCGACGACAGTTGCAGGTTGGTCAGCTTGGTGACGCCATCGACCAGTTCGGCCACGTCCTCGCCAAACATCTCGGCGACCTGCGAATAGGTAGCGCGGGTGTCCTCGATGGTGTCGTGCAGCAGGGCCGTGACGATGGTGGCATCGTCCAGCTTCTGCTCGGCCAGGATCATGGCCACGGCGATGGGATGGGTGAAATAGGGCTCGCCCGAACGGCGGAACTGCCCCTCATGCATCTCGCGCCCGAAATCATAGGCGCGACGCAGCATGCCGGCGTTGCATTTGGGATTGTAGGCGCTGACCAGCGTGGTCAGCTCCTCGACCGGCACCATGTCCGCGGTTTCGGATGCAGCCTCCATCGTGGCCCCCTCTTCCCTGCGCGGCGCATCCGCCGCATCGGCATCGCGGGGGCCCATGGATCGTTTACTCCTGGCGCTGAGCCTCGACGAGGGCGCGCAGCAGCTTTTCTTCGCTCATGTCGTCCTCGGCCGGCTTGTCGGCGGCCTCGGCCCCCATCAGCAGGGCCATGCTGTCTTCTTCCGGCTCATCGACCTCGATCTGGGTTTGGTTCGACTCGATCAGGCGCTCGCGCAGCTCGTCGGCGGACTGGGTCTCTTCGGCGATCTCGCGCAGGGCGACGACAGGGTTCTTGTCATTGTCGCGATCCACAGTGATCGGCCCGCCCGAGCTGATCTCGCGCGCCCGGTGGGCAGCAAGCATCACCAGTTCGAACCGGTTCGGTACCTTGTCGACGCAATCTTCAACGGTAACGCGGGCCATCAGTCACTCCTCGGTCGCGGCATGGATCATGAACGGATCATGAGCGGGGGTCGAATGAGGGTATCTAAGACCTCTGCCCCTTGAGAGCAAGCTGATTCTGGACGCCCCCCGGCGGGGGGCGCCAGTGCGCCGAAGGAACCGCGCCTCGCATGGATTGGTCGAAATTCCAGCACAGACGGCAAAATGCCGCTACGTCACCGGAACCAGCGCCCGGCGGTCCTCCGCCGGCAGGTCACGGCACATCTGCGCCACGCTACGGCACAGCAAGGGATGCACCCAATCGGGGGCCACATCGGCCAGCGGCACGAGGACGAACGCCCGGTCCTGCAAGCGCGGATGCGGCAGGATCAGCTCCCCCGGGGCCTCTGCCATTTGCCGCGCCAACGGCAGGCTGCGCCAGCGGGTCTGGGTGGCCGTATCGGGCCGGATTTCCCCGTCGCAGGCGATCAGGTCGAGGTCCAGAACCCGGGCGCCCCAGCGGGTTTTCCTTTCGCGACCAAAGTCTTGCTCGACAGCATGTAACCGCGCCAACAGGACCTCGGGAGACTCGACGCTTTCCAGCGTCAGGGCGGCGTTGATATAGTCCGGACCAGACCCCGCGGGAAAGGCCGGACTGCGGTAGAACGGGCTGACCGCGGTGACCTGGCCGGGCCCTGCCCGCAGCGCCTCCACCGCCTCTGTCAGGGTGGCCGCGATGCCCCCGGGACCGGCCTCGATATTGCCGCCAAGGGCGATCAGGAAATGGTGATTCACGCTCTGCAAACCGTGCTCCCGCTTAGACTTGGACATGCTCCATCACTTGATGCATGCTCAGTTAGGATTTATTTTCATTCACCTGCCCCGGGTCGGGCCCTCACTCAGCCCGTATTGGATCCGCGGCGGTAAATTGGGAAGGTTATATTCATGTTCTACAAAGACGAACGGCTTGCGCTGTTCATCGACGGGTCGAATCTATATGCCGCCGCCAAGGCGCTCGGGTTCGACATCGACTACAAGCTCCTCCGCCAGGAATTCATGCGCCGCGGCAAACTTCTGCGCGCCTTCTACTACACCGCCCTGCTGGAAAATGACGAGTATTCGCCCATTCGCCCCCTGGTCGACTGGCTGCATTACAACGGCTTCACCATGGTGACCAAGCCCGCCAAGGAATTCACCGACAGCCAAGGACGGCGCAAGGTGAAAGGCAACATGGACATCGAACTGACCGTCGATGCGATGGAGCTGGCCCCGCGCGTCGATCACATCGTGCTGTTCTCCGGCGACGGCGACTTCCGCCCGCTGGTGGAAAGCCTGCAACGCCAGGGCGTGCGCGTCTCGGTCGTCTCCACCATCCGCAGCCAGCCGCCGATGATCGCCGATGAACTGCGCCGCCAGGCCGACAACTTCATCGAGCTGGACGAGCTGAAGGACGTGATCGGTCGCCCGCCGCGCGAAACGCCCAGCGAGGACACCCGTAGCGCCCGCGCTTCGGCCTGATCCCTGACAGATCCCTGCGGTGCCCCGGGCGGGCGCCGCACCCAGGATCGGGACCCCAGTCACCGGGCCCCACTTTGCCCGCCGCCGGATCCCGCGCCTGCCCTTTCCAACCGGTGCATGCCAGGCCTCATTTCTCGGCCCAGCCGCGCCGGGCTGCCGCACCGGCAGACCAATCCCGCCCGCGCAGCCGTCATCGCACCGCCGATCCGTTTTGCAGGGCCTCCCCCCTCTGGACGTGCCGCCACCGCTCCCCTACCTGTGGGGGGCAGCAGGAGACGCATCATGACCACCGCCGCCAAGCCGCCCCTTACCCTCTACCTCGCCGCCCCGCGCGGGTTCTGCGCCGGCGTCGACCGGGCCATCAAGATCGTCGAGATGGCGCTGGAGAAATGGGGGGCGCCGGTCTACGTCCGTCACGAGATCGTGCACAACAAGTTCGTCGTCGACGGCCTGCGCGAGAAGGGCGCGATCTTCGTCGAGGAACTGGACGAATGTCCGACCGACCGGCCGGTGATCTTCTCCGCCCATGGCGTGCCCAAGGCCGTGCCGGAGGCCGCCGCCGCGCGCAAGATGATCTATGTCGACGCCACCTGCCCGCTGGTGTCCAAGGTCCACATCGAGGCCGAGCGGCATGCCGAGGAGGGGCTTCAGATCGTCATGATCGGCCATGCCGGCCACCCCGAAACCATCGGCACCATGGGCCAGCTGCCCGAGGGCGAGGTCCTGCTGGTGGAAACCGAGGCCGACGTCGACACGCTGGAGGTTCGCGACCCCGAACAGCTGGCCTTCGTCACCCAGACAACCCTGTCCATCGACGACACCGCCGGCATCGTCGCGGCCCTGCAGGCGCGCTTCCCGGCCATCGTCGGGCCGCACAAGGAAGACATCTGCTACGCCACCACCAACCGCCAGGAATCGGTGAAGGCCATGGCCGGCAACATCGACGCCATGCTGGTCGTCGGCGCGCCCAACTCGTCCAACTCCCGCCGCCTGGTCGAGGTCGCCGCGCGCCAGGGCTGTGAATATGCCCAGCTCGTGCAGCGCGCCACGGACATCGACTGGCGGTCGCTGGAAGGCATCCGGTCGATCGGAATCACCGCCGGGGCCTCCGCCCCCGAGGTCCTGGTGAACGAGGTGATAGACGCCCTGAAGGCGCGATATGACGTGACCGAGGAACTGGTGGAAACGGCGAAGGAGAACGTCTCCTTCAAGGTGCCCCGCGTGTTGCGCCAGCCGGCCTGAGGGCTCCGCGAGGAACGCTCACGACAGAAGGGAACTTTGCCCCACCCCGCGCCCGCGCGCGGTCTAGTGCGGCGCCTCGCCCCGCGCGATCGCCAGGTGATGCGCCTGGTGATGGGCGCCCAGCGTCATGACCCCGTGAAAGCCCAGGGCGCGGATCTGCGCCGCATCGCCCGTCACCCGCAGCTCCGCGCCGTTGTCCAGCAGCCGCGCCGAGGCGGCCCATCCGGTCTCGGCGGTGATGAAGGGGGCATGGGCGGGCACCATGGTCCGGATCGCCTCTACCACCCGGCCGCTGCCCGTCACGGTGAAGACCATGCCGTCGTCCAGCCGATCCCGCGACACCTTCGCCTCCAGCGTCAGCAACTCCATGTCCACCAGGTGATTGCGCAGCGCTTTGATGTCGACGCGGCTCCAGTCCGTCTGCGGGTCGGCGCGCAGGAGCGCCACGATCTCTGCCAGTGCCGCGAAGGCCCCCTGCCCCGGCTCCACCGGCAGCGCAGCCCCGGACATGCCATGCGCCGCGTGGTCATGGGCGGTCTGCGCCCAGGCCGGCAGGCCGAGGTATAGGCAAAGGGGCAGCGCCAGCAGGAACAGGCGTGACCGGCGGGAGGATGGGGCGGAATGGGGGCGCATGGCGATCTCCTTGTGTGACCGCAGGTTAACCGGCGCCGCCATCCGGGGGGAACAGTATGGTCACGCGACCCGCTCACCGCCCCGTCACGGGCCTTGACCTTCCCCCGCGCCCCGTGCTGTCTCCGCCCACGATCCAGCACGCATGAGGACCCCATGGCCGAGTTTCTTGCCTTCACCGATGGCGCCTGTTCCGGCAACCCCGGCCCCGGGGGCTGGGGCGTCCTGCTGCAGGCCCGCGAAGGCGAGACGGTTCTGAAGGAACGCGAGCTGAAGGGCGGCGAGGCCAATACCACCAACAACCGGATGGAGCTGCTGGCCGCGATCAACGCCCTCGACTCCCTGGGCCGCCCCACCGAGATCACCATCTACACCGACAGCCAGTACGTGAAGAACGGCGTGACCGGCTGGATCCACGGCTGGAAGAAAAACGGCTGGAAGACCGCCGCCAAGAAGCCGGTGAAGAACGCCGAGCTGTGGCAGGCGCTGGACGAGGCGGCGAAACGCCACCAGGTGACCTGGAAATGGGTCAAGGGCCACGCCGGCCATCCGGAAAACGAACGCGCCGACGCGCTGGCCCGGGCTGGCATGGCCCCCTACAAGGGCTGATCGGCTCGGCCGGTCACGCCTCCGGTCAGAGCTTCGCGTCGTAGTCCGACACCAGCAGGTGCAGCGGATCGGCATCTTCCTCGATGGTGGAAAACCGCCCGATCGGCGCCTCGAAGATGTTGTCGGTGCGGTCGTCGTTGACGGTCGAGACCTCGCCGATGCAGACACGCCCGCCCTCGCCCCAGAAGGCATGCCAGATGTCCGGGGTCAGGGTCACGCTTTCGCCCGGCATCAGCTTCAGGTGCCCGCCCGCCGGCAGGGTCCGCCACAGCCCGTCGGTCATCACCCGCACCGGGGCCGCGCGGTCGATCCCATCGGGGCCGTCCATCCACAGTTCCAGCACCAGCGGCGCGCCGCCGCGGTTGATGATGTCCTCGGTCTTCACGATGTGGCGGTGCATGGGCGAGATCTGGTGGTCGCCGGAAATCAGCAGCTTCTCGGCATAGACCCGACCGCCCTTCGGGTTGCCCAGATCGCCCGCATTGCCGTTGCGGACGGTGAACAGGAACAGACCCAGCGTGTCGTAATGCCCGTCGCCGTAATCCGTCACGTCCCAGCCCAGGCCCTGGTCGACGATCAGCCCGGCCTCCGCCTTGCGGGCGCGGAAGTCGTCCGGCGACCAATGGGCGAAGGGCGGCAGGGTGAAACCGTACTGTCGGAAGAAGGCGTCGCCCTCGCGGATCAGCTCGTTGATCTCGGATCGCAGCATCTCAACCTCCCAGGATGGTGCCGGTGGCAAGCGCCTTGCCGCGCAGGAAGACATCGACCGCCTGCGCCCCCTTGCCGGCCCGTTGCAGTTTCAGCAGCTCGACCGCGCCCGCGCCACAGGCCACAATCAGCCGGTCGTCGGCGCGCAGCACCTCACCCGGGGCGCCATGACCCTCCGCCAGGCGCGAGGCCAGAAGCTTCAGGCGCTGCCCATCGTGATCCACCCAGGCGCCGGGGAAGGGCGAGAGGCCGCGGATCTGCCGGTCCACCCCCTCGGCGGGCTGGGTGAAATCCACCCGCGCCTCGGCCTTGTCGATCTTCGAGGCATAGGTCACGCCCTCCTCGGGCTGGGCCTCGGGCACCAGTTCGGGCAGGCGATCGAGCGCCTCGACGATCATCCGCGCGCCCATCACGGACAGGCGGTCGTGCAGCTCGGAGGTCACCTCCTCGGCCCCGATGGGGGTCGCCTCGCGCAGCAGGACGGGACCGGTATCCAACCCCGCTTCCATCTGCATGATGCAGATGCCGGTCTCGGCATCGCCCGACAGGATCGCGCGGTGAATGGGGGCGGCGCCGCGCCAGCGGGGCAGAAGGCTGGCGTGGATGTTCAGGCAGCCGTGCTTCGGCGCGTCCAGCACCGGCTGCGGCAGGATCAGACCATAGGCCACGACGACCGCCACATCCGCCTGCAACGCGGCGAACTCGGCCTGTTCCGCCTCGCCCTTCAGGCTGACCGGGTGGCGCACCTCCAGCCCCAGCTCGGCCGCGCGGGCGTGGACGGGGGTGGGCCGGTCCTTCTTGCCGCGCCCGGCGGGCCGGGGCGGCTGGCAGTAGACGCAGGCAATGTCATGCCCGGCGGCGACCAGCGCCTCCAGCACCGGCACCGAAAACTCGGGCGTTCCCATGAAGATCACGCGCATCGCCTGCCCCTTCACCTTGTTTCCAAATACTCAGGTCCGACAGCGCCCGCAGGCGCCGTCATCGCAGTTTCGCGGCCTTGCGCAGCAGCATGTCCCGCTTCACCTTGCTCAGCCGGTCGAAATACATCTTCCCCGCCAGGTGGTCGATCTGGTGTTGGACGGAGGTCGCCCAGAGACCGACGAAATCCTTCTCCTCGATCTCGCCCGCCTCGTTGAGGAAGCGCACGGTGACGGCACGCGGGCGTTTGATCTTGGCCGAAACGCCGGGCAGGTTCGGGCTGGCCTCTTCATGCTCGCGCAGCTGGACGGAGGCATGCAGCACCTCCGGGTTCGCGATGCGCACGGCCTTGCCCCGCTCCTCGGAGGCATCGACGACCGCGAGGCGCAACAGCACGCCGATCTGATTGGCGCCCAGGCCCACGCCCGGCATCGCCTCCATCGTGTCGATCATGTCGTCCCAGGTGGCACGGATCTCGTCGGTGATCTCACTCACCTCGGCGGCGGGGGTGCGCAGCCGCTTGTCGGGCCAGGGAATGCAGGTGCGGGCGGTCATGCGCCGGCCTCCTCATAGGCGCGCAGAACCTCGGCGCGATGGTCGGGGGAAAGGTAATCCAGGTAGACCCGGCCCTCCAGGTGGTCGAACTCATGCTGGGCGCAGACGGCTTCGAAGCCCGAAAGCTCCGCCTCGTGCAGAGCCCAGTCGGCATCATGCCAGCGCATGCGCACCCGCGCCGGGCGCGGCAGGCTGGCCACCACGCCGGGGATCGACAGGCAGCCCTCTTCATGGGTGGCGATCTCGTCCGAGCGCCAGAGGATCTCGGGGTTCACGCAGGCGCGTGGGCTGCGCGGGCCATCCTTCCAGGTGCAATCCATCACGAAGACGCGTTTCAGCACGCCGACCTGCGGCGCGGCCAGGCCGCGACCGGGGGCGTCGTACATGGTGTCGAACATATCGGCCAGCAGCGGGCCCAGATCGGTCCCCTGCTCCACCGTCTCCGCTGCCGTCTTCAGCGTCGGATCGGGCCAGCGCAGGATCTCCATCACGGCCATCAGCGGCGCGCCCGCTCACGTTTGAGCTTCTGGCTCTTGCGGGTGATCATCTGGCGGCGCATCGGGCTGAGGTAGTCGATGAACAGCTTGCCTTCCAGGTGGTCGATCTCGTGCTGCACGCAGGTCGCCCAAAGCTTGTCGAAGGTCTCTTCGCAGGCATTGCCGTCGCGGTCCATCCAGCGCACCGTCACCTCGGCGGGGCGGGTCACCTCGGCATATTGCTCGGGGATCGACAGGCAGCCCTCCTCGTAGGAGCTGGTCTCGTCCGAGCTGGCCACCACCTCGGGGTTCAGCATCACCAGCGGGCGCGGCGTCTCGCCCTCTTCCTTCACGCAGTCCAGCACGATCAGGCGCTGCAGCAGGCCGATCTGCGGCGCGGCCAGGCCGATGCCGGGCGCGTCATACATGGTTTCCAGCATGTCGTCGGCCAGCTTGCGCAGCTCGTCCGAGCTGTCCTCAAGCGGGGCTGCGACCTTTTTCAGGCGCGGATCGGGATGGATCAGGATAGGGCGTTTCATGGGGCCGATCTAAGCGATGCCTTGCGTTTGCGCAACTCCGCCGCGCCAGGCGGACCGCGACGGGATCAGGGGAGCAACTTGCCCGGGTTCAGTATGCCCTTGGGGTCCAGCGCGGCCTTGATCGCCCGCATGGCGGCCAGCGCCCCCGGGTCCTTGCGGCGCGCCATCGTCGTCAGCTTCAGCTTGCCGATGCCATGCTCGGCCGAGAAGGAGCCACCCAGTTCCGCCACCACGTCCTCGATCCCCTCGACCAGCACGTCCTTCTGCGCCGGATCCGTGGGGAAGATGGTGTAGTGCACGTTGCCGTCCCCCAGGTGCGCCACGACCGAGGTTTCCGCCCTGGGATCCATCCGTGCCAGCGCCGCATCGGCCCGGTCGAGGAAATCGCCCATCCGGTCCACCGGCACCGCCACGTCCATGATGATCTGGTTGGGTCGCAGGCCGGCCACTTCGCTGGCGGCCTCGCGGATCGCCCACATCTCGCGGCGCTGCTGCTCGGAGCTGGCGATGACCGCATCATCGACCTCCCCCTCTTCCAGCATGCCGCCCAGCACCTCTTCTAGGTAGCTGGCAATCGGCATCTGCCCGTCCGGACCGGGGGTATAGTCCCGCGGGCTCAGCGCGCCGATCTCCAGCAGGATGTTGACCTTGTGCGCCTCTTCGAAGGGGCGGCGGGTCTCGGGGCGCATGGCCTGGTAGTCGGCCAGGTAGGTGTCGGGCATGTATTCGAAGGCCTCGACGGCGCCGCCGGTGACCTCTTGCAGCCGGTTCAGCAGCGACAGCGCCGGATCCAGCGCCTTCAGCCCCACCATGGCCGTGACATAGGCGCCGGGCTTGGGCATCAGCCGCACCACGGCGCCGGTGATGATGCCCAGCGTGCCCTCGGCCCCGATCAGCAGGTGGCGCAGATCATAGCCGGAGTTGTTCTTGTGCAGGTTCTGCATCAGGTCGATCACCGTACCATCGGCCATCACCGCCTCGATGCCCAGCACCAGGTCGCGCGTATTGCCGTAGCGTAGCACGTTGGACCCGCCCGCATTGGTCGACAGCGCGCCGCCGATCATGGCCGATCCGCGCGCCCCGAAGAACAGCGGAAAGATCAGCCCCTCGGCCTCCACCGCCTCGTGCAGGTTGGCCAGGATCACGCCGGCCTCGACCACGGCGGACCGGGCGCCGGTGCGGATCTCGCGGATGCGGTTCATCCGCTCCATGGAAATCACCAGGCTGCCTTCGCCCTGGCCACCGCCGGCCATGCCGCTGCGCCCGCCCAGGGGGGTGACCACCGTGCGGGTCTCATGTGCGAGCTTCATCAGCGCCGAGACCTCCCCGGTGCTGGCAGGGCGCACCACGGCAAGGGGAGCCTCGAACCGCTCATGGGCCCAGTCCCAGCCATAGGGTTCGGCCTCTGCACCGGTCAGCACATGGGCCGCGCCGACGATTTCCTGCAGCTTCTCGATCATGGTCACTCCGCTCTTGCGCGGCGCATATTGGCCCTCCCGCAGGGGAAGGACAAGCGGGTCGCCCGGGGCGCGAAAAACCTCGATTTTTGCGCTTGACCTGTCCGGGGCGCTATCTTAGGAAGCGCCACGGTTTGGCGGAGTAGCTCAGTTGGTTAGAGCAGCGGAATCATAATCCGCGTGTCGGGGGTTCAAGTCCCTCCTCCGCTACCAGACCTTCCCCTGAAAATTCGACGATATGACGCGGCGCGGCGATGCGCCTGCCGGTTTTTCATGCGCTGGATCAGCCCAGCTCCATCGTCGCGATGGCCTGAAGGGTCGTGCCCGCCTGCGGCGCCGGGCCGCGATACATGCGGGCGGTGGCGAAGGTCGGTGCGAACCCAAGAGCTTGCAGCTGCGCCGCCAGATCCGCACTGGCCTCGGGCAGGTCGATCATCACCTCCGGCAGGCCCTCGGCCCCGTCCAGCGCCGCGCGGGCCAGCCGCAGGGCGGCCTCGGCGTCGGGCGCAATCACTGGCCCTATCTTGATCCCCTCGCGGCACACCCGGGCGGTGGCGAAACCGCCGATGGTGCCCTCTTCCTCCAGCACAACGCTCCACCGGGTCGGGTCCGGCGCCAGCCAGGCCGACAGAAAGGTCGGGCGGGCATAGCCGTTGGCGGCGCCATCCAGCGCGGCGACCGCCGCCGCATCGCCATCGCGCAGCGGGCGCACCGCCGGATCTGCCGCCGGGTCCAGCCTGCCGCTGTAGCGCGTCGTGCTGCCGGCCAGGACAAAGCCCGATTTTGCATAGTTCGCCTGCTGCGCCGCCACCCCGTCCAGCCCCACGGTACGACCGCCCGCATGAGCCAGCGCATGCTGCCACAGGGCATAGCCGATCCCCTGCCCGCGATGGTCGGGGTGGCAGAGGTAGAGGCCCAGAAAGGCGATCTCGTCGGAATGGGTCACCACCGAGATAGCGGCCACGGGCGCGCCCTCGACCTCGGCCACGAAGAATCCCTGCGGGTCGGCGGCGCGAAAGGCGGCCGCGTCACCCAGCCCGGGGTTCCAACCCTCGGCGGCGGCCCAGTCCAGCATCCGGGCCACATCGGCGGCCGTGGCGACCCGCATCACGGCGCTCATGTCAGCGCCTCGCGTAGCGAACCGGGGGCGGACACCTGGTTGCGCAGATCCAGCGACGACACGAGATCCAGCAGGTGGCTCTTCATCAGCTCCTCCGCCTGCGGCCCGTCATGGGCGGCCAGGGCGGCGATCAGCGCATCATGGGCATGGCTTTCGCATATCGCCATCCGGCGGCGCCAGTAGAGCGCGATGATCAGCGAAGACCGCGAGACGAGCTGGGCGATGAACGCCGCGATCGTCTCCTGGTCGGCAATCCGTGCGATCTCGATATGAAAGAGGCCCGACAGATGCAGCGCGCGGCCATTGTCGCCGGCGGCCAGCGCGGCGTGTTCGGCCTCGATATGGGCGCGCAGTTTCTCGACATCCTCGGGCGTGCAGCGGGCGGCGGCGGAATGGGCCGTGCGCGGCTCCAGCAGGGCGCGGGCCTCGAAGACCTCGCGCGCCTCGCGCAGGGTGGGCTGGGCGACGAAGGCCCCGCGGTTGCGTTTGTGCTCGACCAGTTTCAGGTGCGACAGCGCCTGCAGGGCGGCGCGGATCTGGGTGCGGCTGACCCCGTAGATCTCCGCCAGGTCATCCTCGCCCAGCTTCGAGCCGGGCGGCAGGCGATGTTCGTGAATCGCCTTTTCCAGCGCGCTTGCCACGCTCTCGATTGTGCCGCTCTGGCTCTGCTTCTTCGTCATCGTCCCAACTTTCATGACCATCGGGACACTACTGCACAGCCCCGCGAGAGCAAGCGAATCGCTATCCAGACCAAGTGTCGACATGATTGTATGCAATATTGAATTCATTTTTGCGCACAGACACCGCGGAACCGCCCATTCCTTGGGCAGAGTCTGTTTTCGCCCCGACCGCCCTCCGGAAAGACCTGACAGGGGACGCAGGCCGTGACCAGCGTGAGACAGGACAGCGACCAGAGGGCTTCATGGCACGCAGCAACCAACTCGAACTTGTGCAACTGACGAAACGCTACGGCGAGACGGTGGCGGTGGATGATGTAACCCACGCCTTCCCCGCCGGCGCCTACGTCTGCCTGCTGGGCCCCTCGGGCTGCGGCAAGTCGACGACGCTGCGGATGATCGCCGGGCATGAAGAGGTGACCGAGGGCTCGATCCTGCTGGACGGCTTCGACATCTCCGACCTGCCGCCCGCGCGCCGGGGCACTGCGATGATGTTCCAGAACTACGCGCTGTTCCCGCATCTGAACGTGCGCGACAACGTCGCCTTCTCCCTGCGGATGAAGGGCGTAGACAAACCCACCCGCCACAAGCGCGCCAACGAACTGCTGGAGCTGGTGGACATGGGCCGCTTCGCCGACCGGCTGCCGGCGCAGCTGTCGGGCGGCCAGCAACAGCGTGTCGCCCTGGCCCGCGCGCTGGTCACCGACCCCAAGGTCCTGCTGCTGGATGAACCGCTGTCGGCGCTGGACCCCTTCCTGCGGATCCGCATGCGCGCCGAGCTGAAAAAGTTGCAGCGCGAGCTGGGCATTCCCTTCGTCCACGTCACCCACGGCCAGGACGAGGCGCTGGCTCTGGCGGACGAGGTCGTGGTGATGAACAACGCGGTGATCGAACAGGCCGGCCCCGCGCGCGAGGTCTTCAATGCGCCGCGCACCGAATTCGTGGCCCGCTTCATGGGCGGCCACAACGTGATCGCCACGCCCCAGGGCAAGGTCGCCTTCCGCGCCGATGGCGTGCGCCTGGCCGGCCCCGACGCGGGCCTGCCCGCCACCGTCACGGCCGTCGAATACCAGGGCGCCAGCGTCGCCCTGACCGCCGCCACCGAAAGCGGCGAGGAACTGCTCGCGCTGCTGCCCGAGGAGGATTTCTTCGCGGCACCGAAATCTCCGGGAGAGGCCGTGCGCCTGTCCTGGGACGAAGGACGGGCCAACCGTCTTCAAGCCTGATCAATGACAATCCAACGGGGAGTTACCACCATGTCGAAGATGAGATACAGCCGCCGCACCATCCTGAAAGGCGGCGCCGCGGCAGCCGCCGCCACCGCCCTGCCGGCCCCGATGATCTGGGCGCAGGAGATCAAGGACATCACCCTGCGCCAGTTCGGCACCGGCGTGTCGAACCTCAACGACGTGGCGCAGAAGGTGAAGGAAGACCTGGGCTTCACCCTGGAGATGACCGCGCTGGATTCCGACAGCGTGACGCAGCGCGCGGCGACCCAGCCCGACAGCTTCGACATCGCCGATATCGAATACTGGATCTGCAAGAAGGTCTGGCCGACCGGCAACCTGCAGGCCATGGATGTCTCGAAGATCGCCAACTACGACAAGATCGTCGGCATCTTCAAGGACGGCAAGCTGACGCCCGACAGCGAGATCGCCCAGGGCACCGCGCCGCACTCCGTGGGCTTCATCCCCGAACCCGGCGCCACCACCTTCGCCGATGAACAGACCAACTGGATGACCCTCATCCCGACGATCTACAACGCCGACACCCTGGGCATCCGTCCCGACCTGATCGGCCGCCCGATCAACACCTGGGCCGAGCTGCTGAACCCCGAGTTCAAGGGCAAGGCCTCGATCCTCGACATCTCCTCCATCGGCATCATGGACATGGCCATGGTCTGTGAGGCGATGGGAGAGATCACCTACGGCGACAAGGGCAACATGACCCGCGAGGAGATCGACGCCACCTTCGCCATCTTCACCGAAGCCAAGCGCGCCGGCCAGTTCCGCGCCTTCTGGAAGACCTTCGATGAAAGCGTCAACCTGATGGCCTCGGGCGAGGTGGTGATCCAGTCCATGTGGTCGCCCGCCATCACGGCGGTGAAATCGCGCGGCATTCCCTGCGTCTACCAACCGCTGAAAGAGGGCTACCGCTCCTGGGGCGGCGGCATCGGCCTGTCCTCCTCCCTGTCCGGGATGGAACTGGATGCGGCCTACGAATACATCAACTGGTACCTGTCCGGCTGGGTCGGCGGCTACCTGATGCGCCAGGGCTATTACTCGGCCGTGCCCGAAACCTCGAAGGACTTCATGTCCGAGAACGAGTGGGGCTTCTGGTTCGAGGGCAAGGAAGCCACCGACGTCATCACCTCGCCCACCGGCGACACGCTGGCCCAGGCCGGCGAGGTCCGCGATGGCGGCTCCTTCGAGGAGCGCATGGGCTCCGTCGCCTGCTGGAACGCCGTGATGGACGAAAACCAGTACATGGTCCGCAAGTGGAACGAGTTCATCGCCGCCTGACCCCATTGCGGGCGGTTCCCTTCCTGTCCGCCCGCAACGCCGTGGCCGGGTCCCTCGGGACCCGGCCCATCCGCCCCGCCTGACCCTGCCCCAATGAACGGACCGACCGGATCATGACCGACCTGACCGGAGACACCCCACCGCCCGAAACCACCGCCGCCCCGAAACGGGCGGGCCACGGGCTGGGCGCCAATCTTCTGGGCTGGCTGCAGGCCGCGCCCCTGACCGTGATCCTGGTGGGCTTCCTGGTGGCGCCGATCATCATGATCGTCATCGTCAGCTTCTGGGGTGCGACCGAGTTCTCGATCTACCCCGCCTTCCAGTTCGACAACTACGAGTTCCTCTTCGGATCGCCGGTGACCTACCGGGTCTTCCTGGCGACCTTCAAATACGCGCTGATCACCTGGGCGCTGACGCTGTGCATCGGGTTCACCGTGGCCTATTTCCTGGCCTTCCACGTGCGCAGCCAGACCATGCAGATCGCGCTGTTCCTGCTCTGCACCATTCCGTTCTGGACCTCGAACATCATCCGGATGATTTCCTGGATCCCCTTCCTGGGACGCAACGGCATCGCCAACCAGACTCTGCAGGACTGGGGACTGATCGACGCGCCGCTGGAATGGCTGCTCTACTCCGACTTCTCGGTGATCCTGGCCTTCGTGCACCTCTATACGCTGTTCATGGTGGTGCCGATCTTCAACACCATGATGCGCATCGACAAATCCCTGCTGGAGGCGGCGCGCGACAATGGCGCCAGCGGTTTGCAGACCCTGCGCCACGTGATCCTTCCGCTGACCAAGCCGGGCATCATGATCGGCACGATCTTCGTCGTCACCCTGGTCATGGGCGACTTCATCACCGTGCGCTTCATGTCGGGCAGCCAGAAGGCCAACGTGGGCCGGCTGATCTCCAACGACATCGCGCTGCTGCAATACCCCTCGGCCGCCGCCACCGCCGTGGTGCTGCTGGCCACCGTCCTGATTATCATCGCGGTGCTGCTGCGCTTCGTGAACATCCGCAAGGAGCTTTGACATGGAAAAGCGCACCACCAGCTTCTACGTCCTCGCGGCCTTCTTCGGCCTCTTCGTCCTCTTCCTCTACGGGCCGACGATCACCATCGGCATCCTGTCGTTCCAGGGGCCGCAGGGCGGGCTGACCTTCCCGATGAACGGGGTCTCGCTGCACTGGTTCCGCGACCTGTTCCAGGAACAGGCCGTGGGCGACATCTGGGGCGCCTTCCGCCGCAGCCTGGCCCTGGGCCTGATGGTCATGGTCAGCACGGTCGTCATCTCGGTCATGGCCGGCCTCGCCTTCCGCAAGCGGTTCAAGGGATCAGGCGTGCTGTTCTACCTCGCAATCACCTCGCTGGTGATCCCCTCGATCCTGATCTCGCTGGGCGTCGGCCTGATCTTCAACCAGCTGGGGTTCAAGATCCACTGGGCCACCTCCGGCTTCGGATCGCAGCTGACCTGGACGCTGCCCTTCGGCCTGCTGATCATGTTCGCCGTCTTCAACCGCTTCGACCGCAGCTACGAGGAAGCCGCCCGCGACCAGGGCGCCACCGCCTGGCAGACGATCCGCCACGTGGTCCTGCCGATCATCGCGCCCTCGCTGATCGGGGTCGCGCTCTTTGGCTTCACCCTCAGCTATGACGAGTTCGCCCGCACCCTGCTGACCTCGGGCAGCTACAACACCCTGCCGCTGGAGATCTTCGGCATGACCACCAACGTCACCACGCCGGTGATCTATGCCCTCGGCACGCTGACCACGCTGTTTTCGCTGCTGATCATCGGGGCCTTCCTGCTGGCCGCCTGGATCATGGGCAAGCGCCGGGCGCGGGCCGGGTCCGACGCGGGCCAGGGCGTCTGAGGGGCGGCGATGAAACTGGTCTACATCAACCCCAATGCCACCGCCTCGATGACCCGGGCGATCGTGGCCGAGGCCCGCGCGGCCCTGCCCGACGCCGAGATCATCGGCGTCACCAACACCGACGGCCCGCCCGCCATCGAAGGCCCCGAGGACGGTGAGCGCGCCGTGCCCGGCGTGCTGCGCCATGTGCGCGCGGCCGCCGACGCGGATGCCATCGTCATCGCCTGTTTCGACGACACCGGCCTGGACGAGGCGCGCCAGGTTGCCCCCTGCCCCGTGCTGGGCATCGGCCAGGCCGCCTATCAGATGGCCAGCCTGATGGGCGCGCGATTCTGCGTCGTCACCTCGCTCGCCGTGTCGATCCCCGTGATCCGCGCCAATATCGAAGCGCGCGGCTTCTCCGGCGGCTGCGCCGGGGTGGAGGCCAGCGGCCTGCCCGTACTGACCATCGACGAGGCCAGCGAAGAGACCCGCGGGCAGCTGTCCGACAGCATCCGACGCGCCCGTGCCGACACCGGCGCCCAGGCGGTGGTGCTGGGCTGCGCCGGCATGGCGCCGCTGCGCGCCGACCTGCAACGGCGCAGCGGCGTGACCCTGATCGACGGCGTGGCGGCCTCGGCCCACCTGGCGCGGGCGGCGGCGGATTTCCTCGCCGGCGCTGCGACGGCGGCGGAGGGCTAGATCGACCGGGCCATCAAACGCCCGAAGGGCAGGTGATCCGTCTCCTGCCCGGCCAGCCGCAGCATGTGCCACAGCAGCACCTGGTTGCTGGTCAGCACCGGCAGGCCCAGCTCCGCCTCCAGCGGGGCGACAAGGTGCAGCGCGCGCAGGTTGGTGCAGGACAGGAAGACCGCATCGCAGGGCGCCTGGGCGACCACGTTGCGGATCCCTGCGGCGATCGAGGGGCCGTCGATCCGCGCCACGCGCAGGTCATCGCGTTCCTCCATCGAGCCGAAGCCTGCGATCTCCATCCCTGCCTCTTCCAGCCTGGCCCGCATCGCCTGCGACACCTCCGGCAGGTAGGGCGAGACGAAGGCGAGGCGCCGGGCGCCAAGAGCCTGCATCGCGGCAATCGCCGCCACCAGCGGGTTGGTCACATGCCGCACCCGCGTGCCGGCCCGCACCGCCGCCTCCACCCGGTCCGACCCGATGGAGGTCGCCCCCGAGGTACAGGCATAGCCCACCACGTCATAGCCGCGCTCATCCGGCAGAAGGGAGGTCGAGCGCGGGATCTCCGCCTCCATCAGGGCCAGACCCGCCATCGTCACATGGGGCTGGCACGGCCCCCGGCTGACGTAATGGGCCAGCCCTTCGCCCGCGAGCATCTGCCGCGCGTCGGCCTCCACCGTCTCGTCGGTGCGCAGCACGATCAGGCCGAAGGTGGCCCGGTGGCCCAGGGGCGGGCCGAGGGTGAAATGCAGCTTGCTCACGGATCCCACTCCAGCTCCGGCAGATCCTGCCGCGCGCGCGGGGTCAGCCATTCCACGCGATCCTCGCGGATCACGATGTTTTCCTCCTGCACCATCATCCGCCCCGGCCCCAGCACCAACGAGGGCTCCAGGGGCACGCCGATACGGCCGCCGGGCGGCACCAGCTCCACCAGCGTCTCCGCCAGCAGGCCCACCCCGTCATCGGCATAGTCGGGCGCGTCCCAGCAGCGGATGTCGGTGACCCAGCTTTGCCCCATCAGGTCGGCGCCGATGGCGGGGATCACGGCCACCGGCGCCCCCGTCGCGGGCAGTACCAGGAACCAGGGCCGCGTCGGGCTTTCCCAGAACCGGGTCAGGAAGCCGGTGAAATAGCGCACGTCGGGTTCCGAGATCAGCAAAAGCGCCGCGATGCCCTGCGCCGCCATGGCCTGCTGTGCACGGGCCGTGCGGCTGAGGTATTCGGTGACAGGCCGGGGGGCGGCGGCGGGCAAGGCGGATCTCCGAGCGACAAGAGGCTCCCGCGGATCATCGCAGAAAGCCTTGAGGTGATCGGAGCACCCGAGGGGGCGCAGGTGACAGGATTATGCGCAGAAACCGGGTCCGGCTGTCGCACACAGGTCCCGAAATCCTGCAAAATGCCGCCATGATGATTGAAACGCCCTCCCCAACCTCCGCCCGCGCGCCCGGTTTCCACACCAGCCCCGCGCGCCCGCTGGCCCTGCTGGCCCGCTGCCCGGCCCACGCCCCCACCCCGCTGCGCGAGGCACCCAGGCTGGCGGCGCGGCTTGGCCTCGACCAGCTCTGGATCAAGGATGAAAGCCCGCGCATGGGATTGGGCAGCTTCAAGGCCCTGGGCGGTGCCTTCGCCGTGGCACAGATGATCCTGGACAGCGCGGGCACGGATGACCCGATGGATCCGCAGGCCCAGGCCGTGGCACGCGACATGACCTTCATCACCGCCAGCGCGGGCAACCACGGGCTGTCGGTGGCCGCCGGCGCCCGCGTCTTCAGCGCCCGGGCCAGGGTGGTCCTGTCGGCCAGCGTGCCGCAGGCCTTTGCCCGCCGGATCGAGGCCATGGGCGCCGAGGTGATCCGCGTCGACGGCAGCTACGAAGACAGCGTGGCCGAGGCGGTGCGCCTGGCCGAGGTGCAGGGCTGGATCCACCTGGCCGATGGCTCCTGGTCCGGCTACACCGCCGCGCCCGCGCTGATCATGGAAGGCTACACCGTGCTCGCCGAGGAATGCCGCGCGGCCTTCGCCGGCCGGGGCCAGTGGCCCACCCACGTTTTCCTGCAGGCCGGGGTCGGCGGGCTGGCCGCCGCCACCGCCGCCCATATCCGCGAGAGCTGGGACCAACAGCCCGAGGTCATCGTGGTCGAACCCGAGGCCGCCCCCTGCCTGCTGCGCAGCGTCGCGGCGGGCGCGCTGACCCGGGGCGACGGGCCGGTCTCCGCCATGGGGCGGCTAGATTGCAAGGACGCCTCGCTGCTGGCCTATCAGACGCTGCGCCATGACGCCGACCGCTTCGTCACCGTGACCGAGGATCAGGCGGCGCAGGCCGTGACCCTGCTGGCCGAGGGGGCGGCGCTTGCCACAACCCCCAGCGGGGCGGCAGGGCTGGCCGCGCTGCTGGCCGCCGACCTTCCCGCGCAGGCGCGCGCGCTGGTCATCCTGTCGGAAGGGCCGGAGGGTTGAGCCTAGTCCTCCAGCGGCACGTCCAGGCTGACCTTCGAGCGGTCCATCACCACCGAGGTGCGGAACCGTTTCACATTGCTGTCGTCGAAGAACAGCCGATGGGTCAGCGCCTGGTAGTCATCCATGTCGCGCGCCAGGGCGATCAGGGCGAAATCGGCGTCGCCGGTGATGTAGTAGCACTGCTGCACCTGCGGCTCGGCCCGGACCTTGCGGCGGAAGGCATCCAGCTGGTCGATGCGCTCGCGCTCCAGCTCCACCAGGATGACGAAGGACATGGGATACCCCAGGGCGGCGGGCGACAGCTGTGCCACGTCGGCGGCGATCACCCCCTCGGCCTTCATCGCCCGGATGCGCCGCTGTATCGTGGCGACGGAGACCCCGGCCTCGGCGGCGATGGTCTCCAGCCGCTCACGGGCGTTGGCCTGCAGCATCGACAGGATGATGCGATCGGAGGGGGCGATTTCCATGGCGACCATTTTCCTTCACATTTCGGTACATGAGTGACCGAATTTCTCACAATCCGCCATAAATGATAAGCCCACACCGCAAATTTCCCCGCTATCCTGCCCACAAGCCTCAGACGACCGGAGCCCGACCGACATGACCGATCTCGCCGCCCTCGACCGCCGTATGCGCGCCTGGCGTCACGACCTGCACGCCCATCCCGAGTTTGGCTTCGAGGAGCAGCGCACCGCCCGGCTGGTCGCCGAGGAACTGCGCGCCCTGGGGCTGGAGGTGGCCGAGGGTGTCGGCGGCACGGGCGTCGTGGGCACCCTGCGCCGGGGCGCGTCGAACCGCGCCATCGCGCTGCGCGCCGACATGGACGCCCTGCGCATCACCGAGGCGACGGGCGCGCCCTATGCCTCCACCCGGGAGGGCCTGATGCACGCCTGCGGCCACGACGGGCACACGGCAATGCTCCTGGGCGCCGCGCATCTGCTGGCGGCGCAGGAGGGCCTGGAGGGCACGGTTCAGTTCCTCTTCCAGCCGGCGGAAGAATGGGGGCGCGGGGCGCAGGCGATGCTGGATGACGGGCTGCTGACCCGCTTTCCCTTCGATGAGGTCTACGGGCTGCACAACACGCCAGGCCTGCCCATCGGCCATTTCGCCACCCGGGCAGGGCCGATCATGGCCGCCGAAGATGTCTTCGAGATCACCCTGCAGGGTCAGGGCGGCCATGCCTCCGCCCCGCACCTGGGGGCCGAGGTGATGGTGCCCGCCTGCCAGCTGGTGTTGGCCCTGCAGAACATCGTCGCGCGCCGCCTCGATCCGGCGGAGACAGCGGTGGTTTCGGTGACCGAGATCGTGACAGATGGCACCCGCAACGCCCTTCCGGGGCAGGCCCGCATCCTGGGCGACGCCCGCAGTTTCCGCCCCGAAGTCTCCGCCCGAATCGAGGCGGAGATGCGCCGCATCGCGGAGGGCACCGCCCTGCAATTCGGCCTGTCGGTCGACGTGCGCTATGGGCGTGAATTCGTCGCCACGATCAATGATGCAGATGCCACCCGCGCCTTTGCCGAAGCGGCCGGCGCGGTCTCGACCCATGTCGCGGCGGACAGTGCCCCGATCAGCGCGTCAGAGGATTTCGCCCGCTTCCTGGCGCATGTGCCCGGCTGCTTCGCCTTTCTGGGCAACGGCACCGCATCGGCCCCGCTGCACGCGGCCAACTATGATTTCAATGATAAGGCGCTGCTGCATGGCGCGCAGCTCTACGCGGCCATCGCGCGGGCGCGTCTCGCGCCCGTTACTACTAGATAGCGGCCAGATCGGCCGCGGGCGCATCTCACGTCCGCTACTACTAGATAGCAGCCAAATCGGCCGCGGGCGCGTTTCACGCCCGCCTCTGTCTGAAATCGCGGTCTATTCGGCCGCGGTCGGCGCCTCTGCAGAGCGCCCCGGCGCGACGATGCGCGCGTAGAGGCCGAACGGCAGGCAACGGCTCAGCTTGGTGAACACCCAGGCGAAAGGCCGCGGGAAGCTGACCTCCCGCTTGGCGGGATTGCGGATCAGGACCATGACGTGGCGCGCGGCCTCTTTCGGCTCCATGATCTGCGGCATCGTGAAATCGTTCTTCTCGGTCAGCCGGGTGCGGATGAAGCCGGGGTTGGCCACCTGCACATCGACGCCAGTGCCCTGCAGGTCCAGGTACATATCCTCCCCCAGATGCCGAAGCGCCGCCTTGCTGGCGCCATAGCCGATGGCACCGGGCAGGCCGCTGAATCCGGCAAGCGATCCGATCAGGACGACATGGCCCGAGTTCCGCTGCACCCAGCCCGGCACGACCTGACCCAGCAGCCGCAGCGCGCCCATGAAGTTCGCCTCGGCGATGGACTCGGCCACCGTCGCGTCCCACTCCTGCGCGCTCATCGGATCATAAAGGCCGACGGAATAAATCACCCCGTCCGCGTGGCGGGCCTTCAGGGCGGCCTCCTGGATGGCGTCGCGGTCGGTGACATCCAGCGGCAGGACCTCGCTGCCCGGCAGTTCCTCGGCCAGGGCCTGCAGACGTTCCTCGCCGCGGGCGGACAGGATCAGCTTCGCGCCCAGGCGGTGCATCTCACGAGCCACTTCGCGCCCCAGCCCCTCGCTGGCACCGACGATCCAATAGGTCTTGTCCTTGACGGGGCGTGACGGCATCGACAGCTTTCCTTCTTCAATCTTTAAAACAGCCTCACGCGCGATCACGCAAAGGGTCTCAACCAAACCAACTCCGGGGGCCGGAAAGGAGTTTCAGCAAGCTAATCAATTCCATCCGTAAATCCCCCCTTTTCAGGGGGGTATCGGCAATTTTCCGCTCAAGGAAGGCACAGGACCGGGCGCACAGGGCAAACTGGCGCCACTGCGCGCGGGTTTCACACCGGGCTGATGCGCATAAGATACCGGTCCCGGCGCTCAGGCCACGTTTTGCCTGGACAGTCCGGCCCCTGTCGTCGCGGCGGCTCCGGCATGGGCCAGCTCCACTTGCAGGACCTGGGTCTGCCCCACCTCGAACGACCCGGCACAGATGCCGAGGTAATAGCGCCAGCTGCGCAGGAAGGCCTCGCCATACCCCAGGCGGGCGATCCGCCCGGCCTCGGCATCCATCCGTTCCAGCCAGGTGCGGCAGGTGCGGGCGTAGTCCGGCCCGAAGGCGAAGGAGTTGCGCAGCTGCAACCCGGCGCGGGCGGCGGCCTCGCGGATCTGCCCTTCGGACAGCAGCATGCCCCCCGGGAAGGCGTGCTGGCGGATGTAGTCAGACCCCTGCCGATAGGTCGGGAAGTAATGATCGGAGACAGTGATCGCCTGCACAACGGCCCGCCCGCCCTCGGACAGCCGCGCCTTCAGCGTCTCGAAGAAGGTCGGCCAGTAGCGTTCGCCCACGGCCTCGATCATCTCGATCGACACGATGCCGTCGAAGGTGCCGTCACTGTCGCGGTAGTCGCGCAGCTGGATATCGGCCCGGCCATCGAGCCGCGCATCCGCATAGCCCTTCTGCGCCGGAGAGATGGTCAGCCCGGTCACGTGCCGCCCCTGTTCGGCGGCGCGTTCCGCAAAGCCGCCCCAGCCACACCCCACCTCCAACAGCCGCTCGCCACCGCCCACCTTTTCCAGGATCCGGTCATACTTGCGGTACTGGGCGCGTTGCAGGTCGTCGTCCCCCGGGGCGAAGAGAGCCGAGGAATAGGTCATCGACGGGTCCAGCCAAAGCTGGAAGAACTCGTTTCCCACATCATAATGCGCCTGGATGTTCTTCGATGCGCCGCTTTTGGAATTGGCCCGCAGGATGCGGTCCACCGCGCGGAACTTCAGCGCCTGCCAAGGCCCGGCATAGGCGTACCGGCCGAACTGGTCGAGGTTCTGCAGCGCCAGCGCGGTCAGCGCCTCGATCGACGGCGTGTCCCAGAGACCGGCCACATAGGCCTCCCCCAGGCCCACGTCGCCGCGTGCCAGCGCCGCGGTGACGGCGGCCCAGTCGTTGATCCGGAACTCTGCCTCGATGCCCTCGCGCCCGAAATGGTGGGTCTCGCCCTCCGGGGTGATGACGGTCAGGCGGCCTGTCTCGATCTCCTCGCAGCTGGCCAGGAAGTCACGTTTCACGCGGGACGTAATCAGGGGCATGTCAGGTGATCTCCTCGGTCGGGGGCTCTGGGCGGGTACGGTAGTTTGCCCCTTTCAGCTTCAGACGCAATGCCTGCCAGTAGATCAGGGAAAGAACGCGGGCCCCGCCAAAGGGTCGTCTGAGAGCTGCGCGAAGCAGCCCCCAGGACGTCAACCTACGACGGGGCCCGGCCAAGGTGGCGAACAGGGTCTCCCCTCCCTCTTCGCCGTGGAGGATAAGGATCGAAACCCTCTCCTCTCCCATGTGAAACCGGAAGCTATAGTGCCCGGCGATTTCGCGAAAGGGGGAAACGTGAAAGACTTTGGTCGTATGGACAGTGTCGGTCTTCTCGATTTCCGCGAATCCCGGCTTGGCACAGAGGTAGCTGTGGCGATCGCCGAAGGTGTTGTTCACCTCGGCGATGACGGCAATCAGGGCGGGGCGGCCCTCGCGGGTCTCGAAGGCCATCCAGAAGGACACGGGGTTGAAGACCATGCCGAGGAAGGACGGCTGGGTCAGCAACAGCAACTGGTCGACCCGGTTCATGTCCAACCCCTGCGCCGCCAGCACGCGGCGCGCCCATGGCGCCCCCTCGCCATCGCCGCGCGGCCCACCATGGTCACGGTCCTGAACGGCGGCGAAGCCACGGGCATTGCGGGCAAACAGGCGTGGGCCGGCCTGGCTGTCGGGATCGATCAGCACGTAATCCACCCCGTAGCGGAAGCTGTGTTCGGCGCTGCCCTTGCAGGCATGAACGGTGGTGCCGGGGATGTGTTCGGGCCAGCGGGTCATGCCACCGCCTGACGGCCGGCGGGTTCGGGCAGCGGATCCAGCGCCCGCACCACGCGCATGGCGCTGGCAAAGCCGTCCTCGTGGAAACCATGGCGCAGCCAGGCACCGGCGTACCAGGTGGCGTTCTGCCCCTGGATCAACCCTATGCGGTTTTGCGCCTCCAGGGCGGCGGCATCGAAAACCGGGTGGCGGAAGGTCTTCTCGTCGTAGATCGCCTCCTCACGCACCGGCACCACCGGGTTGAGCGAGACGAAAAGCGGATCGCTCTCGTCGATGTTCTGCAGTTTGTTCATCCAGTAGGTCACGCCGATGGCCTGTTGCCGCTGGCGGGTGTCGGCCTTGTAGACCCAGGAGGACCAGCAGGCACGGCGGCGCGGCATCTGCGCCGCGTCGCAATGCAGCACCGCGTGGTTGTCCTGGTAGCGCACGGCGGTGAGCGCCGCCTGTTCTTCCTCGCTGGGCTGCGCCAGCAGCACCAGCGCTTCGTCCGAATGGCAGGCCAGGATCACCTGGTCGAAGGCCTCGGGCTCCTGCCCCGGGGTCAGGACCTGCGGCACCGGGCCGTCCCGGCGGACCGCCTGCACCGGTGCGCCCGTGCGGATCGTGACGCCGCGTGCGATTATCGAGGCCTCCAGACGGCGGACGTATTCCACCGACCCGCCGGACACGGTCCACCACTGGTGCTGGCCGGTCGTCGACAGCAGCGCGTGGTTGCGGAAGAAGCGGACAAGCGCGGCGGCTGGGAAATCCTCGATCCGGTCGGGGGCGGTGGACCAGATCGCGCCCGAGATGGGCTTCAGGTAATAATCGCGGAACCAGGACCCCAGGCGCAGGTGGCGCATCAGATCGCCCATCGACATCTCGGGATGGGCGGCCACGACAGCCTCGGCCCGGGCGTTGAACCGCAGGATATCGCGCACCATCGCGGCGAAGCCGGGCCGCGCCAGGTTGCGCCGCTGGCCGATCAGGGCGGCCGGCGTCTGCAGCCCGTATTCCACGCGGCCATTGTCGATCGTGGCGCCGAAGGACATGTCGGAGCGTTCCACCGGCACGTCGAGGTCGCGGAACATCGCGGTCAGATGCGGATAGTTGGCGTAATTGAAGACGATGAAACCGGTATCCACCGGCTGATCGCCCCGCTTGCCGGCGATCACCGTGCGCGCGTGGCCGCCCAGGCGGGGTGCGGCCTCGAACAGGGTCACCCGGTGCTGCGGCGCCAGCCGCCAGGCCGCCGCCATGCCCGATATGCCGCCACCGATCACGGCGATCCGCTGCGGGCGATTGGAAAGGGCATCGAAGGACATGGGCGCTCCTGGCTGTCGCCGAACAGTTTTTCCGGCGTGTTTCATGAAGACTACGGGCGGCCCGCCGGATCGGTTCACATGCGGCGCCAGTTTTTCGCAGGATTTTTTCGCCCGTCTGTGATCCGACCTGCCTGCGCCCGCGTATCCTGTCCATGTTGAACCAAGATCCGATGCCTGCGACACTCGACCGGCAACGGCCCGCCCTGATGGCGCGGCCGCCTCGCCGGAACGAAAGGCCGCAGTTGGATCAAGACCAGGACCTAACGGAGCAGACGAGCTGGATGCTGGCCGTGCGTGACAATCGGGACCGGGCGGCCTTCGCCCGGCTCTTCGCTCACTTCGCGCCCCGCGTGAAGGGCATGCTGATGCGTTCCGGCATGGGCGCGGCGGCGGCCGAGGATGTGGTGCAGGACGTCATGCTGGCGGTCTGGCACAAGGCGCATCAGTTCGATCCGGCACGGGCCCAGGTGTCCGGCTGGGTCTACCGCATCGCCCGGAACCGCCAGGTCGACCTGGCCCGCAAGGCCGGGCGCCCCCTGCCCGAGGAGGTCGAGACGGAAACCCCGCCCGAGGCCGACCCGGGCGCGATCCTGGGCCTGGCCCAGGAAGCCGGTGAACTGCGCGCCGCCCTGGCCCGACTGACCCCGGATCAGCGCGAGGTGATCTCGCGCGCCTACCTGGGCGACCTGACCCACGGCGAGATCCGCGAAGAGACCGGGCTGCCGCTCGGGACGATCAAGTCGCGCATCCGGCTGGGACTGGAACGCCTGCGCCACGAGTTGAAGGACCTACGACGCGAATGACCAAGATCGCGCATCATATCCCGGACGAAATGCTGGCCGCCTATGCCGCCGGCCGTCTGCCCGCGACCTTCGAGATGATCGTCGCGGCCCATGTGTCGATGTGCGACGCCTGCCGCGCCGCACTGGAAACCCATGAGATGCTGGGCGGCACCCTGATGGAAACCGCCGCCCCCGCCGCGCCACTGGAAGGCGACCTGCTGGAACGCACCCTGGCGCAACTGGACGCCCCGGTGGAGGCCGATGGTGCGGCCCGCACGCCCCCGGCCCGCATGGGCATCTACCCCGGCCCGGTGGCCGAGGCGCTGCACCACGGCCCGCCTCGCTGGCGCGCCGCCGGCGGCGGCGTGCGCCAGCAGATCCTGGCGGAAGACGGCAAGAGCTCCGTCCGGCTGCTCTACATTCCCGGCGGCCAGGCGGTGCCCGATCACGGCCACGGCGGCACCGAACTGACCATGGTGCTGCAGGGCGCCTTCCATGACGAGACCGGCCATTTCGGCCCCGGCGATGTGGAGGTGGCGGACGAAAGCCTGGAGCATACGCCCATTGCCGATGCGGGCGCGGCCTGCATCTGCCTGGCGGCCACGGACGCCCGGCTGCGGTTCCGCTCTCTGCTGCCCCGCCTGGCGCAGCCCTTCCTGCGGATCTGACCCGGCCTGCGCCGGCGTCGCTGCGCGAACAAATCAGGCCGTTTTCCCGCCATCCCTTGTTGCCACGCTCGGCGATACTCTGCCTGTCCACTGGACAGTGGGGGCTGCGTCTGTGAGACTTCGCGGTCTCCGGTCCGCCGGACACCCCGCCCGCGTCCCGGAATGGTCCGGGGCCACGACAACGGAGTTTGAATGCAAGCCCAGGTCATCGCCGCCGTCCTCCTTCTGCCCTTCGCCCTCGCCTTTCTCTATGCCGCCTTCCACGAGTTCCGGCGGTACAAGTCGGAAGGGCGTGCCAACTACGGGCTGGTCTACAACGAGGAAACGGGAACGACCCATGTGACCGGCATCGAAGAGGGCGAAGACGGGTTTGACCCCGGGGATTTCGATCCCAACGATTATAACGACCCCGAAATCAACAGCACGGCGGATGATCCCGGAGAGGCGGAGGACGCCGATCCCGAGGACAGCCGAAAGAACGCCTAGGCGCCTGCGCGGACAGGCACTGTCCCCAGACAGACCCCCAGCATGCCGTTCCCGCCCGCCGCAAAGGAATCGTTGCGCGCGGCCACATATTTCCGTATTTCATGAAATATGGAAATGGATGCTGCCGATACACTTGCCATTCTTGGCCACCCGCAACGCCTGCGGGTCTGGCGCCTGCTGATGCGGCGCTACCCCCAGGCCGTGCCCGCTGGTGAAATCGCCGAGGCGACCGGGCTGAAACCCTCGACCCTGTCGGTCTACCTCTCCTCGCTGCGCGTCAACGGGCTGATCGAGCAGGAACGCGAGGGCACCTCGCTGCGCTACCGCGCGGGCATGTCGGCGGCCAATGACCTGCTCGACTACCTCTTTGCCGATTGCTGCCGCAGCCGGCCCGAAACCTGCCTGACCGGCGCCACCGGGGGACCTTTCGACATGGCTGATCGCAAGCTGAACGTGCTGTTCATCTGCACCGCCAATTCCGCCCGCTCCCTCTTTGCCGAGGCGCTGCTGCGCGACATCGCGGGGGACCGGTTCAACGTCTATTCCGCCGGCACCGCGCCCGCGGGCCAGCCCAACCCCTTCGCCCTGCGCCTGCTGCAGGACAAAGGGTTCGACACCGCGCCGCTGCGGTCGAAGAACATGGATGAATTCCAGGGGCCTGACGCGCCGGTGATGGATTTCGTCTTCACCGTCTGCGACCAGGCCGCGAACGAGGAATGCCCGGCCTGGGACGGCCAGCCGATCAGCGCCCACTGGGGCCTGCCCGACCCGGCCAAGGCCATGGGATCGGACGCCGAACGGGCGCTCGCCTTCCAGCAGGCCTTCGGGATCCTGCAGAACCGCCTGCACGGCTTCGCCGCCCTGCCGATGGACAGCCTCGACCGGATCTCGCTGCAACGCGCCGTCGACGACCTGGCCCTCACCGACAAGGAACCCGCCGCATGACCACCTATGCTCTGAACGGCCTCGGCCGGATGGGAAAGCTCGCCCTGCGCCCCCTGCTGGAAAGCGGCGCCCAGATCGCCTGGATCAACGACGCCCTGGGCGATCCGGAGATGCACGCGCATCTGCTGGAGTTCGACAGCGTGCATGGCCGCTGGCCCGCGACCTTCGCCCATGACACGGACAGCGTGACCATCGACGGCACCCGCCTGCCCTTCGTCGGCGCCCGCGACATCGCGGATCTGCCGCTGGAGGCCGTGGACGTGGTCATCGACTGCACAGGCGTCTTCAAGACAGAGGCGAAGATCGCCCCCTATTTCGAGGCCGGTGTGAAAAAGGTCGTCGTCTCGGCCCCCGTCAAGGATGGCCCCACGGCGAACATCGTCTACGGCGTGAACGATCACGACTACGACCCGGCACAGCACCGCATCGTCACCGCCGCCAGTTGCACCACCAACTGTCTGGCGCCGGTGGTGAAGGTCATCCACGAAGCCTTAGGCATCCGCCACGGCTCGATCACCACGATCCACGACGTGACCAACACCCAGACCATGGTCGACAGGCCGGCCAAGGATCTGCGCCGGGCGCGCTCGGCGCTGAATTCGATGATCCCGACGACCACCGGCTCGGCCAAGGCGATCACGCAGATCTTCCCCGAGCTGACCGGCCGCCTGAACGGCCACGCGGTGCGCATCCCGCTGCTGAACGCCTCGCTGACCGACTGCGTCTTCGAGGTTGAGCGCGAGACCACCGTGGAAGAGGTCAACGCCCTGCTGCAGGCCGCCGCCGAAGGGCCGCTGGCGGGCATCCTGGGCTATGAGACGCGGCCGCTGGTCTCTTCCGATTTCCTCAACGATGCGCGCTCGTCCATCATCGACGCGCCGTCGACCATGGTTGTGAATGGCACCCAGGTGAAGATCTACGCCTGGTACGATAACGAGTGGGGCTACGCGAACCGTCTAGTGGACGTGGCGCGCATGGTTGGGGACAGGCTGTGACCGCGACACGTCCCGATGGCCTTGCGGCCTATGTCGCGGTCACGGCCGCCTATTGGGCCTTCATGCTGTCCGACGGCGCCCTGCGGATGCTGGTGCTGCTGCACTTTCACACGCTGGGCTTCTCGCCGGTGCAGCTGGCCTACCTGTTCCTGCTCTATGAACTGGCAGGCATCATCACCAACCTCTCAGCCGGCTGGATCGCCGCGCGGTTTGGCCTGACCAAGACGCTCTACGCGGGTCTTGGCATTCAGGTCGCGGCGCTGGTGGCGCTGGCGCAGCTGGATCCGGGCTGGACCCTCTGGGGGTCCGTCGCCTTCGTGATGGCGGTGCAGGGGGCCTCGGGCGTGGCCAAGGACCTGGCGAAGATGTCGTCGAAATCAGCGGTGAAGCTGCTGGCGCCCAAGGGCAATGGCGGGCTCTTTCGCTGGGTCGCGGTGCTGACGGGCTCGAAGAACGCGGTGAAGGGGCTGGGGTTCCTTCTGGGCGCGGCCCTGCTGGGCCTCCTGGGCTTCGTCGCCTCGGTCTGGGCCATGGCGGGCGTGCTGGCGGTGATCCTGCTGGCCGTCGCCTGCTTCATGCCCGCAGGCCTGCCGCAGGGCCGCAAGGGCACCAAGTTCGCCGAGGTCTTTTCCAAGGATGCCAACGTCAACTGGCTGTCCTTCGCCCGCGTCTTCCTGTTCGGCGCGCGCGACGTGTGGTTCGTCGTCGGCATCCCGATCTACTTCTATGCCGTGCTGTCGGACGGGTCGGAGGCAGGGAACCGCGCGGCCTTCTTCACCATCGGCACCTTCATGGCGGTCTGGACGATCCTCTACGGCGCCGTACAGGCCTCCGCGCCGAGGCTGCTGCGCGCCGCCAGCCGCCCCGAGGGCGAGCTGATCCGCGCCGCGCGGGGCTGGGTCGGCGCCCTGGTGGCGATCCCGGCGCTTCTGGCGGCGCTGGTGGCGGCGGCCGGCGATCCGGCGCCTTGGCTGACGGTGACACTGGTGGCGGGGCTGCTGGTCTTCGGCGCGGTCTTCGCCGTGAACTCCTCGCTGCACAGCTACCTGATCCTGGCCTTCACCAGCGGTGAGCGGGTGACGATGGACGTGGGGTTCTACTACATGGCCAATGCCGCCGGGCGCCTCTTGGGCACGCTGCTGTCGGGGCTCAGCTACCAGCTGGGCGGGCTGCCCGCCTGCCTCGGCGTGGCGGCGCTGTTGCTGCTGCTGTCGCGGGTCGGCGCCGGGCGGCTGGACGCCGGGGCGCAGGCGCAGCCGGCCTAGGCCGCGCCCAGCACCCGACCGGCCCGCATCCGCGCGGCCAGGATATGCACCAGCGCGCCCAGCCCGTAGAACAGGACGGAAAACACCACCAGCCCGGCGAAATCGAAGGCCCCGGTCATCGCCAGCAGGATCGGCGTCCCGCTGAGGTTGCCCACGTTGCCCATCTGCGCCAGCACCCCGTTGGCCAGCGCCCGGTCCGCCGGATCGGCGTTGATCTGGGGCACGGAGGCGAAACCGCCGCTCTGCATGAAGCCCATGGCGATGAACAGCACCGCCGGCACCCAGACCACGCCCGGCGCCAGCACCAGCAGCACGACCGAGGCCGCGGCCATGATGTAGCCCGCGATGGCCACCGGCACCGCGCGGAACAGCTTCAGCGCCAGCGCGCCCAACGTCAGGGCCGAGACGATGCCCACGAGCGGCAGGAGCGTCATCTGCATCTCCCGCGTGGCCTCGGGCAGGAAAGTCGGCAGCACCGTCATCAGCGCGACGAAGTTGATGGCGTAGAACAGCCAGGCCACGCCCGACGCCGCGATGAAGGGCGAGGAATAGGCGGTGGCGTGGCGATCCAGGATCATCCGCAGGCCCAGCCGTTCGCCCGGGTGGGCCACCTCGCCATCGGGAACGGCGCGATCATCGGGCAGCAGCGCCCAGAGAAGCGCGGCCATGACCAGCAGGAAGCCGCCATGCGTGGCCAGCACCAGCTGCACCCCGCCCACGCCCAGCATCCAGGGGCCGACGGCGGCATAGATCGCGAAGGTCACGCCGAAGTAGGTCCCCCAGAGCGTCATCGCCATGGGGCGCGAACGGTCGTCGGTGATCTCCGCCAGCAGGGTCGGCGCGGCGACGACGATGGCCAGGTGCGGCAGACCTTCCAGCGCCCGCAGCACCAGCATCACCGGCAGCGGCGGCAACAGCATCTCCAGCCCGGAGATCACCGCGCCCGCCACCAGCGCCCAGATCAGCGTGCGGCGAAAGCCGACGCGCGTGACCACCATGCCGACCAGCAGGCCCAGAAGGACCCCCATCAGCGACACCAGCGACACCAGGAAGCCGAGCGCCGCGCCCCCCTGCGGGTACACCCCTTCCCAGGCATGGAACAGAACCGAAACCTTGCCGAATTGCGCCGCGGCCCCCATGCCCGCGCAGAACAGCAGGACGACGCGCAGCCAGGTGATCACGCGGCGCCGCCTTCGTCCTCGGGGCCACCCTCTTCCGTCGGATCACCCAGGTCCTTGCGGCCCGGGATCTCGCTGCGCTTGGTGCCGGCACCTTCCCAGCTCTCGATCGCCTCCAGCGCTTCCTCGGCGGTTTCTACGAAGCGGAAGAGGTCGAGGTCCTCAGGCGAAATGGTGCCCGCCTCCACCAGCTTCTCGAAGTTGATGACCCCTTCCCAGAAGCTGCGGCCGAAGAACAGCACCGGCTGGCGCTCCATCCGGCCGGTCTGGATCAGGGTCAGCGCCTCGAAGGTCTCATCCAGCGTGCCGAAGCCGCCGGGGAAGACGCAGACGGCGCGGGCGCGCATCAGGAAATGCATCTTGCGCACAGCGAAATAGTGGAAGTTGAAGGTCAGCTCGGGCGTGACATAGCGGTTGGGCACCTGTTCGTGCGGCAGCACGATGGACAGGCCGACGGAGCGCCCCCCGGCCTCATGGGCGCCCTTGTTGCCCGCCTCCATCACGCCGGGGCCGCCCCCGGTGCAGACCACCCAGTCGGTGCCGCCCGCGTCCAGCGACTTCTTCGTCACCAGCGCCGCCAGCCGCTCCGCCTGGGTGTAATAGGTGGCCAACTTCGCCATCGGATGCCCTTCGGGCACCACCCCGGGCGCCCGGATGCGCGCGCCGCCGAACAGCACCACGGTGGAGTTGATCCCCGCCTCGTCCAGCGCCAGCTCGGGCTTCATCAGCTCCAGCTGCAGCCGGACCGAACGCATCTCGTCGCGCAGCAGGAATTCCTCGTCCGCATAGGCCAGCCGGTAGCTGGGCGACATGGTCTGCGGCGTCTGTTCGACATAGCGGGCGGTCGTCTTGTCGTCATGGGCGTCGCGGAAACGGGAATGGCGGCTGTCGTGGCTCATGGTCTTTCCTTCAATGACCCGACCTGCCTAGCGCAGGCCGCGCCCGGGCGCCATGGGGGATGGTCGGATCATCGGGCAAGTGGCGGGCAAGGGCGGATCTGCCTGCAACGGTGGCGCAACCCTCGGCACCCTGCGCCGCCGGGACGTCCCGCCCGGCCGGGCGCCGGGGTACTTCCTTCGCCAAAGAGCCCCAAGGTGTCGCTGCATGCAATTGCGGTGCGGGCGGCAAGCGCTTATACCGCGCTGGACCGAATTCATCGCCTGACGTTCCCGGAGGAAGACCATGTCCAACGCCCAGCTCGAAGCTGCCATCGAAGCCGCCTGGGAGGCGCGCGACCAGATCACCCCCGCCACCGAAGGCGAAACCCGCGAGGCGATCGAAGCCACGCTGAACGCGCTGGACAGCGGCAAGCTGCGCGTCGCCGAGAAGGGCGAAGACGGCAACTGGCACGTCAACCAGTGGGCCAAGAAGGCCGTCCTGCTGGGCTTCCGCATCAAGGACATGGAACCCCACGCCGGCGGCCCGCAGGGCTCCACCTGGTGGGACAAGGTCGACAGCAAGTTCTTCGGCTGGGGCGAGAAGGAATGGAAGGACGCGGGCTTCCGCGCCGTGCCCAACTGCGTCGTGCGCAAATCCGCCTTCATCGCGCCGGGCACCGTGCTGATGCCCTCCTTCGTGAACCTGGGCGCCTATGTCGACAGCGGCACCATGGTCGACACCTGGGCCACCGTCGGCAGCTGCGCACAGATCGGCAAGAACTGCCACATCTCGGGCGGCGCGGGCATCGGCGGCGTGCTGGAACCGCTGCAGGCAGGTCCCGTCATCATCGAGGACAACTGCTTCATCGGGGCACGCTCCGAAGTGGCCGAAGGCGTGATCGTGCGCGAAGGCTCGGTGCTGGGCATGGGCGTCTACCTCGGACAGTCCACCAAGATCGTCGACCGCGAAACCGGCGAAGTCTCCTACGGCGAAGTGCCGCCCTATTCCGTCGTCGTCGCGGGCACCATGCCGTCGAAGAACGGCGTGAACCTCTACTGCGCCGTCATCGTGAAGCGCGTGGATGAACGCACCCGCTCCAAGACCGGCGTGAACGAGCTGCTGCGCGACTGATCGCGCCTCGCCCGCTGACGCGGCGCCACGGATCGGCCCGTCTCCCCGGGGAGGCGGGCCTTTTTCGTGGCTGCGCCCACACGGGCCAAAGGGTGTGGCCTCAGGGAACCGCAACGCCTTGATCCACGTTGTCATCGAAACGGGCCCCACGCGGGCACAGACACGGACAGGAGAGAACACATGGTCGGCATCGGCTGGTTTCTGGCAATCATCCTCGGCGCCCTGGCGGGCTGGATCGCGGAGAAGATCATGAACTCCAGCATGGGGCTTCTGATGAACATCGTGATGGGCATCATCGGCGCCGTGGTGGGCAATTTCCTTCTGACCGCCATTGTCGGCGCCACGCTTTACGGCATCATCGGCCAGATGATCGTGGCCGTGCTGGGCGCCTGCCTGCTGATCGCCATCGTGCGCGGCCTGCGCCGGGCCTGACAGGGCCAAGAGCTGACAGGGCAAAGAGCCGACAGGGGCAAGAGAATGCAAGATGCGTGAAGGGCGGGGCTACTCCGCCCTTTTTGCGTTGGTGTCGCGGTCGTCTTCGTCGGCAGGCTGCGGCAGGTGGCCCGCCAGGTTCGGGGGCCGATAGTCGGGCCGAGCCTGCAGGCGCGTCGCGACACTGGGATGGATCGTTGCGCCCTCCGGTATGTGCCGATAGGCCCCGAGGGGCCAGTTCAGCCCGAGGAAGCGGCGCCCCGGCGCCCCGCGATCGAGGGACGGCCAGAGCTCCAGCGGCCACCAGCCCCAGGTCAGCGAGACGTTCTGATCGGCGGTCGGGTCCGGAGCGACGTATTTGTCCCCCTCGGTCGCCCCAAGGACCAGGCGGTTCACGCTGCGGGTCTTGTAGCGCAGCCCCGCGGCCTGCGTCTCCTCGATGAGCCAGGCCAGGGGGATCTTGCCCAGCTGGCTACGCGCCTCCTCGTAGCCACCGCCCACGTCGCCATGGACACCGGCGAACCAGACCTCCTTGGCATCCTGCGGCTCTCCGCTGCCGGGTTTGGCAAAGGGTTTGCGCACCTCGCGATCCGGCCCCCACAGCGCAGCCCGATACATCGAGCGGCGCTCGTCTATGGCCACGGCATGACGCAGGAATCGGACGGACGGGTTGTTGGCCGTATAGGCGTGATGCTTCAGCCGGATGCCGCGCCGCCCCCATTCAATCACGCTGGCCACGGTGTCCATCAGGGCCAGACCGGCCACAGCCACCTTCTGCGGGCGCAAGGCTCGATCATGCAGACGGATCTCGGCGAAGGCCGCCTCGGCATCCGCGTCTTCCCTCGCCCCGGCGCCCTCTCCGATGCCCTTGTAGGCGCGATAGGCATAGTCCAGCAGGTTCATCTGTTCGGGCCGCAGCACGCCGAAGGCATGCAGGAACCCCGCCAGCACCCGCGCCGTGTAGGCGCCCCGCGAGAACCCCATTAGCCAGATCCGGTCCGCGTCCTCGCCACCCTCCCCGTGCTCGTAGTTGGCGCAGAGAAAACGGTAGGCCTCCTTCACGTTGCGATCCATGCCGCTGCCGGTGGCCATGCCCCAGATCTCGGCGGTGCGCCGCCGCAGCCGGGACCAGGCGTTCTGGGCCTCCAGCGTCCCGACCCCGGGGTCGTAGTAGACCAGCTGCGCCTCGTCGCTCTTGAGGCACCCGTAAAGGCGCAGGACATTCGTTCGCTTGCGCCCGATCTCGTTCGATGTCCCGTCCAGCAGGATCACGATGTCCTTGGCCATGCCCGCGCCCTTCCCGATACCATCGCGTATGCCTCGACCCTAGCGCCGGGCCGCTGCGGAGGCGAGTCGCGAAAGCCCCCCTTTACTCGGCGCGCCCTTTCTGGCACGGCCCTGCGCATCAGCGAGGAGCGCGAGATGGCCAAGGACGGCAAGGACAAGAAGGCCCCGAAACGGCAACAGGTCTACACCCTGCTGGTCGAGGTCGGCCGCCATGACGGCGACGGCCTGCCCGAGGGCAGCACCGGTGCGGCGCTGATGTGCTATGCCTCCGGCGTGGACGAGGCCGAGGCGGTGCGCGAGACCGTGGCGATCCTGAAACAGGCCGACCTGGCACCGTTGGACGTGACCGGCTACGGCACGCTGGACGACCGCATCGAGATGGGTCACGAGGTCGAGCAGGAAGAGCGCGATCTGATGGCCCGCGCGGCGGAGGAAAACTCCGTCATCGTCGCCCAGATGACGCCCTTCTTCGGCGATGAACAGGGCAGCGCAGACCGCCCGAACTAAGGCGCGCGCCTACGGCGCGCCGCAAATCCCACAGCTTCGAATGATGGCTTCACCTGCCTGACGGCCCGCGCCGCTCAGGCCGCGCGGTGGTTGGCCAGGATCTTCGCCTCGTAGTCGCGCAGGACGGGTCGGGCATGGCCCGGCTGGTGCGGCAGGCGTGAGCGTTGGTAGCCCGCCAGCAGGCTGGCCTCGACCAGGGCGGCCGATCGGCGCAGACGCCCCACGTGCAGGCTTTCCATCTGGGCCCCGCAAACCCCCAGCACCTGCTGATCCGGCAGCAGCAGCTGGTGCATCGTGACCAGCGGACCCGTCTCGGCCCAGGCGCCGGTCCGGTCGGTCACCGAATGCTGCGCCGCGACCAGCACGCTGTCGCTGTGGAAGAGGTAGCGAACCTCCTCCCCCCCGGTCACCAGCCGCTGGCCCGCAGCCACAACCACGTCACGGGTCAGACCGAAATGGGGGGCGAACAGCTGCACCGGACGGAACAGGCCGCGCGCCGGCAGGGTGCGGCGCACCGCGGCCAACACGGGCACGGCGCCCTCACCCTCGATCAGCACCAAGTCGCCGCGGCGCAGTTCGCGAACCGCGCGGCGCCCCTCGGGCGTGTCGATCAGCGTGTCGCCCTGCAGCCCCGGCATCGGCCCGATCGGTTCGATCCCGTCCGACACGGCCAGGAAATCGACGCCCGCGCCCAGCATCTCCAGCTCGGGGTAAAGCGCCGCCTCGGTCAGCGCCTGGAAGGGCAGCGCGACGGGATCGGCAAAACCCGTGGCCAGCGGCGCCACGTCCCGTTCGGGCCGCTCCACCACCAGCCGCGCCACGCCGGACCGGCTTTCCCAGGACAGCATCGCGCGGATCCGTTCGGGCCGCTCGCCACTGTCCAGCGTCAGGCTGCACTGGCGCACCTTGCTGCCCCGTTCGAGCACGAGGCTCAACGCCCCGCCGGGCACCTGGCTGAGGGTCAGCCGCCCGGCGACGGGGTGGCGGAAAGGAATGTCGAGAAGCGGGTTCAGCACCCGGGTCGCGGTGATCTGCGCCTCCAGCAGGATCGAGCCCTGGCCCATCAGCTCCGCCGGGCCTGCGCTGCGCAGCAACGTTCCGGTGCCCCGCCCGGCTGGCGTGTCCGACCCGCTGGCCGCGATGGCCCCCACGCCGGGGCAGGAAACGGCGACCCAGCCCATGGCTCAGCCCCGCCCGAATGCAGACATGGCCCGACGTGCGGACCGCCGCGCAGATCCCCGCGCCGTGCTGGAAAGAAAGATCGTCTGCCCTGTCATGGCGCCTCGCCCGGCGCGTCTCTCTGCGCGCTCTTGCAGGTAAAATCGCATTCCTTGGCCGTCAGGTAAAGATCATATGGTGGCAAACTGCATTTCACCGGGCAGATATGGCCCGTCGCTCCGGTTTCGGGCCGTCTCACGCCTCTCCGGGGGCCGTCCCGGCCCCACCCTTTGCAACAGGCGCGAAACCCGCTAGCCATTCGCCCAGAAAAGGAGTTCCCCATGCCCGCCGACACCTCCGCGCCCACCGATCCCGTTGCCCTGACCGCCGAGCTGATCCGCTGCCCCTCCGTCACGCCGGAAGAGGGCGGTGCGCTGGTCCTGCTGCAGGAGCGGCTGGAGGCCGCGGGCTTCACCTGTTTCCGCGCCGACCGCAATGGCATCGCCAACCTCTTTGCCCGCTGGGGGGAGAAGGGGGCGGCCCGCACCTTCGGTTTCAACGGGCATACCGACGTGGTGCCCGTGGGCGACGCCGCCGCCTGGACCGCCGATCCCTTCGGTGCAGAGATCCGCGACGGCCGCATGTACGGACGCGGCGCCACCGACATGAAATCGGGCGTGGCCTGTTTCGCCGCCGCCGCCATCGACTTCGTCACACAGACCCCGCCCGAGGACGGCGCGGTGGTGCTGGCGATCACCGGCGACGAGGAAGGCGACTCGACCGATGGCACCATCGCCCTGCTGGACTGGATGGCGGCCAACGGCGAGAGCATGACCCATTGCCTGGTGGGCGAGCCGACCTGCCCCACCACCATGGGCGAGATGATCAAGATCGGGCGGCGCGGGTCAATGACCGCCTGGTTCACCGCCACCGGCAAGCAGGGTCATTCCGCCTATCCGCATCGTGCAAAGAACCCCCTGCCCGCCATGGCGCGGCTGGTCGACCGGCTGGCCAGCCACGAGTTGGACCAGGGGACCGACCATTTCGACCCGTCGACCCTGGCCGTGGTGCAGTTCGACACCGGCAACGACGCCACCAACGTCATCCCCGCCCAGTGCCGCGCCGCCGTCAACATCCGCTTCAACGACATCCACACCGGCGAAAGCCTGAGCCAATGGCTGCGCCGCGAGGCGCAGGACGTGTCGCGCCAGTTCGACATCCTGATCGAACCGCGCATCAAGATCTCCGGCGAGGCCTTCCTGACGCCCCCGGGCGAGTTGTCGGCGCTGGTGGCCAAGGCCGTGGAGGCCGAGACCGGCGTGACGCCGGAGCTGTCGACCACGGGAGGCACCTCGGACGCGCGCTTCGTCAAGGATCTGTGCCCGGTGGTCGAGTTCGGCCTGGTGGGCGAGACCATGCACCAGGTGGACGAAAACGTGCCCGTGGAACAGATCCCGCAGCTGAAGGCGGTCTATGCGCGGGTTCTGAAGGACTATTTCGCGTGATGCTGCGGATTGCCCCCGTCACCGACCCCGCCCCCTGTTTCGCCCTGCGCGAAGAGGTTTTCATGGCCGAACAAGGCTTCACGGCCGAGGAGGAATGGGACGACCTGGATGCCAGCGCCGAGCATCTTCTGGCAACGCTGGACGGCACGCCCGTCGGCACCGCCCGTCTGCTGGAAGAGGACGGGGCGGGGCGGATCGGACGGATCTGCGTGGTGAAGGCGCAGCGCGGTACCGGCCTGGGCGCGGCGCTGGTGCGCGCCGGCATCGAGCGGCTGGCGGCGCAGGGACACACCCGGATCACGCTGGGCGCTCAGGTGCGGGTCATGGGGTTCTACGAGGGCCTGGGGTTCGTAGCCTTCGGCCCGGAGTATGACGACGGCGGCGTGCCGCATCGGGAGATGGAGCTGCGGCTGAAGGCCTGAGGGGAAGGGGGCGCTGCCCCCGTCGCCCCATGGGCGACTCCCCCGGAGTATTTTTGTCTGTCGGATGAGAGCAGGGCCGCGCCAGGCGGCAAGCGCAGGGAGAAAGAGCATGAAAGTTGCGGTGATCGGATGCGGAGCCATCGGCGGCTGGCTGACGGCGGGTCTGGTGCGCGGGGGCGCGGAGGCCGTCGTGCTGGCGCGGGGCGCGACGCTGACCGCGCTGCGGGCCGAGGGGCTGTTGCTGGACGAGGGCGCGGGACCGCAGCGGGTGGCCATCACGGTCACCGAGGATCCGGCGGATCTGGCGGGGGCCGATCTGCTGGTGCTGGGGGTGAAGGCCCATGCGTTGCCCGGTCTGCTGCCCGCGATCGAGACCGCCATGGGTCGCGAGACCCTGGTGATGCCGGCGGTGAACGGGCTGCCCTTCTGGTTCCTGCAGGATTTCGGCGGCCCGGTCGAGGGGATGGTCCTGGATGCCGTGGACCCCGGTGGGGCGCTGGCCCGGGCCATTCCGGCGGAGCGGATCGTCGGCAACGTGGTGCATGCGGCCTCGCGCACGCCCGCACCGGGGCAGGTGGAACTGGTGAAGGCCAACAAGCTGTTGCTGGGCCAAATCACGCCGGACGGTCCCACCGCGCGCATCTCCGCGCTGGCGGAGGTCTTCCGCAAGGGGGGCATCCCGGCGGAGGAGACCGGCGAGATCCGGCGCGAGGTCTGGACCAAGCTCTGGGGCAATTCCAACATGAACCCGCTGTCGGCCCTGTCGCGCGCCGATACCGCCGCCATGCTGGCCGATCCGGGCGTGCGCGCCCTGACCCTGTCGATGATGCGCGAAATGGCCGATCTGGGCGCGCGCATCAGCCTGCCGGGCTTCGACGACATGGAGGAGCGCATTGCGACGACGCGGAAGCTGGGCCCGATCCGCACCTCGATGTTGCAGGATGTCGAGGCCGGGCGGCGGCTGGAGATCGACCCGATCCTGGGGGCGCTGGTGGAACTAGCCGGGAAGCTGGACATGCCCGTGCCCGCCATGGCCGGCGTCTATGGCCTGACCCGGCTGCTGGACGAAAGCCTAGCCTAGCCCAGACCAGTGATGCCGTCCCAGAGCAGCTTCACCGCCGCCAGCGCCACCAGGGCGTAGCAGATCGCGTAGAGGCGGCGGGCGTCCATCCGGCCATGCAGCCGGTGGCCAAGCCACAGCGCCAGCGGGATCACCGGCACGGCGGCGGCCATCAGGATCAGCTCGGACGCGCCCGGGGGCGCCACCAGCATCCAGGGCACCAGCTTGAACAGGTTGGCCGCGGTGAAGACGATGGAGGTGGTGCCGGCGTAGAGCCGCGTCGGCAGGTCGCGCGGCAGCATGTACATGGCCAGCGGCGGGCCGCCCGCATGGGCCACCATCGAGGTGGTGCCGCACCCCAGCCCTGACAACAGCGCCCCCGGCGCGCTGAAGCCGCGGTGCCCTGTCCTGCGGCCCCCGCGCAGCCACAGCCCGGTGAAGATCAGCGCGATGCCGCCCACCAGGATCGCCACCGCCGGTTCCGGCAGGACCCCCAGCAGGACCGTGCCCAGCAGGGTGCCCGCTAGTACCCCGGGCACCAGCCAGCTGGCGTCCTGCCGGCTCCAGGTGGAGGGGGACCAGTAGCGCAGCCCGAAGAGATCCATCGTCAGGAAAAGCGGGGCCAGCACCACGCCCGCCGTCAGCGGGTCCATCGCCAGCGACATCAGCGGGATGCCGATCAGGGCGAAGCCGCCGCCGAAGGCGCCCTTGACGAAGGCGATCATCCCGGCGGCCGCCAGGGTGACGAGAACGGCCGCGAGGTCGGGCAGGACGGCAAGATCGGGCAGCATCGGCGGGGGCCTTCCGGGCAGGTGAAACGCCGGCCAGAAAAGGCCGCCGGCGGGGAAAGGTCAAGCGTCCTGCCCTGCCCCTTTTCCCGATGACCCCGCCCGCGCCGCGTGCTAGGGCTGGCCCATGTCCCAGCTACCGACGAAGCAAGAGATCCTCGACTGGATCGCTGCCAACCCCACCCTCACGGCCAAACGCGACATCGCCAAGGCCTTCGGCATCAAGGGCGCCGCCCGGATCGACCTCAAGCGCATCCTGAAGGAGCTTGAGGACGAAGGCGTGCTGGAAAAGCGCAAGAAGACCTATCGCGACCCGGACCGGCTGCCGCCCGTCTCGGTGCTGCTGGTCAATGCGCCCGATGCCGATGGCGACCTGACGGCGCGGCCACTGGAATGGCATGGCGAAGGGGTGGAACCCGCCGTCCACCTGATCCTGCGCGCCTCCGACCCCGCGCTTGGCGCCGGCGACCGGATCCTGGGACGGCTGACGCCGATCGAGGGCGAGAACGCCTACGAGGCCCGGCTGATCCGCAAGATCGGCACCAACCCGACCCGCATCCTGGGCGTCTTCCGAATGGGCTCCGAAGGCGGGCGCATCGTGCCGATCGACAAGGGCAACGACAAGGAATGGATGGTGTCCGCCGGCGCCACCCACGGCGCCAAGGACGGCGAGCTGGTCGAGGGCGAACAGGCCGGGCCGAAGGCGCGCATGGGCCTGCCCAAGGCCCGCATCGTCGCCCGCCTGGGCGATCCCACCGCGCCGCGCGCCGTCTCGCTGATCGCCATCCACCAGCACGGCATCCCCGATGCCTTCCCCGACGAGGTGATCGCCGAGGCGGATGCCAAGAAGCCCGCCGGCCTGTCCGGGCGCGAAGACCTGCGCGAGCTGCCCCTGGTCACCATCGACCCCAGCGATGCCCGCGACCACGACGACGCCTGCTATGCCGAGGCGGACGACGATCCGAAGAACCCCGGCGGCCATATCCTGTGGGTCGCCATCGCCGATGTCGCCCATTACGTCACCCCCGGCTCCGCCCTGGACCGCGAGGCGAAGAAACGCGGCAATTCCAGCTATTTCCCCGACCGCGTGGTACCGATGCTGCCCGACCGGCTGTCGGGCGACCTGTGTTCGCTGCACGAAGGCGTCCCGCGCGCCTGTATCGCCGTGCGCATGGTTCTGGACCGGCATGGCAAGAAGTTGCGCCATACCTTCCACCGCGCCCTGATGCGCTCCGCCGCCTCGCTGGCCTACGAGGACGTGCAGGCCGCCATGGACGGGGCGCCGAACGACAAGACCGCACCGCTGCTGGAGACGGTGATCAAGCCGCTTTACGAGGCCTATGCCGCGCTGAAGGCCGCGCGCGAGGCACGCCAGCCGCTGAACCTCGACCTGCCGGAGCGCAAGATCGTGCTGTCGGACGAGGGCGAGGTGCTGTCGGTCAACTTCCGCGACCGGCTGGACGCGCACAAGCTGATCGAGGAATTCATGGTGCTGGCCAATGTGGCCGCCGCCGAGACGTTGATCGCGAAGAACTCGCCGCTGCTGTTCCGCGTGCACGAGGAACCCAGCCCCGAGAAGCTGAACGCCCTGCGCGAGACGGCGGATGCCGCCGGGTTCGGCCTGGCCAAGGGGCAGGTCCTGAAGACCGCCCATATCAACCGGTTGCTGGACCAGGCGGCGGGCACGGATCAGGCAGAGCTGATCAACATGGCCACCCTGCGCTCGATGATGCAGGCCTATTACGCGCCGGTGAACTTCGGCCACTTCGGCCTGGCCCTGCAGAACTACGCCCATTTCACCTCGCCCATCCGGCGCTATTCCGACCTCGTGGTGCACCGCGCGCTGGTCAATGCCCACCACTGGGGCAAGGACGGGCTGACGGCCCAGGACATCGAGAACCTGGAGCAGACCGCCACCCATATCTCGGAGACCGAGCGCCGCTCGATGATGGCGGAACGCGACACGACGGATCGCTACCTGGCCGCCTACCTGTCCGAACGCATCGGGCAGGAGTTCGAGGGCCGCGTTTCCGGCGTGGCCCGTTTCGGCGCCTTCGTGCGGCTGGATGAGACCGGCGCCGACGGGCTGATCCCGATCCGGTCCCTGGGGCAGGAGTTCTTCCACTTCGACCGCGAGGCGATGACCCTGATGGGCTCGCAATCGGGGATGCTGGTGGAGCCGGGCATGCGCGTGAAAGTGAAGCTGGCCGAGGCCGCCCCCGTCACCGGCGGGCTGGAGCTGGAGCTGATCGAGCTGGAGGGCGAGGCCGTCACCCCCGGGCCCCGTGGCGGGCGCCCGGGGCGCGGCGGCCCGCGCAAAAGCTTCGGCAAGGGCAAGGGGAAGCCCAAGGGTAGTCCCAAGCGCAAGCTGATCCGCGCCAAGGCCAAGACCGACAAGACCAAGCGCAAGCTGACCCGCAAGCGCAACGGCTGAGGCCCCGGACCGACGGGCGGCGCGCACGGCGCCGGCCCGCCGGTCCCGCTTTCGCGTCAGCCCATGCTTTCGGCACGGCAGTTTTCCGGTTACACTGGGGTTAATAATAATGTCAGAGCAGTCGGATTTTCAGCCATGCGCGTTCCCGCCAAGGCCTTTGCCCTTGCCGCCCTCGCGGCCACCCTCGCCCCGCCGATGAGCGGCGCTGCGGTGGCCGATGCCCCCCAGACCTCCCTGCGCCCGCAGGCCAGGCCCGTGGTCATTGCCGGGTCGGTCACCGCCGCCTCGCTGGCGCAGGTCATTGATCGGGCGACCCCCGCTGCGGCCCCGGCCGCCGCCCCCGCGTCCCAGCCGCAGACGACGCCGCGCGCCAGCGTGATCCTGGCCTCGGCCAGCTCGCTGCGCCCGCGCCTGCGGCCCTCGGCGCTGGCCAGCTCGGGCAGCCGGTCCGCCACGCCGCAAGCGACTCCCGTCGCCGCCGACCCCGGTTTCACCGCCTGGCTGAGCGGCTTCCGCCGTCGCGCCATGGCCGAAGGCATCACCGGCGCCACCTTCGACCGGGCCTTCCGCAATGCCCGCTTCATGCCCGAGGTGATCGCCAAGGACCGCAACCAGTCCGAGTTCACCAAGTCGATCGGCGACTACATGGATGGCGCCGTCTCCGACAGCCGCGTGCGCAATGGCCGACGCGAGTATTCCCGCAACACGCGGCTTCTTTCGAGCATCGAAAGCAGCTACGGCGTGCCGGGGCAGTACATCACCGCGATCTGGGGGCTGGAAACGGCCTATGGCTCCTACCGGGGCAAGACGCCGCTGATCTCCTCGATGGCGACCCTGGCCTATGAGGGCCGCCGCGGTGCCTTCTACGAGGCGCAGCTGATCGCGCTGCTGAAAGTGGTGCAGCACGGCGACAGCCAGCCGGAGAACATGCTGGGCTCCTGGGCCGGGGCCTCGGGCCATACGCAGTTCATGCCCACCTCCTACCTCGGCTACGCGGTGGACCACACCGGCGACGGGCGGCGCGACATCTGGTCGGACGATCCGTCGGATTCGCTGGCCTCCTCGGCCAACTACCTGGCGAAACACGGCTGGCGGCGCGGCCAGCCCTGGGGGGTCGAGGTGACCCTGCCCGCCAATTTCGACTACACCCAGGCCAACGGGCCGGAACGGATGCCCTCCGCTTGGGCCCGCCTGGGCGTGCGCCCCGCGCGCGGCCAGCTGCGCGACTACGGCAATGCCCGGCTGCTGCTGCTGGCCGGCGCCCGCGGGCCGGCCTTCCTGGTGTTCCACAACTTCGACGTGATCAAGCGCTACAACAACGCCGACACCTACGCCCTGGCCGTGGGCATCCTCGGCGACCGGATCGCCGGCGCGGGCGACATCACCCGCCCCTGGCCGCAGGGGGAACGGATGCTGAAACGGTCCGAGCGGGTGGAACTGCAGCGCCTGCTGACCCGCCGCGGCTATGACACCGGGGGCGTCGACGGCATCCTCGGCTCGCGCTCCACCGCCGCGATCCGCGCCTACCAGCGCTCCATCGGGGCCACGCCGGACGGCCACCCCTCGGTCGCCCTGTTGTCGCGCCTGCGCTAACGCAGCATCCGGGCGCGCCCGCAAGTCCCGGCGCGCCCCACCCTGATCGCCGCGCGTGGCACACCCGCCAGCCGTCGCAGCGGACCGGACACCGGGCACCCCGCCCCTGTCTTCACGTCGTCGAAAATACTCCGGGGGGAATTGAACCCGGCACGGGCTCAAGGGGGGCAGCGCCCCCCCCCGCCCCCTCAGCTATCTGCACAGTCTTCGAAAAGAGGCGATGTCTCACCAGGCGCTCGCGTCTCGCGTCGGGGGCACTGCAAACAACGGTTGGACTGGGCCCCCGCCCCGCCTCAGCGCAGGCCGTCGCGCGCCACCTGGCCCGCCAGCTCTGCCACCGCCTGCGCCCGGGCCGCCGCGATCTCCGACGGGCCCGGCCCGGCCACGGGGACGGTGATGTCGAACAGCCCCGTCCGGCCACGCCCGCCCAGGTCGGGCGCCACGAAATACTGCCCCGACAGGCGGAAGGTGCCATTGGCCTCCGCCAGCATCTGCTCCACCCGGACCTCCAGCCGCGCCTGGGCCCGGTCGTTGAAGGGCCAGGGCTCGCCCGCCACCTGCACGCCGGTGATCCGGCCCAGATGCCGCGCCAGTTCCAGGCTCATCCCGCGCGACGGCAGATCGGCCCAGAGCACATCGGTCTCGGCGGCCACCGCGCCATCGGCCTGGCGCCGGGCAATCTGCTGACGTCCGGCATAGTCGGGCAGCGACACCTCCAGCACCTCGACGGAGCTGTAGCGGATGCTGACCGGGGCCAGCGTCTCGGGGGCCACGTCGGGCACGGTGTAGAACCGTTCATCGGCGGCGCAGCTGGCCAGGGCCAGGACAGCGGAGGTGGCAAGGATCAGGTGGCGCATGGTCATCTCCCGAAGAGAATGGAATTGGGGTTGCGTTCCAGCTCGCGCGCCAGGGCGCTGATGGCCTGGGCGGCGCGGTCCAGCTCGCGCAGGGTGCCCCGCAGGTCGCGGCCCACGCCGGCGTCGGCGTCATAGCCCGACAGCACGGTGGCGGCGCGCGACAGGACCCCGCGCGCCTGTTCGATCAGCCGCGGCAGGTCGTCGGCGGCCACCTCGATCGAGCCGGCGGCATCTCGGGCCGAGGCCAGGGTTTCGTTCAGGTTGGCCACCACGCCGCCCTCGCGCAGCTCGGCCAGGGTGGCGCGCAGCTCGTCCAGGGCCTCGTTCAGATGCGCGGGCAGGTCGCGGGCCCCTTCGGTCGCGAGCACCGCATCGGCGCTTTGCATCAGCTGGTCCAGCGTCGCGGCCAGTTCGTCCAGCGGGACCTGTTCGGCATTGGCGGCGATGGCGTCGATGCGGGCCACCACGTCAGGCACGCCAGCCACGGCGCCGCTGACGCTGTCGGCGGCCGACGACACACCGTCGAGCGCCTCCGCCAGCTTTTCGGCCGCGGCCTGGGCGTTCAGCGCCGCCACCAGCTCCTCGACCTGATCCGCGATGCCGCCGATCTGTTCGGGCAGCGCCTGCACCGCGTCCGACCCGACCAGGTTGCGGGCATTGCCCAGCAGGTCGCGCACGTCACCCGGCACGGCGTTCAACTCTTCATTGCCAGCCAGGTTGCCGATGTTGTCCAGCGTGTGGATGGCACTGTCGATCAACTCCTCGATCTTGAGGTTGTTGATCCGCTCCATCACGCCCTCGGCGGTGGCGGAGACGTCGGAAATCGCGCCCTCGGTGGTGGGGAAGGTGATCGAGCCGTCCTCGTCCACCACGACCTCGGCGGGCGCGGCATCCTCGATCTCGGCCAGTTCCACCTTCAGCCCGCCGGTCAGGATCGATGCCGTCGCCAGCCGCGCGCGCAGCCCGTCCTCGCGCACGCGGTCCTCGAAGAACTGCAGGGGGTCAATCGCCACGCCGGAGGCCTCCAGCCCCAGGCGCTGCGGCCGGATCTGCAGGGTGACGGCCAGCCGCACCCGGTTGTCACCGAAGCGGTCCGGGTCGACGATACCGCTGACCGCGTCCACGCGGCCGATCCGCAGACCGCCGTAGGTCACAGGGGCATCCACCGAAAGGCCCGCCACGTTCTCCTCGAAGATGGCGTTGAAGACCATCCGCTCGCCGTCCTGCTCGCCGAAGGCGCTGGCGCGGGCCGCGCCCTCGCTGGGGTAGACAGTAAAGAGGGTGCCCTCATCCACGGGTTCCCCGCCCGAGACGACGGTATTGAAGGTCACGCCCCCTGCCAGCAGCGAGGCGACGGAGGAGAAATCGAGGCTGGCGCCGTTCGGGCCGAGGGAGAAGTTGAAGCCGGAGGTATCCCAGAACCGCGTGGCCGAGCTGATGAGCCGGTCATGGGGGGCAAAGATGATCGCATCGGCCTCGACGGTCGATCCATCCTCGCTGACCTGCGCCTGGCCCAGGTGGCCGACCTCGATGCCGCGGAACTCGATCGGCACGTCGCTGGTCAGATCGCCATCGGCGGAGGCGCGCAGGCGGATGCGCAGCCCCTCGCGGCCCTCGCGGTTGAGCGGCGCGCGGTCCAGCCCCTCGAAACTTTCCTGACTGCCCTGGGCTTCGCTGTCCCAAAGCCCTTCGATGTAGACGCCCGACAGCACGGTGCCGAGGCCGGTGACCCCCCGCGCGGTGACCTGGGGGCGTACGATCCAGAAGGCGGCGTCATCATCGACGTATTCGGCCACGTCGCGATCCACGCGGATAAAGACCTGCACCCGGCTGAGGCCCTTGTTGAAGCCGACCTTCTCGACCACGCCGACGGCCACATCGCGATAACGCAGCTCGGTCTCGCCGGCGGCCACGCCCTCGGCATTGCCGAAAGTGACCTCGATCAGCGGGCCCCGTTCGGCATAGCTTTGCCAGGCCACGCCCAGGGCGATCGCCAGGGCGATCACCGGCAGCAGCCAGATCACCGACAGCCGCTGGATGACGGACCGGCGGGTGGAGGTGACATGAACGTCAGGGGTCTCGCTCATCCGGCGGGCTCCTCTTTGGGGTCTTTCGGGGAGGGGGCGGGCAAGGGCGCCAGGTCCGGCACCTCGCCCTCCTCCGCATCCCAGATCAGGCGGCTGTCGAAGGCCATGGCCGAGAACATGGTGAAGATCACCGACAGCGCGAAGTAGAGACTGGCCTGGCCCGGGCGGATCGCCACCACCGCGCCCAGTTGCACCAGCGAGCTGAGGATGGCGACGACGAAGACGTCGATCATCGACCAGCGACCGATGTATTCCACGATCTCATGCAGGTGCTGGCGCCGTTCGGCCGACATGCGGCTGCCGTGGCGCACGCCGAGGGCCAGGGCCGCGATGACCGAAAACTTCGCCACCGGGATCGCCACCGAGGCCGCCAGGATCACCAGCGCGATCCCCCAGCTGCCATGGCGCCCCAGTTCCAGCGCGCCGCCGATGATCGTGTTGTCCTGGCGGCTGACCAGGGTGCGGGTGATCAGCATCGGGTCGAGGTTGGCGGGGATGTAGCAGATCAGCCCCAGCACCCACCACGCCCAGACCTTCTGAAGCCCGAGGGGATTGCGGCTTTGCAGCTTGTGGCCGCAGCGCCCGCAATGGGCTATCCCCGGCTCCCAGACGCGGTTGCAGCGGGTGCAGGCCACCAGGCCCATTTCGCGGGCCGACTTCATGGCGCGCTCTCCGCCGGAAGATCCGGGGTGCGGTCGCGGGCGCGGTCAGCGTCGCGGGCCGCGCGGCGTTCCTTGCGGCCAGGGTGCACCAGGCTGCGGTCCAGGCTGCGCCAGACCGACTGGCGGCAGGTCAGTCCGTCCTGCACCGGCACCAGGATGACCAGGAAGGCGAAGATCCAGAAGGCGGGGCCGAATTCCACCCGCGCCAGGTCGCTGACCTTGATCAGAGCCACGGCACAGCCGATGGCGAAGACCTCGGCCATGGACCAGGGGCGCAGTGCCTCGGACAGGCGGAAGGCGCCGATGGCGCCGGGCCAGGGCGCGCGGTCGCGCACCAGCGGCCATAGGACGTAGATCGACAGCAGCGCCCGCAGCGCCGGGATGAAGACGATCAGCCCGGCCAGCAGAAGGGACAGCAAGGTGAAAAGCGTGGAGGAGGAAAAAGCCAGCGCCGCGTCGAGGATCGAGGAGGCATTGGCCAGCCCGGCCCGGCTGATCCGCAGGAAGGGCAGCGAGGTCGCCGACACCGCCAGGATCAGCACCGAGACCGCCACTGCGATGATCTGCTTGCCCGCGCTCTTGCGGGGCGCGATCAGCACGTGATCGCAACGCCCGCACAGCGCGCGCTGCCCCGGCTGCGGTTCCACCACGTGCTGAACCGCGTCGCATCGCGGGCAGGCGATGAGATCGGCAAGCGGATCTGCGGAAGCTTTGGCATGAGCCATGGTGGCGCGCCCCGAGGCGGAAAAATCAGGTATCAGCTAGCCTCACCATGCTTCATGTCAAATGGCAAGGCACGCCCCCGAAAGGCCCTTCCGCAGCGTCAGAGCGTCCCGGTCAGCCCGGGCAGCAGCCGGGCGATGATGCCCTTCAGCTTGGCCGCGCCAATGGGGGCGCTGTTCTTGGTGTGCTCATGGCTGATGTTCTCGTCCGACAGGCCCGCCGCCATGTTGGTCACCACGCTGACGGCGGCACAGCGCAGGCCCAGGAAGCGGCCCAGGATGACCTCGGGCACGGTGGACATGCCGACGGTATCGGCGCCCAGCATCTTCAGCATGCGGATCTCGGCCGGCGTTTCGAAGGAAGGGCCGGAATACCAGGAATAGACGCCCGACTTGATGTCGATGCCCTGGGCCTGTGCCGCCTCTTCGATGGCGGTGCGGATGGCGGGGTCGTAGGCGTCGGTCATGTTGACGAAGCGCGCGTCGGTGGGTTCACCGATCAGCGGGTTCAGACCCGAGTAGTTGATGTGATCGGCGATGATCATCAGATCGCCCGGCGGAATGTCACCGCGGAAGCTGCCGCAGGCGTTGGTCACCAGCAGCGCCTTGGCGCCCAATTCCTTCATCACCTCCAGCGGCAGGCGCATCGCGTCCGAGCGGCCGTTTTCGTAGTAGTGTTCGCGCCCGCTCATCACCGCGACGCGCATGCCGTGCAGGGTGCCGATCACCAGCTCGGCGGAATGGCCGGAGACGCCGGAATGGGGAAAGCCCGGCAGGTCGGTGTAGGGGATATGCGTGCCCTCGACCTCATCGGCCAGCGGGCCCAGGCCGGAGCCGAGGATCATCGCCATTTCCACCGGGGCGTCGCCCACCCGGGCGCGGATCGTCTCGACAAGGGTCTCGATGCTGGGGGCTGTCATGGTGGATCCTCTGCTGTCTGTCCGCCTGTTGTCTGACGGTCTGCTGTCTGTCAGTTGATGTCTGTCGGGTGCCCGCGCCTGCGGGCCGTTCCTTCCCCGGTAGCGGCCCGGCCCGCGTCGGGCAAGCCCTGCCGGTGCGACAGCCGCCCGGCTTCGCGCCACTGCACAGGGGCAGCCCACCATCCTGCCGGAATCGCCTTGCACCGAGGACCCGAGACGCTAGCGTCGGCACCGACGTAAAGGAGCCCCGCATGACGACCCCCGATTTCGACGAGATCATCGACCGCCGCGGCACCCATTCCGCGAAATGGGACAACCTGGAAACCTACTACGGCCTGTCCCCGGACGAGGGCATCCCGATGTGGGTGGCCGACATGGATTTCCGCCCGCCGGCCTGCGTCACCCAGGCGCTGCGCGATTTCGTCGACCAGGGCGTCTTCGGCTATTTCGGGGATGACACCGCCTACAAGAACGCGATCGTCTGGTGGATGCAGAACCGTCACGGCTGGCAGGTGGACCCGGACGCCATCTTCTCCACCCACGGGCTGGTCAACGGCACCGGCCTCTGCCTGCAGGCCTTCACCGAACCGGGCGACGGGATCGTGATGTTCACGCCGATCTACCATGCCTTCGCCCGGGTGATTAACGCCGCCGACCGCAAGGTGGTGGAATGCCCGATGGTGCTGGACGAGGGGCGCTACAGGCTCGATTTCGACGCCTATGACGCGCAGATGACCGGCAACGAGAAAATGCTGCTGCTCTGCTCGCCGCATAACCCCGGCGGCCGCGTCTGGACGCAGGCGGAGCTGGAGGGCATGGCGGCCTTCGCCAAACGCCACGACCTGATCATCGTGTCGGACGAGATCCACCATGACCTTGTGATGCCCGGGCAAAAGCATATCCCCATGGCCGTGGCCTGCCCCGAGATTGCCGACCGTCTGGTGATGATGACGGCCACCACCAAGACCTTCAACCTGGCCGGCGGGCATGTGGGCAATGTCATCATCCACGACGCGGCCCTGCGCCGGCGGTTCGAGAAGGTGATGGGCGCCCTGGGCATCTCTCCCAACTCCTTCGCGCTGCATATGGCCACCGCCGCCTATTCGCCCGAAGGGGCCGAGTGGGTCGATGCGCTTTGCGACTACCTCGATGGCAACCGGAAGGTCTTCGACGCCGGCATCGAGGCGATCCCGGGACTGAAGTCGATGCGCCTGGAGGGCACCTACCTGGCCTGGGTCGATTTCTCCGGCACCGGGATGGACCCGGCAGAGGTGAAGCGGCGGATCCTGGAAGAGGCGAAGATCGCGGTGAACTACGGCGCGGTCTTCGGGCTGGGCGGCGACGACTTCCAGCGGTTCAACCTGGCCACGCCGCGCGCGCGGGTGGAAGAGGCCGTCGCACGGATGCAGGCCGCCTTCGCCGATTTGCAGTGATCGCGAGGGGGCGGGGGCTCTGCCCCCCTTGAGCCCTCATGGGCTCAATTCCCCCCGGGATATGTCCGGCCAACAAATGGAGAGAGGGGAGGAGCGCCCGGAACCGGCGGTCATGCCCCAGGGAGGAAGACATGCAGGCAGACAGCCGTCTGGATCATATCGTGGTCGCCGCCAGCACGCTGGACGCGGGCCTCGCCTGGACCGAGGAGAAGCTGGGCGTGGCCCTGCCGCAGGCGGGCGGCCAGCATCCCCTGATGGGCACCCACAACCGGGTCATGCGCCTGGGCGAGGCCAGTTTCCTGGAGGTGATCGCCCCGGACCCGGAGGCGCCGGACCCGGGGCGCGCGCGCTGGTTCGGGCTGGATTCTCCGCCGGACACCCCGCGCCTCGCGCACTGGTTGGTACGGGTGCCGGGGTTGGTGACCCGGCGCGACACCCTGCCCCTGACCTGTGGCCCGGCGCTGGCCCAGCAACGCGGCGATCTGCGCTGGAAGATCACCGTGCCCGAAGACGGCCACCTGCCCTTCGGGGGCGTCTTTCCATCCTTCCTGGACTGGGAATGCGACGAGGGCGCGATCCCGCCGCGCGCCATGCCCGGTGGCGACCTCACCCTGACCGCGCTGGAGCTGTCGCATCCCCGTGCCGCCCAGGCCGAGGCCCTGCTGGCGCCGATCCTGCGCGACAATCGGGTCCGCTGGACTGTCTCGGACGCCCCCGCCCTGACCGCCCGCCTCACCGGGCCGTCGGGCGAGGTGGTTCTGGGCTGACCCCCAAACGCAGAAGGCGCGACCCCCGGATGGAGGCCGCGCCCGACTGAGGTAAGTCCCAGGCGTTCTCGCTCCTGGAACTACAGGGCCCGAGGGTATCAGGCGTCCTGTGCGGCGATCGCGCGGTGGTTCACGGTGTTGCCACGGGCGATCTCGATCCGGCGCGGTTTCAGTGCTTCGGGCACTTCGCGCACCAGGTCGATATGGAGCATACCATCGGTATGGGTCGCCCCCGTCACCTGAACATGATCCGCCAGCTGGAAGCGGCGTTCGAAGGCGCGGGTGGCGATGCCGCGATGCAGGTAGGTGCGGCTGTCGTTTTCCTCAGCCTTGCGGGCAGAGACGACCAGCGCGCGGTCCTTGACCTCGACCGTCAGCTCGTCTTCGGCGAAGCCGGCGACGGCGATCGAGATGCGGTAGGCATCATCGGCGGTTTTCTCGATGTTGTAGGGGGGATAGGTGGATTGGGCGCCATCATTGGTCAGCACGCGATCCATCATGTCGGCCAGTTGATCGAAGCCAACGGTGGCACGGTAAAGCGGCGCAAGATCGAAGTTACGCATGTCTGTCATCCTTCTTGAAGCGATAACTATGTCAGGCGGCCCTCCCACGGGGACGAGCCGGTCTTTCGGGACCCGTCTGGCGTCCCGTCTTCCTGATCTGGGATAGCGCTTTCGCGATTTCAAGAGGGCGAGCGAGGGTCCGCCTCAGTCCCCGGGGCGGATGAATTTCGCGCCGATATCCTCGCGCCCGCCGCCGACGGTCACGCGGTTGGCCCGCGGCGCGGGCTCCAGACCGTAGCCCTGGCCGGCGGCCAGTTCGGCCTTCAGCACCGACAGCGGGGTTTCCAGCTCGGTGCCCAGGGCCACCGGCCCGCCGTCCACCTCGGCCTTGGCCGAAACCACCGAGACGATGCGCGGCACGCCACTGGCGAAGGAGAAGATCGGCGCGCCGGAGCTGCCGTAATCGACGTTGCACGACGTGACCAGAACCCCGCTCTGCCGGGCGATCACGCCGCAGATTTCCTGCAACGATGGCGCCTCGGCCCGGTCATGGGCATAGGAGACGATGCCCACCTTGTCCCCGGCGGCGGGCCGCATGTCCGTCTGGAAGGGGATGACGGTGGTGTTGCGGATGGGCTGGTACAGCTCCAGCAGGGCCAGGTCGTTGCGCACCCGGTCGGCGGAGACGGCGGCCTGGTAGACGTAGTCGGGATGGGTCACCGCGCGACGCACCTGCCGATAGGCGCTGGCGCGGCCGTTGCGCATGCCCGCCAGGAACTCGATCTGGCCGGGGTCGATGCGCGCGCCGCTGCCGCGTTGGTAGAGGCAATGCGCCGCCGTCAGCACCAGGTCGGGTGCCACCAGCGCCCCGGTGCAGAACCCCTTGCCGCCGATATCGAGCCGCCCCACGGCCTCCCAGCCGCGGCCGGCGTCGCCGGTATCCAGCCGCTGCAATGCCGAATCGTCAGGCTGCGCCAGCATCGGCCCACTGACCAGGACGGGCGCCAAAAGGCCAAGCAGGGCTGAGCGAAGGCGCGATCGGCGCGGGAAACGGGCGTGGGGGCGGGGCATTGGATCTCCGGGGTCTTGCCGCCCTACACTGCCTGCCGCTTCGGGCCAAATTTGGGCGAAGACGGGATTTAATCGCGCAGGTTCGGCACTGGCCTCGCGCCGGGCATCGCACCGGACACCGAACGGGGCTGCGGCAGCGGGTCGCCCGACAGCGCGGGCGGCACCGGCCCGCCCGTGGCCCAGTCCAGCAATTCCACCGAATGCACCACCGGCACCCCCGTCCCCGATCCGATCTGCATCATGCAGCCGATATTGCCAGCGGCGATGACCTCTGGCCGCAGCGCCTCCAGCGTGGCCACCTTGCGCGTCTTCAGCTGGCCCGAGATCTCGGGCTGCATCAGGTTGTAGGTGCCCGCGGAGCCGCAGCACAGATGCGCGTCGGCCGGCAGAAGCACCTCGAAGCCGGCGGCCTTCAGCAGTGCCTTGGGCGGGTCGGTCACCTTCTGGCCGTGTTGCAGGGAGCAGGCCGCGTGATAGGCGACGCGCATCCCCCGGGCGGGGTGATCAGGGGCGACCTCGGGCAGATCCAGCTTCGCCAGCAGCTCGGTGATGTCCATCGCAAGGCCCGCGACCGTCTCCGCCGGGCCCGCGATGTCGCTGTCCCGAAACATGTGGCCGTAATCCTTCACCGTGGTGCCGCAGCCGGAGGTGTTGATGACGATGGCGTCCAGGCCCTCCCCGTCGATTTCCGCCTCCCAGGCGCGGATATTGGCCTCGGCGGCGGCGTGGCTGTCATCTTCGCGCCCCATGTGATGGGTCAGCGCGCCGCAGCAGCCGGCGTCCTTGGCGACCACCACCTCGACGCCCAGGCGGCGCAGCAGGCGGATGGTGGCATCGTTGATGTCGGTGTTCAACGCGCGCTGCGCACAGCCGGTCATCAGCGCAACACGCATCCGGCGCGGGGCGGCGGGTGCGAAGGTCTGCGGCCGGTCATTGGGCGAGACGGGCGGCAGGTGTTTCGGTGCCATCTCCAGCATGGCGCGCAGGCGGGCGTCGGGGATCAGCCGGCGGAAGGGCCGAGCGATCTTGGCCCCCATCATCGCCAGGCGGAAGCGCCCCGGATAGGGCAGGATCCGCGCCAGCAGGGCCCGCAAGGCGCGGTCATGCCAGGGGCGCCGGTAATGCGTCTCGATATAGGCGCGGGCATGGTCCAACAGGTGCATGTAATGCACGCCCGAGGGGCAGGTGGTCATGCAGGCCAGGCAGGACAGGCACCGGTCGATATGCTTGACCGTCTTTGCGTCCGGCACCCGCTCGTTCTCCAGCATGTCCTTGATCAGGTAGATGCGGCCCCGGGGGCTGTCCAGCTCGTCGCCCAGCACCTGGTAGGTGGGACAGGTGGCGGTGCAGAACCCGCAATGCACGCAGGCGCGCAGGATCTTGTTGGCGGTGGCGGTGCCGGGGTCTTCCAGCTGTGCGGGGGTGAAGTTGGTCTGCATGTCAGGCCCCTTCCATCAGGCCGGGATTGAGGAGGCCCCTGGGGTCGAACTTCGCCCGCAGGCCGGCTTCCAGCCGGGCAATCGGCGCCGGGCGCGGCTGGAACATCGGCACCCGGGCGCGCAGGGCCTCACCTGCGCGGATCAGCGTGGCATGACCGCCCCGCGTGGCGCATTCGGCGCGGATCGCGGCGGCGCCCGCGTCGCCCTCTTCCGGCACGCGCAGCCAGATCAACCCGCCGGACCAGTCCAGCAGCGCCTCGTGATCCAACCCCACAGCCTTCAGCCGCCCCAGCAGCCCCGGCGCCTCGGTGGGTTTCACCGACAGCTTCCACACCGCGCCCGGTTGCCCGACGAAGGGCGCCGCGTCGCGCAAGCCCTGCCACAGCGCTGCGCTCTCGGCGCCCTCGACCACGTCCCAGCCGCCGCCAAGCGCCGCGTTCAGGGCCCCGGCGCGATAGGCGACCGATCCGGCCAACCCTTCGACCCGCAACCGCGTCTCGCCCCCGGCCCAACCGGCGCCGCTGACGTCATAGGGGGTGCCCATGGCGCGGCACATGTCGGTGACGGCCTGCGCCACACCCTGCCCCGACCGGACCAGCGTCGCCTCCGCCTGGGGTCGGGCCAGCACCTTCAGGCTGACCTCGGTCAAAACGCCCAGCGTCCCCCAGCTGCCCGCCATCAGCTTCACCAGGTCATAGCCGGTGACGTTCTTCATCACCCGCCCGCCGTTCGACACCACCTCACCGGCGCCGGAGACAAATCGCACCCCCAGCAGGTGATCGCGGCAGGCGCCGACCTGCACCCGGCGGGGGCCCGAGACATTGGCGGCCACCACGCCACCGATGGTCGGTTCCCCCCCGGTGCCCAGAAGCGCGCGGTGATCCATCGGCTCGAAGGCCAGGCGCTGCCCCTTTTCGGCCAGCAGCGCCTCAACCTCGGCCAGGGGCGTCCCCGCCCCCACCACCAGGGTCAGCGCGCCCGGCTCGTAAAGCCGCACACCCGACAGCCCGCCTGTCTCCAGCCCCTCGCCCGCCAGCGCCACGCCCCGCGTGCCCCCGCCCCGCACCGCCAGCGGCGCGCGCGCGGCCTGCAACAGCTCAGCCAGCTCGGTCTCTGTCCCGGGTCTCATCATCCGAAAGCTCCAAATACTCTGGGGGGAGGGGCGCCGTCAGGCGACCCGGGGGGCAAGGCCCCCTGCCCGGCGCGAGGCCGAGACCTCCAGCGGGAACACCTTGGCCGGGTTCAGCAGCCATTGGCCGTCAAACACATCCTTCACCCGCATCTGCGCCTCCAGGTCGGCGGGCCGGTACTGGTGACCCATCAGGTCGCGCTTCTCGATGCCAACCCCATGTTCGCCGGTCAGGCAGCCGCCCACCTCGACGCAGAGTTTCAGGATCTCGGCGCCAAGCGCCTCGCACAGCTCCAGCTGGCCCTCCTCATTGGCGTTGAACAGGATCAGGGGATGCATGTTGCCGTCGCCGGCGTGGAACACGTTGGCCACGTCCAGCCCGTACTCGGCGCTCAGCGCCTCGATGCGGGCCAGCACGCGCGGCAGCTCCGTCACCGGGATCGTCCCGTCGAGGCACATGTAATCGTTGATCTGCCCCATAGCGCCAAATGCAGACTTGCGCCCCAGCCAAATCCGCGCGCTTTCCTCGGCCGAGCCGCTTTCGCGCAGCTCCACCGGATCGTGGCGGCGGGCGATGGCGGTGATGATCTCCAACTGCTCGGCGATCTCGGCCTCCGATCCCTCGACCTCGACGATCAGCAAGGCCTCGCAATCGGGGTAGCCCGCGCCGGAGAAGGCGTCGGTGGCGCGGATGCAGGGGCGGTCCATGAACTCGATCGCCACGGGCAGCACGCCCGCCTCGATAATGTCGGACACGCACTGCCCCGCGACCTCCAGGCTGTCGTAGCCGATCAGCACGGGCCGCGCGCCCTCGGGCTTGGCGATGATCCGCAGGGTCGCCTCGGTCACCACGCCCAACTGACCCTCGGAGCCGCAAACCAGGCCCAGCAGGTCCAGCCCGGCGGCGTCCAGATGCGCGCCGCCCAGTTCGATCACCTCGCCCTCCATGGTGACCATCGTGACGCCCAGCAGGTTGTTCGTCGTCACCCCGTATTTCAGGCAATGCGCGCCCCCGGAGTTCATCGCGATGTTGCCGGCGATGGCACAGGCCAGCTGACTGGAGGGGTCGGGGGCGTAGAAGAACCCGTCGGCCTCCACCGCGCCGGAGACCGACAGGTTGGTGCGCCCGGTCTGCACACGGATGAACCGGTTGGCATAATCGGTTTCCAGCACCGCGTTCATCCGCGCCACGCCCAGGATCACCGAATCCGCCGTTGGCAGGGCCCCGCCCGCCAGCGAGGTGCCCGCCCCGCGCGGCACCACCGGAACCCCCATCTCGTGACAGATCTTCAGCACCGCCGCGACTTCCTCGGTCGAGCTGGGCAGCACGGCACAGAGGGGCGGACAGCGGTAGGCCGTCAGGGCGTCGCATTCATAGGCGCGGGTCTCGGCCGGATCGTCGATGACGGCCCCCGCGGGCAGCACCTTGCGCAGGCGCGCCACCAGCGCGGGCTTCTTCGACAGGACCGCCGCATCGGGCGCTGGCATCTGCATGGCTCTCCTCCCCTTGGTCCGCGGATCGCTGACCCGGGAATATCAGGATTGGTAAGATTTTTGAACCAATTTTTTCCCGCAAGTATCCAGCACCATTTTTCGATAGCCAGACGCCGCGTCCCGCGGCTAGGTAGCGACATGACGATGAGCGATGTCCTGACCCTGTTTTCCACCGCCGACGCCGCCGCCGTGGCGTTGATCCTGGCCGGCTGGCTGGGCATCGGCTGGCGGATCGAACACCCGGGCCCGCGCCCCTCGGTGTCGATCCTGATGGCCGAGAACCGCCGCGAATGGCTGCGCATGGCGATCGAACGCGGCAACCGCATCGTCGACAGCCAGATCCTGGGCATGCTGCGCGCCAACAGCTCGTTCTTCGCCTCCTCCACGCTGATCGCCATCGGCGGCACCCTGGCCCTGCTGGGCAACTCCGACCAGCTGCGCGGGGTCGTCAGCGACCTGGGCGTGATCGACCGCAGCTCCGAAGTCTTCTGGGAAATCAAGCTGATCCTGGTGCTGCTGTTCATGGTCAACGCCTTCCTGAAGTTCGTCTGGGCCAACCGCCTGTTCGGCTATTGCGGCGTGTTGATGGGCGCGATCCCGAACGATCCGACCGACCCGCGCGCCATGCCCCGGGCGCAGAAGGCGGCGCAGATCAACATCTTCGCTGCGCGCAGTTTCAACCGGGGGCTGCGGTCGATCTATTTCGCCATGGCGGCCGCCGGCTGGTTCCTCGGCCCCTGGGGCCTGCTGGCCGCGACCCTGACCACCTGCGCGATCCTGTGGCGGCGCGAGTTCGCCTCGCAGTCGCGCGAGCTGTTGCTGACCCGCGACATGGACCCGGCAGAGGCACCGAGCGGGCCCGACAGCGCGGCCTGACCGGTCACGAAACGGGCAGGGCGGCGGACAGGGGCGCGGTTTTCTTTGCTCCACTGGCGAAGCGCGCCAAGGGCGCTTACCGGCGGGTCGCAACGTGGAAATCTGACAGGCAAAGGCCGTAGCAACCGGGAAATAGGGTCCGACCGTGCGGCGTCCCTGCGCGGGGCGTCAAACGTCCTGGTCAGGAGTGTTTAGGTCAGCCCCGCTGGATGCGCTGTCCTCTCGCCGCAGACCCTGGGTCACGCCGCGCCAGTACAAGGGCCAGCCGGTGCTGAGCGTGGCGATTGTCGGCGGCGGCCAGTCGAGCCTGTCGATCACCTTCGGCCTGATGCGCGCGAATGTCACCAACATGCGCATCTACAGCCGCAACCGTCCCGACGAGGCCGGCCCCTGGACCTCGGACACACGGATGCAGACCTGCGCACCCATGACGACCCCGAGCTGCGCCTTTAGTCTCCCAGGACAACATGGTCTCGCCCCGGCATCCGCGCATTGCCAACCGGATCGAGTTTGGGTCGAACGCCACATGCCGCCCCTGCCCGGGGGCGGGCGCAAGGGGCTGCGGATGATGCCCTGCACGGCGACCAGAGTTTCTTACTCTGCCATGGCCGCCGCCGCACCCGCCTCTGGGCAAGACGGGGCGGGCAGGCTATCGAAAGGGCTGGATGACCCGCAGCGAGGCCCTCATGACCGACGCCCCCCAGACCGGCACGCAACCCAAGATCACCCTGATCGCCCTTGGCGGCACCATCGCCTCGATCCGCAGCGACAGCGGGCGGGCGCGGGCCGGGGCCATGACGGGCGAGGCGCTGATCGCGGCGCTCGGCCTCGACACCCCTGTCACGCTGGAGGTCGAGACCCTGGCGCAGAAGGCCTCCAACGCGCTGACCTTCGAGGATCTTTTCGCGGTACGCGATGCGGCGCAGCGGGCGGTGGCCGAGGGCGCGGCGGGCGTGGTCGTGTCGCAGGGCACCGATACGCTGGAAGACAGCGCCTTCCTTCTCGACATGATCTGCGATCTGCCCGGCGCCGGGCTGGTGCTGACCGGGGCGCAGCGGGTGCCCTATGCGCTCGGCTCGGACGCGGGACCGAACATCCGCGATGCGATCACCGTGGCGGCGCACCCGGCGGCACGGGGCGCAGGCGCGCTGCTCGTCTTCGACCAGGAGGTCCATGAGGCCCTGCATGTGCGCAAGGTCAGTTCGCACCGGCTGCGCGGGTTCGAGTCGCCCGGGCACGGGGCGCTTGGCCTGGTCGACGGCGCCTTCGTCGACATGCGCCGCCCGGCGCGCCTGCCGGATCGCTTCCCCGACCTCACCGGCCCCCTGCCCCGGGTCGACATCCTGCCCGCCGCGATGGAGGCCTCGCCGCGGCTGCTGCGCGCCGCCGTGGACAGCGGAGCGCGCGGGCTGGTGCTGGACGGGCTGGGGCGCGGCCAGGTGCCGCCCGACTGGATGCCGGAGATCGCCGTGCTGCGCGAAGCGGGCGTGCCGATGGCGGTGACGTCGTCGACCCTGTCGGGACGGCTGGGACCGGATTACGACTACCCCGGCTGCATGGCCGAGATCACCGCGCTTGGCGTGCTGCCCTGTGATGAGCTGAGCGCGCGCAAGGCGCGGCTGTGGCTGGCCTGCCGGATCGCCGCAGGAGTCTAAGCAGAGGGGGCTGAGAGGAAGGGGCCCTCAGCGGCGCCCCTCGCGCAGCCAGCCTGCCAGGATCAGCCCGGCCGACAGCAGCAGGACCAGCCAGGGCGGCAGAAGCGGGATCTGGCGAACCGAGCGGGTCTCATAGGCCTCGCGCGGGGTCAGGCCGATCCAGCCGCGCCCCGCCGCCGGACGCCCGGGACGCACATCGCGCAGGCCCGGCAAACCGTCAGACAAATTGCGCACCCCGCCGCGCGTGGCCTCCACCGCCTCGGCCATCACGTCGCCGCTGGCAATCGTCTCCTCGAACTCGCGGGGCGCGGCAGGACCGAGACCGATGACCGAGCTCAGATCGCCGGAGGTCAGCCGGTAAAGACCGATCTCGGGGCCCTCGAACTGGGCTTGGAAGCGCCCGGGCGAGACCTCCTCCAGCGCCAGCTCCGTCTCGGTGCCGTCGGGCGCAATCACGGTGACGCCACCCACGCTGTCCGACAGCGACCGGCGGGTGATCACCATGCGCTGCCCCTGGGCCTCGGCGGTCAGGGCCTCTTCCTCCAGCTCGGGTTCCTTCATCATCCAGTGGGCCAGGCGGCGCAGCAGCTCCAGCTGCGGCCCACCCCCTTCGAAGCCGCGATTCCACAGCCAGGGTTGGTCGGAGGCCAGTTGCGCCACGCGGCCCTCGCCTACACGGTCAAGGATCAGCAGAGGCCGGTCGCCCGCGCCCGACATCACCACCTGGCCGCGTTCCGGGATCAGCTCGACCTGACGCATCCAGCGGCCCCAGTCGCCGTCCCAGGCCTCCTCCAGCCCGGCGGTGACCGGGTGGCGGTGGCCCAGCTCGGTGACGGCGGGACGATAGCCCTCTTCCACCACCCGCGCCGTGGGCCGGCCCGGCAGCACCTCGGCCAGGGGCGAACGGTAGAGCGACTCGGCCGAGGCGAAATCGGGCCCGGCGGCGATCAGCACCGCGCCGCCCGTTTCCACGTAGTTGCGGATGTTGTCGAGGTAGAGCGCCGGCAGGATGCCCCGCCGTTTGTAGCGATCGAAGATGATGAGGTCGAAATCCTCGATCTTGTCCATGAACAGCTCCCGCGTGGGGAAGGCGATCAGCGACAGTTCCGACACCGGCACGCCGTCCTGTTTCGACGGGGGGCGCAGGATGGTGAAATGCACCAGGTCGACGGAACTGTCGGATTTCAGCAGGTTGCGCCAGGTGCGCCCCCCCGGGTGCGGCTCACCGGAGACCAGCAGGACCGACAGCCGGTCGCGCACACCGTTCATCTGCACGATGGCGGAGTTGTTGCGGTCGGTCAGCTCACCGTCCTGTTCCGGCGTGGTGAAGCGGATGACGTTGCGCCCCCCGTGCGGCAGCACGATCGGGATCTCGACCTCCTCGCCGACGGGCAGACCGTAGCTTTGCGGCGGGCCGCCATCGACGGAAATGGCCAGCTCGGCCACCTCACCCAGATCCTCGGGCACGGCGCCCTCGTCCTCGATCCGCAGGGTCAGCAGGACCTCTTCTCCCAGGATGCCGAAGGCCGGGGCATTGCTGACCACCAGCCGGCGGTCCCAGTCCTCGGGCGTGCCGGACAGCAGCAGGTGCATCGGCGCGGGCAGGCCGGGCAGCTGGTCGATGTCATGGACGCGCCCGTCGGACAGCAGGATCACCCCGGCGATGCGCCCGCGTGGCTCCTCCGCCAGGGCCTCGCTGAGGGCGGTCATCAGCAGGGTGCCGCTGTCACCCTCGCCATCGCCGACCTCGATCCGGCGCAGCTCGGTATTGTCGCGCGCGGCGATGCGGGCGGCCAGGGTTTCGGCGGCCTGTTCCGTCTGCGCCGCGCGGTCGCCCAGGCGTTGCGAGGCGGAGCGATCCTCGACCAGCAACACGATGTCCGACAGTGGGCTGCGATCCTCCTGCCGCAGCGAGGGACCGGCGAGCGCCGCCAGCACCGCCGCCGCCGCCGCGCCGCGCCAGGCCCAGCCGGCCAGCCCGCGCCAGACCGCCAGGACCATGCCCGCGACCGTCAGCGCGGCCAGAACGGCCCAGACGGCCCAGGGCAGAAGCGGGTCGAAGATGATCTGTCCAAGCATGGCCTAGTTCCCCAGCCGGTCCAGCAGCGCAGGCACGTGGACCTGGTCGGATTTGTAGTTCCCGGTCAGCACGTGCATCACCAGGTTCACCCCGAAGCGATAGGCGATCTCGCGCTGGCGTTCGCCGCCCATCCCGGACCCCACGGACAGCAACGGCAGCCCGTCCTCGTCCACGGCCCAGGCCGCGGCCCAGTCGTTGCCGCCGATGACCACCGGCGTCACCCCGTCGTTGAGGTTGCGGAAGGGCATCCCCTCGATCTGCTCGGCATCCGCGGGCGCGGCCTCCACCCAAACCGGCGCACCGACATAGCGGCCGGGGAAGTCCTGCAGCAGGTAGAAGGTGCGGGTCAGCACGTGATCTTCGGGCATCTGTTCCAGCGCCGGCACGTCCAGCGGCCGGGCCAGGTCCTGCAGCCGCCGCCCTTCCGGCGTGGCGGCGCCAAAGCCCGAGACATCGCCGTCCCGCGTGTCGAAGAGGATCATCCCGCCGCTGCGCAGGTAGCGGTTCAGCTTGGCATAGGCCGCGTCCGACGGGATCGGCTGATCGGCGGTGACGGGCCAGTAGAGGAAGGGGAACAGCGATAGCTCATCCGTTTCCAGGTTCACCCCCATGGGCGGGGCCGGTTCGACCGAGGTGCGGAAGTAGAGCGTATCGGACAGCCCGCGCAGACCGGCCTGCGCCAGGTCGTCAACACGGTCGTTGCCGGTCAGCACATGGGCCAGCACGGTTTCTTGGGTGGCGGCGAGGGCGAAATCCTCGGCCTCCCGCGCCGCCTGCCCCCGCGTCTCCTGTCCCTGCGCCTCCTGCGCACGGGCCACCTCGGGCGCGGGCAGCAGCAGGGCTAGGGCCAGCAGCACGGAAGCGCCCGCGGCACGGGCCCCGCGCAGCCGGCCGGACAGGGCCAGCGAGGCCAGGATATCGGCCAGCAGCAGCAGCAGGGCCAGCCCCAGAAGGAACCCGCCCAGGGGGCGTTCGACCGGCGGCACCAGTCCCTGCACCGTCACGCGGCCGGGCCAGCGGGCGGGAGAGATCGAGGTTTCGACCCCCATCACGTTGCGGGCGATGGCGCGGTCCTCACTGCGATAGAGGCCCGGTTGCAGGTCCGGCCCAAGGGGCGCCGCGATCAGGTCGGCCCCGTCCACCCCCGGTAGGGTGCCTGCATTGGAGATGGTGCCAAAGGCGTCCATCACCCGTTCGGGCGCCCAGGTGCTGCCCTTGATCTCCTCCGCGGCGGGGCGGGTGTTGACCGAGGACACCGACAGCCGCTCCAGCATGCTGACGAAGAGACCCGAAAGCGGCAGGGTGGACCATTCGGCATTGGCAGTGACGTGGAACAGCACGACCTGCCCCTGCCCGATGGCCTTGCGTGTGACCAGCGGCGTGCCGTCGCTGAGGCGCGCGATGGATCTTTCGGCCAGGGTCGGATCGGGCTGAGCCATGACCTGCGAGGACACGGTGACGTCTTCGGGCACCGTCAGACCGGCAAAGGGGCTGTCATCGTCGAAAGGCGCCAGTGTCTTGGGATCGCCCCAGGACATGGCGCCGCCCAGGCTGCGCCCGCCCGCGCGCAGGCGCACGGGCATCAGCGGGTCTTCCTCGGCCCGGCTGACATCGCTGGCGGCCAGGCGCGGGCCGGCAAAGCGCAGGAGCATCCCGCCGCCCTCGACCCATTCCGTCAGGGCCTCGGCCTCGCCGTCCGAGAGGGTGGCCACATCGGCCAGCACCACCACGTCCGGGTTTGCGGGCAGCACGTCGGTCAGGGCGCCATGCAGCAGGTCGGCATTGGTTTCCAGCGCGCTTTGCAGGTAGTGCAGCGGCGACAGCAGTTCCAGCGCCTCGCGGTCGTCGCGGCCAGCGATCAGGGCAACCTCGCGCCGGCGCAGCCCGTCATCGGTCAGCGCCACGGCCCCGGCAGAGCGGGTGCCGGCGAGGGCGAAATGGGTCAGCCGCGCCCGGATCTCGGCCGGCAGGACCATCTCGGTGCGGGCCAGGACGGCCCCGGCGTCGAAGGTCATCTCGGCCTGATCCAGCACGCGCATCACGCCCGCCGGGTCGCGGCCATGGGCCTGCACCGTGACCGCCTGGATGCGATCGAGGTCGCGGGCGGCGCGGATCGCGGTCAGCTGCACTGCGCCATCGGCGAAGGCGGGCGGACGCAGCGCCAGCACGTCGCCGCCGGTTTCCAGCACGCGCACCGGGCCACGGTCCTCGACGGCCTCCAGCAGGGCCTCGCGCCCGGGCCGGTCCAGCCCGTCGGAAATCCAGACGGTCTCGACCCCGGCCTCCAACTCCTCGATGGCCGCGATGGTGCGGGCCATGCCTTCGTCCTCGGGGCCGCGCGGCGCCCAGGGTTCGGGGGCCAGGCCCGGCAGTCGTGTGACCCAGGTTTCCGGGGTCTGGAACACGGGCGGTTCGGGGGTGGTCAGTCGGATGACGGCAGCAGTGCGTCCAGCGCGGGCCGCATCCTCCAGCAGGGTCTCGGCGGCCTCTTCCTGGCGCGGCCAGTCGGCGGCGCTGGCCCAGCTGCCGTCGAGCAGCAGCAGAAGCGGGCCATCGCTGCCCTCCGCCGCGCGCTCCTCGGGGTTCAGAACGGGACCGGCCAGGCCGATGATCACCGCGGCCACGGCCAGCATGCGCAGCAGCAGAAGCCACCAGGGCGTGCGGTCGCTGACGCTTTCATCGTCCTTCAGGCCCAAGAGCAGCGCGACGCCGGGGAAGCGCCGGCGCACCGGCGCGGGCGGCACCGCGCGCAGGATCAGCCACAGGATGGGCAGGGCCACCAGGGCCAGCAGCAACCAGGGCGCGGCGAATCCGACAGGTCCCAGCATCACACCCCCCGATCCAGCGCCTGCCAGACCCACAGCAGCGCGCTCTGGGCCGAGGCGGAGGTATGATGCTGGCCGTATTGCCAGCCGGTCGCGGCACAAAGCTGCGTCAGATGCTCTTTGCGTTCCGCCAGGCGGGCGAGATAGCGATCCTTCAGCTCGCTCGCCTTCAGCGTCTCATGGGCGACAGTGCCCCCCATGCTTTCGAAGATGGTGCGCCCGTGGAAGGGAAAGGCCTCCTCCACCGGGTCCAGCACCTGCAACAGTACGCCCCGCACGCCGCGGTCGGCGGCCTTGGTCAGCGCGGTGGTCAGCCCGTCGATGGGGCCGAGGAAATCACTGACGAAAAGGGCGCGGGCATTGGGCAGCATGGCGCGATGTTCGGGCACGCCGAAATCCTCGTCGCTGGCGCGGCTGAAGAACTCGGCCAGCCGCAGCACCTGGTTCTGGCCCCGTCGCGGCGGCAGCAGGGTGCCGGTCAGGCCCACGCGTTCGCCGCCCCGGATCAGCAGGATGGCCGTGGCCAGGGCAATGTCGCGGGCGCGGTCACCCTTTTCAGGCAAGCTCTTGTCGTTCGACGTGAAGGACATGGACGCCGACTGATCGACCCAGAGCATGACGCTCTGCGCGATCTGCCATTCGCGTTCGCGCACGAAACGGTCGTCGGACCGGGCGGAGCGGCGCCAGTCGATCATGCGGCGCGGATCGCCCGGCTGCACCGGGCGGTATTGCCAGAAGTCATCGCCCAGCCCTGCGCGGCGGCGACCGTGGTCGCCCAGCAGGACGGTGCCGGCCAGCTGCTCGGCCCGCGCCAGCAGCGGCGGCAGGCGGGCGGCCTCCTCCTCGGCGCGGTGTCGAAGGGCGGCCGGTGTCCTCACGCCGCGGCCCCGCTCCCCTTGGCGACGCCACCGATCACGTCCTGCGCGATCTCAGCGATCAGCCCGTCAACGTCGTCGCCCCGGGCGCGGGCGGCGAAGTTCAGGCCCATGCGGTGCGACAGGACAGGCTGCGCCATGGCCAGCACGTCCTCGGGGGCGGGGGCCAGGCGGCCCTGCAGCATGGCGCGGGCACGCACGGTCAGCATCAGGGCCTGGGCGGCCCTGGGGCCGGGGCCCCAGGACACGGTTTCGCGCACCCGTGCCGGCGCGGTGGCATCGTCGGGGCGGCAGGCGCGGACAAGATCCAGGATCAGCTCGACGATCGATTCGCCCACGGGCATGCGGCGCAGCAGGGACTGCGCGGCGATCAGCTCCTCGGCGGTGAAAATGGCATGGGCCTCATCCTCGGTGGCGCCGGTGGTGGACAGCAGGATCGCGCGTTCGGTGTCGCGGTCGGGGTAGCGCACATCGATCTTCACCAGGAAACGGTCCAGCTGCGCCTCGGGCAGCGGATAGGTGCCCTCTTGTTCGATCGGGTTCTGGGTGGCCAGCACGTGGAAGGGACGGCCCAGCTCCCGATCCTCACCGGCCACGGTCACCACCTTTTCCTGCATCGCCTGCAGCAGCGCCGACTGGGTCCGGGGCGAGGCGCGGTTGATCTCATCCGCCATCAACAGCTGGCAGAAAATCGGCCCCTGCAGGAACCGGAAGGCACGGCTGCCGTCCTCGCCGGTTTCCAGCACCTCGGAGCCCAGGATGTCGGCAGGCATCAGGTCGGGCGTGAACTGGATGCGGTTGCCATCCAGCCCCATCACCGTCGACAGGGTTTCCACCAGCCGCGTCTTGCCCAGGCCCGGCAGGCCGATCAGCAGGGCATGCCCGCCGCAGAGCAGCGAGGACAGGGTCAGATCGACCACCTGTTCCTGGCCGACAAAACGCCGCGTGATCGAGGCCTTGGCCTGCGCCAGCTTCGCTTCGACCGCCTCGATCTCGGCCACGAGATCCTCGGCGGGGGTTTCCTGGGTCGTTCCGGGGGCGGTCTCACCCATGACATTCCTCCAGCGCAGGCTATGCTCTATAGTGTTAAGGGAAACTGTAGCGACGAGTTGGTTAATGATAAATTCACTGTCGTCACAAAATAGTGTGAATGTCTCCGCGGACAGCATCGCAGCCTCGGCGCGCGCCGCCAAGGGGCGCGGATTGCCGCCGATCCACAAGTGGAACCCGCCCTTCTGCGGCGACCTGGACATGCGGATTGCCCGCGATGGCACCTGGTTCTACCTCGGCACACCCATCGGGCGGCCGGAGCTGGTGCGACTGTTCTCGACCATCCTGCGCAAGGATGGCGATGATTACTTTCTGGTCACTCCGGTGGAGAAAGTCGGCATCACCGTCGATGACGCCCCCTTTGTCGCCGTTGATTTCGAGGTCGAGGGGGAGGGCGAGTCGCAGGTACTGACCTTCCTGACCAACGTCGCCGACGAGGCCGCGGCCGGCCCCGACCACCCGATCCGCGTCGAACGCGACCCCGAGACGGGCGAACCTTCGCCCTACGTGCTGATCCGCGACCGGCTGGAGGCGCTGATCGACCGCAAGAGCTTCTACCGGCTGGTCGATCTGGGCGAGACCCAGGAGGTCGAGGGCACGGACTGGTTCGGCGTCCGCTCCTCTGGGGAGTTCTTCCCGATCATCCCGGCGGCGGAGTTGAGCACCTCCTAGGCTGTGCCCCCGGCGCCAGCACCGCGGGACCTGCCGGGGCGCCCTGCGCGGCTGGCTGGCCTGGAGCTGCGCGCCTCCGGCAGGACAGACGTGAGCTTTCCGCTGGACGCTGACGGCTGCTGACAGGATGCTGTCAGCAGGGCTGTGTCAGACAGGGCGCATCACCGCTCTGACAGGAGACACATCATGAGCCAAGACATGCAGACCCCCGCCCTGACGACCGTCTGGACCGAGATCCCCGTCACCGACCTGGAGGCCGGCGCCGCCTTTTACCGCCGAGTCTTCGGCTGGGAGATGCCGATCACCCACATGGGCCCTCAGCGGGTCGCCGCCTTCGGCAGCGGCGGCGTGGGCGGCAACCTGGTCGAAGGACCCGTGGCCGGCGGCAAGGGGCCGGTAATTCACCTTCGGGTCCCCGAAACCGTCGAGGCGGCGACCGAACGCGCCCTGGCCGCGGGCGCCACCGCCGAAGGGCCCCTGCTGTCGATCCCGCCGGGCCGCTACCAAATGATCCATGATCCCGACGGCAACCGCATCGGCCTGTTCGAACCCGCCATGCAGGGGGCCTGAGGATGCGCCGCGCCGACCGCCTGTTCCAGATCGTGCAGCATCTGCGCGGCGGGCGGTTGGTGACCGGGCGCACCCTGGCGGAGCGGCTGGAGGTGTCGCTCCGCACCATCTATCGCGACGTGGCCGATCTGCAGGCCTCTGGCGTGCCGATCGAGGGCGAGGCCGGGCTGGGCTACGTGATGCAGCCGGGCCATGACGTGCCGCCGCTGATGTTCACGGAAGAGGAGATCGTGGCCCTGGTCGCCGGGGCGCGGCTGCTGCGGGCCTGGGGCGGGCTGTCCATGGCCGCGAGCGCCGAGGAGGCGCTGCTGAAGATCGACGCGGTGCTGCCCGAGGCGGCCCGCGCCCGCGCCGGCGCCGTGCAGGTCCATGCCGTCGCGCCGCGCGACCTGCCGCCCGCCCTGCGCGCCCGTCTCGACCGGATCGAGGCCGCCGTGCATGGCCGCACCCGGCTGCACATCTGCTACCTGTCGGAAACCGGCGCCGAGACGGAGCGCGTGCTGCGCCCCCTCGGCCTGTTCTTCTGGGGCAAGGTCTGGACCCTGCTGGCCTGGTGCGAACTGCGCGAGGATTTCCGCACCTTCCGCCTGGATCGTATCGCCGCCATCGAAAGCGGCGCCCGTTTCGCGCCCGAGCGCGACAAGTCGCTGGCCTTCTTCTACGCCCGCGAAAAGGCCGCGGGGCGCATCCCCGCGGATCGCTGAGACCCCGCCTGCCGGTCTAGTGACCGATCAGCGGCGCGTCGGCACAGGCCTCGTCTCGGGTCTCCAGCTGCAATGTCACATGGGTCAGCTCGAACCGGTCGTGCAGCAGGGCCACGATGCGGGCGCGCACGCCCGGTGCCTCGGCGGCGGCGCCCGACAGGACCACATGGGCCTCCAGCGCCGCCTCGTTCTCCTGCATCCGCCACAGGTGCAGGTGGTGCAGCCCGTCGACCCCCTCGACCGCGCGGATCTCGCGCGCGACTTCACCGACCTCGGGGCTATCGGGGCTGCCCAGCATCAGCAGGCGGATCACCGGCCCGATCTCCGCCCCCGCGTGCCACAGGATGTAGCCGGAGATCATCAGGGTGACGATCGGATCCACCAGCCGCCAGTCGTAAAGCAGGATCAGCGTGCCGCCGACGATCACCGCGACGGATCCGAGCGCATCGGCGATATTGTGCAGGAAGGCCGCCCGCATGTTCACACTGCCCTTCTGCAACGACAGCATCAGCAGGGCCGTGGCCGTGTCGATGACCAGCGCCACGCCGGCCACGATGACCACGGTCCAACCCTCGACGTCGGCCGGGTTGAACAGACGCTCCACCCCCTCGAAGGCCAGCATGACGGCGATGACGATCAGCGTGGTGTAGTTGACCAGCGCCGCGACCACCTCCGCCCGGCCATAGCCGAAGGTCATCGAGGCATCGGCGGGGCGCCGGGCGATGCGGCGGGCAACGAAGGCGATGACCAGCGAGAGCGCATCGCTGAGGTTGTGGATGGCATCGGCGATCAGCGCCAGGGAGCCGGAGAAGACCCCGGCCACGATCTGGACCACGGTCAGCAGGATGTTCACCGCGACGGCCCAGGCGACGCGTTTGTCCCCCGCTAGCTCGGCGCTGGCGTGGTGGTGATGGTGGTGATGGGCGTGATCGTGGGGCATGCTCGGCTCTTTCTCTGCGTCACGAGACAAGATAGGATCTCTAGTCACTAGAGGTTCAAGGGGAAATGCGATGTTTTCCATCGGAAGACTGTCCCGGGCCACCGGGGTCAAGGTGCCCACGATCCGCTACTATGAGGAGGCGGGGCTGATGCCCCCGCCCGACCGCAGCGCAGGTGGCCAGCGCCGCTATGCCCGCGCCGACCTGGACCGGCTGCACTTCATCGCCCATGGGCGCGGCCTGGGCCTGTCGCTGGAGGCCATCCGCCATTTGCTGGAACTGTCGGACAAGGGCCGCGATTGCACCGATGCCCACCAAATCGCCGCGCAGCACCTGTCGGACATTCGCGCCCGCATCGCCCGCCTGCAACGGCTGGAAACGGAGCTGGAGCGGCTGGCCGATACCTGCGATCACGCCCCCGGCGCCCCCTGCGGCCTGATCGAGGCGCTTGGCGATCACGGGCAATGCCTGGGCGAACACTAGGCCCGCCCCCGGCGCCCACACCTGCCCGCCGAACGCGAAACGCCCCCACAGCCGGACTGCGGGGGCGTTCGTTTTTTTCATGAGGCAGGCCGGGTCAGTTCACCTCGTCCAGTCCGTCGGGCTGCCCCACCACGACGAAGCGCAGGCGGTCGGGGTGCAGGCGTTCGCGCGCCACGCGGTTGATCTCCTCCAGCGTGACGGCGTTGATCCGGTCGTTGCGCCCGGCGGGGTAGTCGATGGGGAAACCATCATGCTGCATCCCCACAAGGATGCGGGCGATGGTCCCGTTGCCGTCGAAGCGCAGCGGATAGGCGCCTGTCATGTATTTCTTCGCCTGCTCCAACTCCTCGGCGGTCACGCCTTCCTCGGCCACGCGGGCCCATTCGTCGCGGATCACCTCGATCGTCTCGGACACCCGGCGATTGTCGGAGGCCACGCTGCCCATCCAGACATTGGCGTAGTCGCGATCGGCCAGCCAAGTGTAGATGCCATAGGTCAGCCCGCGGTTCTCGCGCACCTCTGTCATCAACCGGCTATCGAAGCCCGAACCCCCGATGATCTGGTTGAGGATAAAGGCCGGGAAGAAGTCGGGATCATCCATGCCAAGCCCCTCCTGCCCCCAGATCACCTGCGCCTGCGGGGTATCGAAGAGCGTGATCGACACGCCGGGGGTCAGGGTCAGGTTCGCCTGTCCGGGCAGCGGGCCGCCGCGTTCGGGCAGCTCGCCCAGCAGGTCATCCAGCAGGACGCCCAGCTCTTCGGGGGTGATGTCGCCCACGGCCGCGATGGAGACGCGGTTGTTGTCCTTTACCATCACGTTGCGCCAGGCGTCGATCATGTCCTCGCGCGTCAGCCTCGCAACGCTGGCCTCGGTGCCCTCAATTGCCGATGCATAGGGGTGATTGCCGTAGGTCTGCGCGGCGAAGTTGGTGCTGGCGATCTTCTGCGGGTCCTTGGCGTCGTTGCGGATGATCGACAGGACCTGCGATTTCACCCGCTCCACCGCATCCTCAGGGAAGGTCGGTTCGACCAGCGACTGACGCAGCAGGGCCACCGCCTCGTCACGGTTTTCCGACAGGAAGCGGGCGGAGACGGCCAGACCGTCGGAATGGGCGTCGTAGGAGAACTGCGCGGCCAGCCCCTCCACGGCGCGGCCAAACTCACGGCTGTCCATCTCGGCCTCGCCCGTGCCGGATCCCTCTTCCAGAAGGCCGGTCATCAGGTAGGTCGCGCCGCGCTTGCCGGGTTCATCCAGCGAGGCGCCACCGGCAAAGCGGATCTCCAGCGCGGTGAAGGGGATCGAATGCTCCTCCACCAGCCAGGCGGTCAGGCCGCCGGGGCTGGTGACCTCCTGGATGGGCACCTCCGCGCGCAGCGGCAGGGCGGTGAGCAGAAGAAGGGCGGGGGCCAGGATGTGGCGCATCACGCGGATCATTGGGTCACCTCACCGGCTTCGGGGTTCGACAGGGCCACGGGCTCGGCCGAGCCCTCGGGGTCCGGCATCAGCAGCCCGGTCACGGCGTGGTCGCGGTTCAGCACCTCGTGGGCCGCCTCCATGATCTGCTCAGGCGTTACCGCCTGCAGGATGGCGGGCCAGGCCTGCACATCCTCGATGGTCAGACCGGAGCTGAGCGCGCTGCCGTACACCCGGGCCATGCCGGCGACGTCGTCGCGTTCGTAGATCTGTTCGGCGCGCACCTGCATCTTGATCCGGTCGAGCGCCTCCTCGTCCACGCCGGCCTCCAGGAAACGGGCGATGGCGGCGTCCAGGTCAGCCTCGGCCGTCTCCAGATCCACGTCCGGCGGGGGCACGATGTAGACGCCGAAGGTGGTGTCGTCATAGGAGGTGGCGGAATAATAGGCCGCGGCATAGACCGCCGCCTGCTGGTCCAGCACCAGGTCCTCGTAGAGGAAGGAGGTGGAGCCGCCGCCCAGCAGTTTCGCCAGGATCACCAGGGCCGCCGCCTTCTCCTGCGCGCCGGGATCGCGTTCGGGCGCCAGGTAGCTGCGGCTGACATAGGGCTGCGCAACCCGGGCGTCCTTGAAGACGACGCGCCGTTCGGCGATCTGGGGCGGCTCCTGCGGGCGCTGCCGCTCGGCATCCAGTGCCGGGTTGGGGGCCAGGACGCCGTAGTAGTCGTCTGCCAGGGCGCGCACCTCCTCCGGATCCACGTCACCGGCGACAATCAGCGTGGCATTGTTGGGGGCATAGTAGGTTTCATACCAGGCGTTCGCTTCCGCCAGGCCCAGCTGTTCCATCTCGTGCCGCCAGCCGATCACTGGCACGCCGTAGGGATGGTTGAGGTACTGCGCCGCCTTCATCTGCTCGTTGAACAGCGCCCCCGGATCGCTGTCGGTGCGCATCGAGCGTTCCTCCAGGATCACGTCGCGCTCGGTGGCGATGTCGTCCTCCGTCAGGGCCAGGTTGCGCATCCGGTCGCTTTCCATCTGCATCATCAGGGGCAGTCGGTCCGCGGCAACCCGCTGGAAGTAGGCGGTGTAATCCTGGCTGGTGAAGGCGTTATCGGTGCCGCCATTGGCGGCGACGGTGGCCGAAAGCTCCCCCGACTCCATGCTGTCGGTGGCCTTGAACATCAGGTGTTCGAGGAAATGCGCAATGCCCGAGACACCCGGCTCCTCGTCCGCAGCGCCGGCGCGATACCAGACCATGTGCACGACGACCGGCGCGCGGTGATCCTCGATCACAACCACCTGCATCCCGTTGTCCAGCGTGAAATCCGTGACCTGGTCCGCAGCATCCAGTGCCGCGGTCTGGGTGGCGAGACAGGCCAGGGTAAACACCCCGGCAGCGAGCCGTTTCAGCATGCGCCCTCCTCTCATGTAAATCATTGGCAGAAGATACCGCCCGCAAGGGCCGCGACAAGGGACCATGCCCGCATTCACCACGAAGTGACGACGTGAGAGCCGGGCGATCCAGCCTCTCTGCCGCAGTGGCGGATCGGCGGCGCGGCCTGACAGCGCACCCCCATGCCGCTCCGCTCCCACACCGCCCCAAAACGACGAAACCCCCGCAGATCAGGCGGGGGTCGGTCAGGCCCGTTCTCGGGCGGCGACAGGCGGGGATCAGTTCAACGGCGGGTAACTGGGCACCGGCACGCCGCGGCTGACATAGTATTTCGCCACGTTACGCGGGTCGATCGACTGGTCCTCGTAGGCGCGGTAATACTGGTCCAGCTTGAAGGGACGCAGGTTGTTGAACATCGCCTTCCGGCGGCGGAACTCCTCGTCCTCGGCGGCCAGCGTCGGGCGAATCTGCGGATCGACCCCGGCGCGTGACGCATAGGTGACCAGTGCGCCATCGGCGGTGCTGACCCCCTGGTCTTCCAGCGCCGAAGGACGCCCGCCCAGAACCGCCACGGCATCCCCCAGGGGCTGCTGGTCGACGCGGTTGGACCCGCCCGGCGTCGGCGCGGGCAGCGCGGCGTAATCCTCGGGCTGTTCCAACTCCTTGGAGGGGACGATGTTGAACTCTTCCGGCCCCCCGCCACTGTCCGAGAAGTAGCGCAGCGTACCGTCGCCGCTGCTGCAGCCGGCCAGCGCACAGATGGTCAGAATGATCGCTCCCCGAGCCAGATTCATCGCGGTACTCCTTGGCGTTGTCCGAGGCTTATCCGATTGCAGGTCCGAGGTCACGCCTCTTTCTCCGCCGGCAGGAACACCAGCGCCGCCGCTCCGAGGAAGATCGCGACGTCCGCAATGTTGAAGGCATAGGGGTTGTCGATGCCGCAGCAGGTGACATTGGCGAAATCCGCCACGGCCCCGTAAAGCAGCCGGTCGACGACATTGCCAAGGGCCCCGCCCACCACCAGGCCGGCGGCGATCAGCCCGGCGCGGCGCGGCATCTCGCGTTTCACCCACCACAGCACGCCGACGGAGATCAGCAGCGCCAGGGCGATCAGCACCCAGCGGGCCCAATGAGCCCCGTCCGAGAACAGGCCGAAGTTGATCCCGTCGTTCCAGGCCATGCGAAACCGCAGGTAGCCGTCGATCAGGACGATCTCCTGGCGATGAGCCAGGTCCATCATGTGCACGACCAGGTATTTCGTCACCTGGTCGGCCAGAAAGACCCAGAAGGTGGCCCAGAACACGATGCGCATTGGCGTTTCCCTTGCCCGCTTCAGTGACGGAAGTGGCGCATGCCGGTCATCACCATGGCCAGGCCGGCTTCGTCGGCGGCGGCGATCACCTCGTCGTCACGCATGGAGCCGCCGGGCTGGATGACAGCGGTGGCGCCCGCCTCGGCCGCGGTCAGCAGACCGTCGGCGAAGGGGAAGAAGGCGTCGGAGGCCACGACGGAGCCGCGGGTCAGCGGTTCCGACAGGCCCAGCACCTCGGCCATGTCCTGCGCCTTGCGCGCGGCGATGCGGCAGCTGTCCACGCGGGACATCTGGCCCGCGCCCACGCCCACTGTGGCGCCGTCCTTGACGTAGACGATGGCGTTCGACTTCACGTGCTTGGCGACCTTCCAGGCAAACAGCATGTCGGCCATTTCCTTTTCCGACGGCTGGCGCTTGGTCACCACCTTCAGGTCGTCCATGTCGATGTGACCAGCGTCCTTGTCCTGCACCAGGTAGCCGCCCGAGACCTGTTTCACCATCAGGCCGGCGGTCAGCGGGTTGGCCAGGCCGTTGGTCAGCAGCAGGCGCACGTTCTTCTTCTTGGCCAGGATCTCCTTGGCGGCGTCATCGGCGCCGGGCGCGATGATGACCTCGGTGAAGATCTGGCTGATCTCCTCCGCCGTCTCCGCGTCCAGCTTGGAGTTCAGGGCAATGATGCCCCCGAAGGCCGAGGTTCGGTCGCAGTCGAAGGCGCTCATGTAGGCCTCGCGCAGGGTCTGGCCGCGCGCCACGCCGCAGGGGTTGGCGTGCTTGATGATGGCACAGGCCGGGCCGTTGCCGGGCAGGAATTCCGACACCAGCTCGAACGCCGCATCGGTGTCGTTGATGTTGTTGTAGCTCAGTTCCTTGCCCTGCAGCTGGGTCGCATTGGCCACGCCCGGACGGTCGGAGCCATCGGTGTAGAAGGCCGCCGACTGGTGCGGGTTCTCGCCATAGCGCAGGGTCTGGGCCAGGGTGCCGGCAAAGGCACGACGGCGCGGCGCGGTCTCTTCCAGGGCGCCGGTCATCCAGGCCGACACGGCGGCGTCATATGCGCCGGTGCGGGCATAGGCGGTCAGCGCCAGCTTCTGGCGGAAGGCATAGGAGGTGGCGCCGTCATTGGCCTCCAGTTCGTCCAGCAGCGGCTGGTAGTCCTCGACATCCACCACGACGTTGACAAACTTGTGGTTCTTGGCCGCCGCGCGGATCATCGCCGGGCCGCCGATGTCGATGTTCTCGATGCAGGTGTCGTAGTCGGCGCCCTTCGCCACGGTTTCCTCGAAGGGATAGAGGTTGACGATCAGCAGGTCGATCGGGCCGATGCCATGCTCGTTCATCGCCGCCACATGGCCCTCGTCGTCGCGCAGCGCCAGAAGGCCGCCGTGCACCTTGGGGTGCAGGGTCTTCACCCGGCCGTCCATCATTTCCGGGAATCCGGTGACGTCGGCCACGTCGCGCACCTGCAGGCCCGCGTCCCGCAGCATCCCGGCGCTGCCGCCGGTGGACAACAGTTCGACGCCACGCGCGGCCAGCGCCTTGGCCAGGTCGACCAGCCCGGTCTTGTCGGAAACGGAGATCAGCGCGCGGCGGACGGGGTGCAGGGCTCGGGTGTCGGTCATGGTGTCGGGGTCCAGCTGTGGGTCAGGTCAGATCACTCAGTAAAACCGGGTCCTCCTCCTCGCGAGAGAGGTCCCGGACGGAGACGGGAGTATCCTGTGCCTTGGCAAAAGACCAGCGAATGCGCGAGGCATATTCAACGGCGCGGCCCGAAAGAACGATCTGAAGGGTCGATCGGGGCTTCAGCCGGTTGCGTTCGAGAAAGACCGAAGGCTCCAGCGTCATCTCCTGGCGGCCATCGTGGCGGAACACCCAGACCTCGCCGCTCTTCAGCGCCAGGCTGACGGCGGTGCCGCCCATGTCCAGATGCGCCTCGATCTCCGGGTGCAGGTGGAAACGGATCTGGTAGGGGATGCCCTCCAGCTTGTGGGCGTCCATGGCGCGGTCGAACCGCTTCTTGTCGCGGTCGTCGAGGCACAGCAGCATGTCCTCGCCCGCGATGGCCCGCCCGTCGAAGGTCAGCTCCAGCGTGCGGGCATGGGTCAGGCCGTGGGTCTGCACCCAGCCGTCATGCCCGCCCTGGAAGCGGATCCCGTCAGAGGCATGGGTCAGGCGGACCGGCACGGTCTTCGGGGCATCCTCCAGTTCCTCACCGCGCAGCCCCTTGCGATGCGACAACCGTCCCGAGGACAGCCCGTCGAGGCAGAGGGTGGAATGGCTGGGCGTAGCCCGTCCGGCCCGGCGCCACTCGGGGCCGAAACTGCGGCCGGAGCCGCAGTTCACCACGACCGGGCGCCGCCCCGAGGTCAGCTCGAACGCAAGGGTGGAGGCATGGGCCGAGAGGCTGGCGCGCCCGGTGGGCGGCGGGCTGGCATCGACGACGACCGAGGTGCGGCCCGTCGACAGCCGGGCGAATCCCATCGCCAGCCCGTCCGGCTGGGCATGGCTGATGCCGCTGGCCGCCAGCGCCTGATCCAGCCGCCCTTCCTGCCCGCGCCCGCCACCGTGGAACCGCGCCAGCGATCCGTCGGCATGACGCAGGGTGCGCAGGGTGGGGGCGATGCGCTCGATGGCGGCGCGATGCTCGGGGCCGATCTCGATCTCGGCCTCTTCCAGCGCCAGCGCGGCCCAGGTCAGCAGGGTGAAAACCTCCAGCAACTCCTCGGGGTTGCGCGTGGGCAGGCCGCCCTGGGCGTCGATCTGGGCCTTTGCCTCACGCTCCAGGGCGCGGCGGGCGGGGTCGACATGCCCCTCCATTCCGCGCAGGGCGAGGCCCGCGTAGATCAGCCCGGTCAGCGCCTCGAAGCGCGGCAGCCCGGGGCGCGCGGCCTTCCAGCGGCGCGACAGGTAGATGGTCTGGCGGCCCAGTGACAGGAAGAAGGCCTCGGAGGCGGCGCTGTCTCGGGCGCGCAGCAGGAACAGGGCGTGGTGGATCCAGCGGATCAGCCGGCGACCCGCCAGATCCGGTTGCCAGCCGGGGCCGCGCCCGCGCCCGTAGCGGGCCATCCAGTCCCAGGTCCACTCCTGGGCGGCCAGCCGCGCCTTCTGGTCGCCCACGGCGGCCAGGTCGTCGAGCCAGGCAAAGCCGTGCACCTCATCCTCGAAGGCGTCATCGGGGGGCACAATGTCCCAGATGGAGGTCTTGGGCGCCTCGACCAGTTGGCCGGCGAAAAGGAAATTGCCCGCCAGCATCTGCCGCCCCCGGGCAAAGGCGCCGACGCTGCGCGGTTCGGGCTGGCTGGTGAAGGCAGTGGCAGGACGGGCGCGGGCCGCGGCCCATGCGTGCAGGCGGTTCAGAAACCGTGCACCGCCGGGGGCCTGGGGCTCGGATCGGGACATCTGCCTGCCTCTGTCGCTGGTCTGCTTGTCATCGAAACGCTCTGCAGGCGTTTGGCCGCATCCTAGCCCGCACCGCAAGCCCTGTCATGCGTGAAACGGGATTAGCGCCGCGCTGTGCCCGATCCGCCAGCATCCGCGCGTCCTGGCAGGGCAAAGGGGGCTCTGCCCCCGCCCGCCTGCGGCGGACTCCCCCGGAGTATTTCCAGCTGTCGGATGAAAGGAGTTCCGCGCCCTCATGATCCGACAGCCAGAAATACTCCCGCCGGAGGCCATCGGCCGTCAGGCCGATCCCGACTTACTCCGCCGCACCCTCGACCACGGCCACGATGGGACCCATCGGACGGCCCCAGTCGGCCCGGCCCAGCTCGGGCGCGTAGAGCCGCGAGACATTGCCATCGAAGTAGAGCGCCTGTGGCAGGTCCAGCATATCGCGGAAGACGCCGGCGAAATCGTGGAAGGTGACGGCACTGCGGGAGATGACGAAGACCGCGCGGTCCCCGTCCGCAGTCGTGCCCACCCCGTTGCGGATGTAGCGCGAGGTGCTGTCGGGCAGGAAGCGCGGGTGCAGTTCCCCGTCGATCACCAGCATCGGACCCGACTGGGTCGCATCGCGACACCCCAGGTCGTCGCGGCGGCGCTGGTACTCAAGCGTCTCGACCACCTCCGCCCGGCCCTCGGCCAGGCAGAAGACTCCGTTGGGCAGCAGGCCGAAGTTGCCCGGTCCGGCATTGGGGATCACGCGCATGATCTCCTGCCCGTCTTCCAGGTAGTGGCCCACGGGCGCCCGGTCCTCGTGGTACATGCCGGCGTTCATCGCAAAGGCCAGGCGCTTGCCCTTGCTGGCCAGACGCGCCTCCAGGGTGGTGAAATCGCCGTAGGGCGCCCCACCCGGATCATAGAGGAAAAGCTCAAGGTCCTCCGCCGCGGGATCGACCTCGCAGACCGAGTAGCGGTTGCCTTCCCAGGTCTCGTCCCGACAGGTGACCGCCCCGGCCGCCAGGGGCCAGAGCATCAGCAGGACCATGACCGGGCCCGCCAGCAGGGCAGGAAGGGGACGGCGGTCGATCACCGGGTCAGTCCCCGGTCCGCTCGTCGTCCCGATCATTATCGTCCTGGGCATCGTCGTCCTGATCGGCACCGGTATCGCGGCGCACGGTCTCGTCGGCGAAGAGGCGGCGGGTCTCGTCCAGCCGGTCAAAGGTGTCGTCGGGGCGGAAGCGCAGATCCGGCGTGAACTTCAGGTTCAGCTTCTTGCCGATCTGGCGGCGCAGCTCGCCGCGGTTCTTGGCCAGCAGGTCGATGGCATCATCCACGTGACCGCCGCCCAGGGGCATCACGTAGGCCGTGGCGATCTTCAGATCCGGCGAACAGCGCACCTCGCCCACGGTGATCGACAGCCGGTTCAGCTCCGGGTCGTGAATGTCGCCGCGCGACAGCAGCTCGGACAGGGCGCGCCGCACCGTTTCGCCCACGCGCAGCTGCCGCTGCGAGGGTCCCGCGCCGTCGTGAAACTTGTTCTTGCTCATCGCTGCCGCCTCATGCGGGGCCGGCCGGTCCGGCCCCTCCTGTCTGTCATGTCAATGTCGCGCCGCATCTAGGCCCTCCGCGCGCCGGGAACAAGGCCCGCCACCGGGATGACACCGGCGCCCGGCCGTCCCGCGCCGCCGCGGGTGCCCAGACCCTGCCACGCGCCCCGCCCTTTGCCAAGCAGGGCCGGGGACGCTAAGGAAGGCCGGCAACAGCACCGGCGGCCGCGCGGCCCCAGAAGGAGACCCCCATGACCAACCAACCGGGTATCGTGATCACCGGCGCCTCGGGGCGCATGGGCCAGATGCTGATCCGCACCGTGGCCGAGAGCGACGCCGCCCGCCTCGTCGGTGTGGTGGAACGCAGCGGCCATGACTGGATCGGCCGGGACGTTGGCGAATGCATGGGCGGCGCGGCCCTGGGCGTAAGCGTCACCGACGACGCGCTGGAGGCCTTTTCCAATGCCCAGGCGGTGATCGACTTCACCGCGCCCGCCGCCACCGTGGAATTCGCGGCGCTGGCCGCACAGGCCCGCGCCACCCATGTCATCGGCACCACCGGTCTGTCCGACGACGACCTGGAAAAGATCGCCGCCGCCGCCCGCCATGCCACCATCGTCCGCGCCGGCAACATGTCTCTGGGGGTCAACCTCCTGGTGCAGCTGACCAAACAGGTTGCCGCCGCCCTGGACGAGGATTTCGACATCGAGGTGATCGAGTATCACCACAACCGCAAGGTCGACGCCCCCTCGGGCACCGCGCTGATGCTGGGCGAGGCCGCCGCCGAGGGACGCGGCGTGGACCTGAAGGAGGTGACCGACAGCGGTCGCGACGGCATCACCGGCGCCCGCAAGCGCGGCGACATCGGGTTTTCCGCCATCCGGGCCGGCGCCATCGTGGGCGAACATGACGTGATGTTCGCCTCGCAGTCCGAACGCATCGTGCTGCGCCACGTGGCCGAGGATCGCTCGGTCTTCGCCCGCGGCGCGCTGAAGGCCGCGCTCTGGGGTCAGGACAAGGGCCCGGGCGAATACGACATGCTGGACGTGCTCGGCCTGAAGGGCTGAGCAGCCTGCCCGCGCCCAGGGGCGCGGGCGCCTGCGCGCAGATCCGCGCGCCCGGCACGACCCTGATCCGGGGTGTTGAAACGGCACTGCGTGGCCTCTATCTCGACCACATGAGCCTGTCGCACCACACGGTACCTCATGGCCTCTGCGCCCTTGCCTGCCTGGCCTTTCTGTCGCCACCGGCGGAGGCCTCCGATACGCACACCATCTCCAACCGCAATGATTTCGTCGCCCTCGTCGCGGGCGCACAGCTGAGCGCGCTTGGCGTCACCATGCGGATCGACGGAGATGGCCGCATTCGCGGCGAGATGCTGGGCACCGGCCTGTCGGGCCGCTGGCACTGGCGGGACGATCTTTTCTGCAGGCAGCTGAGCTGGGGAGATCGACGCAGCAAGGAGGAGTGCCAGACAGTCACCCTCATCTCCCAGACCCTGCGATTTACAAGCGACGCAGGCGAGGGACAGTCGAAGGACTTCTGGCTGCGCCGCTGATCCGGCGCGCCATGGGGGCAAGGCGCCGACCGGAGCCTGAGCCGTCGCGCCATGCTTAGCCCTGGCCAGCCCCGGACGCCGCGATCAGAAATCGATCGCGATGCCCTTCTTTTCCCAGTCACCGTAGCGCGCGGGGTCCGGCCCATCCCGACCGCCCAGCTCCTTCGGGCGGGCGGCCTCAGTGGCCAGCGCGGCCTCGCGGCGGGCATCGGCCTCTTCCAGGGCGCGGCGCGCGACCTCCGGCAAGGCAGCCCGGCGGGCTGCCTCTTCCTCAGGGCTCAGGCGAGGCACCGCGGGCGCTTCGGGGGCGGCGTCGGCGGCGGCACCGGTCAGGTCGGGGACCGGCTGCGGCATCCGGTCGGAGGTCTCTTCGCTCATGGCACGCTTCCTTTCGGCTCTGCCCATGATATACGCCGCCCTCATCCAGCCGCAAGACGAGCCCCAGTCACGATCTGTCGTCACGATCTTTCCCGGGATCTGACCCGTTGCCCCGAAAGGTGCCCCGATGTCCAAACCGACCACGCCCCGCCCGACCCGCTCCAACGGCCAGGGCCGCCCTGATCGCAAGGGCGGACCGAAGGGCCCGCGCGGCGGCAAGCCCGGAGGCCACCCGCGCAGCCGTGACGGCGGCGCCGGCGCCGATCGCGCGCCGACCGCGCCGCTCTCGGCCCGCGCCGGCGCGCTGCGGCTGCTGAACGGGGTGCTGGGCGAGGATCCGCGCCTGCTGTCGGAACTGCGCGAGGCGCCCTGGCTGGGCCGGCTTTCTCCGCCGGACCGGGCCCGGGCACAGCGGCTGGCGACGGAAACGCTGCGCCAGCTGGAACGCTGCGACCGGCTGCTGGAGAAGCACCTGAAGAAGGCGCCGCCGCTGCCGATCCTGAACATCCTGCGCCTGGGCACCTGGGAACTGGCAGCGGGCGGCGCGGCGCATGGCGTGGTCAATGACTGGGTGACCGAGGCGGCGCGGGCCGCGGGCCGGGCCAACATGAAGGGGCTGGTCAACGCGGTGCTGCGCAAGGTCGCCGCCGAGGCGGAGGACGAATGGCCCAAGCTGCGCGCGCCCCGCCTGCCCGACTGGCTGCGCGAACCGCTGTCGCTGGCCTACGGCCCCGAGAAGATCCGCGCCTTCGAGACGGCCCATGCCGCGGGCGCGCCCCTGGACCTGACGGTGAAAGATCCTGCCAGCGCCGAACACTGGGCGACGGAGCTGGGCGCCACGCTGCTGCCCACCGGATCGCTGCGCCTCGCCGACGGCGGCCAGGTGTCGGCTCTGCCGGGCTACGCCGAGGGCGCCTGGTGGGTGCAGGATGCCGCCGCCGCCCTGCCCGCGCGCCTGCTGGGTGACCTGACCGGCAAGACCGCGCTGGACCTCTGCGCCGCCCCGGGCGGCAAGACGATGCAGCTGGCCGCCGCCGGCGCCCGGGTCACCGCGCTGGACCTCAGCGAAACCCGCCTGGCGCGGGTGCAGGAGAACCTCTCCCGCACCGGGCTGTCCGCCGGGATCCGCGCCGGCGACGCGCTGGAACAGACCGGCACATACGACGTGATCCTGCTCGATGCGCCCTGCTCCGCCACCGGCACCATCCGCCGCCACCCGGACCTGCCGCAGGCCCGCGACGGCGACGAGATCGGCGCGCTGATCGAGTTGCAGTCGGCCATGCTGGACCACGCCCTGACTCTGCTGGCCCCGGGCGGGCGCCTCGTCTTCTGCACCTGTTCGCTGATCCCCGACGAGGGCGAATGCCAGGTGGAAGAGGCGCTGGAACGCCACCCGGGCCTCAGCGTGATCCGCCCCGAGGCCCCCGGCCTCGATCCCGCCTGGATCACCGAGGAAGGCGGCGTCCGCACCACCCCCGACCTCTGGCCCGATCTGGGCGGCATGGACGGCTTCTACATGGCCCTGCTGCGCAAGGCCGACTGAGCGCGCCAGGTAACGTCCTGACGGACGATGGCCTCCGGCGGGAGTATTTTCAGCCATCGTATGGAATGAGCAACTCTCCTTGTTCCATACGATGGCCAGAAATACTCCCGGGTGAATTGAGCCGCAGGCTCAAGGGGGGCAGCGCCCCCGCCCCTGGACGCTTGACGCAGGCGCGCGGCTCGGCTAGCTCACCGGCCTTTGAAAACAGGCAATCCAAGAGGCGACATGGCACGCAAACGCAAGGGGCGCGACATTTCCGGCTGGCTGGTGGTGGACAAGCCCGCGGGGCTGACCTCCAACGCGGTCGTGAACAAGGTCCGCTGGGCCTTCGACGCCAAGAAGGCGGGCCATGCGGGCACGCTGGACCCCGAGGCCACCGGCACCCTGGCCGTGGCCCTGGGCGAGGCCACCAAGACCGTGCCCTTCGTCACCGATGCGCTGAAGGCCTATGACTTCACCGTCACCTTCGGCGCCGCCACCAATACCGACGATGCAGAGGGCGAGGTCATCGCCACCTCCGACAGCCGCCCGACCGATGACGAGATCAAGGAGGCGCTGAACGCCTTCGTCGGTGACATCCAACAGGTCCCGCCGCAGTTCTCCGCCGTCAAGATCGACGGCGAACGCGCCTACAAGCGCGCCCGCGACGGCGAGGAGATGGAGCTGGCGGCCCGCCCCCTCTGGGTCGAGAGCCTGATCCTGCTGGACCGCCCCGATGCCGATCACGCGCGGCTGGAAATGGTCTGCGGCAAGGGTGGCTATGTTCGCTCCATCGCGCGCGATCTGGGCGCTAAACTGGGCTGCCTCGGCCATGTCGACTACCTGCGACGCGTCTGGTCCGGCCCCTTCGAGGCGGCCAAGGGCATCTCCTTCGCTACGGTCGAGGAGCTGGCGCGCACGCCCGAGCTGGATCAGTACCTGCTGCCGCTGGAGACCGGGCTGACGGACCTGCCCGTGGTCACCGCCACAGCCGAGGGCGCGGCGCGGCTGCGCCATGGCAATCCCGGCATGGTGATCGCCCAGGGCCTCGACTACGGCGAGGAGTGTTGGGCCGTGTACCAGGGCGTGCCGGTCGCCGTGGGCACCTTCAAGGCGGGCGAGCTGCACCCCAGCCGCGTCTTCAACCTGCCTTCCGCCCCCGCCCCGACGCCGGAAGGCTGATGACGGCGCTGGTCGAGAAGCACTTCCAGAAGGGTGACGCCACCAGCGCCGCCCTCTACTCCCCCTGCGGCCACTACCGCTATGCCCTGACCCGGGTCTGGGACGCCGCCGCGCCGCGCCTTCTGTACGTCATGCTGAACCCCTCGACCGCGACGGAACAGCAGAACGACCCCACCATCGAACGCTGCGAGCGGCGCGCCCGCACCCTGGGCTACGGCGGTTTTCGGGCCTGCAACATCTTCGCCTGGCGCGAGACCTCGCCCGCCCTGCTGAAGAAGGCTGCTGATCCGATCGGCCCCGCGAACGATGCCCAGTTGGCCGAGGCCGCTCGCTGGGTCGGCGACAACGGGCTGATCCTCTGTGGCTGGGGGGCGCATGCGGATCACATGGGGCGCGGCAAGACCTGCGCCGCCCTGCTGCGGGCCACCGGCCGACCACTGGCGCACCTGGGCCTGACCAAGGCCGGGGAGCCGCGCCACCCGCTCTACATCGCCTATGCGGCCCAGCCACACCGCTGGACGGTAGCGGTCGATTAACCACCCGCTCCGGATGTCTTTGACCCGGCGCCCTGCCGCGTGGCCTAATCGCCATGGGTGTAGGTGCGCTCTTCGCGTCCACGGGCGGCGGAGCAGGTAGGGTGACATGTATCTTCTGGCCAGTCTGATGGGCATGCTGATGATCGGCGCCACCGCCGTGCTGGCGCTGGACGAGCCCGTCGATACGGAGGACGAGGACACCGACACCGAAGAGGATCACGACGCCGACAGCAGCAGCGGGGGCTGGCTCGACCGGATCCTCGGAGGCGAGCCCGAGGACGACGGCACGGAGGCGCCCCCCGGAGACGACGATCCCGAAACGGATGAGGTCGGCAGTGAGGAGGCAGAAACTTCCGCCGAGGCCGACCTGACCGGCGACGATGCCCTGTCCGAAACCGGCCAGGGCGAGACCTCGGGCGACGACGTGGCAGCCGAGGACGAAACCGCCACCGCCTCGGGCGACAGCCTCCTGAACCTTGATGACATGATGGCCCTGAACGCCCGGATCGACCGGCTCGCGGAGGAGTTCACGACCTCTCTGAACACCATCGAGGCCGGCACCCCCGGCGACGACCTGATGCAGGGCGGCGACGGCCAGGACCAGCTGGGCGGCTACAGCGGCGAGGATACCATTGCGGGCAGGGCCGGCGATGACGCACTTCATGGCATGCGCGGTAGCGACTCCCTGCTTGGCGGGGCGGGCGATGACACGCTTGAAGGTGGCTCGGGGGACGACCTGTTGGCGGGGGGCTCTGGCGCGGATGTGCTGGCGGGCATGTCCGGCGCCGACACGCTGGCCGGGGGCGAGGGCCACGACGTGCTGCGCGGCGGGGCGGGCGATGATCTGCTGGCCGGCGGGTCAGGCGATGACGCTGCCTCCGGCGGGATCGGCAATGACCGGCTTCTGGGCGGGCTGGGGGCGGATACGCTCTTCGGCGCTTCGGGGGACGACTGGATCTCCGGGCTGATCGAGAGCCTGGAGGAGGATCCCGCCACCGACGAGGGGGCGCAGGATCTGGATCGGGGCGACTATCTGAACGGCGGCTCCGGCGACGACACGCTGATCGGCGGCGCGGGCGACACCCTGACCGGCGGGGCTGGCGAGGATGTCTTCGTGCTGGGCGGCTGGATCACCGGCGAGGAAACGGCGGTCGAGATCATCGACTTCACCCCAGAGGACGACGTGCTGATGGTCACCTATGCCGATGGCACCCCGTCGCCCGAGATCAGCATCCAAAGCGACGGCGCCACCACCCGCGTCCTGGCGGATGGCACCTGTATCGCCAGCTTCGCCGGGGCGAATGCGATCAGCGAAGGCAGCATCGCCATCCTGCCCCTGTCCGACGCCCAGAGCTTCGCCGCCTGACCGGCGAACTGACGGGAAACCTGATCGAGCCGCCTCAGGCCGGCGGTTGCGCGAAGCCGGGCAGAACACCAGAAAAGGCTTTATTTCATCGCCGGAATCCCCTATCAGCGCGCAATCTTCTGGGGACGGCCCCGGTGGATTCTCTATGGACCCTGCTGGACGACATCCCGGCTTGTGCCCCAACCCTGAACTCATAGGAGATTCCGATGTCGATCACCGTCGAAGAAAAAGCCCGCCTGATCAAGGAATTCGGCACCAAGGAGGGCGACACCGGTTCGCCCGAGGTGCAGGTTGCGATCCTCAGCTCGCGCATCGCGACCCTGACCGAGCATTTCAAGACCCACAAGAAGGACAACCACGGTCGCCGTGGCCTTCTGATGATGGTCGCCCAGCGTCGTAAGCTGCTGGACTACCTCAAAGGCAAGGACGAGGCCCGTTACCAGGACCTCATCAAGCGCCTGGGCCTGCGCCGCTAAGCGCGCCCACCGTCGCAAGACAGCAGACGCCCGGTCCGAAAGGAGCGGGCGTTTCGCGTTCCTGACGCCAGTTTTTCTCTCAGCCAGACCGCCGTTTCGGGGTATCCTGCCGTAGACAGGAGACCGCGACATGACCCTCCCTTCCCCCTCCGACAGCCTGACCGCCCGCGCCGAAGCGGCGCTGGACTGGGCCATGACCACCCCCGGCGCCTGCAACGCCGTCCGTTTTCGCGGCAGTGACGACCCCGCGCGCCTCGGCTGGGCCCAGGTCTTCCGCATCCTGGAGGAAGACGGCCTGATGGGGGTCCGGATGCTGTCGCGCGATCATCTTCCCGAGCTGGAGGCGACGCTGGCCGAACGCGGCTACCGCATGGAATTCTGGAACGTCTTCACCGGCGCGGCGCAGAGGGTCGTCGCCGCCTGCGACAGGGTGCTGGCCGGGCCACCGCCCGAGGGCCTGACACCGGTGCCCGAGGCCCGACGCGCAGACGCCGCCTTTCTGGAGGCCCTGCGCGCCATGATGTCGGAAAACGGGATCGTCCCCTTCTCTTCGGCCATGCTGGCCGGGAGGGTCGGCGGCCCTTCGGCGCTGGCTGCCCTGCAGGACCGTGCGGGCCGGATCGCCGCCTGCGCCTTTGCCTATTTCCCGCACAACCGGCACAGCCCCCATGCCCACACGGCCTGGGGCGGGCTGGTGGCGGTCGACCCGGCCTTCCGTGGTCGCGGTCTGGGAACGCGGGTCAATGCCATGATGCTGCGCAAGGCGATAGCGGACATGGGGGCCGGGGCGATCTACGAGCTGGTTTCAGAGGGCAACACCCCGTCGCGGCGCATGGTCGAGGGCTGCGGGCTGACGCTCGATCCCGACCTGGTCTCCGGCATCGCAACCCGAGGCGAGGGACGCTACCTGCGCTAGGCGCGCCGTGCCAGGAACAGGACCTGACCGCGCGGCAGCATGCGGTCGTCGCGGGCCAACTGCCAGCCCAGGCCCTCGGCCACGGCGCGCACCTCTGCTTCGGGGCGGTGCCAGGGGGGCTTGGCCGGGTGGGTCACCACGCCGTCCGCCTGGCGATAGGGCGTGGCCGCGGCCGCCTCGGGGGCGAGGAAGACGGTGAAGGCGAAAAGCTCCAGCGCCGGGAAGCGGCACAGGGAGGTCAGCGCGCGGTCGAGGTAGCCGGGCGCCAGGTGCGGGAAGACGGCGAAACAGATCGCGTGGGTTATCGCGTCGCTGACGCCCGGGAAGTCGAAACCGGGATCGCCGATCAACTGCGCCGGATCGGGGCGCTGCGCCGGTGGCACCTCCGTCAGTTCCCGCTCATATCCGGCCAGCAGGATCTCGCGGCTGGCATCGGTGGCCCAGTAATGGCCCGGGCGCAGATAGGGGATCGCCTTGCAGCCCAGGCGCAGGGCGCCGGCGCCAATGTCCAGCAGGTGATGCTCGGGCTGCAGCCCGTGATCGCGCAGCAGGCCCATCTGCACCCGTCCGGTTTCATCCCAGCGGCCGCCGACGATGGCACGGTGGCGCCCCTCGGCGATGGCCCGGTCGTAGAAACCGGGCGCCTCGTAGGGCGAGGGGGGCAGCGGGGCGGAGGACATCGGGGCGGCATCTCTTCGGCTGGGACAGGGGACCACGGGCAGGCTCGGGCGCGCCGCGCGGGCGGGACGGATCCGCCCTGCATATCGGCCCCGACGCACACGGCAAGGACGAATTGCCCCGCCCGGCACCCAACCTCAAAGCTTTCCAAGAGGCCCATTCTCCTGTATGGCGCCGGTAATCTGAGACGTAGCGCAAGGGACCCCGGCGCTGTGACATGAGGATTAGGGGTCGGTGGCAATGGGGCCACCATGCAAACGGAGGACCCGGGAGGGCCCGGGACAGCCTCCAGACAGGATACGCTGATGTTCAACGTAACGAAAAAAGAGATGCAGTGGGGGGACGAGACCCTCACTCTGGAAACGGGCAAGGTTGCCCGCCAGGCCGATGGCACCGTCATCGCCACCCTTGGCGAAACCTCCGTGATGGCCAACGTCACCTTCGCCAAGAAGCAGAAAGAGGGCCAGGACTTCTTCCCCCTCACTGTCCACTACCAGGAAAAATACTACGCGGCCGGCAAGGTCCCGGGTGGCTTCTTCAAGCGTGAGGCACGGCCCACCGAGAAAGAGACCCTGACCGCGCGCCTGATCGACCGCCCGATCCGCCCGCTGTTCGCCCCCGGCTTCAAGAACGAAGTGCTGGTGATGTGCACCGTGCTGAGCCACGATCTGGAAAACGATCCCGACATCGTCGCCATGATCGCCGCCTCCGCCGCACTGACCATCTCGGGCGCACCCTTCATGGGCCCGATCGCTGGCTGCCGCGTCGGCTACGTCGACGGCAACTACGTGCTGAACCCTTCCGTCGATGACATGCAGGGCCTGCGCAACAACCCCGAACAGCGTCTCGACCTGGTCGTCGCCGGCACCAAGGGCGCCGTGATGATGGTCGAATCCGAAGCCTACGAGCTGACGGAAGACGAGATGCTGGGTGCCGTGACCTTCGCGCACGAACAGATCCAGCCTGTTGTCGACCTGATCGTCAGCCTGGCCGAAGAGACCGCGAAAGAGCCCTTCGACTTCACACCCCCGGATTACTCGGCGCTGTACGACGCCGTGAAGGCCGCCGGTGAAGACAAGATGCGCGCGGCCTACGCCATCACCGACAAGCAGGAGCGCACCAGCGCCGTTGCCGCGGTGAAGGAAGAGATCATCGCCGGTCTGACCGAGGAACAGCAGGAAGATGCGAACCTCGGCTCGGCGCTGAAGAAGCTGGAATCCACCGTCCTACGCGGCGACGTGGTGAAGAACGGCAAGCGGATCGACGGTCGTCGTACCGACGAGGTCCGCCCGATCGAAGCTGAAACCGGTTTCCTGCCCCGGACCCACGGCTCGGCGCTGTTCACCCGTGGCGAAACCCAGGGTCTGGTCGTGACCACGCTGGGCACCGGCGATGACGAACAGTTCATCGACGCCCTGCACGGCAACTTCAAATCCAACTTCATGCTGCACTACAACTTCCCGCCCTACTCGGTCGGCGAAGTGGGTCGTGTCGGCTCCCCCGGTCGTCGTGAAATCGGTCACGGCAAGCTGGCCTGGCGTGCCCTTCAGGCCGTCCTGCCCGCCCCCACCGATTTCCCCTACACGATCCGCATCGTGTCGGAGATCACCGAATCCAACGGCTCCTCCTCGATGGCTTCCGTCTGCGGCGGCTCGCTGTCGATGATGGACGCCGGTGTGCCGCTGAAGGCCGCCGTGGCCGGTGTGGCCATGGGCCTGGTGCTGGAAGATGACGGCTCCTACGCCGTGCTGACCGACATCCTTGGCGACGAGGATCACCTCGGCGACATGGACTTCAAGGTGGCCGGTACCGCCGAAGGCATCACCTCGCTGCAGATGGACATCAAGGTCCAGGGCATCACGCCCGAGATCATGAAAACCGCCCTGGCCCAGGCCAAGGATGGCCGGATGCACATCCTGGGCGAGATGAACAAGGCCCTGTCCGGCGTTGGCGAATTCTCCGCCCATGCGCCACGCATCGAGACCATGCAGATCCCCACCGACAAGATCCGTGAAGTGATCGGCTCGGGCGGCAAGGTCATCCGCGAGATCGTGGAAACCTCCGGCGCCAAGGTCGACATCAACGACGACGGCATCATCAAGATCGCCTCGTCCGACGGTGAGGCCATCCAGCGCGCCTACGACATGATCCACTCGATCGTGGCGGAGCCGGAAGAGGGCAAGATCTACAAGGGCAAGGTCGTGAAGCTCGTCGATTTCGGCGCCTTCGTAAACTTCTTCGGCAAGCGGGACGGCCTGGTGCACGTCTCCCAGATCGAGAACCGTCGCCTGAACCACCCCTCCGACGTGCTGAAGGAAGGCCAGGAAGTCTTCGTGAAGCTCGTGGGCTTCGACGACCGCGGCAAGGTCCGCCTGTCGATGAAGATGGTCGACCAGGAGACCGGCGAAGAAATGGCGAAGGAGGAAGGCGCCGAGTAATCGGGCCTCTCCTTTTGCGAAATGACAGCGGGCCATCGGGGGGCAGTCCCCCCGGTGGCCCTTTTTCGCCCGACGCCGGGCAGGTTCAAGAGGAAGACGCTGGCCATGTCGCTGACGATCATCGTTGCTGCCCTTACCCGCCACCGACCAAGGATGCTCGCGCAACTGCTCAGGTCGCTAGGCGAAATGGAACTGCCGCGCGATGCCAAGGTCATCGGGCTGATCGTCGAGAACGACACAGAGGAACACGCCCGCAGACTCGTCGAGGACGCGGGCAAGGCCTCGCGGAACGGCCTCGAATTCCAGTACCTTTTAGAGCCGGAGCAGGGCATTCCCATTGCACGGAACCGCGCTGTGGACTGGGCCTTGTCACAGAACAGCGATATTCTGGCGTTCGTCGACGATGACCAGACCGTCGCACCGGACTGGCTGACCACGCTGACCCGAACCTACCGCGAGACTGGCGCCCTGCTGCTCGGAGGGCCGCAACTGCTTGCTCCGGCGCCCGACGATGCGGGAGCATGGACACGGCTCATGCATCGCAACATGGCACATCGTTTCGACAAGCGCGCCCGCCGGGCCGCCGCCCATGCCGACATTCATGACACGCGTAACGTCACCATCTCGACCAACAACTGGTTCGCCGACATGCGGCTGTTCACAGAGCATGGCTTGCGCTTTGACAACACCCTGCGGAATGGCGGTGAGGACCTGAAGCTCTATCGAGAGGCTTACCAGGCTGGCCTACCGACTGGCTGGGTCAAAGAGGCAAGGGTGTTTGAGTGGGTCGAGCCGGACAGGATGAGCTTCCGCTACCAATTCCGCCGCGCGCGAGACATGTCCAACACCGCCTATCGGATCCGGCTTGAACAAAAGAGCGAGCCCCGCTGGAAGGTCTATCCCGCACTGCTGCTGAAATCGGTGCAGGCGCTTCTGCACCTGGTGACGCTGCCGTTGCGCCCGAACGTCGGGCTACTGGATCTGGCGCGGTCGACCGGGTGGATCGCCGGGCGTGTCGCAGTGTTGCGGGGCCGAAAGTCCACCCACTACAGCGAAACCACCGGTTCCTGACGCTCAGCCCAGGATCCGGGCCGCCGCGCGGCGCCAGGCCAGCAGGGCCTGCAGGCGGCCGCGCAGCAGCGCCTTCGCCAGGGGCTGTTTTTTCCAGGGCTTCTTCGGGCCGGTGTAGTGGATCAGCTGCGACGCCGCCGGGGTCTTTTCCGCCTCGGGCAGCCAGGGCAGCCCGGCCAGCGTCTTTGCCCGTGCCGCGTCGCGGCCCCAGATGCTGTTCCAGGCCTGCGGCAGGAAGGCGGTGCGCCCGTCGAACAGCAGGTTCAGGAAATCCTGGTCCATGAACTTGTACCGGCTGGCCTCGCTCGCGTCGCCCATGCGGGCGCAGAGATCCGCATCGGCGCGGATCGCGTCGCAATCCAGCAGCAGCAGGCCCGCGTTGAAATAGCCCGCCACATCGGCGCGACCCAGCAACGCGGCGTGGTGGGCCAGCTTCTCGGGCCGTTCCTTGCCGGCACGCATCTGGTCCAGCACGTAGAAATCCCGCACCGCGCCCAGGGGCTGGCCAGCCAGGTCGGCATCCTGCACGTCTGCCAGGTCGCCCAGGACCAGCATGTCGCAATCCAGGTAAATGATCCGCCCCTCGACCCAGCGCGGCAGGTGCATCCGCGCCAGGGTCACCAGAGAGATGTTGCTGTCGCGCTGTTCGGCCCCGTCGAAGAGATCCGGCGTGATCTCATGATAGACCAGCCGGGCGCCGCTGGCCTCGCACTGCGCCGCGACGCGGTCGCGCTGCGCCGCGGTCAGCTGATAGCCCAGGAAATGCACCTCCAGCGCCCGCGAGGCATGTTCCAGCGCGGAGCCGATGACGACCAGCGCTGCATCGACCATGTTGGCATCCGTCGCCACGGCGATGCGGATGGGCCCCTGTCCCGTCGCGTCGCCGCTCATTCCGCGCGCGCCTTCAGGGTCTCGGCCAGGTCACTGGGCAGCTCGGCATAGCTGCCGTGTACCAGGTAGCGGTTCCACAGGTAGCCCAGGACCTGCCGCCGCAGGCGATCATCGGGCGCCCAGTCGCGCGCCGCCAGCGCCGCGTCCAGCGCCGCCGCGTCGGGCGCATGCTGCACCAGACCGTCGATGTTGTAGCAGGCATGGCCCAGCGTAGTCACCGGCTTGCCCAGCAGAAGCCCTTCGATCCCAACGGTGGAATTCAGGGTGATGACAGCGCGCGCATCGCGGATCAGATCGGAGGTGACATTGCCGTTGGCGAAGATCACCCGCGGATGCTCGCGCCAGCCGATGACCGACCGTTTGAAGCTGGGATGTTCCTTGATGACGAAGGTGTCGTCCGGGTTCCGGTCGGCGGCGGCGCAGACCTGTTCCAGGAACTGTTCCATGTCGCGGATCCAGGGCGAATGCTGCGTCACCTGCATGTCCGAGGGCACCTGGAAGGGCACGAAGACATAGCCCGGCGTCAGCTCCACCGGGTCGTACTTGCTCTTCGAGGGGCGGTTGTTGACGAACTCCGGCAGGCCGGGGGCGGCGAAATCCTCCTCCGTCTCCAGGTAGAAAGCCGGGTCGCGGGGCACGGAGTTGGCGCCGTTCAGCCCTTTTGGGTCGATCTGCAGGGTCTTGGGGAAGAACCCCGCCTCGATGAAGACGCGCGGCCGGCCCCGGCTGGCAGCCTCCAGCACCGTTTCGGGATAGGAGGAACCGTTGTAGACGATCACCACCTCCGGATCGCTGGCGGCCAGTTCGGCCAGAAGCGCCTCCTTCAGGACCGCCGCCTGGACCCGTTTGACGTAGGAATAGAGGCCCGCGACGAAGGGATTGCCGAAGATTTCGGGCAGGCGGATGCGTTTGCGGGCCATATTGCCCGCGATCAGCTGCCGCGCCTCGGCGCCAGGGGCCACCAGCGCGCGGGCCTGTACGCCCAGGGCGCGGGACCAGCCGCGGTGCCGCGCCAGGCGCGCCAACGGCTTGCCGGGAGAGGTCGCGACCACCTCCACCGCCCCCGCAAGGGCCTGATCAAAGGTGTCGATGACGCCGGTGTCGAGCTTCAGAAAACGCATATGTCCGTCTTAGCGCGCTGCGGCGAAATGAAAAGGGGCAGCGGCCCGCGGGCCCGGCGGGCCGGCTCAGTGCCCGGCGTCGCTCACCAGGCGTCGCACGGCATCGTTCTGGGCCGCGTACATCGCGTTCACGCCGTCCTGATGCTCGCGCGTGGCCTCGGGCCAGGTGGATTTGATGTAGGCCAGCACGTCGAGGATCTGACGATCGTCCAGCGTGTCGCCGAACTGCGGCATGCCGCCCTCCTCGGCGCCGGTCAGGCACAGCTCGGCCACCTCGCCGCTACGGGTCAGTTCGAACAGGGCGTAGTCGGGGTGCTGCCAGCTGTGGCCGGTCTCATCATGGGGCGGCGCCACCAGGTCGGGGTTGCTCACCGACGGCGGCGCCGGGTCCGGCCCCAGACCGCCGTGGCAGGCGGCGCATTGATCGTCGTAGAGCCGATGCCCCCGGGCCACCGTCTCCGCATCGTTCCAGGCCAGCAGCGGCGGGTCCTCGCGGTCGGCCAGCAGGGTCAAACCCAGCCCGGCGACCAGCCCGATCCCCGCAACCCCCACGAGCGCCACAATACCCTTCGCCGATCCGCGCATGACAGTCCTCTTTGCCGCGCGTTGATCCTAGGTCGACCGGCGCGGCGCCACAATCTCTGCCGCGCCCCGGGGCAGTCGGTCGGGGCCCTCTGCCCGGTTTTCGCCCCGATCACGCAAAAGGGGCGCCCCGCAGGACGCCCCTTTCCGATCTTCCGGCCTTGCCTGGCCCCGACGACTTATGCCGGATCCTTGGCGAAACGCAGGTAGGGCAGCTTGATGTCCAGATCGCCGAACTTCTCGGCGGCGGCGGCATCGTCCAGTGACAGGGCGACGATCACGTCCTGGCCGGTTTCCCAGTTGGCCGGGGTGGCCAGCGGCGCGCCGAAGGTCTTCTGCAGGCCGTCGAGGGCGCGCAGCACCTCGGCGAAATTGCGGCCCACGGACATCGGGTAGGTCATCGACAGCTGCAGCTTCTTGTCCGGGCTGATGATGAAGACAGACCGCACGGTGGCGCTGTCGGCCGGGGTGCGGCCATCGGGCAGGTAGGCGTCAGCCGGCAGCATGTCCCACATCTTGGCGATTTCCAGGTCGGTGCCGTCGATGATCGGGAAGCCCGCGGACGTGCCGGCGAAGCTCTCGATGTCGCCCTTCCACTTCTTGTGCTCTTCCACACCGTCGACCGAGATGCCGATCACCTTGGTGTTGCGCTTGGCCCATTCATCGGCCAGTTGCGCCACGGCGCCGAACTCGGTGGTGCAGACCGGGGTGAAATCCTTCGGGTGGGAGAAGAGAATCGCCCAGCTGTCGCCGATCCAGTCGTGGAACGACTCGATGGTGCCCTGGTCGGTCTCGGCCTTGAAATCGGGAACGGTATCGTTGATGCGCAGAGACATGGTGTCCTCCTGTCAGGATGTGTCTTCAGACATATCTAGGGGGCGTCAGGATGTTTTGCACCCCCGTTGGCGGGGCTGCGCCGCTGCCCGCGTCAATACGCCCGCCAGGACGGCGGCGGCTGGCGCATTCCACGACGCTGGCGCAGCGGATCGCGGCGGAGGGATCTTGCCCAGCCCTGCGCAGAGTGCCACAGTGATCTGGACGACTGCAAAATCACGTCCCGCATAGCGAAATTCAAGACGACCGAAGGACAGCCTCATGATCGAGAAACGCGACTTCTACATCGACGGCCAGTGGGTCGCCCCGCTTGAGCCCCGCGACCACCAGGTGATCGACCCCTCGACCGAGGATCCCTGCGCGGTGATCTCGCTGGGCTCCGAGGCCGATGCGGACCGCGCCGTGGCCGCCGCCAAGGCCGCCTCCCCCGCCTGGATGGCTACGCCGCCGGCGGACCGCATCGCCATCGTCGAGACGTTCCTGGAGATCTATGAGCGTCGCAAGGAAGAGATGGCCCAAGCGATCTCCACCGAGATGGGCGCCCCCATCGACCTGTCGCGCAGCGCCCAGTGGGGGGCCGGTTTCTCCCACACCAAGAATTTCCTGCGCGCCGCCAAGACCTTCGAATTCGTGCGCCCGCTGGGCGATCATGCCCCCAATGACCGCATCGTCTACGAGGCCGTCGGCGTCTGCGCCCTGATCACGCCGTGGAACTGGCCGATGAACCAGGTCACGCTGAAGGTGATCGCGGCGCTGATCGCGGGCTGCACCATGGTGCTGAAACCCTCGGAGGAAAGCCCGCTGAACGCGCTGCTGTTTGCCGAGATGATGGACGAGGCCGGCGTGCCCAAGGGCGTCTTCAACCTGGTGAACGGCGATGGCGCCGGTGTCGGTTCGGCCCTGTCGGGGCACCCCGACGTCGACATGGTGTCCTTCACCGGATCGACCCGCGCGGGCATCGCTATCTCGCAAAATGCCGCCAAGACCCTGAAGAAGGTGCATCTGGAGCTGGGCGGCAAGGGCGCCAACGTGATCTTCTCCGACGCCGACGACAAGGCGGTGAAGCGCGGCGTGCTGCACATGATGAACAACTCCGGCCAAAGCTGTAACGCTCCCTCGCGCATGCTGGTGCAACGCGACCGCTACGACGCCGCCGTGGAAGAGGCCGCCGCCGTGGCCGAGCAGATCACCGTCGGCCCCGCCTCGCAGGAAGGCCGCCACATCGGTCCGGTGGTGAACGCCAGCCAGTTCGAGAAGATCCAGGGCCTGATCCAGAAAGGCATCGACGAAGGCGCCCGCCTGGTCGCCGGCGGCCCCGGCCGGCCCGAGGGCTTCAACCGCGGCTTCTTCGTGCGGCCCACGGTCTTTGCCGATGCCAACAACGACATGACCATCGCCCGCGAGGAGATCTTCGGCCCCGTCCTGACGATCATGCCCTTCGACACGGAAGAAGAGGCCATTGCCATCGCCAACGACACGCCCTACGGTCTGACCAACTACGTCCAGACCACGGATGGGGAGCGTGCAAACCGCATGGCCCTGTCCCTGCGCTCCGGCATGGTGGAGATGAACGGCCAGCCGCGCGGCGCCGGCGCGCCGTTTGGCGGCATGAAGGCCTCGGGCAACGGTCGCGAGGGCGGCGTCTGGGGCCTGGAAGATTTCCTGGAGGTCAAGGCCGTCTCCGGCTGGGACGCCAAGACCACCTGATCGCGGCAAGAGGTCCGATCACGAGAAAGGGGAGGTCCAGGGCCTCCCCTTTTGTCATTCCGGCCACGTCCCGCCAGGACGGATCCGCGACAGGCAGGGGGCGCTGCCCCCGCCGCCCTGCGGGCGACTCCCCCGGAGGTATTTTCGACGACGTGAAGCAGGGGAGGCAGCGCCCGGTCCGGCCAGCATGGCCTCCTTCGACATCCTGCGGGACCCGCCCCTGGCCAAAGTCGGCCACGCCGGGGCAGCTCGCATCGCCCCTGTCTTCACCTTGTCCCAAATACTCCCGCCGGAGGCCGCCGGCCAAGGGCCGGTCCTCTCAGAGGAACCGCCCGCCGCGCTCGATCACCTCGATCTCATAGCCATCTGGATCGGCGATGAAGAAAAACTTGGCGATGAACTGTCCGGCGGGGGCGAACTCGACGATCTTGCGCGGGGCCAGGCCCGCCTCGGTCAGCCGGGCGTGCTCGGTCTCGACATCCTCCACGGAAACCGCCAGGTGGCCGTAGCCGTCGCCCAGCTCATAGGGCTCCGTGCGGTCCTTGTTCAGCGTCAGTTCCAGTTCGAACCCGGTTTCAGCGTTGGACATGTAGATCAGGGCGAAGCTCTCGAAATCGAGCTTCTGCACCACGCTCAGCCCGAAAGCCGTTTCGTAGAAAGCGACGGACCGCGCCTCCTCCAGCACCCGGATCATGGAATGGATCATCTTGGCCATGGGGCCCTCCTGTCTTTGCTGCCCCTTCCCTAGCCCGCCGGGACGGGCCGGGAAAGGCGCCCCGCGCTTGCCCCCCGGCCCGGCGCCCTGCTAGATGCGGCAACGCCTCAGGACCCGGCAGCGCCGCCCCAACCCCGAGAGACCCGTCCCGTGACCGACCCCGTCTTCATCCCCGTCACCGTGCTGAAGCGCGATCCCTTCTCGGAAACCATATCGGGGCACCTGGCCGGCGCGCCGGATCGCCGCGTCGCCCTGCGCAAGCTGGACGAGCTGCCCCTGTGGTCGCGCCCCATGGCCCGGCTGCTGGCCCGACGCGAGGTGCGCGGGCTGCGCGCCGTGCAGGGGATCGAAGGCTGCCCCGAGCTGATCCGCTATGACCGCGAGGGCATCCTGCGCGGCTGGTCCGAAGGCACGCCGCTGCAACTGGCGAAACCTGCCGACGCGGCCTTCTACCGCGATGCCAAGCGGCTCTTGCGCGAGATGCGCCGCCGGGGCGTCACCCATAACGACATCGCCAAGCCACAGAACTGGCTGATGCGCCCCGATGGCGGCGCGGCGGTGATCGACTTTCAACTGGCCTCGGTGCACCGCTTTCGCGGCCCGCTGTTCCGCACCATGGCGCGCGAGGACCTGCGCCACCTGCTGAAGCAGAAGCGCGCCTATGCCCACCACCTGCTGACCCCCGCCGAACGGGCCATGCTGGCGCGCAAGGCGCTGCCCACCCGGATCTGGATGAAGACCGGCAAGCGGCTCTACAACTGGATCACCCGCGACCTCTTTGACTGGTCCGACGGCGAGGGCACCGAGGACCGGATCGAGCGCAACGGACCGAAGATCGCCGCCGCCCTGAAGGACCAGCCGGTGACGGCCCATCACGTCGCCACCTATGCCCTGCCCGGACGCGGCACCGGCCTCTATACCTTCGTGGAAACCGCGATGAGCCAGGAGGCGCTGCGCGCCGTGCTGCCGGAAAGCCTGTCGGAAAAGGTGCAGCCCGTGGTGCAACTGCCCCGCGACGAGGCGGGCAAAGTGCGCGGCGACCTGCTGTCGCTGATCGCCGCCAACCGCCTGGACGAGATCGAGACCCTGCGCCTGCGCCATCCCGCGCTGTCGCCGCAGATCGATGCCCTGATGGCCAACCGCCAGAACCTGACCGACCGAATCCTGAAGCGCTGAACGCCCCCAGAGGCGCCCGCTTCCCCCTATTTGTTGGCCAAAAATATCCCGGGGGAGTCGCCAAAGGCGACGGGGGCAGAGCCCCCTTTCCCTTCGATTTGCCGCCGTCCGGCGACGGGGGCAGAGCCCCCTCCGCCTCAGAACGGCGCCTTGGCGCGGAACTTCATCCCCTGCCCGCCTTCGGGGTGCAGCAGGCGCAGCTCTTCGGAATGCAGCATCAGGCGCGGATGATCGCGGGCCTCACCCTCGGCGTAGAAGGGATCCCCCAGGATCGGATGGCCAAGCGCCAGCATGTGCACCCGCAACTGGTGCGACCGACCCGTCTGCGGAAACAGCCGCACACGGCTTTCGGCATCCGAGGCCTTCACCACCTTCCAGTCGGTCACGGCGGGCTTGCCATTCTCATGGTCGACCATCTGCTTGGGGCGGTTCGGCCAGTCGACGATCAGCGGCAGATCCACTGTGCCGGTCTTCGGCTCCAGCCGTCCGTGGACCCGGGCCACATAGGTCTTCTTCACCCGGCGGTGTTCGAACTGCAGGCCGAGATGGCGCTGCGCGTGCGGCGTCATGGCGAAGACCATCAGGCCGGAGGTGTCCCGGTCCAGCCGGTGCACCAGCAGCGCGGTGGGAAAGGCCGCCTGCACGCGGGCCAGAAGGCAATCGGCCAGGTGCTCCCCCCGGCCCGGCACCGACAGCAGCCCCGTGGGCTTGTCGACGATCAGCAGCTCGTGATCCTCGTGGATCACCGACAGGGGGGTATCGGGGGGCGTGTAGACGTCACTCATGGCCGCCCAGATAGCCTCTCACCTTCGCGCCGTCGAGCCTCGACGCCCCGACTCAGGACCGGGCCGGCAGCGAGGACGCCCCCAGGAGCAGCCCGTAGACAATGAAACAGACCGCCATGGCGCGCCGGAACCATGTGTTGAACACGGCCCCCAAGGCGGCGCGGCCGACGAAGACGCCAAGCGCGGTATAGGTCATGTAGCTGGCAGTGGTGATGGTCAGCGCGGTCGGCACGATGACGGCCATCTGGCTCCAGATGGGGACATCGGGCTGCACGAACTGCGAGAAGGCCGCCAGGTAGCCCGCCACCGACTTGGGGTTGATCGTGGCGATCAGGAAGGCGCGGATATAGACCGAATGGCCCGGACGGTCCGTGGCGGCCGGGGGGCGCCGGGCGTTCATCCAGCCACGGATGCCCGTCCAGATCAGGAACCCCGCGCCCAGGTATTTCGCCACCACGAACCCGGTGGGCGAGGCCGCGATCAACGCCGTGATCCCGGCTGCGGAGGCAAAGAGGAAAAGCGTCGCCTGGGTCAAAATCCCCGCCACGCCCCAAAGTGCGCGGGGGAAGCCCAGGGTCATGCCGTTCTGGATGCAGTTGACCGCATTCGGCCCCGGCGTGGTGACGAAGAGCATCCAGAAGAGCGCGAAGACGGTCCAGCCCTCGAAACTCATGCGTGGGCCCCGGCGGGGCGAGGGAAGAGCGAGGCAATCTGGATCATCTTGGTGGTTCCTGCTGCGGGGGCAGGGGGCTGTCTGCCCCCTCTTGCGGCCCCGGGGGCCGCAATTCACTCCCGAGAATATTTGAGGCCAACAAATAGGGAAAGGGGGTGGCCCTCCCGGTCCGGCCTGGGATCAAGGGCGTTCGATGGCGATCGCCGTCCCCTCGCCGCCGCCGATGCAGATGGCAGCGACACCGCGTTTCAGGTCGCGCGCCTCCATCGCGTTCAGCAGGGTGACGATGATCCGCGCCCCCGAGGCACCGATCGGATGGCCCAGGGCGCAGGCGCCCCCGTTCACGTTCACCCGGTCGTGGGGCAGCCCCATCTCCGCCATGAAGGCCATGGGGACGACGGCGAAGGCCTCGTTCACCTCCCACAGATCCACGTCCGTCACGGCCCAGCCGAGCTTCTTCAGCAGCTTCTGCGCTGCGGGCACCGGGGCCGTGGGGAAGTTCGCCGGGGCATGGGCATGGCTGGCGTGGCCCATGATCTGCGCTCGGATCGGCAGGCCACGCGCCCGGGCCGTGGCGCGTGAGGCCAGCACCAGGGCCGCCGCCCCGTCGGAGATCGACGAGGAATTGGCCGCCGTCACCGTGCCGCCCTCGCGGAAGGCCGGTTTCAGCTGCGGGATCTTATCGGGCCGGGCGAGGCCCGGCTGCTCATCCGCCGCGACGGTCAACGCACCCTTGCGCGAGGTGATCTCCACCGGGGTGATCTCGCCCTCGAAGGCACCGGAGCTCTGGGCGGCAAGCGCCCGTTCCAGCGAGGCCAGGGCGTAGTCGTCCTGGGCCTGGCGGGTGAACTGGAAGGCCTCGGCGCAATCCTCGGCGAAGGTGCCCATCAGGCGCCCCTTGTCATAGGCGTCTTCGAGGCCGTCGAGGAACATGTGGTCGATGGTGCGCCCATGCCCCAGCCGAGCCCCGCCCCGCATGGCGGGCAACAGGTAGGGGGCGTTGGTCATGCTTTCCATGCCGCCCGCGCCCATCACCGCCGCATGGCCCAGGGCGATCTGGTCGAAGGCCATCATCGCCGTCTTCATGCCGGACCCGCACATTTTGTTCAGCGTGGTGGCCGGCACCGCCTCGTCCAGCCCGGCGGCGAACCCCGCCTGGCGGGCCGGCGCCTGGCCCTGGCCCGCGGGCAGGACGCAGCCCATCAGCAGCTCGTCCACCGATTCCACGCCCGCCTGTGCCAGCGCGGCGCGCAGGGCGGCCCCGCCCAGGTCCGACGCGGTGAGCGGGCTGAACGCGCCCTGGAACCCGCCCATGGCGGTTCGGGACGCACCCGCAATGATGACTTCCTGCATGAAACCCTCCCTCTCTCTGACCCGTGCATACCGAATGGTAAGGAATGCCGTCTAGCGTTTCCACACCTGCAGTTTTCCAGGGAGGGCCGGGGATGGAGTTCGACATCAACGCCAGTGACGGCGCCACGATCATCACGGTCCAGGCCGCGCGCATCGATGCGGCGGTCGCAATCCGGTTCAAGGACCTGATGCAGGAGGCGACCGACGGGCTGGACGGGCGCATCATCCTGGACCTGACCCAGGTCGATTTCATCGATTCCAGCGGGCTGGGCGCCATCGTCGCCTCGATGAAGCAACTGCAGCCGGGCCAGAAGCTGGAGCTTGCTTCGCTCAACACCAACGTCGACAAGGTGTTCCGGCTGACGCGGATGGACACCGTTTTCCCGATCCACAACGACATCCGCACGGCAGTGTCCAGCCATGCGGGCTGATCCCTCGACAGATCGGGCGGCCCCGCCGCAGGCCGCTGCCGCTGGGACAGCGATGACGGGCAGCGGCACCTTGCACCTGACCTTCCCCAGTTCGCCCCTGTCGGTGCGCCGCGCCCTGCAGACCGTGGTGACCGACCTGCAGGGGTTCGACCTGGAGGAACGTGGCACGGTCGAACTGGTGCTGGCCGAGGCGCTGAACAACGTCGCCGAACATGCCTATGGCGCCGGGGATCGCGGCTGGATCAGCCTGGACTGCACGAAGGAGCCCGACGGGCTGCATTTCCGCATCCGTGACGAGGGCCGGCCGATGCCCGATGGCGTGGCCCCTATGGGCGACCCCGCCCCACTGCCCGAGGCGCTGGAGGCGATGCCCGAAGGCGGCTTCGGCTGGTTCCTGATCCGCGACCTCTCGCGCGATGTCTGCTACAGCCGACAGGGCGATGTGAACGAGCTGACCTTCCGCATGCGCATCGGCGGCGCGGAGGCCGGGCTCTGACAGGCTGGGCGGGCGATGCCATCATCCCATGGCCCAGGCGAGCAGGCGGCGGGTGACCAGACCCCGACGCCCCTGCCCCCGACGCCAATCCCCAACCACCAACAGGGGCGCAATTGTCCCGAAAGTGTGGCCAGGCCCACGGGATCAAGGCACCTCGGCCACGCCCATCCCACCCGCGGACACTTTTCGCCACAATCGTCGAATTTGCCCCGAAATCGCCCCACGACAATCCCATTCGGGCCATGACCCGGGCCGACCCTTCTCCCCGTAGCTGCACTGGCTTCCCTCGGCGCCGCGTATAACAGCCCCCACCCAGTGCGTGGCGTCGAGGTCTTACCCGCCCCCTCCCCCAGATTATCGCCGCCACAGGCCGCGCCGCCGGTATCGCTCCCCGTCGGGTCGCTTTGCCCTTGACCCCAGCGGCGCCCCCTCGCAGCATCGCGCCCTCAATGAGGAGGAACCATGCGCGATCTGCACCTGCCCGGCCGCTCCCCCGTCTGGGCCGAGAACGGCCTTTGCGCCACATCCCATCCGATCGCGGCCAATGCCGCGCTGGACATCCTGAAGGCCGGCGGCAACGCCATGGACGCCGCCATCGCCGGTGCCGTGGCGCTTGGCGTCTGCGAACCGGCCATGTGCGGCATCGCCGGGGACTGCTTCGCCCTGGTCAAGCCGGCGGGGCAGGATGAGGTGCTGTCCTACAACGGCTCGGGCCGGGCCCCCGCTGGCGCCTCCGCCGCCGCGCTGCGCGCCGAGGGGCTGACCCAGATGCCCGACCGCGACGCCCGGTCCGTCACCATCCCCGGGGCCGTTGCCGCCTTCGACGAGATGTCGGCGCTTTGGGGCAAGCTGGGGCTGGCGGACAGCCTGGCGCCCGCGATCCGGCTCTTCGAGACCGGCGTGCCCGTGCATGCCCGCGTCTCCGTCGACTTCGCCAGTTCCGCCGACCGGCTGGACGCCACCGCCGCCCGCCACCTGATGCCCGGAGGCACGCCGCCGAAGGAAGGCGCGCGTTTCGCCCTGCCCGGCCAGGCCGAGGTGCTGCGCCGCATCGCCCGCGACGGCGCCCGCGCCTTCTACGAAGGCGAGGTGGCCGAGGACATGCTGAGCGCCCTGCGCCAGGGCGGCGGCGCCCATACGGCGGAGGATTTCGCGGCCCAGAGGGGCCTGCAGACCGACCCGATCTCCGGCGCCTACAAGGGCGCGACCCTGCATGAACACCCGCCCAACGGCCAGGGGGCCACGGCCATCCTGATGTTGAACATCCTGGGCCATTTCGACCTGACCGCCCTGGATCCCTTCGGCGCCGAACGCGCCCACCTGGAGGCCGAGGCCGCCAAGCTCGCCTACGCCGCCCGCAACCGCTTCATCGCCGATGCCGCCACCGCCGAAGGCGACCGGATGCTTGATCCGGCCCTCGCCGCCGATCTCGCGGCCCGCATCGACCCGGCCCGCGCCCAGCCCGAGGGCGCGGCCTTCGACGGCACCCCGCATCGCGACACGATCTACATCACCGTGGTCGACCGCGACCGCATGGCGGTCTCACTGATCTACTCGGTCTTCCACGCCTTCGGGTCGGGCCTGGGCACCGAGAAATTCGGCCTGGTCCTGCACAACCGCGGCATGGGCTTCACCCTGACCAAAGGGCACGGGAACGAGCTGGCGCCGGGCAAGCGCCCGCTGCACACGATCATCCCCGGAATGCTGGCAGAGAACGGCAGGCCGAACCTGCCCTTCGGCGTGATGGGCGGCCAGTACCAGGCGGCGGGGCATGCACGATTCGTCACCAACCTGCGCGACTACGGCCTCAGTCCGCAGGAGGCCATCGACGCCCCCCGCGCCTTCCCCGAGGGCGGCACCCTGCAACTGGAACGCGGCTATGCGCCGGAGGTCGCCACCGCGCTGGAGGCAAAGGGCCACAGGATCGTCACCCCCGACACGCCGATCGGCGGCGCCCAGGCGATCCGCATCCACGACAGCGGCTTCCTCGAAGGCGGTTCCGACCCGCGCAAGGACGGCTGCGCCATCGGCTACTGAGGCCCCCGCCCGCTCTCGACAGGGCGGGCGGCCCGAACCGGCACCCAGGCGCCGGCCACCGCGCTGATGTTATACGTTGGCCGAAAATACTCCGGGGGGAATTGAGCCGGCACGGCTCAAGGGGGGCAGCGCCCCCTGCCCCGGCAGCACTCCGTCCGGGCGCCCGGCTCAGTTCAGCTGGAAATGCAGCGGGTAATGACCGTCCTCGAAGGGACCGAACAGATCGGGAATGTCCGGGTGATCCACCGGTTCGCCCGACAGGTCCTCGACCAGGTTCTGTTCCGAGACATAGGCCACGTAGTAGCTCTGATCGTTCTCGGCCAGCAGGTGATAGAAGGGCTGTTCGCGCACAGGACGACTGTCCTCGGGAATGGCGTCATACCATTCCTCGGTGTTGCTGAACTCGGGATCGACGTCGAAGATGACACCGCGGAACGGGTGCTTCTTGTGGCGCACGATCTGGCCCAGATGATATTTCGCGTTCGTCTTCAGCATCGCCTTGCAGGTCATGAGGCCCCCTACTAACGTCTTTCCCCGGCCCTTGTCCAACCCGATGCAGCGAATTTAAAGGAAACACTCTGTGAATCTCGTCCTAACAGTGCTGGAGATCACGGCCCCCGTCTTCCTGCTCGCCGCCATCGGTTTCACCTGGGTCCGCATGGGGTTCGACTACCAGATCGATTTCGTCACCCGGCTGGCGATGACGCTGTCGGTGCCCTGCCTGATCTTCACCGCGCTGATGAAGACGGAGATCGATCCGGCCGCCCTCACCGCCCTGTCGCTGGCCGCCGTCGCGGCCTATGCGGCGCTGACGGCGGTCACCGCCCTCGCCATCTGGGGGCTGAAGCTGGAGATGCGCAGCTACCTGTCGCCGCTGATCTTCGGCAACACCGGGAACCTCGGCCTGCCGCTGGCGCTCTTCGCCTTCGGGGAGGCGGGCCTCAGCTACGCGGTGGTGGTCTTTGCGGTCATGGCGGTGTGGAACTTCACCTTCGGGGTCTGGATCGTCTCCGGCGGCGGCTCTGTGGTTCGGGCGCTGAAGGAGCCGCTGCTCTGGGCCACGATCCTGGGCGGGATCTTCCTCAGCCAGGGCTGGCAGACGCCGCTCTTCCTGACCAATACGCTGGAACTGGTCGGCCAGCTGGCGATCCCGCTGATGCTGATCACCGTGGGCGTGGCGGTGGCACGGCTGCGGCCCGGCTCGATCCGTCTGGCCTCCTGGTTGTCGGTGTTGAAGGTCGTGCTCTGCGTGGCGATCGCCTGGGTCACCGGGCGCGCCTTCGGACTGGATGACGTGGCCTTCGCGGTGCTGGTGCTGCAGATCTCGACGCCGGTGGCCGTCACCTCCTACCTGCTGGCGGTGAAATACGGCGCCGACGCCGATGCGGTGGCCGGCCTCGTCGTGGTTTCGACCCTGCTGTCGGTGCTGCTGCTGCCGGCCCTTCTGGCGGTGCTGCTCTGAGGGCCGGCGCGCGCCCTGCCTAGGGCTTTCGGCCCGGGTATCCAGTCGGGTTTTCTGCCAGGCGATCACGTCATTGCCAGTTTCACAGGCGCTGCGTTTCGTGTAACCTGCTGGAAAAAGACAAAAGCAGAAAACGAGAGGCAGATGAGCAGAAAGCTATTCGCATTTCTGGCGATCCTCCTTGTCGCATCCTGTGGGGGCGGCCGGGACACCACCGCGCCGCGCAACCTCGACAACGCCTGTTCCATCCTGCAACAGCGCCCGCACTACGAACGCGCCTTCGAACGCGCGGAACGTCGCTGGGGGGTGCCGGTTCACGTCCAGATGGCCGTGATGCACCAGGAGAGCAAGTTCATCGGGAATGCACGCACCCCGCACCGCTTCGCCCTGGGGATCATCCCCCTGGGCCGGCAAAGCTCGGCTACGGGCTACAGCCAGGCGCTGGACGGGACCTGGGAGGAATACCAGGAGAAGCAGGGCGGCCGTTTCGCGCGCCGCACCGACATTGACGACGCCACCGATTTCATGGGCTGGTACATGAACGAGACGACCCGCCGCCTGGGCATCCCGCTGGATGACGCGCGCGGGCAGTACCTGGCCTACCACGAAGGGCGGGCGGGCTATGCCCGCGGCTCCTACCTGCAGAAATCCTGGCTGATTTCCGTGGCGCAGAACGTCGCGATCCGCTCGGATCTCTACGCCCGACAGCTGGCCTACTGCCGCTGAGGCCAGGCCCGGGTTCTGGCGAAAACAGGAACGGCGCCTCCCATCCGGGGGCGCCGTTTTCCATTCAGACCACTCGGGCGCGGATTCAGCCCCCGCGCCGCTCCCTTTCCTGGCGGATGGAGAACATGCCGGTGCCCAGGGACACGCCGGTTTGCAGCTCGCCCAGGATCACCGTGGTCTGGCTGCCGGCCTCGTCCGTCACCACCCATTGCCGCAGCTCCACCGGATCGCCGGTGAAGATCAGCTCGATATGGCCATACTCGGGATGCTCCGGGTCCTGCGCCCGCACGATGGTCGAGGGGCCTTCCTCGCGGTAATCCGTCACCATGTTGTCGCGGCCCAGGTCGATGCGGTCATCCAGGATCAGCTTCAGCGGCGTCAGCCCGAGGCTGTAGGTCTCCGGCCCGCCGTTGGATTTCGGGTCGAAGACGGCGACGGCATTGCCCCCGGCCATCACCAGCGCCTCGTTCGGCGGATCGTATTCGAACCGCATCCGCCCCGGGCGCATGATGTAAAGCTGCCCGGTGGAGATGGAGCCATCCTCGTTGACCTGGGTGAACTTGGCCTCGGCCGTCTTCATGCCGTTCATGTAGGCCGACAGCTCGGGCAGCGGAATGGGATCGGCCAGCGCCGGCAGGGCGGTGGCAAGGATCGCGGCGGCAGGCGCCAGAAGACGGGTCATCAGTTTCATGGCTTAGATGTAAGCTCCGGCAGTCATTCGTTCCAGACACAAACGCGAGGCAAGGCGTGAGCGTTCCGCCATCGGCGCCGGACCGCCAAGGGGCACCCCCCCAAACCAATTCCAGCTGTCGGAGAAGCGCAGGCCCCGCGCCCCGACGTCCCGGACGCCCAGGCCCCCGCGGGCGCGCGCCCACAGCAAGAAGGGCGGGTGCCGCATCGGCCCCGCCCCTGTCTTCACGTCGTCAAAAATACTCCGGGGGGAATTGAGCCGAAGGCTCAAGGGGGGCAGAGCCCCCACTCCCTTGCGGCCCCGCCCCCTATTGCTCGGGCACCAGCACCTCGCGCTTGCCGACGTGGTTGGCCGCCGAGACGACGCCCTCCTCTTCCATCTGCTCCACCAGGCGCGCGGCCTTGTTGTAGCCGATGGCCAGCTTGCGCTGGATGTAGGAGGTGGAACACTTGCGATCCTTGATGACGATCGCCACCGCCTGATCGTAAAGCGCATCCTCGCCGCCGGTATTGCCACCGGTGTTCAGCCCCAGCACCGCATCGATATCGGCCGACTTGTCGTCATCGGGGCCGTCCTGCACGCCGCCGACATAGTCGGGCGGGCCGTAGGCCTTCAGGTGGTTGACGATCTCCTCGACCTCCTCGTCGCTGACGAAGGGACCGTGGCAGCGGGTGATCTTGGCGCCGCCCGCCATGTAGAGCATGTCGCCCATGCCCAGAAGCTGTTCGGCGCCCATTTCGCCCAGGATGGTGCGGCTGTCGATCTTCGAGGTCACCTGGAAGGAGATCCGGGTGGGGAAGTTCGCCTTGATGGTGCCGGTGATGACGTCGACCGAGGGGCGCTGCGTGGCCATGATCAGGTGGATCCCCGACGCCCGCGCCATCTGCGCCAGGCGCTGGATGCAGGCCTCGATCTCCTTGCCGGCGACCATCATCAGGTCGGCCATCTCGTCGACGATGACGACGATATAGGGCATCTTCTCGGGCGCGAATTCCTCGGTCTCGAAGATGGGATCGCCGGTGTCCTCGTCAAAGCCCGTCTGCACGGTGCGCGAGAACATCTCGCCCTTCTTCAGGGCATCCGCCACCCGGCCGTTGTAGCCGTCGATGTTGCGCACGCCCATCTTGGACATCTTGCGATAGCGCTCTTCCATCTCGGCCACGACCCATTTCAGCGCCACGACGGCCTTCTTCGGGTCGGTCACCACGGGCGACAGCAGGTGCGGGATGCCGTCGTAGACCGACAGTTCCAGCATCTTCGGGTCGATCATGATCAGGCGGCAGTCTTCCGGCGTCAGGCGGTAGAGCAGCGACAGGATCATGGTGTTGATCGCCACCGACTTGCCCGACCCGGTGGTCCCGGCGATCAGCAGGTGCGGCATCTTCGCCAGGTTGGCGATCATCGGCTCGCCGCCGATGTCCTTGCCAAGCGCCAGCGGCAGCTTCATGTGGCTGTCGCCGAAATCGCGCGCCGCCAGGATCTCGCGCAGCACCACCATCTCGCGGTTGTCGTTCGGAAGTTCGATGCCGATCACCGAGCGGCCCGGCACGGTGGACACACGGGCGGAGAGCGCGGACATGGACCGCGCGATGTCGTCGGCCAGGCCGATCACGCGCGACGCCTTCAGGCCCGGCGCCGGTTCCAGTTCGTACATGGTGACGACGGGGCCGGGGCGCACGCTGACGATCTCGCCCTTGACGCCATAGTCGTCCAGCACGTTCTCCAGCATCCGCGCGTTTTCCTCCAGCGCCTCGTCCGACAGGTGCAGCCGTTCGATCGTGGTCGGGTTGGTCAACAGCGACAGGGGCGGCAGTTCGTATTCCGCCTCGGCCGGGTCGAAGGCCAGCCCGGGTTGGGCCTCGGCCTTGGCGCGGCTGGATTGCGGCACCGGCTTGCGCTCGTTGTGCTGCACCACCTTCTTCGGCTCGGCCACGGGGATGCGCGGCCGCTCCTGCGGCATCTGCTCGGGCGTGGCGAACTCGGCATAGGGGGCGTCTTCCGCCTCCGCCGCGTCCAGGTCGGCATCATGGCCATCGTCGTAGTCGTAGCCGTCGTCATAGGCCTCGGCGGTCGCCATGTCCTCATCGGGTTGGGCGGTGAACCGGGCCTCGTCCTGGCGCGCGGCGGCGGCCTCGTAGGGATCGACCAGTTCTGCGCGCGGCAGCTCGCGGTCTTCCGGCAGCGCCTCGGCCCGCGGATCGTCCGCATAGGCCAGGCCAGCGTGGCGCGGATCCGCACCGCCCAGGCGCGGACGCGCGGGCTGCGACGCCCGGGCGGCGGTCAGCGGCGGTTCCGGCGGCAGGCCCTGGTCGCGGGCGGAGGTCAGCGGCGGCTCGGGCCGGGTCTGATCCAGGATCAGCGGCGACGGCCCCTTGCCACGCAGGCCGCGACGGCCGGTGACGGAGGCCCCTGCCCCGCGCACGGGCTGCGGACGGGGCGGCATCGGTGCGCGGCGGGCGCGCGAACGGACCACGTCGGCGATCTTTGCCCGGATGCGTTCATCCGAAGGCAGGTCCTCTTCGCCGGCGGCCATCAACAGGTCGTCGTCGTCCATCTCGTCCCAGTTCTGCGGCTCGGGTCGGCGAATGAGGCCCGGCAGACGGCCCAGCAGGCGCGGTTTCGGCTCCGGCTCCGCCATCGGCTGATCGTCGTCATAGGCCAGCACATCGTCCTCGTTCTGCCAGGTATCGACGGGGGGCAGATCGTCCTGCTGCCAGTAGACATCTTCCTGCGCCGTCAGGCGGGCGTCCTGGTCATAGGCGGCGGAGCGGGCGGCCAGGCGCGCATCGCGCCGGCGCTCTGCCCGGTTGCGCAGGCTGTCCCCGGCTTTGGAGGTCGCCTGGCCCGCAACGGCAAAGGCGCCCACGGCGCCCCGGCCCAGCAGGCGGCGCAGCAGGTCATATCCCAGGACCACGCCGATCAGCAGCCAGCGGAATCCAAGCCGGATTTCCATCATCGTCACGCCGGCCACGTAGATGCCAAGTGCCAGCGCCGCCGGCCCCATGATCAACCCGGCGAGTTTCAACGAGCCCGCGACGGTCATCGGCGACAGGCCGATCAGCGCACCCAGCACTGTATCCCCGAAGAGCCCCCCCAGGCCGAAGGCATGCGGCCAGGCGTCCGATGTGTTCAGCGTGCCCCCGTAGACCGACAGCAGCACCACGAAGACCGGCGCGAAGACCAGCCGCCCCACGGGCGCATCATCGCCCAGGTGCAGCCCGAACCGCACGCCCCAGATCACCGCCAGCGCCGCCAGCGCCCAGCCCCCGATGCCGATCACCATGATCACCGGGGCCGAGATCGAGGCACCGAACAGCCCCAGCCAGTTGCGCACCGGCGCGTCCGAGGCCGATAGCCAGGAAGGATCCGACGGCGTGTAGCTGTAGAGCATGGCCGCCAGCCCGAGGCCCGCCACCAGCAGGGCCAGCCCCAGCAGTTCCTTGCCGCGCTTCTCGATGGCTTCCTGCATCGAACTGTCGAAGAGGGGGTCACGTTTCGTCTGGTAGGCCATTCTCTCCGCTCCTCAATCCCAAAGGCAGGCGCGCAGCTTTTCCAGCCCCGTCACCATGTCGTCGCGCGGCGCCACCATGGCGACGCGAATGTAGCCGCGACCGGGGTTGCCCGCCTCGGTCTCGCGGCTGAGGTAGGCGCCGGGCAGGACCCGCACGCCGGTCTCGGTCCACAGTTTCACCGCCGCCGCCTCGCCGTCCTCGACGGGCAGCCACAGGAAGAACCCGGCCTCGGGTCCCTGGTAGCCCGGCACGCCGCCAAGAATCTGGTCAGCCGCCTGGTATTTCTGTTGGTAGAGCGCGCGGTTCTCGTCCACGTGCGCCTCGTCCGCCCAGACCCTTTCGGCCACCCGTTGCAGCGGCAGCGGCAGGGGGGCGCCCGCATAGGCACGCAGCTGGCGGATGCGGCGGATCGACTGCGGGCCACCGGCCACGAAGCCAGAGCGCAGCCCGGGCAGGTTCGAGCGTTTCGACAGCGACTGGAAGATCAGCACGAGTTCCGGGTCGGCCCCGGTTTCCGCCGCGATCTCCAACGCGCCCGTGGGGGCCGCGTCGCGCCAGATCTCGGAATAGCATTCGTCGGAGAAGACCTGGAAATCCCATTTCTCCGCCAGGGCCATGACCTCGCGCCAGTAGGCGGGCGAGGCGACGGCACCCTGCGGGTTGGCCGGGGAACAGACGAAGGCCGCGACGGTGCGGTTCAGCACCTCCTCGGGCAGGGCCGCGTAGTCGGGCAGATGCCCCGTCTCGGCGGTGGCCGGCACGAAAACCGGCTCGGCGCCCACGGAAATCGCGGCGATCATGTAGACTTGGTAGAAGGGGTTGGGGATCAGCACCACCGGGCGCTGCCCGCGCTTCTCCTCCGGGCACAGGGCCATGGCGACGTTATACAGCCCCTCGCGCGTACCGTTCAGCGGCATCACCTGCGTGGCGGGGTCCATGCGCACGTCATAGCGGCGGGCGATCCAGTCGGTGATCGCCGCCTGCAGCTCGGGCGTGCCGTCGTTGGGGGGGTATTTTGCAAAACCGGCGACGTTCTCGGACAGCACCTGACCCACCCAGTCCGGAAACGGGTGCTTGGGCTCTCCGATCGTCATATGCGTCACCTCACCGCCCGGCTCGATATGGTCGAGCAGCGCGCGCAGGCGCGGGAACGCATATTCCGGAAGGTTCGAAAACCGCTCTGGAAACATCTAAAACTGCCTCTGGATCGGGGTCGTTTCGCCCCGTTTATCCCGGCAGACTAACCCATTGGCGCGCCACACGTCCAGCGCTCTTGCCCTCTGGCCACAGCGATGTTGCATCGAAACACCGCGCCCCCTTGGCAAAGCTGCCCCTGCGCCCCGCCTCAGGAGGCGCGCAGCGCCACCTCGGCGGCATGGGCCACGCGCGACAGGGCCTCTTCGCCCATGGGCCGACCCAGCAGCATCAGCCCGCAGGCCGGGGTGCCCGTGGGCAGGGAATAGCCCGGCAGGCCCATCATGTTGCCGACCCGGGTGTTGCGCAGGGCCAGCAGATTCTCGGTCACATAGTAGGCGTGATCCTCCATCATCCGCGCGGCATCGGGCGGCAGGATGGGCGAGGTCGGCATCAGGACGGCATCATAGGCGCCCATGCGGGCATTCCAGGCGGCCCGGGCCTGGTGCACCGCCTCCCAGGCGGCGACGTAATCCGGCGCGCTGACCGAGGCGCCGCCGCGGAAGCGTTCGAGGATCTCGGGGAACATCTTTTCGGGCGCGGCCTCGATCACCTCTCTCCACAGGCCATAGGCCTCGGGTGCGAACAGCTTGGCGGCCAGGGGCGCCACGGCGTCGTATTCCGGCGCGGTCACCGGCACGATCTCGGCGCCCGCCTCCGCCAGCACCTCCAGCGCGTGACGGTAGGCGGCCAGGGGTTCAGGGCGGATGTCGTCGAGCACGTGGGTTTCCAGCGTCGCCAGGCGCAACCCGCGCAGGCTGGCGCCGGTCAGATCCGGCGCCGGGCGCCCTTCCACCGCCGACAGCAGCAGCACCGCGTCTCGCACCGACCGCGCCAACGGCCCCACGGTGTCGAACCGTTTCGCCAGCGGCACCACGCCGTCCAGGCTGACCCGGCCGCTGGTGGTCTTCAGCCCCACCAGGTTGTTCCAGGCGGCGGGGATTCGCACCGACCCGCCGGTGTCCGACCCGATCCCCCCCGCCGCCAGGCCGAAGGCAACCGAGGCCGCGGCGCCCGACGACGACCCGCCCGGCACCCAGTCGGGGTTGTTGACGTTGGGCGAGGTCGCGGTGATCGGGTTCAGCCCGATGCCCGAAAAGGCCAGTTCCGACATATGCGTCTTGCCCAGGCAGACCAGCCCGGCCTGGGTGGCGTTGCGCAGCACCCGCGCGTCCTCGTCAGGCACGCGACCCGCCAACAGGGCGCTGCCTGCCTCGGTCGCCACGCCCGCGCTGTCGAACAGGTCCTTCCAGCTGACCGGCACCCCGTCCAGCGGGTGCAACCGCGTTCCGTTCCTCGCCCGCAGGCTGGCCGCACGGGCCTCGGCCCAAGCGCGGTCGGGCGTGGTGCGGGCGTAAATCCGGGAGGTTTCGGCATGGGCGTCGATGGCGGCCAGATAGGCCTCCGTCAGGGCCAGCGGGTCGATTTCTCCGCGCGCGATCCCCGCGCCCAGTTCCGCCGCTTCCATCCACAGCCAGTCCTGCATCTCGCCCTCATCCGTTTTCCGCCGCGCGACGGTAGCGGCAGCCGGGCGCATGGACAATCCCGCCCGGGGGCGCATATTCAGCCCCAGGATCAAAAGAGGCGATGCCATGAGCGATGCGAGCGAAAGTCACAGCGATCTGCTGATCGTGGGCGGCGGGCTGAACGGCCCCGCCCTGGCCCTGGCGGCGGCGCGCGCGGGCCTGACCAGCACGATCATCGACGCCCTGCCCAAGGCCCGGATGGAGGATGCGACCTTCGACGGGCGCGCCTATGCGCTGGCCCTGGCCTCCGTCCGGCTGTTGCGCAATATCGGCGTCTGGGACCGGATCGAGGGCCACAGCCAGCCCATGCTGGACATCAAGGTCAGCGATGGCCGCGCGGGCGAAGGGCCTTCGCCGCTCTGGCTGCACTTCGATCATGCCGAGATCGAGGAAGGTCCCATGGGCCACATGGTCGAGGACCGCTACCTGCGCCGGGCCCTGCTGGAAGAGATGGCGGCGCGTCCCGAGATCACCGTGCGGAACGAGACCCGGGTGACCGACCAGCGAACAGGCCCAGATGGCGCCTCGGTCACGCTGGACAGCGGCGAAGTGCTGCGCGGGCGCGTGGTTATCGGCTGCGACGGCAAGAAAAGCGCCACCGCGCAGCGCGCTGGCATCCGCCGCCATGGCTGGGGCTACGGCCAGACCGCGCTGGTCTGCGCCATTGCCCACGAAAAACCGCACCACGGCGTCGCGCATCAGTTCTTCATGCCGCCGGGCCCGCTGGCGATCCTGCCCCTGCCTGGCAACCGCTCCTCCATCGTCTGGAGCGAACGGGACGCCACCGCCAAGGCCATCCAGGCCCTGTCCGACGACGAGTACCTGGAGGCGCTGCGCCCCCGCTTCGGCGATTTTCTGGGCGAGATTTCCCTCGAAGGACAGCGGTTCCTCTACCCGCTCGTCTTGTCGGTCTGCGAGGAATTCGCCGGCTGGCGCCTGGCGCTTGTCGGTGATGCGGCCCATGGCATGCACCCGATCGCGGGCCAGGGGCTGAACGCGGGGTTGCGCGACGTTGGCGCTCTGGCGCAGGTGCTGACCGAGGCGAAGGACCGGGGCGAGGACATCGGCGCGCTGGATGTGCTGAAACGCTACGAGGAATGGCGCCGCTTCGACACCGCCAGCCTGGCGATGGCCACGGACCTGACGAACAAGCTGTTTTCCAACGACAACCCGCTTTTGCGCGCCGGCCGCGACCTCGGCCTGGGGCTGGTCAACCGGATGCCCGGACTGCGCCGCACCTTCATCCGCGAGGCGGCGGGCCTGACCGGCGATCTGCCCGACCTGATGCGCTGAGACCTGGGCGGACAATGTCCCGCCCCGGCCGCAGGAACAAAAGGCCCCGCCGCCATCGGCAACGGGGCCATATCATTTAAATGGGCCGACAGCCGCAGCGGCGGTCAGTCCAGCCGGCGCGCCTCGTCCACCAGCATCACCGGGATGCCGTTGCGGATCGGGAAGGCCAGGCCGGCCGCGTCGGAAATCAGCTCATCCGCCGCGGCGTCGTAGCGCAGGGTCGCATGGCTCTGCGGACAGACCAGCGCCTCCAGCATGCGGCGGTCGAAAAGGGGCTGGGCGGGCGCCGGGGCCTCGGGGGTGTCGGTCATTGCAGCAATTCCTGTCCGTCTCCACCGCGCAGCGCATATTCCAGTAGCGTCACAAGCGTTTCGCGGCGTGTTGTCAGCGAGGGCGCCTCCAGCAGCGCCTGTTTCTCATCATTGGAGAAATTCAGGAGCATGGACAAGGAGTTGATGAGCAATTCGTCATCCGCTTCCTTCAGCGTCTCCCAATCGGTCGACAGGCCCTGATCCTCGAAATAGCGCGACAGCAACGGCATGAAGGCATCGCGGCGGAAATCGGGGTCGCTGTCACTGGGCGCCAGGTCGTGTTCGAACCCGGCCCAGTCGACCGAAAAGCGCCTGTAGGGGGTGAACCCCGTGACCTCATCCCCCATGCGGTAGCGCGAGATGCCGGTCAGGGTGATCATGTAGCGCCCGTCCTCGGTTTCGGAGAACTGGGTGACCCGACCGGCGCAGCCGATGCGGTGCAGCCCGTGCTGCCCCTCGCCGGCCATCTCGTTGGGCTGGATCATACCGATCAGGCGATGCGGTGTCTTCAGCACATCCTCGAACATCGCCAGGTAGCGCGGCTCGAACAGGTGCAGCGGAAGCCGGGCGCGCGGCAGAAGCAACGCGCCTGGCAGGGGAAAGACGGGAATCACGTCGGGCAGGTCAGCGGGCGTCATCATCTGGTAGAAGCTAGACCGCATGGCGCACCCGGAAAGCCCGTCAGGCGAAAATCATCGAGGACAATTTGCGGCGTCCGGCCAGGACGATCGGATCCTGCGGCTTCAGCGCGTCGAAGATGGTGAACAGCTGCTGCTTGGCGGCGGCGTCGTTCCATTCCCGATCGCGGCGGAACAGCTCCAACAGCTGGTCGACGGCCTCCTGCACCTGCCCCGAGGCGTAAAGCGCCTGTGCAAGGTCGAACCGGGCCTGGTGATCCTCGGGGTTGGCCTCGACCTTGGTCTGAAGCTCGGCCACAGGGCCGGCTTCGGCGGCCTGCTTGGCCAGTTCCAGCTGGGCATGGGCCGCCTCCAGCTCGGGCGCGGTGCTGATCTCGGCCGGCGCGCCGTTCAGGATCGCCTCGGCCTGCTCGACCTCATCCAGCGCCAGGTGGGCGCGCACCAGCCCGCCGTAGGCCGGGGCGTTGGCCGGGTCTTCCTGCAGGATGGCGGCAAAGGTCTGGGCCGCGTCGGCGGCGGCCCCCTCGGCCAGCATCTCCTCGGCGGCGGCAATCGCATCGTCCAGCCCGCCATCGGCGCCGCCCGGCGACATCGCCACCAGCTTGTCAACGAAGGTCTTCACCTCCGAGGGCGGCAGCGCACCCTGGAAGCCGTCGACCGGCTGACCCTGGAAGAAGGCGTAAACCGTGGGGATCGACTGCACCCGCATCTGGCTGGCGATCATCTGGTTCTCGTCGACGTTGACCTTGGCCATCTTCACCGCGCCACCGGCGGCGTTCACCGCCTCTTCCAGCGCCGGGCCCAAGGTCTTGCAGGGGCCACACCAGGGCGCCCAGAAGTCGACGATGACCGGCACTTCCTGGCTGGCCTCGACCACGTCCTGCATGAAGGTCGCTTCGCTGACATCCTTGACGTAATCGCCCTTGGGCGCATCGGTGTTCTGGCCGGTTCCGAGCTCGATCATGGCTGGCTCCCCTGGTGCTGTATCTCGTCCCGCGCACGTCCCCGTGCGCCTGCTAGCCGCCTATATGGACCCTTCGTCGGTGTTTTCCAAGCGGCAGAGGGACGCGGACCGGGCCCGCGGCCCCCCCTTGGCGCGACCGGCCCGGCGGTGGCCGGTTCCTGCAGCCCGCGCGCCGCTCGGCGCCGCCATGCACCCCACGCCGCCCAGCCATGCGAGGGCGCCTGACAGCCGCCCCTTCCCTTGCCATCCCCGCGGTCGGGCCGCTAACTGGCGTCACGAAAGACCCGCCATGACCCTCCGCATCCCCCACCTGACCGCCAGCCCCCGCCACGACCGGATCACCGGGGTCTTGCTGTGCCTGGCCGTCCTGGGGGTCATCCTCAGCGCCTTCACCGGCTGGCGAGGGGCCGCCTGGCTGGCCGAGGGCGGCACGCTGGCGGCGATCCTGTGGTTGACGCCCACGGTGCGCGCGGGGCGGCAGGTCTTCGTCCTGCTGGGCGCCGCCCTGGCCATCTACGCGGTGATCGCCGCGCCCCACGCGGGCGAGGTGCTGGCCGCCTCGCTGGCCCAGGCCAGTTTCATCCTCGCCTTCTTCTGCGCCCTGGCGACCCTGCGCCACGCGGCGGAACTGTCCGACAGCATCACCCGCGCCGCCGTCTACCTCGCGCAGCAGCCGCCGGGGCGGCGCTACACCGCGCTGACCCTGGGCGCGCAGGTCTTCGCACTGGTGCTGAACTACGGCTCGATCTCCCTGCTGGGCGCCATGGCGCGCAGCTCGGCCCGGTCGGAGCCGGACCCGGAGATCGCCCGCATCCGCACCCGACGCATGCTGCTGGCGGTGCAACGCGGGTTTGCCGCCTCGCTGGTCTGGTCGCCCCTGGCCCTGGCGGTGGTGATCTCGACAACCGTGATTCCCGGCGCGACCTGGGGCAGCGTCGTCCTGCCCTCGCTGGTCTCGGCGGCCCTGATGGCCGGGATCGGCTGGACCATCGACCGGATCTACAAGCCGAAGCTGCGCCCCGGACAGGTGCCGACGCGCGCCGACCCGGCGGACAGCGATGGCCCCCGGGTGCTGCTGCCGGTGCTGGCCCTGCTGGCGCTGATCGCCCTGCCCGTCTCCGCCGTGCACCTGCTGACCGGGCTGCCCGCCTCGCGCATCGTGCTGGCCGTGGTCCCGCTGGTCGCGGCGGTCTGGCTGTGGCGCATGGGCCCCGCGGGGCGGCAGGGCCGCTACCTGGCCGAACACTCCGGCGCCTTCCTCTTCTCCGAACTGCCGGCCCTGCGGTCCGAGATCGTGCTGCTGACCATGGCGGGGTTCCTGGGGACCGGCGCGGGCACGCTGCTGGCGCCGCTGGTCACAGCCGCCGGCTTCGACATGAGCGCCCTGCCGGTCTGGCTGGTGCTGGTGCTGCCGATCTGGCTGATCCCGCTGGGCGGACAGATCGGCATGAACCCGATCCTCTTCGTCTCGCTGTTCGGCCCGCTGCTGCCCACGCCCGATGCCCTGGGCATCTCCCCGGTACCGATGGTCCTGGCCTTCACCGGGGGCTGGGCCATGGCTGGCGTCACCTCGCCCTTCACCGCCTCGGTGATGCTGACTGCCCGCCTGGGCGATGCGGATCCGCTGGAGGTCAGCCACCGCTGGAACGGCCCCTACGTGCTGATCCTCGGGGTGGCGCTGACCGCCTGGGTGCTGCTGCTGGCCTGACCGCGCCACCGCTCGCCCGGCCATCCATTTGACGCCAAATCCCTGAGGCGTACCTTCGCAGTTGCAGAAAATCCGCAAAATGCACCGAAGACGAAGGGAAGACACATGGGCTGGATGGCCGACGAAACCGGGCTCGGGCGCTGCGAGGCGAACTTTGCCCCCCTCACCCCGCTGAACAACCTCAAGCGCGCCGCGGCGATCTGGCCCGACCGCGAGGGGCTGGTCTACGGCACCTTCCGCACGACATTCGCCGAATACCACGAGCGGGCCACGCGGCTGGCCTCGGCATTGGCAGGGGCTGGCGTACAGCCCGGAGACGTGGTGGCCACGCTTCTCCCGAACGTCCCTGCCCATGCCGAGGCGCATTTCGGGGTGCCCGCCTGCGGCGCGGTGCTGAACACGATCAACACCCGGCTGGAAAGCCAGACCATCAGCTACATCCTGGACCACGGCGGCGCCAAGGTGGTGCTGTGCGATCCGCAGCTGATTCCGGTGCTGGCCGATGCGATCGAGGACATGGACCGCGACGCGCCCCCGCTGGTGATCGAGGTGGCCGACCGTCAGGCCGGGGTGCGGCCCTTCGGCGACTACATGGAATACGAGGATTTCCTGGCCTCGGGTGATCCCGATTTCGACTGGATCATGCCGGGCGACGAATGGGAGAGCATCGCGCTCAACTACACCTCCGGCACCACCGGACGGCCCAAGGGCGTGGTCTATTCCCATCGCGGGGCGCATATGAACGCGCTCGGCTATGCCACCGGCTGGGGGATGCCGCTGTATCTGCGCTACCTGGGGGTGGTGCCCTTCTTCCACTGCAACGGCTGGTCGAAACCCTGGCTGCTGCCGCAGCTCGGTGGCTGCATGCACTGCATCCGCGACATCAGCGCCGCCACTATCTTCGACGCTCTGGCGGATGAGGGGGTGACCCATTTCGGCGGCGCGCCCATCGTGCTGTCGCTGCTGGTCAACGCCCCGGAGGAGGAGCGCCGCCCGCTGGATCACGTGGTGCAGGTGATGACCGCCGGCGCGCCCCCCGCCGCCGCCACCCTCGGCGCGCTGGAGCCCATGGGTTTCGAGGTGACCCAGGTCTTCGGCCTGACCGAAACCTACGGCGCCATTTCGCTTTGCACCTGGGACGAGGACCGCGACGGCGCCCTGTCGCAGGCCGACCGCGCCGCACGCAAGGCGCGCCAGGGCGTGCCCCTGCCCTCGGTCGATGAAACGGTCCTGCTGGGCGAGGACGGAGAGATCCTGCCGCGCGACGGCAAGACCCAGGGGGAGATCGCCATTCGCGGCAACTCCGTCATGAAGGGCTACCTGAAGAACCCCCGCGCCACCGAACGGGCCTTCGCCGGCGGCTGGTTCCACACCGGCGACATCGGGATCCAGCATCCCGACAACTACCTGCAGATCTCCGACCGGGCGAAGGACATCATCATTTCGGGTGGCGAGAACATCTCCTCCGTCGAGGTGGAGGGCGTGCTGATGGCCCACCCGGCGGTGATGCTCTGTGCCGTGGTGGCCATGCCGGACGAGAAATGGGGCGAGGTGCCCTGTGCCTTCGTCGAGCTGAAGGATGGCAAGCAGGTGACCGAAGAGGCGCTGATCGCCTATGCCCGCGACCACCTGGCCGGGTTCAAGACGCCCAAGGCCGTGCGCTTCGGCGAGCTACCGAAGACCCCGACCGGCAAGATCCAGAAGTTCCAGCTGCGCCGCAGCCTGCGCGAGGGCTGAGGCGCCCGGGACCCCAAAGGGCCGGCCCCGTCAGGCGCCGGCCCTTGAAACAGCGGGATGCCCCCTGCCCCTGATCACAGATCGAAGGTGGCGAAGACCGGCACGTGGTCCGACGGTTTTTCCCAGCCGCGGGCCTCTCGCAGGATGCGCGAGCCATGGGCCGCGTTGGAGATGTCGGGCGTCGCCCAGACGTGGTCCAGACGCCGCCCCTTGTCGGCGGCATTCCAGTCGGGGCTGCGGTAGGACCACCAGGAATAGAGGTTGCCCTCCGGGATGTCGGCGCGCGTCACGTCCACCCAGGCCCCGGCCTCCTGCGCTTCGCCCAGATGCTCGACCTCGACCGGCGTGTGGCTGACGATCTTCAGCAGCTTCTTGTGATCCCAGACGTCGTCCTCGCGCGGCGCGATGTTCAGATCGCCCACCAGGATCGCCTTCTCGGGGCGTTCGCTGTGGAACCAGTCCCGCATTTCGGTGAGGTAATCGAGCTTCTGGCCGAACTTCTCGTTGATCTCGCGGTCCGGCTTGTCGCCGCCGGCGGGGACGTAGAAGTTGTGGATGGTCACACCGTTTTCCAGTCGCGCCGCCACGTGGCGGGCATGGCCCAGCTGCGCGAAATCCCGGTCACCCGCATCCTCCAGCGGCAGTTTCGACAGGATGGCTACGCCGTTGTAGCCCTTCTGCCCGCGCGCCACGATGTGCTGATAGCCCAGCTCGCGGAACCGCTCCATCGGGATCTTGTCGACGGGGGATTTGCATTCCTGCAGGCAGAGCACGTCGGGCCCCTCGGCCTCCAGCAGCTGGCAGACCAGCGGCTCGCGCAGGCGGACGGAATTGATGTTCCAGGTGGCCAGGGTAAATGACATCTTCTTTCACTTGCCTCGTTCAAGGGGGGACGCTTAGCCTTTCGCTACCATCTGACGCCAGCCAATGAAAGCGATCCGACCATGAAGGCCGCCCTTTTTGTTCTTGCGATGTTCCTCGCCCTGCCCGGGGCCGCGCGGGCCACCGATTGGATCGCCTTCAACGATCACGACGGCGCCGGCGTCAGCACCTGCCAGCCCGAGGCGGGAGGCGGCGATCCCTTCTTCTGTCTTCTCCTGACCTGCGCACAGCCCGGCGCCGCGATGGAATGGATCATCCGCTACGAAGGCACGGCCCTGGGCCAGGGGGCGCTGCCCATGACGCTGGCGGTGGATCACGGTCCCGCGCAGGACATCGCCCTGCACCGGCGCGACGAAGGCACCGGGGTGGAGGCCTACGCCGGGTCCTTCGACCGCAAGGCTCATGGCCTGCTGCTGACCCGGCTGGCCAAGGGGCTGCGCGCCCGGCTGACCCTCGGCGAAGGGGCCGGGGCGGTCACCCATCACCTGGGCCTTGCGGGGTCGAACAAGGCGATCTCCCAGCTTGGCACGCTCTGCCCGGATCCGCTGACCCGTGGCACCGCCAAGCCGGAGGCGACACTGCGCCCCTACCGCCCGCAACCGCCTGAAGAGCCGGCGAATTACACGCTGACCGCGGCCCAGGTGCAGACACGGCTGATCGGGCGCACGCTGAGTTGGTCGAACGGCGCGGGCACCAGCCGGATGCTCTTCCGCCCCGACGGCACGCTGGTGGGTGCCACGGCCCTGAACGGGACGGAAACCGCCCTGCACGGGCAGTGGCAGTTGCACACGGACGGGCAGCTTTGCTGGACGACCCATGCGGCGGGCTGTTTCACCTTCAGCGAGACGTCCCTGGGCCTGCGCGTCCTCCGCAGTGACGGTGGCCGCGCCCTGGATCTGGGCGCGGTGCAGATCGCGCCGATGTAGCGGGCAAAGACAGCAGGCGTTAACGCGGCTGCAACGGGAATCCCCTTATCGGCTGAACCGGTAAGGAGGACATGCCCCGTGCAGGTCATGCAGATCACCGTGACAGCCCTGATGCTGGCCCTCGGCGGCCCGGCGGTGGCGCTGATGTCGCTGCCACCGGCGGACAGCGGGCTGGTGCTGGTCGTTTCACCCCCCTGGGTGGACCGCGACGGGGCGATCGCCCGCGCGGGCGCCCGCGCCTTGGGCACGACGGTCAGCCTGCTGGGCACGCTGGTCCAGGCCGACAGCCCCGGTTTCGGGGCCAGCCTGCGGGCGGCGGGTCCGTTCCTCGTCCTTGACGGGGGCGCCCTTGCGTCCCTCTGCGGAGACAGCGGATGATACCCAAGAACACAGAGTTCAAGGAGGCCCAGGTTCGGGCCATGACGCGCCTGGCGCAGCTGACCGTCGCGCTGGTGCCGCTGGCGCCGGGGGCGGCGTTTCTAGTGGGCAACGCCTGGTTCCCGGTCGGCGCCTTCGCCGTGCTCATGGCCGCCGTCGCCCTCTTCGGCACGATGACCGGCGGGCGGCACGGGCGGGTGTTGATCGGCCTGGCCCTGACCGGCCAGGCCATGGCCTTCTCCGCCGCGCTGACCGGCCATCCCTGGCAGATGGACAGCCACATGCTCTATTTCGCGCTGCTGGCGGTGACGATGTCGCTGTCGGATGGGCGGGTCATCCTGACCTCCGCCGCCGCCATCGCCGTGCAGCACGTCGTCCTGACGGTGGCGATGCCGGGGCTGATCTACCCCTCGGTCGACCTCGTGGAAAACCTCGCCCGCACCGGGTTGCACGGCACCATCGTCGCGCTGGAGGCCGCCGTGCTCTACCTGTTGATCCGCGAACGCCAGCGGCTGGACACCCACATGGCCGAGGCGACGGAGGCCAGCGTCCGCGCCGCCGAGCGCGAACAGAAGATGCAGCGCGAGGCAGTCCGCGTGCAGGAACAGGTGGTGCAACAGTTGGGCGATGCCCTGACCCGCCTGGCGCGGCGCGACCTGTCGGTCTCCATCCAGACGGCCTTCGATCCGGCCCACGACAGCCTGCGCCAGAACTTCAACGAGGCCATCGCGGAACTGCGAGGCACCGTGCAACAGGTGATCCGCAACGCCCGCTCGGTCTCCGAAGACGCGGATTCCATCGCCACTGCCTCGGATTCGCTGGCCAACCGGACGGAACGCCAGGCCCATTCCCTGCAGGAAACCGCGAACGCCATCCAGGAGATCAACCAGAATGTCCGCTCCACCGCCGAGGCCGCACGCAGCGCCTCCGGCGTGGCGGAGGAAGCACGCTCGCGCTCGGCGGTTTCGGATACGGTGGTGCAGCGCACGGTCAACGCCATGGCGGCCATCGAAACCTCTTCGTCGGAGATCCACAAAATCATCCAGGTGATCGAGGACATCGCCTTCCAGACCAACCTGCTGGCCCTAAACGCCGGGGTCGAGGCTGCCCGGGCGGGCGAGGCCGGGCGCGGCTTCTCCGTCGTGGCAACCGAGGTGCGGGCCCTGGCTGCGCGCTCCTCCACCTCCGCCCGCGAGATCTCGCAACTGATCGCCAGGTCTTCGGAGCAGGTGCAGAACGGCGTCGACCTGGTGAACGAAACCGGCGAGGCCCTGCGCAGCATTGCCGAAGCGGTCTCGGACGTGGCCGAACTGGTGGCGCAGATCGCCTCCTCCGCCAACGAACAATCCGGCTCCATCGCGCTAATCGATCAGGCCATGAAGGAGCTGGACCAGGTCACGCAACAGAACGCCGCCATGTTCGAGGAAACCAACGCCGCCTCCTCGGCTCTGAACCGCGAGGCGGAGGCCCTGTCGACACTGATGCTACGGTTCCAGACCGGCGAGGACCATGAGACGGGCGACGACAGTATGGGGATCTTCACTCCGTTGGACAGCGCGCCCCGCGCCCCCGTGGCGCAGAAAAAGGTGGTCAACGCCCCGCCCGCTGCGGCCAGCGACGAATGGAGCGAGTTCTGACGCATCCCCCTGGGCCCGGGCGTCGCCCTGCGCCCATCCTGCCGGACCGACAGACGAGGGTATCGGCCCGCTGATCCACACCCAGCTGATCCACGAGATGTGTCCTGCGCCCAGGTGTCAAAGGCGGTCTGTGCGGGGGCTGGGCAAGAAAAAGCCCGGGCAAAGCCCGGGCCAGTCCAACAGGGAGGTACATATCTAACCCGGATATGTGCGGGTTGGTTCCCGGGAACCTTTCTCTTGTTACGCGGCACAGCCCAAAGGAGAAAGTCCGGAATTCCTTACATTCGAAGCGGGTTCACGCCACCAGCCGATATCCGCCGCTTTCGGTCACCAAAAGGCGGGCATTGGATGGGTCGGGCTCGATTTTCTGGCGCAGGCGATAGATATGCGTCTCCAGCGTATGGGTCGTGACCCCGGCGTTGTAGCCCCAGACCTCATGCAGCAGCACATCGCGCGGCACCACGCTCTCGGTCGAGCGGTAGAGGAACTTCAGGATATTGGTTTCCTTCTCGGTCAGCCGGATCTTCCTATCCTCCTCGGTCACCAGCAGCTTCATCGCCGGGCGGAAGGAATACGGGCCCAGCTGGAACACGGCGTCCTCGCTTTGCTCATGCTGGCGCAGTTGCGCCCGAATGCGGGCCAGCAGGACCGGGAACTTGAAGGGCTTGGTGACGTAGTCATTGGCGCCGGAATCCAGACCCAGGATCGTGTCGGCGTCGCTGTCATGCCCCGTCAGCATCAGCACCGGGCTCTTCACGCCCTGCTTGCGCATCAGCCGGCACAGCTCGCGCCCGTCGGTGTCGGGCAGACCCACGTCGAGGATGATCAGCTCGAACAGGCCTTCCTTGACCTTCTGCATCGCCTCCGCGCCGGACCCGGCCTCGAAGACGTCGAAATCCTCGGTCATCACCAGCTGTTCGCTCAGCGCTTCGCGCAGATCGTCATCATCGTCGACCAGCAGGATCTTCTTCAGTTGTTGTGCCATGGCGCGCGCCTCCGCTGCAATTTCATCTGTCCTGTCAGACAGGTGGACGGGGGCTGCAAGGGTGACAAGATTTGCTGCAAATATCTCACGCATCCGTGTCCCCCACGCGGGGATTGTTTCAAACACCGTCAAGTCAGGCTATGACAACCGCCAGTTTCAAGGAAGCGCCCGATGAGTCTCGCCCCCGACATCACCGAATGCCTGGCCCGTGCGCGGACCGACCTGCGCCTGGGCGTGCCGGTGGTGTTGGCGGCCCATGGCGGCGGCGCGCTGGTGCTGGCGGCGGAGACCCTGACGCCAGCCCGACTGGCCGAGGTGCAGGGCCTGCCCGGCACTGCCGACCTGGCCCTGACCGCCCGCCGGGCCGAGACGCTGAAGGCCCGCCCCTATGACGGCGACCTGGCCCGCCTGCCGCTGCCGAAGGGCGCCGAAACCAGCTGGGTCCGGGCGCTGGCAGACCCGGCGGATGACCTGCGCCACCCGATGAAGGGCCCGCTGATGGCGCGCCGCGACGGCGAGGCGGCGCTGCACCGCATCGCGCTGAAGCTGGCGAAAACCGCCCGCCTGCTGCCCGCCGCCCTGCTGCTGCCACTGGACGCGCCCGAGGCCTTCGCCCGCAACTGGAACCTCACCCTGCTGGCGGCCGATGACGCGGCGCTGCACCTCGACCGGTTCAGCCCGATGCGCCCCGTGGTCTCCGCCCGGCTGCCGATCGAGGTCTCGGAGGCCGGACGCCTGCACATCTTCCGCCCCGAGGACGGCGGCGAGGAGCACTACGCGGTAGAAATCGGCCGCCCTGCCCGCGACACCCCCGTGCTGGCGCGGCTGCATTCGGCCTGTTTCACCGGCGACGTCCTGGGATCGCTGAAATGCGACTGCGGCCCGCAGTTGCACGCGGCCCTGGCCCAGATGGGCCAGGAGGGCGCGGGCGTGCTGCTCTACCTCAATCAGGAGGGACGCGGCATCGGTCTGGCCAACAAGATGCGCGCCTATTCCCTGCAGGACCAGGGCTTCGACACGGTGGAGGCCAACCACCGGCTGGGCTTCGAGGATGACGAGCGGGACTTCCGCCTGGGGGCCGAACTGCTCGACCGGCTGGGCTTCTCCTCCGTCCGGCTGCTGACCAACAACCCGCGCAAGATCGCGATGATGGAAAAGAACGGCATCGACGTGGTTGACCGCGTGGCCCTGAAGGTCGGCGAAAATGCCCACAACCGCGGCTACCTCGCCACCAAGGCCTCGAAGTCGGGGCATCTGCTGTGAGCCTCCGCGCGCGCCTCACACCGCAGGGCCTGCGGATCGGCAACCGCACCTTCCCCTGCGCCATCGGCCGCGGCGGGCTGAGCGACGCAAAGCGCGAAGGGGACGGTGCCACACCGATTGAGACCCTGCGCGTGGGCGAGCTGTGGTATCGCGCCGACCGCCTGGCCCGCCCGGCCCCCTGGGCCCGTCCCATCGGCCCCGGCGACCTGTGGTGCGACGCGCCCGACCACCCCGACTACAACCACCATGTCCGCGCGCCCTTTGCCGCCAGCCACGAACGGCTGCGCCGTGCCGATCCGCTTTACGACCTGGTCTTCGTGCTGGACTGGAACTGGCCCGAGGCGACACCGGGGCGGGGCTCGGCCATCTTCCTGCACCAATGGCGCCACCCCCGCTTTCCGACCGAGGGCTGCCTGGCCCTGCGCCGCGACCACCTGCACGCCCTGGCGTGCGCCCTGCCCCCGGGCTCGGAGATCACGATCCCGCCCCTCTTCGGTCTCTGACACCTCATCGGGACAGGGCCTCCCCCTTCCATCTGCCGCGCTCCAGCGGCTTGGGCAGAGCCCCTCCCCCGCCACCACCCTTGCCAGAGCAACGGTTTTCCGCCAAACCCGACGGGACGAAACAAGGGGGCCGGAATGAGCCGTATCGACGCGAAATTCGCCGATCTGAAGGCGCAGGGGAAGAAGGGCTTCGTCGCCTACATCATGGCTGGCGACCCGGACGAGGCACGCTCGCTCGCGGTGATGAAGGGGATGCCCGCCGCAGGGGTCGACGTGATCGAACTGGGCCTGCCCTTCACCGATCCCATGGCCGACGGCCCGACGATCCAACTGGCCGGCCAGCGCGCGCTGGAAGCGGGCATGACCCTGGACAAGACCCTGGCGATGGCCAAGGCCTTCCGCGAGGAGGACGACACCACCCCGATCGTCCTGATGGGCTACTACAACCCGATCTACTCGCGCGGCGTGGACACCTTCCTGGATCAGGCCAAGGCCGCCGGCATCGACGGGCTGATCATCGTCGACCTGCCCCCCGAGGAAGATGACGAGCTCTGCCTGCCCGCCCAGGCCAAGGGGCTGAACTTCATCCGCCTGGCGACGCCCACCACCGACGACAAACGTCTGCCGAAGGTGCTGACCAATACCTCGGGCTTCGTCTACTACGTGTCGATCACCGGGATCACCGGCTCGGCCGAGGCCTCCGCCGAGATGGTCGCGCCGGAAGTGCAGCGGATCAAGGCGGGCACCGACCTGCCGATCATCGTGGGCTTCGGCGTGAAATCCCCCGAGACCGCGAAAAACATCGCGGGCGTGGCCGATGGCTGCGTCGTGGGGTCCGCCATCGTGAACGAAATCGCCTCGGGCAAGCCGGTCGAGGAGATCCTGGCCTTCATCAAGAGCCTGGCCGACGGCGCCCACAGCGCCTGAGCGCCGGTGGCCTGATTGCCGGACAGACCGAAGGCCGCCCCAAGGGCGGCCTTTTTCATGGCATCCGAGGCCGTCTAGTTGCAGGTGCAATACTGCTGGTACGACGGGCCTTCGGGGTCCAGGTGCCGGCACAGCAACCCGTTGTCGACGACCTTGGAGCAGGCCTCCATGCCGCGCAGCACCAGCGGCCCCTGCGGCAGGGTGCCCGGCACCTGCGACGGCACGCCGGGCGTGCCCGGGTCGGGGTTGCCCATCCCGCGCCGATAGAGCTCCTGCATCTCGGCCAGCTGATCGAAGGTCAGCGTCGACACGCCCCGCGACAGTTCCTCGTAACGCAGCAGCTCCGCCGGCGAGAGGTTCAGCAAGGGTTCGCTTCCGCCCAGCTCCGCCACGTTGCCCGACAGGGAGGTCAACGGGTTGCTTTGCAGGCGATAATCATCGACCACAGCGCGCGCCTCGGCGGTCAGGGACCCCGGGTAGCCCGCACCGAGCGGCCCCGACGTGCTGTCGCGCTGTGCCCGCAGGACGGCCGTGCGCCGATAGGGATCGACCTCGCCCGAGGTCAGGTCGTGGCCCGTGACCTCCGGCGGCAGGATGCTGTGACCGGACAGCGCCCGCACCGAGCCGATCACCGAGGCGCCATAGTCGCGCTGCGTGATGGCGGAGGGATCGAAGCGCATGTCGACACCCCGGGGCACCATGATTTCCACCCCCAGCTGGGCCCGCGCCGCGCCCGTTCCAAGAAGCGAAAGAGAGACACCCAGTAGAAACGCCGCAATTCTGCCCATCCTTAGATCCCTCGCATCTGACAGCTGTTCGGCCACAGCCTAGCACGGCCCGGGCGCCCGGTCAGCGCCGCAGTGGCCCCGAAGGCACCCCCTAATCAGGTGAAAATGCAGGGTTTTCGAGTGTTTTCGGACCAGTTCCGGCCCACCAAAGCGCACGCCCCCGCCGGGCACGCGCCGAATGCGCCTCAGTCGCGCAGCGGGGACCGCGCCCAGCGTTGCGCCAGGATTGAGCTCAGCAGCAGCTGCGAGAGGTGGAACAGCATCGTCGGCAGGACGATGGCGCCCACGGCCGCCGCCGGGAACAGGGCCGAGGCAATGGGCAGACCGCTGGCCAGGCTCTTGGTCGAGCCGCAGAACAGCAGCACGACCCGATCCTCCCCCGGCAGGCCGAAGCGCCGGCCCATCCCCGCCATCAGCCCGAAGGCCAGCGCCAGGAACAGCCAGACCACCGCCAGCAGGATCACCAGGCTGAGCGCCGGGATCTGCGTCCACAGCCCCGCCACGGTGCCGGCGCTGAAGGCGGAATAGACGATCAGCAGGATCGCGCCCCGGTCCACCAGCATCGTCAGGACCTTGTGCCGTGCGACGAAGCCACCGATCCAGCGGCGCAGCAACTGGCCGATGACGAAGGGCAGCACGATCTGTTCGCCGATGCGGATCACCGCGTCCAGCGAAACGCCGCCGCCCTCCTGGTGCAGCACCAGCGCCGCCAGCAGGGGCGTCAGCACGACCCCCACCATGTTCGACACCGAGGCGGCACAGATGGCGGCGGGCACGTTGCCACCGGCGATGGAGGTGAAGGCGATGGAGCTTTGTACCGTGGAGGGCAGGATCGACAGGAACAGCAGCCCCGTCGTCATCTGCGGCCCCAGCACCCCGCCGAAAAGCGCGGCCATCAGCAGCCCGAGCGCCGGGAACAGCAGGTAGGTGGCGGCGAAGGTCAACCCCTGCAGCCGCCAGTTCAGGAAGCCCGCCCGGACCGACCCCGGGTCCAGCTTCGCCCCGTAGAGGAAGAACAACAGCGTGACCGCCCAATAGCTGGCGATGCCCAGCCCTTCGGCGGCGATCCCGCGCGCAGGCAGCAGGGCGCCGGCCAGCACCATGACGAACAGCAGGATCATGTAGGTGTCGATCCCGATACGTTTCAGAAAGCTCACGCGCCTCTCCCCATCTTTGGTCCGGCTCTCGCCTGAGGCATCGGCGCGGCCAAGTCAATCTCTGCCGCTCTTGCGGCGGTGTCCGGGCCTGTGCGCCCCTGTCCCTTGCCGCGCCGCGGCAGGATTGGTAAGAAAACCTGACCACCTATCCCGGGGAGCCTGCCCATGCCCGTCATCACCTGCATCGACGACCTGAAACGCCTGCACAAGCGGCGCACGCCGAAGATGTTCTACGACTACTGCGAAAGCGGCTCCTGGACGGAACAGACCTTCCGCGAGAACACCACCGACTTCCAGAAGATCCGCCTGAAACAGCGGGTCGCGGTGGACATGAGCGACCGCAGCCTGGAGACCGAAATGATCGGTCAGAAGGTCGCCATGCCCGTGGCCCTGGCCCCCGTCGGCCTGACCGGGATGCAGCACGCCGATGGCGAGATCCTGGCCGCCCAGGCGGCCGAGAAATTCGGCGTGCCCTTCACCCTGTCCACCATGTCGATCTGTTCGATCGAGGACGTGGCCGAGAACACCTCGGCCCCCTTCTGGTTCCAGCTCTACACGATGAAGGACGACGATTACCTGCGCCGGCTGATCGAGCGCGCCAAGGCGGCGAAATGTTCGGCGCTGGTCATCACGCTGGACCTGCAGATCCTGGGCCAGCGGCACATGGACCTGAAGAACGGTCTTTCGGCCCCGCCGAAACTGACCCCGAAATCCATGGCCGACCTGGCGACCCGCTGGTCCTGGGGGCTGAAGATGCTGCAGACGAAGCGCCGCGGCTTCGGCAACATCGTGGGCCACGTGGACGGGATCACCGATCCCTCGTCGCTGATGTCCTGGACCTCGGAACAGTTCGACCCGCGTCTGGACTGGAAGAAGATCGAGCAGATCAAGGAGATGTGGGGCGGCAAGGTGATCCTGAAGGGGATCCTGGACCCCGAGGATGCGAAGATGGCCGCCAAGGTGGGCTGCGACGCGATTCTGGTGTCGAACCACGGCGGGCGCCAGCAGGATGGCGCGCTCAGCTCGATCCGGGCGCTGGACCCGATCCTGCAGGCCGTGGGCGGCGAGGTCGAGGTGCATCTGGATAGCGGCATCCGGTCGGGCCAGGACGTGCTGAAGGCGGTGTCGATGGGCGCCACTGGCACCTTCATCGGCCGCGCCTTCGTCCACGGGCTGGGCGCCATGGGCCGCGAGGGGGTGGAGAAGGCGCTGGAGGTGATCGCCAAGGAGATGGACATCTCCATGGCGCTGTGCGGCAAGCGCAAGATCACCGACATGTCCCGCGACGACCTGCTGATCCCGGAAGATTTCTCGGGTCGCTGGACGGCCTGAGCGCCGGGGGCCGAAGGCGAAGCGAACACGGGGGGCTCTGCCCCCCGTCTCAGCACGCTGAGTCCCCCGGGATATTCTTGGCAAAGAGAAGACTGGGGCGGCGGATGCCGCCGCGCGGGGCGCTACCGGTCGGACGCGGATCCGGCGCCGGTATCGTCGTAAAGCTGCAGCACCTCCAGGGGCACGACTTCCAGCGCGCGGATATGCGTGGCCTCCAGCCGGACCTGGGGCGCGCAGCCCTCGTCATGGGCCTGCAGGAACCGCGCGGCGCAAAGGCACCAGCGGTCCCCGGGGCGCAACCCGGGGAAGTTGAACTGCGGGATGGGTGTCGAAAGGTCGTTGCCGACGTATTTCGAATAGGCCAGGAATTCCGCCGTCATCACCGCGCAGACCGTGTGGCTGCCCTGGTCCTGGGCGCAGGTGTCGCACTGGCCATTGCGGAAGAAGCCCGTCATCGGATGGGTCGAGCAGGGTTCGAGCACGCCGCCCAGGGCGTTGATCGAGGGGTCCTTGTCCATGGTCATGGCGCCGCTCCTTTCCGGATTTCACCCTCAGCTTAACAGCATGAACGGCCTGCGGCGAGGGGGCGCTCAGGCCGCGTGAAACCAGCGGCCGTGGAAATCCATCCGCCCCAGCACCTGCACCGCGCCGTCGGGCCAGGTGGTCAGCCGCAGAAGCGCGCCGGGCCGGTTGCCGTCCGCCTCGAAGGACAGGCGCGCCAGGGGCGCCGCCTCGGTCGCCCGGGCGCCGGCGGCCTCCAGCGCGGCGAGGCAGGCGGCCTTGGTCACCTCCGGGAAATACTGCCAGGCAATGGTGTGATAGACCAGATGCAGCCGGCCTTCCGCCGGGGGCGCCAGCCGTTCGGCCAGCCAGGCGGCCGCATCGCCCCGATCGACGCGGGGGGCCTTCACGGCCAGCGCCGCGTCAAGCAAGGCGCGCCGCTCGGGCTGATCGGGCCAGAGATAGCTGCGCAGGCGCAGCACGTCCTCCGGTTTGCCGGGATCAAGCGGGTTCAGATCGACCCCGCGGGCATCGGCCACCTGGAAGGTGCCCTCGGGCGGCAGCGGCCCCTCCCAGTCGGGTGAGAGCGTCAGCACCGGATCACGCGCGCCCCAGCCTCGCCCCCCCACCTGCAAGGCATAGCGGTCGAACCCCAGGTTCAGACCCGCCGAGGCCCCCAGTTCGGAGAGTTTCAGCGGCAGGCCCGGAAACCGTGCCGCGAGGATCTGTGCGCCGAGGATCAGCCCGGCAGCGCGGCGGATCTCGTTGGTCTGCGGCGCGCTGTCGAGCCAGTGCAGCAGATGCGCCTCATGGGTCAGCAGCGCCGGGGCCAGAGCCTCCCAAAGGGCTTCGCCCCCAACGTGATGCGGCGGATACACCGCCGCCAGCGCCCGGTCGCGGCCCATCAGGACCAGCGCGTGCAGACCACCGGCCAGCCGCAGGGCCACCGCGTCTGGGCCCAGCTGATCGGGCGCCCAATGGGCCACCCGCCGCGCCACGGCGCCGCCGCGCATCCGCTGTGACAGCAGGCGCAGCAGCCCGGCGGTGAAATCGGATCCAAGCCCCTCGCAGGACTCGGCCTGGTGCAGGAAATGCGCCTGCCAGGGGGCCGGGGCCGCGCCGGTCACCGGAACTTGTCCTTCAGCTTCTGCAGGGGCGTGCGGCGGTCCCTGGCATCGGCGGCGGCCTTCATCTGCTGCGCCTTCTGGGCGGCAGCGGCCTGGCTGCCGGAGGCGGGGGCCGGCTTGTCGGACGTCTTGCTTGCCGCATTGTCCTTGTTGCGCGGCGGGTTCACCCGCAGGGCCACGGCGTTCTGGAACTTGCCGCCCTCGCCCGCCGCCAGCTCCGGCGCGCCCTCGGCGCAGCCGCGCAGCACGTCGTCCAGCCAGCCCTGATCGGCCTTGGCGAAATCGGACAGCACGTAGGGCGCCACCTTGTCCTTGTGCCCTGGATGGCCCACGCCCATGCGCACCCGCTGGTACTCCGCCCCGATGTGCTGATGGATGGAACGCAGGCCGTTGTGCCCCGCGTGCCCGCCGCCCTGTTTCAGCCGCAGCTTGCCCGGCGCCAGGTCCAGCTCGTCATGGAAGACGGTCACATCGGCCGGCGTCAGCTTGTAGAAGCGCATGGCCTCGCCCACCGACTGGCCGGAGTTGTTCATGAAGGTCATCGGCTTCAGCAGCAGCACTTTCTCGCGCCCCAGCACACCCTCGGTGATCTCGCCCTGGAACTTGCCCTTCCACGGCCCGAAACCGTGATCTTCGGCGATCCGGTCCAGCGCCATGAAACCGATGTTGTGGCGGTTGCCGGCGTATTTGCCCCCGGGATTTCCGAGGCCGACGAAAAGCTGCATGGGAACCCTCCTTCTGCCCGGCAATATCTAGTGGAAGGGTGGGGGCGGGTCCAGCCGGGCGCGGCGGGCGGCCCCCTGAAACGCAAGACCCCCGCCGGGCCTGCGCCGGGCGGGGGTCTGTCATCAGATCCCGATGGGAGGGGAGGATTACTCCTCGCCGCCCTCTTCGGTTTCCGCTTCGTCCTCTGCGTCGTCCTGGGCAGCCAGGCCGGAGGGGGCGGTGATGTTGGCGATCACGAAGTCACGCTCGATGGTGGGCTTCACGCCTTCGGGCAGGGTCACTTCGCTGATGGTGATGGTGTCACCGATCTGCTTGCCCGTCAGGTCGACGGTGATGTGATCGGGGATGTCACCGGCGATGACCGACAGGTCGACGTCGGCACGCACCACGGTCAGCACGCCACCACGCTTCAGGCCGGGGGCCGCTTCGTGGCCGACGAACTCGACGGGGATGTGCAGGTTCACGCGGGTGGTGCGACGCAGACGCAGGAAGTCGACGTGGGTCGGCAGGTCCTTCACGACGTCACGCTGAACGGCGCGGCAGATCACGCGCACGTCTTCCTGGCCCTCAACCTTCAGGTTGTAGAGGGTCGCCAGGAAGCGGCCTTTCTTCAGGCGGGTCAGCAGGTCGTTGAAGGGCAGCTCGATTGCCAGGGGCTCAACATCGCCACCGTAAACGACACCAGGAACCATGCCAGCGCGACGCGCTGCGCGAGCGGCGCCCTTGCCCGTCCCCGCACGTTCCTGGGCCACGAGATCAGGAATTTCTCCAGCCATTTTCATTCTCCTAATGGGGCGGGTATCCTCCAAGGCTGTATACCCGCGTTCAAGTCCCGCGCGCTTACACGGATTCCTGCGCGAAGGGAAGCGGGATTCGCCCCCAGGCACCGTCTGCCGCGCACATGGCGCGTTTTGGTCCCTCTCCCCCATGCCCGCGCCCGGGCGGCGGCGGGCCGCACCCCCTGCCCTTGACCCTGCGGCGCGCCTGGGTCCATATCACGGGTGATGCCAGCCCGGCGCCCTGTCGCGTCCTGCCCGCTCCTCCCCCCACATCAGCGAAAGACACGACATGACCTTCATTGCCATGAACCGATTCAAGGTGCGCCCCGGCCACGAGGCCGCCTTCGAGGAGATCTGGGCCACCCGCGAAAGCCGCCTGAAGGAGATGCCCGGCTTCGTCGAGTTCCGCATGCTGCGCGGCCCCGAGGCCGAGGATCACCGGCTCTATTCCTCCCACACGGTCTGGGACAGCAAGGAGTCCTTCGAGGCCTGGACCAAGTCCGAGCAGTTCCGCGATGCGCACAAGAACGCCGGCAACAGCAAGACCAAGGACGCCCTGATGGGCCCGCCCAGCTTCGAGGGCTTCGAGAGCTTCCTGGAAGAGAGCTGATCCTCTGCCCGGGCGGCAAATCCTGTCGCCCGTGGCCTGGCGCCTAGACCTCTCCGTCGGTGCGGATATGGACCAGGGCGCCGCAATGCTTGCAATGCACCGCGTCCGGGTCATGCAGCAACAGCCCGCACTCGTCGCATTCGTGGCGCACCTTGGTGGGGCGGAACAGCACCTGCAATAGGCGCAGGAACAGCGACACGCCGAAGATCATCACCCCCACGGCCAGCATTCGGCCCCAGGTGCCCATCGGAGTGATATCGCCGAAGCCCGTCGTGGTCAGCGTGGTCACGGTGAAGTACAGTGCATCGGCATAGTTCCCGATGTCGGGGTTCACCCCGTATTGCGAGGCATAGATCAGCCCGGTCATCACGAAGAGGAAGACCGTCAGGTTGACGATGGCCAGCACCACTTCCTCGTTGGCGCGGAAGAAGGGCAGGTCCTGGCGCAGGCGGATCAGCGTCTGGTAGGCATGCAGAAGCCGCAGGGTGCGCAGGATCCGCAGGAAACCCAGCCCCTCGCCGGCGATCGGCGCCAGGAAGGACACCAGCGCCGCGATGTCGGCCCAGGTGGCCGGACGCAGGAACATCCGCCCCCGCCGCCGTTCCAGCCAGACCCGCACCAGGAAATCCGCCAGGATCAGCACGCCGAAGACCGCATCGGCGATCTCCACCGCCCGCGCATGGTGGAAGAAGGAGGTGACGATGACGAAAAGGATCGTCACCGCATCAAAGGCCAGAAGGGCGTAGCGGAACCGATGCGCCGCCGCGCTGTGGCCTTCGTATAGCTCGCGGATCTTCGCCTTCATTACCCCTCCGTCCTTTCGGGTCCGGCCAGTCTGCCGCCCCGTCTGCCCCTTGGCCAGTCCTGCCTTGGCGGAAGAGAGATGGGCCGAAACGAAACGACCCCGCCGGAGCGGGGTCGCAGTGGTTTCAGGCGGACCGGGGCCGCGTCACGCGCCGCTCACTCGACCTTGCGGCCCTCGGCGGCCCCGCCGGTGTCGGTCATGTCGAAGCCCAGGTAATCGGCCACGGTGAAGATGTCCTTGTCGCCACGGCCCGACAGGTTGATGACGATGATGTGGTCCTTGGGCAGGTCGCCCGCGATCTTCATCACGTGGGCGACGGCGTGGCTGCTTTCCAGCGCCGGGATGATGCCTTCGGTGCGACAGCACATCTGGAAGGCGTCCAGCGCCTCCTTGTCGGTGACGGGGACGTATTGCGCCCGGCCAATGTCGTGCAGCCAGCTGTGTTCGGGGCCGATGCCGGGATAATCCAGACCGGCGGAGATCGAGTAGCCTTCCAGGATCTGGCCGTCATCGTCCTGCAGCAGGTAGGTCCGGTTGCCGTGCAGAACGCCCGGACGCCCGCCGGTCAGCGAGGCACAATGCTCCATCCGGTCGTCGACGCCCTTGCCGCCGGCCTCGACACCGATGATCGCCACCTCCTTGTCGTCGAGGAAGGGATAGAAAAGGCCCATGGCATTGGACCCGCCGCCGACCGAGGCGATGACGGTATCGGGCAGGCGGCCCTTGCCTTCCTGCTCTTCCAGCTGCCAGCGGGTTTCCTTGCCGATCACCGACTGGAAATCGCGGACCATGGCCGGATAGGGGTGCGGCCCGGCGACGGTGCCGATGCAGTAGAAGGTATCGTGCACGTTGGTCACCCAGTCGCGCAGCGCGTCGTTCATCGCGTCCTTCAGGGTGCCGCGGCCGGATTTGACCGGCACCACCTCGGCGCCCAGCAGGCGCATGCGGAAGACGTTGGGCGCCTGGCGCTTCACGTCATGGGCGCCCATGTAGACGATGCACTTCAGGCCGAACTTGGCACAGACGGTGGCGGTGGCCACGCCGTGCTGGCCCGCGCCTGTTTCCGCGATGATCCGGGTCTTGCCCATGCGCCGCGCCAGCAGGATCTGCCCCAGCACGTTGTTGATCTTGTGCGCGCCGGTGTGATTCAGCTCCTCGCGCTTCATGTAGATCTTCGCGCCACCCAGCTCCTCGGTCATCCGCTCGGCGTAATACAGTGGCGAGGGACGGCCGACGTAATGGGTCCAGAGCTCCCGCATCTCCGCCCAGAAGTCGTCGTCGGTCTTGGCCTTCTCGTACTCGGCCTCCAGGTCGAGGATCAGCGGCATCAGGGTCTCGCTGACGAAGCGTCCGCCATGCAGGCCGAAGCGCCCCTTCTCGTCCGGGCCGGTCATGAAGCTGTTGATGAGATCGTCCATGGAAAGCTCCTGTTTCCGGGCTGCGGGGTTTCGCCTGATGTAGCCGGAAGGACCCCACCGGGCAAGGGAAACGCCACGCCGCAGGCACCGGCGGCGCCACACGGGGACCAGCGCCCGGTCTTCTCTTTGCCGGACATATCCCCCCCGTGAGGTGAATTGCGCGCGCCTCGCGCAAGGGGGCAGCACCACCGGCCCTCCGGTCTGCCCATTGCGCCCGCCCCCGTGCCACAAAACCGCCACAAGACGCCCTCAGGTTGAATTAAATACGAGCTGAGATGTTAAGAGTGATGAGGTTTGGGTGATGATTGACGGCTATATCCTGTGCTCCTCCCCGCGCAGCGGCGCGACCCTGTTGACCAACATGCTGCGCGACAGCGGCGTCGCAGGATGGCCTGGCGCCTATGTGCGCGGCGCGGGCATGCGGGCGCGGCTGCACAGCATGGAGGCCGAGGTGCCCGGCGACGTCACCGCGGCCGAGCTGGCCCGCGAGGGCTATCGTCTGGCGCGCGCGAAGGGGACCCGAGACGGGATCTTTGCCCTGCGCCTGCAACCCAGCAGCCTGGCGACCTTCCGCCTTGCCCTGAAGGCCCTGCACCCCGACCAGCCGAACGACGCCGCCCGCATCGCGGCGGACATGGGGCGCCACCGGATCATCTACCTGAGGCGCGCCGACCTTCTGGGCCGCGCCGTCTCGATGCTGCGCACGCTGCAGACCGGCTACTGGTACGAGGATGCCGAGGGCAACGAGACCGACGGCACCGCCCCGGACAGTATCCCCGTCTACGACCGCACTGCGATCGCCGGGAAGATGGAACAATTTGCCGAGATGGACGCCACCTGGGAGAGCTGGTTCGCCTCCGAGGGCATCGAGCCGATTCTGCTGGAGTATGACGACCTGGCGGCCGATCCCGAAGGGGTCCTCGCCCGGCTGCTGACGGAGCTGGGCCTTGACCCTGCCGCGGCGGAAGGGGCGGCCCCCGCCCCGGAGCAGGTTCCCGACGCGGGCGACGACGAAAGCCGCGACTGGATCCGGCGTTTCCAGGAGGACACGATGGCCTGAGCCGGGATCAGGCGGATCAGACGGCGGCGAGGGCCGCGGCGGTGAAGGCGGCGATCTTCTCCGCGTCCTTCTCGCCCGGGGCGCGTTCCACGCCCGAGCTGACATCAACCTGGCGCGCGCCGGTCAGGCGGATCGCCTCGGCCACGTTGTCGGGGCTCAGGCCCCCGGCCAGCATCCAGGGCGCCTTCCAGGTGCGGCCCGCGATCAGGCGCCAGTCGAAGGACAACCCGTTGCCGCCGGGCAGATCGGCCCCTTTGGGCGCCTTGGCATCGACCAGCACCTGGTCGGCGACTTCCTCGTAATCAGCCAGGGCCGCCAAGTCGGCCTCCTCGGCCACGCCCACGGCCTTCATCACCGGCAGGCCGGTTAGCGCACGAACCTCGGCCACCCGTTCGGGGCTTTCCTTGCCGTGAAGCTGGATCATGTCCAACGGCACCGCGTCGGTGACGGCGTGCAGCAGAGCATCATCGGGGTTCACCATCAGCGCGACCTTCGCCAGCCCCAGGGGCGCCTCGACGGCCAGGGCGCGGGCGGTCTCGATCTCGACGTGCCGCGGGCTTTTGGGGAAGAAGACGAAGCCGCCGTAGACAGCGCCGGCGCGCGCCGCGGCCTCGACATCCGCAGGGCGCGTCAGCCCGCAGATCTTCACGCGGACGGCGGGGGCACGGTTGGGCTGGACGAGCACGGGCATGGGGCACCTCGGAAACGAAAGACCGCCGGGCGCACAAGCGCCGGCGGTCTGGTCCTACACCTGACGGCGGGGCGTGACCAGCGCGAGGGGCACGCCCTCACGCCGCGCGGATCACTCCAGCAGCGCCAGGACATCGTCCTGGCCGTGCTTCTCGCCCTTCAACCTCTTCACTTCCCGCTTCAGCTTGTGGGCCTCACGCGACTGGCGACGGGCCTCGGCGCGGTGCTTGTGCTCGCGCATCCACTCCCAGAGGAAGCCGATCAGCAGGCCCACGACGATGCCGCCGAAGATCACCGCGTAAAGCGGCAGCGTGACCCCGGTGTTGAAGGCAAAGATGTCGGCCAGACCTTCGGGCAGCAGGGTCAGCTCCACCGGCTGGCGGTTCCCCAGGGCGACGGCGACCAGCGCGATGGCGATCACGGCCCAGATGGCGTAGCGGATGTATTTCATTCGTCGGCATTCCCGTTCAGGCGATCGCGCAGCAGCTTGCCGGTCTTGAAGAACGGCACATGCTTCTCCTCGACCTCAACGGCTTCGCCCGTCCGCGGGTTCCGCCCGGTGCGCGCCTCGCGCTTCTTCACCGAGAAGGCGCCGAAGCCGCGCAGTTCCACGCGGTTGCCGCGTGCCATGGCCTCGGTGATCTCCTCGAAGATCGTGTTCACGATCCGCTCCACGTCCCGTTGATACAGGTGCGGATTCTCATCTGCGATTTTCTGGATCAGTTCAGAACGGATCATCTGGTTATGTCTCCCCGAGCGATGGTCTTTTTTTCACACCATGTTCCGGGAATATAAGAGCTTTCCGGCGACACGGGAACAAGAGAGACGTCCCACGAGGAGACAATTTCCGCAGAAATCCGGCGGTTCGTCGCCTTTCGCCGCGATCATGGCGCGGCTTTTTCCGGCAATGGCGGCGCGGGCGCGATGCTGCACTGCAGCCAAGAGATTGATTCGCCAAGGTTTATGGCCCCCGTCGAATCCCTGTCGCGGCAGTCAGATAGACCCCCGGAAAATCCATCCCCCCGCACATCCGCCAGGCAAGTCCAACCCGGTCGCATACGCCCCCGTCCGGCCACGAAAAAGGCCCCGCGCAATACGCGGGGCCTTCCTGTCTTTCGCACGGTCGGTGCGATCCTTACTCGTCGTCGCCTTTCAGCGCGGCGCCCAGGATGTCGCCCAGCGATGCACCGGAGTCGGAGGAACCGTACTGTTCCACGGCCTCTTTCTCTTCGGCGATCTCGCGCGCCTTGATCGACAGACCCAGACGACGGGACTTGCTGTCCACGTTGGTCACGCGCACATCGACGTGGTCACCGACCGAGAAACGCTCGGGGCGCTGTTCGGCACGGTCACGCGACAGGTCGGAGCGGCGGATGAAGGACTTCATGCCTTCGTATTCCACTTCGATGCCGCCGTCTTCGATCGCCGTCACGTTGACGGTGATGATCGAACCGCGCTTCACGCCACCAACGGCTTCGGCGAACTTGTCGCCGCCGACGTTCTTGATGGACAGCGAGATGCGTTCCTTGTCGATGTCGACTTCGGAAACCACGGCCTGAACCATGTCGCCCTTGCGGTAGTTCTGGATGGCGTCTTCGCCACGCTCGTCCCAGCTGAGGTCGGACAGGTGAACCATGCCGTCGATGTCGCCCGGCAGGCCGACGAACAGACCGAATTCGGTGATGTTCTTGACTTCGCCTTCGACAACGGTGCCCTCGGGGTGCGTCTCGGAGAAGACTTCCCACGGGTTACGCATGGTCTGCTTGAGACCCAGCGAAACGCGGCGCTTGGCCTGGTCGATTTCCAGAACCATGACTTCGACCTCTTGCGAGGTGGAGACGATCTTGCCGGGGTGCACGTTCTTCTTGGTCCAGGACATTTCCGAGACGTGGACCAGACCTTCGACACCGGGCTCCAGCTCCACGAATGCACCGTAGTCGGTGATGTTCGTGACGCGGCCGGTGTGAACCGAAGACAGCGGGTACTTGGCGGCAACCAGATCCCACGGATCTTCCTGCAGCTGCTTCATGCCCAGGCTGATACGGTGGGTTTCCTTGTTGATCTTGATGACCTGGACCTTGACGGTCTCGCCGATCGACAGGATCTCCGAGGGGTGGTTGACGCGGCGCCATGCCATGTCGGTGACGTGCAGCAGGCCGTCCACACCGCCCAGGTCGACGAAGGCGCCGTACTCGGTGATGTTCTTGACCACGCCTTCCACGGCCTGACCTTCCTGCAGGTTCGAGATGACCTCGGCACGCTGCTCGGCACGGGACTCTTCGAGGATCGCACGACGCGACACCACGATGTTGCCGCGACGGCGGTCCATCTTCAGGATCTGGAACGGCTGCTTCAGACCCATCAGCGGGCCGGCATCGCGCACGGGGCGCACATCGACTTGGGAGCCGGGCAGGAAGGCCACGGCACCGCCCAGGTCGACGGTGAAGCCACCCTTGACGCGACCGAAGATCGCACCTTCGACGCGCTGGTCGTCGGCATAGGCTTTTTCCAGACGGTCCCAAGCTTCTTCGCGGCGGGCCATCTCGCGCGAGATGACGGCTTCGCCACGGGCGTTCTCGGCAGCGCGCAGGTAGACCTCGACCTCGTCACCGACGGAGATCTCGGGCGCTTCACCGGGGTTCGCGAATTCTTTCAGCTCGACGCGGCCTTCCATCTTGTAGCCGACGTCGATGATGGCCTGGCCCGCTTCGATCGCGATGACCTTGCCTTTGACAACCGAACCTTCGTTCGGGGTGTCCATTTCGAAGCTTTCGTTCAGGAGGGCTTCGAATTCCTCCATCGATGTGTTCTGAGCCATGTGGTCTCTGGTGTCCTAACGTATATCGCTATGCTGGCCGAGCGGTTGTCTCCGCCGGTCTTGGGGTTGGTCATTTGGGTCACCGCAAAACAAAGAGGGCCGGTTTAGTCCCGACCCCTGCTCGATCCTTCGTTGCGCGGCGTTTACGCCTGTCGACGCCGGGGAGGTAGCCAAGACGGGCCTGCAAATCAAGGGAAAAGCGACTCCACACCCGCTCTGGGCGGGTTTTGTCGGGCCTCGACGGCGCTGGCAGCGGTCGCGGCCCGGGCGACGTTAACCCGATTGAAACCGATTCCCCGCTTGGCTTGGGCCAGATCCCAGCGAAGGGCGACGAGATGACATCCCCCTATGACCAGGCCCCTCCCTCGGCTTTCTGGAGCCGTACCGCCGCCCGGCGCGCGGCCGACGAGGTGGCCGATTTCTACCAGCCCCGGCACCGGATCACCCGGGCCGATCCCATCGCCACCGCCGGATCCTGCTTTGCCCAGCACGTGGGCCGCACCCTGCGCGAGCACGGATTCAAGGTGCTGGATGCCGAACCGCTGCCGCCTATCGTGCCGCGCGACATCGCCCAGACCTGGGGCTACGGCCTCTATTCCGGGCGCTACGGCAACATCTACACGATCCGCCAGATGCGGCAGCTGCTGGAGGAGGCCTTTGTCGACCGGCGGCCCACCGAGCGGGTCTGGTCTGGCTTCGGCGCCGCCGAGGGGCGGTTCTTCGATGCGCAGCGCCCGGGCGTCGATCCCGGGGGCCTGCCCGATGCGGCAACGGTTCTGCGGCACCGTGCCTTCCACCTGTCCCGGCTGCGAGAGCTGTTCACCAAGGCGCGGCTGCTGGTCTTTACCTTCGGCCTCACCGAGGCCTGGATGAGCGCCGACGGCGCCACCGTCTTTCCCACCGCGCCGGGCACCCTGGCCGGGGAATATGACCCCGCGCGCTACCGCTTCCACAACTTCCGCTTTGCCGAGATGGTCGAGGATTTCCTCGCCGTCCGCAGCCTGCTGCGCGGGCTGGCGCCCGATTACCGCTTCCTGATCACCGTCTCCCCCGTGCCGCTGACCGCCACCGCGACCGACCAGCATGTGGAGGTCGCCACCAGCCGCTCGAAGTCCCTGCTGCGCGCCGTCTGTGCCGAACTTTACGAGACGCTGGAGGATGTCGACTATTTCCCCAGCTACGAGATCATCACCGCCCAGGCGGCGCGCGGCAGCTTCTATCGCCCCAACCTGCGCTCGGTCTCCGAGGAAGGGGTGGCCACCGCCATGGGCGCCTTCCTGGCTGCCCAGACCGGCGAAGGGGCCGTCCCTGCGGCCCAGCGCGCCCCGGGCACTCCACCCGGCCCGACCCCAGCCAGCGACGAGGATGTGATCTGCGAGGAAATGCTGTTGGAAAGGTTCGCCGGACAATGACCCAACCAACCGCCCCGCCGCGCATCCTGGTCCTGGGATCCTCCCATACCGTCGCTCTGAAGGAGGGGCATGCCCGCCTGCCCGAGGAACTGCGTGCGGCGCTGGACGTGACCTTCTTCGCGCTCGGGGGCAGCCTGATTTCCCACTACACCGTCGATGCCGCCGGCCAGTTTCGCCTGCGCGACGACGTTGCCCCGGCGCTGGCCTCGCAATGTCGCGAACAGGCCCGGGCGATCAATGACGGCACCGAGGAGGTCGATCTGGCGCCCTTCGACGTGATCTGCCTCGCGGGCACCTTCAACGGGCTGGACCCGATGATCCGCCTGCTGCCCCAGGTGGGGGTCGACGGCATGCACGACCCCGACACCGCCGCCGCGCGCGGCACCCTTCTGTCGCCAGAGGCCCTGGAGGGGATCGCGGCGCGGATGATCGACCGGGCGATCCCGGCCTGGGATTTCACCGCGCTGGCGGGCAAGCGGCTGTTCGTCATGGCCCCGCCCCTGCCCTTCGAGAAGGTCCTGCGGCCGGAGGTCGGCGGGCGCCTTGGGGCCCAGATCACGGAAGAGATCCGGGCAAACCCCGCCTATGTGCCCTGTATCCAGGCCTACCTGGCCGATCTGACCGAGGCCCTGCAGGCGCGCGCCGGGATGACCCTGCTGCCGCAGCCGCCCGAAACCCTCTCTGCGCATGGCATCCTGTCTGCGGACAGCTATGCCGACGGGGCGAAGCGGATCGGTGGCGGCGACCAGCCCGACCGCGACTTCCTGCACGGCAATGCCCGTTGGGGAGAGCTGTTCTGGACCCGTTTCGCCCCGCTCTGCGCCGCCGCCTGAGATCAGGGTGCATCGGTGGGCCAAGCCTGCGCGCGCCCGGCCCCATCCCGACGCCCCGGTCACCCGGAAACCAAAAGCGCCCGCTGAGGCCTCACCCTGGCGTTATCCCGTCCCGGCTCAGCCGCTGCTGCTCGACCGCCGAAAGGCGCGCCAGGGCGGCGGCCTCATCCCCGCCGCTTTCCGCCAGGGCGCGGGTGTAGACGCGCCGCACCGACCGGGCCGACCAGGGCAGCGCGGCCTCGGCCAGCCAACCACGCAGGACGGGAGGCAGTTGGTCAAACTCCGTCATAGGGTCCGTCGCCCGCCGGCGCCGCGCCAGCCCCGTGCGCAGGTTGCCATCCGCGCACTGCCGCATCTCCCTCTGTCGTCCGCCCATGGGTTTCGCCTGCCTCATCCGGCCCGGCGCCAGCCGGGGAAGGGGTCGGGCAGGCCCGCCCAGGCCTTCGGCGTGAAATCCTCATCCGGCATCAGGGCGGCATCCAACGCCGCGGTGATCGCCGCGCGGTCCAGACCCGCCCCGATGAACACCAACTCCTGCCGTCGATCGCCCCATGGCTCGGCCCAGTGCTGCGCCAGGTAGGCCCGGCCCTGCGGGTGGTCGGGCCGCCGCGCCTCGGGCACCGTCGCCCACCACTGGCCCAGAGGGGCCACGCGGCTGAGCGCGCCCGCCAGCGAGAACTCCGCCAGCCAGTCGGGGCGGGTGGCGATCCAGAAATGCCCCTTGGCGCGGATCACCCCCGGCAGCGGCCCGTTCAGCACCGCGTGCAGCCGTTCCGGGTGGAAGGGTCGCCGGGCCCGGTAGACGAAGGAGCTGACGCCGTACTCTTCGGTCTCGGGCACATGGTCGGAGAAACCGTAAAGCTCCTTCGCCCAGAGCGGATGGTCGTGGGCCGTCTCGAAATCGAAGAGCCCAGTGTCGAAGATCCGCCCCTGGTCGACGCGACCGAAATCCGTTTCCAGGATCTGCGCATCGGGGTTCAGGGCGGTGACGATGGCCCGCGCCGCCGTTAGCCGGTCGGGACCGGCATCGCTGACCTTGTTCAGCACCACCACGTCCGCGAACTCGATCTGATCGACCAGCAGATCGACCAGCGTCCGGTCGTCTTCGTCGCCCAGGCTTTCGCCCCGGTCGCGAATGAAGTCATGGCTGGAATAGTCGTTCAGCAGGTTCACCGTATCGACCACGGTCACCATCGTATCCAGCCGCGCCACGTCCGACAGGCTGTCGCCGGCCTCGTCGCGAAACTCGAAGGTGGCGGCGACGGGCAGCGGCTCGGCGATGCCGGTGGATTCGATCAGCAGGTAGTCGAACCGCCCCTCGGCGGCCAGGCGGCGCACCTCGGTCAGCAGGTCATCCCGCAGGGTGCAGCAAATGCAGCCGTTGGTCATCTCGACCAGCTTCTCGTCCGTATGGCTCAGCGCCGCCTCGCCGCCGCGCACCAGGTCGGCGTCGATGTTCACCTCGGACATATCGTTGACGATGACGGCGACGCGTCGCCCCTCGCGGTTGGTCAGCACGTCGTTCAGAAGGGTGGTCTTGCCCGCCCCGAGGAAGCCCGACAGCACGGTGACGGGCAGGCGCGGGTCGGCAGGGGCGGAGGCACTGGAGGGCGCGCGCGGCATTTGGATCTCCCGATTAACGTTATCGTATAACATTACATACCCAGACCCTCCCCCGGACTGCAATCCCTCATTGATCCGCTCAGGCCTCCGGTGCGTACCCTTGCCATGGAAAACGCTCTTATCCTCGGCGCCTCGGGCGGGATCGGCGCGGCGCTGGCCGCGGCACTGGAAACGAACGGCACCCGCGTCACCTGCCTGTCGCGCAGCGCGGACGGCTTCGACGTGACCGACGAGGCCTCGGTGTCGGCACACCTGGGCGCGCTCGACCCCGGCTTCGACCTGATCTTCTGCGCCACCGGCGGGCTGCAGATCGGCGACCATGGGCCTGAAAAGGCCCTGTCGCAGCTCACGCCGGAGGCGATGGCGGCACAATACGCGCTGAACTGCATCGGCCCGGCGATGGTGCTGAAACATTCCACACGGCTGCTGCCCCGCAACCGGCCTGCGCGTTTCGCCGCGCTTTCGGCCCGGGTCGGGTCCATCGGGGACAACCGGCTGGGCGGCTGGACCAGCTACCGCGCGGCGAAGGCGGCATTGAACCAGGTGATCCGCTGTGGCGCGGTGGAACTGGGCCGCACCCACCCCCAGGCGATCTGCGTGGCGCTGCACCCGGGCACCGTGGCCACGGATCTGACGCGCAGATACCTGGGCCGCCATCCGTCTGTTTCGACCGAAGAGGCCGCCCAGCGTCTGCTGTCGGTCCTGGCCGGGCTGACCGCCGCCGACTCGGGAGGCTTCTTCGACCAGCACGGCACACCCGTGCCGTTCTGAGCCCGCGCCGCGCCCTCACTGAATTGGCGTGACCCGCTTCCTCGCTTGCGCTATCAGACCCGCGCAAGATGCGAGGAGTTCCCATGTCCGCCCACGGCGCCCCCAAACCGATGACCGCCCGCGCCTCCGGCCCGCTGCAGGGCGAGGCCCATGTGCCCGGCGACAAGTCCATCAGCCACCGCGCGCTGATCTTCGGCGCCATGGCCGTGGGGGAGACCAATATCTCCGGCCTGCTGGAAGGTCAGGACGTGCTGGACACCGCCAAGGCGATGCAGAGCTTCGGCGCCACGGTGGAAAATCTCGGCGACGGCAACTGGCGCGTCCATGGGGTGGGCACCGGCGGCTTTGCCGAGCCCGATCACGTGATCGACTGCGGCAACTCCGGCACCGGGGTGCGGCTGATCATGGGCGCGGTGGCGACCTGCCCGATCTCGGTCACCTTCACCGGCGATGCCTCGCTGAATTCGCGCCCCATGGCACGGGTCACCGATCCGCTGGCCCTCTTTGGCACAAGGGCCGTAGGTCGCGCGGGCGGGCGCCTGCCGCTGACCCTCGTGGGTGCGCAGAACCCGGTGCCGGTGCGCTACACCACCCCCGTCCCCTCGGCCCAGGTGAAATCCGCGGTGCTGCTGGCGGGCCTGAACACCCCCGGCGAAACCGTGGTGATCGAGAAGGAGGCCACCCGCGACCATACCGAGCGGATGCTGGCGGGTTTCGGCGCCCAGATCTCCACCGAAGAGACCGACGAGGGTCACGTCATCACCCTGAAGGGCCAGCCCGAGCTGAAACCGCAGACCATCGTGGTCCCGCGCGATCCCTCCTCGGCCGCCTTCCCGGTCTGTGCCGCGCTGATCACGCCCGGTTCCGACGTGCTGGTACCCAACATCGGGTTGAACCCGACCCGCGCGGGCCTTTTCACCACGCTGAAGGAAATGGGCGCCGACCTGACCTACGAGAACCTGCGCGAAGAGGGCGGCGAGCCGGTGGCCGATCTGCGCGCCCGTTATTCGCCCGCGATGCAGGGGATCGACGTGCCCCCCGCCCGCGCCGCCTCGATGATCGACGAATACCCGGTGCTGTCGGTCGTGGCCGCCAATGCCACGGGCACCACCCGGATGACCGGGGTGAAGGAGCTGCGGGTGAAGGAAAGCGACCGGATCGACGCCATGGCGCGCGGGCTGCGCGGCAACGGCGTGACCGTGCGCGACGGCGAGGACTGGTGGGAAGTCGACGGCATGGGCGCGGGCAAGGTGCCCGGCGGATTCACCTGCGAGACCTTCCTCGACCACCGCATCGCCATGTCCTTCCTCTGCCTCGGCCTGTCGACGCAGGCGCCGGTAACGGTGGATGACGCGGGTCCCATCGCCACCTCCTTCCCCATCTTCATGGATCTCATGCGCCAGCTCGGCGCCACGCTGGAGTGAACCGGAGCGCCGGTCTTCGCTGGTCCTCCCTCGCGGTCGCGGGCCTTGTCTTGCTCGCGACAGCCTGGCTCTCTTCTGCCCATGCCCCACAGGGCACTTCAGACCTCGACGCCTACGTGCTGGAAGTCAGCGCCCCCTTCGTGACGATGCTGTCTCCGCCCGGCCCCATGCCTGCGTCGATGGGCGGTGCCCCCACGCCGGTGGCCGCGCTTGCCGCCGCGGGCTGGGTCGCGCTGTGCCTGTCGCTGCCCCCGTTGATGCTCCGCCCCCTGCTGGGGCGCTGCAGCGCGGTCTTCGCATTGCCCGGCGTCGCCTTCGGCATGGTGACGGGTCTCGGCTTCCTCGTCGCCCCCGGTTCGCCAACTCTGGCCCAGGGCAACCTGCCGGCATTGCTTTCGCAACTCTTCGCGTTCAATCTCCTGCTGATCCTGGGCGCAGGGCTGAGCGCCGCCGCCGCCCTGACGTTCCGTCGGCTGCGCCGTCGGTAACGACGGGACGATTCGCCCCCTTCCTCTGGCCCCGTGCAGCCAGAAGCGCTAGAAAGCAGGTCCAGAAAAGGGAACGGACATGAGCTTCACCATCGCCATCGACGGGCCGGCCGCCGCCGGCAAGGGCACGATCTCCAAGGAGGTCGCGCGACTCTTCGGGCTCGCACACCTGGACACCGGGCTGCTGTACCGGGCCACCGGCGCCCGCCGTCTGGATGGCATGGCGCCGCTGGAGGCCGCCCAGGCCCTGCGCGCCGAGGATCTGGACCGCGACGACCTGCGCAGCCCGGACGTGGCCCGCGCCGCCTCCGAAGTGGCCGCAATCCCCGAGGTGCGCACGGCCCTGGTCGATTTCCAGCGCGCCTTCGCCCGCCGTCAGGGCGGCGCCGTCCTGGACGGGCGCGACATCGGCACGGTGATCTGCCCCGAGGCGGAGGTGAAGCTCTTCGTCACCGCCAGCGATTCCATCCGCGCCGACCGCCGCTACCGCGAGCTGATCGGCAAGGGCGTCGACACCACGCCCGAAGCGGTGCTGGCCGACCTGCGCGAACGTGACGCCCGCGACAGCGCCCGCGCCACGGCGCCGCTGAAACCCGCCGCGGATGCCGTCGAACTGGACACTTCGACCATGAGCATAGAGGAAGCCGTCGCCCGCGCCTGCGAAGTGATCCGCGCGGCAATGCAGGACTAGGGCGCGCCCGCTGCCGACCCCGCCTTTTCCCTCGACCGAGACTTGGCGCGCCCCGGCTCCGGCTAGTACCCCTTCCCCCTTCCATACGCAGGCCGAAAATACTCCGGGGAGTCGCGGCCTGCCGCGACGGGGGCAGCGCCCCCGTCCCCGAGGGGTCAAAAACCGGCAACCGACAGACTGCGCCTGCCCTGTGCAAGTATGCGCAAAGCGTCCTTTTCCCTATAACATCAATGTATTGCCGCCAATCCCCCGCCCAGCGACACCGCGCGGCCCATTGAACTTGCCCGTTCGCTTCCTCAGATGACGGCCAGATATTGAAACAACGGAGCTTTCCACATGCTCAACGATGCCCTGACCTGGCGCTATGCCACCAAGAAGATGGACCCGACGAAATCCGTCCCCGAGGAGAAGGTCGCCCAGATCGTCGAGGCGATCCAGATGGCCCCCACCTCTTCCGGCACCCAGCCCTTCGAGCTGTTCGTCGTGAAGAACCCCGAGATCCGCGCAAAGCTGCGCGAGGCCGCCTGGGACCAGGCGCAGCTGACCGAAGGCTCCCATGTCCTCGTCTTCGCCGCCTGGGACAACTACACGCCTGAACGTATCGACGCCGTGCTGGCCCAGGCCGAGGCCGAACGCGGGACCAACCCCGGTCTGCAGGCCTATTACGAGCGGCTGAAATCCATGTACCTGCCCCGCCCGGCGGAGGTGAATCACGACCACGCCGCGCGCCAGGCCTATATCGCCCTTGGCTTCGCCCTGGCTGCCGCCGCCGAGCTGAAGGTGGATTCGACCCCGATGGAAGGCTTCGACGCCGCCGAGGTCGACGCCATCCTCGGCCTGCCGGAAAAGGGCCTGCATGCCGTGCTGATCCTGCCGCTGGGATACCGCGATGAAACGGGGGGCGACTGGCTGCTGCCGATGAAGAAGGTGCGCAAGCCGCTGGACGAACTGGTGCACGAGATCGCCTGACCCCAGGGCCCTGCGAGGGGTGGAACAGCCCGCCCCTCGCCCGCCGGATCAGCCCGATCCGACGCAGACCTCCGGGGCCCGCAATGGCCCGACATCAATTCAAATCACTGATAGAAAAAAATATAACCGCCTCAACAAGATTTGTCAGCATTGCTGACTGATCGGCCGTTCCCTGATCTGTCAACAAACATCCCGGCGCCTTTGCCGCTTTTTGCCTTCCCATCAGACGGCGCATCCGCTAAGGAAGGCCCCATGATGACCCAGGCCTATATCCCCACCGCACAGCGTCCGATCTCGGGCGCCGCTCTGGCTGCCGGCCTGCTTCTCCTAATCCGCCTCTGAGCGTGCCGTTTCGGCGCGACTCGCTCAGAGGACACGCCTTTCGCGCCCAGGCATCAGGAGAAAAGAGAGAGATCCCATGACATCGAACATCGTCCCCAGCGACCCCGGTCGCGTACTCATTTTCGACACCACCCTGCGTGATGGCGAGCAATCGCCCGGCGCCACCATGTCCCACGAGGAAAAGCTGGAGATTGCCCAGCTTCTGGACGAGATGGGCGTCGACATCATCGAGGCCGGCTTCCCCATCGCCTCCGAGGGCGATTTCAACGCCGTGTCCGAGATCGCGAAACTGTCGAAGAACGCGACGATCTGCGGCCTCAGCCGGGCCAACTTCAAGGATATCGACCGCTGCTGGGAGGCCGTGAAACACGCCAACTCCCCGCGGATCCATACCTTCATCGGCACCTCGCCGCTGCACCGCGCGATCCCCAACCTCGACCAGGACCAGATGGCCGAGCGGATCCACGAAACGGTGACCCATGCGCGCAACCTCTGCGACAACATCCAGTGGTCGCCGATGGACGCGACCCGGACCGAACATGACTATCTCTGCCGCGTGGTCGAGATCGCCATCAAGGCCGGCGCCACCACGATCAACATCCCCGACACGGTGGGCTACACCGCGCCGAAGGAATCGGCCGACCTGATCCGCATGCTGATCGAGCGCGTGCCGGGCGCTGACGAAATCGTCTTTGCCACCCATTGTCACAACGACCTCGGCATGGCGACGGCCAACTCCCTCGCCGCCGTCGAGGCGGGCGCGCGCCAGGTGGAATGCACGATCAACGGCCTGGGCGAACGCGCCGGCAACACCGCGCTGGAAGAGGTCGCCATGGCGCTGAAGGTGCGCCACGACATCATGCCCTACACCACCGGTATCGACACGCGGAAGATCATGAACATCTCCCGCCGCGTGGCCTCGGTTTCGGGCTTCCCGGTGCAGTTTAACAAGGCGATCGTCGGCAAAAACGCCTTCGCGCATGAATCCGGCATCCACCAGGACGGCATGCTGAAGAACGCCGAGACCTTCGAGATCATGCGCCCCGAGGACGTGGGCCTGGCCGCCACCAACCTGGTGATGGGCAAGCATTCGGGCCGCGCCGCGCTGAAGGACAAGCTCAAGCAGCTTGGCGTGGAACTGGCCGACAACCAGCTGATGGATGTCTTCACCCGCTTCAAGGACCTCGCCGACCGCAAGAAGGAAGTCTACGACGACGACATCCTGGCCCTCGTGCGCGTGTCCGACGATGCGACGCCCGACTACCTGTCGCTGAAGGAGCTGACCGTGGTCTGCGGCACCGGCGGCCAATCGGCGGACATCACCATGATGGTGGACGGCGAGGAGAAGACGGCGAAGACGACTGGCGACGGCCCCGTAGACGCGGCCTTCAACGCGGTGAAGGAGATCTTCCCGCATGAAGCCAAGCTGGAGCTTTACCAGGTTTCCGCCGTGACCAAGGGCACCGATGCCCAGGCCACCGTCAGCGTACGACTGAACGAGGACGGTCGCATCGTCACCGGCTCCAGCGCCGCGACGGATACCGTGGTCGCCTCGGTCGAGGCCTATATCCACGCGCTGAACCGCCTGATCCTGCGCCGCGGCAAGGTCGGCGCAGGCGCCGATTCGCGCGAGATCAGCTACAAGGACGTCAGCTGAGGCCCAGCCCACTGACCCCTGATGCGACGAAGCCGGCCCCGGGGCCGGCTTCTGTCGTTTCAGGGTCGCGGGATCGGCGCTCAGCCGGTCGCGATGCGGAACTCCGCCGGAACGCTTTCCTCGGCCACGGTGCGGGCATTGGGCAGGTCGTTGCCCTCGACCTTCTCCCGTGCCACGGCCTCCGGCAAGCCCAGGTCCAGCCAGCGCGCCATCAGCCGCGCCTCCAGCACCTCCAGCGGGCAACTCAGCTCCACCGTCACGTCGAAGAGCGGGCGCAGCCGGTCCCATGGGGCGCGGTTCAGCAGCAGGTAGTTGCCCTCGACCAGCAGCACGCGGGTCTCGGCCGCAATGAGGCGGGCAGAGCCGCGCGACAGATCGAGGGCCCGGTCGAAGACCGGAACTGCCAGGTCCGGGGCGCCCGGCGCCGTCAGCGCCCGAAGCGACAGGGCCAGTCCGGCGGCATCGAATGTCTCGGGCGCGCCCTTGCGCGACAGCAGTCCCCGTACCTCCAGCACGCCATTGTCGTAATGGTAGCCATCCATCGGCAGGATCTCGGTCGCCAGGCCGCGGGCGCGCAGCGCCCCACACAGCGGCTCGACAATGGTCGACTTGCCCGCACCGGGCGGCCCGGCCAGCGCCACCACCAGCCGGCCCGCCCGCGCCTCGGCGCGCAGCGCCAGCTGACCGGCCAGGGCGTCCGCGTCGGTCGCCACCGGAGCGGTCAATGCGCCCCCCGCGGGCGGAAGATCGGCGCGATCGCGTTGTAAAGCGCGACGATCACCGCGCCCAGGACAAGGCCGATCACCCCGTCCAGTGCCGCCGTCACGATCCATTCCACCGCGCCCTGCCACTGCTCGGCCACGCCGGCGGCTGCACCGACGGCGACGTGATGGATGCTCTCATAGGGCCAGTGCCAGCCCAGCTCATGCAGCCCGTGCACGATGATCGAGCCGCCGACCCAGATCATCGCCGCGGTGCCGACGATCATCAGCAGCTTCAGCAGCAGGGGCATGCCACGCACGATCATCCGGCCCAGCCAGCGGGTGATCCCCAGCCGCCCGGAGGAGGCCATCAGCAGACCCAGATCATCGGCCTTCACGATCACCGCCACGGCGCCATAGACCACAAGCGTGATGAGAACACCGGCCACCGCCAGCGCCCCGGCCTCTGTCCAGAAGGACAGGTCGGGCGGCAGGGCCGAGAGGGTGATCGTCATGATCTCCGCCGACAGGATGAAATCCGTCTTGATGGCGCCCTGAACCTTCTGCTCTTCCAGACCGATCTCGCCGTGGGTCTTCTTCTCCACCTGCTCGTCGATGTCATGGTGGGCGGGGCTGATCACGTGCCAGACCTTCTCCGCCCCCTCGAAACTCAGGTAGGCGCCACCGATCATCAGCAGCGGATAGATCAGCATCGGCGCAAAGGCCGCAAGCAACAGCGCCACGGGCAAGAGCAGCACCAGCTTGTTGAACAGCGAGCCGCGCGCGATCTTCCACACGATGGGCAGTTCGCGCTCGGCCGAGAAGCCCTGCACGTATTTCGGCGTCACCGCCGCGTCGTCGATCAGCGCGCCCGTGGCCTTGGTCGAGGCCTTCACCGCCTGTCCCACCACGTCGTCCACCGACGATGCCGCCACCTTGGCGATGGCCGCCACATCATCGAGAAGTGCCAGAAGTCCGCTCATGCCGTTCCCTCTCTGCCTCGCGCGGAAGATAGCGCGGGAGGCGGCCAGTACCACCTGAAATCGCCAGACTCTATGGACGCCGGGCGGAGGGGCACCGAATTGCCCAACCATTCCCGCCGCTTGGCCGGACCCGCTGGCCTGAGGATGCATAACACCCTTGCAGGCGCCGCGCCTGTACCTTCGCCGGATCAGGGCCTATTTCGGCGCCGGGGAGGGCAGCAACGGAGGCCCGAGATGCCGGACCAAACGCCCGAGGGAATGGAACTGACCCTCAGAACCCTGGCCATGCCGGCCGACACCAATGCCGCCGGCGACATCTTCGGCGGCTGGGTCATGTCCCAGATGGACCTAGCCGCGGCGATCCGCGCCAACGAGCGCAGCAATGGTCGCACAGTGACCATCGCCGCCGATCAGATCGTGTTCAAGAAGCCGGTGAAGGTGGGCGATACCCTGTGCGTTTACACCGCCGTCGATCACGTGGGCCGCACCTCCATGGTGATCCGGATCGAGGTCTGGGCCCGCCGTGCCTATGCCGCCGTGCGCGAGCATGTGACCGAAGCGAAATTCACCATGGTTGCCGTCGACGAAAGCGGCAAGTCGCGCCCCGTCGACCTGGCCTGAGGCCCAAGGGGGTCCGGTCGGGAGACCGCTACATCTGCCGCGCCGGCACCCCCGCGACCTTGGCCCCCGGGGCCACGTCGCGGGTCACCACGGCCCCGGCGGCCACGATAGCCCCGTCGCCGATGGTCACGCCGCCCATCACGATTGCCCCGGCGCCGATCCAGACATCCGCGCCCAGGGTGATCGGCCAGGCGATCTCCTGCCCCTCGCCGCGCAGTTTCGGGTCATGGTGGTGTTCGGGGCACAGCAGTTTCACCTGCGGGCCCAGCATGGTGCGATCCCCGATGCGCACCGGCGCGCAATCCAGCACCACGCAGCCGCTGTTCATGTAGACGTTCTCGCCCAGCGACAGGTTGAACCCGTAGACACAGTGGAACGGCGCCTCCAGGAAGGCGCTGCCGGCGTCGCCCAGCAGGGCCCGCAGCTCCGGCGCCATTGCGCCACGCGCCTCCGGGTCCATGGTGTTATGCGCCCAGCAGGCCCGCCGTGCGGGGGCGCGCAGGGCGTCGATCTCCGGGTCCATGCCGTCGTACCAGGTGCCGCCGGCGCGGAACTTCTCCAGCTCGCTGCGCCCGTCCTGGCTGATGCCCTCCTCGCTCATGTCGCCTCCGCGAAGAGGGCGGCCAGACGCGCGGCCTCTTCCTCGGTGCCGAAGGGCGTGTTGACCACGAACATTCCCGATCCGATCATGCCATGCCCCTCGCGCACGGGCGGGAAGCCCACCTCGCTGCGCAGGACCTTGGGCAGATCCAGCGCCTCCAGCGCGCGCAGCATGGGGGCATGGCGACCGTCGCGCAGGATGGGATACCAGATCACAAGAACGCCGACGTTCCAGGCCCGGTGCAGTTTCTTCACCACGTCGGGGATGCGGACATATTCCGTCTTCACCTCGTAGGAGGGATCGATCATCAGCAGGCCCCGGCGCGGCTCCGGCGGGCACAGCGACATGGCCATCTCATAGCCGTCCTGCAGGTGCACCTTCGCCCGTCGCCCCATGGCGGCCTGAAGGGCGGCGCCCTCCTGCGGGTGCAGCTCGGCCAGATGCAGGGAATCACCCTCGCGCAGCATCTCGGCGGCGATCAGCGGAGAGCCGGGATAGGCCGTACCCCCATGATCGGCCCGCACCCGGGTCAGCACCTTCACGAAGGGGTGATCGGCCGGCAGGCGGCCCGCCAGCGCGCCAACGCCCGCCGCGGCCTCCCCGGTCTTCAGCGCCTCGGCGCTGGACAGGTCGTAAAGGGCGCGACCCGAATGAGTTTCGAGGTATGTCAGGGGCTTGGGCTTCTCCGTCAGCCGCTCCAGCATGGCCGCCAGCAGGGCGTGCTTGTGCAGATCGGCGGGATTCCCGGCATGGTAGATATGTTGGTACGACAGCATGACCCCGGATACGACGCCCGTGCGCGCCGGGCAATCCCTGCCGCTTGCCCCGCTCCAAGGGCGATCACAGGGTCAGCAAATCAGGGCTTTCACGGCAAAATGGCGCTTATTCAGGCAGGAGCGCCCCTTTCCACGCGCGGCCCCTCTGAATATAAGGGCGAACGGACAGGACGCCGCCGGGGGCGCGGCGCCTGCGGGGTTACCACTATCGGGACACGACATGGGAATTTTTGACAAGATGCCGGGGCTCTTCTCCTCGGACATGGCCATCGACCTCGGCACGGCGAACACGCTGGTCTACGTGAAGGGTCGAGGCGTGATCCTGTCGGAGCCGTCGGTCGTGGCCTACCACGTCAAGGACGGCGTGAAGAAGGTGCTGGCCGTGGGCGAGGACGCCAAGCTGATGCTGGGCCGGACGCCGGGCAGCATCGAGGCCATCCGCCCGATGCGCGAAGGCGTGATCGCCGACTTCGACGTGGCCGAGGAGATGATCAAGCATTTCATCCGCAAGGTGCACAAGCGCTCGACCTTCTCGAAGCCGAAGATCATCGTCTGTGTCCCGCACGGCGCCACCCCGGTCGAGAAACGCGCGATCCGCCAGTCGGTGCTCAGCGCCGGCGCCCGCCGCGCGGGCCTGATCGCCGAACCCATCGCCGCGGCCATCGGGGCCGGCATGCCGATCACCGATCCGACCGGCAACATGGTCGTCGACATCGGCGGCGGCACCACCGAGGTGGCGGTGCTGTCCCTGGGCGACATCGTCTATGCCCGTTCCGTCCGCGTCGGCGGTGACCGCATGGACGAGGCGATCATCAGCTACCTGCGGCGCCAGCAGAACCTGCTGATCGGCGAATCGACCGCCGAACGCATCAAGACCTCCATCGGCACGGCCCGCATGCCCGACGACGGGCGCGGTGCCTCGATGCAGGTGCGTGGCCGTGACCTGCTGAACGGCGTGCCCAAGGAAACCGAGATCACCCAGGCCCAGGTGGCCGAGGCGCTGGCCGAACCCGTCCAGCAGATCTGCGAAGCGGTGATGACCGCGCTGGAGGCCACGCCCCCGGACCTGGCCGCCGACATCGTCGACCGCGGCGTCATGCTCACCGGCGGCGGCGCCCTTTTGGGCGACCTGGACCTGGCGCTGCGCGAGCAGACCGGCCTGGGCGTGTCCATCGCTGACGAAAGCTTGAACTGCGTGGCGCTTGGTACCGGCAAGGCGCTGGAGTATGAAAAGCAACTCCGCCACGCGATTGACTACGACAGCTGAGCACCCGAAGCTGAGGACCTGACAACGGGCCTCGCACGGGCCGTTTCCCTGTCTTTCTGGGGGTCCACATGGCCAAGGACAGACCACAGGACGAGGATTACATCACCCCGCTCCGGCGGCTGATCCTGTCCGTGATCGTGCTGCTGCTGATCGGGATCTTCCTGGTCTGGCGCATCGACAGCCCGCGCGTGGAACGGTTCCGCGCCGAGGTGATCGACCGCGTCGTGCCCTCGATGGACTGGGCCATGGCGCCGGTGACCGGCGCGGTGAACCTGATCCGCGATTTCCAGAGCTACCAGCGCATCGTCGAGCAGAACAACGAGTTGCGCCGCGAGTTGCAGCAGATGAAGGCCTGGAAAGAGGCCGCGCTGCAGCTGGAACAGGAAAACGCCCGCCTGCTGGACCTGAACAACGTGCAGCTGGATCCGCGGCTGACCTATATCACCGGCGTGGTGATGGCCGACAGTGGCTCGCCCTACCGGCAGTCGGTTCTGCTGAACATCGGCGCGCGCGACGGCATCGTCGATGGCTGGGCCGCGATGGACGGGATCGGCCTGGTCGGCCGGATTTCCGGCGTCGGCGACAAGATCAGCCGGGTGATCCTGCTGACCGACACCTCCTCGCGCATGCCCGTCACCATCCAGCCCTCGGGCCAGACCGCCATGGTCATGGGCGACAACACCGCCGCCCCGGCCCTCGATTTCATCGAGGACAACGATCTGGTGCGCCCCGGCGACCGGGTGGTCAGCTCGGGCGACGGTGGGGTCTTCCCAGCGGGCCTGCTGGTCGGCCAGGTGGCCGAGGACAAGGCGGGCCGCCTGCGGGTGCGCCTGGCCGCCGATTACGAGCGGCTGGAGTTCCTGCGCGTGCTGCGTCACCTGGGCACCGAAAACCTGACCCAGCCCGGCGGCATGATCCTGCCCGGGGGCAGTGCCGCCCTGCCCCCCGTGCCCGCCCCGAGCCAGGAGGGCGCGCCCGACGCCGGCGCGGCCCAGCCCGAAACCCTGCCCCTGGCCGCGGGAGGGTTGGATGGCTGACGCGATCCGCGCCTCCGCCCCCCGCCAGTGGGCCCTGCGCGTTGCCTATGCGGCGCTCTGTCTTGCGCTGATCATGTTCGCCCTGCTGCCGCTGGAAACCGTACCGCGCCTCTGGGCCGGGCCGGACCTGTTGCTGGGGCTGACCCTGGTCTGGTCGCTGCGCCGCCCGGAACTGGCGCCGCTGCCACTGATCGCGGCGATCTTCCTGCTGTCGGACCTGCTGCAGATGCGTCCGCCGGGGCTGATGGCCGCCATCGCCACCTATGTGATCTACCGCACGCAACGCCGCGCGCGCCCCATGCGCGACCGCTCCTTCCTGGCCGAATGGATGACCGCCAGCATCGCCGCCACGCTGGTCCTGCTGGGCTACTGGCTGGCGCTCGGCCTGTTCTTCCTCGACAAGCCGCCGGTGCCGGTGGTGCTGACGCAGCTTGTCATGACCGCCCTGTTCTATCCCGTCCTCGCCGCCTTCTCCTCGGCCGTCTTCGGCCTGCGTCGCGCGGCCCTGGGCGAGGTCGACAGCCTTGGACACCGGATATGAGAAGCCACCGCAACGCCCGCGATCAACAGGCCTCCGGCCGCCGCCTGACCCGCCGCGCCGCCCTTCTGGGAGGCGCGCAGCTGAGCTTCATGGGTCTGCTGGGTTGGCGCATGCGCCACCTGCAGGTGGACCAGGCCGATGAATTCCGCATGCTGGCCGAGGAAAACCGGATCAACATCCGCCTGATCCCGCCGTCGCGCGGCGAGATCTTCGACCGCAACGGCGCGGCCATTGCCAGCAACGAACCCGCCTACCGCATCACCATCGTGCGCGAGGACGCGGGCGACGTCGACGCGGTGCTGACCCGCCTGTCGCAGTTGATCGACCTGGACCCGGCCGACATCGAACGCGCCAAGGCGGAGATGGACCGCTCCGCCCCCTTCCTGCCGATCACCCTGGCCGAGCGTGTCAGCTGGGAGGACGTCAGCAAGATCGCCGTGAACACCCCCGCCCTGCCCGGCATCACGCCGGACGTGGGCCTGTCGCGTTTCTACCCGCTGGCGAAGGATTTCGCCCATGTCGTCGGCTACGTCGGGCCCGTCTCCGACTACGACCTGTCGAAGATCGAGGACCCGGATCAGCTGTTGCGCATCCCGCGGTTCCAGATCGGCAAGGTCGGGCTGGAGGCCCGGATGGAGGACGAGCTGCGCGGCTCCGCCGGCACCCGCCGGGTGGAGGTCAACGCCGTGGGCCGCGTCATGCGGGAACTGGACCGTCAGGAGGGCCAGCCCGGTGCGAACCTGCAGCTGACCACAGACGTGATGCTGCAGAACTACGTGCAGGCCCGCCTGGGCGACGAAAGCGCCGCGGCAGTGGTGATCGACACCACCAACGGCGACCTGCTGGCCGTGGGATCGGCGCCCAGCTTCGACCCGAACCTCTTCGTGCGCGGTATCTCGGTCAGCGACTACCGCGCCCTGACGCAGAACAACCACCGCCCGCTGGCAGCGAAGTCGGTGCAGGGCATCTACCCGCCTGGCTCGACCTTCAAGATGGTGGTGGCCCTTGCCGGCCTCGACGAGGGGCTGATCACGCCGGAGGAAACCTTCTGGTGCGGCGGATACCTGGAGGTGGCCAACCGCCGCTTCCACTGCTGGAAGCGCGGCGGGCACGGCCACGTCAACATGGCGCAATCCCTGCGCGAAAGCTGCGACGTCTACTACTACGAGCTGGCCAGCCGCGTCGGCATCGAGAAGGTGTCGGCCATGGCCAACCGCCTCGGGCTGGGCATTCGCCACGACCTGCCGCTGTCGGCGGTGGCCGCGGGCCTGGCGCCCACCAAGGCCTGGAAGAAGGAAGTGCGCGGCGAGGACTGGCTGATCGGCGATACCGTCAACGCCTCGATCGGCCAGGGGTTCGTTCTGGCCTCGCCGCTGCAACTGGCGGTGATGACTGCCCGCGTCGCCACCGGCCGCAGCGTCACGCCGCGGCTGATCAAGTCGATCGACGGGGTCGAACAGCCCTCCGGCTCGGGAGAGAGCCTGGGCCTGAACCCCACCCATCTGAACTATGTGCGCGACGGCATGTACGAGGTCTCCAACAGCCGCAAGGGCACCGGGTACTCCAGCCGCATCATCGCCGAGACGATGCGCATGGCGGGCAAGTCGGGCACCAGCCAGGTGCGCAACATCACCGCCGCCGAACGCGCGGCCGGCGTGACCTCCAACGACGACCTGCCCTGGGAACGGCGCGACCATGCGCTCTGGGTCGATTTCGCGCCCTTCGACGATCCGAAGATCGCCGTGGCCGTGGTGGTGGAACATGGCGGCGGCGGCTCCTCCGTCGCGGCCCCGATCGCGCGCGACATCACCCTGCAGGCGCTCTACAACGGCGATCCGCCGCTGGACGCCTACCCGGCAAAGGACCGTGACCGCATCGCCGAGCAGCAGGACCGCCTGCGCGCCCTGCGCCCCGATCTCGGCCAGGACAGCAAGAGCCGCGCATGAGCTATCTAGAGTATGCCGTAAAGACGACGCCCTCGGGGCTGCGCAAGGTCCTCTACCTGAACTGGCCTCTGGTGCTGCTGCTGACGGCGGTGGCCTCGGTCGGGTTCCTGATGCTCTATTCCGTCTCGGGCGGCAGCCTGTCGCCCTGGGCGGAGCCGCAGATGAAACGCTTCGGCGTGGGCCTGATCGGCATGTTCGTGATCGCCATGGTGCCCGTCTGGTTCTGGCGCAACGTCTCGGGCGTGGCCTACGGGCTGTCGCTGCTGCTGCTGCTCTACGTCGAATTCTTCGGCCACGTCGGCATGGGCGCGCAGCGCTGGATCAACCTCGGGTTCATCCGCCTGCAACCCTCGGAGCTGATGAAGATCGCCCTGGTGATGTTCTTGGCCGCCTACTACGACTGGCTGCCGGTGAAGAAGGTCAGCCATCCGCTCTGGGTGCTGATCCCGGTGCTGATCATCGTGCTGCCCACCTTCCTGGTGGTGAAACAGCCCGACCTGGGCACCGCCATCCTGCTGCTGACCGGCGGCGGGGCGGTGATGTTCCTGGCCGGTGTCCACTGGGCCTATTTCGCCACCGTCATCAGCGCGGCCGTCGGCCTGGTCTGGGCGGTGTTCCAGAGCCGGGGCACCGACTGGCAGCTGATCAAGGACTACCAGTTCCGCCGCATCGACACCTTCCTCGACCCGTCACAGGACCAGCTGGGCGCGGGCTATCACATCACCCAGTCGAAGATCGCCCTGGGCTCCGGCGGCTGGACCGGGCGGGGCTACATGCAGGGCACGCAATCGCGGCTGAACTTCCTGCCCGAAAAGCACACCGACTTCATCTTCACCACCCTGGCGGAGGAATTCGGTTTCGTGGGCTCGGTCTCACTGCTGGCGCTTTATGCCCTCATCATGGTCTTCTGCGTCGGCTCGGCGATGAATAACCAGAACCGCTACGCCTCGCTGCTGACCCTGGGCATCGCCACCACGTTCTTCCTGTTCTTCGCGGTGAACATGTCAATGGTCATGGGGCTGGCCCCGGTGGTGGGCGTGCCCCTGCCGCTGGTCAGCTACGGCGGCTCGGCCATGCTGGTGCTGATGCTGGCCTTCGGCCTGGTGCAAAGCGCGCATATCCACAAGCCCCGCTAAGGGCCGGGCCGCGCCCCGGCCGACCAGGCGCAGAGCGCGCGAAATAAGGGCCCGGAGCCCCTCAAACCCCTTGCTCTGCGGAGGTCCATCGCCTATACGCCGCCTGTCCGGGGCCGGAATCGGCCAGCCGGACCTGTCCCTTGTGACCCATGGCCCCGCGTCTTCGGCGCGGCCGGTCGGGACAGAGCAAGCAAACGGCGACCTGTACCTCCGCCGGGCTGCCCCTGATCCGATCAGGGCCGGGACCCGGACGAAGAGCGGAGCTCTGGGGCGGAAATGACCTTCGCGGACCAACCGCGAGCAGATAGGAGACATGCGATGGACCTGATCGCAGAACTGGAAGCGGAGCAGATCGCTTCGCTGGGGAAGACCATCCCCGACTTCAAGGCCGGTGACACCATCCGCGTCGGCTACAAGGTGACCGAAGGCACCCGCACCCGTGTGCAGGCCTACGAAGGCGTGTGCATCAGCCGCAAGAACGGCGACGGCATTGCCGGTTCGTTCACCGTCCGCAAGATTTCCTTCGGCGAAGGCGTGGAACGTGTGTTCCCGCTCTACTCGACCAACATCGACAGCATCGAAGTCGTGCGTCGTGGCCGCGTTCGTCGTGCCAAGCTGTACTACCTGCGTTCGCGTCGCGGTAAGTCGGCTCGTATCGCCGAAGTCACCAACTACAAGCCCAAATCCAACGCCTGAGGAGCCGCGTCATGAAAAAGGATATCCATCCCGACTACCACTTCATCGACGTGAAGATGACCGACGGCACCATCGTCCAGATGCGCTCCACCTGGGGCGCCGAAGGCGAAACCCTGTCGCTCGACATCGACCCCTCGGTGCACCCCGCCTGGACCGGCGGCAACTCGCGCCTGATGGACGCCGGTGGCCGCGTGTCGAAGTTCAAGAACAAGTACTCCGGCCTGGGCTTCTAAGCTTCGCGCCATGTGATGTACGGAAGGGCTCGCCAGTGGCGGGCCCTTTTCGCGTTCCGGGGGCACGCGCCGGGCGCGACGCCCGGCCCTCTTGCCTCTGCCGGCCCCAGGTCGTAGGCCCGGATCACCATCCGCCGCAGAAGGCCCAGGCCCCTGACCCTTTCCATCCTCGCCCTGACCCTGATCGCCGGTGCCCTGCTGTGGCTGCCGCAGCTGCGCCACTGGCCCACCTGGCGGGCCATGGTCACGCCGCTGGCCTCGATCATCGGCTCGGGCTTCCTGGTGCTGGGGCCGATCCTGGCCCATGGCTTCGGCGCCTGGGCGCCCGCGATGATGGGCGTGCTGTGCCTGGCCGCCTGGGCGTTCGGCGCCGCGATCCGGGCCAATATCGCCCGCCTCGGCGACACGCCCGGCCCCGAAACGCGGCTGGAGCAGCTGGCCTCGGCGCTGCTGGCCTTCGCCTACGTGATCTCGGTCGCCTACTACCTGAACCTCTTCGGCAGCTTCGCGGTGCAGCTTGGCCCCTGGCAGGACCAGTGGGTCGCGCGGCTGGTGACCTCGGTCGTTTTCGTCCTGATCCTGGTGCTGGGCTACGGCCGCGGCTTCGCCATGCTGGAACGCGCGGAATACCTGACCGTGACCCTGAAACTGGCGATCATCGCGGGCCTGCTGGCGGGGCTGACCGTCTTCTTCGGCGGCGCGGTGCAGACCGGCGGGCTGTTCCTGCCGCAGGGCAGCGAACAGGGCTGGGGCGCGCTGACCCTGGGCTTCGGCCTGCTGGTGACGGTGCAGGGGTTCGAGACCTCGCGCTACCTGGGCGACAGCTATGACGCGGGCACGCGGATCCGGTCGATGCGGCTGGCGCAAGGCGTGGCGACGGCGATCTACGTGGTCTACGTGCTGCTGCTGGTCTACGCCCACCACGTCCCCGAAGGCGCCCTGAGCGAGACGGCGGTGATCGAGATGATGCGCGACGTCTCCACCCTGCTGCCCTGGATGCTGATCGGCGCGGCCCTGGCGGCGCAGTTCAGCGCGGCGGTGGCCGACACCGGCGGATCGGGCGGGCTGATCGCCGAACTCAGCGGCCAGCGCATCAGCGCGCGTCAGGGCTACCTGGTGCTGTGCCTCGCCGGGCTGGCGCTGACTTGGACGGCGGATGTGTTCCAGATCATCAGCTACGCCTCGCGGGCCTTCGCGCTCTACTACATGGTGCAGGCGGCGATCGCGGCGCGCCACGCCACCGGCGCCCGCCGGTTTCTCTGGGGCGCACTGGCGCTGCTGGCCGCCGCCATCGCGCTTTTCGGCCAGCCGGTCGAGGGCTGACGCAGGGGCAGATCGGCCGGCCTGGGGGCCCTCCTGCCTCCCCCTGATGCCCACATGATGCCCACATGATGCAGGTGCCGGGAAATCGGTTTTCCTTCCCAGCGAGATCTTGCCGTCCCCGCCCCCGATCCCGTATGCGGAAGGAAAGACCCCGCGGCGCCCAGGGCGGCCGCGACCCCTCTCTTCCCGGGAACGGAACGTGGCACATATCATCGTCGTCGGAAACGAAAAGGGCGGGGCGGGCAAGTCCACCGTCTCCATGCACATCGGCACCGCGCTGTCCCGGATGGGCCATCGCGTGCATGCCTTCGATTTCGACCTGCGCCAGCGCAGCTTCGCGCGCTATACCTCCAACCGCATGGCAACGCTGGACAAAGCGGGGCTGAAACTGCCCTCGCCGCTGTTCTGCGAACTGCCGGAAATCGACGCCTCCACCCTGGCGCCGGGCGAGAACATCTTCGACGTGCAACTGGCCCGCGCGATGGAGCTGCATGAGGCGGAGGCGGATTTCATCCTGATCGACTGCCCCGGCTCGCACACCCGCCTCAGCCAGAACGCGCATTCGCTGGCCGACACGCTGGTGACGCCTCTGAACGACAGTTTCGTCGACTTCGACCTGCTGGCCCGGATCGACAGCGAGGGGGAGAAGATCCTCGGCCCCTCCGTCTATTCCGAGATGGTCTGGGCCGCGCGCCAGCTGCGCGCCAAGGCCGGGCTGAAGCCGATCGACTGGGTCGTGCTGCGCAACCGGGTCGGCGCCCAGGCGATGACCAACAAGAAGAAGATGGAAGCGGCGATCGAACGGTTGGCCAAGCGGATCGGCTTCCGCGTCGCGCCCGGCTTCTCCGAGCGGGTGATCTTCCGCGAGCTGTTTCCCAAGGGGCTGACCCTGCTCGACCTGAAGGACGTGGGCGTCAGCAGCCTGAGCATTTCCAACATCGCGGCGCGCCAGGAAATGCGCGACCTGATCAAGGCGCTGGATCTGCCCGGCGTGAAGGTCGATTTCTGACGCCGCGCCCCCTGCTGTCGAAAGGGACATCGACATGACCGACGCCACCCGCCCCTACCGCCTGATGGCGCTGAACAACGCCTGGTCCAACGCCCGGTTCTACCACGCCATGCGCGGCATGGGCCCGGTGGAGTTCCGCCAGAAGCGCCCCGGCTTCTTCCCCTCGCTGCGCGCCACGATGAACCATATCCTGACGGTGGACCTTTACTACATCGACGCGCTGACCGGCGGCGACCAGGGCCGCGCCCTGCGCGACCGCGAGGAGACCCGCGATGTCGCCGCGCTGGCCGTGGCGCAGGCCGAAAGCGATGCCCGTCTGACGGCCTTCTGCGAGGCGTTGACGCCGGAAATGCTGGCCGAAACGCGCGTGACCGAGCGTGAAAGCGGGCCCGTGCCGGAAAAGGTCGAGAGGCTCTTGCTGCACCTCTTCCAGCACCAGATCCACCATCGCGGCCAGGCCCATGTGCAGTTGCAGACCACCGGCATCCTGCCGCCGCAGCTGGACGAGTTCTACCTGGACTATGACCGCGCTCCCTCGGCCCGCGACTACCTGGACTGACAGCTGGCCCGCCCGACCTAGCCGGAGGCGCGGCCCGACCGGCGCTGTGCCAGGCCCCGGCGCAGCCCGTCCAGCAGCAGCGTGACCAGGAACAGCAGCGCCGCGATGCAGACCATGCTGGGGCCCGTCGGCGTGTCGAACCACAGGGATCCCTGAAGCCCGCCCAGGGCGGACAGCGCGCCGATGCCGGCGGCGGTCAGGGCCATCCCTTCGGGCGTGCGGGCCAGGGGCCGCGCGGTGGCCGCCGGGATGATCATCAGCGCCGCGATCAGCAGAGAGCCCACCACCTTGATCGCCACCGCCACCACCAGCGCCAGCGCCACGGTCAGCACCAGCTGTTCGCGCCGCGGATCGAGGCCGGAGGCCTGGGCCAGGTCCGGGTTCAGCGTCGCCGTCAGCAGCGCCTGCCAGCGCCAGGCCAGCAGCGCCAGCACCAGCACGGCACCGCCCCAGATGATCGCCAGGTCCCCCTTCGACACCGCCAGGATGTCGCCGAAGAGATAGGCCATCAGGTCGATCCGCACGCCGCTGAGGAAGGACACCGCCACCAGCCCGAAGGCGATGGCGGAATGGGCCAGCACCCCCAGCAGGGTATCCATGGCAAAGCCCCGCCCCGACAGGGTCGAGACCAGCGTCGCCATGAGCATCGACACCACCAGCACCCCGGCGAAGATCGACACGTCGAAGGCCAGCGCCAGAGCCACCCCCAGCATGGCGGCGTGGGCCGTGGCATCGCCGAAATAGGCCATGCGGCGCCAAACCACGAGGCACCCCAGCGGACCCGCCGCCAGCGCCACCCCCAGCCCGGCCAGGGCCGCGCGTACCAGGAAATCGTCAAGCATCAGCGGGCCTCGTGGCTATGGGTCGTCGGCGCCTCGGCGTCGTGGTCATGATCGTGGGCATGGTCATGGTCGCCGTGGCTGCAACCCTCATCGTGATGATGGTCGTGCTGGTGGCGATAGAGCGCCAGCGCGCCCTGGGTGCCGGTGCCGAACAGCGCCCGGTACTCCGGCGCGCTGGCCACGTGCTCCGGCGCGCCTTCGCAGCACACATGATGGTTCAGGCAGATCACCCGGTCTGAGGCGGCCATGACCACGTGCAATTCGTGGCTGACCATCAACACGCCGCAGCCCAGCTCGGTCCGCAGCTGTTCGATCAGCCGGTAGAAGGCGGCGGAGCCGGGCTGGTCCAGCCCCTGGGTCGCCTCGTCGAGGATCAGCAGGTCGGGCCGGTTCAGCAGGGCGCGGGCCAGCAGCACGCGCTGGAACTGGCCGCCGGACAGATCCGACATCTGCCGCCCGGCCAACCCCGCGCCGCCGGCATGGGTCAGGGCCTCCGTCGCAGCGGCATCGCTGACCCGGCGCGGCAGCGACAGGAAACGGCGCACGGTCATCGGCAGGGTCGGGTCGATATGCAGCTTCTGCGGCACGTAGCCAATGCGCAGGCCCGGGGCATGCTCCAGTCGGCCCTGCCGCAGGGGCACGGCGCCGATGATGACCCGCATCAGCGTGGACTTGCCCGACCCGTTCGGGCCAACGATGGTGACGATCTCGCCCCGGTCGATGCGCAGGTCGACGCCACTCAGCACCTCCTGGGTGCCGAGGCTGGCGGAGGCCCCCGTCAGGCTGACAAGGGGGCTCACGCAGCGGCGTCCCGGCAATTGGGGCACAGCCCCTCGGCCTCGACCACGGCCCGTTCGATGACGAAGCCCAGATCGGCGGCGCTGGCGCCCAGGCGCCCCTCGCGCATGTCCAGCTCGGCCTCGGCCACGGTGTCGCAGCTGCGGCAGATCAGAAAGGCGGGCGCGTGATGTTCGCCGGGATGGGCGCAGGCGATGAAGGAATTCAGCCGCTCGATCTTGTGGGCGAAGCCGTGTTTCACCAGGAAATCCAGCGCCCGGTAGGCGACGGGCGGCTGGCTGCCCAGCCCCTCTTCGCGCAGCCTGTCCAGGATGTCGTAGGCGCCCATGGCGCGGTGCCCTTCCAGCAGCAGTTCCAGCACCCGGCGTCGCACCGGCGTGAACTGCCAGCCTTCCTCGCGGCAACGCGCATCGACAAGGGCAACCCCCTCGCGGATGCATGCTCCGTGATCGTGACGTGCGAATCCGGTCGCTTCCATGACAGCCTCCTGTGCTCACTCCTCCTCTTGATATGTTATAGTATCTTCGCTATCAAGATGCGGTACGTTATACTATCACATACTCAAGGCAGGCAAACATGAAACTCAAGACGCTGAACGTGTCCCTGGCGGCACTGATCGCCGGCACCGGGCTGGCCGCGGCCGAAACGCCGCAGGTGGTGACCGACATCGCACCGGTGCATTCCCTGGTGTCGATGGTCATGGGCGATCTGGGCGAGGCCGATCTGATCCTGCCGCCGGGCGCTTCGCCGCACGGCTACGCCATGCGCCCCTCCTCGGCGCGCGCCCTGCAGGACGCCGACCTGGTGTTCTGGGTGGGCGAGGCCCTGACCCCCTGGCTGGAACGCCCGCTGAGCACCCTGCCCGACCACGGCCATGTGGTCGAACTGATGGAACTGCCCGAGGTGATTCACCTGGAGTTCCGCGAAGGCGCTGACCTGCACGCGGCGCATGGGGACGCAGGCCATGACGATCATGGCCATGATGAGCACGATCACGACGACCATGGGCATGACGATCATGGACATGACCATGAGGATCACGATCACGGCGACGATCATGCCCACGATGAACATGGGCACGACAACCATGCCCATCACGACGACCACGGCCACGACGATCACGACCATGCCGCCGAGGCGGGCCATGAAGGCCATGTGCACGAAGGGCTGGATCCGCATGGCTGGCTGGACCCGGAAAACGCGCGCATCTGGCTGTCGGGCATCGCCGGGGCCCTGGCGGAGGCCGACCCGGAGAACGCCGCGACCTACCGCGCCAATGCCGAGGCGGCCCGCACGGCCCTGGCGGAGCAAAGCGCCCGCATCGGCGCCGAGCTGGACGCCATCGCGCCGATCCGCTTCCTCGTCTACCACGACGCCTACCAGTATTTTGAGAACCGGTTCGAGCTGACCTCCTCCGGGGCCGTGTCGGACAGCGACGCCACCGCCCCCGGCGCCGCCCGCGTGGCAGAGCTGCGCGACAAGGTGACCGAGGCGGGCGTCGACTGCCTGTTCACCGAACCGCAGTTCGGCGACGGTCTGGCCAGCAGCATCTTCGAGGAAAGCGACGGCCACCTGGTGGAGATCGACCCGCTGGGCACCGAGCTGACCCCGGGCGCCGACCTCTACCCGCAGCTGCTGGACGGCATGGCCGCCAGCTTCCTCGCCTGCAAGGGCTGACCTAGGCGCCCGCCCCCTGCATCGGGGGGCGCACAAAATGAAGCCGCCCGCAGGCGGACCCACGGACGGCTTCTCCCCCAACGGGGACCCGGGCGGCGCGGAACTGGAAAGCGCCGGCCCGGGCTATGGGGTGGCTCAGGCCGCTTGCAGGGCCCGCGCCGTTTCCTTCTTCTTCGAATCCGCGGCCTTTTCGCTGTGCGCTTCGCCAGCCACAGCCTCGGGGGAGACGAAGGCGTCATGCAGCAGCTTGATCGCCCGGTCCTCGGCCTCTTGCGAGACCAGGAACTGCACGTCCACGCTGCCCGGCAGATGTTGCACGGCAAGGCATTTCACGTCGCCCGCGCGCAGCGCGGTCAGACCGCGCTCGGTCACGCCCAGACCTTCCAGCGACCGGCCGATGGCCGACACCAGGCCCAGACGGTTGATCTTCACGCTGGCGTTCGGGAAGGCTTCCAGCAGGTCGCGCTCGACCCGGCGGATCGTCTTCAGCGGCGCATCCAGGTAGTGGGTGATCGTGTTGGCGTTGGACGCCTTGGACACGATGCGCACCTTGTGACGCGCCAGCACCTCCAGGATCTTCTGGTCATAGCCCTTCACGCCGACCATGTCCTGTTCGAACACCTCCAGCGCCACGACACCCAGGCCGGTGACGATGTCGACGGTCGCGGCTTCGGCCTCGGCCTCGTCGATCAGCGTGCCGGGGTCCTGCGGCTCGAACGCATTGGCCACGCGCAGCGAGATACCGGCCTTGCGCAGGATCTTCGCCGCCTTGGGGTGGATCGCCTCCATGCCGAGGTTTGACAGCTGGTCGGCCACGTCGTAGTTGGTATGGCCCAGCTTGCGCACGTTCTCGGCGCCGACCAGGTTCGGGTCGGCCGAGGACAGGTGGAATTCCTTGTGGATGATCGCCTCGCGCGCGCCGGTGATGGCGGCGATATTGGCAAAGGTCACCTCGGAATAGCCACGGTCGAACTCGCGCATCAGGCCTTCGGTGCACTGGGCATAGCCGGTGACGATGGGCAGCTCGGTGGCGAAATCGACCTGGTCGAAGCCCGCCTTGATGCGCTGTTCCAGCGTCAGCTCGCTTTCGTCGCGCCAGCCGCTGAGGTCCACCAGACGTGCGTTCACGCCGGCGCGCTGCAGCATCAGCACGGTGACGAAGGCCGAGTGGCTTTCGCCCAGGCCCGACAGCAGTTCGCGGATGTCCATCATGTGGTCCGACAGACGGAAGTGCCCGTAGGAGCACAGACGCTGCAGGTCGAAGAGGCACGAGCGCGCGCCCTCGATCCGCTCGCGGACGAACTCGTCGGCGGCATGGATGTCGGCGGGATGGTCCAGCACCGCGCCGTGCGCCTCGCGCATGGCGCCGGCCACGTCGCTCAGGGCATCCAGCCAGCCGTGCGCGTTGTCGTCGTTGGAGAACAGCGCATAGACGCCGGGCTGGCCCGATTTCTTGTGCTCCAGCAGCAGGTTGGTGATGCCACCGAAGGCCGAGACGACGAAGACCCGACCATAGGGGTTCTCAGTGTTACCGATCAGCAGGCTGTCACGCAGCTCGTGCACCTTCGACATGGAGGTGCCGCCGATCTTCTCAACAGTATGATTTGCAACAGTCACTTGGGGGTCTCCCGGCCCTTGTCTCTGGCCGAGCTCCTTGTTTGGGGGGGGAAGAAAAGGGGGCCGGGGCCGCATGCCCCGGCCCGCGCCTTATGCGTCTTCCAGCGCGTAGGAGCCGTCTTCGCGGTGCACCTCGTTGCCGGTGACCGGCGGGTTGAAGCAGCAGGCCATGACCAGCTCTTCGTCGGCGACCAGCGTGTGCTTGTCATGCTCGTTCAGCGCGTACATCACGCCCGGCACGATCTCGTGGGTCTCGCCGGTGGCGAGGTCGGTGATCCGCCCCTTGCCCTTCATGCAGTAGACGCTTTCGAAGTGGTTCTTGTAGTGGAACGTATGCTCCGAACCGGCGTCCAGGAAGGTGATGTGGAACGAGAAGCCCATGCCGTCGTCGGCCAGCAGCATCCGGACCGAGGTCCAGTTGGCGTCCGACACGACGCGGTCTTTTTCGTCCTTGGTGATCTTGTTGAAGTCGCGAACAATCATGGGGGTTACTCCGCTGCGATTTGCATCTGGTTCTGTTTGGCGGCCGCTTCCAGCAGGATCTTCAGACCCTTGCGGAAGGTTTCCACCGGCGTGGTCAGGGGGGCCAGCACCTTGACGACTTCGTCATGGGCGCCCGAGGTCTCGATGATCAGGCCGTTGCGGAAGGCTTCGGCGCAGATGTCGCCGGCCAGATCGCCCGATCCGACGTCGACACCCATCATCATGCCACGACCTTTGATCTTGGCACCGGGAATTTCCTTCGCCATTTCGTGCATGGCCTCGGAGAGGATTGCGGACTTGGTCTCGATTTCCTTCTGGAAGGCATCGTCGGCCCAGAACTTCTCGATCGCCACGCGGGCGGTCACGAAGGCATGGGTGTTGCCGCGGAAGGTGCCATTGTGCTCGGCGGGCTTCCAGACGTCGTGCTGCGGGCGCACCAGCAGCGCGGCGAAGGGCAGACCCATGCCCGACAGCGACTTGGCCATCGGCACCAGGTCCGGCTCCACGTCCATCTCCTCGAAGGAGAAGAAGGTGCCGGTACGGCCGATGCCGGCCTGGATGTCATCGAGGATCAGCAGCGCGCCGTGCTTCTTCGCCAGGCGACCGATGCCTTCGATCCATTCCTTCGAGGCGGCGTTCAGGCCACCTTCGCCCTGCACGGGCTCCAGGATGAAGGCCGCAGGGGCGTCGATGCCCGAGCTGGGGTTGTCCAGCATCTGTTCGATGATCGACAGGGTGTCCACATCATCGCCAAAGGCGCCTTCGTAAGGCATGCGGGTCACGCCGTGCAGGTCCATGCCGGCACCGCCACGCTTGCCTTCGTTGCCGGTCGCGGCCAGGGCGCCCAGGGTCATGCCGTGGAAGCCGTTGGTGAAGGAAATGATGTTGGTGCGGCCAGTGACCTTGCGGGCCAGCTTCATCGCCGCCTCGACGGCGTTGGTGCCCGTGGGGCCGACCATCATCACCTTGTGGTCCATGCCGCGCGGCTTCAGGATATTGTCCTCGAAGCTCTGCAGGAAGGCCGACTTAGTTTCGGTGTACATGTCCAGGCCATGGGCGATGCCATCATTGCTGATGTGCTCGATCAGGGCCTGCTTCATGTCCGGGTCATTGTGCCCGTAGTTCAGCGAGGAGCAGCCGGCGAGGAAGTCGATATACTCGTGCCCTTCCGCGTCGGTCATGATCGACCCGCTGGCCTTGGTGAAGACGGTGTCGAAGCTGCGGCAGTAGCTGCGCGCCTCGGACTCACGTCGTGCAAAAATCTCTTTGTCGGCTGTCGTAACAGTCGTCATGGGGGGTACCTCTGGGGGTTCGATTTGGGGGAAGTAGAGTCGAGCGCGCGGGGCTCAGGCGGCCTTAGCCGCCCCGCCCTCTTCGGAACGCAGGTCGATGGTGACCATGTGCTCGGTGTCGTGATGACCGTTGAAGTGATCATCCTCGGTGTAATGCGGCACATCCGTCAGGCTGCCACCCATGCGTTCGGTGAAGCGCCGGAACAGCGCCCAGGAGGCGTCGTTATCCTTGGTGATCGTCGTCTTGATCCGCTTCACGCCAAGCTCTTCGCGATTCAGGAGATGGGACAGCATCTTGCCGCCCAGGCCCATGCCACGCGCTTTCGCGGAAACAGCAACCTGCCAGACGAACAGCGTCCCCGGCTCGGTCGGGACCATATGGCCCGAGATCCAGCCGATCACGCCCTTCTCTGCCTCCTCGGCCAGCACGCAGGTATCCGCGAAGTGATCGCATTGCACCAGGTTGCAGTACATCGAGTTCTCGTCCAGCGGTTTGCACGCGCGCACGAGCTCCCAAATGTCTGAGCCATCCTCGGAGGTGGGTTTCCGCAGGGTCAGGTTCGTCGGTCGAAGTGTTCCAGTTCCGTCAAGCATGTGTCTCGCACTCTTTTTGCTTCGATGAACAAAATAGTGGTGCTGAGAGATATTTCAACCACTCAAAGTATTTTTTGCTAAGAACCCTTATTTATAGGGACCTGTACCTTGAATTCCGAGTTGAGACAAAGAATATCGTAAAGCATGCGAAAGCGGATTGATATGGATAAGCAAAGAATTGCCTTCGCCGGCTCAGGATGCGATCCTTCGAGGACTGCAAGATTGGGGCTTACGGGTATGGACCGGACGGATGACAGCCTGATCGCGCTGCGGAGAATCCTGCGCGCGACAGAGCTTTTCGGCAAGGAATTGGCGCAGGCGGCGGGTTTGTCGCCCGTGCAGTTCCGCGTGATGCAACTGGTGGCCGAAAAGGGCCTGACGACGCCCAAGGCGTTGTCGGTCCAGATGGGCGTGACCCAGGGCACCATCACAGCCCTGCTGGACAAGCTGCAGAAGCAGGGGATGCTGACGCGCGAACGCTCCGAGGTGGACCGCCGGCAGATGAACATCGCCGTGACCGAGCGCGGACGCGAGACGCTGGCCAATGCCCCCGATCCGCTTCAGCAGCGCTACGTGCGAAAGTTCGAATCGCTGAAGGACTGGGAACAGGCCCAGCTGGTCGCCTCGCTGGAACGTGTGGCGTCGATGCTGGATGCCGAGGACCTGGATGCCTCGCCGGTTCTCGACACCGGCGATTTCAAGGGCCGCCCCTCCTGAAGCGGCCGGACGTGCGCAGCGGGCTCCCGCTGCGCAGATGCGCCCCGCTCAGCGGAGCGGAACACTGACCCGGAACTGGACGGTTTCCATCCCGGGATTCGTCCCCGAGATCTCGGCGTTCGACCGGTGGTCATAGACCAGACCGTAGCGCCAGCCGTTCCGCGCCTCGAAGCCCACTTCGATGCCGGACCGGAATTCCACCACATGACCCAGGTCGGGCCCGTCACCCTGCGCGTAGAGGCCCGGCATCAGCGAAAGCTGCAGGTACAGCTGGTCCAGCTCTGCCGTCCAGGATGCGCCGAGGCCGACCCAGGCATCCCCCTCGTCAGTCACCGACAGGCCGAAGCTGGGCTGGAAGGGTCCATAGCTGGTCCCGAAGTCATATTTCATGTAGATTTCTTTCGAAATCTGGTCTTCTTGGAACCAGACGTCGCCCGCGCTGAATGACAGGCGTTGCTCTGCCGGCGCCTCGGCCAGACAGCCGGTGGTGCCGCAATGGCTCATCCCCATGTCGGTCAGGCCCGCGGCCAGAAACAAGACAGCTAGTGCTCCGTCCATTCCACTTCACTCCTCTACCTGCTCCGGTCCTAGCCTACGGCGCCCTTGGTGTCATCCGTTGTCCGACCAACTCAGAACAATTCGCGCAGCGCCGGGTCCAGGAGAATACGAAAATCATCCGCTCGCACAGCCGGTACGCTGAACAGGTGTGTCTGCCCCTTGGTCTTGCGCGCGCCCTCCAGCACGGCACGCGCCCGATCGGCGGCCTGCGAGGACGGCACATCCTCGGCCGCGGCAAAGCGCGCGGCGATCTTCTGACGGATCTCCTCGCCCTTGCGCCAACCGCGCAGGAAGCTGCCCCGGGCCCTGTCACTGCCCGCCGTGGCCGCCTCGGCGATCCGCGACCGTTCCGCGCGTCGCTGCAGCTGCTCCTCTGAGTTGAGGAACCTCAGGTGCAGCAGGGCGAGTTCCGGGCGCAGATCAAAGCGCCCCTTGCACCCGTGCCCGCCAGCCGACAGCCGCGCCGGCGCAACCAGCAGGCACGGCTTTGAATATGTCGCACTGAGAAGGGCGCGCGGGCACTGGTCGAGGATGGGGCGCACCGGGTCGAGCGGCGTGTCGTCTTCCGGCACAATCTCATAGCCGGCGGGGGCCGTGACCGGGCCCAGCTCGGCCTGTTGCAGATGCGTGGCGAGGCTCTCTCCGGGCGTGAGGGAGATGATCAGCTCGTCGACATCCCCGACGATGACCCGATCATAGTAGCGGGTGAGCCCCGAGGCCCAGTCGGAGAGCATGTCCCACCGGGTTTCATCGAACCGCTCGTCCGGTGGATCGCGGGGAATGGCGATGACGTTGCAGCCGCGGGCGATTTCCGCCACCTCCGGCGCACCGCCGTGGCTGATGACATAGAGCGCGTCACGCCCGAAAAGCGCTCCGTAGTAGCGTACCCAGAGATCGAGGAAGAAGTGATCCTTCCACACCATGGTGACGCAGGCGGTTCTCATCGCAATCCCTCGTATCGACCGCACCAGTGGTACAGAGAGGCCTTCTCCCTGGCAACCGCGTGCTCTCTGCCAGCTGGGCCAGGAAAGTCCGGAGATGGATCGCAATATGGCCGTCCGGCGGCCTGGTCCTCTCCCGGTGGCGAGCGTCATATGCTGGCCTTTGGCGCGAGCGTGTTTCGCGCCTTCGCGTCGTGATATTTCTGTTTGGGAACGACAAAAACCCGCCGTCCCTTTTTGGGTCGGCGGGTTTTTGTTCATCGTGTTTGGATTTTTACTAGGTCTGGCGGCGACTTACTCTCCCACGACTTAAGCCGCAGTACCATCAGCGCGACGGCACTTAACTTCCGGGTTCGGAATGGGACCGGGTGTTTTGCTCGTGCTATGACCACCAGACCGAGGAAAAATCCAACTTGAGAGATATCAATCAGTCCGCGTCAGTGACTTCTGATCGTTCCTGATTTCTACTGGAACGGATCAAGCCTATCGGGCCATTAGTACCGGTCAACTGAACACATTGCTGTGCTTACATCTCCGGCCTATCGACGTGGTGGTCTACCACGGCCCTCAGGGATACCTTGTTTTGAGGGGGGCTTCCCGCTTAGATGCCTTCAGCGGTTATCCTTTCCGATCATAGCTACCCAGCACTGCTATTGGCATAACAACTGGTCCACCAGTGGATCGTTCACCCCGGTCCTCTCGTACTAGGGGCAACTCCTCTCAAGTATCCTACACCCACGGCAGATAGGGACCGAACTGTCTCACGACGTTCTAAACCCAGCTCACGTACCTCTTTAAACGGCGAACAGCCGTACCCTTGGGACCTGCTCCAGCCCCAGGATGAGATGAGCCGACATCGAGGTGCCAAACACTGCCGTCGATATGGACTCTTGGGCAGTATCAGCCTGTTATCCCCGGCGTACCTTTTATCCGTTGAGCGATGGCCCTTCCACTCGGGACCACCGGATCACTATGGCCGTCTTTCGACTCTGCTCGACTTGTCAGTCTCGCAGTCAGGCTGGCTTCTGCCATTGCACTCAACGAGCGATTTCCGACCGCTCTGAGCCAACCTTCGCGCGCCTCCGTTACGCTTTAGGAGGCGACCGCCCCAGTCAAACTACCCGCCACACAGGGTCCCGGAACCCGATAAGGGATCGCGGTTAGACATCAAGCAGAACAAGGGTGGTATCTCAAGGATGACTCCACAGGAACTGGCGTCCCTGCTTCGAAGTCTACCACCTATCCTGCACATGTTGTGCCTGATGCCAGTGTGAAGCTGTAGTAAAGGTGCACGGGGTCTTTCCGTCTAACCGCGGGAAGCCTGCATCTTGACAGGCAATTCAATTTCGCTGAGTCGATGTTGGAGACAGCGGGGAAGTCGTTACGCCATTCGTGCAGGTCGGAACTTACCCGACAAGGAATTTCGCTACCTTAGGACCGTTATAGTTACGGCCGCCGTTTACCTGGGCTTCAATTCGGAGCTTGCACCCCTCCTTTTAACCTTCAGGCACCGGGCAGGCGTCAGACCCTATACGTCGTCTTGCGACTTCGCAGAGCCCTGTGTTTTTAGTAAACAGTCGCCACCCCCTGGTTTGTGCCCCCGGATCCAAGTTGCCTTGAACCCGGGCCTCCTTCTCGCGAACTTACGGAGGTATTTTGCCGAGTTCCTTCAACATCGTTCTCTCAAGCGCCTTGGTATTCTCTACCAGTCCACCTGTGTCGGTTTAGGGTACGGTCTCATGTGGGGCTATTTCCTGGGACTGATTAGCGGCCCACCCAATCCGATAAGGGTGAACAACCTTCACAATCCGTCACATCCCACTGGCCCAGGAATATTAACCTGGTTCCCATCGCCTACGCCTTTCGGCCTCGGCTTAGGGGCCGGCTTACCCTGCTCAGATTAGCTTTAAGCAGGAACCCTTGGACTTTCGGCGAGAGTGTCTCTCACACTCTTTGTCGCTACTCATGTCATCATTCTCGCTAGTGATCTCTCCACCGGATCCCTCACAGGCCGGCTTCACAGAAAGCTTCGAGCCTTCAATACCTTCCGGAGAAGGTGAAGAAGGCATGAAGCTATGTCACACTACGCTCCGCTACCACTGCATACGCAGTCCTCAGCTTCGGCTCATGGCTTGAGCCCCGTTACATCTTCGCCGCAGGACAACTTGATTAGACCAGTGAGCTGTTACGCTATCTTTAAAGGATGGCTGCTTCTAAGCCAACCTCCTGGTTGTTTTGGTCGTCCCACCTGCTTTCCCACTTAGCCATGAATTGGGGGCCTTAGCTGGAGGTCAGGGTTGTTTCCCTCTCCACTACGGGCGTTAGCACCCGCAGTGTGTCTGCCATCTAGTACTCCCGGGTATTCGGAGTTTGGTTAGGATCAGTAAGCCTGTGGGGCCCCATTACCCATCCAGTGCTCTACCCCCCGGGGTATTCGGATGACGCTCTACCTAAATAGATTTCGCGGAGAACCAGCTATCTCCGAGTTTGATTGGCCTTTCACCCCTAGGCACAACTCATCCCGACCTTTTTCAACAGGTGTGGGTTCGGACCTCCAGTACGTGTTACCGTACCTTCATCCTGGTCATGCCTAGATCACTCGGTTTCGGGTCTGATCCCACGAACTCGACGCCCTATTAAGACTCGCTTTCGCTGCGCCTACACCTATCGGCTTAAGCTTGCTCGTGAGACCAAGTCGATGACCCATTATACAAAAGGTACGCCGTCAGCTCTCGAGGAGCCTCCGACTGATTGTAGGCGTTCGGTTTCAGGTACTGTTTCACTCCCCTCGTCGGGGTGCTTTTCACCTTTCCCTCACGGTACTGGTTCGCTATCGGTCAGCAAGGAGTACTTAGCCTTCGAAGGTGGTCCTCCGATCTTCAGACAGGATTTCACGTGTCCCGCCCTACTTAATACGTCCGATCATGCTTCCCATACGGGACTGTCACCCACTATGGTCTGTCTTTCCAAACAGTTCTGGTCACATTCACGGCTCGGCTGGTCCCCGTTCGCTCGCCGCTACTAGGGGAGTATCAATTGATGTCCTTTCCTCCGGGTACTTAGATGTTTCAGTTCCCCGGGTTTGCTCTTCAAACCCTATGTGTTCAGGTAAGAAGTACCTGGTTCAACAGGTTATAAATCACCGCTTGCGCGGCTATTATAACTTGCTGTCAGGTGGGTTGCCCCATTCGGAGATCCAGGGATCAAAGCCTATTCTCGGCTCCCCCTAGCTTATCGCAGAGTATCACGTCCTTCATCGCCTCTTGCTGCCAAGGCATCCACCAAACGCCCTTCTCGCGCTTGATCCGATCCAGAAGAAGACAGGAAACTGTCGCGACGCATTGTATCGTGCGGGCTGGTTCGTCCGCTGCGTCTCTGTTCTGGATCAGAAGTCATACATTTTCCCGCCTGGACCTACGTC
>NZ_PGTC01000014.1:5000-7114 GCF_002786295.1 Pseudooceanicola marinus | reverse complement strand
GGCCATATTGCGATCCATCTCCGAACTTTCCTGGCCCAGCTGGCAGAGAGCACGCGGTTGCCAGGGAGAAGGCCGTTAACGAGTTTGCAAGACTCTCGTCGCTTGGTCTTAACCCGGCGTTTACACAGGCTTCACCAAGGACAATCTGCCGGAGCCCTGTGATGGACCCTCATGCCCTGCTGACAGCGGGACTGTTAACTGTTGCCGATGACGACAAGAAGCTGCACCTGTTGGCGGGGACGGCCATCGCCCTGGCGGCGCGCGAAGGCGACATGACCCCGCTGGAAACCTGTCTGCTGACACTCGGCGCCGGCCTGGCCAAGGAGGCCTGGGATGCCCGCGGCCACGGTGACGTCGATTTCGGCGACGCGGCCGCCACCGCCTTCGGTTGCCAGATCACCCTGCGCTTCTGAGCTGGAGGCGCGCGCGGCCGAATCTCATCCGCTGCTTCACCTGATGTCGGCCCAGGGCGATCGAGACCCCCCGCCGGCAAGAGCTACTGAAACGGCGCCAGCCGCATCGGCGTTACCGCCAGCGGCACCGCTTCGGGGCGGTCATCGATCAGCGCTCCGCCAACCGCGGCTCAAGCGCCGTGCTCAGAGCGGCCCCCTCCGCCCGTCGAAGCCCACGCAGGCCAGCCCCGGCCCCGCTAGCGCATGTAGACCAGGGCGGCCCCTTCCGTTCACTTTGGGATCACCATGTCCGAAACGATCGGCCGGTCGCATGGCAAAATTGAATTGAAACCGAGAACGCCATCGGTTGGACCGACGGGGCTATGTTGCCGGCGGATGGCATTCAACGTTCGGCGACGAAAGCCACCTCCCTTTGAGTCGAAAAGCCAGGGCAGTGAGTTTACCGCTCTTCTGGAGACGCAGAACCCTCCAGCTTTTAGACCAAGCGGATTTGGTTACGAGTAGCGGTTTGTTCCATCGGGGCTTGAGAAACCCACTGACCGGCTAGTCCGGGCTTCGCATCCTGCTTACTGGCGTCTTTCTTGGAGATCTCCGCAGACGTGGCATCGCTTCTGGGAAGAGCACCGGCGCAAGAGACAGGACGGCGCCCGGTTCGGTAGGCGACGGCGTGAGGCGCCTCATGCCGCGCGCGGACCGCTTTCGAACCGACTCGTTTCGTATCGCCCCCCTTCCCATTGGGCCGTGGGACCTCGGCTGATCTTCTGCGAGTCGCTTTGCGGGTTGCGTTGTGATTCCGCGGTGAGTCTTTGTGGTTTTGAGGATAAGTCGGTGGATAAGGGGGTGTTTGGGGTTTTGGGGCGTTGCCAAGGGCGGGGTCCGATGCGTGGTGCTGGGGGCGCCGGCGTCGGCGGCATGGTTTAAGCCATTGATTTAAGTTATTTATCTTATCATCTTTCAGAATTTTCATTTTTCTTGGAAAAAGCGCTTGCGGGTTTTGGGGGTAAACCTTAGAACCCCCTTCACCGGCGGCGCTGAGGCGCTGCGGGGCGCCACTGAGGCGGACGGGACGGACGGAGCGGATGCTCTTGAGGGCCTGGACGGTTAGGTGGTGATAAGAAATTCAGAGGTATTTCCGGGCGGGCGCGCCGCAAGTTAGGGCGCACTGGTCTGGTTTTGTCTCTACGCTCTTTGACATCGCGAGTATCTGAAGAGATATGCGGGCGGTTTGGATCATTCGACGAATGAACGTCTGTATATCGCGCTCTTAGGCTTCGGCCGATGATAGAGTGTCAGCTTCACTGTTTGGTGGGTTTCGGTACCTTTGGTACTGAAGCACAGACAAACAGTTTTCCCCGGTTTAGCCACCGGGGAGTGATGTGCAGAGGTTCAACGTCAAGGATACGCCGCAAGGCGTTTCAACTTGAGAGTTTGATCCTGGCTCAGAACGAACGCTGGCGGCAGGCCTAACACATGCAAGTCGAGCGCACCTTCGGGTGAGCGGCGGACGGGTGAGTAACGCGTGGGAACGTACCCAGATCTGCGGAATAGCCACTGGAAACGGTGAGTAATACCGCATACGCCCTTCGGGGGAAAGATTTATCGGATTTGGATCGGCCCGCGTTAGATTAGATAGTTGGTGGGGTAATGGCCTACCAAGTCTACGATCTATAGCTGGTTTTAGAGGATGATCAGCCACACTGG
>NZ_PGTC01000014.1:0-2500 GCF_002786295.1 Pseudooceanicola marinus | reverse complement strand
GAGAGCTGACGGCGTACCTTTTGTATAATGGGTCATCGACTTGGTCTCACGAGCAAGCTTAAGCCGATAGGTGTAGGCGCAGCGAAAGCGAGTCTTAATAGGGCGTCGAGTTCGTGGGATCAGACCCGAAACCGAGTGATCTAGGCATGACCAGGATGAAGGTACGGTAACACGTACTGGAGGTCCGAACCCACACCTGTTGAAAAAGGTCGGGATGAGTTGTGCCTAGGGGTGAAAGGCCAATCAAACTCGGAGATAGCTGGTTCTCCGCGAAATCTATTTAGGTAGAGCGTCATCCGAATACCCCGGGGGGTAGAGCACTGGATGGGTAATGGGGCCCCACAGGCTTACTGATCCTAACCAAACTCCGAATACCCGGGAGTACTAGATGGCAGACACACTGCGGGTGCTAACGCCCGTAGTGGAGAGGGAAACAACCCTGACCTCCAGCTAAGGCCCCCAATTCATGGCTAAGTGGGAAAGCAGGTGGGACGACCAAAACAACCAGGAGGTTGGCTTAGAAGCAGCCATCCTTTAAAGATAGCGTAACAGCTCACTGGTCTAATCAAGTTGTCCTGCGGCGAAGATGTAACGGGGCTCAAGCCATGAGCCGAAGCTGAGGACTGCGTATGCAGTGGTAGCGGAGCGTAGTGTGACATAGCTTCATGCCTTCTTCACCTTCTCCGGAAGGTATTGAAGGCTCGAAGCTTTCTGTGAAGCCGGCCTGTGAGGGATCCGGTGGAGAGATCACTAGCGAGAATGATGACATGAGTAGCGACAAAGAGTGTGAGAGACACTCTCGCCGAAAGTCCAAGGGTTCCTGCTTAAAGCTAATCTGAGCAGGGTAAGCCGGCCCCTAAGCCGAGGCCGAAAGGCGTAGGCGATGGGAACCAGGTTAATATTCCTGGGCCAGTGGGATGTGACGGATTGTGAAGGTTGTTCACCCTTATCGGATTGGGTGGGCCGCTAATCAGTCCCAGGAAATAGCCCCACATGAGACCGTACCCTAAACCGACACAGGTGGACTGGTAGAGAATACCAAGGCGCTTGAGAGAACGATGTTGAAGGAACTCGGCAAAATACCTCCGTAAGTTCGCGAGAAGGAGGCCCGGGTTCAAGGCAACTTGGATCCGGGGGCACAAACCAGGGGGTGGCGACTGTTTACTAAAAACACAGGGCTCTGCGAAGTCGCAAGACGACGTATAGGGTCTGACGCCTGCCCGGTGCCTGAAGGTTAAAAGGAGGGGTGCAAGCTCCGAATTGAAGCCCAGGTAAACGGCGGCCGTAACTATAACGGTCCTAAGGTAGCGAAATTCCTTGTCGGGTAAGTTCCGACCTGCACGAATGGCGTAACGACTTCCCCGCTGTCTCCAACATCGACTCAGCGAAATTGAATTGCCTGTCAAGATGCAGGCTTCCCGCGGTTAGACGGAAAGACCCCGTGCACCTTTACTACAGCTTCACACTGGCATCAGGCACAACATGTGCAGGATAGGTGGTAGACTTCGAAGCAGGGACGCCAGTTCCTGTGGAGTCATCCTTGAGATACCACCCTTGTTCTGCTTGATGTCTAACCGCGATCCCTTATCGGGTTCCGGGACCCTGTGTGGCGGGTAGTTTGACTGGGGCGGTCGCCTCCTAAAGCGTAACGGAGGCGCGCGAAGGTTGGCTCAGAGCGGTCGGAAATCGCTCGTTGAGTGCAATGGCAGAAGCCAGCCTGACTGCGAGACTGACAAGTCGAGCAGAGTCGAAAGACGGCCATAGTGATCCGGTGGTCCCGAGTGGAAGGGCCATCGCTCAACGGATAAAAGGTACGCCGGGGATAACAGGCTGATACTGCCCAAGAGTCCATATCGACGGCAGTGTTTGGCACCTCGATGTCGGCTCATCTCATCCTGGGGCTGGAGCAGGTCCCAAGGGTACGGCTGTTCGCCGTTTAAAGAGGTACGTGAGCTGGGTTTAGAACGTCGTGAGACAGTTCGGTCCCTATCTGCCGTGGGTGTAGGATACTTGAGAGGAGTTGCCCCTAGTACGAGAGGACCGGGGTGAACGATCCACTGGTGGACCAGTTGTTATGCCAATAGCAGTGCTGGGTAGCTATGATCGGAAAGGATAACCGCTGAAGGCATCTAAGCGGGAAGCCCCCCTCAAAACAAGGTATCCCTGAGGGCCGTGGTAGACCACCACGTCGATAGGCCGGAGATGTAAGCACAGCAATGTGTTCAGTTGACCGGTACTAATGGCCCGATAGGCTTGATCCGTTCCAGTAGAAATCAGGAACGATCAGAAGTCACTGACGCGGACTGATTGATATCTCTCAAGTTGGATTTTTCCTCGGTCTGGTGGTCATAGCACGAGCAAAACACCCGGTCCCATTCCGAACCCGGAAGTTAAGTGCCGTCGCGCTGATGGTACTGCGGCTTAAGTCGTGGGAGAGTAAGTCGCCGCCAGACCTAGTAAAAATCCAAACACGATGAACAAAAACCCGCCGACCCAAAAA
>NZ_PGTC01000013.1:7500-226999 GCF_002786295.1 Pseudooceanicola marinus | reverse complement strand
ATGAAAACCCGTGCAGCCGTCGCCTTCGAGGCGAAGAAACCTCTGGAAATCGTCGAGCTCGACCTGGAAGGCCCGAAGGAGGGCGAGGTCCTGGTCGAGATCATGGCCACCGGCATCTGCCACACCGACGCCTACACTCTGGATGGTCTCGACAGCGAAGGCATCTTCCCCTCCGTTCTGGGCCACGAAGGCGCCGGCGTCATCCGGGCCGTGGGTCCGGGCGTGAAATCGGTGAAGCAGGACGATCACGTCATCCCGCTCTACACCCCCGAGTGCCGCCAGTGTAAATCCTGCCTCTCGGGCAAGACCAACCTGTGCACCGCGATCCGCGCCACCCAGGGCCAGGGCCTGATGCCCGACGGCACCTCGCGCATGTCCTACAAGGGCGAGGCGATCTACCACTACATGGGCTGCTCGACCTTCTCGAACTTCATCGTGGTGCCGGAGATCGCCGTGGCGAAGATCCGCGAGGACGCACCCTTCGACAAGGCCTGCTACTGCGGCTGCGGCGTGACCACGGGCGTCGGCGCCGTGACCAACACCGCCAAGGTGACGCCCGGTTCGAACGTCATCGTCTTCGGCCTGGGCGGCATCGGTCTGAACGTGATCCAGGGCGCCCGCATGGTCGGCGCGGACAAGATCATCGGCGTGGACCTGAACGACGCCAAGGCCGACTGGGGCCGCAAGTTCGGCATGACCGATTTCGTGAACCCCTCGAAGATCGACGGCGACATCGTGCAGCACCTGATCGCCATGACCGACGGCGGCGGCGACTACACCTTCGACTGCACCGGCAACACCATGGTGATGCGCCAGGCGCTGGAAGCCTGCCACCGGGGCTGGGGTGTGTCGACCGTGATCGGCGTGGCCGAGGCGGGCAAAGAGATCTCCACCCGTCCGTTCCAGCTGGTGACGGGCCGCGTCTGGAAGGGCTCCGCCTTCGGCGGCATGAAGGGCCGCACCGAGGTGCCGAAGATCGTCGACTGGTACATGAACGGCAAGATCGAGATCGACCCGATGATCACCCATGTCCTGACACTGGAAGAGATCAACAAGGGCTTCGACCTGATGCACGCCGGCGAGAGCATCCGCTCCGTGGTGGTCTTCTGATGGACACCGTCAGCACCAATCGCGCCTTCGGCGGCACGCAGGGTGTCTACAAGCATGTCTCGACGGAGACGGGGACCGAGATGACATTCTCGGTCTTCGTGCCCGATCACGCGGAGGGGGAGATCCTGCCGGTGGTCTGGTACCTGTCGGGACTGACCTGCACCCATGCCAACGTGACGGAAAAGGGCGAGTTTCGCGCCCATTGCGCCAAGCATGGCCTGATCTTCGTGGCCCCCGACACCTCGCCGCGCGGCGAGGGCGTCGCGGATGACGCGGAGGGCGCCTATGATTTCGGTCTCGGCGCCGGGTTCTACGTGAACGCCACCGAAGAGCCCTTTGCCGCCAACTACCGGATGCAGGCCTATGTCGAGGACGAACTGCCGGCCCTGATCGCCGATCAGTTCCCCGCCGACATGTCCCGCCAGGGCATCATGGGCCATTCCATGGGCGGCCATGGCGCGCTGACCATCGGGCTGCGCAATGCCGACCGGTTCAAGGCGGTCAGCGCCTTCGCACCCATCGTCAGCCCGCTGAACTGCCCCTGGGGCGAGAAGGCCCTGACCGGCTACATCGGCGCCGACAAATCCGCCTGGCGCCAGTATGACGCCTGCGCCCTGATTGAGGATGGCGCCCGTGTGCCCGACCTGCTGGTCGACCAGGGCACCGCCGACGATTTCCTGGAAGGGCAACTGAAGCCGGAACTGCTGGTGGAGGTCTGCAAGGAGAAGGACCAGCCGCTGACCCTGCGCATGCAGGAGGGCTATGACCACTCCTATTACTTCATCTCGACCTTCATGGGCGAGCATCTGGACTGGCACGCCGCTCGGCTGAAGGCCTGAGGCCCGCGCGCCGCAGGCGCAACCGGACCGGAGAGAGACAACGGGCGGGCCTTCGGCTCCGCCCGTCTTTGGTTCGACCGGCCCTGGCCGTCGCTCAGGGCATCTGGCTAATCCGCATCAGGCCGGCGCTGCAGAAGGGCATCAGCCGCTCGTAGACCTCGTCCAGGTTCGAGAAGTCCGCCCGGTCGAGGTCCACCGTCGCAGAGCGTATCTCGCCGGAAAGGCAGCGCGTCGTCAGGGTCAGCAGGAAGGTCAGACCGTACATCACGTTCTCCTCCCGGGCACCGGGCAACGATGTCAGGATGGCCTCGACATAGTCCCGGGCCGTCTCGTCGAAATGCTCGGCGATCAGAGCGTCGAAACGGGTGTCCTGCGAAGTGTAGGCGACCATCCGGACATAGCTGACCCAGCCGGGGTCCTGCGATTTCATCTTGTCGAACAGCGGGCGCATGTAGGTGGCAACCACGGTCTCGGTGTCCAGCGTGCCAGCCGCCCGAAGCTCGGCCAGTCGCTCCCTTCGCAGGCGCGCCAGGTCCGGCGCCCGGCGGGCAATGGCCGCGGCAAACAGGTTTTCCTTCGAGGAAAAGTAGTATTTCACCAGCGCCAGGTTCACCCCGGCTTCGCCGGTGATCCGGCGCAGGGACACCGCGTCGTAGGGGCCCGTGGCAAACCCCCTCTCGGCCGCGTCGAGGATCTTGTCCCGGGTCGCCTTGCCGTCCGCCCTGACTGCGGTGCGTTCCTTTTCTCCCGCACCGGATGCGGCGGGCCTCTCCTGCGGTACAGGCGTCTTATTCGTCAAGTGCTCGCGGCCCCCTCAGACCTCTCGTCCCTCGTTCCAGGTCCGGGTCGGAGCCGCCGAGGTCAGTGGGCCGGTCTGGAAGACCCGAAGGTATCTCCCATAGCGGTGACACCACCCCCATCCATTAGCGGTTCACCACAGGAAACCGGAACATCGGTGCGTTCTTCCGATGCAAACAAAGTCGAGGCAGGACATAGCGAGCTTTTGCCCGGGATGGCACCAATTCCTCACCGCGGAGAGCGTTTGGCGAGAATCCGCTGCAACGTACGGCGGTGCATGTTCAGCCGGCGGGCCGTTTCGGAGACGTTGCGGTCGCAAAGCTCGTAGACGCGCTGGATATGCTCCCAGCGGACCCGATCGGCGCTCATCGGGTTTTCCGGTGGCGGCGGCAGCTCATCTCCGGTGGCCAGCAGGGCGTTGACGATGTCTGTCGCATCGGCGGGTTTGGCCAGGTAGTCGGTGGCGCCGACCTTCACCGCGGCCACGGCGGTGGCGATGGCGCCATAGCCGGTCAGCACGACGATCCGGGCATCGGGGCGCTTTTCGCGCAGCACCTCGACCACGTCGAGGCCATTGCCATCCTCCAGCCGCAGATCGCAGACCGCATAGGCGGGTGGACGGGCGGTGGCGATGGCGCGACCGGCGGCCACGGTCTCGGCCGTCTCGACGTCGAAGCCGCGCTTCTCCATCGCCTTGGCCAGGCGTTTCAGGAAGGGCTCGTCGTCGTCGAGAATAAGAAGCGACCGGTCTTCGCCGATCTCGCGCAGGTCGGTCATGTCGTCCTGTCCCATCAAGGTGATAAAAGGGCGGCCAAAGCGCGCCTCGGACAGTAGTAATGCGCTGATTCCAAGCCGTCAAACCGGCGCGGATCACTTTGCCGCAGGGGCAGGGCGCCGACCGGCTGGGTGCCAGCCATCGCATTGCCTTGGCCGACGCGGCCCCCTATCAACAACGGGCGCCGCGGGCGCCGTACAGACAGGAGCATGCCATGGCCTCGCCGGACACATCCCCCGACACGGCCGAAATATCCCTGCCCCAAGGCCAGTACCGCGGCAACTGGATCCGTCTGCGCACGCTGGTCCTGCTTCGCTGGGGCGCGATCTGCGGCCAGCTGTCGGCGCTGGTGGTGGCCGGGCAGATCTACGGGCTGCAACTGGAATACGGCGCCTGTCTCTTCGTCATCGGCCTGTCGGTGATTTCCAACCTGATCACCGGCTTCGTCTTCCCCGAAAGCAAGCGCCTGAACGAGGTCGAAAACCTCGCCATGGTGCTGTTCGACCTGCTGCAACTGGGGGCGCTGCTCTACATCACCGGCGGGTTGCACAACCCCTTCTCGATCCTGATCGTGGGACCGGCGACCGTCTCGGCCCTGGCACTGTCGGCGCGGATGACGCTGTTCGTCGGCTCCACCGCCATCGTGCTGGTCACCCTGCTGGCCGAGTTCCACCTGCCGCTGCGCACCGCCGACGGACAGATCCTGGAGGTGGCGCAGGTCTTCCTGTTCGGCAACTGGCTGGCCATCGTCATCGCGGTGATCTTCCTCGGGATCTATTCCCGCTGGATCGTCAACGAGATGCACTCCATGTCCGACGCCCTGCAGGCCACCCAGATGGCGCTGGCCCGCGAACAGAAACTGACCGATCTGGGCGGCGTGGTCGCCGCCGCCGCGCATGAGCTGGGCACGCCCCTGGCGACGATCAAGCTGACCTCGGCCGAGTTGATGGATGAGCTGGAGGACCAGCCCGAGCTGGCCGAGGATGCCCGGCTGATCCGCGACCAGGCCGACCGTTGCCGCGACATCCTGCGGTCGATGGGACGGGCCGGGAAGGACGATCTGCACATGCGCCAGGCGCCCCTGTCGACCGTGGTCGAGGAGGCCGCCGAACCGCACCGCGACCGGGGGATCGAGATCCATTTCTCCCATGGCGACGGAGACACCCCTCCCCCCGCAATCCTGCGTCGCCCCGAGCTGATCCACGGGCTGCGCAACCTGGTGCAGAACGCCGTCGATTTCGCCCGGTCCGAGGTGCGTGTCGAAAGCCGCTGGACCGAGGACACGATCTCGGTCCGGATCCTCGACGACGGGCGGGGCTTCTCGCAGACGGCTTTGGGTCGCATCGGCGATCCTTTCATGCGCCGGCGCTGGTCCTTTTCCGAAAGCCAGGAACGGCCGGGGTACGAAGGCATGGGCCTGGGGCTCTTCATCGCCAAGACGCTGCTGGAACGCACCGGGGCCGAGCTGATCTTCGCCAACGGGAACACCCCGGCGGCGGAGATGAAAGACGGCGCCCACCCGGGCCTGCGCGGGGCCATCGTCGAGGTCACCTGGCCGCGCCGATTGATCGACGCCCGCGAGGGGGACAATGCCCTGCGCCCCGGTCGCAACATCCCCTTCGTGTGACGCCCAGTCGCGCTCCTCTTCACCCGGGTTCGCCGGATCGAAGAGATTGGTTAATCAATTCTTTACTCTTGCCTCAGCATGCTTCCGGCTGAGCAGGAGGATTTTCCCGTGACGCCAATTGACGTCAGTTCATTCAATAGCCTGACCCTTTTCGAACTCGCCCTGGCCTTGCCACTAAGCCTTGCCCTGACCCTTGCCGCGCTGATCCTGGTGCGATCGCGCCATCGGGACCGGGCCGTGCGCGCGCGCCCGTCCCAAAGGTCGCGGCCATCCCACGCCGATTTCAGGCCGGACCGCTTCCAGCCGGGCCCGGACCGCTTTCAGACGGAGCCGGACCGGGGCGCGGCCCCCTCAGGTGGCGCGCGGATCCCCCTGGAGGACCGGTTCGAACATCTGCCGATCCCCAGCTGGGTGATGACCGACGACGGGCTGATCGAGGACGGCAATGCCGCCTACGAGAAGATCGCGGCGCGCCTGCAAACCTCCGACGACATCCTGGCGCCCCTGCGGCGCAGCGACGAACGCAGTGACGAACGGCCAGGCTTCACCTACCGCGCCCGCCTGCCCGTGGAGGGACGCCAGGGCGAAAGGTGGCTCGACATCTCGGCCCGACGCAGTGCCGGCGCCTGGGACTGTGCCGCGCAGGACGTCACCGCCCTGGTCGAGGCCGAGCGGGCGCAGCGCGATTTCGTCCAGACCCTGACCAAGACCTTCGCCCAGCTGTCCACCGGGCTGGCCATCTTCGACCACGACCGGCAGCTGATCCTGTTCAACCCCGCGCTGCTGGACCTCACGCAGCTCAGCGCGGAATTCCTGGCCTCGCGCCCGGCGCTGTCGCATTTCTTCGACCACCTGCGCGACCGGCAGATCATGCCGGAGCCGAAGAACTACGCCACCTGGCGCGAACACCTGTCGCATCTGGTCAGCGCCGCCACCGACGGTCGCTACCAGGACACCTGGAGCCTGCCCGGCGGCGCGACCTACCGGGTCAGCGGGCGGCCCCATCCCAACGGCGCCGTGGCCTTCCTGTTCGAGGATATCACCGACCAGATCGCCATGACGCGCCGCTTCCGCCAGCAGCTGTCGCTGTCGCAAAGCGTGCTGGACGCCTTCACCGACGGCATCGCGATCTTCGATGCTTCGGGCACGCTGTCCTACTGCAACAGTGCCTATCGCCAGCTTTTCGGCCTGCCCGAGGCCACCGACCTGGCCGGGGTCACCACCGACGATTCCCTGCGCCTCTGGGCCGGACAAAGCGAGGACAGCGCCGCGCTGGAGCCGGTGCGCCGGCAGCTGGAGCTCTATCGCGGGGGCGACGGCGCGCGGCACGAGGTCGTCCTGAAAGGGCGCGGCCCGGTCAGTTGCACCGTGCTGTGCCTGGCCGGTGGCGCGCGCATGGTCAGCTTCGGCGCGCGGCCGGGGCAATTCGTGCCGCTGCAATCGCCCGAACGGCTCGACAGCGCCTGAGTGCAAGGTCCCGGGCCGGGGCGCGATCCGCGGTCCTGATCCACGCGCCTGACCGCCGGGGGATGCCGCGGGCCACGAAACCCGCTTGCGGGGGCGGGCCTGCCGGGTAATGTCGGCAGGGATGAGCAGCACCCCGTTTCAAGACATCTTCCTGCCCGCGCCGGAGGCCACCGCAGGGCTGGCCCGCCGCCTTGGCGCGCGCCTGGCGCCCGGCGACGTAATCCTGCTGTCGGGCGGCATCGGCGCCGGCAAGACCCATTTCGCCCGCGCCCTGATCCAGTCCCTGCTGGCCGAACCGGAGGATGTGCCCTCGCCCACCTTCACCCTGGTGCAGGAATACGACACCACGCACGGCCCGCTGTGGCATGCCGACCTCTACCGCCTGTCCGACCCGATGGAGGTGGTGGAACTGGGCCTCGAAGAGGCCTTCGAGACCGCCATCTGCCTGGTGGAATGGCCCGACCGCCTGGCCGACCTGACCCCCGCCGACGCCCTGTCGCTGGAACTGACGGCCCTGCCCGACAATGACGGTGAGGCGCGGCGGCTGGTGATCCATGCCCCCGCCCGCTGGCAGCCCCTTCTGACCGAGATCCTGAAAGAGACCGACGCATGAGCCGCGACGCCGAGAAACGCGCCTTCCTCTCCGGCACCGACTGGGCGGGGGCAGAGCTGCGCCCGCTGGCCGGCGATGCCTCGCTGCGCAGCTACCAGCGGCTGCACCGCGCCGATGGCAGCACCGCGGTGCTGATGGACGCGCCACCGGGCAGCGGCGAGGACATCCGCCCCTTCTGCGCCATGGCGCGGCACCTCACGGCCCTGGGCCTGTCGGCGCCCGCATTGCTGAAGGAAGACGCCGGGGCGGGCCTGCTGCTGCTGGAAGACCTCGGCGATGCGCTCTACGCCCGGGTAATCGCCGAGGATCCCGCCCTGGCCGCACCGCTCTACGATGCCGCCGCCGAGGCGCTGCGCGTGTTGCATGCCGCGCCGCCGCCCGAGGGGCTGGCTGCCTATGACACCGGCATCATGACGCAGATGAGCGTGCTGGCCTACACCTGGTACCAGGCCGGCGCCACGGGGCAGGGGGTGCGCAACCTGCCCTTCTTCGTCACCACGCTGCAACCGCTGCTGGCCGCGCTGGAGGCCGAACCGCCCGTCGTGATCCTGCGCGACTACCACGCCGAGAACCTGCTCTGGCTGCCCGACCGCGCCGGCGCCGCCCGCACCGGCCTGCTGGATTTCCAGGACGCCATGCTGGGGCACCCGGCCTATGACCTCGTCTCGATGCTGCAGGACGCGCGGCGCGACGTGGACCCGGCGCTGGAAGACGCCATGGTGCCCCGCTTCGCGGCCGCCACGGGGCGCGACCCGGACACCTTCCGCCGCGCCTATGACCTGCTGGGCGTGCAGCGCAACCTGCGCATCCTCGGTGTTTTCGCCCGGCTGTCGATGCACTATGGCCGCCCGCGCTACGTCGATTTCATCCCCCGGGTCTGGGGCCTGCTGTGCCGCAGCCTGGACCGACCGGGGCTGGAGCCACTGCGCGAGCGCCTCCTGACCGACCTGCCCGAGCCCACCCCCGAGATCCTCCAGACCCTGAGAGACAAATGCGCGACCGTCCCGCAGCCCTGATGCTTTTCGCCGCCGGCCTTGGCACGCGGATGCGGCCCCTGACCGACGACCGGCCGAAACCCCTGGTCGAGATCGCGGGCCGGCCGCTGATCGACCACGCGCTGGCGCAACGCGGCGACCTGCGGCTGAAGACCGTCGCCAATGCCCATTACCGCGCCGAACAGGTGGAGGCGCATTTCGACGGGAGTGACGTGACCGTGCTGCGCGAGGCGCCCGCGATCCTCGACACCGGGGGCGGGTTGCGCAACGCCCTGCCAGCCCTGGGCGAGGGGGCGGTTTTCACCCTGAACACCGACGCGGTCTGGAAGGGCCCCGCCGCCCTGCCGCTGCTGGCCCGCGCCTGGGACCCGGCGAAGATGGACGCCCTGCTGCTTTGCGTGCCGCGCGACCAGACCCGCGGCCATACCGGGCCGGGCGATTTCACCACCGACGAAGAAGGGCGCGGCAGTCCCGGCCCCGGCGCGATCTATTCCGGGGCGCAGATCATCGACACCCGGCTGATGGACGGGATTGAGGGCCCGGCCTTCTCCATGTGGGAGCTGTGGCGCCGCGCCCTGGCCCATGACCGGCTCTACCTGCTGGCCTACCCGGGCCTGTGGTGCGACGTCGGCCGCCCCGACTGCATCCCCATGGCCGAGGACATGCTGGCCGATGACTGAGCTGCGCCTCTTCGACCGGCCCGGGCCACGCCTCTTCGGCCTGCCGCCCGGCGCGGATTTTCCCGCCGAGCTGCTGCGGGGGCTGGAGGACCGGCTGGGCGACGCCCCGCCGCATGCGCGCGCCCGGGTGCAGATCGTGGTGAACACCCGCCGCATGGCCCGTCGCCTGCGCCGCCTCTACGACAGCGGCCCGGCCCGGCTGCTTCCCCGGATCGACCTGCTGACCGGCCTCGACTGCCGCGCCGCGATCCCGCCCTCCGTCTCTGCCATTCGCAGGCGTCTGGAACTGATCCGCCTGATCTCCGCCCTGCTGGACGCGGAGCCCGACCTGGCGCCGCGCGCCGCGCTTTACGACCTGGCCGACAGCCTGGCACGGCTGCTGGACGAGATGCAGGGCGAGCGGGTCACGCTGGATGACATCGCCGCGCTGGACGTGTCGGACCTGTCCGGCCACTGGGCGCGGGCACAGCGTTTCCTGGAAATCGTTGGGCAGATCCCGCGCAGCGACGACCTGCCGGACCCCGAGGAACGTCAGCGCCGCGTGGTCGAGACGCTGATCGCGGAGTGGGAGGAAAACCCGCCGCAACACCCGGTGATCCTGGCGGGCTCCACCGGGTCGCGCGGCGCCACCCACCTGCTGATGCAGGCCGTGGCGCGTCTGCCGCAGGGCGCCGTGGTGCTGCCCGGGTATGATTTCGACCTGCCCGACGCGATCTGGTCGGAACTGGACGACCCGCTGACCGGCGAGGACCACCCACAGTACCGGTTCCGCAAGCTGATGCTGGGCCTCGGGCTGGAGCCCGGCGAGGTGGGCAACTGGGTCGAGGGCGCCGCCGCCGACCAGGCCGAGGACAGCGCGCGCAACCGCCTGCTGTCCCTGGCCCTGCGCCCCGCGCCCGTCACCCACCAGTGGCTGGAGGAGGGCCCCGGGCTGGGCGCCCTTGGCCCGCCGACCGAAGGCATCACCCTGGTCAAGGCGCCGGGCCCGCGGGCCGAGGCCATGGCCATCGCCCTGCGCCTACGTATGGCCGCCGAAGAGGGACAGACCGCCGCCCTGATCACCCCCGACCGGATGCTGACGCGCCAGGTCTCTGCCGCGCTGACCCGTTGGGGTATCACCCCGGACGACAGCGGCGGCACGCCCCTGCAAACCACCGCGCCAGGCCGCCTGCTGCGCCAGGTCGCGGACCTGCTGCACGCGCCCCCCACGGCGGTGCAGTTGCTGGCGCTGCTGAAACATCCGCTGACGCATAGTGGCGAGGGGCGCGGTACCCACCTGGACCTGACACGCGGCCTGGAACTCTACCTGCGCGGCGAGGCGCGGCCCCATCCCGGCCCCGACGATATCCGCGCCTTTGCCGCCACCCGGGAGGAAGCCCTGGCTGCCCCCTGGGCCGAGTGGCTTTGCACCACCGCCTTCGCCGCCGCCGCGCCGGAACCGGTGCCGCTGGAGAAGCGCGTCGCCGATCACCTCGCCCTGGCCGAGGCCATCGCGCGCGGCACAGATGCGGCGGGCAGCGGTACGCTCTGGCTGCGGGACGCGGGCGAGAAGGCGCGTGGCGTGATGGACCGGCTGGCCGAGGATGCCCCCCATGGCGATGCCCTCTCGGCCCGCGACTATGGTGATCTGGCCGGCGCGATCCTGGCCACCGAGGAGGTCCGCAACCCCGATGAGCCGCACCCCAGGATCCTGATCTGGGGCACGCTGGAGGCCCGCGTGCAGGGCGCCGACCTGGTGATCCTGGGCGGGCTGAACGAGGGCAGCTGGCCCGAGGCGACACAGCCCGATCCCTGGCTGAACCGACAGATGCGCAAGGCCGCGGGGCTGCTGCTGCCGGAACGCAAGATCGGCCTTTCGGCCCATGATTTCCAACAGGCCGTTGCCGCGCGCGAGGTCTGGCTGACCCGCGCCACCCGCAACCAGGACGCCGAAACCGTGCCCTCGCGCTGGCTGAACCGGCTGACCAACCTGCTGAACGGCCTGCCCGGCCAGGGCGGCGCCGAGGCGCTGGCCGAGATGGAGGCGCGCGGCGCCCATTGGCTGGACCTGGTGCGCCAGGTCGAGGCGCCGATCGCCGCCCCCAAGGCGCCGCGCCCCTCGCCCGCGCCGCCCGTCGCCGCGCGGCCCCGCACCTACTGGGTGACCGACATCCGCCACCTGATCCGCGACCCCTACACGATCTACGCCAAGCGCATCCTGCGCCTGCGCCGGCTGAACCCGCTGATGCGCGACCCCGACGCAATGATGCGCGGGATCGTATCCCACACCGCCATCGAAACCTTCGTGCAGGGCGTCAATGCCGGGGAAATCCCGCTGACCCGCGGCGCGCTGCTGTCCACCGTCGCGCAGGTGCTGGACGCCGACGTGCCCTGGGGCGAGGCCCGCGCGCTGTGGCTGGCGCGGCTGGAACGCAACGCCGACTGGTTCATCGCCGGCGAGGCGGCCCGCCAGGCCGAGGCCGTGACGGTCCATACGGAGGAGAAGGGTGAAGCCACGATTACGGAGCTGGGCATCACCCTGGCCGCCAAGGCCGACCGGGTGGACATCGACGCCCAGGGCCGTGTGCATCTGTTCGACTACAAGACCGGCGAGCCGCCCAGCAAGGCGCAGCAGAAGGCCTTCGACAAGCAGCTGCTGCTGGAGGCCGCGATTGCCGAACAGGCCGGATTTGCCCGCATCGGCCCCCGCGACGTGGCCCGCGCCACCTACATCGGGCTGGGCACCAACCCGAAGGAGGTCGAGGCGCCGCTGGACGAGGAAAGCCCGGCGCTGGTCTGGGAGAAATTCACCGAGCTGGCCCGCGCCTGGGCCGATCCGGGGAAGGGCTACACCGCGCGGCGCGCCATGGAAGAGATGCGCACGGGCAGCGATTACGACCAGCTGGCGCGCTTCGGCGAATGGGACGATACCGACGCGGCCCTGCTGACGCCGCTGGTGATGCAAGGGGGCGAGACATGAAACGCGATCCCGCCTCCGACCGGCAAATCCGCGCGGCGGAACCCGGCCGCTCCACCTGGCTGGCCGCCAACGCCGGGTCGGGCAAGACCCGCGTGCTGACCGACCGGGTGGCGCGGCTGCTGCTGAACGGCGTGTCGCCGCAGAACATCCTGTGCCTGACCTATACCAAGGCCGCCGCGTCGGAGATGCAGAACCGCCTGTTCCAGCGTCTGGGCGAATGGGCCATGCTGGACGATGCGGCGCTGCGGGCGGCCCTGCAGCGCCTTGGCTTCGAGGATGTGATCGACGGCGCCCGGCTGGCGCGGGCACGCACGCTCTTTGCCTCCGCCATCGAAACGCCCGGCGGGCTGAAGATCCAGACGATCCACAGCTTCTGCGCCGCCCTTCTGCGCCGCTTTCCGCTGGAGGCTGGCGTTTCGCCACAGTTCCAGGAGGTCGACGACCGCAACGCCCTGATCCTGCGCGACGCCGTGGTCGAGGAGATCGCGGAAAGTGAGGATGCCGAGGTGCTCAGCCGCGCCGCCCTGCTGACCACGGATGAGAATTTCCGCGGCCTGACCGGCGAGATTGCCCAGTACCGCGACCTATTCGATACGGCTCCGGATGGAGACGCGCTGGATGAGCTTCTGGGCCTGCCGCCGGGCATGACCCCCGACGCAGTGCTGGAACTGGCCTTCACACGCGCCGACATGGAACGGCTGGGCCATCTGGTCGAGGCGCTGCGCGGCGGCACCACCAAGGGCGATGAGACCGCGTTGCACAAGCTATCGGTGCTGACCGGGCCGTCGCTCGCGGCGCTGTCGGTGCTGGAGGATGTTTTCCTCACCGGCGCCACGGCGAAGGAGCCCTTCTCGCCTTCCTCCCGCTTCCCCTCTGCCGGGGTGAAAAAGGCCCACGCCCACCTGATGCCCGAGATCGAGGACTGGCAGGCCCGTGTGGCCGAGGCGCGGGAGCTGCGGGTGGCCCTGCTGGCGCGCGACAAGGCGCAGGTGCTGCAGGATTTCGCCCGCGCCTTCCTGCCCCGCTACGCCCGCGCGAAAGAGGCGCGCGGCTGGCTGGATTTCGACGACCTGATCCTGCGCACCCGCGAGCTGCTGACGAATACCGTTGTTTCCCAATGGGTTCTCTGGCGGCTGGACGGCGGTATCGACCATATCTTGGTGGATGAGGCGCAGGACACCAGCCCGGTGCAATGGCAGGTGATAGCGGCGCTGGCGCGCGAGTTCACCTCGGGCGCAGGCGCCCGCGATGGCGTGGAACGCACCATCTTCGTGGTCGGCGACAAGAAGCAGTCGATCTATTCCTTCCAGGGCGCCGACCCCTCCGGTTTCGACCGGATGCGCGCCGATTTCGGCGCCCAGCTGGCCGAGACGGGCCAGCCGCTGCAAGTGTTGGAGCTGGAATACTCCTTCCGCTCCGCCGGGGCGATCCTGGGGCTGGTCGACCGCGTCTTCGATGGCCGCGAAGAGGCCGGGTTCACCACCGACCAGCGGCACAAGGCGTTCAAGGACGCCATGCCGGGGCGCGTGGATCTTTGGCCGCTGGTGGAAAAGCCCGAGGTCGAGGACAAGGAGGATTGGTGGGATCCGGTGGACAAGCCGGGGCAGAACAATCACCACGTCCTGCTGGCCCGGCAGATCGCGGAAGAGATCCAGCGCATGCTGCAGGACCGCGTGCCGGTGCCTGTCGAGGTGGGGCATACGGGGCAGTATCGTGCGCGGCCGATCCGGCCCGGTGACATCATGATCCTGGTGCGTTCTCGGTCACGCGTCTTCCCGCATCTGATCGCGGCCTGCAAGGCGCTTGGCCTGCCGATGGCGGGGGCCGACCGGTTGAAGGTGGCCGCGGAACTGGCGGTGCGCGACATCACCGCCCTGCTGAACTTCCTCGCGCTGGAACAGGATGACCTGAGCCTGGCGGCGGTGCTGAAATCGCCCCTGTTTGGCTGGGATGAGCAGCGCCTCTTCGACCTGGCGCAGGGCCGAGGCCGACGGACCCTGTGGCAGGTGCTGCGGCAGAACCCGGAAACCTACGCCACCGAACTGTCCCTGTTGCACGACCTGCGCGACCAGGCGGATTTCCTGCGCCCCTTCGACCTGATCGAACGGCTGCTGACCCGACACGAGGGGCGGCGCAAGCTGCTGGGACGGCTGGGGGAAGAGGCCGAGGATGGCCTCGACGCCCTGCTGGGCCAGGCGCTGGTCTATGAACAGACCGAGATCCCCAGCCTGACCGGTTTCCTGGTCTGGATGGAGGCGGACGAGCTGCAGATCAAGCGGCAGGCGGACAGTGCCAGCAACCAGATCCGGGTGATGACGGTGCATGGCGCCAAAGGGCTGGAAAGCCCGGTGGTGATCCTGCCCGACAGCCTGAACTCCCCCGACCAGGACCGCGCCCAGGTGCTGCCGACGCTGGACATGCCGCTGTGGAAGGTGAAGGCCACCGAGGAGCCCGCCGCCATGCGCGAGGCCCGCGAGGCGCGGCGCGCCCGCGCCGAGGAGGAACGCGACCGGCTGCTGTACGTGGCCATGACCCGGGCGGAAAAATGGCTGATCGTCTGCGGCGCGGGCAAGATCGCCAAGGACCGCAGCGATTGGTACGCCCGGATCGAGGACCAGATGGCCGAGATGGGCGCGGGCGAACACGCCTTCCCCGGCGGCGAAGGGCTGCGGCTGGAAAACGGCGACTGGGCCGGGCTGGCGATGGACGACACGCCGCCCACGCCCCGCGCGCGGCCCATGCTGCCCGACTGGGCACGCCAGATGGCGCCCCCGGCGGAGGGGCCGGAACAGACGCTGTCGCCCTCCGTCGATCTGGGCGGGGCCAAGGCCCTGGCCGGCGAGGACGGACTGGACGAGGAAGCCGCGAAACGGCGCGGGCGGCAGGTGCACCTGTTGCTGGAACACCTGCCCGGCAGCGACCCGGACACTTGGGAAACGATGGCCGACACCCTGCTGGGCGAGGGCCCCGACCGGGCCGAGCCGGCGGAACTGGACCTGCTGCTGGCCGAGGCGCGCGGCGTGCTGACGAAACCCGCCACCGCACGGTTCTTCGCCACCGAGGCCCTGGCCGAGGTGCCCGTCACCGCCACGCTGGAAGAGCTGGCCGGGCGCCGCATCCACGGCACCATCGACCGGCTGATCGTCGGCGAGGACGAGATCTGGGCGGTGGATTTCAAGACCAACGTGACGATCCCGGACCGGCCGGAGGATACCCCCGAGGGCCTGCTGCGCCAGATGGGCGCCTATGCCGCCGCGCTGACGCAGATCTATCCCGATCACCGCATCCGCACGGCCCTTCTGTGGACCCGTTCAGCAACCCTGATGGAGCTGCCCCACGATCTCGTCATGGCGGCCCTGCGCCGCAGCGACCCTTCTTGACCCCTATCCCACGGATACCTAGGTTCGGTTCAACATTCCCTCGATGGAGACGAGATCAATGGCTACCGTTCACGCCACCGACGACACTTTCGAAGCCGAAGTCCTGAAATCCGACACCCCCGTCCTGGTCGACATCTGGGCCGAGTGGTGCGGCCCCTGCCGCCAGATCGCCCCGGCGCTTGAAGAAATCTCGGAAGAGATGGACGGCAAGCTGAAGGTGGTGAAGCTGGACGCGGATTCGAACCCTCAATCCGTGATGTCCATGGGCGTGCGCGGCATCCCCGCGCTGTTCATCTTCAAGGACGGCGAGATCGTGTCGAACCGCACCGGCGCCGCCCCCAAGGCCGCGCTGCAAAGCTGGATCGACGAAACGATCTGATCCCGCACCGGGCTATCAATTCGAAAGGGGCGCCTCTGACGGGGCGCCCTTTTTCATGTCCGCCGGGTCAATCTCCAGCGGCACGCCCAAGCGGTGCAGCCGCGCGGCGATCTGCTGCTCCACGTTGGGACGGCCTGCATTTATGCTCATCTTCTGCCAGAACCACCAGATGTAGCGGTCATAACCCGGGGTATGGTCGGCGATCCTGTCGAAATCCTCCGGGCCCAGGCAGATGTGGTGAAAGTCGATCCGGGCAAAGGTGATCGCCGGCTTGCCGAAGAAGAAGCCGAAGAAGGCGGCGGAGCTGTTTTCCGTCACCACGTAATCGCAATGGGCCAGCAGGTCGGCCATCGGCCGTTCGGTCAGCTGCAACCGGGGGAAGCGGCGGGAAAGATCATCCAGCGCGGCGCGTTCCTCGGCCGAGTAGGTCTCTTTCGGGTGCAGGGTGGCCAGAAGCGGGCGCGCAGGCTCCGCCTCCAGCACCCGTTCCAGCATCTCGATCGGCGCGCAGTCCTGGAAGTTGCGGTGTTCCAGCAGGCGGCCCTGCAGGGGGATGTAGACGAACCCGTCACGCCGGGCCTGCTGTGGCGCATCGCCGAAGAGGCGGCGTTGCCAGCGGGCGTGGAAGGCGGCGGCCTTTTCCGGGTCGATCCGGTGCAGGGGAAAGCGCGCCTGCGCCACCGGCCAGCGCCAGCGTTGCGCCTGGCGTTCGATGGCCCAGAAGGGCCCGTGATAGACCTTGCGGAAGACCAGCGCACGGTCGTGGGTCGGGTGTTCCATGTGAAACATCGCCCAGCCGGGCTGATCCGGCGCCGCGTCCTTCGCCGCCGCGTCATTGCGGCAAAGCCGCACGCTATAGCCATTGCGTTCCAGCACCCCCGACACCTGCGCCAGGAAGGCATGGCGCCTGGCCTCGACCTCGGCGATCAGGCGGCGGGACAGGTAAAGGCGAAAGTCACGGGACGCATCCATTGCGGCAGGCTAGGCTGCGCCTGCGGGCCGGGCAAGGGGGGCGTCCGGGTTGCCCCGCGGCGCAGGCGCCCTCATATAGCCTGACAGACCAAAGGAGGCAGACATGGCAGAAAGCGAATTTCCCGGCTGGCACGGCACCACCATCATCGGCGTGCGCAAGGGCGGGCGCGTGGTGGTCGCAGGCGACGGGCAGGTCTCGCTGGGCCAGACCGTGATCAAAGGCACCGCCAAGAAGGTGCGCCGCCTCAGCCCCGGGGGCTACGACGTGGTGGCGGGCTTTGCCGGGTCCACCGCCGATGCCTTCACCCTGCTGGAACGGCTGGAGGCCAAGCTGGAGGCGACGCCCGGCCAGCTGGCCCGGGCCAGCGTCGACCTGGCCAAGGACTGGCGCACCGACAAGTACCTGCAGAAACTGGAGGCGATGCTGATCGTCACCGACGGCAAGGACCTGTTCGTCATCACCGGCGCGGGCGACGTGCTGGAACCCGAACATGACATCGCCGCCATCGGATCGGGCGGGAACTTCGCCCTGGCTGCGGCGCGCGGGCTTTACGATCATGAAGACGACGCCGAGACGATCGCGCGCAAGGCCATGGCGATTGCCAGCGACATCTGCGTCTACACCAATGGCAACCTGACGGTGGAAGCCATTGACGGCTGATATCACCCCCGAAGACCTGCGCGCCGCCATCGCCGCCGGTCACTTGACCGAGGCGCAGGCGGCGTCGCTGAAGGCCCTGGCAGAGACCCGCGCCGGGCTGCGCACGCCGGAGGATGAACCCTTCGAGCTGTTCCGCGGCTTTTCCGAGATCTTCGTCACCGTGGGGCTGGGGATCCTGATCGCCGGCGGCTTCGGCCTGGCGCTGGCCCTGTCGGTGCCCTTGGTCATGGCCCTCGCGATCGTGGCCTTCTACTTCCTCGGGCGCTATTTCACCCTGCGGCGGCGGATGATGCTGCCCTCGATCCTGCTGGTGACGGCCTTCGCCACGGCGCTGGCGGCCATCGTCGGATCGCTGATGTCCGTGGATAACCCGTTTTCGTCGATCTACGACCTGTTCGGCGATGCACGCACCAGCCTGACGCAGCACCTGGTCGTCTGCACGGTGACCGCCGCCGGGCTGATCGCCTGGTTCCGCGTCTTCCGTGTGCCCTTCACCATGTTCCTGCTGGGCGTCACCGGGGCCTTCGCGGTGCTGTCCATCGCTGGCGCCACCGGCGACATCGCGGGCACCGAAAACCCCTTCGACCTGCTAGAAGGATCGACCGTGGCCTGGGGCACGCTGGTGCTGGGCCTGGCCGCCCTGGCCGGGGGCATCTGGTTCGACATGCGCGACCCGCACCGCCTGGGCCGCATGTCGTCCTCGGGCTTCTGGCTGCACCTGGTGGCGGCGCCCGCGCTGGTGAACACCGTGGCCCAGACCTTCCTGACCATGGGGCCGGGGCTGGGGTACGTGCTGATGGCCATCGCCCTGGCGCTGATCACTCTGCTGGCCGTTGTGCTGGACCGGCGCAGCTTCCTGACCGCCGGGATCGGCTACCTGATCTTCCTGCTGCTCTACGTCACCGACCGTTCGGGCGAGGGACGCAGCTGGGTCTTCGTCTTCCTCGGCACCGGGGTCTTTCTGACCCTTCTGGGCAGCTTCTGGATCGAGGCGCGCGGCCAGATCATGCGCGCCCTGCCGAACTTCCCCGGAAAGCACCGGTTGCCGCCCTACAAGACCGCAATCGCAACACCGACGCCCGCCTGACGGGCCAGCCAGGCCCCCGCGGGGCCCGGCATGAACAGACAGACAGGCAAGGACATCATGACAGACCTTACCCCCCGTGAAATCGTCTCCGAACTCGACCGGTTCATCATCGGTCAGAAGGACGCCAAGCGCGCCGTGGCCGTGGCCCTGCGCAATCGCTGGCGGCGCAAGCAGCTGCCCGATGACCTGCGCGAAGAGGTCTATCCGAAGAACATCCTGATGATCGGCCCGACGGGCGTCGGCAAGACCGAGATCTCGCGCCGCCTGGCGAAACTGGCCCGCGCGCCCTTCATCAAGGTCGAGGCGACGAAGTTCACCGAGGTGGGGTACGTCGGCCGGGACGTGGAACAGATCGTCCGCGATCTGGTCGATGCGGCCATCGCCCAGACCCGCGACTACATGCGCGAAGAGGTGAAATCGAAGGCCCATGAGGCCGCCGAGGACCGCGTGATCGAGGCCATCGCCGGCAGCGACGCCCGCGAGGGCACCCGCGAGATGTTCCGCAAGAAGCTGCGCGACGGGCTGCTGGATGACACGGTCATCACGCTGGAGGTGGCCGACACCTCCAACCCTCTGGGCGGCATGGAAATTCCCGGCCAGCCGGGGGGCGGCCAGATGGGCATGATGAACCTGGGCGACATCTTCGGGAAGGCCTTCGGCAACCGTACCGTGACCAAGCGGATGACGGTCTCTGAAAGCTATGAGCTGCTGATCGGGGAAGAGGCCGACAAGCTGCTGGACGACGAAACGGTGAAGACCACCGCGCTGGCTTCGGTGGAGGAAAACGGCATCGTCTTCCTCGACGAGATCGACAAGGTCTGCGCCAAGTCCGACGCGCGCGGCGGCGACGTCAGCCGCGAGGGCGTGCAGCGCGACCTGCTGCCGCTGATCGAGGGCACGACCGTTTCCACCAAGCATGGCGCGGTGAAGACGGACCATATCCTGTTCATCGCCTCGGGCGCCTTCCACATCGCGAAACCGTCGGACCTGCTGCCGGAACTGCAGGGCCGCCTGCCGATCCGTGTGGAGCTTCAGGCGCTGACCGAGGGTGATTTCACCCGCATCCTGACCGAGACCGACAACGCCCTGACCCGGCAATACGCCGAGATGCTGGGCACCGAGCAGGTGAAGGTCACCTTCACCGAGGACGGCATCGCCGCCATCGCCCGCATCGCCGCGGACGTGAACCGCTCGGTCGAGAACATCGGCGCGCGGCGGCTTTACACCGTGATCGAGCGGGTCTTCGAGGAGCTGTCCTTCCAGGCGCCGGACAAGGCGGGCGAGGAAGTGACCGTCGACGCCGCCTTCGTCGAAAAGAACGTGGGCCAGCTGGCGGCCAGCGCCGACCTCAGCCGCTACGTGCTCTGAGGCCTGCGGGATAGAGGAAGACAGTGGCCCGGCGGATCGCTCCGCCGGGCCTTTTTCATGCGTATCCGCAAGGGGCAGGGCGCGTCAGACCGCGACGCCGAAGAGCGCGCCGACCGCAGCCGTCACCCCCATGGCGAAGGCCCCCCAGAGGACCACGCGCAGGGCCGCCCGGCCCATGGGCGCGCCACCCGTGCGCGCGCCAAGCGCGCCCAGCACCGCCAGCAGCAGCAGGGTCACCACCAGCACCACCGGGATAACCAGCGCCGAGGGCGCCAGGATCGCGGCCAGCACCGGCCAGATCGCCGCCACCGAGAAGGTCACACCAGAGGCGAAGGCCGCCTGCAACGGGTTGGCCGAGCTGACCTCGGTCACCCCGATCTCGTCGCGCATATGGGCCGAGAGGGCGTCGTGGGCATGCAGCTCCCGCGCCACCTGTGCAGCGGTTTCCGGGCTGAGGCCGCGCGCCTCGTAGATCTCGGCCAACTCCTGCATCTCCCCCTCGGGATCGGCCTGCAGCGCCTCAGCTTCGCGGGCCATGTCGGCGCGCTCGGTGTCCGACTGCGAGGAGACGGAGACATATTCACCGGCCGCCATGGACATCGCCCCGGCGGCCAGCCCCGCGACCCCGGCAATGGCGATGGCACGCGGATCGGGATCGGCGGCGGCGACGCCGACGATGATCGAACTGACCGACACGATGCCGTCGTTGGCGCCCAGCACCGCCGCACGCAGCCAGTTGGACCGGGTCATGAAATGGGGATCATCCGCGTGGGCGGAGGGCTGAGGGGCAGGGGACATGGCAGAAACCTCGACGGGAACACTCTTTAGAGTCATTCTAAACTATGAGGCAAACCTTGGGTAGCCCAAAGGACGCCCTGCGGCGATTTGGGAGAAACGACAGACGTCGGCGCCACCAGTGGACGACCGAAATTATCGCTATCGGCGCACAGCCGCGCGCGCTGCTCTGCATTCTTCCAATCTCCGCGCGCCCGTGTCATCTCTTGACTTCGCAGGTGCAGAAAGCATGTTGCGCGCATGTTTTACCCGCTCCGCCCGGAGCGGCACGATAAGGATTACCGCAATGCAACCACCTGAGAGCCAGGCCGTCGTCGATCCGGAGGACCTGGATCCGGCCCGCAACCGGCTGGTCATCGGCCTGCTGATGATCTCGACCTTCACGGTGATCCTGAACGAGACCCTGATGTCGGTGGCCCTGCCGCGGCTGATGACCGACCTCGAGGTGACCGCAAACGCCGCGCAGTGGCTGACCACGGCCTTCCTGCTGACCATGGCGGTGGTGATCCCGATCACCGGCTACCTGCTGCAACGGCTGCCGACACGCACCGTCTTCCTGATGGCCATGGGCTTCTTCAGCCTGGGCACGCTGATCTGCGCGATCTCGCCCAGCCTGATACCGCTGGTGGCCGGGCGCATCGTGCAGGCCATCGGCACGGCGATCATGATGCCGCTTCTGATGACCACCATGATGGCGCTGGTGCCGGCCGAAAGCCGGGGCAAGACCATGGGCAATATCTCCGTCGTGATCTCGGTCGCGCCGGCGATCGGGCCGACCCTTTCGGGGCTGATCCTGGAGTTCTTCCACTGGCGCTGGCTGTTCATCCTGATGATGCCCATTGCCCTGGGCGCGCTGAGCCTGGGCTACCTGAAGCTGGTGAACGTGAACGAGGCCCGCGAAAAGACGCTGGATCTGCTGTCGGTGCCGCTGTCGGTGCTGGGCTTCGGCGGGCTGGTCTACGGGTTCTCGGCCATCGGCGAAGGCCATGGCGAAGGCGGGCCGATCCCGCTGTGGCTGCCGCTGGCCGTGGGGGCGGTGTTCCTCGTGCTGTTCATCTGGCGCCAGCTGGTGCTGGGGCCGAAGGACCGCGCCCTGCTGGACCTGCGCACCCTGGGCGTGCGGGTCTTCACCGTTTCGGTCATCATGATGGGCCTCGCTATGATGGCGCTGTTTGGGATGATCGTGCTGCTGCCGCTGTTCATGCAGTCGGTGATGGGGCTGAACACGCTGCATTCCGGCCTGCTGCTGCTGCCCGGCGGATTGATGATGGGACTGATGTCGCCCTTCGTCGGGCGCATGTTCGACCGCGTCGGTGCGCGCAAACTGGTGATCCCCGGCGGTACCATCGTCAGCGCGGGCCTCTGGGCGATGACCCTGCTGAAGCCCGAATCCTCGGTGGTCATGGTGCTGATCGCGCACCTTCTGCTGAGCATGGGGCTGGCGCTGCTGTTCACTCCGCTCTTCACCTCCAGCCTGGGTTCTCTGCCTGCGCACCTCTACTCGCACGGCTCGGCGGTGATCGGCACGGTGCAGCAGGTGTCCGGCGCCGCCGGCATCGCCATCTTCGTCTCCGTCATGTCGCTGCGCATCGGGGATGAACTGTCGGGCGGGGCCGAGATGGTGCAGGCCACCGCCTCGGGCCTGCACGCGGCCTTCACCGTGGCGGCCTCGATCTCGCTGCTGCTGATCGTCGCGGGCTTCTTCGTGCGCCGCCCGCCGGACATGCAGCCGGGCGCGGCGGCCCATGGCGGGCACTGAGCCAGACAACACAGACGGCGGGTTCCGACAGGGCCCGCCGTTTTTCGTTTCCCCTCAGCGCGCGCGGCGCAGGTAGACGTAGAAGGCGCCGGTGCCGCCGTGCTTGCGATGCGCCGAGGTGGTTTGCAGCACGATCTGCGCCAGCGGCGGCGTCGACAGCCAATGCGGCAGCTGGTGTTTCAGGATGCCATGGCGCACGGGGATCGGGCCGTCCTCTTCGGACCGGCGGCCCTTGCCGGTGATGACCAGGACCAGCCGCAGATCGTTCTGCACCGCGCGCAGCATGAAGGCCACCAGCGCCTGATGCGCCCGGTCCACGGTCATGCCGTGCAGGTCGATGCGCGCCTCGGGCGCCATCTTGCCCCGGGTCATCTTGCCGTGGGTCTTCTTGTCCATGCGCAGGGGCGCCTGGTGCAGCCGGTCGTGGATCGGCGGCAGCACGTCGTGACCGCCGGCGCGGCTGCGCGATTTCTCTCCCAGGCGGAAGGGCGACAGGGGCTGCGGGGCCTCCGGTTCGGGGCGCTGCTTCGCCGGCTTCTCGGCCACCGCCTTCTGCGGGCGGGCCAATACCCGCTTTTCCGGGTGCATACGCTCGGTGGATCCGGCGACCTTGTCCCACAGCTCCTTCTCGTCGGGGCGCAGCTTGCGGCGGCGGCTCATATGTTGTCCTCCACCAGCATGGCATAGGCGCGCTGGATCGGCAGCAGGACGACCAACCGTCCCTCATCCTTGATCCGCGCTGCGAGTTTACCCGCCCCGGGGCCGGAGCCGACGAAGACATCGGCGCGCTGCGGGCCCTTGATCGCCGATCCGGTGTCCTGCGCCACCATCAGCCGGCGCAGCCCGCGAAAGCCTGTCTTCTCAATCCAGACCGGCGCGCCGAGCGGCACATAGGCCGGGTCAATCGCCAGGGACCGCATGGCGGTGAGCGAGCGGTTCATGGCGCCCTTCGGCCCGGCCTCGGGCGAGACATCCCGGATTTCGCGGAAGAAGACATAGCTGGGATTGTGCCGCAGCAGTTCGGCGCCCTGCGCAGGGTTGCGACGCACCCAGTTGCCGATGACCTTGGCCGAGACCTGATGCGCGTTGTAGATCCCGCGCCGCACCATTTCCTGCCCGATGGAGGCATAGGGATGGCCATTGTCGCCGCCATAGCCGATGCGGATATGGCTGCCGTCGCGCAGCAGGATGCGGCCCGAGCCCTGGATCTGCAGGAACATCAGCGCCACCGGGTCGTCGACCCAGGCGATCTCCAGCCCGCGGCCCGACAGGGCGTCACCCTGTTCGATCTGGGCGCGCGAAAGCCAGGGGCGGATTTCCAGCGCCTCGGGCGGCATCCGGTAGACCGGATACCGATAGCGGGCGCTGCGCTGACGGGCGCCCTCGATCTCCGGCTCATAGTAGCCGGTGAAGAGGGCGGGGGTGCCATCCTGGATCAGCACGGGCGTGAAGAACAGCTCGAAGAAGGTGCGCGCGCTGTCGGGTGTCTGGGTCTTGGCCATGTTGCACACGGCAATCCAGTCGGGGGCGCGCATGTCACCGCAGGTGGCGGTGAAGGTGGCAAGGGCGGCCGCGTGATCGTCGGCCGCCCATCCGGACAGATCGTCGAAATCGAGGACGCTCACCGTCGGCGCCTCGGCCAGGTCCGGCTCCGTATCCTGGGCCCAGGGCGCGGTGCCCGGCAGGAGGAGCGCCATCGCCAGATATGCCGCGATCCTCCGCCGTCCCATGCCGCGCCTTAATCCCCCGTCGCGACCAGTTGCCAGTTCAGGTCGTCGGTGCCCATGCGGCGCTCGAAGGTCCAGCTGTCCTTCTGGGTCTTCACCTTGCCTTCATCGCCTTCGATGATGTCACCGGCGCGGTCGCGCACGACCTGGGTCAGCTGGCCGACGTAACGCACGGTCAGCTCGGCGATGCCGGTGTCGGGATCATAGGCGGCATCGGCCAGGGTCAGCTCGCGAACGCCGATGAAATCGGCCTCGACGGTCAAACCTTGCGCGTCACGCGCGGCCACCACCTCGGCGAAGGTCTGGTAGACCTCGTCGGACAGGAAGGGCTTAATATCGGCCATGTCGCCGCGCTCGAAACCCATCAGGATCATCTCATAGGCTTGGCGGGCACCGCCGAGGAATTCGGACACGGAGAAGCCCGGTTCGACCTTCTTCATCTCGGCCAGGGCGCGGGCTGCGGGGCTGTCCTCGGCCACGTGGTCGATGATGTCGCGGTCGGGGCCGCCCTCGATCACCTCGAAGCCGGAGCGTTCCAGCGGGCTCGGCGCGGGTTGCCCGGTTACCGGCGGCTTTTCGAATCCTTCGCGGGTGCCCAGCACGCTCTTCAGGCGCAGGATCAGGAAAACGGCAATGCCAGCAAGGACCAGCAGCTGGATAATCGGCAAGGGGTCAACCTCCTCTTGGGCCTCCGGGCATGGCATCGCCCGGGGTCCGTCCCTATGTAGGTGCTAGGCAGAGCCAAGTCTACATCTGCCACGGAAAGGAGATTGAGGACATGTGGCTTCTTCTGGCCTTCATCGCGGTGCCGATGATCGAAATCGCGCTTTTCATCCAGGTCGGCGGCGTCATCGGCCTGGGCTGGACCCTTGCCATCGTGCTACTGACGGCCGTGCTGGGCACCTGGCTGGTGAAACAGCAGGGGCGCCAGGCGATCGCGAACATTCAGCGCAGTTTTTCCGACATGACCGACCCGTCGGAACCGCTGGCAGACGGGGCGATGATCCTGCTGTCCGGTGCGCTGTTGCTGACGCCGGGGTTCTTCACCGATGCCGTCGGCTTCGCCCTGCTGACGCCGGCCTTCCGTCACGTCGCCTTCCGGTGGCTGCGCAAGCGGGTCAAGGTCCAGAGTTTCACCGCCGGCGGCGCCACGGGCCCCGGCGCCGATCCCCGGGATCCGCGCGGCCCCCGTGGCCCGCATCACGGAGGCCCGCGTCCCGGCCCCTCGGCCTCGGACGAGGTGATCGACGGCGAGTTTACCGAGGTGGACCCCTCGAAACGCCCCACGCACCCTTCCGGCTGGACCCGCCACTAGGGACCTGCGGATGGAACGTTGAGGCCGTGCGGCCAAGCTGCTAGGACAACGGCCAAGCTGACAAGACGCAGGAGAGCCAGATGGCCGAAGAGACGACCAACGGAGCAGCGCCGACGCAACCGCAACAGGCGCCGCAAGTGAAGATGAACGTGCTGACCCAGTACATCCGGGACATGTCGTTCGAGAACATCCTGGCGCGCAAGCCGGTGTCGGGCAACGTCCAGCCCGACGTGAAGGTGCAGGTCGCCCTCGACGCGAAGAAGCGCGAGGCGGAAAACCAGTACGAAGTGATCATGAAGCTGACGATCACCTCGAAGGCGAAGGACACCGGGGAATCCATGTTCCTGCTGGAACTGGAATATGTCGGCGTCTTCCACATCGAGGGCGTGCCGGAAGAGCAGATGCACCCTTTCCTGCTGATCGAATGCCCGCGGATGATCTTCCCCTTTGCGCGCCGCATCGTGTCGGACGTGACCCGCGACGGTGGCTTCCCGCCGCTGAACCTGGACACCATCGACTTCGTCGCGCTCTACCGTTCGGAAGTACAGCGTCGCGTCGCGGCACAGCAGGCGTCGACCCCGGCCAACTGAGGCCCGGTTGCACGAATGACAAAAGGGCGTCCCGCGGGGCGCCCTTTTTTCTGGCCCTTGGTCGGCCCTAACGGGCCGATGCCTTCGGCGAGAGTATTTTCGGCTTTCGGATAAGCAGGAGCGGCGCGCATCAAAGCCCTGGCGGCCTGAGCGTCAGCCCAGTTTGGACCAGAGCGCCTCTTCACCCATTTTTTCCACGAAGGCCTGGTGGGCGGCGCGTTCGTCTTCGGTCAGGCGCGAGGGTAGGGGCGTGGGCCGCGGGCGCGGGCGCCAGTCCTCGTCCACCGGGCCGCTGTCGCTGCTCTTGCGGCCGGCGCCCAGCACCAGGTCGGGTTGGCGGCCCCCGATAAGCTCCAGGTAGACTTCGGCCAGGATTTCACTGTCGAGCAGGGCGCCGTGCAGCGTCCGGGCGGAGTTGTCGATGCCGAAGCGACGGCAGAGTGCATCCAGCGAAGCGGGCGAGCCCGGGTATTTCTTGCGCGCGATGGCCAGGGTGTCGATGGCCTGTTCCCAGGGCAGCTTCGGCATGCCCAGCCAGCCCAGTTCGGCGTTGAGGAATTTCATGTCGAAGGCGGCGTTATGGATCACCAGCTTCGCATCGCCCACGAAATCGAGGAAATCCTGCGCCACGTCGCGAAACAGCGGTTTGTCGGCCAGGAATTCCGACGACAGCCCGTGCACCTTGAAGGCATCCTCGGGCACGTCGCGTTCGGGGTTGATGTAGACGTGGAAGGTCTCGCCGGTCGGCACGTGGTTCAGAAGCTCGACACCGCCGATCTCGACCAGCCGGTCCCCCTGTTCGGGTTCAAAGCCAGTCGTTTCCGTATCCATAACAATTTCACGCATCTTTCACCTTTGACCTGATTTCCGACACTATCTGCCGAACTTGCGCCCGCGCATGGTCCATCGTGTCGGTCGTCACCACGTAATCCGCCCGGGCGCGTTTTTCCGCGTCAGGCATCTGCTTCGCACGGATCATCTCGAACTGCGCCTCGGTCATGGTGCCACGCGCCAGGACGCGGGCCTTCTGAACCTCCGGCGCGACCGAAACTACCACCAACGCGTCCATCGACCGTTCCGATCCGCCCTCGAAGAGCAGGGGGATATCCAGGACGACGATATCGGCCTGCGTCTCCGCTAGGAAGGCGCGACGGTCCTCGGCGACCAGCGGATGCACGATCCCCTCGATCCGTTTCAGGGCCTCGGGATCGGCGGCGATCACCTTCTTCAATGCTTCACGTGAAACATTGCCGTCTTCGACCACCTCCGGCCAGATCAGCCCGAGCGGTGCCACCGCCGCGCCGCCGGGCCCGTAGAGGCGATGCACCGCCGCGTCGGCGTCCCACAGGGCGCAGCCTTCGTCGACGAACATCTGCGCCGTGGTCGACTTGCCCATCCCGATGGAACCGGTGAGGCCCAGGATGAAGGTCATGCCAGGGCCGCCGCGCGGGCCTCCGCCGTGACTTCCGGGCGCTTGCCGAACCATCGTTCGAACCCCGGGACCGCTTGGTGCAGCAGCATGCCGAGGCCATCGACCACCGTGGCGCCGGCTTTCTCAGCCTCTAGAAGAAGGTTAGTTTTCAGAGGGTTATAGACAATATCCGTGACGACCTGATGCTTGCTCAGCCCGTCCAGCGGCACCCGCAGCTCGGGCTTGCCCAGCATCCCGAGAGAGGTGGTGTTGACCACCGTCGCCGCATCCTCGATCGCATTGCCGGCCTGAACCCATTCGACGACCCGCACCCGGCGGCCGAAATCATCGTGCAGCTTGTCCGCCCGCGCGCGCGTCCGGTTGGAAATGACGATCTCCGGCACGCCGGCGTCCAGCAGCGCCGAGATCACCGCCCGCGCGGCGCCGCCGGCGCCCAGCAGGGCGGTCGGGCCGGCGGTCGGATCCCAGTTCGGCGCGTTTTGCTTCAGATTCTCGATGAATCCGTAACCATCTGTATTATCTGCATGAATCTTTCCATCGTTGCGGAAGATCAGCGTGTTCGCGGCCCCGATCACCGTCGCCCGGTCGGTCACCAGGTCGGCAATCTCCAGGATCGCTTCCTTATGGGGGATCGTCACGTTGACGCCAACGAAGCCCATCTTCGGCAGGGTGCGCAACACCTCGCGCAGATCCTCGGCGGCGACCTCCATCGGGATGTAGTGCCCGGGCAGCCCCATGGATTTCAGCCAGTAGCCATGCAGCTGCGGCGAGCGGGAATGGACGATCGGGCGACCGATGACACCGGCAAGGGGGATCATGTCGGGATTCATGCGGCGATGGCTCCTCTCAGGCCGAGGTAATCGAGGATTTCAAGGAGCGGCAGCCCCAACACGGAGAAATAGTCGCCGTCAACCCGGGTAAAGAGGCGCGCGCCCTCGTTCTCCAGCTGATAGGCGCCGCAGGAGTGTCCGATCGCGGGCCAGTTCCGGGCGATATAGCCGTCCAGATAGGCGGGCGAGGGGCGGCGCATCGTCAGCTTAACCTCCGACAGTTTCCGCCAAACCGGCTTGCCCTCGTTATGGATGACCGCCGCAGTGTGCAGAGAATGCCGCTGCCCGGCCAGGCGTTCGATCTGGGCGCGGGCCTCCTCGGCGCTTTCGGGCTTGGAAAGGATCTCTCCGTCCAGTTCCAGCACCTGATCGCAGCCGATGGTGAACGCATCTGGGTGCTTCAGTCCGACTTTTTCAGCCTTCAGACCCGCCAGGGCGTCCGCGATGTTGCGCGGCCGCTCGCCCTCGGCCTGCAGAGAGGCCTTAACCATCTCTTCATCAATGCGTGCTTTGCTGATCTCGAAGGCCACGCCCGCGCGGCGCAGCAGCTCTGCCCGGATTTCGGAACCGGACGCCAGGAGGATAGGTGCGGGCATGTGGATAAACCGGCGGAAAACTGGGTGATGGGTTAGAGATACTTCTGGGAAAAATTGCGTCTTGACGCAAGACCCGGCGCATCGCTGTGCGTAACCCCCCGAGTCCCTCACAGCGATGCGAAAGACTCCCACCGAGGGATAAGGACAACTGGAAAACTCCGTATCCCGAAGACTCCCCGGATTCGATCCCCACAAGGCATCTTTCGTTGCCCACAGGTTTGTCCCAGGGCAAGCCACTGGAATCCAAAAACTTTCGGAATCTCGCGAAAACTTCTCCTCGATTCGCTAACGATTCCCCCCAGACTTATCCCCCTGTGGATAAACCTGTGCGGAAAGAAAGGATCCACAGGGTAGGGGTCAGACTACAACAAACAACAACTTCTTTTTTTCTTTCTTATTTATTAGGGGGAGAGAGACTGACCGGAGTTCCCCATGCTCGATTTCCTCGCCCTGGCCTACCCGTGGACAAAGTTCCTGCACATCATCTCGGTGATTTCCTGGATGGCCGGGATCTTCTACCTGCCCCGTCTCTTCGTCTATCATACCGAACAGGATCTGGATGAGACGACGGACCAGCTATTCCAGACCATGGAACGCCGCCTTCTGCGCGGAATCATGAACCCGGCGATGATCGCGACCTGGGTTTTCGGCCTCGCCCTCGTCTTCACCCCCGGGATCGTCTACTGGGGCGATGTCTGGCCCTGGCTGAAGGCGATCTCGGTGCTGGCGATGACCTGGTTCCATCACTGGCTGGGCCTGCGGCGGAAAGATTTCGTGCGCGGTGACAACACGCGGAGCGGCCGGACCTACCGGATGATGAACGAGGTGCCGACGCTTCTGATGATCGTCATCGTCGCCTCCGTCGTCGTGAAGTTCTGATTTTATTGACTCAGAAAGGGGAAGCGCCTATCTGAGGCTCCAAGCCGCCCGTCCGGGCGAGTCGATCTTCCATGCATATACCCGATCCGCGTGCCCCTTCGGGCCGGACTAAGGACCTTTTTTTCATGACCGAGAACCATCTGAACCTGTCCGATCTGAAGGCGAAGAGCCCCAAGGATCTGCTGGCCATGGCCGAGGAACTCGAAATCGAGAACGCCTCGACCATGCGCAAGGGCGAAATGATGTTCCAGATCCTGCGCGAACTGGCCGACGACGAATGGACGGTCGGCGGCGATGGCGTGCTGGAGGTGCTGCAGGACGGGTTCGGCTTCCTGCGCTCGCCCGAGGCGAACTATCTGCCGGGTCCCGATGACATCTACGTCTCGCCCGACATGATCCGCCAGCATTCGCTGCGCACCGGCGACACGGTCGAGGGGCTGATGAAGCAGCCTGACGACAACGAACGCTACTTCGCGCTGACCTCGGTCACCCAGATCAACTTCGAGGCGCCTGAGAAGGCCCGCCACAAGATCGCCTTCGACAACCTGACGCCGCTCTACCCGGATGAGCGGCTGAAGATGGAAATCGAGGATCCCACCATCAAGGACCGCTCGGCGCGGATCATCGACCTGGTGGTGCCGATCGGGAAGGGCCAGCGTTCTCTGATCGTGGCGCCGCCGCGTACGGGTAAGACCGTGCTGCTGCAGAACATTGCGCACAGCATCGAGACGAACCACCCCGAGTGCTATCTGATCGTCCTGCTGATCGACGAACGCCCCGAGGAAGTCACCGACATGCAACGGAACGTGAAGGGCGAGGTCATCTCCTCCACCTTCGACGAACCCGCCACGCGCCACGTTGCCGTCTCGGAAATGGTCATCGAAAAGGCCAAGCGCCTGGTCGAGCATAAACGAGATGTTGTGATCCTTCTCGATTCGATCACAAGACTTGGTCGTGCCTTCAACACCGTGGTGCCGTCTTCGGGCAAGGTTCTGACCGGCGGTGTCGACGCCAACGCCCTGCAGCGGCCCAAACGCTTCTTCGGTGCGGCGCGGAATATCGAAGAGGGCGGCTCGCTGACCATCATCGCCACGGCGCTGATCGACACCGGTTCGCGCATGGACGAGGTGATCTTCGAAGAATTCAAGGGCACCGGTAACTCGGAAATCGTCCTGGATCGCAAGATCGCGGATAAGCGCGTTTACCCGGCGATGGACATCCTCAAGTCCGGCACGCGGAAAGAGGATCTGCTGGTCGACAAGGCCGATCTGCAGAAGACTTTCGTCCTGCGCCGCATCCTGAACCCGATGGGTACGACCGACGCCATCGAGTTCCTGATTTCCAAGCTGAAGCAGACGAAGACCAACTCGGAATTCTTCGACTCGATGAACACCTGATCCACCACGAGAGGGTGAGATGGACACGATTTTCGCGCTCACCTCGGCCCCCGGCCGGGCTGGCGTCTCCGTCATCAGGATTTCTGGGCCGGGAGCTTTCCCGGCCCTGTCGCGTTTTGGCCTGTCCGCGCCGGAACCGCGCGCCGCGGCTCTGCGCCTGCTGCGCGACGGCGAAGATGTGGTCGACCAGGCGCTGATCCTGGCCTTTCCGGGGCCGGCCAGCTTCACCGGTGAGGACGTGGTGGAACTGCATCTGCACGGCTCGCCGGCCATCGTGACCTCCGTCCTGCGTATGCTGTCCGAGGTGGAGGGCGGGCGCATGGCCGAGGCGGGGGAGTTCACCCGACGTGCGCTGGAGAACGGCAAGATGGATCTGGCCCAGGTCGAAGGCCTGGCTGATCTGATTGATTCGGAGACCGAGGCGCAGCGTCGTCAGGCGCAGCGGGTGTTTTCCGGCAAGCTGGGCGAGGTGGTTCAGGGCTGGCGCCACGATCTGATTCGCGCCGCCGCGCTGCTGGAGGCGGTGATCGACTTTGCCGATGAAGACGTGCCCGTCGACGTGCGCCCCGAGGTGCATGAGCTGCTGGATGGGGTTGCGGCCTCGCTGGAGACCCAGGCGCGCGGCGCTGCAGTGGCCGAACGGGTGCGCCAAGGGTTCGAGGTTGCCATTCTGGGCGCACCGAATGCCGGGAAATCTACGCTTCTGAACGCGCTGGCCGGGCGCGAGGCGGCCATCACCTCCGCTGTCGCCGGCACCACCCGCGACGTGATCGAGGTTCGGATGGACCTGAACGGTCTGCCGGTGACCCTGCTGGACACCGCCGGGCTGCGCGAGACCGAAGATGAGGTCGAATCCATCGGCATTGCGCGGGCAAAGGCCCGGGCCGAGGAGGCCGACCTGCGGATCTACCTGCTGGAACCGGGCGAGGATCCGCGAATCGACCTGCGCGAGGACGACATCGTCCTGCAAGGGAAAGCGGATCTGACCGGCGATCCGGAGGGAATCAGCGGTGCGACGGGGCAGGGGATCGACCGCCTGGTTACCCGGCTGACCGATGTTTTCAGCCAGCGCAGCGCGCTCGTCGCCACTGCGACCCGCGAACGCCACCGCGTCGCAATCCTGCGCGCGTTGGATGACCTGGCCCAGGCCCGCGTCCTGCTGCGTGATCCCGCCTATAGCGAAGACCTGATCGCCGAAGAGCTGCGCTCCGCTATCAGGGCGCTCGATTCTCTGGTAGGCATCGTGGATGTCGAGACCCTGCTGGGCGAGATCTTCTCGTCGTTCTGCATCGGTAAGTGAGGGAGATGTTTCACGTGAAACATTCTGATTTCGATGTTGTGGTCGTGGGCGGTGGACACGCCGGTTGCGACGCTGCCGCTGCCGCCGCCCGGTGTGGCGCCCGCACCGCGCTGGTCACGCTGAAGCTGTCCGGCATTGGCGTCATGTCTTGCAACCCGGCTATCGGGGGCTTGGGTAAAGGCCACCTGGTGCGTGAAATCGACGCGCTGGACGGGGTCATGGGCCGCGTGGCGGATCTGGCCGGCATCCAGTTCCGGCTGCTGAACCGTCGAAAGGGTCCCGCCGTGCAGGGGCCGCGCGCCCAGGCGGATCGCGCCGTCTATCGTACTGAAATGTTGCGGGAAATGACGAATACCCCGGGACTGACGGTGCTGGAAGGCGAGGTGACCGACTTCCGCATGGAGGGCGAGCGGGTTGCAGGTGTTATCCTTGGCGACGGGTCCGAGATCTCGGCCGGCGCCGTGGTTCTGACCACCGGCACCTTCCTGAGGGGCCTCATCCATATCGGCGACGTCAGTTATGGCGGCGGTCGCATGGGTGACAGCGCTGCGGATCGCCTGGGTGACCGCCTGCGTGCGCTTGATCTGCCGATGGGACGGCTAAAAACCGGCACGCCGCCACGGCTGAACGGCAAGACGATCGACTGGGAGGAGTTGGAGGATCAGCCGGGCGACGAGGATCCGGTGCTGTTTTCCTTCCTGTCCAAGGGCGTAAACCTTCGCCAGGTCGCCTGTGGCATCACCCACACCAACGCTGCCACGCATGAGATCATCCGCGAAAACCTCGAACGCTCGGCCATGTACGGCGGGCACATTGACGGGGTCGGCCCGCGCTATTGCCCGTCGATCGAGGACAAGGTGGTGCGCTTTGCCGACAAGGACAGCCACCAGGTCTTCCTGGAACCCGAGGGGCTGGACGACGATACGGTTTATCCCAATGGCATCTCCACCTCGCTTCCCGTGGAGGTGCAGCACGCCTATGTCCGGTCGATGAAGGGGCTCGAGAACGTCGAGATCCTGCAGCCGGGCTATGCCATCGAATACGATTACGTCGATCCCCGCGCCCTGGACACGCGGCTGTCTCTGCGCGACCTGCCGGGCCTGTATCTGGCGGGGCAGATCAATGGCACCACGGGCTATGAAGAGGCCGCGGCCCAGGGCCTGGTCGCTGGCGTGAACGCCGCGAAAGAGGCACTGGCACAAGATCCTGTGTTGTTCAGCCGGTCTGACAGCTACATCGGGGTGATGATCGACGATCTGACCACGCGCGGGGTCTCGGAACCCTATCGCATGTTCACCTCGCGCGCCGAATACCGGCTGTCTCTGCGCGCCGATAATGCGGATCAGCGGCTGACCCCAAAAGGCGTAGAGGCCGGGTTCGTCGGCGAGACGCGCCGTACCGCCTTCGAGGCAAAGATGGGCCGCATCGGGGCAGGGCGCGACGTGTTGGATAACACCGTGGTGACTCCGAAGCAGCTGAATGCCGCCGGCATTCGCGTGGGGGAAGACGGCAAGCAGCGTACGCTCTACCAGGTGTTGGCCTTCCCAGAGACAACTGTCGCAGATCTTGTGCTTCTGGCGCCCGAACTGGCCGATCTGGATCAGGAAACCCAGGAGCAGCTGCGGCGCGATGCGCTCTACGCCACCTATATCCAGCGCCAGCAGAACGATGCCCAGGCGCTGCAGAAAGACGAGGCGCGCGGGATTCCTGGTGATTTCGACTATGATCGGCTCGATGGGCTGTCGAATGAGCTGAAATCGAAACTGGTGCGCATCCGCCCGTCGAATTTGGCGCAGGCGGGCCGGATCGAGGGCATGACCCCGGCCGCGCTGGCGCTGATCCTGTCGCGTCTGAACCGCGATAAACGGGAAAAATCGGCGTGAGCAGGGATGACATCGCCGCCAATGTTTCACGTGAAACATTGCAGCGGCTCGACACCTACGCGGATCTGCTGACGCGCTGGAATCCGAAGATCAACCTGGTGGCCAAATCCACGATCCCGGAGTTGTGGACCCGGCACCTGCTGGATTCGATCCAGGTGGCCGATCTGGCGCCCGAAAGCTATGAAAAATGGGTCGATATTGGCAGTGGCGGGGGCTTTCCCGGCCTCGTCGTGGCGATCCTGACGGCGGAACGGCAGCCGCAGGCGCGCTTCACCCTGATCGAATCGGACCAGAGGAAGTGCGCCTTCCTGCGTTCGGTGGCGCGGGAATGCGGGCTGAGGGTGGATATTCTGGCCAAACGCATCGAATCTGCCCCGGAGCAGGGCGCCGATGTGCTTTCTGCCAGGGCGCTGACGCAGTTGGAGGGGCTTCTGGGCTTTGCCGAGCGCCATCTGGCCGCCGACGGAACGGCGCTTTTCCAGAAGGGCGCACGCTGGCGCGAGGAAGTTCGCGCGGCAGAGGCCCATTGGCGCTTTTCCTGCGAGGCCGTGCCGAGTACAACCGAACCCGAGGCTGTGATCCTGAAAATCGGAGGAATCGAACGTGTCTGACCTGCTTTCGGCGCATGGTCCCCGCATCGTCGCCATCGCCAACCAGAAAGGCGGGGTGGGGAAGACCACGACCGCGATCAACCTCGGTGCCGCACTGGCGGAGCAGGGGCAGCGGGTTCTCCTGATCGACATCGATCCGCAGGGCAACGCCTCTACCGGGTTGGGTGTCGAGCCCGATGACCGCACCTATACCAGTTACGAATTGATGCTGGACGATGCGCAACTTGACCAGATCATCATGCAGAGCGACGTGCAGAACCTGGACATCGTGCCGGCCACCGTCGACCTGTCCTCGGCGGATATTGAGCTGATCGCCAATGAAAAAAGGTCCTTCCTGCTGCATGATGCCCTGCGTCAGCCGGCGATGAACGACCTGAACTACGATTACATCCTGATTGATTGTCCGCCCTCGCTGAACTTGTTGACGGTCAACGCCATGGTCGCCGCGCATTCGGTGCTGGTGCCGCTGCAGAGCGAGTTTTTCGCCCTGGAAGGCCTGTCGCAGCTGATGCTGACGATCCGGGAGGTGCGCCAGTCGGCCAATCCCAATCTGCGGATCGAGGGGATCGTGCTGACGATGTACGACAGCCGCAACAACCTCAGCCAGCAAGTGGAGGAAGACGCGCGTGAGAACCTGGGCGACCTGGTGTTCCGCACGATCATCCCGCGCAACGTCCGGGTATCCGAGGCGCCGTCCTTCTCGGTGCCGGTGCTGGAGTTCGACACGATGTCGAAGGGGGCCGCGGCCTATCGCGCGCTGGCCTCTGAGCTGCTGCAAAAACACGAAAGCGTCGCCGCCTGAGGCGAGTGGAGAGCAGAATGGAAAAGAAAAAGAGCCGGGGTCTGGGCCGGGGGCTGTCCGCCCTGATGGCCGATGTGAACGAACAGCCGGCCGCAACGACCACCAGCGGCACCAGCGTCCGCCGTCCGGACATGATGGTGCCGATCGAGAACGTGGTGCCGAACCCCGATCAGCCGCGCCGGACCTTCACCGAGGATCACCTGGACGAGCTGACCGCCTCGATCAAGGAAAAGGGCGTCATCCAGCCCCTGATCGTGCGGCCGAAACCCGGTGACGAGGGCAAGTTCGAAATCGTCGCGGGTGAACGTCGCTGGCGCGCCTCGCAGCGGGCCAAGCTGCACGAACTGCCCGTCATCGTGCGTGATTTCGACGATACCGAGGTCCTCGAAGTCGCGATCATCGAGAACATTCAGCGTGCTGACCTGAACCCCATCGAAGAGGCCGCCGGTTTCCGGCAGCTGATGGAGAAGTTCGGCCATACCCAGGAAAAGTTGGCCCAGGCGCTCGGCAAAAGCCGCTCGCATATCGCCAACCTGATGCGTCTGCTGCAGCTGCCGGATGAGGTGCGCGAATACCTGGAAGAGGGCAAGCTGTCGGCCGGCCATGCGCGGGCGCTGATTACGTCGGATGATCCGGTAACGCTGGCCAAGAAAGTCGTCTCCGAAGGGCTGTCAGTACGCGCTACCGAGGCCTTGGCGAAGAAGCCGAAGCCCGGCAGCGAGACGCCCAAGGTGACCCGCAGCGCCCCGAAAAGCCTGGGCGACAAGGACGCGGACACCAAGGCGCTGGAGGCGGATCTGTCCGCCGCGCTTGGCTACAAGGTGCAGATCGACCATGTGGCGGGGCAGGAGTCCGGCAAGATCACCATCAGCTATCCCTCGCTGGAGGCGCTGGACGATATCGTGCAGATCCTCGGCAGCGGCACCTGATCGGCCCGGTCTAGCTGGGCCGCGTCCAGAGGAAGATCATCACGCAGGTCAGGGTCAGCCCCTGGATCAGCAGGATCGCCGGGCGCAGGCCCATCAGGACAGACAGAAGAAAAACGCCTCCCACCATCACGGTGGCGAGGCGTTTTGCCTTGAGGGAGATCGCGCCGCGGTCGTGCCAGTCGGCGATCGAGGGGCCGAACGTCGGGTGCTGCGTCAACCAGCTGTGCAGCCTCTCCGACGAGCGGGCGAAACAGAAGGTTGCCAGCAACATGAAGGGCACCGTGGGCAAAAGGGGCAGCACAACCCCCACGAGGCCGAGACCCATGGCCAGAAGCCCGGAAATCAGCCAGATGGCCCGCATTTCCTACGAATCCAGCAGTTTGTTTATGACCGCGTTCAGAAGTATACGTCCTTGATCTGTAACGAAAATTCGACCGTTTTCGACTTTTACCAGGTCTCTCTCGCGCATCTCCTCGACCTGGGACCCGTTGAGCGGCGCTGAGCTCAATTTCTCGAACCGGTCCAGAGAGATCCCTTCGCGCAGGCGAAGACCCATCAGAAGGTATTCCTCGGCCTGTTCCTGTCCAGTTAAGGAATCCACCAGGCTGTCGGCATTTCCGGCCTCGGCCATCTGCAACCACTTGCCGGGCGCGCGCGGCTGCTCGGTCGCATGGCGGTGCCCGTCCAGCGTCACCCGGCCATGGGCGCCGGGGCCGATGCCGATGTAATCGCCGTAGCGCCAGTAGAGGACATTGTGCCGCGACCGGGCGCCGTCGCGGGCGTGGTTGCTGACCTCGTAATTCTCGAACCCGTGGGCGGCGGTGACCTCCTGGGTCAGCTCCCACATATCGGCGGCCAGGTCTTCCTCCGGCAGGTCACGCAAGCCGCCACGCTTGTAACGGTCGCCAAAGGCCGTGCCGTCCTCGATCGTCAGCTGATAGAGCGACAGGTGGTCGATGGCGAGGGACAGGGCGCGGTCCAGCTCCGCCTCCCAGGCGGACAGGGTCTGCTTCTGCCGGGCATAGATCAGGTCGAAGCTGACCCGCTCGAACTGGTTGCGGGCGATGTCGAAGGCGCGCAGGGCCTCGTCGACGGTATGCAACCGGCCCAGGCGGCGCAGGTCCTCGTCGTTCATTGCCTGGAACCCCATCGACACGCGGTTCACCCCGGCCATGGCGTAACCGGCAAAGCGGCCCGCATCGACGGACGTCGGGTTGGCCTCCAGCGTGACCTCGGTGTCATTGGCCTGGGGCCAGAGCCGCCGTATGGCGTCCAGGATGCCCTCCACGGTGGCGGGTTCCATCAGGGACGGGGTGCCGCCGCCGAAGAACACCGATTGCACCACACGGCCCGGTGTGAGGGCCGCATAGCGTTCCAGCTCGGTGATGTAGGGTGTCAGCCAGCGCGCCTGATCGACCTTGTCCCAGACGTGGGAGTTGAAGTCGCAGTAGGGGCATTTGGATTGGCAGAACGGCCAGTGGATGTAGATCCCGAAGCCCGCGTTCTGCCAATCCTGATCCGCGTTACTCAAAGCAGGCCTTGAGTTTTGCAAAGGCATCGGCGCGGTGGCTGATGCGGTTCTTCTCTGCGGTGTCCATCTCGCCGAAGGTGATGTCGTAGCCCTCGGGGACGAAGATCGGGTCATACCCGTGGCCTTCGCTGCCGCGCATGGGCCATTCGACGCGGCCCTTGCAGATCCCGGCGAAGATCTCGTCATGGCCATCGGGCCAGGCCAGGCAGAAGGTACAGTTGAAGGCCGCGGTGCGGGGGTAGGGCGCATTGCGCTCTTCCAGCAGGTCCCAGGTCTTCTTCATCGCCATGGGGAAGTCGCGCCCATTGGGCGTTTCGGCCCAGTCGGCGGTATAGACGCCCGGGGCGCCGTCCAGGCCATCGACGGTGATACCGCTGTCGTCCGACAGGGCGGGCAGGCCGGTTGCCTTGGCGGCGTAATGCGCCTTGATGCGCGCGTTGCCGATGAAGGTATCCTGATCCTCCACCGGCTCTTCCAGCCCGTGATCGGCAGCAGAGCTGACTTCGATGCCATAAGGCGCCAGCAGCTCCGCGATCTCGTGCAGCTTGCCCTTGTTGTGGCTGGCCAGGACCAGCTGTTTTCCTTCGAACTTACGCATTTACGGCCGCCTTCTGGATCTCCGCCAACTCTTCCACGCCTTTTTCGGCGAGGTCCATCAGCTGGTTCATCTGGTCGCGGGAAAACACGCTGCCCTCGGCCGACATCTGCACCTCGATCAGCTTTTTCGAGCCGGTCATGATGAAGTTGCCATCCACGCCGGCCTCGCTGTCCTCGGGGTAGTCGAGGTCCAGCACCGGCTGGCCGGCATAGATGCCACAGCTGACGGCGGCGACCGGATCGGTCAGCGGATCGCTGATCACGTCGCCGGCCTTCATCAGCTTGCTGACCGCCAGCTTCAGCGCGACCCAGCCCCCGGTGATCGAGGCGCAGCGGGTGCCGCCATCGGCCTGGATCACGTCGCAGTCGATGGTGATCTGGCGTTCGCCCAGGGCCACGCGATCGACGCCTGCACGCAGGGATCGACCTATAAGCCTTTGAATTTCAATGGTTCTTCCGCCCTGCTTACCCATGGCCGCCTCGCGCCGCATGCGCGAGGTGGTGGAGCGGGGCAGCATGCCGTATTCCGCCGTGACCCAGCCCAGGCCGGACCCCTTGATGAAGGGGGGCACGCGGGGCTCGATGGTGGCCGTGCACATCACATGGGTGTCGCCCACCTTGATCAGGCAGGACCCTTCGGCGTGTTTCGTGACCCCGGTCTCGATTGAAACCGGGCGCATTTCGCTTAAATCTCTTCCAGACGGTCGCATGAATTCCCCTCTTTCTTCGGGCCGTGATAGGCAGGGGCGGCGTGCGAAGGCAACCCCGTTGACCTTTCAGGGGGCCTCTCTTTAATGACGATCAGGGCAGACGAGACGAGAATGGCCGAGAGAACTTCGACCCTTGAGGATCTGAACGACCGCTCGCGCGAGGTCTTTCGTCGCGTGGTCGAAGGCTATCTGGACACCGGCGAACCCGTGGGTTCGCGCAGCCTGACCCGGGTGATGAACGAGAAGGTCTCGGCGGCCACCATCCGCAACGTGATGCAGGACCTGGAATTCATGGGTCTGCTGGGCAGCCCCCATGTCAGCGCCGGCCGCGTGCCGACGCAGCAGGGGCTGCGCATGTTCGTCGACGGCCTGCTGGAAGTGGGCGACCTGGACGCGACCGAGCGCGAGAAGATCGACGCCACCATCGGCAACGGCGGTGACGTGGGCACGATGATGGACCGGATCGGCTCCGCGCTCAGCCTCGCGACCCATGGCGCCAGCCTGGTGCTGACCCCGAAACACGAGGCGCCGATCAAGCATATCGAGTTCGTGTCGCTGGGGCCGGAACGGGCGCTGGTGGTGCTGGTCACCGCCGACGGCCACGTGGAAAACCGGCTGTTCACCCCGCCGCCGGGCCAGACGCCCAGTTCAATGCGGGAGGCGGCGAATTTCCTCAACGCCGTGCTGGAGGGCAAGACCCTGAGCGAGGCGCGGTCGGCTGTTTCACGTGAAATAGACGCCCGCCGTCAGCAGATCGACGGGCTGGCCCGGGCGCTGGTGGAAAGCGGCGTGGCTGTCTGGGAGGACGAGGGTGATTTCCACGAACGGCTGATCGTGCGCGGCCGGGCCAACCTGCTGGACAGCCAGGAAGAGGACCTGGATCGGATCCGCGTCCTCTTCGACGATCTTGAACGCAAGCGGGACATTGCCGAGTTCCTGGAACTGACCGAGGATGGCGACGGTGTGCGCATTTTTATCGGCTCGGAGAACAAACTTTTCTCACTTTCGGGTTCCTCTCTGGTGGTCTCTCCTTATATGAACGCTGACCGGAAGATCATCGGTGCGGTCGGTGTGATCGGGCCCACGCGGCTCAACTACGGGCGCATCGTTCCGATTGTGGATTACACGGCGCAGCTGGTCGGGCGGATGCTGACGGACCGGCGATAGGCCGAGATGAGGTGAGACATGGCAGAGCCGAAGGACGAGAATTTCCTGGACGACATCGATGAGGCCGAAGCCGAGACCTATGAGGTCGAAGTGGAAGAGATCGACGATGACGCGGCGGAGGTTGACGCGCTGAAAGCCGAGCGGGATGAGCTGAAAGACAAGTGGATGCGCGCCCTGGCGGATGCGGAGAACGCCCGCAAGCGCGCCGACAAGCAGCGTCGCGAGGCGGAGAACTACGGTGGCGCCAAGCTGTCGCGGGACATCCTGCCGGTCTACGACAACCTGAAGCGCGCCGTCGAGGCCGCAGGCGAAAAGACCGAGGAAAACGCCGCCCTGATCGAAGGGCTGGAGCTGACGATGCGGGAGCTGCTGAACACCTTCCGCAAGCACGGCATCGAACCGATCGCGCCGGAAGTGGGCGACAAGTTCGATCCGAACGAACACGAGGCGATGTTCGAGGCCCCGGTGCCCGGCACCAAGGCGGGCGAGATCATCCAGGTCTCGGCCGAGGGCTTCATGCTGCATGACCGCCTGCTGCGCCCCGCTCAGGTGGGCGTGTCCAGCTTCACCGGCTGATCGCCGGGAATCGGCCCTTGGCCGATGGCCTCCGGCGGGGATATTTCCGGCCAAGAAATAGAGAAAGGGCGCGTCTCCGGGATCGGTGGCGCGCCCTTTTCCCATACAATGGCTGAAAATACTCCGGGGGAGCCGAAGGCGGGGGCAGAGCCCCCCTTTGACAGGATCTATCCCCGCGCGGTGTCCTTCAGCCGATAGAGCATCTCCAGCGCCTCGCGCGGGGTCAGGTCGTCGGGGTTCATGCCCTCGACCAGCTCACCCAAGGCCTGCAGCCCCTCCGGGATCTTGGCGCTGGCCGCAGGCGCCGGCGGGGGCGCGGCGGCAAAGAGGGGCAGGTCGTCGATCACCGCCTTGGGGCTGCCGCCTTTGCGCGCGTTGTCTTCGAGCGAGGCCAGAACCTCCCGCGCGCGGGCCACGACGCTGTCGGGCAGGCCCGCCAGTTTCGCCACCTGAACCCCGTAGCTGCGGTCGGCGGCCCCCATGCGCACCTCGTGCAGGAAGATCACCTCGCCCTCGTGTTCGCGCACGGTGACGGTGGCGTTTTCCACCCCGCTGAGGCGTTTCGAAAGCTCGGTCATCTCGTGGTAGTGGGTCGCGAAAAGCGCCCGGGTGCGGTTCACCTCGTGCAGGTGTTCCATCGTCGCCCAGGCGATCGACAGCCCGTCGTAGGTGGCCGTGCCACGCCCGATCTCATCGAGGATCACCAGCGCGCGGTCATCGGCCTGGTTCAGGATCGCCGCCGTTTCCACCATCTCCACCATGAAGGTCGAGCGGCCCCGCGCGAGGTCGTCGCTTGCCCCCACACGGCTGAAGATCTGGCTGACCAGGCCCACATGGGCCGTGGTAGCGGGCACGTGGCTGCCCATCTGGGCCAGCAGGGCGATCAGCGCGTTCTGCCGCAGGAAGGTCGATTTACCGGCCATGTTTGGGCCCGTCAGCAGCCAGATCGACGCGTCCTCGCCTTCGGGCGACAGCAGGCAGTCGTTGGCGATGAAGGGCGCGCCCTCGCGGCGCAGGGCCTGTTCCACCACCGGGTGGCGGCCGCCCTCGATCTCCAGCGTGCGGGACATGTCGACGCGGGGGCGCACCCAGTCCTCGGCGCGGCTGAGATCGGCCAGCGCCGTGGCCAGGTCGAACTCCGCCACCGACTGGCTGAGGCGGGTGATCTCCGGCGCCTTGTCGAGGATCGCCTGACGCAGCTGGCCATAAAGGCGCGTCTCGATCGCCTGGGCCTGGCCGGCGGCATTCAGGATGCGGGTTTCCAGCGAGGTCAGCTCGGGCGTGGTGAACCGCACCTGGTTGGCCGTGGTCTGGCGATGCTTGAACGTCTCGGAATGAGGCGGGTTCAGCATCTTGTCGGCGTGGGTCGCCGTCACCTCGACGAAATAGCCTAGCACGTTGTTATGCTTGATCTTCAGCGAGGAAATGCCGGTTTCCTCGGCGTACTGGCTTTGCATGCCCGCGATCACGCCGCGGCCTTCGTCGCGCAGCCGGCGCACCTCGTCCAGCTCCTGGTCATAGCCCGGGGCGATGAAGCCGCCGTCACGGGCCAGCAGGGGCGGCTCGGCCACCAGGGCCACGTCCAGCAGCGCCAGCAGCTCTTCCAGTCCCGACAGGCCGCGCGCGGCCTCGGACAGAAGCTGTGGCAGCTGCGCATCCGACAGCCGGGCCGACAGCACCCCGGCCTGACCAAGCGCGTTGCGGATCGCCGCCAGGTCCCGGGGGCCGCCGCGATCCAGCGACAGGCGCGACAGGGCGCGGTCCAGGTCGGGCACCTTGCGCAGGGCGTCGCGCAGGTCCGACGACAGGCGGGTGTGTTCCACGGCGAAATCCACCGCGTCCAGGCGCCCGGTGATGACCGGCAGCGCGCGGGAGGGCGAGGCGAGGCGCCGTTCCAGCAGGCGGGCACCCACGGCGGTCACCGTTCGGTCGATGGAGGACAGCAGCGAGCCGGCCCGGGCGCCGGTCATGGAATGGGTGATCTCCAGGTTGCGGCGGGTGGCCGCGTCGATCTGCACGTTGCCGTCCAGCGCCTCGCGGTTCGGCGGGCGCAGCAGGGGCAGTTTGCCCTTCTGGGTGATCTCCAGGTAGTCGACCACGGCGCCCATGGCCGACACCTCCGGCCGGGAGAAGCTGCCGAAGCTCTCCAGCGTGCCCACCTTGAACAGATCCGTCAGCCGCGTCTGGGCGCCGGCGCTGTCGAAACTGCCCCGCGACAGGGGCGTGAGGGAGATGCCGAATTCCTCGACCAGCGGGCGCAGCTCGGCCTCCTCGGCCTCGCTGACCAGCAGTTCGGAGGGCGTCAGCCGGGCCAGTTCCGGCCCCAGCTTCACCGCCGCCATGGGCATCACGTGAAACGCGCCGGTCGAAATGTCGACCCAGGCCAGGGCGCTTTCACCCCGTACGGTTGCAAATGCCGCGAGGAAGTTGTGGCGCCGCGCCTCCAGAAGGCTGTCCTCGGTCAGGGTGCCGGGGGTGACCAGGCGCACCACGTCGCGGCGCACCACGGATTTCGAGCCACGCTTCTTCGCCTCGGCGGGGTCTTCCATCTGTTCGCAGACGGCCACGCGGAACCCCTTGCGGATCAGCGTCAGCAGGTAGTTTTCCGCCGCATGCACGGGCACGCCGCACATCGCGATGTCTTCGCCCAGGTGCTTGCCCCGCTTGGTCAGGGCGATGTCCAGCGCGGCTGCCGCGGCTTCGGCGTCGGCAAAGAACATCTCGTAGAAGTCGCCCATGCGGTAGAACAGCAGAGCGTGCGGATATTGTTCCTTGATTTCAAGGTATTGCGCCATCATCGGCGTGACGTTGGCAGACGTGTTCATGGGGCCCCCGGGTCTTTCGGGCAATCTACAATCGCGCGCCCGGTGACGAAAGGCGAAAGCGGCGAGAGTTGGCAGGCGGTGCGCGCTTCGTGTAAGACGCGAGAGCCTTGAAGGGAGTGCATCATGTCCAAGAGCCGGATCAGTCGCGAAGACGCGCTGGCGTTTCACCTCGAACCCAGTCCTGGCAAGTTCGAGATCAAGGCCACCGTGCCGATGACCACCCAGCGGGATCTGTCCCTGGCCTACTCCCCGGGCGTTGCCGTGCCCTGCGAGGAAATCGCCCAGACGCCGGAAACCGCCTATGACTACACCAACAAGGGCAACCTGGTGGCGGTGGTCAGCAACGGCACCGCCGTGCTGGGCCTGGGCAACCTGGGCGCGCTGGCCTCGAAGCCGGTGATGGAGGGCAAATCGGTCCTGTTCAAACGCTTCGCCGACGTGAACTCGATCGACATCGAGCTGGACACCGAGGACCCCGAGGAAATCATCAAGGCGGTGAAGCTGATGGCACCGACCTTCGGGGGCATCAACCTCGAAGACATCAAGGCGCCCGAGTGTTTCATCATCGAACAGCGCCTGAAGGAAGATTGCGACATTCCCGTCTTCCACGACGACCAGCACGGCACCGCCGTGATCTGTGCCGCGGGCCTGATCAACGCGCTGCACATCTCGGGCAAGAAGATCGAGGACTGCAAGATCGTGCTGAACGGGGCAGGGGCCGCCGGCATCGCCTGCCTGGAACTGCTCAAGGCCATGGGCGCGCGTCATGACAACTGCATCATGTGCGACACCAAGGGCGTGATCTACCAGGGCCGCAAGGAAGGCATGAACCAGTGGAAGTCGGCCCATGCCGCCACCACCGATGCCCGCACCCTGCCCGAGGCCATGGACGGCGCCGATGTCTTCCTCGGCGTCTCGGTGAAGGGCGCCGTGACCCAGGACATGGTGAAGAGCATGGCGCCGAACGCCGTCATCTTCGCCATGGCCAACCCCGACCCGGAGGTGACGCCGGAAGAGGTGCACGAGGTACGCGAAGACGTGATCGTCGCCACCGGCCGGTCTGACTACCCCAACCAGGTGAACAACGTCCTGGGCTTCCCCTATCTGTTCCGCGGAGCGCTGGACATCCACGCCCGTGCGATCAACGACGAGATGAAGATCGCCTGCGCCGAGGCCCTGGCCAAGCTGGCGCGCGAGGACGTGCCGGACGAGGTCGCCATGGCCTATGGCCGGGCGCTGACCTTCGGGCGGGATTACATCATCCCGACGCCCTTCGACCCGCGGCTGATCTACATGATCCCGCCCGCCGTGGCCCAGGCCGGCATGGAAACCGGCGCCGCGCGGCGCCCCATCGTCGACATGGACGGCTATGAACAGACGCTGAAGGCGCGTCTGGACCCGACCGCCTCGATCCTGCGGGCGCTGCATGCGCGGGCCAAGAACGCCCAGGCGCGGATGATCTTCGCCGAGGGCGACGACCCCCGCGTGCTGCGTGCGGCCGTGGCCTATCAACGCTCCTCGCTGGGCGAGGCCATCGTCGTGGGTCGTGAGGCCGACGTGAAGGCCAAGCTGGAGGCCGCGGGCCTGGGCGACGCGGTCGAGGAACTGAAGGTGGTCAACGCAGCCAAGACCGAATACCTGGGCGAATACAAGGACTTCCTCTACAGCCGCCTGCAACGCAAGGGGATGGACCAGCAGGACGTGCACCGCCTGGCGGCGCGCGATCGCCATGTCTTCGCGGCGCTGATGCTGGCCCATGGCCATGGCGACGCGATGATCACCGGCGCGACGCGCAAGTCCGCCCATGTGATGGAGCTGATCAACCACGTCTTCGACGCCGGGCCGAAGGACGGTGCCGTGGGCACCACCGCCGTGCTGATGAACGGGCGCATCGTGCTGATCGCCGATACGCTGGTGCAGGAATGGCCGGATGAGAACGACCTGGCCGACATCGCCGAACGCAGCGCCGAGGTCGCCCGCGATCTGGGGCTGGAGCCGCGCGTGGCCTTCGTCAGCTTCTCCACCTTCGGCTACCCGGTGTCGGAACGCGCCGAGAAGATGCACCTGGCGCCCAAGGTGCTGGAAAAGCGCGGGGTGGATTTCGAGTTCGAGGGCGAGATGACCGTGGATGTGGCGCTGAACGCCCGCGCCCGCGCGCATTACCCCTTCGCCCGGCTGACCGACAATGCCAACATCCTGGTGGTGCCCGCGCGGCACTCGGCCTCGATCTCAGTCAAGCTGATGCAGGAAATGGCTGGCGCCACCGTCATCGGCCCGATCCTTTCGGGCGTCGACAAGCCGGTGCAGCTCTGCTCGACCGGGTCCACCGTGAACGACATCCTCAACATGGCCGTCATGGCCGCCTGCAAGGTGAAGTGAGATGACCATCTGGACCCTCGGCTCGGTCAACGCGGACCTCGTGTTCCGGGTGCCGCATCTGCCGGCGCCGGGGGAAACCCTGGCGGCCACCGATTTCTCCCGCGGGTTGGGCGGCAAGGGGGCCAACATGTCGGTGGCCGCCACGCGTGCCGGGTCCCGCGTGGAACATATCGGCGCCGTGGGCGAGGATGGCGGTTGGATGAAGGACCGGCTGGCGGGCTACGGCGTGTCGGTCACCCACCTGGCCGAGATGCGCGGCCCCTCGGGACAGGCGGTGATCGAACTGGATGACGAGGGGGAGAACCGCATCATCATCCTGCCCGGCACCAACCGGCGCATCGACATAATGGGCTTTGACGAGATCCTGTCGGAGGCGGAGGAGGGCGACTGGGCCCTGTTCCAGAACGAGACGAACGGGCTGCTCGACTTCGCCCAGGCCGCCAAGGCGCGCGGCCTGCCGCTCGCCCATGCCGCCGCGCCCTTCGACGCCGAGGCCGTGGCGCCTCTGCTGGAGCTCTTGGACCTGCTGGTGATGAACCAGGTGGAGGCGGAGCAGCTGCAGACGGCCACGGGCCTGGCGCCCGAGGCGCTGCCTGTTCGTGACGTGGTCATCACCCTGGGGGCGAAGGGCGCGCGCTGGATCGGCGCCGACGGCGACCGCAGCTTCGAGGCGCCCAAGGTTCGGCCCGTGGATACCACCGGCGCCGGGGACACCTTCACCGGCTACCTGGTGGCCGGGCTGGAACAGGGGCTGGCGATGGCCGAGGCGATCGAGCTGGCACAGCGCGCGGCCGCGGTGATGGTCACCCGCATGGGCACGGCCGACGTGATCCCCAAACGCGACGAGCTGTGATCCGATCACGGGCTTCAATACGGGGCTGCATCACGGGCCTGTCATGTCTCGTGATGCCCCTTGGCGTCTTTTTCTGAAACTCCCTGCGCGGCGGCCCGTGAGTCAAAGCAACCGACCCCAAACGGGGACGGTCCTGACATCACAATGGGAGATATGACATGAAGACCCTTATCGCAGCCGCCGGCCTCAGCCTCGTTGCCTCCGTCGCCCTCGCCGACGATCACATGGCCCCCATGGTCGAAGCCATGGACCAGGACGTGTCCAACGGCGTGGTCAGCGCCACCAAGGTCGTGGCCCCGGAAAACGGCTGGTTGGTCGTGCACCGCACCGATGCCGAAATGGCCCCCGGCCCGGTCGTCGGCTATGCACCCCTGCGCGTCGGCGAAACCATGGATGTGGCCGCCATCCTGCAAGAAGACGTGATGCCCGGCGACATGCTGATGCTGATGGTCCACTCCGAAGAGGGTGGCATGACCACCGGCATGTTCGAATACACCCTGGGCGCCACCGAGGACGGCCCGATCAAGCCCGGTGGTGACCTGGTGATGTCGGTCATCACCGCAGAGTGATCGGCTGCCGGCGGAGGGGGGCCTTTGCTCCCCTCTTGCCATCGGGGCCGCGAAATTCGGCCAGTTTGATCGGCGGGTCCGGATTTTCCGGATCCGCCGATTGGCTTTCCGGCGCCAGCCTCCTAGCGTCGCCCCAAAGACGGAGGTGACGATGAGCGATACCCGGGACCAGACCGCCCATGATGCGGAACATGACGCCCGCAACGATGACCTGAAGTTCTGGCTGAACGGCAAGATCGTCGGCAAGGCCGAGGCCGTCGTGTCGATCTACGACAGCGGCTTCATGCTGGGCGATGGCATCTGGGAGGGGCTGCGCCTGTATGACGGGCACTGGGCCTTCCTGGACGAACACCTGGACCGGCTGTTCGAGGCGGCCCTGGCCATCGACCTGGACATCGGGCTGTCCAAGGGAGAGATCGAGGTGGCGCTGGAGGAGCTGCGCGCCGCCAACGGCATGGAAACCGACGCCCATGCCCGGCTGATGGTCACCCGCGGCGTGAAGGACCGCCCGTTCCAGCATCCCTCGCTGTCGCGGTCGGGGCCCACGGTCGCGATCATCATGGAACATTCCAAGCCGGTCCTGGGCCGTCCGATCCGCCTGGCCACCGTGCCGCATCTGCGCGGCCTGCCGATGACCCAGGATCCCAAGCTGAATTCCCATTCCAAGCTGAATTGCATCCTGGCCTGCATCGCCGCCGAGAAGGCCGGCGCTGACGAGGGGCTGATGCTGGACGTGCATGGCTTCGTCAACACCACCAATTCCTGCAACTTCTTCATCGTCCGCAAGGGCGAGGTTTGGACCTCCACGGGGGACTACTGCATGAACGGGATCACCCGGCAGAAGGTGATCGATGTCTGCCGCGCCGAGGGCATCCCGGTGTTCGAGCGCAACTTCTCCCTCGTCGATACTTATGGCGCGGACGAGGCCTTCCTGACCGGCACCTTTGGCGCCCAGACGCCTGTCGGGGAGATCGACGGGCGGCAGATCGGCACCGGCGCGCTGGGGCCTGTCACCGAACGCATCCGCGCGCTTTACAAGGATCTTGTGGCGCGGGAGGCATCGCGATGAAGATCGCCTGCTGGTCCGGCCCCCGCAATATCTCCACCGCGATGATGTATGCCTTTGGAAACCGGGAAGATTTTTCCGCCGTGGATGAACCCTTCTACGCTGCCTACCTGGCGCTGACGGGCCGAGTGCACCCGATGCAGGCGGAGATCCTGGCGGCGCAACCGCAGGACCCGGGTGAGGTGATCGCCACGCTGACAGCCCCCGATGCCACGCCGCATGCCTATCACAAGCATATGGCCCAACACATGATCCCGCAGATCCCGCGCGACTGGTTCGGGGACATGCGGCATGTCTTCCTGATCCGCCATCCGGCCCGCGTCGTGGCCAGTTTCTCGGCCAAGTACGACAATCCGGAACTGTCGGAGATCGGCTTCGTCCAGCAGGCGGAGCTGTTCGAGCAGGTGCTGATGGAGGGCCATGATCCGGTGGTCATCGACAGCCTGGACATCCGCGCCGACCCGGAGGGAATGCTGCGCGCGCTCTGCGACCGGCTGGGGCTGGCTTGGGATCCGGCGATGCTGTCCTGGGAGGCGGGCCCGAAATCCCATGACGGGGTTTGGGCCGCGCATTGGTACAATGCCGTTCACGGCTCGACCGGGTTTGCCGGGGCCGAGGGGGAGATGCCGAGGCTGACCGGGGAGATGGCCACGCTGGCCGAGGCCGCGCTGCCCGCCTATCAGGCGCTGGCGTCCTGCCGGTTGCGCCCCTGATCTTGGCCGGACCCCAAGGCGCGGCGCGTCAGTGCCGTCGCGCCACCATGTCCACCAGGGCGGAGGGGCCGGAATGGCCCGCGCCCTCTTCCAGCACCTTCTCGTAGCTGGTCAGCTCGACGATCTCGCAGCCCGAAAAGGCCTCGCGCAGCATCGCCTCGGTATAAAGCTGTTCGGCGACGCGGGGGCCGCCGGTGCCGTGCTCCAGCTGGTCCACCGTGTAGCCGTGCACCAGGATCGTGCCGCCGTGCTTCGTGGCGCGGATCATGCCGTCGAAGACCTGCGCGCGTTCCTCGGGGGTGAGGAACTGGAAGAAGATCCCGACGACCAGATCGTATTGCTGCGCGTCCCAGTCGTAGTCGAGGATGTCGGCGACGGAGGTCTCGACCTCCACGTGCCAGTCCTCGGCCAGCTTGCGCGCCTTTTCGACCGCCTTGGGCGCGCCGTCGAAGGCGGTCACCTTCATGCCGCGTTCGGCCATGAAGACGGAATTGCGCCCCTCGCCATCGGCAATGGACAGGGCCGTCTGACCCGGCACCAGCAGGCCTGTGTGGGTGCGCAGCACCTGGGAGGGCGAGGTGCCGTAGACGTAATCGGGGGTGTCGAAACGGTCGTTCCAGTTCATCGGGGGATCTCCTGTCGCTTGCCGTGAATGTGTCACGTGAAACGCGGACGGCAAGAGGGGCGCGGTGTCGCGGACCCGCATGCCCGGACCCCTGAAACGCAAAACGCGGCGCCCGGAGGCACCGCGTTTCGGATCGCGAAGATCGCTTTGGCTTAGGCCAGGGCGATGTTCGATGCGGATTCGCGACCGTCACGGCCGGATTCCACGTCGAAAGTCACTTGCTGGTTGTCGGCCAGGCCGGTCAGGCCTGCGCGTTCCACGGCGGAGATGTGGACAAAGATGTCCTTGCCGCCGGATTCCGGTGCGATGAAGCCGAAGCCTTTAGTGGTGTTGAACCATTTCACGACGCCATTGGCCATATCGTGGTCTCCTTCAATAAACCTGCCCGCAGGATGCGGCAGCGTGGCGTTGTCGGTCTGGATCGAGAAAGACTGAGCGCCGGTTTAGAGGAGACAGCTGTCGAAATAGAAAAACGTAAGCTCGCGACCTCTACGCCGCTTGGGCGAGTCGCACAAGGGAAAGTTGAGGTAGGGATGGGAGCTTCGATTTTATGGTGAACGGGGCTCCCGACTTCAATGCTCACGCCTGGCATCATGTCCCGCCCGGCGGGCGCGGCCCCAATATTCGTCGCGGCCCCCTCGCAGCCGGGCCCGGGTCGCTTCATCCGGCAGCTGAAAATACTCCCGCCGGAGGCTGCCGTCGCAGACGGCATTCGGGGGGCGGCGTGGTGGTAAGTTTTCAGCGGGCGGCCGGGCTGCGAGGCCCGGGGCTCCGCCCGTTCGGCTCTGAAACTAGCCGCCGGACAGTTTCCAAGACGGGCCTCACCCCAGAACCTTCCCCAGCTTCATCGCCAGACCCATGTCGCCCGAGACCTTGATCTTGCCGAAGGCGAAGGCGGTCATCGGGTTCAGGTCGCCCGCCATCAGCTTCACGAGGTTGGCGCGGCTGATGTGGATGGTGCAATCGGCGGGCTCATCCGCCAGCACCACGCCGCCGTCGCGAATGGTGATCGCGCCGTCCGCACCGCAGTCGAACTTGAAGCTGTCCTCGACGGGCCGTTTCTCCAGCCCGCGGGCGATCTTCGCGGCAATCTCTTCCATGGTCATCACTGTCCCTCCCTCTGGTCGCCGGCAGTTGAGGGCGGGGGCAGGGCGCTGCCAAGGGTGACGTGGCGCGCCTTGACGTTAACGTAACGTCAGCACGGGGGCGGCGGCGCGCACAAACGCAAAACGGCGCCCGAAGGCGCCGTTTCCACGAGGTATCCGACAGGTCCGCAGACCCGACGGACGAGGTTACTTCACGCGCTTGTTGCGCGCCGCCAGCAGCTTCAGCCGCAGGGCGTTCAGCTGGATGAACCCGGCTGCGTCCTTCTGATCGTAGGCGCCGGCGTCGTCCTCGAAGGTCACATGGGCCTCCGAATAGAGCGAGTAGTCGGACCAGCGCGCCACGGTACGGGCCGAGCCCTTGTAAAGCATCAGCTTCACGGTGCCGGTGACAAACTCCTGGGACTTGTCGATCAGCGCCTGCAGCATCTCGCGTTCGGGGCTGAACCAGAAGCCGTTGTAGATCAGTTCCGCGTAGCGTGGCATGATCGAATCCTTCAGGTGGCCGGCGCCGCTGTCGAGGGTGATCTGCTCGATGCCACGGTGCGCCTCCAGCAGGATCTCCCCGCCCGGCGTCTCGTAGATGCCGCGGGACTTCATGCCGACGAAGCGGTTTTCCACGAAGTCGAGGCGCCCGATGCCGTGTTTCTTGCCCAGCTCGTTGAGCTTGGTCAGGATCGTGGCGGGCGACATCTGTTCACCGTCGATGGCAACTGCGTCGCCTTTTTCGAAAGTGATTTCAACGTATTGCGGCTCATTCGGGGCCGACAGGACCGGATCGTCGGTCCGCTGGTAGACATATTCCGGTGCCTCGACGGCGGGGTCTTCCAGCACGCGGCCCTCGGAGGAGGTGTGCAGCAGGTTGGCATCGACCGAGAAGGGCGCCTCGCCGCGCTTGTCCTTGGCGATCGGGATCTGGTTCTTCTCGGCGAAGTCCAGCAGCGAGGTGCGCGAGTTCAGGTTCCATTCGCGCCAGGGGGCGATGACCTTGATCTCGGGGTTCAGGGCGTAGCAGGCCAGCTCGAACCGGACCTGGTCGTTGCCCTTGCCGGTGGCGCCATGGGCCACGGCATCGGCGCCGGTTTCGGCGGCGATTTCCACCAGCCGCTTGGAAATCAGCGGGCGGGCGATGGAGGTGCCCAGCAGGTAGAGGCCTTCGTAGACCGCGTTGGCGCGGAACATCGGGAAGACGAAGTCGCGCACGAATTCTTCCCGGACATCCTCGATGAAGATCTCCTTCACGCCCAGCATCTCTGCCTTGGCACGAGCCGGTTCCAGCTCTTCGCCCTGACCGAGGTCGGCGGTGAAGGTGACGACTTCGCAACCGTATTCGGTCTGAAGCCATTTCAGGATGATCGAGGTGTCGAGGCCGCCGGAATAGGCCAGGACGACTTTCTTGGGCGCGGACATATCTGTTCCCTCTTGCGGATGCGAGAGCGGCGATAGCGGGTTTTGCGGGGCAGGGCAAGCGACAGCCCCGCAAAGCGCCTTGTACGAAGGGCTTTCGACCCGCCGCCCCTTGCCAAAAGCCGCGCCGTGCGGCACCTCTGGCGCCATGGATACCTTCGTTCAGGCCGCCCGCGACGCCATGGAGGCGATGCGCGAGGTCTTCCCCGCCACGCCCCTGATGCGCAACGATCACCTTTCGGCCAAGTACGGCGCCGAGATCTGGCTGAAGCGTGAAGACCTGTCGCCGGTGCGCAGCTACAAGCTGCGCGGGGCCTTCAACGCCATGCGCAAGGAGCTGGCGGAGCGGGAGGTGAGCGCCTTCGTCTGTGCCAGCGCGGGCAACCACGCGCAGGGCATGGCCTTCATGTGTCGGCATTTCCAGGTGCCCGGGGTCGTCTTCATGCCGGTGACCACGCCGCAGCAGAAGATCGACAAGACGCGCATCTTCGGCGGTGAGTTTGTCGAGATCCGCCTGGTCGGGGACTATTTCGACGACACCCTGGCCGAGGCGCAGCGCCATTGTGCCGAGGTGGGCGGGCATTTCCTGGCGCCCTTCGACGATGTGGACGTGATCGAGGGCCAGGCCTCCGTCGCCGCCGAGATCGAGGCACAGCTGCCCGACCTGGCCGACATGATCGTCTTGCCCGTGGGCGGGGGCGGCCTATCGTCCGGTGTGCGCAGCTATTTCGGCGATCGGATCGCCTATCGTTTCGTCGAACCGGCGGGCGGGCCCTCCCTGCGCGCCGCCGTTGCGGCGGGTGAGCCGGTGACGGTGAAGATCGCGGACAACTTCGTCGATGGGGCCGCCGTGGCGAAGATCGGCGCACGGCCCTTCGAGCGGCTGCGCGACGTGGATCCGGCCCATGTGCTGGCGCTGCCCGAGGATCGCATCTGCATCACCATGCTGGACATGCTGAACGTCGAGGGCGTCGTGCTGGAACCTGCCGGCGCCCTGTCGATCAACGCGCTGGAGGACCTGAAGGGTCAGATCGCCGGCAAGCGGGTGATCTGCGTCACCTCGGGCGGCAATTTCGATTTTGAACGCCTGCCGGAGGTGAAGGAACGGGCGCAGCGCTATGCGGGCGTGAAGAAGTACTTCATTCTCCGCCTGCCGCAGCGCCCCGGCGCCCTGCGCGATTTCCTGGAAATGCTGGGGCCGGAGGATGACATCAGCCGGTTCGAGTACCTGAAGAAATCCGCGCGCAACTTCGGCTCCGTGCTGATCGGGATCGAGACCAAGCGGGCCGAGAACCTGGATGCGCTTTACGCGCGGATGGACGCGGCGGGCTTTACCTATCGTGACATTACGACCGATCCGGTGCTGTCGGAATTCCTGATCTGACTTGGGTCGGCGCTGCCCGTCGACCCGCAGGTTGGCCTCCGGCGGAACGGTGCAGGCCGTGTGATCTGCGTGGTCGCTGAAAAGGCACCGGGGCGCAACGCTCAGGCCGCCAACCGCTCGGGCAGTTCGGCCAGGAAGATGGCCTTGCTTTCGGCATAGCTGGCGCGGATCGCCTCCAGATCCACGGCAGCCCCTTCGCCCCGCGCGGCCCGGGCCTCACCCTCTGCGCATAGGTCCGAAAAATGCGTGAACCCGAGGTTCAATGCCGATCCCTTCAGCGCGTGCAGCACCTGTTCCAGCCTCGGGCCATGGGCCAGCGCCGCCAGCGTTTCCTCGACCTCATCGAGGAAGATCTCGACCACCTCGTCGAAATCCTCGGCGCCGACATCGTTGCGCAGTTCGGTGACCTGGGACCAGGTAATCATCACAGCCTCCGCCTGTCCGTGGCCGACGCTAGGCCGTGATGTTTAACCGGGGCTGAAGCCAGGGCGGTGTTTAGCGACAAGTCGAGCTTTAAGAGGCTCTTAAATCCGGCTGTCTAAGGCTGTGGCGCTTGGACCGGCCCCGCGTCGGCGGGCCGACCGAAACGGGCGAAACAGGCAAGTGGTCTTGGATGTGCAGTTGAAAAGCGACCAGAGGGCAGGGGCGCGCCCCGTGCTGCCGGAGGACGGGGCGGAGGGGATCTCTGCCCCGGGTCAGGCCGCGCGCCGCGTGCTGGTGGTGGATGACAGCCGGTTGCAGCGGCGCATCCTGCTGTCGTCGCTGTCGGGCTGGGGGTATGAGCTGCGCGAGGCCGACAGCGGGGAGGCCGCCCTGGCCGTCTGCCGCGACTGGCCGCCCGACCTGGTGATCAGCGACTGGATGATGCCGGGCATGGACGGGCTGGATTTCTGCAAGCAGTTCCGCACCCTGGAGCGGGAGAGCTATGGCTATTTCCTGCTGCTGACCTCGAAGAACGAGAAGGTCCATGCCGCCGAAGGGCTGGATGCCGGGGCCGACGATTTCCTGACCAAGCCGGTGAACAAGGCAGAGCTGCGGGCGCGGCTGAACGCCGGCGAACGTATCCTCGACATGCAGGAGGAGCTGACGGCGAAGAACCGCATCATCCGCCAGACCGTCAGCCGGCTTCAGGCCGCCCATGACGTGATCGACAGAGATCTGATCGAGGCGCGCAAGCTGCAGCAGAGCCTGGTGCGCGACCGGCACCGCGCCTTCGGGCCGATGCAGATCTCGCTGTTGCTGCGCCCCGCCGGGCGCGTCGGCGGCGACCTGGTGGGGTTCTACCCGATCGACGAGCAGACCTTCGGCTGTTTCGCCATCGACGTGTCGGGCCACGGGATCAGCTCGGCCTTGATGACGGCGCGGCTGGCGGGCTACCTGTCCTCGGCCGTGCCCGAACAGAACGTGGCGATCCGCGCGCTGCCCGGGGGCGGCTATGCGCCGCGCGATCCGGCGGAGGTGGTGGCCCATCTCAACGACCTGGTGCTGGGGGAGATGACGACCGAGCACTACTTCACCATGATCCTGGCCCATGTGCAGATGACCACGGGGCGGGTGCGGCTGGTGCAGGCGGGCCATCCCCATCCCGTGTTGCAACGCGCCGATGGCCACATCGCGGAGGTAGGGCGGCCCGGCGTGCCCGTGGGCCTGCTGCCCGAGGTCGCGTTCGAGGAATACGAACTGGTCCTGCGCCCGGGGGATCGCCTGCTTGTCACCTCCGACGGGATCACCGAATGCCCCGATCCGACAGGGCGGCTTCTGGACAGCGACGGGCTGGCCCGGATCCTGCAGGACTTGCGTGGCGCCTCTGGCACCGCCTTTCTGGAGGGGATGTTGTGGCAGCTGGGGGACTACGGCGGCGAAGAGGAGTTCCCCGATGACATTTCCGCCGTGCTGCTGGAATACCCGCAGCCGGCGCCGGGGTAGTCAGCCCGTGCTAGAGCAGCTGGCGCAGGATGCCGGCGTCGCCTTCGCTGCCCAGCAGGTCCACCGCGATCTCCGGCGCCATCCAAAGGGCAGTGTGATGCGGCTCAATCGGCTCGGACCGGGCCATGATAGGGCGCGCCATGTAGATGTGGCACAGCTTCTCGGCATACATGTCGTAGTCGGGCATCCAGACGAAGCGGCGGTAGACGCCGACCCGGCGCGGTGCGGCGATGGTCCAGCCGGTTTCTTCCCAGACCTCGCGGTGCAGGGCGCGCACCGGGCTTTCGCCGGGATCGATGCCGCCGCCGGGCAGCTGCACCTCGGCCTCCGGTTCGGCCTGGTAGGTCAGCAGCAGTTTCCCGTCGCGTGGCAGGATCGCATAGGCCCCGGGCCGCAGGGTGTATTGCGTGTCGGACAGGGGAGGCTTGCCGTAGCGACGCATGATGTCTCCTTGAAGCGGGCTCGCTTGCCCCTTAGGTGGCACCGGGTTATGCCAAGAGCAAGCGGATAGGACCCATTTCATGACCCTCAGCAGCAAGATCGCCTGGGACGACACCGTTTTGCCGTTCCAACTGGACAATGCCGACATCCGCGGCCGCGTGGCGCGGCTGGACGGGGTGCTGGACGGCATCCTGAAGCAGCACGATTACCCGCGCGCGGTCGAGGCCCTGGTGGCCGAGATGGCGCTGCTGACCGCGCTGATCGGCCAGACGATCAAGCTGCGCTGGAAACTGTCGCTGCAGGTGCAGACCAAGGGGGGCGCGGTGCGCATGATCGCCACCGACTACTACGGCCCCACCGAAGAGGGGGAGCCGGCGCGCATCCGTGCCTATGCCTCTTACGACAAGGACAAGGTCACCGGCGACGACCCCTGGTCGCAGCTGGGCAATGAGGGCTACTTCGCCATCCTGATCGACCAGGGCCAGGGCATGCAGCCCTACCAGGGGATCTCCCCGCTGGCCGGGGGGTCGCTGCGCGCCTGCGCCGAGGCCTACTTTGCTCAGTCGGAACAGATCGCCACGCGGTTCAACCTGTCCTACGGCCTGTCGCGCGAAGCGGGCGGCGAGGAACATTGGCGCGCCGGGGGCGTGATGCTTCAGATGATGCCGGGCGCCGGGATGCACGTCAGCGAAGGCAGCGGCGAAAAGGGCCTGTTGACCGCCAGTGACCTGGTGGAGAGCGACGAGGAGAAGTCGGAGAACTGGAACCGGGTGAACTTCCACCTGGATACGGTCGACCAGCTGGAGCTGATCGGCCCCTCCGTGGCGCCGACCGACCTTCTGGTGCGCCTGTTCCACGAGGAAGTGCCGCGCGTCTTCGATTCCCAGCCGGTGAAGTTCGGCTGCTCCTGCTCCGAGGACAAGGTGCGGCAGTCGCTGTCGATCTACTCGGCCAAGGACATCGAGACGATGACCACCGAAGAGGGCGTCGTGACCGCAGACTGCCAGTTCTGCGGCGCCCATTACGTGCTGGATCCGGCCACCGTCGGGTTCGAGGCTGAAGGGAAGGACGCCCTTGGCAACGATGTGTCGAAGGACTGATCCACGCGATCCCCGTGACCTGCTCTCCGTGGCGCTGTCCCGCGCCACGGAGCCATCGTCGGATTTCGATCTGAATGATGACGCGCATCTGCTGGCCAATGTGAAGACGCGGCCGGCGGGCGTGCTTTGTGCGGTCGAGGATCTGGGCGGCGTGCCCCATGTGATCCTGACGAAACGCTCCTCCCGGCTGAAACATCACCCCGGCCAGATCGCCTTTCCGGGGGGCAAGCAGGACCCGGGCGATGCCGACCCGATTGCCGCCGCCCTGCGCGAGGCGGATGAGGAGATCGGCCTGCCGCCCTCGCATGTCGAGGTGCTGGGCACCTTGCCCAAGCATCGCACCGTCACCGCCTTTCAGGTGACCCCGGTCATTGCCTGCGTCACCGCCCCCTTCGTGGCCCGCCCCGAACCCGGCGAGGTCGAGGAGATCTTCCGCGTGCCCCTGGCCCATGTGCTGGACCGGCGCAACTATTCGATCCAGTCGCGGCGCTGGCAGAACTCCATGCGCCATTACTTCACCGTCCCCTGGGGGCCCTATTACATCTGGGGCGCCACGGCGCGGATGTTGCGGGTTCTGGCCGAGGCGGTGGAGGTCGGGCAATGACCGGGGACGCCCCGCGGATCACCGGCGACTGGCTGACGGCGCCCGCCACGCGCGCGGTCTGCGATGCGCTGACCGAGGGTGGGCACCAGGCCTGGTTCGTCGGCGGTTGCGTGCGCGATGCGCTGCTGGGCGTGCCGGTCGGGGACATCGACATTTCCACCGATGCGCGTCCCGAGACGACGCTGGCCCTGGCGCAGGCCGCCGGGCTGAAGGCGCTGCCGACGGGGATCGACCATGGCACGATCACCGTGGTCTCGGGCGGCATCCCGCATGAGGTGACGACCTGGCGCCGCGACGTGGAAACCGATGGCCGCCGCGCCGTGGTGGACTTTGCCGACACGATGGACGAGGACGCGCGGCGCCGCGACTTCACCATGAACGCGCTCTATGCCGATCCGGAAGGGCGCGTGGCCGATCCGTTGGGGCAGGGGGCGCGGGATCTGCGCGCGCGTCGCCTGCGGTTCATCGACGATCCCGATCAGCGCATCCGCGAGGATTACCTGCGCATCCTGCGCTATTTCCGCTTTCACGCCCGGTTCGGCGATCCTGACGCCGGCATGGACCCCGAGGCCCTGGCGGCCATCGCCGCCAATGCCGACGGCATCGACGGGCTGTCGCGCGAACGCGTTGGGGCCGAACTGGTGAAACTGCTGTCGGTCGCCGATCCGATGCGCGCCCTGGCGGCCATGGATCAGACCGGCGTGCTGCGCCACGTCCTGCCCGGTGCCGGCCTGCGGGCGCTGGGGCCGCTGGTGCATCTGGAGGGCACGCAGGGTCGCGCCCCCGATCCGGTGCTGCGCCTCGCCGCCCTGGGAGGAGAGGACCCGGGCCCCGCCCTGCGGCTGCCCAAGAAGGATGCGGCGCGCATCACCCGGCTTCGCGACGAGGCAACCGGCACCCGCGGCCCCGCAGAGCTGGGCTGGCGCCACGGCGAGGAGGAGGCGCAGGCGATCCTGCTCCTGCGGGAGGCCCTGCTGGAGATGCCCCTGCCGCCCGACGCCATGGCCCGTGCGCGGTTCGGCGCGGCGCAGACCTTCCCGCTGAGCGCGAAGGACCTGCAGCCCCGGTTCCAGGGGCGCGCGCTGGGTGAGGCCCTGCGCCGGGCGGAGGCGCTGTGGATCGCCTCCGATTTCACCCTCGACGCTGGCGGATTGCTGGCCGCGCTCTAGCTTTCCGCCTGTCCCACGCCGGCGCTTGAATCCCCCGATGCGCGCGGGGATAACTAGGCGAAAGGGGCCCGACATGCTCAATATCAAGACCTGGCCTGCGAAACTGGTCGATCCCTATCGCCCGGCCAAGGGCGCGCCGCCCGACACATTGCTGGCCTTCATGGGCTGGTGCCTGTCCGGCGCCTGGCCGGGCCTTGCCCTGGGCGCATTCCTGGCCGCGCTGTCGGGGGCGGCGGATGCGGGCACCGCCTGGATCCTGGGGGCGGTGGTCGACGGGGCCGAGACCATGGGCCGCGAGGCGTTCTTCTCCGTCGCCAACCTGGCGCTTCTGCTGGGCGCGCTCGGCTTCTTCCTGATCGCGCGGCCGCTGTTCATGGGGCTGTCGACCGCGGCCACCTCGATGATCCTGCAGCCGAACCTCTTCTCGCTGGTGCTCAGCCGCGTGCATCGCTGGACCATGGGTCAGTCGGTCGTCTACTTCGACAACGATTTCGCCGGGCGCATCAGCCAGAAACAGATGCAGACCTCGCGCGCCATGACCGACGTGGCTTTCGAGGTCATCAACGTGGTGGCCTTCGCCCTGGCCACCCTGGCTGGCTCGATCGCGCTGATCATCTCGATCGACGGCTGGCTGGGGCTGATCTTCCTCCTCTGGCTGGCGGGCTATTTCGCCCTGATCCGTGTCTTCATGCCGCGTATCCGCGAACGCTCGGCCAAACGGGCCTCGGCCCGGGCCATGGTGTCGGGCGTGGTCGTGGACACGATCACCAACATCAAGACGGTGAAGCTGTTCGCCCACACCGAACATGAGGACCGCGCGGCACTTGGGGCGCTGGAGAACTTCCGCCAGACGGCGCTGTCCTTCGGCCGCATCTCCACCGCCTTCCGGGCGCTTCTGACCATCATCGGCGGGCTGCTGCCCGTGCTGCTGGTCGGTGGCACGCTGATCTTCTGGTCGCGGGGCACGGCCAGCGTGGGCGACATCGTGGCGGCGGGCGCCGTGGCGGTGCGGGTGGCGCAGATGACCGGTTGGGTCAGCTTCGCCCTGATGGGCATCTATGCCAGCGTGGGCGAGGTCGAGGATGGGATGCGCACCCTGGGCCGTCCGGTGCGGCTGCACGACAAGCCCGGCGCGACCGACCTGGTGGTACCCCAGGGCGAGATCCGGTTTGACCACGTGGGCTTTGCCTACGGGCAGGAAAAGGGCGGCGTGAAGGACCTCGACCTGGTGATCCGCCCGGGCGAGAAGCTGGGCATCGTGGGCGCCTCGGGGGCGGGCAAGTCGACGCTGGTCTCGCTGCTGCTGCGCCTCTACGACGCCGAAAAGGGCCGCATCCTGATCGACGGGCAGGACATCGCGGGCGTCACCCAGGACAGTCTGCGCCGCAATATCGCGCTGGTCACCCAGGACACCTCGATGTTCAACCGCTCGGCGCGGGAAAACATCCTCTATGGCCGTCCTGACGCCAGCGAGGATGAGCTGATGGAGGCCACCGACAAGGCCGAGGCGCATGCCTTCATCGAAGAACTGTCCGATTTCGAGGGGCGCACCGGCTACGACGCCCGGCTGGGCGAGCGGGGGGTGAAGCTGTCGGGTGGACAGCGGCAGCGCATCGCCCTGGCCCGTGCCATTCTGAAGGACGCGCCGATCCTGGTACTGGACGAGGCCACGAGCGCCCTGGACAGCGAGGTCGAGGCGCAGATCCAGGAGGCGCTGGAAAACGTCATGCAGGGCAAGACGGTGCTGGCCATCGCGCACCGCCTGTCGACCATTTCCCACATGGACCGGATCGTGGTGCTGCATGACGGTGAAATCGCCGAGCTGGGCAGCCACCGCGAGTTGTTGGCGCAGGAGGGCCTTTACGCCCGCTACTGGGCGCGGCAGTCGGGCGGCTTCCTGGTGACGGACGATGACGAGGCGGAAGAGGCCCAGGGCGGCGCGGCCGCCGAGTGAGCCCTGCTGCGAAAGGGCTAGGCGAAGCGCCGCGCCTCATGTAGGAGCCGCGCCATGCAAGAGTTTCAGATCCAGCGACTGGGCCACCACGGCGACGGGATCGCCGCAGGCCCCACAGGCCCGATTTTCGCCCCCATGACCCTGCCCGGGGAACGGGTGACCGGCACCCTTTCGGGCGACCGGCTGGAAGGGGTGAAGATCCTCGAACCCGCCCCCGAACGGGTGGCGGCGCCCTGCCGGCACTTCCGCTCCTGCGGGGGCTGCGCGGTGCAGCACGCGGGCGACGGTTACGTGGCGGCCTGGAAACGCGGGATCGTGGAAACCGCCCTGGCAGGCCAGGGGATCGAGGCAGAGATCGCGGGCGTCGAGACCTCGCCCGCGCAGTCCCGCCGCCGGGCCTCCCTGTCGGCGCGGCGCACGAAATCGGGGGCCATCGCCGGCTTCCACGGGCGCGCCTCGGGCGCCATCGTCGAGGTGCCCGATTGCCAGCTGCTGCATCCCGACCTGATGCGCGCCATCCCCGTGGCCGAGGCGCTGGCCGTGGCGGGCGGGGCCCGCAAGGGAGAGCTGTCGGTGCTGGCGACCCTGTCGGAAGCAGGGCTCGACATCTCGGTGAAGGGCGGCAAGGAACTGGACGAACCCCTGCGGCTGACGCTGACCGAGGCGGCGCAGAAGCTCGACCTGGCGCGGCTGTCGTGGGAGGGCGAGCTGATCGTCACCCGCAACCCGCCCTTCCAGCGGTTCGGCCGCGCCCAGGTGGTGCCGCCGCCCGGCGCCTTCCTGCAGGCCACGCAGCACGGGCAGGACACGTTGCTGGCCCATGTGCTGGAGATCGTGAAGGGCGCCAAGAAGGTCGCGGACCTCTTCGCCGGTTGCGGCACCTTCGCCCTGCCGTTGTCGGAACGGGCCGAGGTGCTGGCGGTCGAGGGCGACCGCGCCATGACCGCCGCGCTGGAAGACGGCTGGCGCCGCGCCGGGGGGCTGCACGCCCTCAGCGCGATGCAGCGCGACCTCTTCCGCGATCCGCTGGAGGGCGACGACCTGAAGGGCATCCAGGCCGTGGTGATCGACCCGCCGCGGGCGGGCGCCGAGGCGCAGGTGCGCGCCCTGGCCGAGGCCCGCATGCCGGTGATCGCCGCTGTCAGCTGCAACCCCGTGACCTTTGCCCGTGACGCGCGCCACCTACTGGCCGCCGGCTACAGGATGGGCCCGGTGACGGTGGTGGATCAGTTCCGCTGGTCGCCCCATGTGGAGGTCGTGGCCGGATTTTCGCTCAACAAGTCGTGATCGCCGCCTTGCCGCTTTTCGCGGCCCCATGCGGGCTGGTAGACTGGCGAAAACCCCGAAAACGAGCAGATCAATGAAAAGACGGGCAGTGCTTTCCCTGGTCCTGGCGGCAGTCGCCACGGCCTGTTCCAAGTTCCAGACCTACCGCGGGCCGGAGGTCACGCGCATCCACGTGCTGAAAGGTCAGCGGCGGATGTACCTGATGCATCACGACGAGGTGCTGAAGGCCTACGACATCGGCCTGGGCTTCGCGCCCGTGGGCCACAAGCAGTTCGAGGGCGACGGCAAGACCCCGGAGGGCGCCTATATCATCGACCGCCGCAACCCGAACTCCCAGTTCCACCTGTCGATCGGCGTGTCCTACCCAAACGAGACCGACATGGCCTTCGCCGAGGAGCAGGGGCGCAGCCCGGGGGGCGACATCTTCATCCACGGCAAGCCGCGCAAGTACCGCAACGCGCCGCAGGACTGGACGGCCGGCTGCATCTCCGTCTCCGACAAGGAGGTGGAGGAGATCTACGCCATGGTGGGCAACGGCACCCCGATCTACATCCACCCCTGACCCCCGGTCGGATCGCGGCATGTCATGCGACATGAAAAAGGGCGGCCCGCGGGCCGCCCTTTTCGTAACTGTCTGATATGTCTTGGATTAACCGCCTATGCGGTTAACGGGATGCGATTACTGGGCCATCGCCATTTCGGGGCTGCGGGCGCCCATGATGAGGGTCCACCAGATCTTGCCGTTGTTTTCCTGATGCCAGGCAAAGCCCATGTCGGTGGCGCGTTTGGACAGCAGCACGCGGCGTGTGTCGTCCTTGTCCATCCAGGCGGAAATCGTCTCCATCTCGGTTTCGTATGTCTCCGAGATGTTCTCGCCGATCAGGCCGCCGGGGTAGCCCACGCGCTGCACGCGGTCGATGGGCGAGGAGCCGTCAGAGCCGAAGTGCCAGGGGCGGTTCTGGTTGGACATGTCGCGCGAATGGGTGGCGGCGGCGGCGGTCAGCTGCGGGTTCAGCTGCACCGGCGGGGCGCCGGCGGCGCTGCGCAGGGTGTTGACCGAATCCAGGACCTCGTAGGGGATCCGGTTCCGCGCATTGCCCGAGATCCGGTAGAGCTTGGGCAGGGGTTTGCCGTCGGCGGCCAGGGTCGTCGTGGGCTGCTGCGACACGGGGCTGACACAGCCGGACAGGAAAAGCATGGCAGGCAGGAGAAGTAGAATGAAACGCATTGGGGCTCCGCCGAGTTAAGTAAAGCTAAGACCGCTTAGCGCGGCCGGGTGACCTTTTCAAACGCACATGCCCGTGAGGCGGTTCAATGACATGCGTTTGAATTGCGACTGCGGCAACTTCGCCATATGGTGCCGCCGCAGGTCCGGCGCCATTTGGCCAGATCGGATACGGAGATGAAGATGACTTTCCCCAAATTTCCCACGCGGCGTGCCTTCTTTGCCGGCGGTGCCGCTGCCCTCGCCAGTCCCGCCCTCGGCCAGGTGGTCGGCGGCGGCGAATATGCGACCCCCTTCGAGAACTCGACGGAAGTGGAGCGTGACCCGAACGAAACCGCGCGCCGCAATATCTCGTCCTTCCGTTCGCTCGACTGGCGCCCCTATTTCGACAACACCCGCAAAGGTGCCATCCTGGTGGATATCGACAGCCGTGCGCTGCACTTCTGGTCTGAGGACCAGTCGGTTTATCGCCTGTATCCCACCTCGGTGCCGCTGACCGAGGACCTGACCCGGCGCGGCCGCACCTCGGTGGTGCAGAAGGTGGAAAACCCGACCTGGCGCCCGACGCCCTCGATGAAGCAACGCAACCCCGAGTGGCCTGACGTGGTCGAGGGCGGCGCACCGGATAACCCCTTGGGCGTGCGCGCTCTTTACCTCAGCTGGACCTACTACCGAATCCACGGCACCCATGACACGCGCAAGATCGGCCGCCGGTCCTCCAACGGCTGCATCGGTCTGTACAATGAACACATCCTGGAGTTGTTCGACCTGTCGCAAGTGGGCACGCAAGTGTTGCTTATTTGACGACATTTCCTTGTGCGGGTTGGACCTTACGCATGTTGCCAATTGCATTTTGCGCCCCGGCCCGCGTATGACGGAATCACGAGGTAAGTCTTGGGTGCCGGTCGATTTATGTCTATTCGTCTGCCGGCCTTTATCTGGAGGATAAAATGAAAAAACTCGTTCTCGCCGCCGCTCTGGCCGCAGCCGCAACCACCGCTTCCGCTGGCGCCTACTCCGAGCCGGTCATCGAAGCTCCGGTTGTCGTCGAAGAAACCACCAGCTCGTCCGCCGGCATCATCCTGCCGCTGATCCTGCTGGCCGTGGTTGCTGCAGCCATCGCCGACTAATTCGGCAGGCGCATAGCAAAAAAGAAGGCGGTGGAGCAATCCACCGCCTTTTTTCATGTCTGGTGCCCAGATCCGAGGACGCCGGGCCTGGGTCGGGCAGGCCGCCACAGGCCCGCCCGGGGCGCGTCAGTCCAGCCAGCCCTGCAGGTTGCGCTCGATCTCGAAGGCCAGCGCGGCGATGTGTTCCTCGTCGTCGTTCAGGCAGGGCACGTAGGTGAAGCTTTCGCCGCCCGCATGTTCAAAGCTCTCGCGGATTTCCTCGTTGATCTCCTCCAGCGTCTCGATGCAGTCGGCGGAGAAGGCGGGGGCGATCACGGCGATCTTCTTCTTGCCCGCCTCGGCCAGGCGCGCGACCTCTTCCACCGTGTAGGGTTGCAGCCAGTCTTCGGGACCGAACTTCGACTGGAAGGTCGTGGTGATCTGCCCGTCGTCCCAGCCCAGCCGTTCCTTCAGCAGGCGCGTCGTCTTCACGCACTGGCAATGGTAGGGATCCCCTTCGGTCAGGTAGCGGAAGGGCAGGCCGTGGTAGGAACAGACCAGGATGTCGGGCTTGTCCTCCATCTCCGCGTACTTGCGTTCAACCGAAGCCGCCAGCGCCTCGATATAGGCGGGGCTGTCGAAATAGGGGGGCAGGGTGCGGGTCGCCGGCTGCCACTTCTCCTCCATCAGCGCGCGGAAGAACTGGTCGTTGGCGGTGGCCGTCGTGGCGCCGGCGTACTGCGGGTAGAGGGGGCAGAACAGGATCTTGGTGCAACCCGCCTCGACCATCTTGCGCACCTTCGAGCGGGTCGAGGGGTTGCCGTAGCGCATGCAGAAATCGACCATCACCCCCTCTTCGCCATAGCGTTCGGCCAGGGCGGCGGTCAGCGCGGCGGTCTGCGCCTTGGTGATCGTCATCAGGGGTGATTCGTCGTCTTCGGTGTTCCAGATCGTGCGGTAGGCCGCGCCGGATTTGAACGGGCGGATCGACAGGACGATGCCCTGCAGGATCGGCTGCCATTTCCATTTCGGATAGTCGATGACGCGCTGATCGCTGAGGAACTCGGACAGGTAGCGGCGCATGGACCAGTAGTCGGTGTTGTCCGGCGTGCCGAGGTTGGCCAGCAGCACGCCCACCTTCTCCCGCGGGATGGCCGGGTGGCTGGCGGGGGCGTGGTCGGGGCGGGTTGCGTCGTCCATGGGGGCTCTCCTGGCAATGTCGTCCCCGGGGATAGAGGGTTCACGCCCCGGGTCAATGCGTCACGTCATCAGGCGCGGGCCGCCGCGCCGTCAGGATTTCAGTGGCGTCTCGGTGGTGCTCAGCGCCTCGGCCAGGGAGGCGCGGGCGGAGCCGGGACGCAGCGGTTTCTGCTGGCTTTCGTGCGGGGCCCAGCCGGTCAGGGTGACCAGCTCGAAGGTGGCGGGTACGCGGCCCTCGGCGTCGCCGTGGGTCTGCAGGTAAAGGTCCACCGCGCGCATCATGACGGCCCGGCGCGTCGGGTGGCGCAGCCGGTCGTTCAGCGCGTTGCCCTCGCCCATGGCGCGCAAGTCCGCCAGCAGTTTCAGCGGCGAGGAATAGTCGACCTGTACCGCGTCGCTGTCGGCCACTGGCAGGGCGAACCCCGCCCGTTGCAGCAGGCCGCCCATGTCGCGGATCTCTCCCATCGGGGCGATGCGCGGCGACAACCCGCCCGTCACCTCGACCTCGGCCTGGCCCAGGCAGGCGCGCAGCTCGGTCAGGGTCTGGCCGCCGAAGAAGACCGCCAGCATCAGCCCGTCGGGCCGCAGGGCGCGGCGGCACTGGATCAGCTGGCCGACCGGGTCGTTGGACCAGTGCAGGTCGAAGACATGCATCACCAGGTCGGCGGATCCGGGTTCCACGTCCAGCACTTCCGCCGCGGGGATGATCCGCGGCGCGACCGGGAAGGGCGCGCTCAGCGCGCGCCAGTGGTCGGGGTAGGGGGTGATCAGCAGGGGATCGGTAAACTCTCTCTTAACCATCTCGACCCGATCCTGAAGGTCCAGCGCGGCGCGCTCGTGCAGGAAAAGGGCGTCTGCGGTGGCGCGGGCCCGATTGCGGGCCAGGGCGTCGGTATCGGTGAGGATCGGATGGGTCATGCGCGATTAGATAGGAGCTTCGGCGGCGCTGTGCAAATGGCACTGCGCCTGATCTATCCGCCGCGCTGCCTGGGCTGCGGCGGGCTGGTCGAAAGCGACTTCGGCCTGTGCGGGCCGTGCTGGCGCGACACGCCCTTCATCGGCGGCCTGGCCTGCGATGGCTGCGGGCTGCCGCTGCCCGGCGGGCGACCGGGCGAGGTGGCGCGCTGCGACGGCTGCCTGGCCGATCCGCCGCCCTGGGCGCAGGGGCGGGCGGTGATGCTCTATGAAGGGATGGGGCGGAAACTTGTGCTGGGGCTGAAGCATGGCGACCGGCATGACATCGCGGCCCCGTCGGCCGCCTGGCTGGCCGAGGCGGCGGAAGGGATCGTGGCCCGCGGCGCCGTCATCGCGCCGATCCCGCTGCACTGGCGGCGACGGGTGCGACGCGGCTACAACCAGTCGGCCCTGCTGTCGCGTGGGCTGGCCCGCGCCCTGGCGGCGCATGCGGTGCTGGACCTGCCCGACCTGCTGGAACGCCCCCGCGCCACGCCTTCGCTGGACGGGCGGCAGCGGGCCGAGCGGCGCGCGATCCTGAAGGGCGCGATCCGGGTCGCGCCCCGGTACGCCGACAGGCTGGCGGGGCGACCGGTGCTTCTGGTCGACGATGTCCTGACCTCGGGGGCGACCTTTTCGGCGGCAACCCGGGCCTGCCAGGCCGCCGGTGCCGCAACGGTTGCGGTTCTGGCACTGGCGCGGGTGGGCAAAGCACCTTAGGTTGGCGGCCGAACCGGATAACGGAGGCTCCCGTGCAGACCATTGAAATCTATACCAAGCCGACCTGCGGCTTCTGCCATGCCGCCAAGCGCCTGCTGACCAGCAAGGGCGCCGAATTCACCGAGATCGACATCGCCCAGCACCCCGAACGCCGGGGCGAGATGATCAGCCGCGCCTCGGGCGGGTCCACCGTGCCGCAGATCTTCGTGGGCGACATCCATGTCGGCGGCTGTGACGAGCTGATGGCGCTGGAACGCGCCGGTAAGCTCGACCCCCTACTGGCGATGGAGTGATCCCGTGACCGCGCCCGTCAAAGCCGCCCTTCTTCAGATCACCTCGACCGATCAGCCGGAGGGCAACCTTGGCATGATCCGCGCCATGGTGGCCGAGGCCGCCGGCCAGGGTGCGGGGTTTGTGCTGACGCCGGAGGTGTCGAACTGCCTGTCGAACTCGCGCGCGCACCAGCGCGAGGTGCTGTGCATGCAGGACGACGACCCCGTTTTGGCGGGCCTGCGCGCCCAGGCGGCGGAGCTGGGCATCTGGCTCCTGATCGGCTCGCTAGGGCTGAAGACGGGCGAGGCGGACGGGCGGTTCGCCAACCGCTCCTTCCTGATCGACCCAAAGGGCGGGATCGCCGCCTGGTACGACAAGATCCACATGTTCGACGTGAACGTGGATGCCCATGAAACCTACCGCGAATCCGATGGCTACCGCCCCGGTGACCGCGCGGTGGTGGCCGCAACGCCCTTCGGCACCGTGGGGATGACCATCTGCTACGACGTGCGGTTCCCCTACTTGCATCGGGCACTGGCCAAGGCCGGCGCGACGATCCTGACCGCGCCCGCCGCCTTCAGCCCTGTCACCGGCGCCGCCCATTGGGAACCGCTGCAACGCGCCCGGGCGATCGAGACCGGTTGTTACGTGCTGGCGCCCGCGCAGACCGGGCTGCACACCCGCCCGGACCAGAAGGAACGCCGCACCCATGGCCATTCGATGGTCGTGGCGCCCTGGGGCGAGGTCCTGCTGGACATGGGCACCGAGACCGGCATCGGCTATGCCGAGATCGACCCCGCCGCGGTGACCAGTGCGCGCAAGCGGGTTCCGTCGCTGGGCCATGACCGGCCCTTCTCCCTCGATACTTCCGCGCTCTGAGGCCCCATGGACGGACCCAGGAATTCCCTCGCCATCGCGCTGTTCTCCGAGATCCTGGCGGTGGATCAGATGATCCGCAACCGCCTGTCCAAGGTGTTGCCCAAGGGGATGGAGCTGTCGCATTTCTCGGTGCTGAACCACCTGGCGCGGACCGGCACGGAACGCAGCCCGGCGCAGCTGGCGCAGACGTTTCACGTGACGCGCGGCGCGATGACCAACACCCTGGGGAAGCTGGAATGGGCGGGCTACGTGCACATCCGGCCCGACTGGGATGATGCGCGGCGCAAGATGGTGGCGATCAGCCCCGCCGGGCGCCAGGCCCGCGATGCGGCGCTGACGGCGGTGGCACCGCTGTTCGCCGGCATGCTGGACGAGATCCCCGAGGAGAAGGTGCGCGCTATGCTGCCCTTGCTGCGGGAACTGCGCGGCAAGCTCGACGACGAGCGTTAGCCGCCGCCGCCGAAGGCCAGGACCTGCACCGCGATGGCGCCGGCGTAGATCAGCAGCAGGGCCGAGCTGTCGAACCCGATACCCGCCGGTCCGCGCCGTTCGCGCACCACCAGCCCGCCGATCAGGATCGCCGTCATCAGCGACGAGGTGACCACCCAGAAGTAGTCCTGGTTGGTGGCGGCGTGGTAGAGCGACCCGTCGCGATAGGCCATGTCCGACAGGGGCAGGAACAGCGTGTCGAAGGTGTTGCCGCCGATGATCCCGCCCACGGCCAGCTGCAGCGCGCCACGCCGCACGGCGGCCAGCGTCGTCACCAGTTCCGGCAGGGAGGTCGCTACGGCGGTCATCAGCGCCCCCACGAGCGAGGCCGACAGACCCAGCGTGTCGGTGATGGCCGAGCCGGTTTGCCCGATGCCGTAGCCCGCCACGCCCATGATGGCCATCAGCACGCCGAACTCGCCGTAAAGACGCAGGTTCGATTTGCGCGCGGTCTGTTCGTCCTCTTGCTCCGGGGCGTCGGTGCGGGTGTGGCGCGTGTGCACCGGCGTCCACATCGGTGTCTCCTGCACCGTCTTCGAGACGAAGAGACCCGCGATGTAGAGCGTGGGGATCAGGAAGGAGACCGGGTGGATCGACAGCCAGGTCACCTCCGGCGTGACCAGCGCGCCGAGTGGCAGAAGAAGCAGGAAGATCAGCAGGATACCCTGGAAAAGGTTGGTCAGCTCGGCGGCGGCATGTTCCAGGTTGGCGCGGCGGAACGTCATGTCGGCCAGCGCCAGGAAGGCGGTCTGCGCCGCAATGCCCCCGATGGAGTTGGAAAAGGCCAGCGAGGCGCGTCCCTCCATCGCGGCGGAGATCGACACGATTGTCCCCGAGAGGGAGGTCGCGGCGCCCAGGATGACGCCGCCCACGATCGCCTCGCCCAGCCCGGTGCGGTCGGCGATCCGGTCGGCGTAGTCGGTCATCCGCACGCCCACCAGGGCGATCACCACGGCAAAACCGGCGAAGAGGGCCAGCACGACGGCTGGGGGAAGATCAGCGAACATCGGCGGCCAGGATCGGCGTGGCGGGGCAGGGGCGGGACTGTGTCATCGCAGCCTCAACGCCCCCTGCGCCCGCCGGTTCCCTTATTCCGGTCGCAGCGCGGCGGTGACGTAGTTCACCGACAGATCCCGGGCGGAGATCGACCACTGCCAGCTGACCGGATTGAAGACGTAGCCCTTGCGGTCCACGGGCGTCATGCCGGCCTTGCGGATCAACTCGTACAGCTCATCGGGGGTGATGAACTTCGACCATTCATGGGTGCCCTTGGGCAGCCATCGCATGACCCATTCGGCGCCCACGATGGCCATGGCGAAGCTTTTGGCATTGCGGTTGATGGTCGAGCAAAGGTGCAGGCCGCCCGGCTTCAACAGATCGTGACAGGCGGTCAGATAGGCCAGCGGGTCGGAGACGTGTTCGACGACCTCCATGTTCAGCACCACGTCGAATTTCTCGCCGGCCGCCGCCATCGCCTCGGCGGTGTCGTGGCGATAGTCGATCTGCAGGCCCGACTGTTCGGCATGGGTCTGGGCCACGGGGATGTTGCGCGGGGCGGCATCGACGCCCACCACTTCGGCGCCAAGCCGCGCCATGGGTTCGCAGAGCAGTCCGCCGCCACAGCCGATGTCCAGCAACCGCAGGCCGGCAAAGGGTTTTTCGCCGCTCAGGTCACGGTCGAATTCCGCGGCGATCTGACGGGTGATGTAGTCCAGCCGCACCGGGTTCATCATGTGCAGCGGTTTGAACTTTCCAGTGGGGTCCCACCACTCGGCCGCCATGGCTTCGAACTTGGCGACTTCCGCGGCGTCCACGGTTGTGTTGTCGGTTTGCATTCCGCGCTCCTTGGGGTCATGGTGGCTTAACCCCTCTTATATGGGACGGAGATGGATAGAAACTCGGGTCAAAAGAGCGCAAGCCAGATGTTGTACCCGCCCGTGGACCCCTTCGATCAGCGGATGCTGACGGTGGGTGAGGGGCATGACATCTATGTCGAGCAATCCGGCAACCCGAAGGGCCTTCCGGCCATCGTCCTGCACGGCGGACCCGGGGGCGGCTGTTCCCCCGCCATGCGGCGCTATTTCGATCCCGACCGCTATCGCATCATCCTGTTCGATCAGCGCGGCTGCGGCCGTTCGCGCCCCTTCGCCAGCGTGGAACACAACACCACCTGGCACCTGGTGCGCGACATCGAAAAAATCCGCGAAACCCTGGGCATCGACCAGTGGTGCGTCTTCGGCGGATCCTGGGGCGCCACGCTGGCGCTGATCTACGCCGAAACCCACCCCGACCGCGTGCTGCACCTGGCGCTGCGCGGGGTCTTCACCATGACCCGGGCCGAGCTGGACTGGTTCTATGGCGGTGGCGCCGGACATTTCTGGCCGGAAACCTGGGCCCGCTTCATCGAACCGATCCCGGAGGAGGAACGCGACGACCTGATCGCCGCCTATGCGCGCAGGCTGTTCACCGGCGACCCGGTGGAAGAGGTGCGGTTCGCCAAGGCCTGGTCGTCTTGGGAGAATGCGCTGGCTTCGGTTGCCAGCAACGGCGTCGGCGGGGAACCCCCGGGGCAGTATGCGCGGGCCTTCGCGCGTCTGGAAAATCACTACTTCACCCACCTGGGCTGGATGGAAGAGGGACAGATCCTGCGCGACATTGGCCGCATCGCCCATATCCCCGGCGACATCGTGCAGGGGCGGCTGGACATGATCTGTCCGCCGCGGACGGCCTGGGCAGTGGCGCGGGCCTGGGACAAGGCGGATCTGCACATGGTTCCGAACGCGGGGCACGCCCTGTCGGAGCCCGGGATCACCGCGAAACTGGTGCAGGTGATGGACCGCGTGGCGCGGGGCTGAGCGGGCTGAAACGCAGCGGGGCTTGCGATTCGCCGCGTTCAGGCGTATATGCCCCTCAACAGCGGCGCGTCGGACCCTCTGGGATCGACACTCCACCGGAATTTCGACGGGCCGCGCGCCCGTTTTTTTGTGCCCCGATGGCCCCCGTGCCTGACGGCCCCGACCCGGATGAGTATGACCGATCTAATCGCAAAAACCGCCATCGACCGCCGCCTGGCAGAGATCGTGGGCCCCGTGATCGAGGACCTCGGTTTCGAGCTGGTGCGCATCCGCGTGATGGGTGGCACCAAGAACACCAAGACCGTGCAGATCATGGCCGAACGGCCTGACGGCGGGATCGAGGTGGATGAGTGCGCCGAGATTTCCAACGCGGTCTCCGCCGTGCTGGATGTCGAGGACCCGATCACCGACATGTACAACCTCGAGGTCAGCTCCCCCGGTATCGACCGGCCGCTGACCCGGCTGAAGGACTTCGAGGCCTACGAAGGCTACGAAGCCAAGGTCGAAACCGCCGAGCTGATCGACGGCCGCAAGCGGTTCCGCGGCATCCTGGCCGGGATCGAGGACAACGACGTGCTGATCAACATCGAGGATCAGGGCGAAGAGATCACCGTGGGTCTGAACTATGACTGGCTGGCGGACGCCAAGCTGGTCATGACCGACGAGCTGGTCAAGGAAATGCTGAAGGCCCGGAAAGCCGCCGGCGTGTTGAACGAAGAGACTTTCGACGAGATCGAGACCGATCCGGGTTCCCAGGAGGACTGATTATGGCGATTACCTCTGCCAACCAGCTTGAACTGCTGCAAACCGCCGAGGCGGTTGCGCGCGAGAAGATGATCGACCCCGGTCTCGTGGTCGAGGCGATGGAAGAGTCGCTGGCCCGGGCCGCCAAGAGCCGCTACGGCTCGGAGATGGACATCCGCGTGTCCATCGACCGCAAGACCGGCCGCGCCACCTTCACCCGCGTGCGCACCGTGGTCGAGGACGAGGACCTGGAGAACTACCAGGCCGAGATGACCGTCCAGCAGGCCAAGCAGTACATGGCCGACCCGCAGATCGGGGACACCTACGTCGAGGAGATCCCGCCGGTCGAGATGGGCCGGATCGCCGCCCAGTCGGCCAAGCAGGTGATCCTGCAGAAGGTCCGCGAAGCGGAGCGGGATCGCCAGTACGAGGAATTCCAGGATCGCGTCGGCACGATCATCAACGGCGTGGTCAAGCGCGAGGAATACGGCAACGTCATCGTCGACGTGGGCCGGGGCGAAGCCATCCTGCGCCGCAACGAGAAGATCGGCCGCGAGGCCTACCGTCCGAACGACCGCATCCGTTGCTACATCAAGGATGTGCGCCGCGAGACCCGTGGCCCGCAGATCTTCCTGTCCCGCACCGATCCGCAGTTCATGGCCGAGCTGTTCAAGATGGAAGTGCCGGAGATCTACGACGGCATCATCGAGATCAAGGCCGTGGCCCGGGATCCCGGCTCGCGCGCCAAGATCGGTGTGATTTCGCATGACGGTTCCATCGACCCCGTCGGCGCCTGTGTCGGTATGCGCGGGTCGCGCGTGCAGGCCGTGGTGAACGAACTGCAGGGCGAGAAGATCGACATCATCCCCTGGTCCGAAGACATGCCCACCTTCCTGGTGAACGCGCTGCAACCGGCCGAGGTGACCAAGGTCGTTCTCGACGAGGAAGCCGAGAGGATCGAGGTCGTGGTGCCCGAGGAGCAGCTGTCCCTGGCCATTGGCCGTCGCGGTCAGAACGTGCGCCTGGCCTCGCAGCTGACCGGCCTGGACATCGACATCATGACGGAGGAGGAGGAATCCGCCCGCCGTCAGAAGGAATTCGAGGATCGCACCAAGCTGTTCATGGACACGCTGGACCTGGACGAGTTCTTTGCCCAACTCCTGGTGTCCGAAGGCTTCACCAACCTCGAAGAGGTCGCCTACGTCGAGATCGACGAACTGCTGGTGATCGACGGGGTGGACGAGGATACGGCCAACGAACTGCAGGCCCGGGCCCGCGACGTTCTGGAAGCCCAGGCCAAGGCGGCCCTGGACCACGCCCGCGAGATGGGCGCCGAGGACAGCCTTATTGAATTCGACGGCCTGACCCCCCAGATGGTGGAGGTGCTGGCGGAAGACGGCATCAAGACGCTGGAAGATTTCGCCACCTGTGCCGACTGGGAACTGGCTGGCGGCTGGACCACCGTCGACGGCGAACGCCAGAAGGACGACGGCCTTCTGGAGAAATTCGACGTCTCCCTCGAAGAGGCTCAGCAACTGGTGATGACCGCCCGCGTCCTGCTGGGCTGGGTCGATCCGGCCGAGCTTGAACCGGACGAGGAAGAGATCGAGGACGGCGAAGAACAGGCCGAAGGCTGAGACCGGGAACGGAGACGCGCTGATGAGCCGTGGTGGCAAGACCAAGGCCCGCGAGGACGGACCGGAACGCAAGTGCATCGTCACTGGCGAGGTGCAGCCCAAGGCCGGGCTGATGCGTTTCGTCGTCGGGCCCGAGGGCCAGGTGGTCCCGGACGTGGCGGAGAAGCTGCCGGGCCGGGGCATCTGGGTCACCTCGGAACGCGAGGCGATCGACACGGCCGCGAAGAAGAAACTCTTCTCGCGGTCGGCCAAGCAACAGGTGACCGTGCCCGACAACCTGTCGGACATGGTCGAAACCCTTCTGGCGAAACGCGTGTGCGAGCTTCTGGCTCTGGCGCGCAAGTCCGGTGACGCGGTCGCGGGCTACGAGAAGGTGAAGGATATGCTGGCGAAGGAAGAGGCAACCGCCCTCATCCAGGCCTGCGACGGGTCGACCCGAGGCAAGACCAAACTGTCGACCCCCCACCGGGGCAAATACATCGGCTGGCTCACCGCAAGTGAGCTGGGCTTGGCCTTCGGACGGGAAACTGTCATACACGCCGCCTTAGGAACTGGCGGTTTGAGCAAACGTGTTGTAGAGGAGGCCGCAAGACTGCGAGGTCTGCGTGCCTGACGCATGAGGCGGGAGGGTCCCGCCTGAAAGGAAGATTGGCCAATATGAGCGACAACGACGGTAAAAAGACTCTGGGTGTTCGAGGCGGCGGTCCCCGTGCGGGGAACGTGAAGCAGAGCTTCAGCCACGGCCGCACCAAGAACGTCGAAGTGGTGACGAAGCGCAAACGCGTTGTCGTGCCCAAGCCGGGCTCGGGCAAATCTGGTGGCAACCCGGCACTGGGCGATCCCAACAAGCGGCCAAAGGGCATCACCGATGCCGAAATGGAACGCCGCCTGAAGGCCGTGGCCGCCGCCAAAGCGCGTGAGGCTGAAGACGCCGAACGCCGCGCCCGCGAGGAAAAGGAACGCGAGGAAGAGCGCCAGCGCCGCCGTGAAGAGGCGGAGCAGAAAGAGCGTGAGGCCCGCGAAGCCGAGGAAAAAGCCAAGGCCAAGGCCGCGGAAGAAGAGCGCAAGCGCACCGAGGAGGCCGAGGCCGCCAAGCGCGCTGCCGCTGCTGCCTCCGCGCCGGCTGCTGCTCCGGCCGGCGACGATGCCGGTCGCGCGCCCAAGGGCCGCGTCAAGACCGCGACCCCCGAACGCACCGACCGCGACGATCGCGGCGGCCGCAACAAGGGTCGCGATGATGGCCGTCGTTCCGGGAAACTGACGCTGAATCAAGCACTTCGCGGTGGCGAAGGTGGCCGTCAGAAATCCATGGCCGCGATGAAGCGGAAGCAGGAGCGTGCCCGCCAGAAAGCCATGGGCGGCAACGTTTCCCGTGAGAAGGTGGTGCGTGACGTGCAGCTGCCCGAAACCATCGTTGTCTCGGAACTGGCGAACCGCATGGCCGAACGCGTCGCCGACGTCGTGAAGTCGCTGATGAACATGGGCATGATGGTCACGCAGAACCAGACCATCGACGCGGACACCGCTGAACTGATCATCGAAGAGTTCGGCCACAAGGTGCAGCGTGTCTCCGATGCGGACGTCGAAGACGTCATTCACGCGGAAGAGGACAAGGAAGAGGATCTGCAGGGTCGTCCCCCGGTCATCACGATCATGGGCCACGTCGACCACGGCAAGACCTCGCTTCTGGACGCGATCCGCAACGCGAAGGTGGTGGCTGGCGAAGCCGGCGGCATCACCCAGCACATCGGTGCCTACCAGGTGACGACCGACAGCGGCGCTGTCCTGTCGTTCCTCGACACGCCCGGCCACGCGGCCTTCACCTCCATGCGCTCCCGCGGGGCGCAGGTGACGGACATCGTGGTGCTGGTGGTGGCGGCGGATGATTCGGTCATGCCGCAGACCATCGAGGCCATCCACCACGCGAAAGCGGCCGGCGTGCCGATGATCGTGGCGATCAACAAGTGCGACAAGCCCGCCGCAGACGCCGACAAGGTGCGCGCCGAGCTGCTGCAGCACGAGGTGATCGTCGAGAAAATGTCTGGCGACGTGCAGGACGTGGAAGTCTCGGCACTTACCGGCCAGGGCCTGGATGAACTGCTGGAAGCCATCGCGCTGCAGTCCGAGATCCTGGAACTGAAGGCGAACCCGAACCGGGCCGCCGAAGGCGCCGTGATCGAGGCCCAGCTGGACGTGGGCCGTGGCCCCGTCGCCACCGTGCTGGTCCAGAAGGGCACCCTGCATCGCGGCGACATCTTCGTCGTCGGCGAACAGTACGGCAAGGTCCGCGCCCTGGTGAACGACAAGGGCGAGCGCGTCGAGGAGGCCGGCCCGTCCGTGCCCGTCGAGGTGCTGGGCCTGAACGGCACGCCCGAAGCGGGTGACGTTCTGAACGTGGTTTCGACCGAGGCCCAGGCCCGCGAGATCGCCGAGTACCGTCACAACGTGGCCAAGGAGAAATCCGCGGTCATCGGGGCCGGCACCACGCTGGAACAGCTGATGGCGAAGGCCAAGGCGGACGAGAATGTGTCCGAACTGCCGGTCATCGTGAAGGCCGACGTGCAGGGCTCTGCCGAGGCCATCGTTCAGGCGCTGGAAAAGGTCGGCAACGACGAGGTCCGCGTGCGGGTTATCCATTACGGTGTCGGTGCCATCACCGAAACCGACGTGGGCCTGGCCGAAGCCTCCGGTTGCCCGGTCATCGGGTTCAACGTCCGGGCCAACGCCCCGGCGCGGAACTCGGCCAACCAGAAGGGCGTCGAGATCCGCTACTACTCGGTGATCTACGATCTGGTGGATGACGTGAAAGCGGCGGCCTCTGGCCTGCTGTCCAACGAGATCCGCGAGAACTTCATCGGCTACGCCACGATCAAGGATGTCTTCAAGGTGTCCAACGTCGGCAAGGTTGCTGGCTGCCTGGTCACCGAAGGTGTGGCCCGCCGTTCCGCAGGCGTCCGCCTGCTGCGCGACGACGTGGTGATCCACGAGGGTACGCTGAAGACCCTGAAGCGTTTCAAGGACGAGGTGTCGGAAGTCATCTCGGGCCAGGAATGCGGCATGGCCTTCGAGAACTACGAAGACGTCCGCCCCGGCGATGTCATCGAGATCTTCGAGCGCGAGGAGGTCGAGCGGAAGCTCTGATCGCCCGTCCCGGAACAGACGAAAGGCCGGTCCCTCGCAGGGCCGGCCTTTTTTGTTGTCTGGGAGGGAGGCAAGTGGCCGGGGGATGACCTTGCCGCCGAAAACGAAAAGGCAGCCCGAAGGCTGCCCTGACGCTATTCAATTTGGCCGTGCCAAGATGTTCAGGCGGCGGCGCCCTGGCTCACCGGGGACCCGGTGAACAGTTGCTGGCCGACGCGAACTTCGACCTTGCCGTTCGGCAGTGCGCGCACGAAGGTGCCCTGAACGGAAACGCACGTGCCAAGAGTAATGGTCTTCAGCATGGTTGGAACCCCTTCCCCACAAACGTTGTAGGTCCCTTTATACCTTATGCGTCATTCTCAGATCATCTAAAAATTACGCTTCGTTAACAAAACTGTCTCACTTTTCGTCCAATATTCCGCCGCGTCGCGGAAATATCGCCGCGACGCAGAAGTATGGCTTGCGCGTATGGACGCGTCATACGCCCCGAAAACCGGCACGAACCGTTGACTCGTCTATGAAATGGGCGAAGCTAACCTTATGGGTGCTCTGGGAAATTTTGCACACGCATAGAGAGAGTCGGCGACAGAGCGCCGATCTCGGCGGTGATTCGCCTAGAGCCAGTCGCGCAGGATGGGCAGGAGGGGCACATCCGCCGGGGGCATCTCGTAGTTGCGCAACTCGTTGCCACGCGCCCAGGCCAGGGTCTGGCCTTCCTGCGGTTGCGGCGTGCCCTCCCAGCGTCGGCAGGCAAAGAGCGGCATCAGCAGGTGGAAGTCGTCATAGGCGTGGCTGGCAAAGGTCAGCGGTGCCAGGCAGGATGACCAGGTCTCGATCCCCAGCTCCTCCTTCAGTTCGCGGATCAGCGCGGCCTCGGGGCTTTCGCCCGGCTCGACCTTGCCGCCCGGGAACTCCCACAGGCCGGCCATGGATTTGCCCTCCGGGCGCTGCGCCAGCAGCACCCGGCCGTCCACGTCGATCAGGGCGACGGCGGAGACGAGAATGATCTTCTTGGTCACGACCGATAATCCGCGTTGATCGAGATGTAGCCGTGGGTCAGATCGCAGGTCCAGACGGTGGCGGTGCCGCCGCCAAGGCCCAGGTCGACCGAAATGGCGATCTCCTGTTCCTTCATGATCGCGGCACCCTGTTCTTCGCGGTAGTCGGGCGAGACCCAGCCGTTTTCGGCCACCAGGACATCACCGAAGCGGATGGTCAGCAGGTCGCGGTCGGCCGCGGCGCCGGATTTGCCGATCGCCATGACAACACGGCCCCAATTCGGGTCCTCGCCGGCGACGGCGGTCTTGATCAGCGGCGAATTTGCGATGGCCATGGCGTGCACCTTGGCGTCCTCGTCCGAGGCCGCGCCGGAGACGTGGATCTCGACGAACTTCGTCGCTCCTTCGCCGTCCTTCACCACCTGGTGCGACAGATCCAGCATCACGCCGCGCAGCGCCTCGATGAAGGCGGTATTTTCCGGGCCGACCTCGGCCCCGCTCTTGCCGGTGGCGGCCAGCAGCAGCGTGTCGGAGGTGGAGGTGTCGCTGTCCACGGTGATGCAGTTGAAGGTCACGTCGGTCAGCGCCGACAGCATGTCCTGCAGCACGGACCGTTCCACCTTCGCATCGGTGAAGATGTAGACCAGCATCGTCGCCATGTCCGGCGCGATCATGCCGGAGCCCTTGGCGATACCCGCGATCTTCACCGGCTTGCCGTCCACCATCACCTCCGCCGAGGCGCCCTTGGGGAAGGTGTCGGTGGTCATGATGGCGCGGGCGGCTTCCTCGATCCCGGTGGCCGAGAGAGCGTCGGCCAGCTCATCCAGTTTGGCGGTGATGCGGGCGTGGGGCAGGGGTTCCCCGATCACGCCGGTGGAGGAGGAGAAAACGCGCGCCTCCTCCAGCCCCAGGGCCTTCGCCGCGGCAGAGGTGACCGCGCGGGTCGCCTCGATGCCGTTCTTGCCGGTGAAGGCGTTGGAGTTGCCCGAGTTGACGACGATGGCCGCCGGGCCGTCGCCGTCCTGGCCGATCTTGTCCTGGCAATCCAGCACCGGGGCCGAACGGGTCTTCGAGCGGGTGAAGACGCCGGCCATCGTGGTGCCGGCGTCGAGGGCGGCAAGCATCACGTCCGTGCGCCCCTGGTATTTCACGCCCGCCGCTGCCGTGGCAAAGCGCACCCCGTCGATGACGGGTAGTGCGGGGAAGGCGGCCGGAGCCAGGGGGGAGGTCGGATACTTGCCTGCCATGCGGTGTTACTCCTGCATTTCCATGTAGAGCGGCATCATGGCCTGGTTGCCCAGGTCCAGATCGCCAAGTTCGGCAATGGATGCATCGGAGTTTGCGGTCAGCTCGTCAAGATAGGCCGCGCTTTCGCTCTGCTGAAGTTCCGCGGTGAGTTCCTCGCGCACCTCGTCCAGCGAGGGTTTGCGCTGGCGGGTTTCCTCCAGCTTGATCACGTGCCAGCCGAACTGGGTCTGCACCGGCGCGGACACTTCGCCCGGCTCCATCGCTTCGACGGCCTGGCTGAACTCGGCCACCATGCGGTCCGGGGTGAACCAGCCCAGGTCGCCCCCGTTGGGACCCGACGGGCCGGTGGATTCGTCGCGCGCCAGCTGGGCGAACTCGGCGCCGCCGTCCAGCTGCTCGATGATGGCCTGAGCCTCTTCCTCGGTTTCGACCAGAATATGGGCAGCGTGGTATTCGACGGGGCCGGAGGCATCATCGGGGTAGGCCTCGTCATAGGCGGCCTGAATGCGCTCATCCGTCAGGGTCTCGTTCAGGTGCTGCATCATGGCGTCGGTGGCCACGATCCGGCGTTCGGTGTTGTCCAGCATGTAGCGCGTGGCGGCGGGGGTCTCGCCTTCGAACTGCTGGCTCAGCTCTTCCTGCTGGATCAGCTGTTGCAGCAGCGGGCCGGCGATCTGCGCCATGGGCATCTGGTTATAAGGCTGCGGAGCCTCCATGTGGGCTGCCACGACATGACCCAGGGTGATCTCGGTCTCGCCGACGCGGGCCAGCACGGTGTCCAGGGCCAGCGGGCCTTCGACGGTGAAGGTCTCCATCTCCGGGGCGGTGGTTTCCGTTGCGGCAGTGTCCTGCGCCAGCAGGGGGGCCGGAACCGAAAGGGCCAGCAGGGCGGCGAGGGTGAGACGGTGCAACATGGATTTTCCTTCCGTTTGCCACGGGGGGCGTGGCGTTGACACTCTTCCGCCCGCCCACTACATCGCCTTATGGCAAAGGGGCTTGGCGGCCTGTTCCGGCCCTGTTTACGGGCCCGAAGGCGACCGCACAACCGGCCCCCTCACACGTTGGCGTCAGGAAGCGGAAGATAGATCATGCTGGGTTTCGGAACACTCGCCAAGAAGGTCTTCGGCACACCGAATGACCGCAAGGTTAAGGCGACACGCCCGCTGATCGCGAAGATCAACGCGCTGGAAGAAGAGTACAAGGCCCTGTCGGACGATGGCCTGCGCGCCAAGACCGAGGAATTCAAGAAACGGCTGGGCGAGGGCGAGACACTCGACGATCTGCTGCCCGAAGCCTTTGCAAACTGCCGTGAAGGGGCCCGCCGCGCCATTGGCCTGCGGGCCTTCGACGTTCAGTTGATGGGCGGCATCTTCCTGCATCAGGGCAATATCGCCGAGATGAAGACGGGCGAGGGCAAGACCCTCGTCGCCACCTTCCCCGCCTACCTGAACGGGCTGACGGGCAAGGGCGTGCACGTGGTCACGGTGAACGACTACCTGGCCAAGCGTGACGCGGAATGGATGTCGAAGGTCTACGGCTTCCTCGGACTGACGACCGGTGTCGTCTATCCCAGCCAGCCGGACGCGGAGAAACGCGAGGCCTACCTCTGTGACATCACCTATGCGACCAACAACGAGCTGGGCTTCGATTACCTGCGCGACAACATGAAGTCCGAGCTGAAGGACCTCTACCAGCGCGAGCACAACTTCGCGATCGTCGACGAGGTGGACAGCATCCTGATCGACGAGGCGCGCACGCCGCTGATCATTTCCGGCCCGGCGCAGGACCGCAGCGATCTCTATACCGCGATCGACGCGCTGATCCCCTCGCTGACCGAAGAGGATTATTCCACCGACGAGAAGCAGCGCAGCGTCACCTTCACCGAGGCGGGCAACGAGAAGCTGGAGACCCTGCTGCACGAGGCCGGTCTGCTGGAAGAGGGGGCGACGCTCTATGACCCTGAATCCACCACGATCGTGCACCACGTGAACCAGGGCCTGCGCGCCCACAAGCTGTTCATCAAGGACCAGCATTACATCGTGCGCAACGGCGACGTGGTTCTGATCGACGAATTCACCGGCCGCATGATGCCGGGTCGCCGCCTGTCCGAGGGGCTGCACCAGGCGATCGAGGCCAAGGAAAAGGTCGAGATCCAGCCGGAGAACGTGACCCTGGCGCAGGTGACCTTCCAGAACTACTTCCGCCTCTACAACAAGCTGTCGGGCATGACCGGCACCGCCACCACCGAGGCCGAGGAATTCCAGGAAATCTATGGCCTGGGCGTCGTCGAGGTGCCGACGAACAAGCCGATCGCGCGGATCGACAACGACGACGCGATCTACCGCACCCAGGAAGAGAAGTACCAGGCGATCATCGAGGAGATCCGCAAGGCGCACGAGAAGGGTCAGCCTATCCTTGTGGGCACCACCTCGATCGAGAAGTCGGAACTGCTGTCGCAACTGCTGACCCAGGCCGGGCTGGAGCACAACGTGCTGAACGCCCGCCACCATGAGCAGGAGGCGCAGATCGTCGGCGAGGCCGGCAAGCTGGGCGCGATCACCATCGCCACGAACATGGCTGGCCGCGGCACCGACATCAAGCTGGGCGGCAACGTCGAGATGAAGGTGATGGATGCCCTGGCCGCCAACCCCGAGGCCGATCCCGACGCCGTGCGCGAGAAGATCGAGGCCGAACATGCCTCTGCCGAACAGGCGGTGAAGGATGCCGGCGGTCTTTACGTGCTGGCGACCGAACGCCACGAAAGCCGTCGCATCGACAACCAGCTGCGGGGCCGGTCGGGCCGTCAGGGGGACCCGGGCAAATCCAGCTTCTTCCTCAGCCTTGAAGACGATCTGATGCGCATCTTCGGCTCTGAACGGCTGGAGAAGGTGCTGTCGGGTCTCGGCATGAAGGAAGGCGAGGCGATCATCCACCCCTGGGTGAACAAGTCGCTGGAACGCGCCCAGGCCAAGGTCGAGGGCCGCAACTTCGACATGCGCAAGAACGTGTTGAAGTTCGACGACGTGATGAACGACCAGCGGAAGCTGATCTTCGGTCAGCGCCGCGAGATCATGGAGGCGCAGGACCTGAGCGAGATCGTGCAGGACATGCGCTATGAGGTGATCGCGGATCTGGTCGATCAGTACATGCCGCCCAAGACCTACGCCGATCAGTGGGATACCGAGGGCCTGCGCGCCGCCTGCATCGAGAAGCTGGGCATCGACGTGCCGGTGGACGAATGGGCCGCCGAGGAAGGCGTGGACGACGAACAGGTGATCGAACGGCTGGAGAAGGCGTCGGACGAGGCCATGGCCGCCAAGGCCGCCGCCTTCGGCCCCGAGCACATGCGCGTCATCGAAAAGCAGATCCTGCTGCAGACCATCGACGGCAAGTGGCGCGAACACCTGCTGCGGATGGAGCATCTGCGCTCTGTCGTCGGTTTCCGCGGCTATGCGCAGCGCGATCCGCTGAACGAGTACAAGAACGAGGGCTTCCAGCTGTTCGAGACGCTTCTGGACAGCCTGCGCGAAGAGGTGACGGCGACCCTGTCGCGGGTCCGCCCGATGACCGAGGAAGAGCGCCAGGCCCAGATCAACGCCCTGCAACAGCAGATGGCGGCGCAGCAGGCCCAGGTGGATGCCGCCGTGCAGCAGTCCGAGGCCCGCGCCTCGGGCGAGGTGGTGGCCGAAGGTGTGAACCCCGACGGCGAAGGCTACGTCGAGGGCTTCGATCCGGAGAACCCCGAAACCTGGGGCCGTCCGAACCGCAATGCGCTCTGCCCCTGCGGCTCGGGCAAGAAGTTCAAGCATTGCCACGGCGCGCTGGTCTGATCGCTGGCCGCCGACAGGATGCGAAGGGGCGGTGCCGATGGCGCCGCCCTTTTTTCATGGGCCCAAGCGGGGGGAGAGGCCCGAATGACTCCCCGCCCGCGCCACATCGCTGCCCGAATCCTCATCGATCTTGCGGTAATCGCAGGAGGGACATCCGATGCCACTCGCCAAGGCCAGACTGATCAAGGGCGTTGCCATTGCCGGGGCGACGCTTTGCGTTGCGGGCGTCAGCGGCGTGCTGATGGAACGGCACAGCCGACAGGTCGCCGCGGAACAGGCCGCCGAGGCCAGCGCCCCGGCGCGGCAACCCGCGGTGCAGGAGGCCAAGGCTGTCGCCCTCCCGGCTGCCCCGGTGCCCCAGGCTCTGCCCGAGGCTGAGACCTTGCCGCTTCAGGACATCGAACTGACTTCCTCCCCCGTGGTCCTGCCCGAGGCCGAGCCCACCCACGGCGGCTTCGGCGCCGAGGCGCAGTTGGTTCAGGCCCAGGCCGCGGACCCGACCGCGCCCAAGGATGAGGCCGATGCGGAGGTGGCAAACGACTGCCCCGTGACCCTGACCGCCGAACCCGCCGCCGCGGCCATGGTGACCCTGACCCTGGATGCGCCCTGCTACGCCGAGGATCGCGTGGCCTTCCATCATGAGGGCATGGTCTTTTCCGAGCTGACCGACGCCGAGGGTGCGCTGACCCTGTCGGTGCCGGCCCTGGCCGAATATGCGATCTTCGTGGCCGTCTTCCAGGATGGCGAAGGCGCCAGCGCCGAGGCCGAGGTGTCGTCGCTGGCCTTCTACGACCGCTCGGTCGTGCAGTGGCAGGGCGAGACGGGGCTGGAGCTGCACGCGCTGGAATATGGCGCGAACTACGACGACAGCGGCCACGTCTGGGCCGAAACCCCCCGCGACGTCAGCGTCGCAGCACGGGGCGAGGGCGGCTTCCTGACCGTGCTGGGTAACGCCGATCTGCCACAGGCCCGCCTGGCGCACGTCTATTCCTTCCCGCTGGGCATCGCCCGCCAGGCCGGCACCATAGACCTGTCGGTGGAGGCCCAGGTGACCGAGGCCAATTGCGGCCGCGAGATCACCGCCCAGGTCATCCACGTCAGCGAAGGCACCTTCGGCAGCTTCCATGACCTGAATGTCACGATGCCCGCCTGCGACGCGACGGGGGATTATCTGCTGTTGAAGAATCTGCTCGATGATCTGAAGATCGCCGTCAAGTAACCTGCGGGAACCCGAGGTCAGGCGCATGCGATCCTTCCGTGCGGCGATTTTCGCCGCACTTTTCCTTTTGCCGCTCGCGACACTGGTCCGCGCGCAGGACGTGACGCTGACCTCGCGCGACGGCAATGTCGAGCTGTCCGGCGACCTGCTGGGGTTCGACGGCGAATTCTACCGGCTGCAGACCGAGTTCGGCGTGCTGACGCTGGATGGATCCGGCGTGCTGTGCGACGGGCCGGGTTGTCCCGATCTGACCGACTATGTTGCCCGCATCACCATTTCCGGCGCCGAAACCGTGGGCGAGGTGCTGATGCCCGCCCTCGTCGAAGGCTTCGGCCTGCGTGCGGGCTATGCCGTGCGGCGCGAGGCCCTGGGGCCGGGGCAGGTCCTGTATATCCTGACGGAACGGGACGGTGGCCGCGTCGCGGGGGAATTCACCATTCACAGCCAGACCACCGACAGCGGCTTCGACGAGCTGATCGAGGCCGGCGCCGATCTGGTCATGGCCCTGCGCGAGGTCCGCGAGGAGGAGCTGGAGGCCGCCCGGGCGGCAGGCCTTGGCGATCTGACCCAGCGGGGCCGGGCGCGGGTGCTGGCGCTGGATGCCCTGGTGCCCATCGTGGCGCCGGACAACCCGGTGCAGCGGATCACCATGCCCCAGTTGGCCGATGTCTTCGCCGGGCGGATCACCAACTGGCAGGAGCTGGGCGGGGCGGATGCGCCCATCGTGCCGCACTTGCGGGATCTGACCTCGGGCCTGGGGCAGGTGGTGCAGGATCGCCTGCTGCGCCCCGCCGGGGCCGGCCTGGCCGAGGGGGCGGTGCAGCATGGCACCGACGACGCCCTGCTGCGCGCGGTGTTGGCCGATCCCTTCGCCATTGGCCTGTCCTCGGCCTCCGAAGTGGGGGCGGCGGCGGGGCTGGCCCTGTCGGGGGACTGCGGCTTCACCCTTCAGGCCACGCGGCGCAACGCCAAGACCGAAGATTACCCGATGACCGCGCCGGTCTTCCTCTACCAGCCCGCCGTGCGCCTGCCGAAGCTGGCGCGCGATTTCCTGGCCTATACCCGCGACCCCCAGGCGCAATACGTGATCCGACGTGCAGGATTCGTCGACCAGCTGCCCGAAGAGGTCGCGATCGACGACCAGGGGGACCGATTCGCCAACGCCATCGCCCAGGCCGGCGACGAGGTGCCCCTGGCCGAATTGCAGCGCATGGTGACCACCCTGACGGGGATGAAGCGGCTGACCATCTCCTTCCGCTTCCGCGCCGGATCCACCCGACTGGACGCGCAGTCCATGTCGAACGTGCGGATGATGGCCCGGGCGCTGGAAAGCGGCCAGTTCGACGGGCGCGAGGTTCTGCTGGTCGGCTTCTCCGACGGGGATGGCCCGGCGGAGGCGAACCTGCGACTGTCGGCGGAACGGGCCGAAACGGTGCGCCGCGCGGTGCTGGCCGCGGCCGAAACCGCCGACCTGTCGCGCCTGACCCTGGGCATCGACACCTTCGGCGAGGCGATGCCCATGGCCTGCGATGACAGCGAATGGGGCCGCCAGGTGAACCGCCGGGTCGAGGTCTGGCTGCGCTGAACGGGCCCGCAGGGCCTGGGCTTTCCATTTTCCGACCCCTGCTTTCCATATCGTGGAAAGGCGCGGAATTTCCGTCGTCAGTGACCGCACAGGCGCTATCCTTGACGCAACACTTTCAGGAGATCGTTATGACCGACTATGTCCGCCGCGCCGGCCTGTCCGTGGCCACCGAACTGGCCGATCTGATCGAAGGGCAGGTTCTGCCCGGCCTGCCCGTGGGGGCGGAAGAGTTCTGGGCCGGCTACGCCGGCATCCTGCGGGACCTGGTGCCGCAGAACCTGGCCCTGCTGAACACGCGCGAGACGATGCAGGCGCAGATCGACGACTGGCTGACCGCCCGCAAGGGCCAGCCCTGGGATGGCACCGCCTATCGCGCCTTCCTGGAGGAGATCGGCTATATCGTTCCCGAGGGCCCGGATTTCTCCATCGGCACCGAGAACGTCGATGACGAGATCGCCCGTGTCGCCGGTCCGCAGCTGGTGGTGCCGATCACCAACGCCCGCTTTGCGCTGAACGCCGCCAATGCCCGCTGGGGATCGCTCTACGACGCGCTTTACGGCACCGATGCCCTGCCGGGTGCGCCCGAGGGCAAGGGATACGACCCCAAGCGCGGCGCGCAGGCGGTGGCCTGGGCGGCGGAGTTCCTGGACACCACGGTGCCGCTGAAGACGATCTCGCACACCGAGGTCAGCGAGTATTTCCGCGAGGGCAAAGAGCTGATGGCGCGCTCGGCGTCCGGCGTGCACGGTTTCAAGGATCCGCATGTCTTCGTGGGCTACGCCGAAGAGGGCGCCACGGCCACTTACATGCTGCGCCACAACGGGTTGCACATCGGCCTGCTGATCGACCCCTCGCACCCGGTGGGCCGCGACAGCGCCGCGGGTCTGCGCGACGTGCTGCTGGAATCGGCCCTGACCGCGATCCAGGATTGCGAGGACAGCGTGGCCTGCGTCGATGCCGCGGACAAGGTTCTGGCCTATGCCAACTGGCTGGGCCTGATGAAGGGCGACCTCAGCGAGACCTTCGAGAAGGGCGGCGAGACGATGACCCGCGTCCTGGCCCCCGACATGGCGCTGACCGCGCCTGACGGCAGTGACCTGTCGCTGCAGGGCCGGTCGCTGCAGCTGGTGCGCAACGTGGGGCACCTGATGACCACCGATGCGGTGCTCTTCGAGGGCGAGGAGACGCCCGAGGGCATGCTGGACGCCATGGTCACCGTGACCTGCGCCATGCACGATCTGGCCAAGACCGAGGGCCCGCGCAATTCCCGCACCGGGTCGGTCTACGTGGTGAAGCCCAAGATGCACGGGCCGGAGGAAGTGGCCTTTGCCGATCGTCTTTATGCCGATGTGGAGGCCGTTCTGGGCCTGCCGCTGAACACGGTGAAGCTGGGCGTGATGGATGAGGAGCGCCGCACTTCGGTCAACCTCTCCGAATGCCTGCGCCAGGTGAAGGACCGCGTGGTCTTCATCAACACCGGCTTCCTCGACCGGACGGGCGATGAGATCCACACCTCGATGCAGGCGGGCGCCTTCGTGCCCAAGGCCGACATGGCCAAGGCCGGCTGGCTGGCCGCCTATGAACAGGGCAACGTCGATACCGGCCTGACCCTGGGCCTGCAGGGCAAGGGGCAGATCGGCAAGGGCATGTGGGCCAAGCCGGACAAGATGGCGGAGATGCTGGAGGCCAAGATCGGCCACCCGATGGCTGGCGCCAACTGCGCCTGGGTGCCGTCGCCCACGGCCGCCACGCTGCACGCCACCCACTACCATCAGGTCGATGTCTTCGCCCGCCAGAATGAGCTGAAGGGCCGTGAGGCCGCCTCGCTGGATGCGCTGCTGACGCCGCCGCTGCTGTCGGGGCGCAACTTGACGGACGAGGAGGTGACCCGCGAGGTGGAAAACAACTGCCAGGGCATCCTGGGCTACGTGGTGCGCTGGATCGACCAGGGCGTGGGCTGTTCCAAGGTGCCCGACATCAACGACGTGGGCCTGATGGAAGACCGCGCGACGCTGCGGATCTCGTCCCAGTACCTGGCCAACTGGCTGTTGCACGGCCTGGTCAGCGAAGACCAGGTCGAGGACGCCCTGCGCCGCATGGCCGTCAAGGTCGACGCCCAGAATGCCGGTGACCCGGCCTATACCCCCATGGCGCCCGATTTCGACGGGGTGGCATTTGCCGCCGCGCGGGACCTGATCTTCACCGGCGTGGCGCAGCCTTCGGGCTATACCGAACCGGTGCTGCATGCCCGCCGTCGGGAAGCGAAGGAGAAGGCCCAATGATCCAGGTGACCCGCTTGGACCTCGCCGATGCCCGCGTGCTGCTGGACGGCGCCAAGGCCAAGGCCGAGGAAATCGGCGTGCCCATGTGTATCGCCATCACCGACGAAAGCGGCAACCTGCTGGCGTTCGAGCGGATGGAAGGCGGCAAGGTGACCTCGATCACCATCGCCATCGACAAGAGCTTCACCGCCTCGGGGGCGAAGAAGGCGACCCATGACTACGGCAGCGCCTCGCAGCCCGGCGCACCGGCCTATGGCATCGGCTCCGCCATCGGTGGGCGCCTGATGGTCGTCGCCGGCGGTCTGCCGGTGATGGCCGGCGGCGACTGTGTCGGCGGCATCGGCATCAGCTCCGGCACGCCAGGGCAGGATCGCGAAGTGGCCGAGGCCGGGATCGCGGCCTTTGAGGCGACTCTCTGACCCTATCGGGGACAGGATGAGAGGATCGGGCGGCCCCTTCGGGGGCCGTCTGTCGTTCATGGCCAGGGTTATGCGGGCGAGGGCTAGAGGTAGCCTTCGGAGCGGAAGGACAACTCGCGCGAGCGGCCGACGATGATGTGGTCGTGCAGCGACAGGCCCAGGGCTGCGGCCGCGGCTTCGATCTGGGCGGTCATGTCGATATCCGCCTGCGAGGGCGAGGGATCGCCCGAAGGGTGGTTGTGCACCAGGATCAGAGCGCTGGCATTGAGCTGCAGCGCGCGTTTCACCACCTCGCGCGGGTAGACGGGCACATGGTCGACGGTGCCCTTGCCCTGTTCCTCATCCGCGATCAGCACGTTCTTCCGGTCGAGGTAGAGGACGCGGAACTGTTCGGTTTCGCGATGCGCCATGGCGGTGTGGCAGTAGTCCAGCAGGGCGTCCCAGGAACTGACCACGGGGCGCTGCATGATGCGGGCGCGGGCCAGGCGCTGCGCGGCGGCCTCGATGATCTTCAGCTCGCACACCACGGCCTCGCCGACCTCGTGCTGTTCCAGCAGCTGATCGCGCGGGGCGCTGATGACACCGTTGAAATCCCCGAACCGTTGCAGCAGGCGGCGGGCCAGGGGTTTCATGTCCTGGCGCGCATTGGCGCGGAAGAGGACCAGCTCCAGCATCTCGTAGTCGGGCAGGGCGGCGGGACCGCCCTGCATGAACCGTTCGCGCAGGCGCTTGCGGTGATCCCCGATATAGGACGGCAGGCGGCCGAATTTCAGCGGCTGCACTGGCGCCTCGTCGCTGTCGAAGAGCGAGGGGGAGCTGTCGGAAAAGGCGGGTGGTCTGGTCATGGGACCAGCCTGTGCCCGCAATGGTTAGCGTTGGGTTAAGGGGCTTGGGGCAAAGAGAAAGGGCGGCCCTGGGGGACCGCCCTTTGTACGGGTATTGCATGGGGGCCGGGGCTCCGCCCGTGAATTGCCCAAAGGGTCCACTGGACCTTTTGCCGGGGCCAAAGGCCCCGGTTCGGCAATTCACCCCTTCATCGAATCCCAGAAGTTCTTCACCGACTTGAAGAAGCCTTCACTTTCGGGATTGTTCTCTTCCGAGAGATCCTCGAACTCGCGCAGCAGCTCCTTCTGGCGGCTGGTCAGGTTGACCGGGGTCTCCACCGCCAGTTCGATGAACATGTCACCCGAACCGCCGCCGCGCAGGGCCGGCATGCCCTTACCGCGCAGGCGCATCTGGCGACCCGATTGCGAGCCTTCGGGGATCTTCACGCGGCTTCGGCCGCCGTCGATCGTCGGCACCTCGATGTCGCCACCGAGTGCGGCCGTGGCCATCGACACCGGCACGCGGCAGAAGAGGTTGGGCCCTTCGCGTTCAAAGATCGGATGCTTGGCCACCTCGATGAAGATGTAGAGATCCCCGGAAGGACCGCCACGCATCCCGGCCTCGCCCTCGCCGCCCAGGCGAATGCGGGTGCCGGTTTCGACACCGGCGGGGATGTTCACCGACAGCTGCCGGTCGCGATCGACACGGCCCTGGCCGCCACAGGCCTTGCAGGGGTTCTGGATGATCTGGCCCAGGCCCGAACAGGTCGGACAGGTGCGTTCGACCGTGAAGAAGCCCTGCTGCGCGCGCACCTTGCCCATGCCGGAACAGGTGGGGCAGGTGGTGGGTTCCGCGCCACCCTCGGCGCCGGACCCCTCGCAGACGGTACATTGCACCGAGGTCGGCACGTTGATCGTCTTCTGCAGGCCGGTGTGGGCCTCTTCGAGGGAGACACGCAGGTTGTAGCGCAGGTCTGCGCCCCGGGTGGCGCGCTGGCGCCCGCCGGGCTGACGCCCGCCCATGAAGTCGCCGAACAGATCGTCGAAGACATCGGAGAAGGCCGAGGCGAAGTCGGCATTGCCGCCGGGGCCACCGCCGCCGGGACGTCCGCCGCCGCCCATGCCGCCCTCGAAGGCCGCGTGGCCGTAGCGGTCATAGGCCGCCTTGCGGTCGGCATCCTTCAGGCAGTCGTAGGCCTCGTTCACTTCTTTGAACTGGTCTTCGGCCTGGGGGTTGTCGGCATTGCGGTCGGGGTGAAGTTCCTTCGCCTTCTTGCGATAGGCCTTCTTGATCTCGTCCGCAGAGGCGCCCTTCTTCAGGCCGAGGACCTCGTAGTAATCACGTTTTGCCACGGTAGGTTATCCCTTCCTTGGAACGTTGAAGGCCGGCCCGCCCGAAGGGAGGACCGGCCCCAGAGGTTCCTCAGCGTGGGCTGATCAGATCAGCCACGCTTGTTGTCATCCAGATCCTCGAAGTCAGCGTCGACGATGGTGTCATCGTCGGAGCCACCGTTGGACGCGCCGTCGTCAGAGGCCTGGGGCTCATCCGAGCCTTCTTCCTGCTGCGACTTGTAGATCGCCTCGCCCAGACGCATCGACGCTTCGGTCACGTTCTGGATGCCGCTGCGGATCTTCTCGGCGTTGTCGTTCTCCAGCTCGTCCTTGAGCGCGGCAACGGCCAGTTCGATCGCCTCGACGGTCGAGGGGTCGACCTTGTCGCCGTGTTCCTCGACCGATTTCTCGGTCGAATGGATGAGGCTTTCGGCCTGGTTCTTGGCTTCGACCAGGTCCTTGCGGGCCTTGTCGGCTTCGGCGTTCTCTTCGGCGTCCTTGACCATCTTCTCGATGTCGTCGTCGCTGAGACCACCGGAGGCCTGGATCGTGATCTTCTGTTCCTTGTTGGTGCCCTTGTCCTTGGCGGAGACCGACACGATGCCGTTGGCGTCGATGTCGAAGGTCACCTCGATCTGGGGCATGCCGCGCGGTGCCGGCGGGATGTCTTCCAGGTTGAACTGGCCGAGCATCTTGTTGTCGGCGGCCATCTCACGCTCACCCTGGAACACGCGGATCGTCACGGCGCCCTGGTTGTCCTCGGCGGTCGAGAAGACCTGGGACTTCTTCGTCGGGATCGTCGTGTTGCGGTCGATCAGGCGGGTGAAGACACCACCCAGCGTCTCGATGCCCAGCGACAGCGGCGTCACGTCCAGCAGGACCACGTCCTTCACGTCACCCTGAAGAACACCGGCCTGGATGGCGGCGCCCATGGCGACCACTTCGTCCGGGTTCACGCCCTTGTGGGGTTCCTTGCCGAAGAACTTCGTCACTTCCTCGACCACGCGGGGCATGCGGGTCATGCCGCCGACCAGGACGACCTCGTCGATGTCGGAGGTGGACAGACCGGCATCCTTCAGCGCGGCCTGGCAGGGCTTGATCGAGTTCTTGATCAGGTCGGACACCAGGCTTTCCAGCTTGGCACGGGTCAGCTTCATGACCATGTGCAGCGGCTGACCGTTGGAGCCCATCGAGATGAACGGCTGGTTGATCTCGGTCGACTGGCTGGAGGACAGTTCGATCTTGGCCTTTTCAGCCGCCTCTTTCAGGCGCTGCAGGGCCATCTTGTCCTGGCGCAGATCGACGTTGTTCTCTTTCTTGAACTCCTCGGCGAGGTAGTTGACGATCTTCATGTCGAAGTCTTCGCCGCCCAGGTGGGTGTCGCCGTTGGTCGACTTCACCTCGAAGAGGCCGTCGTCGATTTCCAGGATGGTCACGTCGAAGGTACCGCCGCCAAGGTCATAGACCGCGATGGTGTGGCTTTCTTCCTTGTCGAGGCCATAGGCCAGGGCCGCCGCGGTCGGTTCGTTGATGATCCGCAGCACTTCCAGGCCGGCGATCTTGCCGGCGTCCTTGGTGGCCTGACGCTGGGCGTCGTTGAAGTAGGCCGGAACGGTGATGACCGCCTGGTCGACTTCTTCGCCGAGGTAGCTTTCGGCGGTTTCCTTCATCTTGCCGAGGATGAAGGCGGAGATTTGCGAGGGCGAATATTTCTCGCCGCGGGACTCGACCCATGCGTCACCGTTGCCGCCGTCGACAATGGCGTAGGGGAGGTTGGATTTATCCGCAGCCAGGGCCGGGTCGGTCGCGCGACGACCGATCAGGCGCTTCACGCCGAAAATGGTGTTGGTGGAGTTGGTGACGGCCTGGCGCTTGGCGCTCTGGCCGACCAGCCGCTCTTCTTCGGTGAAGGCGACGATCGAAGGCGTGGTGCGGGCGCCTTCGGAGTTCTCGATGACCTTCGGCTGGGCGCCGTCCATGATGGCGACGCAGGAGTTGGTGGTGCCGAGGTCGATCCCGATCACTTTACCCATGATTTGTATCCCTTCTACTTAAGGCGATGGTCTGGCGGTCCGACCCATTCCGGCATCGGCCCTTCCAAGACCCGGTCCGGCGGGGGTTTTGGCCCCGCCCGCCGGGCTTCGAAGGCTATATAAGGAGGGGGTTTCGGCCCTGCAAGCCGGTCACAAGCGCGAGATCGGCAAAAAATTCGCCTTTTGCGCTCTTGGTGAACGTCCCGTCGAGGAATGCCCGGGATTCTTGCAATGTCAGTGAATTGGCCGGGCCGGGCCTGTGGCATGGTTGGGGGCAATCTGTAGTGTTCGGCGCTGAAACTTCCCCTACATAGGGGAAGAGACCCGTCAGTGTTCCGCAGAGAGGTAGACCCATGTCCCCCGATCCGACCCTGACCCTGCGCGGCGTCAAGATCTGGCAAGGTTTGCTGGACCGGCCCGCGCAGGAGGCGCTGCTGGAGGATCTGCGCGCCGTGCAGCGCGCCGCGCCGCTGTTTTCCCCCGAGACCCGCTGGGGCAAGAAGATGTCGGTGCGCATGACCTCGGCCGGGAAATACGGCTGGTATTCCGACCGCCGCGGCTACCGGTATGAGCGGCAGCACCCCAGCGGGGTCGACTGGCCGCCCATTCCCGACAGCGTGCTGCGCCTATGGTCCGAGCTGACCGGGCTGGAGCGGCAGCCCGATTGCTGCCTGGTGAACCTCTATGGTGAGGGGGCGAAGATGGGCCTGCACCAGGACCGGGACGAGGCCGACTTCTCCTGGCCCGTGATGTCCGTGTCCTTGGGGGACGAGGGGCTTTTCCGCATCGGCAACGAGGAACGGGGCGGCAAGACTGAAAGCGTCTGGTTGAAAAGCGGTGACGTGCTGACCCTTCAGGGGCCGTCGCGGCTGCTGCATCACGGGGTGGACCGGATCCGGTTCGGGTCGTCCACGTTGCTGGCCCAGGGCGGGCGGATCAACCTGACCTGTCGCGTGGTGGACTGACCCGTCCCCGGCAGGGCCTCTGGTCGTCCGCCTGCAACCGGCAGCAGCCTGCGTGCAGGGCATAGCTTTCGCCCGTCGCGCCTTCGATGCAGGTGACCGGCGCCAGGGCCGGCTGCGGGGCGTCAGCGCCGGGCGTTCCAGGACAGCGAGGCGTGGCGGCGGGTGTAGAACTCGCCGATCATGCCCAGACAGAACAGGGCCACCGCCACCGACAGCGCATATTCCAGCGAGGAGAAATGCGGGTTGTAGTTGATGAAGGTATGCCCGCGCGCCTGGTCGATCGAATGGTACAGCGGGTTCCAGTCGAAGAGGTTGCGCATCTGCGGCGTGATCTGGTTGGCCACGAACATCTTGCCCGAGGCGATCATGTTGGCCCGGGTGTAAAGCTGCGCCGCGATCCCGGTGAATTCCGGGAACCAGGGCTTCAGCGCCAGGAAACAGACACCCACGGCGATGCCGTAGAACCAGGCCGTCAGGATGCAGGCAAAGGCGGCGGCGGGTTCGTAGATCTCGTAGGGGCGCACCGCGACGTGGTAGACGAAGAGGATCAGCAGAAGCGTCAGCACCTGAAGATAGAGCGTCGACAGCGCCGAGGCGGCGAGCGCAATGACCGTGTTCATCGGCGCGTGTTTCATCATCGGAGAGGACGGCCCGTCGGAGCCCATCACCGACGACACCGTCTTCACATGGGTCATGTAGATGAAGACGCCCGACAGCATGAACAGCAGGAAGTCGCCGCGAATCGCGGTCCGGCGCAGGCCGAGGATGGCGAACATGGCGTAGAAGACCGCCATCATGATCGCCACGCGGACCAGGTTGTTCACGATCGACAGGATCGCGTTGTTGTGGCTCTTGCGGATGTTGTGCGCGGTCGAGTGGAAGATCAGTTCGCACATGGCGATGGCCGACTGCAGTCGCGTCTTCCGGGTTCTTTGCTGAAACATGCGCCGGTTCTCTGCCTCTTGCCGCCGGACCGAAGGACGGGGCCGGTCGTCCCCGTCGTCTCGGGCTTTGGCCCGAAGATACATTGCCTTGGCATGGCAATCAATTCTGCCGGGCCGGTTTGCGGAGGGGCGGGGGCGTGAGGAACGACGGGCTGTGAGGAAGGATGGGGCGTTAGGAGGGGAGTGAGGCGACTCGGGGAGCGCGACGGGCGATGCTGTCCGCTCTGCGTCGCGAGCCGATCTTGGGATCTGCACTTTATGCGGGTGTATGACTCTCAGGCAAAGCTGCCTCAAAAGCGGGCGTTCCACCCTGGCGTTGGCCGGCTGCCCCGGGTGATCGCCTGCGCCGATTCCGGGGCCTGACGGCGCAAGACGGCGCCATGTGCGAACTTTTCAAGGGGGTCGCCTGACAGCTTGCCCATGGGTAAGTCACGGGAATCCCGATATATGATCCGGCGTGTGCCCTGCGTCCCGCCGCCTGGCAGCCCGAGCGTGGCGAGGCCCTCGGCGGGTTCCGGCACAGCGTCCAGTTGTATCGGCGATGACCTGCCTGTCGTGGGCCGTTGCCTTTTATTCGGCATTCACGGTCACTAATGTTTTTACGTTGACGCTCCATGAGGGGCATCGGCGGCTTGGGTTGATGGGCCGCGTGCCCGGAGAATCCGCAGGGTGTGTCCGCGGATCTGGACGAGAGGGTCACGGTGGTTGGTTTTAAGGTTTCAGACATCTAAGCTGGTCAGGCGTGAACTTGACCATAAATGTTTATCCCGGTGCGCTCGTTCCGAGAGCGGCCGAACAGCAATAGATTGAGGGCTCACAGTGCAAAATAAGGTCACGAAAGCGATTTTCCCGGTTGCCGGTCTCGGGACGCGGTTCCTGCCCGCCACCAAGTCGGTTCCGAAGGAGATCATGACCCTGGTCGACCGACCGTTGATCCAGTACGCGATCGACGAGGCGCGGGCCGCCGGGATCGAGGAATTCATCTTCGTCACCTCGCGCGGCAAGTCCGCCCTGGAGGATTATTTCGACCATAGCGCCGTGCTGGAGGCCGAGCTGGAGGCCAAGGGCAAGGATGACCTGCTGGAGGTGCTGAAGTCCACCTACATGGAAAGCGGTCAGATCGCCTACATTCGTCAGCACAAGGCCCTGGGCCTCGGCCACGCCGTCTGGTGCGCGCGGCGCCTGCTGAACAAGGATGAGCCCTTTGCCGTCATCCTGCCCGATGACGTCATCGCCGCCGAGAAGCCCTGCCTGCAGCAGATGGTCGAAGCTTTCGAGGAGAAACCCGCCTGCATGGTCGCCGCGATGGAAGTGTCGGCCGACAAGGCGAAGTCCTACGGCATCCTCGACGTGAAGGAAGACATGGGCAATGTCGTCTCGGTGAAGGGCATGGTCGAGAAGCCCGCGCCGGGCACCCAGCCGTCGAACCTGGCCGTGATCGGCCGCTACGTGCTGACGCCGCAGGTGATGGAGAACCTCAACCAGCTGAAGAAGGGGGCCGGCGGCGAAGTGCAGCTGACCGATGCCATCGCAGACGAGATCGCGGCGGGCCGCGACGTGCACGGTTTCCGCTTCAACGGCCAGCGCTTCGACTGCGGGTCGAAGGCGGGCTTCCTGCAGGCCACCGTTTCCTTCGGTCTGCAGCGTGACGACCTGAAGGACGAGTTGATGGGCTATCTGCAGGATGTCGTCGTCAGCCAGCAGGCGGCAGAATAAGAAGGACGGATACGTGAAGGACCACGTTCTCGTCACCGGGGGTGCGGGCTATATCGGCTCGCACGCCTGCAAGGCGCTGAAGGCGGCGGGTTTCGTGCCCGTCACCTTCGATTCTCTCGTCACCGGCTGGCAGGACGCGGTGAAATTCGGACCCTTCGAGAAAGGGGATCTGCTGGACCGCGCCCGCCTGGACGCGGTCTTTGCCCACTATGAACCCGTCGCCGTGATGCATTTCGCCGCCCTCAGCCAGGTCGGCGAGTCGATGCAGGAACCCGGCCTTTACTGGCGCAACAACGTGCTGGGCTCGTTGAACCTGGTGGAGGCCGCGGTGGACGCGGGCTGCATGAACTTCGTCTTTTCCTCCACCTGCGCCACCTATGGCGAGCATGACAACGTCGTGCTGGACGAGGAGACCCCGCAGCTGCCGATCAACGCCTATGGCGCTTCGAAGAAGGCGGTGGAGGAGATCCTGCGCAACTTCGGCGAAAGCCACGGGCTGCGCCACGTGATCTTCCGCTACTTCAACGTCGCGGGCGGGGATCCCGAGGCCGAGGTGGGCGAACATCACCGCCCCGAAACGCACCTGATCCCGATCATGCTGGAGGCGATCGACGGCACGCGCCCGGCGCTGACCATCTTCGGCACCGATTACGACACCCCCGACGGCACCTGCATCCGCGACTACGTCCATGTCTGCGACCTGGTCGATGCCCATGTCCTGGGCGTGAAGTGGCTGCAGCAGGGCAAGCGCAACCGCGTCTTCAACCTCGGGACGGGGTCGGGTTTCTCGGTGCGGGAGGTGATCGAACAATCCCGCGCGGTGACCAACCGCGCCGTGCCCTACGAGGAAGGCCCGCGTCGCCCCGGTGACTGCACCAAGCTGGTATCGGGATCCGTGCGGGCGGAACGCGAACTGGGCTGGACACCGCAGCGGTCCACCCTCGATATTATGATCGAGGACGCATGGCGGTGGCACCAGACAGGACATTACGAGAAATGACCCCGGGCGCGGGGGCCGGTGATGCCGGCCCCCCGCCCGCGCTGTCGCTTGGGCGACGGTATCGGCTGCGCCTTCTGCGGCGCCGGCTGCTTTATCGTGCGCTGCGGGCGCGGCACCGTCTTCAGCCCGTCGCGGACCGAACGGAGGCGATCGCCCCCGACGCGGTGCTGGCCGTCACCTGCCTGCGCAACGAGGCGCTGCGTCTGCCGTTCTTCCTCGAGCACTACCGCCGCCTGGGCGTCGATCATTTCCTGGTCGTCGACAATGGCAGTGACGACGGCAGCGCGGCCCTGCTGGCGGAACAGCCCGATGTTTCGCTCTGGCAGACGGCGGACAGCTACCGCGACAGCCGTTTCGGCATGGACTGGCTGGGCTGGCTGCTGATGCGCCACGGGTCGGGCCACTGGTGCCTGACGGTGGATGCCGACGAGCTGTTGGTTTGGCCGGGACATGAGGCGGAGGGGCTGGCCGCCCTGACCGCCCGGCTGGAGGGCGCGGGGCAGAGCGCCATGGGCGCCCTGATGCTGGATCTCTATCCCGAGGGGCCGCTGGACGGCGTGGCCTACCGGCCCGGGCAGGATCCGGCGGAGGTGCTGACGGGCTTCGACCCCGGCCCCTACCGCGCCTGCTGGCAGCCCCGCCACGGCAATCTGTGGGTGCAGGGTGGGATGCGCGAACGGGTGTTTTTTGCCGACACCCCGGCGCAGGGGCCGACCCTGAACAAGCTGCCGCTGGTGCGCTGGCACTGGCGCCAGGCCTACCTGAATTCCACCCATGCCCTGCTGCCCGCTGGCCTGAACGCGGCCTATCGTGGCCCCGCCGGTCCCGGCCCCTCGGGCGTGTTGCTGCACACGAAATTCCTGCCCGACAGCCCCGCGCGCGCCGCTGAAGAACGACAGCGCCAACAGCACTTCGGGGATCCGGCGGCCTTCGATCCCTACTACAGCGCTGTCAGCGCCGCGCCCGACGCCTGGCACGCGGGGACCTGCCGCTACACCGGCCCGGAGCAGCTGGCGCAGCTGGGCCTGATGCGGCGCGACTGACCGGCGCGTCGCCGCGGGGACACATTCGCCTCCGTCCGGTCCACTCGGCCCTTTCCGACAGTTCTGTTTTCATGGAGAAATAGATTGTAGACTGACCGGCATGGATCCGCCGGCAGGGGAGGTCCGAGGCAGAGGGCACCCGGCGCAGGAGCAGTGGATTGGGCTGGTTCGAATCGTACAATCTGGGGCGGGAAAAGCGTTTCCTGCACTACAGGGCGCTGCGCAAGCGGCACCAGTTGACCGCCGTGGTCAACCGGACCCGGAAGATTCGCAAACGTCACATCCTGGCCTTCACCACCCTGCGCAACGAACGCATCCGCCTGCCGTATTTCCTGGAGTACTACCGCGACCTGGGGATCGACCACTTCCTCTTCGTGGACAACGACAGCGATGACGGATCCCGCGAATACCTGACCGAGCAGGAGGACTGTTCCGTCTGGACGACCAGGGCCAGCTACCTGAAATCGCGCTTCGGCATGGACTGGATCAATTGGCTGCTGCTGCGCTACGCCCATGACCACTGGACGCTGACGGTCGATCCGGACGAGTTTTTCGTCTACCCGTTCTGCGACACGCGGCCCCTGAACGCGCTGACCGACTGGCTGGATGCCTCCGAGATCCGCAGCTTCTCGGCCATGCTGCTGGACATGTACCCCAAGGGGCCGATCACCGCCGAGCCCTACCGGGAGGGGCAGGACCCTCTGGAAATTGCCAGCTGGTTCGACGCGGGCAACTACACGATCAGCCGCAACTGGCGGAACGGCAACCTGTGGATCCAGGGCGGGCCGCGCATGCGGGTCTTCTTCGAGGACGACCCCTGGAAGGCGCCGGCGCTGAACAAGGTGCCGCTGGTGCGCTGGCACCGGCGCTATGCCTTCCAGTCCTCCACCCATTCCCTGCTGCCGCGCGGGATGAACCTGGTGTTCGACGAATGGGGGGGCGAAAAGGCGTCGGGCGTGCTGCTGCACACCAAGTTCCTCGATACCTTCACCGCCAAGGCGGCGGAGGAGCTAACCCGTGGCCAGCATTACGGCGACAGCCAGGAGTACATCGCCTACCACCAGCGGCTGCAGGACGAGCCGGAGTTGTGGTGCAAGTGGTCGGAGAAATACATCAACTGGCGCCAGCTGGAGATTCTCGGGCTGATGTCGAAGGGAAACTGGGCCTGACCGGCCCCTGGAAGGAGAAAGCGGGGATTTGGGCGTCGGGATCGTGATGCTGGTCCATACGGCCCTGGGACGGGCCGAGCAGGTCGCGCGCCACTGGGCCGCGGCCGGATGCCCCGTGGTCATCCATGTCGACAAGAAGGTGCGCGACCGGGTCTATGACAAGTTCCGCGAGACCCTGGCAGACGAGGAGTTGATCCGGTTTTCCCCGCGCCACCTATGCACCTGGGGCGCCTGGGGGATCGTCGCCGCGACCCAGGACGCCGCCGAGATGCTGCTGCGCGATTTCCCCGAGGCGCGCCATGTCTACCTGTCGTCTGGGTCCTGCCTGCCGCTGCGCCCGGTGGAAGAGCTGAAGAACTACCTGCGCGCCCGGCCGCACACGGATTTCATCGAAAGCGCCACCACGGCGGATGTGCCCTGGACCGTGGGCGGGCTGGACGAGGAGCGTTTCACCCTGCGCTTCCCGTTTTCCTGGAAGACACAGCGCCGCGCCTTCGACTGGTACGTCGATTTCCAGCGCCGCGTCGGGTTCCGCCGGCGCATCCCCGCAGGCATCGTGCCGCATATGGGCAGCCAGTGGTGGTGCCTGACACGTCAGACCCTTCAGGCGATCCTGACCGATCCGCAACGGTCGGAATACGACCGCTATTTCAGCAAGGTCTGGATCCCCGACGAAAGCTATTTCCAGACCCTGACGCGGAAGCATTCGGTCCATGTGGAAAGCCGGTCGCTGACCCTGGCGAAGTTCGATTTCCAAGGCAAGCCGCACATCTTCTACGACGATCACCTGCAATTGCTGCGCCGGTCGGATTGCTTCGTCGCGCGCAAGATCTGGCCCCATGCCAACCGCCTCTACCGTGCCTTCCTGACCGACCCGGCGGGCGCGATGAAGAAGCGCGAGCCGAACCCCGGCAAGATCGACCGCATCTTTTCCAAGGCGGTGGAGCGGCGCACGCGCGGGCGCGCGGGTCTTTACATGCAGTCGCGCTATCCCCGCGACGGCTGGGAAGGCGGGCTGACGGGCACCAAGTATTCCGTCTTCCAGGGCTTTGCCGAGCTTTACGAGGATTTCGAGCCCTGGCTGGCGCGCACCACCGGCTTTCGCGTGCACGGGCAGATCTTCGGCCCCGGCGATGCGGCGTTCGCGGGCGGACAACCGGTGATCAACGGGGCGCTGACGGCCAGCGCGACCCTGCGCGACTATGCCCCGCGCGATTTCCTGACGAACCTGCTGTGGAACACCCGGGGCGAGAGGCAGTGCTTCCAGTTCTCGCCGCGTGGGAACCAGGCGGTGACCTGGGACATGGCCAAGGACCTGAACGCGCAGATCAGCGTCATCTCCGGCGCCTGGGCGGTGCCGTTGTTCCGCGCTGACCGGCCCTTCAGCGAGATCCGCAAGGAAGCCGCCCGGCTGCAGAAGGTGGAGGCCGATTTCCTGCATGCGCTGCGGTCCCCCCATGCCAAGGCGCGGGTGCGGATCTGGACCATGGCGGAGTTCGTCGAAGCCCCGATGGAGCCGCTGCAGCTGATGATCGACGAGATGGGCGCCCGCACCGCGCGGCGCCTGTCGGAGGTGCCGCAGATGCGCGATCTGGACGGGTTCGGGCAGTTCCTGCAGGATCTGAAGAACCAGGGCATGCACCCCTACCTGATGGGCGATTTCCCGACCACCCCGGCGGAGGCCGTCCCGGCCACCGAGCCGGAGGAGAAGCCGCGCAAACCCCGCCGCCCCTACCTGGTACAGAAATAGGACGCCATGGCCCGCTTCGACTACTTCATCGTCTTCGCCGAGATGCGCACCGGGTCCAATTTCCTGGAGGCAAACCTGAACGCGCTCGATGGCGTCAATTGCCTGGGCGAGGTCTTTAACCCCTATTTCATCGCCTATCCCAATGCCGAGGACTGCCTCGGGATCACCCAAGCGGCGCGCGATGCCGATCCGCTGGCGATGATCGAGGCGGTGCGCGCGGCGCCCGGTCTGAATGGGTTCCGCTTCTTCCACGACCATGACCAACGGGTGCTGGACCTGGCGCTGGCCGACCCGCGCTGCGCCAAGATCGTGCTGACCCGCAACCCGGCCGAAAGTTATGTAAGCTGGAAGATTGCCCAGGCCACCGGCCAGTGGAAACTGACCGACGTGCGCCGCCGCAAGGAGGAGCAGGCCACCTTCGACGCCGAGGAATTCGAGGCCCATCTTCAGGCGCTGCAGCAGTTCCAGATGCGGCTGATGTCGGTGCTGCAGGTGACGGGGCAGACGGCCTTCTACGTCGATTACGAGGATCTGCAATCGGTCGACGTGATGAACGGTCTGGCCGACTGGCTGGGCGTCGAGGCGCGGCTGGAGGGGCTGACCCAGAAACTGAAGGTGCAGAACCCCCAGGCCCTGTCGGAGAAGGTGGCGAACTTCGACCAGATGGAGGGGGTGCTGGCGCGGCTGGACCGCTTCAACCTGTCGCGCACCCCCAATTTCGAGCCGCGCCGCGGCCCGCAGGTGCCGGGTTTCGTCGCCGCGACCGAGGCGCCGCTGCTTTACATGCCTGTGAAGGGCGGGCCGGACCGGCAGGTGGAACAATGGCTGGCGGCGCTGGACGGGGGCAAGCCGCGCGACCTGACGCGCAAGATGTCCCAGAAGGACCTGCGCCAGTGGCTGCGCGCCCGGACCGGGCACCGCAGCTTCACCGTGCTGCGTCATCCGATGGCGCGGGCGCATGCGGTCTTCTGCGAGAAGATCCTGTCGGGCAAGTTCACCGAGATCCGCAAGATCCTGCGCCAGCGCTATTCCCTGCCGATCCCGGGCAAACCCAATGGCGACTACAGCCTGGAGCAGCACAGGGAGGCCTTTGGCCTGTTCCTCGATTTCCTGAAGGCCAACCTGGCGCAGCAGACGGGCCTGCGCATCGACCCCCATTGGGCCAGCCAGTCGGCGCTGCTGGAAGGGATGGCGCAGTTCGCCACCCCCGACCTGGTGCTGCGCGAGGAGGAGATGGCCGAGGATCTGCCGCGCCTGGCCGCGCGGCTGGGGATCGACGCGCCGCAGCCCGGCCCGGCGCCTGCCGATACGCCCTATACCCTGGCGCAGATCCACGATGCGGACCTGGAGGCGCGCGCGGCAGAGACCTATCAGCGGGACTACATGATCTTCGGCTTCGGCCCCTGGGCGGGCTGAGGCGCGCAGGGGGCCGCCACGAAAAACGGGGCCCGAAGGCCCCGCTGCGTGATCCGTTTCCTGCGTCTTGCGTCAGGCGGCGGCGACGTTCTGATCCGACGTCAGGATCGCGTAGAGCGTCGAGGGATCGGGGTTAGCGCGCAGCTTCTTGCACAGGCCCTGATCGCGCAGGCTGCGCGACACCAGTGCCAGCGCCTTCAGGTGTTCGACACCCGCGTCCTGCGGAGCAAACAGGGCAAAGATCAGGTCCACCGGCTGACGATCGACCGCGTCGAAATCGACCGGCTTTTCCAGCATGATGAACCCGCCCTGGACACTGTCCAGCCCGTCCAGCCGCGCATGGGGCAGGGCGACGCCGTGGCCGACACCCGTCGGACCCAGCGATTCCCGTTCCTGCAGCGCCTCGACCACGCGGGACTGGTTCAACTGGAAGGCGGAATGCGCCAACTCGCCCACATCGTGCAGAAGACGTTTCTTGCTGGAGGCCGAGTTGATCACCTTGATCGCCTCGGGCTTCAGGATCTGTGACAGTTTCATGCTGCCTCGTGCTGTTTCGGGCGGTCCGACCCCGCGTGGCGGGGCCGGAGGCGGCCATCAGCTACGCGGGTCAATCCAACCAATGTTTCCATCATCGCGGCGGTAGACCACGTTCAGACCGTTCTTTCCCTCGTTGCGGAAGACCAGGACAGGCGCGCCGGCCAGCTCCATCTGCATCACGGCCTCGCCGACAGAGAGCGACGGGATCCGTGTTTCCATCTCCGCGACGATAATGGGCTGCAGGGTCTCGGGTTCCGAATCCTCGTTATCCTGATCCGAGGCGAGGATATACGAGGAGCCCTCGAGGATTTCAACCGGCGTGGCACGGGTTTTGTGATGGTCTTTCAACCGGCGCTTGTAGCGGCGCAGCTGCTTTTCCATCTTGTCGCAGCACTTCTCGAATGCCGCGTAGATCTCGGTCGAGACGCCCCGCGCCTGGGCGGTCAGCCCGGTGGAGAGATGGACGGTCGTCTCGCAGACAAATTCATGGGCGTCCTTGGAAAAAGTCACGATCGCATCGGTGGGGCGCTCGGCATATTTCGCCACGGCGGTGTTGACGCCGTCCTTGACGTGAGTTTGCAGGGCATCGCCAATGTCGATCTGCTTTCCTGTGATCTTGTAACGCATTCCGTCTCCTCTCATGACAATTCGGGCGTCACCCGGGCGCGGCGGGGCCGCGGGGTGGGATCAGGCTCGAATGCTGCGGAAAAACGACAGGGCCGGCGACGAAATCTTCCGGGTCCCGCCGGGGCGGCACGCAAGGAACATTACGGCGTGAGTCAGACCTGTCATGGGTTCATTTGACGAGCAAAGGGACCGGGCTGTCAATGAAATCCGGTTCAAGAGATTGCCAGGATATTGCGCCGCAAAGCAGCGTGAACCAGCGCAGGGGCCGCCGGTTTTCCGCCGTCTGCGGGCCTGTCCCTTGTCACGTTGACGCTGCGCTGCGCGGGAACATGCCGCACTGCGGCGCGAGGCGGAAAAGATGCGGCAAAATGGCCCGCGCGGGCCGGGCGGGGATCAGCCGATCCGGAAATTGTCGCCCAGGTAGACGCGGCGCACGTTGTCGTTCTCGACCACCTCGTCGGGGGTGCCCGACATCAGCACGGCGCCGTCGTGCAGGATATAGGCGCGGTCCACGATCTCCAGCGTTTCCCGCACGTTATGGTCGGTGATCAGCACGCCGATGCCGCGCGTCTTCAGGTCGGCCACCAGGTGCCGGATGTCGGCGACCGAGATCGGGTCGACCCCGGCGAAGGGTTCGTCGAGCAGCAGGTACTTGGGTTCCGCCGCAAGGCAGCGGGCGATCTCCACCCGACGGCGTTCCCCGCCCGACAGGGCCAGGGCGGGCGCGCGGCGCAGGTGTTCGATGGAGAACTCCGACAGCAGCTCTTCCAGACGTTCGCGGCGCTTGTGGCGGTCGGAATAGGTGATGTCGAGGATCGCGGCGATGTTGTCCTCGACGTTCATGCCGCGAAAGATCGACATTTCCTGCGGCAGGTAGCCGATGCCGAGGCGGGCGCGGCGGTACATTGGCAGGCCGGTCACGTCGGTGCCGTCCAGCATCACCCGGCCGCCTTCGGGAATCACCAGGCCGGCGACGGAATAGAAGGTCGTCGTCTTGCCTGACCCGTTGGGCCCCAGCAGGGCCACCACCTCGCCCCGGTCCAGGGTCATGGTCACGTCGCGGATCACCACGCGCTTCTTGTAGGCCTTGCGCAGGCCCTCGATCTGCAGGCCGTGCTGGCCGTCCGCGACTTTCAGTTCCGGGGTGGCCAAATGTCAGTCCCCGTCCTGCGACAGGAAGGTGCGCACGCGCCCTTCCAGCTGGGCGGTGCCCGCGTCGACATCCACACGCATCCGTTCGGAGGCGATGGTGCTGGGGCCGCGCACCAGCAGGACGTCGCCCGACAGGACCAGCGCGCCCGAGGTCACGTCGTAGTCGGCACGTTCGGCCTCGGCGGCATCGTCGCCGCTGACCAGGGTGACCCCGCCCGAGGCCGCCAGGCTGGCGATCTGCGACTGGGTTTCGTTGTAGATCACTTCGACGCGGGCCGCCGACAGGCGCATGTTGTCCTGCTCCACCAGCACGTTGCCCTCGAAGATGGCGGCGCCATCGTCCTGGCTGACCGACAGGGTTTCCGACTGCACCTCGATCGGGGCGGAGCTGTCGGCCTGGGTGCCGAAGGGCACCGTCGTCTCCTGCGCGACACCGGGCGCGGCCAGCAGAAGCACCAGGCCTGCGGCAGCGGCCAGGGGACGGGCGAAGGCCCGGCCGCGACGCGGGGTTGGGGCGTGGGTCTGGACGCGGGGCACGGGCGTTACTCCTCGGTTGGTCCGGGGGTGGATCCCGGATCGTATATCAGCTTCACGCCAGCGGTGAAAACCATATAGACCTTGCCGGTCTCGGGATCCGTACTCAGCCGCATGCGGCCGGCGGTGAAGGTGCCGGGCGGGCCCTCGGCGCGGATCTCGCCCTCGGTCTCGGCGCGGGTCTGGCGCATGCCGATGGCCAGGGCCTCCGTCTCCACGCGGTAGCCGGTGGAGGAGGTGATCTCCACCCCGCCGCGCAGGGTGGCGGTGTCGGCGGGCTGGTCGATCTGGCCGGCCTCGGCGCGGACGGCCACGCTGCCACCGCTGGCAAAGTCGATCTCGGCCGCCAGCTCATTGGCGTCCAGGCGGTTTCCGTCACGGGGCAGGGCGCTTTCGGCGGTGAAGGCGATCATGTCGCCCTCCTCGGTGGCGCCGGCAAAGCTGGGCTTGGTCACCCGTTCGCTGCGGGCGCTGTCGCGCAGGTCGACGGTGGAATAGGGGATCTCCGCCAGGGGGTCGATGCTGCGCGAGATCAGGAAGAGCGTCGACAGGATCGCCATGGCCGCCAGCGGCAGCACGATCTTCAGCCAGCTTATCAGCCGGGTGCGGGAGGACTCGCTCAGCGCCATCTGACCCTCAGGAATGGGCGAAGATGTCGATCTCGGGCCAGCCCGCGAGGTCGAGTTTGGCCCGGGTGGGCAGGAAGTCGAAACAGGCCTGGGCCACCTCGGTGCGATCCTCGCGCGCCAGCCGTTCGTCCAGCTTTTCGCGCAGGCGGTGCAGGTAGAGGACATCCGAGGCGGCATAGTCGAGCTGCGCCGGCGTCAGCTCCGCCGCGCCCCAGTCCGACATCTGCTGCTGCTTGGAAATGTCGACGCCGATCAGTTCCTGGGTCAGGTTCTTCAGCCCGTGGCGGTCGGTGTAGGTACGCACCAGGCGGCTGGCGATCTTGGTGCAGTAGACCGGCGCGGCCAGGGCACCGAAGGCGTTGAACATCGCGGCGATGTCGAACCGGCCGTAGTGGAACAGCTTCAGCACCTTCGGATCTTCCAGCATGCGGCAGAGGTTCGGCGCCTCGGTCTGGCCCTTCGCGACCTGCACGATATGCGCGTCGCCGTCGCCGCCCGACATCTGGATCACGCAAAGCCGGTCGCGATGCGGGTTCAGCCCCATGGTTTCACAGTCGATGGCCACCACCGGGCCGAGGTCCAGCCCGTCGGGCAGGTCGTTCTTGTAAAGGTGGTTGGTCACGGGGGCGGCTCCCTGAAAATCTGGAAATGACTTAGGGCGTCGGGGCCGTGGATGCAAATGAAGCTTGGGAAAAGGCGTGGGGCCGGGCGGTGCGGCCCGGCCCCCCTGTGCGGGTTTGCACAGCGCCTCAGGCGGCGTGGGCGGCCAGTTCCGGCAGCGGCGGCGTCAGCTCGCCCGCGTAGTGGCAGGCGACCTTGTGACCCTCGGCGAAGGTCTTCACCGGCGGTTTCTCGGCCCGGCAGGTGTCGGTGGCGAAGGGACAGCGCCCGGCAAACCGGCAGCCCTTCGGCGGGTTGATCGGCGAGGGGGGCTCTCCCGTCACGGTGAACCGTTCCGTCGAGGGCGTGGTGTCGTCGGGCGACAGGGCCGCGGCCATCAGGGACCAAGTATAGGGGTGCTTGGCATTGGCAAACAACTCCTGGGTGGGGGCGGTCTCGACGAACTCGCCCAGGTACATCACCGCCACATGGGTGCACAGGTGCTGCACCACCGCCAGGTCGTGGGAGATGAAGACATAGGTCAAGTGCTTCTCGGCCTGCAGTTTCTTCAGCAGGTTCAGGATCTGCGCCTGGATCGCCACGTCGAGGGCCGAGACCGGCTCGTCGCAGACGATCAGGCGGGGTTCCGTCACCATGGCCCGGGCGATGCACAGCCGCTGCCGCTGCCCGCCGGAGAACTGGTGCGGGAAGAGGCGCTTGGCATCCGGGTGCAGGCCCACGGCGCGGAACATCTCGTCCACCCGCTTGTCCCGGCCCCGGGCCGGGCCGAGGCCCATCAGGTCCAGCGGTTCGCGCACGGCCTGCCCCGCCCGCAGCCACGGGTTGAGCGAGGAATAGGGATCCTGGAACACCATCTGCAGCATGTGCCGGAGGCTGCGCAGGGCCTCGCCCTCAAGCCGGCCCAGGTCGTGCTTGTCCAGGGTGATGGATCCGGCCACCGGATCGACCAGCCGCATTAGGGCCTGCGCGGTGGTGGATTTGCCCGACCCGCTTTCGCCAACGATGCCGAAACTGTCGCCTTCGTTCACCTGGAAGCTGACGCCGTCGACGGCGTGGACGGTGCTGCCATTGGCCAGCGGGAAGTGGACCTTCAGGTCCTGAACGTCGAGGAGGGGTGTCATGCGACCTGCTCCATCTTGTCGGTGTGCCAGCAGAGGGCGGAATGATCGGGGCCTGCGGGGACCAGCGGCGGGGCCTCGGCGTGGCAGCGGGCATCGGCGAGGGCGCAGCGCGGGGCGAAGCGGCAGGCCTTGGGGAAACGGCCCAGGGGCGGCACCATGCCGGGGATTTCTCCCAGCCCCTCCTCCGCCGCCGATGCGGCCGCCGCGCCCAGACGCAGGCGCGGGGTGCAGGCCATCAGGCCGCGCGTATAGGGGTGCGAGGGATTGCTGAGGATTTCGCGAACCGGACCGCTTTCCACGCATTTGCCCGCGTAAAGCACGGCGACCTCATCGGCCATTTCGGCCACCGCGCCCAGGTCGTGGGTGATCAGCATGATCGCGGTTTCGGTCTGCTCCTGTAGCTCGCGCAGCAGGCGGAAGATCTGCGCCTGAACGGTCACGTCCAGCGCCGTGGTCGGCTCATCCGCGATGATGACCTTGGGGCGACAGGCCAGGGCAATGGCGATCATCACCCGCTGGCGCATCCCCCCCGACAGTTCATGCGGATAGGCAGCCAGCCGGTCCTCGGGCGAGGGGATCTGCACCGCGCGCAGCATCTCCAGCGCGATCTCGCGGGCTTCGGCGCCGGTCTTGCCCTGGTGCAACTCCACCACCTCGGCGATCTGGCGTTCGACGGTCAGCACCGGGTTCAGGGCCGTCATCGGCTCCTGGAAGATCATCGAGATCGCATTGCCGCGCAACTCGCGCATGCGGGCGGGTTTGGCGGCCAGAAGGTCCTCGCCCATCAGGTTGATCGACCCGCCTGAGACGGCGAAGCGGTCAGGCAGAAGGCCCATGGTCGACAGCGCGGTCATAGACTTGCCGCAGCCCGACTCGCCTACCACGCCCAGGGTCTTGCCGGGGGTGAGTTTCAGCGACACGCCATCCAGCACGGACTGCACCTGGCGGCCGGTGTCCACGCCGACCTTCAGGTCGGTAATTTCCAGAACGGGATCCATCAGCGCCTCCGCAGCTTGGGGTTCAGGGCGTCGTTGATGCCGTCACCGACGAGGCTGATCGCCAGGACGGTGATGAAGATCGCCACGCCGGGCAGGGTCACCGTCCACCAGGCGTCCAGCAGATAGTTGCGGTTCTGGCCGATGATCAGGCCCCAGGACATGGTGTTGGGATCGCCGAGGCCCAGAAAGGACATGCCGGCCTCGAAGAGGATCGCGGCACCCACGGCCAGGCCTGCGGCGACCACCAGCGGCGGCAGGGCGGCGGGCAGGATCACGCGGAAGATCAGGTAGGCGTCGCGGGCGCCGGCGGTGCGGGCGGCCTGCACGTAGTCCAGTTTCCGGATCTTCATGAACTCGGCCCGGGCCAGGCGGGCGACCTGCGGCCAGCTGACCGCGCCGATGGCGATGGTGATCGTCACCAGCGTCGCGCCGAAGATCGTCACCAGCACCATGGCCAGCAGCAGTGTGGGCAGGATCTGGAAGAACTCGGTCACCTTCATCAGCGCCGCGTCGATCCAGCCGCCGAAATAGCCGGCGAGCGATCCGATCAGGATGCCGATCACCACCGAGATCACTGCGGCGGCAGCCCCCACGGCGAGCGTCGCGCGGCCCCCTTCGATGATCCCGGCCAGCATGTCGCGGCCCAGGTAGTCGGTGCCAAGCGGCGCATAGTCCCCGCCCGGCGCGACGAAGGGCATGTCGACCATGGAATAGGGATCCACGTCGTAGAAGACCGGGCCGAGGAAGGTGGTGCCCAGCACGATCGCCAGCAGGATCAGCCCGATGATCGCGGACTGGTTGCGGGCGAAGGCGCGCAGGAACTCCAGCGCCGGATGCGCGGGTTTCGGCCCCGTGGCCTCGGGCGCAGCGGTGGTGCGGGCGGAGGTCGTCTCCGTCATTGGGCCGCTCCTTTGGGTTTGGAGGGTTTGCGGCGGCCGCCCCCGATGCGGGGGTCGATGCGCCCGTAGGCCAGGTCGGTCAGGATGTTGGCGACCATGACGAGGATGGCGGAGAAGAAGAGGATGGCCAGGATCGTCGGATAGTCGCGGCGCAGGATGCTTTCATAGGCCAGCCGCCCGAGGCCCGGCCAGTTGAACACCGTTTCCACCAGCACGGCACCGGCGAACAGCTGGCCGAATTGCAGACCCACCATGGTCACGACGGGGATCAGCCCGTTGCGCAGGGCATGGCCGAAGATCACCCGGCGTTCGTTCAGCCCCTTGGCCCGCGCGGTGCGGATATAGTCGGATCCCAGCACGTCCAGCATGGAGGCGCGCGAGAGGCGCGAATAGGTTGCGATGTAGATCGAGGCCAGCGTCACCGAGGGCAGCACCAGGTGGTGCAGCACATCCAGGACGGCACCGATCCAAGTCTCAGACCCGCGCACGTTCTGCATCCCCGAGACCGGGAAGATCGGAAAGACCGAGGCGAAGAGGATCAGCAGCATCAGCCCGGTCCAGAAGACCGGCGCGGCATAGCCCACGAGGGAGAAGATGGTGACGAAATGCGACAGCAGACCTTTCGGTTTGCGCGCCGAATAGATCCCCATCAGCGTACCCACGACCACGGCGATCATCAGTGACGACACGACCAGCAGGATGGTGGCGGGCAGCCGTTGCAGGATCAGGCTCAGCACCGGCTGGTTGAAGTAGTAGGAGTAGCCGAAATCGCCGGTGACGACCTTCGACAGGTAGAGGCCAAGCTGTACGATGACCGGCTTGTCGAGACCGTATTCGGCGCGCAGCCGGGCGATCAGCTCTTCCGAGGCGCCGCCCATCTCGCCGACGATGACCTCGACGGGATCACCCGGCGCCATCTGGATCAGCAGGAAGTTCAGCACCAGCACCGCGACCAGCAGGCCGATGGCGGAGGCAAGGCGTTTGACGAGGGGAGGCATGAAAGCACCTCTGGCAGGGGGAGAAGGCTGGAGTGAGGCACCCGGCCCGCGGGGGAGCAGTCGCGGGCCGGGCAGGGAGCGGGCTTATTCAGTCCACTCGACTTCGTCCCAGGGCGACACGGCGCCCCAGATGGTCTGCGGCAGCCCGGTCAGCCCGTCATTGTAGGCGGTGTAGAAGGGCACCTCGTTGATGAAGAGGATCGGCGCGTCGGCCACGACGATCTGCTGGAACGTCTTGTAGAGTTCCGCGCGGGCCTCCGGGTCGGTTTCCACGGCGGCCTGTTCCAGCAGGGCGTCCACCTCCGGGTTGGAATACCGCTGGGTGTTGGACCAGATCACGCCCTCGCGGATGTTCGAGGTCAGGTAGGTGCGGTGCACCCCGATCACCGGGTCGCCCCAGTTGTAGACGCTGTCCTCGGTCATGTCGAAATCATAGGATGCGATGCGCTGGGCCCAGGTGGGGAAGTCCGGCGCGGTGCGCACCTCCACCTCGATGCCCAGGGGCCGCAGCTGAGTACGCATGTATTCCGCCATGTTGCGGCCCATCTCGGCCATGCCGGGGATGAAGTCCATCGTGGCGGTGAAACGCACGCCGTCGGCGTCGGGCGCCAGGCCGGCCTCATCCAGAAGGGCGGCGGCCTTTTCCAGGTCGAAGTCGTAGGCTTCCACCTCGTCGGTGGCCATGGGCGAGGTCGCGGTGATCGGCCCCACGGAGTCCTTGGCCACGCCGCCCAGCAGGCGTTCCAGGATGAAGTCCTTGTTCATCGCATAGCCGATGGCCTGGCGCACGCGCACGTCGTCGAAGGGCGGCTTCTGGGTGTTGAAGGCGATCCAGTTCAGCGGGCCGATGGCATCGTAGCCGTCATCGGAAACGCTGACGCCATCGGCCTTTTCCAGTCGCTGCACGTCGCGGATGGCGGACATGAAGGGCACCATGTCGACGTCACCGCGTTCGGCCGAGAGGGTCAGGTTGGCCTGGTCGCCGATGATCTGCACGATCACCTCGTCCATCTTCGGCAGACCGTCGAGGAAGAAGTCCTCGTTCTTCTCCAGCCGGTAGAAATCCCCCTGCTGGTATTCGACGAACTTGAACGGACCCGATCCGACGGGCGACAGGTTGGCCGGGTTTTCCTGGATGTTTCCTTCGCCATAGACGTGCTCGGGGATGATCGGCATCAGCGCGGGCGACATGGCCAGCATCAGCGCCGGGTGCGGGTTCGCCAGGTGGATCACCGCGGTCAGGTCATCGGGGGTCTCGACCTCGGTCACCGGGGCCAGCATGGTCTGGAACGGGTGGTTTTCCTTGATCGTCTCGATCGAGAATTTCACATCCGCCGAGGTCAGTGGCTCGCCATCGTGGAAGGTCACGCCGTCGCGCAGGTGCAGGGTGACCGACAGGCCATCCTCGGAGGTTTCCCAGCTTTCGGCCAGGTAGGGTTCGGGGTTCCATTCGGCATCATATTTCAGCGGCGAGGCGAAGACCTGCGCGGTGGCCATGAAGGTGGCGATGCCGGATTGGATGGCGCCGTTGAAATGGCGCGGGGTCTGGGTGGTGCCGACGACCAGCGTGTCGGCGAAGGCCGGGGTGAAACCGGCGCTCAGGCCCAGGGCAAGGGCCCCGGCGAGAGTGGATGTCTTGAGGAGTTTCATGGCTGCGTTCCTGTTGGGAGAGGTTTGTTATTTGGTTTCTTGATTTTAGAGAAGACCCCCGATCCCGCGCAGGGCGGTCACGGCGGCGGTGATACCCAGCAGGCCGATGGCGGCCAGCCGGTATCCGCCCTCGCCCAGCCGGGCGAAGGCACGGCCCCCCGCCCAGGTGCCGACCAGCAGGGCGGGCAGGGCGATCAGGGCCTGGGTGAAGACCTGCACGTCGATATTCTGCGCAAGCCACAGCCCCGGAAGGGCCATCAGGGAGGTCAGGAAGAAGAATACCATGGCCGAGGCGCGGGTGTTCTTCGCGGGCGTGTCGGTGCCAAGGAAATAGGCGATGGCGGGCGGCCCGGGCATGGCGGCGAGGCCCGAGAAGACGCCGGCGGTCAGGCCTGCACCGATGGCCGGGCCGGGCCCGCTGGGCAGGCGGATCTTCAGCAGCAGGGCGGCCAGGCCGATGGCCACGATCACCGCCAGCACCACGCGCATCACGTCCGGCGACAGCTGCGTCAGCCCCCAGAGGCCGAGGGGCGTGCCGACCACTGCGCCGATCGCCATGATCCCAAGCGTGCGGTACATCACCAGCCCCCGTGTGCTGAGGATGTCGCGCAGCCCCACCATGCATTGCAGCAGGATCGCGATGGTCACCGCGCGGGCGGGCGGCAGGAAGAGGCTCAGCGCCGGCACGGCGGCCAGCGCGAAGCCGAAGCCCGTCAGCCCCCTCAGGACCGCGGCGGCGAAGGTCGTCGCGCATATGAGGGCGTAGACCTCCATCAGTCGAAGTTCATCACGATGGTTTTCGACCGGGTGAAATGCGCCAGCATCGCCTCCAGAGAGGCTTCCTTGCCCAGGCCCGACCGCCCGAAACCGCCGTAGGAGACGTTGGGCTGGATGGTCAGGTTCTGGTTCACCTGCACATAGCCCGCGTTCAGCCGCGCCGTGCTGTCCAGCGCCACCGACAGGGATTTTGTCCAGACCGAGGCCGCCAGCCCGTAGTGGGTGGCGTTGGCCTTGGCGATCACGTCCTCGTAGTCGTCCCAGGCGGCGATGAAGGCGACGGGGCCGAAGATCTCGTTCATCACGCAGGGATGATCCTCGGGCAGGTCCAGCAACAGGGTCGGCTGCATGAAGAGCTCCGGCGCCAGGTCCGCGCCCTCGGGCGCGGTGCCGCAACGGATGACCTTCGCGCCCGGGGTCGCTTCGGCCTGCGCCACGTAGTCGGTGATGACCTTCGCCTGCTTGGCGTTGATGATGGTGCCTACGTCCGTTGCCTCGTCCATCGGGTCACCGATCACCAGCTTGTCCAGCTCGGCGGTTAGTTTCTCCATGAAGGCGTCCATCAGGGAGGCATGGACGTAGATGCGGCTGGCGGCGGTGCAGCTTTGCCCCTGCCGGGTGAAGCGCATGCCGGAGATGGCGCCCGCAACGGTTTTGTCGAGGTCTGCATCCTCGCAGATGATCATCGGGGACTTGCCACCCAGTTCCAGCGACACGGGGATGATCTTCTTCGCGGCGGCCTCGTAAACGGTCTGGCCCACGGCCTCGGAGCCGGTGAAGGTGATCTTGGCGACCTTGGGGTGTGCGCAGAGCGGCGCGCCACAGGCCGGGCCGGTGCCGTTGATGACGTTGACCACGCCTGCGGGCAGGTGGCGCGAGAGGATCTCGATCATCGCATAGGTGGCATAGGGTGCCTCTTCCGAGGCTTTCACCACCACGGTGTTCCCGGCGACCAGGGCGGGCGCGATCTTCAGCATCATCAGGACCAGCGGCACGTTCCAGGGCAGGATCGCGCCCACGACACCCAGCGGTTCGCGGGTGGTCATGGTCAGGGACCGGGGGTGGAAGGGCACCGTCTCGCCCTTCAGCTCGGAGCCCAGGCCGGAGTAGAACTCCAGGATGTCGATGGCGGTCTTCACCTCGCCCCGGCATTCGGTGCGGATGGCCTTGCCGGTTTCTCGGGCCAGGGCCTGGGCGATCACCTCGGCCTCTGCCGTCATGGCGCGGGCGGCGGCGCCGACCAGCTTGCCCCGCTCACGCGCCGGCACCTGGGTCCAGGCGGGGAAGGCCGCGGCGGCCACCTCGACGGCGGCGGCGGTTTCCTCGGCCGAGGACGCGGCGGCCTGGCCGATCTCGGCCCCGGTGGCGGGGTTCAGCACCGCCAGGGTGGCGGCGGTGGCGCGTTTCTCGCCGCCCACCAGGTTCACACCGGCGTAGGAGGCGATCAGCGCCTCGGGATCCTGGGGCAGAAGGGGTGTATCGGTCATTCTTTCGTTGTCCTTGGGTCATCTGCCCCCGGCTTGGGCCAGAGGGCGGCATTGCATGGGGCCACGCGGGGCGAAAATGAAAACCGGATGGGGCCAGAGGCGCAATCCGGGGAGTTATTGTCCTGTTTTCAGCGGCTTGCCAGAGAGAAGTCCGGTCAGGTCCAGATCGGGCTGGGTGCCGATGCCGACCAGGTGCGTGCCTGATTCCTGTGCATCTGAACCGGGGATCAGCTCCCATCGGCCGGCGACCCATTGCAGCAGGGCGGGGCCTTCGCCGGTGATGTCCACCCAGCCTTTCAGCCGCAGCAGATCTGCGGGCAGGGCGTCCAGCGCGGCCTCCAGCGCGGGGCGGGGCAGGGGGGCGGTGTCGACCCGGTAACGGTGAAAGACATGATCATGGGCCATCGGATCGCCCTGCGGGGCCGACAGCAGCGACAGGGTGGAACCGGCCAGCAGCTCCATCGGCAGGGCGGCGCGGGTGGTTTCGGCCACGGTCTTGCCCGGGGCAAGGCGGCGCAGGGCGGCGCGGGCCTCGGCCAGGCGGGCGTCACCGGCGGCATCCACGTGGTTCAGCACCACCAGGTCGGCGCCGTCGAACTGGCGCGCCACGGTGTCGCCGATCAGAGGGTCATCAAGCTGCGCCGCCAGCTCCACCGCGTTGGCCATGGTCACCACCATGTCCAGTTTCAGCCCGCGTTCCAGCAGGGCGAATTCGGCCACGCGGCGCGGTTCGCCCACGCCCGAGGCCTCGATCAGGATCTCGTCGGGGCCCTTTTCCATCGCCGCGACCAGGGCGGGTCCGATGCCCTCGGCCATCGAACAGCAGATGCAGCCGCCCGACAGCTCCAGTGTCAGCCCGTCGTCCGAGCGGATCAGCGCGGCATCCACGTTGATGTCGCCGAAATCGTTGACCAGCACGGCGATGCGGGTGGTGGCGGCCGCCAGGATCCGGTTGACCAGCGTGGTCTTGCCGGAGCCGAGGAAGCCGCCGATCACGGTGACCGGGATCAGGCCGGGCGCGGGCCGGGCGGCGACGTTCAGGGGTGGCGTCATGCGGGCACCGGCGCGTCGGGGATCGTGACATCAGGCACCGGCGCCTGATCCAGGGGGATCGCGCTTTGGTACCACTGGCCCGCGCTGATGGTGCCCAGAACACGCACCTCGCGCAGTTTCATCGGCTCCACCTCGGCGGGGTCGCTGTCCAGCACGGCGAAATCGGCGAACTTGCCGACCTCGATCGAGCCCACGAGGTGGTCGAGCTTCAGCTGGTAGGCGGCGCCGATGGTGATCGCCTTCAACGCCTCCTCGACGGGCAGGCATTCCTCCGGCCCCATGATGCGGCCCTCACTGGTCAGCCGGTTGACGGCGCACCAGGCGGTAAACAGCGGGTTCAGCGGCGTCACTGGCACGTCGCAATGGACCGAGAACTGCACCCCTTCAGCCAGGGCCGTGCCGCAGGCATCCATGCGCCGCGCCTTGTCGGGTCCCATGGTGAGCGCATAGTGCTGTTCGCCCCAGTAGAAGATGTGGTTGGCAAAGAGGTTGGCCGAGAGGCCAAGCGCCTTCATCCGCCGGAACTGCGCCCGGTCCGCCATCTGGCAGTGCTGCAGCACGTGGCGGTGGTCCGGGCGCGGGGCCTTGGTCAGCGCCTCTTCCATCACGTCGATCACGAACTCGGACGCCTGGTCGCCGTTGACGTGGCAATGCATCTGCATGCCGGCCTCGTGGTAGGCCAGGATCATCGCCTTCAGCTGCGCCGGCGGCACGTTCCATAGCCCGTTCGGCGCCCCGTTGTGATAGCCCGGCCATTTCAGTCGTCCGGTGAAGCCCTGGATCGAGCCGTCGGTCATGATCTTCACCAGCCCCATGTAGAGCCGGTCATTGCCCTGCGTCTTCAGCTCCCGCGCGCGGGCGATGCCCTCGTCCAGCGCCCACTGGATGGCGCCCAGGGCGGGCACGATGCGGATGGGGAAATCCGCCTCCCTGGTGACCGACAGGAAGGCGGCCAGCGAGTCGTCGTTCAGGCGCTGGTGCAGGTCGGTGGTGGTGGTGACGCCGGCGTTGACGGCGGCGCGACCATAGGTGCGCAGGGTGTCGGCATCGACATCGCGCACCGCCATCGCCTCGCCCACCACGCGGGCGGCCATGTTCATCGCCGCCATTTCCTGCAGCTCACCCGTCTCCACGCCCTCGGCGTCGCGCAGGATGCCCTCGACGTTGCTCTGGCCCAGCATGTTGCCGCGTTCCATGACCGGCGTGTTGACGTTCAGCAGGTGCAGCGAGGCATGCATGATGACGATCGGACGGGTGGCCGAAACGGCATCCAGGTGTCTGCGGGTCATCCGCTCGCTGTAGTAGATCGGGTCGAACCCCCAGGCGACCAGCGCCTGGTCGGGATCGGTCAGCTTCGCCTCCTCTTCCTTCAGCTTCTCGACCACGGCCTCGATGCTTTTCAGCCCGCCCTCGACATGGCCATTGGGCGCTGTGCGCTCGAAGTAGCCGAGGAACAGGTTGTTCCAAAGAGAGCCTTCCATGGTGTGGCCATGGGCCTCGACGAAGCCGGGCATCAGGGTGCGCTGGGCGAAACGCTCATCCAGGGTGCAGTCCCAGGTCGCCTGCCAGGCGGCGCAATCGGTGGCATCGCCCACGGCCAGGATGCGGCCGTCGCGCACGGCCACATGGGTGGCCAGCGCCCGGTTGGGGTTCATGGTGCGGATGCGGGCCGCCTTGAAGATGGTCACGGCGGAGGATGTCGCTGGGGAGGAGGTCATGGGGAGAGAGTCCTGTTGGTCGATTTTTTCTGCAACCTAGGCAGGGGAGGCTGCGCCAGACAGGGCCAGCCCGGTCCCATGGGTTGGGCCAGCGCAAATCCGTTTCATGTCAGGGGTGTGTGCGGATCACAGATCGCGCACGGCGCGGCCCAACTCGGCGAGCCCTGCATCGATCTTGCGCTCGTCGATGTAGGAGATGCCGAGTCGCAGGAAGCGACCCGCCTGGTCCTCGGGCACGAAGGGGTCGCCGGATTCGAACAGCACCCCGCGCGCACAGGCGGCGGTGAACAGGGCCCGGGCGTCGACACCGGGCGGGCATTCCAGCCAGACAGAGGACCCGCCGTGGGTGCCCGCGCGGCGGAAATTGGGCAGGTAGCGGTCGCAGCCCTCGACCACCTTGGTGTGGCGATGGTCCAGCGCGGCCCGCAGGGAGCGTTGCAGGGCCAGGTAGTGCCCTTCGGCCAGGAAGATCCCGGCGGTGCGCTGGTTGTTCAGCGGGGCCGAGCGGTGGATCAGCCGGCGCAGCCAGCGGGCCTCCTCCACCAGGGCGGGGGCGGCCACCATGAACCCCAGGCGCACGCCGGGCGCCAGCACCTTGGACAGCGTGCCCAGGTAGGCGACATGGCCGGAGTTATCGAGGCTTTTCAGCGTGGTCTGGTCGCCGGCGCTGGCCGTTTCGCCCTCGTAGTCATCCTCGATCAGCACGGTGCCATCGCGGCGTGCCCGCGCCAGGGTCGCCAGGCGGCGTTCGGGGGACATGGGCACCATCGTCGGGCAATGATGCGCCGGCGTCAGTACCGCCAGGTCCAGCGGGGTGTCGGGCAGGCGAGCGCCCTCGCCGTCGATGGGCAGGTCGGTGATGTCAGCGCCTTCGGCGGCCATGATGTTGCGGCTGTCGGGATAGCCCGGCATTTCACAGCCCACGCGGGTGCCGGGGCGTGCGAGCAGGCGGGCCAGCAGATACAGCCCTTCCTGCGTGCCCAGGGTGATCAGGATCTCCTCGGGCTTCGCGTAGATGCCTCTCTGCGGCAGGATCTGGGTGCGGATCTGCTCGACCAGCAGCGGATCATCCTCCACCGCGCGGTCGGCGGTCCACCAGTCGATGGCCGACCGGCCAAGCGCGTCGCGGGAACAGGTGCGCCAGGTGTTGATCGGAAAGAGCGAGGGATCGACCTGCCCGTAGACGAAGGGAAAGGCGTAGTCCTGCCAGTTCGAGGGCTTGATGATATGGCGCAGCCGCGAGGGGCGCTGTTTCAGCCGCGCCTCCCAATCCGGGCCGGTGCCGGGGGCGGGCTCGGGCTGGTTCGCCGGTTCGGGCGGCAGGTCGCGGGCGACGAAGACCCCGCGCCGCGGCACGGAATCGAGGTAGCCGCGCGCCACCAGCTCCTCGTAGACCGCCGTGACCGTGTTGCGCGCGATGCCAAGCTGACCGGCCAGCTGCCGCGAGGGGGGCATCTTCTGTCCCAGCTGCATCTGCCCTGAGTGGATCGACTCGACGATCCGGCGCCTCAGCTGCGACTGGATCGGCTCTTCGCTTTCCCGGGTGATGATGGTTAGCATGGGTGTTGGTCCTATCTCGCCGGATCATAGCCGGTGCGGAGGGACATGATACATGACGTTTCGCGCGGGGAAGTTCGCCTGCCAACGGTTTCGCCCAAGATCCGGGCGTGGACAAGTCCGTGGACCCATGTATTCGTGTCGGCTGGACCTGTCGCGAGCGCGCGGCACGCGGCTTTGTGACGGTAAGGACCCAACCGGGAGTTATATTCATGTACGACAACGACATCAGTGATGTGGTGGCCGCCGACAAGGCCCATGTCTGGCACCACCTGACCCAGCACAAACCCTTTGAAACCTCCGATCCGCGCGTGATCGTCGAGGGCAAGGGCATCCATGTCTGGGACGCCAAGGGCACCCGTTACCTCGATGCCGTCTCCGGCGGGGTCTGGACCGTCAACGTGGGCTATGGCCGCGAATCCATCGCCGATGCCGTGCGTGAACAGTTGGTGAAGCTGAACTATTTCGCCGGTTCCGCGGGCTCGATCCCCGGCGCGTTGTTCTCGGAAAAGCTGATCGAAAAGATGCCGGGCCTCAGCCGCGTCTACTACTGCAACTCTGGGTCCGAAGCGAACGAGAAGGCCTTCAAGATGGTGCGCCAGATCGCGCACAAGCGTTATGGCGGCAAGAAGACCAAGATCCTGTTCCGCGAACGCGACTACCACGGCACCACCATCGCCGCCCTGTCGGCCTGCGGCCAGCCGGAACGCCACATGCAGTACGGCCCCCTGACGCCCGGTTTCGTCGAGGTCCCGCATTGCCTGGAGTACCGCAAGCAGTGGGACGTCGAGAACTACGGCGAGCGCGCGGCTGACGCGATCGAGGAGGTGATCCTGCGCGAAGGCCCCGACACCGTCGGCGCCATCTGCCTGGAACCCGTGACCGCCGGCGGCGGCGTGATCGTTCCGCCCAAGGGCTACTGGGAGCGGGTGCAGGAGATCTGCAAGAAATACGACGTGCTGCTGCACATCGACGAGGTGGTCTGCGGTGTCGGCCGGACCGGCACCTGGTTCGGGTACCAGCACTACGGCATCAAGCCCGACTTCGTGACCATGGCCAAGGGCGTCGCCTCTGGCTACGCCGCCATTGCCTGCTGCGTAACCACCGAAGAGGTGTTCAACCTGTTCAAGGACGATGCCGAGGATCCGCTGAACTACTTCCGCGACATCAGCACCTTCGGCGGCTGCACCGCCGGCCCTGCTGCCGCGCTGGAAAACCTGGCGATCATCGAGCGTGAGGGCCTGCTGGAAAACACCACGGCCATGGGCGACTACTGCCTGGAGAAGCTGGAAGAGCTGAAGGACAAGCATGCCGTCGTCGGCGACGTGCGCGGCAAGGGCCTGTTCCTGGGGACCGAGCTGGTCGCGGATCGCGGCACGAAGGAGCCGGTGGCCGAGAAGCTGGCCCAGAAGGTCGTGGCGGAATGCGGCGCCCAGGGTGTGATGATCGGGGTCACCAACCGCTCGCTGCCCGGGTTCAACAACACGCTTTGCCTGTCGCCCGCGCTGATCGCCACGAAGGACAACATCGACGAGATCGTGGGCGCCATCGACGTGGCCCTGACCCGCGTCTTCGGCTGATCCATCCGGGGCTGCGCCCTGTGCTTCGCCCTCCGGCCCTGACGGGCCGGGGGGCTTTTTGCTGCCCGCTCTGCCCCTGCGCAGGGGGCAGGCGCGGCTGGCACACGCAATTCCCCATGGCGGCGGGCCGCGTTTTGCGCGACCCTGCGCGCGACCCCGCCTGACGCGGCACCCGGTCCCGACAGGTCCGGCCACTGGACGCAGGTCCCGAGGGAGAGAACTCACGACACGAGAGGACCGAGATGGCGAACGAGCAAACCCCCGTGACCATCGAACGTATCCGGCATGAGCTGAAGCGGCGCCCGCTGACGCTGCTGGAGAAGGAAGAACTGACCCCGCACATGCTGCGCCTGACCTTCGGCGGCGCGGACCTGGCCGATTTCGCCTCGCCCGGCGTGGACGATCACGTGAAGCTGATCTTCCCCGCGGAGGGCGAGGAGGCGCCGGTGATGCGGGAATACACTCCGCGCAGCTACGACAATGACGCGCAGCGACTGGTGCTGGATTTCGCCGTGCACGAGGCCGGCCCCGCCACCGCCTGGGCCATCGCGGCGCAGCCGGGTGACGAACTGACCGTGGGCGGCCCGCGCGGCAGCCAGGTGGTCAGCGGCCCGCAGGAGTGGCTGCTGATCGGGGATGAGACTGCCCTGCCGGCCATCGCGCGCCGGATCGAGGGGCTGGAGGCGGGCCAAAAGGTTACCGCGCTGATTGCAGTGCCGGGCGCGGCGGACGAACAAAGCTTTGACAGCGCGGCGGAGGTGGAGATTCGCTGGATCCACCGGCCCGAGGACCAGGCGCATCTGGTCGATCCGATTCTGCCCGCCCTGGCGGAGGTCGAGCTGACCGAGGGGCTTTATGCCTGGATCGCCGCCGAGGCGACGGTGGCCCGTGCCCTGCGCAATGTGCTGGAAGAACGGGGTCACCCGCTGACCCGGATGAAGGCCGCGGGCTACTGGACGCGCGGCGTGGCGGACGGGTCGGACAAGAGCATCGCCTGAGCGTCAGCACCTTGGAAAACTGGCGAAGGGCAGGGGGGTATCTCTGCCCTTTTTCGCTGGTGCGCGGGCGCTGTAGACAACAAAAAGCCCCGCGAAACCAAGGGCTTCACGGGGCTTTGAGTAATGGTGCCCAGGAGAGGACTCGAACCTCCACGTCCATACAGACACTAGCACCTGAAGCTAGCGCGTCTACCAATTCCGCCACCTGGGCCGGTGTCGTGAGGGGCGATATATGGGGTGTGTCCGGGGGTGTCAACGAGGTTTTTGAGCATTTTGTGAAAGTGATTTCGACAAAGCTGCCAACCGCCTTGTGTGCAAGGGAAAGCGGGGCTAGGAACGAGAGGAATTCGATCAGCCGGAGGTACGTCCATGCCCAAATCGAAGCTTGTCACCATTTTCGGCGGGTCGGGATTCGTCGGCCGTTACATCGCCCGGCGCATGGCGCAGCAGGGCTGGCGCGTGCGCGTCGCCGTGCGCAACCCCGCGCTGGCGGGTTTCGTGCGCCCCTATGGCGCCGTGGGCCAGGTGGAGCCCGTGTTCTGCAACATCCGCGACGATGCCTCGGTCGAGGTCGCGATGCGTGGCTCTGACGCGGTGGTGAACTGCGTCGGCACCTTCGCCGCCAAGGGAAAGAACAACTTCGACGCCGTGCAGGCCGAAGGGGCAGGGCGAATCGCCCGTGTCGCCGCGGCGCAGGGCGTGGCCAGCCTGGTGCATATCTCCGCCCTGGGTGCCGATGCCGAGGGGGAAAGCGGGTACGCCCGGTCCAAGGGCGAGGGCGAGGCCGCCGTGTTGGCCGCCTACCCCGAGGCGATGATCCTGCGTCCCTCGGTGATCTTCGGCTACGAGGACAAGTTCTTCAACCGGTTCGGCAAGATGGCCAGCCGCGCGCCCGTGGTGCCGGTGATCGGAGCCGACACCAAGTTCCAGCCGGTCTGGGTGGATGACGTCGCCGCCGCCGCCGTGATGGGTGTGCTGGGTCAGGCTCCGGGCGGCATCTACGAGCTGGGCGGCCCGGAGGTGAAGACCTTCCGCGGCTGGATGAAGGAGATGTTCGGCGTGATCCACCGCCGCCGCGGCGTGCTGGCGCTTCCCTTCTGGGTCGGCAGCGTGATGGCCAGCGTCCTGGGTCTGGTGGAATCGATCACCCTCGGCCTGGTGACCAACAGCGTGCTGACCAGCGACCAAGTGAAACAGCTGCGCCACGACAACGTGGTGACCGGCGAGGCCAAGACCTTTGCCGATCTGGGGATCGACCCGGCTGCCCCCGAAGCGGTGCTGCCCGACTACATGTGGGCCTACCGTCCCTCCGGTCAGTACGCGGCGATCAAGGACTCGGCCCAGAACCTCAAGGCCTGATCTGAACGCCTGAACGCGCCAGCGTTCCGACGACATGCGAAAGCCCGGCCACTGGCCGGGCTTTTCCGTTGGCGGGCCGGGGTGGCGTCAGGCGTAGGCCCACCACAGCAGGAAGCTGCCCAGGGCGAGACGGTAGATCACGTAGGGGGTGAAGCTGACCGACCTCAGCAGCCGCATCATCAGCGTCAGGGCCACCAAGGCCGAGAGGAAGGCGAAGACGGCGGCAATGGCGCCGCTGATCGCGGCCTGGCTGTCGGCGGTGGCGATCACCTCGCCCGACAGGTAGGCCGCGCTGGCCAAGATCATCGGGATCGACATCAGCATCGAGATCTTGGCCGCCGCCTGACGCTCGAAGCCGCCGAACAGCGCCCCGGTGATGCAGATGCCCGACCGCGAGGTGCCGGGGATCAGGGCGATGGCCTGCCACAGCCCCAGGACGATCGCATCCTTCAGCGTCCAGTCCGCTGCAGGACGCCCGCTGTCGCCGCGCCGGTCAGCGATCCACAGCAGCACGCCGAAGCCCAGCATCGTCCAGCCGATCACGGCCGCCGAGCGCAGCAGATCGTCAATCCCGGTCATCGCCAGGAACAGGCCGAAGAGGATGCCGGGGATCGTCGCCACGATCAGAAGGAAGGCCAGCCGGCTGCCCGGCGTGTCGGTCCGGCCGCGTATGAGCAGCGGTAGCCCGCCGATGGCGTCGCGGACATCTGCCCAGAAGTAGAGCACAACCGCGCCGAGGGTGCCCACGTGGACCGCCACATCGATCACCTGCCCCTGGTCCTGCATGCCCGACAGCGCGGGCAGAAGAATCAGGTGACCGGAGGAGGAGATGGGAAGAAACTCGGTAATACCCTGAATAATCGCGAGAAGAAGGAGCTGAAGCAACGGCATGGGAAATCCTGGGGAGTACAATCAAGGACAGGATTAACCCGCTGTAAGTGAATGGAAAGCTGTTAAATAGGTCCGGATGTATACCCAATAGAACCTGTCAGATGCGCGCTCGTCCTGCTGAAAGCGCCGTTTGCGCATTAATAGGTCACTAGTTCTGACTTTTCACGCCGCGATCCGTGCTGTAGAAGGCCCCGGAACAAGGTAGCGAAAAGCGTAACGAGGAGTTGGCCGTGGCGAAGCAACCGATGCTGAAATTCGTCTCCGTCGAGCGGGAAACCCCGGAAAAGCGGGATGCGGATGTCCGTGCCCATGACTTCGACGAAATCTATGCGGAATATGCCCAGGCCAAGGCCGAGGAGCAGGCGAGCCGGTGCAGCCAGTGTGGCGTGCCCTACTGCCAGTCCCACTGCCCGCTGCACAACAACATCCCCGACTGGCTGAACCTGACGGCGACGGGCCGTCTGGAAGAGGCCTATGCGATCAGCCAGGCCACCAACACCTTCCCGGAGATTTGCGGCCGCATCTGCCCGCAGGACCGTCTGTGCGAAGGCAACTGCGTGATCGAACAGTCGGGCCACGGCACCGTCACCATCGGCGCGGTGGAGAAATACATCACCGATACCGCCTGGGAAAAGGGCTGGGTGAAGCCGCCCGCGCCCGCGCAGGAGCGCGAGGAAAGCGTCGGCATCATCGGCGCGGGCCCCGGCGGCCTGGCCGCGGCCGACATGCTGCGTCGTGCCGGCGTGCAGGTCACCGTCTATGACCGCTACGACCGCGCCGGCGGCCTGCTGACCTACGGCATCCCCGGCTTCAAGCTGGAAAAGGACGTCGTCATGCGCCGCGTCGAGCAGCTGGAAGCGGGCGGCGTGGAATTCGTGCTGAACTGCACCGTGGGCGACGACATCTCCTTCGATGCGATCCGCGGCAAGCATGACGCCGTGCTGATCGCCACCGGCGTCTACAAGACCCGCGAGCTGACCGGCCCCAATGCCGAGGCCGAGGGCATCGTGCGCGCCATCGACTACCTGACCTGTTCCAACAAGGTCAGCTTCGGCGACGAGGTCGAGGAATATCTGAACGGCGAGCTGAACGCGAAGGGCAAGAAGGTCGTTGTGGTCGGCGGTGGCGACACCGCGATGGACTGCGTCCGCACCGCCATCCGCCAGGGCGCCGAGTCGGTCAAATGTCTCTATCGCCGCGACCGCAAGAACATGCCGGGTTCGCAGCGCGAGGTGCAGAACGCCGAGGAAGAGGGCGTGGAGTTCGTCTGGCTGTCGAACCCCGTCGGGTTCACCACCGGGGTGATCGAACCCGAGGGCGCGGGCGCCGGCGCGGGCCGCGTGCGCCAGGCCTTGGTGCAGCGCATGCGCCTGGGCCAGCCCGATGCGACGGGCCGCCAGTCGCCTGAGGTGATCGAGGGCAGCGACTATGCCGAAGAGGCCGACATCGTCATCAAGGCGCTTGGGTTTGAGCCTGAGGATCTGCCGAAGCTGTGGAACGCCGACGGCCTGGAAGTGACCCGCTGGGGCACCATCCGCGCCGATTTCGGCACCGGCCGCACCTCGCTGGACCGGGTCTATGCCGTGGGCGACATCGTGCGCGGTGCCTCCCTGGTGGTCTGGGCGATCCGCGACGGGCGCGATTGCGCCGCCGCGATCCTCGAAGACCTGGCTGCCCCGGCCTCCGTCGCCGCCGAGTAAGCAAGAGCTCGCAACACCCCGGGCGCGCGTCCCCGCGCGTCCCCCCTTCCCAGCATTTCCCGCGAGGCCCCGAAAGGGCAGGACATGGCAGACGCACTCGACATCACCCCGGTTTCGGACAGCGAGACGCTGAAGGTCTGGCTGTACCGTGGCACCAGCACCCGCCTGGTGCTGTCCTTCTGGGACAGCGAGGAGGGCGGTGCGCCGCTGGCGGCCTTTGCCCATGCGGCCAGCCATGGCGGGCGCGACAACGTGCTTTTCTTCGCCGATCCCGGCAACACCTGGCTGAACGGCGAGGGCCTGATCGAGGAAATCGTCGAATGGGCCGCCGCCTATCGTCGCGAATGCGCCGCCGAGACGGTGATGGTGCTGGGCCAGGGGATGGGCGGTTTCATGGCGCTGGCCATGCCGGCCTTCCTGGAGGTCAAGGTGGCCCTGGCGCTGAGCCCGCTCTTCGCCATGCCCGCCCGCGCCATTCCCGAGGGCAAGGGCCTGGAGGATCTGCGCCTGCACAACCTGGGCGAGGTCCTGGGCCGGTCGGCCGACTACTATCTGATCCACGGCGAGGCGCCGGGCGAGGCCGCCCACCTGGAAAGCTTCCCGTTGCAGCCGAACATCCATCAGTTCGTGCTGCCCTCGGGCGACAAGACCGTGCCGCAGCTGCTGGATGATGCCGGACTGACCGGCGCCGTGCTGGAACGCGCCTTCCTCAACCAGGCGCGCAAGCTGCGCAAGACACTGGAACCGCTGGGCGTCTACCGCCGCGAAGATGCGCTGCCCGAAGAGGGTGGCGAAACCGAAGAGATGACCGGAGAGCAGGGCGCATGACCGCCCCCGCTTTTCCCCGCAACACCGCCATTTCGGCCAAGGGAGACCTGACCATGACCAAGATCGACGCGAATTGGGCCGCAGCCGAGAAAGCCAAGCGCCAGTGGATGGAGGAAAACGGCCTGTTCCGCGAGGAGCATGAGCATTCCTCCTGTGGCGTGGGCCTTGTCGTTTCCATCGACGGGAAGCCGTCGCGCAAGGTGGTCGAGGCGGGGATCACCGCGCTGAAGGCGATCTGGCACCGCGGCGCCGTGGATGCCGACGGCAAGACGGGCGACGGCGCGGGGATCCACGTGCAGATCCCGGTCCCCTTCTTCTATGACCAGATCAAGCGTACTGGCCACGAGCCGCGCGAGGATGAGCTGATGGCCGTGGGCCAGGTCTTCCTGCCGCGCACCGATTTCGGCGCCCAGGAAACCTGCCGGACCATCGTCGAGGCCGAAGTGCTGCGCATGGGCTACTACATCTACGGCTGGCGCCACGTCCCGGTCGAGATCGACTGCCTGGGCGAAAAGGCCAACGCCACCCGCCCCGAGATCGAGCAGATCCTGATTTCCAACATCAAGGGCGTCGACGAGGAACAGTTCGAGCGCGAGCTGTACGTGATCCGTCGCCGGATCGAGAAGGCCGCCGCCGCCGCCGGCATCACCGATCTGTATCTCGCGTCGCTGTCCTGCCGGTCGATCATCTACAAGGGCATGATGCTGGCCGAACAGGTCGCCGTCTTCTACCCCGACCTGATGGACGAGCGTTTCGAGTCGACCTTCGCTCTCTACCACCAGCGCTATTCCACCAACACCTTCCCGGAATGGTGGCTGGCGCAGCCCTTCCGCATGCTGGCCCACAACGGCGAGATCAACACGCTGAAGGGCAACGTGAACTGGATGAAGAGCCACGAGATTCGCATGGCCTCCTCGGCCTTCGGGGACATGGCGGAAGACATCAAGCCGATCATCCCCGGCGGGTCTTCGGATTCCGCCGCGCTGGATGCCGTCTTTGAGGTGCTGGTCCGCGCGGGCCGCAACGCGCCCATGGCGAAAACCATGCTGGTGCCCGAGTCCTGGTCCAAGCAGGCCGAGGAACTGCCCGAAGCCTGGCGTGACATGTATTCCTACTGCAACTCGGTGATGGAACCCTGGGACGGCCCCGCCGCCCTGGCCATGACCGACGGTCGCTGGGTCTGCGCCGGCACCGACCGCAACGGCCTGCGCCCGATGCGCTATGTCGTGACCGGCGACGGGCTGCTGATCGCGGGCTCCGAGGCGGGCATGGTGCCGACGAACGAGGCCACCGTGCGCGAAAAGGGCGCCCTGGGCCCGGGTCAGCTGCTGGCCGTGGATACCTTCGAGGGCAAGCTCTACCACGACGTGGAAATCAAGGACAAACTGGCCGCCGGTCAGCCCTTCGGCGAATGGGTCGGCAAGATTTCCGAGCTGGACGAGGCCTTGGCCCAGGTCGAGGAGAAGCCCCTGTTCGAGGGCGGTGAGCTGCGCAAGCGGCAGATCGCGGCGGGCTATTCCATCGAAGAGCTGGAGAACATGCTGGCGCCCATGGCCGAGGACGGCAAGGAAGCCATCGCCTCGATGGGTGACGATACGCCCTCTGCCGTGCTGTCCAACAAGTATCGCCCGCTGTCGCACTTCTTCCGCCAGAACTTCAGCCAGGTGACCAACCCGCCGATCGACAGCCTGCGCGAATTCCGCGTGATGAGCCTGAAGACGCGCTTCGGCAACCTGAAGAACGTGCTGGATGAGAGCAGCGCGCAGACCGAGATCCTGGTGCTGGATACCCCCTTCGTGGGTAACGCCCAGTTCGACGAGCTGCGCAATCACTTCAACGCCGAGATGGTCGAGATCGACTGTACCTTCCCCGCCACCGGCGAACGCGGCGCTCTGCGCGAGGCGCTGAACCGCATCCGGCGCGAAGCGGAGGACGCGGTTCGGTCCGGCGGCGGTCACATCATCCTGACCGATCAGCATCAGGGCCCCGACAAGGTGGCCATGCCGATGATCCTGGCGACCTCCGCCGTGCACAGCTGGCTGACCCAGAAGGGCCTGCGCACCTTCTGCTCCATCGGGGTGCGCTCGGCCGAATGTGTCGATCCGCATTACTTCGCCGTGCTGATCGCCTCCGGCGCGACCATCGTGAACGCCTACCTGGCCGAGGACAGCATCGCCGACCGCATCAAGCGGGGCCTGCTGGACGGCACGCTGACCGAGAACATGAAGCGCTATCGCGATGCCATCGACCAGGGTCTGCTGAAGATCATGGCCAAGATGGGCATCTCGGTCATTTCCTCCTATCGCGGCGGCCTGAACTTCGAGGCCGTGGGCCTGAGCCGCGCCATGTGCGCCGAGTTCTTCCCCGGCATGCTGTCGCGGATCTCGGGCATCGGGATCTACGGCATCCAGAAGAAGATCGAGGAAGTGCACCGCCTGGGCTGGAAGAACGGCCAGGACGTGCTGCCGATCGGTGGTTTCTACAAGGCGCGCAAGTCGGGCGAGACCCACGCCTGGGAAGCGCAGACCATGCACATGCTGCAGGCGGCCTGTGACCGGGCCAGCTACGAGATCTGGAAGCAGTACAGCGCCCGGATGCAGGCGAACCCGCCGATCCACCTGCGCGACCTGCTGGCGATCAAGCCGCTGGCCAAGTCGATCCCGATTGAAGAAGTCGAATCGATCACCTCGATCCGCAAGCGGTTCGTGACGCCGGGCATGTCCCTGGGCGCGCTGTCGCCCGAGGCGCACAAGCTGCTGAACGTCGCGATGAACCGCATCGGCGCCAAGTCCGACAGCGGCGAGGGTGGCGAGGATCCGGCGCACTTCGTGCCCGAACCTAACGGCGACAACCCGTCGGCCAAGATCAAGCAGGTGGCGTCGGGCCGGTTCGGCGTGACCGCCGAGTACCTGAACCAGTGCGAAGAGCTTGAGATCAAGGTGGCCCAGGGCGCCAAGCCCGGTGAGGGGGGGCAGCTGCCCGGCATGAAGGTCACCGACCTGATCGCCCGCCTGCGCCATTCGACCAAGGGCGTGACCCTGATCTCGCCGCCGCCGCACCACGACATCTACTCGATCGAGGATCTGGCGCAGCTGATCTACGACCTGAAGCAGATCAACCCCACCGTGAAGGTGACGGTGAAGCTGGTGTCGTCCTCCGGCGTCGGCACGATCGCCGCCGGTGTGGCCAAGGCCAAGGCGGACGTCATCCTGATCTCGGGCCACAACGGCGGCACGGGTGCCTCGCCCGCGACCTCGATCAAGTTCGCGGGTCTGCCCTGGGAAATGGGTCTGACCGAGGCGCACCAGGTGCTGGCAATGAACAAGCTGCGTGAGCGGGTCACGCTGCGCACCGATGGGGGCCTGCGCACGGGCCGCGACATCGTCATGGCCGCGATGATGGGGGCCGAGGAATACGGCATCGGCACCGCCGCCCTGATCGCCATGGGCTGCATCATGGTCCGTCAGTGCCAGTCGAACACCTGCCCGGTGGGCGTCTGCACGCAGGACCCGGCGCTGCGGGCCAAGTTCACCGGCACGGCGGACAAGGTGGTGAACCTCATCACCTTCTATGCCCAGGAAGTGCGGGAGATCCTGGCCGAGATCGGCGCTCGGTCCCTGGACGAGGTGATCGGCCGCGCCGACCTGCTGCACCAGGTGTCGCGCGGGGCGGAACACCTCGACGACCTCGACCTGAACCCGCTGCTGATCACCGTCGATGGCGCCAAGGACATCCACTACGACCGTCTGAAGCCGCGCAACGCGGTGCCGGACACCCTGGATGCCGAGATCGTCCGCGATGCCGCCCGCTTCCTGAAGGATGGCGAAAAGATGCAGCTGTCCTACGCGGTGCAGAACACGCACCGCACCGTGGGCACGCGCACCTCTAGCCACATCGTGCGCGCCTTCGGCATGCGCAACGCGCTGCAGCCCGACCACCTGACGGTGAAACTGGAAGGCTCCGCCGGTCAGTCCCTGGGCGCCTTCGCGGCCCCGGGCCTGAAGATCGAGGTCTCGGGCGAGGCCAACGACTATGTCGGCAAGGGTCTGTCGGGCGGCACCGTGGTGGTGCGTCCCTCGATGCAATCGCCGCTGGTGGCTGCCGAAAACACGATCATCGGCAACACCGTCCTTTATGGTGCGACTGACGGCTACCTCTTTGCCGCGGGCCGCGCGGGCGAACGCTTCGCCGTGCGGAACTCGGGCGCCAAGGTGGTGATCGAGGGCTGTGGCTCGAACGGCTGCGAATACATGACCGGAGGTATCGCGGTGATCCTGGGCTCCATCGGCCCGAACTTCGGTGCCGGCATGACCGGGGGCATGGCCTACCTCTATGACCCGGACGGCCGCGCCGAGACGCTGATGAACACGGAAACCCTGGTGACCTGCCCGGTGACCGTGGATCACTGGGAGCAACAGCTCAAGGGACTCATCGAGCGTCACGTGGCCGAAACCGACTCGCGCAAGGCCCGGGACATCCTTCAGCACTGGGATCTGGAGAAGGGCAACTTCCTTCAGATCTGCCCGAAAGAGATGCTGCAACACCTGTCTCACCCCCTGTCGGAGGAAGAAGTCTCTGTTCCTGCGGAATAATTTCCGCCCTAGAAAACGTCACAAAACTTTCAAGAGGGTCTGCCGCTGCGGGCTCTCTTTTTTCGTTCAACCACCCTCAGACAACTTTTTTGAGGCAAAACTAAACTTCTGAGTACTGGGTTTTGTTCAATGAATGAATTGTAAAACATATTAAAATCAAATGGTTGCAGGGCCTCTCATGTTTGTGAGGGCACGATATGCCTCAATGAACCGAGACCTGTGCATAGATGCACTTCCAATGACGGCTCGCCGGGCCTATATCTCTCTCATCGCAAGGACGCAGACAGAAACACACAGCGTCTGAAGCAAAACAAACTAGAGATCTTAGGAGACCAACAATGAAAACCCTCAAAGCACTCGGCGTCGCCGCCCTCGTCGCAGCTTCCGCAACCTCCGCTTCGGCTCAGTTCTTCAACGGCTACAGCGACGACGACGCACGTTCGGGCCTGAACAGCGTTCAGTCCGCACAGCAGGACGTGACCCGCAACTACACCGACACCAACTCGCTGGCCGCTTCCGGCAACGCCGTCGTGGACTACAGCGATGACGACGCTCGCTCGGGCCTGAACGGCACGAACGCCTACGTTCTGCCCGAAGCCAAGTAAGACCGGGGTTCGTTACCTACGCTCCCCGTGGTGACGACCCAGGCATCGGCACCGGCACCAGAAATGGCGCCGGTGCCGTTTTCTTTCAAGATCGCAAGCCCGGCTTCCGGGAGGTGTCCATGACGACCCGCACTGCTTATGTCCCCGCTCTCATCCTGGCCGTCGCCCTGACGGGGGTTGCCCCCGGAACGTCACAGGCGGATTCCGATGAGGGGCCCACCATCCTGTCCAGCCTGCGCAATGCGGCGCGGTCCTCCCGGCTGGAGGATGAATACCGCCGCGATACCTTTGACCTGCACTCCGGCTTCGGGGCCATCGGGGCCGACCGGGGGATGTCTGGCAACAGGATCCCGGGGGCAAGGCGCCCCGATATCTGGCCCGCCGACTGGGCGGGGCAACGCGATTGAATGAAACCGGCCCTGGTGCCGGTTTTTTCTTGCCTGCCAACCGGAAAGGGGCCTGGCAATGACTTTGCTGCCCCGGCTGTCACGCGTATAGCTGGACTCGTGGCAAAGCAGACGAAACCCAAAACGAAGACGCGCAAGACGGCCTCCCGCAAGGGAAAAAAGGCCGCGCGCGGTGGTCCGCAGCCCCTGCGCTGGCTGCGACGCTGGATTTTGCGCGGGCTGGCGGTCGTGGTGATTCTCTTTGCCCTCGTCGTGACCTCTCATTCGGTGATCCGCCCCTGGGGCGGTGCCTACATGCTGCGGGAACGGTTGCGCCTGGGTGAGATAGACCGGCAATGGATTCCGATGGAGGAGATCGCCCCGGTGATGGCGCGCTCGGTCGTGGCGGCCGAGGATGCCAATTTCTGCCTGCACTGGGGGATCGACATGTCCGCGATCCGCGATGCCATTGCCGACGGCGCGGCGCGGGGCGGGTCGACCATCTCTCAACAAGTCGTGAAGAACGTCTATCTCTGGCACGGGCGCAGCTACGTCCGGAAGGCGCTGGAGACGCTGATTACCCCGCTGGTGGAGCTGACCTGGTCGAAGCGCCGGATCCTGGAGGTCTATCTGAACGTGGCCGAGTTCGACGAGGGCGCCTTTGGCATCGAGGCCGGCGCCTGGCGGTATTTCCAGGCACTTCCGAAGGATCTGTCGGCGGATCAGGCCGCGCGCCTGGCGGCCGTGTTGCCCTCGCCGCAAAGCTGGTCGGCCAGCGCGCCGGGTGAATTCGTCTCCCGCCGGTCGGCGGCAATCCGCGACGGGGCCGCGACGATCGCACGGGATGGGCGGGCCGCCTGTTTCGAGGATTGAAATTCCGGGCCTCAGGCGGCAAGACAGGTGACATTTCAGGCCCCGGGGCCCGTTGGCCCGCCGCGCCGTCGTGCGCCAGGCCATTCGTACCAGGACACAACGATGACTTCAGCAGAGCTTTACCACGTTCCCCTGTCTCCCTTCTGCCGCAAGGTGCGCCTGTCGCTGGCCGAGAAGAAGATCGAAGTGAAGCTGATCGAAGAGCGCTACTGGGAGAAGGACACCGATTTCCTGCGTCGCAACCCCGCCGGCAAGGTGCCGGTGCTGCGCCTGGATGGTCACGCCCTGGCCGAAAGCGCGGCGATCTGCGAGTATCTGGAGGAGCTCTATCCCGAGCCCTCGCTGATGCCCTCGGATCCGCTGGCCCGGCATGAGGTGCGCCGCCTGGTGATGTGGTTCGACGACAAGTTCCACCACGAGGTGACCTCGAAGCTGCTTTACGAGCGGGTGAACAAGAAGATCACCGGCCAGGGGTTTCCCAATTCCACCAACGTGATGGCCGGTCTGCGGGCGATCAAGTTCCACATTGATTACATGGGCTGGCTGCTGGATCACCGCCGCTGGCTGGCCGGGGACCGGATGAGCCTGGCGGATTTCGCCGCCGCCGCGCATCTGTCGGCGCTCGACTATATCTCCGACGTGGACTGGGATCGGAACGCGCAGGTGAAGGACTGGTACGCCAAGATCAAGTCGCGCCCCGCGTTCCGCGCCATCCTGATGGACCAGGTGCCGGGCTTCCCGCCGCCCGCGCATTACGCCGACCTGGATTTCTGAACGCGCAGGTCATGCCACAGGCATGACCCGAGGGGCGGCGTGGGACAGTGTGACAGCACAGCCCTGCGCATGGTTGGGCCTGACCCCGGCGGAGGGGCGCAGGCCCTCGGGATCGCGTCACCGCATTTCCCCCATCCCCCGATTTCTGGCACAAGGCCCCCATGACCGAGGCGCTGAAACGCAAACTTCTGGACCAGGCGCGGGCAGAGGGATTCTCTGCCGCCCGTCTTTGCGCGCCCGAGGCCGTGCCGGATGTGGCCGAGCGCCTGCGCGCCTTCCTCGCTGCGGGCTATCACGGGCAGATGTCCTGGCTGGCTGATCGCAGCCATTGGCGCGGTGACCCCTCGGCGCTTTGGCCCGAGGCGCGGTCGATCCTGATGCTGGCCGAAAACTACGGCCCCGATCATGACCCGCTGGAGGTGCTGGGCCATCCCGACCGGGCAGGCATCACCGTCTATGCCCAGAACCGCGATTACCACGATGTGGTGAAGAAGCGGCTGAAGCGGCTGGCGCGCTGGCTGATTGCCGAGGCGGGGCCGCAGGCCGACGGCGAAGCGGCGCAGGTGAAGGTCTTCGTCGATACGGCGCCGGTGCCGGAAAAGGCCCTCGGCCAGGCCGCCGGGCTGGGCTGGCAGGGCAAGCATACCAACCTGGTCAGCCGCGAGCTGGGCAGCTGGTTCTTCCTCGGTGCCATCTTCACCACGCTGGAGCTGCCCCTAGATGATGCGGAGGTGGACCATTGCGGGCGGTGCCGCCGCTGCCTGGACGCCTGTCCGACGGATGCTTTTCCCCAGCCATATCAACTGGATGCCCGGCGCTGCATTTCCTACCTGACGATCGAATACAAGGGTCCGATCCCGGAGGAGCTGCGCGCCAAGCTGGGCAATCGGATCTACGGCTGCGACGACTGCCTGGCGGTCTGTCCCTGGAACAAGTTCGCCGAACGCGCGGCGGAGGTGAAATACCACGCCCGTGATGACCTGCTGGCGCCCCCGTTGGCCGAGTTGGCGGCGCTGGATGATACCGCTTTCCGCGCCCGGTTCTCCGGCTCGCCGATCAAGCGGATCGGGCGCGACCGCTTCGTGCGCAACGTGGCCTATGCCATCGGCAACTCGGGCCGTCCGGATCTATTGCCGGCGGTCGAGGCGCTGACCGGCGATGCCGACCCGGTGGTGGCAGAGGCCGCCGGCTGGGCCGTGGCGCAGCTGCGCGCGAGAAGCTGACGGCAACGGGATGAGGGAAAACGGCGCCCGGGATCTCTCCCGGACGCCGCCCGCCTTCCCTGGTTCGACGCGGTCCGCGCGCCGGTCACACACCCGAAGGGTCGGTCAGACCCGGTCGTCGACGATCAGCCACAGCTTGCCGTCGGTCTTGCGGTAGAAGCCCACCACGTCCGGCGTGGTGTAGCCCCGGCCCTGCAGCCAGCTGGTCAGCGGGCCGTTGGACGCAATGCGTTGGCGCAGGCGGGCGATCCAGCCCTGGGATTCGCGCAGCTGCGCATCGAAGCTGGGGATCGAGATCTCGTCCCGGCGCGCCAGCTGCGTCACCGTCACCAGACCGAAGGCCTGCGGGGGCAGGGTCGCGATGGCCGACATGCCGGAGCCGCTGACAGCGAAGGCCAGATTTTCGGCGTCGGGCATCATGCCGCCATTGGTGCCGCCCCCATTGGAGGCGCCGCCGCCGCCGTTGCCGGAGCCGCCGCCCGAGCCGCCGCCGACGCCCAGGTCGGCGCCGATATCGGCGATGGTCTCGCCGCCGGCGCCCACATCGACGTCTGCGTCTGCGTTGATGCCGTCGCCACCGCCAAGGCCAGCGGTCACGTCAGCATCGGCATTGATGCCATCGTCGCCGCCCACGCCGGCATCGACATCGGCATCAGCCATCACGCCATCGCCGCCTCCGACGCCCACATCTGCATCCGCGTCGGCATTCACGCCGTTGCTGCCGCCGACACCGACATCGGCATCGGCCGTAACATCGAGACCGTCATTGCCACCGACGCCCACGTCTGCATCCGCGTTCACGCCGTCGTCACCACCGACGCCGGCATCAACGCTCACGCCGACCCCGTCGCCATCACTCGCGTCAAGGTCCACGTCCAGGCCCAGTTGTGCCTGTGCCGCGGTAGGGCCGATCAGCGCCAGGGCGGCGAAAACGGCGGTCGTCCGTTTCATCAGTTCCAGGGTCATGGATATTCTCCTCTCGCTATGCTGAATAAACGTGTGCAACCTGCGACAGTTGCACGCATGCCGAGAGTTGGGCGAGTCTTCGCCACTCCGGGAACGTATCATCGCCTTGAAGATAGGGGGTTCGGTGAAAATAAGTATTTGAATCAACAATGAAGTGGTGTCGGCGAAATGTTGCCGATTGACGCCGGATGGCGTCGCCGCAGTGCGGAAGAAACGCAGCCGTGCTGTGCTGCGGCACAGAAAAGGGGCCCGCGATGCGGCCCCCGGGCGTTTTCGGGGGTGTGAAAGGCTCAGTCGCGGTCGTCGATTACCAGCTGGGTGAAGCTCTGGGCCTCCAGCGCAGCGGAAAGGCTGGTACTGGCCGAAATGGCGTCCTGCATCGTCGCAATGGCCAAGGCGTTGGCGCTGATCGAGCCGCCAGCGCCTGCACCCAGCGACAGCTGCGCCCATGCGGCGGAGGTGGAGGCGGCGGCAATCACGGCGGCCAGGGCGAAGGAACGGGTTTGGACAGCCATCTGCATCTCCTGCAATCGGTCCCGGACAGGCCTCGTCTGGCGGACCCCGAAATGGGCAACGAGGGCGGGGCAAAACGCTTTCACCCGTGTGTTCCGGTGCGGAAACAGGCGACCGGCTGTCGGTTGCGCCCCTGTATCGCGGCGGGTCCGTGCCGGTTCGGGGGGTACGCAAGAACGTGAAAGCTCCCGAGACTTCGCCCGAAGGACCCGCATACATGAAGTTAACCGACTGTCGCGGCGCTCGCAGAGACCCGTGTAAAAGCTGTGTCGGCCGTACCCCTTTCCTTTCCGGCCGGCCTTCCCCACATTGAGGGCAAGCAACGGAGGAACATATGTCCGAGTATCGCAAGACAGACGAAGCCATCGCGCGGCTGACCCCGGAGCAGTTCCACGTGACCCAGGAAAGCGGCACCGAGCGGCCCTTCACCGGCCCCCTGCTGGAGAACAAGCGGGTCGGGATCTACGTCGACGTGGTCTCCGGCGAGCCGCTGTTTGCCAGCGCGGCGAAGTATGAGAGCGGCTGTGGCTGGCCCAGCTTCGTGAAGCCCATCGAGGAAGACAATATCGTTAACCTGCGGGACGAAAGTCACGGCATGGTGCGGGTCGAGGTGCGGTCGAAACACGGTGACAGCCACCTGGGCCACGTCTTCCCCGACGGGCCGACGGACCGTGGCGGGCTGCGCTACTGCATCAACTCGGCCTCGCTGCGCTTCGTCCCGAAGGAAGAAATGGAGGCCGAGGGCTATGGCCAATACATCGACCAAGTGGAGGAACTGTGATGAGTGAAGAACGCGCCGTTCTCGCCGGGGGTTGTTTTTGGGGCATGCAGGACCTGATCCGCAAGCTGCCCGGGGTGAAACGCACCCGCGTGGGATATACCGGGGGCGACGTGCCCCATGCGACCTATCGCAACCATGGCACCCATGCGGAGGGGATCGAGATCTTCTTCGACCCCGATGTGATTTCCTATCGGCGGATCCTGGAGGTCTTCTTCCAGATCCACGATCCGACCACGCTGAACCGGCAGGGCAACGACATCGGCCTGTCCTACCGTTCGGCCATCTACTACGTCGATGACGTGCAGAAGGCGGTGGCCGAGGAGACCATCGCGGATGTGGAGGCCTCGGGCCTCTGGCCCGGGCGCGTGGTGACAGAGGTCGAACCGGTGGGTGATTTCTGGGAGGCCGAGCCGGAGCACCAGGATTACCTGGAGCGGATCCCCAATGGCTACACCTGCCACTTCCCGCGCCCCGACTGGGTCCTGCCGAAGCGCAGCACGGCAGCGGAGTAACGCAGGGCCTAGGCCCCGGCGCCGCCCGGCACGGGGTCGGCCAGCACGAAGGCCAGCATCAGGATCAGGATCGCGGCGAGCCAGCTGGCCGCGATACGCAGCGCGAGGCCCGGGATCGGTCCGGGTAGCCGCGTCAGCAGCAGGTCCGCGATTTCCGCGATCAGCAGCGCCGTCACCGCCAACACGCCCATCGAGCCAAGCGCCATCAGTGCGGGCGCCGAGGCGCTGCCGCCGTGGTAGAGAGCGGCCATGATGAGCGCGGGCAGGACGAACCCCATCCCGTGGCGCAGCATTCCCGGCAGCGGCGGCCCCTTCAGGGCCAGTACCGCGCCCGCCAGCGCCCCCGCGCCCAGCGACAGCGCCGTGGCGGCCTCGCCCAGTAGATCAGCGCCCAGCAGTCCCGCCCCGAGCCCCGCCAGCCCGGCGATCAGCGGGCGTTGCCCGCCGGCCAGCGCTAGCCCGAGCACCAGCAGGGGCAGAAGGGCTTCCGGGTAGAGGAAGGGCAGGCGCAGGCCCAGCGTCAGGGCGGCCATTGCTTCCGCTGGCAGGCCCGGCACATGGGCCAAGGCCGGGGCGGGTAGCAAGGCCAGCCAAATGCAAAGGCCCGGGGCCAGCGCCCGGGCCGTTGGTAGTGTCACGACGGCTGCGCGGCGCCGGGCCAAGGGATCAGGCGATCCCGGCCAGGAAGGCGCCGCCGACCACGGCAATCAGGCCCCCGGCCAGGCGCACGACGATCCGCCCGGCGGGTTTCGCCGTCAGCAGGCCCAAGGCGATGCCGGCCATGTGCAGCAGCCCGGTGCCCAGGACGAAGCCCACGCCATAGGCCAGCGGATTGGCCGCTGCGGGCAGTTCGGTTCCATGGGCGTGGCCGTGGAAGATGGCGAAGACGCCGACGACCACCGCGGCGATCGGCAGCGGCGCGCGCACCGCCAGCGCCACGGCGAGGCCCAGCACCACGCCCGACAGCGCAATGCCCGTCTCCACGGCCGGCAGTGGCACGCCGAGGATGCCGAGCGCGGCGCCGAAGGCCATGACCAGCGGGAAGACCACCGGCAGGATCCAGATCGCGGGCTTGCCCAGGACCGCGCCCCAAAGGCCCACGGCGACCATGGCCACCACGTGATCCCAGCCGAGGATCGGGTGGCTGAACCCGCTGACGAAGCCGCCGGCGTGGCCCGCACCGGTATGGGCCTGGGCCGCAGCGGCCAGCAGCATCAGCGGCAGGGCAAGGGGAAGGGAGCGGGCCATCGGGCGCAGAGCTGGGGTCATCGGGCAAAGGTCCTTTTCGACATCGGGAGATCTGGCTTGGCACCCATGGGGGCCTGGCTCCGGGGGTCTGCCCATTATACGCGCGGGCAGGCCCAAGGCCAGAGCCCCGCGCGATGCGGTCCTGTCCTGTCCCGTCCTGCGGGGCCTGCCGCCCGCCGCTGCGACAGCGGGTATGCGCCCCGCGCCGTTGACCCCGCGACAGGGGCGGGACAGAAGGGTCGGGTGGCGCCCCGCCCTGGAGACGGGCGCGGGAAGTTACGACGCGAAAGGGGCCGGCATGCAGCCGCTCAAGGGGATTGTCCTGAAACTGGTGGCGGTGACCTGCTTCATCACCATGACCTCTCTCATCAAGGCGACGGCGGGCCATGTGCCGCCGGGCCAGTCGGTCTTCTTCCGCTCCTTCTTTGCCCTGCCGGTGATCCTTGGGTGGCTGGCGGTGCGCGGCGATCTGAGGACGGGTTGGCGCACGCAGCGCCCGATGGCCCATGTCTGGCGCGGGCTGATCGGCACCACCGCCATGGGCTGCGGCTTTGCCGGGCTGGCCTTCCTGCCGCTGCCCGAGGTGACGGCCCTGCAATACGCCACGCCCATCCTGGTGGTGGTCTTCGCCGGCATGTTCCTGAACGAGAAGGTGGGGGTCTTCCGTCTCAGCGCCGTGGGCCTGGGCATGGTGGGCGTGCTGATCGTGCTGGAGCCGCGGGTGACCACCCTGGGCGCCGATACGGTGGCGGTGACCGAGGCCGTGGGTGCGATGATCGTGATCTTCGGGGCCACCTGCGCCGCCCTGGCCCAGGTCCACATCCGCAACATGGTGCGCGAGGAACAGACCTCGGCCATCGTGTTCTGGTTCACCATCACCTCGACCCTGCTGTCGCTGCTGACCCTGCCGTTCGGCTGGGCCTGGCCCTCGGGCGCGGAGGCGGGGATGCTGATCCTGGCCGGGGTGCTGGGCGGTTTCGGTCAGATCTTCCTGACGTCGTGCTACCGCTTCGCCGATGCCTCGGTGGTGGCGCCCTTCGATTATGCCTCGATGATCTTTGCCCTGGCGATCGGCTATTTCATCTTCGCCGAGGTGCCGACGCCGCAGATGTTGCTGGGCGCGGGGATCGTGATCCTGGCGGGCGTCATCATCATCCTGCGCGAACGCCACCTGGGCCTGAAACGCGGCAAGGCGCGGGCGGCGAAGTCGATCGAAAGCTGAAGGCCGGGGGCGCTGCCCCCGCCCGCCTGCGGCGGACTCCCCCGGAGTATTTATGGCTGTCGGATGGGCAGGGGCGCGGCGCCTTGTTTCATCCGACAGTCATAAATACTCCCGCCGGAGGCCATCGCCCGCCAGGGCGATACGCTCCCTTCAAAGATCGAAGAGCCGCGCCTGGGTGTACTCGGCGGCCAGGAGCAGGCGCCGGAAGCGGCCCAGCGGGAAGCGGGGCGGCGGGGCGCGGAAGGAAGCGGGCAGGATCTCCGAGGGGTCTTCGTCGCGGGCCAGCTCTGCCATGCGGGCGCCCAGGTAGCTGCCCATGGCGACACCGTTGCCATGGTAGCCGAAGGCGGTGAAGGCGCCGGGCAGGCCGGGGACCGGGCCGCAATAGGGCGTCAGAGAGGCCGTCAGGCAGACCATCCCGGACCAGTAGTGCGGTGTCTCGACGTGGGACCAGGCCGGGAAGGCGCGGTCGAAATCGGCGCGCACCAGTTTTGCCAGCTTCGCCTCGGTCGCCGGCGACGACAGCAGCCCGCCGCGCTGGCCGAAGACCATCCGCCCGTCGGGTGTCAGGTGGAAGTAATGCAGCAGGCGCCGGTCTTCATAGGCCATCTGGCGCGACCAGTAGCCCTGGGCCTGCATCTCCGCCTCGGTCAGCGGGCGGCTGGCGATGGCCGAGCTTTGCGCGGGCAGGGTGCGCCCCCGGAACCAGGGGGCCAGGTTTTCCGCCGTGTAGCCATTGGTCGCGACCAGCACACGGTCGGCGGTGACTGTACCCCGGGGCGTGGTCACGGAAAGGGTCCGGCCCTGCTGTTCGATCGCCAGGGCAGGCGTTTCGCCATGCACCGTCACACCGGCCGCCAGCGCCGCGCGAAGCAGGCCAGCAGCATATTTCCGGGGGTGCAGGGCGAAGCCCAGCGGATTGTGCAGCCCGCCGTACCAGGTGGGACCATCGAGGCCCTCGATGGCCAGGTCGGCCTTGGAAAGCACCCGCATCTCGGTGCCGTAGTCGGCGCTGTAGCTTTCCGCGCTGGCGGCGAGTTTCTCCATGGCCTTCGGCGAATGCGCCAGGATCGTCTCGCCCGTCGAATGGCGGTCCACGTCGATCCCGTGGACGCGGGTCAGCCGGTCCACATGGGCGATGGAGGCCGCCTCGGCCCGGCGCAGATCGGCGGGCGCCTCGGGGCCGAAGCGGCGGCGCAGCTGGCCGTCGCTGGCCCGGGCCGAGCCGAGACAGCAGAAACCGCCGTTGCGCCCCGAGGCGCCGAAGGCGGGGAAGGCGGCGTCGATCAGCGTGACCTGGCGGCCTGCCTGTGCCAGCGACAGCGCGGCGTTGAGGCCGGTGTAGCCGCCCCCGATCACCAGCGCCTCGACCCGGGCGGGGCCGGGCAGCGGCGGGGCGGCCAGCGCCGCCTCGGGCACGGCCTCGGCCCAATAGCAGCGCTCGATCGGTGCGCGCGTGTAGGTATAGTCCGGGTAGATCCGGCGTGGTGTCTTCGTCGTCATGGGGTGGTCCTATGCCTCGGCACGGGCGGCGTCACGCTCTTCCTGCTGCTGGCGGATCATGGTGCGTTTCGACATCAGCGAGAAGAGGATCACCCCCATGGCGACGATGCCGATCATGATGGTCGACAGCGCGTTGATCTCCGGGCTGACGCCCAGGCGCACGGCGGAGAAGATCTTCATCGGCAGGGTGGTCGAGGATGGGCCGGCGGCGAAGGAGGCGATCACCAGATCATCCAGCGATAGCGTGAAGGCCAGCAGCCAGCCGGAGATCACCGCGGGCGCGATGATCGGCAGGGTCACCAGGCGGAAGCTCTGCCAGGGCGTGCAGCCCAGGTCGAGGGCGGCTTCCTCCAGCGAGGTGTCGAAGGAGGCGAGCCGCGACGACACCACCACCGAGACGTAGCACATGGAGAAGGTGGTATGAGCCAGCACGATGGTCAGGATCCCCCGGTCCAGGTCGATGCCGATGAACAGCAGCAGCAGCGACAGGCCGGTGATCACCTCTGGCATCACCAGCGGCGCATAGATCATCCCCGAAAACAGTGTGCGTCCCAGGAACCGCCCCGAACGGACCAGGATCCAGGCCGCCATGGTTCCCAGCACCGTGGCGATGGTGGAGGAGATCAGCCCCACCTTCAGAGTCACCAGCGCCGCGTCGAGGAAGGCCTCGTCCCGGATCAACTCGCCGTACCACTGGGTGGAGAACCCGGCCCAGACCGTCACCAGCTTCGAGGCGTTGAAGCTATAGATGACCAACACCACCATCGGCAGGTAAAGGAAGGCCAGCCCGAAGGTCAGCGACACGATGTTGAACCCGCTCATCCGTCTCATTGGCCGGCCTCCCGGTTCTTCTGCTCGTTCCGCTGGAACAGCACGATGGGGATGATGAGGATGGCCAGAAGCACCACCGCCACGGCGGAGGCGACGGGCCAGTCACGGTTGTTGAAGAACTCTTCCCAGAGCACCTTGCCGATCATCAGCGTGTCCGATCCGCCCAGGAGCGAGGGGATGACGAACTCGCCGATGGCGGGGATGAAGACCAGGAAGCAGCCGGCGATGATGCCGGGTTTCGACAGCGGCACCGTCACCAGCCAGAAGGCGGAGGTGCGCGAACAGCCCAGGTCCTCCGCCGCTTCCAGCAGCGAGCCGTCGAGCTTTTCCAGCGTCGCGTAGATCGGCAGGATCATGAAGGGCAGGTAGGTATAGACGATGCCGATGTAGACGGCGATTTCCGTGTTCATGATGGTCAGCGGCTCGGAAATCACCCCGGTCCACAGCAGGAAGGTGTTCAGAAGCCCGTTCTGGCTGAGGATGCCCATCCAGGAATAGACCCGGATCAGGAAGCTGGTCCAGAAGGGCAGGATCACCAGCGTCATCAGCGTCGGACGCCATTCGGGACGAGCCGAGGCCATGCCGTAGGCGACCGGGAAACCGATCAGCAGGGTCAGCAGGGTGGAGATCAGCGCGATGCGCAGCGAACTGAGGTAGGCCTTCCAGTAGAGGTCGTCACTGGCCAGGAAGGCGAAGTTCTCGAAGTCGAGTTCGGTGAAGAAATCGCGGATCGCCGCCCAGCCTCCGGACAGGTCGAGCTGCGGGAAATAGGGCGGGCGGGCGAGCGCCACGTCCGACAGTGAGATTTTCACCACGATCAGGAAGGGCACCAGGAAGAGCGCCAGCAGCCAGAGGTAGGGAACGAGGATCAGGATCAGGCGGCGCATGCGGGGCCTCCCGTTGTGCGGGCTGCGGAGGAGGGGGCCAGGTGGGCAGGCAGAGGGGGGCGCTGCCCCCCGTCTCCGTCCCGGAGACTCCCCCCGGAGTATTTGGAACGAAGTGAAGACAGGGCCCGGCGCCCGATGACCGCGCGCGGCGCCCCTGCTTCATCTCGTCGGAAATACTCCCGCCGGAGGCATCCGACAGGGGCCTGGGGGCGCAGGGGGCGGGGCAGGGCGCCGGCCATCCTCAACGCTCCAGCAGGACGGCGGCGGTGTCCGACCAGCTGAGCCAGACCTTGTCTTCCCAGGTGAAGTTGCGCCGCGACAGGCGCCGGGTGTTGGTCGATTGAGCCTTCACCATGTGCCCGGTGGGCAGCTTCACGTGGTAGGTAGAGATATTGCCGAGATAGCCGATGTCGATGATCTCGCCGTGCACCTTGTTGGTGGTCTCGGGCTCCTCGGCGGTGATGGTGATCTTCTCGGGCCGTATCGCCAGGTAGCAATGCTGGTCCTTGGTCAGCATCGCGGTGGAGGTGGCGACCAGGGGCGAGGCGCCCTCTGCCCAGGTGACCAGCACCTTGTCGCCGGACTGGCTGGCGGCGCCCTCGATGATGTTCACGTCGCCGATGAAGTCGGCCACGTAGACCGAGTTGGGGTATTCGTAGATCCGGTCGGGGGTGGAGACCTGCACCAGCTGCCCCTCGTCCATCACCGCTACGCGGGAGGCGACGGTCATCGCCTCTTCCTGGTCGTGGGTGACGATGACGAAGGTGGTACCGGTCTTCTCCTGGATGTCCATCAGTTCGAACTGCGTCTCTTCGCGCAGCTTCTTGTCCAGCGCGCCCAGCGGTTCGTCCAGCAACAGCAGCTTCGGCGCCTTGGCGAGCGAGCGGGCCAGCGCCACCCGCTGGCGTTGCCCGCCCGAGAGCTGATGCGGCTTGCGGCGCGCGAATTTGTCGAGCCGCGTCAGGCGCATCATGTCGGCCACGCGGGTGGCGATCTCATCTTTCTCGCGGCCTTCGCGTTTCAGGCCGAAGGCGACGTTTTCCCAGACCGAGAGGTGGGGGAAGAGCGCGTAGCTCTGGAACATCATGTTCACGGGGCGCTTGTTCGGCGGCGTGGCGGCGATGTCCTCGCCGCCCAGCAGGATCTTTCCGGTGGTCGGTGTCTCGAACCCGGCCAGCATCCGCATCAGGGTCGTCTTGCCACAGCCCGAGGGGCCGAGCAGCGCAAAGAATTCGCGCGTGTATATATCGAGGTCGATGGACTGGATCGCGGTGAAGTCACCGAATTTCTTGGTGACGTTCTGAAACCGGATCAGCGGTTTCTCATCGGGATCTTCCCAGGGGGCAAAGACGGTCTGGGGCATGGGCGCGCGCGAACTCCGGGACGTGACAAGGCCCGCGCCGCGCGGGGCGCGACGCGGGATCGCTTTCGGCGGGTATCAGGTGCCCGATTTCACCCGGGTCCAGAGGCGGGTCAGCAGGCGCTGTTCCTTGGGCCCGAAGGGGGTCACGGTGTAGAGGTTGTCCAGCGTTTCCTGATCCGGGTAGATGGCGCCATCGCCGATCACGTCCTCGTTCAGGTAGTCCTGCGAGGCCTTGTTGCCGTTGGCGTAGTAGACGTAGTTCGACGCCGCGGCCATGTTCTCGGCATCCATGATGAAGTTCAGGAACTGGTGGGCCGCGTCGGGGTTCGGCGCATCGACCGGGATCGCCATCTGGTCGAACCACATCAGCGCGCCCTCGGAGGGAATGTAGTATTCAACGCTGACGCCGTTGTCGGCCTCCGCCGCGCGGTCACGGGCGATCAGAACGTCACCGGACCAGCCGAAGGCGACGCAGATGTCCCCGTTGGCCAGCGCGTTGATGTATTCCGAGCTGTGGAACTTGGTGATGTAGGGGCTGATCGCGGTCAGCACCTCCTCGGCCTTGTCCAGCGCCTCTTGCGACTTGTCGTCGGGGTTGTCCCAGCCGGCATAGGTCAGCGCGGCGGGCACGGTCTCGGTGGGGGCGTCCAGCATGTAGATGCCACACTCCGAAAGCTTCTCGGCATTGGCCGGATCGAAGATCAGCGACAGCGAGTTCTGCGCAACGTCCTCGCCCAGGACCTCGGCCACCTTGTCGGTGTTCACGCCGATGCCGGTGGTGCCCCACATGTAGTTGATCGAATAGTCCCCGCCCGGGTCGTAGACATCGGTGCGGTCCTGGATCACGTCCCACATGTTGTCGATGTTGGGCAGCTTGGACTTGTCCAGCGGCTGGAAGGCGCCGGCCATGATCTGCCGCTGCAGGAAGGTGCCGGTGGGCACCACCACGTCGTAGCCGGACCCGCCGGCCAGCATCTTGGTTTCCAGCAGTTCGTTGCTGTCGAAGACGTCGTAGATCAGATCGATGCCGGTCTCGGCCTCGAATTTCTCCAGCAGGCTCTCGTCGATGTAGTCGGACCAGTTGTAGACGTGGACCTCTTCCGCCTGGGCCGCAGCCGCACCTAGTGCGAGGGTCGCGGCCGTCAGGCCGAGGATGGAACGTTTCATGAATGCACTCCCGTTGTTTCGCCTGGGGTCTTTCGCCCCTTGATCCCCGATTTGATCAAAAGGCGGGGAACCTGGCAACATGAAGATGTTTTCATGGCCGCCCTGACCGTGCAAGATGGCGTGGTGCCCGGGTGGGTCAACGTGAGGTGATTATTTTGCAGGCATCGGACACGCAGGGTGGCGCCGCCGGGGCGGTGCCCCCGGTCGAGGCGCGGTCGGAAGGTGAAAAGCAGGGCGCAGGCCAGGGGGCCGGGCTGCCCGCGCATGAGGTGGTCTATCGCACCCTGCGGGCGCGTGTCCTTTACGGGCAGTTCGAACCGGGGCAGGCGGTGACCATCCAGGGCCTGGTGGCCGAGCTGGGCGCGGGCATGACCCCGGTCCGCGAGGCGCTGCGCCGGCTGATGGCCGAGGGCGCGCTGGAATTCCAGGGAAACCGCCGCATTTCCGTGCCCCTGCTGGGCGCGGCGGAGATCGAACAACTGCTGGTGGCCCGCCGTGCGCTGGAGCCGGAACTGGCCCGCCGGGCCTGCGCCCGCATCGCGGTCGAGGGCATCGCGGCGATGGAACGGATCGACGGCGCGCTGGATGATGCCATCCGCCGCGGCCATGTGCACGACTACCTGGTGGAGAACCACAAGTTCCACGCCCGGCTGAACGCCGCGGCCGAGGCGCCGATCCTGTCGGGGCTGGTCGAGGGGCTGTGGCTGCGCTTTGGCCCGTCGCTGCGGGTGGTCTGCGGCGCCTTCGGCACCCGCAACCTGCCCGACATGCACAAGGATCTGATCATCGCCTTGAAAACAGGCGATGCCGAGGGGGCCGCCCGGGCGATGCAGGGTGATCTGGAGCAGGGGATGGAGATGATCCTGCGCGCCCTCTGAGCGTCTCCGCGATTCGATTGACAGCGCGGGATTTGATCATATCCTCTGAGCCAAGCGCCCCTGAGCGGGCGGACAGCCGAGGATTTCGTCATGACCAAGATCTCCAACCACCTGCCGACGGCAGAGCTTCAGGCGCTGGACGCGGCGCACCACGTCCATCCCTTCACCACCCAGACCGAGTTGGCCGAGCGCGGCGCCCGGGTCATCACCGGCGCCCAGGGCTGCTGGCTGACCGACAGCGAGGGGCACAGCATCCTCGATGCCATGGCCGGGCTGTGGTGCGTCAACATCGGTTATGGCCGCACCGAGCTGGCCGAGGTCGCTGCCCGCCAGATGACCGAGCTGCCCTATTACAACACCTTCTTCATGACGACCCACGCCCCGGTCATCGCCCTGTCGAAGAAGCTGGCCGAGCTGGCGCCGGAGGGTCTGAATAAGGTGATGTTCGCCTCCTCCGGGTCCGAGGCGAATGACACCAACATCCGCCTGGTGCGCACCTACTGGGCCGAGAAGGGCAAGCCCGAGAAGCAGACCATCATCTCGCGCTGGAACGCCTATCACGGGTCCTCCGTCGGCTCCGGCTCCCTGGGCGGCATGAAGGGGATGCACATGCAGGGCGGCCTGCCGATCCCCGGCATCCATCACATCGACCAGCCCGACTGGTGGTCCGAGGGTGGCGACATGAGCCCCGAGGACTTCGGTCTGGAGCGCGCGCAGCAGCTGGAAAAGGCCATCCTGGAGCTGGGCGAGGAGAACGTCGCGGCCTTCATCGCGGAACCCGTGCAGGGCGCCGGCGGCGTCATCGTGCCGCCCGAAACCTACTGGCCCGAGATCCAGCGCATCTGCGACAAGTACGAGATCCTGCTGATCGCGGACGAGGTGATCTGCGGCTTCGGGCGTACCGGCCACTGGTTCGGCAGCCAGGCCGTGGGCATCCGCCCCGACATCATGACCATCGCCAAGGGTCTGTCGTCCGGCTACCAGCCGATTGGCGGCTCGATCCTGTCGGACGAGGTGGCCGAGGTCATCGGCGCGACCGAGTTCAACCACGGCTACACCTACTCCGGCCACCCCGTCGCCTCGGCCGTGGCGCTGGAGAACCTGCGGATCCTTGATGAGGAAGGCGTGGTGGAAACCTTCGGCAGCGTCACCGCGCCCTACCTGAAGGAAAAGTTCGAGGGCCTGGCCAGGCATCCGATGGTGGGCGAGGCGAAGATCGTGGGCGGCATGGGCTCCATCGCGCTGACGCCCGACGCGGAAAGCCGGGCGAAGTTCAAGGCCCCCGGCGGCACGGTGGGCTACATGGTGCGCGAGCGCTGCTTCGCCAACAACCTGGTGATGCGCCACGTGGGCGACCGGATGATCATCTCTCCGCCGCTGGTGATCTCGAAGGAAGAAATCGACACGCTGATCGAACGCGCCTGGACCAGCCTCGATGAGGCGATGGCCCAGGTGAAGGCCGAGGGGCTGTGGGAAGCGGCGTGAACCACCGCCGCAGGGCCTGACGAACCGAGGAGGAGCCCTCGCCCTTTGGCGGGGGCTTCGTCGTTTGCGGGGAAAGAGCATTGATGCGCCTGACCGCGGGGGAACCCCCGCCCCCCTTGCCGCGTTTCTCCCGATAGCCCGTATCAGGACTCTCCCCCGTGACCGATCTTTCCGAGCCGAAGCACCCCCACCACGACGCCACCGAACAGAGCTCCCAAAAGGACCACGAACCAGACCTCGAGGATCTGGAGGAAAAGCTGCCCTCCACTGCCGCAGCCGTGCATGAGGTCATCCGGCGCGAAGGCGACAAGGAGATGGCGCGGGACGGGCGGGCCCTGCTGTGGTCGGCCATTGCGGGCGGGATCACCATGGCGACCTCCTACATGGCGCGGGGGTTGTTGCACGCGCATCTGCCCGATACGGAGATCGCCTTCCTGGTGGAGTCCATGGGCTATACCCTGGGCTTCATCTTCGTCATCTGCGCCGGGCAGCAGCTGTTCACCGAAAACACCGTGACGCCGGTGCTGCCGGTGATGTCCGACCCGACGAAACGCAACGTGGGGCGGGTGCTGCGGCTCTGGGCGATCGTGCTGGCGGGCAACACCGCCGGGGGCGCCATAGCGGGGGCGGTGCTGGCCTTCATGCCGCTCTTCGACAGCGACACCACCTCTGCCTTCGTCGAGATCGGGCGCCACCTGATCGGCAAGCCCGCGCCGGAGATGTTCTCCGGCGGGGTGATCTCCGGTTGGCTGATCGCCACGCTGGTCTGGGCCATGGCGGCGGCGCCGCAGGCGCGGCTCTGGCTGATCTTCCTCGCCACCTGGCTGGTCTCGGTGGGGGACTTCCCGCACGTGATCGCGGGCACCACGGAGGTCCTCTACCTGGTCTTCCTCGGTCAGGCGGGTCTGGGTGCGGCGGTGCTGGAATTCTGGCTGCCGACGCTTCTGGGCAACGTCATCGGCGGCACCTTCATCTTCGCCCTGATCGCCCATGCCCAGGTGCGCGCCGATGTCGATGACAAGGTCAGCCCGCGCAATCGCTGACCTGGCTCGCCGCGGTCCCGCGGTCCCGCCCCCTTGAACCTGGCGGCCCGGAAGCGCATCACCGGGCCAGGGACGCGCCAGACGGAGGGCAGCAGATGCACGGCGAATACAAGGTGGTGGGCGGCAAGATGGTCGTCGCCGATCTGGAGGTGCGCGACGGCAAGCTGGCCGATGTGCGCATCTCGGGCGATTTCTTCCTCGAACCGGCGGAGGCGTTGACCGACATCACCGCCGCGCTGGAGGGGCTGCCTGCCGGTTCCAGCAGCGAAGACATCATCACGGCGCTGGACCAGGGCATTCCCGCCGGCACCGCGCTGGTCGGTTTCAGCGTCGAGGCCATCGCCATCGCCGTGCGCCGCGCGCTTGGCGTCGCCAAGGGCTGGCGCGACTATGAATGGCAGGTGATCCGCACCGACCCCCTGGCCCCGGCGATGCACCTGGCGCTGGACGACGTGCTGGCGCGTGACGTGGCGGCCGGAAAACGCCCGCCCACCCTGCGGTTCTGGGAATGGGATCGCCCGGCGATCATCATCGGCAACTTTCAGTCCCTGTCGAACGAGGTCGACCTGGAGGCCTGCGACCGCCTGGGCGTGCAGGTCGTGCGCCGGGTGACGGGCGGCGGCGCGATGTTCGTCGAACCCGGCTCGGCCATCACCTACTCTCTCTATGCGCCCGGCGAGCTGGTCGGGGACATGGATTTCGCCGCCTCCTATGCCTTCCTCGACAACTGGGTGCTGCAGGGGCTCAAGGACGTCGGCATCGACGCCTTCTACAAACCGCTGAACGACATCGCCTCGCCCAAGGGCAAGATCGGCGGCGCCGCGCAGAAACGCTATGCGGGCGGGATGGTGCTGCATCATGTGACCATGTCCTACGACATGGACGCGGCGAAGATGATGCAGGTGCTGCGCATCGGGCGGGAGAAGATCTCCGACAAGGGCATCACCTCGGCGGCGAAGCGGGTGGATCCGGTGCGCAGCCAGACAGGCCTGCCGCGCGAGGAGGTGATCGAACGCCTCGTGAGCACCTTCAAGGCGATGAACGGCGGCACCGACGGCGGGCTGAGCGAGGACGAGCGCGCCCGCGCCGAGGCCCTGGCGGCAGAGCAGTTCGAGACCGACGCCTGGCTGCACAAGGTGGGCTGAGGGGCTTTCGCGGTTTCCTCCGTCTCCGCGTCGGGGCATGATCCCGGCGCAAGAGGAGGAAAAAGACCATGACCCTGCGTGACCGCCTGACCGCCCCCGATGCCCGCCTGCGCGGCATCTTCCAGGACCTGCCCAGCCCGGCGGTGACCGAGGTGCTGTGCCTGGCTGGCGTGGATTTCCTCTGTGCCGACAGCGAACATTCCAGCTTTCGAGGTGAGGTCCTGTCGAATGTCCTGCGCGCCGCCGGCTGTCACGGCACGCCGGTGCTGGTGCGGGTGGCCGATGCGGTGCCGCACCTGATCGCCGAGGCGCTGGATGCGGGCGCCGCCGGGGTCATGGTGCCGCGCGTCAGCGATGCCGAGACTGCCCGCGCCTGCGTCGCCGCTGCCCGCTTCCCGCCCCAGGGCGTCCGCGGTGCAGGGCCGGGGCGCGGCGCGGGGTATGGCTATCGCATGGCGGAGGTCATCGAGGCGCCCGCGCCGCTGATCGGCGTGCAGGTGGAAACCCTGGGGGCGCTGGACACGCTCGACGAGATCCTGGCGATCGAGGGGCTGGACTACCTGATGATCGGCCCGGCGGACCTCGGCCTGGCCCTGCGCGCCGGACGCCCCGCGCTGTCGCTGGAGGGGGCCATCGCGCGGGTGCGCGACGCCTGCGCCGCCGACCGCATGCCCCTGGGCATCTTCGCCGCCGATCGCGCGGCGGGGGATGCGGCGCTGGACTGGGCGCAGTTCGTCCTTCAGGGCACCGATGCGATGCTGCTGGCCGCCGCCACCGAGGCCGCCTTCCGCTGAGCGGCGGGCCCCGGCGGCGCGAAGGTTACAGCCGCGCCAGGTGGTCGGCCACCAGCGCCTTCAGCTCCAGCCCCTCGACGGTCTCGAAGACAAGGTCGGTGGTGCCCAGATAGCTTTCCTGGTTCATCGCCGACCAGCCGTTCATCGCCAGCCGGTAGGTGGCGCTGTCGTCCAGGTCCGGGTCGGCCACGTGCATGTAGTCGCCCGTCCGCGCGTCGAGGTCGGCGGCGCGGAACTGGTTTGCGCGCGTCAGGATCTTGCGCAGCTGCGCGCCGGTCACCTCGGTCACCGAGATGCCGCCGCCGAAGCGGATGAAGGCGTCGAAGTCGTATTTCGTCAGCGGCCCCGCGGCCAGCGGCGCGCCGAAGGTGGTGTGGCCCAGCATGGCGACATCGGCCTGCGCGGCGGCACGCACCGCCTCGGCGGCCAGCAGGATCGAGCCGTGGATGTCCAGGCTTTCGGGGATCTCGGCGATGACCGCGCTATCGTCCTGGGACAGATGTTCAGCCTTCAGCGCCTCGATCATCCCCAGCAGGGCGGCATCGCCGCCGCCGGCGGGCACGGGCAGGGCGCGGTAGTCGGCGGTCACCGCTCCGCCGTCGCGGCGCAGGGTGACGACCCCCAGCTCGGTCCCCCAGCAGGCGCCGTGGAAATAGGTGACGTGGTCGACATCCATGTCGAAGCTCAGGTGGTCATGGCCGCCCTGCATCACGGTGCCGGCGGGCAGGCTGCCGATATAGGCCTTGTCGGGGGTGACGCCGGCGTGGGTCATGATGACGGCCAGATCCGTGCCTTCGGCCACTCCGGGCAGCTCCGCCGCGACGGTCTCGGCGGCCTCGGTGAAGCCCAGGGTTTCGCGCGTCTTCTCGGGGTAGGTGAAGGGTGCGGTGACCCCGAGCCCGAGGATCCCGAGGGTGATCCCGCCCAGTTCCAGCGTCGTGGCAGGGTCGGCGAAGGGCGCGCCGTTGCGGGTGTCGGTGAGGTTGGAGATCACCGTGATCCCGGCGTCGCGCGCCAGGCGCACGGTCTCGGCCATGTCGAGGGTGAAGTCGGGCTCATGGTTGCCCAGGTTCAGGACGACGGGCATCTCGGCGGCCAGCGCCTCGACAAAGGCCCAGTCGGCGGCCCCGCCCGAGCGCAGGCCGACCACATTGCCGGTCTCGAACAGGTCGCCATTGATCAGCAGGGCGGCGGGGACCCCGGAGGCGTCGCGCTCGGCGCGGATCATCTCCAGCAGTTTCGACAGGCGGGCGTAGGCGCAATGCAGGTCCGCCAGGGTGAAGAGCAGCGCCTCGGCGCCCCCGGACTGCGCACGGGCCGACAGCGGCAGCGCGGCCAGCGCGGCGGAGGCGGCGACGCCTTGCAGCATCAGGCGGCGGTTGAGGGCAAAGGTGGCGTGAAAGCTCATGTCCGGCATCCTTGGTCGGGGTGGGAGAAGGGCGGCGCGCGGGCCGTCATCGCCGCCTCCCTAGGCACCGATGATGACGCCCGCGTGACGGGTGACACGTAGAGGGGCGTGGTGGCTCTGCCCCCCTTGAGCCCTCGCGGGCTCAATTCCCCCCGGGATATTTCTGGCCAACAAATAGAGAAGGGCGGGGCATGGCAAGGGAAACGTCCGCCAACGGGTGCCCATGGTCGCTGTCGCGCCAGTTGGCGGACGTGGCAGGCGGGGAACGGGTGGGGCTTTCGGGTGCGCCCGTCTTGCGCCTCTCCTTGCCGGAAACATCCCCGCCGGAGGCATCGCCCGGCACCCAAGGCAAAGGGCCCGCCGCTTGCGCGGGGGCCCTTCGGGTCGTCTTGCACTGGCGGTCCGGTTCAGGCGCGGACCAGTTTCTCGTAGGTCTCGACCATGTCCTTGGCCAGGGCGCCCACCTCGAAGGTGTAGTCGCCGATCTGGCCCACGGGGGTCACTTCGGCGGCGGTGCCGGTCAGCCAGCACTGCTCGAAGCCCTCCATCTCGTAGGGTTCGATGTGACGTTCGTAGACCTTGATGCCCTTTTCCTTCAGCAGGTCGATCACCGTCTGGCGGGTGATGCCGTTCAGGAAGCAGTCGGGCAGCGGCGTGTGCACTTCGCCGTCCTTGACGAAGAAGATGTTGGCGCCGGTCGCCTCGGCCACGTAGCCGCGGTAATCCATGAACAGCGCGTCGGAACAGCCCTTGGCCTCCGCCGTATGCTTGGACATGGTGCAGATCATGTAGAGGCCGGCGGCCTTGGCGTGCACCGGGATGGTCTCAGGCGAGGGGCGCTTCCACTTGGCGATGTCGAGCTTGGCGCCCTTCATCTTCGCATCACCGTAGTAGTTGCCCCATTCCCAGCCGGCGATGGCCAGGCGCACGGGGTTCTTCATCGAGCTGACGCCCATGTCCTCGCCGGCGCCGCGCCAGGCCACGGCGCGCACATAGGCGTCGGTCCAGCCGTTGGCCTCCAGCATGGCGTATTTCGCCGCCTCGATCTCCTCTACCGAGTAGGGAATCTCGAAATCCAGCATCTCTGCGGACTTCCGCAGGCGCTTGGAATGCTCCACCCCCTTGAAGATCTTGCCGTTGTAGCAGCGTTCACCTTCGAAGACGGAGGAGGCGTAATGGAGCGCATGGGTCAGCAGGTGTACGTTGGCATCTCGCCAGTCCACCAGTTTCCCATCCATCCAGATCTTGCCGTCGCGGTCTTCATAACTCGACATCGCGAACCTCCTGACATCAGATTTTTTCCATATGTTGCGTCGAAATGGTCCGAACCGGACATAAAATTGCGTCGCAGCATCGGACAGGTAGCTTTTGATTCTTGGAATGTCAACAAGTCTGACTTAGTTTTGCACTGCAGCGACTGGGCTGCGGGTGCAGCGAGGGGCCGGGCCCGGCGGTTGCCTGTGCCGCGCGCGGGCCGGCGATGTCTTGGCTAATCGCCCTCGACCGCCTATCGTCGCGCTGCTTTGGTAATGGGAGGCGTCATGTCGGAAGGTCAGGTCGGAGACTCTTTGCTGTTTCTGACGGATGAGCAATTGCGCCAGGGGATCGAGGCAATGTTCTTTGCCTATCGGGGGTTTACCGCCGGTCCCGACCATCTGCTGGAGGGGACGGGATACGGCCGCGCCCATCACCGGGCGCTGCATTTCATCGCCCGGGCGCCGGGGATGAACGTCAACCGGCTGCTGGCGATCCTCGGGGTGACCAAGCAGAGCCTGAACCGCGTGCTGCGCACCCTGATCGCCGACGAGATGGTGGAAAGTCGCATCGGTCGCGCCGACAAGCGGGAACGCCACCTTTACCTGACGGAGAAGGGGGCGGCGCTGGAGGGGCAGCTGTCGGATGCGCAGCGCAAGTGGATGCGCGACGCCTACCGCAAGGCCGGCCCCGATGCCGTCGCCGGGTTCCGGCAGGTGCTGGAGGCCTTGATGGATAGCGACATCCGCAAATCCTACAACGCCCTGCGCGAGGCCGGTGCATGAGTGATCCGGATCCGCACCTGCTGATCGTCGATGATGACGAACGGATCCGTGACCTGCTGGCGCGGTTCCTCAAGCGCAGCGGCTTCCTGATCTCGACTGCCCGCGACGCGGCCCATGCCCGGCGCCTGCTGTCGGGGCTGGAGTTCGACCTGATCGTGCTGGACGTGATGATGCCGGGCGAGGACGGGATCTCCCTGACCGAGAGCCTGCGTGCGGGCGGGTTGCGCACGCCCGTCCTGCTGCTGACGGCCCGGGGCGAGACCGAGGATCGCATTCGCGGGCTGGAGGCTGGGGCGGATGATTACCTCGTGAAACCCTTCGAGCCGCGCGAACTGCTGCTGCGGATCAATGCCATCCTGCGCCGGGTGCCGGACATGCCGGTGCAACGGGTGCTGCCCAAGGTGCTGCATCTTGGCGAGGTGCGTTACGACATCGACCGGGGTGAGCTTTGGGCCGGGGATCAGCCGGTGCGCCTGACCGCCACCGAGGTGCAGCTGATGCGGATCTTCTCCGCCCATCCGGGCGAGCCGCTGTCGCGGTTGCAGCTGGTGGAGGAGCTGGGCCGGGGCGGGCAGGGCGACACCGGCGGGGCGCAGGAGCGTGCCGTCGACGTGCAGATCACCCGCCTGCGGCGCAAGATCGAGGCCGATCCGAAGCAGCCGCGCTACCTGCAGACGGTGCGCGGCGCGGGCTACATGCTGGCGCCGGACTGAGGCCCTAGTCCCTCAGCAGGTCGCGCAGGTCCTCGAACATCGCTTCGGACAGGTCTACCGTATGGCGGATGCGCGGCCCCGGCATGTCGGGATGTTCGACCCGGACCAGCAATTCGTGACAGAGGAAGAAGGGCAGGTCACCGGTCAGCTCTTCTTCCGTCAGGGCGAAGGCCCGGGCGAAATCCGCGAGGCCGCCCGCGTCCACGCCAAAGCGGCGCTGGCCCGAAGGCAGCATGCCGCGCCGGGCGGCGTGCACCAGGAAACGCGCGATGTCGCGGTAGATCGGCGCGCGGTTGGACGCGCCCAGGTCGATCCCCCAGGTGACGCCATCCGCATCCCGTATCAGGTTGTTGGGGTGGAAATCCCCGTGGCCCAGGGCGCTGCGCCAGGTCGTGACGGGGCGCAGGCGGCGCGACAGGGCGTGCATCTTTTGCAGTACGCGCGCCTCGATCCCCTTCAGCCGGTCATGGGTCTGACGGGCCTGGCCGGCCACTGCCCATTTGCGCCAGGGGCCGCGGTTGACCGGGCGATCCTCCAGCGTGGGCGCGGCATGGGCGGCCAGCCAGCCCGCGCCGCTGGCCTGAAGGGCGGGGCGGTCGGGTTTGTCGGCCTGCCACAGCGCGTCCAGAAGGGGTGTGCCGCTGATCGCTTGGGTCACCGCCACGCGGTCGCCGGCGATCAGGCGGATCGGTTCGGGCACCCGGAAGGGGCCGTCGCCCATATAGCCGTGCACGCGGGTCTGCTCGTCGTGGCGGGCGCGGAACCCCGCGACCTCCTCGGGGGCCAGGGCCAGGTGGAACACCACCGCCCGGCCCAGCCAGTGCCCGGCAAAGACCGCGCGGCGCCCCGGCACCAGGCGCAGGATCTCCTCCGGCGCCGCATCGAGGCCCGCCAGCAGCTCTTCCAGGGTGCCGGCGGCGCGGGCGGCGGCGGCGGGATCGGCCTGGGCGGTGTTTTCCAGCAGCGCGTTCATGGGCGCATCCTGCGCTGTCCCGCCCAAGCCCGTCAACGCGCCAGAAGCCGAATTGAACCACCGGGAAGGGGGCGCTAAGGTGCGCCCGAACTCGCCCCATGTAGGAGTCCGCCATGAGCGATACCCCGATCTCCGAGATGTCCTTCGAAGCCGCCATGAAGGAGCTGGAAACCGTCGTTGGCCAGCTGGAACGCGGCGACGTGGAGCTGGAGGCGTCGATCAAGCTGTACGAACGCGGGGCCGAGCTGAAGAAGCACTGTGAGACCAAGCTGAAAGAGGCCGAAGAGAAGGTCGCGGCGATCACCCTGGACGGCGAGGGCAACCCCGCCGCGCTGAAACCGGTCGAGGGGCTCTGATCTTGTTCCAGAACGCCCTGGCCGAGGCGGGCGCGGCTGTTTCCGACCATCTGGACGATGTGCTGGCCCCCTTCGAGGGCGAGCTGGGCGCGGCCATGCGCTATGCCTGCGGCGGCGGCAAGCGGCTGCGCGCCTTCCTGGTGCTGGAAAGCGCGCGCCTGCATGGCGTGGCGCGTTCGCCCGCGCTGGACGCGGCGGCGGCGATCGAGGCGGTGCATGCCTATTCGCTGGTCCATGACGACATGCCCTGCATGGATGACGACGACCTGCGGCGCGGGCTGCCCACCGTCCACGTGAAATGGGACGAGGCGATGGCTGTCCTGACAGGTGATGCCCTGCAGGCCGTGGCCTTCGAACTGGTGACGGATGCCGATCTGCCGGACATGGCGCGTCTGTGCCTGGCGCGGGGCCTGGCCCGCGCAGGCGGCGGGCACGGCATGGTCTTGGGCCAGGTCCTGGACATCGCCGCCGAAACCGCCGCCACGCCCCTGACGCTGGACCAGATCAAGCGGTTGCAGGCGTTGAAGACCGGCGCGCTGTTTGAATGGTCGGCCACCGCGGGCGCGGTCATGGCCGGCGCCGACCCCGCCCCGCTGGCGCGCTACGCCGAGGCCTTCGGCCTGGCTTTCCAGATCGCCGACGACATCCTGGACGTCGAGGGTGACGAGGCGCAGACCGGCAAACGCGTCGGCAAGGATGCCGCTGCGGGAAAGGCCACGTTTGTCTCCCTCATGGGTCTGGACGGCGCCCGGGCCGAGGCGCAGCGCCTTGTCGACTTGGCCTGCGACGCCCTGGCCCCATATGGTGAGGCAGCCGGGAACTTGCGGGAGGCCGCCCGCTTCGTTATCTCCCGGCAAAGCTGAACGCGCGGGGTCTCCCCCTGTCATCCCGCCCGAGCCCGAGAGCCAGACCATGACCCAGATCCCCGCCGAGACCCCGCTTCTTGACCGCGTCGTCACGCCGGCCGACATGAAGGGCCTGTCGGATGCCGAGCTGCGGCGCCTGGCCAATGAGCTGCGCACGGAGACCATCGCCGCCGTGTCCGAGACCGGCGGCCACCTGGGCGCGGGTCTGGGCGTGGTGGAACTGACCGTGGCCCTGCACGCCATCTTCGAGACGCCGCGCGACAAGATCATCTGGGACGTCAGCCACCAGAGCTATCCGCACAAGATCCTGACCGGGCGCCGCGACCGCATCCGCACCCTGCGCCAGAAGGACGGGCTGTCGGGCTTCACCAAGCGCTCTGAGAGCCCCTATGACCCCTTCGGCGCGGCGCACAGCTCTACCTCCATCTCTGCCGCCCTGGGCTTTGCCGTGGCGCGCGATCTTGGCGGGCAGGTGCCCGAGGGGCTGGGCGATGCGATTGCCGTGATCGGCGATGGCGCCATGTCCGCCGGCATGGCGTTTGAGGCGATGAACAACGCCGGCCACCTGAACAAGCGGATGATCGTCATCCTCAACGACAACGAGATGTCGATCGCGCCGCCCGTGGGCGCGCTGTCGTCCTACCTGTCGCGTCTCTACGCCGGGGATCCTTTCCAGAGCTTCAAGGAAGCCGCCAAGGGCGCCGTGTCGATGCTGCCCTCGCCCTTCCAGGCAGGGGCGAAACGGGCCAAGGAAATGCTGAAGGGGATCGCCGTGGGCGGCACCCTCTTCGAGGAGCTGGGCTTCAGCTACATCGGGCCGCTCGATGGCCACGACATGAGCCAGCTGTTGCCGGTGCTGCGCACCGTGAAGGCGCGCGCCGACGGGCCTGTACTGATCCATATCGTGACGCAGAAGGGCAAGGGCTATGCCCCCGCCGAACGCGCCAGCGACCGCGGCCATGCCACGGCGAAATTCGACGTGGTGTCCGGCAAGCAGAAGAAGTCGCCCAGCAACGCGCCCAGCTATACCTCCGTCTTCGGTGAGGAACTGGTCCGTCTGGCGGGCGAGGACAGCCGCGTCTGCGCCGTCACCGCCGCCATGCCCGATGGCACCGGGCTGCAGCTGATGGCGGAACGGTTCCCGTCGCGCACCTTTGACGTGGGCATCGCCGAACAGCATGGCGTGACCTTCTCCGCCGCGCTGGCCGCCGGCGGGCTGCGCCCCTTCTGCGCGATGTATTCGACCTTCCTGCAGCGCGGCTACGACCAGGTGGTGCACGACGTGGCGATCCAGCGCCTGCCGGTGCGTTTCGCCATCGACCGCGCGGGCCTGGTGGGCGCCGACGGCGCAACCCACGCGGGCAGTTTCGACGTGGCCTTCCTTTCCAACCTGCCGGGTTTCGTGGTCATGGCCGCCGCCGACGAGGCGGAGCTGAAGCACATGGTGGCCACCGCCGCCCAGCATGACGAGGGTCCCATCGCCTTCCGCTATCCGCGCGGCGAGGGCGTGGGCGTCGAGATGCCCGCCCAGGGCGTGCCGCTGGAAATCGGCAAGGGCCGGATGATCCGCGAAGGTGGGCGCGTGGCGCTGCTGTCCTTCGGCGCGCGTCTGAAGGAGGTCATGGAGGCCGCCGAGGCGCTGGAGGCGCGCGGCATTTCCCCCACCATCGCCGACGCCCGGTTCGCCAAGCCGCTGGATCGCGACCTGATCCTGCAACTTGCCCGCGATCACGAGGCGCTGATCACCATCGAGGAAGGCGCCATCGGCGGTTTCGGCAGCCACGTGGCGCAGCTTCTGGCGGAGGAAGGGGTGTTCGACAGCGGCCTGAAATACCGCTCCATGGTGCTGCCCGACATCTTCATCGACCAGTCCAGCCCCGCCGACATGTATGCGACCGCCGGTCTGAACGCCGAGGACATCGAGGCCAAGGTGCTGGACGTGCTGGGCGTGGAACGCCTGGGCAAGCGCGCCGGCGCCTGAGCTGCGACCCGGGGGGGCGATCAGCCCCCCGAGCCGCCCGTCACCAGCCACAGGATCAGCGTCGCGCTGAGCCCGATCCAGATGTAGCCGATCAGGGTGAACAGCCCGTCGCGGGTCAGCAGCCCGACGGCGAAGAAGGAGATCGCCAGGGCGAAGAAGGAGGTGACGAAGGGCAGCAGCTCCAGCACCGGGATGACCAGGCAGATCGCCAGGATCACCAGGATCGTCACCAGGTTCGCCGGGCGCGAGACCAGCCCCGTCAGGCGGGTGTGGGTGCGCCGGTCGACCCAGCCGCAGGGTTTGCGCAGCCAATCCAGCGCCTTCTGCAACTTGTCCTCCCCCACCTCGCGGCGGCGCAGGAACTGGGGGATCCAGACGTTGGACCGGCCAATGGCCTTCTGGATGGTGATGAGGAAGATGAAGATCGCCCCGATGGTCGGCAGCCCGAAGATGCCCGACAGCGGCGAGATCAGGATCAGCGCCGGCACCAGGATGATCGGGGCGAAGGCACGGGTGCCCACCTCGTCCACCACGTTGCCGAGCGAGACCCGCCCGTCATGGGGCGCCTTTTCAAGCGCGTCTAGGATATCGGTTAGGGAGCGCAGCCGTTGTGCGTCGTCCTTGCCATGCTGCGGGTCTGTCCCGTCCATCTGTTCCGCCATGCTTGTCATGCCTCTTCAACGCATGCGGGCACCGAAAGTTCACTGCTGCGAACGCTCGTCTGCCCGGGCCTGTTCCTCGTCCAGCAGGGCGGCAAGCCCGGCGCGGTAGTCGGGGTAGCGCAGGCACACCCCCAGTTCGTCCTTGATCCGGTCGTTCCGCACCCGCTTGCTCTCGGCGTAGAAGGAGCGGGCCATGGGGGTCATCTCGGCCGTCTCGAAGGCCTCGACCGGCGGCGGGGGCACGTCCAGCAGCGCGGCGGCATGGGTGATCACGTCCTGTGGCGGGGCCGGGTCGTCATCGCAGATATTGTAGGCCGCGCCGGGGTTGGGCCGCGCGATGGAAGCGGCCAGCACCTGGGCGATGTCCGCCACGTGGGTGCGCGAGAAGACCTGGCCGGGCTTCACGATCCGCCGGGCGCGGCCCGCGCGCACCTTGGCGAAGGGGCCGCGCCCGGGGCCGTAGATGCCCGCCAGGCGGAAGATGTGCAGGGGCAGGCCGGGGATGGCGCGCCACTCGGCCTCCGCCGCCGCGCGCCACTTGCCGCGCCGGGTGGAGGGGGTCAGGGGCGTTGCCTCGTCCACCCATCCGCCCTGGTGATCGCCGTAGACCCCGGTGGTGGACAGGTAACCGACCCAGTCGTAGCGCGCCGCATTGCGCGTGATCGCCTCTCGGTAGCTGCGCAGCACCGGATCGCCCTCGGCGTCCGGCCCGGCGGAGATCAGCAGGTGCGTGGCCCGCTCCAACAGCGGCGTCAGGTCCTCGCCGGGCATAAGGTGGGGGGTGACGCCTGTGGCGGCGATCTCCTCCGCCTTGTCGGCGCTGCGCGTGGTGCCATGGATCTGCCAGCCGCCGTCGGGCAGCAGGCGGGCGAGGGCGCGGGCCGAATAGCCGTGGCCGAAGGAAAGAAGCAGTCGGGTCATGCCCCAGAGATGCGGTGTGCGGCGGCCCGTGGCAAGGGGCGGCGCGATCTTCCTTTTCCGTCCGGTCCGGCTTGCATGGACGGCGCCGGCACCGCAGAAAGGGCGGAAAGGAGTGCCCGCATGACCGACGAGATCCTCAGCCCCGACGCTGGCCCGGCCCAGCGTTTCACCGATGCCGGCAAGGCGGTGGACCATCTGGCCGCTCTCTATGACCAGGCCGCGGCCTTCCTGCGCGATCATTTCCTGGTCGCCATGGCCGAGGGGCGCCCCGCGACCCGCATCCGCGCCTACTACCCGGAGATCCGGCTGACCACGTCCAGTTTTGCCCAGATCGACAGCCGCCTCAGCTTCGGCCACGTGCCTATGCCGGGGGTCTATGCGGCGACGATCACGCGGCCCGACCTGTTCCGCAACTACCTGCTGCAGCAGATCGGCCAGCTGATCGAGAACTATGAAACCCACGTGGAAATCGGCCCCTCGGACACGCCGATGCCGGTGCATTTCGCCGTGGCCAACGCGGGCATCACCGTGCCCCAGGAAGGCGCGGCCAGCTTCATCCTGCGCGATGTCTTCGATGTGCCGGACCTGACGACGACCAACGACGACATCGTCAACGGCGTCTACCAGCCCGGCCTCGACGGTGCCGGCCCGCTGGCGCCCTTCACCGCGCAGCGCGTCGATTACTCGCTGGCGCGGCTGTCGCATTACACCGCGACCGATGCCGAGCATTTCCAGAACCACGTGCTGTTCACCAACTACCAGTTCTACGTCAGCGAGTTCGAGGCCTATGCCCGGCGGATGCTTGCCGATCCCGAAAGCGGGTACACCAGCTTTGTCTCCACCGGAAACGTCGAGATCACCGATCCCGTGGCGGAGATCCCGCCCTCGCCCAAGATGCCGCAGATGCCCAGCTATCACCTGAAGCGCCCGGGCGGCGGTGGGATCAGCCTGGTCAACATCGGCGTGGGGCCGTCGAACGCCAAGACAGCGACGGACCACATCGCCGTGCTGCGCCCCCATGCCTGGATCATGGTCGGCCATTGCGCGGGCCTGCGGAACAGCCAGAACCTCGGGGATTTCGTCCTGGCCCATGCCTACCTGCGCGAGGACAAGGTGTTGGACGACGACCTGCCGGTCTGGGTGCCGATCCCCGCGCTGGCGGAAATCCAGGTCGCCCTGGAAGAGGCGGTGGAGAAGGAGACGCAGCTGGAAGGCTATGATCTTAAACGGATTATGCGGACCGGCACCGTCGCCACCTTGGACAATCGCAACTGGGAACTGCGCGACCAGCGCGGCCCGGTGCAGCGCCTAAGCCAGTCCCGCGCGGTGGCGCTGGACATGGAAAGCGCGACGATCGCCGCCAACGGCTTCCGCTTCCGGGTGCCCTACGGCACGCTGCTGTGCATTTCCGACAAGCCGCTGCATGGCGAGTTGAAACTGCCCGGCATGGCGACGGATTTCTACACGACCCAGGTCGGCCGGCACCTGATGATCGGCATCCGCGCGATGGAGGCGCTGCGCGACATGCCGCTGGAACGCCTGCACAGCCGGAAGCTGCGCAGCTTCGACGAAACAGCCTTTCTCTGAGGCGGCGGCCCTCGGCGGAAAACCCCGGCGAGGGCCGAAAAAGGCAAGAAAACTTGCGTTATTCCACACTCTATTGATTGTGCCGCCCAGCTACATCCGGTTATATGCGGCGCACGAGGCCCAAGACATCGGGCAGTGAATATGGCCCAGGACATCGGGCACAAGAAGGAGACCTTGAATGGCAAAGCCGATGACGAAGACCCAGCTCGTGGCCGCACTGGCCGAGGAAATGGGCGAAGACAAGAAGACCGCCTCCGCCGCGCTGGACGCCGTGGTTGCTGTCATCACCAAGGAAGTGTCCGAAGGCGGCGCAGTGACCCTGCCGGGCGTCGGCAAGATCTACTGCCGTGAGCGCCCCGAGCGCATGGTGCGCAACCCCGCCACCGGCCAGCAGATCAAGAAAGAGGCCGACAAGGTGGTCAAGATGACCATTGCGAAGGCTCTGAAGGACAGCGTCAACGCCTGATCGGCGATGACGGTCCAGGGGGATATGCCCCCGACCCGAATTACGGAAAGGCTGCCTTCGGGCAGCCTTTTTCGTGTCTTGGGTCGGGATTTGTGGGGGCTGCCCTGTGGTCTTGCGACTTTCAGGACGGGCGGGCGGCGCGGTCGATATGCACCACCACCGACAGGCCGGGCACCAGCTCTGTCGTGCCGGGCTGATCCGGGTCGATGGCGATGCGCACCGGCAGGCGTTGTGCGATCTTGGTGAAGTTGCCCGTGGCGTTCGAGGCCGACAGCACCGAGAACTCCGACCCGGTCGCCGGGGCGAAACGTTCCAGATGCCCGTTGAAATGGCGCCCCGCCAGGGCGTCGACGGTGAAATCCACCGGCTGGCCCGGCTGCATGCCCGCCACCTGGGTTTCCTTGAAATTGGCGATCACCCAGGTTTCGGGCGAGACATGGGACATCAGCGTCGTGCCGGCGGAGATGAACTGCCCCACCCGGGCGGACACCTGGCCCAGCCGGCCGGCCTCGGGGGCGCGGATCACCGTGTTGTCCAGATCGATCCGGGCGCGGGCCAGCGCCGCCTCGGCGGAAGCGACGGCGGCGGTCAGGCTGTCCTGCTGAAGGCGCGCGCTGGCCAGCGCCTCGGTCGCCACCGACACTGCGCTTTCCGCCTGGTCCACTCCCGCCTCGGCCTGGCGCAGCGAAAGGGTGGCCTGGTCATAGGCGCTGGTGGAGACGACGTCGTGATCCTTCAACCGCTGGTACCGGTCGAAACTGGCCTTGGCGGTGTCGCGCGCCGCCTCCGCCGAGGCCAGGGCGGCGCGGCGGGCGTCGATGGTGGCCTCGGCCGAATGGATCGCCTGGGCATTGCCGGCCAGGTTGGCGCGCGCGGTGTCCAGCGCCGCCTCCGCCTGGGCCACTGCCTGGCGGAATTGCCGGTCGTCGAGGCGTGCCAGTACCTGGCCCTCGCTCACCTCCTGGAAATCCTGCACCGGCACCTCGGTCACATAGCCCGTAAGCTGCGGCGCGATGGCGGTGACGCGGCCGCGCACATAGGCGTTCTCGGTCATCACCGTGCTGCTGTCGAAGGGCGGCAGCTGCCAAGCGTAAAGGACGAAGCCGAGGCCGGCCAGGCCGATCAGCAGGGCGATGAGGGAATGGGACAGTTTCTTGGACAGGGACATGGGGAACCTCAGGCGGAACGGGGGGCAGAGGGAGAGGGAGCGAGGGCCGCCGTCAGGCGTCCCCAGGAAAGGTGAAGCACCAGGGCGGCGCAGGCGGCCAGCGCCAGCAGGGCCGTCAGGCGGAACAGGTCGTTGTAGGCCAGCACCTGGGCCTGGACCTGCAATTGGCCGGCCAGGCGGCTGGCGGCCTGCGCGCTTTGACCCGCGGGGTCGGCGGTCAGCGATGCGGCCTGCCGGGCAAGGCCCGAGAGCGCCGAGGTGACGGCGGGGCTGCCCGCCATCAGCTCATCGCGCAGGATCGCGGCGTGATGCGCGGTACGCAGGGCCACGCCGGTGCGGAAGAGGCCCGACCCGATGACCCCGCCCAGGCTTTGCGTCGACAGGAAGATCATCACGAAAGACAGGATGTACTCCGGTCCCTTCTGCAGCGCGGCCATCAGGCCAAGGGTCATGGCCGAGGGCATGAAGATGGCGCCGCCGAAGGCGATCAGCCCCTGGGACAGGCGCATCTGGTCGGGGCCGGTCAGGGCGGTGGCGGTGCTGTCCATCCAGGCGCCGGCGGCGATCATCAGCAGGGCGGCGGCATGGATCATCGGCACCCGGTCGGGCCGGATCAGCAACCCGCAGAGCAGACCGCCGGCGAGGCTGGCCACCACCACCCAGCCGAACAGTGGCGCCATCTGCGCCGTGCCATAGCCCAGCGTCTGCAGCAGGCCGGGGGCGCCCGCGCTCTGTTCCGCCAGCAGCATGCGGAACAGCAGCAGCACCGCGCTCAGGTGCAGGATGCGCGGCGTGGCGATCCAGCGGATGTCCATCAGCGGCGTGTCGCGGTGCAACTCCAGCACGGCGGCGAAGGTCAGCGCGCAGATGGACCCGGCCAGCACCATGCCCAGCCAAGCCGTGTCGGCCCACCACAGGGTCGTACCCCAAAGGGCGACTGTGACGATCCCGCCGAAGCCCAGGGCGATGCCGCCCCAGGCCAGGAAATCTTGGCGGTGCAGCACCTTGTGGCGGGGCGCATGGCTGAGCGGCAGCAGCAGGATGAAGGGCAGGGCGATCAGGATCAGCCCCAGATCAAAGAGCTTCATCGCCTCCCATCCGCCCAGGTCCAGCAGCGGCTGCGACAGCACCCGCGCCAGCGGCATGCCCAGCATGATGAGGGTCAGCGCGCCGCACAGGCCGACCGACAGGCGGTATTTCTGCGGCAGCGGCTCCAGCATGTAGAGGAAGGCCAGCGACGACAGCGGCGCGGCGGCAATGCCCGAGATCAGTTCCGTCGCGATGGCCGAATGCAGGTCGGTGACGAAAAGCGACAGCACCGTGGCGACGGAATAGGCGATGATGCCCACCACGGCGAAGCGGCGCAGCCCGTATTGCGTGCGGATCTTGATCAGCAGGATCGGCAGGGAGGCGCGCGGCGCCATGTAGGCCACCATCAGCCAGATGGATTGCGTCTGCGAGGCGCCGATTTCCCCCGCGATGGCGCGGGAATTGGCCATCAGGAACCCCTGACCCAGCGATTGCGACAGCGCCAGCAGCGCCGCCACGAAGAGGAAGGCCGCGACCCGCAGGGGTGGATGCGTCAGGGGCGCTGGTTCGGGCGCCGGTTGCGAGGCGGGGGTGTCAGGGCTGCTCATCCGGGGCCTCTTCGGCAAAGGACAGCCGTTCCAGGTTGGCGAAGATACGCGAAATCGTGTCTTCGGCGGCGTCCAGTTCCTCGGTGGGGATGCCGGCCAGCAGCTCGGCCCGCAGGGTTTCGGAGAAGCGGAACAGCGCACCGGCCTCGGCCCGGGCGTGATCGGTCAAGACGACGCGGCGCAGCCGGCGATCCTCGGGATCGGGGCGGCGTTCGACGAAACCGTCGCGGGCCAGCCCGTCCAGCGTGCGATTTAGCGTCGGGGCCTCGATCTGCAGACGGTCGGCCAGGTCGGTCTGGGTCAACCCCTCGTTGGCGGAGATGGTCAGCAGCGCCTCCAGCCGGGCCAGGCTGAGGCCGTAGTCCCGCGCCCGGATGTCATAGACCTTGCGCAGGGCGCGGCTGAGCTGGGCGATGGATTTCAGGATGTGGTGCGGATCAGGCTGATGCGGGGTCATGGCATTGTTAGGCTGCTAATGGTTAGCCTGCTAAGTAAATGGATTTGATGATTTTACAAGGGTGGGGGGATCTTCGTCTGCGGCGGGGAGATTGATGTATCCAATTGTTATAAATTGAAAAAACCATGACGTGCGGCGTCTCTGTCATGGCTGCTCCGCGCCTGACGCATGGCAGCTAGGCCGTGGCAGGGGTTTCCGCGCCCACGCGTTGGCCCTATCCCCGGGGCAGGCCGGGACGTCCGGCCGGGCAGACCCGGGGGAGGGACAGGTGGATTTTCGCGCGATTCTGATGGGGGTGGCCTTCGTCCTGATGTGGTCCAGTGCCTTCACCTCGGCCCGGATCATCGTCGAACATGCGCCGCCCATGATGTCGCTGGCCGCGCGCTTCCTGATTTCCGGCCTGATTGCTATGGGCATCGCCGCGGCCATGGGTCAGAAACTGCGCCTGACGCGGGGCCAGTGGCGGGCGACGGTGATCTTCGGCGTCTGCCAGAACGCGCTTTACCTCGGTCTGTTCTTCGTCGCGATGCAGTGGATCGAGGCGGGGCTGGCCTCGATCATCGCCTCGACCATGCCGCTGATGGTGGGGCTGTTCGGCTGGCTGGTGCTGGGCGAACGGCTGCGCCCCATGGCGGTGGCCGGGCTGGTGCTGGGGGTGATCGGCGCGGCGCTGATCATGGGCACGCGGATCTCCGGCGGGGCGGACCTGGGCGGCGTGGCGCTGTGCATCCTGGGCACCGCGGCGCTGAGCGTGGCGACCCTGTCGGCGCGCGGTGCCTCCTCGGGCGGCAACGTGATGATGGTCGTCGGATTGCAGATGCTGGTAGGCTCGGCCTGCCTCGGTGTGGTCTCTCCCTTCCTCGAAGACTGGCGGATCACCTGGGACCTCTCTCTGGTGCTGGCCTTCAGCTATACCGTGCTGGTGCCGGGCATCGCGGCCACCTTCCTGTGGTTCGTGCTGGTGGCGCGGATCGGCGCGGTGAAGGCGGCGACCTTCCATTTCCTCAACCCCTTCTTCGGGGTGCTGGTGGCCGCCGTGGTGCTGGGCGAACGGATCGGGCCGCTGGACATGCTGGGCGTGGCCATCGTGGCGGCGGGGATTCTGGCGGTGCAGCTGTCGAAACAGGCGCCCGCGCCGGCCTCCGTTCCGGTGGCGGACGCCCCGGATAAGAGCTGAGCCCGCCCGGCTGAAACAAACTGGCGCCATTTCTCACGCAGAGTTCGGGTGACAGTGAGCCCGCGTCGCGCCCATGGTGCGCCATGGAATTGCCGTTCGCCTATCTTGCGGGGCTTCTGACCCTGATCAATCCCTGCGTCCTGCCGGTGCTGCCCATCGTGTTGGGGTCTGCCTTGCAGGCCAGCCCGCGCGGGCCGCTGGCCCTGGCGGCGGGGATGAGCCTTTCGTTTGTCGTGTTGGGCGTGACCGTGGCGGGCTTCGGCTATGCCCTGGGCCTGACAGAGGAAGTTGTGGCCCAGGCGGGTGCCGTTCTGATGATCCTCTTCGGCGCGGTGCTGCTGGTGCCGCGTTTCTCCCACGCCTTTGCCAGTGCCACGGGCGGCATGGCCGCCGGGGCCGACGCCCGTATCGGACGGATGCAGGCCGGCGGCGCACGCGGGCAGTTTCTGGGGGGGCTTCTGCTGGGCGCGGTCTGGTCGCCCTGCGTCGGCCCGACGCTGGGCGGCGCGATCTCCCTGGCCGCCTCGGGCGAAAGCCTGGGTCGGGCCACGCTCATCATGATCTTCTTCGCCCTGGGCGTTTCCACCCTGATCGTTGGGCTGGGCTACGGCGCGCGGGGCCTGTTGGCCCGGCATCGCGGGGCGATGCAAAGGCTGGCGCAGGTGGCGCGGCCCCTGCTGGGCATCTTGTTCATCCTGGTCGGAACGGCGATCCTGTTCCGGCTGCATCACATGGCCGAGGCCTGGGCGCTGTCCGTCCTGCCGCCCTGGCTTCTGGACCTGTCGGTCGCGTTCTGAGGAAAGGTACCCTTATGAAGAGACGTCAATTCATCGCCACCGGGGCCGCCGCCCTGCTGACCCTGCCGCTGGTCCCTGCCGCGCTGCGGGCGCAGGATCTGCCGGCGCCCCTCGACTATGTCCCAGGGGTGATCACCGAGCGCCTGAATGCGGGCGAGACGATCTTCCTCGACTTCAAGGCTGATTGGTGCACCACCTGCGCCGCCCAGACCCGGGTGATGGACAAGCTGAAGGCGGAGAACCCCGCCTACCTCGACAATATCACCTTCATCGAGGTCGACTGGGACACCTACGGCCGCTCGCAGATGTCCGCCCGGATGCGTATCCCGCGGCGGTCCACCTTGGTGGTGCTGAAGGGCGATGACGAGCTGGGCCGGCTGGTCGCCGACACGCGCGAGGAGAAGATCCGCGCGCTGATGGACACCGCCCTGGCCGCCGCCACGACCGGCTGAACTTGGGCTGACGATGGGCTGACGCGGGGGGCCGTTGTCCTAGGGCCGTGGGCCGAGCCGGATCAGCCGGGTGGGCCCGGCGGCGGGCGCCTCGGCGACCATCGCATCGACCTGGGGGCGGGGCCTTGGCGCCTCACGCCCCGGCGGCGGCGCCCCGAACCAGCCCGAACTCAGCCCGATGATCCCGGCCAGCAGGGCGACCCCGGCCAGCCCCATGCCCAGCGGGCGGTCGCCTTCGGGGGCGAGGTCGTCGAAGAAACCGGCGGCGGCCATCCGGGCGCCCTGCGTCCGGTCCAGGTCCAGGGCCGACCGGCGGCTAGGGCCCCGGTCCTGCGTGAGATGTCGGGCGTTGCGCATCTGTCCTCTCCCTGTCAGCGGGCGCGCGGATAAGGCGCCCTGACCGGGATGCTGGGCAGGAAGTCTTAACATAGGGAAAACGCTGACCCGGGGGCCGGTCAGGCCAGGATGCCCAGCAGGGTCGTCAGGGTGATGAAGGCCGCGGCGGTGGAGATCGTCACGGTCAGCGCCGCCGCCCCCTCGTGCCCCGATCCCTGCGCCAGGATGGGGAAGATCCCGAAGACCGGCATCGCCGTGGAGAGGATCAGGGCGGGCGCCAGGTTGCCCGGCGGCACCGGCAGGGCCAGCAGGGTGAAAAGCGACAGCCAGGCGAAGGCGATCGTCGGGTGCAGCAGCAGCTTGCAGGCGGCGATGGCCCCGGCCAGGCCGAGGTTGCCCTTCATCGGCAGCCCGACCAGCGATCCCCCGATGAAGAACAGAGCCACCGGCGAGGCGGCCCGCGACAGCAGATCCAGCGCGCGTTCCAAACCCGTGGGCAGCGGCAGCGCGAAGACCGAGAAGACGGTGCCCAGGATGATCGCGATGATGAAGGGGCGTTTCAGCACCGACTGGGCCACCTGGCCGATCTGGCGCAGGGCCGAGGTGCCGGCGGCGCGCGGGTTCAGCGCCTCGATCAGGGTCAGACCGAGGGGTTGCAGCAGGAAGTTCTCCACCAGCAGGCACATCGCCAGGATCGAGGGTGCCTGGTCGGGATAGACCATCTGCATGATCGGGAAGGCCAGGAAGGCCGAGTTCGGTGTGGCTGCCCCCAGCACCCCGATGGCGCGCCGCCCCGGGCCAACGCCGCGCAGACGCAGGGCCGTCCACATCAGCGCCTGGGTGGTGAAAGCCGCCAGCACCAGCAACAGCAGGAAGGTCGGATCGACCAGCGAGGAGAAGCTGCGCGTGGCGGTGGCGTGAAACAGCAGCGCCGGCAGGGCGATGAGGATCACGAACTTGCCCAGCACCGCCATGTCGCGGGACTCGAAGACCTTCAGTGAGGTCAGCAGGTAGCCCAGCCCGATGAGGGCAAAGATCGGGAAGGTGATGGAGAGGATCGCCAGCATGTCGTCTTTCGTGCCTGTTCGTTCCCCCCGGTTCGTCCCCCTATAGCTGCGGGCCGATCCGACCGCCAGCCTCGCCGACCTGGCCGCGATGCAGCAGCAGGTGATCGAGGATCACGCAGGCCATCATCGCCTCGCCCACGGGCACGGCGCGGATGCCGACACAGGGGTCGTGGCGGCCCTTGGTGATGATGTCCGTCGCCTCCCCCGTCTTGGTGATCGTCTGACGGGTCTTCAGGATCGACGAGGTGGGCTTCACCGCGAAGCGCACGACGATCTCCTGACCCGTCGAGATGCCGCCGAGGATGCCGCCGGCGTGGTTCGAGGAATAGACCGGCTGGCCATCGTTGCCGAGGAAGATCTCATCGGCGTTTTCCTCGCCCGTCAGCATGGCGGCGGCCATGCCTTCGCCGATCTCGACGCCCTTCACGGCGTTGATCGACATCATTGCGGCCGCCAGGTCGGTGTCCAGCTTGCCGTAGATCGGCGCGCCGAGGCCGGCGGGCACGCCGCGCGCCACCACCTCGACGATGGCGCCGACGGAATTGCCCGACTTGCGCAGCGCATCCAGGTACGCCGCCCACTCCGTCGCCGCCGTGGCGTCGGGGCACCAGAAGGGGTTCTCGTCGATCTGCTCGGCGTCGAAATTGGCGCGGTCGATGCCATGGGGGCCGATCTGGGTCATGTAGCCCTTGATCTCCACCGTGGGGGCCAGCGCGCCCAGGGCCGCGCGGGCCAGACCGCCGGCGGCCACGCGGGCCGCGGTTTCCCGCGCCGAGCTGCGCCCGCCACCGCGATAGTCGCGCCGCCCGTATTTCTGGAAATAGGTGATGTCGGCGTGGCCGGGGCGGAACTTCTCGGCGATGTCGCCATAGTCCTTGGACCGCTGGTCGGTGTTGCGGATCATCAGCTGGACGGGCGTGCCGGTGGTCTTGCCCTCGAAGGTGCCCGACAGGATCTCCACCTGGTCGGGTTCGCGCCGCTGGGTGGTGTATTTCGACTGGCCGGGCTTGCGGCGGTCCAGCCAGAACTGCAGCAGCTCCGGGTCCACGTCGATGCCCGGGGGCACGCCGTCGACGGTGGCGCCCAGGCCGGGCCCGTGGCTTTCGCCCCAGGTGGTGACGCGGAAGAGGTGGCCGAAAGTGTTCAGGGACATGGGGCTGCTCCGGGGCTGGTTGCGTCCCGGTTACCCGATCCGCTGGCGCCGCGCAATTCCGCGCCGCCCGGCGCCCTCTGCGCCCGCTTGCAGCAGGGCGCCGGTGCCACTAGTGTCGCGGCTACCTCGGGGTGTCCTGGCCGATGTGCGCAGGACTGAGATGCGTGATGCGAACCCGTTGAACCTGATCCGGTTAATACCGGCGGAGGGATGGTCGGACAGCCGGGAATGCGTGATGCACAGGCTGTCTCGGAGCGTTCTCCGCCCGTAGCAGAAAGGAGGATGCAATGAAGCATCTTGCACTTGCCACGGGTTGTCTGCTGGCCACGCAAGCCGTGGCCGAGACCCCCGTTCTGAACGTCTACACCTATGAAAGCTTCACCTCCGAGTGGGGCCCCGGCCCGCAGATCGAGGCAGGGTTCGAGGCGCAATGCGGCTGCGATGTCGTCTTCACCGGCGTGGGCGACGGCGCCGCGCTGCTGTCGCGCGTCCGGCTGGAGGGCGCGCGGTCCGAGGCCGACGTGGTCGTCGGGCTGGACACCGCCCTGATGGCCCGCGCGCGGGCGACGGGGCTGTTCGCCCCCACCGAGGCCAGCGCCGAATATGACCTGCCGATCCCCTGGGAGGATCCCGATTTCGTGCCCTTCGACTGGGGCTATTTCGCCTTCGTCGGCGAGGCGGGGGCAGAGCATCCGACCAGCTTCGAGGCGCTGGCCGCCAGTGACCTGTCGATCGTCATACAGGATCCGCGCAGCTCCACCCCCGGGCTGGGCCTTTTGATGTGGGTGAAGGCCGCCTACGGCGACCGCGCGAGCGAGATCTGGGAAGGGTTGGCGGACAACATCCTGACTGTCACGCCCGGCTGGTCCGAGGCCTATGGCCTGTTCCTCGATGGCGAGGCGGATCTGGTCCTCAGCTACACCACCTCGCCCGCCTACCACATCATCGCCGAGGGCGACGACAGCAAGGTCGCGCTGCCCTTCGAGGAGGGACATTACATGCAGGTGGAGATCGCGGGCCGTCTGGCGGCCTCCGATCAGCCCGAGTTGGCAGAGCAGTTCCTGCAGTACCTGCTGGGCGCCGAGGCGCAGGGCGTGCTGCCGGAAACCAACTGGATGTATCCCGTCGTGCTGCCCGAGGGCGGTCTGGCCGAGGGGTTCCAGCAGATCGTGACCCCCGACAAGGCGCTGTTGCTGGAGGCCGGTGAGGCCGATGCCCTGCGCGAGGAGGCCCTGGCGGAATGGCGCGCGGCGCTGGCGCGCTAAGTCGCGGCGCGGGCCTCGCCGGGGCCGCGCTGGTCCTGGCGATGCTGGCGCTGCCGCTGGCGGCGATCCTGCGCGCAGCCGGGGGCGGGGTACGTCCCGGCCCCGCCGATCTGTCGGCGCTGTGGTTCACCCTGGAACAGGCCAGCCTGTCGGCGGTGCTGTCGGTGGCGCTGGCGGTGCCGGTGGCGCGGGCGCTGGCGCGGCGGCGCTTTGCCGGGCGGCGGCTGTTCATCACCCTGACCGGGGCGCCCTTCCTGCTGCCGGTGGCGGTGGCGGTGATGGGTCTGCTGGCCGTTTTCGGCGCGCGCGGCTGGCTGAATGCCGCCGCCGGCACCCTGGGGCTGGGGCCCTGGCGCATCTACGGGCTGCACGGGGTGGTGCTGGCCCATGTCTTCTTCAACCTGCCGCTGGCGGTGCGCATCCTGTTGCAGGGCTGGCAGGCGATCCCGGCGGAACGCTTCCGTCTGGCCGCGACGCTGGGCCTGCCGCCCGGCCAGGTCTTCCGCCTGCTGGAGGGGCCCATGCTGCGCCAGGCGGTGCCCGGCGCGCTGGCGGCGATCTTTGCCATCTGCCTGGGCAGTTTCTCGGTCGCGCTGATCCTCGGCGGGGGGCCTGCGGCCACGACGCTGGAGCTGGCGATCTACCAGGCCTTTCTGTTCGATTCCGACCTGGGCCGCGCCGCTGTGCTGGCGCTGATGCAGGCGGGGCTGGTGGCCGGGGCTGCCGTTCTGTCCCTGTGGCTGACACGGATGGACGGCTCGGGCAGCGGGCTGGACCGCGCGAGCCAGCGGCGCGATGCGCCGGGCGGCTGGCGGCGCGGGGCCGATGCCCTGTGGCTCGTCCTGGCGGGGCTCTTCGTCGTGCTTCCCCTGGTCGCGCTGGTGCTGAAGGGGCTGCCGGGGCTGGCCGACCTTCCGGCGCGCACATGGCCCGCCGTTGGCAACTCGCTGGTGGTGTCGCTGGGCTGTGCCGCGCTGACCGTGACGCTGGCCGGTGCCCTGTCCGCCCCCATGGCCCGCTGGGCCGAGGGCGTGGGGCTGATGCCGCTGGCGCTGTCCTCGCTGGTGCTGGGCACCGGCATCTTCCTGATCCTGAACCCGGTGATGCCGCCCGCCCGCGCCGCGCTGCCCGTCACGCTGCTGGTCAACGTGCTGATGGCGCTGCCCTTCTGCCTGCGGGTCCTGGCGCCCGCCTGGGCCCGGGCCGAGGCCGATCATGGGCGGCTGGCCGATCAGCTGGGGCTGCGGGGCCTGTCGCGCCTGCGCTGGCTGATCCTGCCGCGCATTCGTGGCCCGCTGGGCTTCGCCGCCGGGATCGCCGCCGCCCTGTCGATGGGCGATCTGGGTGTCATCACCCTCTTCGGCACCGAGGACCGTGAAACCCTGCCGCTGCTGATGTATCGCCTGATGGGCGCCTATCGGACCGAGGCCGCCTGGGGCGCGGCGTTGGTCCTGCTGGGGCTGTCCTTCGGGATTTTCTGGGTCTTCGACCGGATGGGAGGGCGCGATGCCTGAGCAAGATGGGCTGCACCTGAAACAGGTGGAGCTGATGCAGGGCGATTTCCGCCTGTCGGCCGATTTCGCCCTGGGTGCCGGCGCCCGGGTGGCGGTGCTGGGGCCGTCGGGGGCGGGCAAGTCGACCCTGCTGGGCGCCATTGCCGGGTTCCTGGATCCGGTGGCGGGGCAGATCCTGTGGGACGGCGCGCGCATTGACCGGCTGGCCCCTGGCGCGCGGCCCGTGGCGATGCTGTTCCAGGACGGCAATCTCTTTCCCCACCTCAACCTGATGCGCAACCTCGCCCTCGGCATCTCGCCCCGGGGCCGGGTCGATGCCGCAGGCCGCGCCCGGATCGAACGCGCGCTGGAACGGGTCGGCCTGGAGGGCATGGCGCAGCGGCGCCCGGCGGAGCTGTCGGGCGGCCAGCAAAGTCGTGCTGCACTGGCCCGGGTGCTGGTGCAGGCGCGGCCCTTGATGCTGCTGGATGAACCCTTTGCCGCGCTCGGCCCGGCCCTGCGCGCCGAGATGCTGGCGCTGGTGGCGGAGTTGCAGGCGGAAACCGGCGCCACCCTGCTGATGGTCAGCCATGATCCGAAGGACGCGGAACGCATCGCGGATCAGATCGTGCTGGTGGACGAGGGCCGCGCCGCGCCGCCTGCGCCGACCGCCGCCCTGCTGGCCGATCCGCCGCCCGGGCTGCGGCGCTACCTGGGCGACGGCTAGGCCCGCGCCTGCGGCAATTGATTGACCATCCGGTCTCGCGCGCCCTATCACGGTGGCATGAGCTGGATCGGACAGGAAATCGGCACGCCCCGCGCCTGGGGCCCGGACGGGGTGACCGAAGATCACCCCTGCGCCCCCGAGGCGCGGATCCTGGTGGGTGCCCCCGGCGTGCCGGGCAACGACCTGCCGGGCAAGCTGATGCCCGAGCAGATGCAGAAGGCCCCCGACGGGATCTACCTGCCGCCCCTGGGCGCGCTGACCGCCGGGCAACGCCTGCGCCTGCTGGGCTTCCAGACGCTCAACCCCCATTGGGACGGCCTGGCCGTGCTGCCCGGCGTGCGCGAAACCCTCTGGGTCACCCTGTCGGCCGGCGAGGCCATCCACCTGCGCGCCAGCGCCACGCCACGGCTGGCCAAGGCCCTGGGCTGTGTCGAGGAACGCCCGCAGGGCCTCGACGAGGCCCTGGCGCGGGCTGATGCGCTGCCCTTCGAGCTGGCCGAGGCCAGCCCGGCAGAGGCGCTTGGCCTGCTCCTGGGCGCCGAGATGGCCGCCGCCAAGAGCCTCTGGTTGGGTCAGCAGGCCATGCTCGTGGGTCAGGTGCCGCTGTCGCGCGCCTATCTGGCCGCGCTTCAGGGCCTTTACGTGCCGGTGACCGAAACCGCCGAGGATGCGCTGTTGCGCGAGGGGTTCCGCGCGCTGGCCAAGGCTTTTGTTCACCCCAGCTGATCCTCACGCGGCTGACGCCCGGGCAGCGCGCCGGGCGGGTGCCCGTCGTGGACAGGACCGGGCCAAAGTTGTATCCGCAAGGTATTGCCGGGAAGCAAGATCGGGCCGTCCGGGCCCGCCCCGGCAGCGGCGGCGTCGCGGGACGGGGACCCGGGGCGCGCGTCGGGACGAAGCTCAGGAGGTCTGCCATGCAGAGCACGACAGAGGGACAGGCGCGGTCCACCAATGGCCCCGCGCAACTGCCCCAGACCATCGACACCGCCGATGCGATGCGAAACCCCGGGATGGAGCTGGACATGGACTGGGTCCTGTCGGCCCGTGCCAATCGCTCGGCCATCGAACGACGCGCGGTCACGCTGCCGGGGCGGCGTTCGGTCAAGAAGGAGTATCAGGCGGCCTGGCTGGCCCGTGCGATCAGTTGCATCGACCTGACCACCCTTGCGGGCGACGACACCGAGGGCCGCGTGCGGCGCCTGTGTGCCAAGGCCCGCCAGCCGGTGCGCGCCGACCTGCTGGAGGCCATCGGCCTGCCCGGTCTGACCACAGGCGCGGTCTGCGTCTATCACGACATGGTCGCCACGGCGCATGATGCACTGCAAGGCTCGGGCATTCCCGTCGCCGCCGTCTCCACCGGCTTCCCCGCGGGCCTGACGCCTTTCCCCCTGCGTGTCGCCGAGATCGGCGAAAGCGTGAAGGCCGGGGCCGAGGAGATCGACATCGTCATCACCCGCCGCCATGTCCTGCAAGGCAACTGGCAGGCCCTTTATGATGAGATGAAGGCCTTCCGCGCCGCCTGTGGCGAGGCCCACGTGAAGGCGATCCTGGCCACGGGTGAACTGGGCACGTTGCAGAACGTCGCCCGCGCCAGCCTCGTTTGCATGATGGCAGGCGCAGATTTCATCAAGACCTCCACCGGCAAGGAAAGCGTCAACGCCACGCTGCCCGTGTCGCTGGTGATGATCCGCGCCATCCGCGACTACCATCAGCGCACGGGCATCCGCGTCGGCTACAAACCCGCCGGGGGCATCAGCAAGGCCAAGGACGCGCTGGTCTACCTCTCCCTCATCAAGGAGGAACTGGGCGACCGCTGGCTGCGGCCCGACCTGTTCCGTTTCGGGGCCTCTTCGCTGCTTGGCGATATCGAGCGGCAGTTGGAACATCACGTGACCGGCGCCTATTCGGCCGCCTGGCGCCACGCCGCAAGCTGAGGGTTGGGATATGAGCATCAAGGACATTTTCGAGACCATGGACTATGGCCCCGCCCCCGAAGCCGCCGGTGACGCACTGGCCTGGATCGTCGATCAGGGCAGCCGGTTCGGTGCCTTCATCAATGGCGAGTTCACCACCCCCGGCGACACCTTTGAGACCATCAACCCCGCCACCGGCGAGGTGTTGGCTCAGGTGACGCAAGCGAGCCCCGCCGACGTGGACGCCGCCGTGGCCGCGGCGCGCAAGGCGCAGGACGGCTGGGAGAGGCTGGGCGGCAAGGGCCGCGCGCGGCACCTTTACGCCCTGGCGCGGCTTGTGCAGAAACACGCCCGCCTTTTCGCCGTTCTGGAAAGCCTCGATTCGGGCAAGCCGATTCGCGAGGCGCGCGACATCGACGTGCCCCTGGTGGCGCGGCATTTCTACTATCACGCGGGCATGGCCCAGCTGATGGAGGCGGAACTGCCGGGCCGCGCCGCCATGGGCGTCTGCGGCCAGGTGGTGCCCTGGAACTTCCCCCTGCTGATGCTGGCCTGGAAGATCGCCCCGGCGCTGGCCATGGGCAACACGGTGGTGCTGAAGCCCGCCGAATGGACCTCGCTGACAGCGCTGCTGTTTGCCGACATCTGCCGCCAGGCCGGACTGCCCAAGGGCGTGGTCAACATCGTCACCGGCGACGGGGTCGTGGGCGCCGCGCTGGTCGCCCATGACGGCGTCGACAAGGTGGCCTTCACCGGCTCGACCGAGGTGGGCCGCAAGATCCGCGAAGCCACCGCAGGCCAAGGCAAGGGCCTGACGCTGGAGCTGGGCGGCAAGTCGCCCTTCGTCGTCTTCGAGGATGCCGATCTGGATTCGGCCGTTGAGGGGCTGGTGGATGCGATCTGGTTCAACGGCGGGCAGGTTTGCTGCGCCGGGTCGCGCCTCTTGGTGCAGGAAGGCGTGGCCGAGCGGTTCCACGAGAAGCTGAAGCTGCGGATGCAGTCGCTGCGCGTCGGCAATCCGCTGGACAAATGCATCGACGTCGGCGCCATCGTCCACCCCGAACAGCTGGCCCGCATCAAGGGGCTGGTCGCCGGATCGGGTGGCGTGGTGACGCAAGGCACGGCGCCCGAGGGCTGCTACTACCCGCCGACGCTGATCGAGGGGCTGGAGCCCGCCGATCCGCTGATGCAGGAGGAAATTTTCGGCCCCGTCCTCGTCTCCACCACCTTCCGCACGCCATCGGAGGCGGTCGCGCTGGCCAACAACACCCGCTACGGGCTGGCGGCCTCGGTCTGGTCGGAAAACGTCAACGTGGCGCTGGATGTGGCGCCGAAGCTGGTGGCGGGGGTCGTCTGGGTCAACGGGACCAACATGTTCGACGCCGCCGCCGGGTTCGGCGGGGTGCGCGAAAGCGGCTTTGGTCGCGAGGGCGGCTGGGAAGGGCTTCAGGCCTACACCAAGCCCGCCGCGAAGCGGAAGGCGCTGAAGGTCGCCGCCCCGGTGGTGGGCGAACCCGAACTGCCCGAGGGGCTGGACCGCACGGCGAAGCTCTATATCGGCGGCAAGCAGGCGCGGCCCGATGGCGGCTATGTGCGCCATGTCTTCGGCAAGGGCGGCAAGGCCCTGGGCCAGGTGGGGATCGCCAACCGCAAGGATCTGCGCAACGCGGTCGAGGCGGCACGCGGGGCCGCTGGCTGGTCGGGGGCCACGGCGCATAACCGCGCCCAGGTCCTCTACTACATCGCCGAGAACCTGGAGGCCCGGGCGGAGGAGTTCGCCGCGCGTATCGACGCGGTCACCGGCAAGGGCGGCAAGGCCGAGGTCGAGGCCGCCGTCAGCCGGTTGTTCAGCTATGGCGCCTGGGCCGACAAGTTCGGCGGCGACCTGCGGCAGGTGCCGATGCGGGGCATGGCCCTGGCGGTGCGCGAACCCGTTGGGGTGGTCGGTGCCTTCTGCCCGGATGAGGCGCCGCTGCTGGGCCTGATCTCGGTCCTGGCCCCCGCCATCGCCATGGGCAACCGCGTGGTGCTGGTGGCAGGCGAGGCCGGGCCGCTGACCGCCACCGACTTCTACCAGGTGCTGGACACCTCCGATGTGCCGGGCGGCGTGGTCAACATCCTGACCGGCTCGCACGCCGAGCTGGCGCCGACCATGGCGCAGCATTTCGACATCGACGCGGTCTGGAGCTTCTCCGCCTCGGACATCAGCGCGGTGATCGAACGGGAAAGCGCGGCCAGCCTGAAACGCACCTGGGTCAACAACGGTCTGGTCACCGACTGGGACACGGCCGAGGGCCGCGCCTTCCTGGAACAGGCCACCGAGGTGAAGACGGTCTGGGTGCCCTACGGCGCCTGATCTGGTCTGATGAAACCGCTGGGCGCCGTTCAGGCGGCGCCCAGGTGCCGCAGCAGGATCGAGCCGCCCAGACCGATCAGCGCCACACCCCCGAGCATCTCCGCCATCCGTCCGAAGCGGCGGCCCAGCAGGCGACCGGCCAGCAGGCCCGAGGTGCTGAGCGTCATGGTGGTCAGGCCGATGATGATCGCAATGACCAGGATATTCACCTGCAGGAAGGCGAGCGACACGCCAACGGCCATGGCGTCGATCGAGGTGCCCACGGCGGTCAGGACCGTGTGCCACAGCGACGAGGGCGCCGGGGCGGCCTCGCTGTCGCGCGACAGGGCCTGGAACAGCATGTGCAGGCCCACGGCCGACAGCAGGGCGAAAGCGATCCAGTGATCCACCGCCTCGACATAGCGGTTGGCGGCGACGCCCGCGCCCCAGCCGATCAGCGGGGTGATCGCCTCCACCGCGCCGAAGATGGCGCCGGTGCGCAAGGCGGGACCCAGGCCCACGGGGCGCTGCGCGGCGCCCTTGCCGATGCAGGCGACAAAGGCGTCGATGGACATGGAAACGGCCAGGATGCCGATGGTGATCGGGGTCATGGGATCTGACTTTCGCGCGGACCGGGGGAGAGCCGGACAGGCCGGCGGCACCACGATCCCGCCCTTTCGGATCGCCGCGCCACGGTCTCGCAAGGCCCCGGAGTGGGCCAGGCACGCCACGCGGATGAGCCGCGAGAATGTTGACGTGCCTCCACCCGGGGTCAGCCCCGGGGGTTGCTACTCCCCGTGGCGGTCAAATGGGCGTCCGCCCGGAGAAAGTCAAACAAAAACATGAGGTTAATAATGCGTCTCATTCGCAGGTAGGCGTATCATCCCACCGTGACGGACCAGCCGAACTGTGCTGCTTCGCCCGGCGTGAGGGTCTGGGACAGCGGGCGGTCGGCGATCTCCGGACCGCTGCTTGCGCGGGCGGCCAGGCCAGGCCAGGGTTCGATGCACAGGAAGGGGGCGCCGCCGGGCTTCGACCAGATCCCAAGGGCCGGGCAGTTGTCGAACCGGAACGACAGGCGCGGCGCGCCGGGGGCGGAATAGCTGAGGCCCGATCCGGCGCCTTCGGGGAAGATCATCGCGTCGGCGTCGAAGAGATCCGGGGTGACGGTCAGTCGCCCGCGGCTGAAGGGCGAGGGCAGCGCCTCGGGGGCCAGCAACCCGTCGCCATCCAGCCGCGCCAGCGCCGGTTCCGCGCCATTGTCCAGCCGGATCTCCGCCGGGCCGGTGGCGCCGGGCAGAGGCCAGGCGAAGGCGGGGTGAAACCCCAGGCCGAAGGGCAGGGCGGCGGCGCCCGTGTTGGCCACCTCGACCGTCACCGACAGGGTTGCGCCTCTCACCGCGTGGCTTTGCGTCAGGCGGAAGGACCGGGGATAGACCGCGCGGGTCTCAGGGGTGTCGCCGAGGATATGGGTGCAGCCCGCTTCGCAGCGCCGCGCCAGGATCCAGTGGCTGCGGCGGGCAAATCCGTGCTGGTTCATCGTTGCCCGGGCGCCATCCACCGCGATCTCGTCACCTGGCGCGCGGCCGACGATGGGAAAGAGCAGCGGCGCGCGCCCCGACCAATAGGCCGGGTCGCCCTGCCACAGCAGTTCCGTCCCCTCGTGTGTCAGGCTTTGCAGTTCGGCGCCCAGGTTGGAGATGCGCGCGCTGAGGGCGCCGGAGGTGATGGTGGTTTCGGAAGCCATGGCGGCGGAGTCCCGTCCGTTCAAATCTGCGCCAAGGGTTAGGCCCTCGGGCGGGGCGCGGCAATGACAGGGCGCGCAGCGAAGCCCGACCGAGGGCGGCAGTGGCGCAGCATTGGGCGGATCACCGGGGCCGCGGCCTAGATGTCCATCTCGACCAGGGGGGTGACCTCCACCTCGCCGCCGCCCGCGACCATCGGGTTTTCGGCGGTCAGGGCGCAGGCCTCCTCCAGCGTGTCGCACTCCAGGATGGAATAGCCCATGATCGGGGGCTTGTTGCCTCCTTCGCGTGCGCCCTCGGCGGTCACCGTCCAGCTTTTGCCGACCGGATTGCCCGGATCGACGAGCTTGGGGCCCAGGGTCTCCATCCAGGCGCCCCAGGCGGCCATTGCCTCCTCGGCGGCCTCCGGGGTTTGCGGCGTCTGGGATGTCTCGGCCTTGTAGATCAGCAGGTAGCGGGGCATGGCGTCCTCCCTTGCGATGCGCAGGCGGAAGGGGACGCGGTTTCCGCGATTCGGGCAAGGCTGTCGCCCGCGCCCTGCCGGACAGGCGGCGCGGTGCCGCCTGTCCGGCAGGGAAAGATCAGGCGGCCGGCGCCGCGAAGTCCTCCCGCGCGTAGCCCTGCAGGTAGAGCAGCGCGGTCAGGTCGCCGAAATTCACCCGCAGCTGGCATTGCGCCGCGACGGAGGGTTTGGCGTGCAGCGCCACGCCCGCGCCCGCGCGGGTCAGCATGCCGAGATCGTTGGCGCCATCGCCCACGGCCAGCACCTCGGCCTCGGTGATGCCCAGCTTCGCGGTGATCTGCTCCAGCGCCTCGACCTTGGCCTCGCGCCCCAGGATCGGGCGGGCGACCTCGCCCGACAGGGTGTCTCCCGTCGTCAGCAGGGTGTTGGCGCGGTTTTCGTCGAAGCCGAGCCTGGCCGCGACCTGGGCGGTGAACATGGTGAATCCGCCGGAGACCAGGGCACAGTAGGCACCTGTCGCCTTCATCGTGGCCAGCAGTTCGGGACCGCCGGGCATCAGGGTGATGCGCGTCGCCAGCACCTGGTCGATGACCGAGACCGGCAGCCCCTTCAGCAGGCCGACACGTTCGGTCAGGGAGCCCTCGAAATCCAGCTCGCCGTTCATGGCGCGGGCGGTGATGTCCTTCACCCGCTCGCCCACCCCGGCCTCGTCGGCCAGCTCGTCGATGCATTCCTGCTGGATCATGGTCGAATCCATATCCGCCAGAAGCATCTTCTTGCGCCGCCCTGCGGTCGGTTGCAGGCAGAGGTCGACACCCTGTTTCTGCAGCTCGGCCCAGGTCTCCTCGAAGTTCGCGGGCGCGCTGTCCACCGGGAACTCCGCCGCCTCGCCATCGGCCAGCACGCGGATTTCTCCGCCGGCCCAGGCATTGCGCAGGGCGGTCACCAGCGCGGTGTCCAGCGCGGGCGAGGTGGGGGCGGTCAGCAGGGTGACGGTGAACATGGCGCGGCCTCCTTGGGTTCTCCGCCGCTATAGGACAGGCGGCGGGGCGAAGGCCAGCGGTTCGCGCGTCAGCCGCCGTCGGGGATCGGCGGCAGGGTCCGCAGGTAGAGGATGAGGGCCGCCACGTCGTCCTCGGTCATGTAGGCATAGTGGCGGTAGGACATCGGCGGGTGCATTTGCGACCCGTCGGGGCGAATGCCCTGGGTGATCATCGTCGCGATCTCGGCATCGCTGTAGTCGGCCAGCCCGTCCTCGTGGCTGGTCAGGTTGGCCGCCACGGACACGCCCCAGGGGCCTTCCCAGGTATGGCCGCCCCCGCCCAGATGCCCGTCGAGATCGGGCATCCCGTCCTTCAGCGAATGGCATTCCAGGCAATGGGCCACGGGACCCGCCAGGTATTCCCCATAGGCCACGCTGACCTCGCGCGGGACATCCGCGACGCTATCGATCGGCGGGCCATAGGCGGGCGGCAGGGGGAAGGGATAGGTCGAGGCCTTGAACTTGGTCTCCACCGCCGGGACGGTGCGCAGGTAGGTGACCATGGCCGTCACGTCGCTGTCCGACAGGTGCCGGTAGAGCATGATGGGCATCGGCGGGCCGATGACGGAGCCGTCGGGGCGTATACCCTCGCGGATGGCGCGCACCAGCTCCGCGTCGGACCAGTCGGCGATGCGCGATCCCGGGGTGATGTTGGGCACCTCGGCGGTGAAGGCCGGCTCCACCAGGGTCCGCCCGGCCAGCGGCGCGGCCCCGGGCATGGGCGCCGTGTGGCAGGAGCCGCAGGCGGCGGGCCCTTCCACCAGGTAGGCGCCGCGTTCCAGCGGGGTTTCGGCGGCAAGGGCGGTTGCGGAAAGGGCCAGGGCCCCGGCGAGGGTGGATAGGCTTTGGCTGGGCAAACGCATGGATGGGCTTCCTCCGATACCTGTCGAGCGTGACTGCGGTGGCTGCGCGCTATTGACGCAGGGTCAGCTTATCACGCGGCCCGGAAAAACAAGGGTGGAAGATGTATCAATGCCCATTCGAGCTATGCCGGGCCGCCCGGCGGGCCCGATCCCGGTGGGGAGACCGGGTTTCCGATAGGCGTCACGGGGCGCCCGATTTGCCGAAAATGCGACCCGATGCGGACGGGATGCGACATCTGCGTGATTGCGCGGGGCCCGAATCCTCCGTATATGCGGCGGTGGGACACCCCTCCCCAACGAGGGGCGCTTATCTGGAAGGTTAAGTCATTATGACTGACAAGCATCCGGCCACGCGGCCGGCAAATCCGCGTTTTTCCTCTGGCCCTTGCGCCAAGATCCCCCATTACACTCTGGACATGCTCGCCGACGCTCCGCTCGGCCGCTCGCACCGTGCCAAGGTCGGCAAGGAAAAGCTAAAGGCGGCGATCGAGACCACGCGCGAGATCCTGGGTATTCCGGCCGAGTACAAGATCGGCATCGTGCCCGCCTCCGACACCGGCGCCGTCGAGATGGCCATGTGGTCGCTTCTGGGTGAACGCAAGGCCACCATGGTTGCCTGGGAATCCTTCGGCTCCGGCTGGGTCACCGACGTGGTGAAGCAGCTGAAGATCGACGCCGAGGTGAAGACCGCCGACTACGGCCAGATCGTGGATTTCGCCGAGGTTGATTTCGACACCGACGTCGTCTTCACCTGGAACGGCACCACCTCGGGCGTGCGCGTGCCGAACGGCGACAAGATCCCCGCCGACCGCGCCGGCCTGACCATCTGTGACGCCACCTCTGCCGCCTTCGCCCAGGACCTGCCCTGGGACAAGCTGGATGTGACCACCTTCTCCTGGCAGAAGGTGATGGGCGGCGAAGCGGCTCACGGCATGATCGTGCTGTCGCCCCGCGCCGTCGAGCGTCTGGAAAGCTACACCCCCGCCTGGCCGCTGCCGAAGATCTTCCGCCTGACCAAGGGCGGCAAGCTGATCGACGGCATCTTCGAAGGCGCGACGATCAACACGCCCTCCATGCTGGCGGTCGAGGATTACCTCGTCGCGCTGGACTGGGCCAAGAAGGTCGGCGGCCTGGATGGCCTGATGAAGCGGGCGGACACCAACGCCAAGATCCTGTGGGACTTCTGCGATCGCAACGACTGGATCGCGAACCTGGCTGAGGACGATGCCACGCGCTCGAACACCTCCGTCTGCCTGAAGTTCACCGATGATCGCATCAAGGATCCGGCGAAGTTCGCCAAGGCCGTCGCCAAGAAGCTGGAAGACTACAACGCGGCCTATGACGTCGGCGCCTATCGCGACGCCCCCGCCGGTCTGCGTGTCTGGTGTGGTGCCACGGTCGAGGCCTCCGACGTGGAAGCCCTGACGCTCTGGCTGAAATGGGCCTTCGAGGCCTGCCTCGACGAGCAGGACTAAGCTGGTCGACGGTGGGAGAGATCCCACCGTCCCGCATCCCCAGTCTTTCCCCGGCGCGGTGCCCGCGCCGTCCCGATCCCAATTCCGACTTTCGAAGGAGCGCCTGACATGGCCCCCAAAGTTCTGATTTCCGACAAGCTGTCCGCCGCCGCCGTCCAGATCTTCAAGGATCGTGGCATCGACGTGGATTTCCAGCCCGACCTTGGCAAGGACAAGGACAAGCTGGCCGAGGTCATCGGCCAGTATGACGGCCTGGCCATCCGGTCGGCCACCAAGGTCACCGAGAAGATCCTGGAAAACGCCACCAACCTGAAGGTGATCGGCCGCGCCGGCATCGGCACCGACAACATCGACAAGGAAGCGGCCTCCAAGAAGGGCGTGATCGTGATGAACACGCCCTACGGCAACATGATCACGACGGCGGAACACGCCATCGCCATGATGTTCGCCGTGGCCCGCCAGATCCCCGAGGCCAGCGCCTCCACCCATGCCGGCAAGTGGGAAAAGTCCAAGTTCATGGGCGTCGAGCTGACCGGCAAGACCCTGGGCGTGATCGGTGCCGGCAACATCGGCGGCATCGTCTGCAACCGCGCCCTGGGCCTGAAGATGAAGGTCGTGGCCTATGACCCCTTCCTGGGCGAGGAAAAGGCCAAGAAGATGGGCGTCGAGAAGGTCGAGCTGGACGAGCTGCTGAAGCGCGCCGATTTCATCACCCTGCACGTGCCCTTCACCGAGCAGACCGCCAACATCCTGTCGGCGGAAAACCTGGCCAAGACCAAGAAGGGCGTGCGGATCATCAACTGTGCCCGCGGTGGCCTGGTGGATGAACAGGCCCTGGCGGACCTGCTGAAATCCGGTCACGTGGCCGGTGCGGCCTTCGACGTGTTCAAGGAAGAACCCGCCACCGAGAACCCGCTGTTCAACCTGCCCAACGTGGTCTGCACCCCGCACCTGGGCGCCGCCACCACCGAGGCGCAGGAAAACGTCGCCCTGCAGGTGGCCGAGCAGATGTCGAACTACCTGCTGGACGGCGCCGTGGAAAACGCGCTGAACATGCCCTCGATGACCGCGGAAGAAGCCAAGGTCATGGGCCCCTGGGTCGACCTGGCCGGTCACCTTGGCAACTTCATCGGCCAGCTGACCGATGAGCCGATCAACGCCATTAACATCCTCTACGACGGTGTCGCCGCCGACATGAACCAGGGCGCGCTGAACTGCGCCGTGATCGCCGGCATCCTGAAGAAGGCCAACCCGGACGTGAACCTGGTCTCGGCCCCGGTCGTCGCCAAGGAGCGTGGCACCCAGGTCTCGACCACCTCGCAGTCCAAGGGCGGCACCTTCGACGGCTACATCAAGGTGACCATCGTCACGCCCGAGCGTGAACGCAGCTGCGCCGGCACCGTCTTCTCCGACGGCAAGCCGCGGTTCATCCAGATCAAGGGCATCAACATCGACGCCGAGGTGGGGGAGCATATGCTCTATACCACCAACGAGGACGTGCCGGGCGTGATCGGCACCCTGGGCACCACCCTGGGTGAGAACGGCCAGAACATCGCCAACTTCACCCTGGGCCGCACGGCCACGGGCAAGCAGGCGATCGCGCTGCTGTACCTCGACGAGAAGACCAAGCCGGAAACGGTGAAGGCGCTGCGTGACACCGGTCTGTTCCAGCAGATCCGTCCGCTGGAGTTTGCCGTCTGATCGACGTCTGACCCTGTTTCCGAGAGGGGCCGCGCCGCAGGGTGCGGCCCTTTTTCGTTCGGGTCGCCGTTCGGGGGCGGACGGCGCCGGGGTCGGGGGCTCTGCCCCCCTTGAGCCTTCGGCTCAATTCCCCCCGGAGTATTTTTGACGAAGTGAAGACAGGGGCGGGGCGCCTGTCATCCGCTGTCATGAAAATGTGTCGTCCGGGCGCTGGTCATTGGCGGGCAAAGATGATCCTTTTGCCGCGACGCAGCGACGAGGCTTTCATGACCATCTATGCCATCGGGGACATCCACGGACAGATCGACCTTCTGGACGGGGCGCTGGCGCGGATTGCGCAGGACGGCGGGCGCGACGGGCCGGGCGGGCCGGACGAGGTGATCTTCACCGGCGATCTGGTGGACCGGGGGCCCGAGACGCGCGCGGTGATCGACCGGCTGATCGCAGGGCGGGCGGAGGGGCGGAACTGGACGGTCCTGCTGGGCAACCATGACCGCATGTTCCGCCGCTTCCTGGAAAGCGCCCGCCTCGACGACCCGGCGATCAAGTCGGGCGCCCCCTGGACGCATTACCGCCTGGGCGGTTGTGCCACGCTGGAAAGCTACGGGGTGGCGACCGGACCCGACCGGTCCGTCGCCGACCTGCATGCCGAGGCGCGGGAAAAGGTGCCGCAGGCGCACCGGGATTTTCTGGACGGGTTGCCGCTCTGGGCGGAGCGGGACGCGTTGCTGTTCGTCCACGCGGGCATCCGGCCCGGCATCGCCCTGGAGGCGCAGGACGAACAGGACCTGGTCTGGATCCGGGACGAGTTCTATGCCGAGACCGGCCCGCATCCCTGGCTGATCGTGCATGGCCACACCATCGTCGACGAGGTGAGCCATTTCGGCAACCGCGTCGACATCGATACCGGGGCGGGGCATTCGGACGGGCCCCGGTTCCTGTCGGCCGTGGCCTTCGAGGGGTCCGAATGTGCGGTTCTGACATCGGCGGGCCGGGTGCCGCTGGTCCCTGGGCAGGCTGCCGAATAACGCACCGTCACTGTCGCCACGGGGCGGTGCGGTGGTAGGGTTTGCCCGAAACACCTTCGGGAGGACCTCATGGACGATATCGTCATTCTCAGCGGTGCGCGCACCGCCATCGGCACCTTCGGCGGCAGCCTGGCCGGTGTCTCGCCCATCGACCTGGGCACCACCGTCACCCGCGCGGCACTGGAACGCGCGGGCGTCGAGGGGGCTCAGGTGGGCCACGTGGTCATGGGTCATGTCATCAACACAGAGCCGCGCGACATGTACGTCAGCCGCGTTGCCGCGATGCAGGCAGGTATCCCCGAGACGACGCCGGCGATGAACGTGAACCGCCTTTGCGGCTCCGGCGCGCAGGCCATCGTGTCCGCCGCCCAGTCGCTGATGCTGGGAGATGCCGATTTCGCCGTCGCCGGCGGGGCCGAGAACATGTCGCGCTCGCCCTACATCATCCAGGGGCAACGCTGGGGCACCAAGATGGGCGACGTGAAGACGCTGGACATGATGCTGGGCGCGCTGAACTGCCCCTTCGGCACCGGCCACATGGGCGTGACGGCGGAAAACGTCGCGGCCGAAACCACGATCACCCGTGAGGATCAGGACGCCTTCGCGCTGGAAAGCCAGCGCCGCGCCGGCGCCGCCATCGCGGCGGGCCATTTCGCCGAGCAGATCGTGCCGGTCACCGTGAAGGTGAAGCGCCAGGAGGTCGAGTTTGCGACTGACGAACATGCCAAGCCCTCCACCACCGCCGAGGCGCTGGCGGGGCTGCGCCCGGCCTTCCAGAAAGACGGCACGGTGACGGCGGGCAATGCCTCCGGCCTCAACGACGGCGCGGCGGCGCTGGTGCTGGCCCGCGCCTCGGCGGCCGAGGCCGCCGGACTGAAACCGCGCGCGCGCATCCTGGGCTATGCCCATGCGGGTGTGCGCCCCGAGGTGATGGGCGTGGGGCCGATCCCGGCGGTGGAGAAGCTGCTGGAGAAGACCGGTCTGAAGGCGTCGGATTTCGACGTGATCGAATCGAACGAGGCCTTCGCCGCCCAGGCCATCGCGGTGAACCGCGCCCTGGGTCTGGACACAGCCAAGGTGAACCCCAACGGCGGTGCCATCGCCCTGGGCCACCCGGTGGGCGCCACCGGCGCGATCATCACCGTCAAGGCGCTCTACGAGCTGGAGCGGATCGGCGGGTCGAAGGCGCTGATCACCATGTGCATCGGCGGCGGTCAGGGCATCGCGCTGGCGATCGAGCGGATCTGAGCCGCAGACCTGAGCCACTGGGCGCCCCTGCGCCTATCCGACAGCCGAAAATACTCTCGCCGAAGGCAAAGGCGCGCCCCGTGGGGCGCGCCTTTCTCGTTGCACGAGGTTCGGGGCCGTCAGGCGGCGTCGGTTCTATGCGCCTCGATCTCCGCCTCGGCCTCGGCGTGCTCTTCCGGGGTTTCGTCGGGCAGTACGAGGTTGAGGATGATCGACAGGCCGGCGGCGGGCAGCAGGCCCGAGGTCAGCAGGATCTGCAGGGTGCGTGGCAGGTGCTGCAGCGCCGAGGGTTCCAGTTGCAGGCCGAAGCCCACCGAGAGCGACACCGCGAGGATGATCATGTTGCGGCGGTTCCAGACCACGTCGGACAGCATGTTGATGCCCGAGGCCGCGACCATGCCGAACATGACGATGACACCGCCGCCGAGGACGTTGATCGGCACCGTGTTGATCACCGCGCCCACCTTGGGCACCAGCCCGCAGAGGATCAGGAAGACCGCGCCGATGGTGACCACGTGGCGGCTCATCACGCCGGTCATGGCGATCAGGCCGACGTTCTGGCTGAAGGACGTGTTGGGCAGCCCGCCGAAGACCCCGGCCAGGGCGGAGCCGAAACCGTCGGCAAAGGTCGCGCCCTCGATCTCGCGATCCGTGGCCTCGCGGCCCGCGCCGCCCTTGGTGATGCCGGAGGTGTCGCCCACCGTCTCGATGGCCGAGATGATCGCCATGAAGCACATGCCGATGATGATCGCAGGGTCGAAGCCGAGGCCCCACTGGAAGGGCATCGGCAGGTCGAAGAGGCTGGCATTGCCCACGTTGCCGAAGCTGACCTGGCCCATGGCGGCGGCGACGGCATAGCCTGCCAGGATGCCGATCAGCACAGAGGCCACGGAGAGGAGCCCGGTGGTGAAGAACGACAGGCCCAGGGCCACGAAGATCACCACCAGCGCCGGGATCCACATGGCGGCGGTGCCGAACTCGGGCTGGCCGACCAGGGGCACACCGCCTGCGGCATACTGGATGCCGGTTTTCAGCAGGGCCAGGCCGATCATCAGCACGATCAGCCCGGTGACCAGGGGCGGCAGGGCAAAGCGCAGCCGCCCGATGAAAAAGCCGATGCAGAAGTGGAAGATCCCGCCGATCACCACCCCGGTCATCAGCGCCGCCATGCCTTCGGTGCCACGTCCCGCCACGGCCGGGATCATGACCGGCAGGAAGGCGAAGGAGGTGCCCTGCACGATCGGCAGGCGCGCCCCGATCGGCCCCATGCCGATGGTCTGGAACAGCGTGGCGACGCCGGCAAACAGCATCGCCATCTGGATCATGTAGGTCATGTCGGGGAAGCCGAGCGCCCCCTGGTCCGACCCGAAGCCGAAGCCCGCGGCCCCCGCGATGATGATCGAGGGCGTCACGTTGGAGGCGAACATCGCCAGCACATGCTGGATCCCCAGCGGAACGGCGTCGCCGATCGGCGGCATGTAATTCGGATCGCGGAGCTGCTCCGCGGTGCCCAAGGAACTTTCGGTCATTGTCACTTCCCCTGTTGCTGACATGGCCTCTCTTGACGGAGGCGTATGTCAGAGCGTGACAGTAAACGGATGCTCTAGGAAGTACTCTTCTAGGTTGGGGGTGTCGCCGATGCGGTCGATGACGGCGAAAAGGCCCGGTTCTGCCAAAGGCGTAAGCACACCGTGCCAGGTGCCGCGGTGGAAATTCACCCCCTGGCCCGGTTCGGGCAGGAAGGCGCGCGGCGCGCCGGGCCGGCCATCCGCGTCCGCGGCGACGATCACCAGCCACGGCGCGGCGGTCATCGGCACGAAGGCCTGGCTGCCCTCCGGGTGCCGTTCCAGCAGGTCGCAGGTATAGGGCAGGGCGCGCGCCTGGGCGCGGAAGATCGAGATCCCGGCGCGCCCGCCGGGACCGAAATCGAGCGTCGCCCGATCATGATACCGTTCGCACATCCCCGCATTGATCAGCTTGTCGTAGCTTTCCGTCACCTCCAGCACGTCGCCGAAGGGGGCGAAGGCGGCGGCTGTCAGCGGCTCGGCCCGGATCGTCCGCGGGGGCGTGGTCACAGGGTCAGCTCCGGGTGGCGGTTCACGTCCTTGTAAAGCAGGTAGCGGAACGGCTCATCGCCAAGCTGTTCGCAGGCCTGCGGGCAGAAGGCGCGCAACCACATGAAATCGCCCGCTTCCACGTCCACCCAGTCGGTATTGAGCAGGTAGCGCCCCTTGCCCTGCAGCACGAAGAGACCGTGTTCCATCACGTGGGTTTCGGCAAAGGGAATGCGCCCGCCCTTCTGGAAGGTGACGATATTGACGTGCATGTCGTGGCGCAGGTCGCTGGGATCGGCGAAGCGGGTGGTGGCCCAGGCGCCGCCGGTGTCGGGCATCGGGATCGGTGCCACGGCGTCGTCGTGGGAGACAAAGCTTTCGGGCGCGTCGATGCCGGGGGCGGGCACGTAGCGCTTGCGGATCCAGTGGAAGGAAACGGGCACGTCCCCGCGGTTGCGCAGCGACCAGGCCGCGCCCGGCGCGAGGAAGGCATAGCCGCCCGCGTCCAGCACATGCTCGGTCCCGTCCAGGGTCAGCACCACCTCGCCGCCGGTGACGAAGATCACGCCCTCGGCGCCCGCGTCGGGTTCGGGGGTGTCGCTGCCGCCGCTCGGGGCCAGCTCGACGATGAGCTGGGCAAAGGTCTCGGCGAAGCCCGAAAGCGGACGCGCCAGGATCCAGGCGCGGGCCTGGTTCCAGCCGGGCAGGAAGGAGGTGACGATATCCGACAGGCAGGTGCCGGGAATGATCGCATAGGCGGTGGTAAAGCGCGCCGGATCGTAGTGGCGTTCCCCCTGTGCGGGCAGGCCCCCCTTGGGGGTGAAGTAGCTGCGTGTCACGCGAGAAGGTCCTTCAGGCGGTGGTACGTGATTCGCTCGACCTGGGCGCAGGCGGCCCGGAACTCGGTCTCGCGGTCATGGGCCAGGCGACGGGTCATCGCCTCCATGATGGACGCCTTCGTATGCTCCTTGGCGGCGATGATAAAGGGGAAGCCGAACTTGGCCGTGTAGGCGGCGTTGCCCTCGGTGAAGAAGGCGCGTTCCTCGTCGGTCAGGACCGACAGGCCGGCGCCCGCCTGTTCCTCGCTGCTTTCCGCCGTCAGGCGCTTGGCCTCGGCCAGCTTGCCGGCCAGGTCGGGGTGGCTGGTCAGCACCTGCAGCTTTTCCTCCGGCGCGGCGCGGCGGAAGACGCGCACAAGCGCGCTCCACAGCCCCTTGGCGCGGTCGTGCACCGGGCCCAGCTCGCCCTCCCAGGCGCGTTCGGCCACCCAGGGGGAATGTTCGTAGATCCCACCGAAGAGGCGCACGAACTCCTCCTTGGGCATCTGGCTGGGGACCAGGGCCGGGGTGACATGGGGGTGTTCGGCGGCCCAGTGGTCGTGGATGTCGATGCGGCGCGGGAACCAGACATCGCCCTTCGACTGGGCGTAGTCGATGAACTTGCGCAGCGCGGCAATGCGGCCCGGACGGCCCAGCAGGCGGCAGTGCATCCCGATCGAGAACATCTTGGCCGATCCCGCCTCGCCCTCCGCGTAGAGCTCGTCGAAGGCTGCCTTCAGGTACTCGAAGAACTCTTCCTGGCCGCCAAAGGTGGCCGGCCCGGCAAAGCGCATGTCATTGGTGTCCATCGTGTAGGGGATCACCAGGGTGCGATGGCCGTCGAAATCGCCCCAGTAGGGCAGGTCGTCGTCGATGGTATCGCTGACCCATTTCATCCCCAGCTCGGCGGCCAGTTTCACCGTGTTCATGGAACAGCGCCCGGTGTACCAGCCCTCGGGCTTCTCGCCGGTCACTTCCTCATGCAGGGCGATGGCCTCTTGCATGATCGCCCGCTCTTCGTCCTCGGGCATGTCCTTGTGTTCGATCCATTTCTTGCCGTGGCTGGCGATCTCCCAGCCGGCCTCCTGCATCGCCCAGACCTGTTCCGGGCTGCGCGCCAGGGCATCGGTCACGCCGTAGACGGTCAGCGGGATGCCCTTCTCGGTGAACAGGCGATGGAGGCGCCAGAACCCGGCGCGGGCGCCGTATTCATAGACCGACTCCATGTTCCAGTGGCGCTTGCCCTCCCACGGCGTGGCGCCGATCACTTCCGACAGGAAGGCCTCGGACGCGGGATCGCCGTGCAGGATGTTGTTTTCGCCGCCTTCCTCGTAGTTCAGCACGAAGGAGACCGCGACCTTGGCACCGCCAGGCCACCGGGCGTCCGGCGGGGTGGGGCCGTAGCCGATCATGTTGCGCGGGTAGCGGTTCATGTGGTTCTCTCCGTCTGCATCTGGGGCGCGGGCATCTTTGACGCTCGCCCCACGGAGGCTCAAGGGGAATTTGGCAAAAGGGGTCGGGAATGGCCGAGGGTTACCTGACGACGCATGTTCTTGATACGGCAAGAGGCGTTCCGGCAGCGGGGATGGAGGTCGTGCTGTACCGCCTGGCCAATGGCGCGCGGGACGAATTGGCCCGGATGGTGACCAATGCCGACGGGCGCACCGACAGCCCGATCCTGCCTGCGGCGCATTTCGCCTGCGGCAGCTACGAGCTGGAGTTCCACGCCGGCGCCTACCTCGACGCCAGCGGCGCGGCGCCGGAAGAGCCGCGGTTCCTCGACGTGGTGCCGATCCGGTTTGGCATCTCGGACGAGGCGGCGCATTACCACGTGCCGCTGCTGATCTCCCCCTTCGGGATGAGCACTTATCGCGGCAGCTGAGGCCGCCGCCGCATCACGTCACAGCATCACCACGGGCTGGTAGCCGGTGGTGATCCCCGCCTGGTCGACCGGGGCCGCAGCGCGGCGGCGAGTGGGATCGGCCATGTAGCGCTCGAACGCCGCTTCGTCCGGGAAGGCGTAGAGATGCGTTTCGCCGCCCGTGTCGAGGTGGCGCAGGCAGACCAGCCTTTCGCCGCCGTAGTCTGCCAGCAATGGCAGAACGGTCGCCTCGTAGGCCTCCAGCGGGCGAAAGTCCTCGCCCGGCGGGCCGATGGTCAGCAGCACGCAGAACATGCCATGCAGCCTAGCGCGGTTTGGTCATCAAAGGGTTAGGACCAGTAGCCCATGCAAAAGGCCGCGCCCGAGGGGACGCGGCCGTTGTCCTTGGCGGGGTGGGCGGGAAAGCCCGCCCGGGCCGGCCTCAGCGGGCGTTCGGCAGGATCACGATTTCCACGCGACGGTTCTGCGCGCGGCCCTCGGGCGTCAGGTTCGACGCGCGCGGCTGATCCTCGCCGCGGCCGATGGCCTGGATGCGTCCGGCGGAGACGCCATAGCCGATCAGGGTCGAGGCGACGGTGCCGGCGCGACGCTGCGACAGGTCCTGGTTGTAGGCGGCGGCCCCGGTGTTGTCGGTGTGGCCCAGAACCTGGACGCTGGTCTGCGGGTAGTCGTTCAGCGACACGGCCAGGTCGCGCAGGTCGCCGGTCAGATCCGGGCGCAGCGAGGCGCTGTCGGTGGCGAACAGGATGTCCTGCGGCATGGTGACGATCAGGCGGTCGCCGGTATTCACGATCTCGACGCGGTTGCCCATGGACTGGCGCAGCTGCGCTTCCTGGCGGTCGAGGTAGTTGCCGTAGGCCCCGCCGGCCAGACCGCCGAGGGCTGCGCCGACCACGGCGCCCTTGCCTTCGTCATCCGACACGATGGCACCCAGGGTGGCACCGGCCAGCGCGCCCAGGCCCACGCCGGTGCGGGTGTTGCGTTGGCCGTCATCGGGGTTCTCACAGGCGGTCAGCACCAGCAGCGAAGCGCCCGAGAGCGCGAGAATGGATTTCTTCATCAGGGTCATGTCTGTCTCTTTCCTCCGGTAGGCCATACGGGGGGCCGTCCTTATGCTCTCGGCATAGCCGATGTTGCGAAAGCGCCCAATGGGCAACGCGCCAGGGGCAGGCGGGTTTCCGCTCTCACCGAGGATAGACGGAGTGTTGCAGGACTGCATCGGACCTGATCGGGGGGTGTCAGTCTGCGGCCTGCGGCTGGCGCAGCGCCTCGCGGGTCAGCAGGGCCTCTTTCACCCCGGTGCCCCAGTGATAGCCACCCAGGCCCCCGTCCTTGCGCAGAACGCGGTGGCAGGGGATCAGCCAGGCGATCGGGTTGCGGCCCACGGCGGTGCCGACGGCCCGGCTGGCGCGGGGGGCGTCGATGCTGCGGGCGAGATCGGAATAGCTGGTCGTCTGTCCTTCCGGGATGGCCAGAAGGGCCTCCCAGACCTTGATCTGGAACGGCCCGCCCATGATGTGCAGTCGTGCCGCGCCGCCTTCGAAAGCGGCCTCGGCCAGGGGGCGGATGCGCGCGGGGTCGCGGTGGTACTGCGCTGCGGGCCAACGCGCGGTTAGATCGGCCAGCGCGGCGTCCCGCCCGGTTTCGGCGGTGAAGGCCAGGCCGCAGATGCCCCGTTCGGTCGCCATGACCACCGCTGGGCCATAGGGGGTGGCCAGCTCGTCCCAGGCGATTTCCACACCGGCGCCGCCGCGGGCCACGTCGCCAGGGCGCATCGCTTCCCATCGCAGCACCAGATCATGCAGCCGCCCGGTGCCCGACAGGCCCGCCGCGGCTGCGCTTTCCTCGGTGGTGGCACGGGCGGTCAGCAGCGGGCGGGCCCGGGTCAGGGCCAGGAATTGCTGGTAACGCTTGGGGGAGATGCCCGCCCAGGCAGAGAAGACCCGCTGGAAATGCGCCGGGCTCATCTGCATGCGCGTGGCAAGGTCCTCCAGTGACAGGGGCGCCTCGGCTGCCCGGATCTCCTCGATTGCGCGGCGGATCAGGCCGTAGTGATAGCGATCCTCCGGCGCGGCGTCGGGCAGGGAGGTTTGGGCAGCGGACAGGGGGGCGATCTGTGTCATGGACCTGAAGATATGTGCCCCCGCCCTGTCTGGCGACCCGGAAGCTGCGCAAAGGCTGCGGGCGCGGCGCGGGACAGGCGCGGGACCGTCACGCAGCCAGCAGCCGGGCCGGCCGCGGTCAGGCGGCCAGCAGGTCGAGCAGGGACAGGTCCGGCGGGCAGATCTGGCGCAGCGTCAACGCCTCCTCCCGCGTCAGGCAGGGGCGCGCCGGCCCCTGACCTTCGTCGAAAAGCCGCGTGGCGCGGCGCACAGCCGGGGGCAGGTCCAGCTGTGCCGCCATGCGGGCGTTCGTGCTTTCGACCCACAGAGAGCCGGCCGAGATGATCTCATGCCGTTCCATGATGATGAGGTGATAGGTCAGCCCGCCCATGCGCGGATCAGGGCGGGCGCGGTTGCGGCGCGAGATGTCGCAGAAGCGGGCCAGTGCCTCCTTCGCGCGGAACTGGGTCTCCACCTCCGGTCGGCGGATCAGGGCGCGGTGCCCCGGGGCGACGCGCAGGGATTCCAGCAATTCGCCCTGGGGACCGCGTTCGCCGGGGTGAAATGTCAGCGGCGACGGCAGGGCGCTGCCGTCGGGCATCTGACGTAGCCGCGCGATATGCAGCACCGGCTGCGCGCCGCGGTCGCGTGTGATCATCCTGTCGCCCGGCGCCAACCACTCGATCGGCATTTGGCCGTCGACGGTCAAAACCATGCAGCCGGGGCCAAGGCCGGAAATCGGGCCGGTGCCGGAACCTTCTCCGGCCTGTTCTGTCTGAGAATCGGTCATCTGCCTGCCTCCGGGCACAGTTTGCGCAGGAGCCCTTTCCCGGGGGTTAAATACCTTGTTGCCAGAGAGAATTCAGGGCAGAAACGCGCCCATGGCCCGTCAATTGCCCTATCCGATCCTGCGTGAGATCTTCGACCGCTTCCAGGCGGCCGAGCCGGAGCCGAAGGGCGAGCTCGATCACGTGAACGCCTATACGCTGCTGGTTGCCGTGGCCCTCTCGGCTCAGGCGACCGATGCCGGCGTCAACAAGACGACACGCGATCTGTTTCCCATTGCCGACACGCCGCAGAAGATGCTGGCGCTTGGCGAGGAAGGCCTGATCGAGCACATCAAGACCATCGGCCTTTACCGCAACAAGGCCAGGAACGTCATCAAGATGGCGAAGATCCTTGTCGAGGAGTACGGCGGCGAGGTGCCCAATTCCCGCGCGGCGCTGCAGGCGCTGCCGGGGGTGGGGCGCAAGACCGCCAATGTCGTGCTGAACATGTGGTGGGGCTTTCCCGCGCAGGCGGTCGATACCCACATCTTCCGTCTTGGCAACCGTGCAGGCATCGCGCCCGGAAAGGACGTGGTCGCCGTGGAGCGGGCGATAGAAGATAACATCCCGGTGGATTTCCAGCTGCATGCGCATCACTGGATGATCCTGCATGGCCGCTACGTGTGCACGGCCCGTAAACCCAAGTGCGGTACCTGCCTGATCCGGGATCTCTGCGAATTCGAGGAAAAGGTTCTATGACCAAATATGACGTGATCGGCATCGGCAATGCCGTGATGGATGTTCTGACGCAAAGCGACGACGCCTTCCTGGACCGGATGGGCATCGAGAAGGGCATCATGCAGCTGATCGAACAGGAACGGTCCGAGTTCCTTTACGGAGAGATGGGCGAACGCCACCAGATCCCGGGCGGCTCGGTCGCCAACACCGTGGCGGGCGTCGCCAACATGGGGCTGAAGACCGCCTTCATCGGCAAGGTGCGCGATGACGAGGTCGGCCGTGAATACGCCGCCAAGACCCGCGACGGCGGCACCGATTTCCCCAACGATCCCTTCAGCGATGCCGAGCTGCCCAGCTCGCGCTGCATGATCTTCGTCTCCCCCGATGGCGAGCGGTCGATGAACACCTATCTCGGCATCTCCTCCGAGGTGGGCCCGGACGACGTGCCCGACAGCGTCTGCCAGAACGCCAAGATCCTGTTCCTGGAGGGCTATCTCTACGACAAGCCCAAGGGCAAGCAGGCCTTCGAGACCGCCGCACGCCTGACCCGGGCCGCCGGTGGCATGGCCGGCATCGCCCTGTCCGACCCCTTCTGCGTCGATCGCCACCGCGAGGATTTCCGCAAGCTGGTCAAGGAACTGGACTACGTGATCGGCAATGAGCACGAGTGGAAATCCCTCTATGAAACCGACGACTTGGGCGCGGCGCTGGAAACGGCCGCTGCCGAATCGGGTCTGATCGTCTGCACCCGTTCGGGCCACGACGTGGTCATCGTGCGCGGCGACGAAGAGGCCATCGTGCCGGTGAAGACCGTGACCCCGGTCGATGCCACCGGCGCGGGCGATCTCTTCGCCGCGGGCTTCCTCTACGGGCTGGCCACCGGCGCCGATCTGGCGACCTCGGGCAAGATGGGCTGCGTGGCTGCCGCCGAGGTGATCTCGCACTACGGCGCCCGTCCCGAGAAGGACCTGGCGGCGCTATTCAAGGCCGAAGGGCTGGTCTGACCTCCCGGACGTCTTTCGTGACGTCCTTCCTGTCGCCGCGGGCCGGCTACGCGCTTGCGGCGATGGTATGCCTTTGTGTACCGGGCGGGCTTGACCCGTGGAGACAATCGGCGCAAACCACGCACTGAAGCATCTGGAAAGGAATGGCCCATGGCGCAGCGCCTTCACCTCGTCTTCGGTGGCGAACTCGTCGATCCGTCGAAGAACGTCTTCAAAGATATCGACGACCTGCACATCGTCGGCATGTACCCCTCCTATGCAGAGGCCTACGACGCCTGGAAGGCGGAGGCCCAGAAGACCGTCGATAACGCCCACATGCGCTATTACATCGCCCACATCCATCGGCTGCGCGACGAGGAGCTTGAAGCCTCGCCCACCGAGGAACTGGGTCATTAATCCCTGATGGTGCGTCCTGTCGGACTGGCGGCCTACAGGGCGCTGACCCGGCGTGGCGCCCAGGCCGGGGCGGATCTGCCGCCGCGGCCCGAGGGCGTGGTCCTGTGGATCCACTGCCCGCGCGCCGCGCGCCGCAAGTCGGCCGAGGAGCTGGCGCGCCGCCTGATCAGCCAGGAGGACGACCTGTCGGTCCTTCTGACCCTGGGCGAAAGCGACCGGCTGACGCCGATCGACGATCCGGCGCTGATCACCCTCCCGGCGCCGGAGGAGGACGGAAGTTCCCTCCAAGCCTTCTTCTCCCATTGGCACCCCGACATGCTGGTCTGGCTGACCGGCGACCTGCGTCCGCCGCTGCTGGCTCAGGCGCGGCGGGCCAGCATCCCGATGATGCTGGCCGAGGCCGAGGAGGATGCCTTCAACGAACCGCGGTTCAGCCTTCGGCCCAGCCAGACGCGGCGCATGCTGGAACGGTTCTCGGTCCTGTGCGCCAGTTCGGCCAATGCGGCGCGGCGCCTGCAACGGCTGGGGGTCGACCCCGGCCGGATCGAGATCAGCGGCGCCCTGCAGGAGGCGGGCATGGCTCTGCCTTGCAACGACGAGACGCGGGATGAGCTGGCCGCCGAACTGGCCGGGCGGCCGATCTGGCTGGCGGCCATGGTGCACCGCGAGGAACTGGCCACCGTGCTGGACGCGCATCGCCGGGCCTCGCGCCTGGCGCACCGGCTGCTGCTGGTGCTGGTCCCCGACGACCCGGAGGAGGCCGAGGCCTACACCGAGGTGCTGAAGACCGAGGGCTGGCGGTACATCAGCTGGTCCGACGGGGATCTGCCCCGGGATGAAACCCAGGTCCTGCTGGCCGACACGCGCGGCGAGATGGGGCTGTGGTATCGGCTGTCGCCGGTGACGCTGATGGCCGGATCGCTGCGCCGCGGGATGAAGGGACATGACCCGTTCGAGCCGGCGGCGCTCGGCTCTGCCGTGCTTTACGGGCCCTTCGTGGCGCATCACCTGCCAGCCTATACGAAGCTGGCCCAGGCGGGGGCAGCGCGGCTCATTCGTGACGCGGACAGCCTGGCGCAGGGGCTGTCGCGGATGCTGGCGCCGGACCAGGCGGCGACCATGGCGATGGCGGCCTGGGACGCGGCGACCGCGGGGGCGGAGATGACCGACCGGGTCTGTGCCTGGGTGACCGAGCAGATCGACGAGAGGCAGGGCTGATGCAGGCACCATCCTTCTGGTTCCGCCCGCCGGGCGTTGCCGCCACCCTGTTGCGGCCTCTTGGGGCGCTTTACGCTGCTGCCAGCGCCCGGCGGTTGGCCGCCCGCGCGCCGGTCGATCCGGGCGTGCCAGTAATCTGCGTCGGCAACCTGAACGCGGGTGGCACCGGCAAGACGCCCACGGCCATCGCGTTGCTGATGCGGCTGACGGCGCGGGGACTGACCCCGCATTTCCTGTCGCGCGGCTACGGCGGATCGCTGGAGGGGCCGGTGCAGGTCGACCCGCGCCGCCATGGCGCGGAGGAGACCGGGGACGAGCCGCTGTTGCTCTCGGCCTTTGCGCCGGGCTGGATCGCCCGCGACCGGGTGGCCGGGGCCCGCGCCGCCGTGGCGGCCGGCGCCGATGTGATCGTGATGGACGACGGGTTCCAGGATCCGGCGCTGGCCAAGGCGCTGTCGCTGGTGGTGGTGGATGCCTGGAAGGGCTTCGGCAACGGGCTCTGCCTGCCCGCCGGGCCGCTGCGCGAGCCGGTGGAGGCGGGTCTGGCGCGGGCCGACCTGCTGTTGTCCATCGGCCCGGAGGCCGCCCAGGCGCAATTCGATCCCGGCCCGCTGCCCGGCGGCGTCGCGCATCTGCGCGGTGAATTGGCGCCGCTGCCCACGGGGATGGACTGGCAGGACATGCCGGTCTTCGCCTTTGCCGGCATCGGTCACCCGGAGAAGTTCTTTGCCACCCTGCGGGGGCTGGGCGCGCAGGTCATCCACGGCGAGGGCCTGTCGGATCACCAGCCGCTGACGCCTGCGCTGCTGGCGCGGCTTGAGCGGGACGCGGCGGCCCATGGGGCGCAGCTGGTGACCACCGAAAAGGATGCTGTGCGCCTGCCGCAGGAATACCGCCAGAAGGTGCTGACCCTGCCGGTGCGGCTGTCGCTGCAGGATGCGACCCCGTTGGACGCGGCGCTGGACCGGGTGCTGGCGGGGTAGAGGTCGCAGGGTGGGGGCTCTGCCCCCCTTGAGCCTTCGGCTCAATTCCCCCCGGAGTATTTTTGACGACGTGAAGACAGGGGTGGGGTGCCTCGGGCCGGGCGTGGCACCCGGCGGCCCCGGGCGTCAGTCGCGCAGGGGTGGCAGCGGATCGCGCGGGGCGTCGGGAGCGAGGCGCGACAGGATCTGATCCTGCAGCCCGACGGAGGCGGCGATCACCCCGTCGAGCAGCGGGCGGTCGCGGTTGAAGACGAGGGGGCCGCCGCTGCGGTCGCAGGCGGTGGCGCCGGCCTCTTCCACGATCAGGCTGCCCGCCGCGATGTCCCATTCCCAGGACGGGCGCAGGGTCATCATCGCGTCGAAGCGACCCTCGGCCACCAGCGACAGGCGATAGGCCAGCGAGGGGCGGTAGTGGCGGGACACGTCGGGCACCGGGCCGGACCAATTTTCCGGCGCGTAGTTGGGTTTTGCCGCCAGCAAGCGGGCGCCGGTGAGGCTGGAGGTGGTGGTGGCGCGGATCGCCGCGCCGTTCAGCGTGGCCCCCTGGCCCCGGGCGGCGGCATAGAGCTTGTCCATGGCCGGCAGGAAGACCACCGCCGCGGTGACGCGACCACCCTCGGCCACGGCCAGCGAATGCGCCCAGGCCTGGTCCCCCTTCATGAAGGCGCGGGTGCCGTCGATGGGATCGATGATGAAGACCCGCTCATGCCCGAGGCGCACCGGATCGTCGGGGCGTTCCTCCGACAGCCAGCCGTAATCGGGCCGCGCGGCGCCGAGGGCCGCGTGAAGGGCCGCATCCACCGCCAGGTCGGCCTCGGTCACCGGGCCCTGTCCGTCGGGTTTCTCCCAGCTCTGCGCGCCCTTCGCCGCATAGCGCAGAGCGATCTCGCCCACTTCGCGCGCCGCCGCGACCAGCAGGGCCATGTCCTGCGCATGACGGGCGTGCGCCCGGGGGTCAGCTTCCGGCAAGGGTCATTCCTTCGACCAGCAGCGAGGGCACCCGCAGCGAGGCCCAGGGCCGGGCGTCGTTGGCCGGCCGCAGGGCCCGCAGCATGTCGCGCAGGTTGCCGGCGATGGTGCATTCGTGGACCGGGTGGCGGATCTCGCCGTTCTCGATCCAGAAACCGGCAGCGCCGCGCGAGTAATCCCCGGTGTTGGGGTTGATGGTCGAGCCGATGAGCGAGGTCACCAGCAGGCCGGTGCCCATCTCGGCGATCAGCTCTTCGCGGGTCTGGGCGCCGGGTGTCAGTTCCAGGTTCCAGGTCGAGGGCGAGGGCGGGGCGGAGAGGCCGCGCGCGGCATTGCCCGTGGGCGCCACGCCCAGCTTGCGCGCCGTGGCCAGATCGACGGTGAAGCCGGTCAGCATGCCCTGGTGGATGATGTCGCGGGGCGCCACGGCCAGGCCTTCGGCGTCGAAGGGGCGGGACTGGCCGCCGCGGGGGCGCAGCGGGTCCTCGGTCAGCGACAGGGCGTCGGGCAGCACCGCTTCGCCCAGGGCGTCGCGCAGGAAGGAGGAACCTCGGGCGACCGCCTGGCCGTTCACCGCGCCGATCAGGTGGCCGATCAGGCTGGCGGCGACCCGTTCATCGTAGAGCACGGGGTAGGCGCCGGTTTTCGGCGCGCGGGCGCCCTGGCGGGCCAGCGCCCGTTCGGCGGCGCGGCGGCCGATCTCCTCGGCGTCGCGCATGTCGGCGGCGAAGATGCGGCCATCGCTGTCGTGGTCCCGCTCCATGCGCTCGCCTTCGCCGGCGATGGCGACGCAGGCCAACGAATGCGAGGAACGGCGATAGCCGCCCTCGAAGCCGTTGCTGGCCAGCATCCGGATGTCGCTTTCGCCATAGGCCGCCGATGCGGTGGACACCTGCGAGATCCCCTCGACCGCCAGCGCCGCAGCCTCGGCGCGCACCGCGGCCTCCTTCAGCGCCTCGGGGTCGGGTTCCCCGGCAGGGTCGTACATCTCCAGACCCTCGGCATCGCGGCGGGCCGACAGCTGACCCGGCTCCGCCAGGCCGATCCAGGGATCCTCGGGGGCCTCGCGGGCCATGGCGACGGCGCGTTCGGCCATCATCTCCAGCCCCTCGCGGCGTGCGTCGGAGCCCGACACGCAGGCCTGGCGCTTGCCCAGGAGAACCCGCAGGCCGATCTCGAACCCTTCGGCGCGTTCCGCCTGTTCCAGGGCACCGCCCCGGATGTCGATGGACACGGAGGTGCCCTGGCGGGCGACCACGTCGGCGTCGTCGGCGCCGGCCTTGCGGGCGGCATCCAGAAGGGCGTGGGAGAGAGCGGTCAGGTCGTTCATGGAAATCCCCGAAAATGGGCCGGGTTACGGTTCCAACTGACCTAGACCCTGGGGGGGCGCGGATCAAGGCGCCTGGGCCCGCCGACAGGTCCCGGACCCCTGAACGGCAACCGCCCGGGCGCTGGTGGCGGCCCGGGCGGCATCGTCTTCCTTCGTCTGGCGGGCCTGGGCCCGATCCGCCTTACGGCGTCATCGGGTTGCCGTTGACCAGCAGGCTTTCGTCCTCGGTGATCTCGATCGTCGAGGCCAGGTCATCGGGACCCGACACCTGGCGGGCGAACATGCCGACCATCATCGGAGCCATCATCGCCTGGTCGGCGGGGATCAGGCCCATTTCGCCCAGGGTCTGGATCAGGCCCATGACGCCCTGCGCGGTGACCTCCAGCGTGCCGGTGGCCTTGGGCATGTCGGGGTTCAGTTGCGATTGCACCGTGTTGTCGATGTCGAACTGGCCCTCAGCCTGCAGCGCGGCGCCGCCGGCCTTCAGCTCCAGCATGTCGAGGTTGAGCGAGGTCAGCTCGCCCGGGGCCTCGCCGGGATCCATGTCCTCCAGTGCCTCGGCGTCGGTCAGGTCGTGGAACAGCCGTGCGGCGCCGGAGAGGCGGGCATCGACGGTCAGCGGCTCATGCGGCAGGGCGCCGGTGGGATCGACCATCGCCCAGAGGCCTTCGGGTACCACGGCGTCGCGCAGGGTGATGCGCAGACCCAGCGGGCTGGGCTCTTCGCTGGCGGCAAGCGGCATGGTCAGGCCGAAACCGGCCTCCGCAAGGCTCAGCTGTACCGGGAAGGGCAGATCGTCCGATTGCAGCTGCATGGCGATGTCGGTGCCGGAGACGTCGTAGTGCAGACCCTCGTCGGCCAGGCGCGCGATCAGCTGTCCGCCGGCGCTGGTCTGGCCAAAGCTGAACTCCTCACCGTCGCTGCTGCCCGACATCTGCATCTCGCCGCCAGTGTGGGCCATGGTGGTGTCCATGCGCATGCCGCTCGACAGCATGCTGGCCGGGTCCATCTGCTTGCCGTCCTCTGCCGCGGGCAGGAAGAGCGTGCCGCCGAAGCTGGTGCCGGCGAAGCTGCCGGTAGCATGCACCTCGCCTTCCTCGCCGCTTTCCTCGGGGGCGATCAGGTCGAAGCGATAGCTGATCATGTCGGCGGTGAAGGCCTGCTCGATGTCGAAGCCGTCGGTGGAGGCGATGCGCGCGGTACCGGAGGCGCCGCTGATGAGGACGGCGAACATGTCCTCCAGCACCACGTCGTCGGGGCCGGTGACGCTGTCGACGGTCACACCGATCTCATCCGCCTCGTAGCGGGCGGCGACATCCCCGGGGGTGCCCGAGAAGAGCTGGCTGAGGCCCTCGGCGGTGAGGGTCATCTCGACGCTGAACGGGCCTTCGTCGCTGTCGGCTTCCAAGGTCATCGGCATCGAGGCAGGCAGCACCAGCTCGACCTCGTCGTCGCCACGGGCTGCATAGGTCATATCGCTCATGGTGAGGACCATGGAGAGATCCTCGCCGTCCTCGATCTCGGTGGTCACAGTCAGCCGCAGCTCATCCACCGTCAGGTCGTCGCCATCGCGCGAGATGTCGGCGTCAACGGTGTATCCGCTGGCTTCGAGATAGGCGCGGTTCTGCTCCCACAGCTCGTCCGGGGTCAGGGCGAAGGCGGGGCCGGCCAGGCAGGTGCCGGCGACGAGGGTCGCCAGGACGGAGCGCGCGGGGCGGACAGAGACGGGGAAAATAGGGGAAAGGGTCATGAAAAGGTCCTCCGAAGTATGGGGCACAGCGTGGCGTGACCCCTGACCTTGGTCAAGCGTCTGGCGCTGTCTGCGGCGTCTTGTCAGCGTGCGGCGGCGCGCGCAAGGGCCGGCGCTGTCGCGCCGGGTCAACGGGCGGATTGGCACCGGTGCTGGACGGGGGGCGGTCCGGGCGATAGCTCTGGTCCGAAGCATCAGCAGGGACGGGGCCGCGGGCGCTCCGGGAAAGGACGACAGCCATGACGGATCTGACGGGAAAGACCGCGATCATCACCGGGGCGGGCCGTGGGATCGGCGCCGCGACTGCGCGGGAATTCGCCGCCCGGGGCGCCAACGTGGCGCTGCTGGCGCGCAGCGGAGACGAGATCGCGGCCCTGGCGGGGGAGATCGGCCCCCAGGCGGTGGCGATTCCCTGTGACGTGTCGCGCTACTGGGAGGTGGAGCAGGCGGTGAAGGCCGTGGCCGACACCTTCGGCCGCGTTGACATCCTGGTCAACAACGCCGGCATCCTGAAACCCGTCACCACCCTGGCCGAGGCCGACCCGGAGGCCTGGATGAAGGTCATCGACATCAATATCGGCGGTGTCTTCAACGGCTTCCGCGCGGTGCTGCCGGTGATGATCGCCGCGGGCGGCGGCACGATCATCACCGTGTCGTCGGGCGCCGCGCATCGCGCCCTGGAAGGTTGGAGCGCCTATTGCACCTCGAAGGCGGGCGCCGCCATGCTGACTGAGGCGGCGCACCTGGAGAACGCCGGGCACGGCATCCGCGTCATGGGCCTCTCGCCGGGTACCGTGGCCACCCAGATGCAGCGCGACATCAAGGCCTCGGGGGTCAATGCCGTCAGCCAGCTGAACTGGGAAGATCACATTCCCCCCGAATGGCCCGCCAAGGCCCTGCTGTGGATGTGTGGCCCAGAGGCCGACGCGCATCTGGGCGAGGAGCTGTCGCTGCGCGACGAGGGTCTGCGTGCCAAGCTGGGCCTCGGCGCATGATCCGCACCGAGGAGCTGGAGGGCGGCCTTTACAAGGTCACCCTGGCGCGGCCCGACAAGGCCAATGCCCTGACCGAGGGGATGCTGGAAAGCCTTATCGAGGTCTTCGAGACGGTGCGCCCGCGCGCCATGATCCTGACCGGCGAAGGCCGCGTCTTCTCCGCCGGGGCGGACCTGGAGGCGGCGCGCGCGGGCCTGGGCGTCTCGCCCCTGTGGGAACGGCTGTCGGGCGCCATCGCGGCGCAGCCGGGCCTGACCGTGGCGGCGCTGAACGGCACCCTTGCGGGGGGCGCCATGGGCATGGCCCTGTCCTGCGACATCCGCCTGGCGGTGCCGGGGGCGAAGTTCTTCTATCCGGTGATGAAGCTGGGCTTCTTGCCGCAGCCCTCGGACCCGGGGCGCATGGCGGCGCTGATCGGGGCTGCGCGGGCCAAGATGATCCTGATGGGCGGGCAGAAGATCCTGGCCCCCGAGGCGCTGGCCTGGGGGCTGATCGACCGCATCTGTGACGATCCGGTGGCCGAGGCCCGCGTGCTGGCCGCCGATACGCTGGGGGCCACGCCCGAGCATGCCGAGGCGATCAAGCGGATGTGCGAGGGGTGACGCGGCAAGGGGGGCTCCGCCCCTTCGCGGCTGAAATCCTCCTCCGGAGGATTTCCGAGACGCCGCTCAGCCCCGGAGTATTTCCGGCTGTCGGATGAGACTATTTGCGTTTGCGCCTGCCGCCCGGTGTTTTCGAGTGGAAGTCGGGCGGGCGTTTGGCGACCCAGGCGGCGAATTTCGCCAGCCGCGGGTGGCTGCGCAGCGCTTCCGGCGTGTGGTAGTCGCGGGCCAGTTCGGCCTCGGTCAGGGTGGCGTGGATCTCGTTGTGGCAGATCTGGTGCAGCAGCACGGTCGGCCCGCCCTTGCCGCCTTTGAGGCGGGGGATCAGGTGATGCAGGCTTTGTTTCGCATGGGGCGGAATAGGGCGCATGCAGAGAGGGCAGAGGGGATCATCCGTCATGCCCGAAGGATAGGTGAATGAGCGCGGAACGCGAGACGGTTGAGGCGCTGGTGATCGGCGCGGGCCCGGCGGGGCTGATGGCGGCGGAGGCCCTGGCCGGCGCCGGGCTGTCGGTCGTCGTGGTCGACCGGATGCCCAGCGTGGCGCGCAAGTTTCTGATGGCCGGGAAGTCGGGGCTGAACCTGACCAAGGCGGAGCCGTTCGAGCGGTTCCTCGCGGCCTATGGCGAGGGTGCTGAGTGGCTGCGCCCGATGCTGGAGGTCTTTGGCCCCGATGAGGTCGCTGCCTGGGCGCGGGGGCTGGGGCAGGATCTGTTCACCGGCTCCACCGGCCGGGTCTTTCCCACGGTGATGAAGGCCTCGCCGCTGTTGCGCGCCTGGCTGGCGCGGCTGGATGGGGCGGGGGTCAGCCTGCGCACCCGCTGGACCTGGCGTGGCTGGGAGGAGGGCGCGGCGGTGTTCGATACCCCCGAGGGCGCGCGCCGGATCGAGGCGGGGGTCACGGTGCTGGCGCTTGGCGGGGCCAGCTGGCCGCGGCTGGGATCCGATGGCGCCTGGGCGGCATGGCTGGGGCCGGTCGATCCCTTCGTGCCCTCGAACTGCGGCTTCCGCGTCCGCTGGTCGGACCACATGGCGCCGCAGTTCGGTGCGCCGGTGAAGGCCGTGGCGCTGCAGGCGGGCAGGCAGGTCAGCCGGGGGGAGTTCGTGATTTCCCGCGCGGGCGTCGAGGGCGGCGCGATCTATGCCCTGTCGGCGGCGCTGCGCGAGGGCGCGGCGCTGACCTTGGACCTGTTCCCGGATCTGGACGCCGAAACGCTGGCCGCGCGGCTGGCCAGGGGCCGCAAGGGCGAGAGCGGGACCAAGGCCTTGCGCCGGATGAAGCTGGACGCCGCCAAGCGCGCGCTGGTGATGGAACTGGCCCGGCCCCTGCCGAAGGATCCCGCCGGCCTGGCTGCCGTGCTGAAGGCTCTGCCGCTGCCGCTGGCGGGGCCGCAGGGCATGGAGCGGGCGATTTCCAGCGCCGGGGGCCTGCGGCTGAGCGCGCTGGACGCGCAGTTGATGCTGCGTGAGCGGCCGGGCGTTTTTGCTGCGGGCGAGATGCTGGGCTGGGACGCGCCGACCGGGGGGTATCTGCTGACCGCCTGCCTGGCCACAGGTCTGGCTGCGGGGCAGGCGGCAGCAGGTTACGCGCGCCGCTAGCTCAGGCGGTGGCGGGCGCGGCCAGGGATTTTTCCGACGCCACGGCGCTGCTGTAGGCCTCGCGAGCCCGCATCCGGGCATGATAGGCCAGCAGGGTCTCGCTGGAGACCTCGAACTTCGCCGCATGGGCCCAGTCGAGGCAATGGGTGGCCAGGATATCGGGCACCGTCATCTCCTCTCCCATGATGAAGGGGCCGACCATGCGCTCGGCCAGCCGGTCGCAGTTGCGGGCGAATTCCCATCGCAGGCTGTCCTTGATGGCGGGGACGCGCTGGTCCTCCGGCAGGACGAAACTGTGCCGCGTGGACATCCACAGAAGGCCCTCGATGTCATCGACGATCTGCTGGGTAAGCCCGTCCTGGCGGGCGCGTTCAAGGCTGCCCGCGCGCGCGGTCATGCGGCCCGTGCTGTCGGCCAGCCAGGTCAGGATGGCGACGGAATCGGTCAGGGCCGTGCCGTCTTCGGTGACCAGCACGGGCAGCTTGCCCAGGGGCGAATGTTCGGTCACCTGCGGCTCATGGGGCTTGGCGTATTGGCGCTGGTAGGGCAGGCCAAGCTCCTCCAACATCCAGACGACGCGAAAGGTGCGGTTCTGCGGGCCGCCGATAAGGGTGTACATGGGTGATCTCCTCCTGCCGTCACACAGGCACAGGGGCGGGCGGAAATCCAGTGTGACGTGGCGCGGCCTAGCGCGCGCGGCCCAGCATCGCCAGGCGGATCAGCATCCGTTCGACCAGCGCCATGTCCGGCGCCGTGGCCCCGGCAGAGCGCAGGGTCAGATCCGTCTCGATGATCAGCGACAGCGCCTGTTCCAGGCGCGGCGCGCCCCAGGATCCGGCCTGGCGCATGATCCGGTCGCGTCGGGGGCCGAAGACCGGTGGGCGCAGCTTGCCGATGCCCTCGCCCGGGCCGCCCGGATGGGCCGCGACAGCGTAGAGGGTGCGGAAGTGGCGCAGGGCGGCGATGCACAGCCCCGTAGGCTGGGTGCCCTGGGCCTTCAGCTGGCGCATCACCGGGCCAATCTCGCCGGCGCGACTTTCGGCGACGGCGTGCAGCACATCGTCCAGCTCCGCCTCGCTGGAGGCCGGGGCGCAGGCGGCGATGTCCTCGCCCGTCAGGGGCGTGTCGTCGCCGAACTTGTAGAGCGCGATCTTGTCGACGGTCTGGCGGAAGTCGCCGGGATCCAGCGCCAGCGCCAGGTTGGTCAGGTCGCGCAGGGCCTCCTGTGGCACGTTGCGCAGGCCCGCCTTCTGCAGCGTCGCCTCGATCTCCTCGCGGGAGGGCGGGTCGTCGTAGATCCCGCAGGCATAGGCGTTGCGGTGCCCCTCAAACGCCTTGCGGATCTTCGAGGTGGGTTTCAGCTGCCCTGCGGTGATGATGAGTTGGGCATCGCCTGGCTGCCATTCCTCCAGCGCCGCGAGGATCGCCGTGGCCGCGTTTTCATTCGCCCCCTCGACGAAGACGACGCGCGGGCCGGGGAAGAAGCTTTGCGCCTTCATCGCATCGACCAGCTGGGCGGTGTCGCGGCGCAGCTCTGCCCCCTGCATCCGGGTCAGGCGCATTTCCTCGTCGCCCTGGGGGCCGACGAGGGCTGCGATCATCTCCTGCCGGCGCAGGGCGATGCGCATGGCATCCGGCCCGTAGAGCAGCACGCCGGTCTTGTCCGCCTCGGGCTTGGCCGCGTAGCGGGCGATGTCGCGCGAGGCGAGCTTCATGTCTCGGCGGTGGCCGGGGCGGGCAGCTCGGCGATCAGCCGGGACATCAGCAGATCGGCCAGCATGGTGACGATGCGCGCCCGTGCGGCACGGCCTGCCGCCTGTGTCGCGACGGTGGAGCCGGTGGCGGAATAGCCGGTGAAGTTGGTCACCTGGCCCTCGGTCAGCAGGGCACCGGAGGCATCGCGCAGCTTGTAATCAAGATCGCCCGAGACGCGGAACCGCGTGGTGTCGTTGGCCGCGTTCACCGCGAGCCGGCTTTCGGAGATCCGCAGGGTCAGCTCCAGCGCGTAGTCCACCGAACCGGCCCGGCCAAGGCGCTGTTCCAGCTCCCGGATGAGCAGGTAGCTTTCCTCGGAGTTGGGGTCGGGCAGAAGGGTGCGGCCGTGCAGGCGCGAGGCGGCGCCGCCCGGCGCATAGGCCGGGGAAAAGCCGCAGGCGGCCAGCCCCGCCAGCCCGATACCGGCGAGGGATTTCAGCACGTTGCGCCGCGCGAGGCTGCTTTTAGACAACGACATTCACGATCCGCCCGGGGACGACGATGACCTTCTTGGGCTGGGCCCCGTCCAGCGACCTGACGACACCATCGCTGGCCAGGGCCAGCTTTTCAACCTCTGCCTTGTCCATGTCCTTGGGCACGGTGATCTCGCCCCGGCGCTTGCCGTTGACCTGGATGGGCAGGGTGACGGTATCCTCGACCAGCATCGCCTCGTCCGCGACGGGCCAGGGGGCGTTTGCGATCAGGCCCTCGCCGCCCAGGGTCGACCAGATCTCCTCCGCCAGATGCGGCGTCATGGGCGACATCAGCTGTGCCAGGGTCAGCACCGCCTGTTTCTTCGCCGCGCCGGAGGCCTTGGATTTCTGGATCGTGTTGGTGAAGCCGTAGAGTTTCGCGATGGAGGCGTTGAAGCCGAAGCTTTCGACGCCCAGGGTCACGTCGCGGATGGCCTTGTGCATCTCGCGCAGAAGCGCGGTGTCTTCGGCCTCGGTCCCTGCGGCGGTTTCGTCCAGCTCTGCCGCCAGGCGCCAGACACGCGCCAGGTGTTTGCTGGCCGCCTCGGCGCCCGCAGCGGTCCATTCCACGTCGCGTTCCGGCGGGCTGTCGGACAGCACGAACCAGCGCGCGGTATCGGCACCGTACTGGCCAATGATCGCCACCGGGTCGACGACATTGTTCTTCGACTTGGACATCTTGGCCGAGGGGATGATTTCGACCTTCTCATGAAGCTGGAGGCCTTGATGGCGAATCCACATGCTGGCAGCGTCGGACGTATCGACCAAGCTATTTGAACTGAGACTTTCCAACACGGTATTCAGGACAGCAAACTGTTTTCCATCCAGCGAGAATAATGTGACGTCTTCAGGGTAGTGGTATATCGGCCGCTCGTCTTTGATAGTTCTATAGATCGCGTGGGTTACCATCCCTTGCGTGAAGAGCGCGTTGAACGGCTCTTTCGACTTCTCCGGCAGGTGGCCGCAGATGTTCATCGCCCGGGCGAAGAAGCGCGAGTAGAGCAGGTGCAGGATCGCGTGTTCGATGCCGCCGATGTACTGGTCGACGTTCATCCAGTATTCGGCCTCGGCCATGTCCGTTGGCGTGGTGGCGCGTGGCGCGGTGAAGCGGGCGAAATACCACGACGAATCGACGAAGGTGTCCATCGTGTCCGTTTCGCGTTTCGCCGGAGCCCCGCAGGCCGGGCAGGCGCAGTCACGCCAGGTCGGATGCCGGTCCAGCGGGTTGCCGGGGATGGAGAAATCGATCGGCTTGCCGCCCTCGTCGTAGGGCAGTTCGATCGGCAGGTTCTCTTTCTTCTCGGGCACCACACCGCAGGCGTCGCAATGGACGACCGGGATCGGGCAGCCCCAGTAGCGCTGCCGCGACAGGCCCCAGTCTCGCAGGCGGAACTTGGTCACACCCTGGCCGATGCCCTTGGCCTCGCAGAACTCGACCGTGGCGTCGATCGCCTCGTTGCCGGTCATGATGTCCTCGCCCGCGACCTTGCGGATGAAACGCACCTTGTCGGGCTTCGGCGGCACATAGGCGCCCTTGGCGGGATAGTCGCCCTCGACCGGTTCGAACACCGGGGTGATCGGCAGATCGTACTTGCTGGCGAACTCATGGTCGCGCTCGTCATGGGCCGGCACGCCGAAGATGGCGCCGGTGCCGTAGTCCATGAGGATGAAGTTGGCGATCCAGACCGGCAGTTTCCAACCCGGATCAAGGGGATGGGTCACGGTCAGTCCGGTGTCGAAGCCCAGCTTCTCGCCGGTCTCGATGGCCTCTTCGGTGGTGCCGCCCTTGCGCGCCTCGGCGCAGAAGGCCGCGACCTTGGGATCCTTGGCTTCCAGCGCCTTGGCCAGCGGGTGGTCGGGCGAAATGCCGACGAAGCTGGCGCCCATCAGGGTGTCGGGGCGCGTGGTGTAGACCTCGATCTGCTCGAACCCTTCGGCGGGCGCGGTCAGATCCCAGCAGAACTGCAACCCGCGCGACTTGCCGATCCAGTTGGCCTGCATCGTCTTCACCTTGGCGGGCCAGTCGTCGAGACCGTCCAGCGCGGTCAGCAGCTCATCCGAGAAATCGGAGATCTTGAAGAACCACTGGGTCAGTTCGCGCCGTTCCACCAGCGCGCCGGAGCGCCAGCCGCGGCCGTCCTCGACCTGTTCGTTGGCCAGCACGGTCATGTCGACCGGATCCCAGTTCACCACCGCGTTCTTGCGGTAGACCAGGCCCTTTTCCATGAAGTCGAGGAACATCGACTGCTGCTGACCGTAATACTCCGGATCGCAGGTGGCGAACATGCGCGACCAGTCGAGGCCGAAGCCCAGGGGCTTCATCTGTTCGACCATCGTTTCGATGTTGCCGTAGGTCCAGTCCTTGGGGTGGCCGCCCGACGCCATGGCGGCGTTCTCCGCCGGCATCCCGAAGGCGTCGAAACCCATGGGGTGCAGCACGTTGTGCCCCGTTGACATCTTGTAGCGCGCGATCACGTCGCCCATCGTGTAGTTGCGCACGTGGCCGATGTGGATGCGGCCCGAGGGGTAGGGGAACATCTCCAGCACGTAGTACTTCGGCTTGTCGCCGTCGCGGGTGGCGCGGAACACCTGGGCGTCGTCCCAGGCCTTCTGCCATTTCGGTTCGATCTCGGCGGCGGAATAGCGCGACATGTCTGGCCCTTTGGTGGTCTGGCGGTGATCGGTCATAGGTCTCGGGGTTTGGCGCGGTTGATATTGCGCGGGGCGCGCAGGGTCCAGCCCTTTGCGCAAAGGGGCCGCGGCCACGGCTTTTCAAGGCCGGCAGCGCGTGGTTCACTGGCACAGTTTCCGGAGTAAGCCATTTGAACATCCTTTTCATTCACCAGAACTTTCCCGGCCAGTTCAAACACCTCGCCGTGGCGCTGGCGGCGCGGGGCCATTCGGTGACCGCGCTGACCCTGCGGGTGAAGGAACCGGCCACATGGCGCGGGGTGCGGGTGCTGCCCTACACCATCCAGCGCAAGGGCGGGCAGCAGTTGCATCCCTGGCTGGTGGACATGGACAGCAAGGTGACCCGCGCGGAGGCCTGTTTCCATGCCGCCCGGCGCCTGCGCGAGCAGGGCTATCAGCCCGATGTCATCATCGCCCACCATGGCTGGGGCGAGTCGCTGTTCCTGCGCGATGTATGGCCGCGCGCCCGGATGGGCATCTATTGCGAGCTCTACCACCTGGCGGGCTACCCGCATCTGAACTTCGACCCGGAATTCCGCGGCCGCGACGAGGCGATCGAGCCGCTGCGCATCCGGATGAAGAACCTCAACAACCACCTGCACTTCGACATGGCGCAGGCCGGGATTTCGCCCACCCGGTTCCAGGCGGATACCTTCCCCGCCACCTTTCGGCCCGAGATCTCGGTCATTCACGACGGCATCGACACCGGCCAGGTGAAACCCGACCCGGAGGTGCGGTTCGAGCTGGAGGAGGGCGGGCGCGTCCTGACCCGGGACGACGAGGTTATCACCTTCGTCAATCGCAACCTCGAACCCTATCGTGGGTATCACATCTTCATGCGGGCCCTGCCCGAGCTGCTGCGGGCGCGACCCAAGGCCCAGGTGCTGATCACCGGGGGCGACGGCACCTCCTACGGGGCGAAGCCGCCCGAGGGCAAAACCTGGAAGCAGATCTTCATCGACGAGGTGCGGGACCGCATCCCGGACGAGGATTGGGCGAGGGTGCATTTCCTGGGCCGCATTCCCTATGCGCGGTTCCTCGACATGCTGCGGCTCAGCCGGCTGCACGTCTACCTGACCTATCCCTTCGTCCTGTCCTGGTCCCTGCTGGAGGCGATGGCGACCGAGGCGGCGATCGTGGCCAGCGACACCGCGCCGGTCCGCGAGGTGATCGAGCAGGACAGGACCGGGCGGCTGGTGGATTTCTTCGATCCCGACGCGCTGACGGCGGAGATCTGTGCGTTGCTGGATGACCGGGCGGCGCGCGAGAGGCTGGGCCGGGCGGCGCGGGCGCATATCCTGGAAAACTATGACCTGGGTCGAATCTGCCTGCCGCGGCAGATCGATTGGGTGGAGCGGCTGGCCGCGATGCCGGCCCCGCCTCTGCCGGAGTAGGGGCGACAGGCCTGCGGTGCTTGCCCCAGGAAAGCAAAAGGGGCGGCGCCCGACGGGCCCGCCCCTTGCTGTCTGTCAGGTCCGGTGCCGGGTCTCAGAACCGGCGGTCGCTCACGCGCAGCTGGCGGGCGCGGGTCAGGATCGCATCCTCGACCGCCCGCTGGGTGCCTTCCGCGACCGGGCTGCCGCCACGGGTCTGGATCGACACGTTCAGGGAGCGGGCCTCCAGCGCCGGGTCGGAGATGTAGACGGTGGCGCGGTAGGCGCGGCCGCCGCCCGGAGGCGTGCCGTAGCCGAAGGTGATGACGCCGGTGAAGGGGTCGATCTGTTCGACGGGCAGGAAGTTCAGCACTTCTAGCGAGGCGTTCCACAGGTAGCGGTTCACCGCGACCTTGGTGCCGTCGTCGCGCTGGTTGAACAGGTCCCAGATCGTTTCGCGCTGCTCCAGCTGCTGCTGCGGCGTCGGCCCGGGATCGGGGTTGTTGCCACAGGCGGCCACTGCCAGCAGGCCGGTCACGGCCGCAGCGCGAGCCACGGTTCGGATTGCGCGAGAAGAGATCATGCTTCGGCCCCGTTGTGATTGGTCCCTCCCGATCTACCGAAGCCGTCCTTCATGAGCAAGAACCTTTAAGACGCGGCATTTTTCCCGCGTGGGCCTGCCCCTGCTGAAGGAAGATGCACGCGCGCGCCCGCGCGACGGGCGCAGGACCGTAAAAGGCGTGCCCGCGCAGAATTCCGGCGTCTGACATGCGCTGTCGGTTGCCACTGTGGCAGAGTTGCACCAATCCCCGACGTGGTTATCCGGTCGCCATTCGGTGTTCTTGCAAAGAGACGGCAAAAAGAGCGAAAGACCTTGGCATACCCAATGCGGATTCTCCGTTTTGGGGCAGACTGAGAAACCGAGGGAAACACCATGAAAAAGATTCTCTTTGCGACGACCGCCCTGGTCGCAACCGCAGGCTACGCCGCAGCTGACATCACCGTTTCCGGTGGCGCCAACATGGGTGTGAAGTATCTGGAAGACCGCGCAGGCGGCGAAACCTACACCTACACCGAACTCGACTTCGGCATCAACGCCTCCGGCACCACCGACTCCGGCATCGAGTTCGGCGCGTCGATCGACCTGGACGCCACCGATTCCGATGGCTCGGCCAAAAACGACAACGCTGCTCTGGACCCCGAGACCTACATCTCCTCCGGTGGCCTGACCCTGCGCATGGGTAACCTGGACGGCGTGTCCGATCCCTTCGGTCTGCCCGACATCGGCTTCGACGGCATCGGTGTCGACGATGTGGCCGAGAAGGTCACCGTGGGTGGCACCCAGTACGGCGTCAAAGCCGACGCATCGGTCTCCGTTGAGTACGCCTTCGGCGACTACACCTTCGTGGCTGCTGCCAACGAAGACGACGACTGGGGCGTTTCGTTCGCCGGCGCAGTTGACGCCTTCACCTTCGGCATCGCCTACGAAGAAGTTAACGATGTCCAGAACACTGGCATCGACGGCGCTACCACCTGGCTGAACCTGGGCTACTCCTTCGGCGCCTTCGGTGTTGACGCCTTCTACGTCAACATGGACCCCGATGGCTTCGACACCGAAGAAGGCTACGGCCTGGCCGGTTCCTACACCGCCGGTGACCTGACCGTGACCGCCGTGTGGGCCGACAACTCGACCGCAGACGACGCAGCCTACGGCATCGACGCAGCCTACGACCTGGGCTCCGGCCTGGTTGTCAAAGGCGGCGTGGGTTCCGTCAACGACAAGACCGCTGCCGACTTCGGCGTGATCATGTCCTTCTAATAGACCCTACGGTCTATCTGAAGGAGAAGGGCGAGCTTCGGCTCGCCCTTCTTGCTTTCGGGCCCTCGCCACGGCGGGGGTCTTTTCTTTTGTCGCGCGCTGGTGTTCCTATGCCGGCAATTCCGAACGACCCGCCAGGAGGCCCCCATGTCGCTGTCAGAGATCCGCACCCGCATCGCCAAGGCCTGTGACGAGGCCGGGCGCGACGCCTCCGAGGTGACGCTGATCGCCGTGTCCAAGGTGCAGCCCGACGACCGGGTGCGTGCCGTGCTGGACGAGGGCCACCGCGTTTTCGGTGAGAACCGGGTGCAGGAGGCGGCGGGCAAATGGCCCGGCTTCCGTGAGGCCTATGACGGGATCGAGCTGCACATCATCGGGCCGCTGCAATCCAACAAGGTGCGCCAGGCGATGGAGCTGGCGCAGTACATCCATTCCGTTGATCGCCCGAAGATCGCCCATGCCATTGCCCGCATCGCGGATGAGACCGGCGCCTGCCCGCGTCTGTTCCTGCAGGTGAACACCGGCGAGGAGCCGCAGAAGGCCGGGATCCTGCCGGGGGAGGCCGATGCCTTCGTCAAGGAATGCCGGGACCTGTCGCTGCCGGTCGAGGGGCTGATGTGCATCCCTCCCGTCGAGGAAGAGGCGAGCCTGCATTTCGCCCTGCTGGCCAAGATCGCCGAGCGTAACGGGCTGACCGGCCTGTCGATGGGCATGTCCGGCGATTTCGAGAAGGCGATTTCCTTCGGGGCGACTCATGTCCGGGTCGGATCGGCCATCTTCGGTGCCCGCGAGACCCCTGCAGGCTGAACCCTGCGGCGGCGCGGGGTGCGCCTGGCGGGAACCGGGTTTGCGCGGCGCTTGTCCGGTTGCAGGGTGGGCCGGGTTCTGGGCAAGGTGCGGCCAAAGGCAAGCGCAGCACCCAGGAGCCGCCCCAAATGGATTTCATCGCCCCCTTCGTCGAGTGGCTGGTTTTCATCTTCGTCATGGCGATCGGCCTGGCGATGCTGGCCGTGGTCGTCATGTTCCTGCTGGACCTGAGCCAGCGCGAGGATGCCATTCGCCGCAACTATCCCGTTATCGGGCGCTTCCGCGGCATGTTCACCAAGCTGGGGGAGTTCTTCCGCCAGTACTTCTTCGCCATGGACCGCGAGGAGATGCCCTTCAACCGGGCGCAGCGCGACTGGGTGTACCATTCAGCCAAGGGGCTGAGTAACACGCTGGCTTTCGGGTCGACCCGGAACCTGTCGATCCCCGGCACGCCGATCTTCGTCAACGCGGTCTTCCCGCCGCTGGATGACCAGTTCGCCGCGACCAAGCCGATGGTGATCGGTCCCCACGCCCGCCACCCTTACAACGCGCCGTCGATCTTCAACATCTCCGGCATGTCCTACGGTGCCATGTCACGCCCGGCGATCGAGGCGCTGTCGAAGGGCGCGAAGAAGGCGAACATCTGGCTGAACACCGGGGAAGGGGGCCTGTCGCCCTACCACCTGGAAGGGGGCTGTGACCTCGTCTACCAGATCGGCACGGCCAAGTTCGGTGTGCGCGACCATGACGGCAACCTCAGTGACGACAAGCTGCGTGAGGTGGCCGCGAAGCCGCAGGTGAAGATGTTCGAGCTGAAGCTGGCGCAGGGCGCCAAGCCCGGCAAGGGCGGCATCCTGCCCGCCGCCAAGATCGACGAGGAGGTGGCCCAGATCCGCGGCGTGCCCATGGGCAAACCCGCGATCAGCCCGAACCGGCACAAGGAAATCGACGATTTCGGCGACCTGCTGGACATGATCGCCCACATCCGCGAGGTGACGGGCAAGCCCGTGGGCTTCAAGACCGTGATCGGCTCCTCGGACGCCTATGAGGAGCTGTTCGAGATGATCGTCGCGCGCGGTCCCGAGGCGGCGCCCGATTTCATCACCGTCGATGGCGGCGAAGGGGGCACCGGCGCCGCGCCCATGCCGCTGATGGACCTGGTGGGCATGCCCCTGCGCGAGGCGCTGCTGCGGATGACGGACATGCGCGACCGCTTCGGCCTGCATGACCGGATCCGCATCATCGCCAGCGGCAAGCTGGTGAACCCGGCCGACGTAGCCTTCGCCATCTGCGCGGGCGCCGATTTCGTCGTCTCGGCGCGGGGCTTCATGTTCTCCATGGGCTGCATCCAGGCGCTGAAGTGCAACAAGAACACCTGCCCCACGGGGATCACCACCCATGACCCGCACCTGCAGCGCGGGCTGGTGGTGCAGAAGAAGTACAAGGGTGTCGCCAACTACGCCCGCGGCATCGTCGGCGAGGTGGAGATGATCGCCCATTCCGTCGGGGTGGCTGAGCCCCGCCAGATGCGCCGCCGCCACGTGCGGATGGTGATGGCCGACGGCAACTCGGTCCTGCTGCGCCGCCTGCGCCCCTCGGTGGAGGACGCGGCTGCCATTCCCGAGGGCAGCAAGACCGCCGAGACCCCGGTGGAGGCCCCTGACGCCTGACCTTCGGGCCGGCCTCGACCCACTGTACAGCCCCGCCCGCGCAGCCTTCTGCGCGGGCGTTTTGTTTCAGGCTATTGCCGCAGCTGTGAGCAGGGGTCATTTTGAGGAAACCGAAAGGGCTGCTACCTCGTACCTTAAGGGAGAG
>NZ_PGTC01000013.1:0-2500 GCF_002786295.1 Pseudooceanicola marinus | reverse complement strand
GAGAGCTGACGGCGTACCTTTTGTATAATGGGTCATCGACTTGGTCTCACGAGCAAGCTTAAGCCGATAGGTGTAGGCGCAGCGAAAGCGAGTCTTAATAGGGCGTCGAGTTCGTGGGATCAGACCCGAAACCGAGTGATCTAGGCATGACCAGGATGAAGGTACGGTAACACGTACTGGAGGTCCGAACCCACACCTGTTGAAAAAGGTCGGGATGAGTTGTGCCTAGGGGTGAAAGGCCAATCAAACTCGGAGATAGCTGGTTCTCCGCGAAATCTATTTAGGTAGAGCGTCATCCGAATACCCCGGGGGGTAGAGCACTGGATGGGTAATGGGGCCCCACAGGCTTACTGATCCTAACCAAACTCCGAATACCCGGGAGTACTAGATGGCAGACACACTGCGGGTGCTAACGCCCGTAGTGGAGAGGGAAACAACCCTGACCTCCAGCTAAGGCCCCCAATTCATGGCTAAGTGGGAAAGCAGGTGGGACGACCAAAACAACCAGGAGGTTGGCTTAGAAGCAGCCATCCTTTAAAGATAGCGTAACAGCTCACTGGTCTAATCAAGTTGTCCTGCGGCGAAGATGTAACGGGGCTCAAGCCATGAGCCGAAGCTGAGGACTGCGTATGCAGTGGTAGCGGAGCGTAGTGTGACATAGCTTCATGCCTTCTTCACCTTCTCCGGAAGGTATTGAAGGCTCGAAGCTTTCTGTGAAGCCGGCCTGTGAGGGATCCGGTGGAGAGATCACTAGCGAGAATGATGACATGAGTAGCGACAAAGAGTGTGAGAGACACTCTCGCCGAAAGTCCAAGGGTTCCTGCTTAAAGCTAATCTGAGCAGGGTAAGCCGGCCCCTAAGCCGAGGCCGAAAGGCGTAGGCGATGGGAACCAGGTTAATATTCCTGGGCCAGTGGGATGTGACGGATTGTGAAGGTTGTTCACCCTTATCGGATTGGGTGGGCCGCTAATCAGTCCCAGGAAATAGCCCCACATGAGACCGTACCCTAAACCGACACAGGTGGACTGGTAGAGAATACCAAGGCGCTTGAGAGAACGATGTTGAAGGAACTCGGCAAAATACCTCCGTAAGTTCGCGAGAAGGAGGCCCGGGTTCAAGGCAACTTGGATCCGGGGGCACAAACCAGGGGGTGGCGACTGTTTACTAAAAACACAGGGCTCTGCGAAGTCGCAAGACGACGTATAGGGTCTGACGCCTGCCCGGTGCCTGAAGGTTAAAAGGAGGGGTGCAAGCTCCGAATTGAAGCCCAGGTAAACGGCGGCCGTAACTATAACGGTCCTAAGGTAGCGAAATTCCTTGTCGGGTAAGTTCCGACCTGCACGAATGGCGTAACGACTTCCCCGCTGTCTCCAACATCGACTCAGCGAAATTGAATTGCCTGTCAAGATGCAGGCTTCCCGCGGTTAGACGGAAAGACCCCGTGCACCTTTACTACAGCTTCACACTGGCATCAGGCACAACATGTGCAGGATAGGTGGTAGACTTCGAAGCAGGGACGCCAGTTCCTGTGGAGTCATCCTTGAGATACCACCCTTGTTCTGCTTGATGTCTAACCGCGATCCCTTATCGGGTTCCGGGACCCTGTGTGGCGGGTAGTTTGACTGGGGCGGTCGCCTCCTAAAGCGTAACGGAGGCGCGCGAAGGTTGGCTCAGAGCGGTCGGAAATCGCTCGTTGAGTGCAATGGCAGAAGCCAGCCTGACTGCGAGACTGACAAGTCGAGCAGAGTCGAAAGACGGCCATAGTGATCCGGTGGTCCCGAGTGGAAGGGCCATCGCTCAACGGATAAAAGGTACGCCGGGGATAACAGGCTGATACTGCCCAAGAGTCCATATCGACGGCAGTGTTTGGCACCTCGATGTCGGCTCATCTCATCCTGGGGCTGGAGCAGGTCCCAAGGGTACGGCTGTTCGCCGTTTAAAGAGGTACGTGAGCTGGGTTTAGAACGTCGTGAGACAGTTCGGTCCCTATCTGCCGTGGGTGTAGGATACTTGAGAGGAGTTGCCCCTAGTACGAGAGGACCGGGGTGAACGATCCACTGGTGGACCAGTTGTTATGCCAATAGCAGTGCTGGGTAGCTATGATCGGAAAGGATAACCGCTGAAGGCATCTAAGCGGGAAGCCCCCCTCAAAACAAGGTATCCCTGAGGGCCGTGGTAGACCACCACGTCGATAGGCCGGAGATGTAAGCACAGCAATGTGTTCAGTTGACCGGTACTAATGGCCCGATAGGCTTGATCCGTTCCAGTAGAAATCAGGAACGATCAGAAGTCACTGACGCGGACTGATTGATATCTCTCAAGTTGGATTTTTCCTCGGTCTGGTGGTCATAGCACGAGCAAAACACCCGGTCCCATTCCGAACCCGGAAGTTAAGTGCCGTCGCGCTGATGGTACTGCGGCTTAAGTCGTGGGAGAGTAAGTCGCCGCCAGACCTAGTAAAAATCCAAACACGATGAACAAAAACCCGCCGACCCAAAAA
>NZ_PGTC01000012.1 GCF_002786295.1 Pseudooceanicola marinus | reverse complement strand
CGCGAAAACCCCCGGAGAGTTTCCCCATGCGTAAGGCGCGGCCCGCTTCGATCCAGTCGGCGGTGCAGACCGCCATTCGCGCGGCCGGCGGTCTTGAGGCCGTGGCCAATGACATCGGCGTCGGGGTCTCGACTCTGTCGCACGGGACGGAAGTCTCGGAGCAGCGCCCGGGCGGGCTTGGCGTCAACTACCTCGACCGGTTGAGCCGGATTGTGCCCGAGGCCGCCGTGCCGATCGCGGCGCATTTCGCGGCTCTGGGCGGCGGGACCTTCCACCCGTTGAACATCGAAGGCTCGACCGCCTCGGACATCCACCGGATCACCCGGGAGTTCGCGGACGTGCTGCAGCGCCATGCCGAGGCGCATTCCTCGGCCTCGGCGGTCCCGCACGACTATTCTCCGACGGAGGCGCAGGACCAGATCGCCGAACTGGACGAGATGGTCACGGCCGCCATGCAATTCCGCGCCACGTTGCTCGGCAAGGCGGAGCGGCGCGCGTGATGGCTCGTCTCACATCCCCCTCCCGCCGACGGGCGGGCGATCGTCGCGGGGAGGGCGCTATCGTTGGCGGCGTGCTCCCCGCGACGATCATCCATCAGATTCACTCACGGACCCCGGCACAGGCGCCGGGCCGTGCGGAGCGCCGGCTGTCGGGCAGGGCAGGGCGCTCCCTGGCGCGGAGGGCCCATGTCCTCCAGGCCCTCCGCGCCGCCCGTTTCCCCGGACCTTGTCAGGCCGCCCCGCGGGACCGCGCGGCCGTCCGGGGCGTGGCGGTCCCGATCTGTCCGTCCCCGACTTGGGGCGCGTCCCACCCGGCGCGCCCCGCCTTTTCCCTGGAGGGTTCCGCATGGACATCGTGACCGCAGAAGAGCGCCGTCTGATTGACGAGGCGCTGGAGCGTATTCCGGAAGAGAAGCGGCGCATCCCTGCGGGCGTGAGCGGCATGGACCGGGACTACGTCTGGGACCCGAAGACCCAGTCGCTCATCACCCGCAACGAGGCCTTCAAGGGCGGTTTCCGCACGATGCAGCGCGCGCAGGTGCCGACACTGGCGGACCGGCTGAAGGACCGCGAGATCGCCCAGGACATCAGGGATGGTCTGAGCATCAGCGAGATCATCCTGCTGCGCCACACGGCGCGCCAGCGCATTCAGCGGGTGGCGCGCGAGGACGGGCTGGAGATCGCCCGGCCCAAGCCCGCACCGCTCCGGGGCGGGCGTGAGAAGTCCGTCTCGGGCGATGATGAGGAAATCACCCGGAAGATCCTGGCTCTGGTCGATGGCCAGCGGGGGCTGACGGAGATCGCCCGGCTCGCCGGCTGCCACAAGGATGCGGTGCGCCTGCGCCGGGATCGGCTCAAGCTCGACATCCCGGCAGCGAAGCGGAGGAAGGTGGCGTGACGAAGCAATTGCGTTGTCTTGTGACAATTGATCTTTGGAGGCCAGCTGTTAAGCCTCAACTCAGCCCGGCAGTTCCCATTTGCCGAGCAGTTGCCCTGGAAACCCCATCCCAGGCGGCGACGGGGCGCGATAGTCCCATAAATGTCGCGCCCCAAAAGGGAACGGCAGGGTGCGTCAGCTCCATCAGCCCGCTCCCTATAGGGGCAGAGCTCGCGCGTGAGGTTCTGGCTGCTAAGACGAGTTCTCGAGATTTCGGCACTCGAGGGCCAGTCCCACTTCTCCCTTTTGGAGCGCATCCGCAGAACTGCCACTGCTGGTTCTATGTGACACGGCGGCACCGGGGCGGCACTGCAACGAGTTTGAGGGAGTATGGAGAGGGGCAAACGCCGCACTGCATTCGCTCAGAGAGTGAGCCGCAGAGCTTCAGTCTGAAAATATTAAAGGAAATCAGTTTATTGGAGAAGTTCCAGCTTGATTTCTGTAAGTCGAGAAGCGAGGCGTCTATGAGCCCGGTACCGGGTTTCTATTTTTGCAATGGCGCAATTGACATAAATGTAGGATCAGGGCTATCTGAAGGCCTGCGTCAACATCCAATTACGCAGAGCGGCTCCTGGTGCGACAAGGTGCGCATGCCGCAGGGGCGAGGCGTCCCACGTTTGCCTGCTTCGCCCCACACAACGTCTGTAGCTAGTGAGAGATGCTTTGATGAGCGGGCGAAGAATTCGCTCTCTGTCAGTTTGCCCCAAGATCGCAATGGGCTCTTGGAACTTTCCTCGGGCCGCTTCCCAGATGCTTCGGAGAACTCGTTTGGTGCGAAGGGAAGAGGACGGGGTTCGAGGTCTTTCCGCGGGCGCGTCCTGCTAAGGACGGGCCGACATGGATGTGTCCGCTGCGCCTTCTGCCGGTTGGAGGCACGTCGACGACAGTGTTTCCGTCCTTCGTGGATCTTCGAGTATCGCACGCCTTTAACACAATATTGTCATTTTGGGCTGCGAAGTAATATCTTGGGTTGGGGCATTCGACCCAATGCTCCGACTGCGCACCGACACATCGTTGGCACAGGAGGTGCGTCGCGTGGCGAGAGATCAGGGATCTCCGCCACGCCCTTTCGAGCTTTCTTAGGGGCGACGGAATACCCTTCTGCTCTCTGGGCACCACTTTTGGGTGCTTTCCGGCTGTACAGGGTTTGCTCCTGGTCCCGGGAGGGCGCCTCATGCGCTCGCTGACCTCTGCAGGCGCGGCGTTGCGCGCCGTCGAGACCGACGATCTCGAGGAATATCCGCTGTCGGGCCAGGAACGCCTCGACAGCCATTACTTCATCGCCTGGCATCACCGCCGCTGGCTCAACTCCGAGATGCGCCTGAAGGCCACCGAGGAGTGTCGCGCGCTCTACTTCGACCTGATCTGCATCGCCCAGGAACAGAACCCCATCGGGACGCTTCCGGCGGATACCGAGCAGCTGGCCAAGCTTCTGGGCGTGGATCAGGGGCGGCTGCAGCGGCTCTGCGAGGGCAGCTTCGGCCCGCTGCACAAGTGGCGCCCCTGTCTCTGCGAGGGCGTGGTCCGCCTCTATCACCCGATGGTGCTGGAGGTCGTCACCGACGCCATCGCGCGCAAGCACGACAACCGGGCGCGCAACGAGGCGGGCAATGCGATGAAGCGCCGCCAGCGCCTGCGCAGCGCCATCGCGGGCTATCACGTCGATCTCGCGGCCAATGACGCGGCCATCCTTTGGATGGACGAATGGCTCATGGAACAGGGCTGTGGCTATCGCGGCGCCTCCTGGATCGAGCGCGCCATCGGCGCCTGGTCCGATCATCAACTTC
>NZ_PGTC01000011.1 GCF_002786295.1 Pseudooceanicola marinus | reverse complement strand
TAGTTATCTGTCGCCGAAGGAGAGCTCCTGTGTTCGGATTGATCTTCATTTTCGCCTTATCCCTCTCAGCTCTCCTGGCTAGCTTGTTCGTGCCTGGGCTTTCGGACCTTGTGCTTCTGGCGGGACCTGGCGTGATTGGCAGCCTGCTTCTTCTGCTCTGGCGTGTCTGGGGAACTGGCCTTTCGCGGCGTGTGAAGACGCCGTGGATCCTGCTGGATGGCTCCAACATCATGCACTGGAAGGGACGCGGTCCGGACATCGCTGCGGTTAGAGATGTCACGCAATGCCTGAGCACCAAGGGCTACGCGCCTTGCGTGGTTTTCGATGCAAATGTTGGATACAAGCTGGTCAATCGGTATCAGGGCGATGTCGAGCTTGCGAAGCTCTTGGGGCTTCGAGTTGGCAGGGTAATGGTTGTCGCCAAAGGTACACCTGCAGACGAGGTCATTCTCGCTGCGGCCCGCGATTATGATGCGCGCGTGGTCACCAATGATCGCTTTCGAGACTGGGTTGAACAGTACCCGGAGCTCGCCCGCGGCAACCGTCTCGTGCGCGGAGGTTATCGCTCCGGGGAGCTTTGGTTGGCGCTGCCTAAAACCGACCAGCAGTAGAATGACCGGCTTCCTTCTGATCTTACGCTTCACAGCTTGTTCGGCCGGTGAGCGTGGAAAGTGGATAGCAGCCTGAAGCTGGACCGACATTCGATCACTGTAAGCTGAGCATTTGGATGGAACGCCAGATCTGGGTTTAGATTGGCCAAGCTGCGCGGTTCGCATGAATATTCGCGTCGGGCTGGGACCGGTCTTTCGCAGCGCCGGGCAAGAACGACGGCTATGGGCTGCGAGTGAACCTTCGCTGCGCGGCACGGGAACGTCCGTTCTCGCGAACTTCCCCCCGGGGGTACGCTTCCTGCGCTTTGCGGACACCAAAGTGCCCGGGCACGAACGGCAGATATCTGCGCTTTGAAGACACCTTGGGACTCCAGAACTCTACGCTTGCGCCCAAAATGGCGTGCTCCCCGCGGTTCAAAGAAGGCTCCCGTTGCCGTCTCGCGCCGCTTGTTCGCTGTTGCATATGCTTCCAGTCAGAACCCGGTGTAACTTTAGGTTCGAGTTTCGTTCACGACACCAATGTTTAAGCGACTTGGTGCATCGCCGGGCGCTCGAAGTCGAAAGGTATGGATCCCTGCGAGTGTGCCGCGATCACATCTCTATAGTCCAAGATCGGAAAATCCTCGTCGCGCTGGAGATGCAGGCTTGCAAGTTGTGGCGTGCACCCGGAATCGTCGCGAACTGGCTGCTGAGGCCTGCCTGAAGGTAGGCGTTGTGCAGGTATCTTGCCCGCTCGAGGCGGGTTGGTCCTGCCAAAGCACTGGCGCGGTGCCCGTAAGGGGCTTGTGCTGTGCGATCCACAAGGCCTTCGGCCAGATCCTCTGCGCCAACCAGTACGGCAATCGGTACTTTCTTCAGCGCCTTGAGATCCGGTGCCTCACCGATCATTTCAACCGCTTTGTCGAGACCAGCCCACCAGGTTTCCTGCCGGCTCGGCAAAGTGACATTGCCTGGGGCCGCAACGATCAGGCCGGCGAGCGTCCGCGCTCTGAAATAGGCATAGCGATGTGCGAATTGGGCGCCGCCGGAGAAGCCGAAGAGCAGGGTCCGGTCTCTGGTTGCGTCGATCATTTGGCAAAAGGCGAGAAGGGCAGCGTCCATGTTGGCGAGTTGATGGTGACCGCCTCCAACCAGGAACTTGTAGCTATCCGCGGCTACTCTGTCGTCAGGTGCATCCGGAAACAGTGGGGCCAAAAGGTTGAGATCGAGCTGATCCGCGAGCGGGGCAAATCCCTCAATGCAGCCCTGCACGTCACGATCGCTGCCATGGATGGCGAGTAGCACCGGGCGCCGCGCCTTGCCGCTTGGCGACCGGCGCCACTGGCAGTCAAGCCAATGTGACGAGTCTCCGAAGCGCTGCGTTCCCTCACGAGGGACTGTGGATTCAACCATTCTGCACTTCCGCTGACGTTTCCGCAGTGCTGCGCAGGAAGGCGTCGACGGCGCTCATATATGCGTCTTCTTCCTCCACATGTGGCATGTGACTGGACTGGCCGAAGATCCGCCAGTGAACATCAGGAATGAGGGTCGAGAACAACTCTGCCGCATGTGGCGTTGCCTCGTCATAGGCCCCCGTGATCACCAGCGTCGGCACCTTGACCTGTGCAAGCCTGTCCTCGACCGTCCAGTTCCTGAGGCTTCCGGTGCCCCAGAATTCCGTCGGTCCCCACATCGTGTGATAGACGGTCGGGTCACGGTCGACCCAGTCGAAGGTACGTCGCACGAAATCGGGCCAGGGATCGCAACGGCAGACATGGCGATGATAATACACGTCGCTGGCCGCCTTGTAGTCGGGATGATCGTAAGCCTCGTTGGCTTCGTGAAGCCGCAATGCAGCCTGGGTCGCCTGTGGAAGTGCGGTGCGCAACCGATCTGCCTCTGACGACCAGCGCGCCATCGAGGTGGGGGAGTTGGCGATCACGAGACGGTTGAGGCCGTCGGGACGACGCACCGCGTGTTCCGCGCCAAGCATCCCGCCCCAACTCTGTCCCAGCAGGTCGTAGTGGGTCGCGATGCCGAGATGGGACAGGAGGTTTTCCAGTTCCTGCAGGAACAAGCCGATGGTCCAAAAATCCGCGCCCCGGTCCGGCAGGTGGGTCGATTTCCCGTTGCCGATCTGGTCGTAGTGAACGACCGCGCGCCCGTCCGTCGCCAGGGCGGTGAGGTTGTCGAGGTAGTCGTGAGTGCAGCCGGGGCCACCGTGAACGACCACGAGAGGCGCCTGCGCTCCATCAAGGTCACCGGTGACCCTGTACCAGGTGCGGTGCTCGCCAAACGGGGCGAAGCCTTCGATGATTTTCAAGTCGGCAGGTGTCATGAATGGAAAGCCTTCTTTATGGATTGTGCTGCCGGCGTGGTTGAAGCGTGCCGGACGAAATGGCCTGAGGCCACCTCGACAAGCATGCTATCGGCGACGTCTTCAGTTGCGGCGTGTGTGTCTTCGAAACTGCGATAGACAACCGTCAGCTGGCCGTTCTTGCGTTCCAGCATCGGAACGGCGCTCAGCAGTCTTTGGGTGTAGGGGTGTCGGGGATGCGCCAGCAGGGTGTCACCTGGCGCCTGCTCGACGATCTCGCCATGACGCATGACGATGATGCGGTCGGCAATCTCCTCGATCACCGCCATGTCGTGCGAAATGAACAGCGCGGCAAAGCCCATCTCTGCCTGTAGGCCGCGGAACAGCTCCAGCACGTCAGCTTGTACCGTCAGGTCCAAAGCCGAGACGGATTCATCGGCCACGACAAACTTGGGGCGACTGACAAGCGCGCGTGCGATGCTGATACGCTGGCGCTGCCCGCCCGACATCTGGTGAGGAAGGCGCGTCATATAGGTCTGGTGCGGTAGCTGAACCCGATCGAGGATATCGGCGATCCTGCCCTGGCGCTCGGCTTCGCTGATATCAAGATGGCGCAGGCCCTCACGTACGATCTGCCCGACGGTCCGTCGTGGATTGAGAGAGGAGAAAGGGTCCTGGAAGATGATCTGCATCTGCCGCCGGAAATCCCGGCCCAGCGGTTGCCCGGAGAGGGTGACATTGCCGCTGTCGCTGGGCACCAGCTTCAGCAGGGCGCGCCCCAAGGTACTCTTGCCAGAGCCGCTTTCCCCGACGAGGCCAAGGATCTCCCCTTCATGGACAGTCAGGTCGACATTGTTTACCGCTTGAACCTTGCGGGCCGGCGTCCAGGGTAGCGAGGCTCGGCTTTTGACCTTGAACGCGACCGAGAGGCCACGGGCCTCCACCAGGGGGGGTGTGCCACTCACATGCGTCGTCTTGGGGACGGGCAGCGCATTCATCAGCCTCTCCGTGTAAGGTTGCGTAGGACGGGACATGACCGCACCGACCTCGCCTTCCTCGATCAGCTTGCCCGATCTCATGATGGCGACGCGGTCGACGTAGCTGGCAACTAGGGGCAGGTCATGGCTGACAAGCATCAGCGTGGTGCCCGTTTCCTTCACCATCTCCATAGTCAGATCCAGGATCTCCCGCTGGATGATGGCATCCAGTGCGGTCGTGGGCTCGTCCGCGATCAGCAATCTCGGCTGCAGCAGCAGCACGGAGGCCAGCATGATGCGTTGCCTCATGCCCCCCGAGAATTCGTGAGGGTGCTGTCGCAGGACCGCGCCCGGGTCGCGAAAGCGCACCTTGTCGAGCATGTTGACGGCAGCGGCCTTGGCGTCCTTGCGGGACATGTCGCGGTGAAGTCGCAAGCCTTCGGTCATCTGGAGGCCGACAGTCAGTGCCGGGTTCAGCGAGACCATGGGTTCCTGGAAGATCATGCCGATCTCGGCGCCGCGCAGCCGTCGCAATGCGCTGTTCGACATCCCTGGCACGCTTTCGCCGTTGTAAAGGATGTCGCCGCTGCTTACGCGGCCGCCACCGGGCAATAGACCGAGGGCGGCGCGGCCGATCATGGTTTTACCGGATCCGCTTTCACCGATGATGCCAAGCGTCTCGCCCGCCTTAACGGAAAGGCTAACGTTCTCGACGGCCTTGACGCTCCGGAACGAGATCGAGAGTCCTTTGATATCGAGCAGGCTCATCATGCGTCTCCAGTCTCTCGCATTCTGGGGTCGAAGGTGTCGCGCAACGCGTCTCCGAACAGGTTAATTCCGAGCAGGGTCACCGAGATGAAAAGGCCTGGGAAAATCGCCAGCCAAGGCGCCATCGCGAACTGTCCGCGGGACTCGCTGAGCATGTTGCCCCAGGTGGGTTCTGGCGGGGGAACGCCCAGACCCAGGAAGGAGAGCGCGCTTTCGGCCAGCAGGGCATAGCCGAACAGGGCCGTCGCCATGATGATCAGCGGGGCCATGCAGTTCGGCATGACGTGCAACAGCAGGGTGTAGAGGCGGCTGTCCCCGACTGCGTGGGAGGCTTCGACAAACTCGCGCTCTCGTACCGAAAGCACCGAGCCGCGCATCAGGCGGATGACTGTCGGCACATAGGCGAGGCCCAGTGCGAAGATCACGCCCCATTTCGAAGGGCCGAGGATCGCCATGAAGGCAAGTGCCATCAAGAGGCCGGGGAAGGCCAGCAGCGCGTCAGTCAGCATCATGATGCCGCGGTCTGTCCAGCCGCCGAAAAAGCCGGACGCGGCACCGATCAGGGCACCGAAGAACAGTGCGAAGCTGACCGAGCACAGGGAGATGAAGACCGACGTGCGTGCGCCGGCGAGGATGCGTGACAAGACATCGCGCCCCCATTCATCGGTGCCCAGCCAATGGGTCCCATCCGGTGGCTGGAGGCGGGCCAGGAAGTCGGGCTCGATCGGGTCGAAGGGGGTCCAGACCACCCCTGTCAGCGTGAACGCCAGGATCGAGATCAGTATGGCGCTTCCGATGAGACCGTTGGCGCGGCGCAGCAGCCGAGGAAGGGCGAAGGCCCTGCGCATGTCGGCGGTCTTGGGAGAGGTCGCATCGCTCATAGCTTCACCTTCGGATCAACGAGCATGTAAAGAAGGTCCACCACCAGGTTGACCATGACGAAGACGAAGGACACGAACAGCAGGCAGCCCTGCAAAACCGGGTAGTCCCGCGCGAAGATCGCATCGACCAGGAGGCGGCCGAGGCCGGGGATGCTGAAGACGGTTTCCGTCACGCTGGCCCCGCCGAGAAGCGCGCCAAGCGTGAGGCCGATTACGGTCAGCGCCGGGGCGACGGAGTTGCGGAAGACATGCCGCATCAACACGGTCGCCTCGCTCAGACCCTTTGCCCTTGCGTGGGTAATGTAGTCGAGGCGCAGGATCTCCAGCGTCTGGACGCGGATCATCCTGATCAGGACGCCAGTTTCGACAGCCGCCAGGGTGATCACGGGCATCACCAGATACATGACGCCGCCGACGAAATCCTCATGCACCGAGACGAAGCCTACGGTGGGGAACCAGCCGAAATTGATTGCCAGGAGGTAGATCATCATCAGGCCAAGCCAAAAACTGGGCAGGGACAGGCAGATGATCGATACAAAGAGAATGCCGAAATCCAGCGGCGTGTTCTGCCGCCAGGCGGCGATAAGCCCGGCTGGAATGGCGATCAGCGTCGCTATGCCGACCGCGACGAAGGTGATCTGGGCGGTCACCGCGAAGCGCGACACCAGGGCTGAGGCAATGTCTTCGCCGGTGTTGATCGACACGCCCAGATCGCCGCGGAAGATGTTCCCGACCCAGATCAGGTATTGCCGGTAAACCGGGAGGTCGAGGCCAAGCTTGCTTCGCATGGCCTCGAGGGCGGTGTCGCTATCGGTGTCGCCCAGCATGATCGCCGCAGGGTCGCCTGGTATCAGCCGGATCAGCACGAAGACGATGATCGACACCAGAAGCAGTGTCGGGATCGTCATCAGGAAGCGTTTGGTTGCGTATGTCCACATTTCTGGTGTCCTCTCGTGGGGCGGCTTGCGCCGCCCCACCTGTCACTCAGCGGCGCCGAGGCCGACATTCCAGAAACGGGGCTGGCCACCGGGCCACATGCGGAAGTCCTGCACGCGGTCAGAGGCTGCCATCACGTCCAGCTGGCTGAACAGGCCAATGGCAGGGACGTCCTGCAGGAACATGACGTGCAATTTGTCGGAGAGCTCCTTGCGAATCTCGGTATCGGTCTCCGACTTCAGGGCCTCGATCAGTTCGAGGGCCTGCGGATTGTTCCAGACCTTGCGAGGATGCTCACCGGAGAACATGTCCCAGGACAGCGCGGGGTCCAGGCGTGGCGAAAAGCCGAAGGACTGCATCTGGTACTTGCCGCTTTGGTAAAGGTCGAGCTGCGACCCCCAGTCCATCACCTCGATCTCGACGTTCAGGCCGGCTTTGCGCCACATCGACTGGGCGATCAGCGCCTGATCATAAAGCCGTTCGGACTGCTTCGTTGTCGTCAGGGTGATCGGTGAACCGTCATACCCCGACTCTTCGACCAGGGCCTTGGCCGCGTCGAGATTGTACCCGTATCGTTGGCTTTGCACCTCGGTGTAGAAGCTCGAAATCGGCGGGATCGGTGAGGCGTTCGCGGCCTCTTCCCCCATCAGCATCGCGAGCTGATCGAGGTCCAGCGACCGCGCCAGTGCCTGCCGCAGGGCGGGGTTACCCAGCATCTCGTCATGGCGCGAGATCAGGAAGTTGCTCCAGCTTGCCGTCGGCTCCGTGAGAACGGTGAAACCAGCTTCGCGGAATTCGGTGATGTCGGAGACGTTGATGTTGAAGAGGTCAATGTCGCCGGCGCGCAACGCGGCTTTTGCTGAGGCGGGATCTGGAACCACGATGATATCCACGCGGTCGACATTGACGACCTTCGCGCCCGTATACCCGTCCATGGCCCCTTCCGCCGGAGTGTACCCTTCGAACTTCGCCAGGCGAATGCGCTCGCCCGGACGCCACTCGCCGAGCATGAAGGGCCCGGTGCCGACCGGGGCGACCCAGTCTCCTTCGGAGTTAAGGCTCTCAGGGTGCAGTACCGGCGCGGCGCCGCAGTCGAAGCGCGCCATCTCCTTCAGGAACAGGGGGGAGGGGGCATTGATCTCATAGGTGACGGTATAAGGATCGGGAGCCGTGACGGAGACAACGTTGATGCCGTCCGACCCGTTGAAGCGGTCCCGGCAACGCCAGCCTGTATCCTCGGCCATCAGCCTCTGCCAGGACCAAAGCACTGCATCTGCAGTCAATTCGGCGCCATTGTGGAAAGTCACACCGCGGCGCAGCGGGAAGGTGTAGGTCAACCCGTCCTCGGAGATCTGGATCTCATTTGCCAGAACCGGGCCGACCGACAGATCGTCACGATAGCCGACAAGACCTTCGACCACGTTCAGCAGAATGCCGTCCGTGTAGGCCGAGCGGTCCACACCGGGATTGGTGGATCGGATGTCGACCTGGGTTCCAACCTTCAGAATGGCATCCTGTGCTGAAACGATGGCCGGTAGAGTGGTCAGGATCGCCGTCGCTATTGCTTTCTTCATTATCTTTTTCCCTGTTGCTGGATGTTGGTGCTCGGTTTCAGGCGGCTTGTTGGGTCGCCGTTCCGAGCTTGTATGTTTTGTAGGTTGTCGAGGGGTCGTAGGGGGCCGGGCGGGCGTGCAACTCGCCGACAAGCGGGTCGAAAATGACGCTGGCGACCGTGCTCACCAAGTGTCCCGACCCGGACCGCGTGGGCGGCCGACAGACTGCGAAGGGGGTTCCGAAGTCGTCGGAGAATGCCGCCTTGAAGTCCTCCAAGGTCAGGTCGCCGGCTCTTTTCCGGAGGTGGTGCAGCAGCCGCTTGTCTCGATAGTAGGTGCAGGGCGAGCGACCGAAACGGGCACTGTCCGTGATTTTCGTCAGCCCCTCCTGGCTGAGAAAGTGATTGGCGTGCGCGAAGATACCGTCGCTGTCCGGGTGGACGAAAAAGACATCCTTCGGCGTCGTCTCCAGACTGATTGCGATGTCGCCGTGCACGGAGGACAGCGTCATATTGTTGGAAACCGCCCGAGGCACAGACGTGACCGCGCCAAGCGCGCGCGCAAAGTTGGACGCCAACAGGATGCGCCGGCGAATGATCGACAGCGGGACGCCGCGGTTGCCGTAGTCCTGTTCGCATTCCAGGTTGTTTGCCGTTACCGCGATGCCCGCATCATTGAAGCCCGAGCGAGCGAGCCCCCCCGCTTCGACGAAGGTCATCAGTGACGGGCCGTTCTCTTGCTTGATCTCCAGGATGACACTGGATTCCACGCAGCGCGCATTGAAATCCCAGTTCTGGCCATGCAGCAGACGCCCTGCGCGCGTCGCCGTGCCATAGGCCAGCGCACTTGTGCAGCCTTCGACTGGCATGGCCGCGCGCCCGCTCTTGGCGGCATCTGGCGAGGTTCCGTTGAACAGTTCGGATCGCGCGTTGATGACGATGACGACCTCCCGATCAACACCGGCGCCGTCTGCGATGGCCGTCACTTCCTCCATGCAGGAGGGGTCCACCGCTTCGATGGAGTGCGCGAAGTCATGGGCGAGCCGCTTTATCTCGGTCCAGTCGTGGCCATGAAGCTGCATCGCTTCACGGTAGATTTCTTCGCCGATCTTGATGCGATCTGCGGCAAGGCGTCCGTAGGCAAAGCCGCGTTCTGACGGCGCGCCCTGGACGCGGATATGGGGAAAGGGTTGAACATCGAACATACTTCAAAAGTGAATTTGTTTGCGAACCGAGTCAATCGTGAATCTGAAAAGACAAGAAATTCCGATTGAATCGTATAATTTTCAGATGCTTAGAGTTTGACCTGTATCGCCATCAGATGCATTCTCTCTGAAGGGCTTCCTCTCGATCCGAACGCCCTATAGACTTGATGGGGCAACAGAAGTCATCGGGAGTGGAGCGTGAGTCCCTATACGCCCCTGCATCACAGGCTGGCCCAGAACATCGTTGAGGACGCAGTGCTCGCGGGATACTTGCCCGGGGCGCATCTGGTTACCTCGCAGCTGGCCGCCAAATTTCAGATTTCGCGCACGCCCATCGTTCGGGCGTTGGAACTTCTGACCGAGCAGGGCGTACTGGAGAGGCGCAGCAATCGTGGCTACTTCATCCTCGACCTGGATCGCTTTGATCGGGAGGAGATCCAGTCAGACGACGACCGTCTCTACTGGCGCGCCGTCAACGATATCTATGATGAGTGCCTGCCTGAGAACTTCGACGAAACCTTGTTGATCAAGCGCTATGAGCAGCCGCGCCGGACAGTTGCTCGTCTCTTGCAGCGGTTGTCCGATGAGGGTGTCCTGCGACGACGGGTTGGTGTCGGCTGGAAGATCGAGACGGTACTTCGCACCCCTGAAGATGTCAGAAAAAGCCTGCGCTACAGGGTTTCGATTGAACTCGGCGCATTGGCCGAACCGGGTTATCACGCACCACGTGAAGACGTGCTCGCTGCTATTCGAGAGCAAAAACTGATCCTGAGTGAAGGCACGCATTCGACGGAGACTTTCGAACGAAATGCCCGGTTCCACGAGAAGCTTGTGTCGTGGTCCAACAATAGCTTCTTCGTGGAGGCTGCTGTGCAGCACAACAAGTTGCGCCGCCTCTGGGAATACCGGCACTTCAAGGCGGCCAAGGACATCCGGAAGTCTACCGAAGAGCATATTGAAATATTGCGCGAACTTGCGGCTGGAAATACAGCGCATGCAAGAGACCTTCTGAGAGAGCATCTGGAGAAACGGATGCATACCCAGGATTCTTATGCGCCGAGCGGTTCAGCTCCAGACGACCTCTAACATGACTTTGGCATGAGAAGTCGCCTGCTCCGCTTGTGACTTCGTTTTGTCTTTATGTTGCCGGACCCGACGCGTGTCTCCGCCGAGCGGGTGAAGGCCTCGGATACATTTGCAGTTTCTCCCGATGCCGGTAGCGGGTTTGTGCCGGAACTGGTCGTGGCCCAGGTGAATGACCATCTGTTGGCGAGTTGGTTCGTAAGCATCCGGCGTAGGCCGCGGGCATGCCGCGCGTCGGCTCTCGGAGGAGCGCCAATTCCACGGCAGAAGGTCTGGAACCCGAGATGCCGTCGTATTGGGAAGCCTGGCGAGGACGTCGGCAAGCCATGCCTGCGGAGCGATGTCATTCATCTTTGCGGTGACGATCAGAATACATGAAGGCCGCACGGTCGCCGCCGCGTTCGGATCCGGCGAAGAGCCATGATTTTTGCCCGAGCGCGATACCGCGCAGGACCCGTTCTGCGGCGTTTTTGGTCAGGCAGATGCGCCCGTCCTCGAGGAACCGGATGAAGGCAGCCGGTCAAGCGGTTCTCTGTCGCCCTGGGCTTTGATCTGGCCCATGCTGACCGGATTATCTATGGCCGCGATCTGGATCTGGGGCGTGCCGAAAGCGTCACGCCCATCGGGGCCGGCTGCAAGATCTGCGATCGGGCCAACTGCCTGCAACGGGCCTTCCCGCTGGTAGGCCGCCCCCTGGACACAGACGCTGACAGCTCTCGTCGTGCACCCTGCTCGGGCTGAGGCTGTCCTCAGACACGCGGTCTTGGAAGGGGGCAGACGTCACCCGCCCCGGAAGGCTTGACCGAAGCGGGTAAAGCCAGCAGAACCCAACAAGCCCAGCGTTTCCACCGTGCCGCCTGTCATCCGGGCGGGCGCGCCAGGTCCTAAATGACGTGCCGACCGTGGCACTGGACCCGGAGGCCCTTCATGTCCAAGCCAGCAAACAGGATCCTGCGCGAGGCGTTCCTGGAAGATCGGCGACGCTTGCTGCGCCTGTCGCACCGCTTTGCGGATCGCGACGAGGGAGAGGAGGCGGTGCAGGAACTCTGGCTTAGGATCATGACCGTCGACGATGAAGTGCAGATCCGCAATCCTGGCGGATACCTCAGCCGGATGCTGATCAACCTGCTGCGCAGCGGGTTTCGCAAGACCGGCACCCGACGGGCGGTTCGCGCCGAAGTCGAGGCGATCCTTGAAGGCGAGGAGGGGATCTCGGCCGAACGGATGCTCGGGGCGCGTCAGACCCTGTCGCTGGTGGCGCAAGAACTGGATGCCCTGCCAGAGCGCACGCGGCGCATCTTCTTGATGAACCGGGTCGAGGGGATGACCTATCGCCAGATCGCCGAGGCGCTGTCGATCAGCGAGCAGACGGTTCACTATCATATGCGACGGGCGATGGATCGTCTGTTGCCGCTGCGCAAGGAGTTGGACCATGGCGAAGCGTGAGCGCGGCGGGCCAGGCAGGCCCCCTTTCTCTCAGGACGACTGGCGCCTGCGCGCCGAGGCGCGGGATTGGTTGACCCTTATGGCGTCCGGCAAGGTGGATCTGGCGGTGCTGTCGCGGTTCCGGCAATGGCAATCCAACAGCGCCGATCATGCCCGGATCTTCGAGGAAGAGCGCGCATCGCTACAGGCGATTTCCCGACAGGCTGCGCGGCTGCATCTGCAGGCGACGCGGCGCCGGGGCCCGGATCGTCGGGCCGTTTTGGGCGGCGCGCTGGCCCTTGCCGCGGGTGGCGGGGCCGCCGTGGTCCTGCCGGACATGGTGACCGGACTGCGGGCCGACCATGTGACCGGGGCGAACGAACGGCTGTCTCTTGACCTGCCGGATGGCACGCGGGCCGAATTGAACACCCGCACGGCAGTTGCACTGACCTCTGGCACGGAGGGGCGCGGCCTGCACCTGCTGGACGGCGAGGTTTTCCTGGATGTCGCCCCGGCCACGCGGCCCTTCCGACTGACGGTCGATGGGGCCGTTGCCCAGATGCAGGCCGGGGGCATGGCGCTGCGCAGCGGTGAGGCCGTGCAGTCGTTTCTGGTGAGCGAAGGCGCGGCCGCGTTGCGATCCGGGCGCCAGTCGTCGCGGGACCTGGGGGCGGGCCAGGGCATCGACTGGCAGGCCGGGGATCCTCTGGGCGCGACGCGGGACATCGACCTGGCCACGCGCCTGGCCTGGCGGCAGGGGCGGGTCATCTACGACCAGACCCCCTTTGCCGAAGCGGCCCGGGATCTTGCCCGCTATCTGCCGGGGCGGGTGGTTCTGCGGCCCGGGCTGGGCCCATTGGGCCGAGTCAGCGGGCAGTTCGAAACGGAGGATGCCCGCCCCGCGCTAGAAGCGCTGGCGCGCACTCAGGGCCTACGGGTGCGCGAGCTGGCCGGAGTCATGCTTCTCGTCGCATGATTTTGGGGAAATCTCTATGGGTGAAATCCGTCGGCGCGCGTCATCCCAATGATACCCGGGAAAACGGCAGCCGATCCGCCCCCTGCACCCACTCCATCCACTCAGGGGACATCGCATGAACTCTTACCCTTCCTCCCGCCGGGGCCGATCCCCGCGGCGCGCCGCCGTGCTGCGCGCCTTGATGTCGGCCACCGCCCTGGGCCTGGCCGCGGGGGCGCCTCTGCTGCTGGCGCCGCTTGCCGCGGTGGCGCAGCCCGCCATGGTCGAGATCGACCTGCCCGCCCTGCCCATGGCCGAGGCGCTCAGCCGTCTGTCGCGCCTGACCGGTTTGCAGATCGCCTATGATTCCTCGGTGGTCGCGGGTCTGACCTCGCCGGCGGTGGCCGGGCGGATGCCGCCCAGCGATGCGCTGTATCGGGTCATCTCGGGCAGCGGTCTGGATGCCAGCTTTGTCGGCGACCGCACCGTGTCGATCACCCTTTTCGGGGCGGTGGGAACCGACAACGAGGGCACCATTCTGCTGGATCCGATCCGGGTGCAGCGCGAGGTCGAAGGCTATTCCGAGGCGACGACCTACGAGACGGCGGGATCGGTCACCTACTATTCCCCCGAAGAGATCGACCGCTTTCGCGGCACCTCGGTCGGTGACTTCCTGAAGGGCAATCCCGGCGTGTTGAACGGAGACAACCGCAACAGTGGCGCGCTGGACGTGAACGTGCGCGGGATGCAGGGGCAGGGCCGGGTGCCGGTGGTGATCGACGGGGCCTTTCAGGAAAGCACGGTCTATCGCGGCTATTCCGGCATCGCCGGGCGCACCTATCTGGACCCAGACCTGGTAGGCAGCGTCGCGATCGAGAAGGGGCCGAGCAGCGGCGCCGACGGGGCCGGGGCGACCGGCGGTGTCGTGCGCGTGTCGACCCTGAAGCCCGCCGACATCATTCCCGCGGGCCAGAACATCGGGGTGCGACTGAAGTTCGGGCTGATCGGCAATACCAGCAAGGTCCCCGAGACCTTCACCGTTGGCGCGGGCAACGGCTCGGCCGAGCGTATGGACATGCCCGACGCGCTGGATTTCAGCGCCGGGCACAGCGGTTCCATCGCCATTGCGCAGCGCCTTGGCAATTTCGAGTTCCTGGCCGCCTATGCCCGGCGCGACGTCGGCAACTACTTCGCCGGCAGCGAGGAAGGCGGGCCCGACAACACGGGGCTGAACCGCTATGGCCGAGGCGAGGAGGTGTTGAACACCTCGCAGGACAACACGTCCTACCTGCTGCGCGGCATCTACAGCTGGGGTGACGGCCAGTCGGTCGACCTGGCTTTCTCGCGCTATGAAAGCGACTACGGCGAGCTGATGCCATCGCAGATCATCCGCTTCAACTCTGGCTGGCAGTCGCCGCTGAGCCATGTGGACGTGGATACGCTCAGCGCGCGTTATCGCTGGAACCCCGAGGCCAATGACCTGATCGACCTGAAGGTCGATGTCTTCGGCACCTCCAACCTGACCAATATCGTCACCGGCTACGGCTTCAGCTTCGGGGGGATACCGCCCCAGGCCGCGCCGTTGCAGTTCGTTAGCGAGTCGAAGCAATGGGGGATCAGCCTGTCGAATACCTCTCGGCTGGATCTGTCAGGGCGGCCGCTGACCCTGGCCTACGGCCTGTCCTGGCGGCACGAGTCGCTGCAGCCGCCGGATAACCTGGAGGCCTACCGTTACGATCACCCCAACACGATGTTCGACGTGGATGGGCGCGATGGCTGGCGCAATGCGGCCAGCGCCTTTGTCTCGGCCCGTTTCGAGCCGTCGGACCGTCTGACCCTGGAAGGGTCCCTGCGCTATGTCTTCGCCGAGTCGCAGGACAATTCGGCCACGCCCGCCTATATCGACAACGGCGCGGGCGGGCTGGATCGGGTCAACTTCTACAACCACCAGAAGACCAGCGGCACCGCGCCCATCTTCTCGGCCCTCTATCAGTTGACCCCGGATCTGCAGATCTACGGCAAATATGCCGAGGCCTACCGGACCGCCAGCCTGTTCGAGACGACGAAGGGGTTCAGCGCCTCCCCCGACCCGCTGAGCGATCTGCGCCCCGAACATGCCAAGCTGAAAGAGGTAGGGGTGAACTACCAGCGCCCGGGTCTGATAACCGGCGATGACCTGTTCCAGGCCAAGTTTGCGGTCTTCGACAACTTGATCGAGGACTACATCACCCGCGGCACACCGCCCGGCGCCAGCTTCGCCAATATCGAACACGCCCGACTGCGCGGCGCCGAGCTGTCGCTGCGCTACGACAGCGCGCGTGTCTTCGCCGAGCTGACTGCGACGCGCTACACCAGTACCGAATATTGCGACGACCAGGGGGTCTGCCTGTCGGGCGGTACGAAACAAGGCTATGTCCAGCTGCATGTGCCACCAGAGGACAGCGCCACTCTCACCCTAGGCGGGCGCTTCATGCAGGAACGGCTCGAGCTGGGGACGCGTATCAGTTACATCGGTGACCGCGCGGCGACCACGGCCAGTTCCTCGACGGGGGGCTATACCACGATGATCAACTGGGAGCCCTATACCCTCGTCGATGTTTTTGGCTCCTATCAGGTCAACGATCTCATGAGTGTCGATCTCGCGGTCGATAACGTGACGGACCAATACTACATGGACAGCCTGACGCTTGGCTTGATGCCGTCGCCTGGCCGCACCGTGCGGTTCGGTCTGACCGCGAATTTCTGATCCCTGCGGGCCCTAGTCGTCCTGAGTTGATCAGCCAGAACGGGGTCGATCAGCTCAGGCGCGCGCGTAGATCAGGGGTATGCTCTTAGGTTCGCTGAACCTTCAAATCTCGGGATAGCCTGCACAAACAGGGAGCATTGGCCCTCTGGGGGCAGTGCTTTGGGGCAGATTCCCTTATTCCGCGTGGGAAGGTGGACCCGCGCCAGATTGCCCGAGCCGAGGCCCGGCTGGCGGGGCGGGGCTGGGCTTCATCGTGAAATCCAGCCTGGCCGCCGGAACGCGCCGAGCCAGAGGGGCGCAAGCACGATGCAGCCGTTCGCCTGGAGGAAGCTCGATGTGGTTCGACTATTCTGGATGCGGGCAAGGCCGCCGCGGACTGGGTTTCTTGGTTGCAGGACCACCGCCAGATCAACATCGCGGGGCGAACGTTGCGGGAGAACCCTCGTATTGCACATTGCTATACGAACGTGCAACAAATGCCGTCGATCCATTCAGACGGAGGACGGCTCATGACCGGTACACCCCGCGGCAGTGACACCATTCTTGGCGTCTACCTCAGCCCGACACTTGACCTCGAAGCGCTTTACGGCCCCGAGCTGAGTGCGGGGAAAACTGAGGTGAAGGTGCTGCGCCCGGAAGAAATCACCGAGCCGCGTGATGTGCGGTTCGCGGTCTGCTGGCTGCCCGAGGCCGACAGCTTTGCCGCCTATCCCAACCTGGAACTGGCGATGTCCATCGGGGCGGGGGTGAACGACCTGCTGGACAATCCCGGGGTGGCGCCGGATGTGGCCATCGCCAGGGTGCGGGATCCGCACCAGGCCGCCTTGATGGCGGGCTACGTGGCGCACGAGGTGCTGCATGTCTCGCGCGGCTTTGCCCAGCTTGCGGCCTCGGCGGCCGAGGCTCGCTGGGCGCCGCTGCCGATGCAGCCGCCAGAGTATGCCACCATCGCCGTGCTGGGCAACGGCACCATGGGCGCCGCCGTCACACGGGCGCTGCGGGCGCTGGGGTTCACCCTGCGGGTCGCCTGCCGTACCAGCCCGACCGATGCGATCCCGGATGTGACGTACTGCACCGGGGCCGAGGGCGTGATCACCGCAGCCACCGATGCCGACTTCGTGGTCAACACGCTGCCCCTGACACCCAAGACCGAGAACGTGCTGGATGCGCGCCTTTTCGCGGCCATGGCACCCGGCAGCTGGCTGGTTCAGATCGGGCGCGGTGAGCATCTGGCGGAGGCCGACCTGATGACCGCGCTGGACAGCGGGCAGCTGGCCGGGGCAACGCTGGATGTCTTCCGCCAGGAACCGCTGCCGACGGATCATCCCTACTGGCGCGACAGCCGTCTGCGCATCACGCCGCATATCGCGAGCGATTCCATCCCTTCGATCGTCGGGGCACAGATCCTGACCACCGCGCGTGAGCTGCGCGATGGCCTTCCCCTCAGTTTCGGCGTCGATCGTGCCCGCGGCTACTGACCGATAAGGAGAGCGTAATGAGCAATATTCCCCCCGCCGGCATGAGCGCCGCGGAATGGCAGACGCGCCAGGAACTGGCCGCCTGTTACCGCCTGGCGTGGCATTTCCGCTTCACCGATCTGATCTACACTCATATCACCGCCCGCGTGCCGGGCGAGGACGGGCATTTCCTGATTAATCCCTACGGCCTGTCCTGGGACGAGATCACGGCCTCGTCGCTGGTTAAGATCGACGTGGACGGCAACAAGGTCGCGGACAGTGACTATTCGGTAAATCCCGCCGGCTTCACCATCCATTCCGCGATTCATCGCACCAGCCATGATGCCGCCTGGATCATGCACACCCACACCCGCGCGGGCGTCGCGGTGTCATCGCTGGAAGCGGGGCTGTTGCCGCTGAACCAGATCGCGCTGCAGTTCCACGGGCGGATCGCCTATCACGATTACGAAGGGATCGCGCTGGATCTGGGCGAGCGCGAGCGCATCGTGGCGAGCCTTGGTGACAAGCCTGTGCTCGTTCTGCGCAACCACGGGCTGTTGACCACCGGGGCCACGGCCGCATCGATGTTCAACACGATGTTCTACATGGAGCGCGCCTGCGAGATCCAGGTGGCGACGCTGTCCATGGGGCAGCCGCTTCGCAAGGTGCCTGCCGACGTGGCGGATCACGTGGCTACGCAATACCAAAGCTCGATGGGCGAGGAGGATGACGTGTTGCTGGAATGGGCCGCGCACCTGCGCCTGCTGGAGAAGATCGCGCCGGACTACCGCGACTGATCCCGCCCGAGGGCGCGACAGGACCCGGGCAGACCGATCAAGGGCCGGTGCGCATTGCACCGGCCCTTTTCCTTTGGCCACAGAGGGGCTCAGGCAGGGGGGGCGACCTCGGCGCGGGCGGCGCACAACCGTCCGGCCAGGGCCGCGATGCGCTCGACCGCCTCGGCCAGTTCTTCGTCGGGCAAGGTCAGGCCGAGGCGGATCAGATGCCGGGCTTCTGCGCCGAAGCTGTCGCCGGGCATGACCGCCACGTGCTCTTCCTCCAATAGACGCCAGGCGAACGCCTCACCGCCCAGCCCGGTGGCCGAGACGTCGACCATCATGAACATGCCGCCTTGCGGCGGGAAGGAGGACAGCCCTTCGGCGTCCTCGAAGCTGGCTTGGCACGCTGCCGCCCGCCGGGCGAGCGAGGCGCGCAGCCGGTCGGCCGTGTCGTAGTCCCCGGTCAGCGCCGCTTCGGTCATGTCCGCGATGAAGGGCTGGTTGCCGAACAGCATCGTCTCCGAGATCGGCAGCACCAGACGCATCGCTTCGACGGGGCCAATGGCCCAACCGCTGCGGAACCCGGTTGCAGCGTGGCTCTTGGAGATCGAGGAGACCACGATCGTGCGCTCGCGCAGGTCTTCGATGTCCAGCGGAGAACAGAACTCGCCGTGGAAGATCAGCGATTCATAGACCTCATCGCAGATGATCCACAGGTCATGGGCGATGGCGATCTCGCCGATGGCCAGCATGGTGTCGTGGTCGATGACCGATCCACTGGGGTTGTGCGGGGTGTTCAGCAACAGCACGCGGCTTGCGGGTGTGATGGCGGCCAGAAGGTCGGCGGGCTGCGGGACGAAGCCATGCTCCATGCGCAGCGCGAAGGGCTGAACATGGGCTCCGGTCGCCTCGACCACGCCATCATAGGTGGCATAGTAGGGGTCGCCGATCAGCACGCCGTCACCCTCTTCGGCCAGAGCCAGCATCACGGCAAAAAGCGCCGTTTGGGTCCCCGGGAAGCACAGGATGTTTTCCGCGGTGATGCCGGGCAGGCGGGGGGCGTAGGTGTCCTGCAACGCCCGCACCAGACCGGCCTCGCCGCGACCATTGGAATAGCGGGTGCGGCCATCGCGCATGGATTGGGCACAGATCTCGATCAAGGCGGGATGCGTGGGGATGTCGGGCTCGCCGATGGTCAGTTCGATGATCTTTTCGCCGCGATCCATGCGGTCCCGGGCGGCATTGTGGACCGCCCACTTGTCGCCGCCCAGGTCCTTCAATCTGCGGGTGATCGCTGCATAATGCATGGTATTTCCTTGTTCTTCACGGTCTTTGCGCCGGCCCGGGCCGGGCGGGGCATGTGTTCAGGGGGCGACGGCGCGCAGCAGCGTGTCATCGGGCAGGCGCAGGATGCCTTCGGCGGCGCTCAGCGCGATGCGGGGCAGGCGGCCGGGATCGTAGAGGCCGTGCTCCAGCGAGCCTTCCAGCCAGAGGCCGTCGATCAGCCCGTTCAGGGCGATGGCGTGGCCATGGCAGGTTGCCGGATCCGCCGGGCGGTCGTACTGCACCAGAACCGGATGGATCAGCGTTTCCAGCAGATCCAGGAACTCGCGATAGCTGTCGCGGTGGATCTCGGCGTAGCGCGCTCCGGCGCGCACGCGACCGATGAACGTCGCCCAGAGAGAGACCTTGCGGGACGACAGGTTCGGCCGCATCACGTTGGCGGCAATGAAATGGGCCAGGGCCTGGGCTGGCCCTTCGGAGGCCGCATGTGCCGATTCGGCGGCGGCGCCCGTCAGGTTTCCCATCAGGTAGGCATAGGCGTCGTGCACCATTTCGTCCTTGGACGAGAAGTAATGGCGGATCAGTCCGGCCGAGACACCTGCGCGGTCGGCGATCTTGCGCACGCTGGCCCCGGCCATGCCGTCTTCGGCCAGGCAGTCCAGTGTCGCCTCGAGCAGGGCGTTGCGTCGGGCGTCTTCGCCCAGGCGTTGATAGCTGCGCCGGGTCAACTGGCGTCCTCCTGCATGTGATGGCCTGGCCAGTTTCGCTGGCTGACGTGCCGGCCATCAAGTGCTGCGTGTTCATTCTGCAAGCCGTGCCTCCGGGAAAACCGAAAGACGGGCGCTTTCTGCGCTCGGCGGCATCAAACGTGTCGACATTACTATACATTCGTACAACAGTTGGGTAAATAGGGTCCCGTACCCGAACCCGAAATACCCAAGGTCCTGTGCCGCAGATCAGAACTGCGCGCTGGCGGAAGGATACAGATGAACGACTTTGCGAATGATCCCGGCCCCGAGATCGACAGCCTCATCCGACAGGTCGAGGCGCGGTTGATCGAGATCCGGCGCGACATTCACGCTCACCCCGAAACAGGCTTCGATACCGTGCGCACTGCGGCCAAGGTCGCCGAGGAGTTGCACGCCCTCGGGCTGGAACCCCGGACCGGTGTCGGGCGCACCGGCGTTGTGGCGGAGATCAAGGGCGGTGCGCCCGGTCCCTGCCTGATCCTGCGCGCCGACATGGACGCCCTGCCGATCCAAGAGATGACGGGGCTGCCCTATGCCTCAACCATCCCCGGCAAAATGCATGCCTGCGGTCACGACCTGCACACCGCGGCACTGCTGGGCGCGGCCCATGCGTTGAAGGCGATGGCCCCGCAGTTGCGCGGCACCGTACGGTTGATCTTCCAGCCTGCCGAGGAAACGCTGGAAAGTGGCGCCGCCGCCATGATCGCGGACGGCGCGGCAGAGGGGGCGGATATGTCCATCGCCTTCCACAACCGTCCTGAACTGGAAGCCGGCAAGCTGATGCTGAACCGCGGGGCAGGGACCGCGTCGAGTGACGAGTTCAAGGTCACCATTCGCGGCAAATCGGGGCACGCGGCCCGACCACACGCCGCCATCGATCCGATCGTTGGCGCGGCCCATGTCATCGCGCAGTTGCAGACCATTATTTCACGCGAGATGGATCCGGGCCTGTCGGCAGTGCTGACCATCGGTCATATCGCGGGGGGCGAGACCCAGAACATCATCCCCGACAGTTGCATGTTCGAGGGCACGGCCCGTTGCCGCAGCGCGCAGTCGCGGGACCGCGTGGAAGACTCGTTCCGCCGGATCTGCACCAACGCCGCCGCGGCGATGAACCTTGAGGCCGAGGTGGATTACGTTCGCGGCGTGCCGGCGTTGATCAATGACGACGCCATGGTCGACCGGGCTGCAACGGCGCTGGAGGCGCAGTTCGGTCGCGTCCCCATCGTCACCGAGGCGGACAATTTCGGGGCCGAGGACTTCTCGCTGTTCAGCGAGCGGATGCCGTCGATCCAGATCCAGGTGGGCGCGCAAACGCCGGGCCGGGACGATCGCGTTCACAATTCCGACTACCAGCCCAATGAAAGCTGCATCGCGGACAGTGCCATCGCGCTGACCCGCATGGCTGCCGAACTGCTCGTCTGAGCGGATCGGGACACCATCACCAACAGAGGACTACACATGTTCAAGATCACCCGCGCCCTGGCCGGCGCCGCATTCTCCGCCACGCTTCTGGCTGTATCCGCCGCGTCGGCAGACGTGACCGATCGCACCATCGTCATCGCGACGGAAGGCTCTTTCCCTCCCTCCAACATGACCCGCCCCAACGGTGAACTCTACGGCTTCGAGATCGATCTGGTGAACGAGATCGCGGAACGCCAGGGCCTCAAGGTCGAAATGATCTCGCAGGCTTGGGATGGCATGATCCAGGGCCTGATCGACGGCAAGTACGACGCGATCGTCGACGGCGTCAGCATCACCGAGGCGCGCAAGGAAGTGGTGGATTTCACCCACAACTACACCACCGGCGGGTCGACCTTCGTCGTGATGAACGCCTCGGGCATCGATTTGCCGATGGATGGCGAGGTCGCGCAGCTTGACGACCCCGAAAGCATCGGCCCGGCTGTCGATGCCGTCGTCGAAGTCCTCGCCGGGAAGACCGTGGGCGTGCAGCAGGCGACGATCCAGTCGGCTTTCCTGGAAAAGTACCTTGAGGATCGTGACGTCACCGTGCGCACCTATCCCAACGGCCCCGACGTCTATCAGGATCTCAGCGTCGGCCGCATCGACGCGGGTATCGCCTCGGTCACCAATGTCCCGGCATTTCTTGAGAAGAACGCCGATACGGCAAGCGCGACCGGCCCGATCTTCATCGGTGGCGTCATGGGGGCGGGCTCCGGCCTGGCTGTGCAGAAGGGCGATGCCGAGCTGCAGGCGGCTCTGAACGCAGGTCTCGAAAGCATGGTGGCCGATGGCACGCTGGCCGAGCTGTCGAAGAAGTGGTTCGGCCTCGTCGTGACCCCGCAACAATACTGACGGTCGCATGACTTCTGAATTGTATCTTCTGGGCTTCGGCCCCGAGGGATGGGGGCCGGTGCTTGCACGTGCCGGCCTCATGACCCTCGCCGTTTCTCTCTCGGCCTTCCTGCTGGGCACCGTGCTGGGCACGCTGACCGTCTGGGGGCGGGTGTCGGGCAACCCCGTGACCCGCCGTATCGCCGAGACCTACGTCGTGGTCCTGCGTGGCATCCCTGACCTTCTGGTCATCTTCCTGTTCTACTTTGGCGGCCGTCAGGTGGTTTCCCTCGTCGGCACCGCCCTGGGCTTCGAAGGGCCGTTCGATATCAGTGGCTTTGTCGCGGGGATGTTGGCCATCGGGCTGATCTCGGGCGCGGGCCAATCCGAGGTGTTGCGCGGCGCCTACCAGGCCGTGCCGAAAGGCACGCTGGAAGCAGGCCGTGTCGTCGGCATGTCGCGCTGGCAGTTGTTCCGCCGGGTGACAGCGCCCCAGGCTATGGTCACGGCCATCCCCGGGATGGGGAACCAGTGGCAATCCGTCATCAAGGAAAGCGCGCTCGTGTCGGTGACCGGACTGGTCGAGACGATGCGACAGGTTTCGATCGCCGCCGGGACCACCCAGGAACACTTCCTGTTCTACACCGCGGCGGCCGTGATCTACCTGATCATCACGACCCTGTCCGACCAGGTCTTCCGCATGCTGGAGCGACGCAGCATGGCCGGCTATGCCGGAGGGTCGCACTGATGGATACGGTCTATCTTCTCGATCTCTTCAAGAAACTGCTCGGGGGGCTTCCCCTGACGCTGAATCTCGCCGTCTTTGCCCTGCTGGGTGGCTTCGCCATCGCCCTGCTGCTGAACCTTCTGCGCACGACCCGCATCGGCAACGCCGTGGCCGGGACCTATATCTTCTTCTTCCGGGGCACGCCGCTGCTGGTGCAGCTGTTCATGATTTACTTCGGGCTGGCGCAGTTCGAGTTCGTCCGGTCCAGCTTTCTTTGGCCACTGCTGCGCGAACCCTACTGGTGCGGCCTGATCGCGTTGATGCTGAACGATGCCGCCTACACCGCAGAAATCCTGCGAGGTGGCCTGCGCGCGGTGCCCAGGGGCGCTCAGGAAGCAGCCCGGGTCAGCGGCATGTCGCGGCTGCAGATCCTGCGCCGCGTGACCCTGCCGATCGCGGTGCGTCAGGCCCTCCCGGCCTACTCCAACGAAATCATCTCGATGCTGAAATCCACCGCGCTGGTCAGCATGATCAGCCTGATGGATGTCACCGGCATCGCCCGCGAAGCCGTGGCCGAAACCTGGCGGGCGGTCGAGATCTTCCTCTGTGCCGGCCTGATCTACCTGGTGCTTTCGCTCATCATCACCCGCGCCACGTCCTGGGCCGAACGTGCTCTCTCTCCCTGGCAATTTGGAGCAAGACAATGACCAACAATCTCCCCGCGGTCTCGGTCAAGGGACTGCACAAGAGCTTTGGCAGCCACGAAGTGTTGAAGGGCATCGACCTTGCGGCGCATGACGGCGACGTCATCTCTCTCATCGGGGCCAGCGGCTCGGGCAAGAGCACTCTGCTGCGTTGCATCCCCATGCTGGAAATTCCCAACAGCGGGTCGATCTCCGTGGGGGAGGCGCATATCACTCCGCGCGACGGCAAGCTGAGCCGGGCAGACGAACGCACCGCTCGTGCCATCCGCCGCGACCTCGGATTTGTGTTCCAGAACTTCAATCTCTGGCCGCATCGCACTGTGCTGCAGAACGTCGTGGAGGCGCCCATGATCGTGCAGCGCCGCAACAAGGCGGAATGCCGGGACGAGGCGATGGCGCTGCTGGAGAAGGTCGGCCTGTCGGACAAGGCCGATGCCTGGCCGAACCAGCTTTCGGGGGGGCAGCAGCAACGTGTCGCCATCGCCCGGGCGCTGGCGCAGAAGCCGCGCGCGCTCCTGTTTGACGAACCGACCTCGGCGCTGGATCCGGAACTTGTGGGCGAGGTGCTGAAGGTCATGCGCGACCTGGCGGATGAAGGGCGCACGATGATCATCGTCACTCATGAGATGGGCTTCGCGCGCGAGGTCTCAAGCCGTACGATTTTCCTGCATCAGGGGCTCGTCGAAGAGGACGGCACGCCGGAACAGGTCTTCGGAAATGCTCACTCCGAGCGGTGTCGCGCTTTCCTGAGTGGGTATTTCGACCGCGCTTGATGTGTGAGCTGTCCTGGACATATCGAAAACGCCCAGGATTTTTCCTGGGCGCAATCCTATGGGACCAGAAACTATACCGCACAGGCTGCACCCCGGCCTGAGACTTTGTGACTGGGGGTATGCTCTTGGGTTCGCTGAACCTGCAAAGAGCGGTAGAGGCTGTGCAAACCAAGAACATATGCCTGCTGGGGGCAAGCGGCAGTTCCCGTCGCGGCTGGACGGCGCGGCGCGGGCCGATTTCGAGCGTTACGGCTGGAGGCCGGCGCTGACCGCCGCGGCGATCACCGCCTTCTGGTAGGAGCTGTCGCCCGGGGCCTTCGACGGGCTGAACGGTTGGGTTGCCGGGATCACTCGGTCAGCAATATCTCTGGGCCGGCGGCCTTCAGCTCGGCAATCGAGGTCAGGCCCATCAGTTGCAGGGTGATCGCGGTTTCGGTCGCCAGCAGCCGGATCAGGTGATCGACGCCCGGCTCGCCCGCCGCCGCCACGGCCCAGGCGAAGGGGCGGCCCATCATGACGAAATCGGCGCCCAGGGCGATGGCCTTCACGATGTCGGACCCGCGCCGGAAGCCGCCGTCAATGAAGAGCATGGGGTCGGGGCCGAGCGCCGCGCGCACCGCCTTTAGCCGGGTGATGGTGGCCGGTCCGTGGTCGAGCTGTCGCCCGCCATGGTTCGACAGCACGATCCCGTCCATCCCTTCGGCGGCGGCGCGGGCGGCATCCTCGGGGTCGGAAATGCCCTTGATGATCAGCTCGCCGTCCCAGTCGGCGCGCAGCTGGCGCACCTTGTCCCAGGTCAGGTCGATATCGAGCCGTCCCGACAGGTTCCCGGCCTGGGCCAGCGCGCCGCGGCCGAACTCGGGCCGGCCGGCGACCAGTTCGACCTCCGGGAAGCCGCCGCGCAGGAGTGAGAGCGACCAGGCGGGGCGGGCAGCGAATTGCAGGAAGAGTGAGGGCGTGATGCGAGAGACAGAGCGGAAGCCGTTCCTGACATCGCGTTCGCGAACCGAGGTGATGGCGGTGTCGACCGTCAGGAAGATGCGTTTGACGCCGGTGGCGCGGCACTGGTCGAGGTAGGAGGCGTTCACCTCCGGGTCCCGGTCCAGGTAGAGCTGAAAGTCAGGCACGGTGCCCGCCGCCTGTTTCATCGTCGCCAGCCCGTTGATCGAGAAGGTGGAGATGACGCAGGGGGTGTCGGCGCGGGTCGCCGCGCGGTGGACGCAGATGTCGCCGTCGCGGTGGTAGAGGCCCATGAAACCGACGGGGCCGGGGCCGAAGGGCAGCGCGGCGGTGCCGGTCCCGAGGGGCGTGGTCAGATCGGCGGGGCCTAGGGGGTGCAACACGCGCTGGCGCAGCAGGTAGCGGTCGAAGCCTTCGCGGTTGCGGCGCAGCGTTGTCTCGGAAAAGGACCCGCCGTCGATGTAGTCGGCGAAGATCTTCGGCAGCTTGCGGCGGGCCGCGCGGGCGAAGTCGTCGGTGGTGACGAAGCGGCGGGAGAGGTCGGTCATGCGGGGCGGATCCGGTCGAAGAAATCGCTCATCCGGTCGCGGCCCGAGGTGGGCGGCGATCCGGCGGCCAGGGCCGTGGCCAAGCCGATCGCGGAGGAGGTGGGGGTATGCGCGCCCCCGCCCGCGCGCAGGTTCATCACCAGCGTCGGGCAGAGGAAGAGGGCGGTGCGGGACGGCAGGGCGCCAGGCGTGTCTTGGGCCGTGGTCGTCACCGCGTCATTCACCCGGGCGGCCCATGTCGGCGGCGACGGCGCAGTTGATGATCGTCTTCAACCCGCTGCTGTCGCCCGCCAGCAGGGATTCGTAGGCGTCCGGCACCGCCTCCAGCGGGATTTCGGCGGCGATGAAGGCTTCGAGCGCGGGCGCCAGATCGGGCAGCATCGGCGCCACCTCGAAGAACTCGGGCCCGTAGGCGTGACAGCCCAGCAGGGTGATTTCGCGCTCCACCAGGTGCACGGGGTCCAGGAGCGGTTTCGCGGCGCCAATGCCCACCAGGGCCAGGCGCGAACGGCCCGCGATGTTTTCGACCAGGGCGGAGATGACGGGCGCGGCGCCGGTCGTGTCGACGGCGAAGCGGAAGCGGGGCAGGGCGTCGAGCGTGGCGGGGGTGGCGCCGGTGGCCTCGCAGACCAGGTTCACCCGCGTCGCGTTCAGATCGATCACCCGGACGGGATGGCCGGCGCGGGTCAGCAGCAGGGCCACCAGCCCGCCGATCGGGCCACAGCCGGTGACCACCACCTCGGCGCCCTCGGGCGCATCCAGGCGTCGGACGGCGTGCAGGGCCACGGCCAGCGGTTCGACCATCGCCAGGTGCCGGTCCGGCACGCCTTCGGGGGCGGGGGCCACGTTGCGGGCGGGCAGGGTGACGGATTCGGCAAAGCCGCCGTCGATCTTCTCCCCCAGGAAGCCGAGATCGTCGCAGACCTGCCCGTTGCCTTCCAGGCAGGCGGGGCAGGTGCCGCAGATGTGGCGGCTGTCGACGATAACGCGCTGACCTTCGACCACATGGGCCACGTCGCTGCCGACCGCGGTGACGACGCCGGTAAACTCATGCCCGGCGACCGAGGGCGCGCGGCTGATCCAGGCGCCGGTGGCGTAATTGTGCAGGTCCGATCCGCAGATCCCGGCGGCGGTGACGCGCAGGGTCACCTCATCCGGCCGGGGCGGCAGAGGGGCGTCAATGGTTTCGAAACGCAGGTCGCGGGTGGCATGAAGACGGACGGCGCGCATGGGATCGGTCTCTCTTGGATCGGACGGGCAGGGGGCCACGGCGGGCGCGGCCCCCTCAGTTCACGCCGTCATTTTACGACTTCTTCAGATACTTCGCACGCATCTCGCTGACCGCGTTGGCGTGGGACGAGAAGCCCTCGTATTTCGCCAGGGTGTGGGCGGTCTCGGCCAGTTCCGGATAGCCCTTTTCGGTGACGTAACCGATGGAGGAACGGCGCAGGAAGTCGGTGACCGAGAGGGGCCCGTAGGTCTTCGCGCCCTTGGAGGTGGGCAGCACGGCGTTCGGACCCAAGGCGAAGTTGCCGATGGAGACGGGGGTGTGCGTGCCCATCAGGACCTCGGCCGCGTCGGTGATCTGGCCCAGGTATTCGAACGGTTTCTCCGACAGGATTTCCAGGTGTTCCGGGGCGTATTCGTTCACGAAGGCGCAGGCGTCGTCCATGTCGCGGGCCAGCACGATGCCGCCCGCGCCGTTGCACAGCACGGATTGCGAGAACGCGACGCGCTGGTCGGTCATTGCGGCCCAAAGCTCCGGCAGGGCCTCCAGCGCCTCGTCGATGACGCGCTGCGAGTTGGTGACCAGCCAAGCGGAGCTGTCGGGGCCGTGTTCGGCCTCGATCAGCAGGTCCATGGCGGCCAGCCCGCCGTGTACCGTGTCATCGGCCAGGATCATCACCTCGGACGGGCCGGCGGGCAGGCCGGGGTCGATGACGCCCGCCAGAAGGCGCTTGGCGGCGACCACCCAGGGGGAGCCGGGGCCGACGATCTTCTGCGCCTTCTTCACGGTTTCGGTGCCATAGGCGGCGGCGGCCACGGCCTGGGCCCCGCCGCATTTGTAGATGGTTTCCACGCCTGCAAGGCGGGCGGCGACCAGGGTGGCCGCGTCCACCTTGCCGTCGGGGCCGGGGGGCGTGAAGATCGCCAGGTTCGGCACCTTGGCCACGGCGCCCGGCACGGCGGTCATCATGGTGACGGACGGGAAGGAGCCCTTGCCACGCGGCACGTAGAGCGCGACCGAGTCAATCGGCGTCCAGCGGTCACCGGCGAAGGCGCCGGGGCTGACTTCCTTGAGCCACATGGGTTCCGGCGCCTGTTCCTCATGGAAGGTGCGGATGTTGCGGATGCCCTTGCGGATCGCCTCGATCACCTCTGGTTCCACCAGGTCGAAGGCCTCGTCGAATTCGCTTTCCGGCGCTTGCAGGATGTCGGCGGTCAGCCCTTCGGATTTGTCGAACTCGCGCCCGAAGCGGACTAGGGCGGCGTCGCCTTCGGTGCGCACGGCCTCGATGATCGGCGCGGCCTTTTCCAGGAAGAAGGACAGGTCGGCCTCGGACCGGTTGGTCAGGGCGGCGCGGTCTTCGGGCGAGAGGCCGGCGAGGCTGTGCTGGGTCACTTGGGGCATGGGAGCACCTTTTTCTTGGCGGCCCCGCGGGGCCTTCGGGAGAGCGGTCGGGGCTGTTCTAGCCGCCGGACCTGAATTGTATAGACTTATTGCGCCTGCGAAGCGGGACGCTGGCCGGGCAGTCGCGGATCTGCCTAGATTTTAGCCAGGAAACCGCCGTCGATGGCCAGGCATTGTCCGGCGATATAGCGCGCGGCGGAGGAGGCAAGGAAGAGGGTCGCGCCTTCGAGATCGTCGAGATTGCCGAGGCGGCCCATGGGCACGCTGTCGGTCATCGCCTGCACCCAGCCCTCATCCTCGTAGAAGGTCGAGGTGAGGCCGGTTTTGAAATACCCGGGCGCGATGGCGTTGACGCGGATGCCCAAGGGCGCCCATTCGGCGGCCATGGCGCGGGTCATGCCGAGGATGCCGGTTTTCGAGGCGGTATAGGGGGTGGCCGTGGGCACGCCCACGAAGGAGGTCAGCGAGGCCAGGTTGATGATCGCGCCGCCGCGCCCTTCCATGGATTTCGCTGCTGCCTGGGCGACGAAGAAGGCGCCCTTCAGGTTGGTGTCGACGATCTTGTCCCAAAGCGCCTCATCCACCTCCAGCGTGGGGCGCACGTCCTCGATGCCCGCATTGTTGACCAGCACGTCGAGGGGCGGCAGGTCCGACAGCCCCTCCTGCACGGCGGCGACCGATTGCTGATCCACGGCGCGGCAGATCACGTCGCGGCCAAGCGCGCGGGCCTCGGCGGCCGTGTCGTCCAGCGAGGGCAGGGCGCGGGCGGTCAGCACCAGGTCGGCGCCGGCGCGGGCAAAGGCCAGGGCCAGGGTGCGCCCGATGCCCCGACTGGCGCCGGTGACCAGCACCCGGCGGCCGGTGAAGTCGAAGGTGCAATCGGCGGGCAGCGGCGGAGTTTCGGCCATGGGAAGGTCACTTTCGCTTGACATGTCTAGACATAAATTGCCCCCTCCCCGGCGCCTAGTCAACGGAGTTCCCCCATGTCCGCAACCGAAATCGCCCTGCGCCCCGAACTGGCGGCGCTTGCCCCCTACAATTCCGGCCTGTCGTTGGAGGACGTGGCCAGCCGCTGTGGCGGGCGGCCCATTGCCAAGCTGGGCTCGAACGAGAACCCGCACCCGCTGCCCGACCCCGTGTGCGCGGCCATGGCGGAGGTGCTGGGGCGGACGCAGATGTACCCCGATCCGTCTGCCCGGGCGCTGGCGGCACAGCTGGCGGCGGTGACCGGGGTGGAGGCCGCGCGCATCGTCTTCGGCGACGGGTCGGAGGATCTGCTGAACGTGCTGGCCCGCGCGCTGTTGCAGACCGGCGACGAGGTGGTGACGCTCTATCCGTCCTTCCCGCTGCACGAGGATTACGCCCGGATGATGGGGGCGGAGGTCACGCGAATCGGCCTGACCGAGGGGCGTGAGATCGACATGGCCGCCCTGCTGGAGGCCGTGGCGCGGCCCGTGCGGCTGATCCTGCTGGCCAACCCGATGAACCCGGCGGGCGTCTGGCTGACGCCCGATCAGCTGGACCAGGTGCTGGCGGCGCAGCATCCCGACAGCGTGCTGTGTCTGGATGAGGCCTATGTGGAATATGCCGCCGGTCCCGACTACCTGCCCGGCACCGAACGGATCGGCGGCCACGCCAAACCGCTGCTGATCCTGCGCACCTTTTCCAAGGCCTGGGGGCTGGCGGCGCTGCGCATCGGTTACGGGCTGTCGAACAGCGACGCGCTGATTTCCGCGATGCACCTGGTGCGCACGCCCTTCAACGTCAACGCCGTGGCCCAGGCCGCCGCGCTGGCGGCGCTGTGCGCGCCGGAAGGCATGCAGGCCGCCGTGGCCGACACCCTGGCGGAGCGGGCGCGGGTCGCCGACGTCCTGCGCGGGCGGGGTCTGGAGGTGCTGCCGTCGAAGGGCAATTTCCTCTTCGTCAACGTCGCGCGCCCCTCCGGCCCGGTGGGCGAGGCGCTGATCGATCACGGGGTCATCGTGAAACCCTGGAAACAGCCGGGCTACGAGAGCTTCCTGCGCGTCTCCACCGGGCTGGCGGTGGAGAACGATCAGTTCCTGGGGGCGCTGGAGGCCGTGCTGTAGCCGCGCCGGGGGGCAGAAACCCTCTAGGCAGGCCTGGGTAATTATGTCTATACTTAATGGAGAACCTGACACGCCGACCCGGAGAGGCTCCATGACGACACGCAGGATCTGGATCAACGCGCGACTGGCCTGTGAGGCCAGGCTGCAGCAGATCGAGACCGAGGGCGGCAAGATCACCGCCATCGGCCCCGACCTGTCGCAGGCGGGGGCCGAGGTGGTGGACCTGGGCGGGCGGCTGGTGCTGCCCTCTTTCGTCGATTGCCACACCCACCTGGTTTTCGGTGGCGACCGCACGGGCGAGTTCGAGATGCGGCTGGAAGGCGCCGATTACCAGGACATCGCGCGGGCGGGCGGCGGCATCAAAGCCTCGATGCGGTTCACCCGCGAGCGTGACGTGGACCAGCTGGTGGCCGAAGCCCTGCCGCGCCTCGATGCGCTGCTGGCCGAGGGCACGTCCACCATCGAGATCAAGTCGGGCTACGGGTTGGACATCGAGAGCGAGCTGAAGATGCTGCGCGCCGCCAAACGGCTGGCGGAGCTGCGCCCCTTCCGTCTGCGCACCACCTGGCTGGCGGCCCATGCCCTGCCGCCCGAATACGCGGGCGACAAGGCGGGCTATATCCGCGAGGTGGCGATTGCCGGGCTGGAGGCCGCCCAGGCCGAGGGGCTGGTGGATGCCGTCGATGGCTTCTGCGAGGGGATCGCCTTTTCCGCTGAGGAGCTGGAGCCGCTGTTTGCCCGCGCAGGCGAGCTGGGCCTGCCGGTGAAACTGCACACCGAACAGCTGACCCGCTCGGGCGGCACCCTGATGGCCGCGCGCCATGGGGCCCTGTCGGTGGATCATTTCGAATATGCGACCGAGGAGGATGTGGCCGCCATTGCCGCCTCCGGCACCGTCGCGGTGCTGCTTCCCGGCGCCTATTACACCCTGAACGAGGTGCAGAAACCGCCCGTCGCCGCCCTGCGCGCCGCCGGCGTGCCCATGGCGCTGGCCACCGACTGCAACCCCGGCACATCGCCGCTGACCTCGCTGCTGATGACCATGAACATGGGCGCGGTCCTGTGGGGGATGACCGTGGCGGAATGCCTGGACGCGGTGACGACCCATGGCGCCCGCGCCCTGGGCCTTGGAGACGTGACCGGGCGGCTGGCCCCCGGCCTGTCGGCGGATTTCACCGTCTGGGATGCGGAACGACCCGCCCAGCTTGTTGGCCGGATCGGCCTGAACCCGATGCATATGCGAGTCTTTGAGGGAGCCGTGACCCATGGCTGAGACCAAGGTTGAACATCTGACCCCCGGCGCCGTGTCCCTGCGGGCCCTGGCGCGGATCTACTGGGACGGCGCGGGCATCACGCTGGATGACAGTGCCTGGCCCGCCATCGACGCTGCCGCCGCCCGCATCGCCGAGGTCGCCGCCGGCAATGCCGCCGTTTACGGCGTGAACACCGGCTTCGGCAAGCTGGCCTCGATCAAGATCGCGGTGGAGGATACGGCGACCCTGCAACGCAACCTGATCCTGTCGCATTGCTGCGGCGTGGGCGACCCGCTGGCGCCGGAGGTCACGCGGCTGATCATGGTGCTGAAGGTGATGTCGCTGGCGCGCGGCGCCTCGGGCATCCGGGCCGAGGTGGTGCGGCTGATGCTGAAGATGCTGGACCGCGACCTGCTGCCGCTGATCCCCGAACAGGGCTCGGTCGGGGCGTCTGGCGATCTGGCACCGCTGGCGCATTTGACCGCGACCATGCTGGGCGAGGGGGAGGCCATTTACCACGGCCGCCGGATGCCATCTTCGCAGGCCCTGGCCGAGGCGGGGCTGGAGGCGATCGAGCTCTCGGCCAAGGAAGGGCTGGCGCTGATCAACGGCACCCAGGCCTCCACCGCGCTGGCGCTGGCGGGGCTGTTCCGCGCCGAACGGGCGCTGATGACCTCGGTCGTGACCGGGGCGCTGTCGACGGACGCCGCCATGGGATCCACCGCGCCTTTCGCCGAGGAGATCCACACCCTGCGCGGCCATACGGGCCAGGTGGAGGTGGCGGCCTCCCTGCGCGCCCTGCTGGCGGGATCGAAGATCCGTGAGAGCCACCGCGACGATGACGAGCGGGTGCAGGACCCCTATTGCCTGCGCTGCCATCCCCAGGTCGGCGGCGCCTGCTTGGACCTTCTGCGCCAGGCCGCCCGCACGCTGGAGGTGGAGGCCAATGCCGCCACCGACAACCCGCTGGTGCTGTCGGACGGCAGCGTCGTGTCGGGTGGCAACTTCCATGCCGAGCCGGTGGCCTTTGCCGCCGATCAGATCGCCTTGGCCGTCGCCGAGATCGGCGCGATTGCGCAGCGCCGCATCGCCCTGCTGGTGGATCCGGCGCTGAGCTTTGGCCTGCCGGCCTTCCTGTCGCCGAACCCGGGGCTGAACTCGGGGCTGATGATCGCCGAGGTCACCTCTGCCGCGCTGATGAGCGAGAACAAGCAGTTGGCGCATCCGGCCTCCATCGACTCGACGCCCACCTCCGCCAACCAGGAGGATCACGTCTCCATGGCTTGCCATGGCGCGCGGCGGTTGGGTCTGATGACCCGCAACCTTTTCAACATCCTGGGCATCGAGGCGGTGACGGCGGCGCAGGGCGTGGCCCTGCGCGGGCCGTTGGAAACCTCGGCCCCGCTGAAAGCCGCCATCGCCGCGCTGCGGAGCCGCGTGGCGGAGCTGGGCGATGATCGCTACATGGCGCCCGACCTGGCCGCCGCCCATGACCTGGTGGCGGAAGGCGCGCTGATCCAGGGCCTGGGCGTGGCCCTGCCGGAGGTGGCGTGATGGATCCGGTTCAGATCGTTCAGGGCGACAGCCCGCTGGTGCTGGGCCTGCCGCACACCGGCACCTGGGTGCCCGAGGACATCCGCGCGCAGCTGAACGCCGAGGGCCAGCTGCTGCGCGACACCGACTGGCATATTCACCAGCTCTATGGCGGGCTGATCGACGGGGCGACGATGGTGCGCGCCAGCTTCCACCGCTACGTGATCGACGCCAACCGCGATCCCTCCGGCCAGTCGCTCTACCCCGGGCAGACGACCACCGGGCTGGTGCCCGAGACGACCTTCGACAACGTGCCGATCTGGGCAGAGGCCCCGGATGCGGCAGAGGTCTCGCACCGGGTGGCGCAGTATCACGCGCCCTACCATGCCGCGCTGGACGCCGAGCTGGCGCGGGTGAAGGCGATCCACGGCTATGCGGTTCTGTACGACTGCCACTCGATCCGCTCAGTCATCCCCTGGCTGTTCGAGGGCACGCTTCCCGATTTCAACATCGGCACCGACGGCGGCACCACCTGCGCGGCCCAGATCGAGGCCGCCTGCCGCGATGCCTGCGCTGCCACCGGGCAGAGCCATGTGGTGAACGGGCGCTTTCGCGGCGGCTGGACCACCCGGCATTACGGTCGCCCGGGTCGGGGTATTCACGCCATCCAGATGGAACTGGCCCAGTCCGCCTACCTGGAGACCGAGGATCTGCCCTCCGAGGTGGACGCCGAGAAGATCGCCACGCTGCGCCCGCAGCTGAAGGCCATCCTGACCGATATCCTGCAGGCCGCCGAGGCCGCCGCCCGGCCTGCTCCGCAGCTGCCGCGCCTTTGAGAGAGGACCCCAGACATGACCAACCCCCGTCACAACACCCGCGACATCTTCCCCCCCACCGGGACCGAGCTGACCGCGAAAAGCTGGGTCACCGAGGCGCCGCTGCGGATGCTGATGAACAACCTGCACCCGGACGTGGCCGAGAATCCGCATGAGCTGGTGGTGTACGGCGGCATCGGCCGCGCGGCGCGCACCTGGGAGGATTTCGACGCCATCTGCGACAGCCTGAAGACGCTGGAGGCGGATGAGACGCTGATCGTCCAGTCGGGGAAGCCGATTGCCGTGATCCGCACCCATGCGGATGCGCCCCGCGTGCTGATCGCCAATTCGAACCTGGTGCCCAATTGGGCCAATTGGGAGCATTTCAACGAGCTCGATAAGAAGGGCCTGATGATGTACGGCCAGATGACCGCCGGGTCCTGGATCTACATCGGGGCGCAGGGCATCGTGCAGGGCACCTATGAGACCTTCGCCGAGGCGGGGCGTCAGCATTACGAGGGCGACCTGAGGGGCAAGTGGATCCTGACAGGCGGTCTGGGCGGCATGGGCGGCGCACAGCCGCTGGCGGCCGTCATGGCCGGCGCCTGCTGCCTGGCGGTGGAATGCGACGAGACCCGCGCCGATTTCCGCATCCGCACCCGGTACTGCGACGAGAAGACCCACGACCTGAACGAGGCGCTGGCGATGATCGACCGTTGGACCAAGGCCGGCGAGGCGAAATCCGTGGCGCTGATCGGCAATGCCGCCGAGGTCTTCCCGGAGATCCTGCGCCGCGTCGAGGCGGGCGAGGCCCTGCCGAACGGTCGGCCCGATATCGTCACCGACCAGACCTCGGCCCACGACCCCTATCATGGCTACCTGCCCAAGGGCTGGACCGTGGCCGAATGGCGGGCGAAGCAGGAAAGCGAGCCGGAGGCGGTGAACCGTGCCGCGCGGGCCTCGATGAAGGATCACGTGGCGGCGATGGTCGGTTTCTGGAACGCCGGGATCCCGACACTGGATTACGGCAACAACATCCGCCAGATGGCGCAGGAAGAGGGGCTGGAAAACGCCTTCGCCTTCCCCGGTTTCGTGCCCGCCTACATCCGCCCGCTGTTCTGCCGCGGCATCGGGCCGTTCCGCTGGGCCGCGCTGTCGGGCGACCCGGAGGACATTTACAAGACCGACCAGGCGATGAAGGAGCTGTTCCCGGAGAACGAGGGGCTGCACCGCTGGCTGGACATGGCGCGCGAGCGGATCGCGTTCCAGGGTCTGCCCGCGCGAATCTGCTGGATCGGCCTGGGCGATCGCCACCGCGCGGGGCTGAAGTTCAACGAGATGGTCGCCAATGGCGAGCTGAAGGCGCCGGTGGTGATCGGGCGCGATCACCTCGACAGCGGCTCGGTCGCCTCGCCCAACCGGGAGACGGAGGCGATGCGCGACGGCTCCGACGCCGTGTCGGACTGGCCGCTGCTGAACGCGCTTGTGAACACCGCCTCGGGTGCCACCTGGGTGTCGCTGCACCACGGCGGCGGGGTCGGCATGGGCTTTTCCCAGCACGCCGGGGTCGTTATCTGTGCCGACGGCACGCCCGAGGCCGCCAGGCGGTTGGAGCGGGTGCTGTGGAATGATCCCGCGTCGGGCGTCTGGCGCCATGCGGATGCGGGTTACCCGGAGGCGATCGAATGCGCGAAGGAACACGGGCTGAACCTGCCCCGGATCCTCGGATGACAGGCAGGATACACAGGGCGGCAGAGCGGGGCTTTGCCCCCTGGAAGAACGGCGGCGGCGAGACGGCAGAGGTGATCTGCCATCCCGCCGGCGCAGGGTTCGAGGATTTTCAGTGGCGGATCAGCACGGCGAAGGTCGGCGGATCCGGCCCCTTCTCGGTCTTTCCCGGCATCGACCGGGTGCTGACCGTGCTGGAGGGCGGCGCCATGCTGCTGCGCTTCGAGGACGGATCGGTCATCGAGACGGACCCGGGCAGCGGGCCGCATCCCTTCGACGGCGGACTGGCCTGTGAGGCGGAACTGCCGGGGACGGGTCTTTTGGACCTCAACCTGATGGTGCGCGCACCGCTGCGCGGGGTCGTGCTGCAACCGGGGGAGGCTGTGGCGGGCGCGGCTGTGTTGGGCGCCTATCTGTTCGCGCGCGAGGATCGGGCGGAGGTGGGCCTGGGGCGGTACGATCTGGTGGAGCTGGACGGCGCGCCGGAGGCGGTGCCCGCGGGGTGCCTGCTGATCCTCATTCTTGAGGAGTGAAAGGTTGCCCCTCCGGTCTGGCTGAGGATCGGAGGGCTGCGCCCGACCGCTGAACCGCTCGGCCTCGCTTTGGCCCTGGCCGCATCGTTCAGCCGCCCGGCCGGCCCTCGAACTCCGCCACCAGCTGATGCGCCTCGCCGGGGTAGAGCAGGCGGACGTAGGTCACCCATTCGCCCTCGATCTGGGTCTTGCGCAGAATCTCCAGGCAGGCGGCACCCACGGGCAGTTGCAGCAGCGTGGCATCACGGCCCGCGACATTGACCGCACGCACATGGTGGCGCGCGTTGGTCCAGGGCATGGTCTGTAACAGCCAACTGCCCGGCACGTCGCAATCGAAATCCATGCCGGCGGCATCGGGCACCACGCCGAGGTTGATGGCACGGCTTTCCAGGCAGAAGGGGTCGTCGTTGGAATAATGCAGCCCCTGCAGGAAGAGCGTGTCACATGTGCCTTCCTCGGCATCGAGGTCCAGCTGCCGCTGATCCTGGGCGCTGCGAGGGCGGGTCTCGGCCGACAAAAGTCGCCAGTGATAGCGTCGACTCAGGGCCGCCACCTCGTCCTGGATGTTATTGATCGCCAGCACCGCCGATTGCGCCCGTGGCTGGGCCACCACGGTGCCGGTGCGCTTGCGCCGGACGACGTAGCCTTCTTGCGCCAGCTGGGTCAGCACCTTGTTCATTGTCATCCGCGACACGCCGTATTGCGTTGCCAGCTCCGTCTCCTTCGGAAGCTGGTGGCCCGGCGGCCAGCTGCCGTCGACGATCTTGCGGGTCAACTCAGCCAGGATGCGGGAATGAAGGGTTTCGGTCTGTGCTGCCGCCATGTCTGCTCCGGGTCCTGTCGCTCTGGTCCTGTGCGTGCCGGTGCCGGCGGGGCCGGGGCAGCAGGGACCAAATGTACAGACATGTTGCGGGCGGGACAATCTCCGCCCGCGCGGTGCCGTGGCGAATGCTGCCGGTGCGCCCCCCGACCCGCAGAGAGGAGGGGCAACCGGTATGGGGCCGGGGGCTGACCGCGCGCCGGGATCAGATGCGCAGGCTGTCCAGCACCCGCTCCAGCATGGCGTCGCAGGCGCGCAGCTGGTCCAGCTCGATATATTCATCGGGCTTGTGGCCCTGTCCGTCCATCGACCCCGGCCCGCAGACCACGGTGGGAATCCCCAGGGCTTCGAAGAACCCCGCTTCGGTGCCGAAAGCCACCTTGGTCACGCTGTTGGTCTGCGCCATGGCCATGGCGAAGGTGGTCACCTCCGCCTCCTCGGCCTGGTCGAGGCCGGGGTAGGCATTGACCTCCTCCACCTCGATCCGGGCGTCGGCCTCGTGGGCGGCGCTGACCCGGTCTGCCGCGCCCCGGATCTGGGCGCGGATCGTGTCGGGGTCGTCGGCGGCCAGGTGGCGGAACTCGAAGGTCAGCTCGGCCCGATCCGGTACGATGTTCAGCGCGGTGCCCCCCGACAGGGTGCCTACGTGGATCGTGGAATAGGGCACGCCATAGGCTTCATCCCGGGCCCCGTCGCGGGCGTAGTGCTCCTGCAGCGCGCGCAGTTCGGCCACGAAATCCGTGGCCAGGTGCAGGGCATTGGTGAACTGCGGGGCCAGCGCGGAATGGCCCGACTGGCCGTGGCAGACCGCGCGGAAGGCGGCCTTGCCCTTGTGGCCCACGGTGACCTGCATCTCGCTGGGTTCACCGACGAAACAGAGGCGCGGCAGGCCGATGGCGGGCTCCAGCTGGTCGATCATCGCCTGGATGCCGACACAGCCGATCTCCTCGTCGTAGGAGATTGCCAGCTTCAGCGGCTCGGCCAGGTCGGCGCCCGCCGCATTGTCGGCCAGGGCCAGCATGGCGGCGAGATAGCCTTTCATGTCCGTGGTGCCGCGCCCATAAAGCCGGTCGCCCTCCCGCGTCAGCTGGAAGGGCGGGCGGGTCCATTCCTGCCCCGCGACCGGCACCACGTCCGTATGCGCCGACAGCATCACGCCCCCTGCGCCTTCCGGCCCGATGGCGGCATACAGCCCTGCGCGGTCGCCTTCGGGGGCCATCACCCGCGTCACGCGGAAGCCGCGTTCGGTCAGGTAGCTTTCGACGAAATCGATCAGGTCGAGGTTCGACGTCCGAGCGGTGGTGTCGAAGGCGATGAGCGTGTCCAGAAGGCTGAGGCTGTCCATAAGTCTTTCGTCAGTTGCGGGGGCCGCAGGTCAAAGACCCGCGGCAACCTCGGTGATGGCATCGCGCAAGATGCCGGCAATCTCGTCGATCATGGGTTCGTCCATGATCAGCGTGGGCGAGAGGATCAACACGTTCCCCAGAGGCCGGGCGATCAGGCCCCGTTTCTGGCAGGCGCGGGCGACCTTGGGGCCGACCTGGGCCGCGTCCGGGTGGCTTTCCTTGGTGGCGCGGTCCTTCACGAACTCGATCCCCATCATGAAATGGCTCCCACGCACCTCCCCGACAAGCTCGATGTCCGAAAGCTCACGCAGGCGTTTCTCGAAATAGGCGCCGGTGGTGCGGACGCGCTCGGGGATCTGCTCGCGTTCCATGATCTCGATATTGGTCAGCGCGGCGGCGGCGGCGGCCGGGTGGCCCGAGTAGGTGAGGCCGTGCAGGAAATAGCCGTCGGGGGCGGAGATCACGTCGTGGATCTCATCCGACACGATGGTGGCCGCCAGCGGCTGATAGCCCGAGGTCAGGCCCTTGGCGGTGTTGATGATGTCGGGCGTCATGCCGAACACGTCCTGGGACGCGAACATATGGCCCAGGCGGCCAAAGGCGGTGACCACCTCATCGGCGACATATTTGATGTCATTGGCCTGGCAGACCTCCCACGCGCGGCGGTGGTAGCCTGCGGGCGCGGTGATGACACCACCGGCGCCCTGGATGGGTTCGGCGATGAAGGCACAGATGTTGCCCGCCCCGATCCGGTCGATAGAGGTTTCCAGGTCGAGGATCAGCGCGTCGAGGAACTCGGCCTCGCTCATCTCGCCCCCCTCGCGCCAGAAGTGGGGGCTGCGCAGGTGGTGCACCAGACCGTCGGCGGCGGAGGTCCAGCCGACGGAATTGCTGGGCTGGGTCATCGCCATCGCCAGGTAGGTGGAGCCGTGGTAGGCGCCGATCCGCGACAGCACCTGACGTTTCTCGGGGCGGCCCTTGCGGATGTTGTAGTGGTGCAGCATCCGAATGGCGCTGTCATTGGCGACGGAGCCGGAATTGGAGAAGAACACCTTGTTCAGGTGCCCCGGGGACAACTGCGCGATCTTCTCGGCCAGGGCGGCGGCCTTGGGGTGGGTGAAGTTGTAGAAGGTGGAGTAATAGTCCAGCTCGCGCAGCTGACCGGCGATGGCCTCGATCATCTCGTCCCGGCCATGGCCGATGTTGACGCACCACAGCCCGCCGATGCCGTCGATCATCTTGTTGCCGTCGCTGTCCCAGACATGGGCGCCCTTGGCCTTGGAAATCACCGTGCGCGCGCCCTGCGCCTTCAGCGCGTCGAGGTCGGCGAAAGACTGGATCAGGTGGGCGTCCTGGTCGAGGATCTGGCGGGTGTCGGGCATCAGGGTCATGTCGGTCTCTCCGGTCGGCGGGACATCTGGCGCGGGGGGGGGCATACCCCCGCAATTCAGTTTCCACTTCTACGTTTCGACTTTTGGGGGGTATATACCCCCAAGGAGGGATCCATGACCGACAACAGCCCCCAACACCGCCTCGCGGCAGCCATCGACCGGCTGGGCACGCCCGGATTCGAACCCGCGCTGGCCGCCTGGCTGCGTGCGGCCGTGCCCTTCGACAATATCACCATGCTGGCCTACCCCGGCCACGACCGGCCCCGGGTGCTGCACCTCGATGCCGCCGATGCCCGGGTGCATGCCCGCCTGGGCTCGGCCTACCTGAAGGGGGCCTACCTGCTGGATCCGTTCCACCAGCTGCACGCCGACGGCGCGGCGGACGGGCTGTACCGGCTGGGCGATGTGGCGCCGGACCATTTCAGCCGGGGCGAGTATTTCCTGACCTACTACCAGGGCACGACCCTGACGGACGAACTGGCCTTCGTGGCGCGGCCCGCGGCGCAGGTGACGGTGACGATCTGCCTGGGCCGCGATGCCTCCTCCGGGCGCCGGTTCAGCGCGCGGGACATCGCCCAGGCGGAGGCGCTGGCGCCGGTCTGCCTGTCGCTGATCCGCCGTCACTGGGCCGGGCTGGCCGCGCAGGACAGCGGCAGCGCCCACGCCAATGTCGTCGTCAGTGTCGCCGACAGCCTGCGCGCCAACGTCGCCGCGCACCTGGGCATCGCCCTGACCCCGCGCCAGGCGCAGGTCGCCTTCCTCGTGCTCAAGGGCCATTCCACGGCCTCCATCGCGCTGCACCTCGACCTCAGCCCGGAAACGGTGAAGGTCTTTCGCAAGCAGCTCTACGCGCGTCTCGGGATCAGCTCCCAGGCGCAGCTTTTCTCTCTTCTTTTACCGATGCTGGGCTCGCCTTCGGGCCACTGACCTCATGCGGGATCTGCCCCGGCATGAAACCGTCGCGGAACCACGACTGGGCGAATTCGACGAAGCTGCGAACCACGTTGGTGGTTTCCGCCTGCAGGGTCATCATCAGCCCCATGGTCATCGGCCGCAGCCCCCCCGCCAGCGGCACGAACTGCAGCGGTTTGCCGTCCGGGGAGACGCCGTTCAGGGGCCGCAGATTGGCGATGGAATAGCCGAAGCCGTTGGCCACCAGACTGCGCACCACCGCGATGTCGCGCGACCGTTCGGTGATGATCGGCTTGATGCCCTTCTCATGGAAGAACGACAGGAAGTAGTCGGAGCTTTGCGGCAGATCGAGCAGCACCATGGGTTCGGCGCGCAGCTCCTCCACCGCGATCTCCTCGCGGTCGGCCAGGGGGTGATCCTTGGGCAGCACCACGAAGGGCGGCAGATCCAAGAGCGGCACGAATTTCAGATCAGGTGGCAACACCAGATCATAGCCAAGCGCCACGTCGATCTCGGCCCGGCGCAAGGCGCTGACCAGCTCATTCGCGTCCAGTTCGATCTGGGTGAACCGCGCCTCAGGGTAGGCTTCGACGAAATCCTTGCGCAGGGGCGGCAGCACGGTCTGGGCAAAGGTCAGCATGCCGCCGACGGAGATCGGGCCCCGCACGGTGCCGGAGATGTCGCCGGCCAGGTCCACCAGCCGGTCGGCCTCGCGCAGCACTACCTTGGCCTGTTCCATCAGGGTCCGGCCCGCCTGGGTCAACGACAGCCCCTGCGCGTGCTGGCGCACGAACAGCGGCATGCCGAATTCCGTCTCCAGCTGCGAAATGGCCGCCGAGATCGAGGGAGAAGAGACGTTGACCTTGCCGGCGGCCAACATGATGCTGCCCGCCTCGCCCACGGCCACGAAATATTCGAGCTGCCGCAGGGTGTACCGGATCATGTTGGGCCTCTTCTCCACGGGATCAGGCCTGCAGCTTGTACTTGATCCAGGTGGTTTTCAACGCTGTGTATTTCTCTAGCGAATGCAGCGACAGGTCGCGCCCGAAGCCCGACTGCTTCATCCCGCCGAAGGGGGTCTGGGCCGAAAGGGCATCGACGGTGTTCACCGACACGGTGCCGACCATCAGCTTGTCCGACACGCGGATGGCGCGGGACAGGTTGTCGGTCCAGACCGAGGCCGCCAGGCCATAGATGCTGTCATTGGCCATGGCGATGGCCTCTGCCTCGGTGTCGAAGGGGATGACGGTCAGCACGGGGCCGAAGATTTCCTCCTGTACCAGGGCATCGTCCTGCGCCACGTCGGCAAAGATCGTCGGCGGCACGAAGCAGCCCTTGCCGTCCACGGTGACCCGCTCGCCGCCCGTCACAAGGCGCGCATTGGCCTTCCCGGCCTCGACGCGGGCCATGATGCCCTGGGTCTGCTTTTCGTCCACGATGGCGCCGATCACCGTGGCGGGGTCCAGCGGATCGCCCGGAACGCGGGCCTCGGCGCGGGCCTTCAGCAGCTCGACGAACAGATCGTGGATGGACCGCTCGACATAAAGGCGCGAATTGGCAGAGCAGACCTCGCCCTGGTTGAAGAAGATGCCGAAGGCGGCCATGTCGGCGGCGGCCTCCAGATCCTCGCAATCAGCGAAGACGATGTTGGGGGATTTGCCGCCCGTCTCGGGCCAGACCTGTTTCAGGTTCGACTGGCCGGAGTATTCCATGAACATCTTGCCCGTGGCGGTGGAGCCGGTGAAGGCTAGGCAATCCACGTCCATGTGCAGGCCCAGGGCCTTGCCGGCGGTGGCGCCAAAGCCCGGCACGACGTTGAAGACACCCGCCGGAATGCCCGCCTCTGTCGCCAGTTCGGCCAGGAACAGCGCCGACAGCGGCGATTGCTCCGCCGGTTTCAGCACGACGGAGTTGCCCGCGGCCAGGGCGGCGGCGGATTTCCACGTTGCCATGTCGAGGGGGAAGTTCCAGGGCACCACGGCGCCCACGACGCCCAGGGGCACACGGCGCACCAGCGCCAGGTCTCCGGGCGCGGTCGGGGCGACCTCATCATAAAGCTTGTCGATCGCCTCGGCGTACCACTGGAAGAAATGGGCGGAGCCCGGCACGTCCACGGTCGAGGTCTCGATGATCGGCTTGCCCATGTCCAGCGTGTCGAGCAGGGCGAATTCCTCCAGGTTTTCGCGGATCAGGTCGGCCAGTTTCAGCAGCACGCCCTTGCGCGCGGTCGGGTCCATCTGCGACCAGACACCGCTTTCGAAGGCACGGCGCGCAGCCGTAACGGCGGCATCCACGTCGGCGGCGTCACAGGCGGCGACCTGCGTCAGCACCTCGCCCGTGGCGGGATTGATCGTGTCGAAGGTCGCGCCCGAGATCGCATCGACGAATTTGCCGTCGATATAGGCCTGGTTGCGGAAGGTCAGGGCCTTGGCCTTCGCGGTCCATTCGGCATGGCTCAGGGTCATGGGATCGGCTTTCTGTCTGCTGTGGGTCCCGGCCCTGTCGCGGGCCGGGTCGTCATGGGATGGGGCGCGTTACTCGTCGCCCCTCACGGGCGCATCACTCGTCGCCGGGGACGCCGTAGGAGGGCGCCTCGCGCGGGTCGAGGGCGCGCTGCACATAGGCGTCAAGCTGGGGCTTGTAGACCTCCCAGGCGGTGGCGATGTTTTCCACCGGGCAGTCCTCGGTCCAGTCGCAGCGCAGGTCGGCCACGGGCCAAGCCACCTTGTCCACCAGCTTCATGCCGGCCGAATGCACCGGGCCCATCTCGCCGCCGGCAGTGAGACCCGCGCGCATGGCGGCGATCAGCCGGTCGCCCAGGTGGCCCTCCGCCTGTTCAAAGGCGGTGACGATGGCCTGGGGCACGCCTTCGTTCTGCAGCATGTTGCCGGCGGCCACGACGTCGGTGCCATGCGCCTCGGTGAAGATCCCCAGGGAATTGGGGCCCGAATGGATCGCGGTGCGGCCTGCGGCGTCGACGACCAGCACCTGCCGGTACTCGATGAACCTGCCCTGCGCCTGCACCTGGGCCACGGCCTGCGCCGCGGACATGCCACCCTCCATCAGGTCGAGGGCGAGGGGACCCAGCGTCGGGTCGGTGACGTTCTGCGAGCTGACCGCGCCGACACCCGCCCGCGCATAGGCGCAACGCGCGGCCACGGCCGGAGAGGAAGACGACACGGCAACCCCGAACATGCCGGTCTCGGCACAGCGGGCGACAAGGGAAAAGGTCATGCGATTACTCCGGGATGACGGCGGTTGCTTCGATCTCGACCAGCCAGTCGGGGCGGGCCAGGGCGGTGACGACCAGACCGGTGGACACGGGGTGCACGCCCTTGATGTATTCGCCCATCACCCGATAGACGGCCTCACGGTTGCGCACGTCGGTCAGGAAGACCTGCACGCGGCAGACGTGTTCCATGCCGCCGCCGCACTCTTCCATCAGGTGCTTGATGTTCTGCATCACCTTGTGGGTCTGTTCGACCGGGTCATGGCTTTCGATGTTCTTGGCGTCGTCCAGGTTCTGCGGGCACTGGCCGCGCAGGAAGACCATCTTGCCCTGCGCCACGACGGCCTGGCACAGGTCGTTGTCGAGGTTCTGCTCGGGGTAGGTTTCGCGGGTGTTGAACTTGCGGATGCGGGTATGCGCCATCTTGGCCTCCGGTACGTGTAAAGGGCAGGGCGCGGGGCGCGCATCGCTGCCGGGGAAAACGTGTCGCGGCCTCAGCCGGACAGGGTATCGTGGACCGCGCGCCTGGCGCAAAGCGTCAGGGCCACGGAACAGGCGTCGGGGCTGGACATCAGGGCGCGCGGGTCCCCGTCCAGCAGGATCAGGTCGGCGGCCAGCCCCGGTTCTAGGCGGCCAAGCTGCGCCTCCCGATGGTCGGCGCGGGCGCCGCCGGCGGTATAGGCCGAAAAGACATCCGCCAGCGACAGGCGCTGATCCGGCACGTCCTCGGCCCAGGCGCGGCGGGTCAGGGCGGCATGGATCGCCACCATGGGCGACAGCGGCGAAACGGGCCAGTCGGTGCCGAAGGCCAGCCCCACGCCGGCCGATTTCAGCCGCGCCCAGGGGAAGGTATCGCGCCAGCGGTTGCGCCCCATGATCGAGATCGTGGGTTCCAGCGGCAGCCCCGCCGATCCCGGCGGATGCACCGGCTGCATCGAGGCGATGATGCCCAGATCGGCAATCCGCGCCACATCGTCGGGGTGCACCATGTCCAGGTGTTCGATCCGGTGGCGCGCGTCCAGCCGGCCGTTGGCCTTCGCCGCCAGCTCGTAGCCATCGACCACCGCGCGTACCGCGCCGTCGCCGACGCAATGAGTGGCGATCTGCAGACCGGCCGCATCGGCCCGGATGCATATCTCCGCGAAACGGGCGGGGGCGAACAGCGGTTCCCCGCGAAAGCCCGGGCGGTCGGGGTAATCGTCAGTGCGCAGCGCGGTCCAGGTGTCGAAGACGCCGTCCATGAACATCTTCACCCGCCCGAAGGACAGCTTGCCCACCGGGGGGCGCCCGGCGGCCTCCAGCAGGGCGGCGATGCGGGCGTCATCCTGGCCCGGCGCGAGGGTCATCGGCAGCGAGACACGGATCGGCAGCAGGTCCGCCTGCGCCAGTTCGGTGAACAGCCGCGCCTGGTAGAGGTTGCCGTCCATGTTGACGGCCAGGGTGATGCCATGGGCCGCGCAGGTCTTCAGCGCATCGAGGATCGCGGCCTTGTCGGCGGCGCGCGCGGCCTCGGTCACGGCCCCGGGTTCGTGCCCGCCGATCCCGAGGTTCTCACGCCCGCCGTTCTGATCCAGCGCATAGACCGGATCCATCGCGCCGTTCTCGCGCAACTCGCCATTCGGCAGGCCGTCGGGGCCCAGCACCACCTCGGCGCCCGGCAGGTCGGGGACCGCATCCATGAAACCGCAGGCGCGCAGGGCGGCCGTGTTGGCCCAGCCCGCGTGCAGGTCGGTGGAGACGATGAACAGCGGCTGCTCGGGCAGGATCGCGTCGAGGATATGGCGGTCGGGCCGGCGGCCCTCGCCCACAAGGTCGTAGTTGGCCGCATAGCCGCAGATCAGCGGCAGGTCGGTGCGCGTCTCGGCCCAGGTGCGGACCTCGGCGGCCAGGGTCGCCTCGTCATGGACGTGGGCCAGGTTCAGCCGGTTCAGGGCGACCCCGCCCGAGAAGATATGCAGGTGGCTTTCCACGAAAGCGGCCCCCAGCCACCGGCCCCCGGCGTCGATGACCCGCGCGGCCTCCGCCGGGCCGCCGTTGACGCGGGCGATCAGGCCCTCGCGCAGGGCGACGGAAACCGGCGCGCCATCGGCAATGCGGCGGGCGTTGGTGATCAGCAGGTCATCCAAGGGGAGGGGACTTTCGCTAGGGGCGGCTTTCGGGGAAAGCCCGCCCGGGCAGACGCCCGGGCAGGCGCGGCAGGGTTACTGCAGCAGGTCGGTCCAGACCTTGGTCACCAGGTCCTGCGCCGCGGGCGAACAGGCGCGGGCGAAGACCACCGGCACGGTCGGGAACAGCTCGGGCGCGTTCTCGGGCGTGTACTTGGCCTTGCTCTCGTCGATCTCGACCGGGGCGGAGTGGGCGTAGTAGTTGTACTGCGCGGTGGCATTGTCGACTTCGGACATGAAGTCGATGAAGGCCTTGGCGTTGTCGACGTTGGACGCGCCGGCGGGCACGACGTAGCTGTCCAGCCAGCCCACAAGGCCCTCTTTCGGCATGGCGAATTCGACATTGGCGCCAGAGTTGCGCAGGCGCAGCACGTTGCCGTCCCACCAGAAGTGCGCGGCGACCTCACCAGACCCCAGGCGGTTCTCGATGTTGTCGGAGGTATAGGCGGCGACATCGGGCTTCTGGGCCATCAGCAGGTCGAAGACCTTCTTCATCTCGGCGCGGTCTTCCGAGCAATACGCGACGCCGGTGTAAAGCTGCGCGGCGGAGACCACCTCGTCGGGATAGGACAGCATGGCGATGGACCCGGCCAGATCGGTCGGCTCGAAGATCACCGACCAGCTGTCGACGGGGCCGTCGTAAAGGTCACGGTTCACGGCGAAACCGGCGGTGCCGTAGGCCATGGGGATGGAGTAGTCGTTTTCCGGGTCCCACCACTGGCCTGTCCAGCGGTCGTCCAGCTGGCCGTAGGCGGCCATCTCGTTGGCGTCGATGTCTTCCAGCAGGCCCTCGTCGACCATGATCTTCACGAAGTGCTGCGAGGGGGTCACCAGGTCGTAGCCGGAGGAGCCGGCCTGCAGCTTGGTCAGCGCGTCCTCGTTGGAGGAAAAGCTGTCGACGTTCACGGTGATGCCGGTTTCTTCGCTGAACGTCTCGATCAGCTCGGGCGAGATGCTGTCGGCCCAGGCGTAGATGTTCAGCGATCCGTCGGCCATGGCGGGCGCGGCCAGCGGCAGGATGAGGGTGGTGGCGAGAAGGATTTTCTTCATGACGTTCTCCTTGTTGGGCCCCCTGGGGTTTTGATGATTTTTGACGGGTCCGGGGGCAGGACCGGGGGTCGTTTCCGGGGTCAGCCTTCGCGGCGCATGGCCCGGGCATTCAGCACGATCACGATGGTGGCCAGCACCAGCGAGGCCGCGATCAGAAGGGTCGAGACGGCGTTCAGTTCCGGCGTCGTGCCCTGGCGGATCAGGCTGAAGATGTAGACGGGCAGGGTGGTCGCCCCGCCGGAGTTCAGCATGTTCGAGGTGATGAAATCGTCCATCGAGATGACGAAGGCGGTCATCGCCCCGGCGAAGAGGCCGGGCATGATCATCGGCAGCGTCACCCGGCGGAAGACGGTCAGCGGCGCGGCGTAGAGGTCGCGCGCGGCCTCCTCGAAATCCATCGGCATGCCCTGCAGGCGGGCGCGGATCGGCATGAAGGCGAAGGGCGTGCAGAAGGCGGTATGGGCCAGCACCAGCCGCACCATGCCGTTCTGCAATCCGATCTGGCTGAACAGGATCAGAACGGCGACCGCCAGAACGATTTCCGGCAGGAGCAGCGGCAGGTTCACCACCGTTTCGGAAACCCGGCGGAACTTCAGCCCCTGCGCCCGGGTCAGCACCAGGGCCGAGACCAGCGCGATGGCGGTGGCGAAGATCGTCGCGATGACCGCGACGGTCAGCGACACGCGCAGCGCGCTCATCAGGGCGGCGTTTTCCAGCGCCGAGGCGTACCACTTGGTGGAGAAGCCGGTCCAGACCGACACCAGGCGATTGTCGTTGAAGGAATAGTAGATCACCACCGCGATCGGCAGGTAGAGCCACAGGAAAAAGACCAGGGTCAGCAGCCGAAAGCCCGGGTAATCGCGGATGTTGCTGTTTGCAGCGCTCATGGGGCGACCTCCGTCTGACGGGCCAGGGCACGGCGGGCGTTGAGGATCAGCACCCCGATCACCATCGCCAGCAGCAGCATCGCGATGGCCGAGCCGAAGGGCCAGTTGCGGGCGCCGCCGAACTGGTTCTGGATCAGCGTCCCCATCATCAGCTGCTTGCCGCCGCCCAGAAGCATCGGTTCCAGAACGGTGCCCAGGCAGGGAACGAAGACCAGGATCGAGCCGGCCATCAGACCGGGCGAGGCCAGGGGCAGGATGACCCGGCGCATGGCCGTCCAGCGGCTGCCGTAAAGGTCATGGCTGGCCTCGATCAGTGCCGGGTCCAGCTTCTCCACCGAGGCATAGACAGGCAGGATCATCAGCGGGATATAGCTGTAGACCATGCCGGTCAGCATCGCGCCCGGGGTGAACAGGAACCCCGGCACGTCCCAGCCGCCGAAAAGGCGGAAGGCCCGTTCGGCCAGCCCGTCATTGCCCAGAATGATCAGCCAGGCATAGACCCGCACGATCATCGACACCCAGAAGGGCAGGGTGACGAGGTAGACCAGGATCAGCTTCATCCGTGCCGATTGCAGCGAGATGAAGTAGCTGACCGGCAGCGCCAGCAGCAGCGAGATCAGCGTGGCGCCCGCCGCATAGGCCAGGGTGCGCCCGATGATGATCAGGTAGGCGGGGTCAAACTCCAGCTCGTCCGTCCAGCCCTCGGTGAAGAGGATCTGGCGGTAGGACGTCAGGTCGAACCCCCAGGTGAAGCCGCCGTAGGCGCCGCGTTCGGCGACGCTGACCGCGGCGACGATGAGGATGGGCACGATCAGCGTAAGCAGCATCAGCGCCCAGGCGGGGACCAGCCCCCAGAAACGGAACGCCTTGCTCATTGCCCCAGGATCCTCGCGTTGGCCGGCTGGAAGCCGAGGGTGACGGTATCGCCCACCTCGATCCGGTCGGCGCGGGCCTGTGCGTTGCGGCGCGAGACGCGCAAGGAAACGCCGCCGGCCTCGACGGTGTAATGGGTGAAGCCGCCCATGTAGTTGCGCGACACGACCGTGCCTTCGCGCGTCTCATCCTCGGCCTGGGTCTCCAGCCCGATCTTCTCGGGGCGGATCGACAGCACGGCCGGGCCCGGCGCGGTGACGCCGCTTTGGGTGGTGGTCACGTCGATGCCAAGGGCGGTGTGGATCGTGGCGGTGTCGCCGTCCAGCGCCGTGACCTCGCCGTCGAGGAAGTTGGTCTCGCCGATGAAATCGGCCACGAAACGGTTCTCCGGTGCCTCGTAAATCTCATCCGGCGCGCCGATCTGCTGCACCCGGCCGTGGCCCATGACCGCGATGCGGTCGGACATGTCCAGCGCCTCTTCCTGGTCATGGGTGACGAAGACGAAGGTGATGCCTGTCTCGCGCTGCAGGCGGCGTAGCTCGTCGCGCATCGACTGGCGCAGCTTCAGGTCCAGCGCCGACAGCGGTTCGTCCAGCAACAGCACCTCGGGTTTCGGCGCCAGCGCCCGGGCCAGGGCGATCCGCTGTTTCTGCCCGCCCGACAGCTGGTCGGGCTTGCGGCGCGCGAACTGCGCCATGTGGACCATCTCCAGCATCTCGTCGACGCGGGTCTTGATGTCGCCCTTTGCCCAGCCCAGGTTTTCCAGCCCGAAGGCCACGTTCTGCGCCAGGGTCATATGCGGGAACAGGGCGTAGTTCTGGAACACCGTGTTGATCTTGCGCCGGTGCGCCGGGCTGTCGCTGATCGTCTTGCCGTTCAGCAGGATGTCGCCCTGGGTCGGCGTCTCGAAACCCGCGATCATGCGCAGAAGGGTGGTCTTGCCACAGCCAGAGGGCCCCAGAAGGGTGAAGAACTCGTTCTGCTGGATCTTGAAATCGACGTGGTCCAGCGCGGTGAAATCACCGAACTGCTTGGACACCCCGGCGATCTCAATCGCGGATTGGCGGCTCATCTATTCGTCCCTTCCCTTCACGCCCCGGGGGGCAAACTCGCGCGTCTTGGCCGCTGCCCGGGCGGGCAGGGCCGGGGTCCGGCTGCTCTCAGGCGGCTTCGGACAGGATCATGCGGGCGCAGCGTTCGCCGATGACCATGGTGGGGGCGTTGGTGTTGCCCCCGATGAGTTTCGGCATCACCGAAGCATCGGCCACGCGCAGCCCCGCCACACCGTTGACCTTCAGCGAGGCCGGGTCGCAGACCGCCATCGGATCGGTACCCATCTTGCAGGTGCCGACGGGGTGGAAGACGGTCAGCGCCTGCTCGCGCATGGCCTGGGCGATGTCCTCGTCGCTCTGCACCTCCTCGCCGGGCAGCATCTCGGGGCCGCGAATGCCGTCGAAGGTGCTGTCGGCCAGGATGGCGCGGGCGGTCTTGATGCCCTCGACCAGCACCGCCAGGTCCTCGGGCTCGGTCAGGAAGCGGGGGTCGATCTCCAGCTGGCCGTCGCGGCCCAGGCGGATCTCGCCCACCGACTTGGGCCGCAGCACGCAGGTGTGGATGGCGTAGCCGTGGCCGTATTCGACCACGCGCCCACGGTGGCTGCGATAGCCGGGGACGAAGTGGAACTGGATGTCGGGGTTTTCATTGGCGAACTTGGTGCGGGCAAAGCCGCCGGCCTCGACGTAGTTCGTCGCGAACATGCCCTTGCGGTTTGCCAGGAACTTGAACGGGGCGGCGATCATCGACGGCAGGTTCAGCACCGACAGGCCAAGCGTCTTGGTCGATTTCGACCGCACGGTGATCATCCCGTCCACGTGATCCTGCAGGTTCTGGCCGACGCCGGGCAGGTCGCATTTCACCTCGACGCCCGCGGCCTTCAGCATCTCCGCCGGGCCCACGCCGGACCGCATCAGTAGCTCGGGCGAGTTGATGGCGCCGGCCGACAGGACGACCTCTTTCGCCACCTTCAGGGTCTTCGGCCCTTCCGGCGTGACCACATCGACGCCGGTGACCTTGCCGTCCTCGATGACCAGTTTGCGGGTCTCGGTGCCGGACAGCACGGTCAGGTTGGGGCGGTCCATCACCGGCTTCAGGAAGGCGCGGAAGGAGGACCAGCGCATGCCGTCGTGCTGGGTCACGTTGTAGATGCCCAGGCCTTCCTGGCGGGCGTTCATGTCCGTGGTCTCTTCCAGGTTGTGGGCGCGACCCGCCTTGATGAACATGCGGCTGACGGGGTTCGGATCGCGGTGGCGATCGACGTAAAGCTCCCCGCCCGTGCCGTGCAGCTCGGGGTCCTGGCCCAGCTGGTTGTTCTCCAAGTCCTTGAAGACCGGCAGCATGTCCTTCCAGCCCCAGTTCGGGCAGCCCAGCTCGGCCCATTCGTCGTAATCGCGCGGCAGGCCGCGGATATAGAGCATCGAGTTGATCGCCGAAGAGCCGCCAAGCGCCTTGCCCCGGTTCATCGGGATGCGGCGCCCGTTCATCGCCGGCTGCGGCACGGACATGAAGCTGTAGTCGTATTGCGGATCGTTATAGAGCGACAGGATACCGGCAGGCACGCGCACCCGCGGCGAGCTGTCCTTGCCGCCGGCCTCGACGATGCAGACGCGGTTCGCGGGGTCCTTCGACAGGCGGTTGGCCAGGACGCAGCCGGCAGATCCGGCGCCGATGACGATGTAATCGAAAGTGTCGTTTTCCATGCGATCCCCGCGTGCAAGTGCCCCGTCTTGGTGGCACCGGCGCCCGCCAAGAACCCATTCAAAAAATTCAAGCCATTGCTTAGGGAGGCCCTAAGCCTAGTCATTTCAGAAGGTTAGGCGCAGATACCGATTTCACCCCGTAGCGGCTGCACACAAAACGGGCAGGAAGCCTGCTGTCTGCGCGGTAGAAAGAGTGTTTTCTCATCGAAATCCGGGGGCCATCTGACGCCAGTGCGCGGCACCCTTCAGTTTCTCCGAAGCCGGGCAAACCCCTGTGGATGCGGGCGAATCCCTCGCTGGGGCGGATGAAAAACCCCCGGACGCGGCGACGTCCGGGGGCGGCTCGTTTCGCGCCTCGGGGCAGGGCGCGGAGCGGGGATCGGGCCTGGAATTAGGCCTGGAATTGGACTGGGCTTACTCGGCCGCGGCGGCCGGGGCCGCCGTGTCTTCGGGGCCCCGGTACTCGGCGTACTTGTGCTGGGTGGCGATGTGGTCGGCGATGTATTTCGCATCGTGCCAGACGCCCCAGATGAAGGTCGAGCCACGGCGCGACAGCCAGGGCAGACCGACGAAGTAGACCCCCTGTTCCGGCGACACGCCGCGCTGCTGCACGGGGCGGCCAGCCTCGTCGAAGGCATCGACCTTCAGCCAGGGGTAATCCTGCTTGAACCCGGTGGCCCAGAGAACGGTGGTGATGCCGGCCTCGGCCAGGTCGACCTCGCGCAGCGGGTTGGTCATGCATGCGGGGTCGGGCAGCAGCTCGCGCGCGCCCGGCTCCTCGGGCAGGTCCAGGCCGTTGCGTTCGATATAGGCATCGGCCGCGTCCAGGATCGAGAAATAGTCGGCGTCCCCGGCGCGGATGTTGTCGGCCAGATCGGCGGCGAAGGACAGCTTGCCGTCCTCGTAGGCGCCGGTCATGCCGACCAGCTTCATGCCCTTGGCCGCCAGTTCGCGGAAATCGATGGTCTTGCCGCCATGGGCGCCCGACACGGAAATGGTGACGTGTTCCTTGCCCGGCTCCATCGCCGCGGCATCCCACAGGCCCAGCACGCCCAGCCACCAGACGAAATCGCGGCCACGGTAGCTGCGCGGGGGGCGGTCATGCGGGCCGACCGACAGGTAGACCTCGCGCCCCGAATCCAGCAGCTCCTCGGCGATTTGCACGCCGGACGAACCGGCGCCCACGACCAGCACCGCGCCCTCGGGCAGCTGGCCCGGGTTGCGGTAGGCGCTGGAATGCAGCTGCGTCACGGGCGCGTCCTCGGGGACGATCTTGGGGTAGACGGGCACCTGGAAGGGGCCGGTGGCGGCCACCACGCTGTTCGCCTCATAGGTGCCGTCCGACGTCTCTACGATGAAGCCCGGCGCGCCGTCCTTCTTGGTGACCGAGGTCACCTCGACCCCTTCGTGGATCGGCGCGTTCAGCATCTTTGCGTAGTCGACGAAGTAATCCGCGACCTCTTCCTTCGGCACGAAGGCATCGGGGTCGGACTTGAATTCCATGTTGGGGAACCGGTCGTGCCAGGCGGGGCCGTTGGCCACCAGCGAATCCCAGCGTTCCGAGCGCCAGCGTTCCGCGATGCGGGCCCGTTCCAGCACGACATGCGAAATGCCCAGCTTGCCCAGATGTTCGCTCATGGCGACGCCGGCCTGTCCTCCGCCCACGACCAACGTTTCGATCTTCGTCGCCATTCCTGTTACCTCATGTCCTGTCAATGCGTTCTCCCGCTCCGGGGATGAGGCCGACGGTAGGGGATGGCGCGCAGGGCCAAAAACATGAATTTCAAAACCCTTGCTTGGGAAACGGCTAATCAACCGGCGCAGGTGACCTTCAGAGTCACATAGTTTGTCATGGCGAAGACTCATAGACGCGCCGGTCCCTCAAGTGATTTCAATGCGTTACACAGGGGGCGGATGAAAAACGGGACGGCGCAGTTGCCTGCCCGTCCCGTCCGCTACGCCCTGCCTAACCGGCCCGGCGCCGCCCGCGGGCGCGATCCGGCCCGCGGACGCGTGCCATTTGCTCAGTCCTTGAGCGCGGTCCAGCGGCCATCGTCCGCATCCGAGGCCAGGCAGGCCTCGATGAAGCGCAGGCCCTGCACGCCTTCCTCGACGCCGGGCAGCCCCTCGGGCAGCGCACCGGCCTCGATGGCATCCGCCGCATCGGCGTAGATCGAGGCGAAGGCCTCCAGATACCCCTCGGGGTGGCCGCCGGGCACGCGGGCCTGGCCCTGGAAGCCGGGGCCGCCACGGGTCAGGATCTGCGGCGCCTCGCCCAGCCGGGTGAAGCGCAGCTCCTCCGCGCGGTCATGGCACCAGTCGACGGTGGCCTTTTCCCCGATCACCCGCAGCCGCAGGTCGTTGTCGTGCCCGGGCGCCACCTGGCTGGCCCAGAGCATGCCGCGCACCCCCGCGCCCATGCGCATCATCACATGGATATTGTCATCCACCACGCGGCCTTCGACGAAGGTGTGCATTTCGGCGGCCACCTGTTCGATCGGCAGGCCCGAGACGAAGCGCGCCAGGTGCGCCGCATGGGTGCCGATGTCGCCGATGGCGCCGGTGCCCGCCTGTTTCGGATCGGCGCGCCAGTCGGCCTGCTTGCCGCTGACCGGCTCTGCCAGCCAGTCCTGCACGTATTCCACCTGCGCCATGCGCAGCTTTCCCAAGGCGCCCTCGGCCACCAGCCGCCGCGCCTCGCGCAGCATCGGATAGCCCGCGTAGGTATGGGTCAGGATGAACAGCGCGTCGGATTTCGCCGCGATCTCGCGCAGCTCCAGCGCCTCTTCCAGCGTGACGGTCATCGGCTTGTCGCAGATGACGTGGATGCCCGCCTCCAGGAACGCCTTGGCGGGGCCGAAATGCAGGTTGTTCGGGGTGACGATGGCCACCGCGCGGATCCCGTCGGGGCGCGCGGCCTCGGCGCGGGCCATCTCGGCCCAGTCGGTATAGCTGCGTTCGATCCTCAGCTCGGCGGCGCTGGCCGCCGCGCGGTCGGGATCCGACGACAGCGCCCCTGCCACCAGGCGAAACCGCCCGTCCAGCCGTGCCGCGATGCGGTGGACGGCGCCGATGAAGGCCCCCTGTCCGCCGCCAACCATGCCCAGTGTGATCTCCGTCATCTCTCCCCCGAGTTCGTTTCGCCTTGAGACCCACTGGGCTGCGGCGGTGACATCGCAGCAGCCCGGCGGCCCCGGTTCATGATGTAGCGCGGCCTGGTCTCCCAGGTAGATCCGGGTCGACCGGCCGCCACCCTCGCCCCGGTTCAGTACGCCGCGCCGCTCCGGCTCGGCCAAATCACGGGTGGCCGTGGCGGGCAAGATCCGGGCGATCTTGCCCCAGGGGCCGGCTCTGATGCCCTGGGCCAGCCGCGCCTCGCCTTCCGCAAAAATCGCCGCAGGACCTGATTAGCCCGGGGCGGAAGATCGCCGTTGCGGGTAAAGAAGGTATTGCCCCGCAGGAGGAAACGCGCCTCCGCCTGCAGGGGCACGCCCTCGGTGGCGAAGGAGGCCAGGGCCTCGATGGCCCCAGAGTCGTGCCGGAAGTGCGGCCCGGCGGGGGTGTCCCAGATCTCCATGTGAGGAATACGGGGGCTATTCCCCTCACGCCCCGCAGGATGACAAACGGGGCAGGCCTCGCGGCCCGCCCCGTGAAAGGTCTGACGGGGGGAGCAGTCGCGTCAGAACTTGTGCATCTTCAGCCCGATGACCTTTTCGACGATCACCACGACCGTGATGGTCGCCACGATCGACAGGGTCGACACGGCAGCGGCCTCCGGCGTGTAGTTGGTCTTCAGATAGTCGAACAGCTGGATCGGCAGGGTCGCCGTGCCGATGGATTTCAGCAGCAGCGAGATGGTGAAGATGTCGAAGCTGATGACGAAGCTGAAGAGCGCCCCGCCGATCATCCCGGGCTTGATCAGCGGCAGCATGATCCGGCGGAACCGGGTGAAGGGCCGCGCCCCCAGGGACCGGGCCGCCATGGACCAGTCTGTGTCATAGGCCTCCAGCGAGGCGGAGACGTTCATGAAGACAAAGGGCAGCGTCATCAGCACGTGGCCGACCAGCAGGCCGAACATCGTCGTGGTGCCGATGCCGATGTCATAGAGGAAGAACAGCAGGGCGATGGCCGTCAGGATCTCCGGCAGCAGCAGCGGCGACAGGGCGGCGACGCGCACCGCTTCCTTGTAGCGTCCGGCGAAGTTCACGTAGTGAATTGCCGCCATGGTGCCGATGATGACAGAGAAGAAGGTCGCCACCGCCGCGATCCACAGCGAGGTGCCGATGGCGCGCAGGAAGACCTCGTTCTCGAAGAAGGTGAAGTACCAGCGCAGCGACAGGCCCTGCGGCGGGAAGGTCAGGAATTCGCCGGCGTTGAAGGACGCGCCCACGACGACGAAGATCGGCGCCAGCAGGAAAGTGTAGACGGCCAGGCAGTAGATGTTGAGGACATTGCGGCCCATGGTCATTTCCACTTCATGCGTGTCAGGCGGGCGAAGATCAGGACCGAGCCACCGCCCAGGACCGACAGCGTCAGCGCAAGTGCTGCGCCGAAGGGCCACTGGAAGGTGTCGATCATCGCATCCACCACGGTGACGGCGGTGGTTTTCACCCGCAGGCCGCCGATCAGGGCGGGCGTCACGTAGGACGACAGGGCCAGCACGAAGACCAGGATACAGCCCGACTGGATCCCCGGCATGGCCAGCGGCAGCAGCACGCGGCGGATGACCGTCGGGCGTTTCGCGCCCAGGGATCGCGCGGCGGAGCTGACCGAGGGGTCAATGCCCTGCACCGCCGACATGATCGGCAGGATCATGAAGGGCAGGAAGACATGGGTCAGCGCGATGACGATGCCCAGGGTGTTGTACATCAGCGGCAAGGGCCCATCGATCCAGCCCCATTCCCGCAGGGTCCGGTTGATGACGCCGTTGTTGCCCAGAAGGATCGTCCAGCCGTAGGAGCGGATCACGATCCCCACCAGAAGCGGCGATAACACGATGCCGTAAAAGAGGCCGCGCAGCTTCAGATCGGGGCGCGCCAGCTGAAACGCCACCGGCAGGCCGATCACCAGCGTTGCCAATGTGGTGACCGCGCCGATCAGCATCGTGTTCAGCGCCTGTTTCACATAGAACCAGTCGCCCAGGATGCGGCTGAAGTTGGCGATGGTGTAGCCCTCGCCATAGGGCGTGCCCTGTCCCGGTTCCCGAAAGGCCGAGATGAAGACGCTGACGTAGGGGATCGCCAGGAAGGCAACCAGCAGGACACCGGCGGGCAGCAGCAGCAGGAAGGTCTTGCGCTGCGACATCTCAATACTCCCGTTCCAGCTGGCGGAAGCGCGCCAGGTCCACCGACAGGCTGACCGCATCGCCCGTGGCAAAGGGATGGCGGGGGATGGTCTTCACCTCCATCGCGGTGCCGTCGGCAAAGCGCAGGGTATAGTCCACGATGGCGCCGGAATATTGCACCCGCTCGATGGTGGCGGGGGTGCCGGGGACGCCTGCGGGTGCGATGTCGATCGCCTCGGGGCGCAGGGCCAGGGTCACGGTCTCGCCCACGCCCGGGGCGGTGACGGGCACCGGGCCGAAGGGGGTGGCGGCATGGCCCGGGGTGGCCGGGTCCATCGGCGCCTCGATCAGGTTCACCTGGCCGACGAAGCCCGCGACCTTGGCGGTCTTCGGGGTCTCGTAGATCTCGCGCGGGGCACCGGCTTGGGCGATATGGCCGTCGAACATCACCACCACTAGGTCGGACATGGTCATCGCCTCGGCCTGGTCGTGGGTGACGTAGACGGTGGTGATGCCGACCCGTTTCTGCAGGTCGCGGATGAAGACGCGCATTTCCTCGCGCAGCTTGGCGTCGAGGTTGGCCAGCGGCTCGTCCAGCAGAAGGATGCGCGGCTCGATCGTCAGGGCGCGGCCGATGGCGACCCGCTGCTGCTGCCCGCCGGACAGCTGCGCGGGGTAACGGTCGGCCAGGTGATCCAGCTGCACCATCTCCAGCGTGGCCTGCACGCGGCGCTTGATCTCGGCCTTCGAGACCTTCCGCATCTCCAGCCCGAAGGCCAGGTTCTGCTGCACCGTCATGTGGGGAAACAGCGCGTAGTTCTGGAACACCATGCCGATGTCGCGATCCTCGGCCGGAACGCGGCCCACATCCTCGCCGTCAAAGGCGATCTCGCCGCTGGTCACGTCTTCAAACCCGGCCAGCATCTTCAGGGTCGTGGTCTTGCCGCAGCCCGAGGGGCCAAGCAGCGAGACGAACTGCCCCGAGGGAATATCGAGCGTGATGGAATCCACCGCCGGTTTGCCGCCCGAGTAGATCTTGGTGAGCCGGTTCAACCTGACTTCGGTCATGATATGCGCGTTCCTGTTCGTACCTTGAATGAGGCAGGGCCGCGCGGGCCCCGCCTCCTGTCAGATGGGTGCGGAAATACGGCCTCAGCCGACCTCGCGGGCCCAGCGTTCGGACAGGTCGTTCTGGTTCTCGTTCACGAATTCCCAGTCCCACTGCAGGATGGCCGCCATGCCCTCGCCGGAGATCGGCACCTGTTCCTTCAGCTCGTCGGGCACGGTGACCTTCGAGTTGGTGGGCGAGGTGAAGAACTGGCGCATCAGCATCTCCTGGATCTCGGGGGAGATCAGGAAGTTGGCATAGGCATAGGCCAGGTCCTTGTTCGGCGCATTGGCCAGGATGTTCAGGGTCTGGTCGAAGGCGATCACGCCTTCCTCGGGCACCACGTAATCGACCGGCAGGCCCTGACCTTTCAGGCGGACGATTTCGGCGAAATCGAAGGGCGCGATGGCGATCTCACCGGAGGCCATGGCGGTGGACAGGTTGAAATCGACCTGGATCACCTGGCCCAGATCGGCCAGCGCGGCAAAGCCCGCGTCGACGTCATACTGGTCTTCGCCGAAGATCTTCGAGGCCAGCAGCAGCTCCATCTTGCCGGCGGAGTTGGCGAAGTTGTAGAGGCCGATCAGCCCCTTGTAATCGTCCTTCCACAGGTCCTTCCAGGCGCTCGGCGCGGGCACCATGTCGGTGCGGAAACCGATGCCGATCGGGGAATAGGTGCCGACCGCGCCATAGCCGCCGGCGGTCTGCGCGATCGGGTAGAGATCGGCGTAATTCGGCATCTTCTCCAGGTCCAGTTCCTCGAAGAAGCCTTCCTTGCGCAGGGACTGGGCGAAGACCTCGTTGGTCATCACGATGGAATAGGGCGGTTCCTCGGCGCCGGCGGCGCGCAGGTTGGCGCCAAAGACGCGGCCGTTGCCCACGTCCAGGGTCACGTTGGCGCCGGTCATCTCGGTGAAGGCGGGGGCGATGTTTTCGCGCCAGAACTGTTCCCAGACGCCGCCGAGGGTCGGCACCACCAGGGTTTCGCTGTTCTGGGCATAGGCGTAGCGGGGCATGAAGGCGCTGAGGCCAAGGGCGCCCATGCCGCCAAGGGTTTGACGTCGTGTCAGGGTCATGTGGGTCTTCCTCTGTTGAACTGTCGCTTTGGACGGAAACGGCCCGGATCTTGTGCCCGGTGCCGGAAAAGGGGTGCCCCGGAAGGGGAGGGGGCACACCGGCGCGGCCCCGAAAGGACCGCGAAACGGGGTCAGCCGCCGAAGGCCTGGCTGGTCTTCAGCGCGATGTAATCGGCAAAGCTGATCGGTTCGTACTTGGCGCCGTCCTTGGCGAAGGGCGGCAGGCATTCGATCATCGTCTCGGCCGAGGGGTTCAGGAAGAATGGGATCGACTGCCGCCGCGCCGTGCCGTGGAACCCGGACGGCGGGTTGGCCACGCGGTGCGGGGTGCTGACCCATTCGTCGTTCGACCAGCGCATGAAGGCATCACCGATGTTGACCACATAGGCGCCTTCGATATTGGGCGCGTCCAGCCAGACACCATCGCGGCGCTGCACCTGCAGACCGCCCGCGCTGGCCTCGGACCGCAGGATGGTCATGAAGCCGTAGTCGGTATGTTCACCGGCGCGCAGCTGGCCGTCCTCGGGCGGCTCGCTTTGTTCGGGGTAGTTGATGACCCGAAGGGCCGACAGGTGGTTCTCGAAATCCTTCTCGAAGAAATCGGGCGCCAGGCCGATGGCGGTGCAGAAGATGCCGCGCAGGTGACGCGCCAGCGTCTCCATCTCGGCGAAATAGTCGCGGAACGCCGCCTCCAGCCCCGCGGGGCGGTCGGGCCAGGTGTCGCCGGCAAGGCGCGGACCGAAGTTCAGGCTTTCCTTCAGGTCGCCCGGGGTCTTCCTCCCCAGGGTGCCTGCCAGGGCCTCTTCCTTCATCGGGGCAAAGGCCACGCCGCCTTCGACGTCCTTGCCCCGGCCCACGCCGACCTTCCAGTCCTGCGGTTCATCGAAGAAGGCATAGGCCAGGTCGTAGAGGCGCTTGGTCGCCGCCGGGTCGACCCCGTGGCCTGTGACCAGGAAAAAGCCGCTTTCGGTGGCGGCGGTGCGGATCTTCTCGACCACCGCGCCCGCGCCGGGGCCGCCGCTGATGAACTCGGAAATATCGACAACCGGGATCAGGTCGATCGTGTCGGTAGCCATGGCAAACCTCCTTGTCGTGCCGGGCGCCTCCGCCATGCGGGACGCCTCTGTCGCGCCGCGGAGACCTTCTGAAATCAGGCTTCCGTTGCGTCATAAAACAACTGTTGACGACCAAAACACTTGTTGTCTACAGAAATAAAAGCGTCCCCCGGGAAAAATCGACATGGATGATCTTTCGCCGTTAGAAGCGGCAATCCTGAAGCACATCACCCAGAACCCCTTCGCCGGTCAGCAGGAGCTGGCGGACCAGATGTCGATCGCCCGGTCGACGGTGGCCGCCCATATCGTCTCGCTGACCCGCAAGGGCTACATCCTGGGGCGCGGCTATGTCCTGCCGGCGGCCAAGCGGGTGGTCTGCCTCGGCGGGGCCGTCTTCGACCGGAAATTCCAGGCGAGCCAGCCCCTGGTGCGCGGCACCTCGAACCCGGCCACGGGGTTTCACTCCTACGGCGGGGTCGCGCGTAACGTTTTGGAAAACCTTGCCCTTCTGGGGCATGACACCAGCTTCGTCTCGGTTGTCGGCGACGATCAGACCGGGCGCACCCTGCTGGGCCACCTGCGCGACCGGGGCGTCGATGTCTCCCAGGTGGCCCTGTCGCGCCATCGGTCCACCGCCGAATACTGCGCGATCCTGTCGCCTGACGGGGATCTCGACCTGGGCATCGCCGACATGGACATCTTCGAGGAGCTGACCCCCGACCGGCTGGAACGCGCCCGCGCCCATCTGACCAGCGCCACCCTGCTGTTTTCCGACTGCAACCCGCCGATGGAGACGATCCGCACCCTGATCGAACGCTCTCGCGGGGCCCGCTACATCCTGGCGATCGACCCGGTCTCGACCCACAAGGCACAGCGCCTGCCCGCCGATCTGACCGGCGTGGGGCTGCTGTTCATGAACCTGGACGAGGCCGGCGCCTATCTTTCGAGCAGTTTCCCGGCCGATTCCACCGGCGCGACCAAGGCCGCCCAGGCCCTGCGCGCGCGCGGCGTCTCCGGCGCCGTGGTCAGCACCGGCACCCAGGGGCTGGTGGTGGCCGACGACAGCGGCGTCACCCATGTGCCCGCCATCCCCTCCCACCCGGTCGAGGTGACGGGCGCCGGCGACGCGATGATCGCCGGCACCCTGCACGCCACCCTCGCCGGTCAGCCCCTGGCCGAGGCCGCCTGCACCGGTGCCCTTCTGGCCGCGCTGACCGTGGAAACCGCCACCACCGTGCGCGCCGACCTCAGCGCCGCCTTCCTTGACCAGCACAATCACCGTTTGCCGCAGGGCGCCGCCCTGTCCTCCTCTTCCTCCCTAGATCCCGGAGTATCCGCCTAGATGACCCCCGACATGCTGTCCCTCACCCCCGAGGTCGCCGACGCGCTTGCCAAGGGCGCCCCCGTCGTTGCCCTGGAATCCACCATCATCACCCACGGGATGCCCTATCCCGCCAACCTCGAAACCGCCCTGGCGGTCGAAGGCGAGATCCGCGCGCGCGGCGCCATCCCGGCGACGATTGCCGTGGTGAAGGGCGAGATCAAGATCGGCCTGACCGAGGCAGAACTCGACGCCCTGGCCCAGGATACCGACTGCGTGAAGGCCTCGGGCCGGGATCTGGCCGTGGCCATGGTGCGCAAGGCCTCGGCGGGCACCACCGTCTCTGCCACCATGCGCCTCGCGGCGCTCGCCGGTATCCGCGTCTTCGCCACAGGCGGCGTCGGCGGCGTGCACCGCGGCGCGGAACACAGCTGGGACGTTTCCGCCGACCTGACTGAACTGGGCGCCACGCCGGTCACCGTGGTCTGCGCGGGGGTGAAGTCGATCCTCGACATCCCCAAGACGCTGGAAGTGCTGGAAACCAACCGCGTGCCCGTCATCGCCTACGGCACCGACGCCTTCCCCGCCTTCTTCGCCCGCGAAAGCGGCTATCCCGCCGATCACCGTCTGGATAGCGCCACTGACCTGGCCGCCGCCATCGACGCCCATGACAGCTTGGGCACCGGCACCGGCGTCCTGATCGCCAACCCGGTCCCCGAGGAAGACGCCCTCGCGCCGGCCGAGATCGACGGCATCATCGACGAGGCCATCGCCGCCGCCGACGCCCAGGGCGTGACCCGCAAGGAGCTGACGCCCTTCCTGCTGGCCCGCATCGTCGAGAAAAGCGAAGGCCGCAGCCTGAAGGCCAATATCTCGCTGGTGCGCAACAACGCGCGCCTGGCCGCCGACATCGCGGTGGCCATGTCCGCCAAGTGATCCGGACCGGGCGGCGGGGCACCCTGCCGCCCGTTTCGTTCAGGGCCCTCCCCGGCCCCAAAAACAATCGAAATGACAGGCCCGAAGGGCCCTTCCGACAGGAGCTTTCCCATGAGTTACGAAACGATCCTCTACACCAAGGACGCGCAAGACAAGTTCGCCACCATCACGCTGAACCGGCCCGACAAGCTGAACGCGATGAACAAGGACTGCATCCGCGAAATCGACGCCGCCCTGGCCGAGGCTGTGGCCGACCCGGATGTGAACGCCCTGATCATCACCGGCGCGGGTCGTGCCTTCTCCTCGGGCTATGACCTTCAGGGGGGCGACTTCGTCGTCGACTTCGATTTCTGGGTCGAGGACATGACCGAGAACGCCACCGCGCTTCTGAACATCTGGAAGGCCCCGATCCCCGTCATTGCCGCCGTCAACGGCTACTGCCTCGCGGGCGCGCTGGAACTGATGATGTCCTGCGACCTGGCCATTGCCGCCGACAACGCCAAGTTCGGTGAGCCCGAGGTGCGCCACAACTCCGGCCCGCCCGCGCTGATGATGCCCTGGCTGCTGCACACCCGCGACGTGCGCTACCTGATGTTCACCGGCGACATCATCGACGCCCAGGAAGCGGACAAGATGCGCCTGGTGAACAAGGTGGTGCCGGCGGACGAGCTGACCCTGCGCGCCGAAAACCTGGCGCGGAAGATGGCCCGCATGCCCACGCCCGCGCTGAAATACACCAAGAAGTCGATCAACAACCAGCAACTGGTGGCCGGTCTTCAGGCGTCGTTTGACTACAACATCACCTCCATCGCCGGCCTGCACGTCACCGACGAGGGCGAGGAATGGATGCGCAAGCTCGCCAAGATGACCTTGAAGGAATACCTCGAATACCGCGACGGGCCCTTCCGTGGCCTCGACTGAGCCCCGAGCCGGGGCGGGCCTGCCCCGCGCCGAGGCGGACCTTTCCGCCCTTTTCGCTCCCGCCACCCTCGCGGTGGTGGGCGCGTCCGAGCGGGAGGGCAATTCCGCCGGCTACGTGATGAAGAACCTCGCCCGCTTCGGCTTTGCGGGTCGGGTGATCCCCGTGCATCCCAAGGCGGAGACGGTTTTCGGTCTGACGGCCTTTCCATCGCTCTCCGCGCTCGACACCCGCCCCGACTGCGTCGTCATCGGGCTGCGCGCCGAGCTGGTCCCCGACACGCTCGACGAAGCAGGCCGTATGGGCGCCCGCGCTGCCGTCATCCTCGCCTCGGGCTTCGGTGAAGCCGGCGCCGAGGGTGCGGCGCTTGAGGCGCAGGTGGCGGACATTGCCCGCCGTCACGGCATGGCCGTCTGCGGTCCGAACTGCCTCGGCCTCGTGGCCTGCGACAGCGGCGCGGCGCTTTACTCCTCGACCATTTCGCCCGACCTGCCGCGCGGACGTACCGCGCTCATCTCCGCCTCCGGGGCCTCGGCCATCGCGCTTGCGCACTCGGGCCAGATCGGCCTCGCCGCGCTGGTCTCGGCCGGCAACTCTGCCGTCACCGGGCTGGCCGATTACGTCGCCCATTTCGCCGCCGATCCGGGCGTCGACACCATCGCCATGGTGATCGAGGACATGGGCGACCCCGATGCCCTGGCCGCCGCGATGGAGCATGTGCACGCCGCCGGGAAAACCGCCGTCGCCCTGCGCGTCGGCCGCTCCGCCGCCGGCCAGCGGGCCACCGCCGCCCATACCGGAGCGCTGGCGGGCACCGAGGATGCCGCCCGCGCCTTCTGCGCCCGGGTGGGCCTTCTGGACATGCCTGACATGGACAGTTTCCTGGCGGCCCTGCAACTGGCGGACGCCTATCCCACGCCGCCGGTTCTGCCCCGCGCCGCTGTGCTGGGGGTTTCGGGCGGTGGCGTGGCCCATGTGGCCGACATCGCCGCAGAGGTGGGCCTGCCCCTGGCCGATCTCTCCGAGGTCTCCGTTGCTGCCCTGCGCGATCTGCTGCCCGGATTCGCCACGCCGCAGAACCCGCTGGACGTCACCGGCGCGCCCTTCGGTGATCCCGCGCTCTACACAAAGGTGCTGGAGATCCTAGATGCCGACCCGGGCGTCGGCGTTGTGCTGGCCGCGCAGGATGCGCCGCCCGCCATGGCGCCTGACATGGCCGCCGAATACCACGGCATCGCCGGGGCCGTGGCCGCCTACACCGGGCAAACGCCCGTGGTGGCGCTGGCCAACCTGTCGGCCGGACTACATGTTTCCGTGGCCACGGCCTATGGCCCCGCCGCCCGTCTGGCCGGCACCCGCGCGGCGCTCACGGCAACGGCCCAATGGGCCACCACGCCGCGCCGGGTGACATGGCGCGCAGCGCAGGGCAATGCCCCACTGCCCGCCCAGATGTCCGAATCCGACGCCCGCGCCCTGATGGCCCCCCTCGGCCTGCCCGGCCCCTTGGAACAGCTGGTCACCAGCGGCGAGGCGGCCGCAGAGGCCGTCGCGGCCCTTCCCGGCCCGGCGGTGCTGAAAATCGCCTCGCCCGACATCGCCCACAAGACCGAAGCCGGGGGCGTGGCCCTTTCCGTCTCTGCCGAACAGGCGGCGGAGGTGTTCGAGCGCATCATGACCTCCGCCCAAGCCTATGCCCCCGAGGCGCGGCTCGACGGCGTAGTGGTGCAGGAAATGGTGGGCGAGGGCGTCGACGCCATGCTGGGCCTCGTCGACAGCCCGCCCTTCGGTCCAGGCCTTGTCGTGGGCCTGGGCGGCACCCTCGTCGAACTGCTGGACGACGCGGCGTTCGAGCTGCTGCCCCTGACCCACGACAGCGCCTCGGCGCTCCTGAAGCGGACCCGTCTGGACGCGCTTCTGGACGGCTATCGCGGGGCGCCGGCCTGTGACCGCGCCGCGCTTATCAAGGCCATGGTGGCCCTCTCGGACTGGGGCTGTGCCCATGCGGGCGCGCTGGAGGCCGTGGACCTGAACCCGGTTCGCGTCCTGCCCCTCAGCCAGGGCGGGGGGCTGCGCCTGCTCGACGCGCTGATCCTGACGAAAAAGGGCGCGCCGGACTAACGGCACGCCCCTCGGAACTCTCCCCGACTGCCGGGGCGCCCTGCGGCGTCCCGGCCTTTTTCTGTTCAGCCCAGCTCGGCCCGCTTGGCCCGATAGGCGGCCACATTCGCCTCCTTCACCGGACCGAAACCACGCACCATCTGCGGCAGTTCGGCCAGCTCGACCGCGCGGGCGTGGGTGTCGACGGTGAGCGTATCGGCCAGCGCCGCCACCTCCGCCTCGAACTCCGCCACCAGCGCACGCTCCATGCGCCGTTCCTCGGTCCGCCCGAAGGGATCCAGCGCCGTGCCGCGCAGCCCCTTCATTGCCGCCAGCACCCTGAACCCGGATTCGATCCAAGGGCCAAACTCGCGCTTCGCCGGCCGCCCCGTACGCGGATCCGTCTTCGACAGCACCGGCGGCGCCAGATGATAGCGGATCCTGTAATCCCCCTCGAAAGTCTCCGACAGCCGCGCCTTCTGCGCCGCATCCAGGTGCAGCCGCGCGACCTCGTATTCATCCTTGTAGGCCATCAGACGGAAGGCGGTCTGCGCCACGGCGCGGGTGAAATCCTCGCGGCCCAGGGGCGCCTCGGCGGCCCTGGCCGCCTCCACCACCTTCAGGTACCGCCTCGCATAGCGCCCGGACTGGTAGCCGGTCAGGAACTCGGCTCGCCGGGCGATCAGCTGCGCCAGCGTTTCTTCCTCCATCGCGGCCTCCGGCTCCGGCTTGCCGCCCAGACGGTCCAGCAGATCCGGCTCCACCGCCGCGCGGCGGCCCCAGTTGAAGGTGGTCATGTTGGCCTCGCCACCGCGCGCGCCCAGCAGGGCCTCGCGCAGGGCCTCGGCGCCGACTGGCACCAGCCCCTTTTGCCAGGCATAGCCGAGGATCAGCAGGTTGGTGGCAATCGCATCGGCCATGGTGGTCAGCGCCAGGTCGGTGCCGGGCACCACCAAGCAATGCCCCTGTCCCACCATGCCCTTCAGCGCCTCCAGGCCGGAGGATTTGCGGAACTCCATCGCCGTGTTCTGCACGAAGCTGGCGTTCGGCGCCAAGCGGTCATCCACGACCACCCGCGTCCGCCCCCGCCCCAGCATCGGCCGCACCTTGGCCGAGCGCGCGACCAGCATGTCGAAGGCCAGCACCAGATCGGCCTCGCCCTCGCCAACCCGGGCCGCCGTCAGGTCGTGCGCATCGGGCGCCAGCCGCAGGTGCCCGACAACCGAGCCGTTTTTCTGCGCCAGTCCGGTCTGGTCCAGCGATTGCACCGCCAGCCCGTCGAGATGCGCGGCCCGCGCCAGAACCTGGCTGACCGTCAGCACCCCGGTCCCGCCGATGCCCGCCAGCATCAGGTTGTAGACCCCGTCGATGCGCGGCACGATCGGGTCGGGCAGCGGCGCGCTGTCGGTCTTCGCCTCGGCTTTGCCGGGTTTCTTCAGGCGGCCACCCTCAACGCTGATGAAGCTGGGGCAGAAGCCCTTCAGGCAGGAGGTATCCCCGTTGCAGCTTGACTGGTTGATCCTCCGCTTGCGGCCGAACTCGGTCTCTTCCGGCTCGATGGAGATACAGCCCGACTGCGCCGAGCAATCGCCGCAGCCCTCGCAGACCAGATCGTTGATGAAGACCCGCTTGGCGATCTTCGGAAACTCGCCCGACTTGCGGCGGCGGCGTTTCTCGGCGGCGCAGACCTGATCGTAGACCAGCACCGTGACACCCTCGACCTCGCGCAGGTGGCGCTGCACCTCTTCCATGTGATCGCGATGCCAGATCCGCACACCCTCGGGCAGCTGGCCTTTCAGCCGCTCGGGCTGTTCGGCTACCACGACGACCTCGCGCACGCCCTCGGCCCGCACCTGTTTCACGATCTTGGGCACCGACAGCTCGCCATCATGGGGCTGGCCGCCGGTCATGGCCACGGCATCGTTGAACAGGATCTTGTAGGTCATGTTGACCTGCGCGGCGACGGCGGCCCGGATCGCCAGCGCACCGGAATGGAACCACGTTCCGTCGCCCATGTTGGCGAAGATGTGTTTCTCATCCGTGAAGGGCGACAGGCCCAGCCAGCTGATCCCCTCGGCCCCCATCTGGGTGAAGGTCGAGGTGTTCCGCCCCTCGACCCCGATCACCATCATGTGGCAGCCGATGCCGGTGGTGGCGCGGCTGCCGTCGGGCAGACGGGTGGACAGGCTGTGCGGGCAGCCGGAGCAGAAATAGGGGTCGCGGTCCAGTGCGGGCGCGGCGGCGGGCGCCTCGCTGGTCAGCACCGGCGCGGGCGCGGGCAGCCCGGCGCGCAACGCCTCGGGCAGGCGCGACAACACCGCCTCCATGATCTGATGCGGGTGCAGCTCGGCCAGCGCCGACATCAGCGGCGCGCCCTCGGGTGTGGTCTTGCCCGACACACGCGGGCGGGTGGCGGCGTTGAAGAGGATCGCCTTCACCTGATCCTCGATCACCGGGCGCTTTTCCTCGACCACGATCAGCTCGTCGAGGCCTTCGGCGAATTCGGTCAGACCCACGGGGTCGAGCGGCCAGGTCAGCCCCAGTTTCAGCAGGCGGATGCCATGGGCGGCCACGTCGTCCTCGGTCAGGCCCAGACGCGCCAGCGCCGCGCGCAGGTCGAGCCAGCTCTTGCCCGCAGAGACGATGCCGATCTTCGCATCCCCTGCGCCAAACCGTTCGTCCAACCCGTTCAGGCGCGCGAATTCCTGCACCAGCGCCAGTTTCTTCTCAATGCGCGCTTCCTTGGGGAAGGGCCCATCGGGCCAGCGCAGCGCATGGGTGCCCGATCCCTCGGGCAGGACGGCGGGGGTGTTCAGCCCCTCCATCGACACGGTGGCGCTGCTTTCCACCACCTCGGTCTGGCATTTGAAGCCGACCCAGGCGCCGGAGGCGCGCGACATTTCCCAGCCCAGAAGGCCGAAGCGCAGGTAATCCTGCACCCCCGCCGGCGCCAGTACCGGCACCTGCACCGCGATCATGTCATGTTCGGTCTGATGCGGCAGGGTGGAACTGACTGCGCCGTGGTCGTCGCCCATCATCACCAGAACGCCGCCCCTGGGGTCGGTGCCGTCCGCATTGGCATGGCGGATGGCGTCCAACGAGCGGTCCACCCCCGGCCCCTTGCCGTACCACATGGCGAAGATGCCGTCGTAGCGCACACCGTCGAATAGCGAGCTTTGCTGCGTCCCCCAGGCCGCCGTCACCGCCAGATCCTCGTTCAGCGCGGGGTGGAAATGGATGTGGTTTTCCTTCAACCCCTTGGCGGCCTTGACCATTTCCCGGTCCAGCTGCGCCAGGGGCGAGCCGCGGTAGCCGGTGACGTACCCAGCGGTGTTCAGCCCCGCCGCTTCGTCCCTCTGGCGCATCAGCTGCGGCAGTTTCGCCAGCGCCTGGGTGCCGGACAGGAAGGCGGTCTGCGCCATGTCGGGGGAGAGTTTGTCGGCTCGGCTCATCTGCTTGGCTTCACTTGGTCAGGGGAAAAAGGGGAGAGAGGGTCGGTTCATCGGGCAGCATGCGCCCCGGGTTCAGCAGGCCCGCCGGATCCAGCAGGGTCTTCAGGCCGCGCATCACGGCCAGTTCCTCGGGGCTGCGTACCAGCGGCAGATAGCCGGGCTTTTCCCGGCCCAGCCCATGTTCGGCACTGATCGCCCCGCCCGCACGCGCCACGGCACCCAGCACGATCTCGGCCGCGCGGGCGTGGTCGGGGGTGTCGACGATGTAATGCAGGTTGCCGTCACCCAGGTGGCCGAAGACCGCCGGGTGGGTCTCGGGCATCTCCGCCAGGGCGGCGCGGGTGTCGTACAGGAAGGCGGGCATGGCGGCCACAGGCAGGCCGATGTCGAAACCTATGGGCGCGCGCATCGCTGCCACCGCCTCGCCACAGCCTTCCCGCAGGGCCCAGAGCGCGGCGGCCTGCTGGCCGGAGGCAGCCAGGGTCACGTCGCTGATCTCGCCCGCCTCCAACGCCTCCATCAGCAGCGCCTGCAGGGGCTCCGCCTGGGCGGTTTCAACCTCGGCCAGCACCTGGATCCCCTCGGGGGCGAAGGGCGGGCGGTGGCCTTGCTCCAGGATGAGCGCGAAGATCGCCTCGTCCAACACCTCGAAGGCGGTGACCGGGCCTGGCGCCCGGCGGCGCAGCCGCGCCAGCAGAGCGGCGGCGGCGGGCATGTCGGGGGCGGCGGCAAACAGCGTCTGCTGCGGACCCGGCGCGGGACGCAGCGCCAGGCAAAGCCGGGTGATGACGCCCAGCACCCCTTCGGAGCCGATGAACAGCTGCTTCAGGTCGAAGCCCGAGTTGTCCTTGGCCAGCGGGCGTACATGCCCCAGCACCCGGCCGTCGGCCAGCACCACCTCCAGGGCCACCACATGGGCGCGCATCATCCCGCGCTGGATCACGTTCAGCCCGCCGGCATTGGTCGCGGCCAGCCCGCCTACGGTAGCGGACCCGCGCGCGCCGATGTCGACGCCGAAGGAAAGCCCCTCGGCCGCCGCCGCGTCTTGCACCCGCTGCAAGGTTACGCCGGCGCCTGCGCAGACAGTGGCCGACACCGGATCGACGGCGCCCAGCACGTTCATCCGCTCCAGGCTGATCGCCACCTCGCCCGCGCAGGGCGTGGCGCCGTTCGACAGGCCGGTCAGCCCACCCTGCACCACCATCGGCACGCCATGGGCGCTGCAGGTGGCCATGATCCGCGACAGTTCGGCCGTGGTGGCGGGGCGAAAGACCGCCTCGGGGACCTGGCTGATGTTGCCGGTGGCATCCGCGGCATGGCGGTCGCAATCGACCCCACGCAGCACGGCCAGCGGCGGTAGATCCTCCAGCGCCGCCCAGAACGCCCGGGGCAAATCACTCGTCATGTCAGCAGATCCCGTCATCGCATCCTGCCCATCCCGGCGCCATTTCCGGGCCGACGCCACGGCAGGAGGACATTTCCGGTAGACATGGCCCCATGTCATGCGGTCTTATCCATATTTGTCAAACCTATTGTTCTTTTGACGATCCTTTCACCGGAGCCGGGCCAGCAGATGAGCGTGAAATTCGGGCAAGTGGTGACCGTCGGTCTGGCGCGTCAGGTGGCGGATGAAATTCACGCCGCGATCCTCGATGGCCGGCTGAAGGCCGATGACCGCCTGCCGGGCGAAGAGGAACTCGCCACCCGCTTCGGCGTCTCCCGCCCCACGGTGCGCGAGGCGTTGAAACGGCTCGCCGCGCTGAACCTCATCCATTCGCGCCGCGGCCCCACAGGCGGCAATTTCGTCAAGCGCCCCGAACTGGAAGAGCTGGTGGAAACCCAGGCGACCTCGGCCATGCTGATGGTCGGCATGGGGGCCTTCGACATCGACGAGCTGATCGAGGCGCGCCTGGAAACCGAGGCGCTGTGCCTCGAACGCGCCTGCGACCTGCGCACCGAGGAGGACCTGGCCGCCATGCGCGCGGCGCTGGCCCGCCAGGCCGACCCCACCCTGCTGGACACGGAGTTCTGCGCCGCCGACGTGGGCTTTCACCGTGCCATCGTCGAGGCGGCACATAACGCTCCCCTGCGGCTGATGATGACCACCGTCATCGAGAGCTTCATCCCGCTGTTGAACATGATCGTGGTCGGCCAGCGCAATCGTGCCGACACCCTGGCGCATCAGCAGAACCTGCTGGAAGCGGTCGAGGCCCGGGATGCACAACGGGCCCGCCTGGCCCTGGAACGGCTGCTCAGCCACCTCACCGACACCTACGCCGCGGCCCAGAGGGCCCGCGACGCCAAGCGGCCCGTCTAGACCCACTGGGGGCCGCCCCAACCCCGGAGGAATACCATGTCCGACACCTTCACCGCCCTGCGCATCACCGACGCCGGCGATCGCAAGACCCGCGCCGAGATGACCGAGATGACCCTGGCCGACCTGCCCGACCTGCCGGTCCTGGTCGAGGTCAGCCATTCCACCGTGAACTACAAGGACGGGCTGGCCGTCACCGGCAAGGGCCGCATCGCCCGCCGCCTGCCGATGACCGCCGGCATCGACATGGCCGCCACCGTGGTCGAAAGCGCGACCGAGGAATTCGCCCCCGGCGACAAGGTGATCCTGAACGGCTGGGGCCTGTCGGAAACCGAACAGGGCGCCTATTCGAAGTTCCAACGCGTGAAACCCGAATGGCTGCTGCCCCTGCCCGAGGGCTTCAGCCCCGAACAGGCCATGGCCATCGGCACCGCCGGCTATACCGCCGGGCTCTGCGTGCAGGCGCTGCTGGACTGGGGCCTGGACCCGCAGGGCGCGCCGATCCTGGTCACCGGGGCCGCCGGCGGCGTGGGCTCTGTCGCCACGGCGCTGCTGGCCCGGCTGGGCTATTCCGTCACCGCCGTCACGGGGCGCCCGGAAACCCATGACTACCTGTCGAAACTGGGCGCCACCGACTTCGTTGACCGGGCCGAGCTGTCGGAACAGGGCAAGCCGCTGCAACCGGAACGTTGGGGGGGCGCGGTGGATGTCGCTGGCGGCCATACCCTGGCCAATGTACTGGCGCAGACCTGCTACGGCGGTGCCGTCGCCGCCTGCGGCCTGGCCGAGGGCCCCTCGCTGCCCGGCACCGTGATGCCGCACATCCTGCGCTCCGTCGCCCTGCTGGGCGTCGATTCCGTCATGGCGCCGAAGCCGAAGCGGAAGGCCGCCTGGGACCTGCTGAACAAGAAGTTGGACCGCGATCTGCTGTCCACCATGTACGCGGTTCACGGCTTTGACGAACTGCCGGATCTGGCGGAGAAGCTGATGGCGAACCAGATCCAGGGTCGCGTCGTCGTCAACGTCTGATCGGCGCGCCCCGGTCCCCTGCGGGGCTTTGACATGACAGATCCCCGGACCCGCCCCGCGCAGGTCCGGGGATTTTCTTTTGGTCCAACGGGTTACGGCGCTCGCTGCCCATCACATGAAGAAGGCCCCTCTCGCCGACACGCGGGATCTCCCGCCCCCCTGCGGCGGCTTATGCTTCGCTGTCATCCTCGGGCGTCCCGCTCTCGCGGGCATCGCGATAGCCGCGCCGGGTCTTGGTCGCGGCCAGCTTCATCAGGGCGGTGACGGCCTCGCCCTCATCTGCGTGGCGCATCGCCATGGACTGTCCGCGAAATCCGATCCGCCCCCATTCCCGCACCAGGGTCACGCCACCGAACAGGTCCGGCTGCAGGCAGATCCGGTAGAACCGGCGCATGTTCATCTCCTCGTCGATCCGGGTCAGATCGACGCTGGTCGGGAAGACATCCAGTTGGTCAGGCTGATCGCTCATTTCTGAGTTTCGCTTCATCAAGGTTCCGGCACACAGGTCCTGAACGACGGCCGACGCCTGAACCCGATGCGTTTGGACCTAGGTGATGGAGGCCGGCCTGACAAACTACAAGGCTTGAAAAGGGTATCTGGCGCGACTTATCCGGCACCTGCAGGTCGAACACGTCGCGAAGGAGTGGCGCGCCGCTCGGCGCCGCCGCGACGCAGAACCATGCTGCCGGAGCTTGATGCAAGCTGAAGACCAAGCAGGGCAAAATGGGTATAGAGCAGCGAGCCCGGGCCGCGGGGTGAGGTCTGGACGGGCGAGGTCAGATGTTGCGGCACCCGCAGGGGCCCGGACACGGAGTAAGAGGGACGATGAGGGATCTAATTTTCAGAACGGCACAGCAGGGCGACGTTGCGGACCTTGCGATCCTTGCGGATATGGCGACACGAGGGCTGATGTCTCATCTCTGGGGACTGGCTGCCGTTCCGGGGCAATCGGCCTTCGAGGTGGGGCGAACGGCCCTCCTTACTCAGTCCGATCACTATATCTTTTTTCGCAACTGGTGTATCGTCGAAGTCGGTGGCGCGGTGGCCGGGGCCCTTAACTGCTACGTCATTCCCGAGGCCAGCGCTGCATCGACAGATGCGCCAGAGGCTCTGAGGCCGCTGGATGAGCTGAAAGCACTTATTCCGGGCTGCTACTACATCGCCATGGTGGCACTGTATCCCACGGCCCAGGGCCAGGGCCTTGGGAAGATCGTGCTGGAAGAGGCCGCCGCTTCGGCGAGGGCGGCAGGCTGTTCGGAAATGGCTTTACTGGTCGGCAGCGCAAACACGCGTGCCCGCAATCTTTACCAAGCCTTCGGGTTCTCCGACCGTGCGACACGCCCGTTTGTGCCCTTCCCGGGGTCCGACTTGCCGGGCGATTGGATCCTTATGCACAAGTCGCTGTCATGATGGGACGTGTTGCACTGCGCGCGCACGGGAACGGTATGCTTGGCGTTCGTCTAGGGCGGTTCCATTGGAGCCGCCTTGGAGCTGCGGCACGGGTAGCTCGTGAGAAATCAGTGGATTAGCTTACGTCCTGTTGACCGCTCATCCATCGCTCTGCCCCCTTCCAGGAAGAGGGCAGAGCGTCTTTCAGCACAGGATACTGGCCGTGGCCAGCCGCTTCGGTCTGCTCAGCTGGCCGTCTCGGTCGGGGCGGCGCAGAGCTCTGTCACAATGCCGTCAAGGAAGGCGATGCAGGCGTCGAGCTGGTCGAGGGCCACGAATTCATTCGGCTTGTGCGCCTGCTCGATCGAGCCGGGCCCGACGATCACCGAAGGAATGCCGCCGATCAGTTCGAAGATGCCGCCCTCGGAGCCGTAGGAGACCTTGCCGCCCCAGGCCTCGGGCATCTGCCGGGCATAGCGGGCAAAGCCCGTGGTGTTGCGCGCCTCTCCCATCGGCGGGTAGGAGAAGATCCGTTCGAAGGTGATGCCGGTTCCGGCGGTCTTGGCGGCCATCTCGGCGCTGACCTCGGTCGCGATCCGGGCCAGCAGTTCGGCCATGTCGGCTTCCGCGTCCATGCCGGCGATCGAGCGCAACTCGAAGGTGAAGCTGCAACTGTCCGGCGTGACGTTGGTCGCCACGCCCCCATTGATCATCGTGGCCAGCATGGTCGCATGTGGCACGGTGAAATCGTGGTCGAACGGCCCTTCGCTCTCATAACGCTTGCCACGCTCCGCGATCATCGCGATCGCGCGTGAGGCGTATTCGACGGCGTTGACATGCTCCGGCGCGAAGGAGGAATGCCCCGAGGTGCCGGTCACATGGGCGCGCATGGCGATCTTGCCCTTCTGCCCCGTTACCAGCTGCATCATCGACGGCTCGCCGATGATGGCGAACTCGGGCGGTACCGGCAGCGCGGCCAGATGCCGGGCAATGGCCGGCGCACCGAGGCAGCCGACCTCTTCGTCATGGGAAAAACAGAGATAGACGGGACGGGCGAGGGGGGCTTGCGCCAGTTGCGGGGCCACCGCCATGACGCAGGCGGCAAAGCCCTTCATGTCGCAGGCGCCGCGACCGAAGAGCTTGCCGTCACGGATCTCGGCGGTGAAGGGATCGCTCTGCCATTCCGGCTCGTCCGCGGGGACCACGTCGGTATGGCCCGACCAGACCACGCCCGCGACCCCCTCCGGCCCGAAGGCCGCGATGAGGTTGGCCTTGGTGCCGGTCGCGTCGGGCAGGATGGTGATCCGCGCGCCGAGACCGCGGAAATACTCGGCCATGTGGTCGATCAGGGCACGGTTGCTGTTCCGGGACACCGTGTCGAAGCGGATCAACTCCGAGAGATGCTGCACGGCGCTGGCCTGCCGGTCGGAGGCGGCGGGCTGGATCTCGCTCTGCAGGGTCATTGTTCAACTCGTCTTTCTGTTTTGAATTTCTGAACTTCGCGGCGCACCGTGATGAACAGAACGAACGCGATGAGCGCGGCAAACACCCAGGTGATAGGCGAGGAGAGCAGCACCGCCGGCTCGCCGCGCGAAATCGCCAGCGCGCGGCGAAGGTTCTCTTCCAGCATGGGACCAAGGATGAAGGCGATGAGGAAGGGCGCCGCCGGGATGTTCAGCAGGAACATGATGAAGCCCACCACACCCATCACCAGCAGCACGGCCACGTCGAAGGGGCTTGAGGCGATCGAGTAGATGCCGAACACGCACAGCAGCAGCACGAGCGGCGTCAGCAGGGTCTGCGGGATATGCGAGACCTTGGCGAACATGCGCATGGTGATCTTGCCGGCGAAGAACAGCAGCACCGAGGACACCAGCATGCCGATCAGCAGCATGTAGACTTCGTGGATGTTGGTCTGGAACAGCAGCGGTCCGGGCGTCAGGCCCTGGATCATGAAGGCACCGAGCATCACCCCGGTGATCACGTCGCCGGGCACGCCAAGGGCAAGAAGTGGGATCATGGTGGCGCCACAGGCGCCGTTGTTGGCGGATTCCGAGGCGGCAATACCCTCAAGCTCGCCCTTGCCGAAGTTGGCGCCTTTCTTGGAACTGCGCTGTGCCTCGCCGTAAGAGAAGAAGGCTGCCGAGGACGGGCCGATGCCGGGAATGGCGCCCAGCACCGAGCCGATCACCGAGCCCTTGAGGATGGTCTTGAGCGAGCCCATGAACTCTGCGCGGGTCACATGCTGCGCGCCCAGCGTGGCCGCCTCTTCCTGCTTGGTGGCGCGCATCACAACCAGCTTGATCAGCTCGGGCAGGGCAAAGAGGCCGATGAGCACCGGCGCGATCGACAGGCCGGCCTGCATGTCCGGTGTGAAGGCGAAGCGGAACGAGCCATACATGTCCTCGCCCACGGTCGCCAGCAGCAGACCCAGTGCCGCCGAGACCAGGCCCATCAGCAGCGAACTGCCCGAGACACCGGCCACGGTGGTCAGCGCGAAGAGCATCAGCATGAAGAACTCGGGCGGGCCGATGCGCAGCGCCAGAACGGCGAGCGGCGCGGCGAAGAAGATCAGCGACAGGTTGGAGATGAAGTCGCCCGTGACCGAGGAATAGAGCGCCATGTTCAGCGCCTTGCCGGCCTTGCCCTGCTGCGCCAGCGGGTAGCCGTCCAGCGCAGTGCAGGCGGCCGAGGCCGTGCCGGGGGTCTTGATCAGGATCGCCGAGACCGAGCCGCCATAGGTCGACCCCTTGTAGAGCGCGACCAGCAGCAGGATCGAGGGCACCGGGTCCATGTAGAAGGTGAAGGGCAGCGCGAGGGTGACGGCCATGGTGCCGGTCATCCCGGGGATGGCGCCGACGATGACACCGCCCCAGATGCCCGCGATCATGATCAGCAGGTTCTGCAGGGTCGCCACGGCCACCAGTGCGGAGAGGATTTCATTGAGCATGGGAATCTCCGATCAGAAGCCGAAGGGCTTCGTCAGCACGCCCTTGGGAAACTGCGTGCCGAGCGCGGAATGGAAGAAGAGCTGCAGCAGGATCGGCGCGCCGAAGGCGAGCAGGGCGATCCAGATGCGGTGGCCGCGCTCGCCGGTCATCAGCACGATGCTGAGCGTGAGCAGCATCGTCGAGACAAGGAAGCCGAGCAGCGGGATGGCCACCAGGAACAGTACGAAGGCCAGCATCAGCCCGGCGAAGCGGCCGGCCATGCGGGCGCGGCTGCTGCCATCGGTCTCCAGCGGCGACTCATCGGCCTGGGGCCGGAAAAGAGCCAAAAGCAGCGCCAGCATCCCAAGCACTATCCCCGCAAGGGAGACGGTGCGCGGCCACATGTCCGGCGGCGGGGCGAAGCCGGGAATGAAGGCCGGGCGCGGCACGTAGGCCGGAACAAGGATGAAGGCGGTCAGCGCAAAGAAGGCGACAATGATCAGCCCCCGCAGGACGGGTTTGGGCATGCGACACTCCGGGAAAGGGGGCCCCGTCGGCGCGGGGCGGGTCGGTGGCGCGGCCCCGTTCGGATGGGGCCGCGCAGATCGCTCGTCAGGTCAGCCGGGCCGCGGCGCGGCCCGGGGCACTTAGTTCGGCAGGTAGCCGAAATCCTTCGCCAGACCGTGGAACAGCTCGTACTGGCTCTGGGCGTAGTCGCTCATGTCGACGTCGCCAATGGTCGAGATGGACCCACGGTTCGCTGCAAGCTCCAGCCATTTCTCGTCGGTGGCAACCTCGGCCAGCACCTCCTGCCACTTGGCGGTCACCTCTTCAGGCAGGTCCTTGGGGCCGTAGAGCGCACTCCAGCCGGCGATCTGGCCGGCCTTCTCGTAGCCGAGCTCGGCTGCGGTCGCGACATCGGGCAGGGTGTCCATGCGCTTGGGCGCGAAGACCATCAGCGCCTTCAGGTCACCGCTTTCGATATGCGGCATGAGCGAGCCCGCCGCCATGGCGACGAAATCCACGTGGCCGCCGAGCAGAGCGGTGGCCAGGGCGCCGCCGCCCTTGTAGGGCACCAGCGTCGCGGCGGTGAGCGGGTCGAGGTCGTTGTCGGCCAGCAGCGCCTGGGTGGTGAAGCCGTCGATCGCAGTGGCGCCCGAGGCAGCATAGGTCATCCGGCCTTCGCTTTCCGCGATCGCCGCCACCAGGTCTTCGACGCTGTCATAGGGCGCATCGGCGCGCACGGCGAGGATCATCGGCGTGGCTTCCAGCGCGCCGAGGAAGCTGTAGGCGTCCCATGCGACAGCGTTGTCGGGGGTCACGGCGGGCGACAGCGCCATGCCGACGCGGGCCAGCAGCAGGGTGTAGCCGTCCGGATCCGCTTCTGAAACCGAGCGGGCACCGTTCATGCCACCGGCACCGGGCTTGTTCATCACGGTGACCGGTTGGCCCAGGAAGGGCTGTGCGGTTTCCGCCAGCGCGCGGCCAGCCAGATCCGAGGCGCCGCCGGGGCCGTAGGGCACCACGAGGGTCACCGCCTGGTCGGGATAGTCCTGGGCCGCGGCGGGCCCGGTTGCAGCGATCACGGCCATGGCGATCGTTCCGAGAATCTTCTTCATGTTTGCCTCTCATCTACTCCGGCAGAGCCGGTCTGTTGGATGGCCCGCAGCATTCACAGTATGCGAAGATTGACAACAGCCTGCACTCATTTGCATAAAATGCATACTGAGGGAGGTACTCATGTTCAAGATCAGCGAATTGGAGGCTTTTGACGCCTATATGCGGCTCGGCGGCGTCAAAATGGCTGCGGAAGACCTGGATGTCAGCCAGCCGATGATCAGCCGCCTGCTCTCGGCGCTGGAGGAAAAAACCGGCTTCGACCTGTTCCTGCGCAAACGCAATCGCCTGGCCCCGACGCCGGAAGCCTTCCGCTTCCACCAGTCCGTGGTGCGCCAACTCGCCGGGTGGCGCAGCCTTGAACAGGAAGCGCTGGCCATCGCGAACGGGCAGGTCGGGCATCTGGTCATCGCCGCACAGCCGATCTTCTGCGACACCTTCCTGCTCGATGCGCTGGAAAACTTCCGCGAAACCCATCCACAGGCGACGGTGCAGATCGTCGATGTCGGCATCGCCGAACTGCTGCGCATGATCAACGAGCAGCGCTGCGACCTGGCCTTCGGGATCACGCTGAACGCCGAGGCCTTTGGCGGCGATGCCCGTGTGCTGGCCCATTGCACCGCTCGCTGCATCCTGCCCGCCGGGCATCCGCTTGGCGATGTTGAGGAAATTCCGCTGCCGCGTTTACGCAAGGAATGGTTCATAGACCTTGCGGAAGGCAGCCCGTTGCGGCAGCGCGTCGATCACATGATGGAGACAATCAATGTCGACCGCACCATCGCCGCCGAGCTTCGGACACTGCATGGCGTGGTGCGCCTGGTCGAGCGCGGTGTCGGTGTCGCGATCGTCGATCCCGTCGCAACTCAGCTGCTCACTCCAGAAAAAACTACCTCGCACAGGCTGCTGCCGGCGATCACATGGGACATTGCACAATTCGTGCCGCGCGATCGGCCCCTCAGCGCCATGGGGCTGGCCTTCGCCGATGCGGTTTCCTCCGAGATCGACCGGCTCAAGCGGTCCGGTGTGGTGAGTTGAGGCCAAGGCTATATCGGTCCGAGCGCCGCTGGCGACCGTGACCGCATATTTCGCCAGGGGTAAGGCATGAGTCCGCCACTGGTTCGAGGGCCATGCCGAACGCGTGAGACATTCCGTCGTGGTCGAGCAACGCTAGACCGGAGCAATCCAAGGCACTAAGGTCGAACTTTCCTTCATCGAGCAGCTCGTGCTGCTCAGCCATGACGCCGAGACGCCGTGCCCATCGACCCAGACGAAAGCCTGCCTTCCTCTTCTGAGGCAGGCGGCATTGCCAGGACAAGTGACGTGAAACGTCTCGACTTTCTTGACGGGATGCGGGGGTTCTTCCTGCTGACCATGGCCCTTTCCCACATCGTCCTGCAGGGCGGCGTCTGGCTTACGGAGCTGCATTTCCGGCAGCTGATGTTCGTCGAGAGTGCCCAGGGCTTTGTCTTTCTCTCGGGCCTCATGGTCGGTCTGATCCAGGGGCGGCGCCTGCTGCGCCACGGGCGCGCCGCGATGCGAAGGTCCATCCTGTCCAGGATGGCGGAGCTGTGGCTCTGGACGGTCGGGCTGATCTTCCTGGCCCTGGTGGCCCGTGACCTGGCCCCCGGCGGCTACCTGGCCTGGCGGAACTGGCTCGGTACCGCGCCGATCGGCGATCCGATGCGGATCTTCGGGATCCTGACGCTGACCTTCCAGCCCACCTTCATGGACATCCTGCCCATGTACATCTTCTTCATGGGCGCCGCGATCGTGGTCACCCGATGGGCCGTCGAGGGGCGCTGGAAGCTTGCGGCCGGCCTGTCGGCGCTCAGCTGGATCGCCTGCCAGCTGGAGGTGGCGCGGATCTGGTCCCGTCCGCTGAACGAGGCGCTGAAGGCCTCGGACACGCAGGGGCTGCGCATGGCCTTCGATCCCATGGGCTGGCAGGTGCTTTTCATCGCCGGGGTCATCCTGGGGGGCCTCTGGGCGAGCGGGCGCATCAGCTGGGAGGCCGTCTTCGGCCCGAAGACCCGCAGCGTGGCGTTCTGCGCCCTCCTGGTCATGCTGTTCTTCGCCCCGCTGCGCATTGCCACCGCGCACGGTCTGATGCCGAAGGAGCTGCTCGAAGTGTTCTGGCCGTTCGACCGGCGCTCGAATTTCAGCGTGATCTACCTGGTGAATTTCGTGGCCGCCGCTGTTCTGTTCAGCTGGCTGGCGATCGCTGGCCGCCTGGACCGGCTGGCCCCCGTCCGTGCGGTCTCGTCCGGTCTTCACTGGGTTTTCACGCGCCCCGCGCTTTGCCTGCTCGGGCGGCATTCGCTGCACGTCTATGCCTGGCATGTCGTGCTGGTCTACGCCGTGCGGTACTACGACAGCGCCTGGGGGCCGAGCGGCGTGGTGATCAATACGCTCCTCGTCCTCTACGTGCTCGCGCTGATGTGGGTGCCGCCCCTGATCCGAGAGCGTGGATGGCGTCGCCGGATCGCGGCCTGATCCCGAACCTTGCAGCCGGAGCAGGGTCCCGTTCGGGCGCCATGGCCGCAACATGACGGTTGCGGCGTGTATGATGACGGAACGAAAGACTTCCGGTCTCATCAGGGCGTCACGTCGGCCGGCTCAACGAACCGACCGCTGTTCTCGCCGCCAAGCGCATAGTGCACCGGCAGGCGGGCATCTTCCTCGGGCGGCATGACGGCGAAATCGGTCAAGTCGGTTGTCACGAAGCCGGGGCTGACCGAGTTCACCTTCATGCCCGGCTGTCTCCTTCCGCTCCTCGCTCGACTGCACCGTCAGCACGTTCAGCGCCGCCTTGGAGGCATGGTATCCGATGAACTGCTAGGCATGATGCGTCGACCCGGGGTTCCCGGTTCAGTGCCAGAGAAGTGTTCTTTGCCGCGCTTGAGGGCTGGGGGCCGACCGAAGGCGCGCGCCGCACCCCAGCTCCCGGGCGACGGGGCCGCCGATCAGTGTTGCAGGACGTAGCGTCCCGGCGCCGCGGCCAGAGAGGCGGCCATCTTCGGCGAGGCGACCGCGCCGGAGGAGTGATCCGTCAGCCAGTCGGTCCAGGCGGGCCACCAGGACCCGTCCTGCGGCGCATGGGCAGCGAACCAGGCATCGGGCGCCTCGTATTGCGCGCCGGCGGGGCGGTGGCCGATGCGGAAATGGGCCCGGGGCCGGCCCGGGGGGCTGACAATGCCGCCGTTATGGCCGCCGCTGGCCAGGGCGAAGGTCAGGTCGGAGCTGTTGAACAGCCGCATCTTGTAGACCGATTTCCAGGGCGCGATATGGTCCTTCTCGGTGCCCACCAGGAAGATCGGCACGGCGATGTCGCGCAGGGCGATCACCTCCCCCTCAACCGCGAACCGCCCCGCGCTCAGGCGGTTCTCCAGGAACAGGCCGCGCAGGTACTCCGAATGCATCCGGGCCGGCATCCGCGTTGCATCGGCATTCCAGGTCGTCATGTCCGAGGTCATGTCCTCACGCCCCAGGAAGTAGCGCTGCACCGCGCGGGCATGGATCAAGTCCTCGGCCCGCATGGCGCGGAAGGTGCCGGCCATCTGGCTGCTGTCGAGGTAGCCGCGCGCCCACATCATGTCCTCCAGGAAGGCGACCTGGCTTTCATCGACGAAGAGAAGCAGCTCGCCCGCCTCGGAGAAATCCACCTGCGCGGCGAAGAGTGTCATCGAGGCCAGCCGGTCATCGCCATTGCGCGCCATGGTGGCCGCCGCAATCGACAGGATGGTGCCGCCCAGGCAATAGCCGGTGGCATGGACCTTCTGGCCCGGCACGATGCGGGTCACCGCGTCCAGCGCTTCCATCACGCCCTCCTTGCGGTAATCCTCCAGCGACAGCTCGGCCTGATCGGCGCGGGGATTGGCCCAGGAAATGGCGAAGACGGTGAAGCCCTGGCCGACCAGGTAGCGGATCAGCGAGTGTTCCGGCGTCAGATCGAGGATGTAGTATTTCATGATCCAGGCGGGCACGATCAGCACCGGTTCGGCCTGCACCTTGTCGGTGGTGGGGCTGTACTGGATCAGCTCGAACAGCTCGTTGCGGTGCACCACCTCGCCGGGGGTGCAGGCCAGATCGCGGCCCACCTCCAACGTGCTCGCTTCGCCCTCGGCACCGGTCAGCGCGCGCATCATGTCGCGGGCGAAGAACTCTGCCCCTTCGGCCAGGTTGGCCCCGCGCCGCGCTACGGTCTCGTCGAGGATCTCGGGGTTGGTGGCCGGAAAGTTCGAGGGCGAGGCCATGTCCAGCACCTGCCGCATCATGAACCCGACGCGGTCGCTGTCGGCGGCGCTGACGCCATGCAGGTGGTCGGTGGCATGGTCCCACCAGTCCTGGCAGGCCAGGAAACCCTGCTCCATCATGGCAAAGGGCAGGCGTGACCAGCCGTCGTAGGTGAACCGGTGGTCGTAGGGCTTGGGCGTGAAGGGGGCGGGCGCGTCCTCGTCCCCGGCGCCACGCCGCAGGGCGTATTCGCTCAGGCTCAGGGCGTTGCGGGTGGCGGTTTCGGCCAGTTCGATCTGGCGGCCCGGGGCGGCGGCCAGGTTCATCGCCCAGTCGCCCCAGGCCTGCAGGGTGGAAAAGGGCGAGAGGCCGCCGGTCATCCCGGCAAGGCCCGCCCGGGCCATGCGGTCCAGATCGGCATAGGGATGCGGGCCGGCACCGGGGGCCTTGCCCGGTGCGGGCGCTGCGCCCGGGGTGCCGTCCTGCGCCGCCGCGGAGCTTGGCTCCGATGTATCCGCCTGCGTCAGCTTGATGACCTTGGGATCTGCCATGCCGTCCTCCCGGATCCGCCCGTGTCCGGCGGGCCGCAGGGGGCGGCGATGCAACCGGACTCACTCGCAGAGAACCGGCCCCGAGGCGTTTGGGCAAGCCCTGTCCCGCGACAGTTTTGCGAAACGCGGCGTCCCGCCACAGGGGGTGCGGCCCGGGCGCCTTTTCGCTGGCCTGCGTCACGCCACCCAGAGGCAGACAAGGGCGGCCGGCGCGCCGCCCGCGTGCCACGCCCATGCCCCATACGTTGGCTGAAAATACTCCGGGGGAGTCGCGGCTGGCCGCGACGGGGGCAGCGCCCCCTGCCGCCGTCAGGGCCTGCGCGCGATCAGGCCGCCAGGCCGCGCGCCCCCATGTCGAGGAACTTCTTCCGCCGCGCGTCAATCAGCGCCTTGCGGTCCATGCCGTCCATCTCGGCCAGCATCGCCTCCAGGGCGCGACCGACGGAGGACATGGTGGCCGTGCGGTCGCGATGCGCGCCGCCCGTGGGTTCGGAAATCACCCGTTCGATCACGCCCAGGTAATGCAGGTCCTGCGCGGTCAGGCGCATGGCCTCGGCGGCCTCGCGCATCTTCTCGGCGTTCTTCCACAGGATCGAGGCGCAGCCTTCAGGCGAGATCACCGAGTAGATCGAATGCTCCAGCATGGCGACCTTGTTGGCCGCCGCGATGGCCACGGCGCCGCCCGATCCGCCTTCGCCGATCACGATGGAGATCATCGGCACGCCGATCTGCAGGCATTTCTCGGTCGAGCGCGCGATGGCCTCGGATTGGCCGCGTTCCTCGGCCCCCTTGCCGGGGTAGGCGCCGGCGGTGTCGACCAGGCTGATGACGGGCAGGTTGAACTTGTCGGCCAGCTCCATCAGGCGGATCGCCTTGCGATAGCCCTCGGGGCGGGCCATGCCGAAGTTGCGCTCGATCCGGGACTTGGTGTCGTGGCCCTTCTCGTGGCCGATCACCATAACGGGACGGTCACCAAGGCGCGCCAGGCCGCCCATGATCGCCAGATCCTCGGCAAAGTTCCGGTCGCCGGCCAGCGGCGTGAACTCGGTGAACAGCTCGGCGATGTAATCCTTGCAATGCGGCCGGTCGGGATGGCGCGCCACCTGGCATTTCCGCCAGGGCGTCAGCTTGGAATAGAGATCGACCAGCATGTCGCTGGCCTTCTTGTCCAGGGCGGCGGCCTCGGACTCGATGTCCATCTCTTCGCTTTGCCGCGCCATGGCGCGCAGCTCTTCGGCCTTGCCTTCGATCTCGGCAAGGGGACGTTCGAAGTCGAGGTAATTCGTCATCTGGCGCTCCCGTTTCGGTCGTCCGTTATATGAAGGTCCGGGCGGCGAAGTGCAATAAGGCAAGATTTGCCGGATGCGTCTCAGGCAGGGTAAAGCCGGAAGGGAGAGACGGGTGGCCCCCGAAACCACCCTCTACCCCGTCGAGATCCGGCAGGTCCCCGACTGCCACCTGGCCGGCCTGCCGCATCGCGGCAGCTATTTCGACATATCGGGGGCCTATGCGCGCCTCACCTCCATCCTGCAGCGCGGGGCCTGATGGCCCGGGTTGGCGTGATGGGGGCGCTCTATTACGACGACGTCACCTTGAAGCCCGAGGCTGCACTGTAGAGCTTCGCAGGCATTGAACTGCCCGCCGACATGCCCTTGCCCGAGGGGCTTCAGGCGGTCGATGTGGCGGGCGGGCGCACGACGTGGCGCAGCGCCAGCTCCGGCGCGATCTCGTCGCGCAGGGCATCGAAGGTGGCCACGTGAAGCTCGGCGGTGTTCAGCGGCAGGGCGTGACGGGGCATCATGCCCTTAGTGGTAGACCACTGGGATCAGCGAGGCCACCAGCAGCGCCGCCATGGTCCAGTTGAAGGCCCGGAGAAGCCCGGGACGATGCAGCAGCCGCCGCACCTCCTGCCCCAGCAGGATCCAGACGGAGTTGGCGGGAATGCAGACCAGCCCGAACATCGTCGCGATCAGCAGCACTGCGCCTAGGTTGCGGTCGGGCGCGTAGAGGGTGACCGCGCTCATCCCCATGACCCAGGCCTTGGGGTTCACCCACTGGAAGGCCGCCGCCTGAAGGAAGGTCATCGGCCGCCCCGTGGCATCACCGCCCTCGGGCGGGGCGGCATGGGCGATCTTCCAGGCGAGGTAGAGGAGGTAGGCCGCGCAGGCCACCATCAGCCCCTGGCGCACGACAGGGTAAAGGTCGAAGACCTGCATCAGCCCCAGGCCGACCAGGGCGACCATGACCGAGAACCCGACCCCGATGCCCAGCATGTGCGGCACCGTCCGCCGGTAGCCGAAGTTCGCACCCGAGGCCATGACCATCAGGTTGTTCGGCCCCGGCGTCACCGAGGAGACGAAACAGAAGAGGAAGAGGGCGGTCAGCACCTCAAGCGGCACGGCGGGCAGGAAAGGGGGCATGGCATTGCTCATCGGCTGTCAGGATTGCAATCTTATGCTGGATCTGGCGCCGTGGGGTTGCAAAATGGCGCGCCGTATCGTCATGATTGCAATCAATGGCGAAGATGGATGAGATAAACCGAAAGATATTGCGAGAGCTGTCCCGGGACGGCCGCATGTCGAATCTCGACCTGGCCGATCGCGTGGGCCTGTCGCCCTCGGCCTGCCTGCGCCGGGTGCAGGAGCTGGAACGCTCCGGCGTGATCCGCGGCTACCGCGCGGTGATCGACCCGGAGGCCGTAGGGGCGGGGTTCGTCGCCTATGCCACGGTGGGGCTGTCGGAACACACGAAGGCCGCGCAGGAGGCCTTCGAGGCCGCCATGCGTCAGGCGCCCGAATGCCGCGAATGTCACAACATCACCGGCTCACGCGAGTTCCTGCTGCGGATCGAGGCGGAAAGCCTGGCCGCCTACAAGCGGTTCCACACCGAGGTGCTGGGCACGCTGCCCCATGTCTCGGCCCTGACCACCTATGTGGTCATGGGCTCTCCCAAGGATGACAGGGCCTGAGTGGGGGCGCTGAAAGGCGCGCCTTAGCGGCAGTAGCCGGCCTGTTCGCGGATCGCCTGGCCAGAGCCCGCCAGCGAGATCGGCAGGGCCTGCCCCTCGACCCGCAGTTCCGAACCGCGCTGCAGCGAGGCCAGGAAGCTGTCGCGCGCCGCGGCGGAGTCGAACAGCATCCGGTAGCCGTGGATGTCGCCCTTGGAAATCGCCGGGTCCGGCGTTTTGCCGGTATAGCCCAGACGATAGGTCGTGGCCTGGCCGTCGATGGCGAAATCGGCCTCGGCCTCGCCCTCGGCCACCTGCGGCAGCGGCGTGCCGAACCCCAGCCGGACCGATCGTACTCCCTCCTCGCAGCGGATCGACAGGTAGTCGCCGGTCAGCGCGCGCTCTTCGTCCAGATACATCAGCAGGCCGTTCTTGTCGGCCTCCTTGCTCTGCATCCAGTGCTGTTCAAAGATCTTCGCGGTGTCGGTCTCGATCACCGGCTGGGCGGCCACGGGCGCGGGGGAGGCCAGCAGGGCGGCGGCCGCGGCGGCCAGGGCCAGGGCGGGCACGGCCAGAACGGGGGCGGCCGGCAGGTGGTCTTTCAGAAGGCGGGCGGTGCGGAAGGCGCGCATCTCGTCTCTCTTTCGGCTTTCGACGTCGTTGCGGCGGAACTTATAGCGGATTCGCGGAAAGCCAAGGGCAGGGGCGCCGCCCGGGGGTCCCGGTGAGGTTCGGCGGCGCGGTTCCGCCGGTCGCAATCGGGCCTACGCGCGGCGCCAAGACCGTTGAGAGTGCAAGAAAAGAAGGGGTGCGGCGGGCTGTCGCAGGCCAAACCCGCAAACTACCCCTTCAAACATGAAAGCGCCCGCGAGTCCTCCTCACGCGGGCGCTTCGCCGGGCGAGCCGCAGGTCAGTCCCCGGCGGCGATCAGCTCGGCTTGTTTCACGATCACTTCTGCCTGTTTAATAGATGCGATGTCAACTAGTCTTCCCTTGTAAACCGTTGCGCCGGCGCCGGTCCGCTTGGCCTCCTCCATTGCGGCGAGGATTTCGCGGGCCTCGCCCACCTTCGCCTCCGACGGGGTGAAGACCTCGTTGGCCAGGGCGATCTGCTTGGGGTGGATGGCCCATTTGCCCACCATCCCGAGGGTCGCGGACCGCAGCGCCTGGGCGCGATAGCCGTCGTCATCGGAGAAGTCGCCGAAGGGTCCGTCGACCGGCAGCAGGCCATGGGTGCGGCAGGCCGCGACGATGGCCGTCTGCGCCCAATGCCATGGATCTGACCAATATTTCTGGCCTTCGCGCAGCATGTAATAGTCTTCCTGGGTCCCGCCGATGCCGGTGGTCTGCATCCCCATGGAGGCGGCGAAGTCGGCGGCGCCCAGGCTCATCGCCTGCATTCGGGGTGAGGCGGCAGCGATTTCCTCGACATGGGCGAGGCCCGCGGCGCTTTCGATGATGACCTCGAAACCGATGCGTTTGGTGCGGCCCTTCGCCGTCTCGATGGCGCTGACCAGTGCGTCGACGGCATAGATGTCACCGGCGCAGCCGACCTTGGGGATCATGATCTGGTCCAGCCGGTCGCCGCAGTTTTCCAGCAGGTCCACCACGTCGCGATACCAATATGGCGTGTCGAGGCCATTGATTCGCACCGACAGGGTCTTCTTGCCCCAGTCGACATCCCCGATCGCCTGGGTCACGTTGCGGCGCGCCTGTTCCTTGTCGTCGGGGGCCACCGCGTCTTCGAGATCCAGGTTGATCACGTCGGCAGCCGAGGCGGCCATCTTGGCAAAGAGCTTGGTGTTCGAGCCGGGGCCGAACAGCTGGCAACGGTTCGGGCGGGCCGGGGGCTGAGGCTGGACGCGAAAGGACATGATCGGTCTCCGGGTAAGGAAATTACGTTCGAGGCTTCTTGATGGTTAGGAAATTACCTTTGTGTTTACAACCCGGATTTTGCAGTGCAGCATGATTTCGCGGGGTCACGCAAGAATCTTCGAATTTGCGTTCGGAAACCGGGAGGTGCGCGCGCTTTTCCCGTCCCGCGCGCGTAATTCGCAAACACCTTGATATGGATTGGCCCCATGGTGAAGGAAACCCTCTTCAGGAGACCATGACATGATCGAGACCCCGTATCTTCTCTTCCTCGGTGACGCCCCCGACGCCTTGGCCGCGAAAGTGGCGCAAGGCATCAAGGACTGGCGCCCGGAGAACTGCGTGGGCCAGTACCGCATGGACGGCTGCAAGGCGGACATGAAGCTCACCGACATGACCCTGGCCGAAGCCAAGGCCGCCGGCGCCAAGACCCTGGTGATCGGTGTGGCCAACCGCGGCGGCGTGATTTCCCAGGCCTGGAAGAAGGTCCTGATCGAGGCGCTGGAAGAAGGTTTCGACATCGCGTCGGGCCTGCACAACCTGCTGCGCAACGAACCCGACCTGAAGGCCGTGGCCGAAGCGACGGGGCGTACACTGCATGACGTGCGTATCCCTTCCGTCCAGTACCCGATCGCCTCGGGCGTGAAGCGCAAGGGCAAGCGTTGCCTGGCCGTGGGCACCGACTGTTCCGTCGGCAAGATGTACACCGCGCTGTGCATGGACCGCGAGATGAAGAACCGCGGTTTGAAATCCAGCTTCCGCGCCACCGGCCAGACCGGCATCCTGATCACCGGCGACGGTGTGCCGCTGGACGCCGTCATCGCCGACTTCATGGCCGGCTCGATCGAATACCTGACGCCTGACAACGATGATGACCACTGGGACATGATCGAGGGCCAGGGCAGCCTGTTCCACGCCTCCTACTCCGGCGTGACCATGGCGCTGATCCATGGCGGCCAGCCCGACGCGCTGGTGCTGTGCCACGAACCCACCCGCGACCACATGCGCGGCCTGCCCGACTACAAGCTGCCCGAGCTGTCGGACCTGCGCGACGTGGCGATGAAACTGGCCTCCTGGGTGAACCCGGACGTGAAGGTCATCGGCGTTTCGGTGAACACCCAGCACATGAGCGAGGAAGACGCCCGCGCCTACCTGGCCAAGGTCGAGGAAGAGCTGGGCCTGCCCGCCACCGACCCCTACCGCTACGGCGCGGAAAACCTGGTCGACGCGCTGATCGCCTGAACCGATCAAGGCCCGCCGGGGATCCCCGGCGGGCGTTCTTTTCCGACGATGAAAGGGACCGACGTGAAAATCGACGTGACCCGAGAGACCTTCCCGCTGGCCCAGGTGTTCCGCATCAGCCGCGGCGCCCGCACCGAGGCGGAGGTGCTGACCGTGACCGTCTCCGACGGCGCCTACACCGGGCAGGGCGAATGCGTGCCCTACGCCCGCTACGACGAGACACTTGCCTCGGTCGAGGCGCAGCTGGCGGCGCTGCCGCCCGACATCACCCGCAAGGGCCTGCAGGACCTGCTGGAGGCGGGCGCGGCGCGCAACGCGCTGGACTGTGCCCTGTGGGATCTGGAGGCCAAGAAGGCCGGCAAGCGGGTCTGGGAACTGGCGGGCCTGCCCGCGCCGGGGCCGGAGATCACCGCCTATACCCTGTCGCTGGACGAACCGTCGGCGATGGAGGCCCAGGCCGCCAAGAACGCGCATCGCCCGCTGCTGAAGATCAAGCTGGGCACGCCGGACGACATGCCCCGGCTGGAAGCCGTGCGCCGTGGCGCGCCGGACGCCAAGATCATCGTCGACGCCAACGAGGGCTGGTCGGCCGAGGTTTACGCCGACCTGGCACCGCACCTGGTGCGCCTCGGCGTGGCGCTGGTGGAACAGCCGCTGCCGGCAGGGCTGGATGATGCGCTGATCGGCATGGACCGCCCCGTGCCCGTCTGCGCCGATGAAAGCTGTCACGACCGCGCCTCGTTGCCCAAGCTGAAGGGCAAGTACGACGTGGTGAACATCAAGCTGGACAAGACCGGCGGCCTGACCGAGGCCCTGTTGCTGCGCGAGGCCGCGCTGGCCGAGGGCTACGAGGTGATGGTGGGCTGCATGGTCGGCAGCTCGCTGGCCATGGCGCCGGCGGTCCTGGTGGCGCAGGGCGCGATGGTCACCGACCTCGACGGTCCGCTGCTGCTGGCCGAGGACCGCGCCGCGGCCCTGCAATACGACGAGGCCGGCGTGCACCCGCCCAGTGCGGCGCTTTGGGGGTGACGCCCGGTCCGCGCCGCAAGGCGCGGCAAAGGCCCCGGTCCCCCGCGTTTGCGGACCGATCTACGAAACATGCCGGGCGCATTCCGCCAATCTGCCCGGCATCACCGGCAGGTCGCTGATTTCCCTTCCGGCGACCTGCCAGCCAACCGCCCCGCGTCCCGGGGACGCAAAATTCTGGCCTTCCGCCCCGTTGCGGGTCTAGGAAGCGCCTGACGTATCTGCGGGGCCGCACAGGCGTGTCCCCCACGACAGACAGGAGAATGGCCCATGAGCCGCATCGTCTACGTGAATGGTGAATACCTCCCCGAGGAAGAAGCCACGGTTTCCATCTTCGACCGCGCCTTCCTGATGGGCGACGGCGTCTACGAGGTGACCTCGGTCCTGGGCGGCAAGCTCATCGACTTCGACGGCCACGCCAAGCGCCTGGCGCGCTCGCTGTCCGAGTTGGACATGGCCGAGCCCTGCACCATGGACGAGCTGCTGCAGATCCACCGCGAACTGGTGGCCCGCAACGAGATCACCGATGGCCTGGTCTACCTGCAGGTGTCGCGCGGCTCTGCCGGGGATCGCGATTTCGTCTTCCCCGATCCGGAGGTGGTGAAACCGACGCTGGTGCTGTTCACCCAGAACAAGCCGGGCCTCGACAAGGATCCCAAGGCGCTGAAGGGCACCAAGATCATCACCGTGCCGGACATCCGCTGGCACCGCCGCGACATCAAGACGGTGCAGCTGCTCTACCCGTCTATGGCCAAGATGATGGCGAAGAAGGCCGGCTGCGACGACGCCTGGCTGGTCGAGGACGGCTTCATCACCGAAGGCTCCTCCAACAACGCCTACATCGTGAAGGGCAACAAGATCATCACTCGCGAGCTGTCCAACGACATCCTGCACGGCATCACCCGCGCTGCCGTGCTGCGTTTCGCCGCCGAGGCGCAATACGAGGTCGAGGAACGCAACTTCACCCCCGAGGAAGCGACCCAGGCCGATGAGGCCTTCACCACCTCCGCCTCCGCCTTCGTCATGCCCGTGGTCGAGATCGACGGCGTGACCCTGGGGGACGGCACCCCGGGCAGCGTGTCGTTGCGCCTGCGCGAGATCTACCTCGACGAGATGAAGAAGGCGGCCGTCTGACCTGACGGTGTCCGGCGGCCCCGGCCGCCTGTCCAAAGACCCGAAGGCGCGGATCCCGCTGATCCGCGCCTTTTTGCCATGCGCCTCCCCCCTGCGTGCGCGGGGCTTTGAAAGACAGGCGTTCCGCGCCATATGAGGGGCTGCCCTCATGCGAGTCCCGCCCATGCGCCTCTCCCTCTCCCTGATCACGACCTGCACCGCGCTGGCCCTGCTGGCCACGGCCCTGCCGGCGCGTGCCGACCTGTGCGATTTCCGCCCCGAGAAGGTGGTCGACGATGTGGCCGACAGCGCCCTGGGCGATGCGATCAAGGGCGGCGTCGGGTTCGACCTGTCCGACGTGGTGTCGGGGGCCAACCTGCTGAACCCCGAACGCGACAAGGATCGCCTGAAGGGCGTGACCGGCGTCGTGGCCGCGGCCTTCTCCGCCCCGGTCTCGGTCGCGGCGGGGGTGATCGGCATCACCGCCTTCGAAGGGGTCTGCACGCTGCACGAACGCCGCCGGACCGACAGCGACGCGGTCTTTGCCGTGCTCAGCGACATGGCGGAGGACGCCGACCCGGCCTATTTCGCCCTGGTCGACGCGGACGGCGGCCCCGACAAGGCCGTGCTGCGCCTCGGCGACGGACAGGGGGGCGCGGCCGAGTATCCCGTGCGCCGGTTGGAGATCGTGGACGGGGAGCTGCGCCATATCTCCTTCGGCGCGAACAAGGTGCTGGGGCGCGTGACCTACCGCATCCCCGCCGAAACCCTGCTGCGCCCGGACGAGGATCACGTGCTGGAACGCCCCGCCGGCCCCGCGCCGCTGCCCGAGGTCACCGTGTCGGACCTGCCGCAGAAGCCCGTCAAGGGTGGCGCGAATGCCAAGGGCGAAGAGGATCTGCCGCCCGCGAAGTGATGCGCCTCGCATGATCTGCCCCAGATGCGGTCCCCTGGAATGCAAAAGGCCCGGAGCGATCCGCTCCGGGCCTTTTCTGTGTCGGGGCTGTCAGTCGCCGCGCGGTCAGTGGACTGCGGGGGCCACCAGTTCTTCCTCTTCTTCCGCATCGGCCTCGGGGTCACGGTCCTTCGAGGCCAGCTTCAGCACGGTGAAGCCGACCACGGCGGAGATCGCGGAGCCGGTCAGCACGCCCAGGCGGACCGAGTTCATCAGCGAGGCGTCATCGAAGCTCAGCGTGCCGATGAAGAGCGACATGGTGAAGCCGATGCCGGCCAGGCAGGCGATGCCGTAGATATGCGCCCAGTTGGCGCCCTTGGGCATGCGCGCGATGCCGGATTTCACCATGAGCCAGACGACGCCGAAGACGCCGACCTGCTTGCCCACGACCAGGCCGCCCGCGATCCCCAGGGCCAGCGGATCCAGCAGATCCGCGAAGGTCAGTCCGGTCAGGTTCACGCCCGCGTTGCCGAAGGCAAAGAGCGGCACGATGAAGAACAGCACGTAGGGCGACAAGCCGTGCTCGATTGAATGCAGCGGCGACTTGCCGTAGCGGTCCTTCAGCGGGATGAAGAAGGCGGTTAGCACGCCCGCCAGGGTCGCGTGAACACCGGACATCAGCACGAAGTACCACAGCAGCACACCTAGCAGCAGGATCGGCGCGACCCGGTGGGTCTTGCGTTTCAGCAGCACGAACATCGCGGCGAGCGGGATCAGGGCCAGGAAGAGGTAATCCACCTGCAGATCGGCCGTGTAGAAAAGCGCGATGACAACGATGGCGCCCATGTCGTCCAGGATCGCCAGGGTCAGCAGGAAGATCTTCAGCGAGGTGGGCACCTTCGGGCCGGCCAGGGCCAGGACGCCCAGGGCGAAGGCGATATCGGTCGCTGCCGGGATGGCCCAGCCCCCCAGAGTTTCCGGATTCCCGAGGTTAAGCGAGACATAGACGATCGCCGGGCAGGCCATGCCGGCAATGGCGGCCACACCGGGCATCAGCACATCGGCCGGGTTCTTCAGCTTGCCTTCGAGAAGTTCGTACTTCAACTCCAGCCCGACAAGGAAGAAGAAGATCGCCATCAGGCCGTCGTTGATCCAGTGCAGCAACGAGTTTTTCAACTCGCCCTCACCAAAGGAGATCTTCAGATAGGTATGCAGCCATTCGTCATAGGCCGGGCCCAGGCTGGAGTTCGCGATAATCAGCGCGAGTACGGTTGCCAGGATCAGGAAGATCCCTCCCGATGCGTCGCTCGAAAAGAACCTGTCCAATTCACGCCGTAGCCCCATCCCTGTCTCCTCTGTAAATCCGGGTGTCAAACATGCTTTTGGCCTCGGGGGCGGACCTCAAGGCATTGATATCCCAGATGGGGCCTCGCCGTCCCGGCTCAAGAGGCGGGACGGCAAAATATCGGCGTCACATTTACTTTTCGGTCACGTTCTCGCGAAAGGCCGTCTCGAAGGCCTCCTGCTGGACGTCGCTGGCCTCGGTCTGGTGCTCTGATTTCCACTGGTCATAGGGCATGCCGTAGAAGGTTTCGCGCGCTTCCTCCTTGGACATCTCGATGCCCCGCTCAGCTGCTGCTTCCTGGTACCAGCGGCTGAGGCAGTTCCGGCAGAAGCCGGCGAGGTTCATCATGTCGATGTTCTGCACGTCGGTGCGTTTGCTCATCAGGTGATCGCGCAGGGTGCGGAAGGCCGCGGCCTCCAGCTCGATCCGGGTCTGGTCGTCGATCTCGGTGCTCATGGGGGTCCTCCTGTGTCAGGCTTCAGATAGGCCGCCCCGCTTGCGGAAGGAAGAGCGGGGGATGCTGGCGGTTTCCACGCCGAGGGCGCAGCTGCCGGGCAGATGGGTCTCCAGTACGGCGAGGGCCGCGTCGGCCAGCTCCATGTGCTGGACCTCGGGGCGGGTGTCCATCAGGCGCAGGGTGACGTTGACGAAGGCCGTCTCGCCAGACAGCAGGCGGAAGCTGTCGGCGCGGTAGGCGCGCAGCTTCACCGCCGTTTCGGGCACTTCGGGATGGGCGGCCATCGCCTCGGTCAATGCCTCGATCAGCCCCTCGGGCAGGTCTAGGCCGGCGTATTCCACAACGATATGGGGCATGGGGCAGGGTCCTTTCTTATTGCGGCCCGTGGTCTTGCTGCGTGCGGGCCGTCTTCCGTGACGGTGGCGCGGATCGCGGGGCTGTCCAGCGCGGGCGGGGCAGATCCTCGCGTCAAGCGCGGGGTCAGATGTCGGGGGCAGAGATGCGGGTGCCCGCCGGCAGGGACTGGATCAGCAGACCGGTCATCACTTCGGCGATGGCCCGCTCTTCCGGCCCGGCCAGGCCCTCCAGCCGGAGCTCTACCAGGGGGCGGCCGTCGGCGGGCAGGGGGCGGGCCTCCGGCAGGAAGCCGAAGTCGTCGATCTCCTCCATCCAGGGTGCCAGCGCCGACAGCGCCTGCACCAGTAGGGAGTGTGGCACGGCAAGGCCGTGAAAGTCGATGATCAGCCGCGCGCCGCTCATGCCGCGCGCCCCGACAAGCGGCGCGTCACAGGCCCGTCTCCGCCAGAACCTCTTGCAGGATCGGCGCGAGGCGCCGGGCCCAGGCGCTTTGATCCGCTTCGGTCGCGATCAGGTCGTTGCGCAGCTCGATCAGCACGTTGGGCAGGCCGTTGGCGATGGCGTGGCGATCCACCGCGTCACCGGGCAGGTGCCCGCCGTAGGGTTCATTGGCGCCCACGCAGAGGTCCGGTTCCGCCCGCAGCCGGTCCAGCAGAGGGTCCGAGAGGCGTTCATCCGCGGCGTAGAGGACGCCGACCTGCCAGGGCCGGGGCGGGCGCCCCTTCAACTGCGGGGTGAAGGAGTGGATCGACAGGTAGACCCGGTCGGCGCGCGCTGCCACCAGCCCGGCCACCGCGTCATGATAGGGGCGATAACAGCCCTCCAGCCGCGCCTGCAGCTCCGCCGGGCCGGCGTGGCGGTTGCCCGGGATGATCGTGCCGTCGTAAAGCTTCATCAACAGTGTCGGGTCATCCTCGCCCCGGTTGGGGTCGATGACGAGGCGCGAAAAGTTGGACAGGACCGCCGGCGCCTCCAGCGCCTTGGCCAGGAAACGGGTCACCCCGGCCGCGCCCGGATCATAGGCGATATGGCGGGCCATCTCGCTTTCCGGCAGGCCGAGGGTGCCGTTGGCGACGAAATTCGGTACGGTGTTGGCAGCATGGTCGCAGGTAACAAGCCAGCGGGAGGGGCGATCCGGACCAAGGATCCGGTACGGCGCATATGTCATCCCGCTGTCACCTCGCTTCGACATTCAGACTTCGATATCCAGGCGCCATTGGCATTCGGGATCAGGCGCCTTAGGGTAAATGTGAACGCTAACATTCCGGCAGAGTCCGGGCTGCGACAACGGGGATGACCTTAATGAAACGTCAGCGCAATACGAAAATCGTCGCCACGCTGGGGCCCAGCTCCTCCGATTACGAGACGATCCGCGCGCTTCACGAAGCCGGGGCGGACGTGTTCCGTCTGAACATGTCCCACGGCAGCCACGACGAGATCCGCGAACGTCACCGCATCATCCGCCGGATCGAGCGGGACATGGACAGCGTCATCGGCATCCTGGCGGACCTTCAGGGTCCGAAGCTGCGCGTGGGGACATTCGCGGCGGACGGCGGCGAGGAGCTGGTCGAGGGCCAGGATTTCCGCCTGGACCTGGACGAGACGCCGGGCGACATCAACCGCGTGAACCTGCCCCACCCGGAGATCTTCGCGGCGCTGGAACCCGGCGCCTCGCTGCTGGTCAACGACGGCAAGATCCGCCTGAAGGTGAAAGACTGCGGCGCCGATTTCGCCAACTGCGAAGTGACCGTGGGCGGCACCATTTCCAACCGCAAGGGCGTGAACGTGCCGGACGTGGTGTTGCCGCTGGCGGCGCTGTCGGAAAAGGACCGCAAGGACCTGGAGTTTGTCTGCCAGCTGGGCGTTGACTGGGTCGCCCTCTCCTTCGTGCAGCGGCCCGAGGACATGCATGAGGCCCGCGCCCTGGTTGACGGTCGCGCCGCCGTGCTCGCCAAGATCGAGAAACCCGCCGCGGTGAAGAGCTTCGACGAGATCCTGGAGGTCTCCGACGGGATCATGGTGGCGCGTGGGGATCTGGGGGTCGAACTGCCCGTGCACGCGGTGCCGCCGATCCAGAAACGCCTGATCCGCAAGTGCCGCACCGCGGCCAAGCCGGTGATCGTCGCCACCCAGATGCTGGAATCCATGATCGAGAGCCCGATGCCCACCCGGGCCGAGGTCTCGGACGTGGCCGCGGCCATCTACGAGGGCACCGACGCCGTGATGCTCTCGGCCGAATCCGCCGCCGGTCAGTACCCGGTCGAGGCCGTCACCACGATGGACAATGTCGCCCAGGAGGTCGAGGGCGATGCGCTTTATCGCGAAATCCTGGAGCAGCAGCGCCGGACGCTCGTCGGGATCGGTTCGGTCGCCGAGGGCATCGTCGCCGCCGCGCGCGAAATCGCCGAGACCACCAACATCTGCGCCGTCTGCTGCTTCACCCAGTCGGGCACCACGGCGCTGCTGGTCAGCCGCGAGAAGCCGCGGGTGCCGATTCTGGCCATGTCCTCTCAGCGTGGCACGGCGCGGCGCCTGACCCTGTCGTGGGGCGTCATGTGCCTGGTCACCGGAGAGCTGTCGCGGTTCAAGCAGGCGGTGGTCAACGCCGCACGCGGGGCGCGGGTCACCGGGCTGGCCACCGAGGAGGACAGCATCGTCGTCATCGCCGGCGTGCCTTTCAACACCTCCGGCACCACCAACATCCTGCGCGTCGCCCCCTGCGAGGAGCGCCTGATCTTCGCCGCCGACCCCGAGTAAGCGGTCGGTCACGGCCCCGTCACGGGTCTGACAGCGCGCGGCGGTCCGGCGCCGCGCGAATAGGCTTTGGCGCGGGCGGCAAACTCGGGTAGAGGCATCGGGCATGAGCCTTGATGTGATCTTCGTGTGCGGCGCCCTGTTGTGCCTTCTGGCCATTCCCGCCCTGGTGTCTGCCTGGGCCGACAACCGGATCCCCTCCGTGTCGGTCTTCGCGCTGCTGTCGGGCACGGGGCTGACTGTCTATGCCTGGTACAGCGACCCGGTGCGCCTGGCGCCCTCGAAGATGCCCGATGCCTTCATCCGGGTCTTCGCCGAGCTGCTGCGCGCGATCTGATCGCCGCGCGGGCGCTGTGAAGCCCGGGACATCGGCGGGAGGACATCCGTGGGGGGCACTTCGCCCTTGTCAAAAGGCGATTCCCCTCCTATACGCCCGATCTCTACCTGCGCGGCCGGCCGACGAGGCATGCCGAGTCGTGTGTAATTCTCACAAGAGGAGACGAAAATGCCCAAGATGAAGACCAAGTCGAGCGCCAAGAAGCGCTTCAAGGTGACCGGGACCGGCAAGATCCTGGCTGGTCAGGCCGGCAAGCGCCACGGCATGATCAAACGGACCACCAAGTTCATCCGTACCGCACGCGGCACGACCACCCTGTCGAAGGCTGATGAGCAGATCATCAAGCCGATGATGCCCTACGCCCGCAAGAAATAAGGAGGTCGCGATATGTCCCGTGTTAAAGGTGGTACCACGACCCACGCCCGTCACAAGAAGGTCATCAAGGCAGCCAAAGGTTACTACGGCCGCCGCAAGAATACCTTCAAGGTTGCCCGTCAGGCCGTCGACAAGGCCAACCAGTACGCAACCCGCGACCGCAAGAACCGCAAGCGCAATTTCCGCGCCCTGTGGATCCAGCGGATCAACGCAGGTGTGCGCGCTCATGACGAGCAGATGACCTACTCCCGCTTCATCAACGGCCTGACCCTGGCCGGGATCGAAGTGGACCGCAAGGTTCTGGCCGACCTGGCCGTCAACGAGCCGGAAGCCTTTGCTGCCATCGTCGACCAGGCCAAGGGCGCCCTGGCCGCGTAAGCGACCGGACCCTTCGCAAGACAAGCGAAACCCCGCTCCGCCCGGAGCGGGGTTTTTGCTGTTCCGGGGCAGGCGCCGGGTGCGGGTGCTGCACCTGCGGCGGGCCGCTATAGCTTGCAATCCCGCCCCCTTGTGATAACCCCGTCGCCGTCTGCGAACGGAGGCGGCAATGGACGATCTGAAGGCGAAATATCTGGACCTGATTGCCGGGGCGGGGGACGAATCCGCGCTGGAAGAGCTCCGCGTGCAGGCCGTGGGCAAGAAGGGCGAGATCTCGCTGCAGATGCGCGAGCTGGGCAAGATGAGCCCGGAAGAGCGCCAGGTGATGGGGCCGAAGCTCAACGCCCTGAAGGATGAGATCAATTCCGCCCTGGCCGCCAAGAAGGCCGCCCTGGCCGATGCGGCGCTGGACGAACGCCTGCGCGCCGAATGGCTGGACGTGACCCTGCCGGTGCGCCCACAGCGCCAGGGGACCATCCACCCGGTCAGCCAGGTCTGGGAGGAATGCACCGCCATCTTCGCGGACATGGGCTTCTCCGTGGCCGAGGGGCCGCAGGTGGAAACCGACTGGTACAATTTCGACGCGCTGAACATCCCTGGCCACCACCCCGCGCGGGCCGAGATGGACACCTTCTACATGCACCGCGCCGAGGGCGACAACCGTCCGCCGCATGTGCTGCGCACCCATACCTCGCCGGTGCAGATCCGCTCGATGGAGCAGGGCGGCGCGCCCACCCGGATCATCTGCCCGGGCCGCGTCTATCGCGCCGATTACGACCAGACCCACACGCCGATGTTCCACCAGGTCGAAGGTCTGGCGATCGACCGCGACATCTCCATGGCGAACCTGAAGTGGGTGCTGGAGGAGTTCTTCTCCGCCTATTTCGGCACTAAGGTGAAGACCCGCTTCCGCGCCTCCCACTTCCCCTTCACCGAGCCTTCGGCGGAGGTTGACATCCAGTGTTCCTGGGAGAACGGCACCGTGAAGGTGGGCGAGGGCGACGGCTGGCTTGAAGTGCTGGGGTCGGGCATGATCCACCCCAAGGTGTTGCAGGCGGGCGGGATCGACCCGAACGAATGGCAGGGCTTTGCCTTCGGGATGGGGATCGACCGGATCGCCATGCTGAAATACGGCATCCCCGACCTGCGCGCCTTCTTCGACAGCGACCTGCGCTGGCTGCGCCACTACGGGTTCAGCGCGTTGCAGGTGCCGACGATCCGCGGCGGGGTGTGATCCATGGGCGAGACAATCACGGTATGTGAGAGCATTTGCCGTGATTTCTCTCTGATTTGGTTCTTGGAGCCTAAGCCCTTTCAAGCGCTGCTGACGCTGCTTGCAGCATTTATTGCTTCTTTTACCGCTCTCTACATCGCTATTTGCGTTTATCCCCGTCAGAAGTCATTGGATCAAAAGCTTGAGGCCGCGCGAGAGGCTCGCACCGTTTGTCTGCAAGTCCATCAAAGCTTCTATGACCTGCATAAGAGGATCTTTCTATTAGGGCGCCCTTCGAGCCCTTTGGGCAATCAGTCAGGAGATTTCCGCGACCTTCGACAGGAAGTTGAAAGCGTCGTGGAAGAAATTCAGATAGAGGCGGACTTCGCTTTCTCCCAGCTTAAAGTGGTCGCTTCCGCTCGAGTTGTCGCTGCAGGGAGCCGCCTGTTTAACCGCTTCTGGGATTTTTCAATTGGGCTCCAGGCTAAAAAGAAGGTGCTCAGTCTAGCCAGCGAGCGAGAGACGCAGGTCTTGATGAGAGCACTCGCGTCTTCAGCGTTTGATGGTTGGGGAGACGATTTCGACGGGTTTATTGAAGCTGTCAGAGCCGAATACGGCCTAAGTCAGCACAGGCCGTCTCGGTGACCCCCAAGGCCATCCCCCTACCGCGGGTGGGGGCGTAGCCCCCGCCCATGGGGGCGGTCGGGGGCTGGCCGGGCCGCTACGCGCCCCGGCTGGGGCAGAAGCCCGACGTTGCACTCTTCCTTTGCCTTAAGCCCTGATGCCTGCTTGGCTTTGCCCACGGGGGGTGAAGCCCGTCTCGGAAACTGTCCGGGGGACAGTTTCAGGGCCGAACGGGCGGAGCCCCGGGGCGGGGGCTGGCCGGGCCGCAAGCGTCCCGGCTGGGGCATAGTGCTGACGTTCCGCTTCATTTTGACCCGGAGCCGATCTCTGTGCCTGTCCGCCCGGGGCCGTTTCTGGGCCGAACGGGCCGAAACCACCCCTCCGGTCCGGACCGCAGGCAGGCGCCTGTCTGCGCTTCGCGGCGACGCGCTTGACCTCGGGCGCAGATCCTACAGGCTGACCGCATCAGACACACCCGAGGCCTTCCAATGACCGACACGCCCCAAACCTTCACCTTCGGCGACAGCGAACCCCTCTGTGCCGAACTCCTCGCCCTCGTCCGCTCGGGCCGCAAGACCGCGACCTGCGAGGCGCTGCGGGTCTTTGAGGCAGACCCCGAGGCCATGCCGCAGGTCGGGCGGCGCGACATTGCGCTGAACTGGGATGGAACCCCGGCGCTGGAGATCGAAACCACGGAGGTCACGCTCTGCCGCTTCGACGAGGTGACGGAGGCCTTCGCCCTGGCGGAGGGCGAGGATGACAGCCTTGCCGCTTGGCAGGAGGGGCACCGGGGCTATTTCGAACGCAGCGGGGGCTGGTCCCCGGACCTGATGCTGGTCTGTGAACGCTTCCGCCTGGTGCGTGACCTGGCCGGCGCGCCGGAGCCAGGCCGGGCGATCGGGGGCGGCGGGTGATCCGTCGCGCCCGCGTAGGACAACCCGCGTCGGACAAGGAGATGCCATGCCGCTGTTTCACCACGCCAACCGCGAACGCAACGATGACACGCGCCGGGTCTATGCGCTCTTTGAGATCGCCCATACGACCGTCGATTTCATGGCGGCCCTGGCCTTCATCGTCGGTTCGGTCCTGTTCTTCTACAAGTCGCTGCAGGAGGCGGGCACCTGGCTGTTCCTCGTGGGCTCGATCCTCTTTGCCGTCAAACCCTCGCTGCGCCTCGCGCGGGAGCTGAAGCTTTATGCCATGGGCAAGGAGGAGAACCTGGAGGAACGGTTCGAGGAGTGAGCGCGGCGCGGGACCACCGGGCCCCACCCCCTCGACAAAGCCGCCCTGATGCGCAACAAGCCATGCGACGGTTTCCGGCCCATGGCCGCGCAAGGAACAAAGGGGATCCGCGATGAAATTCACCCTCTCCTGGCTCAAGGAGCATCTCGACACCCAGGCGACCCTGGACGAGATCCTGGAGGCGCTGACCGACCTCGGCCTCGAGGTCGAGGAAGTCACGGACCCGGCGGCGAAACTCAAGGGCTTCAAGCTGGTGAAGGTGCTGGAGGCCGAACAGCATCCTGACGCCGACAAGCTGCGGGTCTGCAAGGTGCAGACCGACGAGGGCGAGACCCAGATCGTCTGTGGCGCGCCGAATGCGCGGGCGGGGATCACCGCCGTTCTGGCCAAGCCCGGCATGTATATCCCCGGCCTCGACATCACCATTTCCGTGGGCAAGATCCGCGGCGTGGAAAGCCACGGCATGATGGCTTCGGAACGCGAGCTGGAACTGTCGGACGAGCATAACGGCATCATCGAGCTGGAAAACGGCGAGGTCGGCCAGGAGTTCGCGGACTGGTTGGCGCAGAACGATCCGGTGAAGGTCGATCCGGTGATCGAGATCGCCATCACCCCGAACCGCCCCGATGCGCTTGGCGTGCACGGTGTGGCGCGCGACCTGGCCGCCCGCGGCCTCGGCACGCTGAAGCCGCTGCCCGGTTACACGCTGGAGGCCACCGCAGGCGCCTGCCCGGTGAATGTCACCATCGACGAGAGCGCCGCCGACGGCTGCCACGTCTTCGCCGGTCGCATCATCAAGGGCGTGAAGAACGGCCCCTCCCCGGCCTGGATGCAGGACAAGCTGCGTGCCATCGGGCTGCGCCCGATCTCGGCCCTGGTCGATGTGACCAACTACTTCACCTACGACATGAACCGCCCGCTGCACGTCTTTGATGCCGGCAGCATCAAGGGCGACCTGGTGATCTCCCGCGCCAAGGGCGGTGAGGAACTGCTGGCGCTGGACGAGAAGACCTACCAGATCCCCGAGGGCGTTCTGGTGATCTCCGACGACAATGGCGTCGAGTCGATCGGCGGCATCATGGGCGGCGAAGCCTCGGGATGTACCGACGAGACCGTGGATGTCTTCGTCGAGGCGGCCTTCTGGGACTTCATCTCGATCGCCCACGGCGGGCGGGCGCTGAAGATCAACTCGGACGCGCGCTATCGCAACGAACGCGGCATCGACCCGGGCTTCAACATGGAGGCGCTGGATCGTGCCTGCGCCATGATCGTGGAGCTGTGCGGCGGTGAGGTGACCGACGCCGTGGTGGCGGGTGAGGTGCCTGACGTCAGCCGCGCCTACAAGCTGGACACGGCGCGTTGTTCCTCGCTCGTGGGCATGGATATTCCCGCCGAGACGCAGCGCGCGACGCTGGAGGCGCTCGGCTTCGTCATGGATGGCGACATGGCCCAGGTGCCCAGCTGGCGCCCCGACGTGCAGGGCGAGGCGGACCTGGTGGAAGAGGTGGCGCGGATCGCCTCGCTGACCAACCTGGAGCCCAAGCCCATGGCGCGAGTGCAGCCCGGTGTGCCGAAGCCCGTGCTGACGCCGATGCAGAAACGCGAGCAGGTGGCGCGCCGCACGGCCGCGGCCCTCGGCTACAACGAATGCGTCACCTACAGCTTCATCGACAAGGCCAGCGCGGAACTGTTCCGCGGCGGCGACGATGCCACGATGCTGGCCAACCCGATCTCGTCCGAGATGTCGCACATGCGCCCCGCGCTGCTGCCGGGCCTCCTGCAGGCCGCGGCTCGCAACCAGGCGCGTGGCATGGCCGACATGGCACTGTTCGAGGCCGGTCCCGCCTGGCACGGCGGTGAGCCGGGGGAACAGCACCTGCAGGTCTCGGGCATCCTGGTGGGCCACACCGGTCCCAAGGACGTGCACGGCGCCGCGCGTGCCGTCGATGTCTTCGACGCCAAGGCCGATTGCGAAGCGATCCTGTCGGCCATCGGCGCGCCGGCCAAGGTGCAGATCCTGCGCGAGGCGGCGGACTGGTGGCACCCGGGCCGCCATGGCCGCATCTGCCTGGGCCCCAAGAAGATGCTGGCCGTCTTCGGCGAAATCCACCCCCGGGTTCTGGCGGCGATGGATGTGAAGGGCCCCGCCGTGGGCTTCACCATCTGGCCCGAAGAGGTGCCGCTGCCGCGCAACACCGACGCCTCGCGCGGGGCGCTGGTGCTGAACGACCTGCAGGCGGTGGAGCGGGACTTCGCCTTCGTCGTCGACGAGGCGGTCGAGGCGCTGACGCTGGTCAACGCGGCTGCGGGCGCCGACAAGGCGCTGATCTCCAACGTGCGGGTCTTCGACGAGTTCATCGGCGGGTCGCTGGGCGAGGGCAAGAAGAGCCTCGCGGTGACCGTGCGCCTGCAACCCACCGAGGCGACGCTGAAGGAAAAGGAGATCGAGGCGATCTCCGCCAGGATCGTCGAGAAGGTGCAGAAGGCCACCGGCGGCACCCTGCGCGGCTGACGGCGCTGGCTCCGCGTCGCGGAGCCTCGCCCCGCCCGCCGTCCCATTCCGCCCGTTCTCTCACACGGCGCGTCCCTCCTCGGGGCGCGCCGTGCGGCTTTCGGTCATTTGCCTTTCCCCTGGGGCTGGTCTAGGCCCGGGACAATCCATGGAGGGATGCGCGATGAGCGATGATGATGAATACGTCTATGACGAGGTTTCGGGCGAATGGATGCCGGCCTCGGAACTGGCCGCCCGCAATGCGGTTCAGGTGGTCGATGCCCAGGGCACGCCGCTGGCCGATGGCGACTCGGTCGTGCTGGTCAAGGACCTGAAGGTGAAGGGCGCGGGCAGCACCCTGAAGCAGGGCACCGTCATCAAGACGATCCGCCTGACCGACAACCCCGAGGAAATCGACTGTCGCCACCCGGAGATCCGTGGCCTGGTCCTGCGCACCGAGTTCGTGAAGAAGAGGTAAGAGATGACCCTGAACGTCTACCTGTCTGGCGAGATCCACACCGACTGGCGTGAGCGCATCACCGATGGAGCTGCCGACCTAGGCATCACCTTCAATGCCCCGGTCACCGATCACGGCGCCTCCGACGATTGCGGCGTGGCGATCCTGGGCGCCGAGGACAACCCCTTCTGGCACGACCACAAGGGCGCCAAGGTGAACGCGATCCGCACCCGCATGGGCATCGAGCAGGCCGATGTGGTCGTCGTGCGCTTCGGCGACAAGTACAAGCAGTGGAACGCGGCCTTCGACGCGGGCTATGCCGCTGCGCTTGGCAAGTCGCTGATCGTGCTGCACGCGCCCGATCTGCGTCATGCGCTGAAAGAGGTGGACGGGGCGGCGCTGGCCGTGGCCGAGACGCCCGAGCAGGTGGTGCAGGTGCTGCGCTACGTGCTGACCGGCGCGCTGCCGGGCTGAACGGGTCCTTTGGCCCCGTGTCGAGCCAATGCCTCCGGCGGGTATGTTTCCGGCAAAGAGAAAAGGGGCGCCGCGCTCTCCGGTCGCGTGACCGCGCCCCTGCCGCGTTCCGCAGCCTGATACAGACATGAAAAGGGCGGCCCCGGGGCCGCCCTCTGTCTCTCTGCGGTGCCGCGCTCAGTCCCGCGGCGGAATGTTCATGCCCCTCTCGGCGGCCGGACGCGCCATGAAGCGATCCACGTAGGCCTGCAGGTTGGCGTAGCTCTTCCACTCCAGCACGTCGTCGGCGCCGTAGTAGCGCAGGGCGCCGTCCAGCCAGGGCACGATGGCGATGTCGGCGATGGAGAAGTCGCCGGCGACCCAGTCGCGGCCCTCCAGCTGGCGATCCAGCACGCCCAGCAGGCGCTTGCCCTCGTTGATGTAGCGTTCGCGCGGGCGCGGGTCCTCGATCTCCTTGCCGGCGAAGGCGTAGAAGAAGCCCAGCTGGCCCAGCATGGGCCCGAGGCCGCCCATCTGCCACATCAGCCACTTGATGACCTCGTACTTGGCGGCGCCTTCCCCCATCAGCTGGCCGGTCTTCTCGGCCAGATAGATCAGGATCGCCCCGCTTTCGAACAGGCCGATCGGTTCGCCGCCCGGCCCGTCGGGATCGATCAGCGCGGGGATCTTGTTGTTGGGGTTCAGCGACAGGAACTCGGGCGATTTCACGTCCTCGTCCTTCAGTGTCACAAGGTGCGCCTCGTAGGGCAGGCCCAGCTCCTCCAGCGCGATGGAGATTTTCACGCCGTTGGGGGTGGGGAAGGAATAGAGCTGGATCCGCTCGGGGGTCTGGGCGGGCCACTTGGCGTCGATGGGGAAGCCTTCGGGGAACATCGGTCTCTCCTTATGGGGCATTTCCCCCGATATAGCCCGCGCGGGTCGAAAAAGAATGTGGGTTGGCCGCGATTTCGGGGCAAAGTCGGTGCATGCGCGCAGAAGGGGCGCGCAGGGATCCACAACAGGGGGGTGATCTTCACCATGCTGAAAGACTTTCAGGCCTTCATCGCCAAGGGCAATGTCATGGACATGGCCGTGGGCATCATCATCGGCGCGGCTTTCACCGCGATCGTGCAATCCATGGTCAAGGACCTGCTGAACCCGGTGCTGGGGCTGATCACCGGCGGGCTCGATTTCACTGACAAGTTCGCCGTTCTGTCGGGCGATGGCCCCTACGAAAGCCTTGTCGCTGCGCGCGAGGCCGGGGCCACCGTCTTTGCCTACGGCGCCTTTTTCTCGGCGGTGATCAACTTTCTCATCATCGCCTTTGTCGTCTTCCTGCTGGTGCGCTATGTCACCCGGCTGAAGGACCGTCTGGCCCGTGAAGAGGTGCCCAACACTCCGGCGGAGGAGAAACCCGCCGGCCCGACCGAGCTGGACGTGCTGCTGGAGATCCGCGACACGCTGAAGAAGGCGGGCTGACGAATGGGGCGGCTCCGCCGCCCCAGGCCCATTGCGTCGCGGGAAGGCTCAGAACTTGTAGCCGACGCGGAGCGACAGGGAGGTCGTGTCCAGCGTCACGTAGTCGTCGCCGTAGATGTAGTGCCCTTCCATGTCGCGCCGGGCGTATTCCAGGCCGGCGAAGGCACCGCTGTCGAACAGCACATCGACACCGACCCCGTAGATCTTGCCGTCGACGTCGCTGACGTCCCATCCGTCGTCCCAGGCGGACTGGCTGTAGCCCGCGAAGCCGTAGAGCAGGGCGCGGCCGGTCACGTAGCCCACGCGGAGCTTCAGGTCGAGGGCGTCGTGCATGCGGTAGACCGGGGTCAGCTCTTCCTTTGGGCCGCCCTCGGTGAAGGCGACTTCCGGCCCGAAGACGACGTTCCCGTAGACGAAGTTGTAGCCGAGGAAGGCGCCAAGTTCGGTGGTTTCCGTGAGGCCATAGGGCATTTCGACTGTCTGGCCCTGGTAGACGTAGTTGTAGCCAACGCGGTCGCCGCTGAAGGCCTCGGCCTTCAGGCCGCCGTAGATCCCCTGCCAGGCTTCTGCCGGCGGCGGGGCGGACTGTGCCAGGGCCGGGGCGGCGGGCAGGGCGAGGGCGAACATGGTGAGGAGGGGCGGTGCAAAGCGCGTCATGGATCGTTTCCGGTCGTTTAGATAAGTGGCGATCAGGAGCCGCCGGTCTGCCTGAGGGCCCGCGCGGCTCTTCTGGCGCCAACCTCCGACATCCCGGCCGGAAGGCCTATCACCCGGATTCGGGGATATTCGGGAACGGCGCCCCGGTCGCCCGCAGGATGCGCCACGGGCTGCGGGAGGGATCGGTGTTTGCACTGGAAGCGGCGACGGGTTTCTGCGAGAAATCCCGCATCTGACGCGAGGATCTTCGATGCCCGACCAGCTAGACCGTTCCATCCTGCGGGTGCTGCAGAAAAGCGGCCGCATTTCCAATGCGGAGCTGTCGGAGAAGGTCGGCCTGTCGCAATCGGCCTGCCACCGCCGCGTGCAGCGGCTGGAGGCCGAGGGCTACATCCGGGACTACGTGGCCCTGTTGAACGCCCGCAAGATGCAGCTGGCCACCACCGTCTTCGTCGAGATCGGCTTGTCGGGCCAGGCGGACGAGCTTCTGGAGGCCTTCGAGACCGCCGTGGCGCGTGTGCCCGAGGTTCTGGAGGTGCACCTGATGGCCGGGACGGCGGACTACCTGCTGAAGGTGGTCGCCGAAAGCTCGGAGGATTTCGCCCGCATCCACCGGCAGAGCCTGGCGCGGCTGCCCGGCGTGCAGCGCATGCAAAGCTCCTTCGCGCTGCGGACCGTCTTCAAGACGACAGCGCTGCCGGTCTGATCCTTCCCGGGGCAGGGATGCGACAGGGGCGGCAGGGTGTCCCGTGCCGCCCCTGTCCCTGACGTCGACCGCGCGATCACTCTTTGTCGCGACCGCCGTAAAGCCGCAGGTTGCGCGGTTCGAGGAAGATCAGGGTGGCCATGACCCCGAAGGCGAACTCGTACAGCTCGAAGCGACGGTTGGCCTCGCCGCACATCAGCAACGCGATCGAAGCGGCGATCGCCAGCACCGCGTGGCGCGGGCGTGGCACCGGGACGGCCAGGATTTCGCAGAAGCGGCGCACCCAGTTGGCGAAGGGGTAGAGCAGCGGAAGCACCACGAGATAGAGCAGCAGCACCACCGTCAGCCAGGATCCGAAGAGCGAGGTCGCCAGCTGCGTGTCGCCGACCATCATGTTGTGCAGGTTGGTTTCTTCCTGGAAGTTGTTGGCGACGAAGAAGTCGCCGGAGACCCAGCCGAAGACCCGCTGACCCCAGGAGATTTCCTCGCCGGCGACGAAGAAGAAGAGCAGCGCGTAGAACACCGTCAGCATCGCAAGCGCGCGCAGGCCCTGGCCGCGCAGCTGCGACGCGCGCCAGACCAGCAGGACCCCGGCCACCACCAGAAAGAGCGCGGTCATGTATTCGTAGGGGCCGTCCTCGCGCATCAGCACGAATTCGAACAGGTCGGGGTTGAACCAGGCGAAGGGGATCGCAAAGGCCTGGGACAGGTAGAAGAAGAGGTACAGCGGCAGGGTCACGTTGCGCGGCGCCGCCACCGGGAACTGGGCGAGGGTCTGGTTTTGCATCTGCTGGTCCGGGTCTGATCCGCTGGCAGACTGCGGGATCGTCCCGCAGCGGCGCGTGCGAAGCTATGGATTTTCTGAACTGGAAAGTTCGGATTGGCGTCACATATCTGTTGCTTCCCCTTGTCGCAAACCCATTTCGCGTGCACAGGCGCACAAATGGCAGGTCGCTTGCAGCCCTGGGGCGCGCGGGGCATTGTGCCGCCACGCAACATCATCGGGAAATGCACATGGCCGTTCTTGCTGTCGTCTACTGGTCGGGGTCTGCCACCATCACGCTTGCCGCCAGGGCCGTGGCGGGGGGCGCGGCGGCAGCTGGGGCCGAGGTGCATATGGTGGATGTGCTGCACCCGAAGGACATCGACTGGTCCCTGCTGGCGCGGGCCGATGGCATCGTCCTGGGCGCGCCGACCTACATGGGCGGGGTCGCTGCGGGGATGAAGGCCTTCATGGACGAAACGGGCCATGCGATCTGGACCGAGCGTCTGTGGAAGGACAAGCTGGCGGGCGGGTTCACCTGTGGCATCCAGCAGGCGGGCGACAAGCTGGCGACGCTGAAATCCATGGCTGTTTTCGCCGCGCAGCACGGCATGCTCTGGATCGGGCAGGAGGTGATCGGCGCGCCGGTGGTGCCGGAAAATGCCGGTCTGAATGCCTCGGGTACCTTCCTGGGACTGGCGGTCGGCTCTGCCACGGATGGGCAGCTGGACCCGGGTGACGCCGCCTCGGCGCGCCTCTTCGGCGAACGGCTGGCCGGGGCGCTGGCCCGCTGGGGTTGAGGGCCGCCGCCGCCGTTCAGGCCCGCAAACCCAGCCCCTGAAAACGACAAACCCCCGGGGCCAGGCCGCGGGGGTCGTCTTTGTGTCGGGTCTTCCATGAGGAAGAAAAGGCTCCTTAGAGGAGACCTTCGCGTTGCGCCTTCTTGCGCGCCAGCTTGCGGGCGCGGCGGATTGCTTCGGCCTTCTCGCGCGCTTTCTTCTCGGAAGGCTTCTCGAAATGTTGCTTGAGCTTCATTTCGCGGAAAACGCCTTCGCGCTGCAGCTTTTTCTTCAGGGCACGGAGCGCCTGATCGACATTGTTGTCGCGAACACTAACCTGCATGTGGTTGTCACCACCTTCCTAAGTTAAAGTTTCAATAGTTGCAGGAGGTGGCCGTATAGCAAGGGTCGCCCTATTTGTCCAGCAGGGCCCGTGATATGTCCGACCGGGGTAGTCCGGCCAGCAGGCCAGGCGGGCCGCGCAGACGGCACAGCAAGACGGAGAGCATCATGACCGAGGAAACCGACGCCCGGGGCACGGCCCCCACTGCCGCCGACCGGCTGCTGGAGGCGGCGCTGATCCACGTCCCCTTCGACGGGTGGAGCACGGCCACCTTGCAGGCCGCCGCCCAGGATGCCGACATCTCGCCCGAGCTGGCCAAGGCGCTGTTCCCGCGCGGCGCGGTCGACCTGGCACTGGCCTATCATCGGGCCGGGGACGCTGAAATGGCTCGACTTTTCGCCGCCGAGGCGGCCGAGGGCGCGCATGGTGAGCTGCGCTATTCCGAGAAGGTCGCCCGCGCCATCCGCCTGCGGCTGGAGATCGCGGACAAGGAGCTGGTGCGGCGCGGCGCGGCGCTGTTTGCCCTGCCGCAGCACACTGCCGACGGCGCCCGGGCCGTCTGGGGGTCGGCGGATGCGATCTGGACCGCGCTTGGCGACACCTCCGACGATCTGAACTGGTATTCCAAGCGCGCCACGCTGTCGGGCGTCTATTCCTCCGTCGTGCTCTACTGGCTGGGCGACGACAGCCTGGATCATCAGGCGACCTGGGATTTCCTCGACCGGCGCATCGGCGACGTGATGCGATTCGAGAAGGTGAAGGGCCGGGTGATGTCCTCCCCCCTTGGGCGGCTGATCGAGAAGGGGCCGCTGGGCGTGCTGTCGCGCGTGAAGGCGCCGCAGGGGGCCTCTGACCTGCCGGGCCAGGCGGGCCCCTCGGGCCGCTGAGCGGCGACACAAGCCCGGCTTTTGGGGGCGCGCGGCTGGTGGGCCGACGCCTCCGGCGGGAATATTTTCGGCAAAGAGAAGATGATGAGGGGGCGCGAGACATGCGCGTGATCGAGATTTCCGAACCGGGTGGACCCGAGGTGTTGGTGCCGGGCGAGCGGGCGCTGCCCGAGCCGGGGCCGGGCGAGGTGCGCATTCGCGTGGCCTGGGCCGGGGTGAACCGGCCTGACGCCCTGCAACGGGCCGGCAACTACGCGCCGCCGCCCGGCGCCTCGGACCTGCCGGGGCTGGAGGCCTCGGGCGAGATCGTGGCCCTGGGCGAGGGCGTTCCCGAGGCTGCCCTGGGCGCCCTCGTCTGCGCCCTGTTGCCCGGCGGCGGTTACGCCGAAGAGGTGGTGACGCCCTACGCCCATTGCCTGCCGGTGCCCGAGGGCATGGGCCTGCGCGAGGCCGCCTGCCTGCCCGAGACCTTCTTCACCGTCTGGGAAAACGTGTTCCGCCGCGGCCGCCTGACCGGCGGCGAGGTCTTCCTCGTGCACGGCGGCAGTTCCGGCATCGGCACCACCGCGATCCAGCTGGCCAAGGCCTTTGGCGCCCGGGTCTTCGCCACCGCCGGCTCCGCCGAGAAATGCGCCGCCTGCGAGAAGCTGGGCGCCGAGCGGGCGATCAACTACCGCGAGGAGGATTATGTCGAGGTGCTGAAGGAAGCCGGCGGCGCCGACGTGATCTTGGACATGGTGGGCGGGGACTACATCCCCCGCGACATCCGCGCGCTTAACCACGAGGGGCGGCTGGTGATGATCGCCTTCCTTGGCGGGCCCAAGGCCGAGGTGAACTTCGCCCAGGTGATGATGAAGCGGTTGATCGTGACCGGGTCCACCCTGCGTGCCCAGTCCGACCAGGTGAAGGCAGAGATCGCCGAGGGCCTGCGAGAGCATGTCTGGCCCCTGCTGGCCGCGGGCCGCGTGGCGCCGGTGATGGACAGCACCTTCCCGCTGGAAGAGGCGGCGGCGGCCCACGCCCGCATGGAAAGCTCCGGCCATATTGGCAAGATCGTCCTGGAGGTAGCGGGCGGCTGAGGCGGCAGCCGGTCGTTCCGCTCTCGACTGTCTGCCCTCAACTGGATGTGAGGGCGGAACGACCGCCCGGGGGGCATGCGTTGGACCCGAAAGGACAATTCAACCACGGAGCCTTCCCATGCCTCTTTCCATCGACCTTGCCGGAAAACACGCCCTCGTCACCGGGTCCACCAAGGGCATCGGCTATGCCATCGCGAAACGCCTGGCCGAAGCCGGTGCCCGCGTCACCCTGAACGGCCGCGATACGGCAGGGGTGAAACAGGCCATTGACCGGATGCAGCATGAGGTGCCGGGCGCAGAGATTGGCGGGCTGGCCGCCGATCTGGCCGATGCGGCGGAGGCGGACCGGCTGATCTCCGACCTCGGCGGCTGCGACATCCTGGTGAACAACGCGGGCATCTTCGGAGATGTCGATTTTTTCGAGGCCGATGATGACCTCTGGCAGAAGTACTGGGACGTGAACGTCATGTCCGGTATGCGTCTGGCCCGCGCGCTGGCGCCAGGCATGGTGAAGAAGGGCTGGGGGCGGATCCTGTTCCTCGGCTCCGAAAGCTCCTTCAACATCCCCGATAGCATGATCCACTACGGCGTGACCAAGGCCGCCGACGTGGCCCTGGCCCGCGGCCTGGCCAAGCGGTTGGCGGAAACCGGTGTGACGGTGAACTCGCTGCTGCCCGGTCCGACCCTGTCGGACGGCATGAAGGCGGGCCTCGACACCTCAGACGGGCGCAGCGAGGCCGAAGTGGCCCGCGATTTCGTGAAGTCCGCTCGCCCCAGCTCGATCATCGGGCGCGCGGCGGATGTCGAGGAGGTGGCGAACATGGCGCTTTATGCCTGCTCGCCCCTGTCCTCGGCCACCACCGGGGCCTCGCTGCGGGTCGAGGGCGGGATCATCGACACGCCCTGAACGCCTGTCGGTCGCCGATGGCGTCGAAAAGAGCCAAGTGCGCACGGCAATCGCGCCGTGCGCGGGCTCCGAACGCCCTCAGGCCATATCGGCGGGCTCGCATCCTGGAGGTGGGGGCGGCTGGATCCCGCCCTAGGCGGCGGGTCGTCGCCCGGTCGCCCCGACCGTCCAGGCTGATGGCGGGGCCGTTTTACTTGTCGTAGGCGGCCAGCCCGTCGAAATCCATCATGCCGAGGATCTCGGACATTTGCTCTTCGGAGGCGGTGCCCGTGGCCTGGATCAGCACCCGATTCGCGACCAGACCGGAGATCTCGCCGTCCTGGTTGACCATGCGCTGATCACCGAATTCCAGCAGTTCGCCCATCATGGCCATCATTTGCGGATTGCCCAGCATGCTGGCCATGGAGGTTACTATGGGGTTGTCAGCGTCCAGCGTCAGGGTGACGTGATCGCCCTCCGGACTGATGTAGTCCGCTGCGGCGGAGGCGCCGCCCATGCCGACCATCGACATGCCCTCGTTGGCATCTTCATCAATCTCGCGGCTCCAGCCATCGGGGGCCTCGGGCAGGAAGCGTGTCAGCTTGCCGCCCTGAAGGGCGACAACCGCCTTCTGGGCCTCGGTCAGCCGGGCAGCAGTCATGCCCAGGTCACCCTTTTCGTAGTTCTCCAATGCGCTTTCCAGCGCATCCGTCACCGGATCGGCCTGCAGGGGGGCCGAGACAAGAGCAAGGGCCAGTGCGGTCGCGGTTGCAACAGAGGTCTTCATTGTAAATACCTTTCAAAAGCGGTCTTTCCCCGGGACGGGAATACGGCCCGGTGCGGGCGGAATGGCTCGCCCGAGCGGCATGATGCATCAGCGCAGAGGCCCTGGAAACCAGATCGCGACGCGAAACAACCATCGCGGCAATCCTTTGCCTGCTCGGTCTCGCGGCAGGGCGCAGGCCAAGGGGCTGACAGACGCAGCCGTCGCGACATGCCTGAACCGCCAGAGGCTGCTCTTCACCGACTGCCGCCCGGTCAGCCTGCGGGTTGCCAGCCCGTCAGGCGCGCGCGGGGCCTAGCCCCCGATGGCATCGAACAGGGCCGAGGAGGCGCGGCAATCGCGCCGCACGTCCGGGGCGCAGTCGCGCGGCTGCAGGTCCTTGGTCAGGCAGATCCGCACCTCGCGGATGCGGTTGTCGGGGCAGGTGACGGTGACGCCATCGGCCGAAAGATGGGGATTGGCCTCCAGGAAGGCCTCCTCGATCACCCGGGCGGGCAGGCGCACGTCCTCGTCCAGCTGGCGCAGGACCTGCGGGCGCGTGACGCTGTCATAGGCCTGCCGCGACAGGTCGAAGTAGGCCTCCGACGACAGCCCGGAACAGCGGCCGTGGGCCTGCCATTCGTGCCAGGCGAGGCCCGCGGTCGCCATGATGTCGGCCATTGCGGCGGTGTCGGCGCGGCTGGGATTGCGCATCGGGCTGCGGCAATCGCTGGGGTAGCCCTGTTCGTGCTGCGGCCACAGCCCGTGCAGGATCCAGCCGAAGCGTTTGCCGGGCGCGCATTGCTCCGGATCGCCCTGCACCTCGCAGAAGGCGGGCGACCAGCTCAGCGCCATGACGTAATAGTCGAAGTCCCCGGGCCGGTCGGAGGCGACAGCGCGCAGCGGCATGAGCAGGATCATCAACAGGACAAGGGTGCGACGCATATCACTCTTCCATTTGCGGCCCGACCCGACTATATAGCGCCCGAGTTCCCCGACAACGGAAACCTGCATCGCCCCGGCGATGCGCCCCGGCCCCGAAGGCCAGGGCCCGGGACAGACATATCTGACCGCAGGTTTCCACCACGCCAGATGTTCAGGAGTTGAGACATGCAGGGCAAACCGATCATGGCCAAGGCCACCGCCGTCTGGCTGGTGGACAACACCACGATGAGCTTCAAGCAGATCGCCGATTTCACCGGCATGCACGAGCTGGAGATCCAGGGTATCGCCGACGGCGAAGTGGCCCAGGGCGTGAAGGGCTTCGACCCGGTCGCCAATAACCAGCTGACCCAGGAAGAGATCGACAAGGCCGAGGCCGATCCGCTGCACAAGCTGAAGCTGAAGTTCAACGCCGCCGCCGTGGGCGAGGAAAAGCGCCGTGGCCCGCGCTACACCCCGCTGTCGAAACGCCAGGACCGTCCGAATTCGATCCTGTGGCTGGTGAAGTTCCACCCCGAACTGTCGGACGGCCAGATTTCCAAACTGGTGGGCACCACCAAGCCGACGATCCAGTCGATCCGCGAACGCACCCACTGGAACATCGCCAACATGCAGCCGATCGACCCGGTCGCGCTCGGCCTGTGCAAGCAGACCGAGCTGGACGCTGCTGTGCAGAAGGCCGCCGCCGAACGCGCCAAGCGGGGCGAGGCGATCACCGACGACGAGCGCCGCAAGCTCTTGTCGACCGAACAGAGCCTGGAGATGGAGGCCGAGCCGCGTATCCCGACCGCCATCGAGGGGCTGGAAACCTTCTCGCTGACCTCCGACGATCAGGACGACGAGGACAAGAGCAAGGACGACGATCTGCGCGACGCCGACAGCTTCTTCAACCTGCCGGGCGGCAGCGATGACGACGACGAGGAAGACGACAAGTAATCGTCCCCTTCATCCCCTGCATTCAGCCCGCTGGAGCGCCGCTCCGGCGGGCTTTTTTCTGCGCTTTCGGTGGCCGGTTCGTCCGGGGTCTTGCAAGTCACTCCGTCACCGCCAATCCTGCGCCGCGGGATCGACCCCTTGCCCTGGCTCAGGGCGGGCCGCAGGTCGGACAGGACAGGACAGGGAAGGATAGACATGCATATCGCCGTGATCGGGGCCGGAATGATCGGGGCCGCCGCCGCCCGCCACCTGATCGGGATGGGCCACCAGGTGACCCTGGTCGGCCCTGCCGAACCCGAAGACCCGGCCAGCTGGCAGGGGCCCTTCGGATCGCACTACGATGCCGGGCGCATCACCCGGCAACTCGATCCCTCGCTCTTCTGGTCACGGGCCTCGCGCGCCTCCATCGCCCGCTATCGCGAGATCGAGGCAGCCTCGGGCGTGCCCTTCTTCTCCGAGGTCGGCTCGCTGATGGCAGGTCCCGAAGGCTCGGTGCAGATGAACCGGCTGGAAGCCACCCGCGACCGTGACGCGGTGCCCTGCGACAGCCTGCGCGATGCCGATCTGGCAGATCGCTTCCCCTGGTTCGATTTCGCCCCGGGCACCCTGGGTCTGCACGAGCGGGCCAATGCCGGGGTCATCGACCCTCGCGCCCTGGTACGCGCCCAGATCACCCTGGCGCAGGCGGGCGGGGCACGGCTGGTGCGCGATCATGTCACGGCGCTGGACGAAAGTGCGGAGGGTGTCACCCTGGCGCTGGCCGGGGGCGAACAATTGACGGCGGATCGGGTGCTGCTGGCCACTGGCGGTTTCTCCCGCGCGCTGGTGGGAGAGGCGCTGCCCTTCAGCGTCTACGCCCGCACCGTGGTCTTCTTCGAGGTGTCGGAGGCCGAGGCGGCACGATTGGCGGGGATGCCCACGCTGATTGCGCTGCTGCCCGATGGCCTGGATCCCTACCTGCTGCCGCCCCTGCGCTATCCCGACGGAAAGCTCTACCTGAAGATAGGCGGTGACCGGGTCGACCGGCCGCTGACCTCGCCCGAAGAGCTGACCGCCTGGTTCCGCTCCTCCGGCGACCCGGAGGAGGCGGCCTACCTCGACGGGGTGATGCGGGCGCGGATGCCTTCGCTGGAGATTCTCTCGACCTCCACCGCAGCCTGCGTGACGACCTTTACGCCGCGCAACATCCCCCATTTCACCGCCCTGTCGGCGCGCATCCACACCGCTTTCGCCGGGGGCGGGCGCGGGGCGAAGAACTCGGACGAGCTGGGGCGTCTTGGGGCGCTGCAGGTGGCGGGGGAGGCCTTGCCCGACTGGGCCGTCGAACCCGCCGTGGCGTGAGGCGGCGCCGAAGGGCGCAACGGGCTTGGCGGACGTTGACGCCGCGGTGCCACCGCCTCGGGGACGCCCCCCCCTGTCTTCACCTAGTTGAAAATACTCTCGCCGAAGGCATCGGCCGTCAGGCCGATACCGCCGCGCTCACAGCTCCTTGCGGGCGCGCAGGGCGGCGGTGATCGTGCCGTCGTCGAGATAATCCAGCTCGCCGCCGATGGGCACGCCCTGGGCAAGGGAGGTCAGGCGCACCGTGCCCTCCAGCTGGTCGGCGATGTAATGCGCCGTGGTCTGGCCGTCGATGGTGGCGTTGAGCGCCAGGATCACCTCGGTCACGCCTTCATCCTCGACCCGCTGCACCAGGTCGGGGATGCGCAGCTCCTCCGGGCCCACGGCATCCAGCGCCGAGAGGGTGCCGCCGAGCACGTGGTAGCGGCCCTTGAAATTGCCCGAGCGTTCCATTGCCCAGAGATCGGCCACGTCCTCGACCACGCAGAGCTCGCCATTGGCGCGTTTCTGGTCGAGGCAGATCGGGCAGACCGGCCCCTCGGAGATATTGCCGCAGCGGGTGCATTCGCGCACGTTCACCGCCACCTCGTGCATCAGGTCCGCCAGCGGCATCAGCAGCAGCTCGCGCTTGCGCACCAGTTGCAGCACCGCGCGCCTGGCCGACCGGGGGCCGAGCCCCGGCAGCTTCGCCAACATTTCGATCAGCGCGTCTATGTCGCGGCCGGCGGACATCTTCGATCAGAAGGGCATCTTGAAGTCGGCCGGCAGGCCCAGGCCCTCGGTGATCTTGCCCATCTCTTCCTGGTGCTTCTCGGCGGCGCGTGCCTGGGCGTCCTTGATCGCGGCCAGGATCAGATCCTCGACCACTTCCTTCTCGTTCGGGTCGAAGATCGACGGGTCGATGTCCAGCGCCTTCAGCTCGCCCTTGGCGGTGGCCGTGGCCTTCACCAGGCCCGCACCGCTTTCGCCGGTGACGGTCATCGTCTCCAGGTCATCCTGGAGCTGCTGCATCTTCGTCTGCATCTCCTTGGCGGTCTTCATCATCTTCGCCATGTCGCCCATCTGGCCAAGGCCCTTGAACATGCTCGTTCTCCTTCATGTGGCGCCGCGCGGGCGCGTCGTTTCAATGCTATCTAGTGTGTCTTGCGGGCGGGATCACTACTCGTCCTCGAAAGGATCCCATTCGTCCTCGACCTCGGGCAGGGCTTCGGCCTCCGCCTTGGCGGCCATCTCCTCGCGGCTGATGATCTTGGTGACCTCGGCCTTGGGGAAGGCGGCCAGCACGGCCTGCATCAGCGGATGGGCTGTGGCCTCCTCCTTCAGCGCGCGCAGCTTGGCGTCGCGCTTCTCGACGATGGTGTCGTCGCCCGGCTCATTGCCGATGGTCACCACCCAGCGGTTGCCGGTCCAGCGTTGCAGCGCCGTGCCCAGCTTCGAGGCCAGGTCGGAAGCAGCGCCGGGAGCGGGGGCGAACTCGATCCGGCCGGGGCGGTAGGAGATCAGGCGCACGCCGCCCTCGACCTCCACCAGCAGGCGCACGTCGCGGTTCTGGCGGATCAGTTCGATCACGTGATCGAAGGTCGGGTAGCGCGCCAGCGCCTGTTCGACCTCCTGCGCCAACATGGTGTGACCCTGGGCGCCACCGCCGCCGCCACCGGAGGGGCCGGGCGCGCCATAGGCCGGGGCACCGCCACCGGCCGGACCCGCCGGGGCATAGGCGCCGCCACCACCGCCGCCGGGGCCGCCCTGGGGCGGTTCGGGCGGGCGCGGGGCGTCCTTCAGCCGTTTCACCAGTTCCTCGGGCGAGGGCAGCTCCGACACATGGGTCAGCCGGATCACGGCCATTTCGGCGGCCATCATCGCGTTCGGCGCCGCGGCCACCTCTTCCAGGGCTTTCAGCAGCATCTGCCACATGCGGGTCATTGATCGCATCGGCAGGCGCTCTGCCAGCGACAGGCCGCGGGCGCGTTCGTCGGGGCCGATGGTCGGATCCTCGGCCGCATCGGGCGTGATCTTCACCACCGAAATCCAGTGGGTGATCTCGGCCAGGTCACGCAGCACCGCCAGCGGATCGGCGCCGTCGGCATATTGTGCCGACAGTTCGGTCAGGGCGGCGGCGGCGTCGCCGCGCATGATCATCTCGTAGAGGTCCAACACCCGGCCCCGGTCCGCGAGGCCCAGCATGGCGCGCACCTGGTCGGCGCCGGTCTCGCCCGCGCCGTGGGAAATCGCCTGGTCCAGCAGCGAGGTCGCATCCCGGGCCGAGCCTTCGGCGGCGCGGGTGATCAGCGCCAGAGCCTCGTCGGTGATCTCCGCCTCTTCGCGGCTGGCGATGCGGCGCAGCAGGTCGATCATCACCTCCGGTTCGATCCGGCGCAGATCAAAGCGCTGACAGCGCGACAGCACCGTCACCGGCACCTTGCGGATCTCGGTGGTGGCGAAGATGAACTTCACATGCGCCGGCGGCTCTTCCAGCGTCTTCAGCAGCGCGTTGAAGGCGCTGGTCGACAGCATGTGGACCTCATCGATGATGTAGATCTTGTAGCGGGCGCTGGCCGCCCGGTAGTTCACGCTGTCGATGATCTCACGGATGTCGTTTACGGAGGTGTTGGAGGCCGCGTCCATCTCCATCACATCGACATGGCGGCCTTCCATGATGGCCTTGCAGTGTTCGCACTGGCCGCAGGGATCGGTCGTCGGCCCGCCCTGTCCGTCCGGCCCGATGCAGTTCATGCCCTTGGCGATGATCCGCGCCGTGGTCGTCTTCCCCGTGCCGCGGATGCCGGTCATGATGAAGGCCTGGGCGATGCGATCGGCCGCGAAGGCGTTCTTCAGCGTGCGCACCATGGCGTCCTGGCCGACCAGGTCGGCGAAGGTCTCGGGGCGGTATTTCCGCGCCAGGACCTGGTAGGGGCCCTTGGGGGCGGGGGCGCTGTCTTGCATCGGCGGGAGCCTTGGATTCGGGTGGTTGCGCCCAAGAGTAAACGGGGCCGCCGGGGGCGTCCACCGCAAGGCGCGCGGTTCGGCGGCTGCGGTCGGAATGGCGCAGCTCCGGCTCGCGGCCCCGTGCGTGATGCGGAACGCCTGGCGCCGCTCGCTCCCGCTGGGAGCTTCGCCCCGCCCGCCGTCCCGTGGGGGATTTCGGACGTGCTGCGGGCGCATGGGGCGTCGTGGTGGTCTTGCGGGGAGGGGTGACTGTCACCTCTGCTGCGCAAAGGTGACTGGGTGAGAGATTGGACAACGACCCAAGCGGGACTCGTTACGGCTGCTTCCTTCCGGACCTGACCGGGTTGGCGAGGCGCCTGCCCGCGCCAACCTCTCAAGCCCGCATATAGGAAAGGACGGCGGGCAATGCAAGTGGGGGAGGGCGCGGCGGAGCCAATGGCTGGCGCGGTCGGGTCAGGCTGCTAAGGTCGCGCCAGATCCGCGGGGCGATCCTGTCCCGGCCCCATGAGCAACCCAGAAACGGAGCCCCCATGCGCCCCTATCGTGTCGTCGATGCCTTCTCCGCCGTGCCCTTTCGCGGCAATCCCGTTGCCGTCGTCCTGCAGGCCGACGGGTTGAGCGACGCCGAAATGCAGGCCATTGCCGCCTGGACCAACCTGTCGGAGACGACGTTCCACCTGACCCCCACCGACGCCGGCGCTGACTACCGCCTGCGCATCTTCACTCCGCGCAGTGAACTGCCCTTTGCCGGCCATCCCACTGTCGGCAGTGCCCATGCGCTGATCGAGGCGGGGGTGATCGCCCCGCGGGACGGGTTGGTGGTGCAGGAATGCGCCGCCGGGCTGATTCCGGTGCAGCAGGCGGGCGCGCTGCTGACCCTGCGCCTGCCGGAGCCACAGTTCCGCGACCTGTCCGCGCCCGAGACGGCTGAGCTGGCCGATCTGCTGGGCGCGCCGCTCGCGCCGGGCAGTGCCCCGGCGGTGGTCGATGTCGGCCCGCTGTGGATCGTTGCGGACCTCGGCACGGCCGCGGCGGTGACGGCGCTGACCCCGGACCTGCCGCGCATGGCGGCGTTCGAGGTCGCGGCGGGCGCGGGCGGTGTCACCGTCTTCGGACGCAAGCCGGAGGGTGGGATCGAGGTGCGGTCCTTCGCGCCCTCCGATGGGATCGCCGAGGACCCGGTCTGCGGCAGCGGCAATGGCGCGGTGGCCGCGCTGCGCCTGCGGACGAGCGAGCTGGGCGAGGGCGCGCGCTACATGGCGACCCAGGGGCGCTGCGTCGGGCGGAATGGCGAGATCGCGGTGCACGTCGAGGGTGGCCGCATCTTCATCGGCGGCCGGGCCGTGACGACGGTAACGGGGCAGGTCGCGGTCTGAGCCTGCCCGGCACGTGAAAAGGGCCGCCCGGGGGCGGCCCTTCGATCCGGCTGGCGCCGGGATCAGAGCGTGATGCGGAAGAGCGCAAAGCCGCCCTCGCCCTCGCCGGCGGGTTCGATGGTCACGCCCTCGACGCTGTCGGCATATTTCGCTGCCGCCGGGCCGGTTTCGAACAGCACCGTGGTGTCCTCCATCGGGGCGAAGGTCCAGTTGGCATCGGCCGAGGGGTTCACCGTGCCCTGTTCGACGATGTAGCGCACGATGATGTCGCGGTTGGTGTCCGGCCCCTCGAAGATGATGGTGGAGCCATCGTTGCCCGGGAAATGCCCGCCGCCCGAGGCGCGGTAGTTGTTGGTGGCGACCACGAATTCCATCTCGTCGGTGACGGGCTGCCCGTCGTACATCAGGTCGACGATCCGGCTTTCGTCCGAGATCTTCTCGCCGTCGCGGTCGAACATCATCGGCTTCGACAGGTCGATCTTGTAGGTCACGCCGTCGATCACGTCGAAGTTGTAGCTGGGGAAGTCGGGGTTCAGCAGCACCGCGTCGGTGGCGCCGGGCTCCACCTGGTTGAACATGCCCGCCGAGCGGTCCAGCCAGCCGCGCAGCTGGGCGCCCGTGACCTTCACCGCGCGGATGGTGTTCGGGTAGAGATAGAGGTCGGCGACGTTCTTGATCGCGATCGGGCCGGTTTCGACCTCGGTGAAATACTCCGGCCCGCCACGGCCGCCGGCCTTGAAGGGCGCACCGGCGGACAAGAGCGGCAGGGCGGCGTATTCGGTGCCCGCCAGCATCTGTTCCAGGTACCAGGTCTGGGCATTGGTGACGATCTGGATCGAGGGATCGTCGGCTACCAGGGCGAAGTAGGATTGCAGCGGCGCCGAGGTCTGGCCCACTTCCGCCCGGACATACTCCAGCGTGGCGTCATGTTCGGTCTGGGCCGCGGCCAGCACGACCGGCATGCTCTCCACCGTCGGCGTGATCGAGCGATCCTCGCCGCGCTCGTAGATCGGGCGGGTGGTGGCCTCATGCGCGACGACGCGCCAGCCGGTGCCGTCCGCCTCCAGCAGCAGGTCGATCAGCCCCATGTGGCTGCCCCAGTAGCCGCCCATGACGGCGGGGGTGTCGTTGATCGTGCCCTTGGCCACGTCCACCAGCGCATAGCCGTCGTAGGTGGGCGAGGGGAAGACGAGGTGGCTGTGCCCGGTCATCACCGCGTCGATGCCCTCGATCCCGGCCAGCGGCACCGAGGCGTTTTCCATGCCCTCTTCATGGTCGGCGGCGCCGATGCCGGAATGCGACAGGGCGATGATGATGTCGGCACCTTCCTCCTTCATCTGGGGCACGTAGGCGCGGGCGGTGTCGACGATGTCGCGGGCCTGCACGTTGCCCTCCAGGTGGGCGCGGTCCCAGGTCATGATCTGCGGCGGGACGAAACCGATCAGGCCGATCCGAATCGGCTTGGCCGTGCCGTCGCCCAGTTCGATCTGGCGATCGAGGATGACGTAGGGCGGAATGAAGGTGGTGTCGCCCGTGGGGGAGGCGGCCATTTCCTTCACCACGTTGGCCGAGACGAAGGGGAAGTCGGCGCCCGCGATGGCCTTTTCGAGGAAGGACAGGCCGTAGTTGAATTCATGGTTGCCCAGGGTTGCGGCGTCGTAGCCCAGGGTGTTCATCGCGGCGATGATCGGGTGCACGTCGCCCTCGGCCAGGCCCTTTTCATAGGCCATGTAGTCGCCCATCGGGTTGCCCTGGATGATGTCGCCGTTGTCGACCAGAAGCGTGTTGATCGCCTCGTCCCGCACTGCCTGCATATGGGCGGCGGTGCGCGCCAGGCCCACCGTGTCGTCGGGGCGGTCTGCGTAGTAGTTGTAGGGGAAGACGTGGACGTGCAGGTCCGTCGTTTCCATGATCCGCAGGTGCGCCTGGCCGCTGGCGGCGCGGGCGGAGAAGGGGTGCAGGCTGAGCAGGGTTGCCCCGGCGAGCGTACCGCCCAGGAAATTGCGGCGGGACAGGGAGGTGGATTGTTTCAGTGTCATGGAAAGCTCCGGAAATGCACGTGACCGTGGTAATGCCGTCGTCACATGACGTTAGCATAACGCACAACGCTGCGGGCGGCTTTTGTCAGGGTGACGCGAAGTCGCGCCGATCCTTGCGCGTGGCAAATGGGCGAAGGTCGGTGTCCGTCCCCGGTGGGGGGCATTGAGCTTCCTTCGGGGGCGGGGCAGTCTGCCAGCGCAAGAGACAGAAACAACGTGACAGGAACGGCAGGCAGGATGATGTGGCAGGATCAGGAGGTGACCTTCGGCGGCACCGGGCTGGACCGATTGGCGCAGCAGCGCGGGGATGCGACGGCGCTGGATGCGCTGATGGCAGAGCCGGGGGCGCGGACCCTGCTCTACTGGCGCGGCAATGTCCTGATCGAGGGTGGTGAAACAGAGGGTGGTGAGGCGGATCGCGCGCTGGCGCGGCTGCCGCTGGATCATCCGGTGTTGGCCGAGGCGCTGGGCGCCGCGCCGATCCTGCTGGGCCGGTCCGCCGACGGGGCGGTGATCTTCGCCCAGGATATTTCCGCCTGGCAACCGCCGGAGCTGGAACACCGCGACGCGCCGCTGGGCTGGACCGTGGGCGGGCTGCCGCAGCACCCCGCCTTGGCCGAGGGACAGGGGTTCAGCGACCTGCGCGCCATCATGGCCGACCTGACCCCGGAGGAGGCGGAGCTGGCCGCAACGGCTCGGGGGCTCTTCTCCTGGCACCAGACGCATCGCTTCTGCGCCCGTTGTGGCCAGCCGTCGCAGATCAACGAGGCCGGCTGGCAGCGTCGCTGCCCGACCTGCCAGGCGCAGCATTTCCCGCGCACCGATCCGGTGGTCATCATGCTGATCGCCCGGGGCGAGAACGTGCTGCTGGGCCGGTCCCATGGCTGGCCCGAGGGGATGTGGTCGGTGCCCGCGGGCTTCGTCGAGCCGGGCGAGACGATCGAGGCCGCGGTGCGCCGCGAGGTGCTGGAGGAAACCGCGGTGGAGGTGGGCGAGGTCCGCTATGTTTGCTGCCAGCCCTGGCCCTTCCCCAACTCGCTGATGTTCGGCTGTCGCGGCACCGCCCTGAGCGAGGCGATCTCCGTCGACCCGGTGGAGCTGGAAGACGCCATGTGGCTGTCGCGTGAAGAACTGGCAACGGTCTTTGCCGGCGACCACCCGATGATCAGACGGCCCCGACGCGGCGCGATTGCGGAATTCCTCCTACGCAATTGGCTTGCGGATAGGCTGGCTTGACGTGATGTTCAATTTTGTGAAGGACAGGCGTTCCTCTTTTCCCCTCTACGGTGGCTAATCCATGAAGATCGTTGCGAAAGAAGACATCGAGGCGCCGATCGCGGATGTGTTCGACCGCGTGACGGATTTCCGCAGCTTTGAACGCTCGGCGATTCGACGTGGCGCAGAGGTGACTCGCAAGGATCGCCCGGCGGTCACCGGTGTGGGCGCGGCCTGGGACGTGCGGTTCGATCTGCGCGGCAAGCGGCGCGACATCGGCCTGGAAGTGACCGAGTTCGACGCGCCGGAGCGCATGGTGATGAAGCTGCGCTCGGAAGGGATGAAGGGCGGCGTGCTGGTCGATCTGGTGGCCCTGTCGCGCACGCGCACGCGCATTCGGATCGAGACGGAGATCAAGCCCAAGACCCTGTCGGCCCGCTTGTTGATCCAGTCGCTGCGGCTGGCCCGCGGCACCATCGAAAAACGGGTGGCCGAACGGATGGCCGAGTTCGCGGCTTCCATCGAGGGCAAGCCGCGCAGCCCCGGCTGAGGGCGCGGGGCCGTGCCTGCCGCCGCTCAGTCGCGCTGCGGGTCGGCGGGGTAGACGCCCAGCACTTCGAGGCGCGAGGAGAAATAGTTCAGCTCGTCCAGGGCCAGCTTGACGTGCGGATCGTTGGGGTGACCTTCGATATCGGCATAGAACTGCGTCGCGGTGAAGCTGCCGCCGACCATGTAGCTTTCCAGCTTGGTCATGTTCACGCCGTTGGTGGCGAAGCCGCCCATGGCCTTGTACAGCGCGGCGGGAATGTTGCGCACCTCGAACAGCAGCGTGGTGATCATCTTGCCGCCGCCGCGCCGGGAATGGTCCGGCTCCATCGACATTTCCAGGAACCGCGTGGTGTTGTTCGACTGGTCCTCGATATGGCGGGCCAGCACGTCCAGGCCATAGACCTCGGCGGCCAGTTCGCTGGCCAGCGCCCCGCGCGAGCGGTCGCTTTGCTGCGAGATCAGATGCGCCGATCCGGCTGTATCGGCGCCGGTGATCCGCTGGATCCCGTGGTCGGCCAGGAAGGCGCGGCACTGCCCCAGAAGCATCGAATGCGAGGTGGCCGAGGTGATGTCTTCGAGTTTCGTGCCCGGCAGGCCCATCAGGTTGATGTGTACGCGCACGAAGGCCTCGCCGATGATATGCAATCCCGATCCCGGCAGAAGATAATGGATATCCGCAACTCGGCCGAATGTGGAATTGTCCACCGGCAGCATGGCCTTTTCCGCCGCGCCCTCCTTGACCGCTGCAATCGCATCTTCGAAAGTGCGGCACGGGAGGGGTTCCAGATCGGGGCAGGCTTGGACGCAGGCCTGGTGCGAATAGGCACCCAGCTCTCCCTGGAAGGCAATTCGGCGAGTCATCTGGGGAATTCCGTGTTGTTTGCGTCAAAACGCCCGCATCGGGCGATTGGTCGCGGTAACTACACCTTGCTTTGCGCGAGGGGAAGCGGATAGATACGCGCCGAACAACTAGCTACGGATTCATCAGGGGCGCAGCGCACATGTTTGACACGATGACGGGAACGAAGATCATTGGCGGCCTTTGCGGCACGCTGCTGGTCTTCCTGCTGGGCAACTGGGCGGCGGACGTTCTTTACGACACCAGTGCCGGGGGCCACGGTGGCGAGGAGCACGCGCGCGGCTATGTCATCGACACCGGTGCGGACGAAGGGGCGGCTGCAGAGCCCGAACCCGAGATGTCCTTCGAGGAAGTCTTCGCCTCCGCCGATGCCGGTCGCGGCGAGCGTGTCTTCAACAAGTGCCGCGCCTGCCACAAGGTTGATGGCACGAACGGCACCGGCCCGCACCTGGATGGTGTCGTCGGTCGCGAGGTCGGTTCGGTCGGTGATTTCAGCTACTCCGGCGCGCTGAAGGAAAACTTCGACGTCTGGACCCCGGAAAACCTGCAGGCCTTCCTGGAAGACCCGCGGAACAGCGCCTCGGGCACCAAGATGTCCTTCGCCGGTCTCGACGACATCGAGGACCGCGCCAACGTCATCGCCTACCTGCAGAGCGTGAGCGAGTAACGCCCCACGCCTCGGCAAAGGTCCGCGACACGGATCAGGGCCGCCTGCGCATTGCGCGGGCGGCTTTTTTCTTGGGGGCAGAAGAGCCTGCAAGGTTCTGGTAACCTCTGCTCACGCATTCTCGTCTTGAACATGGTTAATCGTGGCGATTAGCCTAGGTCCTCAAAGGAAGCCGCCTGTGCGGTCCGCGGCCCCGCCGCCCATCCTGCAAACATAGTCGAGGAGCGTCCCATGAATCGTCCCGAACCCCGCGCCATGGCCCTTGCCGCGACCCTGTCGCCGAGCCGGCGGGCGACGCTGTTGCTGTCGGGACTGGGACTGGCGGCCCTGGTGGCCCTTGCCGGGCCGGCGCCCGCGCAGGACGACACGGCCGAGACACAGGCCGAGGGATCGGAGATCATTACCAGCCATGGCTATTCCTTCTTCGGCGACCTGAAATACCCCGCGGATTTCGAGCACTTCGATTTCGTGAACCCAGAGGCCCCCAAGGGCGGCGAGATCGCGATTGAGGCCTCGGGCACCTTCGACAGCCTGAACCCCTTCACCGTGAAGGGCCGCGCGGGCGCGCTGTCGTCGATGATGTACGAAAGCCTGCTGGGCGAGGCCGCGGATGACTACAACGGCGCCTACTGCCTTCTGTGCGAAAGCGTCGAGTATCCCGCGGACAAAAGCTGGGTCATCTTCCACATGCGCCCCGAGGCGAAGTTCAGCGACGGGACGCCGCTGACCGCCCACGACGTGGTCTTCTCGCATAACCTCTTCATCGAACAGGGGCTGCCCAGCTTCTCGAGCGGGGTCAAGAAGCTGGTCCTGGGGGCCGAGGCGCTGGATGATTACACGGTGAAATTCACCTTCGCCGATGGCGTATCGCGCCGGTCGCTCATCGAACAAGTGGGCGGCGGCACCGTCTTTTCGCAGAAATGGTTCGAGGAAACCGGCGCGCGTCTGGATGAGCCGCGCTTCGAGACTTCGCCCGGTTCCGGTCCCTACATGCTGGACAGCTACGACGTGGACCGTCGCATCGTCTACAAACGCAATCCCGACTACTGGGGCGCCGACCTGCCGATCAACCAGGGGCGTTGGAACTTCGACACCATTCGGGTGGAATATTTCGCCGATGATTCCGCCGCATTCGAGGCCTTCAAGGCCGGCGAATACACCTTCCGCCAGGAAACCTCCTCGCGCCAGTGGGCCAACCAGTACAATTTCCCTGCCGTGCAGGAAGGCCATGTGGTCAAGGAAGACCTGCCCGACGGCATGCCACCGAACAACACCGGTTTCGTCTTCAACCTCGCGAAAGAGAAGTTCGCCGACGTGCGCGTGCGCGAGGCGATCGCGCTGGCCTTCAACTTCGAATGGACGAACGAGAGCCTGCAATACGGCCTGTTCAAACATCGCGAGAGCTATTTCCAGGACACCCCCCTGCAGGCCGAGGGTGTGCCGGAGGGGGCCGAGCTGGCCTTCCTGGAAAGCCTGGGCGACGTGGTCCCGCCGGAGCTGTTCACCGAACCCGCGCGCGGCGTGCACGAAAGCCGCGCCAGCCGCCTGAATGACCGCCGTAACCTCGGCCGCGCGATGGAGCTGCTGGACGAGGCCGGCTGGACCGTGGGCGATGACGGCAAGCGCCGCAATGCGAATGGCCAGCTGCTGACCCTCGACTTCCCGATCTCCTCCTCCTCGGCACCCTCGGTCCAGCCGATCCTGGACAACTATGCCCAGAACCTGATGGCCCTGGGGATCGAGCCGAAGTTCGAGGTGGTCGATCCCAGCCAGTACACCAACCGGCGCCGCGACCGCGAATACGACATGCTCTACGGTGGCTACCGCGCGGGCCTTGGCACCGGCACCGGCCTGCTGCAGATGTATGGCTCCGCGGAGGCCGAGTTTTCGGTCTTCAACCCGGCTGGCATCGCCAGCCCGCTGATCGACGACATCATCTATGCCTCGCTGGAAACCGAGACGCAGGAGGAACAGGACGCCTCGCTGATGGCCCTGGATCGGGCGCTGCGGCATGAGTTCTTGATGGTGCCCACCTGGTACAAGTCCGGCTACTGGGTCGCCTACTACGACATGTACGAACATCCCGACATTCCGCCCTACGACCTCGGCTACCTCGACTTCTGGTGGTACAACGCCGACCGCGCGGAAGAGCTGAGAGCCGCGGGCGCGCTGAGGTAAGCGCGACATGGGGGCCTATATCCTAAGACGCCTGGCGCTGGTCATCCCGACCCTGCTGGGCATCATGATCATCAACTTCGCCCTGACCCAGTTCGTCCCCGGCGGCCCGATCGAACAGATCATCGCCCAGGTGCAGGGGCAGGGGGACGTGACCGCCGGCTTTACCGGCGGCGCCAATGATGCGGCCGACATGTTCGAGGGCAGCGGCAATTCCGAATACGCCGGCGCCCGTGGCTTGCCGCCCGAGTTCATCGCCAACCTGGAAAAGGAGTTCGGCTTCGACAAGCCGCCGCTGGAACGGTTCATGCTGATGCTGTGGAACTACGTCCGGCTGGACTTCGGCGAAAGCTACTTCCGCTCCGTCTCGGTCATCGACCTGGTGATCGAGAAGCTGCCGGTGTCGATCACGCTGGGCCTGTGGTCCACGCTGATCGCCTACATCATCTCGATCCCGCTGGGGATCCGCAAGGCGGTGAAGGATGGCTCGCGTTTCGACAACGTGACCTCGGGCATCATCATCGTGGCCTATGCGATTCCGGGCTTCCTGTTCGCGGTGCTGCTGATGGTGCTCTTCGCCGGCGGATCCTACTGGCAGATATTCCCCCTGCGCGGGCTGACCTCGGACAACTTCGACCAGCTCAGTCTCGGCGGAAAGATCCTGGATTACCTGTGGCATATCACCCTGCCGGTGCTGGCCTCGACCATCTCGGCCTTTGCCACGCTGACGCTGCTGACCAAGAACTCCTTCCTGGACGAGATCAAGAAGCAATACGTGATGACCGCCCGGGCCAAGGGCCAGACGGAACGCCGCGTCCTCTACGGCCACGTCTTCCGCAACGCGATGCTGATCGTCATCGCGGGCTTCCCCAGCGTCTTCATTGGCGTCTTCTTCGCCGGCTCGCTGATCATCGAGACGCTGTTCTCGCTCGACGGGCTGGGGCGGCTTGGCTTCACCGCTGCACTGGCGCGCGACTACCCGGTGATCTTCGGCACGCTGTTCATCTTCGGCCTGATCGGGCTGGTGGTCGGGATCCTGTCGGACCTGATGTATGTCTTCGTCGACCCCCGCATCGACTTCGAAAGCCGGGAGGGGTGAGATGAGCCTGATGGACGAAGAACGCATGCCGGGCCAGGAGGCGCCGGCCCCGGTGGCCGAGGCCCCCAAGGGGTTCCTGTCGCCGCTGAACAAGCGGCGCTGGCGGTCCTTCCGCCGCAACCGCCGGGCCTTCTGGTCGCTGATCCTCTTCGTGATCCTCTTTGGCGCCTCGCTGTTCGCGGAGTTCATCGCCAACGACAAGCCGATCCTGGTGAGCTATCGTGGCGACTACTACATGCCGATCTTCAGGTTCTACCCGGAGACGGAGTTCGGCGGCGATTTCCGCACCGAGGCGATCTATCGCGACCCCGAGGTGCAGTGCCTGATCGAAAGCGGGGGCCTCGACATCTGTTTCGACGACCCCGAAGCGGTGATGGAAGATGCGAAGGACGGCGTGGTCGAGGGTGAGGAGATCCAGCGCGGCTGGACCCTCTGGCCGCCGATCCCCTATTCCTACGACAGCCCCGTGGAACGCCCGGGCGCGGCGCCGCTGCCGCCCAACGACCAGAACCTTCTGGGCACCGACGACACCAAGCGCGACGTGCTGGCGCGGGTGATCTACGGCTTCCGCCTGTCGATCCTCTTCACCCTGATCGTCACCGTCTCCGCCTCGGCCATCGGCATCTTCGCCGGCGCCGTGCAGGGCTATTTCGGTGGCAAGATCGACCTGATCTTCCAACGGGTGATCGAGATATGGTCGTCGACGCCCTCGCTCTACATCATCATCATCCTCTTCGCGATCCTGGGCCGAAGTTTCTGGTTGCTGGTCCTGCTGACCGTCCTGTTCGGCTGGATGGCCCTGGTGGGCGTGGTGCGAGCCGAGTTCCTGCGCGCCCGCAACCTGGAATATGTGCGCGCGGCCAAGGCGCTTGGCGTGTCGAACCGCGTCATCATGTTCCGCCACATGCTGCCCAATGCCATGGTCGCCACGCTGACCATGATGCCCTTCATCGTCACCGGCACGATCTCGACGCTGGCCAGCCTGGATTTCCTCGGCTTCGGCCTGCCCAGCTCCTCGCCCTCGCTGGGCGAGCTGACGCTGCAGGCGAAACAGAACCTGCAGGCGCCCTGGCTGGGCTTCACCGCCTTCGTCGTCTTCGCCGTGATGCTCTCGCTGCTCGTCTTCATCTTCGAAGGCGTGCGGGATGCCTTTGACCCCAGGAAGACCTTCAAATGAGCATGCTACAGGTCCGGGATCTGCGCGTCGCCTTCACCCAGGACGGCCACAGCGTCGAGGCCGTGAAGGGGGTGTCCTTCGCCGTCGACCGCGGCGAAACCGTGGCCCTGGTGGGCGAATCCGGCTCCGGCAAATCCGTCTCGGCGCTGTCGACCGTCTCCCTTCTGGGGGAGAACGCCCATGTCTCCGGTTCCGTCACCTTCGACGGCGAAGAGATGGTGGATGCCCCGAACGCCAAGCTGCGCAAGCTGCGGGGCAACGATATCTCCTTCATCTTCCAGGAGCCGATGACCTCCCTCAACCCGCTGCACACGATCGAGAAGCAGCTGGCGGAAAGCATGGCCCTGCACCAGGGCATGAAGGGGCGCGGCTGGCTGAAACGCTGGCTGGAAGGCTGGATGGGGCTGAAACCCGTGCCGGTGCTGATCGGGCTGATCGTCTTCTTCGGCTTCCTGGCGCTTTACGGGGCCTTCGTGGCCACGGCGCCCGAGGAACCCTCGCTGGATTTCCTCGGCGCCTTCGGGACCGAGGCGGTGGAACGGCTGTTCCGCGCCGTCCTCTGGGCGCTTGGCCTGACGGCGGTGCTCTGGGCGGGCAAGGTCGTGCTGAAGGCGCGGCTGGCGCAATGGATCACCGGCAGCGAAACGCGGGACCGCTCCATCGCGCTGCTGAAACAGGTGGGGATCCGCGATGCCGAATCCCGGCTGACGGCCTATCCGCATGAGCTGTCGGGCGGGCAGCGTCAGCGCGTGATGATCGCCATGGCCCTGGCCAACAAGCCCGAGCTTCTGATCGCGGATGAACCGACCACCGCGCTGGACGTGACGATCCAGGCGCAGATCCTCGACCTGCTGGCGGATCTGAAGGCCGACAGCGGCATGGGCCTGCTGTTCATCACCCACGACCTCGGGATCGTGCGGCGCATCGCCGACCGGGTCTGCGTGATGAAGGACGGCGAGATCGTCGAGGAAGGGCCGACCGACGCCATCTTCTCGGCCCCGCAACACCCCTATACGCAGATGCTGCTGTCCGCAGCCGCTACCGGCGCCCCGCAGGAGCCCTCGGGTGATGCCCCCGTCGTGCTGGAGACGGAGCATTTGCGCGTCTGGTTCCCGATCCAGAAGGGGCTGATGAAGACCACCGTGGGCCATGTGAAGGCGGTCAACGACGCCTCGCTGACCCTGCACGCGGGCGAAACCCTGGGCATCGTGGGCGAAAGCGGGTCGGGCAAGACCACGCTGGCCCTGGCGTTGATGCGGCTGATCGGGTCCGAGGGCAAGGTGCGCTTCGACGGGCGCGACGTGCATGCCCTGTCGACGACCGACCTGCGGCGGCTGCGCAAGGACATGCAGATCGTCTTTCAGGATCCCTTCGGATCGCTGTCGCCGCGGATGACCGCGGAGCAGATCATCGCGGAGGGCCTGTCGGTGCACAAGATCGCAGATGACCGCCCCGTGCGCGAGCTGGTGGCCGAGGTGATGACCGAGGTGGGCCTGGATCCGGCGGCGATGGACCGCTACCCGCATGAATTTTCCGGCGGTCAGCGTCAGCGGATCGCCATCGCCCGGGCGATGATCCTGCGGCCCAAGCTGGTGGTGCTGGACGAGCCGACCTCGGCGCTGGACATGACGGTGCAGGTGCAGATCGTCGATCTGCTGCGCCGGTTGCAGGAGAAATACGGGCTGGCCTATCTCTTCATCAGCCACGACCTGAAGGTGGTGCGCGCCATGTCCCACCGGGTGATGGTCATGCGCCATGGCGACGTGGTCGAGGCTGGGCCCGCGGCCCAGGTCTTCGACGCGCCCCAGGCGGACTATACCAAGGAGTTGTTCGCCGCCGCGATGGACCGCTGAGGCCCCCGCCCGAGCCAGGCGCCTGACGGAATAAGGGGCGCGGAGCCTGCCGCTCCGCGCCCCTTTGTCATGCGTGCCCCCGGATCAGATGGCCGAGGAATGCCGCGCCTTGGCGCCGTCGTAGTCGTCGAAGGCCCGCGCCACCAGCCGGGTCAGCGGCTGCGCATCGGCGGGGATGGTCAGCCCCTCCTCGGTCACGCGCAGCAGGCCGTCGAACTGCGCCGCGACCTCGCGGAACATCGCGGTCAGGGTCGCTGCGCTGATGCCGTAGTCGCGGACAATCTCGGCGGTGCGCACGCCGAAGTCGCACATAATCGCCTCAATGATCCGGGCGCGCATCTTGTCCTCGCCGCGATAGGCATGACCCTTGGCGGTGGAGAAATGGCCCTCGCGGATCGCCTTGGTGTGCACGCCTGTGGCGGGCGCGTTCTGGGTGTAGCCCTGCGGGAAACGCGAGATCGAGGAGGCCCCCATGCCGATCAGCGCCTCGGCCTGGTCATCGGTGTAGCCCTGGAAGTTGCGCTTCAGCGTTCCGGCCTTCTGCGCCTTGGCCAGCCCGTCGTCGGGCAGGGCAAAGTGGTCGATGCCGATCTCGGCGTAATTGTCCCACAGGAACAGCTTGCGCGCGGTGGCGAAGAGTTCCAGCCGCTCGGCCGGGGTGGGCAGGGCGTCGGAGGGCAGCATGCCCTGGCGCCGCGCCATCCAGGGGACATGGGCATAGCCGTAGAGGGCCACGCGATCGGGCGACAGCGACAGCAGCTTCTGCACGCTTTCGGTGATCTTCTCGTTGGTCTGGTGCGGCAGGCCGAAGAGGATGTCGGCGTTCAGGCTTTCGATGCCATGGGCGCGGATCGCCTCGATCACGTCGCGGGTCACCTCATAGCTTTGCTCGCGCCCGATGCACTCCTGGATCATCGGATCGAAATCCTGCACCCCGATGGAAGCGCGGTTCATGCCGGCGGCGGCCAGCACAGAAAGGCGTGCCTCGTCGACCTCGTTGGGGTCGATCTCCACGGAGAACTCGGCGCCCTCGGCAAAGGGCACGACCTCGGCCACGCGACCGGCGAGGGTCTCCATCATGCCGGGGTTCAGCAGGGTCGGCGTGCCGCCGCCCCAGTGCAGCCGCGACAGGCGAACGCCTTGCGGCAGATGCGCCTCCAGCAGGTCCAGCTCGGCCAGCAGCGTGTCCATGTAGGCGCGCACCGGCTCTTCGCTTTGCGTGCCCTGCGTCCGACAGGCGCAGAACCAGCACAGCCGCCGGCAGAACGGCACATGGATGTAGAGAGAGATCTCGGCCCCTTCCGGGATGGCTTCGATCCACGACGCATGTTCGCCCGAGCCGATCGCGTCGGAGAAATGCGGGGCCGTGGGGTAGCTGGTGTAGCGCGGCACTTTCGCGTCAAACAGTCCCAGGCGTTCAAGTTGCGTTTTGGTGACCATGAGAATAGGGTTTAGCGAAGCGCCGGATCGGCGCATTGACCCAGATCAACCCTCCCATAGACTGCGGTTCGACATGCTTCAGGAAGATTTCTCCTTCGTTTCCCATGATTGCGGCGATTGCCCGATCCGCCACCGCGCCGTTTGTGCCCGTTGCGAAACGGATGAGTTGGAGCGTCTGGAAGAGATCAAGTATTACAGAAGCTTCGAGGCCGGTCAGACCGTGGTCTGGTCCGGGGATCGGATGGATTTCGTCGGCTCCGTCGTCTCGGGCATCGCCACGCTGACCCAGACGATGGAAGACGGGCGGACCCAGATGGTCGGCTTGTTGCTGCCCAGCGATTTCGTCGGACGCCCGGGACGCGAGGGCGCGGCCTACGACGTCGTGGCGACCTCTGACCTGGTCATGTGCTGCTTCCGCAAGAAGCCGTTCGAGCAGATGATGGAAACGACGCCGCATATCGCGCAGCGTCTGCTGCAGATGACCCTGGACGAGCTGGACGCCGCGCGCGAATGGATGCTGGTGCTTGGCCGCAAGACCGCCCGGGAAAAGATCGCCTCTCTGCTGGCCATCATCGGGCGCCGCGATGCCTCGATCAAGTCTTTGTCCATGCAGGAGCGAATCGTTTTCGATCTGCCTCTGACGCGCGAGGCGATGGCCGACTACCTCGGGCTCACGCTGGAAACGGTCAGCCGTCAGATCTCGGCGCTGAAACGCGAAGGCCTCATCGAGCTGCAGGGCAAGCGCCGCGTGACGGTGCCCGATTTCTCGCGCCTGCTTGAAGAGGCGGGCGACGATTCGGACGGCGGCCTGCTGGTCTGAGGCGGGACCACCGCGCGAGCGATCTGCGGTACCGCGCCGGTCTGTCGCCCCGTCGGGCGATGCCTGCGGCGGGGATACTTTCAGCAAAGAGAAGACTGGGGCGCCGCACGCCCAAGCTGCAAGCGCGATCGGTCCGCCAGGCCGGTCAACGGGTGCGCGGCCAGAGTGAGGCACCCCACCCCTGTCCATTTGTTGGCCGGAAATATCCTGGGGGGAATTGAGCCATAGGCTCAAGGGGGGCAGAGCCCCCTCCCGCTCACGTCCAGGCGTCGGCGTCATGAAAAGGGGCGGATCCGAAGACCCGCCCCTGGTGCGTTTCACCTTTGCCGGCGCTCAGTGCGCCATGAAGATCGGCAGTTTGGTGCCTTCCAGCATGTGCCGGGTGGCGCCGCCCAGGATCGCCTCGCGGAAGCGCGAATGGCCATAGGCCCCCATCACGATCATGTCCGCACCGATGTCCGTCGCGTGGCGGCTGATCAGATCCGAGATCCGCGGCATGGTTTTCGAGATCACGTCGATCTCGGTCGCCACCCCGTGACGCGCCAGCCAGGCGGCCAGCATGCCGCCGGGGTCGGACCGGTCGGGCCCGTGCATCGGCGGGTCGATCACCACCACATGCGCCGCGGCGGCCTTCTGCAGCATCGGCAGCGCCTTTCGCACCGCGGCCAGCGCCTCGGGTGTTTCGTTCCAGGCGATCAGCGGTTTCTTCGAGGCCAGTGATTCGGCCGGATCGTCGGGCAGGACCAGGACCGGCGTACGGCCTTCGAAGAGCACCGATTCGATGATCGGCTCATCTTCCACGCCCTTGCCGTCGCCATAGGGCTTGGGCAGCACGACCAGATCGGAGAAGCGGGCGCGCCAGGCGACGTGGCGTCCGATGTCGCCCATCTGGGCCACGTCGGTATCCACGGCGTAACGCAGGCCAGCGTTCTTCAGCAGCTCAGTGGTCTCGGTCTCCAGCGCCTTGGATTCCTCGGTGGCGCGGGTGATCGCCTCTTGCAGGACCATCGCGTTGGCCCCGGCGTAGTAATAGCCCATTTGCGTGCGATCCACGCCGAGGCAGAGCACGTCGAGGTGAGCGTCATGTGAAAGGGCGAGGGCGGCAACCTGATCGAGATGGGCCTGAAGCCCTTCTTTTCGCGTCAGGATCGTGAAGATCGTGTTGTAGGCCATGGGAGCCTCCTGAGCGGTTGTTCGGTGGAAAATCGTTACCAAACCATGAGATACCTTGACCAGCTAATGGTCTATAAGATGTGTTTAGCATGTGGGAAATTGCTTCACATTGATCTTCGTCAACACCTCACGGTTTCGCGATTGATACAGATCAAGGCATGTGATTCAGCGCCGACGCAATAAGCGGACGTCGCAACTCCGATAAGAAGCGGGGGGAGAATTCCGCCTCGTTGGACTGACAAAGGGACGCGTTATGACAAATGCAATCAAGCTAGTCGCGCTGGCGCTGGTCGCGATTTTCGCCGCGATCGCCGCCAATTATGCGCGCGACCTGGCGTATATGGTGAACATGCTGGTGGTCATGCTGGCCGCCTCGGTGACGTTCATCTACACGCTGCGCAAGACGGATGAGGACCGCGACCTGCGGGACCTGTCCGGGGAATACATGGACGGTGTTGTCCGCTACGGGGTGATCGCCACCGCCTTCTGGGGCGTCGTGGGGTTCCTCGCCGGCGTGTTCATCGCGTTCCAGCTGGCCTATCCCGTGCTCAACTTCGACTGGGCCCAGGGCTATCTGAACTTCGGGCGCCTGCGGCCGCTGCACACCAGCGCCGTGATCTTCGCCTTCGGGGGCAACGCGCTGATCGCGACCTCCTTCTACGTGGTCCAGCGGACCTCGGCCGCGCGTCTCTGGGGCGGTGGCCTGGGCTGGTTCGTCTTCTGGGGCTACAACCTCTTCATCGTGATGGCCGCGCTGAGCTACGTTCTCGGCGGCAGCCAGTCGAAGGAATACGCGGAACCCGAATGGTACGTCGATCTGTGGCTGACCATCGTCTGGGTGGCCTACCTGGCGGTCTTCCTCGGCACGATCATCAAGCGGAAGGAACCCCACATCTACGTGGCGAACTGGTTCTATCTGTCGTTCATCGTGACCATCGCCATGCTGCACGTGGTCAACAACTTGGTGATCCCGGTCAGCATCTTCGGCGGCAAGTCGGTGCAGGTGATGGCCGGCGTGCAGGACGCCATGACGCAGTGGTGGTACGGCCACAACGCCGTGGGCTTCTTCCTGACCGCGGGCTTCCTCGGGATGATGTACTACTTCATCCCCAAACGCGCCGAGAAGCCGGTCTATTCCTACAAGCTGTCGATCATCCACTTCTGGGCGCTGATCTTCCTCTACATCTGGGCCGGTCCGCACCACCTGCACTACACCGCGCTGCCTGACTGGGCCTCGACCCTCGGCATGGTGTTCTCGATCATCCTGTGGATGCCCAGCTGGGGCGGCATGATCAACGGCCTGATGACGCTCTCGGGCGCCTGGGACAAGCTGCGCACCGACCCGGTGATCCGGATGATGGTGATCGCAGTGGGCTTCTACGGCATGTCCACCTTCGAAGGCCCGATGATGTCGATCCGTGCGGTCAACTCGCTGTCGCACTACACCGACTGGACCATCGGTCACGTCCACTCCGGCGCGCTTGGCTGGAACGGCATGATCACCTTCGGCGCGCTGTACTACCTGGTGCCCAAGCTGTGGAACCGCAAGGAAGTCTACTCGCTGTCCATGGTCTCCTGGCACTTCTGGCTCGCCACCATCGGCATCGTTCTCTACGCCGCCTCCATGTGGGTGACCGGCATCATGGAAGGCCTGATGTGGCGCGAAGTCGACGCCAACGGCTTCCTGGTGAACTCCTTCGCCGACACCGTGGCTGCCAAGTTCCCGATGTACGTGGTCCGTGGCCTGGGTGGCGTGATGTACCTCGCCGGTGCGATCGTCATGTGCCTCAACCTCTGGCTCACCGTGAAGAAGCAACCCGCCGAGAAGACCGTCCACGGCCTCGTGCCGGCGGAATGAGGAGCAGATAGATGGGTATCCTTGATAAACACGCGTTTCTTGAAAAGAACGCCACGCTCCTCCTGGCCTGCTCCTTCGCCGTGGTCACCATCGGTGGCATCGTGGAGATCGCACCGCTCTTCTACCTCGAGAACACCATCGAGGACGTGGAAGGCATGCGCCCCTACACGCCGCTGGAACTGGCCGGCCGGGACATCTACGTCCGCGAAGGCTGCTATGTCTGCCATAGCCAGATGATCCGGCCGATGCGGGACGAGGTGGAACGCTATGGCCACTACTCGCTGGCAGCGGAGTCGAAATACGACCACCCGTTCCAGTGGGGCTCGAAGCGGACGGGGCCCGACCTCGCCCGCGTGGGCGGCCGCTACTCGGACGAGTGGCACGTCGATCACCTGACCAACCCGCAGTCCGTGGTGCCGGAATCGGTGATGCCGAAATACGGCTTCCTGACCCATGCCATGATCGAGGGCGAATACATGCAGGACCTGATGTCCACGCACGCCCTGGTCGGTGTCCCCTACACGGAAGATCAGCTGGAAAACGCCCAGTCCGACTTCCTGGCCCAGGCGGATCCCGACAGCGATTACGACGGGCTGCTGGAACGCTACGGCGAGGACAGCGTCAACGTGCGCAACTTCGACGGCGAACCGGGCATCTCCGAAATGGATGCGCTGATCGCCTACCTGCAAATGCTGGGCACGCTGGTCGACTTCTCGACCTTCTACCCAGACGAAAGCCGCTGAGGGGGATCCGATGGATATCTATTCGATCCTACGCCAGTTCGCGGACAGCTGGATGCTGCTGGCCCTGTTCCTGTTCTTCGTGGGTGTCGTGCTGTGGGTGTTCCGTCCCGGTGCCCGCAAGACCTACGAGGATACGGCGAACATCCCGCTGCGCAACGAAGACCGCCCTGCGAGTGACGTGAAAGACACGTCCAAGCCGGCCTTCGCAGGAAAGGACCTGTGAGATGAGCGATGACCTGAAGCAGAAACACGGCACAACGGGCCATTCCTGGGATGGCATCGAAGAGCTGAACACGCCGTTGCCGCGCTGGTGGCTGTGGACCTTCTACGCCACCATCGTCTGGGGCATCATCTACACGGTGCTGTATCCCGCCTGGCCGCTGGTGAACCAGGCCACCGCCGGGATCCTGGGCTATTCGACCCGTGCCGAGGTGGCCGAGCGGATCGCCGAGGTCGAGACCGCGAATGCCGGCATCAACGAGCAGCTGGCCTCGGTCGAACTGACCGAGGTCGCCGCCGATCCGGAGCTGAACCAGTACGCGGTCTCTGCCGGTGCCTCGGTCTTCCAGACCTGGTGCGCACAGTGCCATGGTTCGGGGGCAGCAGGTGCGGTCGGTTATCCGAACCTGCTGGACGACGACTGGCTCTGGGGTGGCTCGATTGAGGACATCCACTACACCGTCACCCACGGCATCCGGAACGAGGATGACTGGGATGCCCGCTACAGCGCGATGCCGGCCTTCGGTCGTGATGAGCTGCTGGAGCCCGAGCAGATCGATGCGGTGGTCAACTACGTGATGTCCCTCTCGGGCACCCCGCAGGACGCCAGCCTGGTCGAAGAAGGCGCCGTGGTCTTCGAAGAGAACTGTGTCTCCTGCCACATGGAAGACGGCACCGGGGACCGGGAACAGGGTGCGCCCAACCTGACCGATGCCATCTGGCTCTACGGTGGCGACTACGAGACGATCCACGAAACGGTCGAAAACGCCCGCTTCGGCGTCATGCCCAACTGGGGTGAACGCCTGAGCGAAGCGCAGATCCGCGCCGTGGCCACCTATGTCCACCAGCTGGGCGGCGGCGAGTAAGCCCGCCCGCTGAAACGAATTTGGCGGGGGTCGCCCCCCGCCAATCCAGACCCCCGCTCTCGTGGTGGGGTTGGCACCGGCCGCTTCGTCCTGTTCGCGCGTTTCCTTGAACGGTCGGTGCCATTTTTCTAGCCCGCCCCGGGCCTTCGGGGAAGCCCGCCCTGCGATCGCAGGGCGGGCTTTTTTCATCGCTGCACGCGGGGCGGGCAAGGGACGGCAGTCGGTTCAGCGCCGGCGGCGCGGCTTGGCGGGCCACCAGTAGAAACGTGGCGCGTCAGGGTCGGGCACGCGGCGCCGGGGCTGGTTCTGCTGGTAGCGGTCGGCGCGGCGGATGCGTTCGTCCAGCACATCGAGCGGGCGGTAGAGGATCGGATCCATGGCGATCACTCCTTTCGGGGGTGTCTGTGCGGTGTCAGTCGTCCCGCCGGGCGTCGCGCGGGGCGCGCAGGCGGGGCAGGCGGGTTTCGGCCACCGGCGGAGCGCTGCGGCGTTCCAGGCGGGTGGCGGTCAGCAGGCTCTGTGCGTAGATGTTGAACATGGGTCTCTCTCCGGTTTGGCTGTCTGACCTTGTTTTACGGTACAGGACCGCGAATCACCTATTCAGGAATGATTCCCATGTGTAAGTCTGGCTTACATGATTGATTGGACCGGCCTTCCTCCGATGACGGCGCTGCGCGCCCTGGCCGCTCTGGCGGAGACGGGCACGACCGTTGCCGCCGGCGCCCGGCTGAACGTGTCCCATGCCGCCATCAGCCAGCAGGTGAAGCAGCTGGAAAGCCACCTGGGCCTGCCCCTGGTGCGCCGGGGCGCCCGTGCCCTGGAGCTGACGGCGGAGGGGCGGCAGTTGGCCGACGCGGTGCTGGCGGGCGTGGCGGGCATCGAGGAGGTGGTCACGCGGCTGCGCGGGGATCTGGCCGAACGACCGATCCTGGTCACCTGCACCCCGACCCTGGCCGCGCAGTTCCTGATGCCGCGCCTGGGCGACTACCAGGCCCGCCATCCCGGCCTGTCCCTGATGATCGACCCGACGCCCGCGCTGCGCGATCTGGGCCCCGGTGGGGCCGACCTGGCCCTGCGCTACGGCAGCGGCCACTGGCCCGGGCTGGAGGCGCAGCTGCTGGTGGAAAGCCCGATTGCCGTCCTCGCCTCGCCAGGGCTGATTCCCGAAGGCCATTTCCCCAGTCCCGATGAACTATCGAGCTATCCCTGGTTCCAGGAGTTGGGCACCAACGAGGCCGGCGAGTTCCTGGAATGGCAGGGCAGCAAGCTCGATCCGCAGCGCGGCGTAACGTCGCTGCCGGGCAACCTGATGCTGGAGGCGCTGCGTTCGGGCCGCGGGGTCGGGGTCATGGCGCGGGCCTTCGCGGAGGACGAGCTGGCCGCCGGGCGCCTGCGCCTTCTGTTCGAGGATGTCCGGAAAAAGGGCTATTTCCTGCTCTGGCACGCGCCGACGCTGCGTCCCGAGGCGCGGGAGTTCGGCCGCTGGTTGCTGCGGCAGGCCCGGGCGGCCTGGGGCGACAGGGCCGGGGCGAGCGACGCGGGGGGATCACAGCCGGGGGTGCAATAGGTACAGTGAAAATGTCGCATTTGATGCAGGTCAATGTTCGGAAAACATTGGCTTGCGAGAAGGCCTTGTAATTGCATCCAAAGGAACGCCCCCGTGTCTGCTTCCGATACAGAAGATCCCAAGCTCTATGCTGCCAGGGAACCGATCTTTCCCCGCCGGGTGAAAGGCCGCTTCCGGAACCTGAAATGGGTCATCATGATCGTGACCCTGGGCATCTATTACCTGACGCCCTGGATCCGCTGGGACCGGGGGCCGAACCTGCCCGACCAGGCGGTGCTGATCGACCTGGCTAACCGGCGGTTCTTCTTCTTCTGGATCGAGATCTGGCCGCATGAGTTCTACTTCATCGCCGGCCTGCTGGTGATGGCGGGGCTGGGGCTGTTCCTGTTCACCTCGGCCCTGGGCCGGGTCTGGTGCGGCTATACCTGCCCGCAGACCGTCTGGACCGACCTCTTCATCCTGGTGGAACGCTGGATCGAGGGCGACCGCAACGCCCGCCTGCGCCTGCACCGGCAGAAGAAATGGGATCTCCGCAAGGTCCGCCTGCGGATCACCAAGTGGGTCGCCTGGTTCATGATCGGCCTGGCGACCGGGGGCGCCTGGGTCTTCTACTTCGCCGATGCGCCGACGCTGCTGCGCGACCTGGTGACGCTGAACGCCCACCCGGTGGCCTATACCACCATGCTGCTGCTGGCCGCGACGACCTTCCTCTTCGGCGGCTTCGCCCGCGAACAGATCTGCATCTACGCCTGCCCCTGGCCGCGCATCCAGGCGGCCATGATGGACGAGGACACGATCACCGTGGCCTACCGCGACTGGCGGGGCGAGCCGCGCGGCAAGCACCGCAAGGCCGAGGGCGCCGAGGCTCTGGGGGATTGCATCGATTGCCATGCCTGCGTCAACGTCTGTCCCATGGGCATCGACATCCGCGACGGGCAGCAGCTGGCCTGCATCACCTGCGCGCTGTGCATCGACGCCTGCGATGACGTTATGGACAAGGTCGGCAAGCCGCGCGGGCTGATCGACTACATGGCGCTGACGGACGAACAGAACGAACGCGCCGGCAAGGAACCCCGCAAGATCACCCGCCACATCTTCCGCCCGCGCACGATCCTCTACACCGTGCTCTGGGCCGCCGTGGGCGTGGGCCTGGTCGTCGCGCTGTTCATCCGGCCCGACATCGACATGACCGTCGCCCCGGTGCGCAATCCGACCTTCATCACCCTGTCTGACGGCACCATCCGCAACGTCTACGACGTGCGCCTGCGCAACAAGCAGGGCGAAGAGCAGGTCTTCCGCCTGTCGGCCGAGGGCGATCCCGCCCTTGAGGTTCAGGTGGAAGGCAGCGAGGATGCCACGGTGACGGTCGACGCGGACGCCACCCACCTGGCGCGGGTCTACGTGACCGCCGCCCCGGGCACCACACCGGCAACATCGGACCGGACCGAGTTCACCCTCTGGGTCGAGGACACGTCCAGCCAGGAACGGTCGAGCGAGGAAACCGTCTTCAACGGAAGGGCCAACTGACATGAGCGACACCGCAGAACCCACCGGTTTCACCCTGAAGGGCTGGCACGTGCTGGCGATCTTCGTGGCGGCCTTCGGCATCATCATCACGGTCAACGTGGTCATGGCCACCAAGGCGGTGCGGACCTTCCCGGGGCTGGAAGTCGACAACACCTACGTCTTCAGCCAGGAATTCGACGGCCGCGTCGCGGACCAGGAACGCCTGGGCTGGACGGTGGAGGCCCGCGACGTGGGCGAGATGCTGACCATCGCGATCACCGATTCCGACGGCCGCCCCGTGCGCGCCAAGGAGATGACCGCGACCATCGGTCGGCCCACCGACAGCACCGACGACGTGGTGCCGCAGTTCGCCTACAACGGCACCGCCTACGAGACGCCGCTGGCCGTGGGCGAGGGCCGCTGGATCGTGCGGTTCAGCGCCATCGCCGAGGACGGCACCGAGTTCCTGCAACGGCTAGAGCTGCAGGTCGAGAACTGAGGATCTGAGGCCCGCAGATGGTCGACGCAGCGCAGCATTACATCGAGGAACAACCGGGCGGCATCTCGGCCTGTCCAGCCTGTTCCGCCGCCCCGGCGGCCGAGGACATGGCCCGCCGCGCGCGTGAGCTGGAAGGCGCCACCCTGGCGCTGTCGCTGCCCGGCATCCATTGCGCGGCCTGTATCGACACGGTCGAACGGGCGCTTAACGCCGCGCCCGGTGTGCGCGAGGCGCGGGTGAACCTGACCCTGAAACGCGCCCAGGTGAAGGCCGACGCCGATGTCGGGGCCGCCGACCTGGTGCAGGTGGTCGAGGGCGTGGGGTACGAGGCGCATGAGCTGGACGCGGGCACCATCGCGGCCACCGCCACCGACCGGCGGGGGCGCGAGCTCTTGATGCGTCTGGCGGTGGCGGGATTCGCCTCGATGAACGTGATGCTGCTGTCGGTCTCGGTCTGGTCCGGGGCGGCGGATGCCACCCGCGATCTGTTCCACTGGATCAGCGCGGCGATCACCCTGCCGGCCATTGCCTTCTGTGCCCAGCCCTTCTTCATCAGCGCCGGACGTGCCCTGAAGGCGCGGCATTTGAACATGGATGTGCCGATCTCGCTGGCGATCCTCCTGGCCCTGGCGACATCGCTTTGGGAGACATCGCTGTCCGGCGAACATGCCTATTTCGACGCGGCCCTGACCCTGACCTTCTTCCTGCTGGCGGGCCGCTACCTGGATCACCGCACCCGGGCCGCGGCGCGGTCCGCGGCGGAGGAGCTGGCGGCGCTGGAAGTTCCCCGCGCCTGGGTGCTGCGCGATGGCGAAGAGGTGCAGCTGCCGGTGGCCGAACTGGTCATTGGCGACCTGATCCAGGTACGGCCCGGCGGGCGGATGCCTGTGGACGGCGCGATCGTCGAGGGCGCCTCGGAACTCGATCGCTCCCTTCTGACCGGCGAGACGCTGCCCGTGCCGGCCATGGTTGGCCAGGATGTCAGCGCGGGGGAGGTGAACCTGACCGGCCCGCTGACCGTGCGCGCCACGGCCATCGGTCGCGACACCTCGCTGGCCCGCATGGCGGATCTGGTGGCCATCGCCGAAAGCGGGCGCTCGCGCTACACCTCGCTGGCCGATCGCGCGGCGAAGCTCTACGCCCCCGGTGTGCATATCCTGTCGGCGCTCAGTTTCCTCGGCTGGTTCCTGTGGTCGGGGGATCTGCGCGTGGCGCTGAACATCGCCGCCGCAGTCCTCATCATCACCTGCCCCTGCGCCCTGGGTCTGGCCGTGCCCGCGGTGACCACCGCGGCCTCGGGCCGTCTGTTCCGCCGTGGCATGCTGGTGAAACATGAAACCGCGCTGGAACGGCTGGCCGAGGTCGACACGGTGCTCTTCGACAAGACCGGCACTCTGACCGCCGGCGCGCCCGAGGCGACCAACCTTGACGCATTTGACGACGCCACCCTGTCGTTGGCGCTTGCCCTGGCCGAGGGGTCGTCGCACCCGCTGAGCCGCTCTCTCGTCACCGCTCTGCGCGCGCGCGGGATCGCCCCGGCGCCGGTCGCCGAGCTGCGCGAGGTGCCGGGCTATGGCACCGAAGGGCGGCTGGACGGGCGTCGCGTGCGCCTGGGCCGTGCCGCCTGGCTGGGCGCCGAGGCCGGGGGCGAGACCGCCACCTGGTTGCAGGGGCCGGACGGTCTGGCGGAGTTCACCTTCACCGACAGCCTGCGCGATGGTGCCGAGACGGCCGTGCGCGACCTGCTGGCGGCGGGCAAACGGGTCGCGCTGATCTCCGGCGATGCCGAGGGCGCGGTGGCGGATCTGGCCGCACGCCTGGGGATCGCGGATTGGACCGCCGGGGCCCTGCCCGGCGACAAGGCCGCCCGCATCGCGGATCTGCAGGCGCAGGGCGCACGGGTGCTGATGGTGGGCGATGGCCTCAACGACACGGCGGCGCTGAGCACGGCGCATGTCTCGATCTCACCCGCCTCGGCGCTGGACGCTGCGCGGGTTGCCTCCGACATCGTGCTGCTGGGAGGCGATCTGTCGCCCATTCCAGAGGCCTTGGATATCGCCTCTCGCGCCACGCGGCGGATCCGTGAGAACTTCCGCATAGCGACATTCTACAACGTGATAGCCGTGCCGCTGGCGGTTGCGGGGCTCTGTTCGCCCCTGATCGCGGCGCTGGCCATGTCGGCCAGTTCGATCACGGTATCGCTGAACGCCCTGCGGCTGCGCTGACGCGCGGTCGGGGACCGGGGCAGGCGGTGACAGGGGCACCCGCGAGGGGCCGAAAGGGGACAGGACATGGATATTCTCGTCTGGCTGATCCCGATCTCGCTGTTTCTCGGCGGGATCGGTCTGGTCGGCTTCATCTGGACGGTGAAGACGGATCAATACGACGACCCGGAGGGGGCGTCGCAACGGATCCTGTCGGATCAATGGGACGATAAACCGAAGCCCTGAGGGGCGCGGCTGCGCCTTGACCCCGTCGTAGGACGAGGCAGGCAGGACGGGGAGGGGCTCTGCCCCCTTGAGCCCTAGGGGGCTCAATTCCCCCGGGATATTTCTGGCCAAAGAATAGAGAGAGGGGGGCAATGCCCTTCAGCGACCGGGCGGCTTCTTGCGGCCCGGTCAGGCCTGTGCAAGCGGGCGGGGCCCCTGCGCAGACGCGGACCCTGGGGCCGGCGCGCCGCGCGGGCGCCTGTCAGGTGTCCGGTCCGATCATGAAGCAGGTCTGGTTGCGGGCGTTCAGGCGCCGGCAGGTGCGGTCGGCGGCATCCCGGGTCAGACCGGCGAAGTTGGCGTCGAACCCGGTGGGCGAACGCACCACGCGGCGGTCGGCGCCTTCCAGCGTCTCGACCTCGGCCAGGGCGGTGGTCAGCAGGATGCGTTCCGCGCGGCCCTCGGTGGTGAAGCGGCCGATGTTGACGCCCCAGCTTGCCGGGCCGGCATCGGCGGAGCGGGTGACCACCGGGGTGACGGCCACGCCCACGTCTGCGGGAAGCGAGGCCTGCTGCGCCTCGGTGGTCTGCGCGGGCTGGGCCGGGCTGAACTGTTTGAGCAGCGTGCTGGGCCGGGCCATCGGGGGAATCGGGTTCTCCACCGGGCCGGAGGGAAGGATCGCCGGGGTGGCGGCGACGGCGGTTTCGACCGCGGCATCGCCCTGGGCGGGATCCTCCGGCAGCGGCAGCGTCTGTCCGGCACTGGTGTCGGCAAAGGCCAGGGCCTCGGCGGCGGCGGCGTCCAGCGTGGCGGCATCGGGCAGGGAGGCCAGCAGCATCTCGTCCGGGGTGTCCTCCGACGTGTCGGGGATCGGGCGGGCGCGGGGGCGCAGCGAGGCCCGCGGCGCGCCGTTCACGCGCACTGTCTTGCCGGCCATCAGCAGCTCGTCCTGAGCGCCGTAGACGGGTTTCGCCGGGGCGATGGTCGGCGCGGAGGAGGGGGCCCGTTCAAAGCCCAGGTCCAGCAGTTCCGCCATGCGCGCGTTGCGCCAGGGGGTGGAGCGACCGCCGAAGATCGTGGCGATGATGCGTTCGTTGCCGCGCGCGGCCGAGGCCACCAGGTTGAACCCGGCGGCGCGAGTGTAGCCCGTCTTGATCCCGTCGGCGCCGCGATAGGCGGCCAGGAACTTGCGGTTGGTGTTGTAGACGGTCGTGCCGCCCGCGTCCGCCGTGCGTTTCGAGAACAGGTGGTAGTATTCCGGGTAGTCGAAATAGAGGTGCCGCCCCAGCGTTGTCATGTCGCGGGCGGTCGACAGGTGGCCGGAGGAGGTCAGGCCGTTGGCGTTCTTGAAGGTGGTGCGGGTCATCCCGAGGGCCTCGGCGGTGCGGTTCATCCGGCGGGCAAAGGCCGCTTCGGAGCCCTCGATGGCCTCACCGATGGCCGTGGCCGCGTCATTCGCCGATTTCACCGCCGCCGCGCGGATCAGGTAGCGCAGCTTGATCCGCTGACCCTCGCGCAGGCCCAGCTTCGAGGGGACCTCGTTGGCGGCGTTGCGGGACACGCGCACCTGGGTGTCGAGGGAGATCTCTCCGTGTTCCACCGCCTCGAAGGCGATGTAGAGCGTCATCATCTTGGTCAGGGAGGCGGGGTGCAGCCGGGTGTCGGCGTTGCGGGAGCGCAGCACCTCGCCGGTGCGGGCGTCGACGACCATCTCGGCATAGGGCGCGGCCTGAGTACCGGGTGACCAAAAGGCCACAAGAACCAGGGCAAGAAATGCCGTTACGAATGTCCTGAATAGCCCGTCAAGGGCCGGCTGCCTGCGCCGAACCACCACGTCACTCACCTATCTGCCTCGTTGCCGCCGGTTTTCCGGTCGGTCCATCTTTGTCGACGGGGCGCCAATGCCTGCGGCACACCTGTCGTCTGTTGAGAGAAATACCATAGGGCGCAGGGGGAACAAAGCGACCATTTTGGGGCGACTTTCCGCTGCCTGTATACATCCTCCAGATGTAGTGATGGCTGTGGATAAACCTACTAGGACTGTGACTGCCCTTGAAAACAAGGGGATGCAATTGCGGGGTTACAGATGTGCAATTGCTATTCCTTTTCAGGGGGCTAGGAACCGAAGTTGACATTTTCGGCATCGTCCGGTCGCCACGGCCTCAGTCGAGCTGATCGACCAGCGGCGGAAGAGCTCCGAGATCAGTCAGGGTGAAGAAGCGCGGTTCATCTTCCGGCGCCTCGGCATGTTCCAGCGCCCAGGACAGCCCGTGCGGCACATGCACCCCGACGCCGCCCACTGCGATGGCCGGCAGCACGTCGGATTTCATCGAGTTTCCGGCCATCAGCGCCCGTTCCGGCCCGTCGCCATGTTCGGTGAAGATGCGGGCATAGACCGGCGGGGTCTTGTCCGAGACGATCTCGATCCCGTCGAAGAGATCGCCCAGCCCGGACTGCGCCAGCTTGCGTTCCTGGTCCAGCAGGTCGCCCTTGGTGATCAGCAGTACGCGGTGGCTATCGGCCAGCGCCTCGATCGCTTCTCGGGCATGGGGCAGCAGCTCGATCGGGTGGGCCAGCATGTCCTGCCCGGCCTCGATGATCTGGCGGATCACCTCGGCCGGCACGCGGTCCTCGGTGATCTCGATCGCGGTCTCGATCATCGACAGCATGAAGCCCTTGATGCCGAAACCGTAGTGCCCGATGTTGCGTCGCTCGGCCGCCAGAAGGCGTTCCGACAGGTGATCGGGATCGGCATGATCGGCCAGCAATTCGGCGAATCGCTGTTGGGTGAGGTGGAAGAACCGCTCGTTCTGCCAGAGCGTGTCATCCGCATCGAAACCGATTGTTGTGATTTTTCGTGCCATTTTTTTCCCGCGATCCTGGCTGCGGCCTTCCCTGAGGGGCCTGCGGCGTTATATAGAGCAGCCTGATCCCGAAACCTCAACACTGCTGCCGGCGCCCCGGATGAACATTGCTTTGGACGTTCGATCGGAGAGACAGGCCCAGCGGAGATGATGACCGACGTGACGATGACCCGAGTGACCGAGACCGCGCGGCCCGAGCCGCTGGCGCAGATGGGCGCCTGGGCGCAGCCGCTGACACTGATGGCCGGACCTGATGATCCGGAAGGCGACGGCAATGTCGTGCTGGACACCAAGCCGCGCAGCAAGCGGCCGCCGCTCTACAAGGTGCTGCTGCTGAACGATGATTACACCCCGATGGAATTTGTCGTTCTGGTGCTGGAACGGTTCTTCGGCATGACCCATGCCCAGGCGTTCGAGATCATGCTGACCGTGCACAAGAAGGGCGTCGCCGTCGTCGGCGTCTTCAGCCACGAGATCGCGGAGACCAAGGTGGCGCAGGTGATGGATTTCGCCCGCAAGCACCAGCATCCGCTGCAATGCACCATGGAAAAGGAATAGAGCGACCATGCTCGGATCCCGCCTCGCTCTCGCGATGGAGAGCGGCCCGACCCTGCCGGAGGCGGGTCGGATCGCCGTGTTCGCGCCCCACGCCGGCGCCGACCTGTCGGCCCTGCCGAAGGATCGTGTGGAGGTCGTGACCGGCTTCCGCCCCGACTACACCGCCTTTGAACGCCTGGGCTACGCCGTGGCCGTGGCTCCCGAGGGTCGCTATGCTGCGGCCCTGGTCTGCCTGCCGCGGGCCAAGGCCGAGGCGCGGGCGCTTGTGGCGCAGGCGCGTGCCGTGACCGACGGCCCCGTCCTGGTCGACGGGCAGAAGGACGCGGGCGTGGACAGCATGCTGAAGGCGCTGCGTGGGCTGGGCGAGGTCTCGGCCCCCATTTCCAAGGCCCACGGGAAGCTGTTCTGGATTGGCGCCGCCGATCTGGAGGCCTGGCGCCCCGCCGCGGAGCAGAGCGCCGATGGCTGGCACACCGCCCCCGGCGTCTTCTCCGCCGACGGGATCGACCCGGCGTCGGCCCTGCTGGCCGAGGCCCTGCCGGAACTTTCGGGATATGGCGCCGACCTGGGCGCCGGCTGGGGCTTCCTGGGGGCCAAGGTGCTGGACCGCTCGCCCAAGGTGAAGGCGCTGGACCTGGTCGAGGCCGACCACGCCGCGCTGGCCTGTGCGCGGCGCAATGTCACCGATCCGCGCGCGGGCTTCCACTGGGCCGATGCCACGGCCTGGCGCCCGGGGCGGATGCTGGATTTCGTCGTGATGAATCCGCCCTTCCACCGCGAGCGCAAGGCCGACCCGGAACTGGGCCGCACCTTCCTGCGCGCCGCCGGCGCCATGCTGGCCCCCAAGGGGCGGCTTTACGTCGTGGCCAATGCACACCTGGGCTACGAGAAGACCCTGGGTGATCTTTTCGGCCACGTGGAGGTCTTCGGCGGCAATCGCAGCTTCAAGCTGCTGATGGCAGAGCGGCCCACTCGCCAAGGGGGCGGGGGCAAGGTAGGCTCCGCCTCGGGACGAATGGGGAGATCCATATGACATTCTCGATCGCGGGCAAGACCGCCATCGTGACCGGCGCCGCCCATGGCATCGGTCTGGCCATCGGCAAGCTCTTTGCCGACAAGGGCGCCAATGTGATGTTCGCCGACATGGACGAGGATCGCCTGCGCGATGAGCTGGGCGAGGCGGTGGAAGAGGGCAACATCCGCTACTTCGCGGGCGACCTGCGGGAGAAGCTGACCATCGCCAACCTGCTGTCGGCCACCATTGATGCCTTCGATCAGGTGGACATCCTGGTCAACGCCTCGCGCCAGGTGCTGGTGTCGGATCCGCTGAACCCCGATGACGACGCGATGGAAACCATGCTGCAGCAGAACCTGCTGACGGCACTGCGGGTGACGCAGACGGTGGCCAAGCGGATGATCAAGCAATCCGAGAAACCCGACGGCCCCAAGGGCGGGGCGATCGTGAACCTGTCGTCGATCGCCGCGCGCCGCACCCACCCGGACTTGATGGCCTTCTCTGTCTCCTCTGCCGCGCTGGACCAGATGACCCGGTCGCTGGCCGTGGCCCTGGCGCCGCACGGGATCCGGGTCAACGCGCTGGCCTTCGGCTCGGTCATGTCGTCCTCGCTGAAGGAAACCCTGCGTGGCAATTCGGATTTCCGCGAGGACATTGAAGATCACACGCCGCTGTCGCGCATCGCCCCCCCGGGCGAGCTGGCCGAGGCGGTGCAATACCTGGCCTGTGACGCCTCCTCCTTCATGACCGGGCAGATCGTCACGGTCGACGGCGGGCGCACCCTGCTCGATCCGGTGGCTGCCCCCGCACACTGATCCGGGCCAGGACGCCGCACCCCTTTCATCCGACAGCCATAAATACTCTCGCCGAAGGCATGGTCCCGTCAGGGGCCATTTCCTTTTGCGCTGGTGCTGTTCGGCGCTCCTGCGGAGTCCCGAGCCTCCGGCGGGAGTATTTTCAGCCATCGTATGGGGTCAGGGGTGTGGGCGCCCTCTTCTGCCCTGCGGCGCGGGCTGGTAGGGAGGCGGAGGCATCTGGCGAAAGGAGCGGGACATGGCGGAGATGACGGAGGAGAAGGCGCGGGCCAGCGCCTGGTTCCGCGAGCTGCGGGATCAGATCGTCGCGGCGTTCGAGGGGCTGGAGGACGCGCAGACTGATGGCCCGATGTCGGACCAGCCCGCGGGCCGCTTCGATGTCACGCCGACGACACGCATCAGCGAGGATGGCAGCGACGCGGGCGGCGGGCTGATGTCCGTGATGCGCGGCGGTCGCGTCTTCGAGAAGGTCGGCGTGAATATCTCCACCGTCTACGGGGAGCTGGGGGCGCGGGCGCAGGCCGCCATGGCCGCGCGCAAGGGGCTGCCCGGCATGGCCGAGGATCCGCGTTTCTGGGCCTCGGGCATCAGCCTGGTGGCCCATATGCAGAACCCCCATGCGCCGGCCGTTCACATGAACACCCGCATGTTCTGGACGCCGCACGGCTGGTGGTTCGGGGGCGGGTCGGACCTGAACCCCTGCATCGAATATGCCGAGGACACCGCCCATTTCCACGCTGTGCAGGAAGAGCATTGCGCGCGGCATGACCCGAATTTCTATCCGCGTTTCAAGGAATGGGCGGACGAGTATTTCTACATCCCGCATCGCAAGCGCGCGCGTGGCGTCGGCGGCATCTTCCTCGACGATCACAACAGCGGCGATTGGGAGGCCGATTTCGCCTTCATCCAGGACGTGGGCCGCGCCTTCCTGCCCGCCTTCCTGCCCCTGGCCGACAAGCGCCGGGCGCAGCCCTGGGACGCGGCCGACAAGGACGCGCAGCTGATCCATCGCGGGCTCTATGCCGAGTACAACCTGGTTTATGACCGGGGTACGAAATTCGGGCTGGAGACCGGCCATGACCCCAATGCCGTGTTGATGTCCCTGCCGCCGCTGGCAAAGTGGGTGTGACGCGCCATCTAGTCTGGCAGCCGGGCGCAGCAGAGGGACAGCGACGATGATGAAACAGGTGAAACGCGCGTGGGCGGTCCTGTCGGGCATCGTCGTGCAGATCGGCGAGATCAACATGGCCCTGGTCGCCGCCGGCGTCGCCTTCTACGCCATGCTGGCGCTGTTTCCCGGCCTCGCCGCGCTGATCGCCATGTGGGGGATCATCTCCGACCCCACCGTGGTGATGGAAGAGCTGAAACTGCTGCGCGGCATCTTACCGGACGAGGTTTATCGCCTCGTCGCGGCACAGGTCTACAAGATCTCCGCGTCTTCCGGGACGACCCTCGGCTGGGCGGGGGCGCTGTCGCTGGCCTTCGCCATCTGGTCGTCGCGCTCCGGCGTGGCGGCGATGATCCTGGGTCTGAACACCATCCACGGGCAGGAAAACCGCGGCTCGCTGCGCCACTACCTGATCGCGCTGATGCTGACGGTCGCGCTTCTGGGGGTGGGGATCGTGGCGCTCGGCTCCGTCGTGGTGCTGCCGGTGATCCTGACGATCTTCCCTCTGGGCCCCGTGGCCTCCGTCGCGGTGGAGATCGTGCGCTGGCTGGCCGCGCTGCTGGCGGTGATGGGGGCGCTGTCGCTGCTCTATCGCTATGGCCCCAACAACCGGGGCGAGCGCATGTCCTGGGCCACGCCGGGCGCCATCGTCAGCGTGGTGCTGTGGTTGGCCGCCTCCTACGCGCTGTCGCTCTACTTTACCAACTTCGCCAATTACAACGAGGTCTACGGCTCTCTCGGGGCGGCTGTCGCCCTGCTGTTCTGGCTCTATGTCTCGGCCTTCGTCGTCCTGCTGGGCGCGTCGCTGAACGTGCAGATCGACCGGGCGCTGGCGGCCGAGGTCGCGGCGCCGGATCCGGCCCCACAGCGGGGCGAGGCGGATACGGTCCTGACCGGGAAAGAGGCCGATGGCGGGGCCGTCGAAGACGGCCCGCAGGAGGCGCAGCTGGTGGAAGAAGGCCCGATCCACGAGGTCGAGGGCCCCGCCGACGCGGGGCCGGAGGGCCTGTCGGTGCCGGTGCATGACCCCCGCCGGGCAGAAGCCTGAGGACGGGGGCTAAGCACTGGCGCCTGATCCGGCGCGCCTGGATCAGGCGCCGCCGCGCACCGTGTCGATCATCAGCTGGACGTTTTCGGGATCTGCATCCGGCGTGATGCCATGGCCCAGGTTGAAGATATGCGGCCCCTTGGAGAAGGCCTGCACGATCTCCCTGGTTTCCCGCACCAATGCCTCGCCCCCGGTGACCATGTGCGACGAGGCCAGGTTGCCCTGCACGCAGCCGTCCACCTGGACGTTGGCGGCGGCCCATTCGGGCGCCACGGAATTGTCCAGGGCGACGCAATCGGCGCCGGTCGCCTTGGCAAAGCCCACGTATTTCTCGCCTGCCTCGCGCGGGAAGGCGATGACGGGAATGCCGGGGTGGCGCGCCTTTAACTCGGTGATGATGCGTTTGGCGGGGGCCAGCGCGTAGCGGTCGAAATCCTCGCCCTTCAGCGATCCGGCCCAGCTGTCGAACAGCTTCACCACCTCGGCCCCGGCCTCGATCTGTTTCGACAGGTACTCGATCGTGCCCTCGGTCAGCCGTTCAAGGATCGCCTCGAACAGCGCCCGGTTCTCGGCCTTCAGCGCATGGGCCGGGCCCTGGTCCTTGGTGCCGCGTCCGGCGATCATGTAGGTGGCCACCGTCCAGGGCGCGCCGGCGAAGCCGATCAGCGTCGTCTCGGCGGGCAGCTCGCGCTTCAGGATCTTCACCGTCTCGTAGATCGGCGACAGGGTCTCATGCACGTCGGATGCGGGTTTCAGCGCGTCGAACTCGGACTGCCGGGTGATGGTCGACAGACGCGGGCCCTCGCCGGTGACGAACCACAGGTCGGCGCCCAGGGCCTGGGGCAGCAGCAGAATGTCGGCAAAGAGGATCGCCGCGTCGAAGCCATAGCGACGGATCGGCTGCAAGGTGACTTCGGCGGCCAGCTCGGGGTTGTAGCACAGCGACAGGAAATCCCCGGCCTGGGCGCGGGTCGCCTTGTACTCCGGCAGGTAGCGCCCCGCCTGGCGCATCATCCAGATCGGCGGCGTCGGCAGCACCTCGCCCTTGAGCGCGCGCAGGATCGTCTTTTCGGCCATGTGGGTCCCTCCGTTCTTCGGGTCTCTGGTCGCGGTCCGGCCCCTGAAAGTCAAGCGATCCCGGTGTCTCGCGCCTGTGACAGATGGTGCGCCGGGGCGATCTGTCCACGTCGGTTGGCCCCCCTTGCCCGCGCCCCTTCGCCACGCTTGCCAGCCCGGGCGCGCGGGCGTAACCAAGGCCCATGACTGATGCACGCCCGACCCCCGCCCAGCCCCTGAAAATCGGCACCCGTGGCTCGCCCCTGGCCCTGGCCCAGGCGCATGAGACCCGCGACCGGATCGCGGCCCATTTCGACCTGCCGCTGGAGGCCTTCGAGGTGGTGGTGATCTCGGTCGCAGGCGACCGGATCCAGGATAAGGCGCTGCGCGAGGTGGGGGGCAAGGGCCTCTTTACCAAGGAGATCGAGGTGGCGCTGTCCACCGGAGAGATCGACATCGCCGTGCATTCGATGAAGGACATGCCGGTGGATCAGCCCGAGGGGCTGGTGCTGGATTGCTACCTGCCGCGCGAGGACGTGCGCGACGGCTTCGTCTCGCTGGCCCATGGCTCGCTGGCGGAGGTGCCGCAGGGTGCCGTCATGGGCACCTCTTCGCTGCGCCGCCGGGCACAGCTGCTGGTGCGGCGACCGGACCTTCAGGTGGTGGAATTCCGCGGCAACGTGCAGACCCGTCTGCGCAAGCTGGAAGACGGCGTGGCCGAGGCGACGTTCCTGGCCATGGCCGGGCTGCACCGGCTGGGCCGGCCCGAGGTGGCGCGCGCCGCCCTGGACCCGGACGAGATGTTGCCGGCGGTGGCCCAGGGCGCCATCGGGATCGAGCGCCGGGCCGATGACATGGCCACCGCTGCGCTGCTGGAACCCATCCACGATGCGGCCACGGCCGAGCGGCTGGCGGCGGAACGTGCCTTCCTCGCCCGTCTCGACGGCTCCTGCGAGACGCCGATTGCCGGGCTGGCGGAGGTGACGAACGGCACCCTGCGCCTGCGCGGTGAGATCCTGCGCCCCGACGGGTCCGAGGCGCTGTCGGATGATCGCAGTGCGCCGGTGGAAGACGGGGCCGAACTGGGCCGCGTCATGGCCGAGGCCCTGCTGGCGCAGGCCGGCGCCAACTTCTTCGATTTCAAGAGCTGAGGCCGCGGTGCCGGGCGCGGCGGATCACTCCGCCGCGCAACCCGCGTCACCCGCGTGGCAGGCCGCGATCCGGTCGGTGACGGCCGGTTCGGGCGCGCTGAAATACTGTCCGCCGCACGGGCCGAGGCGCAGGTGGTACCCTGTGTCGGTCATCTCCACGAAGGCCAGCCCCGCGCCGCCCGTCGGCACGCCCGCGCACCACGGCCCGGCGCAGGTCAGCGTGACCTCCATGTCCAGGGCATAGCTGCCGGTGAACCCCTCGGGCCCGAGGGCCTGACCCTCGAACTGCGCGGGGAAGCGGTGTTCCTCAGGATTCGGATCGGTCAGATCCCGCTCCGGCAGCTCGGGCGGATCGAAGCGGAAGTCGCCCAGCAGGACGACGTAGGTCTCAGGGGCCTGGTCGGCGCGTTGGTAGCTGGTCACCGCATCGGGCGGCAGGCAGGACAGGGCGCTGGCCTGGGTGGCAAGCGCCAGGATCGGGGCGGAGAGGAGAAGCGCGCGCATCAGATCTTGTCCCCGAAGGCGGCCAGGACGGCCTCGTAGACGCTGCGCTTGAAGGGCACGATGTTCTCCACCAGTTCGTCGGGGGCCATCCATTTCCACTGGGTGAACTCGGGGTGGTCGGTGGCGATGTCGATATCCGCGTCACTGCCGTGGAACCGCATCAGCGCCCATTTCTGCTTCTGGCCGCGATACTTGCCCTTCCAGATCTTGCCCAGCAGGTGTTCGGGCAGGTCATAGAGGATCCAGTCGTCGGTCATCGCCTCCAGGGTGACCTTGTCCGCCGTCACGCCGGTCTCTTCCCAGAGCTCGCGTAGGGCGGCCTCTTCCGGGGTTTCGCCCTCGTCGATACCGCCCTGGGGCATCTGCCAGGCCGGCGGCTCGCCCGCTTTCATGTCATTGCGCTGGCCGGTGAAGACCAGGCCCAGCTCGTTCACCAGCATGACGCCGGCGCAGGGGCGATAGGGCAGCGCCGCTTTCTCTTCGGGTGTCATCGGACAACTCCTTGCATTTCGCGCGCATCCTACGCCGCAGGCGGGTGAAGTCCACCGCTCGGAGCGCGCCCGCGCGGGGCGTCGCCGGTCGGCCCGGGCCTGACCTGTCCTGTGCTTATACGTTGGCCGGAAATACTCCGGGGGTGCGGGGGCTGGCCCGCGCCCGGGCGGTCGCCCTCAGGCCCAGATGCCGGCCAGCTCGGCCGCCAGCCAGTCGCGGAAGCGGGCGAATCCCGGCAGGGCCTCGGACCGTTCGGGGTAGATCAGCGTATAGGCCTCCCCCGTCTCCAGCCGCCGGGCGGAAGCCAGGGCCAGACGCCCCTCGGCCAGGGCACGTTCGGCCACCACCTCGGGCACCAGGCCGACGCCCAGGCCGGCGGCGGCGGCATCAGCGACCATGTCGAAGTGATCGAACCGCGCCCCGCGCAGGGCACGGCGGGGGTCCACTCCGCTGGCCCGGAACCAGTCGGGCCAGAGGGTGGGGCGCGTCGATTGCTGCAACAGCGGCAGCGCCAGCATCGCCTCGTCCGACAGCGGGCCGGAGCGTGCCAGCTTCGGCGAGGCGACGGCGACCAGGCTTTCGTCCAGCAGGTGCAGGTGATGCGCGCCGCCCGCGCGCTGCGCGCTGCGCTGGATCGCCAGGTCGAAGGGATCGGTGTCGAAGTTCACCGGCGCGAGGCGCGCCGCCACGTCGAAGCTCATCCCTGGCATGGTGGCGCGGAAATCGGCCAGTTTCGGGATCAGCCAGGACCGGCCGAAGCTGGGCAGGACCGAGATGCGCAGCACCGCCTCCTGCCCGCCGAAGGCCATGACGGAGGTGGCCGCCGCATCCAGCCGCGCCAGCAGCGCCTCCGCCTCGCCGCGAAAGCTGCGGCCCGCGTCCGACAGGGCCAGCCGCTGACGGGCCCGGGTGAACAGGGCCACGCCCAGCCGGTCCTCCAGCGCGGCGATGGAGCGCGACACGGCGGATTGCGTCAGACCCAGTTCGCGCGCCGCCCCGGTGGTGGTGCCCACCCGGGCGCATGCGCAAAAGGCTTCAAGCTCACCCACCGAGGGTATGTAGGGTTTGCGCATTTTTGGGCGGCCTATTCGGGAAACTCATAGCTTTGCCAGAATTACGCGTTGGCGGTGGAAAGGTCCATGACTTAGGTTGCGGGCAAACGCCTAGCCAGATTCCCGTCGAGGAGAGAGAGAATGGACACTGCCAACCGTCCGGTCCTGAAGGAAAAGGACCGCCCGAACATGTCGAGCTTTTCCTGGGAAGACCCGTTCCTGCTGAACGAACAGCTGGAAGAGGAAGAGCGGATGATCCGCGACACCGCCCATGCCTTCGCCCAGGAGAAACTCGCCCCCCGGGTCGAGAAGATGTACCTGGAAGAGGGGGTCGACGCCTCGATCTTCGCCGAGATGGGCGAGATGGGCCTTCTGGGCGTCACGGTGCCCGAGCAATACGGCGGCATCGGCGCGGGCTACGTCAGCTACGGCCTGGTCGCGCGTGAGGTCGAGCGGGTCGATTCGGGCTATCGCTCGATGATGTCCGTGCAGTCCTCGCTGGTGATGTACCCGATTTATGCCTACGGCAGCGAAGAGCAGCGGATGAAGTACCTGCCCAAGCTTGCCTCGGGCGAATGGATCGGCTGTTTCGGCCTGACCGAACCCGATGCCGGGTCGGACCCGGCCGGCATGAAAACCCGCGCCATCAAGACCGAGGGCGGCTATCGCCTTGTCGGCTCGAAGATGTGGATCTCCAACGCACCGATCGCCGATGTCTTCGTCGTCTGGGCGAAATCCGAGGCCCATGACGGTGCGATCCGCGGCTTCGTCCTGGAAAAGGGCATGAAGGGTCTCACGGCGCCGAAGATCGATGGCAAGCTGTCCCTGCGCGCCTCGATCACCGGCGAGATCGTCATGGACAACGTGGAAGTGGGCGAAGAGGCCCTGCTGCCCCACGTGTCGGGCCTGAAAGGTCCCTTCGGCTGTCTGAACCGCGCGCGCTACGGTATCGCCTGGGGCGTGATGGGCGCGGCCGAGGATTGCTGGCACCGCTCGCGCCAGTACGGCCTGGACCGCAAGCAGTTCGGCAAGCCGCTGGCCGGCATGCAGCTGTACCAGAAGAAACTGGCCGACATGCAGACCGAGATCGCGCTTGGCCTTCAGGCATCTCTACAGGTGGGTCGTTTGTTCGACGCCGCCAAGGCCGCGCCGGAGATGGTGTCGATCATCAAGCGCAACAACTGCGGCAAGGCCCTGGATATCGCCCGCCAGGCGCGGGACATGCACGGCGGCAACGGCATCCAGATCGAATACCAGGTGATCCGCCACTCGCAGAACCTGGAGACTGTGAACACCTACGAGGGGACGCACGACGTGCATGCGCTGATCCTCGGCCGGGCGCAGACCGGGCTGCAGGCGTTCTTCTGATCGCCGGCGGTTTGCCCGCCCGCCGCCACAGGGTCGCCGGACGGGCAAGGGGGCGCTGCCCCCGGTCGCGACGCCCCCGGGCGTATTTCCAACCATCGTATGAGGCGGGTCCGCGGATCCGCCTTTTCTTTTGTCGCGAGGCGGACTGCAGATTTCTCTGGGGCCTGTTTCCGCGACAGGGAGGGCAACAAGATCTGCATCGTCTGTCACGACCCCGAGGACGGGCCCGCCGCCTGAGTCAGCTTGGCCGCCAGGCCCAGTCCGGCTTGCGTCATCTGCCACTGCACCAAGTGGCTGGCCGTCGTCACCGGAAAGCTGTGCGGGCCGAGCGGCACGCCCATGGCAGTCAGCAGGTTGGTCAGCGCCGGGCCCTGGCCCCAGGCGAGGAAGCGTGCCCGGGCGAGGTCGGCGGGGCCGGTGATCTCCCCCGGTGAGGCGACGTAGCTGGCACTGCCGTAGAAATGGCCTTCGGCGCGCGGGTGACGGCAATGGCCAGTGCCGGCAACCTGGCGCTGCTGCGCGAACTGGGCGCCGAGACGGCGCTGGACTATCGCACCGCCGAGCTGGCCGCCCTGGGGCAGAGCTTCGACGTTGTGCTCGACACCTTCGGGGCGCTGTCGGTGCGGCAGGCCCGGGCGCTGCTGCGTCCCGGCGGGGTCTTCGTGCCGCTGAACTTCGGGCTGCGGGAGATCGTGGCCGCGCTTTGGCCGTGTTCGCGCAGGCGTGTAAAGATCCACGTCAACGCAGACCGGGCGGAGGACCTGGAGGCACTGCAGAGGCTGTGGGCCGAGGGGCGGCACAAGCGCGGTGTGGTGGTCTTGTGCATGGGCGGATGACGGGGCCGCGTCGCGGGTGCGGCAAGGCAAGCAAAAACCCCAGCGCAGAGGGTCTGCGCGGGGGTCTGGTTTCTGCGATGCGTCGCGGCTCAGTTGCCTTCGCCGGTGTCCGTCTCGCCGGCCAGCATGGCGGGCGCGCGGTACTGCGGACCCAGGGCCGCCAGCCCGTGCAGGATGTCGATGGCATAGGCCAGCTGGTAATCCTCGTCCCGCAGCTTCGCGGCCTCTTCGGCCTGGGCGCGCTCTTCCTCGATCTGTCGGATCTCGTCCTCGCTCAGCGAGTCGTTGTCCAGGGTCCCGCGCAGATCGGCCTCGGAGCGGCGGGGGCGATCCACCTGGCCCTCTTCCTCGCCTTCATCGGCGGTGGGATCGACACGCGGCTGGTGCACCACGATGTCGGGCGAAATCCCGAGGTTCTGGATCGAGCGGCCCGAGGGCGTGTAATAGCGCGCCGTGGTCAGCCGGATGGAGCCGTCGCCACGCAGCGGCATTACCGTCTGGACTGAGCCCTTGCCGAAGGACTTGGTGCCCACGACGATGGCGCGGCGGTGATCCTGCAGGGCGCCCGCGACAATCTCCGAGGCGGAGGCGGAGCCGCCGTTGACCAGCACGACGATCGGCTTGCCGTTGACCAGGTCGCCAGCCTCGGCGTTGAAACGCTCGCCGTCCCCGGCCTCACGTCCGCGGGTCGAGACGATCTCGCCCTTGTCGAGGAAGGCGTCGGACAGCAGGATCGCCTGATCCAGCAGGCCGCCGGGGTTGTTGCGCAGGTCGAGCACGATGCCGTTGACGTTGTCGAGACCACCGGCCGCCTCGATCTGCTCGTTCAGCTTCTCGACCATGGTCGGGTAGGTCTGGCGGTTGAAGGCCGAGACCCGCAGCACGATCGAGTCGCTTTCGGTGCGGGCACGGACCACGGTCAGCTTGATCGTGTCGCGCACGATGGTCACGTCGAAAGGTTCGGGCTCGCCCTCGCGGACCACGGTGATGACGATCTCCGAGCCGACGGGGCCGCGCATAATCTTCACCGCGTCGTCGAGCGTCAGTCCGAGAACGGATTCGCCGTCCACGTGGGTGATGTAATCGCCGGCCTCGATGCCCGCGTCATAGGCCGGGGTGTCGTCCATCGGCGTGACGACCTTCACGAAGCCCTCTTCCTGGGTCACCTCGATGCCCAGACCGCCAAACTCGCCCCGGGTCTGCACGCGCAGGTCGTCGGCCTGTTCCGGCGGGTGGTAGCTGCTGTGCGGGTCGAGCGAGCTCAGCATGCCGTCGATGGCCGCTTCGACCAGGTCGGAGGGATCGACATCCTCAACATACTGGTTGCGGATGCGCTCGAAGACGTCGCCGAAGAGGTCGAGCTGTTCGTAGACGGAGCTGTCCCGGCTCGCGTCCTGGGCCAGCAGCGGCGGGGCGATCTGGGTGGTGGCGATCACCGCCACGGTCATCCCGCTGATCGCTGCCATGGCGAATTTCTTCATCATTGCGTGTCCTTCGTGACTGCGAACCAGGTCAGTGGGTCCTGGGGCTCGTTGCCCAGCCTGACTTCCATGTAAAGCGTTTCCGAGCGGTCATTTCCAGACCCGTCCCGGGATTGGGCCAGAATTGCGCCGGGCGCGGGGTCTTCGCCCCCCATCAGGCCAAGAGGTGCCCCCGCGGCCAGCACCTCCCCGATCTCTCCGTAGACGATATCGAGCCCGGCGAGAACAAAGAGTAAACCGGATTGAGGTTCAAGGACCATCACGTTTCCGTAGTCCAGAAGCGGGCCGAGATAGCGGATCGTGGCCGGCACCGGCGCGGTGACCAGGGCGCGCGGGCGGGTGGCCAGCACCACGCCGGGGCGGGTGACGCCGGCGGCGTCGGCCTCGCCCGCGCGGCGCAGCACGCTGCCCTGTACGGGCAGGGGGATCTGCCCCTTCTGCGCGGTGATGTCCTGGGCGGCGGGGGCCTCTTCGCCCTCGGTGATCTCCGACAGGCCCGAGGCGAAGGCGCGCAGGGTTTCGGCGGTGGCCACCAGCAGCTGTGTCTTCATCGGGTCGGCGGTGAAGCGGCGCGGCAGATCGGTGCGATCCGACACCGCCTGGCTGAGCGCGGTACGCGCCTCCTGCACGCCCGAAAGCGCGGTCTGCAACTGGTCGGCGGCGGCCTCCTGCAGCGCGCGCAGTTCGCGGGCCTCTTCCAGCCGGGCGCGCAGCTCGGCGACCTTCTGGTTCAGCGCCGGTGCGGCCTCGGCCATCAGCATGCCGGACCGCGCGGTCCCGATCGGCCCGTCGGGGTGCAGCATCAGCACCGGGGCGGGCTCGCGCGACAGGGTCTGCAGCGTTCCCAGAAGGGCCGCGATCTCATCCCGCTGGGCGTCGAACTGGGCCTGGATGCGGGCCTCGCGCAGGGCGGCGGCCCGCAGGCTGTCGCGCATGGCCGACAGGCCCTTTTCATAGGCGGCGATGGTGGCGGTCAAGGCCGCCACCCGATCCGAGGCCCGTTCCGCCCCGTCCAGCCGGTCATGTGCTGCCTCCAGCTCTGACGCGGCGGCGCGGGCCAGCGCGGCGGCATCGGTCGCCGCGCGCGCGGGCGCCCCCTGTCCCAGCAGTGCCAGCACCAGGATCGCCAGCCCGGCCAGCAGGGCCAGCGCGCGGGTCAGCCGGCAGGGAAGGCGGCGCAGGGGCCTCACTTGATGAGGCTCTCGCCGGTCATTTCGGCCGGTTTCTCCATCCCCATGAGTTCCAGCAGGGTCGGCGCCAGGTCGGCCAGGCGCCCCTCGCGCAGCGCGGCCCCCTCGGGCCCGCCGAACAGGATCACCGGCACCGGGTTGGTGGTATGGGCCGTGTGCGGCCCGCCGGTTTCCGGGTCCACCATGGTTTCGCAGTTGCCGTGGTCGGCGCTGACGATCATCGCGCCACCCGCCTTCTCCAGCGCCTCGACCACGCGACCCAGGCCACGGTCCACTGCCTCGCAGGCGGCGACGGCGGCGGGAATCGACCCGGTGTGGCCCACCATGTCGGGGTTGGCGAAGTTGGTGACGATCAGGTCGTAGCCTTTCTCGATCGCCTCGACGAACGTGTCCGTGACCTCGACCGAGGACATCTCCGGCTGAAGGTCATAGGTCGCCACCTTGGGCGACTTGGGCATGTAGCGATCTTCGCCCGGCTTGATCTTCTCGACGCCCCCGTCGAGGAAGAAGGTCACATGGGGGTATTTCTCGGTCTCGGCCAGGCGGAACTGGGTCTTGCCATGCTTGGACACCCAGTCGCCCAGGGTGTTGACGATTTCCCGCTTGGGGAAACAGGTGGTCATGTAGGCGTTGTGGTCGTCGGAGTATTCCACCATGCCCAGCAGGGCCGAGAGGGCGGGGCGCGGGCCGGTGTCGAACTCGGCGAACTCCGGTTCCCCGATGGCGCGCAGAATCTCGCGGGCGCGGTCGGCGCGGAAGTTCATGCAGAAGAAGCCATCACCGTCGGCCACCCCGGTATAATCGCCGATGACGGTGGGCAGGATGAACTCGTCGATGACATCGTCGGCATAGCTCTGGTCGACGGCCTCCTGCGCGGTGGCGGCGGTCTTCTCGCCCTGGCCCTTGATCATGGCGAACCAGGCCTTGGACACCCGTTCCCAGCGGTTGTCGCGGTCCATGGCGTAGTAGCGGCCCGAGACGGTGACGATGCGCGCGCCCTCGGGCAGGCCCGCCTCCAGCGTGTCCAGGTAGCCCTTGGCGGATTGCGGGGCCACGTCGCGCCCGTCGGTCACCGCGTGCAGGGCCACGGGCACCCCGGCGTCCGCGATGATCTTCACCGCCGCCAGGATATGGGTGAGCGAGCCGTGCACTCCGCCGTCCGACACCAGCCCCATCACATGGGCCGTGCCGCCGGTTTCCATCAGCGTCGCGATCATCGCCAGCAGGGCCTCGTTCTTGGCGAAGGAGCCGTCCTCGATGGCCAGGTCGATCTGGCCCAGGTCCATGGCGACGACGCGCCCGGCGCCGATGTTTGTGTGGCCCACTTCGGAATTGCCCATCTGGCCCTTGGGCAGACCCACGTCGGGGCCGAAGGTGGTCAGCGTGGCATGGGGGCAGGTGGACCACAGCCGGTCGAACGTGGGGGTGTCGGCCAGGGCCGGGGCATTGGCCTCGGTCTCTTCGCGCAGGCCCCAGCCATCGAGAATGCACAGGACGACAGGTTTGGGGGTGGACATGCGGATTCTCCTAACGTGGCCCAAGTCTGCTGTCGTTCTAGACCCTTCGCGGCAGGGGGGAAACCTCTGCTGCCGGGGCGGGCAGGGTTCAGCCGTGGTGCTGCCTGATGTGGGGGCAGGGGGCGCTCCCCCCGTCGCAAGGGGCGCGGCAGGGAGAGGGGGAGGGCGCGCGCCCCGGCTGCAAAGTCCGCCAACAGGCGCGACCCTCTCGGCGCCGGGCTCGGTTGCCTCTGTCGCAGCCGCGCGTCAGACGCGGTGGTAGGGCGATCCGGCGAGGATGGTGGTGGCGCGGTAGATCTGTTCGGAGAGCATGACGCGTGCCAGCATGTGCGGCCAGACCATCTTGCCGAAGGAGATCGACAGGTCGGCGCGGGCGCGCAGGGTCGGGTCGATCCCGTCGGCGCCGCCGATGACGAAGGCCGTGTCTCGGATGCCTTCGTCGCGCCAGGCGCCCAGCTGATCGGCCAGTTGCGGCGAGCTCAGCAGCTTGCCGCGCTCATCGAGGCAGACCAGCTTCGCGCCATCGGGGATCATGCGGGCCAACAGATCGGCCTCCTCGGCCATGCCGCCGCCGCGTTTCGCCTCGGCCTCGCTGACCGTACAGGGCCCGAGCCCGAGCGCGCGGCCGGTCTTGCCGGCGCGGTCGAGATAATCGTCGATCAGCGCCTTCTCCGGCCCCTTGCGGAGCCGGCCTATGGCGCAGAGATGCAGTTTCATCGGGCCTCAGGCAGCAGCCGTCCGGGTCAGGACAGCGGGGTTTTCTGGCCCGGCTCCATCCACATCTTCTCGATCTGGTAGAACTCGCGCACCTCAGGACGGAAGACATGGACGATCACGTCGCCCGTGTCGATCAGCACCCAGTCGCCGGTTTCCTTGCCTTCGACCTTGGCGGTACGGCCCGTGGCCTCTTTCAGGCGTTCGACCAGCTTTTCGGCCAGCGCGCCGACCTGGCGGGACGACCGCCCGGAGCAGACGACCATGTAATCCCCGATGGAGGATTTTCCGGCCAGGTCGATCTGCACGATCTCCTCGGCCTTGTCGTCTTCCAGCGATTTCAGGATGAGGGTGAGCTGGTCTTGGACACTCAGCTCTTGCGAGGCTGCCATCATCTGGGCCCCCGAGGATGCGGAATGATCCGCCGTTGCGTCAAGTGACAGGACATCGTCCTCCCTGGATGCGCACCGACCACGGCCCCGGTGCTGGGCATATGCCAAAGGTAACAGTGCGGGGGCGGGTTTTCAATGAATCCGGATGACATGGGCGGGAGGGCGGCAAATGCGCCACCCCGCCCTGTGCCGCAGGCGCGTTTCACCAGCCTTCCTCGGTGTGGATGCGGTCCGGATCCGCCCCGAGCGCGTTCAGCGCATCGCGGATGTCGTCGACGAATCCCTGCGGGCCGCAAATGTAGAAATGGCCGCTGTAGTCGTGGATCTTGTCGGCCAGGAAGGCGCGGTCGACCTTGGCCTTCTCCACCGTTTTGGCCGGGCCGTCGGTGACGGTGAAATGGGTGGTCAGCCCCTCCATCGCCGTCAGTTCGCCGCGCAGGATGATGTCCGCCTCGGTGGAATTGGTGAAGATCAGCTGGCAGCCCTGTAGCGTGCCCTGCGCCGCGCGTTCGCGCAGGATCGCCAGGAAGGGCGTCAGGCCGGCGCCGGCGGCGAGGAAGGTGGCGGGGGCGTCGGGGGCCTTGTCCTCCAGCGCGCCGAAGGGCTCGGCGATGTCCACCGTTTCGCCAGGGGCCAGGTCGGCCAGCTGTTCCGTCACTCCGTTGTGGGAGGGGTAGGACTTGATGACGAACTGCAGATGGTCCTCGTCGGGGCGCGAGGTGAAGGTGAAGGGGCGTCCTTCCTCCTTCCAGCCGTCGCGGTTGAGGGTCATCTCGGTCGCATGGCCGGGCGTGAACGTCAGGCCGTCGGGGCGGGTGAAGGTATAGGCGTGCACATCGGGCGTCAGCTGGCGCTTGTCCTTCAGGGTAATGGTCTGGGTCATCGGAACCTCCTTTGCCGGGACAACGGGCGGGGCGGCGGCAGGGTTCCGGATGGGCACCGGGACGCGCGGGCGAAGCGCAGGCTTGATGAAACGCGGCGCGAAGAGTATTTGAGCCGTCATGACGCAGATTTTCGACATGGACGACCGTGCCCGCCTGCCCTGGCGGTTCTTCGGTGCGACGCTGACGATCCAGGCCCACCTATGAGGCCGGGCGCGGTGCTGCCGGCCTTCGGGCCGCGGCAGCCGACCGCGCGCGTTTTCCGCTTTTGCGAATTTCCACGAAAACCGAGGGAGAGGACCCATGTCCCCCAAGACGCTCTATGACAAGATCTGGGACGCGCACGTCGTCCAGCAGGATGAGGACGGCACCAGCCTGCTCTACATCGACCGCCACCTGGTGCACGAGGTGACCAGCCCGCAGGCCTTCGAGGGTCTGCGCCTGGCCGGCCGCACAGTGCGCTCGCCCGAGCGCACCATCGCCGTGCCCGATCACAACGTGCCCACCACCCCGGGCCGCGAGAACCCCGACCAGATGCCGGAAGAGAGCCGCATCCAGGTCGCCGCGCTGGACACCAACGCCAAGGAGTTCGGCGTGAACTACTACCCGGTGACCGACGTGCGCCAGGGCATCGTGCACATCGTCGGACCCGAGCAGGGCTGGACCCTGCCCGGCATGACCGTAGTCTGCGGTGACAGCCACACCGCCACCCACGGCGCCTTCGGCGCGCTGGCCCATGGCATCGGCACCTCGGAAGTGGAACACGTGCTGGCCACCCAGACGCTGATCCAGTCCAAGTCGAAGAACATGAAGGTCGAGATTACCGGCCAGCTGAATCCCGGGGTTACCGCCAAGGACATCACCCTGGCCGTGATCGGCGAAACCGGCACCGCCGGCGGCACCGGCTATGTCATCGAGTATTGTGGCGAGGCCATCCGCTCGCTGTCGATGGAAGGCCGCATGACGGTCTGCAACATGGCCATTGAAGGCGGCGCCCGCGCCGGTCTGATCGCGCCTGATGAGACCACCTTCGAGTACGTGAAGGGCCGCCCCCATGCGCCGAAGGGCGCCCAGTGGGAAGCCGCCATGACCTGGTGGAAGACCCTCTATTCCGACGATGACGCCCATTGGGACAAGGTCGTGACCATCCGTGGCGAGGATATCGCCCCCGTGGTCACCTGGGGCACCTCGCCCGAGGACGTCCTGCCGATCACCGACGTGGTGCCGGCCCCCGAGAGCTTTGCCGGCGGCAAGGTCGACGCGGCCAAGCGGGCGCTTGACTACATGGGTCTGACCCCGGGCCAGAAGCTGTCGGAGATCGAGATCAACACGGTCTTCATCGGGTCCTGCACCAACGGCCGGATCGAGGATCTGCGCGCCGCCGCCGAGATCCTGAAGGGCAAGAAGGTCAAGGACGGCGTCCGCGCCATGATCGTGCCGGGCTCGGGCCTGGTGCGCGCGCAGGCCGAGGAAGAGGGCCTGGCCGAAATCTTCACCGAGGCCGGGTTCGAATGGCGCCTGGCGGGGTGTTCCATGTGCCTGGCGATGAACCCCGACCAGCTGGCCCCCGGCGACCGCTGCGCGGCCACGTCGAACCGCAACTTCGAGGGCCGTCAGGGCCGCGGTGGCCGCACGCACCTGATGTCGCCTGCAATGGCGGCGGCAGCTGCCGTGACCGGCCATCTGACCGACGTGCGTGAAATGATGTGATCCCCGGGCGGAGGGCTGGCCCCTCCGCCACCGGACAGCCAAAGGAAAGCCAAATGGAAAAGTTCGAGAAAGTCTCGGGGATCGCGGCGCCCATGCCGCTGGTGAACATCGACACCGACATGATCATCCCCAAACAGTACCTGAAGACGATCAAGCGCTCGGGTCTGGGCGTGCATGCCTTCGCCGAGATGCGCTATGACGATCAGGGCAACGAGATCCCCGATTTCGTTCTGAACAAGCCCGCCTACCGCGAAAGCCAGATCATCGTCGCCGGGGACAACTTCGGCTGCGGGTCGTCGCGCGAACACGCCCCCTGGGCGCTGGCCGATTTCGGCATCAAGGTGGTGATCTCCACCTCCTTCGCCGACATCTTCTTCAACAACTGCTTCAAGAACGGCATGCTGCCCATCGTCATGCCGCAAGAGGTTGTGGATGTACTGATGGAGGACGCCGAGAAGGGCGCCAACGCCCGGATGGAGGTGGACCTGGAAGCCCAGACCGTGACCACCTCCGACGGAGAGGTCTTCCCCTTCGAGGTGGACGCCTTCCGCAAGCATTGCCTGCTGGAAGGCCTGGACGACATCGGCCTGACCCTGGCCAAGGCGCCGGCCATCGACAGCTTTGAAAGCCAGATGGAACAGGCCCGTCCCTGGGTCTGATCCCGGCATCGCAGACGGTTAGAAGGGGCCTGCGGGCCCCTTTTTCATGGCTCAGTACCGCAGGTGCCCGGGAGGGCGATCGCCGGGGCTGCGCGCCAGACTGGACCCGGGCGGCGCGAAAACGGGCTTGTTGGCCGCGCTGAAGCGGGGCAGGTTGGCGCGGCATGCGTCTGAAATCGAACGCGCAATTGGCAATGCGCCCCGCAGTCCAGGAGAACCTGCGCCATGAGACTTTCCACCGCCTTTGTCCTGATCGGTGTCGCCCTTCTGGTGATGGGGGCCCTGGCTCTGGCCAATCCCTTCGCTGCCTCGCTGGCCGTCACCTCCCTGGTGGGCATCGTCTTCATGATTTCCGGCGTCGCCCAGGCCTGGGTCGAGTTCAAGGCCGGCCCGCACCAGGGGCGGCGGCGCAACGGGCTGGTGGCCCTGCTGACCATCGTGGCCGCGGTCTGGCTGCTGGCAAATCCGCTGGCGGGCACGTTGTCGCTGACGATCCTGCTGGGGGCGATCTTCTTCCTGATGGGCTTCGTGCGGCTGGCCATGGCGGCGTCGCTGCGCGGCGCTCCCTTCTTCTCGCTGGTGCTTCTGTCGGGCGTCGCCTCGCTGGCCATCGGCCTGATGGTGCTGTTCGACGTGGGCGCCGCGGCGACCACCTTCCTGGGGGTTCTCCTCGGGATTCAGTTGCTGGCCGAAGGGGCGGCCCTGGTCGCCTTCGGGCTGATCTCCCGTCAGCGCGGCGATTGAAGCCCCGCCGCCGGGGGCATAGGCGCCAGGGAGGCAGGGGGCGCCACGCAGCTGCATTCTGAACGCGCATTGAGGCGCCCCGCGGGGCTGCAACCGATGGTTGCGGGGCAAATGATGCAAGATCGCACCAGTTTGGCCCGCATTTCGCCGCAATATCCGTGTCTTCTGAAGCCAGCTCTTGAGCCTTGCGGCGAAGGGGTGTCTAAATCGTGGCAAGAATGAGGCAGTCCGCCATGCAGCGGCATCAAAGTGGAAACACGGGCAAACGCAAAAGACGCCCGGGCCAGTTTGAAGGAAGACGAGCAGTGATCGTTCGAGTCACCGGCGCGCTGATGCGGGCCATCCTTATTGCGCTGGCAATCGCCACGCCCTCGCTGCTGTTGCCGGACATCACCGCCGACGCGGCCCAGGTCGTCGTGCTGGTCGCCATGGTGGGCGCCCTTTACACCTTCATCGAATATTTCAGCCAGTTCCCGACCATCATCGAGTTCCGCTTTGCCCCGCCGGTGAACCGGCTGCGCTATTTCACTGCCTTCGCCATGATCCTGCTGCTGGCGGTCTACCAGTCCGGCCCGGCGCTGGATTCGCCCATCTCGGATCTGTTGCAGCGCGTGGGCCAGATTCTGGTGAATGCGGTCGACTTCCCCTATTCGCCGGTCCGGCTGGTGATTCTGGCGCTGCCGGAAGGCTCCTCTGCCGCCTTCATCCAGGATGTCCGCGCTGCCGCCGGCATCGCCTACCTGACCTCGCTCTGTGGGCTGGTGGCCTTCGGCATCCTGGTGCGGGTCTATGGCTGGCCGGCCCGCTACGGCGCCTTCAACGTCTGGATCAACCTGCCGCTGTTCGACCCGACCGGCGGCGGCGACGTCCTGGCCAGGCTGAAGCGGGATTCGGTGGTTAACATCGTGTTAGGGTTCTTGCTGCCATTCTTGGCGCCGGTGGTGGTGCGCTTCCTGATGCCGATGGTGGATCTGCACGCGCTGGCGCTGCCGCAGACCCTGATCTGGACGATGGTGGCATGGGCCTTCCTACCGGCAAACCTGATTATGCGCGGCGTGGCCCTGGCCCGTATCGCGGCGATGATCGAGGCCAAGCGGCGCCGCACCTACGCCGCCGCCAAAGCCGAAGGCGTTCTGGCGATCTGAGACGACTCGCCGGGCGCGCTCCTGCGCTTCTGCTCGTGTTTTTTTGCCTGGTCTGGTCATCTGCGCCGCGCGCGGAACCACTGCGGCTGGCCTATTTCGACACGGAACTGGCCCGCGACGGCCCCGGCCTGCTGCTGCGTGACGTCATGCGCGGGACCGACCCGCAGGTCGTCGCGGTGCTGGAGGTGGTCAGCGCCATATCCCCCGACATTCTCGTTCTGGCGGGGATAGACGCGGATGCCGAAGGGCGGACCCTGGCGGCGCTGAACGCCGCATTGCCTGCGCCCTATCCGCATCTCTTCACCGCGCTGCCCAATGCCGGGCTGGCCACCGGGCGGGACATGGACGGCAACGGTCGCCGGAGGGAGGCGCGCGACGCGCAGGGCTATGGCCGCTTTACTGGCGAAGGGGGGGCTGGCCCTGTTGTCGCGCTGGCCCATCGGGGTCGGGGCCGATCATTCCGCGCTGTTGTGGCAGAACCTGCCGGGGAGCCTGATCGCCGCGAACGACCCGGGCCACGGGGTGCAGCGCCTGTCGTCCATGGCGCACTGGGTGCTGCCGGTGAAGACGCCGCAGGGCGTGCTCCACCTCGGTCTTTTCCGCGCCACCACGCCGGTCTTCGACGGGCCGGAAGATCGCAACGGCCGGCGCAACCATGACGAGGTGATCTTCTGGCGGCACCTGCTGGACGGCGCGCTGCCGCCGGGCCGCCCGTTGGGCGCGGTGGAACCCGAAGCCGCCGATCGGCCCCGGGGCCTGCCTGCGCCCTTCGTGATTCTCGGCGGGGCCAACCTGGATCCGAAACGGGGAGAGGGGCGGCGGGAGGCAATCCGAGCGCTGCTGGGGGATTCGCGACTGCAGGATCCCGCCCCCCGCTGGGACGCGCCGGATCTCACGGAGGGGGACACGACGGTCGACTGGCCCGCCGAGGGGCCGGGGCGCATGCGGGTGGACTACGTCCTGCCCTCTGCCGATCTGATCCTGCAGGATGCAGGGGTCCTCTGGCCGATTGCCGGGGCGCCGATGGCGGAGGCGGTGGCAGCGGCCAGCCGCCATCGGCTGATCTGGGTGGAGGTGGATCTGCCTGATCGGCCCACGTGGGGCAAAGCCGGCGCTCCGTTCCCTGCGCGCAACAGGCGTTCGCGGGGCGCAAAGGTGACGGGTCGCCGCGGTTGTGCCTGAGAGGTGTCACCTTGGTGCGGGCCGAGACCGAAGGCCATCGGACCGCACCGTAGGTCGATGCCTGCGGGCGGCGGAGGCGACGCGCTTTCCGCTTGATGCCTGGGCCGGTGCCCTGGAGCGCGCGCACGCCGTCTCGGGGCTCGGTGGCCCTGATCCTGGCGCCGACCGTCTCGATGTTGCAGGTCATCTGTTCTCTCCCGATCGCTGATCTCGTTGCCGGCGCTGCCCAAGGTGCGCACCAGGCTGTCGGACCGCTCTGCGTTCTGGAGGGTTCCGCCGCGATCTGCTGGCCGTGGGTGACCTGACCGGTCATCACCTGGCGCAGGTGCGCAGCGTCGAGGAACATCGCATCCAGTGCCGCGTCCATATGCGGCAACAGTGCCGCGCCGACCTCGGACAGCAGACTCTGCCCGTCATGGTCCAGACCGATCCGCGCGAGCAGAGCGGGCATGACGTGACTCATCCCCGGGATCCTTCGTCCACAAACTGCGCGGATCATCGGGTACAGGCTTTGCCGAAGTGTTTGTCGCGCTGGCCTTCGCCGGTCAGCCGTGATGGGCCAGCCCCGCCGCGATGGCCGTCTCGACCGGGGTATCGGCGACCTCCGGCAGCAGGCGCTGCAGCTTGGCGCCCTCCAGCCGGTGCGGCAGGGACCAGAGATAGCGCATCTCGAAGATGCCGCGCAGGGCGGGGACCACGGGGCGGAGCGGCGCCAGCGGCCACCAGGCCATGCGGCCCGCGGGGACGTCGCGCCCAAGGGCCCGGCCGGTCGCAGCGGCCAGTTCGGCCCCGGTGAGCGTGTAGCCGGGGAAGGGCACGTCTTCCCACTGCTCCAGCCTGCCGCGCTGTTCGGCCAGGGCCACGGCGGCCTGGGCGGCATCAGGCAGATAGGCCCAGGCATGGGGTCGGTCCAATGGGCCGGGATAGGCGAAACGCCCTCGGTGGGCGCCCTTGGCGATATGGGCATCGAACCAGTTGCCGGAGGGCCGCGTGTCGAGGAAATCGCCACAGCGCAGCACGATCACCTGCAAGCCGGAGGCACGATAGTCGTCTTCCATCTGCTGACGCAGCCGGCCCAGTGGGTTGGTCGCCAGATGCGGCGTGTCCGCGTCCCAGCCGAAGGGGGCCTCGGGGCCGAAGACATAGACGTTGCCGGGCAGCAGGATCGTGGTGCCGCTGCCGCGCGCGGCGGCGATCACCGCGCGATGCACCGGCAGCAGGTCTCGCGCCCAGTGCTGATACCCGCCGGGGTTGGCCGCCATGACGATCACGTCCCGTCCCTGCACCGCCGTTGCCAGGTCGTCATGACGGCGGTCAAAGGTTGTGACCTGCCAGCCAGCTGTGCCGAAGGCCTGGGCCGCGTGATGGCCGAAACGGCCGTGAGAACCGAGGATGAGGACCTTGCCGGGCATGGGGCGCTCCTGTCGTGTAAGGGGAAAGTGGCGGGTCTGACGCGATCCTGCGCCTCCGCAGGGCGAATGGGAATTGACTGAAATCAATCGCTCTCTATTCATTCTTGAATGGATGAGCGATTGCAGACACTCGACTGGGCCGCGGTGCAGGTCTTCCTGGCCGTGGCCGAAACCGGATCATTGTCGGCGGCGGCGCGACGGTTGGGGCAGTCGCAGCCGACGCTGGGTCGCAAGGTGCGCGCGCTGGAGGGGAGGCTGGGCATGACCCTGTTCCTGCGCCAGCCGCGCGGGCTGATCCTGTCGGAGGAGGGGCGGCAGATCCTGGGCCCCGCCCGGCGCATGGCGGAGGCCGTGGGAGAGGTCGCCCTGATCGCTGCGGCGCGTGACGACCGGCTGGCAGGAACCTGTCGGGTGACCGCGAGCCGGATGGTGGCGACCCGCGTGCTGCCGCCGATCCTGGCGCGGATCCGGGCCGAGCTGCCGCAGTTGCAGGTGGAACTGGTGGCCAGCGACGATACCGACAGCCTGATGTACCGCGAGGCCGACATTGCCCTGCGCATGTACCGCCCGGTGCAGCCCGACCTGATCGCGCGTCACCTGGGCGACGTGACCCTGGGGGCCTTCGCGTCGCGCGATTACCTTGACCGGATGGGGCGGCCTGCGCAGGTCGACGACCTCGTCCATCACGCCCTGGTAGGCTATGACCGCGCCGACCTGATCCTGAAGGAGATGGCGCGCCTGGGCCTGCCGCCCGAGCGGGCCCGCTTCGCCACCCGCTGCGACGACCAGGTCACCTACTGGGAGCTGGTGCGCGCGGGTTGCGGTATCGGCTTCGGGCAAATCCCGCTGATCCGGGGTGACGCGGCGGTTGAACAGGTGCTGCCCGACCTGGACCTGCCCACGCTGCCCCTTTGGATTGCCGCGCATGAGAGCCTGCGGCCCACCCCGCGCGTCTCTGCCGTCTGGGACAGGCTGGCCGCCGGGTTACGTTCCTACCTCGCATGAGGTCTTTCGTTTCTTGATCTTTCGCGCATCGCCCGCTACGCGAAGGCGACGCAGAGTTAAGGAAGGACGTCCCATGAGCAACCCCTCGCTTCTCATCCTGCCCGGTGACGGGATCGGCCCCGAGGTCATGGCCGAAGTGCGCAAGATCATCGACTGGTTCGGCGCCAAGCGGGGCATCGCCTTCGACGTTTCCGAGGACCTGGTGGGCGGCTGCGCCTACGACAAGCACGGCACGCCGCTGCATGACGACACCATGGCCAAGGCGCAGGAGGTCGACGCCGTCCTGTTGGGCGCCGTGGGTGGCCCGAAATACGACGTTCTGGACTTCTCCGTGAAGCCCGAACGCGGCCTGCTGCGCCTGCGCAAGGAAATGGACCTCTACGCGAACCTGCGCCCTGCGCAGTGCTTTGATGCGCTGGCCGACTTCAGCTCGCTGAAGAAGGACGTGGTCGCGGGCCTCGACATCATGATCGTGCGCGAGCTGACCTCCGGCATCTACTTCGGTGAGCCGCGCGGCATCATCGAGGAAGGCAATGAGCGCGTCGGTATCAACACGCAGCGCTACACCGAGAGCGAGATCGACCGCGTCGCACGCTCCGCCTTCGAGCTGGCCATGAAACGGGGCAAGAAGCTCTGCTCGATGGAAAAGGCCAACGTGATGGAATCGGGCATCCTGTGGCGTGAAGTCGTCACCGAGGTCGGCAAGGAATACCCCGAGGTGGAGCTGTCGCACATGTACGCCGATGCCGGCGCCATGCAGCTGTGCCGTGCGCCGAAGCAGTTCGACGTGATCGTCACCGACAACCTCTTCGGCGACCTGCTGTCGGATGCCGCGGCGATGCTGACCGGCTCGCTGGGCATGCTGCCCTCCGCCAGCCTCGGCAAGCCGATGGCCAACGGCCGTCCGAAGGCGCTGTACGAACCGGTGCACGGCTCCGCCCCCGACATTGCCGGTCAGGGCAAGGCCAACCCCTGTGCCTGCATCCTGTCGTTTGCCATGGCGCTGCGCTATTCCTTCGACCTGGGCGCCGAGGCCGACCGCCTGGAAGCGGCGGTGGAAAAGGTGCTGGCCGACGGCGTGCGCACCGCGGACCTGCTGAACGAGGAAGGCCGCACGCCCGCCTCGACCACCGAGATGGGCGATGCCGTGGTGGCTGCCCTCGATGCCAGCCTTTGAGGCACTGGCCGGGAAGACGGCCCGCAGGGCGGGCCATTTTTTCGCGCTTCGGGGCAATAACACCCTGACCGCCCGGCTTTTTCCGCCGAGCGCTTGAAACCAGACCTTCCCGGGCCATTATCGCCGGGAAGGTTTTTTCATGTCTGGCTTTTCGGAAGGGATTCCCATGTCCGGCACCACACGCGGCATCGGCTTCGCTCTACTGGCTTTCGCGATCTACTCGGGGCACGACGCGATCATCAAGATCCTGGGCGCCAACTACAGCGCGTTCCAACTGGTCTGGTTCACCGTGCTGATGAGCTTCCCGCTGACCTCGGTCATCCTGATCCGCGATACGCGACCGGGGACGCTGCGGCCGGTGCACCCCTGGTGGATGCTGGTGCGCACCCTGGCCTCGGTGGTCGCGGCGGGCTGTGGGTTCTACGCCTTCTCGGTGCTGCCGCTGGCCGATGTCTATGCCATCCTCTTTGCCACGCCGCTGCTGATCACCGTGCTGTCGATCCCGATCCTGGGCGAGAAGGTGCGCCTGCGCCGCTGGCTGGCGGTGCTGGTCGGGCTGGCGGGCGTGGCCGTAGTGCTGCAACCTGGCAAGTCGGAGCTGTCGATGGGCCATTTCGCGGCCATGGGCGGGGCGGCCTGCGGGGCGCTGGCGTCGGTCATCGTGCGCAAGATCGGCCGTGAGGAACGCAACGTGGTCATGCTGATCTATCCGTTGATCGCGAATTTCGTCCTGATGGGCGGGCTGATGGCGCTGCCGGGCAATTTCGCCGAGGTGCCCTTGCCGCATATGGGCGGGTTCTTCGCCGTGGCGGCCCTGTCGACCGTGGCCATGCTGCTGATGATCGCGGCCTACAGCAACGCCGAGGCGGCGCTGATCGCGCCGATGCAGTATTCCCAGATCCTCTGGGCCACTTTCTATGGCTGGCTACTTTTCAACGAGCTGCCGGGGATGAACACCGCCGCAGGGTCCGTACTGATCATCGGGTCGGGTCTTTACATCGTGTTCCGCGAATCCCGGCCGGGCAGTGCCTCGATCCAACCAGTGCTGCGCACGCGCAACCGCACCGGCACGCCAGCGGCGCTGCGGGTCGGCCCGTTGATGCGGATGATTTCCACCCGGGCGAAGACCGTCGCGGGAAGCCCCGGTACCCGGCGCAACGCCTGAACCGGGGCCGCTGCGGGCCCCTCGGCGGCGGGCGGCGCGGGGTCGGTCCGGGAGCAATTGAATTTGCGTCGGATTCTCTCTTGCCAAGCCCGGGCGCTGGTTGTAGATCGCGCTGCACGGTCGGAGTGTAGCTCAGCCTGGTAGAGCACTGTCTTCGGGAGGCAGGGGTCGGAGGTTCGAATCCTCTCACTCCGACCAATTTTCCAGAAATCGAGAAAATGCTGCCCTTCGGGGCAACAGACCTTGGGCGCGGTGTCTTTCCCGTGCCCGCCGCAACTGTGCGGCCCACGTCGAGGTCCGCCTGGGTCAGGCGTTGCTCGCCTCGGCCAGCCGTGCTTCGAAGCCCGCGCGGCAGAAGGTCAGCAGGCCATCCATCTCGCCACTCTCGCTGCCACCGCTGAGGGACGCGATGCGGAAGCGCGAGGTGACCAGGGCCAGCATGCAGGACACCATGTAGACGAAACATTCCGCCACCGCGGCGGTCGGGGCCTTCGGATAGAGGTGCTGCAATTCCTGAATGAAGACCTTTGCCGTTGGATCGAAAAGGGCGGCGGAGATTTCGGTCAGCTTCTCATCAGCCGAGATGATCGCCACCAGGCGTGCATAGGCCAGCCATTGCGGCCCGCCGTTGTGGACCTGTTCGAAGTAGGGCGTGTTGAAAGCGCGCAGCACCTGGTCCAACGTCACGGGCCCCCCGGCACGGGCAACATCCAGCGCCTCGATCCGCAGGGCGGACAGGATTTCGGCCCGGCGCCTGAGGACCTCCTTGAACAGCGCCTCCTTGCCGCCGCCATGATGATGCACCAGCCCCACGGGCACGCCGGCCTCGGCGGCGATGTCACGCACCTTGGCGCCATCGAATCCCCCTTGGGCAAAGACCCGCTCCGCCGCATCCAGGATCTTTTGCCGGCTTTCCACGGCACGCTTCTGTGGTGCCCTTTGCCGTTGTTTTTTATTGGTGTTTTCCGGCGACATGAATTTCCTTGCCTTATGTTGAACGTACGTTCATTTTAGCCTCTGCACCGGGAGGGGTGCGAGGGAGGACTACCATGCAGGACACGACAGGGAAATTCGCCCTGATCGGGGCAGGGCCCATGGGCCTGGCAGCCGCCAAGACTTTGGGCGAGCAGGGCGTCGCCTTTCACGGTTTCGAGCTGCATTCGGACGTGGGCGGGCTGTGGGACATCGAGGCGCCGCAGTCGACCATGTATGAGACGGCGCATCTGATCTCGTCCAAGCGGATGACGGAGTTCACCGATTTCCCGATGCGCGAGGAGGTGGCGGAGTATCCGTCGCACCGCGAAATGGCGCGCTATTTCCGCGATTTCGCCGATCACTACAATTTGCGCCGGCACTATACCTTCGGCGCCGAGGTGACGCGGGTGGAGCCCCTGGGCGAGGACGGTGCGGGCTGGCGCGTGGCCTGGACCGATGCGGAGGGCGATCACGAGGCGGTCTTTGCCGGGGTGCTGATCGCCAATGGCACCCTGTCCGAGCCCAACATGGCCAGCTTCCGGGGCCAGTTCGAGGGAGAGCTGATCCACGCCAGCCAGTACCGCGATCCGCGCCAGTTCGACGGTAAGCGGGTGCTGGTGGTCGGGGCCGGCAACTCCGGCTGCGACATCGCGGTCGACGCGATCCACCACGGGATCAGCTGCGACCTGTCGATGCGCCGCGGCTATTACTTCGTGCCGAAATACGTCTTCGGCCGGCCGGCGGATACCCTGGGCGGCGCGATCAAGCTGCCGATGTGGCTGAAGCGGCGGATCGACGGGCTGATCCTGAAGTGGTTCACGGGGGACCCGGCGAAGTACGGTTTCCCCAAGCCCGATTACAAGCTCTACGAATCCCATCCGGTGGTGAATTCGTTGGTCCTGTTCCACGCGGGGCACGGGGACCTGACGATCCGGCCCGACATCGACCACCTGTCGGGCAAGACGGTGCATTTCAAGGATGGCACCCGGGCCGACTACGACATGATCCTGGCCGCCACCGGCTACAAGCTGCACTATCCCTTCATCACCAAGGAGCTGCTGAACTGGCAGGGGGATGCGCCGCACCTCTATCTGAACACCATGCACCCCACGCGCGACGACCTGTTCGTGCTGGGGATGGTCGAAGCCTCTGGCCTCGGCTGGCAGGGTCGCCATGAACAGGCCGAGATGGTGGCGCGCTACATCGCCGGGCGGCGGAGCGGCAATCCCGCCGCCGAGGTGCTGCACCGGAAAAAGGCGAGCGGGTTTGACCGGGCCACCGGCGGCATGGCCTACCTGAAGCTGGCGCGTATGGCTTACTACGTGGACAAGGCGACCTACCGGAAGGCGGTGACCGACTGGATTCGTCGCCTGTCGGGCGCGGAGGCGACGTGATGGATGAGGTCATGCTGAACTTCAGCCCCGCCTCGCTGCGGTTGCTGAATTCGATCCTTGCCGTGGTCATGTTCTCGGTCGCCATCGACCTGACGCCCGCCAACTTCATGGAGCTGCTGCGGCGGCCGAAGCCCCTGATCGCGGGGTTCCTGGCGCAGTTTGCCGTGCTGCCCGCGCTGACCTTCGCCCTGGTCTGGGTGACGCAGCCGCAGGCCTCGGTCGCGCTTGGCCTGATCCTGGTGGCGGCCTGCCCGGGGGGCAACATCTCCAACTTCTTCACCCAGCGGGCCGGGGGCAACGCGGCGCTGTCGGTGTCGATGACCGGGCTGGCAACGGTGGGGGCGATCCTGCTGACGCCCACGAACATCGCCTTCTGGGGATCGCTTTACGAACCCTCGCGACAGATCCTGCGCGAAACGCACATAGACCCGGTGTCGGTGGCGATCACCGTGGGGCTGATGCTGGTGTTGCCGCTGGTGCTGGGCGTGACGCTGAACACGCGCCGCCCCGACATCACGGCGCGGCTGCGCGGGCCAATGCAATGGATCTCGATGGGGATCTTCGTGGCCTTCGTGCTGGCGGCGCTGGCGTCGAACTGGGGCTACTTCCTGCAATTCGCCGGGGGCATTGCCGGGCTGGTCATCGCCCACAACGCGCTGGCCCTTCTGGGTGGCTTCGGCACGGCCCGCGCCTCGGGGCTCTCGGCCTTCAACACCCGCGCGGTGACGATCGAGACGGGGATCCAGAATTCCGGTTTGGGTCTGGTGCTGATCTTCGGCTTCTTCCACGGCCTCGGCGGCATGGCTGTGGTCGCCGCTTTCTGGGGCATCTGGCATGCGGTCTCGGGCTTCGCCCTGTCGCAGCTCTGGCGGCGGAGGGAGGCGGCCCGATGACCCGCATTCTGATTACCGGAGCGGCCGGCATGATCGGTCGGGCCCTGACCCTTACACTCGCGGAGCGCGGCGGGGAGGTGGAGGTCGTGGCGAGCGACCTGCACCGTCCCGCCGATCTTCCGCCCCAGGTGCGGTTCGAGACCCTCGACGTGACCGGGGCGGATCCGATGCGGGTGATTGCAATGGTGAAACCCGACGTGGTGGTGCATCTGGCCTCGATCGTCACGCCAACGCCAGAGCAGGGGCGCGACCTGGCCTATCGTGTCGACGTCACCGGCACGCGCCACGTGATCGACGCCTGTGTCGCCAACGGGGTGCGGCGGCTGGTCGTCACCTCCTCGGGGGCGGCCTACGGCTATCACCCCGATAATCCGGTGCCGCTGCGCGAAAGCGATCCGCTGCGCGGCAATGCCGAGTTCGCCTATGCCGACCACAAGCGGCAGGTGGAGGAGATGCTGGCCGAGGCCCGCCGCGCCGCGCCCGGGCTGGAGCAGGTGGTGCTGCGCGTGGGCACGGTGCTGGGGGCAGGCACCGAGAACCAGATCACGGCCCTCTTCCGCAAGCCGCGGTTGCTGGCGGTGGCGGGCTGCGACAGCCCTTTCGTCTTCATCTGGACCGGTGACCTGGCGCGCATCATCGCGCGCGCTGCGACCGACGGCCCGGCAGGCATCTACAACGTGGCCGGTGATGGCGCCCTGTCGGTGGCCGATCTGGCCCGCCGCATGGGCAAGCCGGTGCGGGTGCTGCCCGCCTGGGCGCTGAAGGTCGCGCTGGCGGTGGCGAAACCCCTGGGCCTGACCCGCTACGGGCCGGAACAGGTCCGCTTCCTGCAATATCGCCCGGTGCTGGCCAATGACGCGCTGAAATCGCAGTTCGGCTATCGGCCCGAAAAGACCAGTGCAGAGGTCTTCGATCTCTGGTGTGCCCAGGCGGGTCTGTAGAAGGAGCGCCCGATGACCTCTCCTGACAGGGAAGAGAGAAGAGAGGGCACTGCCCCGGTCGCGGTCATCTCCGGCGGTGCAGGGGGACTCGGTCGCGCCCTGGCGGCGGCGCTGCTGGCGCGGGGCTGGCGCGTGGCGGTGATCGACCGGGACGTCTCGGCCCTCGTCCCGGCGTCCGGCCTCTCTCTCTATACATGCGATCTGACGGAGCCGGAGGCGCTGTCGCGGACCTGCGCCCGCGTGCTCGCTGACCACGGGCGGGCGGACCTTGTCATCTACAATGCGGGGATCACGCAGATCGGCCCCTTCGCGGAGCTGGACGCGGCGACGCATCGAAAGGTCTTCGAGGTGAACTACTTCGCCGCCATGGCCATGGCGGGTCACTTCCTGCAGGCCTTGCGTGACACCGGGGGGACGCACCTGGCGATCTCGTCGGTGGCCGGCTTCACCCCGCTGCTGAACCGCTGCGCCTATGCCGCGTCGAAACATGCACTCGAAGGGGCGTTCAAGTCGCTGCGCTCGGAGGAGCGTGCGTACGGCGTCCGGGTCCAGATCGCCGCGCCCTCCTTCGTCGCCACCAACATCGGTCGGCCCGAGCGCGAGACCTCCGGCATCGCCCGGCCCGGTTCCGCCGCCGACGGGATGGACTACATGACGCCCGAGGCTGCCGCAGCGGAGATCCTGCGCGGTCTGGCCCGGGGACGGCCAATGATCCCCGTGGGTCGCGTGGCGCGCCTGGCCTGGTGGGTGAACCGCCTCTCTCCCTCTCTCTTTCAGCGGCTGATGGAGCGTAGCGTGTCGGGTCAGCCCGATCCCTGAGGGAGACGTCTCTGTACGGAGGGAGAAGAGGGGGCTGCGGCCCCCTTTTGCATTCCCCGACTCGCCGGAGCCCCCCGAGGCGTCCAGATTCCCCGCCGAGTCGGCACCGATTCCGCCCCGAGTCTCTGCCTTATTGAGGATAACTCTGTGGATACCCCAAGATATGGAGGGCAGAGGCCCGAGCGGCGTGGGGCGCCAATCCACTTTCGGTGTGGTCTCGCGAGAGCGGAGGTCTCTAAGCCATTGATTTAAGTTATTTATCTTATCATCTTTCAGAATTTTCATTTTTCTTGGAAA
>NZ_PGTC01000010.1 GCF_002786295.1 Pseudooceanicola marinus | reverse complement strand
GGCTTGCCAGCCCCGCCTGCATCCCGAGCGCCGAGGTGAAAATCAGAAAGTCCGGCTGGATATCCGACCGAGGCCACCGTCCCGGCGGTTACGCCGCCGACAATGAACGCCATGTTATCCGGCTCGAACCTCACCGCGAACTTCGCAGGGTCGCCGGGCGGAACGACAGGCCCGTTTATTCCTTCGCCCGCCCCGGCGGACGTCTGTAGAGCGCGGATCACACCGTTCGCGGTATTCTGGAACACGGTGAGGCGGTTGTTCACGTCGGATTGGATGGTGAAATATGGCGGGAACGGCTCATTGGTTCCGTACATTGCGCCGTCGAAAAACACCCAGACGCCGCCCGACAGGTCGAACCCCGACAGGTCCGAGTTGAAGAGCTCCGGGGCAGAGGTCACCGCGCTGCCTTCGGTAATGACCGGCGCCGTTCGAATAGGCGTAGCCGTGAGGTTCGCGGCCGCCATGTGGTAGCTGTACGCGCTCTGCTCACCCATAACCGAAAAGTAGACGGCGGTGGCACCAGCGGGCTTACCCACTGTCATGGAAAGCTCATTCCAACCGGGGTCGAGGTCGAAGTCTTGCTGCCCACCCGTGAACCCGGCACCATCGCTGAAAGGGCGGACAGCAACGGTCTGAGGCCCGTCGACGTGCGCCTCGAAAGAGTACGTGATCGGAGTGCCGTCCGGCACAGCAGTCACGTCGACGAACTGTCGCAGCTTTTGGTCCCCGCCAGGCGGAATGTTGATCTTGGCGCAGGGCAGCCCCAGGCGGCTCAATATCTCTCCTGGCGCGACAGTGGCGCCATTGTTTTTAACCCACGCGGACTGGGTCATGTCCTCAGACCACCGGAGCAGGTTCGTGTACTCCCCCGTCAGAAACCACCGACGCTCCCCGGACCCGAAGTCCGCAAGACGCGGCACGTCCACTCCTCGCGGCAGATAGGCCCCGTCGGAAGTGCGCTCATAGCGCGTGCCTGCGGCCTCAAAGGTGCCCATCTGGGAGAAGGACGCCGGCACCCCACCCTTCGCGAAGCGGCCGGTTTCCGGCGAGAAGAAGAGGTGCGCATTGCGGGCCACCGGATCCCGCGCGACCCAGTTCCCGGCACCGCCCGCCAGGGTGATGGCGCCCGTTCCGATACCGATCATGGGATCACCAGATCGCCAGGATGTCGGACGCGGTGGTGCCGGTGGCCATGACGCGGACCGCCTCGAAGGCAATCTCGGTGCCGGCCGCGACATTCCTGCGGATCGCCACAACGCCTGCGGCGTCGCGAAGGGCGAGATCCCCGCCGGTACCGACATAGAGCGCACGCGGGCGCACCGGCAGATCGGTGCTGTCGGAGGGAATGACTGCGGCATGGCGCGCTCCCGAGCTGTTTCGGGCGGGGTAGCTCTTGGCATATTCGGGGTGCATTTAGGTCTCCTTCTGAAAATGATTGACGGTGGGCACCCGGTTTCATCAACCGGGCCCCTATGCTCTGCACTGCGTGGCCTCACCCCAGATCACGTCCGCACGACGCCATAGACAGAGAGTGAACCGGTGTTCGTGGATTTGCTGAGCGCCAGCCGGATCGTGTTGACGATGCCCCGGTGGCGCCTGCCCCAAGATATGGCAAGGGCCCCCGCCGCTGCGCATGGCGGCGCAGCCTGAAGGCGCCCCCGACCAGATCCGAAGCTGAGCTTACTTGAGCTTCCAGAGCCAAAGGGTTCGGCCCCGGGCGGGCCGGGCGAAGACGTTGTACACGCCAACGATGTCGAGGTGAACGTAGGCGATGTCAGCAACCACTCGCAGAGTGGAAGTGGCCCCCAGCGTGAAACGAGCGCGACCAAGGCTGGACGCCGCACCATACCCCGTACACGAAGCAATGTTTGAATGGCCGAGGTCAACGCCCGCTGTCATATCGCGCAGCGTAGTCAAAGCCCGCCCCACAGACGACGAGCTATCCCGATAAAAGCTCACATCCCATTCAGCGTAGTATTCACCAGGCGGCAGATCGATGATGTCACCGCCGCTGAGGCTGACCCCTGGGATCCGGTCGGTGTCGTGATCCAGCACGTCATCGAAGGTGACCTGGTAATCGGTGCCCGGTCCCGTTTGCGGCCAAACGGTAGTGGTGGTGCTGATGGTCAGATGGGGCGCAGCAAAGCTTCGGGCGCCGATGTATGCTCCAACACTCCGCTGACTGGGCGGGCGTGTCGCGCTGTCGGTGTCAAAACTGTCTTCGTCGAGGACCAGCTCGCTCACGTCGAGCGCGGCCAGCTCCCCCAGCGAAGCCTGCAGGCTGTCCAGGGCATCGAGGACCGTCGCCTCGTCTTCCATGATCCCATCGAGGAAAGCCGCCAGCGCCGCGAGCTGAGGGGCACCGGTCTCGACAAACCAGGTGAAGAGCTCCGACGCGCGGGGCGAGAAGGTGGCCGGATCGCTCGCGCTCGGCAGCAGGCCGGCGTAGGGCGTGAAGTCAGGGACAGGCATCAGGAAACCCCCATGATGGTAAACGAGTATTCATATTCGTCGGGCAGATCCTCGGCCCATTGCACCGGCCCGAGGATCCCGAAGTGGATGCTGGAGGGGCGCAGCTCCGCCCCGATCGAGGCGACCAGCGTGCCGGAGAGCCGGTCGAGCTGCGGCTTCACCTGGTCCCAGAGCAGCTTCGGGGCGACCACGGCATAGTCCATCTCGACCCGGGTCGGGCCGCGGGCCAGCGTGAGGGCGCCGTAGTCGTTGAAGCTGTAGCGCGAGCCGCTGATCGAGCGGCCGACCGTGTGCTGGGCCATGCCTTTCCCGACAAAGAGCCGGTCACCGAGGAAGACCTCGCCCAGCGTCACCGCGCTACCCGACAGGGCGACCAGCACGCGCCGGGTGGTGCCCGGCAGGTTGAGGTTCACCAGCTTGTCGGAGAAGCCCGTGAAGGGTTCCAAGAACCATTCCCACCAGTTGCTCACCTGCCGACCGGACAGGTTGGTCTCCTCGTCCAGCAGGACCGTGTCGACCACGTCGAAGCAGATCAGCCGGGCGGAATTGGCCATGACCCCGAAGAGGATCAGAGTATCGATGCCCTGCAGCCCGTCGATCTCGATGATGATCGGGGCGGAGGTCGGGTTGATCCCGAGCCCCGGATCGAGCCAGGGCACTTCCGCGCCGGGGTCTTCGGTCGCCACCGTGGCGTTGGTCAGCACCCCATCGAAGCAGGCGAAGGCATTGGTGAAACTGTCGAAGACCCAGCGGGCCGCCAGGACCGACTGATCCTCCAGCAGCGGATCGAGGCCGAGATTGTCCTCGATGGCCGACTGGTAGATCCGGTGGCCCCGCACCACCCGCGCGTTCAGCGGATAGCTGGTCTCCACGTCCCAGGCCGGCGCATCGTCCTCAACCAGAGAGGTGCGCACCTGGTCGAGGTCGGGCGAGAACTCCCGCGCGATGTACATGCTCAGAACTCCCGTTCGGCCGGGGTGCCATAAGCGTCCCAGCGTTCCATCAGCGTGACCAGCCGGCGCAGGGCCGAGGTCTGGGCCACCCCGTCGGTGCTGAGATTGTGCAGCGTGCCGGCGAGCGTCACGCCGGCGTCGCCCCCGGACATCACATCGGCGGAGTAGCCCCGCGCCTCGGCGATCGCCGCCAGCTTGGCGTCGAACTCGGTCGCGTAGTATTGGCCGAGGTCGAAGGCCCCGGTCAGGCTGGCAATCCCGCCCTCCACTTCCGCGAAGAGCCCCGAGAGCGAGAGCAGCGCCGCATAGGTATCGCGCCCGGCTTCGGTCATCAGGTCCTGGCTCATGACCAGCTCGCGGAACTGCTTCGCGGTCTCCGGCACGGCCAGGCCGAGGTCGGCGAACTGCTCATGCAGGGCGTCCGTGGCCATCTGCATGCGTTCCGCGTCGGTGTAGAAGGTCGCGACAAAGCCATCGAGCTGGCCAGCCAGCGCGTCGATCCCGCCGGCGATCTCGCCCAGGTCCTCGGCCGCGATCGCCATGTCATCGAAAGCGCCGTGGAACCCCTGCCCGAGAGGTTCCAACATGGTCTTCAGCGCCGCCAGCGCCTGCACCTGGTCGAAGGTGACCGAGGCGACGGTATCGGAGATCGCGTCGGCATAGTCGCCGAACCACGCGGCGATCCGCTCCTGGATCTCCGCCTCCGACATGTCCCGCGTGTCGATCTTCTCGATGGCGACGCGGACGCCGTTGATCATGGCGTCGGACACTTCCATGCCGGCAAGGCTGAAGGCGCTCTGCACCGCCTCCTGCACGTTGCCCAGCTCTTCGCTCAGCGCCTCCTGGGTTTCGCGGTCAAAGGCCTTCCGCTTCGTCGAGGTGCTGGAGGACAGCCCCCAGAACTTCGTCTTCTTGATCCGCTGATAGGTGCCGCCCCTCAGAAGCCCGTCGGCCACCCCCAACTCGATCCCGGCACCGACCAGCTTCTTGGAGGAAAAGCCCTTGATGAGCCCGACCACCGCCGTGACGGCCCCGATGATCGGCAGGGCCGCCGAGATCGCTCCGCCGATGGCGCCGAGGCTCGAAACTAGCCCCCCGCCGATCTTCGCCAGCGAACTTGTCATCCCCGAGAAGGCCGAGGTCAGCCCGCCAATCACACCGGACAAGCCGCCGCCGCCCGTGCCAAAGGAGGTTTTGAGCAACCCACCAAAGGCATTCGTCGCAGCACTACCGATCCCCGAACGAAGATTGCCGAAGGCGCTCGACACGTCACCCGAGGCGAGCGAAGAGGCCGCCGACTTGAAGGCGCCCTGCAGGCCATAGGCATCCTTAGTCAGGTCGTTCACATCGGCCTTGAGGTCCTTCAGCGCCTTGCCGCCGCGCGCGCCTGTCGCATCGAACTGATCGCCAAGGTCCTGAACTGCATCCCCTGCGGTCTCCAGCGCGGTGGTCACGCCCTCTGTCGCATCCTGCGCAGCGCCGCCGCCTTCAGCGCCGGTGTCATAGGTCTTCTTCATCGCCTCTTTCAGTGCTCCGACAGCGGCCAGGGGCTCCGTCAGGCCTGCGGCCAGCTCTGCATTGGTTGCCTCAAGCTCTGCAATGCTGTCCTGGGCCTGGCTGATCGCAAGCTCGGTTTCATAGACAGCCGAACCGGCCTTGATAGCCGCAGTCCCGACCGCAAGCATTGCGTCTTCCATGCCGGGCACGTCGACCAGCTGGGCCTTCACGCCATGCAGAAATCCGGCCCACGCCCGCTGGAGACCCGCGATCATCTTCAAGAAACCGGCCTGAATGGCCGAGAAGCTGATCGCCAGCTTGTTTTCGAGGATCGCTCCGCCGTCACCGATCCGGGCGAAGACCTCACTCGCCACATCCTTCACCAGCGAGAGCGCTTCCCCGAAACCGCCGAGGCGCTCGACTGCCCCTTGGATCTTCAGGCCTATGTAGACGGCCCCGGCAGCCAGGGCCGCAAAGCTGGCGACCGTCAGGCCAATGGGCGACGCAATCGCGACGAAGACAGGGGCAAGCGCACCAACGGCAGCGGCAAGGCCGCCCACGGCCAGCAGCACGGGACCAACGGCCGCCGCGACGGCCGCGGCGATCACCGCGAAGCGTTGCACCTCCGGCGATAGCGCCTGGAAGGCCAGGGCTACGCCCGACGCCTTGCGCGCCAGCTCCGCCATGACCGGCAAGATGATTGCGCCGACCTGTTCCATGGCATCGCCGATGTCCATCATCGCCGCCTCGATCTGGCCCGACGGCAGCTCGCGCAGCGCCCTGGCCTGACCGCCATACTGCTTTTCGAGCTCGGCCAGCATCATCTCCTGCGCCCCGGCCGCGTCACCGACCTCGACCATAGCCTTGATCAGGTTCTTCTGCTCTTCGGTGAAGGAGACACCCACCCGGGTCAGCGCCGTCAGACCCTTGGCCGGATCGTTCAGCGCCTTGCCGAGCATCACGGTGGAGCTCTGAAGGTCTTGGCCGAGGGCCGCCGACATATCGAGGGCCGCACGTTGCGCCCGGGCGAAGACGTCCCCCGTGACGTTGCCGAAGGTCAGGAGGTTCGAGGTGACCTTTCCAAGGATCTCCTCGTCGCCGAAGAGCGAGTTGCCCTGCAGTTCACTGGCGATCTTCTGCAGCTCGGCGGAGGTATACCCGGCCGTGGTCCCCATCGAGGCCAGAGCGGCGTCGACCTGCGCCACGGCCTGGGCCTGGACCTTCTGCAGCTCCATCGACTGCTTCCCGATGGCCACCAGCGGCGCGGTCAGCGCGAGCGACATCCCCGCACCGATCCGGCGAAAGTCCTTTGCCATCCCTGCGAACTGCTTCTGCATGTTGCGCATGCCTCGCGTGGCGTCGCTCATCCCCTTCTGGAACTCGGCGGAATTCATGCCGAGATCCACGCGCAGGGCGCCGATCAATCCCTTGAACATGGGCTGGACCTTCTATCGGGTTGGTTTTGCGCGATGCGTCGCGACCCGCTCGGCGAAATAGGCGCGGATCTCGGCATCGGCCGAGCCACGCCGCCGCCGGCGGTCGATGAACTCATCGGGCTTCGGGAATGTCTTGGGGCTGTGCGTGGCGATCATCACCAGCTGGCCGAGGCTGTAGATTTCGCCCCGACGCTGGCGCGCCGCCCGTTCCTGCCCGAGCAACACGCCGGACAGGACCAGGTCGATTTCGCGGAGGGTCAGGTGGCCGAAACGTTCATAATCCTGCCCCGCCGCGACCCACTGGCGGATCAGCTCTTGCCAGTCGTTTCTTTCGGGGCGCCGCCGGCGGGCTTCCCCGCCTTGTCGCCGTTTCCCGCCGCCGGTTTCTCCTCGGGGAAGGCCAACCGGATCGCATCGCCGATGGCCTTGCCTGCCGCGGTCATGCCACTGGCGTCCAGCACCTTGCCGGCATCGCGCATGGTGGTGCCTTCATGATGCTCCTGCAGGCCGGCCCAGAGAATGGTCCGCAGCGCCCGCACCGAGAGGCGCCCGTGAGAGGCATCGGACAGAGCTTCGGAAACCGAGGTGAAAGGCTTCTTCGTCTCCTCTTCGTAGGCACACATGCCATTGGTGGTGAAGGCAAGCTTCCAGCCCTCGCCGCCATCCTTCGGCGCGAGGTCCACATGGGTCTTCAGGGTCATGTCAGGGTCCTTTCTATCGCCGCTGCAGCTGCTGCAGTCGGCGGGTCATGCCGCGGCTCAGGCGGCCGGGGTGAACTCGGTTTCGCCGGAGGTCTTGCCGGAGATGGTGAAGGTGGCGTCGCCGTCGATCTGATCGAGGCCACCGGTTTCGACAACGGGGGTGATCATGTGGCAGTCGAAGGCATCGCCGTTCTGCAGCGTGATCCGGTAATAGGTGCCCCCGGCCCGCGCCTCATCCGCCTTGGCCGCCACATAGCCCGCGCGGTCATAGAGGCAGGAGATCGACAGATCCCCCGGCTCGGCGAAGCCCTCGCCGTATTCGTGGATCTTCGCGGGGCTATCCAGCGTGGTGCGCTGGCGCGTGTTCTTCGTCAGCGTGGGCACCGTCACCCCCGTGACCTTGGCAACGGGCGTGAAGGTCACCCCGTCTTCGGAGCGCTCCACCGAGCCGCCCCAGAGTTCAGTTTCACCGGCCATGTCGTTTCCTTTCTGCCGTTCGGGTTCAGCGCGCCTGTCGCGCCGCCTTGCGCCGCGCTCTCGCTGCGGCCTTCTCCACCTCGACGCTCATGTCGTCGCGGATCTGCTCGAAGATCTGTTGCTGGGTCTGATCCCAAGCCGGGCGGGCATGAGGCTGCGCCGCGTGATGCGCGTTGCCGAACTCCTGCTGCTGGCCCGCCGGATCATTGGTCCCGGCGTACATGAAGACGTCATCGCGTCCCTCGCGCCGGGCCGAGGCCGCCTGGCGCCGGGTCAGCCGCGTGCCAACCCCGTAGCTTTCTTCCAGGTCGCCACCGGATCCGCGCGGGGCCAGGGCATTGGCCCTGTCCGCGAAAATCTGTGCTGCCTTCTTCAGAACCCGCCGGGCCAGAGACTTGCGCGTCGTGTGCTTGGGCAGCTCATGCAGGGCCTTCTCCAGCTCCCGGCCGCCCGTGAACTCCATCTTGATCATACGACACTCCAGCGAATGCTCATGTCGACCGAGACCCCGAAGAGCGGACCCAGGTCGCCGAGGCCGCGCCCGTCGAGGTCCCGCGCCCCGATCACGAAGGCGCCCCGGAAGAACACGCCTTCGACCACGCCCCGGAACCCCGAAAGCAGGCTGCGCACCTCCCAGCGAAGGGCCTCCGTTTCAGCGGCTGTCACGGCCCAAGCATCGAGCTGGACAGTCGACCGCTGCACCTCCGCCTCGCCGTCCAGCGTGTAGGCCACCGGCGCACTGACCAGCGTCAGGCCAAGGTACGGAAAGCCACCCGCATGGGCCGGCGGGGTCGACCAGTTCACGCGCGTTCCGACCTGCGCCTGCAGATCAGGATCCGACAGCAGCAGCGCCGTCAGCGCCGCCTTCATGGCGCCACCCCAGGGCTGGCCCGCGCAGCGGTGAAGGCGAAGATACCCCGGCGCACCGCATGGGGGCCACGCCCCACCAGGTCCCAAGTCTCGCCCAGAACCCGGATGCGATCGACCAGCGAGACGGAGCGCGCCAGCGGCGTATCCAGCACCAGCACGCGCACGGCCGCCACCATGCCCTCAGTCTGCAGGGCGACCTGTTCCTGAGCGCCGAGGTTTTCTACGGCGCCCCAGGACCGACCGATCTCTGCCCAGGTGAAGGTCGGTTCATTCAGCGCGTTGCGTCCGGTCTCTGCCCGCCGCTCGAAGGTCACGAGCCGATCACGGATCAGAAGCTCCTTGCCGCGCGACAGCGGAGCGCCTTGCGTCTGCGCCATGTCAGATCCCCTCACTCACATCGGGCCGCTGGTAGCGGGTCTGTTTCATCAGGTGCCGGGCGCCGAAGGTCAGCCGGGCCGCTTCCGGCTGATCGATGGCGATGTTCGCGTCGCGCCATTCCTTGGCGATCATGATGATCGCCTGGGCGAAGCGCTGATCGACCGCATCGGCACCGGCCTCTGCCTCGACCTCGATCACCGCAGGTTCGCCCGCCGGAACCGCGCCAACGGGAAAGAGGATCTGCGGTTCTTCCGCCAGCATGCGCAGCCCAAGGTCCGGCAGGGCGAGGATCGTCTCCGCCCCGCCCTGCAGGAGTTTCACCGAAGTCACCTCGACCACCGGCGCGCAGGGGAACCACCAGCGCAGCAAGCCCGGGCGGGCGCGGAAGCTGAAGCGTAGCGATCGCCGACCAAGCAGCCGGTTCGTGCCCGCCTCGACCACCTGTTGCGCGGCGGCCAAGTAGCTTTCGATCAGCGCATCTGCCTCGGCGTCCGGTTCGATGAAGCCGGTAGCGCGGCGGAAATCTTCGACGCTGACCGCATTGGCCGGCGCGTCCCCTGTCAGTTCCATCGGCCCGCCTTACTTCTTGCCCGGCCGTGCGACGCCCTGCGCCGGGGGGCTGCCCGCTTCGGCCTTGGCAGTCGTCGGCTCGGACGCGCCGGCCTCTTTCGCGGCCACGTCCGCCTCGCGCGCATCGAGCTCGGCGGCACGGCGGATCAGGTCGGCTTCGCGGGCTTCCGCCTCGGCCAGGCGGCGCGCCAGGCTGGCGGCCTCATCATCGGCAGCGGGCTTGCCCGCGGGCGGAACGTAGGGTTTGGCCACACCGCTGGCGATCAGCTTGGCCGCGCGCTCGGGCAGGAAGCCTGCCGTTTCGCCGGGGTTGTACTTGCCGGAATGCTTTTTGAACGTCACCGGGGTCATCATCATGTCGGGATCTCCAGATCGGAAGGGAAAGGGACCGCGCCGGGATCATCCCGGCGCGGGGTGGACGGATCAGGCCGCCTGCAGCGACCAGTCCGCCGCGTTGAAGCCGGCGATGGCCTCGTCATGCTCGGGGGCGAAGTCGTGCTCGGCGATGGCCCGGAACAGGGTCATGTCGCGCTGGAAGGCCGACTGGGTGTCGCCGCTGCTGTCCACGAAGGCCGCCTCGGTCGACTGTGCGATGCGCAGGTCACCACCCTCCCCGATCATCATTTCCGCGAAGTCGGCGAAATAGATCTCGGTCTCGTTGCTGCCGGCGCCGAGGTTGTTGGGCACCTGCGAGGTCGTGTGGATCGGGTAACCCTTCAGCGTGCCGGCCCGTTCGACCTCGGGGAAGAGCGGATTGCCGTTGGCGTCGCGCAGGCTGGCCACCCAGGCCTTGGCGCTGGCGCGCATGATCCAGCCCGGCTTCATCATCGAGACATTGGCATCCTCGACCAGCGAGACGCAGCGGCGCAGGGCGGTATCGGCCGCCAGCGCCGTCGCGGCGACGGGGCCTGCATCCCAGTGTGCGCCGAGCGCCCAGTAGCGCATGCCCTTGGGCAGCACGCCCGAGCCGTCATTGCGCAGGAAGGCCAGGTCTTCGCGCAACGCCATGACCTTCAGCATGTCGTCGCGGATCATCTGGGCGCCGCCCACGGTGGCCCGCGTCAGCAGCGTGTTGGAGACAGGCACCAGCGAGCTGAGTTTCTTCAGGCTGCGGTCGACCTTGTCGAAGGAGGGTTCGCTCTCCTCGATCGGGTCGATCTCGCCGCCATAGCTGGCGGTCGCCCCGCCGGTCTGCTTGGCATGGCGCAGCTCGCCGGCCGACATCGGCACGGTGCGCGCCCCGGCCTTGCGCACAACCACGCGGGGGCGCAACAGTTCGATCATCTGGGACGCCAGGGGGCGCGGCACCAGGACGCCGCCGGCGGTCTCCGAGGTGGAGTTCAGCGCGGCGCCGATGCCCGAATGGCCCTCGCTCTCCAGCATGGCGGAGGCGCGTTCCCGGTCGCCGCGGTTGGCGGCAAGCGCCAGCGCCATGAAGCCGACCTCAAGCCCCTGATGATCGGGATTCGCGGGCTGCGCGGGCACGGTTGCGGCGGGGGCTGCGGGGGTGGTGGTGTCGCCGGTTGCAGCGGCGGCCTGGGCCGCTTCGACGCCCTCGGCGCGTTTCACCTTGCGGTCAGCGGCCTGGAACTCGGTGTCCGCCGCATCGAACTCCGCCTGGGCCGTGGCCATGGCGGCCTCATCCGGGGCCTCTGCCGCTTCCAGCTCCGCCAGCTTGTCGGCCGAGGCTTTCATCTTGTCAGCCGCGGCCTTTCGGGCGCGGCGCAGGTCGTCGAGGTTCATCAGGGTTCTCCTTGGGAAATGCTGCACGCGCGCAGCGGTTCAGCCCCGTCCGCGTTCTGCGGCAGGGTGTCTTGAGGTCGTCTGTCGGTCGGGTCAGGTTCGGGCGAGAGCCAGGGCGGCGGCCGCCCGGGCCGAGACAGCCCGGGGTCCGGCGCTGCGGCTCTTGCGCGGCGCCGGGGCATAGGATCCGAGAATGCGGGTATAGAAGGCGCGCCGGCTCTCGATCTGGTCGGCCAGCCCGCGCGAGATCGCGCCGGCCCCATCGAAAACCGCCCCGCCGTCGCGCGGATCATCTGTCACACTGGCCCGGCTGCGCAGGTCCTCCGCCGTCATGCCGCGCCCCGCGGCCGCAGCCTCATGGAAACGTGCCTCCGCCTCGGCCAGGCTGCGTTCGAGCTCCGCCTTGCCCTCCTCGGTCGAAGGGTCCGGCCACTTGGCCCGGGCATGGGGCGAGGTGAACTCGAAGAGTTGCAGGCCCGTCGAGGCGCCCGGCTGCACATAGGCCCCGGTCATCAGCCCGGCCCCGATGCTGCCCAACTCGGCGCCGGGGGCCACCGAGATCTCGCGCGCCTGGCTGGCGAGCCAGTAGCCGGCGCTGGCGGCCAGCGGGTCAACCAGCGCATGGACCGGCTTCACTTTGTTCAGCTCGGCGATGGCGGCGGCAGCGCCGGCACAGCCCCGCACCGCGCCGCCGGGCGTATCCAGCTCCAGCACCACGGCCGAGACCGCCTCATCGCTGGCGAGCTGCTCGCAGGTCTCGATCAACCCGCGATAAGTGGCCCAGCCGAACCAGCGTTCGAGAATGGCCGAGTTGGGCGTCAGCACGCCGCGCACGGGTACCACGGCCACGCTGCGCTCCACCGCGAAGCGCTCGGCGACTGCGGCGGCGACCTCGCCGGGCGCGGTCGCGTCGGGCATTGGCTGTTCCAGCAGTGCACGGGCCGCCGGTTCATGCAGCGCCATGACGGTGCCGCCCAGCAGGGCGCGCAGGGTCGGTCGGGTCATTCCTCGGTCTCCTTGTCCTCGGTCGGGCTCTCGTCCCGGGTCATGTTCGGCGGCGGGTAGATCGCGTCACCGCCGTCAACGTCGCTCAGCCCTTCCTCGCGGCGGGCCTCGTTCAGCGACATCCAGGGGCCGCCCACGGCCTTGTTCAGCGCGTCGTACCGCTCCTTCGTCGTCGCCCGCAGCAGCGCGTCGAAGTTGTGGCGCAGGAACAGGCCCTCGCGCCTCTCGGCCTCGGTCAGCAGGCCCAGGGCCAGCTGGGTTTCGATGAACCCGCCCCAGTGACTGAGGCAGTCGGAGCGGTAGTCGATGGCCTGCTGCTGGCCGTTGGCCTTCACCCCGAACTCCAGCATCTGGAGTTTCGAGGGCGGCATCCGGTAGGTCGCGGCGATCTGTTCGCGGTCGAACTTGCGGCTTTCCAGCAGCTGCTGATCGGCGGCCGAGAGATCCAGGCGATTGATGTCATCATCCGGGCCGATCACCGGGATGCCGTTGTCGCCCTCATCCCGCAGCGCCCGGCGCAGTCGCTCCTTCTGGCGCTGGTAGTTTTCTTCATCCGCGTCGAAGGCGTGGGTCTTGGCGAAGGCCTTCATCGAGGTGCCCGAGGCAGACCGCGCCGCCGCTTCCTGTCCGGCCAGGGCGATCCCGAAGCTCTCGGCCGCCACCGCGATCGGGCTGCGGCCGGTCCAGCCATCCTCGGACATATAGCGCAGGTGAACCATCGCCCGGCCCGGCGCCCGGCGGCGGATCCCCTCCCCGTCGTCGAAGTCGTAGAACCGCGCCCGGCCGTTGCGCAGGACGCTGCAGTGATCGGGATGCACCCAGTCGATCATCGTCAGCTCGCCCGCCCCGTCGCGAGGCGCATAGGCGTAGGCGGTGCCGCGCAGGGCGAAGGCGTAGGCCATGGCGAAGCGGGTCACCATCGCGGTCACGCCCGCCGAGGCCTCGACGTTCAGCAGGTAGCCGGCGGCGTGGTCGCGCACGCGCACCTCGCGCCCTTGGGCGTCCCGCTGCCAGACCTGCAGGGGCAGCTTCGCCAGGTCACCGGCGATGATCGTGCAGCAGGCCGTGACGGTCGCATGGCGCTGCGCGATGACCGGGGTGACCCGGGGCAGCGAGGCGACGCGGCTGCCGCCGCCGGAAAAGCCGATGTCCTGCAACCAAGGCTCCGGTTGCGCGGTGCCGCTGACGGCCTGGGCGCCAGTGGTGACAGGCGGTTCGGCCCGGGGCACGGCCGGGACCGGCGCGGCGCGGGATCCGCGCATCAGGGTTGAGAAGATGCTCATATGACCTCGATCTCCCGGTGTTTCGTCTTGCCCTTGCCGGCCACCGCCCGGCCGACCGCCATGATCATCGCCACCGCCGCGTCGATCCGCCCGGTGCTCTTCCTCTTGTTCGGCTTCACATTCTCCGAGGCGTCTTCGTCGCGGTGCACGTTGCCGACCTGCCAGGCCAGAACCGGGTTGCCGCCATGGCGGATCCGGTTCTGCGCAACCAGCTCCTCCACCCGCTTCATCGGGTTGGACATGCTGGCGAAGCCCTGGCGGTGCTCGACCATCGGGAAGCCGTCCTTTTCCAGCCGCTCGGCCAGGTACTTCATGCCCCAGGGGTCATAGGCGACCTCCTGGATATCGAGATGCCGGCGCAGCCAGTGCAGCCGCGCCCGGATCTCTTCCTCATCGACCGAACCGCCCTTGCAGATCTCCAGCCAGCCGGCCTGCTGCCAGCCGACATATTCGCGCTTCTCCGTCTGGGCGCGGTGGATGAAACCCCGCGGCCCCTCCGGCAGGAAGGTATAGGCGAAGACGTGGATCTGCTCGCCTTCGGGGATCGCGACCACGAGGGCCGTGGTGTCGACCTTGTTCGACAGGTCCAGCCCGACCCAGGCGCGGCGCCCCTTGAAGGCGGTGATGTCCTGCGGCGCGGCGGCCGCTCCCTGGTCCCAGACGTCCCGGGCGATCCAGGTCTCGGCGCCCTCGGTCCAGAGGTTCAGGTGAAACCGCCGGAAGTTCGGCATCTTCGCCGCGATGATCTGCGCCAGCTTCGCCGCAGCCTCGATCTCGGCCCGCGGCTTTGAAACGTCCAGGTTCGGATTGCCCATGGCCCAGCTCCTCGGGTCCATCGGGTCGCAGTCCACGGGCGGCTCGGCCACATAGGCGAAGAAGCGGTCATCTTGGACATCGCCGCGCAGAACGCTCTCAGCGTAGTCCCGCAGCTCGCCGCAGAGCGAGGCCCGATCGTGGCCGGCCGTGGTAATCACCCAGTCGATGGGCTGGCTGCGGGCGATCATGGATTCCGTGATCGTCTCGGCCAACTCGCGGTCGGTCCAGCGGTGCATCTCGTCCCGCGCCAGGAAGTGCGGGTTGATCCCGTCCGAGCTGTTTCCGTCCCGCGACAGGCAGGCGATCAGCCCGTCCGTGTGCGGGTTCTCAATCTGGGTCCGGTAGACATCCATGCCCCGGCTCAGCACCGGCGAATGCTTGATCATCCGCTTGATGCCCCGGAACAGCAGCCCCGCCTGGTCGCGCGTCGTCGCCGCGCAGTAGGCTTGCGGCGCCGCCTCGCCGTCCAGCAGCTGCGAGAAGAGCATCGGGACCGCCGTGTCGGTCGTCTTGCCGTTCTTCTTGCCCACCTGGTGATAGGTGTTGCGGAACCGGCGCAGCCCGTCCGCCCGCTTCCAGCCGAAGACCGAGCCCATGCGGAAAACCTGCCAGGGCTGCAGCTCGAAGGACTTGCCCGCCAAGGCCCCCTCGGTGTGCCGCAGGATCTTCGCGAAATTCAGGATCCGGTCTGCACCCTCGGGGTCGAAGTGGAGCCCCCGCTCTGCGCCTGTTTCCAGGTCCGAGAGATGCCGGGCGCAGGCCATGGTGACCAGCTCGCCCGCCACGATCCGCCCCTCGACCACGTCGCGGGCATAGACCGAGACCGGGTGATCCTCAGGATGCACCACCGCGCATCGCCTTTTCCAGTTCCTCCAGGAAGGACCCCTGGCCGCCATTGCCGAGGCGCGCCTCGTCTACCGGCGACATGCCGTAAAGCGCACCGATCCGCTGCATGGTGGCCAGCGCGTCCTGCCGCTGACCCCAGGCGGCCCGTTTCTTCTCCTGCAGGCCGTTGCGGGTCTTCACCTCGTAGTAATTCCCCAGAACCGCCAGCTCGCCGCTGAAGCGGACGAAATCCCCGACCGCGACGCAATAGGCCGCGAAGAGATCTTCGTGGTGCGGCTCCAGGCGGTTCTTGGCGATCAGCACCGGCGCCAGGTGCTCCCAGGCCTCTACCGCCTCGGGATGCGGGAACCACTCCGGCGCCGGCGGCGTCGGGCGGTAGCTGTCGCCCTTCATGGGCACCACATTGTCGAGGGCTGGCTTCTTTCCTTTCATCCTACCCTCCTTTCAAGTGGGCTTTTTTTCTCAATTACGCGCGTGCGAAAGCGTCGGTCCCCTCACCGGTCAGGAGCAGTTGCGCCAGATTTTGGAGGTACCCCCGGGGTCAGCGATGGAAGACTTCCTTCGCCGTCTTCCGCGAATGGCAGGGCTTGCAGAGCGGCTGCCAATTGGCCCGCTCCCAGAACTTTGCCCGGTCACCGAGGTGCGGGTCGATGTGGTCGACCTCCGACGCCGGCACCACCAGCCCCAGCTCCGCGCAATGGGCGCAGACCGGGTGTTTGGCCAGGAACCCCTTCGCCGCGCGCTGCCAGGCGGCCGAGCGATAAAGCCGACGGTTCGCCTGCGCCTCCGCGCCTTGCTGGGCCTCGGCCTTTCGCGCCGCGATCTTCGCCTGCCGGATCTCTTCATGCTCAGGGCAATGGGAAAGCCCGGCGCCGGCCAACTCTTCGCAGCCGAAGGCGACGCAGATCTTGCGCGGCATGGTGATCCTTGATGTCGGGAAATGAAAACGCCCGGCAGCTGGCAATCAGCTCCGGGCGCAATGAGGTCGGCTGCATTGATGCAATAGGCTAACCAACTCGTCAATAATAATTTGCGAGACGCGATCGACTCGACAAACTTAGGTCAGGCGCAGCCCTTGGCCGTCTGGGTCCGTTCGATGGACTGGATCTTGCCTTTTGCCACCGCGATCATCGTCTCCTGGTCGTTACCCGACATCGAAGAAACCGGAAGACCGAGAAGGAAAACGCCCCAAGCGTCACCGTTCGCAGCGGTTTGCTGCTTTGCCGAAAGGTTGGCAAGTTCCTGAGAAATCTTGAGCTTTTCAGCAGCCAAGGAGCGGCACGAGGCGGCGCGGTAGGTATCGTCCGGCAGCTCTACGGCAGCAATCTGGTCAGGCTTTTTTGCACACGCCGCAACCGCAAGAACCGCCAGAGGCGCGAGAATGAGAAAACGCATTTAGTGTCCCTTAATTTGTATTCACACGATCACAGAAGCGTGTTTCCGCGCATCAGGTAAACTATACGCTCAAGTAAATTGGCCAGTGTGACGAAAAAGCTGCTCCCTAAATCAAGGTCATTCCCGGGTCGCATTGCCAATAGATTAGCTATTGCGGATCCATGGCTTCATGGTCGGCATCTGCTCTGAAACCTGATGCCGTGTCAGCCCGCCATATAGCCGGAACGTATCCCGCAGCTCCCTCAGAGCACCCCACCACAGCAGATAGGCCCGCCGCGCCCGGGCCTCTTCCCGCGGATGGTTCTCGATCCTGATCGGGCACCAGCGCGTTTCAACCTCGCGGGCCTTACCGCGACTGCGATACCGCACCACTCCACAGCTTTCCGTCTCGGCGAAGAGGCCGTGCTTCGTCTGACGCCAGCCGCGCGGCTGCACCTGCGGCGCCTGGCCGGAGCCCCAGCCGTGGAGCTGACCGGCTCGGGCCAGTTCTGCGATGGTCAGAGCCATGCGGCGACCACCCACGCCCTCCGGCAGCTGCGCCAGGGCATCGGCCACCGCTTCGGCGTCGGGATGCGGATCAGACCGCCCTCCTCCATCGACACGGCACCCGAGCCGGGCGCGCTCGATCATCACCCACTCCATCCCGAAGCCCGGCAGCTGGCCCGGCATCGCGGCGCGCAGGTCGTCGAACTCGATCGAGATCTTCTCGCGCTGGAAGGCCCAGTGCAGCAGCTCCAGGATCGAAACCTCCTTCAGCCCGACAGCCCGGGCCGGCGTCATCCGCATCATCATGGTCATGCCGCTACCCCTTTCGTGGTCCCGGCCCGCACCAGGGCCCGCGCCGCCGCTTCGTGGGCGTCGAAGGCATGCAGCCACTCGCGGTCGCTGGCATCCACCGGCAGGTTCAGCCCCAGCCGTTCGCGCAGCCGGTCGGCCTTCGACTGGGCCGCGCCGGCCCGGTCCGCGATCAACCGACGCTCTTGGGGGTTCATCGGCGGGCGGTGCTTCGACAACCACCAGCGGTATTCTTCGACCAGCCGCCCCTCGGCCAGGGCCGCCCGCCCGGCAGCACTGCCGAACCAGGACGCCAAGCCGGGCATCTCCTCCAGCGGTCGAGGCTGGGCGATCTGCGCCAAGGCGATGAAGGCGGCATGGCTGGGCCAGAAGTCCCGCGCCTTGCCCTCACCCTTGGTGCGCATTGCCTCGAAGAGGCGCCGCAGGTTCTCATCGCTCATGTAGGACAGATCATCGGCCAGCCGGTCGAGTCGCTTGCGCGCCTCTTCGGGATCGGTACCCCGCTGGAAGCGGAAGCCGAGGCCGTCCAACGGATCGAGCAGCAAACGCCGCACCCGGTCACGCTTGGTCTCGAAACCTTCAGCATCACTCCGCATGGCCATCGCTCCTTTCGCGGAACGCCGGAGCGAGGTCGTCGGCCCCGCTGTCGCGCATCGCCTGCAGGGCCTCTTCGACGAGCTGCTGCAGGCACAGCACATCCGCAGAGGTCATTACGAAATCCATCGTCCGGCCCTTGTAGCTGACCCGTACATCGGTGGTGCCAAAGGCCTCCCCGGTCCCGCACAACGTGCTACCCAGCATCCAGATGAAGCCACAGGGCGGAGCCAGGGGGATGTGATCGGGATCCTCCGGCAGATCCCCGATGAAAGACACGGTCTGGTTCGTCACTTCGCTGCTCATTGCCATTCCTCTCTCAGAAAAGTCCCGACCGCTGACGCTCGTCCGGCGTCAGGAGGTCCGCGTTTCGGATGTGATCCTGCACCCAGGGTTTCAGCTCCCGGAGCGCGTCCTGCCGCCCCTCCCGAAAGCCCCGGATCGCCCTCTCGGCCTCGGCCACGACGAGCGGATTTTTCGACCCGCCGCGCGCCCCGCGCTGGTTAATTACAGGTTCTTTACAGGTTACCTCTCCAGTGGGCTGGAGACGGCTCCCCCCTGAAATTGGAGACGGGTCGCCCCTCAAATTGGAGACGGCTCCGCCTCCAGAAGCTGGAGACGGGGCAGCCTGTTTTCCGGCTCCAGTTTTCGGAGACGGCTTTCTGCCCGTCCCGCCTCCAGATTTCGGAGACGGTTTGCCACCTGGTCCGCCTCCAGCCCCCGGAGCCGGCTTGCCGCCCTCGCCCATCTCGAAGGCCAGGACATAGCGGGTCGGTTTCTGACGCCGGGTGCGGCCGTCACGCTCCTGGTGGCGGGCGATCAGCCCCTTGGCCTCCAGCCCATTCAGCGCGTTGTTCAGCGTCCCATTGGAAATACCGCAGACGTCGATCAGGTAGGCCTGCGTCGGGAAACACCCCTGCGAGGGATTGTGACAGTCGCAGAGGAAGAACAGCACGCGGAACTCGCTGCTGCTCAACTCCTTCGCCGGAATGCCGGAAAGCCAGTTGGTCGCCTTGTGGCTCATCGCGCCCTCCCAGGGTGCAGGGTGTCAGCCCGTGGCCGGAACCTCCGACCTCGGCTGGGTGTCTTCGTCATGCTCCTGTCCTCCAGGTCTGTCCCGGTTGGCCCGGGGTCTCGTCAGGTCCGCGCGTTGCGGGCCAGTCTCTCCAGTCGTTGCAGTTCCGCTTCCTGCGCGGCCTCGACCGAGCCGAAGCGCGCCAGGAGCGCAGTCAGATCCCTGCAGGCCTCGCGGCCATGGGCGGCACAGGCGCAGTGCCCGCGCCCGAGGCGCCGGCAGAGCGTGTGCACGTTCTCAATCGCGGTCGGATCTTCCCGGCTCTCCCGGGAAAAGGGGCGCGGAGGGACCGAGGGACATGATCCCCCCGCACCAGTCGGTCCCGCCGCACAGACCTGCGGATCGGGACGGGGAGAGCTGTTGAAACGGGTCATGCGGCCCCCTGATCACGGATCATGGCCCGGGCGCGCAGCAGCGCCTCGACCGCCTCGGCGATCTCGCGCTCTGCGGCCTCGCAGGCATCCGCGCTGGCCATCTCGGCCGCGCGCAGGGCCGCCGCCTGGGCCTCGCCGCATTCCTTCGCGACGGTGCCGCAATGGGCGAAAAGGCTGGTCACCCCGGCCGGCAGCTGCACCGGCTGGAACACACCGGCCCCCAGGCGCGCGAAGTGCTGGGCGATCGGCACGGCCGCCTCGGGGCGCATTCGGCCGAGACGGTGGAGGTAGTTCACCCCGAGCCCGCCCGGCCGCGCCTCGCTCATTTCGGCGCCGTAGGAAATCGTTGATCCCCGGACCCCGAGCAGCTCGGCGATTTCCTCATTGGTATGGCCCGAGGCGCGGTAGCTCGACTGAACCGCCTCCTGGATCGTTCCATAGGGGTGATTACGCATGTGAATGGACCCCTGCCCGTTTAGCTGGTGCGGAACCGCTGACCGGGCGAAGAATGCACGTCACCGGATGGAAGAAGCCGCCGAAGAGCCTGTCAGATCGTGTCATGCCGCATCACCAAAATTCGCATTCCGCTTACTGTTCGCCCTGTTGGGCCTCTGGCACTGACGGAACAGGTGTTCCGGCACCGTGATGCCCATCTCGCGACACCAGTCGCGGCAGGCAAAATACCAGTGCGCAGGCATCCGGTTGGTCGAGACGGCCCGGCTGATGACCTGTTGGGAGTGCCCGAGCTCGCGCTCAAAGCGGGCTCGACCAACGAAGGTCACGAAGTCCAGAACTGTCACAAAGTGCCTAGCCATAGGCGCGATACTACTACGCAATACGCGGAGTTTATAAATACGCAAATTGCTCAGTGCGGCCAACATGAGGGCTAGTAGAATGCCAGTCATGCTTGAAGAACTCGAAGACAAGAGAGAAGCTGTCGCCGCGCGCCTGAAGCGCGTTCGTGAGGTTTTGGGCCTTGGAAAAAAAGAGTTCGCCGAACGCGCCGGCATCACGATGCAGACCTATGGCCCCTTCGAGAACGGTACGCGGGACCTATCTCTGCAGAGCGCAAAGAAACTTCGCAAAACCTATAGCTTGCCGCTTGAGTTTCTGTACTTCGGAAAGACAGACGATCTCCCGACCAGGATCTCCAAGGATCTCTGATCCAGACCCTCGGTCAGCTCTTCCCACAAATCCAAAGACAGCCCGGACCGCTTTCGCGCAAGTTTAAGCAACTCCAAGCGCAGCGAATCGTCCATGGCCTTGTGTCTCCCTTCCTCTACACGTCTAGAATGTTCCCCTTACGTTCCGCAAGCCAAAGCTGATGACCGAAGGGTAAAATACGCACATTGCGAAGTTTACATCTTGCGATACGCATTTTGCGTAGTATGGTCCACCCCCATCAACCCGATGGAGGCAAGACATGCTTACCCCTGCTCAAAGCGCACGGATCGCGGCCGACTGGGCCGCGCGGAAGGCCGCGCAAGGCAAACCGATCGCACCTGACCGGCTGGCCCGGCTCGCCCCGCAGCACCTGACCCGCCCGGCCAGCTCTGACATGGCCCAGGTCATCGAGATCACCGGGCGCACCCGCCTGAAGGTCCGCGAAATCATCGAGCGGAGGGGCGGCGCATGAGCGCGCTCAGCCTCGGCAGCTTGCCCTTCCTCGCCGCCGTCGCCACCGGCTGGACGCTGGCCACGGCCTCGCTCGCCTGGCTGGCCGGCGCCCCCTTCGCGCCCCCGGCCGCGATCCCTCAGCAAGAGACCCAGAAATGACCGATCAGTCCCAGACCATCCGCATGGTGCCGCTCCAGCAGCTGTACCTGCACCCCCTGAACCCCCGGCAGAGCGTCCCGGACGAGGACATCAGGGCCATGGCGCAATCGCTGGCCTCGGCCGGGCTGCTGCAGAACCTCTGCGGCATCGAGGAGGACGGGCGCATCGGCATTGTCGCGGGCGGGCGCCGGCTGCGCGGGCTGAAGCTGCTGGCCTCCGAGGGCGCCGAGATGCCGCTGATCCCGGTGCAAATCGCCCCGAATGAGACCACTGCCCGCGCCTGGGCTCTGGCCGAGAACGTCACCCACGCCGCCCTGCACCCGGCCGAGGAGATCCGCGCCTATGGCCAGCAAGCCGCCCATGGTGTCCCGGTCGAGAGCATCGCCCGCGCCTTCGCCAAGACCGAGCGTCACGTCCGCCAGCGGCTGAAGCTGGCCGGGCTGCCCGCCGAGGTCCTGGACCTGCTGGCCGCCGACCGCATCGGTCTATCGGCCGCCGAGGCCCTGTGCCTGACCGAAAATCCCGAACGCCAGACCGCCCTGGCCGAGACCGCAGCCGCCCGCCACCTTTCCGCCGCGCAGATCCGCGCTGAGCTGACCTCGGCCGCCGTTCCGGCCAGCGACCGCCGCGCTGTCTTCCTCGGCCTGGCCGACTACGAGGCGAGCGGCGGCCGGATCTCCCGCGACCTCTTCACCGAGGACGCCTTTCTGGAGGATGCAGCCCTGCTGGATGAGCTGTGGACGGAGAAACTGATCGCCGAGACCGAGCGCCTTCGCGCCGAGGGGGGCTGGAGCTGGGCGGAACCCAGCCCCGAGCCCTATACCCCCTGGAGCCTGACCGAGAAGTTCGACCGCATCACCGCGCCCAGCGTCGAACTGCCCGAAGGCGATGCCGCCGAACTGGAGCGCCTGGAGGCCATGCCCTGGAAGGACCGCAGCGAGGAAGACCGTCAGCAGATCGAGGCGCTGACCGCCCGTCAGGTCGGCGACTTCACCGAGGAGCAACGCGAAGGCGCTGGCATCATCACCTACGTGAACCTGGCCGGTGAACTGGTTGTGGAGCGCGCCTTCGCGCAGAAAGCCCGCAAGCGGTCCAGCAATGCCGGCGCCGAGGGCAGCAGTACCACGAAACCCGCCCTACCCCAGAACGCCCAGGACGACCTGCGCCGCATCGCCCACGCCGCCCTGCAGGTCGCACTGATCGACCAGACCGAACTCCTGCTGGACATGCTGGCCTGGCAGATGGAGACCAACCTGCCCTCCTATGCCGGCGGCCTCGGCGTCACCCTGGCCGCCCCTGTGATCCAGCCTGAGCGCGACAGCGGCTTCCACCTGGATGCGCGCCTGCCGCCCCCTAGCGTCGACCACAGAGCCGCCGGCACCTGGGACGCTTTCACCGCCTTCCGCGAGCAGGGAAAGAAGCACCGCAACCAGGTGTTGGCCCGCGGCCTCGCCCGCACCGCGCACGGTGTGACCAATTCCGCCTTCCCCGCTGCCCTCGCCGCCCACGTAAACGCGCAGCATCTGATCCGCAAAATCTGGACGCCCGACGCCGCCAACTACTTCGGCCGGGTCCGGCCTGACATGCAGGTGGCGATCTGGGCAGAGCTGACCGGCGCCGAGGGCGAAGAGCTGAAACGCTTCACCGACCTGAAGAAGGCAGACCGCGCGAAGGAATTGGAGGGGCTGTTCAACGACGCCAGCGTGCAGGAAGCCCTCGGCCTATCGCGTGATCAGGTGAAGGCTATCGACGTCTGGCTGCCCGAAGAGATGCGCCAGACCACGAAGGAGAGCTGAGAATGGCCCGCGCGAAACCCTCCGCCGCTGCCGTGAAGAACGTCCTCGACGCGATGCTCGCGCGGGGCCTTCAGCCTGGCGCCGTCCAGGTTGCCGCCGACGGCAGCTTCTCCGTCGAAACCCTCCAGCCCCGTGACCGGCCGGCGCCGGTCGCGCAAGGTGAGCCGAGGAAATTCGGTCAGACACGGGCCCAGTGATGAAAGTGAAGTTTCCCGGCTATGTGCCGGAACGGATGAAATCGGGCGAGCTACGCCATCGGGTCCGGGTCGAGGGCAACCCCAGGAAGCGGATACGCATCCCGGTGGGGCCTGACGACCCGGCCTTCACCGAACACTATTATGCCGCCCGGGCCGGCCAGACCGTCGAGCAGACGCCGCTGAAGCCGGTCGCGCGCCACTCCCTGGACGAGCTGGTGCGCGACTACCTGATCTGGCTGGACGCGCAGGTGCAGGCCGGCAACGCCTCCTCCATGACCCTGAAGCAGCGCCGCAGCCTCTTCGGTAAGGTTTGCGAGATGAAGGACCCGGAAGGCGAACGCATGGGCGATCTGCACCATGACCTGCCGCCCGCCGGGATCCACCACATCATCGACCAGTGGGGCGAGGCCACGGCCCAGGCGGACAACTCGCGCAAGGCGCTGAGCGCCGCCTACAAATGGGCCATCACGCGCGGCCGCGCCACCCGAAACCCCTGCGCGGGCATCGCCCGCGTCCACCGTAGCCGTGGCGGCGCCGTGCCCTGGAGCAGCAGCGATGTGCGCGCCTTCCTTGACGCCCACCCCGAAGGCACCACGGCGCGCCGGTGGCTCTTCCTGGCCATGTTCACCGCCTGCAGGATCTCCGACGCGCGCACCCTCGGCCGTCAACATGAGGTCATACGCGACGGGGTGGTCTTCCTAGACTGGCAACCCCAGAAGAAGGGCTCTGCCTTCGTTTCCGTCCCGATCGCCCCCCAGCTCCTGGCCGAGCTACGCGCGACCGACACAGAAGGCCCAGCCTATATCCTCAGCGAACACGGTCGCGCCTACCGCTCAACCGCCGCCCTTCACGAGCGGGTCCGCAGGTGGGTCAAGGCCGCCGGCCTGGAGAACCGAAGCCAGCACGGGCTACGCAAGGCCATGGGCGAGATCCTGGCAGAAGCCGGGGCCACCCAGCACCAGATCATGGCGGTGATGGCGCACACGCAGCCGGCGACCTCGGCCATCTATACGCACCGCGCAGACCGGAGACGCATGGCCTCGGCAGCGATGGAGGCGATCAAGGGGTTTTCGTTGTGAAGAAAATGGCCACCATATAGCTAAAAAACAGTAAGAAATTGAACGAAACGCGACGACGCTTCGCTACGGTTAGAGGAGGCAACGGCCCTCCAGCAACACAGGCAACCGTTATAAGCCACACCCAATCTCCTCAAACCGTCTGGCTTCCAAAGAAGAGAGCCTCGTTGCCACCTGAGGAATGTGGTTGACTCCGCGAATGCTTCGGATGCGGCTTAAAGGAACAGGACAAATCTCTTCAACATCAGTCAATCGTATCGCAGCCCCCCTTTTACAACCCAGGAAATAGTCAAAGAAAGCCTGCTTGGAAACGGCGGCTTCGGATTGATACCTATTCCACAGATTTTCTGGCTTATCACAGTCAATCCCCGCTACCACAGCAGTCGCGACAAGCGCACCGACCGGCAAAGTCGAGTATATCCAAAGCCTGGAACCATTCGGGAGAGCCATAAACCTCCGCCGCAACTCAACAGTTTTCACACCTCGAACAATACTCTTCGCATAGTCCGAGTGAATCGAAATCATTGCATGCGGCTCTTTATCCATTTGACCAGCCCAAATCAAAAACGGTCTGAGCAACAGCCGTCGAAATCTTGGTAGTCGTTTGTAGGTTCTGAGTTCCTGCAGCCCCAACACGTTTAAGCGCGAGGAGTCCCACGGGCTGAGGAAAACGCAAAATAGAACTAAAGCTCGTCAAAGTAACCTCGTCACTAGAAGAGAACCTTTCGACATTCTCCAAAACCGTCCTGCTCATTGACCCAGGATCTATTTTAACCTTCCTCTGTGTCACAACATTATCAACTCGCGCCGCAGCGATTACCGCGCCACGCCCTCCGGTACGAACCGATTCATAAAACATTACGACCTGGTTCTCCTTGAAGAAATTTCTGCTTCGCCCGCTGCTAACGTACACCTTCTGCGACCGAAATGCACCCTCTCGCTGCTCTAGGAAAGAAGCCTGCTCGGAAGTACCCAAAAGCTCATCTGCATAAGGCCTGGCTATCGGCTGAATACAAACCTCACGAGAAGACGGAACAATTAAAGTCGGACCAAGCAGGTTTTCAATATCCAAAAAATCCGAAATACTATATGAGAAAAGCTCTTCAAGACCGGAAAAAGTTGACGGGACCGAGCCGAAATTATCTCGCCCAACAATTATTCCGAGTTTATCCCACAGAGTCTCGAAGCTATTGGGTGTAACAGGGGCGCCTAAAGCAGCTTTCCTCAGCTCCCGACCAGTATCGCTTAGCACGAAACCTCTCTGCTGCGCGACCTTGCGCACGGACAACTGCCCTGGAACATCGTCCAACTTTATCAAGCTCACACCACACCGCCCGATAGTATCAACTTGATATCCAAGCATAGTGTCCGCGATAACATCAGCCCGGGGGCTAGACTGATCGACAAAGATTGAGATCTCATATTCTTGCCCAAACTCAGATGGCGTCCAGGACGCGAGCAACGCTACCTCTCGGTCATTACTGTCGTAAGCAGCAATGAACTGGGCCGCCTCCAGCTTTTGGGGATCACCAAAAAGAAAACCATTAGCGGCGCCACGCTTGAGCTTTAATATAACACCGCGCGCGCGGGCTGCATCTACGGAACAAACCCGAAAGCCTTCTCCTCGAGCAGCGTTGATCATCGGCACCTTGTCGATGGAAGAAAGCGCTTCACAGAAGTCCTCTAGGGCGACCACCTCCAACCTCCAAGCCTCTCTAATCGCGCGCCTATTCCTGAGGAGAACACCATCGCTTGTCACAAATGCAGAGGCATTTGCAGTGATCGATTCGGCAAGATGCATGCAATCACTTAGCGCTTGGGCCGAACCGGCTTGTGACGGCTTGTTCTTCTCAAAAATCAATGAATGAATATCCATAGACAATCTCTCGACCTCCGCGTTGCCCTTTCTACGAACGCGAGGCAATGCTTCGGCGAGCTTTAAAAGCGGGTCACCTCCCCCAACCCGAGGCACCCTAGTCATCTCCTTCGTGAACTCAGAGGTAACCGCAATTCTAACACGTCCTTGAAGCGCAGATCGAAAAAGTCCAACGGCGATTTCATAGTTCGCCCTTCCATCCTTCAAGAGATCAAGAAAAACATTTAGATCGATAACCCATAACTTCGAGCGGTCATCCGGAACGGGAAATCCAATCCGCCTTCCATTTGCAGACGCAATTGGAAGCAAGCTAGGACTCTTCAGCGCTCGCTCACGAACAACGATCTCTCTCTTTCGAGACGCCCCACCGGCCTTAGACCTAACCGTGAGAAACCCATTTTTCTGATAAAAACTTTGAGCAACTTCGAGGTCTCTGGCCGGCTTAGCAGAGACTGTCAGGAAGCCCTCCATTTCGAACCTAGATATAACCGCATCAATCAGATACTGGGCAACACCCTGTCGCAAATAGTCTGGATGCACCGCAACTGCCTGCACTCTGCCATTTGGAAATACACCACCAAAAACAACAAACCCCAGTACAGCGTTTCCATTTTCACCTTCGCGATAGGCCGCAATCAGTCTGCCACGCCAAATAGCATCCTCCAACCCGCGCCTTGGCCAAAAACCAATCTCCATCTTGTAACCATCTGCAATGGCAACAATATCATCCAGACGATCGATTAGTGCGTCCGCAGCCTCCAGCAACCGAACATCACTCAGCATCGCATTTCGCAGCCTGATTTTGGTCTCTCATCTGCCCTCCCGAAATACTTCTCAAGGTATCGGAAAATAATTGTCTGTTCGCCCATTGGGCTTGCCACACGAAATCTCGATTTTCTCCATAAAGCAGGGATAGGGAAGGCCTGTGTCGTCGTCAATCGCGCAGACCGATCCTTAAGCCTGTAGGGAAGATTGCTCCAAGCCCCAGAAGCCGTTCAGCGCCAGCATGAGCTAACACCAACCTGACAACTCAGAGGACTGACTGCAGAATCTCTACCACAAGCATCGCGGCTTCCCCAAAGTGTCCCACGCTCAAAATCCGTGGGACAAATCCTGGATTTTATCGTTTCAAATCAACTAGGCTGGAAGGAAGTGGTGCCCCCACACGGACTCGAACCGCGGACCTACTGATTACAAATCAGTTGCTCTACCAGCTGAGCTATAGGGGCATCACAGGCCGTTTACGCGGATCGCCCGCGCCGTTCAAGAGGGTTGCGCCACAGGGTCAGCGATTGGCACGGGCGAGAAGCGCCACGGCGCAGAGGCCCACCGCGATCACCACCAGGGCCGCCGGGGCCGCCTCCCCCAACTGCTCCAGGCTGGCCTTCTCATGCACCCGCGTCGCCAGGGTGTCGTAATTGAAGGGTCTGAGCAGAAGCGTCGCTGGCAATTCCTTCACGCTGTCCACGAAGACCAGCAACAGGGCCGAGGCCAGGGAGCCCCGGATCAGCGGGAAATGCACCTCGCGCAACACCGCCGCACGGTTGCGACCCAGAGACCGCGCCGCCATGGGCAGCGAGGGCGGGATGCGACCCATGGCGCTGTCGGCCGCCCCCTGGGCGATGGCGAAGAAGCGCACCGAGTAGGCCAGGACCAGGGCAAAGCCCGTACCGGTCAGCAGGAGGCCAGGGTCATACCCGGTCAGCGCGCTGATACCGTCGGCCAGACGATGGTCGATGCCGGCCAGCGGGATCAGGATACCCACGGCCAGCACCGCGCCGGGGGCCGCGTACCCGATGGTTGTCACCGGCATCAGCAGGCGCGGCAGCGCAGCGCCCGACAGACGCACCCCGTAGACCAGGAAGACCGCCGCGGCGACCGTTACCAGGGCTGCCAGCGCGCAGACCGTCAGCGTATGGCGCAGCGCAGTCAGCAGGCCCGGGTCGGTCCAGGCCCCGACCTCGTTCCAGGCGTGACTGGTGATGACGGCCCCCGGCAGGACGAACCCCAGGGCGAAGGGCAGCGCACAGGCCAGCGTGGCGGCCCAGCCGGCCAGGCCGCGCAGGTGCACCGGCACCACGGGCCGGTGACGGCTGGACAGGTTGTAGTAGCGCAGGCGGCGGCGCGAACTTTTCTCCAGCAGCACCAGAAAGACCACGAGACCAAGGATCACGCAGGCGATTTGCGCGGCGCCGCCGGCGTTGTAGCTTTGCAGCCAGACCGAGAAGATGCCCGTGGTCAGGGTCTGCACGGCGAAATAGTCGACGGTGCCGAAATCATTCACCGTCTCCATCATCACGATGGCGACCGAGGCGGCGATGGCGGGCCGCGCCAGAGGCAGACCCACGGTCAGGAACCGCCGAATGGGGCCGCGCCCCAGCGACATGGCCACCTCTTCGGCGCCGCCGGACTGTTCGCGGAAGGCCGCGCGCGACAGCAGGTAGACGTAAGGATAAAGCGAAGCCGTCAGCACCACGATCGCCGCCCCGATCGAGCGGATTTCAGGGAACCAGTATTCGCGTGAGGAGGTCCAGCCGAAGAGGCTGCGCAGCCCGGTCTGCACCGGTCCCGCGTATTCCAGGAAATCGACCAGCGCATAGGCGCCCACATAGGCCGGGATCGCCATGGGCAGCAGCAACAGGTATTCCAGCCAGCGATGGCCGGGGAAGCGATAACGCGTCACCAGCCAGGCCGCCCCGGTGCCCACGGCGCCGGTCAGCGCCCCCACGGCCCCCATCAGGATCAGCGAATTGCCCAGGTAGCGCGGCAGGGTCGTCGCCACCAGATGCGGCCAGATGTTCGCCTCGGGCCAGAGCGCGGTCCAGATCACCGACAGGATCGGGAAGAGCACCAGCGCCGCGATCAGCGCCGCCCCCACCGACCAGGGCGAGGGAAGGCGCCGCGTGGGGCGCGACGATGCGGTCCGGGGGATCTGGGCGTGGTCTTGCGGCATGAGGTCTGGTTGCCCGAAACCGCTTTGCCTGTCCAGATGTGAGCGTATATAGAAAACCGACCGCAGAACGTGACGGCAGGTGAGGTGAGGTGATGCAGGTTGTTCTCCACGCCGGGGTGCACACCACGGACGAAGACCGGCTGATCCGCTGCCTGCTGAAGAACCGCGACCGCCTGCATGACGACGGCATCGCCGTCCCCGGGCCGTCGCGCTATCGCCGCGCGCTGCGCGATGCCATCCACGAATTGTCCTCGCGTCCACCCGAGGCCGGCGCGCGTGATCGTTTCCTCACGCAGACGCTGGATCACGAGACGCCCGAGCGGCTGGTACTGTCGAACGAAAACTTCTTCTGCGTGCCCAAGCTGGCGGTGGCGGACGACCAGTTCTATCCCCACGCGGAGACCAAGCTGGCCGATTTCCGCGAGTTCTTCGCCGGCGACCGGCAAGAGCTGTTCCTGGCGGTGCGCAACCCGGCGACCTACCTGCCGGACGTCTTCAACATCTCCCCGCAGCAAAGCTTCGACCAGTTCATGGGCGGCACCGATCCTCTGGCGCTGCGCTGGTCGGAGCTGATCGGGCGCATCCGCGAGACCGTGCCGGACATGAAGATCACCTGCTGGTGCCACGAGGATACGCCCCTGATCTGGGGCGAGGTCATGCGTGAACTGGCGGGGCTGTCACCGGAGCACCGGCTGGACGGCGAGTTTGACATGCTGACCGACATCATGTCGCCCGAGGGCATGCGCCGCTTCGAGGCCTACCTGGCCGCTCATCCTGGGATGAGCGAAAGCCAGCGCCGCCGCGCCGCCACCGTCTTCCTCGACAAGTTCGCCCTGGACGACGCGCTGGAGGAAGAGCTGACCGGCCCCGACTGGGACGAGCTGATGATCGACATGCTGACGGAGCTTTACGAAGAAGACGTCTACGAGATCGAACGCCTTCCCGGAGTGACCTTCATCACGCCATAGGTGACGCGGCAGGTCGCGTGCCGGGCCCCGCATGTACGCTGACGGTCCGGCCCGAGGGCGGAGCGCAAAGCGCGCGCACCGCGAAGGCCAGCGGGGGGATGCCCCGCCCGGCCCGAGGCGCTCAGTGCATGCCGAGCGCTTCCTTGTACATTTCCAGAACCGCCTCTTCCTCGGCGATGTCATCGGGCTCGCGCTTGCGCAGGGCGATCAGCTTGCGCAGGACCTTCACGTCATAGCCGCGGCCCTTGGCCTCTGCCATGACCTCTTTCTGCTGGTCCGCCAGGTCCTTCTTTTCCGCGTCGAGGCGCTCGAAGCGTTCGATGAACTGGCGCAGCTCGCCTGCGGTCACACGGTAGTTGTCGGACTTGACGTCTTCATCGTCCATCATGGCTGTCGCCTCCTGTTTTTATGCGCGGTCCCCTGCTCGGGCAGCTTCCTTTGCTAGCGGCGCGGGCGCCCCGCCGCAAGGGTCCATTCCGCCCCCGCGCTTGCAACGGCGGTCCCGCTCCGCTACGCGCGAAACGCAGATGTGACAAGCGATAGGCGGAGAAGTCGATGGACGTGATGATCTGGGGGGGCGCAGCGGTGTCGCTGGTTGGCCTGGTGCTGCTGGTCTGGTCGATCATCAAGGTGGCGCGCGGTCGCTCGGCCGGGCTGGAAGACGCCGAACTGCGCGAGGTGATCCGCCGCGCCATGCCGATGAACATGGGCGGATTGCTGCTGTCTGTCTTCGGGCTGATGCTGGTGATCCTGGGGATCTGGCTGGGCTGACCGACGGCCTGCGTGGCCCGGGTCACTGGGTCGTTCGCTCTCGTGCGATTCGACACGGGCGTCTCGGAAATCGATGCCGCGGCGCCGCATCCCGGGCGCCGCAGCGCGGACGGAGGGCCGTCCGCCTCCGATCTCAGACCGGCATGTTGTCAAAGCGGGATTCGATGGCCTCGTTGGTCAGGTCTTCCTGCAGCTGCCGCAGGGGGGCTGGCACCATCAGGCCGCGGCGGGTGTAATTCCCGATCAGGTCATGCAATTCGGGCAGGTGATGATGCCGGCTACCCGGCCGTGTTCCGGAAATCAGCTCCGACACATTCGCGAATTTCCGCTGCAACTCGTCAAGCGCGACAGGGTTCATGATGGCTCCTCCGGGTGTGGGGGGAAGCCTCTGCGCCGCAGCATCCTGCGGCCAGCTTCCCGGTACTTTTCGATGAAATGGGGCCGCCGCTCCTCCGACGGGACCTGATACAACTATAGCGAAAGCGACGCCCCGCGCCCAAAGGAAATGATCACCGACGCGGCAGAAGGTCGCGAGGCCCCACCCCGCCGGTCGCCCCGCATCTGGACAGGCGTCGGGGCCGCTCCTATTGATGGGATATGAACATTCGTCAAATCACCCCGCAGTATTCCGTCTCCCCGCAGATCGAACCGGAAGACCTCACGGCCATCCGGGATGCCGGGTTCACCCGGGTCATCTGCAATCGCCCCGACGCCGAGGTGCCTCCGGCTCTTCAAGCCGACACCATGGCCAAGGCCGCCGAGGCCGCCGGCATCGACTTTGCCGTGCTGCCCCTGACCCATGACACCATGACGCCCGAGAATATCGCGCGGCAGATGGAGTTGATCGAGGCCGATGGCCCGGTGCTGGCCTACTGCGCCTCGGGCACCCGCTGTTCGGTGATCTGGTCGCTGGGCCAGGCGATGAGCGGCGCGCTTGGCACCGAGGAGATCCTCGCGACCACCGCCCGCGCAGGTTACGACCTGTCGAACCTGCGCCCCCGCCTCGAACAGATGGGCTGAACCGACAGGCGCGGGCCCGGTCACCGGGCCGCACCCCGGCCCTCGCGGCCACCAGGCGCTCGCCGGGCGCCCTCCTCTGCCCTCCCCTCAACGCCCATGACGTGACAGCGCCCCTCGCGGCCGCTTTTTTCATGCTGTTCCGACGGTCTCCGGCTCTTCGCGCCAGAGGCCTTTCGCCTTGCCGAAAGGGGCGAAGAGCAGCCCACGGCGCGGGATCGTCCGGAGCCTGCCGCGGCGTCTTATTCCTCCGGGTCGGGCAGATCTGCCAGGGGCATGGCCGGGAAATCGTCGTCTCCTGCCTCCAACTCCGGCAGGTCCGACAGATCGGGCAGATCGTCGAGCGCGGGGAAATCCGCCTCTCCCCCGCCATCGGAGGATGGCAGATCGGCAAGGGGTGGGAGGCCCCCGACGTCCTCGCTGTCGACCCCACCGATCTCCGCCGCATCGAACGCCATCGCGTCGAGATCCATCGGTGCGGGCGACGCCTCCGCCATGTCAGCGCCGGCGAAACCCATCTCCCCACCGTCCATCGCCGAGCCCGCCGCTCTGCCGCCATCCGGAGCAGGCAGGCCGGCCTGGCCCGCGCCACCGCCGCCCTGCGCCTCGGCCAGCTCCGCCATGGTCAGCCGCACGGCACGAAAGCCGCCCATCTGGCCCAGCCGAACCTTGCCGAGGCAAGCCGCGCGACCGGTCTCGCCGCGGGTTTCCAGCCGGGTCTGGGTCAGGGCCGCGCGGGGAATCTCGATCAGGTCCCCCACCTTCAGCGCGCTGACGCGGGCAAAGGGCATCGTGGTGCGGTGCAGGACCGCGTCGATGGTGGCGGGCGCCGACATGACCGCTTCGCCCACGGTGGGTCCGGCGTCGCCGGCCGCCTCGCCCTCCTGCTCGATCGCGGGCAGGTGGCGGCGATCGGGCAGCGCGAAGAGCATGTGCCCCTGCCGGGTGCCGCCGAATTCGGCATGCAGACGGAAGACGTGAAAATCCGGGGCATCCAGCGCCAGGCTCATCAGCCGCACGTTTTCCAACCGGACGCCGAAGCTGTACCCGGCCATCCAGTCCGCCGCCGGGTCCCCTTCCAGCATCATCGCCAGGCGCAGGAAGACATCGTCGAGGATCGGCCCGATCAGGGCGGCATCCGTGGTGGTGGTCGCGCGCGGCTCCGGCTCCAACGGGGAAACGCGGCCCATGGTGCTCTGCTCCACCAGGGCGGAAGCCGCCATCAGATCCAGCATCATCGCCCCGGTCACCCGCCCGGCGCCATCCAGCAGCACCAGCAGCCCGTCATCGGCCAGATGCCCGGTCAGATCATCCGCCGAGAGGTAGTCGTACTGGCACGACAGCACGACCAGCGACATGTCCAAAAGCTCGTCCGCGCTCTTGGCAAGCGACAGCCGCAAGGCCTTCTCGGGCGACATCGCCCGGGCCTGGTAGGTCTCTCGCGCCGCTGACGCCTTTTTGCGCAGCACCGCATTGGATGCAGTTGATGCCATGTCTTTCGCCACCGCCATTCGCGGGTTTCCCCGCTGGTTGTAGGCGTCAGATGGTTACCATTCGCTTTAGCCCGGCCTTATTGCGCCGCCAGTGCCTCCGGCGGTGGCAGCACGACGCGGAAGGCCGCGCCCCCCTGCCCCGGCAGGTAGGAGATGGCACCGCCCAGGCGCAGCATGATCTCCCGGCAGATGGCCAGGCCAAGGCCCGCGCCACCGGCCTTCTGATCGCCGATGCGGGCGAATTTCTCGAAGATCATGGCCTGTTGCGACGTCTCGACGCCCGACCCGTTGTCGATGAAATCCACGATCAGCTGCCCCTCGGCCCGGCGCACGGAGATGCGCAGCACCGGTGCCTCGGCATCGCAGTACTTCCGCGCATTGGCGATCAGGTTGATGAAGACCTGCGCCAGACGGTCGCCATCGGTGTCGATCCAGATGTCCTCCTGCGCCGGGGTGCGGCGCAGGGACAGCCGGCCATCTTCGGCACCGGTGGCATGCACCGCGTGGTCCAGCACGTCGCCCAGACGCACCCGGCTCTGGTTCAGGGTCACCTGGCCGTTTTCCAGGACCGACAGGTCCAGCAGATCGTCCAGCAGGCGGGTCAGGCGCTTCGCCTCGTCATGGATGATCTGGGCATATTTCGATTTCGCCTCGCCGGACAGGTCCGGGGCATCGCGCAGGATCTCGGAAAAGGACCGGATCGAGGTCATGGGCGTGCGCAACTCGTGGCTGATCTGGCTGAGGAAGGCGTCCTTCTGCACCGACAGCTGGGTCAGCTTCTCGTTCGCCAGCCGCAGCTGCCGGGCGGTGCGGGCCAGTTCGGCCGACTTGGCTTCCAGCTGGCTGGAGTATTCCATGATCTGCGCCGTCTCATCGGCCACAGCCATCAGGTCCTCGACCGACACGGCGGCGCGGCCGACGATCTGACCCACCATGGCGTGCGCCGTGGCCGCGCCCACGCTGCCCGACAGCTCGCGTTCCAGCACCTGGAGGAACTCCCCCGTGGGTTCGGGCAGGTAGCCCTGCACGCCCTGGCGTTCCGCCTCCCGCTGGAACAGCTTCTGCGCCTCGCGCGCCCCCAGCAGGCGCTGCGCCATGACCATCAGATCCTCGCTTTGCGCCGTGCCGCCTTCCCAGCCGCGGGGGCTGGCGGAATGCTGGAAGATGTTGACGAACTGTGCCCCCTGCAGGCGCTCCATCGGGCTGGGAAAGGACAGCAGAGAGATCCCGGCGAAGAGGCCGGAGTTGATCAGCATCGACCACAGGACCCCGTGCACCAGCGGATCCAGCCCCTCGATCCCGAAAAGCGCATAGGGCCGCAGCCAGCTGAGGCCCCAGGGCCCGTGCCGCATGACCTCCGCCGGGATCACCACGCCTTCGCCGAAGGACGGCAGGAAAAGGCACCACAGCCAGATGGCAAAGCCCGCGCCCAGCCCGGCCAGGGCGCCCGACCGCGCGCCGCCGCGCCAAAAGATCCCGCCCAGAAGCGGCGGCAGGAACTGTGCCACCCCCGAAAAGGAGATCAGGCCGATGGCCGCCAGCGCCGCGCCCCCGCCCGACAGGTGGTAGTAGAGATAGCCGAGGAAGAGCACGCCGACGATCGACAGCCGCCGCGCCAGGATCACCACGTGGCGCACGTCGCCCGAAACCATCGCCCCCTTGCCCGGCTGCAGCTTCAGCCAGATCGGCATGACAATGTGGTTCGACACCATGGTCGACAGGGCAATGGCGGCCACGATCACCATCGAGGTGGCGGAACTGAAACCCCCGATGAAGGAAAAGACCGCCAGCCCGGTCTGCCCCTGGCTCAGCGGCAGAGTGAGGACGAACATGTCGGGGTTCGAGCCGCGCGGCAGCGTCGACAGGCCGGCCACGGCAATCGGCATGACGAAAAGGCTCATCAGCATGACATAGCCGGGAAAGGCCCAGGAGGCGGTGCGCAGATGGCGTTCATCCTCGTTTTCCACCACCAGCACCTGGAACATCCGCGGCAGGGTCAGGAAGGCCGCGCCCGCGAGGAAGATCAGCCCCGACCAGCGGCCGTTGGCGATATGCCATTCCCCCAGCCGGGCCGAGGCATCGATCCGTGCGAGCGTCTCCCCCAAACCACCACCCAGGCCCCAGACCACGTAGATGCCCACGGCCAGCAGCGCGCAAAGCTTCACCACCGCCTCCACCGCGATGGCCATGACGACGCCGTGGTGGCGTTCGTTGGCATCCAGGTTGCGGGTGCCGAAAAGCACGGTGAAGGCCGCCAGCCCGGCGGCGACCCAAAGCGCGGTGGTCTGACTTTCAGCACCCATGCGCGCCGTGGGATCAGCGGCGGCGAAGACGGCGAAGCTCTGCGTCACGGATTGCAATTGCAGGGCGATGTAGGGCGTGGTGCCCACGACCGCGATCAGGGTCACGGCGACGGCCAGCAGGTTCGACTTGCCGTAGCGCGACGAGATGAGGTCGGCGACCGAGGTGATGCGCTGGCTGCGCCCGATCCGCACGATCTTGCGCAGCCCCCAGAACCAACCGATCATCACCAATGACGGGCCGATGTAGATCGTCATGTATTCCAGCCCCGACCGCGCGGCGAAGCCGACGGCCCCGTAGAAGGTCCAGGCGGTGCAGTAGATCGACAGAGACAGGGTGTAGACGATGGGCGAACGCAACCAGCCCGAACGCCCGCGCAGGGCCGCGCGTTCGGCACCGAAGGCCACCAGGAACAGCGCCGCGCCATAGGCCATGCAGACCGCGATCAGCAGGTTGAGCGAGGCCATCAGTCCCGGCCCCCGCCGGCGCCATCCCCACCCTCTGCGCCCGGGTTCTCGATGCTTATACCATCGGCGTCCATGTCATCGGCGACCGGATCCTCACGGCCGAGGTCCGGGCCCGCAGCCGTGGGACCCGCCCCCCGGGGGCGCAGGACAAACGCGGCCGGCAGGTCGGGTGCGGCACCGCGTGCGCCCCCCGCCCCGCCACTGTCCAGCCGCTCGACCTCCTCGACCGACAGGCGCCAGACCAGCAGGGCCGAGGCGATGGCCAGCCCGGCCCAGACGGAAAAGATGTAGATCATCGCCCGCGACACCGGCAGGCCCTGCCCCGCGCTGCCTTCTCCCAGTTCGAACTCATTGCCCTCCGGCCACAGGAGCGGCACCGCCAGCAACAGCACCCCCAGGATCGGCAGCAACCGTGCCGCGTCGATCAGCCGGCGCTGACGGTAGCTCTGGCGTTCGAGGAAAACGGGGCGGACCGGCGGCGGGCTCATCGGCGTCTAGTCCCCCGGACCTTCGAGGCAGCGCATCACGGCGCGACCAGCGCGTTCACCGCCTCCAGCACCTCGGCGTTGGAGAAGGGTTTCGACATGAAGCGGCTGGCGCCGATTTCCTCGGCCAGGGCGCGATCCTTGGTTTGGCCACGGGCGGTCAGCATCAGAACTGGCAGGCTGGCCCCGGCGCCGTCTCCCGCGCGCAGCTCGCGCAGGATGTCGTATCCGGAGCGGCCGGGCAGCATCACGTCGAGGATCACCAGATCGGGCGCCCGCGCACGGATCACCTCCACCGCATCCACGCCGTTGGAGTGGCTGGACACGTGCCAGCCGTCCCGCGACAGGATGAAGGAAATCGCCTCGATGATGTTTGGCTCGTCCTCGACGACGAGTACGGACTTGCTCATTCGGTCCTCCCCTCCCAGCAGAGCAATGCCGGAAAGTTCTAGCAGTCTTCACGGACGCGTTGAAAGCGCCTTCTCGCGCGCAACCGGAATCAGTGACGCCAAAAAGCCTCAGCCCCCGCTTTCCGCCATGATGGAGGGTTCGCGACGCCCTCGGCAATCCGCTTTCGGGCAGATCCGACAGGTCACCCCGACGCGCGGCAGGTCCGCAGGGTCCTCGGCGCGCCCCGGCTGGATCAGCATATGCGCCTCGAAGGTAGGATCGCGGTTGGCCACGGGGGCGCCCACGGGCTGGGCGATGGCATGGGTGACGAAGACCCCCTCCGACCGGCCCGCCAGGCGGATCTTCCCGGCAATCGGCATCATCGGCCGGCTCAGCGCCTGGAAGAGCGGCCAAAGCGGACAGGCCGCGCCGAAGCGTGGCAGCGGGAAGCGGTCCAGCGGCTTGCGGAAGGTCAGCGTGCCCGAGGCGTCGCAGGCCACCAGCCCCAGGGGCGCCTGCCCCTTCTCGGCCAGCCGGTCGGCAGGCAGCGTCGCCAGTCGGCGCATCATCCGCCCGGCATCGACGCCGAAATGCGCCCCCAGGGCCGCCGGGTCCAGCACCACGCCCTCCGGCAGGGCCTCGATCACCGCCGAAACCGGCAGCGCCGCCGCTTCGCGTGCGTAGCGGTCCAGCACCCGCCGCGCCATCAGCCGGGCGGCGCCCGACCCAAGACGTTCGGCGGCCGCCGACAGCAACGCCTCCACCGCACCGTCCTCGGCGCCCCCTTCCAGCGCGGGGAAGTGGAACCCGTGATCGCTGAGGAACCCCTCGACCTGGTCCTGGGGCGAGGCGATGGCCGCCTCGCTGGTCTCGCCCTCGTCCAGTTCCTCGACCAGACGCCGTGCGCCCTCGGCCAGGCGGGCGCTCTCCTCGCGGATGTTGCGGTTGAAGCGGTCCCGCCATTCGGGCTCCAGCTCCTTCTCCGCCACCAGGATCTCGGCCGAGGCATGGATCGCCGTGACGGTCGACAGCACCTCGTGCAGGGAGGCGGCCAGGTGGGGGTCATGGGTCAGGCGATCGGTCAGCGCCTCCACCGCCTGCTGCAGGGCCCCCAGGCGCTGGCCCTGCTGCGCCACCAACTGTGCCCAGCCCGGGAAACGGCCGACGAATTCCTCGATCCGTTCCAGGTCAGCCCCGGCCTCAGGCCGGTCGGCGGCGGCCTGGCGCAGCTGAGCCAGAAGCGCGGCCTCCGCGCCCTCCGACAGGGCGGAGGGCTCGACCCCCAGCGCCTCGGCCAGCGACAGCAGCAACTTCCCGCCGATTCTGCGCCGATTGTGCTCGATCAGGTTGAGATAGGAGGCCGAGATGCCTGCCCGCCGGGCCAGTTCCGCCTGCCGCATGCCCACCAGATTGCGCCTTTCGCGAATCCGCGTGCCGGTCAGCGATCCGCCTCTGCCACGTTCAGCCATCAATTTTCCCTGTTCTTTCAACCATATTCTGCGGCGCAACATTGATTAATTTACACAACTCGCGCACGTATAGTCGATTAATTTACAAAAAAATCAAGCAATGAAAGTGGGTTGTTGATCGCTTTTCCACTCCTCTGCCATGATCCTTTTGCATCATGCGCTCGGGTATTGAACCCGATCGTGATGAAGTGGCCGGGCGGAGGAGGTCCGGGCGCACCTGATCTAGGGAGGAATCCATGACGAACTTTCTGACCCGTCGCGGGCTATTGAAAACCGGTGCCGTAACTGGCGCCGGTCTTGCTCTGCCGACCATCTTCACCTCGGGCGCAAGCGCCTTCACCAACGAACCCACGGGCGGCACCGTCACCCTGGGTTTCAACGTGCCCCAATCGGGCCCCTATGCGGACGAAGGCGCCGACGAACTGCGCGCCTTTCAGCTGGCGGTCGAGCACCTGAACGGTGAAGGCGACGGCGGCATGATGCAGACCTTCAGCTCGCAGGTGCTGGAGGGCAACGGCATCCTGGGCAAGAAGGTCGAATACGTGACCGGCGACACCCAGACCAAGTCGGACGCGGCCCGTGCCTCGGCCAAGTCGATGATCGAGAAGGACGGCGCGGTGATGATCTCCGGCGGTTCGTCCTCCGGCGTGGCCGTCGCCGTGCAGGGTCTCTGCCAGGAAGCGGGCGTGATCTTCATGGCCGGCCTGACCCACTCCAACGACACCACCGGCAAGGACAAGAAGGCCAACGGCTTCCGTCACTTCTTCAACGCCTACATGTCCGGCGCGGCCCTCGCCCCGGTGCTGGCCTCGCAGTACGGGACAGATCGCAAGGCCTATCACCTGACCGCCGACTACACCTGGGGCTGGACCCAGGAGGAATCGATCAAGGCGGCGACCGAGTCCCTGGGCTGGGAAACCGTCAACACCGTCCGCACCCCGCTGGCGGCGACCGACTTCTCCTCCTACATCACGCCGATCCTGCAAACGGACGCCGACGTGCTGATCCTGAACCACTACGGCGGCAACATGGTCAACTCGCTGACCAATGCCGTGCAGTTCGGCCTGCGCGAGAAGATGGTCAACGGCAAGCAGTTCGAGATCGTCGTGCCGCTCTACTCGCGCCTGATGGCGCGCGGGGCCGGCGAGAACGTGAAAGGCATCTTTGGCTCCACCAACTGGCACTGGTCGCTGCAGGACGCGGGCTCCCAGGCCTTCGTCAAGAGCTTCGGCACCAAGTACGGCTTCCCGCCGTCCCAGGCCGCGCACACCTGCTACGTGCAAACCCTGCTCTATGCGGATGCCGTGGCCCGCGCCGGTTCCTTCAACCCCTGCGCCGTGGCCGAGGCCCTGGAGGGCTACGAGTTCGACGGGCTGGGCAACGGCAAGACGCTGTATCGTGCCGACGACCACCAGTGCTTCAAGGACGTGCTCGTGGTGAAGGGGAAGGACAACCCGACCTCCGAGTTCGACCTTCTGGAAGTGGTCGAGGTCACGCCCGTCGATCAGGTCACCTACGCGCCGGATCACCCGATGTTCTCGGGCGGCGCGCTCGGGTCCTGCAACGCCGGCGCCTGACGCCTGCGGGGCACGGGGTCGCGGGGGGAAGCCCTCCTCGCGACGGGCGGGGGCAGGACGCACCACCTGTCCCCGCTTCCCGTCCCGTTTCCGAGGGCCGCGCCTGACCGGTGCGGCCCCTCTCCCCCTACTTCCGCACGGCCGCCCGGCACGGGGCGTGCCGACAGAGCCAAGGTAGAGCCATGGACGCCATCATCCTCCAAATCCTGAACGGGCTGGACAAGGGCAGTGCCTATGCACTGATCGCCCTCGGCCTGACCCTGATCTTCGGCACGCTCGGCGTGGTCAACTTCGCCCATGGCGCTCTGTTCATGATCGGCGCCTTCTGTGCCGTGTCGCTGAACAAGCTGCTGAACCTGTCTTTCGAAACCGTCGATCCGACCCGCACCGACTTCCTGGGCAACCCGCTGAAAGTGAAGACGCCCTACATCGAGGGATGGTTCGGACCGGACCTCGGCCATGCCATCATCGACTGGTCGGTGCCCCTGGCGATCCTGTTTTCGATCCCGATCATGATCGCCGTCGGCTTCATCATGGAACGCGGGCTGATCAAGCATTTCTACCGCCGCCCCCATGCCGACCAGATCCTGGTGACCTTCGGCCTGGCCATCGTGCTGCAGGAGCTGATCAAGCACTACTACGGCGCCAACCCGATCCAGACGCCCGCGCCCGACGCCTTCAAGGGCTCCTTCGACTTCGGCGCCATGATGGGCTTTGACCCCAACACCATCATCTATCCCTACTGGCGGATGATCTACTTTGCCTTCGCGGCGGTCATCATCGGCGGCGTCTTCGCCTTCCTGCAGTTCACCACCTTCGGCATGGTCGTGCGCGCCGGCATGGCGGACCGCGAGACCGTGGGCCTCTTGGGCATCAACATCGACAAGCGATTCACCATCATGTTCGGCCTCGCCGCCGCCGTCGCGGGGCTTGCAGGGGTGATGTACGCGCCGATCAACTCGCCCAATTACCACATGGGCATGGATTTCCTCGTGCTGTCCTTCGTCGTCGTCGTGGTGGGCGGCATGGGGTCCCTGCCCGGCGCCGTCGCCGCGGGCTTCCTGCTGGGCATTCTCGAAAGCTTCGCCTCGATGAACGAGATCAAGTCGATCATCCCCGGTATCGACCAGATCGTCATCTACGTTGCCGCCATCGTCATTCTGCTTGCCCGCCCCCGGGGCCTTCTGGGTCGCCGCGGCGTGATGGAGGACTGAGCCCATGCTGGGACTGAACAAGAAAGACTTCACCCTGCTGCTGATCGTCGCCGCCCTGGTGGTGTTCGCCCCCTTCATCCTGAACCCCTTCCCCGCCGACAGCGCCATGGCGCAGTTCAACGCGGGCTATCCGGACCTGATGCAGCGCTTCGTGATCTTCGGGATCTTCGCCATCGGCTTCAACATCCTCTTCGGGCTGACCGGCTACCTCAGCTTCGGCCATGCGGCCTTCCTGGGTGTGGGCAGCTATTCGGCCGTCTGGATGTTCAAGCTGCTGTCGATGAACATCGTCCCGGCGATCATCCTCAGCGTCATCGTGTCGGGCCTCTTCGCGATGCTGATCGGCTATATCTCGCTGCGGCGCACGGGGATCTACTTCTCCATCCTGACGCTGGCCTTTGCGGAGATGTCCTTCCGCCTCGCCTATTCGGTGCTGACGCCGATCACCAACGGCGAAACCGGCCTGCAACTGACCCTGGACGACCCGCGCATCCTGGGCGAGACCGCCACGGCCACCGGCTCGATCCCCGTCACCAACTTCTTCGGGATCGAGATGCGCGCGACCGAGGTGATGAACGTCGGCGGCTGGTCCTTCCAGTTCAACAACGGCTACTACATGTGCGCCATCATGCTGCTGCTGGCCTTCTACCTGGCCATCCGCATCTTCCGCTCGCCCTTCGGGATGATGCTGCGGGCGGTGAAATCGAACCAGCAGCGGATGAACTACACCGGCCTGAATACCAAGCCCTACACCCTGGCGGCCTTCGTCATCTCCGGCATGTATGCCGGTCTCGCCGGCGGTCTCATGGCCTCGATGGACCCGCTGGCGGGCGCGGAACGGATGCAGTGGACCGCCTCGGGCGAGGTCGTGCTGATGACCATTCTGGGCGGTGCCGGCACCCTGATCGGCCCGGTTCTGGGCGCGGGCTTCATCAAGTACTTCGAGAACATCTTTTCGAAGATCAACGAGCAGGTCCTTCACAGCTGGTTCCACGCCCTGCCCGACGGGATCGAGAACGCCGTGGTCTGGGTGCTGGAGCATTTCGTCGGCTCCGGCTGGCACCTGACCTTGGGCCTGCTGTTCATGCTGGTGGTGACCTTCCTGCCCGGTGGCCTGGTGGAAGGGGGGCAGCGTCTGGGCCGTCTCCTGCGCCGCAAGGACGCCGAGAAGAAGACCGCCACCCAATCCACCCCGGCCGAGTGAGGAACGAAACATGGGTATTCTAGACGTCAAGAATGTCGGCAAACGTTTCGGCGGCCTCCAGGCCCTCGGTGATGTGAACCTCAGCGTGAAGGAGAACACCGTTCACGCCATCATCGGGCCCAACGGGGCCGGCAAGTCCACGCTGCTGAACTGCCTGGTGGGAAAGCTGATCCCCGACACCGGATCGGTCATGTTCGACGGCCAGTCGGTGCTGGGCCGCACGCCCTACGAGATCAACCAGATGGGCATTTCCCGCGTCTTCCAGACGCCGGAGATCTTCGGCGACCTGACGGTGATGGAGAACATGATGATCCCCTGCTTCGCCATGCGGGACGGCGCGTTCAAGCTGAATGGGATCCGCTCCGTCGAAAGCGATACCGAGATCCGCGAGCGCGCCGAAGCGATGATGGAAGACATGAACCTGGCCGAGAAACGGCACATGCATTCGGCCTCCATGTCGCGCGGCGACAAGCGCCGGCTGGAGATCGCCATGTGCCTGGCGCAGGAACCGCGCCTTCTGCTGCTGGATGAACCGACCGCCGGCATGGCGCGGGCGGACACCAACAACACGATCGACCTGCTGAAGGAGATCAAGCAGAAGCGCGACATCACCATCGTCATCATCGAGCACGACATGCACGTGGTCTTCAGCCTGGCCGAGCGGATCACCGTGCTGGCCCAGGGCACGCCGCTGGTCGAGGACGTGCCGGAAAACATCAAGGGCCATCCCAAGGTGCGCGAAGCCTACCTTGGCGAAGCGGCTGCGGCCTAAGGAGTTCGTCACTCATCCCGAGTGAGCGGCGACCGCCAACGGTTCGAGAGAGCCGCGAACGGGATCCGGTTTTCGGACAAGATGAGTGAGAAAGGATAGAACATGAACGTCAAACCCGACTTCTCGAAGGGCAAGAACTACGCCGAGACCGCCCCAGCCTTCCTCTCCGTCTGGAACATGGAAAGCTATTACGGCGAAAGCTACATCGTGCAGAACATCAGCTTCAACGTGCACGAGGGCGAGATCCTGGCCCTGCTGGGCCGCAACGGCGCCGGCAAAACCTCGACCCTGCGGTCCATCGCGCGGATGAACAGCCCCCAGGTCACGCATGGGGAGATCTGGCTGGATCACCAGCCGCTGCACCGCATGGCCAGCCACGAGGCGGCGCAGGCCGGCATCGGGCTGGTGCCCGAAGATCGCTGCATCATCCCCGGCCTGACGGTGGAGGAAAACATCCAGCTGGCGCAGATCGCGCCCCCCATCGGCTGGTCCGTGGACCGTCTCTACCAGCTTTTCCCGCGCCTGGGCGAACGCCGCAAGCAGGAGGGCGTGACGCTCTCGGGCGGCGAACAGCAGATGCTGTCCATCGCCCGGGCCCTGGCGCGCGACATCAAGGTGTTGCTGCTGGACGAACCCTACGAAGGGCTGGCCCCCGTGATCGTGGACGAGATCGAAAAGACCCTGCGCATCATCAAGGAACAGGGCATTACCACCATCCTAGTGGAGCAGAACGCGGTGCGCGCGCTGGAGCTGGCGGACAGGGCGGTGATCCTCGACACCGGCTCCATCGTCTTCGACGGCTCGGCCGCCGAAGTGCTGGGCAACGAGGAATTGCGCGCCGAATACCTTGCGATCTGACTCGTTTGTGAGACAGTCCTGACCGGGGCCGGCTTGAACCGGCCCCGGCGCGGGGCCTAGAACGACCCGCGATTAATCACGCGATGAGGAGCCCGTGATGACCAACACGACTTACCCGCCATCCGCCGACTTCGTGGCGAACGCCCATGTGGACGCGGACAGATACGCCGCGATGTACAAGGCCTCGATCGAGGACCCCAAGGCCTTCTGGGGCAAGGAAGCCCGCGAACGGCTGGACTGGATCGAGCCGTTTTCCACTGTGAAGGACACGGATTTCACGCTGGGCCAGGTCAGCATCAAGTGGTTCGAGGACGGGGTGATGAACGTCGCCCACAACTGCATTGACCGCCACCTGCCCGCGCGCGCCGACCAGACCGCGATCATCTTCGAGCCCGACAACCCCGAGGATCCGGCGCAGCACATCACCTATGCCGAGCTGCATGAAAAGGTCTGCCGCTTTGCCAACGTGCTACTGGCCCAGGGCGTGATGCGCGGCGACCGTGTCGTCATCTATCTGCCGATGATCCCCGAGGCCGCCATCGCCATGTTGGCCTGTGCCCGGATCGGCGCCATCCATTCCGTGGTCTTCGCCGGCTTCTCGCCTGACGCGCTGGCCAACCGGATCAACGACTGCCAGGCCAAGGTCGTGGTCACCGCCGACACCGCCCCGCGCGGCGGGCGCCGTACGCCACTGAAATCCAACGCCGATGCCGCCCTGCTGCACTGTTCCGACAAGGTGCGTTGCCTGGTGGTGAAACACACCGGCGATCAGACCACCTGGATCCAGGACCGCGACGTCGACGTGAAGGCGATGATGGAACAGGTCGCCCCAGACTGCCCCGTGCGGCCCATGGGCGCCGAGGACCCGCTGTTCATCCTCTACACCTCCGGCTCCACCGGGCGGCCCAAGGGGGTGGTGCACAGCTCCGCCGGCTATCTGCTTTATGCCGCGATGACCCAGCAGCTGACCTTCGACTACCATGACGGCGACGTCTACTGGTGCTCGGCCGATGTGGGCTGGGTGACGGGCCACACCTATATCGTCTACGGCCCGCTGGCCAACGGCGGCACAACGCTGATGTTCGAAGGCGTGCCCACCTACCCTGACGCCAGCCGCTTCTGGCAGGTCTGCGAAAAGCACAAGGTCAACCAGTTCTACACCGCGCCCACCGCCATCCGCGCCCTGATGGGCCAGGGCGACAAATTCGTCGAAGGCATCGACCTTTCGGACCTCAAGGTGCTGGGCACCGTGGGCGAGCCGATCAACCCAGAGGCCTGGAACTGGTACAACGACAAGATCGGCAAGGGGAAGCTGCCCATCGTCGACACCTGGTGGCAGACGGAAACCGGCGGCCACATGATCACCCCCCTGCCCGGCGCGACGCCCACCAAGCCCGGCTCGGCCACCACACCCTTCTTCGGCGTGCAGCCCGTGGTGCTGGACCCGACCGCCGGCACGATCATCGAAGAGACCAAGTGCGAGGGCGTGCTGGCCATCGCCGACAGCTGGCCCGGCCAGATGCGCACCGTCTGGGGCGATCATGAACGGTTCGAAAAGACCTATTTCTCCGACTACAAGGGCTACTACTTTGCGGGCGACGGCTGCCGCCGCGACGAGGATGGCTATTTCTGGATCACCGGCCGGGTCGATGACGTGATCAACGTCTCGGGCCACCGCATGGGCACGGCGGAAGTCGAGTCGGCCCTTGTGGCGCATGCCAAGGTCGCCGAAGCCGCCGTGGTGGGCTACCCGCATGATATGAAGGGCCAGGGCATCTACGCCTATGTCACCCTGATGAACGATCAGGAGCCTTCGGACGGGCTGCGCAAGGAACTGGAACAGTGGGTGCGGACCGAGATCGGCCCGATTGCCAAGCCCGACCTGATCCAGTGGGCGCCCGGCCTGCCGAAGACGCGTTCGGGGAAGATCATGCGCAGGATCCTGCGCAAGATCGCCGAGAACGACTATGGCGCGCTTGGCGACACCTCGACGCTGGCCGACCCGTCGGTGGTGGACGAGCTGATCGAAAACCGGATGCACCGCGGCTGATCCGTCCAACCCCTTTGAAAACAAGGCCCTGCGGCACCTGCCGCGGGGCCTTTCGCGTTTTCAGGCGGCCTCTTCAATGCCTGAGCCCTTCAAAAAGTTCCCGAAACTTTTCCCGGAACTGAAGGGGGAGGATGCCGGTTGTGTCGGCAGGAATTGAGACGTCGCAAGAGGAGATCCGACATGACTTCGATCAAGACCCTGATGACCGGTGCCGCAGCCATTGCCATCGCCGCCGCCACCCCCGCCTTCGCCCAGATGGAGAACGACACCGACAGCTCCGTCGCCATCACCGATGACAGTGCCGAAGTGCAGACCGAAAGCGATACCGCGGTCGATCTGGACAACGACGGCGAACCGATGGGTGACGACATCGCCGATACCGCCGAGGAAACCGGCGACTACATCAGCGACACCGCCAACGACGCTGGCGAAGCGATCAGCGAAACGGCCAACGACGTGGCCGAGAATGTCGACGAGACGATGGACGACATGACCCCGGAGACCCTGACCGCCAGCACCCTGGTGGGCTATGAAGTCGCCGGCGACAACGGCGAAGTGATCGGCGAGGTCGACAACGTCGTGCTGGTGAACGGTGAAGAGATGGCCGTGGTCGGCATCGGTGGCTTCCTGGGTCTTGGCGAACATGACGTCGCCCTGCCGCTGAGCGATCTGAGCACCACCACCTCCGCCGAGGGCGAAATCGAGATGCTGAAAGCCGAGGGCTATACCAAGGAACAGCTGGAATCGATGGCCGAGTTCGATCCGGAGAGCGCCGAAGAGGTCAGCGATGACGAACCGGTGATGCTGGGCGGCTCCTGATCCTGACCGGATCCTGATGCGATCATGACTGGCCACAGGCCAGGCGAAGCCGCCCCCCGGGGCGGCTTCTGCCGTTTGCAGGACGTGGTTTGCCGGCTGCGCCTCACGTGCGTTCCACGGCTTTTCTCTCCCCCCGGCTTTCTCTATAGAGGTTGCAATCATAGGGCTTCCGGCGATGGAAGCAGGTAGATGTGACCGAGGGTGCAATGACCGAAAAGACGCATGACGCAGACGTGGCCTTCATTCAGGCTCTGGCAGAACTGCTGCGCGAGAACGACCTGACCGAGCTGGAAGTGAAGCGCGAATATGGCAAGGACGATCAGCTGAACGTCCGGGTGAGCCGCAAGGGCGAAGCCCCGGCCCCGATCAGCTATGCCGCGCCGGCCCCGGCGCCTGCCGCCGCACCCGCCCCGGCCGCCCCTGCAGCGCCCGCCGCTGCGGCCCCTGCCGCGTCGGAAGATCCCGCCGATCATCCCGGCGCCGTGACCTCGCCCATGGTGGGCACGATCTACATGCAGGCCGAGCCCGGCGCGCCGGCCTTCGTCAAGGTCGGTGACCAGGTGTCCGAAGGTGACACGCTGCTGATCGTCGAGGCCATGAAGACCATGAACCACATCCCCGCGCCGCGCGCCGGCACCGTCAAGCGCATCCTGGTCGAGGATAAGGCCGCCGTCGAATACGGTGCCCCGCTGATGATCATCGAGTGAGGCGAACCATGTTCGACAAGATCCTGATCGCCAACCGCGGCGAGATCGCCCTTCGCGTGATCCGTGCCGCGCGCGAGATGGGCATCAAGTCCGTCGCCGTGCATTCCACCGCCGACGCCGACGCGATGCATGTCCGCATGGCCGATGAAAGCGTCTGCATCGGCCCGCCCTCCTCGACCGAAAGCTATCTGTCGATCCCCGCGATCATCGCCGCCGCCGAAGTGACCGGCGCCCAGGCGATCCACCCAGGCTACGGTTTCCTGTCGGAAAACGCCGCCTTCGTGCAGATCGTCGAGGACCACGGCCTGACCTTCATCGGCCCCCGCGCCGAGCACATCCGGGTGATGGGCGACAAGATCACCGCCAAGGACACGATGAAGAAACTGGGCGTGCCCTGCGTGCCCGGGTCCGACGGTGGGGTGGCCTCTTTGGAGGAGGCGCAGAGACTGGGCGGCGAAATGGGCTACCCGGTCATCATCAAGGCCACCGCCGGCGGCGGCGGGCGCGGCATGAAGGTCGCGCATAACGCCAAGGAGATGGAGAACGCCTTCTACTCCGCCCGGTCCGAGGCCAAGGCCGCCTTCGGCAACGATGAAGTCTACATCGAGAAGTACCTGACCACCCCGCGCCACATCGAGATCCAGATCTTCGGTGACGGTAAGGGCCAGGCGGTCCACCTGGGCGAGCGTGACTGTTCGCTGCAGCGGCGTCACCAGAAGGTGCTGGAAGAGGCTCCCGGCCCCTGCATCACCGAGGAAGAGCGCGCCCGCATCGGCAAGATCTGTGCCGACGCTGTGGCCGAGATCAACTATGCCGGCGCCGGCACGATCGAGTTCCTGTACGAGAACGGCGAGTTCTACTTCATCGAGATGAACACCCGCCTGCAGGTGGAACACCCGGTGACCGAGGCGATCTTCGGCGTCGACCTGGTGCGCGAACAGATCCGCGTGGCCGAAGGGCTGCCGCTGTCGTTCGGTCAGGATGACCTGCAGATCAACGGCCATGCCATCGAGGTGCGCATCAACGCCGAAACCGTGCCGGCCTTCGCACCGCGCCCCGGCAAGATCACCGCCTACCACGCCCCCGGCGGCCTGGGCGTGCGGATGGACAGCGCGCTTTACGACGGCTACTCGATCCCGCCCTACTACGACAGCCTGATCGGCAAGCTGATCGTCCATGGCCGCGACCGGCGCGAGGCGCTGGCGCGTCTCGACCGGGCCCTGGGAGAGCTGATCGTGGATGGCGTGGAAAACACCGTGCCGCTGTTCGAGATGTTGCTGGGCGAGGAAGAGATCCTGACCGGCAACTACAACATCCACTGGCTGGAAGACTGGCTTGAGAGGACCTTCAAGCCCTGATCGCCGGCTTTCATATCGGCGCAGAGCGGGGCCAGGGACCCCTGCCTCGCTCTGCCTGCCCCTTCCCGCCGCGCCGCTGCGCTTCGACGGAGGTCTCTTCCGATGAGGGATGACAGCGAAGACGACGGCATCACCCCCGATCTTCTGCTTCAGGCCTATATGTCCGGCATCTTCCCGATGGCGGAGGGCCGTGACGACCCCGAGCTGTTCTGGGTCGACCCGCGCCGGCGCGGGATCTTTCCGCTGGATAGTTTCCACATTTCCCGCTCGTTGCGCCGCGCCCTGCGTCGGCCCGATCACAGCGTCAGTTTCGACCGGGATTTCACCGGCGTTCTGGACGGCTGCGCCGACCGCGCAGAGACATGGATCAACGACGAGATCGCCCGCCTCTACGAGGCGCTCTTCGACCGTGGGCAGGCCCATTCGGTCGAGGTCCGGGACGAACAGGGCACCCTGATCGGCGGCGTCTACGGCGTCGCCCTGGGCGGGGCATTCTTCGGCGAGAGCATGTTCAGCCGCCGCACGGATGCCTCGAAGATCGCGCTGGCCTGGCTGGTGGACCGGCTGAACCTGGCGGGCTACTCCCTGTTCGACACGCAGTTCCTGACGCACCACCTGGCCTCCCTGGGGGCCGTCGAGGTGCCCCGGGCGGTCTATCATGCGCACCTGTCGGACGCCCTGCTGCAGGACGCGAATTTCGCCGCTGTCGGGCCACAGGATGTCGACGGTCTGCTGGCCCGGCACGACGCCCGGACCGCGCGAGAGCGCGGCTGACCGCGCCCTGCCTCGAGTCAGTCGACCGGCTGATCCGGGTCCAGCTCGGGCGCGGGCTCGGCCTCCGGCACCACGGCATCGGGCGTCGTGTCCACGCCCGCCGGCAGGACGCAATGCAGCACCCAGATGTCATAGCGGAAGTGGTCCAGCGCATTCAGCGCCGGGGAGGAAGCCACCATCCAGCCCTCGAAGATCGGCCCGGTGCCCTCCTCCGCCCGCATGTCGCGGATGGTGAGGAAGGCGAAGGCGTCGCCCGCCGGGTTGTTTTCCGGGTAGCGGCAGTCGCGCAGCGTCACCTCCAGGGAGCCGACCTGCCCGGTCTCGCCGGTGGACAGTTCCAGGTCCTCGGTGGTGGCGTTGATCTTGTCCAGGCCGCGCAGCATGGCGCCGGTGCCGGGGGCCACGGCCTCCTGTGCCGCCAGGGGGCCCGCCAGCATCATCGCCAGCGGCAACAGAAACAGGGTGCGTCGCATCATTCCTCCGAATCCCCGGCCACGAATTGCAGCAACAGGGAAATCAGGCTGACCGAGCCCTGGGTGTCCAGAATCTCGTCGCCAGCCGCATAGTTGAAGGGCGAGCCGCCCGGCAGGATCTCGACGTAGTTGCCGCCCAGAAGACCCTCCGACGAAATCGCCACCTGGCTGTCATCGGGGATTTCGACGCCCTCGCGCAAGGTGAAGCCGACATTGGCGCGGAAGGTGGCGGGATCCAGCTCCAGCCCGGTGACAGTGCCGACGCGCACGCCGGCCAGCCGCACGTCGGTGCCGGTGCTGACCCCTTCGGCAGAGCGGAAGGAGGCGCTGAGAGGATAGCTCCCGCCGCCAGATCCGCCCAGGTCCACGACACGGGATCCATAGGCCAAGAAGGCGGCGGCGATCAGCAGCACCAGCGCGCCGGTGACGATCTCGATCCTGTTATTCGACATGGGTGCGGGCCTTCCCGTTGTGGTGGCGCCCGGCTGGCCTGGGCAGACCGCCGTGGCCCGATACTCGGGGCAGCGGCCGTGCTGCCCCCCGATCCGTCCGGCCCCGTTCCGGGACCGGTCACGATGACACCGCGCAGGGGCAGCGCGGGCTTATTCCGGGCTCCAGGCCTCGTAGTCCGCGCGGGTGGCCGGTTCCGGGCGACGGATCGAGCCTGCGGGGGCATAGGCCAGCATGGTGCCGGTCAGGTTCTCGTGGTGGGGCTTTTCCCAGGACTTGTGTGCCAGCGGCTTCGAGGCGGGCATCTCGTCAAAGGTGTGATGCAGCCAGCCATGCCAGTCGGGGGAAATGCGGCTGGCCTCGGCCTCGCCGTTGAAGATCACCCAGCGGCGTTTACCGTCAGCGGTCTGGTAGAAGACATTGCCCTGATCGTCTTCGCCGACCTTCTTGCCCTTGCGGCTGGTGTAGAGCGACGTGTTCAGGGTGGAGCCGTTCCACCAGGTCACGGCGCGCAGAAGCGAATTCAGAATGCCCATCGAAGCCTCCGGTCAGTGTTGCTACCGATATGGCGCATTCCGCGGGCGAGGTCCAGTGCGTCCCGCAGCCCCGGAGGGGACGGAACGCCTGAAATTGTTCGCTTTGCCGTGATTGGATCAGGCAGGCAACAGGGCCGTGACCTCGATCTCGATGCGGTATTTCGGGTCGATCAGGTTGCATTCGATCATGGTCGCCGCCGGGGGATTCGCCCCGAAGACCTCGGTCAGGACCGGCCAGCAGGCCTCGAACTCCGCCGCGTCGGGCAGGTAGTAGTGCACCCGCATCACGTCGGCGAAGCCGGCCCCGGCCTCGGCCAGGGCGCCGCCGATCACCTCCAGCGCCGCGCGGCACTGTTCGACGACGGTGTCCCCTGCCCCCACGGTGCCCGACACATGGACGAAGCCGCCGCCCACGGTGGCGCGGCAATAGCCGATCTTGGCCTCGAACGGGCCGCCGGAGAAAATACGCTTGATGGTCATCGCCACCTCCTGGTTGAGACGCGGCGACATTCGGATCACCGGAGGCCACGCTCAAGCCCCTGCCCTGTGCGAGGGGGCGCAGGTCGCCTGAGGCGATTGCGCGGAAAGAGAAAGGCCGGCCCCAGGGGGACCGGCCTGCTCTTCGCGAAAGGGCGGCGGGATCAGCCCGCGGTCGCCTCTTCCTTCTTGTTCTCGGCGTAGATCATCAGCGGCGCCGCGTCGGCCGTTACGGCCTCTTCGTTCACCACGACCTCGGTCACGTCTTCCATGCCGGGCAGCTCGAACATCGTGTCCAGCAGGATGTCTTCGAGGATCGAGCGCAGGCCACGCGCCCCGGTCTTGCGTTCGATGGCCTTCTTGGCGATCGCGGTCAGCGCGTCGTCGGTGAAGGTCAGCTCTGCATCTTCCAGCTCGAACAGACGCTGGTACTGCTTCACCAGGGCGTTCTTCGGCTCGGTCAGGATGGTGACCAGCGCGTCCGCGTCCAGGTCTTCCAGCGTGGCCAGAACCGGCAGACGGCCGACGAATTCGGGGATCAGGCCGAACTTCAGCAGATCCTCGGGTTCGAGGTCCTGGAAGATCTCGCCCACGCCGCGTTCATCGTTGTCGCGCACATCGGCGCCGAAGCCCATGGCAGAGCCCTTGCCGCGCGCCGCGATGATCTTGTCGAGGCCGGCGAAGGCGCCGCCGCAGATGAACAGGATGTTGGTCGTGTCGACCTGCAGGAATTCCTGCTGCGGATGCTTGCGCCCGCCCTGCGGCGGCACGGAGGCAACGGTGCCTTCCATCAGCTTCAGCAGCGCCTGCTGCACGCCCTCGCCCGAGACGTCGCGGGTAATCGAGGGGTTTTCCGACTTGCGGGTGATCTTGTCGACCTCGTCGATGTAGACGATGCCGCGCTGCGCCTTCTCGACGTTGTATTCCGACGCCTGAAGCAGCTTCAGGATGATGTTTTCCACGTCCTCGCCAACGTAACCGGCTTCGGTCAGCGTGGTGGCATCGGCCATGGTGAAGGGCACATCGAGGATCCGCGCCAGCGTCTGCGCCAGCAGGGTCTTGCCGCAGCCCGTGGGGCCGATCAGCAGGATGTTCGACTTCGCCAGTTCGATATCCCCGCCGCTTTTCGCGGCGTGGTTGAGGCGCTTGTAGTGGTTGTGCACGGCCACGGAGAGCACGCGTTTGGCTGTCATCTGGCCGATCACGTAGTCGTCCAGGACGCCGCAGATCTCTTTCGGAGTGGGCACGCCTTCGGAGGATTTCAGCCCGGTGGACTTGGTTTCCTCGCGGATGATGTCCATGCAGAGTTCGACGCATTCGTCACAGATGAACACGGTCGGACCCGCAATCAGCTTGCGCACCTCATGCTGGCTTTTGCCGCAGAAGCTGCAATAAAGCGTGTTCTTGCTGTCTCCGCCTGAATTCGTGGCCATGCTCTTTACCTTTCGCCCGTTCGGGCCCTGATGCGTTCACCGGAACTGCTCCTCCAGCCGGATCTGCCCGTCCTGATTGAACCAGACTAGGACGTCACCTGCGGAGCGACAACACGGAAATTGAACGCGCGCCCCGTCCCGCGTTGCAGGCCGGGGCCGAGGCCGATTTACTCGGCAGTCTCTTCCTTGCCGGCGCGGCTTTCGACGATCTCGTCGATGAGGCCCCAGTCCTTGGCCTCCTGCGCGCTCATGAAGTTGTCCCGCTCCAACGCGTCGACAACCGTTTCGTAGTCCTGGCCGGTGTGTTTCACGTAGATCCGGTTCAGACGTTCCTTCAGCCGCTCGGTGTGGCGGGCGTGGATCAGGATGTCCGTCGCCTGGCCCTGGTAGCCACCGGAGGGCTGGTGCACCATCACTTCCGAGTTGGGCAGCGCGAAGCGCATGCCCGCTTCGCCGCCGGCCAGCAGCAGCGAGCCCATGGAGGCCGCCTGGCCCACGACCAGGGTCGAGACCTTCGGCTTGATGTACTGCATCGTGTCGTAGATCGACAGACCAGAGGTGACTACACCACCCGGGCTGTTGATATACATCGAGATTTCCTTCGACGGGTTCTCGGCTTCGAGGTGCAGCAGCTGCGCCACGATCAGCGAGGACATGCCGTCATGCACCGGGCCGGAGAGGAAGATGATCCGCTCCTTCAGCAGGCGCGAGAAGATGTCGTAGGCCCGTTCCCCGCGGCTGGTCTGTTCGACCACCATCGGCACGAGATTGTTCATGTAAAACTCAACCGGATCTTTCATCTGTGCCCTGCCCTGTAGTCACTTCTGCGGTCGTTTCGATCCCTATCGACCGAACCCTAACAGAGTCTTAGTGATCGTCCGGATCGGCTGCAAGGGCGGGCGCCGAAAATGCATGCTCAGCCTTAACGCCTTGCCGCCCTGCGGGCAGGTCCCGATTGTTGCGTGTTAAGCCCCCTGCGCAAGCGTCATTTCCTCGTCACCCGACCTGCGCTATCACGGGCCGAACAGCCGGAGAGGACAGATGCCCCGTTTCGCCCGATATGCCGTCTACTACACCCCCGAACCCGGGCCCCTGGCCGACTTCGGCGCCGCCTGGCTGGGCTGGGACATCGCCACCGGCGCGGAGGTTGCCCACCCCGACCTGCCCGGCCTGCCCCGCCCGGTGACGGAGCTGACGGCAACGCCGCGCAAGTACGGCTTTCACGGCACCGTGAAACCGCCCTTCCGCCTGGCCGAGGGCCATGATGCCGAAGGTCTGGAGCACGCGGCCGAACATCTCGCCACCCGGCTGGAGCCGGTGACGCTGGACGGCCTGGCGCTGACCCGCCTGGGCAGCTTCCTGGCGCTGACCCCGCAGGGCGACAAGGGCCAGATCGCGGCCCTGACCGCGCTGGCCTCGGAAACCGTGCAGGGGCTGGATGCCTTCCGCGCCCCCGCCCCGCAAAGCGAGTTGGACAAGCGCCGCAAGGCAGGCCTCAGCCCCCGGCAGGAGGCGCTGTTGCAGCAATGGGGCTATCCCTACGTGATGGAGGAATTCCGCTTTCACCTGACGCTGACGGGCAAGTTGTCGGGCGTCGATGCGGGCCGGGTCGAGGAGGCGCTGCGCCCGGCGCTGGCGCCGGTCCTGCCCGTCCCCTTCCGCATCGAAAGCCTGAGCCTCTGCGGCGAGGATGACGAAGGTCGCTTCCACCTGGTGCGGCGCCTGCCCCTGTTGGGCTGAGGCCCGCCAAGGCCCGCAGGCGCCTGGGTCAGTCGGGGAAACGCATCATCCCTTCCTGCGCGACCGAGGCCACCAGACGCCGGTCGCGGGTATAGACCTGGCCAAGCGCCATGCCCCGGGCGCTGCCGGTCCAGGGGCTCTGGATGCAGTAGAGCAGCCAGTCGTCCATGCGGAAATCGCCGTGGATCCAAAGCGCGTGATCCAGCGAGGCCACCTTGGCCCCCTCGTCCAGCCAGGCCCGGCCATGGGCCGTCAGCGCGCCCTGGATCAGGCCCAGGTCCGAGGTATAGGCCAACGCCGCGCGATGGATGATCGGGTCGTCGCAGAGCGGGAAACGGGTCCGCATCCAGCGGTACTGCACGCCCCGGCGGGGCGTCATGTCGAAGGGCGGCGTGGGGCCGACGGGGCGCACCTCAACGGGGCGGTTGAGGCGCAGGAACTCCATCACCTCTGGCGCTACCGCACCGGGATGACGCTCGGCCAGCTGCAGCTCGTTCTCCAGCTCCTCGGGATCGGGGATGTCATCGGGGAAGGCATCCTCATGCGCCAGTCCCTCGCTCTCCACCTGGAAGGAGGCGGTGAGGTTCAGGATCGGCTTGCCGTTCTGCACCGCCACCACCCGGCGGTTGGAGAAGCTGCGCCCGTCCATGTCGCGGGCCACGCGGTAAAGCACGGGTTCGTCCGCCTTGCCGGGGCGCAGGAAATAGGCGTGCAGCGAGTGGTTGGCGCGCCCCGCCTCCACCGTGCGGGTGGCCGACATCAGCGCCTGGGCGATCACCTGCCCGCCGAAGCTGCGACCGCGTCCGCCGGGCGTGGCGATACCGCGATAATAGTCATCCTCGATCCGCTCTACGTCGAGGATCGGGGTCAGGATGTCGGCTTCGGGGCCATCAGAGAGGCTGTCGGGCTGAGAGGGCGTCTGGGTCATTCGGCGTGCAATCCGCTTTCCTGGGTCTGTCCGGTTTGGGCCAGACCATCGCGAAACCGGCGCGGATTGCAAGCCGAAGTGCCCTCAGCCCGCCGCCAGGCCACGCCGGCGGGGCGCCGCGTCCCAGGCGGTGATGGCGAGGACCAGCAGGCCCGCGCCGGACAGGCTGGCGCCCACCAGGCCGACCGACGGCCAGCCATAGCCCGCCGCCAGCGCCATGCCACCCAGCACCGGCCCAATGGCATTGGCCAGGTTGAAGGCCGAGTGGTTCAGCGCCGCCGACAGGGTCGGCGCATCCGAGGCCAGCGTCATCAGCCGCGCTTGCAGGACGGAGCTGAGGCCGCCCGAACAGCCCAGGATCAGCAGCACCGGGGCGATCAGCCAGACGTTGCCGGCCACGGCCCAGAAGACGATCATCATCACCGAGGCCAACGCCAGGGCGGCGGCGGCGGCGCCCAGTTGCGACTTGTCGGCCGCCCAACCGAAGATGAACTGGCCGCAGGTCATGCCGATGCCGAAGATCATCAGCAGTACCGGCACCACGGTTTCCGGCTCGCCCGCGTATTCGATGACGATGGAGGCGAGGTAGGTGTAGATGCAGAACATGCCGCCCGTGCCGATGGCCCCCACCGACAAGGTCAGCCAGACCTGGCGGCTTTTCAGCGTCGACAGCTCGCGCAGGGGGCTGGCATCGGCCAGGGCCTCGATCCGGGGCGCCAGCAGCCGGACGAAGATCGCACAGCCCGCCGCCAGCGGCACCACGAAGGCGAAGGTCCAGCGCCAGCCAAGTTGCGCGCCGAAGACATTGGCCAAAGGCACGCCGATCACGTTGGCCACCGTCAGGCCGGTCAGCACCGAGGCCACGGCCCGCGCCCGCCGCTCGGGCGGCGCCAGCGACGCGGCCATCAGGCCCGCGACCCCGAAGAAGGCGCCATGCGGCAGACCGGCGACGAAGCGCGAGGCGATGAACAGGGTCCAGTCGGGGGCAATGGCCGACAAGCCGTTGGCCAGGGCATAAAGCCCCATCAGAAGCACCAGCAGCGACCGCCGCGCCATGCGCGCGGCTCCCAAGGCGATCAGCGGGGCACCGACACAGACGCCGATGGCATAGGCGGCGATGGAATGGCCTGCCACCGCTTCCGAGACGCCGAACTCGGCCGAGAAATAGGGCAGGATGGACATGGTGGCGAACTCGGCCACGCCGATGGCGAAGCCGCCAAGGGCAAGGGCCAGCGTGACCAGCATGGGATGGGCGGCCGTCTCCTGTCGGATCATGGCGGGGCCTTTCGCAGCAGGGGCAGGCCCTGTTGCCTCCTCCCGATCGCGCCGTCGCGGGTCGGAGGGCAGCAGCATGGCCCGCGGATCTTTTCTGAAGAGGCAGCCGGGGAAGACTGCTACCGCTAACCTTCTGTCCCGCCCCCTGCCGCGACGCAAGCCCCCGGCGCGCCGCAAAGGTGCATTCCGGATATGCGCGGGCGCACATAGCCGTGTCCGACGCAGGACTTGGGCAAAGGCTCGGCAAAGGGAACTAGGCGCTCATACGGTCGAGGCGCATCACCCGCGGTCGCGGATCACCGATGCCTGCTTCCGCCTTCCGGCGAAGCTCTCGGTGTTGTGCAATCTGGGGAAATTGGCCCTGAGCGGGACCGGGTGACCGTCAGGTCAGCTTCCGGATGGTGCGGTCGAGAAGACTCGAACTTCCACGGGAGTTACCCCACAGCGACCTCAACGCTGCGCGTCTACCAATTCCGCCACGACCGCACGTGATCCGGTAGGTAGCGGGCGTATACCGAGCGGCGACGGCGATGTGAAGCGGAAAATTCGGGCGCCGAAAAGGTTTTTGCATGGGCGCTTGCAGCGGCTTCGCGGGCGCCCTGCCCCGCCGGGGCGCTCCGGTACTGTAGCGCGCCCAAGTCAAAGGGCCGCCCGGTGCGGACGGCCCTTCTGATCTTGCGTGATGACCGTGCCGGTGGCCCCGGCCCGCATCATTCGGAGATGGTGAAGCTGGGCAGCGCGGTCGGCACCACGGTCGGCGCGGTGGTCGTCTGCGCCGGGTTTGCAGCGCCCAGGGCCGCGGCGCGCAGCAGTTCGACGCGGCCCGGCAGGCTGTCGCCGAAGGCCGAGGGGGCGCCGGCTTCCTGCGCCTCGATCGCCAAGCGGTACCAGTTGGCGGCCGCCACGGGCGACGCGGTGGTGCCGAAGCCCTCGTTCAGGTGATGCCCCACCAGTTCCGCGTAGGCGTCCTGGCCAAGCGCGGTCAGCAGCAGCGCCGATCCAAGGGCCACGCCCATCGTGTCGCCGTTGTAGCCCGAGTAGAGGCAGATGCGGGCGGTGGTGGCCAGTTGATCCGCCGTCATGCCGGAATTGGCTGCGTATTGCGCGACATTCGCCACAACCTGCTTGGCCGGGGTGGTGGTCAGGCTGCCCACGTAGGGGGCCAGCACCGGCTCGAAGCCCGCGCATTGCTGGGCGGCGGCGGCCGGCGTCAGGCCCGGCACCTTCTGCATCAGCTGCTCGCCCGCGGTCTTGGCGTAGGTGCGCGAGTAGCAGAACTGCTCTCCTAGGGCGACCTTGGGGTCGGTCATTGTGGCGGCGGTGACATAACCACCGTTGGAGCTGGTCATCAGGCTGACCTTCTCGCAGTAACTGGCAAGCGAGGGCGCGGGCGCCGGGGCGGGCACGGGGATGGCGAAGGTCGGCAGGGTGGCAGGCGCCGCAGGTGCAGGGGCCGGCGCGGGGGCCACGGCCATCTGCGTCTGCGGCGCGGGGGCAACCGGTGCGGGGGCCGGCGCGGCGGCAAATTGCTGCGTCGCGCCACCACCGGCCAGCGGGTCATTCATCCGGCAGCCGGTATGGTCGCACTGGAAGTAGCTGACCTGCACGGTGTTGGTGCGCTGCGGATTCATCAGGTACTGGAACTGCCGCCGCTGATAGCCGTCGGAGGTGGAGACGAAGAGCATCGTCGTGCACTGGCTGGCGCCGCACCAGAAGGTCGAGCCGGTGACGGCGGTATCAACAATGTAGTCGTTCTGCCCGTCGCCGTTCAGGTCCGCCGTCTGAATGAAGCCCGCGCGCTGCAGCAACTGCTCGGGCGAGGGTTCGGTGCTTTCGGCAATCTCGTCGACCGCGTCGGAGACCTCGATCGGCAGGCCGGCATAGCCCATGCCCCCATGGCCGGAACTCCCGGCCCCGCCGCGCCACAGCACCAGCAGGCCGCGCACGCCATCCTTCGACCGGTTCAGCGCCCGGGTCACGTCCGGCCCCCCGATCAGGGCGCGATTGTAGGAGGCCACCAGCGCATCCCGTTCATGCGGCTGCAGCCGGCCGGTGGCGGGGTAGCCCATGTAAACCTGGTACTGGCTGATCGCGCTGCGCGAGCGCGAGCCCAGCACACCGTCCGGCGTACCGGCGTTGAACCCGAAGTAGTTCAGCGCCGTCTGCGTTTCGCGGTTTGCGGTGCGGGTGGCCGAGGGCGCGTAATAGGTTGTTGTCGTCTTCTTGCGCTGCTGCGAGGCGCCGTTCATGATGGCGCCCCCGATGATACCGCCAACGATGGCCGCGCCGAGGTTGTCGGCCATGGCCGCCACAGGTGCTGTCGCCAGTAGCGATGCAGCGATGGTGCTGCGAATAAGTTTGGAATACATGGAATAATCTCCCCAGATGGCAATCAAATCACGAGAACTTGACTCCATGTTAGACCAGCCCCGTCCGTTTGGAGAAGCGTTTTGACGCCGAATAACGACAGCATTCATGACAATCCGAGCGATCCGCAGAGCGCACGGCCGAGCGCCCAGCCGATCGAATGGATCATCTCGCCCGGGCTCGTGGACTACGAAACGGCCCTGACCGAAATGGAAACCCGCGCCGCCGCCATCGCCGACGGGCGCGCGCCCGAGGCGATCTGGCTGCTGGAACACCCGCCGCTCTACACCGCCGGCACCTCGGCCCGGCGCGAGGACCTGGTGGATCCCGACCGGTTCCCGGTCTTCGACGCGCGGCGCGGCGGGCAGTACACCTATCACGGCCCCGGTCAGCGGGTGGTCTACGTCATGCTGGATCTGAACCGGCGCGGCCGCGACATCCGCGCCTTCGTCAAGGCGCTGGAAGGCTGGGTGATCGCCACCCTGGCGGAGTTCGGCGTGCGCGGCGAGATCCGTGAGGGCCGCGTGGGCGTATGGGTGCCCCGCCCGGAAAAGGCGCCCCAGGCCGACGGATCGCTGCGCGAGGACAAGATCGCGGCCATCGGCATCCGCCTGCGCCGCTGGATCAGCTTCCACGGCATCTCGATCAACGTCGAGCCGGAGCTGGAGCATTTCACCGGCATCGTGCCCTGCGGCATCGCCACCCACGGGGTGACCAGCCTGGTCGACCTCGGGCTGCCGGTGACGATGGAGGACCTGGACGCCGCCCTGATGGCCACCTTCGACCAGGCATTTCCGCCGCCCCCGGCCTGACCGACCGCATCTCGCACCGGCGTCCGCTGCCGAAACCCGCGGCAGATCCCGGCGCAAGCGGGCCAAGTGACTGGAAAAATCCTTCTGCGACAATACGTCGATCTTTTTCCCCTGTGGCCCCCGGGACGGATGCCATAGAGAGGGAGGATGGGAACGCAGCAACCCCGGATCGGAGGACAGAGCATGACCCGATTTTTGATGACGGCAGCCGCCATTCTTGTCACCGCCAGCCCCGCCCTCGCCGACGTCGGCGACGCGGCAGCCGGCGAAAAGGAGTTCAGGAAGTGCAAGGCCTGCCACACCATCGCATCTGACGACGAGGTTATCGTCAGGGGCGGCAAGACCGGCCCGAACCTCTATGGGGTGATCGGCCGCACCGCCGGCACCTACGAGGATTTCCGCTATGGCGACTCGATCGTCGAACTGGGCGAGCAGGGTCTCGTCTGGGACGTGGAGAACATCCAGACCTACATGACCGACCCGCGCGCCTTCCTGCAGGAGCAGCTGGACGACGGCGGCGCCCGCACGAAGATGACCTTCAAGCTGACGCGCGGTCAGGAAGACATGGCCGCCTACCTGGCCACCTTCTCGGACGACAGCGGCGAAGAAGAAGGCGAGGCGGCCGGGGACTGATCCTCCGCCACCACGACGCAAGACCTCGAAGGCCCGCCCTCCGGCGGGCCTTTGCATCTGCACCCTGCCCCGCGTCATCTCGCCGCGCCCCGCCCGGCCCACGCGCCATGACCGCCGCGCCAGCCCCCTGAAAAGGCGCCCGAATCCGACGCCATCCCGCGTCACCGCGCCGAAAAATTTGATCTGCATCAAACAGGCCCATTGTCCGATCACGCGCGCGCGACTAAAAAGCCTCTAATTTGCGAGCCAGGGGAGAGTCCGTCTTCCTCGGTAGCGACCAATCTGATGAGGAGGCAAGATATGGCCGACGCAGCCGTCCAGGACCACGGGCATGAAGATACCCGCGGGTTCTTCACTCGCTGGTTCATGTCCACCAATCACAAGGATATCGGGATTCTCTACCTGGTCGTCGCCGCCGTGGCCGGCCTGATCTCGGTTCTGTTCACCGTCTACATGCGCATGGAGCTGATGCACCCCGGCGTGCAGTTCATGTGCCTGGAGGGCGCGCGTTTCTGGCCGTCGGCCGCGGAATGTACCCCGAACGGCCACCTGTGGAACGTGATGATCACCTACCACGGCGTGCTGATGATGTTCTTCGTCGTCATCCCCGCGCTGTTCGGCGGCTTTGGCAACTACTTCATGCCGCTGCAGATCGGCGCGCCGGACATGGCCTTCCCGCGGCTGAACAACCTCAGCTTCTGGATGTACGTGGCCGGTGTCGCCCTGGGCGTCGCCTCGCTGCTGGCCCCGGGCGGCAACGACCAGGCCGGCTCCGGCGTGGGCTGGGTGCTGTATCCGCCGCTGTCGACCAACGAGGGCGGCTATTCGATGGACCTGGCGATCTTCGCCGTCCACGTGTCCGGTGCCTCCTCGATCCTCGGCGCGATCAACATCATCACCACCTTCCTGAACATGCGTGCCCCCGGCATGACCCTATTCAAGGTGCCGCTGTTCGCCTGGTCGGTCTTCGTCACCGCCTGGCTGATCCTGCTGTCCCTGCCCGTGCTGGCCGGCGCCATCACCATGCTGCTGACCGACCGGAACTTCGGCACGACCTTCTTCCAGCCCTCGGGCGGCGGTGACCCGATCCTCTACCAGCACATCCTGTGGTTCTTCGGCCACCCGGAGGTCTACATCATCGTGCTGCCCGGCTTCGGCATCATCAGCCACGTGATCTCGACCTTCGCGCGCAAGCCGATCTTCGGCTACCTGCCGATGGTCCTGGCGATCATCGCCATCGGCGTGCTGGGCTTCGTCGTCTGGGCGCACCACATGTACACCGTCGGCCTGTCGCTGACCCAGCAGAGCTACTTCATGCTGGCGACGATGGTCATCGCGGTGCCAACGGGCGTGAAGGTCTTCAGCTGGATCGCGACGATGTGGCAGGGCTCGATCGAGTTCAAGACGCCGATGCTCTGGGCCTTCGGCTTCCTGTTCCTGTTCACCGTGGGCGGCGTGACCGGCGTGGTCCTGTCGCAGGCGGCTGTCGACCGGGCCTTCCATGACACCTATTACGTCGTGGCCCACTTCCACTACGTGATGTCGCTGGGCGCCGTCTTCGCCATCTTCGCCGGGATCTACTTCTACTTCGGCAAGATGACCGGCCGCCAGTACCCCGAATGGGCTGGCAAGCTGCACTTCTGGATGATGTTCATCGGGGCCAACCTGACCTTCTTCCCGCAGCACTTCCTGGGCCGTCAGGGCATGCCGCGCCGTTACATCGACTACCCGGAAGGCTTCGCCGTCTGGAACTACTGGTCGTCCATCGGCGCCTTCATCTCCTTCGCGTCCTTCCTGTTCTTCTTCGGGATCATCTTCTACTCGCTGTTCCGCGGCGCGAAGGTGACCCAGAACAACTACTGGAACGAATACGCCGACACCCTGGAATGGACCCTGCCCTCGCCGCCGCCCGAACACACCTTCGAGCAGCTGCCGAAGCAGGAAGACTGGGACAAGGCCCACGCGCACTGAGCCGCGGGCGAGACCGAAACGAGAAGGGGCGCCCGGCGGGGCGCCCCTTCTGCTTTCAAGCCTTCCGATGATGTCACGACCCCTGTGCGCGGAGCCGCCAATGCCCTACCGCTGGACCACGGAAACCGAACTGGAACTCAGCCCGCACCGCTCGCTGTCACCGCGCGGCTTCGCCGGGGTGATCCTGCTGTTCTTCACCCTCGTCCTCGTGCCGATCCTGGCTTTCCTGGGCACATTGGCCCTCTGGGGTCTGCTGCCCTTTGCCATGCTGGCGCTCTGGGGATTGTGGTGGGGGCTGCGCCGGTCCTACGCCGATGGCGCGATCACCGAACACCTGGTGCTGACCCCCGACAGCTGCCGCCTGACCCGCCATGGGCCCCGCGGCGCCCATGCGGAATGGGCCTGCAATCCCTACTGGGTGCGCGTCACCTCCCACGAAGACGCGGGCCCGGTGAAGCACTATGTCACCCTGTCGGGCAATGGCCGCGAGGTGGAGATCGGCGCCTTCCTGTCGGAAGAGGAGCGCAAGCGCCTCTACCCCGAGCTGCGGGCCGCCATCAGCGAGATGCGCGCCGCCGCCGGCCCGGACGGCGGGGCGCCGCGCCTCTAGTCCTTCTCCTCGGGCAGGTCCTCGCGCGGGGTCGAGGCCATCTCATCCAGCTCTGCCTCTGTCATGCTGTCGTACATCTCCTTCGAGGCGCCTTGCAGGTCCTTCACCTTGCTCTCGCCGCGCTTCGCGGACAGGGCGGCGCCAGCGGCGCGCTGCTGGCTTTTCGATTGGGCTTTCATCGGGTCTCTCCTTCCGATCTGTCTCGAAGGGAAACGCCGCGCCGGGCGCCGCTGTTCCGCCCCCGCCGCCCTCAGCCCAGCCCTGGCCCGGGCGGGCCGCCAGACATGCAAAGGGCCCGCGCCGGGAGGCGGCGCGGGCCCTTGCTCTATCTCTCATGCACCGAAGGGCGCGGTCAGCTGGCCAGACGGGCCTTCACCTTCGCACCGACCGAGCCAAAATCCATCTGGCCGCTGTAGCGCGACTTCAGGTGTCCCATGATCCGGCCCATGTCGCGAATCGAGTTGGCGCCGGTGGCCGAGACAGCCTCGTCGACGGCGTTTTCCACCTCGTCCTCGGACAGGCGGCGGGGCAGGAACTCCTCGATCACCTCGATCTCCTCCAGCTCCTGCTGGGCCAGATCGATGCGGCCGCCCTCCTCATAGACGCGGGCGCTTTCCTGACGCTGCTTGACCATCTTTCCAAGGATTGCCAGCACTTCGTCTTCGCCGACCCCCTCTTCACTGCCTTCGCCGCGCGTCGCGATGTCCCGGTCCTTGATGGCGGCGCTGATCAGCCGCAGGGTGCACAGCCTGTCGCCGGCCCGGTCCTTCATCGCCTGTTTCAGGGCGGTATTGACCCGTTCCCTCACTTGCATCTCGCTTCTACCCTCGCGTTGATTGCAGATGCCCACCATATAGAAACGGCCCTACGCTCACAAGGTTCCGGACCGCAGGGGCGTCGCTGCGTCAATCGCCCTGCCCCGGCGCCTGGTCACACCGCAGGGCCGGCCTGCAAATTAGGCATGACGCAAAGGCCCGCAGCGCCGCGACGGGTCTTGACCTCTGTCCGTGCCGCTCATAGCTATGCGCCAATTTGTCCCCAGTCGTGAGAGTCGCCCATGCCCCTGTCCCAAGGATCGAAACCGACCGCCTGCCTCGCCTTGGCCGATGGGACCCTCTTCTACGGCCGAGGCTTCGGTGCCACCGGCGTGACTGAGGCGGAACTGTGCTTCAACACCGCCATGACCGGCTACCAGGAGATCATGACCGATCCCTCCTACGCCGGCCAGATCGTCACCTTCACCTTCCCCCATATCGGCAATGTCGGCGTGAACCCTGAAGATGATGAAACCGCCGATCCGGTCGCCGCCGGCATGGTGGTGAAGTGGGACCCGACCGAGCCCTCCAACTGGCGCTCCGCCGGAGAGCTGGGCGACTGGCTGGCCGCGCGCGGCCGCATCGCCATCGGCGGCATCGACACCCGCCGCCTGACCCGCGCCATCCGCGCCCGCGGTGCACCGCATGCCGCCCTGGCCCATGACCCCGACGGCAACTTCGACGTCGAGGCCCTGGTGGCCCGCGCCCGCAGCTTCGCCGGGCTCGTCGGCCTCGACCTGGCCAAGGACGTGACCTGTGCCCAGTCCTACCGCTGGGACGAGATGAGATGGGCCTGGCCCGACGGCTTCGCCCGGCAGGAGAACGCCCGCCACAAGGTCGTCGCCATCGACTACGGCGCGAAACGCAACATCCTCCGCTGCCTCGCCTCCGCCGGCTGCGACGTGACCGTGCTGCCAGCCACCGCGACCGCGGAAGAGGTTCTGGCCCATGAACCCGCCGGCGTCTTCCTGTCGAACGGCCCCGGCGATCCGGCGGCCACCGGCAAATACGCCGTGCCGATGATCCGCGACGTGCTGGACAAGACCGACCTGCCGGTCTTCGGCATCTGCCTCGGTCACCAGATGCTGGCCCTCGCCCTCGGCGGCACGACGGTGAAGATGAACCACGGTCACCACGGCGCCAACCATCCGGTGAAGGACCTGGAAACCGGCAAGGTCGAGATCACCTCGATGAACCACGGTTTCGCCGTCGACAGCCAGTCCCTGCCCGAGGGCGTCAAGGAGACCCACGTCAGCCTCTTCGACGGCTCCAACTGCGGTATTCGCATGACCGAACGCCCGGTCTTCTCGGTGCAGTACCACCCCGAGGCCAGCCCGGGTCCGCAAGACAGCTTCTACCTCTTCGAGCGCTTCGTCGCCTCGATGGATGAACAGCTCGAAAAGGCCAGCTGAGCCGCCTGATCGCGAATGACAGATGCCTAGGGGCGCCCCGGAAACACCGGCGGCGCCCTTTGCTTGCCGGACATGGCGCAGTGCAGCTTTTGCGGGACGGGGGACCTGCCCCCGATGCCCCCCGTTAACCATCTCTTCAGTTCGCTTTAACGGCCAATTAACGATGTCTTGCGAGACAGGGGGCGGAGCAGACAGAAGGTCGACGGTCCATGGCAACGAACGCGCGGAAGTTTTCGGCTACATGCGCCGTGCCGACCGGCCCAGTCGCGTCCGACGAACTCCGCGACCCCACCTTCGGAGGCCTGCAGGAGGCCGGCACGGCCTTTGTCCTGCCCTCCCCTCTCTCGGGCGACGCGGCACAGCCCCCCCTGCCGCCCAATCCGACACTGCGGGCGGCCTGGGCCTCGGGCCAACTCGACGAAGGCACCCTGCTGGATCTCATGGCCGAGCGGCATGGCCTCGACCGGGTGGACTGTCCGAGGCCCCGCCCGACCCGGCGCTGCAGGCCCTGCTGGACCCGGCCTTCTGCCTCCATCACCAGATCGTCCCCTGGCGCCTTCATGACGACGTGCTGGTCTGCGCCACCGCCCGCCCCGAACATTTCGCGGAGGTGATGGCCAGTCTCGCCTACAGGCTGCGCCGCGACCTGCGCCTTGGCCTGCGCCCGGTGATCGTGCGGCGCGAGGAGGTTCAGCAGACCGTCGCCCAGGCCAGCCGGGCGGAGCTGACACGGAAGATGGCCTGCCGTGTTCCCCCCTCGGAGAGCTGCCGGGGCTGGTCGGCGACCGCCAGCCGGATGCGACTGATGCTCGGCCTCGCCCTGCTGGGGCTCGCCCTGCTGATCGCGCATCCGGCCCCGGTGCTTCTGGCTCTGACAGGCTGGGCGGTGCTGACCCTGGTGCTGGCGATGATCCTGAAAGGGGCCGCGGCCCTCCGCCACCTGGGGCGAAAGGCGCCCCTGCCGGAGGCGCAAACGGACCTGCCCCCGCCAGAAGCGGAGCTGCCAGAGATATCGGTCCTTGTCCCGCTCTTTCGCGAAAGACGCATCGCCGCCGCCCTGCTGAAACGGCTGGATCGGCTGGACTACCCGCGCGACCGCCTGGACGTGGTCCTGGTGCTGGAAGAGGCGGACGAGGTGACCCGCACCACGATCCGCGATCTGACCCTGCCGCCCTGGATCCGCTGCGTCGTCGTCCCAGCCGGGGCGCCGCAGACGAAACCCCGGGCGATGAACTACGCTTTGGATTTCTGCCGCGGCGACATCATCGGCATCTATGACGCCGAGGACGCCCCGGACCCCGACCAACTTCGCCAGGTGGCCGCACGCTTTGCCGCTGCCCCGGCGGAGGTCGTCTGCCTGCAGGGGGCGCTGGACTACTACAACCCGCGGCAGAACTGGCTCGCCCGCTGTTTCACCATCGAATACAACAGTTGGTTCCGCCTGGTGCTGCCCGGCATGGCCGGCCTGGGCTTTGCCATCCCCCTGGGCGGCACGACCCTGTTCATGCGCCGCACGGCGCTGGAAATCCTCGGCGGCTGGGACGCCCATAACGTGACCGAGGACGCCGACCTCGGCATCCGCATCGCCCGGCATGGGTTCCGGACCGAGCTGCTGGACACCACCACCCGCGAAGAGGCCGCCTGCCACCCCCTGCCCTGGGTCAAGCAACGCTCGCGCTGGCTGAAGGGGTATATCGTGACCTACCTGGTGCACCTGCGCCGGCCCGCGCGCCTTTACCGCGACCTCGGGGCCTGGCGGTGCCTCGGGTTCCACGCCCATTTCATCACCGCGGTGTCGCAGTTCATGCTGGCGCCTCTTCTGTGGTCCTTCTGGCTGATGCTGGCCGGGCTGCCGCATCCGCTGCTGACGCTGGTGCCGCCGGCGCTGCTGAAGACCTGCGCGGTGCTGTTCTTCTGCGCCGAGGTGCAGAACATCACCTTCGGCCTGATCGCCACGCGGCGCGCCGAGCATCGCCATCTCTGGCCTTGGGTCCCGACGATGCACTTCTACTATCCGCTGGGCTGCCTGGCGGTTTACAAGGCGCTTTACGAGCTGGTGGTGAAACCCTTCTACTGGGACAAGACCCAGCACGGTCATTCCCTGGCAGGCGCGGCCTCATCCGCTGCCCGGACCCCAGACGCGAACCAAGGCCCGCCGGCCGGTCAGATGCCCTCTTCGTGACGCTCCGCGTCCAGCTTCAGCCGGGTGACGAAGGCCTTGGAAATATGGGTGCGCAGCGCCTCTGCGGCCGCCTCTTCGTCCCGCGCCGCGATGGCACGCACGATGGCCTCATGCTCCTTCAGCGCATCCTCGGTCCGGCCCTCGGCCGCCAGCGAGGTTGTGGCCAATAGCGCCATGGACCGATGCACCAGGTCCAGCTGCTGCACCAGGAACCGGTTGTGCGAGGCGAGGTGGATCTGGTGGTGGAACCGCTTGTTGGCCCGCGCCAGCGCCGTGGGGTCGCCCGCCAGTCGGCGGTCCTGGGCGACCATTTCCTGCAACACCCGCACCTCTTCGGCGGTCGCATGGCGCGCCGCCAGCCCCGCGGCCAGCGCCTCCAGCTCGGCGCGCACCACGTAAAGCTCGGCCAGCTGGTTGTGATCCAGCGAGGCCACGATCAGCGAGCGCCCGTCGCGGGTCAGCAGGCGCTGTGTTTCCAGCCGCTGCAGGGCCTCGCGAATGGGCGTGCGCGAGACGCCGAACCGCTCGGCCAGTTCACTTTCCACCAGCCGGTCACCGGGGCGATAGACGCCCACGTCAATGGCTTCCAGGATCAGTGAATAGGCATCGCCCAGCGGGGGTTTCGTGGCCATTGGGGCAGGCTCCTTTCCTCATCGCGACACCCTAGGCGAGGCCGGGGCGGAGGTGCAAGGGATCGCGCCCCGACAAAGCCCCCGAGGCCCGCAACGGGGACGACCCGCTGCGCCCCTGACGCGGCCCCACCCAAGACGTCAAAGGGCCGCGCATCGCGCCCGGGGCCGCTTGTGCTTCGTCGCGCCCGGGCGTAGCGTCGCGCCATGCCAAAGCCTCACTTCGATCACGTCACCACCTGGGTCTTCGACCTGGACAATACCCTTTACCCGCCCGAGGCGCGGCTCTTCGATCAGATCGAGGTGCGGATGACCAACTGGGTGATGGAGGCGCTTGGCGTCGACCGGGCCGAGGCCGACCGGCTGCGTGCCCTTTACTGGCGCGAGCATGGCACGACGCTGGCCGGACTGATGCGCCTGCATGACGTCGACCCGGGCCCCTACCTGTCCCATGTGCACGAGATCAACATGGACCACCTGGAGCACGACCCCGAGCTGGCCGCTCACATCCGCGCCCTGCCGGGGCGCAAGATCGTCTTCACCAACGGCACCGCGCCCTATGCGGAACGGGTGTTGGCAGCGCGCGGGCTGTCGGGGCTGTTTGACGCGGTCTACGGGGTGGAACATGCGGGCTTCCACCCGAAGCCCGACCGCGCGGCCTTCGACACGGTTTTCGGCACCGACGGATTCGACCAGACCCGCGGCGCCATGTTCGAGGATGATCCGCGCAACCTGGCCGTGCCCCATGCCATGGGGCTGCGCTGTGTTCATGTCGCCCCCGAGGCCCACGAGGCCGAGCATGTGCATTTCCATACCGACAACCTGGGCGGGTTCCTGAAATCCCTGCTATGAGCGGCAGGATGTCGCTTTGCCTCCGGCGCCCTTTGCCCCCATCTGAAGGGGACAGGAAACGCGAGGACACCCATGACTGACATCAGCGCCGCCGGTCCCCGGCGACCCTACCATTTCGTGCCCGTGCTGGGCTGGATCATCCGCGATCTGGAGCGGGATTTCCGTGGCAATATCGGCTATGCCGCCCTTATCGCCGTGACCGCCCTGATCCTGGCGGTGAAAACCTGGGGCCTTGTGGCCCTCGGGCTGACAGCCCTGGCCTCGGTGCCGGTGATGTTCGTGATCCTGATCCTGCTGACGCGGGGCTAGGAATAGCGTAGAGGGCCCGTTGAACCACGGCAGAAGGAGGCCGGACATGGACGCGCAATACGACATCGTGATCTCGGGCGGGGGCGTCGCGGGGCTGTCCGCGGCGGCCGTTCTGGGGGCGGACGGGTTCCGCGTGCTCTGTCTCGACCCGACGCCGCCGGTCACCGACGGCGCGGCCGAAGGGGCCGACCTGCGCACCACGGCCTTCCTGCAGCCGGCACAGCAGCTGCTGGAGCAGGCAGGCCTCTGGGCCCGTCTCGACGCCCATGCGGCACCCCTGCGCATCATGCGCATCGTCGATGCCGGCGGGCCGGAGCCGGAGCCGCGCGTGGTGCGCGACTTCGACAGCACCGAGATCTCGGACAAGCCCTTTGGTTGGAACCTGCCCAACTGGCTGTTGCGCCGAGAGATGGTGGCCCGGCTGGAGGATCTGCCCAACGTCGAGTTCCGCCCCGGCACCGGCACCCGCAGCCTCTTCACCCGCGAGGCCGAGGCGCGCGTCGGGCTGACCGACGGCAGCCGCGTGCGCTGCGAGCTGGTGCTGGCCGCCGACGGGCGCAATTCCCCCATGCGCCAGGCCGCGGGCATCAACGTCACCACCCGCCGCTACGGGCAGAAGGCCCTGGCGTTTTCGGTGTCGCATCCGATCCCGCATGAGAACGTCTCGACCGAGATCCACCGTTCCGGCGGGCCCTTCACTCTGGTGCCCCTGCCCGATCATGACGGCCGCCCGTCGTCCGCCGTGGTCTGGATGGAGGACGGCCCCCGGGTGCAGGACCTGGCGGCGATGGAGGTCGCCGAGTTCGAGGCGGAGATGAACCGCCGCAGCGTCGGCATCCTGGGAGAGCTGCGCCTGCTGACCCGCCGGTCTGTCTGGCCGATCATCACCCAGGTGGCCGATCACATGGCGGGCGAGCGCCTGGCCCTGATGGCCGAGGCCGCCCATGTGGTGCCGCCCATCGGGGCGCAGGGGCTGAACATGTCGCTGGGCGACCTCCGCGCCCTGCGCGAGCTGATCCTGGCCGCCCCCGACCGGCTGGGCGATGCGCAGATGATGGAGGCTTATCACCGCGCCCGCCACCGCGAGGTGCAGATCCGCGCCGCCGGCATCGACGCGCTGAACCGCGCCAGCCAGATCTCGGCCCAGCCCCTGCGCGACCTGCGCGCCGCCGGGCTGAACGCGCTCTATTCCGCAGCACCCGTGCGCAAGGTGTTGATGCAGATGGGTCTGGGCGCCCGAGGGTAAAGGGGCGCCGCCCCTCTAGCGCCTGAGGCGCCATTCACCCCGGAGTATTTCCGGCAATCGGATAGAACGAGTGGGATGGCGTGCGAGGGTGCCCCTCCGCCCTAGATCGGGCCAGGCAGGCGTTCTTCGGACAGCATGACGTTGGCATCCACGCTGCCCACGCCCGGCAGGGTCATGATGCGGCGGCGCAGGACCCGTTCGAAATCGGGGATGTCGCGGGCTGTGACCCGCAGACGGTAGTCGTAGACCCCCAGGATATGTTCCACCGTCTGCACCTCGGGGATCGCCGAGACCGCGCGCTCGAAATCCTCCAGCGAGACGCGGCCCTTGGTGCCCAGCTTGATGCCGAGGAAGACCGTCACGCCGAAGCCGAGCGCGCCCAGGTCAAGATCGAGGCGGCGCCCGGCGAGGACGCCGGCCTCTTCCAACCGCTTGATGCGGCGCCAGGTGGCGGGTTGCGACAGGCCGAGGCGGCGGCCAAGGGCGCCGGAGCCCTGCGTGGCATCTTCGGCCAGGGCGCGCAGCAGGGCGCGGTCGGTTTCGTCCAGGGCGATCACAGGGGCACCGTGTTGTTGTATTTCACCCGCGCCACATGCATCAGCGCGTCGATATCGGTGACATGCGGCAGGGTCAGGATACGCGAGCGGTAGATCTCATGGTAATGGGCCAGGTCGCGGGCGATCAGGGCGATGCGCACATCGACCTGGCCCAGCAGGGTCTGGATCTCCAGCACCTCGGGGATCTTGCGGGCGGCATCGGCGAAATCCTCGAAGGCGCGCGGCTGGCTCTTGTCCAGGATGATGCGCAGCGACACCTCGACTTCATAGCCCAAGGCGTGCCAGTCGATCACCGCGCGCACGCCGCGGATGATGCCCGCCGCCTGCATCCTCTCGATCCGCCGCCAGCAGGTGGCCGAGGTCAGCCCGGCCCGCTCGGCGATCTGCGCGCTTGAAGCGCCGGGATCGGCCTGCATCTGGCGCAGGATACGCCGGTCGGCATCATCAAGCATGATCTATTCACCTGGAGACTCTGAACGAATGAATTTATCGACTTTTGCCATACGAATGAGATTTTTGCAACGCCACGGCGCCTCCCTCCGACCTATAGTGCCGCCATAACGGGCCGAATGGCCCATCCCGGAAGGAGATCTCCCATGCGCGTTTACTACGACCGCGATTGCGACATTAACCTGATCAAGGACAAGAAAGTGGCCATCCTGGGCTATGGCTCGCAAGGTCACGCCCACGCGCTGAACCTGCGCGACTCGGGCGCCAAGAACCTCGTCGTCGCCCTGCGCGAAGGCTCCGCCTCGGCCAAGAAAGCCGAAGCCGAGGGCCTGACCGTGATGGGCATCGCCGAGGCCGCCGCCTGGTGCGACCTGATCATGTTCACCATGCCCGATGAACTGCAGGCCGAAACCTACAAGAAATACGTCCACGACAACCTGAAGGAAGGCGCCGCCATTGCCTTCGCCCACGGTCTGAACGTGCACTTCGGCCTGATCGAACCGAAGCCCGGCGTCGACGTCATCATGATGGCGCCCAAGGGCCCCGGCCACACCGTGCGCGGCGAATACACCAAGGGCGGCGGCGTGCCTTGCCTGGTCGCTGTCGACAACGACGCCTCCGGCAAGGCCCTGGAACTGGGTCTGTCCTATTGCTCCGCCATCGGTGGCGGCCGCTCGGGCATCATCGAGACCAACTTCCGTGAAGAGTGCGAAACCGACCTCTTCGGCGAACAGGCCGTTCTCTGCGGTGGCCTGGTCGAGCTGATCCGCGCGGGCTTTGAGACCCTGGTCGAAGCGGGCTATGCTCCGGAAATGGCCTACTTCGAGTGCCTGCACGAAGTGAAGCTGATCGTGGACCTGATCTACGAAGGCGGCATCGCCAACATGAACTACTCGATCTCGAACACCGCCGAGTACGGCGAATACGTGTCCGGCCCGCGCGTCCTGCCTTACGACGAGACCAAGGCCCGCATGAAGGCCGTGCTGCGCGATATCCAGACCGGCAAGTTCGTGCGTGACTTCATGCAGGAAAATTCCGTCGGCCAGCCGTTCTTCAAGGGCACCCGCCGCCTGAACGACGAACACCAGATCGAGCAGGTCGGCGCGAAGCTGCGCGAGATGATGCCCTGGATCTCCGCTGGCAAGATGGTCGACAAGGAAAAGAACTGATCCGGGCCCTGCCCAGATCGGACGAAACGGAAAGGCCCCGCAGATGCGGGGCCTTTTCCTTTGGTGCCCTGGCGTTCGCCGGAGGCACCGGGAGACAGGCCGCCCCTGCCGGGCAACTCACTCCGCGATCAGGCTGCTCAGCAAGTCGCCAACCATGTCGCGGGGCAGTTCCGCCACCAGGCCGAAGATCTCGATCACCGAGGCGACTTCCAGTTTTTCCAGGATCCGGGCGCGGTGGTGGTCCACGGTGCGCGGCGAGATGTCGAGATGCCGGCCGACTTCCTTCGAGGAGATCTCGGCCGGCGTGTCGAGCATGTGCCGCACGATCTCCGCCTCGCGGGGGGTCAGGCGGCGCAGGCGCGCGGTCAGTTCGGATTGCTGGGCTCGGGCCGCAGCCATCTCGGCCGCGACCCCGCGGGCGGCCTGAATCCGTTCGATCAGACGGTCCTGACGGAAGGGCTTTTCGAGAAAGTCGATGGCCCCGCCGCGGATCGCCTGCACCGCCTCGCCCACGCCGCCATGGCCGGTGATGAAGATGATCGGCAGGGGGTGTCCCTGATCGACCACCTGCGCCTGCAGGTCGAGCCCCGACATGCCGGGCAGCCCGTAATCCAGGATCAGGCAGCCCGGGCGCGCGGGATCGAAAGCCTGCAGGAAGGCCTCGGCGCGGTCAAAAGTGCTGACCGCCAGACCGCGGGTCGAAATCGCCCGCGACAGCGCCCGGCGGACATCCGGGTCATCGTCCACGAGGTAGACAGTGAAATCGGCCTCCTCCCGCCCATTGTCGGCGGCGGCGGCATCGCCCCCACTTGCAGAGGTGCAGTGCCCGTTGCCCGGCTGGCGCGTCCCGGCCGGGGAGAGCAGGCGGGGGTTCGGCACCCCGATTGGCGTTCGCCGCATCATTCTGGGCTCTCCTTTGTGGTCTCGGCGTCGTCGCCGTCGGTGCCAGCGGCCTCGGCCAGCGGCAGTGTCAGGTAGAAGGCCGCACCGCCATCCGGCACGGGTTCATGCCAGAGCTTGCCGCCATTGGCCCGCACGATGGAACGGCAGATCGACAGCCCCAGGCCCAGGCCGTCGGGTTTCGTCGTCTCGAACTGGGTGAACAGCTGCACCCCCTGCCCGACGCCCGGCCCGTTGTCGACCACGCCCAGGGTCAGCTGGCCCGCCCCCCCCGCCAGGGTGATGCGCACCTGGCGGTCGTTCGGCAGGGGCAGAGTGGCGGGATCGGCCTGGGCGAAGGCCTCAATCGCGTTGGTCAGCAGGTTCACCAGCACCTGGGCGATCTGCACCCTGTGCGCGCGCACCTCGATGCCGGCGGCATCCTGCGCGATCAGGCGCACCCCGGCCTCCCCCGCCTCGTGCTGCACCAGCCGCTGGACCTGATCCAGAAGCGGGCCAAGCGCGAAGGGCGCCGAGGCGCTGCCATCATTGTGGATCAAGCCGCGCAGGGCGTTGATGATCTCGCCGGCGCGCAGGGCCTGGCCCTCGACCTCGAACATCGCCTCGACCAGCTCCGGCGCCACACCGGGCTGTTTCTGCAGCATGTAAAGCGCGGTGCCCGCGTTCTGCGCGATGACCGCCAGCGGCTGGTTCAGCTCATGCGCCAGGCCGGCGGCCAGCTGTCCCATGGTGTTGTCCCGCGCCAGCAGCGTCATCTCGCGGTTCAGCTCGACGATCTCGCTTTCCTTCTCATGCGCCAGGGTCACGTCCTCCAGCGTCATCACCGCATGCAGCGCGGCGCCGGACCCGTCGCGGATCATGATCGCGTTCAGCCGCACCCAGATCACCACGCCGTCGGCGCGGCGCAGGCGCAGCTCCTGGTTGGTGGAGAAATCGCTTTCCGCCATGGCCTCGTCCCGCGGCAGCGCGTTGCGATCCGAGGGCAGGACGAGCTCCGACAGGGTCTTCGAGGTCAGCTGGCCGGCGTCGTAGCCGGTGATGTCGCACAGGCGATTGTTGACCCGGATGAAGCGCCCGGTGCCCGGTTCGATCTGCGCCATCCCGCGCGAGGACATCTCGAAGGTCAGCCCGTATTCGCGCTCGGCGCGGCGCCGGGCGGCGATCTGGGTCATCAGCGCGTCATTGACCGCTTCCAGCTCACGGTAGGTGCGCGGCGCGGGCTCGTCCGGGTCAACCTCGCCCTGGTTGATCAGGGCGGACCGCACGGCGAAGGCGCGCACGGGGCGGTGGATCGAGTTGGCCAGCGCCAGGCCGATCCCCCCGGTCACGGCGGCCACCGCCACGGCGATCCAGATGTTGATCAGGCGGTTCTGCTTGATCTCGGCGATGAAGTCGTCCTCGGGGGCATAGACGCCGATGGTCCAGGGCAGCGCCTCCGAGAGGATAGGCATGGCCAGCGCAACGAAACGCCTTCCGTCGTGGGTAAAGGTCGTCGTGACCTCCTCGGTCACATCCCCCGTGCCCCCGGCGAAGAGCGGCGCGAAGGCCTGCCGCGCGATCGGGTCGCCAAACTCGTCGATCTTGACGAAACGCAGACTGCCGTCGGCCGCGGTGGTCTTCAGTAGGTCGGGGGCCTGCCCCGCGATCACGTCGCCGTTGCGGTTGATGATCACTGCCCGGCCCGAGCGCCCGATCTTCAGCCGCATCAGGAAGTCCGAGATCTCGTCGATCTCGATGTCCACGCCGATGACGCCACCGACACTGTCCGCCTCGCTGAAGACGGGCGCGGCCAGGGTGATGCCGGGCTGGCGGGAGGAAAAGAAGATGTAGGGGTCGGCCCAGGTCATCCCGCCGGTCTCGGACGCGCCCGTGAACCAGCTCCGGTTGCGCGGATCATAGGTGTCGGTCGGATCCTTCACCTCGCGCACGGGATTGAAGTCCTCCGTGCGCCAGATCAGCCGGGTTTCGCGGTTGCCGCTGTCGTCGTAGGTGATGAACTTCGTCCGAAAGAGTTCCGTGCCCGGATCGCGCATGACGAAGACGAAGCTGCCGTCGGCGGCGCCAAAATACATGCCCGAGGCCTGGGTGGTCAGTTGCAACTGCTGGAACAGCAGCTGTTCCAGCCGGTCGGGATCGTCGCTGGCCACGATGCGGTTCTGCGCCAGGCGCACCGCCAGCTCGGCCGCGTCGTGCGCCGGTTTGAGGAAGCCGCGCGAATGCTCCATCGTGTTCAGCCCGACATTACGCAGCAAGTTGCGGGCGTGGAACATCAGCACCCCTTCGGAGGTGATGTAGGAGGAAAACACGATGGCCAGCACCGCGAGGAGCTGAAGCCCCGCCAGCCCCAGGAAGAGAGGTGCGCCCAATGTCTTCTTCACGTGTCCGTCCCGCCCAAGTTCCGGTTCCCGTCCGCCCCGTCGCCTGCGCGTGCCGCCGCCGGATCGCCCGCAGAGTACCACGGCGCGTCGGCGCGGCCATATGCGGCGGCGCCGGGACAGGCGCCTGTCGCAACATTGCTGGCGTCTTGCCCGCGATGCGCCCGGTCCCGCGCGCGCGTGATCCTCATGCCATCCGGAGGGCCGGTTTGAGAATAGGCAATACTGCCTAGGTAACGATACGGATTTCACCTTCCCCGCCGGGCGGGGTAGGCATTGGGTGTCGTCGATGACGACATGCCCCTGTCGGCCGTTATCCCCATTATGGCCGGGCAAACGTTGTGGTGGCGCCGCCCGCAAGGACCGGTGCCAACCTCGGTTGGCCGGCGCTCGGACTGTCCCGTACCGAGCGTCGGTTTCCACCACTACGGCAAAATCCTCGCCACGTGGCCTCCCCCGCCGCGCAGCTACAAAACATCCGGCCGGCCTTGCCGGTCGCGCATTGCATGACCTAGACCTTTTCAATCCTACCCGGTGCAATCCGGCGTCCCGGCCCCGTGCGTTCCGCGCTCGGGGCCGATTACCTTTCTTGCGGCACCGCAGTCGCGGGCTGGGCGGTGCGGCAGCCGGGTTATCCTTGTGACGCGATCTGCCCGGTCTGAACCGCCTGCCACAGGCGCACCGCCTGCACCGTCTCGGCCACGTCGTGGACGCGCAGCATCTGCACTCCCTGGGCCAGCCCCGCCAGCGCCACGGCGATGGACCCGGGCGCGCGGTCGCGGGCCTGCGCCGCACCGCCGATGGTGCCGATGAAACGCTTGCGCGAGACCCCCAGCAGGATCGGACAGCCCAGCCCGTGGAACAGCGACAGCCGGTTCAGGATCTCGATATTGTGCTGGGCGGTCTTGGCGAACCCGATACCGGGATCCGCGAGGATGCGCGCGCGCGGAATGCCTGCCGCCTCCACCGCGTCGATGCGCGCGGCCAGCTCGTCGTAGACCTCCAGCAGGGCATTATCGTAGTGAGGATCAACATGCATGTCGGCAGGCGTGGCGCGCATATGCATGACGCAGACCGGCAGCCCGAAGGTCGCGGCCACATCCGCCAGCGCCGGGTCATGGGCAAAGCCAGAAACGTCGTTGATCAATGCGGCGCCCGCCTGCGCTGCCGCGCGGCCCACCTCCGCCTTGCGGGTGTCGATGGAGACCGGGCAGCCCAGCGGGGCGATGGCCTCGATCACCGGGGCGGTGCGGGCGATCTCATCGGCCACGGCCACCTCGGCAGCGCCGGGACGGGTGGATTCGCCGCCCACGTCGATCATGTCGGCGCCCGCCGCGATCATCGCCCGGACATGGGCCTGGGCGGCCTCGGGCGCGTCATGGGCTCCGCCGTCGGAAAAGCTGTCGGGCGTCACGTTGAGGATCCCCATGACGCGCGGCACGTCCATGGACAGCCCGGCCAGCGCCGGGCGCGGGCGACAGAGGCGGCGCTGCCAGTCCTCGGGCAGATCGGTGACCGGGGCAAAGCGCGCGCCGTCGCGCGACAGCACCTCCACCCGGTCGAACCACAGCGGCCCGCCGGTCAGCGGCAGCGCCCCCTCGGGACGGGGGCCGGATTGCACGAGCGGGCGATAGTAGAGCTGGGTCATGGCGGACCTCCGGTCGGCGGTTGCGGGGATCAGGTCAGGGTCAGCGGGCCATTGGCGGCGCAGGCGGCCAGACGTGGCCCCTCCCCCGCGTCCCCGGGCTGCGGCTGGGGCGCGCCGACGAACAGCACATCCGAGGCGCCCATCAGCTCGGCGAACCACAGCACCAGGCCCGTGCCGTCACCCACGGCATCGGGCCGGTCACCGGCGGCGTCCAGAACGATCTTCGACGGCGCCCAGAGGCTGATCTGGTCATGCTTCATCGCCCAGTCGAGTTCCGTGCGCGAGTTCACCACGACACAGCGCCGGTCGCGCGCGGCCAGCACCCAGGCGGCCTGTTCGATCGCCAGCAGGTCGATGCGTCGCTGGGCCTGGGGCGAGGTCGACAGGGGGCGATCCCACCGGCCCGGGCCACAGGCCAGGATGACGGGGCGCGGGTCGGCCTCCAGTTGATCCAGCCAGCCGGACAGCCGATCCGAGCGCGTGGCCTCTTCCGACAGGAAGACGACCAGCGGCACCGGCGTGCCCTCGCCCGCGGCGGCATCCGCCACCGGGGCCACGTCGCCTTCGGCGCGCATGATCTCCACCCCCAGGGCACCGGGGCCTCGGTCGAGCTTCTCGATCCGGGTGAAGACGCGCTGCGCCTGGGATTCGGCCAGGATGCGGGCGGTGATGCGTTCGGCCAGCGTTTCCAGCAGGTTCAGGCGTTCGGCCGCCAGTTCGGCCTCGATGGCCTCGGTGATCGTATCGTAGGACAGGATGCGGTCGACATCATCATCGACCGGGGCCGCCTGCTGGCGCACCTCGACGACGATGTTGAAACGCAGGCGCTGCATCCGGCCCCGCTCTTGCTGGAACGCGCCGATTTCCACCTCGGTCAGGTAGTCCCGCAGGGAGATGCGGTCGGCGGGCGTGTCGCCCGACATGGCCTTGGACCGTTCCAGCGGATGGCCGAAGGCCTGGGTGATCTGATCTGACATGACGCCCCCTCGCATTTGTCGCCTTCATGTCAGAGCTTGCCCCGAAAGGCAAAGCACGGGCCGCGCGAAAGCGGCGCCGCGCGGCCACGGGGCGGCATGGGGCCGGGGCAACGTGAGGGACGGGGCAACAAGGGGGCGCACGAGGACCCCGGTTACAACGTCAGGCGGTTTCGAGGATCCCGGCCAGCCAGGGCAGCGCCAGATCCTCGGGCAGGTCATCACCGGCGGCGTCATGGACAATCCGTTCGCCCAGGGTGGTGGCGCCGCACGCGACCAGCAGATCCGCCAGCTTCATCGAGCCGAAACCGTAGGTCGCCTCGTACTCGCTGTCGCCCAGCCCGAAGACGGCGAAGCGGACGCCCGACAAGTCGGGACTCTCGTCATTCAGCTTTTCCACGAAGGGCTTGGCGGAGGCGGGGAAATCGCCGTCGTCGTAGGAGGAACAGACGATCACATTCAGCTCCGCCGCCTTCAGCGCCTCGGGCGCGGTCTCGGCCAGGTCGGCGACGGAGGTCTCGTGCGCGTCCTCCAGCTCTGTGGCGATATCCTCGGCCAGCATCTCGGCGTTGCCGGTTTCGGTTCCGTAGTAGATGGCGATCTTCATGGGGTCATGGGTCCTGAGACTGGGGGCCTGCATTTGGGGGCTTGAGACTGGGGTCCTCGGGAAGGACCTGAAATCACTCGTCCTGAGAAAGAGCGGGACGCAAAAGGTCTTCGCGGCGGGCGAACTTGCGGCGGCAGCGATCCTCGGGGGCGGCGGCCAGTTCCTGCGCGTCGATCTGCTGCCAGTGATCGAAATCGACAACGCCCGCGCGACCGGCGAAAAGCCCGCGGCCCGGGCGGGCGGGATCGGGGGAGATCTCCTCCAGGATTCGCGCGGCCAGGGCCTGTCCCTCTTCGCGGCACTGCGGGATGGCGCCCGTGGGGCCGCCCCGGAACCAGCCGGCAGCGTAAAGGCGCGAGGCTGCGCCCGCCTCCGCCTCGGCCAGAAGCCCGGCGCGATCCAGCCGCCCGTCGCAGGTGAATCCGATGGCCGAGATGACGGAACTGGCGTCGATCCGATCCTCGCCCTCGGGGGTCTCGACCGTCAGGCGCAGCCCGCTCTCGGTGGCCTCCAGCGCCAGGGGCCGGGTCTCGAAGCGGAACTCGATCGGCAGCGGGCCGGAGGAGGCCGCGGCAGCCAGGTTCAGCGCGTCTTCGGCCTCGGGCGCCGGGTGGCGCACCTGGATCTCGGCGCGCGACAGCTCTCCCAGCTCCTTCACCATAACCGGCGAGAAACGGGCGGCGGCCGCGGGCGAACGGCCGATCACGGTGATCCGCTCGATCCCCTGGGCGGCCAGCCAGTCGCTGGGTCCGGCGCCGAGGTCACTGCCGTGCAGCTCCGCCGGGGTCTTGGCCAGCAGGCGCAGCACGTCGATGGCCACGTTCCCGGTACCGATGACCACCGGCGTGGCGCCCAGATGCGGCAGGTCGGTGGCGTCGGGATGTTCGTACAGCGCGCGGGTCAGAGCGCCCGCGCCGATGACGCCCGGCAGATCCTCGCCCGGCATGCCCAACGGGCGGTCCGCCGAGAGGCCCGTGGCCAGGACGACCGCGTCATAGGCCGCGCGCAACTCGTCGAGGGAGACGTCCTCGCCCACCCGCAGATTGCCGAAGAACTGCGCCTTCTGCCGGGTGAAGAGGCGCGCGAACTGCCGCGCCACGCCCTTGGTCCCCTGATGGTCGGCGGCCACGCCATAGCGCACCAGCCCGTAGGGCACGGGCAGGGCATCTATCACGTCCACCTCCAGATCGGGGGCGCGTTTCAGAAGGGCCTGGGCGGTGTAGCACCCCGAAGGCCCGCCACCGACAATTGCGATCTTGGCGCTCATGCGATCCTCGTTACATCCTTGCCGCCCCGCCTGCCCGGCACTGATGCCTTTTTGATCGGCATGGGGCGATTTCAGGGGCGTTTCACTGGCAGACAGTCGCCGTGCTGCGTTGGCTCGATCATTGGCATTGACCGGATCCAAAATCAATGAGAAGTTTGAATAAAGCCCAAGTGGTCGATTATCGCCCAGATTAAATGCCCGAAGAGGCGGCAGATGCCGGTCCGGGCGCCCCAGAGGATAGTAGAGACATGAGCCAAGCGACCCAACCCGAGACCGTCCCGTCGACCTGGGTAAAGATCGCCAGCACAGACGCCCTGGCCGGCCCGCGACCGGTGACCCCGGTGACGGCCTTCGGCCAGAAACTGGTGCTGTTCCGCGACGAGGAAGGCGAGCTGGGCCTGATCGGCCGCTACTGCCCGCACCGTGGCGCCGACCTCTGCTTTGGCCGGCATGAGAACAACGGCATCCGCTGCCCCTTCCACGGCTGGCATTTCGACCGGTCGGGCCAATGCACCGAACAGCCTGCCGAGCCTGTGGATTCCACCATGTACAAGGCGATCAAGCTGCCCAGCTTCACCGTGGTCGAACGGAACGGAGAGATCTTCGCCTGGTCCGGTGAGGGCACCCCCCCCGCCTTCGACGCCTGAGCCCCCCTTCCCTCTGGCGCCGCGCGCCCCACATCTTCCCCACGCGTTCCCGCAAAGGAGCCCCACATGATTACCCAGAAGCTGAACGACCAGATCACCCGCATCGGCCCGGACACCCCCGCCGGCGCCGTGCATCGCCAGTACTGGCAGCCGGCCGCCCTGACCGATGAGCTGGCCGGCGCCAACGATCCCATGCTGCCCGTGAACCTGCTGGGCGAACGCCTGGTCATGATGAGGGACGAGGCCGGAGACCTGATCCTGGCCACCCGCGAGGCCAGCGCCGACGAGGCCCCCACCCATCACCCCGCGCGCGAGGAGATCCGCCTGGTCGAGGGCGGCCCCGTCTACCCGGTGGTCGAGAAGAACGGCATCTGCTTTGCCTTCATGGGCGAGGGTGAGGCGCCGGCCTTCCCAAACTTCGACTGTTTCCGCGCCCCCGAAAGCCATGTCTTCGCCTTCAAGGGCCTGTGGGAATGCAACTGGCTGCAGGCGCTGGAGATCGGCATCGACCCCAGCCATGCCTCCTTCCTGCACCGCTTCCTGCAGGACGAGGACCCCAGCGACGGCTACGGCAAGCAGTTCCGCGACAAGGCCGCGAATACCGACATGCCGATCACCCAGGTGCTGCGCGAGTATCCCCGCCCGGACATCGAGGTGGACGAGACCCCCTTCGGCCTGAAGATCACCTCGCTGCGCCACATGAAGGGCGGGCTGACCCACGTGCGGGTCACCAACCAGATCTTCCCCTCGGCCATCTGCATCCCGATGTCGCGCGAGATGATCATCACCCAGTGGCACGTGCCCGTCGACGACGAGAACTGCTACTGGTTCACGATGTTCACCAGCTTCGACAAACCGGTGAACAAGGAGCTGATGCGCGAGCAGCGCCTGAAGGAACACAGCCTGCCCGATTACGCGCCGCTGAAGAACGCCTCGAACAACTACCACTACGACCCAGAAGAGCAGAAATCGCTAACCTACACGGGCATGGGCATGGACATCAACGTGCATGACCAATGGGCGGTGGAAAGCATGGGCGCGATCCAGGACCGGACCCGCGAACACCTGGGCCGGGGCGATGCGGCGATCATCCGGTACCGCCTTCTGCTGCGCAAGGCGATCAAGGCCGTGCAGACGGGCAAGCTGGACCGGTTGCCGATGCAGGACATGCAGACCACGCCGCAGATCATGGGGCCGCTGTCCAACGACGCCATCGCCGACAGCGACGACTGGCTGGGCGCAAGCATGGCCGCCGACATGGAGCGCCGCCAGGCTGCGCCCTGGGACGCGACGGTATGATCCTGCCCGAAAACGGGGGGCACGCCGGGGATCATGCGCAGCCGTTCCACGACATTCTGGACGGCTATTTCACCCTGAAGGAGTCAGTGCGCCAGATGATGGCGCGCCACGACCTCAGCTGGGCCTGGATGCTGCTGTGCCATGCCCCCGTGATGGAAATCGACGGCCTTGCCCCGGATGCGCCGGTGCCACTGCACCTGCGCGACGGCTATGCCGGTCTGATCGACACCATGGTCCTGACGGTGACGCGCCCCGAAGGCGAGGCCGCAGAGGTCTCCCTGCTGGGCACGGGCGAGTGGCGTTGGCTGGATGTCCGCGCAAACACCGCCCTGCCCGCCGACATCCGCCTGGGCGAGCCCGCCTATTTCACCGGGTTCGGCCTGTCGTCGCGTCCCATTGCCCGCCCCCTCGCCGCGGCGGAGGTGCTGGCCGACTTGCCCCGCCTGATGGGCGACGCCGCCGGGTTCCGCCCCTTCAGCGCCTGACCCGGACAGCGCCTGACCCGGACCGGCAAAAACGCGAGAAGGCGGAGCCATGGCTCCGCCTTTTTCACGTTCCCTGCGCCGGGATCACTCTGCGAGGGATTTCTTGTAGCAGGCCGGGTTCATGTCGCGGATGTCGGTGCTGATCGCGCCGATCTGCGGGCAGAGATCGCGCAGCGCCCCGGTCATCGCCTGGGCCACCGCCAGCTTCGCCTCATCCGTGCGGCCCGTCAGCATGGAGATCGTCACATGGAGGAAGGACGACCGCCCGTCCCCCATCAGGATCGCCTCCGACGGGACCAGCCGCACCTTGATGTCGGCGCGGTTCATCACGCCGCTGCCGGCGGCCGTGTCCAGCGCGGTTTGCAGGACGGCGGTGCGGTCCAGCGGGTCTTCGGTGAAATACTCGATGACGACGTGGGGCATGGTCAGAAGATCCCGAAATACTCGGTGTGCTCCCATTCGGTCACGACCGACAGGTAGCGTTTCCATTCGGCCCGTTTGAGCACCGACATGTATTCCACGAACTCCGGCCCCAGGGCGCGGCGGTACAGGTCGCCCGCCTCGAAGGCCTCGATCGCGGCGATCAGGCTGGGCGGCAGGGCGGTGGCGTCGTTGTCATAGGGGCTTTCGACCGGCTCGGGCGCGGTCAGGCCCTGGTCGAGGCCCGACAGCCCCGACAGGATCTGCGAGGCGAAGTAGAAGTAGGGGTTGGCCGCCGGTTCCGCCACGCGGTTTTCCACCCGGCTGGCCCCGTCGCCCGGCGCCATCAGCGCGCGCACCATGGCGCCGCGGTTGTCGTAGCCCCATTCGATGCGATCCGGTGCCAGCTGATAGGGCTGATAGCGCTTGTAGCCGTTCACCGTGGGCGTGGTCAGCAGGCAGCTTTCCTCGGCATGGTTCAGCAGGCCGGCGATCCAGCCGCTGGCCTCGGGCGTCAGGGCGCCCTCCGCCTCGGGGATCAGCACGTTGCGCCCCTCGCCGTCCACCAGCGACTGATGCAGGTGCCAACCGCTGGAGGCGCCGTTTTCCTTCTTCGGGCGGCACATGAAGGTGGCATGCAGCCCTTCGCGGGCGCAGACCTCCTTCACCATGGTGCGGAACATGATCATGTTGTCCGCATGCTCCAGCGCGCTGGCCGGATCGAAAGTGAACTCGAACTGGCTCGGCCCCATCTCCACCTCGGTCGAGCGGACCGGCAGGCCCAGGGCCTGGGCGTGGCGGCGCAGCAGGTCCATGATCGGCTCCAGCCGGTCGTAGTTGGCATCCGCGAGGAACTGATACCCCTGGTCCAGCAGCGCCGTCTCCGGCGGCTGGCCGGGCATGCCGGCCTGCTGGTGGCCGAGGTTCGCGGCCTCACGGGTATAGACGTGAAACTCCACCTCCAGCCCCACGGTCAGGGACAGGCCCCGTTCGGCCAGCGCCCCCACGGCGCGGCGCAGCACGGGACGTGGCGCGAAGGGCAGCGCCTCGCCGGTGCGGGTATAGGGATCGCAGAACAGCCAGGCGGAATGCGGCGCCCAGGGCAGGATGCGGAAGGTGGCCGGATCGGGCACCAGAAGCATGTCGCCCGCCCCTGCCATGGTCTTCATCACCCCCTCAGCCGCCCCTTCCCAGACCGGGAAGACGGTGCGGTTCGAGGTGTCCTTCAGCAGCAGGGTCCCGGGCAGGTTCAGCCCGGCGCGGAAGATCGAGCCGAGGCTGGCCGCCGTCACCGTCTTGCCGCGCAACAACCCGTGCTGATCGGCGAAGACGACGCGCACCGTCTCCATCTCGCTGCCCTCGACACGGGCCAGCAGCTCGGCCGCCGCCGTCACGGCCTCCGCGTCCAGCAGGCCCTCGCGGGCCAGGCGGCCCGCCGCGATCCGGTCATGATGAGATGAAGATGTCATGCGTAAGCCTTCCTGCCTGACATGCGGACCCGCCGGGGCGACGGGCCGGGGAATTGGGGCGGCGCGCGCGGAGGGGCCAGCGCGCGCCGCCGGGGTTCACAGCCGCCCGGTCAGCAGCAGAGAGATCGCCGGGAAGGCCAGGAGGATGCCCAGCCGGATAACGTCGGTCACCACGAAGGGGATGACCCCGGTCATGATCGTGGTCAGTTTCGTGTCCCGCGAGGCGCTCTTGACCATGAAGAGGTTCATGCCCACGGGGGGCGTGATCATCCCCAGCTCCACTGTGACCACGGCAATGACGCCGAACCAGATCGGGTCGAACCCGTTGGCCAGGACGACGGGGAAGAAGATCGGCACGGTCAGCAGGATCATCGCCAGGCTTTCCATGAAGCAGCCCAGGATCACGTAGAAGACCAGGATCACGATCAGCACCTGCCAGGGGCCAAAGCCACTTCCGTCGAGGAAACGCACCAGTTCGTTCGACAGCTGCGAAGTCGACAGGACGAAGCCGAAGACCTCGGCGCCGATCAGGATGAGGAAGATCGAGCCGCAGGTGATGATGGTCTCGACAAAGGCCGCCACCAGCTCGGCGCGCGGCACCCGGCGCCACAGGGCGAAGATCAGCGACAGCGCGGCGCCGACGCCGCCGGCCTCGGTGGGGGTGAAGAAGTTGCCGTAGAGCCCGCCCATCACCAACCCGAAGAGGATGATCGCCGGCGCGAAGAGGCGCAGCGTCTCGAACCGGCGGGCGGGGCCCGCGGCCTCGGCCTCCGACGCAATGGCCTGCGCGGCAATTTCCGGGTCCGGGGACCAGATCCGCGACATGATCAGGATGGTGACGATGTAGAGCACAAAGGCCAGGATGCCGGGCAGAATGCCCGCCAGGAACATCGTGCCCACCGATTGCTCGGTGATCAGGGCATAAAGCATCAGCGCGATCGAGGGCGGGATCAGGATGCCCAGCGTCCCCCCTGCGGCCAGCGACCCGGTGGCCAGGCGCGGATCGTAGCCGTGCGCCTTCATCTCCGGGTAGGCGACGCGGGTCATGGTCGAGGCGGTGGCCAGGGACGAGCCCGACACGGTGGAAAAGACGGCGCTGGCGGTCATGCCCGCCGCCGCCAGCCCGCCGGACCAGCCGCGCGTCAGCAGCAGCGCGCCGCGGAACAGGTCGGCGGCCACGCCCGAGCGCGAGATCAGGTTGCCCATCAGCAGGAACAGCGGGATCAGGGTGAAGGAATAGTTGGTGATGGTCTCGAAGGTCGCCGTCTTCAGCACCGCCAGCGCCGGCGTCATGCCGATGATGGCGGAAAAGCCGACGAAGCCCACGGTGATCATCGCCAGCCCGATGGGCGCGCCGAGGATCAGGATCACGAACATGGCGCCGATGCAGGCGTAGCCGATCATCAGGGGTGTCATCAGGTCATCTCCCCGTGGTCGCCATGGCTGGTCAGCACCTCGCGCAGGGCGACGATGGCCAGGGCCAGGCTTTGCGCCGCATAAAGGCCGTAGATCAGGAACATCGGCAGGCGCAGGTCCTGGGTGTCCTCGCCGCGGGCATAGGTCGCCAGCATGTCCTCGTAGAAGAGCCAGGTCAGCACCAGCGCCAGGGCCACCATGCCGATGAACCAGAACCGCGCCACCAGCGCCTGGCCCAGGCTGGGCAGGCGGGCGACGAGGAAGTCCACGGCGATCATGCCATGGGCCATCGAGGCGGTCAGCCCCGCCAGGGCCACGATGCCCAGCAGGTAGGAGACCTGTTCGATAGCGCCGGGGATCATCAGGTTCACAGCCGTATCGGTGGCGTCGAAGATGATCCGTGCCAGCACGTTCACCCCCACCACGCAGACCATGTAGAAGAGGCAGATCGCGCCCAGGATCAGGCTGCCTCCCTCCATCACGCGGGCAACCCGCCGGACCGTCGCTATTACCATTGGCTGTTCCGTCGATTTTCGGTCTGAGCGCAGACGGGCCGCCCCGGGGCGGCCCGCCGAAAGGTCACGTCGGGGCGGCTCAGTTCAGCTCGGCTTCGCACTCGCTGACGTAGCCCTGCACGGCGGCATAGGTCTCGGTGCCCGGCAGGCCCATGCCGTCCAGCTCGGCGATATAGGCGTCGGAGGCGGCCTGGGCGGCTTCGCTCCACTTGGCGCGCTCTTCCTCGGACAGTTCGATCACGGTCGAGGTTTCGCGCAGCCCTTCCAGGACCTTGGCGCCGGCCTCGTCGTAGCCACGGCCTGCGGTCACGGCCCACTCCATACCGGAGTTGGCGTCGATGGCGGCCTTGGCCTCGGGCGACAGGCCCTCGTACTTGGCCTTGTTCATCGTGGCGACGAAGGCCAGGGCGTAGAAGCCGAACTCGGTGTGGTAGCCCGACAGCTCATCCAGGCGGAAGCTCTCGACGCTTTCCCAGGGCAGCATGTAGCCGTCGATGGCGCCGCGCTGCAGCGCCTCGTAGGTGTTGGGCGCGGGCATGCCCACGGGTTCCGCGCCAAGGTTTTCCAGCAGGGTGCCGACGACCTGGGTCGGTCGGCGCAGCTTCAGGCCGCGCATGTCGTCCAGGTTCTCGACCGGCTTGTCGGCGGTGTGCAGGTGGCCCGGATCATGGGTGTGCACGAAAAGGACATGGGTCTCGTCATATTCCGCGTCCAGCGCGCCGCTGTCATAGAGCTTCTGGAAGGCGCAGGAACCGACGGCGCCGGTGTCGAACAGACCCGGCAGCTCCATGATCTGGCTCAGCGGGAAGCGACCGGCGGTGTAGCCCTGCACGGTCCAGGCGATGTCGGCGATGCCCATCATGGCGTTGTCGTAGCCCGCGGGCGCCTTGCCCAGAGTCTGGGCCGGGTAGACCTCGACGTCCAGGTCTTCACCGGCGGCCTCTTCGACGGCGGCGGCCCAGTCTTCGAAGATGACCTGGTTCTGCCAGCTGTTGGCGGACATGAAATGCGCGTAGCGCAGGGTTTCCGCCTGGGCGCCGGCGGTAATGGCGAGGGCAAGGGCGCCGGAAACGGCAAGTGTCTTCATCATGGAATTCTGGTCTCCGTGTTGGCTGATCGCTGGCTTTGGGGAGCGCCAGTCTATCGTTCGACTCTATCGTTCATATTCCGATTGTTCGATAATATACCACATGGTGGATATACCATTGCCTTGTCAAGACAGACAGAGCTTGCGGGGGCCGGTTTCCGTGGGCAATACGGTGGGACGAAGTTTTATGCCCGCCGAATGGGCGCCGAAGGACAGGGTGAGAGAACGTGCAGTCGGATATTCCAACCAAGGACATCTCGCTAACCTTCATGAAGGGCATGACCGTGCTGCGGGCCTTCGACGAGGCACACAGCCAGCTGTCCCTGGCCGATATTGCCCGGCTTACCGGGATCGAACGGGCAGCGGTGCGCCGTCTGGTCCTGACGTTGGTCCATCTGGGCTACGTGCGCAAGGAGGAGAACCGCTATTCCCTGACGCCGCGGGTGCTGGTGCTGGGTTCAGGCTTCCTGCGCGGCAATCAGTTCGGCCGGCAGGTGCAGCCGCTGATGGAACTCTGTGCCCGCGAACTGGGCTACAGTGTCAGCCTGGCGATGCGCGACGGGGCCTCGGCGGTCTACGTGGCGCAATCGGCACAGCAGAACGCGCGTTTCACCTTCGGCTTCACCGTGGGCAGCCGCCTGCCCCTTCTGCCGACGGCCATCGGGCGGATGCTGCTGGCCTGGGGCGAAGACGCCTGGGCGCGGGAGATGATCGCCACCGCGGAACTGGAGCGGTTCACTTCCGAGACCCTGACCGACCGTGATCGCATCGCCGAGGCGGTGGCCGACATCCGCACGCGCGGCGCGGCAGTGGTCGAGGGCGAGTTCGAGGCGGGCGCCGTCGGCATCGCGGTGCCCGTGGGCGCCATGGGCGCGGCCGAGGCCGCCCTGGGCTTCTCCGAACCGATGAGCGAGATCCCCGCCACCGACTACCCCCGCCTGACCGAGATCCTGCACCGCCACGCAGGCGAGATCGCGAAGGCCCTGCGCTAGGGCCACCTGCCCTTTTAGCCCTCGCGCTGCGCGCCCTGCGGCCCGGCGCGGCGGGCCATGTCCAGGAACATCTCCGCCGCCGGCGACAGGTCGTGCCGGGCACGCACGTAATAGAGGAACCGGCGCAGGCTGGCCGGGCCTTCCAGCGGCAGGAAGCGCACCCCGAAGACCCCGGCGAACAGACCCGCATAGGCAGGCGCCACGGTGACGTAGGTGCCTCGCCCGATCATCGCCATGGCGCTCATCAACCCCAGCACGCGCATGTCCTGCGGGCGCGGCGTGTCCGGCGCACCCAGAAGGGTTCGGTTGATCATGCCGCTGAATTCATCGGAATAGTTGATCCACAGCATGCGCCGCAGATCGCGGGCCGAGGGCGCCCGATCCGACGGCAGATCCGTGCCCGCAGGCACCACCAGTTGCATCGGCACATGCCACAGCACGTCCCCCACCACGCCGCCGCCCAGGGGCCGCTCGGGGCCGATGCCGATCTCCACGTCGCCCTGTTCGACCAGTTCGGTCACCCCGTCGCCGGCGGCCTCGTAGACGCTGACCTCGACATCCGGGAAGGCCTCTCGGAAGGCGCCCAGAACCTCGGGCAGCCAGCAGCACCCCAGAACCTGCGGGATCGCCAGCCGCAGGTGCCCGCGCTGCAGCGAGCGCAGGTCCGCCGCCGCATCCGCGATATTGCCCACATCCGACAGAACCCTTGACGCCGTGGGCCGGATGCTGGCGCCGAACTCGGTCAGCTCCGCCCCGCGCCCCGACCGGGTGAAGAGCGGGATCTTCAGGTCCGCCTCCAGCTGACGCACCAGCATGCTGACCGCTGATTGCGTCAGGTTCAGCTGTTCGGCAGCGGCGGTGAAGCTTTCGGCCTCGGCCACGGCGAGGAAGGCGCGAAGCTGGCGGAGGGACAGCGACATAAGGTTTCCTGATGGATTGGCAAATTCATTTTGTTTGTATTGTGACATCTCACATTCAACAATCCCCTGAACACGGACGACCAGGGGCTGCCAACCAGATGCGCATCGGAATTATCGGAACGGGAATCGTGGGGGTTTCGACCGCCGGCTGGCTGCAGCGGGACGGGCACGAGGTGGTCTTCGTCGACCCGCGCGAGGCGGGTGAGGCCTGTTCCTTCGGCAATGCTGGCTCGATCTCTCCGACTGCCGTTCTGCCCGTTGCGATGCCCGGAATGTGGAAGAAAGTGCCGAAATGGCTGCTGGATCCTGACGGGCCGCTGGTCATCCGCACCCAGTATCTGCCCACGGTCCTGCCCTGGCTGATGCGCTTCCTGCGGCATTCGTCGGAGGCCGAGGTGACCCGGATCGCGGGCGCCATGCGCGGGCTGCTGGCGCCGGTCTTCGACGCCTACACGCCGCTGCTGCAACGGGCCGGCGCCATGTCGATGGTCCGTCGAAACGGCTGTCTCTACGTCTACTCCTCCCGCGAAATGGCTAAAAAATGGGCATGGGGCGCCAACCTGCGCCGCGGCCTGGGCATCGAAATGCAGGAGCTGGAGGGCGATGCCCTGTTCGAGCTGGAGCCCGACCTGCGCGGCAGCTTCGGCTTCGGCCAGTACGCGCCCGAGAATGGCTCCACCCCCGATCCGTCGGCGCTGGTGAAGGCGATCTACGCCCAGGCGATCAAGGACGGCGCAGAGCATGTGCGGCATGAAGCCTGGGGGTTCGACATGAAGGACAGCCAGGTCGAGGCGATCCGACTTGCCACCGGAGAGGCGTTGCCGGTCGACGGGGTCGTCGTGGCCGCCGGCGCCTGGTCCGCCCGTCTGGCCCGCCAGCTGGGCACGCGGGTGCCGCTGGAAAGCCAGCGCGGCTACCACGTCACGGTTGAGAACCCGGGCGTCGCGCTGAACCGCAACGTGATGGCGGTGGAACAGAACATCATGGTGAACCCCATGGCCATGGGCCTGCGCCTGGCGGGCACGGTCGAACTGGCCGGGCTGACCCCGCCGCCCAACTACGACCGCGCCCGGTCCCTTCTGAAGGTCGGCGGCACCATGTTCCCGAAGATGCGCACCGAGAAATACACCGAATGGATGGGCCATCGCCCCTGCATGCCCGACAGCATGCCCGTCATCGGTGCCCCTGCCCGGGTCGAGAACGCCTGGCTGGGCTTCGGCCACGGGCACGTGGGCATGTGCGGCGGCGCCACCACGGGCCGCGAGCTGGCCAACCTGATCTCGGGCCGCGCGCCGGAGATCGACCTGACCCCCTTCCGCCCCGACCGGTTCCGAACCTTGCTGGGCGGCTGACCCGCCGCCCCGCGGCACGACAGAAGAATAAACCAGAACCAGAACAGGTCCGAACAACGGACCAGTTCCCCAACAGAGTAGAGGATAAAGACAATGTTCAAGCGTACTTTCCTGACCACGGGCGCCGCAGCTGCGGCCCTGATGACCGCCCTCGCCGGCCCGCTGGCCGCCCAGACCTACCCCGAAGGCCCGATCACCATCGTCGTGCCCTTCCCGCCCGGCGGCTCCACCGACCTGCTGGCGCGCCAGCTGGGGGAAAGCCTCTCCGCCCAGCTCGACCAGCCGGTCGTGGTGGAAAACCGGGGCGGGGCCGGCGGCACCGTGGGCGCCAACTACGTCGCCCAGTCCGATCCCGATGGCTACACCCTTCTGATGGGCGTCACCGGGTCCAATGCGATCTCCGCCGCGCTGCGCGACGACCTGCCCTATTCGCCGACCGAGAACTTCGACCCGGTCAGCATTGTCATCTCCTCGCCGCTGGCGCTGGTGGTCAACTCCGACAGTGATTTCGAAAGCGTCCAGGACGTGCTCGATTTCGCCAAGGAAAACCCCGACACCTTCACCCACGGCACCCCGGGCGTCGGCACCTCGATGCACATGGCTGGCGAGCTCTTCGCGCTGGAATCCGGCACCAGCCTGGTCCACGTCCCCTACAAGGGCAGCGCCGCCGCCCTGCAGGACCTGCTGGGCGGGCGCATCGACGCCATGTTCGGCGATATCCTGGTGACCTCGGAATACATCGCCAACGGCCGGCTGACCGCCCTGGGCGTCACCGGCACCCAGGAACATTTCCTGCTGGAAGGCGTGCCGACCATCGCCGAGGCCGGCCTGCCGGACTACGCCGCCTTCTCCTGGCAGGGCCTGTTTGCCCCCGCCGGCACACCGACCGAAGCGCTGGACACGCTGTACGGTGCCGTCTCCACCGCGCTGGAGAGCGAAGAGATGCAGGCCATGTTCCGCGAGCGCGGCTTCCTGGTCGAGGGCATGCCGCCGGCGGAGTCCAAGGCCTTCATCGCCTCCGAGGTCGAGAAATGGACCGAGGTCGTCGATGCCGCTGGCCTGAAGCAATAAGCGACGCCTATCCTGGCTGAAACCCGATCGCCGGCGGCCCGTTCCGCCGGCGATCCGCGTCCCACCGACAGCTTCGGAGCCATCTCGTGGCCAGTTCCCCCGCATTCTCATTCCGTCCCGGCCCCTACCTCCCGGGGGTCGTGGTGATCCTGACCGGCGCCGCCGTCGCCGCCGGTGCCCTCAACTATCCGCTGGGGTCGGTCCTGCGGCCCGGCCCCGGGTTTTTCCCGCTGGGCCTTTCGGTGCTGCTGATGGTGATGGGCCTGGGCGTGCTGATCGAGGCGCGCGCCACGGCCCGCGCCGCCCCCGCCGACACCCCCGAGGAGCCATTCCACTGGGGCGCGCTGATCGGCACCGTGGTCAGCATCCTGGCCTTCGGCCTGAGCGTCGAGCGCATCGGGTTCATCCCCGCCACGCTGCTGCTTTTCGCCATCTGCGCCGTCTTCGAGGGCGGACGGGACTGGCGCCGGCTGGCGCTGGCCGCGCTCTTCATCGCCGGGCTGGGTACGGCGGTCTTCATCTGGGGCCTGGGCCTGCCCCTTTCAGCCTTCGGAGGCGCGTGATGAATATCCTGCAGGGATTTGAAACCGGCCTGGCCACGGCGCTGACCTGGCACGCGCTGATGTATTGCTTCATCGGGGTCACCATCGGCACCTTCGTGGGCGTGCTGCCGGGCATCGGGGCGCTGGCCGCGATCTCGCTGGCGCTGCCGCTGACCTACTACCTAGACCCGACCGACGCGCTGATCATGCTGGCGGGCATCTTCTACGGAGCGCAATACGGCGGCTCCACCGCCTCGATCCTGCTGAACCTGCCGGGCACGGCCACGGCCGCCATCACCTGCCTCGACGGCTATCCGCTGGCACAGCAGGGCAAGGCGCCGCTGGCGATCTTCGTCACCGCGATCAACAGCTTCGTCGGCTCCTCCATCGCCATCGTGCTGGTCATGGGCTTCGCCCCCGCCATCGCCGAATTCGCGCTGGAGTTCGGGGCCGAGGATTACTTCTCCGTCATGCTGCTGGGTCTCGTCGCGGCCTCCACCCTGACCATCGGCTCGCCGATGAAGGCTCTGTCGATGGTGGTCTTCGGCCTGCTCTTGGGCATGGTGGGCACGGATGTGAATACCGGGCAGTTCCGCTTCACCTTCGGGCTGTTTGAACTGGCCGACGGGTTCTCGATCGTCGCCGTCGCCATGGGGCTCTTTGGCGTGGCCGAGATCATCTCGAACATCCGCCAGCCGCAGGGCGTGATCCAGAAGGTCGGGCGCATCCGCATGAAGGACATGATGCCCGAACGCGGCGAATGGCGGCAGATCGTGCGACCGACGCTGCGCGGCTCGGCCATCGGCTCCTTCGTGGGGGCCCTGCCGGGCACGGGACCGGGTATCGCCTCGCTGATGGCCTATGCCACCGAGAAGCGCATCTCGAAGACACCCGACCGTTTCGGCAAGGGCGCGCTGGAAGGCATCTCCGCCCCCGAGGCGGCCAACAACGCCTCCGTCCAGTCGGCCTTCATCCCCATGCTGTCGCTGGGCATTCCGGGCGACGCCATCGTCGCCGTCCTGATGGGGGCGATGATCCTGCACGGGATCACCCCGGGGCCGAACCTGATCAATTCCGAACCACAGATGTTCTGGGGCCTGATCATGAGCTTCTGGGTCGGCAACCTGATGCTGCTGGTGCTGAACATCCCGCTGATCGGGCTGTGGGTGAAGCTGCTGTCGGTGCCCTACAACCTGCTTTACCCCGGCATCCTGGTTTTCATCTGCGTCGGTGTCTTTTCCGCCGACAACAATGTCTTCGACATCTTCGTCGTGCTGGGCTTCGGCGTGCTGGGCTATCTGATGCGGCGTTTCGGCTTCCCGGCCACGCCGGTCCTGCTGGGCTTCATCCTCGGGCCCTTGCTGGAGGAGAACTTCCGCCGCGCCATGCTGCTGTCGCGGGGCGATGCCAGCGTCTTCTTCACCAGCCCGATCAGCGCGGTCTTCATGGGCCTCAGCCTGATCTTCCTTGGCTCTGTCTTCCTGCCCGGCCTGCGCCAGCGCCTGCTGCGCCGCGCACCGGTGGAGATGAACGAGGACGACGACTGACACCTGCGTTCAGAGGGCGAAACGAAAGCGGCGGCCGGGACATCCCGACCGCCGCTTTGTCTTTCAGGCGCGTCCGCAGCCCCTAGGCCGGGGTGCCGTATCCAGCCCCGCCGGAGCTTTCGATCACCACCCGGTCGCCCCGGTTCAGCGTGATGGCCGACCGCGCGGTCAATTCCTCGCGCCCGCCATCCACCCGCAGCACCGTCACAGCCGAGCCTTTCGGCGCGCCGCCCCCATGGGCGCCCTGCGCCACGCGGGAAAACCGTTCGCCCCGGATCGAGGCGGCGATGCCATCGGCCAGCGCCTCGTAGACGCGTTTTGCCCCATCACCGCCGCGGAACTGCCCCGGCCCGCCCGACCCGCGCCGGATTTCGGCAGACAGCAGGCGCATCGGCACCAGCGACTCCAGCGCCTCGGCGGAGATGTTCATGGCGTTGCCCACGTCCGTCGAGATCGCCGGGCAGCCATCGGCACGCGGGCCGCCGCCGGCGCCGCCGGCGACGATCTCGGTCGACAGGAACCGCTGGCCGGCGTCATCCGTGCCGGAAAAGGCAATGACATAGGACATGCCGGAATTGGCTGCGGGCATGCCCGCGCCGTCCGCCTGGGCCAGGGCCTGCAACAGGGCCGAGGTGATGCAGCGCACCATGTTCATCCGCGCGTTCACCGCCGCCGGGGGCGCGGCGTTGACCACGCTGGCCTCGGGCAGGCGCAGGTCGAGACAACGCAGCACGCCACCGTTGCGCAGGGCGCCCTCGTCCAGCAGGGTCAGCAGCCCGTAGAAAGTGGCCGACAGCGGCCCCGAGCGGACGCAGTTCACTGGTGCGGCCACCTGCGGCGAGGAGCCATGGAAATCCGCGATCATCCGCCCCGCTTCGAAACGCAGGGAGACCCGCGCCGCGCAGGGGCCAAGCCCGGCGACCGGGTCCAGCTCATCCTCACCCGCAAAGGGCCCGGCGGGCAGGTCCGACAGGCGGGCCAGGGTCGCGGCCTCGGCCCGGTCCAACATCGCGTCGCAGGCCGCCAGGAAGCTCTCCGCCCCCGCCTCTCCCGCCAGGCGGCGCACGCCCTCGGCCGCGCGGAACCCGGCGGCCAGCTGGGTTTCCAGATCGCCCACCACCACGTCGGGTACGCGCGACGCGGCGCGGATCAGCCGCTCGAACGCCGGGTCGAACTGCCCCGCGTGCCCTGCCTGAAGGGGCGGCAGGCGCAGGCCCTCGTGGAAGATCTCCGTGGCATCGGGCGGCACCGATCCCGCGCGGGTGCTGCCGATGTCCTGATGATGCAGCAGGCTGGCCGACAGGGCGACCAGGCGCGCCTCGGCGAAGACCGGCTGCACCACGGCGATGTCAGGCAGATGCGTCCCGCCGGAGAAGGGATCATTGGTGACGAAGATGTCACCGGGCTGCATCGTCTCCGCCGGATAGGCATCGAGGATCGCGCGCACCGACCCGGGCAGCGCCCCCAGAAGAAGCGGGATCGCCTCGGCCAGGGCCAACACCTCGCCCCGCGGCGAAAACAGCGCGCAGGAGGCATCGGCCCCTTCGCGCACCACCGGCGAGACGGCACAGCGCAGCAGGGTCTGCTGCATGGTTTCGGCCAGCCCGTCGAGGCGCAGCTGCAGGATCTTCAGCGTATCGCTCATGGCGCGCTCCTCGTCAGGCGGTAGGCGGCGCCGTCCTGCGTGATGTCCCAGCCCTCGGGCAGATAGATCGCCCCGGCCTCGGTGGTGACAAGGCGGGCGGCGTCAGGTGTCGGCGCGCCGGCGCCGGGCATCACCGGCATCGCGGTGATCGTGTCGTGCGACAGCCGGATGGAAAAGAGGTGCCCCGGTCCCGGCGGGGCCACCCCGAACTGGGTGTCATAGGCGCGCGCCAGGTCTTCGCGGATCGCCGCGACCGAGGCCGGGCGGGTCCGCGTGGTCAGTTGCAGCGGGTGCATGGGCGCCCGCGCGGCCAGGGTCAGGGTCCAGACCGGCGTACCCTCGCCTGTCACCTCGGCCTCAAGCGCCTCCAGCAGTCCGGTTAGTGTCGCATCGCCGAGATCGGCAAGGGCGCTGTCGGCGCGACGGATGGCCTCCCGCCGGCGGGGCGCCTGGGCCAGGCCCATGGCGCCAGCCACAGCTGGCGCGCGGGGGATCGAGACGGAGGTCGCGTCCATCTCCGCGGCGATCTCGGCCGCCAGCAGGGGGCCGGTGCCGCCCATGACGCAAAGACCAGCGCGGGCCGGATCCACGTTGCGCCGGGTGGCGTAGCGGATCAGGGCGAGCGCAGCGGTCTTTGCGGCGGCCCGGACGATCTGCCGCGCGGTCTCCTCCACCGCCTTCCCGGGGACAAAGCCCGAGATGCACGCGCGCGCCGCGTCGCCCGGATCGGGCAGACGCCCCAACACCGCCAGCGCATCGTCCAAGCACGGTGCCTCGGGCGCGCTTCCGTCGAAGGTCAGCTCTACCCCGTCCTGCCGCACCCCGCGGGCACCGCCCAAAGCGACACTGGCCATGTCGACCATGGTGGCGCGCAGGTCGACCCCGGCGAAGCGGGAGAAATCAACGCTGACCGGCTCGCCACCCTGCACCAGGGCGATGTCGGCGCTCTGCGAGCCGATGTCGAGGACCAGGGTATCCTCCGGCGCCTCCGGCCCAACAGATGCGCGGGCACCGGCCCGGCCCGCTGCCGCCGGGGCGCCGGTCAGCAGGACGGCACGCTGCCGGTCGAAGACCTCTTCGGGCACCAGCACGCCGCGTCCCTCACCCAGCAGGATCTGGCCCGCGAACCCTTCCGGCAGGGCCCCGCGCAGCTGCGCCAGGGTGTCGCCCGCACGCGCCGCGATCCAGGCATCCAGCGCCGCCGATACCGTGCGGTCGTATTCGCGCGGCGCCGGGTCGATGACGTAGGACAGGCTGATCGCCACCTCGGGCAGGGCCGCGCGCAGGGCCTCGGCCGCCTGCTTCTCATGCGCGGGGTTCAGATGGGAAAAGAGGAAGCAGACCGCCACCGCCTTCACGCCCTCGCGCCGCAGGGCGTCGATGGCCCGTTCCATGTCGGTCTGCGACAGGGCCTCCACCTCGGCCCCGCTGGCATCGAGACGCCCGCCGATCTCGTGAATCCGGGCCTCCGGCACCAGGAAGGCCGGTGCGGGAGAAGCCGCGACCGGATCGTAGAGCGCGACGCGGTTCTGCCTCCCCAGCCGCAGGGTATCGGCAAAGCCGCGGGTGGTCAGCAGGGCAACCTCCCCCGGGGCGCGATCCAGCAGGGCGTTCAGCGGGGCAGTGCTGACGAAGCGGAGGCTGTCCAGCTCCGCCCCGGTCAGGCCCAGCTCGGCCAGCCCGGCACGGGTCACCTGGGTCACGTCGCCCCTGTTGGGCACCTTGCAGATCCGAAGGCTGCCCTCGTCCCAAGCGACGAAATCGGCAAAACGGGCGCCGAAATCCACGGCCAGATGTGTCCCGCTCATGCGTCAGGCCAGTCGATCAGAACCGGGGCGGGCAGCTCCAGGAACTCGGTGTCGCCCTGCCCGTCCGCCGTCTTCCACATCAGCGAGGCGAAGGTGGCCGGACGATCCAGCGCGACGATGCCATGATGCCACAGACCGGGGCGATAGGTCACCACGTCACCGGAACCGGCCACGAAGGCCTGCGGCGCGCCCTCGGGCCCGTCGGGCCAGACGGCGACAAGCCAGCGGCCCGACTCCATGGGGCAGAACATCTGGGTGGAGAAGGGATGCCGTTCGACCATGGTGGCCCGCAGGGGCGCCTCACTGGGCTCGACCTCGTAGAAATCCAGCGCCGCCGCTGGCGCAGCCACGTCATGGGGGAAGGTCGCTTCGGTCTTGCTCAGGCGCACCTGGCCCTCACGGATCATCTTGACCGCGCCCATGCCCGGACGGGCGACATCGCCATGGGGCGCGAAAGCCTCTGGCGTCAGGGGCTGCGCGATGCAGGTGGCAGGCGTTCGGGGAGCAGTATCGGGGGGCGTTTGCGGCACGGTCTTTCCACTTCGAGGTCCGTCAGGGCAGCCGCAGGACCGCCCCGCACGGGACGAAGTGTCGCGCGAACGCTGGTCAGGGTCCAGAATTTAATCGGAGTTTCGGACCAATAAATCTCAAACGGTCTATAATCGCACAGAAGTCCCGCCCGCGGGTCGTTCCACCGCGCCCTGGGCCCGGTCTTCTCTTTGCCGAAAGTATCCGGGGGGAATTGCGCGTCAGCACAAGGCGGGGGCAGCGCCACCTGCCCGAGAAAAAGGTAGTTTGCCAGGTCTCGTCGCCGAGACGGATCAGTTCTGCGTCAGCCGGGTCGGCATGCGGTAGAAGTGATGCACGCCGATGGTCGCAGTGCGGTCGAACTTCCGCGACCAGCGCGGGGCGACATGAAGCGTGTGGTAGAAGGTGGCGCCGTCGGTCAGGCCACGGGCGTCCTCATCCTTCAGCATGATCGAGGCCACCTTGGCCACCTGGGCGTAGGCGGCGGGTTCGTGGATCACTTCCTCGCGGCCGTCACAGGTATAGGTGAACTGGCAGGCGAACTTGCGGCCCGTGCCCTGGTGGACCACGCCGCAGACGGTGTTGGGGAAGGTCGCGCTTTCGACCCGGTTCAGGATCACCTCGGCCACGGCGAACTGACCCTTCACGCTTTCGCCCCGCGCCTCGAAGTAAAGCGCCTCGGCCAGGCACTGAAACTCGGCGCCGCCCTTGCCGGAGGGCTGGCGGGCCAGCCACTCGCGGGAGTATTCCACGCCGGTCTCGGCGGCCACACGGGGGCGTTTCAACAGGGCGGTCAGGCGAGTGCCGGGAACGGAATTCAGCCCCTGAGCTTCGGTCTTCATGGCCTCGGACAAAGGATTGTCCGCGCGCGCGGGCGCACCGGACACCAGAGCCACCGCAGTGGCTGCCACGCTCAGGAAAGTCAGAATTCGCATCGTCGAACCTCGTCGCTGCACGCCTAATGGGGCGCACCAAGAGCGGTTCCCTAACGAAAACTTGTGAAACCGTCCACCCCGCGGCCCGGCACCCACCGAAAGGTGAGCGGCCCGTCAACACCTCCCGTCGCATCGGACAGGGGGTAAGCGTCTGAGTTCAGGAGGTTTTGAAAGCTCGCGGCGGCAGGGTGGGACGAATGCGCGCCTGCGCCGCCGCCAGCCGCGCCACGGGCACCCGGAAGGGGGAGCAGGACACGTAATCGAAGCCCGCGCTGCGGCAGAAGGCGATTGATTCGGCGTTGCCCCCGTGTTCGCCGCAGATCGACAGGATCAGGTCGGGTCGCGCCGCGCGCCCCCGTTCTGCCCCGATCATGAGCAATTCGCCCACCCCATCGGTGTCGAGCGTATGAAAAGGATCCTCCGGGAAGACGCCCTGCTTGACATAGTCGGACATGAACTTTCCGGCGTCGTCGCGCGACAGCCCGTAGGTCATCTGGGTCAGGTCGTTGGTCCCGAAGGACAGGAAGGCCGCGTGGGGCGCGATGTCGCCCGCCTTCAGGGCCGCGCGCGGGGTCTCGACCATGACACCCAGGCGATAGGTGAAATCCCGGCCCGTCTCGTTGCGTACCGCTGCCGCGACGGCGTCGACCCGGGTCTTCACCATCTCCACCTCGCGCTTGGCGCTGACCAACGGGATCATGATCTCCGCCACCACCGGATCGCCCTCGCGCGAGGCCTCCACCGTGGCCTCGAAGATGGCACGGGCCTGCATCTCGTAGATCTCGGGCATGGTGATCCCCAGGCGCACGCCGCGCATGCCCAGCATGGGGTTGTATTCCGACAGCGCCTCGACCCGGCGGGTGACGTCGGACAGCGGCAGCGACAGCGCCTCGGCCAGCTCGCGCAACCCGGCCCGGTCGGAGGGCAGGAATTCATGCAGGGGCGGATCGAAGAGGCGGATGCACACCGGCTTGCCCTGCATGATGCGGAACAACTCGATGAAATCGGCCCGCTGCATCGGCAGCAGCCGGTCCAGCACCGCGCGCCGATCGGCGGCGACATCGGCAAAGATCATCTCGCGCATCACCGTCAGGCGGCCCGCGTCGAAGAACATATGCTCGGTCCGGCACAGGCCGATGCCCTGGGCGTCGAAGCGGCGCGCCACCTCGGCGTCGGCGGGGGTGTCGGCATTGGCGCGGATGCCGATGTCGCAATATTCCCAGGCCCAGGCCATCATCGCCTGGAAGGCCTCGTCATGGGCCGCCTCGATCAGCGGTGCGGCGCCGGCCAGGATGTCCCCCGAGGACCCATCGACCGTCACGATATCCCCGGCCTTCAGCATCCGCCCGTCGCGGGCGCGCAGCCGCTCCTTCTTCACGTCGAAGGACAGCTCCGAGCAGCCCACCACGCTGGGCAGGCCCAGACCCCGCCCGATGACCGCCGCGTGGGACGTCATGCCGCCCCGCTCCGTCACCACGGCAACGGCGGCATGCATGCCGCGAATGTCCTCTGGCCCGGTCTCGCGGCGCACCAGAACCGTCGCCTCGCCGCGCGCCTTGCCCGCCTGGGCGGCGGCGGCCGAAAAAACCAGCTTTCCCGTGGCCGCGCCGGGAGAGGCCGCGATCCCCGTGGCCAGCACATCGCGCGGCGCCTCGGGGTCGATCTGGTGGTGCAGCATCTCGTTCAGCGCCCGGCTTTCGACCCGGCACAGCGCCTCGTCGCGCGGGATCACCCCGTCCTGGGCCAGCGCCACGGCGATGCGCAGCGCCGCGCGCGGGCTGCGGCTGACCCGCAGCGCGTCGAGGACATGGACATTGCCGTTCTCGATGGTGAACTCGGCCTGCATCTCCTCGCGCAGGCGGAAGCGCATCAGCTGGCAGTATTCGACCAGCCGGTCATAGGCCTCGGGCGCCAGTTCCTGAAGCGACGGCCCGCGTTCGTCCCGCGCCAGGTACAGCGCGCGGGAGCCCTCGCGCAGCGCCTCGCGGTGCTGCGACTGGCTGAGGTAGCGCCCGGTGATGCGCGGCTTGCCGGAGGTCGAGGAGACCAGCTGCATCACGCCCGAGCCACACTCTCCGTCCTTGCCGAGGCCAAGCGCCATCTCCTGCACCACCAGGCCCAGTCCCGCATCTGCCGGCGCCCCCTTGGCCTGGCGCAGGAGCCGCGCAGTGGTGCCGCGCCAGGCGCGCGCCATGCTCTTCAGCACCGCGGCCAGCTGCACGGCCGGGTCCTGGGGAAATTCCTCTTCGGTTTCCTCGCGGTACGCGCGCAAGGACAAGGCCAGCGCCTCGGGGCCGGAAGGGGGCAGATCCTCGAACATGTCCGGGTCCAGCCGTTCGACATGCACCGAATAGGTCCGCACGAAGCTCTTGTAGAGCGCCGTCGCCGCCTCTTCCCCGATCTGTGCGGACAGGCGGGCGTGGGTCGCGTCGTTCATGCCGATGTTCAGCACCGCCGACGGCCCGCCCCAGTCGGGATCCTCCGACGAGGGGCGCACGCACAGCAGGGGGTGTTCGCCGAAGGGCTCCAGCAGATCGGCCATGGACGGCAGGCGTCCCTCGGCGATGTCGTTGACGGCCCGGAAGGACAGCGCGACGGTCAGCGGCACGGGCAGCGACAGGCGCACCAGGCGCTGCAGGCACTTAGCCCGGCCGCCGTGGGTGTTGGTGGCCACCGGCGCGGTTTCGGTGATGCGCGTGATATGCGGATCGGTGTCTTTCACCGCTGTCTCCCCCGTCAAGGTGGCCGAAGCATAACGGTGGCGGGATTCGGGGCAAGCGGTTTCGCGGATGCAGCAAGGACCCGCGCGGACCCCGCCCCCTCGGGATATTTCCGGCAAGGAGAAGACAGGCACGCGGCGGGCCTGCAGGGCGGACAAGAGATCACCCGCGCCCTGCCCCCTCCTATACGCAGGCCGAAAATACTCCCGCCGGAGGCTTCACCCCCGGGCACCGGGGGCGAAAACTGTGCCGAGGCTCAGGCCTCGATGCGGGTCAGGTCGGCGACCTTCAGCACGGTGGAGCGGATGGTCGACAAGAGGTTCAGGCGGTTGCGGCGCACCACGGCGTTGTCGGTGTTGACCTGCACCGCCTCGAAGAAGGCGTCGATGGGCGCGCGCAGCGTGGCGAGGGTTTCCATCGCGGCGGCGTAATCCTCGGCTGCATTGGCCGCGTCCAGCTTGGGCTTGGCCGCTTCCAGCGCGTTGAAGAGCGCGGTTTCCTCGGCGGCTTCGGCGAACTTCGGATCGGCGCCGAACTCATAGGCCACGCCGTCCTTTTCCTCTTCCTTGGTCAGGATGTTGTTGGCGCGCTTGAAGCCCTGAACGAGGTTTTCCCCGTCCTCGGTCGACAGCACGGCCTGCAGCGCGCGGGCGCGGGCCACAAGGGCCACCAGATCGTCGTTGCCCTCCATCGCGAGGCAGGCGTCGATCACGTCGTGGCGGATGCCTTCGTCGCGCAGGTGGACCTTCAGCCGGTCATGGAAGAAGGAAAGGAGATCGGCGGCGGTGTCAGCGGACAGGTCGTGGCAACTGGTGAAGACCGGCGTCATCGCCAGCTTCGTGCCATGCTGCATCAGGATCCGGATCACGCCAAGCGCGGCACGGCGCAGGGCGAAGGGATCCTTCGAGCCCGTGGGCTTCTCATCGATAGCCCAGAAGCCCGTCAGCGTGTCCAGCTTGTCAGCCAGCGCCACGGTGGCGGAGACCGGCGCCGTCGGCACATCGTCGGTCGGGCCCAAGGGCGAGTAATGTTCCTCGCAGGCAGCCGCGATTTCGGGGGCGAAGCCTGCGGCCTCCGCGTAGTAACGGCCCATCAGGCCCTGCAACTCGGGGAATTCGTAGACCATTTCGGACGACAGATCGGCCTTGGCGATGCGCGCGGCCTCTTCGGCCAGTCCCGCGTCGGCGGAGAGCGCGGGGGCCAGCTGCGCGGCCAGGGCGGCGATCCGCTCGATCCGCTCGGCCTGGCTGCCCAGCTTGGCGTGGAAGGTCACATGGGCCAGGTGGTCGCGCCAGGGCTGCATCTTGGCGTCCTTGGCGATCCGCAGGTCATTGTCCCAGAAGAATTTCGCATCCGACAGACGCGCCGAGAGGACCTTCTGGTTGCCCGCCAGAATCGTGGCGCCATTGTCCGCCGTCTCGCGGTTAGCAACGGTGACGAACCGCTCGATGCGGCCCGTCTTGGGGTTCTTCACCGAGAAGAACTTCTGATGTTCTTTCATCGAGGTCTGCAGGACTTCCGGCGGCAGGTGCAGGAAGTCGGCGCCGATCTCGCCCATCAGGACGACGGGCCATTCGACGAGGCCCGCGACCTCGGCCAGCAGGCCCTTGTCCTCGACCACCTCAAGCCCGGCGGCGAAGGCCTGATTGGTGGCCTCCTGCCAGATGGCATCGGCGCGCTCGGCGGCGTCCAGCACGACGAAGCGGCGTTTCAGCTGGGCGTCATAGTCCTCGAAGCTGCGCACCTTGAACCGGCCCGGCGCCATGAAACGGTGACCCTCGGTGGTGTCGCCAGCGACGATGCCGTCGATGTCCATCGGCACGACGCGCGCGCCCTCCTCATCGGTGAGGATGCACAGGATGGAATGCAACGGGCGGACCCAGCGCAGGGACCCCGCCCCCCAGCGCATGGATTTCGGCCAGGGGAAATTGCGGATGATCTTCTCCAACTCTTCCGCCACGATCTCGGCGGCCGGGCGGCCCGGCTTCTCGATCACGGCGAAGAAGACCTTCCCCTTCTTCTCCTCGCGTTCCTCCAGCTGGTCGCGGGTCAGGCCCGCACCGCGCAGAAAGCCCTCGATCGCCTTTTCCGGGGCGTCGACGCGGGGGCCCTTGCGTTCCTCGCGCACCAGCGGGCTTTCGGCCAGCAGGCCGTGCACCGTCAGACACAGGCGGCGCGGCGTGTGGAAGGCGGCGGCACCGGCATAGGTCAGCCCGGCCTCGACCAGCGCGTCGGTCATGCGTTTCTTCAGGTCTTCCGCGGCCCGCGCCTGCATGCGCGCGGGAATTTCCTCGGAAAAGAGTTCGATCAGCAGATCGGGCATGTCGGTTCCATCCAGGCAGCGTGGGGCGCCGCGAAGGGCGCGTTGCCGCAGGGAATAGCGAAGGGGGCCGGGAGCGTCCAGAGAGGGCGGGGAAATTCCCCGCCCCGCAGACTGCCTGCCGGCTAGCCCAGACGGGCCGCCGCGCGCCGGCCTTCGCGCTTGGCCCGGTGCGCCAGGGTGGTGACGTCATCGCCCGCCCGCGCCGGCACGATGCGATAGCGCGCCTCGACGAAGCAGTAGACGGCGAAGCCCAGAAGCCCCAGAGCCAGCACCCCCAGCAGGACCTGCCCGAAGGGTTGGGCGCGGACCGTCTCGAAGGCCTGGGTCATACCCTGCGCCTCCGACGCGTCAGAGGTCCAGCCGGCATAGGCCAGGAAGCCGCCGATCAGCGCGATCACCACGCCATGGGCGATCAGCCCGGCCTTCACCACCGGGTCCAGCTTTTCACTGGTGGCGGTGGCGCGCATGTGATCCTTGTACTTCTCCTTCAGCGCCTTGATGGCATAGTAGCCGCCGGCGCCGATGGTCACGACGCCCACGGCGATAACCAGCCACTTGCCCATGGGCTGTTGCAGCAGCCAGGAGGCCAGCGTCGTGGTCCCCTGCCCGCCGCTGCCGCTGGCAGAGCCGAGGGCGAGGCGTGCAGCGGTCACCGCAAGACCGGCGGCGATGGCGCCCGAAATAGCCTGTCCCAGCCGGGCGACGATCCCTTCGGCATCCGTGCCGCGCCGTTCCAGGTCCATCCCGGCGCAGATCAGGCGCCACAGAGCATAAGCCAGCAGGCCCAGGGCCATCGCGCCCAGCATCAAGTCACCGAAGGGCTGTCCCTTCAACTGGGCCAGCGCGGTGGAGGTACTGCCCGCCTGCCCGCCGGTCAGGGCGGCTGAGAGGACGAGGCCTCCGAGCAGGATGTAGGTGATGCCGCGAGCGCCGTAGCCGAAGCGCATCAGGGGGACGACCCAGGCGGGGGCACGGGATTGGGACATGGGTCGGCTCCTCACGGTGTTGTGTCACTAGGCCAATGCGAAGCGAGCGGCCGGGGTTCCTTCCGCACCCCGGATCAGGGCAACAGGCGCCGCCAGAGCCACGAGGGGGCCGGAACGCAAAAGGCCGCGCGGGGCGCGGCCTGTCGTCATGTATTCGGAGGGGCCGTGACGCCGCGTGACGGGCGCGCCTACTGGCGCGCGACGCCCTCGGGCACAGGCGGGCAGCCGTCGGGAGCGGGATGGCCGTCGAAGACCTCGGCGCCGCAGCGATTGATCTGGTGCCAGACCCAGCCGCGCCCGTCGTCCGCGATCGCCACCACGCGGTCGATGCCGTAGGAGATATTCTCCACCGACAGCAGCGCCCGGGCACTGCCCTCTTCCAGGGCCGCACCGATGGCGTCGGCGTCGTAGCAGTCGAACCAGCGCGGACCGACCAGAGGTTCGGCCGCCTCATAGGGCTCATAACCCGACAGGTCCTGAGCTGCGTCGACCGTGAAACAGGCGCGGTAGCGGATCGGGGAGCTGTCGGCGTCGATGCCCTCGAACCCGGTATGGGGCAGCGCGACGACCTCACCTTCTCGGGTGGTCAGCCGCACGTCCTCGGTGCCGCTGGCCGGCACTTCCTCGTAATAGGCGTATTCCTGCAGGTAGTAGATCGCGCCACCGGCCACCACGGCAGTGATCAACAGCGCGACGATGAGGATGCGGCCCATCATGACGCGATCAGGCCGCGGTCTCGGGGGCCCAGCCGCCCGCTTCGGTCTGCACGAAGGCATCGGCGCATTTCTTCGCCAGCGCCCGCACGCGGCCGATGTAGGCCTGACGTTCCGTGACCGAGATCACGCCGCGCGCATCCAGCAGGTTGAACAGGTGGGACGCCTTGATGCACTGGTCATAGGCGGGGTGCGCCATGACGATGCGCTTACCGGTCTTCGGGTCGACATGCTCCTGCGCCAGGATCGCCTCGCATTCCGCCTCGGCCTCCTCGAAATGCTTCAGCAGCACCTCGGTATTGGCGACGTCGAAGTTCCAGCGCGAATACTCCTCTTCCGTCTGGCGGAAGACATCGCCGTATTTCAGCGCGATCGGCGCCTGGGGATCATTGTAGGGCATGTCCATCACGTGATCGATGCCCAGGACATACATCGCCAGACGCTCCAGCCCGTAGGTCAACTCGCCCGAGACGGGGTGGCAGTCGTGGCCGCCGACCTGCTGGAAATAGGTGAACTGGCTGACTTCCATGCCGTCGCACCAGACCTCCCAGCCCAGGCCCCAGGCGCCGAGCGTCGGGCTTTCCCAGTCGTCCTCGACAAAGCGGATGTCGTGCAACTCCATGTCGATGCCGATAGCCTGAAGGCTGCCCAGATAGAGGTCCTGCAGGTCCGGCGGGCTGGGCTTGATCAGCACCTGGTACTGGTAATAGTGCTGCAGGCGGTTGGGATTCTCGCCGTAGCGGCCATCGGTGGGGCGCCGCGAGGGCTGCACATAGGCAGCGGCCCAGGGTTTCGATCCGAGCGAGCGCAACGTGGTGGCCGGGTGGAAGGTGCCCGCGCCCACTTCCATGTCGTAGGGTTGCATCACCGCACAGCCCTTGGAGGCCCAGTATGCCTGAAGGCGCAGGATGATCTCCTGGAAGGAGCGAGGTTTCTCGATGCGGGTCTCGGACATGTCCATCCCTTTCACGTAGCGCACAGACCGGGGCCGGCCGGGGTCAGGGGCCTGATTACGGGCGGGCGTGCGAAGGGTCAATGGCCCAGACCCGCACCGACCGGCGGCCCCGGGCAAGTCCTCTTCCGGTTGCATGTGCCTCCCGCGCTGTTGCACGGGGGACGCCGTACGTGCGCCCGGTTTGTCCGAATACGTCAAAACGCTTGCATTTCCGGGGGTTCAGACGGCTAGAAGGGGCAAAGACAGTTCGCCAAGAGGCCCTTTTTATGATCCGTTCCCTGTTCGCGGTGGTGGCCGCGTTGTTCCTTTCCCTGGGGGCCCTGGCGCCCCTGCCCGTCCGGGCGCAGACCGCCGGCGGCCAAGTTTACGTGCAGATCGAGGCTCAACCCAGTGAGTCCGAGGCCCTGCGCGCCATCACCTACTACGAAGATTTCCTGTCGGACGTGAACGGCTTCTCGCTGGGCAACGGCTATTTCGCCGTGGCGCTTGGCCCCTACAGCCGCACCGACGCCGGCGAAGTCCTGCGCGTGCTGCGCGCCGAGGGGCGCATCCCGCGCGACAGCTACATCGCCTTCCCCAGCTGGTTCGCCGGTCGGATCTACCCGCCCGCCGGCGGCGCCAGCGCACCGCAGGCCCAGCCCGAGGCCGCCCCCGAGGCGCAGGCCGAGACGCAACCGGCGATGCCCGCACTGCCCGACGAAAGCCCCGCCGAGGCGCGGCGCAGCGAGGCCCTGCTGAACCGGGCCGAACGTGACCAGCTGCAGATCGCGCTGGAATGGGCCGGCGTCTACAACGGCGCTATCGACGGCGCCTTCGGCCGCGGCACCCGCGGCGCCATGGCCGCCTGGCAGCAGAACAACGGGCACGAGGCGACCGGCATCCTGACCACCGCCCAGCGGGCCGAGCTTCTGGGTCAGTACAATGCGGTTCTGGACGGTCTGGGCCTGCAGACCCAGGCCGACACCCGCGCCGGCATCCGGATGCAGATGCCCCTCGGCGCCGTCAGCTTCGACCGCTACCAGGCGCCCTTTGCCTTCTACACCGCCTCCGGCGATCTGGACGCCCAGCTGATCCTGATCAGCCAGGACGGCGATCAGGATACGCTGTTCGGCCTCTACGACATCCTGCAGACGCTGGAGATCCTGCCCGAGGACGGCCCGCGCGAACGCGCCGCGCGCAGCTTCACGATCGAGGGCCGGAACGCCACCCGCGCCACCTATGCCGAAGCCGCGCTGGAGGATGGCGCGATCAAGGGCTTCATCCTGGTCTGGCCCGCGGGCGATGAGGAACGCCGCAGCCGCCTGCTGGAGACGATGCGCGCCAGCTTCGAGCGGACGCCCGGTGTGCTGCCCCATGATGCGGGCGCGGACACCGAGCAGAGCGTCGACCTGGTTTCGGGCCTGGAGATCCGCAAGCCGCTGAAGGGCCGTTCGGGCGTCTACGTGGGTGCAGATGGTGCCGTGCTGACGCTGATGTCGGCCGTGGACGGCTGCGGCCGCGTGACCCTGGGCACGGGGCGCGAGGACGGCACCCCTGCGGAACTGGCCGCCAGCGACGCCGCCACCGGGCTGGCCCTGCTGCGCCCGACGACCGCCCAGGCGCCCATGGGCGTGGCCAGCCTGGCCAGCCTCAGCCCCCGCATCGCCAGCGAAGTGGCCGTGGCCGGCTACAGCTACGAGGGCCTTCTGGGCGCGCCCAGTGTCACCTGGGGCAGCCTGGCGGATGTGCGCGGCCTGGCCGGCGAAGAGGGCCTGTTGCGCCTTGACCTGGCGGCCCTGCCCGGTGACGCCGGCGGCCCGGTTTTCGACCGCTCCGGCGCGCTGATCGGCCTGCTGGCCGACCCCGAGGATGGCGCCCGTCGCCTGCCCGAGGGCGTCTCCTTCGCGATCGACGCCATGACCGTGTCCGACATGCTGACGCAGGCCGGCCTGAGCCCCCGCACCTCCAACGCCGGCGAGTCCCTGACCCCCGCCGCCCTGACCCGTCAGGCCGAAGAACTGACAGTTCTGGTGCAGTGTTGGGAGTGACGTCCGGTTCGGCCCCCGACGGGGCCGACAAACGCTCCGGGGGAGCGTTTGAGGACGTCACGGGCAGAGCCCAGCTGGCTGAACGGCGCCCGGGCAGAGCCCAGTCCGGCCCCCACAGACGGACCAAATGCAAAAGGCGCCCCACCCGGGCGCCTTTTCTCTTTCTCGGCCCAGCCGCCTCCCGCCACATTCTGCGGATAGACCACCTCCGCCGCAGCCGCTTTCTGGTGCCGCACCATGAGGATCGCCGGGTCAGGCAAGGGAAACGCGACGAACGGACGGCCAGCCGGACGGCGCTAGCGCCGCCCATGCAGGTATCAGCCGCGCCAGAACCGCACGGTCAGCATGGCATAGACCACCATCAGCTCCAGCCGGCCGCAGAGCATGCCGATGATCAGCACCCATTTCGCTGTGTCGTTCAGCGGGCCGAAGTTGCCCGCAGGGCCGATGATGTCGCCGAGGCCCGGCCCGATATTGGCCAGCGCCGTGGCCGCGCCCGACAGGGAGGTGATGAAGTCGAGCCCGGTCAGCGCCAGTGCCACCGAGAAGACGCCCACCGAGACGGTGAAGAAGACGAAGAAGGACATGACCGAGGCCAGCACGTCCTCGTCCAGCTTGTTGCCGTCATAGCGCAGCGAGAAGACCCCGTGCGGCGAGTGGATCCGCTTGATCTGCGCCTTGATGGAAATCAGCAGGATTTGGTAGCGGAAGATCTTCACCGAACAGGCGGTGGACCCCGCGCAGCCCCCGATCAGGCCGATGAAGAAGAACATGGTGATGAGGAAGGCGCCCCACTGCATGTAATCGACCGAGGCATAGCCGGTACCGGACATGATCGAGACGATGTTGAACAGGCTTTCGCGCACCGCCTGTTCCCAGTGATGCGGGAAGATATGCAGCAGCACGATGGCCGAGACGACCACCAGCACGGCAATGGTGCCGATGAAGCCATGCACCTGGGTGTCCCGGAACAGCGCGATGCGGTTGCCGTTCAGCATCTGCACGTAGCGCACGAAGGGCAGTGCCGCGGCGATCATGTAGAAGGAGGCGGCATATTCCATCGGTCCCTGGAAGACACCGAAGCTGGCGTCGGAGGTGGAAAAGCCCCCGGTCGACATGGTGGTCAGCGCATGAACCGTCGCATTGTAGGGATCCATGCCCAAAATCAGGTAGGTCAGCATGCAGGCCACGGTCAGGCCGACGTAGATCACCGAGATCTGTCCCGCGATGGCCGAGGCCTTGGGCAGGATCTTCCCCATCGTCTCGAAGGCCTCAGAGCGGAACATCTGCATACCGCCCACCCGCAGTTCCGGCAGGAACACCATGGCCACGACGATGATCCCGATGCCGCCCAGCCATTGCAGGATGCCGCGCCACAGGTTCAGCCCTCGCGGCAGATCCTGCAAGCCGGAGAACACCGTGGAGCCGGTCGTGGTCATTCCCGACATCGCCTCGAAATAGGCGTCGGTGAAATCGGCCTGTGTCGCCCCCATGATGAAGGGGAGCGCTCCGAAGAGCGGCAGCATCGCCCAGAGACCGGTCGTCAGGATGAAAGTCTGCTGCAGGGTCAGCCCCTCGCGCGCGCCGTTCTGGCAGGCGAGCGAGGTCAGACTGCCCACGGTGAAGGTGATGAGGAAGCTCTCGAAGAACACCGGCCAGTGGCCGTTGCCATCGGCGATGTCCATCGCCAGCGGCACCAGCATGGTCAGCCCCAGCACCGCCACCAGCAGGCCGATCACGTAGCCAATGGGGCGGAAGTCGATCAGGGTCAGGCTCTGACCGCGGGGCACATCCAGGTTGGCCATCGGATCAGGCGGGCACGGCGAGGCCGCCGATCTCTTCCAGAAGGGTCAGGACCTGGTCCAGCCCCTCCCCCGTCTTGAGATTGGTGAAGACAAAGGGCCGCGCGCCGCGCTGTGCCTTGGCGTCGCGTTCCATCACCGACAGGTCCGCGCCCACGTAGGGGGCCAGGTCGGTCTTGTTGATGACCAGGATGTCGGAGCGGGTGACGGCGGGGCCGCCCTTGCGGGGGATTTCCTCGCCCGCGGCCACGTCGATCACATAGATCGTCACATCCGCCAGCTCCGGCGAGAAGGTGGCCGACAGGTTGTCGCCGCCCGATTCGACGAAAACCGCGTCGAGATCCGGGAAGCGCGCCATCAGGTCGTCGATGGCGGCCAGGTTGATCGAGGCATCCTCGCGGATCGCCGTATGGGGGCAGCCGCCCGTTTCCACCCCGCGAATGCGGTCCGAGGACAGCGCCTGCATCCGCACCAGCGCCTCGGCGTCTTCCTGGGTGTAAATGTCGTTGGTGACCACGGCGATGGACAGGTCATCGCGCAGGCGACGGCAGAGCGCGGCCGTGAGGGAGGTCTTGCCGGCGCCCACCGGGCCGCCGAGGCCGATCCGCAGGGGGCCGTGAGGGGAGCTGGTCATCGGGATACCTCGTGTCAGGTCGTGGTGGCGTGGTCGGTCAGGAACGGAAAAGGCGCGTGGTCAGCACCTCCTGCCGCATCGCCGCAATGTCGGACATTACAGCACAAGAGCCAAGGGCGTCGAGATCGCTTGGCGCAGCCGTGGCGGCAAGCTCGGCGCACAGCGGCTCCAGCGCCGAAAGTATGCGCTGACCGTCGGTCTGGCCCAGGGGCACCAGGCGGATCGCGGCGGAGGTGAGGTTCGACAGGAAGGCCAGCAGGAAGAGGCGCAGGGTCATCTCCAGCGGCAGGTTCATGAGCCGCGCGGCCCGGCCCAGCACCACCGGATAGGGCGCCGGATAAAGGGCGATCCCGTGCACCGCGGCCGTCGTGCGGGCAAAGGCCGCGCCCTGGGCTTCGGTTTCCAGCCGGCGGTTGGCCGAGGGGGCCAGGGCGGAGGCCAGCGCGGCAATTTCCGCCAACCTTTCGGGCGTCTCGGCGCGCCAGGCGGCGGCCAGCAGGATCGCGTCATTCTGCCCGGCGCCCTTCAAGGCCACGTCGCGCAGCCAGGCACCGGTCTGGTCTGCATTGGTCAGCCAGCCTTCGGCCACCGCCGCCTCGATCCCGTGGGAATAGGCAAAGGCCCCCACCGGGTAGGCGGGGGACAGCCAGCGGTGGAGGATCAGCGCCGGATCAGTGGTCGCGGTCATGATCACCCAGGGGGCCGTGGCCCGGTGCGCGGGGGCCGCCGTCGCCATCCACGTCCTCGGTCAGGGCGCCGAAGTCGTCGTGCGAGGAATGGTGGTGCGTGTGCCCGTGGCGCTTGCGTGCCGTACGTGCGCCGCGCGTCGTCTCATCCTCGGACTGCACATCCGGATCATCGTGGGAGGAATGGTGGTGAACATGTCCGTGATCGTGCGGATGCGCGTGGCCATGGTCTTGCGAATGCCCATGGTCGTGATCGTGGGCATGGGAATGTCCGTGTGCCCCGTCGTGCAGGGTGGCGCCATGTTCATGGGCATGGGTGCGCCCGTGACCATAGGCCCCGCCCTCCGGCAGGAAGGGCGCCATGACGGTTTCCACGGTGGCGCCGAGGTGGCGCAGCATCTCGGCAATGACCTTGTCTTGGCGGATGAACAGGGCCGAGGCGGTGATCTCGCAGGGGGTATGACGGTTGCCGATGTGCCACGCCAGACGGGGCAGCGCCTCTCCGGTGACTTTCAGCAGGGGTTCGGGGGCGGCCCGGATGCCGATCAGTCGGCCATCCTCAAGCTGCAGCGCGTCGCCGTCGTCCAGCGACAGGGTCTGGGCCAGATCGGCGAGGATGCGCTCCCCGCCGTCGGTCACAAGGCCCTTGCGCCGGAAGAAACGCTCTTCGTAGTCGAGCGTCACAAGGTCGTCGAAACGGGGCGCGTCCATTTCGGCGGATCTGAGGGCTGTCAGGGCTCTCTTGACTGGGGCACGATCAGGCATGACGCACCTCCGCTACCGGGAACCATTCCCTGACAGCCGGATGGCCCGAGCGGCGCGCGGCGGCGCCCCGCATCGGCCAAACGGCGATCAGACGTAGAACAGATCGCGGAAGACGTAGGCCGGGATATTGTCGCGGTTGACGCCCATCTTGGCCAGTTCCTCGTCGGACTTGGCTTGCAGCGCAGCGATCTGATCGGCACGGGTGCGGCGTTCCATGTAGGCCACCAGGGCCACGGAGACGGAGTGGAAGAAGGCCGACAGCTTTGCGAAAATGCCGGCGGGAGCGGAAACGTGGCTGGAAACGGTTGCCATGGGGGACCTCGTGAATGTCTGGTTCGTCCGTTGATTGACACTCACAATAGGTCAGCTCTTGCGCCCTTACCATTTTCAATCCCTCATTACCGCCATGCGCTTGCCGCAACGCAGAAAGCCTTGATTTAAAGGGGCTTGCAGACCCCACTTGCGCCAAACGCATAACTCTTTCCAGAAAGGCGCCGCATTGCAGCGTGGCCAGATCCGGGGAAAGCCCTGCCACACAAGGCGATTTCCCCACCCCGACGAACTTTGTGATCACAAGACTTGTCAAGGATCGCCCCTCAGTTGCCCCATTGCGCCAGAAGCGCTGGGTATGTGGTCATGCTCTCGCTGAACGCCACCTCTCCCGACTCGGGCAGATCGCGCCTGACGTCGGGAAAGGCCACGCCAAGAACCGGCACGTAGAACATCCCCAGCACCTGGGCGCCATAGGCCTCGCTGCGGGTCTCGATGTCATAGGGGATGACGCCGAAGGTGCAGTCGCCGATCTCGCGCTCCTCCTCGCGGCCGAAGGTGTAGCTCTGGGTTTCGGTCAGGCTGTCGGCCCCCTGGGCCACGACCGCCTCGACCTGCCAGGACACGCCTTCGCGCGGCTCCGGGAACTCCGCCTGCCCCACGGGGTAGTGGTAGGAGATCGTCAGCACTTCGGCGGCGGTGATCGCCGTCAGGGTCTGCGGATAGACCCCCTTCAGCATCAGGAACTGCTTGGTCAGCCCCTGGTCGCCCAGCTCGTAATAGGAGGCGAGATAGGCCGTGGTGCCGAAGGCGACATTGATGCTCTCCTGCCCCGCGACCGTGTTGGAATAGACGATGCCCGCCGAAATGTCGTCCGACGTCGGGCAACGGGCCAGCGCCGCCCCGGCCAGCAGCACAGCCGGTAGGGACAGGCAGAATGCGGCAGCGGGGCGCATCAGAAGAGGAAGTACCGCTGGGCCATCGGCAGGACCTCGGCCGGTTCGCAGGTCAGCAACTCGCCGTCGGCGCGCACCTCGTAGGTCTCTGGGTTCACCTCGACATGGGGCGTGGCGGAGTTGAGCCGCAGGTCCTTCTTGCCGATCTGGCGGGTGTTCAGAACCGCGATCGTCTCCTTCTCCAGCCCCAGCTTGCCTGCCAGCCCCTCAGCCTGGGCGGCAGCAGAGATGAAGGTGACGGCGGAGTTGGTCACAGCCTTGCCGTAGGCGCCGAACATGGGCCGGGTATAGACCGGCTGCGGCGTGGGGATGGAGGCGTTGGGATCGCCCATCTGGGCCGCCACGATCGAGCCGCCGATCAACACCATCTCTGGCTTTACCCCGAAGAAGGCGGGGTTCCACAGCACCAGGTCGGCGCGCTTGCCCTCCTCGATGCTGCCCACCTGGTGCGACAGGCCATGCGCGATGGCCGGGTTGATGGTGTATTTGGCGATATAGCGACGAACGCGGAAGTTGTCGTTGTCGCCCTGCTCCTCGGGCAGCGACCCGCGCTGCTTCTTCATCTTGTCGGCGGTCTGCCAGGTGCGGATCAGGACCTCGCCCACCCGGCCCATGGCCTGGCTGTCCGACGCGATGATGCTGAAGGCCCCCATGTCGTGCAGGATGTCTTCGGCCGCGATGGTCTCGCGCCGGATGCGGCTTTCGGCGAAGGCCACGTCCTCGGGGATCGCCTTGTCCAGATGGTGACAGACCATGAGCATGTCGAGATGCTCGTCAATCGTGTTGCGGGTGAAGGGCCGCGTGGGGTTGGTGGACGAGGGCAGCACATGCTCCTCGCCGCAGATCTTGATGATGTCGGGAGCGTGGCCACCGCCAGCGCCTTCCGTGTGGAAGGCGTGGATGGTGCGGCCCTTCATGGCGCCCACGGTGTTCTCGACGAAGCCGCTTTCGTTCAGCGTGTCGGTGTGGATCATCACCTGCACATCGTAATCGTCGGCCACGCTGAGGCAGTTGTCGATGGCCGCAGGCGTGGTGCCCCAGTCCTCGTGCAGTTTCAGGCAGGACGCGCCGGCCTTGATTTGCTCCTCCAGCGCGGCGGGCAGCGAGGCGTTGCCCTTGCCCGCGAAGGCCAGGTTCATCGGGAAGGCCTCGGCCGCCTGCAGCATCCGGCCCAGGTGCCAGGGGCCGGGGGTGACGGTGGTGGCCAGCGTGCCGTGTGCGGGCCCCGTGCCGCCGCCGATCATCGTGGTCAGCCCCGAATGCAACGCATCCTCGATCTGCTGTGGACAGATGAAGTGGATGTGGCTGTCGATGCCGCCGGCGGTCAGGATCTTGCCCTCCCCCGCGATGGCCTCGGTGCCCGGGCCGACGATGATGTCGACGCCGGGCTGGGTGTCGGGGTTGCCCGCCTTGCCGATCTTATGGATGCGCCCGTCGCGCAGCCCCACATCCGCCTTGTAGATGCCCGTCCAGTCGACGATCAGCGCGTTGGTGATGACGGTGTCGACCGCACCTTCGGCCCGCGTCGCCTGCGACTGGCCCATGCCGTCGCGGATCACCTTGCCGCCGCCGAACTTCACCTCCTCGCCGTAGCGCGGTCCATTGGCCGACCCGCCACCCAGGGCGGCCAGCTCGGCGGTCAGGTCACGCTCGACCTCGATGACAAGGTCCGTATCGGCCAGCCGCAGGCGGTCGCCGGTCGTGGGGCCGAACATCGCGGCATAGTCCGCGCGGGAGATCTGGGTGGGCATTCGGGTGGCTCCTGAAGGATCTTTCGACGCGACTTAGCTGTCGTCGCTCTTGTTGGCAGGGCTGTCGGGCATCGAAGGCGGCGCCGAGGGCTGACGCGGGCGGCGCGCCCTCGCCTCGGCCTCCGGTTTGCCCTCCGCCTTGGGCGCCGGTTGCGAGGCGCTCGCGGCCTTGGCCTCGGTCTTGGATGCACCAGTCTTCGCGGCCTCGGCTTTCGCCTCCGGTTTCGGCGTCGTCGCGGGCGCTGCCTTGGCTTCCGTCCCGGAGGCTGCGCCCTTGGCGGCGGCGTCCGCCGCGGTCTGGGCCCGGGTGGCCGGTGTCGATGCGGGTTTCGCGGCCGGCTTGGGCGCGGCCTTGCGGGCGGCCGGTTTCGCGTCGCTACCGGCAGTCGTCTGGGCGGCCGGCTTTGCCGCAGGGGTGTCCGCGGCTGCGGGTGTGGCCGTCTTCGCGGTCGAGGCCCGCTTTGCCGGCGCCTTGCGGGCGGCGGGCTTGCGCCGCGGTGCCGGTTTCGGCGTCAGCGCCGGGACCGCCTCGGCGCCCTCGGGGGCCGGATGGGGCGAAACATCGGGCAGCGGGTCATCCAGCATCGCCCTCAGCATCGCCTGGGAAAAGCGCATCTGCCATTCGGCCATCCGCGCGGAGCCGACAAACAGTCCCTGCACGAAACTGGCCTGGCGGATCATGATCTGCGTCGCGTCCATCATTAGGTCTATCCCTTTCGCGTTGCGTCCACGTCACGTTCCGGCGGGACGCCCCCGCCGATCTGCCCGTCCCCTCGTGGCCCCGGGTCGCGTCAGAGCGCGCCCATGACCTGTTGATTGAATCCGTAGATTCTGCGACCGCCCCCGATGGGGATCAGCTGCACCTCACGACGCTGGCCCGGCTCGAACCGCACGGCGGTGCCGGCCGCGATATCCAGACGCAGCCCATGGGCCGCGGCGCGGTCGAAATCCAGCGCCGGGTTGGCCTCGGCGAAATGGTAGTGGCTCCCGACCTGCACCGGGCGATCCCCGGTATTGGCCACCATCAGCGCCACCGACTGGATCCCGTCGTTCAGCGTCAGGCTGCCCTCTGCGGGCAGCAGTTCACCGGGGATCATCGACGTCCCTCCCAGGGCGCGCGCTTCGGCTTCTCTACGCGCACGGGGATCGGGGCCGGTTGCTGTTTCGGGCCCAGTAGCGCCAGGAGTTTCTCCAGAAAGCTCATTTGCTTGCGCTCCTTTCTTAAGGTTGTGCCTTTGCGGTTCGGCCTTAACGGATCGGCCCTAGCGGATCGGGTTGTGGACGGTCACCAGCTTGGTGCCATCCGGGAAGGTGGCCTCGACCTGGACCTCGTGGATCATCGAGGCGACGCCCTCCATGCATTGCTCGGCAGTGATGACCTGGGCGCCGGCCTCCATCATCTCGGCCACGCTGCGCCCGTCGCGCGCCCCCTCGACCACCGCGTCGGTGATCAGGGCAATCGCCTCGGGGTGGTTCAGCTTGACGCCGCGGGCCAGCCGCTTGCGCGCCACCTCGGCCGCCATGGCCACCAGAAGTTTGTCTTTCTCACGGGGAGTTAGCTGCATGTGTCAAAGCGTCCACGTCTTGGGAATGTCCTGGCCCGAAAGCCGCGTGATGGCCGGGATGAGTCGGCGTCGCAGCTCATACCCATCTTCGGCCAGGATCCGTGCAAAGAGAAGGTCCTTGGCGACACAACTTGCGCCCCCCAGCGGACCCAGAAGGTCGCGCAGCGCCGGCAGCAGCGTTTCCGCCCCCGGGGCGGCGAACAGCAGGGCCGCCATGGCCCGATTGCCCGCTGCGACCCCCGGCTGCGCCAGCTGCGCGTCGATGTCACCGATCAGGCGAAAATTGTCGGCAAAAGTCAATTTACCTGCGCGATACACCCGCCATATATCCGATTGAAATCCGGAATGTACAAACTCGCCCATGGCCAAACGGCCCGACACCAGCGGCTCCACCGCCAGGAAACGGGCATCTTCGGCCAGGTCGACGCGGAAGCTGCGCCGCACCCGGGCGCCATCGAACAGGATCGTTTCCTGCGGCAGCCAGTCCAGTCGCGCGCCGGCACCGACGGTCAGGGCGATGTCCATCGCACCGGTTTCATCGGGTTGCGCGCGGTAGAACCGTTCAGCCGCCTGGGAGGTCAGCATCAGCGAGGCACCCGCCTCCGCCTCCGCCTCGACGTGGAACCGATCGCCGCCCGTCACCCCGCCGGAGGTGTTCAGGAAAACGGCGTTGAGCGTGTCATGACGGGAGGCGGGGAACAGAGCCTTGAGCGATCCGGACTGATGCAGCCGCCCGATGCGCGCACCGGGGCGGGCGGACAGCCGCAGCACCCCGCGGGCGCGGGGCTGGCGCTGCGCCTTCGGGCGCATCTCCTGCAGCTCCATGTTGATGGCGTGTCCCTCCAATCCCTTGGAGAGTAGCAAGCCGCGCGGCGGACGAAAGGGCAATCGCGATCACGCCCCCGGCCCTGCCACTTTCGGCGGCAAGGCGCCCATCAAATGGGCGTCCGGCAAGAGGCGCGCGATCAGCCAGCGTGATGCAGCGTGGCGAGGAAACGCGGATCAAGGCTGGAGGCGGCGAAGGTCGGCCCCTCGGTCAGGATCGACACCGCGTCATGTGAATGCAGGCTTTCCTGGTGGCTGGCCGCCACGCGAAAATCGCCGATGCGCGCATCCCCTTGCAGTTCTTCGCAGAACAGCCGCGCCGCGTCCTCGACGAAGATCGGGTTGGCGGCGTTCAACTCGGCAAAGGCCTGTTCGTCCTCGCGTTTGACCATCACCTGAGTCTCGGTCGGCACGGCGACGCGGGCCATGTCGATCAGGTCCTCGAACCACAGGCAGTCGCCGGGCAGCACCTGCACCGAGATCCGTGCCACCGACCGCTGCGAATGCGGCGTGGCCAGTTGGCCGCGGGCACGGCGCGCGTGTTCCGACAGCTCCAGCGAGCAGGGGCAGGTGGAGGAATAGACGTAATCGAGGTGGATGTAGCGGTTGCGCTGCCCGCCTTCGTCCACGACCTCCAGCGCGATGTCGTAATACTGGTAGCCCGCCAGGCCGGAGCGCAGGCTTTCACGCTTCACCGGGTAGGAAAACCGCATCATGATCCGGGCGTCGAGACTGTCGAGATCCGATTTGTAGTCATCCAGCGCCGCCTCGATCACCCCGAAGGAGAAGCACTTCTCGGCATGGCCGTAGAAGCTGCGCATGATCCGGGACATGTTGATGCCCTTCTTGTCGGCCTCCAGGCTGACGGTGCCGGTGACCGAGCTTTCCAGGGTCTGATCGCCGCCGTCGCGGGTGTGGAAGCGGATCGGCAGGCGGAAGTTGGAGATGCCCACGTGCTGGATCGGCGCGTGGGCGCCACGGATCAGCGAGGCCGGGCCGTTCTGCAGGTCAGGCAGCGTGGCGCGATAGGCCGCATCCACGGCGAAATCCTGCGGATAGTCGCGCGACAGCACGGGATACCCCCCCTGCCCCGGCAACAGCTGGGCCACGGCCGGATCCAGCGCGTTGATCTCGGCATCCGAGGCCTTGGCGACCCAGTCGCGCAACAGCGCGAGGGCGGCTTTGGCCTCTTCGGTTTCCGGTTTCAGATCGTTCGGGTGGATATTCATGCTCCGCCCTCCCCCTTCTTCATCGCCCCAGACAGGACGCTCCCAGGCAAGCTGGTGTATACATAAGCGTCTTCGGCAGGAATTTCCATTCTCGCCTTAGATACGCAGCCATAAAGCTAACGGATCACTAAATCTCTGCCGGAAAGAAAACGGCGCTCCGGGGGGCCGGACCGCCGTCTGTCTCTGTGCCTGCCCTGCGAGCGGGGGTCGGCGAGCTCAGGCCAGTTCGAGGGCCGCCAGCCAGTCGGTCACCAGGTCCTCGGCATCTTCCAGCCCGACCGAGATCCGCACCAGGCCCCGGGTGATGCCCAGTTTCTGCCGCGCCTCTTCGGTCAGCGAGGAATGGGTGGTGGTCGCCGGGTGGGTCAGGATCGACTTCGCATCGCCGAGGTTGTTGGAGATGACGCCGACGTTGACCGCGTTGAGGAAGCGGAACGCCGCCTCCTGCCCGCCGGCCAGGTCGATGGCGATGACGGTGCCACCCTTGCCGGTCTGGCGCTGCACCAGGTCGTACTGCGGGTGCGACCGATGCCCCGGGTAAATCATGCGCGACAGCTTGGGGTGCTGGTGGAAGGCCTCGGCAATCTTTTCAGAGCTTTCGGTCTGGGCCCGCACGCGCAGGTCGATCGTCTCCAGCCCCTTCAGCATCAGCCAGGCGTTGAACGGAGAGATCGCGGCGCCGGTATGCTTGGAATAGTTGAAGAAGGGCCCGTTGATGAAGTCCTCGCTGCCCAGGACGACACCGCCCAGGGCGCGGCCCTGGCCGTCGATATGCTTGGTCGCGGAATAGACCACCACGTCGGCGCCCAGTTCGATCGCGCGGGAATAGACCGGGGTGGCAAAGACGTTGTCACAGACGACCAGCGCGCCGACGGCATGGGCCATCTCCGACACCGCCTTGATATCCACGACCTCCAGCGTCGGGTTCGAGGTGGTTTCGAAGAAGACCAGCTTGGTCTCCTCGCGGATCGCGGCCTTCCAGGCCTCCAGGTCGGTGCCGTCGACCTGGGTCAGCTCGACCCCGAAGGGCACCAGCACCTTTTCCAGGATGAACAGGCAGGACCCGAAGAGCGCGCGGGAGGCCACGACATGATCGCCCGCCTTCACCTGCGACAGCAGGGCATTGTTCACCGCGGCCATGCCAGACGCGGTGGCAAAGGCCGCCTCGGCCCCTTCCAGTTGCGCGATCCGGTCCTCGAACATCGCCACTGTCGGGTTGCCGTAGCGGGCATAGATGAATTCGTCCGGACCCGTTTCCTCGAACCGGGCCTCAGCCTGTTCGGCGGTGTCGTAGACGAAACCTTGCGTCATGAAGATCGCTTCGGAAACTTCGTTGTACTGCGATCGGCGGGTGCCGCCATGGACCAGCTTGGTGCGCGGTTTGTAGTCTTGCGTCATCTTTCCAACCTCCGGGCCGCGGGGGAAACGGCCAATAAAAAAACCCCAGACGCGGTCAAGCGAAAGGGGTCTCCTATCCTCGACCTCTTTAGCGGAATGTTTAACGTGGCCCGCAATCCGGTAACAAAGCGCCACGTCGCCCGCATACGCGCCGCCCGACGCGGGGTCAAGACAGGCACGGCCCGTCACGGCGCTGTTACGGAGATTTCACGGCTCCTTTGCTTCTTTGGGTTAGCCATGAGGCAGAGATGAGCAGAGGGCTCGTTGCGATGAGCTTGATCCGGATAAACACGAGCCCGCAGGGGCCGGTGACCCACAACGGCGGCGCGCCCGCCGGGCCGGCGCTGCGCCAGGCGCTCAGCCCGCGTACCGCTCAGGGGTCCGCCGGCCCGATCATCGTGATGGTGCACGGCTACCGCTTTCTGCCCGGCGACCCGCACCATTGCCCCCATCGCCACATTCTTTCCGATCACCGCAGCCATGCCTGCCGCAAGGCCGTCAGCTGGCCCCGGGGGCTGGGCATCGGCGAGGACGGACGCCTGGGCCTGGCCTTCGGCTGGCCTGCACGCGGCACGATCTGGCAGGCCTATGCCCGGGCCGAGGCGGCCGGCCGGGACCTGGCCCAAGTGCTGGCGGAGCTGCGGCGCCTGGCCCCGCATCGCCCGATTCACGCCCTGGGCCATTCGCTGGGCGCGCGGGTGCTGCTGTCGGCCCTGGCGGCGCTGGACAGCCCTGTCCTCGACCGCGTCCTGTTGCTGGCTGCTGCCGATCACGCCAGCCACCTGGAGGCCGCGCTGACCAGCCCGGCCGGGCGGCGGGCGCGCCTTCTGCACGTGACCAGCGGGGAAAACGGCGTCTTCGACCTGATGCTGGGTGGCCTCGTCCTCGGGCGGCGCTGGAACGACGCGGTGCTGGGACGCGCGGGCGCCCCCGACCTGCCGGAACTGCGGCTCGACGACAGTCGGCACCTGGCCGGCCTCTGCGCCCTTGGCTTCCCCCTGGCCGCGCCGGACCGCCGGATCTGCCACTGGTCAACCTACCTGCGCGAGGGCGCCTTTCCGCTTTACCGCGCGCTGACCGGCCCGCAGGGCGCCGCGCTTCACGCCGAAGTGACGCAGGCCATCGGCAAACCCGCCCGGCCTGCCCGGGCCGGCTGGTCCCTGCCCTTGCCATGGGGCGCCAATGCGTCATCATGACCCCTCGCGAACAGGAGGATGTCATGACCACGCCAATCGAGCTTTACTACTGGCCCACGCCCAACGGATGGAAGATTTCCATCGCGCTGGAGGAAATGGGCCTGCCCTACAACCTGAACCTCGTGGACATCAGCGCCGGCCAGCAGTTCGAGCCTGACTTCCTGAAGATCTCTCCCAACAACCGCATGCCCGCGATCATCGACCCCGACGGGCCGGAGGGGGAGCCTATCTCGATCTTCGAAAGCGGCGCCATCCTGCAGTACCTGGCGCGCAAGACGGGCCAGTTCTGCGGCCCGACCGAACACGACCGGATCGCCGTGGACCAGTGGCTGATGTGGCAGATGGGCGGCCTGGGGCCGATGGCCGGTCAGGCGCACCACTTCCTGAAATATGCCCCCCAGATGGGCCATGAACTACCCTATGCTCAGGACCGCTACCGCAACGAGGTGAACCGCCTGCATGGCGTTCTGGATCGGCAGCTGGCCAAGACCGAATATGTTGCCGGCGACTTCTATTCCATCGCCGACATGGCGATCTGGCCCTGGGCGATCCTGTGGGAAGGCCAGCAGCAGGACATCAGCGACAAGCCCAACCTGTCGCGCTGGCTCGATCAGGTCGGCGCGCGCGAGGCGGTGCAGAAGGGCAAGGCCCTGGCGTCCGACAAACGCGCGGTGACGCAGTCGAAAGACGCGCAGAAGGTGCTCTTCGGCCAGAAGTGAGCCGCCGGCGACGCGGGCGCACAGCCATTGCGCCCGCACACACAGCCCCGCCGCTTGCCCCGGCGGGGTCGGAATGACTAGCTGTCTCTCAAACAGGACGGGCGGGCGCGGCCCCTGTCGCGCTGCCCGATCCCGAGGAGACACGAGATGAAGAAGATCGGCTTTCTGTCCTTCGGCCACTGGTCCGCGCAGCGCGGCTCGGCCACCCGGACCGCCGGTGACGCCCTGCTGCAGGCCATCGACCTGTCGGTCGCGGCCGAGGAACTGGGCGCCGACGGCGCCTATTTCCGCGTGCACCACTTTGCCCGCCAGCACGCCAGCCCCTTCCCCCTGCTGGCCGCGGTCGGCGCCAAGACCTCGAAGATCGAGATCGGCACCGGCGTCATCGACATGCGCTATGAAAATCCGCTCTACATGGCCGAGGATGCCGGTGCCGCCGACCTGATTTCCGAAGGTCGCCTGCAACTCGGCCTGTCGCGGGGCAGCCCGGAACAGGTGATCGAGGGCTGGCGTTATTTCGGCTACAACCCCGGCGAGGATGAAACCGACGCAGACATGGGCCGCCGCCACGCCCAGGTCTTCCTGCAGATGCTGGAAGGCCAGGGCTTTGCCGAGCCGAACCCGCGCCCGATGTTCCCCAACCCGCCAGGCAAGCTGCGGCTGGAACCCTTCTCCGAAGGGCTGAAGGATCGCATCTGGTGGGGCTCGGGCAGCGTGAAGACCGCCGAATGGGCCGCCATGCTGGGCATGAACCTGCAAAGTTCCACCCTGAAGGACGACGAGACGGGTGAGCCCTTCCACGTGCAGCAGGCGCAGCAGATCCGCGCCTACCGCGAGGCCTGGAAGGCTGCGGGCCACAAGCGAACCCCGCGCGTCTCGGTCAGCCGGTCGATCTTTGCCCTGACCAACGACATGGACCGGGCCTATTTCGGGCGGGGCGGCAAGGAAGATGACAGCGTCGGCTACATCGAACAGCAACGCTCGATCTTCGGCCGCAGCTACGCGGATGAGCCGGACAAGCTGATCAAACAGCTGGAAAAGGACGAGGCGATCGCCGAGGCCGATACCCTGCTGCTGACTGTGCCGAACTCACTAGGCGTCGATTACAACGCCCATGTGATCGAAAGCATCCTGAAAGACGTGGCGCCCGCTCTCGGCTGGCGTTAAGGAAGGCGTTACCGCTTTCCCTTAGCGGTTTCTCAGTCAGGCGCGCGTCTCTCGGGACGCGCGCCTTTTTCTTATGCCTGTGAACGGCTTAGAGCTTCATCGTGCCGGTTTCGACGAACCGCTGGTGCCACGACAGCGCCTCGTTCAGCAGAGTCGGCGCATGCTTGCCGTAGCTGTCCTGCAGGGCGCGGGTGTAATAGTCGCGCAGCATGGGGCGGTAATCGGGGTGGGCGCAATGTTCGATGATCAGCTCGGCGCGCTGGCGCGGCGCCAGGCCGCGCAGATCGGCGAGACCCTGTTCGGTCACGATCACCTGCACGTCCTGGCTGATGTGGTCCACATGGGCCACGCGCGGCACGATGGCCGAAATTGCCCCGCCCTTGGCGGTCGAGGGCGTGACGAAGATCGAGACATAGCCGTTGCGGGCAAAATCGCCCGAGCCGCCGATGCCGTTCTGGATGCGTGAGCCCATGATGTGGGTGGAGTTCACGGCCCCGAAGATGTCGGCCTCGATCAACCCGTTCATGGCGATGCAGCCCAGGCGCCGCACCAGTTCGGGGTTGTTCGAGATGTCCTGCGGCCGCAGCAGCAGCCGGTCCTTGAACCGCTCGGCGTTGTCGTTGAAATACTGCGCCTTTTCCGGGCTCAGCGAGAATGCCGTGGCCGAGGCCATGCGCAGGGTGCCCGCCTCGATCATGTCCAGCATGCCGTCCTGGATGACTTCGGTGAAGGCGGTCATGTTCTCGAACGGCGCCTCGATCAGCCCGGCCATCACGGCATTGGGCACATTGCCCACGCCTGACTGGATCGGCAGCAGCGATTTCGGCAGGCCGGCGCGCTTGGCCTCCCATTCCAGGAACTCGATGATATGGCTGGCGATGGTCAGCGAGGTCTGGTCAGGCGGGCTGAAGGGCGCGTTGCGGTCGGGCGCATCGGTGCGCACCACGGCGGCCACCTTCGACAGGTCAACGCGGAAATGCGGCTGGCCGATGCGGTCGTCGGATTTCACCAGCGGGATCGGCACCCGGTTCGGCGGCAGGGCCGTGCCATAATAGATGTCGTGCATCCCGTTCAGATGCTCGGACTGCCAGTCGTTGACCTCCAGGATGATCTTGTCGGCCAGCTCCAGCCAGGTCTTGTTATTGCCCACCGACGAGGACGGGATCAGTTCCCCCTCGGGCGTGATGCCCGAGATCTCGACCACGGCCACGTCCATCTTGCCCATGAAGCCTTCCCAGGCCATCGGGGCGACCTGGCTGAGGTGCATGTCGAAGTAGTTCATCTCGCCGTTGTTGATCTTCTCGCGGGCGACCGGGTCCGAGTTGTAGGGCAGCCGGAACTCGATTCCGTCGGCCTTGGCCAGGGCCCCGTCCAGCTCCGGCCCCGTGGAGGCGCCTGACCAGATCTTCACCTTGAAGGGCGTGCCTTCGGCATGCTTTGCCTCGATCCTTGCGGCCAGGGCCTGGGGCACCTCCTTGGGGTAGCCCGAGCCGGTGAAGCCGCTCATCCCGATGGTATCGCCCGGGGCGATCAGGCTGGCGGCGTCCTCGGCGCTCATCATCCGGGCGCGCAGGGTCTCGTTGGAAATTCGGTTGGCCATCAGCGACGCATCCTCCTCGGCTGGTTCGACCTGGCGGCGGGACAGGCCCGCGCTGGAACGATTGCAATTGAATACAAATGTGCACCGACCGCCAGTGGGTCGCGGCGGCACGCAGATCCGCCATGCGTGAGACACATGACGGAACCACCACCGAGAGCAGAGTCAGTAGAGACCATCAACTAATGGCTGAGAATGGGTCTCCGGCCCCTCATCGCAGCGGGAACCGGTCGAAGAGGCGCGGGGCCGCGTCGGGCCGTGTCGAATCGAAGACATAGGAACTGACCCGGGCGCCCCTCTCATCCGTTTCGAGGATGGAGAAGGCCGACAGCCCATCGGAGGCGAGGCAGGGCAGCGGCGTGCCGTCCTCTGCCGCCTGCGGCGAGAACTCGGTCGGGGGCACGGGGGACAGCCCGTGCGGATCGCCCCACACCGGGTAGTTTGCCGCATCGAAGCGCGGATCCTCGGGGCCGTTGGTGCGGCGGGTCTGCCCGGGCAGGTAGCAGCCATAGGAATTGCCCACGTTCGAGGTTTCCAGCACGTTCAGCCCGCCCGCCGTGACGAAGCGGTTCCACAGGTGCGAATGGCCATTGTGCAGCAGCTGCACCCCCGCCGCCTCCAGCAGCGGTTCGACGTCGCGGATGTAGATATCCTCGCCCAGCGGGTACTCGTAGCGCACCCCGATCAGCCGCCCCGCCTCATCCCGGTCCAGCACCGGCACCGGATCGGCGAAGACCGGGATCGAGTTGTCGCCGACCCCATGCGACGGGGTGTGCATCATCGCCACTTTCACCGGCGCCGTGCGGAAGGCCTCGCTTGCCAGCACCGTCTTCAGCCAGTCGTGCTGGCGGGAGCCTGCCGCCATGTCCTCGAAGATGAACTCCCCCCAGCCCCACTGGTCGGGGCTGTCCAGGTTTTGATCGGCTTCGCGGTACTTGCCGCGACGGTCCGCTGCCATCGACGGGCTGCGCCAGATGCGCGTGCCGTACAGCCCGATCAGGAAGATATCGCCGAACCGCAGGGCGTAGTAGGTCTCGCCCCCCGGGCTGTCATCGGGCAGGGTGAAGAGCTCTTCGTAGCTGAGGGTGTTTAAGGCATTGTCCCGGATCCAGCTGTCCCGGACGCCGGGATCGCCCGAGGGGTTCAACAGCTCCGCGCGGGCCTCATAGCTCGCCTCGGCCACGGCGCGCGGGTGCGGATCGTTGAACTGCCGCACCAGTGGCGCCCGGGGGTCGTAGCGGCCCATGACCTCATGATTGCCGATGACCGGGAAAAGCGGCGCATGCTGCAAGATGCGGCCCCCGCGGTAGCGCGCTTCACTGGCCTCCCCGGCGCTGCGCAACACCATGTCCGCCCGCCCCTGCATGGCCGGGAAGAAGGCGGCGCCGCGCGTGTCGTCGAACCAGCCCGAGGCGCGATCCGGCACGTTCTGCAGGTCGCCGGCGAAGAAGACCGCGTCGAGGGGGCCGAACATCGCCTCCACCTGCTGCATGTTGGCCGGTGTCATCGGCTTCTGCTGGTGGTCCGAGGTCAGAAGGATGCGTAACGGCTGACCCGGTCGCGGCAGGGCCGCGAGGGTGTAGCTTTCGCTGGTCAGCCTCCTGCCCGCCCCGTCCGTGCTTTCGACGTGGTAGCCCGTCCGCTGGCCGGGCGTCAGCCCCTCGACCTGCGCCTCATGCCGCCAGATGTCGCGCGGGGTGGTGCGGGGGTAAAGGCTGCCGTCGCCCGACTGCGGGCCGATATGACTGTCGGCATCCTCGGCCATGCGAGACAGCTTGAGCGTCCGTGCCGCGACGCGGGTGCCATCCGCCAGCACCACCTGGTGATCGCGGCCCTCGAATTCCGTCAGCCAGACCACCCGCACCCCCGTCTCGGTCGGCAGTTGCAGGTAGGGGTCAGTCAACAGGTGGGTCATCTCGGGGCTCTGCGCGGCTGAGGGCGCCGGGGGCAGGATCAGCAGGGCAAGAGCCATGGCCAATGCGCCCGCGCCAGCGCGATGGCGGGGGGAGAAAGGCATGGCGCCCTCCTGTCATGAACAGACAGGCGCAGCCCTAATGCCGGCCGATGACAGGGAAATGACAGTGCCCAGACCGGAGCCGGGCCGGGAAAGCGCAGCATGCGGGCCCGTCAGCTCTCGTCGCCCTCAGCCTCTTCGATGCCGTGGTCCTGGAACACCTTTCCCTGCGTGATGAAGAACAGGAACACCGCCGCCGACAGGCCGAAGGTCTTGAAATAGACCCAGGTGTCGGTGCTTTGCGTGCGCCAGATCACCTCGTTCAGCACCGCCAGCGCCAGGAAGAAATAGCACAGCCGCCGGGTCAGGATCATCCAGCCTTCGTGGGTCAGCGGCACCGCCTCTTCCATCACGATCTGCAACCAGCTTTCGCCGCGCAGAAGGCCCAGGCCCAGGGCGCCGCCGAACAGCAGGTAGATCAGCGTTGGCTTCATCTTGAAGAAGCGGTCATCGTTCAGCCAGACCGACAGCCCGCCGAAGATCACGATCAGCACCGCCGTCATCACCTGCATCTTCGACAGCTTGCCGGTCAGCCGCCACAGGGCAAAGGTCGAGGCCAGCATCAGCGGGATGAACCCGGCGGTGACCAGGATGAACCCTTCGTAGTCGCGTCCACCGATGGTGTAGATGTTGTCCTTCAGCAGAAGATACGCGGCGAAGAAGACCAGGATCGGCCCCAGCTCCAGGCCAAGTTTCAGGGCAGGTGAAATCTTCTTGGGCTCGGCCACGGGGCGCTCCTTCATCATCCGGCTACTTCTACTACCACGGCGCCCACGGCGATCAATGCCATCAGGGCGATACGGCGCGGCCCCACCGTTTCCTTCAGCACCAGCCAGCCGATCAGCGCGGCAAAGACGGTGGAGGTTTCGCGCAGCACCGCCGCCTCGCCCACCTTGTCCAGCCGCGTCGCCAGCATGACCGACCCGAAGGAGCCATAGGCCACCAGCGCGCCGAGGAACCCGCCGCGCAGCCAGTCACGCGGCGCGGGTCTGATGTCCAGATGGCGCCAGCGCCAGGCCAGGACAAGGGGGAAGTCCAGGTTCGTGACGAGGAAGAACCAGGCGAGGAAGGTGAAGGGATCGGGCAGCGCACGGATCGCATAGGCGTCGTAGGTGGTATAAAGCGCGACAAGCGCGCCGGTGACCACCGCCAGGATCAGCGCCGCCACCAGCGTCTCCCGCGCCACCACGATGTGACGCAGGTTGTAAAGCGCCAGGCCCAGGATCCCCGCCATCAGGAGGCCGACGCCCAGCCACTGCAGCGGCTGGAACACCTCGCCGAAGACCACCCAGGCGCCCAGCACGGTGAATACCGGGCCGGTGCCGCGCACCACCGGATAGACCACCGTGTAGGCGCCCCGGCTGTAGGCCATGGCCATGCCGACCTTGTAGGCCATGTGAATGGGGATCGCCCCCAGCACCAGCGCCCATTGCAGCGCGCCCTGCGGTGCCGGCACCAGCCACAGCACCGCCGGCACGGCCAGGGCCACCATGAAGACATCCATGATGCCGCGCGAGGTCCAGGGAGCCAGACGCCCCTTCTGCAGGGACCCGAATAGCGCATGCAGCAGGGCCGCGGACAGCGCCAGGATCAGCGCGGCCTGATGGCCGGCCTCCGTGCCCTCGATGGCGGTGAACCAGTCGCTCATGCGCGCGGGGCCTTTCGGGAAATGAACTCTGGACGGGTGGAGGGCGTTGGCCCGGTGATGGAAGACCTACTCAGCAGCCACTTTGCCCCGCCCGTCGCCGGCCTCAGCTGGCCCGAGATCCTGTTGCGCCTGTTCGGCGCCCTGCTGCTTGGCGGGATCATCGGGTGGGAGCGCGAGCGGCAGGAGAAATCAGCCGGGTTGCGCACCCATATCCTGGTGTCGCTGGCTGCCTGTCTCTTCACCCTCATCATGCTGGGCATCCTGATGGACCCGCTGACCGACGATTCCTCGGTGCGCAAGGATCCGATCCGCGTGATCGAAGCAGTCACCGCCGGGGTCGCCTTCCTGGCGGGCGGCGCGATCTTCACCGCCGACGACAAGGTACGCGGCATCACCACGGGGGCGGGGCTGTGGCTGGCGGGCGCGGTCGGCCTCTCGGCGGGTATGGGCAACCTGGCGCTGGCGGCGCTGACATCGGTCATGGCCGTCACCGTGCTGTGGCTGCTGAAGCGCGTACTGGAGTGACGGGCCGGTGCCCGGCCCGCCGAAGGGGATGCGGTCGGTGACAGGGGCCGGCGCGCCTCAGCTGTCCAGCCCGGTCAGGGCGCGGGCGAAATCGGCCGGATCGAAGGGCGCCAGATCGTCGATCTGCTCCCCCACGCCGATGGCATGGATCGGCAGGCCGAACTTGTCGGCCAGCGCCACCAGCACACCGCCCTTGGCGGTCCCGTCCAGCTTCGTCATCACCAGGCCCGACACATCGGCCAGCTTCTGGAAGGTCTCGACCTGGCTCAGGGCGTTCTGGCCGGTGGTGGCATCCAGCACCAGCAGGGTGTTGTGCGGCGCCGAAGAGTCCTTCTTGCGGATCACCCGGACGATCTTGGCCAGCTCTTCCATCAGGTCGGCGCGGTTCTGCAGACGCCCGGCGGTGTCGATCATCAGCAGATCCGCGCCTTCAGCCTCGGCCTTGGTCATGGCATCAAACGCCAGCGATGCCGGGTCGGAGCCGGTTTCCGCCTTCAGCACCGGCACGCCGGCGCGCTGGCCCCAGACCTCCAGCTGTTCGACGGCCGCCGCGCGGAAGGTGTCGCCGGCGGCGATCACCACCGACTTGCCCGCATCGCGGAACTGCGAGGCCAGCTTGCCGATGGTCGTGGTCTTGCCCGACCCGTTGACGCCCACCACCAGCACCACCTGCGGCTTCTTCGGGTAGATCGGCAGCGGGCGCGCCACCGGCTCCATCACCCGGGTGACCTCCTCGGCCAGCAGGCGCTTGATCTCCTCGACCGAGAGCTTTTGGCCCATGCGCCCCTCGGCCATGTTGGCCGTCACCCGCAGTGCGGTATCCACCCCCATGTCCGAGGCGATCAGCAGCTCTTCGAGGCTTTCCAGCATCTCGTCGTCCAGCACCCGGCGCGGCACGGCGGCCTGGCCCCGCCCGAAGAGGCGCGAGACAAGCCCACCCTTTGGCGTCACCGACGCCAGGTCCGGCGCGGGGGGCGGTACTTCATCCGGGCCGGGACTGGGCAGGTCGGGGCCAGGGGTCGGCGGCACGCCCGGGTCGCTGTCGGGCGTGGGCGCGGGATCCTCGGGCGGGGTCGCGGGCGGGATCTCCGGCTGCGGCGTGGGCGCAGGCGTCGGGTCAGGCTGCGGCGCGGGGGCCGGTACGGGCTCCGGCTCCGGTTCCGGGCTGGGCTCAGGCTTTGGCTCCGGGCGCGGGGCTGGCTCCGGCGTCTCGGGCTGCTCGGGCGCCTCGGCCCCTTCCTCCACGATCGCATCCAGACCCGCCTCCAGCCGGGACGAGGATTTGAACAGACGGTCCTTCAGTTTGGAAAACAGCGCCATGGGGCCTCCGGTCGTTACCGTTACGGAGGTAATGCCAAAGCGGGGACGATGGAAGGGGGCGTGGGACGCGGCGCGTGGTCGAAACTGGGCGAAATGCCGGGAAAGCGATGCGTTTGCGCCCGATTCCCAACCCATTGCGCGCTATGTTAGGCAAGGACGCCCCGGCGAGGCCGGCGGCGCGCATTCTTCCTCTCCCCCGGGGTGCCTCATGGCTGCTTTCCTGATCGCCACGCTCTGTCCTCTGCCCCTGCTGGTCCTGGCCGCGCTGGTCGGCGGACCATGGGGCTGGATCGCCCTGGCCTGGCTGACCGGCCTCACCGCCCTGCTGGACGCACTCTTGCCGAAGAACTGGCAGAACGCACCCACGGACCGCGCCTTCGACGCCGGGGTCGGCCTGTCGCTGACGCTCGGGCTGGCGCACCTGTGGCTGGTGCTGATCGCGCTGCGGGTCCTCGGGGGACCCGGCGGGGTCGAAGGCTGGGCCGAAGTGGGACCCGCCGCGCTGGCCTTCGCCGTCTATTTCGGCCAGGTCAGCCATCCCAATGCGCATGAGCTGATCCACCGCCCCAAACGCGGCCTGCGGCGGCTCGGGCGGTTGGTCTATTCCACGATGCTGTTCGGCCACCACGCCAGCGCCCATCCGAAGGTGCATCATGTCTGGGTCGGCTCCCGGCGCGATCCCAATACAGCCCGGCGGGGCGAAGGGTTCTGGCGCTACCTGCGGCGTGCCTGGCGCGGCAGTTTCCGCGAAGGGTTCCGCGCCGAGACACGGGACCTGCGCCGCGCGGGGCGCGCCTGGTGGCATCACCCCTACATCGGCTACGTCGCGGTGGCCCTGCTGTGCCTGCTGCTGGCCTGCGCCTTCGGCGGGGCGCGCGGCGCGGCGATTTACCTCGGGATTTGCATCCTGGCGCAGATCCAGATCCTACTATCCGATTACGTGCAGCACTACGGGCTGGAACGGGGCGAACGCCCGGATGGCCGGCTGGAACCTGTCGGCATGGGTCATTCATGGAACACACCCCATGCAGCCACCCAGGCGATGATGCTGAACGCGCCACGCCATTCCGACCATCACATGCACCCGGGCCGCATCTACCCCGGGCTGCAACTGGACCGGGACGCGATGCCGATCTTGCCACGCTCCCTGCCGGTCATGGCGACGGTGGCCCTGGTACCGCGTTGGTGGCGGCACGTCATGGACCCACGTGTCGATGCCCTGCACAGGGCGCGATCGCAGGCAGGCAGCGGAATGGCAAGCGCCCGCCCGTCGCCGCCATATGACGCGATTTGACGTTTGCGCCCTGCCCGCGACCTGTCACAGTGCCCGCATGAAACCGCTTTTCACCCTTGCGCTGCTCACCGCCACCGCCCTGCCCGCCACCGCGCAGCAGGCCCTCACACAACAGGCCCCTGCGCCTTCGATGTCGGCGGCGGAATTCGACGCATACACCCGGGGGCGCACCTTCACCTACGGCTCGCAAGGGGCGCCCTACGGCGCGGAGGAATACCTGTCGAACCGCCGCGTGCGCTGGTCCTTCCTCGACGGCGACTGCCAGGAGGGGCAATGGTACGAGGAGGACGGGCTGATCTGTTTCACCTACGAGCAGACACCCGAGCCGCAATGCTGGAGCTTTGCGGCCGGCTCTGGCGGCGGGCTGACCGCGACCTTCCAGGCGCCGGGCAGCCAGACCGAGCTTTACGAAATGCAGAGCAGCGAAGAGCCCCTGGCCTGCCCCGGCCCAGAGATCGGGGTCTGAGGCACCGCCGGCGTCCCGGTCTGCGGCGCGCCCGCCCGGGGTATTAGACTCGGGATCCTAGAAAAGAGAGCCCTGTTCCGGCGGCGTGCCACCGCCAGACCCGCCACCGTCCGATTTCGGCGCCTTGCGCGGCGCCGCTTTCGGGGCGGGTTTCGACGCGGATGTCGCGGCGGCCTCGGGCACAGGGGCGCGCGCCCCGGCCCCGACCCCGACCGACAGGCGGCCATCGGCAAACTCGATCTCCAGCCCTGCGGCCGAGCCTGCCGCCATGCTGTCGCGCAGCACCTGGCCCGCCTCGTCGCGCACCACCGTATAGCCACGCCGCAGGGTTGCCTTGTACCCCAGCGTTTCGCGTAGGCGATCCAGCGCGGTCAGACGCTGGCGCTGCGCCTCGATCTGACCGCGGGCGCCACGGTCGAAACGGCCCATCAGCGCCGTCAGCTCCGTTCTCCCCTGCGCCGCCTGGCGCGCCAGTCGGCTGGGCTCGATCCGGCCCCGCGCGGCGAGGCGTTCGGATTTCACCGCCACGGACCGCGACAGCGCCGGGGCCAGCCGCGCCGAGAGCTGATCCAGCCGCCGCCGCTCCTCGCTGATCCGCCCCCGCAGCAGCGTGGGCCGCAGCCCGCCCTTTTCCGACAGCTCCACCCGGCGGCGCTGCGCCAGCCCGGTCAGGGCGCGTGGCAGGCGGTCGCCCAGGTGATCCAGCCGCTGCGCCGGCCCTTCGACCAGCGTTTCCACCCGCGGCAGGGCCCGCGACAGGTCGCGCAGCCAGCGGGCGCGGGTTTCCACCGCGCTGGTCTGGGCGCGGGTCAGCCGGGCGCCCTGATCGGCCACCCAGGCCAGCAGTTCACCCCGAACCGGCACCGCCAGTTCCGCCGCCGCCGTGGGCGTGGGCGCCCGCCGGTCGGACACGAAATCGATCAGCGTCGTGTCGGTTTCATGCCCCACGGCGGAAATCAGCGGGATCTGGCTGGCGGCGGCCGCCCGCGCCACGCTTTCCTCGTTGAACCCCCAAAGATCCTCCAGGCTGCCGCCGCCGCGCGCGACGATCAGCAGATCCGGACGCGGCATGGCGCCCCCCGGGGTCATCCGGTTGAAGCCCTCGATGGCGCGGGTCACCTCCGGCGCACAGGCCTTGCCCTGCACCGCCACGGGCCAGATCAGTACCTTGCGGGGAAAGCGGTCGCGCAGCCGGTGCAGGATGTCGCGGATGACAGCGCCCGAGGGCGAGGTGACCACGCCGATCACCTCCGGCAGGAAGGGCAGCGGTTTCTTGCGCTCTTGGGCGAACAGCCCCTCGGCGGCCAACGCCTGCTTGCGCTTTTCCAGCATGGCCATCAGCGCGCCCATGCCCGCCGGCGCCAGATCCTCGATCACCAACTGGTATTTCGACTGGCCCGGGAAGGTCGTCAGCCGGCCCGTCGCCACGACCTCCAGCCCCTCCTCGGGGCGGGTCTCCAGTCGGCTGGCGACCCCTTTCCAGATCACGCCGGAGATGACCGCGCGGTCGTCCTTCAGGTCCATGTAGACATGGCCCGAGCGCGGCGTGCTGACGCGCCCGATCTCGCCCCGGATGCGCACATGGGCGAACTCGCCCTCGATCACGCGTTTCACCGCGCCGGAAATTTCCGAGACGGTGAATTCCGGTGAATTTCCCGGGCCATTGTCGGGGGTGTCGTCTTCGAAAAGGTCCATGCGCCTGCCCTTGCTTTGGCGCCATCCTAGCGGCGCCGGTCGGCAGACAAAAGACCCGGACCGGTGGCCCGGGCGGTGCCACGCCGCAGCCGGGGCCGCCCCTGTCGCTTTCGGCATTGTCGCCCGCCCTGCCTGCGCTAGGGTCACGGTATAAACAGGGGTGCCTCATGTTCCTTTCCGTCTTCGAGATCTTCAAGATCGGCATCGGCCCGTCTTCGTCCCATACCATGGGGCCGATGGTGGCCGCCGCGCGTTTCCTCGACCGGCTGCGCGAAGCGCCCTTCGAGGCGAAGGGCCTGCGCGCCTCGCTGCACGGCTCGCTGGCCTTCACCGGCAAGGGGCATGCGACGGACCGGGCGACGATCCTCGGCCTGGCGGGGTTCGAACCGGTCACCTACGACAACGAGAAGGCCGAGACGGCGCTGACCCGGATCGCCGAGACCGGCGAGGTCACGCCCGACGGCCTGCCGCCGATGGCCTTCGAGCCGGCGCGCGACATGCTCTTCGACTATGACGAGGCACTGCCGGGCCACCCCAACGGAATGAAACTGATGGCCCTGGATGGCCAGGGCGACGTGATCCTGTCGGAGGTCTACTATTCCGTGGGCGGCGGCTTTGTCCTGACCGAGGCCGAACTGGCGGCGGGCGAGGACAAGGCGCCGGGCGCGCCGATCCCCTACCCCTTCCATTCCGCCGCAGAGATGCTGGAGATGGCCCGCGCCTCTGGGCTGACCATCGCCCAGATGAAGGCCGCAAACGAGGCCGCGCGCGGCCGCCCGGACGTCAGCACGGGCGTTGGCCAGATCTGGAAGGTGATGTCGGATTGCATCGACCGCGGCCTCGACAGCGACGGTCTGCTGCCCGGTGGCCTCGCCGTGCGCCGCCGCGCCCGCGCCATCCACGAGGCGCTGAAGGAAGAAGCGGGCCGCAACCTGGCGCCGCCCCACGTGGTGAACGACTGGATCAGCTGCTACGCCATGGCGGTGAATGAGGAAAACGCCGCCGGAGGCCAAGTGGTGACGGCGCCCACAAACGGTGCGGCGGGCGTGATGCCGGCGGTGATGAAATACTGGCTGACCCATGTGCCCACGGCGACACCCTCGAAAATCACCGAATTCATGCTGACCGCCGCCGCCATCGGCGGGCTGGTGAAATACAACGCCTCGATCTCGGGCGCCGAGGCGGGCTGCCAGGCCGAGGTGGGCAGCGCTGCCGCCATGGCCGCCGCGGGCCTCTGCGCCGTGATGGGCGGCACGCCGGAGCAGATCGAGAACGCCGCCGAGATCGCGCTGGAGCACCACCTCGGCATGACCTGCGATCCGGTGGCGGGCCTCGTCCAGGTGCCCTGCATCGAGCGCAACGGGCTGGGCGCCATCAAGGCGGTCTCGGCGGCCTCGCTGGCCCTGCGCGGCGACGGGCGCCATTTCGTGCCGCTGGACGCCTGTATCGAGACCATGCGCCAGACGGGCCGCGACATGCACGAGCACTACAAGGAAACCTCGCTGGGCGGCCTGGCTGTGAACGTGCCCAACTGCTGAGGCGAAAGGCTGGAAGATGGGGCCTTGCCCCCGTCTTCGTTCCGAAGACTCCCGGATATTTCCAGCCAGATAACCCAGGCAGAACGGCGCCCGGAAAGGCGGCCTCTTTCTCCTCCCCGAGCGTGGCAGGTCTCCGTCCTCGGACCGCTGACCAGCCTGGACGCCGCCCCCCTTCTTCACCTTGTTCCAAGTACTCCCGCCGGAGGCCATCGGCCGCCAGGCCGATACCAACGCCGCCCCCTTCCCCCGCAAACGCGCTGGACAATGGACATTCCGCGGAACGCCCCCTAGCGTCGCGCCATGACCAAGGATCTCGACCGCCCGCTCCTGGGCATTTCCCTCATGCTGGGTTTCTGCGTGCTGGCGCCCCTGGGCGATTCCATCGCCAAATTGCTGGGCGGGGTGCTGCCGGTGATGCAGCTGCTGCTGTTTCGTTTCCTGGCGCAGATGATCTTTCTCGGCCCCGTCGCCCTGTGGCGAGGCGAGCTGCGCGGGCTTAGCCCGCGGGTCCTGCGGTTCACGCTCTACCGGACGCTGTTCCACATGGGCGGGATCTTTTGCATGTTCACCGCCCTTCTGTACCTGCCTCTGGCGGACGCGGTGGCCATCGCCTTCGTCATGCCCTTCCTGATGCTCCTGCTGGGCTGGTTCGTGCTGGACGAGGAGGTCGGCCCGCGTCGCCTGGCCGCCTGCGCCGTCGGGTTCGTCGGGACCTTGCTGGTCGTCCAGCCCTCCTTCGCCGAGGTCGGTTGGCCTGCGCTTCTGCCGCTCGGGGTGGCGGTGCTCTTTTCGCTCTTCATGCTGTCGACACGGCAGATGGCCAAGGACATCGCGCCGATCGGGATGCAGGGGCTGAGCGGGGTGATGGCCGTGGCGATCCTCGCACCCGTGATCGGGCTCGGCCACTGGGCCGGCCTCGCCCCGCTGACCATGGTGGCCCCAGATCCCGGAAGCTGGCTACTGATCCTGGCCATCGGGCTGATCGGCTCTTTCGGGCACCTGCTGATGGCGGCCAGCCTGCGCTATGCGCCCTCCGCCACCCTGGCCCCGATGCAATACCTGGAGATCCCCGTGGCGACCCTGATCGGCTGGCTGATCTTCCGCGATTTCCCCGACGGCCTGGCCCTGGCCGGGATCGTGGTGACCATCGCCGCCGGCCTCTACATCATCCTGCGCGAGCGGGCCATCGCGCGGGCGAGCCGGCAAGCGCCACTACCGCATCCTCCAGCGCCGCCACCGGCAGTATGACGATCATCGCCGGCGCGTCGAAACGCAGCCGCACCGGGCCGGTGACCCGGTTCGACGTCCCGATCTGGCCGTCCGGGGCGAAGGACAGCCCCTCGATCGGCCACTCCAGTCCCTCCGACTGTCCCGTGACGGCCCCCATGGGAAAGAGTGACAGGCGTTCGCCCGCAGGCCGCGAAAGCCGCAGTTCCGGCGGGGCGAGAAAGGCCACGTCACTGTCGCTGGCCAGCAGGCAGCGGCGGTCAGGATGGGTCGTCAGCACCGACAGCGCCGCCAGCATGTGATCGGCGCGCGGGCCGAGAAAACCGGTGCCCAGCACCAGCGGCGCCGCGATTCGGGTCAGGCATTTCTCGAAATCCGTGCTGGCCTGCTCGGGGATGTGATGGACCCGGGCACCAGGCACCTGGGCCCGTACCGGCGGCGCCAGGCTGTCCATGTCGCCCACCACCGCGTCGGGCGACACCCCCCGCGCCAGCAGTGCCGCTGCCCCGCCATCGGCGCCGACCACCGGCCCGGTCAGCGCCAGGATCCGGTCCAGCACCGCCTCGGGCACACCGCCACCGCCGACCAGGGCCACGGCCCGCGGGCTTGTCACCACCGCATCTAGACCCATGTAATTCCCCCTGGATTCGACAGAAACCACAATATCGTCACAAAATGAAACCTTCTGCACCTTAGATTCGGGCGGGTTGTGTCTCATCCCTGAGTCCAAGCAAGCGCCATCTCGCCCCGGTCGGACCGGGTCGCAGGGTCGGTAGCGCCAGAATGAGCGAGAAGTAAAGTGGTCGAGTCGAACAAGATCCTCACGGTTTCCTACGGGACGTTCTCCTGTACCCTTGAGGGGTTCGACGATGCTTTCGACACGATGAAGGCCATTGCCGAGTACTTCCGCGACCTGGCCGCCGATGACCGCTATTTCGGCGCCGAGCCGCCCACCCCCGATGCCGACATGCTGGCCCGCCTGGCCGAGCGCAGCATCTCGCGACGGGTGACCGCCCGCAGCGAGGACGGCAATATCGTCCTCAGCCCCGACGCGCAGCAGGCCGCCCCCGTGACCCAGAACCCCGCGCAGGGCACGGCAGCCCGCCCCAAGCCTGCGCCGCAGCCCGAGACGCGGGCCGACAGCGGGACCCCGGCTCCTGCCGCCGAACGCCCCGACGAGGACGACGAAGACGGCCCCGCGCCGCAGCCGCAACGTGCCCCGCGCATCGCCGCAGCCCTGGCCGCCGCCGGCGGCGCCGCCCTGCTGGCCTCGGCTCCGCCCCGCGCCGAGACCGACGAGACACAGGTCCCCGAGACGCCGGCAGAAGACCTGCCGCAGGCGGACAGCGAAGCCGTGGCAGAGATCACCGAGACGGTCCCCCAAACCGACCAGCGTGACACCGAGCCGTCCGACCCCGAGTCGACCGAAACCGCAGCATCTTCCCCGGCCGACGCCCTCGAACCCCCGATTGAAACGGCCGATCTCCTGACGACCGCGCCCGAGGCCGGGGCGCCCGCCCCCCAGGACGACGAGATCGCGCAGGAAGCCGGAGACGGTCTTCTGGATGCGGCGCCGACCGTGAACGCCATCGCGGCAGACGACAGCGCCCAGATCGAGACTCCGGTCGAAGAGAGCGAGTCGCTCGACACGCTTCTGGCCGACACCGAGGGCGCGGCCCCGGAGGAGCAGGCGCTGGACGCGCTGCTGCTCGATACACCGCTGACGGCAGACGCCGACGACACGGAGACCACCTTCAACGCCCCCGAGCTTGTGGCGCCCGACGAGGATGACCTGCGCGCCGAGACATCCCCTGCGCCGCTCGACGCCGCCCTTTCGGAGATGGACGCGTCCTCCGCGGTCGAAGGCACCGAGGACGCCATCCTGGTCGGCGACGCGCCCAAGGCGGATGAAACGATCGAATTGCCCGATCTGACCCCCGCGGGCGAGGGCCAGGATTCCATCGCCGAGGCCGCTGACGCCATTGATGCCGCCCGCGCCCGGGAGGCCGAAGACCTGCCCGTCGCCCCGGCCCGTCCCGACGTCACCGATGTCGCGCTGAAACTGCAGCGCATCCGCGACGTGGTCGCCAGCCGCCGTGCTCTGGCCGAGAGCCTGGACGCGCCCGCGACCGTCGTGCCCCCGCAGGACGGGGACAGCGCCCCGCTGCCGCCGATCGCGGACGAAGAGGCCGCCTTCTCCTCGACCATCGGCGCCGCCGAGGCCGAGGATGACCTGCCCGAGGACGGTGAAGGTGCCGATTCCCTCTTCTCCGACGACGGCGAAGACAGCGATCTCAACAGCGCCCCGCGTGTCATGGCCCGCGTGGTGAAGGTGAAGCGGCGTCCGGATGTCGCCCCGGAAGAAAGCACCCTCTCGCCCGAGGAAGAGGCCGAGCTGCAGCGCGAACTGGCCGCGCTGGAAGACGAGATCGCCAGCAGCAACGCCGCCACCGGCGTCTCGCCCGAGGAGATGGACGAGGACGCGCCGGCAGTCGACCTGACGGCAGACGACCATCTGACGGACGATCCGATGGCGGGTGAGTTGACGGCAGAGGTCGCGGACGAGGACGCCGCCCCCGAAGAAGACAGCACGACGGCAGCCCAGGCCCCGACCGCGCGCCCCCGTCCGGCCGCCCGCGATACGCTGCGCGCCGCCGATCATTCCGCCCAGATGGACCGCATCCTGCGCGAGACGGATCACCATTTCGAGCAGGAAGACAGCACCCGGCGTCGCTCCGCCCTGGCGCATCTGCGCGCCGCCGTGGCCGCGAAGAAGGCCGAGAAGGCCGCCGGCTCGGATTTTGCCGCGCGCGAGGACACTACCGATGCCTATCGCGAGGACCTGGCCCAGGTCGTGCGCCCGCGCCGCCCGGCGATCGCGCACCAAGGCACCGCCCCCGCCCGGCGCCTGGACAGCCGCCCGGCGCCACTGAAACTGGTGGCAGAGCAACGCGTGGACGTCTCCGCCGCCCCGCGCGGCCCGGTCCGCCCGCGCCGCATCTCGGTGGCCGACCTGGCCCGCCATGACAGCGCGGAGCAACGGCGCGAGGCCGCGACCGCCCCGCAGGCCCCGGCCCGCACCCCGGAGGAGAGCTTTGAGGATTACGCCGCCTCGGTTGGCGCCAGTTCCCTGGGGGACCTGCTGGAGGCCGCGGCCTCCTACATGTGCTTCCTGGAAGGCCAGCCTCTGTTCTCGCGGCCACAGCTGATGACCCGGGTGAAGACCCTGGCCCCCGATGAATACTCTCGCGAGGACGGGCTTCGCGCCTTCGGCCAGCTGCTGCGCGACGGCAAGATCCGCAAGGCCGAGGCCGGGCGCTTCACCGTTTCCGACAGCATCGGCTTCCGCCCCGAGAAACGCGCCGCTGGCTGATACGCCACCGACCGACTGCGCTGCACGACCCCATGCGCCCCGCCGCCAGGCCGGCGCCTATCGCGTTGTCCGGCCTACCCCCTCCGGCTCATGGGCAGCTGCGCCTGCGGCGGGCCGCCGACCCCGTCTTCACCTTGTTCGAAATACTCCGGGGGTGAATTGAGCCGCAGGCTCAAGAGGGGGCAGAGCCCCCTGCCCCCGGCCTGCCCACGCCCTTCCCCGGCCCCCGTACCGCTTTCCTCCGCCAGATCGCCACGTCACGCCGCCACGCTTGCGCGACGGCCCCTGCTCGCCTACATGGGGGCGGGTTTCGCGGGGACGCGCCGGTACGGACGCCGGAACTGACAGACAAGGGTTCGGGATGACACTGGCTGACAAGATCCGCAAGTTTGAGCGCGAGCTGCGCGACCACTACAACACAGATCTTTCCACGCCCGAGCTGCGGCGGCGCGCGAATGTCTACAACCTCTGGTTCGATCACGCCGCGCTGCGCATCCTGTGGACCAACTTCTTCCAGATCGCCCCAGGCGTCTGGCGCTCGAACCATCCCACCCACAGACGCTTCGCGAAGATGAAGGCCATGGGCATCACCCATGTGCTGACCCTGCGCGGCGACAAGCCGACGGCGCATTACCTGACCGAGGTCGAGAGCTGCCGCGAGCTGGGCCTGACGCTGATCGCGCGTCGGCTGCATGCCCGCAAGGCCCCGAGCCGGGAGGAAGTGCTGGCGGTCATCGAAACCCTGCGCACCATCCCCCGCCCCTTCGTGATGCATTGCAAGTCCGGGGCGGACCGGGCAGGCTTGGCCTCGGCGATCTACCTGATGGTGATCGAAGGCCGCCCCGTGGAAGAGGCCCGAAAGATGCTGTCGCTGAAATACATCCACATCCGCAAGAGCAAGACCGGCGTGCTGGATCACCTGCTCGACGTCTACGCCGCGCGCAATGCGAGAGAGCCGATCGGCTTCGAGGACTGGATACGGACCGAATATGATGCGGACAGGATCAAGGCGGACTTCCGCGCCCTACCCTGGTGGCGAAGATGACTGACGACACGACCCCGAAGAGCACCGCCCCGGCCGGCGCCGCGACAGGCCGTCCCGGCCCGACTGCCAAGGGCGACAAGGCTTCCAAGGCCGCCCCGACCATGGGCGGCAAGCCTGTCCCCGGCACGGACGCCCATGTGCCCGGCCGCATCCTGGCGCGCTGGCTTTGGGTCAACTACCTGAAGAAGCACAGCTGGGCGCTGATCGCCGCCTTCGTGCTGATGTCGCTGGAAGGCTCGATGCTGGGGGCGCTCAGCTGGATGATGAAGCCGATGTTCGACACCGTCTTCATCGAGGGTCAGACCGGGGCGCTCGGCTGGGTCGGCGCCGCCATCCTGTCGATCTTCATCGTTCGCGCGCTCAGCTCCATGGGGCAGAAGGCGCTGCTGGCGCGCGTGGGTCAGCTGAACGCGGCGGATCTGCGCATGGACCTGCTGGCCAACCTGATGCGCCAGGACGGCACCTTTCACCAGACCCATCCGCCGGGCTTCCTGATCCAGCGGGTGCAGGCGGACGTGGCCGCTGTCAACGGGGTCTGGACCGCCATCCTGACCGGCGCGGGCCGCGACCTGATCTCGCTGGTGATCCTTATGGGCGTGGCGATCTCGGTGGACTGGCAATGGACCGCCGTGGCACTGATCGGCGCGCCGGTCCTCGTGGCGCCCTCAATGATCGTGCAACGCTTCGTCCGCGCCCGTTCGCGCGAGGCGCGCGACCTCGGCGCGCGTCTGGCCACCCGGCTGGACGAAATCTTCCACGGCATCGTCCCGGTGAAGCTGAACCGCCTGGAGGAGTACCAGTCGCGGCAATACGGGGCCCTGACTGACGACCTGGTCCGCGCCTCGATCCGCTCCACCATCGGCACCGCCTCGATCCCCGGCATGATCGACATCATGGCCGGCTTCGGCTTCCTCGGCGTGCTGATCTTCGGCGGCTCCGAGATCATCGCCGGCGAGAAGACCGTGGGCCAGTTCATGTCCTTCTTCACCGCCATCGGCTTCGCCTTCGAGCCGCTACGGCGTCTGGGCTCCGTTTCGGGCACCTGGCAGGTGGCCGCCGCCGCGCTGGAGCGGATCAAGGAGCTGATGGAGACGAAGCCCACCCTCGTCTCCCCCGCCAATCCCGTCGCCCCGCCGAAGGGCATGCCGGGCGTGACCCTGACCGATGTCCACCTGTCCTACGGCGAGACGCCGGTGCTGAACGGGCTCAGCTTCACCGCGCGGCCAGGGCAGACCACGGCGCTGGTTGGTGCGTCGGGCGCGGGCAAGTCCACCGTCTTCAACCTGCTGACCCGGCTGGTCGACCCGACCTCCGGCAAGATCGAGATCGACGGCGTGCCGGTCTCGGCCATGTCCCTGCCCGACCTGCGCAGCCTCTTCTCCGTCGTGTCGCAGGATGCCGCCCTCTTCGACGAAACCCTGCGCGAGAACATCCTGCTGGGCCGCACCGATGTCAGCGAGGACCGTCTGTCCGAGGTGCTGGCCGCCGCCCATGTCAGCGACTTCGCCGAGAAGCTGCCTCAGGGCCTCGATACGCCCGTGGGCCCGCGCGGGTCGTCCCTGTCGGGCGGCCAACGTCAGCGGGTCGCCATCGCGCGCGCCCTGCTGCGCGACACGCCGATCCTGCTGCTGGACGAGGCAACCTCGGCGCTGGATGCGCAATCCGAGGCCGTGGTGCAGGCGGCGCTGGACCGGCTGGCGGAAGGCCGCACGACGCTGGTCATCGCGCACCGCCTGTCCACGGTGCGCGGCGCCGATCAGATCGTGGTGATGGATCGCGGCCGGGCCACCGACCATGGCTCCCATGACGAGCTGATGGCGCACGGCGGGATCTATGCGCATCTGCACGACCTGCAGTTCCGCACCGATGGCCGCACCGCCGATCGCATGGCGCTGGAACAGGAACGCGACCGCACCCGTAATCGCGGCCGCGCGGCGGATGCCGATGAAGTCGGCGTGTTCCGGCGCGCCTTCCTCAGGCTGTTCGGCGGCTGACGGGACGGTTGCGCGCAGGCCAGACCTGCGCGCGCCCCAGGCGTCCGGCCCGCCAGTCCACGGCGCGGATCATCAGCGCCCGGCTGCGCCCCGGTGCGAGGGCCCGCGCCCGCAGATCCCCGATCCTGCCCTGCCGGAAGACCGCCGGCGCCCGCGCGCCCAGGTGATCCGCCGCGGCCCGGGTCCAGCCGCTTTCGGGCCGGTCGCATTGATCGAGAAACAGCAGCCACTCGCCCTGCGCCTGTGCGGCGGCGGTGTCGCGATCCCCGGGCACCACCTCGGCCCCGATCGCCTCGGCGATCTCGGCGGTGGCATCGGTCGACCCCGCATCGGCGAAGATCAGCTCCCGCAGGATCCCCTCCTGCACCGCCTCGAAGATCAGCGGGGCCAGATCCGGCAGATGCCGCTCCGCATTTCGCGTGGTCACGATCACCGAAATCGCTGCGCGCATGTCACCCCCTGTCGGCCAGTTCCTCGGCCCGCTATAAGGGAGCAAATCGAAAACCGGGAGTCCCCGATGTCCGAAACAGATCGCCGCGTGCTGCGCCTCACCGGCAGCGATACACGCGATTTCCTGCAGAACCTCGTCACCAATGACCTGGGGCGCCTCGACCAGGGGCCGGTCTACGCCGCCCTGCTGACGCCCCAGGGCAAGTACCAGGCCGATTTCCTGCTGGTCCCCCAGGGCGATGCCCTGCTGTTGGACGTGGCGGCCGATCTGGCCCCTGCCCTGCTGCAGAAGCTCACCCTCTACAAGCTGCGCGCCGACGTGCAGATCGAGGAGACCGATCTGAAGGTCTGCCGCGGCACCGGCGAGGCGCCCGAGGGCGCCGTGCCCGATCCGCGTCACCCGGCGCTTGGCTGGCGGCTCTACGGGGCCGAGGCGGGCGATGACGGCAGCGATTTCGCGGCCATCCGCGTGGCTCATTGCATCCCCGAGACGGGGATCGAGCTGACGCCGGACACCTTCATCCTGGAGGCCGGCTTCGAGCGGCTGCACGGGGTCGACTTCCGCAAGGGCTGTTTCGTCGGCCAGGAGGTGACCGCGCGGATGAAGCACAAGACCGAGCTGCGCAAGGGCCTGCGCCGTGTCGCCGTGGAGGGCAGCGTGCCCCCGGGCACCGCGCTGGAAACAGACGACGGCAAGGCCGCCGGCACGCTCTACACGCAGGCGGGCGGCGAAGGCATCGCCTACCTGCGCTTCGACCGTGCCACGGGCGTGCTGCACGCCGGCGACGCCCGGGTCACCGCCCTGCCCGACGCGCCCGAATGAGCGATCCGTCCTCCGCCCTGCTGGCCGACCTGGTGGGCCAGCCCGTCACCGGGATGCGCCAGTTGCAGGGCGGCGACCTGTCGGAAGTGCGCCTGCTGACGCTGGCGGACGGCAGCCACCGGGTGGCCAAGCTGGGCAGCCATGCCCGCGCCGAGGCCGGCATGCTGGAGGCGATGGCGCGGACGGGGGCCCCCGTGCCCAAGGTGTTGGAGGTGCGGCCATTGATGCTGATCCTCGAACACCTGCCCGAAAGCCATGCCCTGCCCGGGGCCTGGGGCCGTCTCGGGCGGCGCCTGCGCGCCATGCACGATGCGCCGCCCCCCGAGGGCGCGGGCTATGGATGGCCCGAGGACTATGCCTTCGGCCCGGTCCCCATTCCCTGCGGCCTGCCCGGCGAGGCGCCGGGGACGGCAACCGACTGGCCCCGCTTCTGGGCCGAGGCGCGGCTGCTGCAGGGGATAGAGACCCTGCCCATGCCGCTCGCACGGCGGATCGAAGCCCTGGCGCAGCGCCTGCCCGACATGCTGCCCGCCGCCCCGCGCCCCTCGCTGCTGCATGGCGATCTCTGGGCCGGCAACCTGCTGTTCGGCCCGTCGGGCAATGTCCACCTGATCGACCCCGCCTGCGCCCGCGGCGACGCGGAGGTCGACCTGGCGATGCTGCATCTCTTCGGACAGCCGGGTCCGGGGTTCACCGCCAACTACGGCTCCCTGCCGCCAGGCTGGGGCACGCGCCGCGTGATCTATCAGCTCTGGCCCGCACTGGTGCACCTGCGCCTCTTCGGGCCCAGCTACCGCACGCTGGTCGAGGACCTGTTGGACCGGCTCTGAGCCGCGCCCGACGGGTCCGCCGCCGGGCCAACAGGCCCCAGGGCCGAGTTGCAGCGCCGCCACATACAGTCGCACAACTTTTAGGCAAACACGCCTATAGCTTCATCTGCCGGCCCGCTGGTCACAACGCACAAAGCTGGCAACCGCGGTCGCGCCGAGGGAAGATCCGGCCGGAAGCGGTCCATAATTGCGGAAATTTCACCAAGTGGCCAGAGCCACGACGGGTCGCCGCAGCCATGCAGCGGCTTCATATGCACTGGGAAGATACAGCTTTTCGGAGCCGGCAACGCCAGCCCGATCCCCCCTGAGAACGCGAAAGGCCGCGCAATGCGCGGCCTCCGTTTCGATCCGATTCCGCCGCGGCGGGGACGCTCAGGCGCGTTCGGCGTATTCCATGGTCTCGGTGTTGACCACGATGTCCTCGTCCTGGCCCACGAAGGGGGGCACCATGACCTTGACGCCGTTGTCGAGGATCGCCGGTTTGAACGAGTTCGCCGCCGTCTGCCCCTTCACCACCGGCTCAGTCTCGACGATCTTGCAGGTCACCTTCTGCGGCACCGTGGCGTTCAGCGCCTCGGAGTCGTAGAATTCCACCACGATGGTCATGCCATCCTGAAGGAAGGGCCGACGATCGCCAAGCAAATCAGCGGAAACCTCGACCTGGTCGAAGGTTTCGGTATCCATGAAGTTCAGCATCCCGTCGCTCTCGAACAGGAACTGCATGTCCTTCTGTTCCAGCCGCACACGCTCGACCTTGTCGGCGCTGCGGAAACGCTCGTTCAGCTTGGAGCCGTTGCGCAGGTTCTTCATCTCGACCTGGGCGAAGGCGCCGCCCTTGCCGGGCTTGACGTGGTCCACCTTGACGGCCGCCCAGAGGCCACCGTTGTGTTCCAGCACGTTGCCGGGACGAATTTCGTTTCCGTTGATCTTGGGCATTCGGGAAGCCTGCGTGTTGATCCGTTTCCGGGCCAGCCTATATATGGCCTTCAGCCCCGTGACAAGTCATCGCCACGGGGGTGTCACGCTTGGGTGTGGCCCAATGAGCCATGCGGTGAGCGCAACGCAGGGATGCGTGATTGCGCTATCCGAATCGGTTCTTTTTGGTCATAAGGGGCGGCACGCCCGAAACACAAGAGCAATAAGCAAGGACGGATCATGAAAGATTTCGTTGACGGCACCGCCTTCAATAACGAACAGGGCAACCGCGCACGCAAACTGTTTGCCGCTGTCGTACTGGCGGCCCTCGATGACGCCATTGCAGACGACAAGAAATACGGCAACGGCCCGGAACAGATCGCCCGCTGGGCCCGGTCTCGTGACGGCCGCGAAGTTCTGTCCTGTGCCGGCATCGACCCGAACGAACGCGTGGTCGTTGGCCTGATGGAGTTCGTTTCCAAAGGTGTCCGGACCTCCGTCGCCCTCTCGCGCGAAGAGAGCGAGCGTCGCCACGCAGCGGAACAGGCCGAGGCGGCCTGAGCCCATTGACGGAACCAGCCCAGCCGGTTTCGCCATGAAAAACGCGCTCCGAAAGGGGCGCGTTTTCCTTTTGTGAGAACAGGTCTAAGGGAGGAAGGCACCATGGCCCGCGCGATCATGATCCAGGGGACCGGCTCCAACGTGGGCAAGTCGCTGCTGGTGGCCGGGCTTGGCCGAGCCTTGACCCGGCGCGGCCTGCGCGTGGCTCCTTTCAAGCCGCAGAACATGTCGAACAATGCCGCCGTGACCGCCGACGGCGGCGAGATCGGCCGCGCCCAGGCCCTGCAGGCCCGGGCCTGTGGCCTGCCCTCCTCGGTCCACATGAACCCCGTCCTGCTGAAGCCCGAAAGCGAGACCGGCGCCCAGGTCATCGTCCAGGGCCGGCGCCTGACCAGCAGCGCCGCCGCCGACTACCCCGCCCTGCGCGCGGGGCTGATGGACCGGGTGCTGGACAGCTTCCACCGCCTGGCCCGTGACGCCGACCTGGTTCTGGTCGAAGGCGCCGGCAGCCCCGCAGAGATCAACCTGCGGGCCCGCGACATCGCCAACATGGGATTTGCTCGGGCGGCAGGCGTGCCAGTGGTGCTGGCGGGCGATATCGACCGGGGCGGTGTCATTGCCCAGCTGGTCGGCACGGCCGAGGTGCTGGACGCCGAAGACCGGGCCATGATCCGCGGCTTCCTTATCAACAAGTTCCGCGGCGATCCACGCCTCTTCGACGAGGGCTACGCCGCCATCGCGGCGCGCACCGGCTGGCCCGGCCTAGGAGTGCTGCCCTGGTTCGCCGAGGCCTGGCGCCTGCCGGCCGAGGACCTGATGGATCTGGACCGCCCGGCGAGCACCCCCGCTGCCGGCGCAGTGAAGATCGCCGTGCCCCGCCTGCCCCGGATCGCCAATTTCGACGACCTGGACCCGCTGGCTGCCGAACCGGGCGTCACGCTGGACCTGGTGCCGCCCGGCCGCCCCCTGCCCGCCGATGCGGCGCTGATCCTGCTGCCCGGCTCAAAAAGCACCCGCGCAGACCTGGCCGCCTTCCGGGCCGAAGGCTGGGATATCGACCTGGCGGCGCACCTGCGGCGCGGCGGGCATGTCATGGGCCTCTGTGGCGGCTTTCAGATGCTCGGCCGCACGCTGTCGGACCCCGGGGGCCTCGAAGGCCCTCCGGGCGTCACGGAAGGCCTGGGGCACCTGCAGATCGACACCGTGCTGCAACCAGAGAAACAGCTGCACCTGCGCCAGGGAACGCATCCGGCCAGCGGCAGCCCGGTCGAAGGTTATGAAATCCATCTGGGCGAAACCACTGGCCCCGACACGGACCGACCCTGGCTGGAAATCGCGGGTCGCCCCGAGGGCGCCATGTCGGAGAACGGGTTGGTGCGGGGCAGTTACCTGCATGGCCTCTTTGCCGCCGATGGCTTCCGCGCCGCGCTGCTGACGGAGCTGGGCGCCCCCGCCTCCGCCCTGCGCTACGAGACGGAGGTGGACAGCGTGCTGGACCGGCTGGCGGGCCACATGGCGGCACACCTGGATCTGGACGAACTTCTTGCGATGTCAGCAGAGATCAGCCCCCCGGCGGGCTGAGCAGGCCACAGGGGCGCCACAGCGGCGCCCCAAGGACGGGCCCTGCGACCCGCGCCTCGTCTCACCCGGCCTCAGATGTAATCCTTGCTCTGCAGCGCGCGCTGGATCTCACGGCGCACCAGCTTGCGCACGTTGCGAGTGATCCGCTCGCCCAAGGCGCCCTGAAGCTCCTGTCGCAGGATATCGGACACGAGCTCGCGCAGGGCCTCCTCGTCCACGGTGACGTCGCCGTCTTCCGCGTCGTCCTGATAGGGATCCGCCGGCTCGGACCGGGAGTGCGCTGCACGCCCGACAAGGGCGTCATGCTCCGGCATCGCGTCGAAGTCCGCCTCGGGCTGGGTCCCCGTACTGTTGTCATCCAGGAAATCTACGTCCTGTGTCGGATCATCCGCATCCGGCGCGACGAAACGGTATCCTTCGGGCGCCTCTTCGGCCTCAGCCGGCTCCGGCTCCGACTTCGGCGTGACGGTCTCGTTGCGGCGGAACAGCGACTCGAAGCTGCGGACGTTGTCGCCCTGCCCTTCGACAAGTTCCGCGTCCTCGATGTCGTCCCGCAGTTCGGACCGGTCGTGGCGCGGCGCCGGGTCGGCATCGAAATCAAGGTGGCTGAGAACCGCATCCAGATCGTCGAACCGCGCATCCTCCGCGGCATCGTCCTCGGCGGGAGTATCGGCCAAGTCATCGGCGGGCGTGGTATCGACGTGAGGAGCGGCGGCCAGCGCCTCTGCGGCACCATCGCCGAAATCGGAGAAATCGGTGGACCGGGCATGATCGGCGTTCAGCGAGGCGAGCATCTCTTCAAAATCGAACTCTTCGCCGTCGTCTTCCGCCGCGCCCGCAAAAGCGTCATCTTCGGACGCGTCATCTTCAGGCCGCGCGCGCAGGGCGCGGGCGTCCGCCGCGTCCCCAGCCAGCTCATCGTCCCGCTGTGCCCCGGTCTCGGCGGGCATCCAGCTGCTGCCGTCGAAGGCCACCGGCGCATCGTCGAAGCCGCGCAGGGCGGCCTCATCCGAGATCTCGGCAAAAGGCGCCTCCTCGATCTCGTCCTCGGCAAAGAGGTCGGGGTGGTCTTCCCGCCCGAAGGACAGGCCGGCATCGGCAAAACTGTCGCTCAGATCATCGCCATCGGCATCACGGTCGGCGCCGATCGCGGACTCTGCGTCCCTCTCGGGATCGCTGGCCGGATCCGGATCGGCAACACGCAGGTGCGGTGCAAGAATCAGCTTCTCGGCCGCGGCGGGGGCTTCCTCTTCCCGGGACGCCTCGCCCTTGCGCCCGAAGGCCGTGGGCCCCTTGCGGGCCTCCTCCGGCTGCGTCTGGGCGCGCACTTCTTCCGATACCAGCTTCCGGATGGAAGCCAGGACATCCTCGATCTGGACGTTGCTGACAGGGTCGTTCATCTGCTCTAACCGTTAATCCCCAAGCCCGAAGTCTAGCCCGGGCAAGGGTTTTTCACAATGGATGAGCAGAGTTTTACTCTTTCCCGATGCGACGCAGAACGGAGTCGAGCTTCCGCCCCTGAGCGGAGATGCCCGCGGGCGCATCCTTGACCATGTTGTAGTAGGCCGCCGGGTCGTAGATCTCGACGTTCAGGCCGAGGTTCTCGGCCGTCAGCAGGCCCATGGTGGACAGCAGCGAGTAGCGCGACAGCACCTCGTCGACCTGTGAAGAAAGGTAGTCGACACGGGCATCCAGCAGCGCCTGTTCCTGGGTCAGCACGTCAAGCGTCGTGCGGGACCCGAGGTTGGCCTCTTCGCGAACGCCCTCGAAGGCCACTTCGGCGGCGCGCACCTGTTCCTCGCCGGCGACCGAGGCCGCACGGGCGATTTGAACGCCTGAGAAGGCATTGCCGACGTTCTGGGTCACGTCGGTGCTGACCACACGCAGGTTGGCCAGCTGCGCGTCCCGGTTCAGGACAGCTTGGCGACGGGCCGATGCGATGGCGCCCCCGCTGTAGATCGGGCCGGAGGCGCCGAGGCCGATGGAACGGTTGTTGGTGGTGAAATCATTGTCCACGTTACGCGAGATCGACACGCTGGCCGACAGGTCGATGTCGGGCGCCACCTGAAGGTCGGCCTGCCGCATGCGCAGCTCCGCCACCGTCACCTGGCGGCGGGCGGCATTCATGCTGGGATGGGTCTGCAGGCCGATGTTGACGGCCTCTGACACCTGGCCGGGCACCCGGCCCAGGCGGGCGGGCGGCGCCAGATCGCCGGGCTTGTGCCCCACGGCCGCCTCGTACTCCAGCTGGGCCTGGATCAGCGCGCCTTGGGCAGCGGTCAGACCGGAGCGGGCGCCGGCCAGCGCAGCCTCGGCCTGGGACACGTCGGTGCGGGTGACCTCACCCACCTCGAAGCGGTCCTTGGCGGCCCGCATTTCCTCGCTCAGAAGGCGGACGTTGGCACGGCGAAGCTGCACCGTCTGCAGGGCGCGGCGCACCTCCATGTAGGCGGTCACGGCCCGCAGAAGCACCTGCTGTTCGATGGCCAGCAGCTGCTGCCGGGTCACCAGAACGGTTTCCTTGGCAATATCGAGACCCAGCTGCCCCTTGCCGAAATCGAACAGGGTATAGCTGACCGAAAGGCCGGCCCCGAGACCGTTGGTGGTCACGCCGGTGGCATCGTTGTAGTCGCTGGAGGCGTTCGCGCTCCAGGCCAGCACCGGGCGCAGCGCCGCCAGGGCGCCGGCCGCATCTTCGTCGGTGGCCTTCAACAGCAGACGGTTCTGCTCCAGCAGGCCCGAATTGCGATAGGCATCCGCCAGGGCCTGACCCAGCGTTTCCGAACTGGCGGCGCCCGGAAGCGCCACCAGAGCTGCGGCGCAGGCCGCCCCAGACAGGAGCGCCCGTGCCGAGTGCCGCAGCCCGGCGAAGATTCCGCGACGCCGGGGCGCCTTGACCTGTTCCATCATCCTGTTCTTCCTCGTTCCGCCGGTTGGCCCGGCTCAGTTTGTTTGAGACGCGGCGCCTGTCCGACCCGAAGGATCAAAGGGTGAAGGCCGCATGTCGTTCGAAACCGGGCACGACAGGCGCCCCCGCATTGAAGGAGAAGCGCCAGCTGATCTTGCCGTCGATCTTGTAGCCGACGCGCACGACACCCAGATGACCCTCGGCGAAAAGCACGCAGATGCGGCCGCCGTCCTTCAACTGGTCGGTGATCGCCTCGGGCAGGTGTTCCACCGCGCCCTCGATCAGAATCACGTCATAGGGGCCGTGTTCCGGCGCGCCCTCGGTCAGTTTGGCCTCATGCAGGATCACGTTGTCGGCGCCCAGATCGCTGAGGATCTGCTGGCTGTCGCCAGCCAGTTCGCTGTCTTCCTCGACGGCGATCACGGCCTCGGCCATGCGGGCGATGACGGCGGCGGAGTAGCCCTGGGCGGCGCCCAGATCCAGCACCAGCTCTTCGGGCTGGATGTCCAGCGCGTCCAGCATCTTGGCGAAGGTGCGCGGTTCCAGCAGGACACGGTTCCCGCCGAGGGGCAGGTTCTCGCCCAGATAGGCGGCCTCCTTGCGCTCCTGCGGCACGAACAGCTCGCGCGGAACCGAGAGCATGGCCTCGATAATCGGGAATTTGGTCACGTCGGAGGGGCGGACCTGCGCATCGACCATCATCGTGCGGCGGGCGGCGTAGTCGGTCATAACTAGACTCTTTCGTTCAGAATCCTCTCGGACCCGGTTGTGCCACAAGGATGCGACCACGGCAACGCCGCGATGTCCTGCATTCGCGCATTGCGCTTCCGGCGTCACATTTTGCATCGCCCCGGCCGGAACAGCCACAGCGATTGAAGGCATATTAACCCACCCTGCCCGATTGTACCGCCAAGAATCGACGCCAGGAGGCGCCCATGAGGGATATGTCAGAAGACAGGCAACCGCCGTCGCAGAAGCCACGGACAGAAGGCTACCGCATGCCCGGGGGCCGAACCGCCGAGCTCGGCGGCGAGGAGGTCGTCGCCCGCGCTCTACGCAATACCGTGCGCCGTTATCCCGACCGGTCCGACGCCCGTAGCGCCGGCGGCATGCTGCGCCCGCAGATCACCCCGGGCTTCCATCTGGCCCCGGGCGAGGCGGTCTTCACCATCGGCTCCTGCTTCGCCCGCAATGTCGAGGACGCCCTGACCGCCGCCGGACTGGAGGTGCCCACCACCACCTTCACCGCCCCGCCGGAGGAGGCACCGGGGCGGTCGAACCGCCTGTTGAACCAGTACAACCCCGCCACCATGCTGCAATGCCTGCGCGATGCCGAAACCGGCGAAACCAGCGCCGGCCTCTACCGGTTGCCAACCGCCACCGGAGCGGATCAGGGCGAGGCTGCGGCGGACGACGAGGAGATGGTGCAGGATTGCCTTCTGGCCACCGGCGGGCGCGCGGTGCCCCGCGCCCGCGCCCTGGAACGGCGCGCCCAGATCCGCCGTCTTTATGCCGAAGGGCTGGCGACCTGCGAGACCGTGGTGGTCACCCTGGGCCTGATCGAATGCTGGTTCGACCAGTTCGACGGCATCTACCTGAACGAGGTGCCAAACCGACGCCTGCTGCGCGCCGAACCCGACCGCTTTGTCTTTCGCCGGCTGGACATCCCGACCTGCCGCGACATGCTGTTCGAGATGATGGACCGCTTGGTCACCGAGCGCCGCCAACGGGTGCTGCTGACCCTGTCACCGGTCCCCCTTCAGACCACCTTTGCCGAAGGCGATGCGATCATGCGCAACGCCTATTCCAAGGCCGTCCTGCGCGTGGTGGCCGAAGAGGTCGCGGAGCGGTTCGATGGCGTCGACTACTTCCCCAGCTACGAGATGGTCACCTCGATGGGCCTCGCGGCCTTCGACAACGACAATGTCCACGTCCGCCCCACCGTGGTGGCAGAAGTCATCGCCCATATGACGGCCCAATACCTGCGCGGCTCGGTGAACGGGACCGCCTGAACGGGACCGGCGCGCCGGATCGCCTGCCGCTTGGGCGTGGGGCCCGCCGGGCAGCGCCGCACGGCGCCACCGCTCTGGCCATTCGCGCGCGAATGGGTCTAGCTGGGGGCAAGGATCCCCCAGACGAAAGACCCCGCGATGAATTGGACCGGCTATCTCGACGCCAACCAGGCGCGTTTCACTAAAGAGCTTCTCGACTTCCTGCGCATCCCCTCGGTCTCGGCCAAGCCCGAGAACGCCGGCGACGTGATGCGTGCCGCCCGTTGGGTGCGCGACCGGCTGGAGACAGCGGGCGTGACCGGGGCCGAGATCCTGCCGACCGCCGGCCACCCGGTCGTCCTGGCGGAGTGGATGGGCGCCGGGCCGGAGAAACCCACGATCCTGATCTACGGCCACTTCGACGTGCAACCCGCCGAGCCCTTCGACCTGTGGCAAAGCCCACCCTTCGAGCCCGAGGTGCGTGACAACCGGGTCTGGGCACGCGGAGCCTCGGACGACAAGGGCGGCATGCTGATCCCCATCCTGGCGGTCGAGGCGATGCTGAAGACCGACGGCAGGCTGCCGGTCAACGTGAAATTCTTCTTCGAGGGCCAGGAGGAGATCGGTTCCCCCGACCTGCCGCCCTTCGTGGCCGAACACGCCGACCGGCTGAAGGCCGACATGATCTTCTCCGCCGACGGCTCGCAATGGGCACCGGGGCAGCCACAGATCGTCGAGGCGCTGAAAGGGCTGGTCAGCCTGGAGGTTCATGTGCAGGGCGCGGCGGCGGACCTGCATTCCGGGCAGCACGGCGGCGGCGTGGCCAACCCCGGCATGGCCTTGGCGCAGATCCTGGCCTCGATGAAATCCCCCGAAGGCCAGATCACCGTCGAAGGTTTCTACGACGACGTGCTGCCCTTGGATGCGGAGACCCGCGCCGCCATCGCCCGCGTGCCCTATGACGAGGCCGACTACCTGGCCGAAACCGGCGCCCCCGCCGTGCTGCCCGAACCGGGCTATACGGTCCGCGAAAGCCTCTGGGCCCGGCCCACGCTGGAAGTGAACGGCATGACCTGCGGCTGGCAGGGCGCGGGCACCAAGACGGTGCTGCCCGCACAGGCCAGCGCCAAGATCACCTGCCGCCTTGTCGCCGGGCAAAGCCCCGAAGCGGTCTTCGAGACGATCCGCGCCCATGTGGCCGCCCATTGCCCACCGGGCGTAACGGCGGAGGTCACCCGAAACCCTGGCCGGGCCGAGCCCTTCCAGGTGCCCGTCGGCCACAACGCCACCGCCATCGCCGCCCAGGTTCTGGAGGAGGTCTACGGCCGCGCGCCCTACCGCACCCGCGTCGGCGGCTCGATCCCGGTCATGACCACCCTGCTGGGGGAGCTGGGCGTGCATGCGGTGATGTTCGGCTTCGGCCATGGCGACGAGAACATTCACGCCCCGAACGAGTTCTTCCGGCTGGATGCCTTCCGCACCGGCCAGCTGGCCTATGGACAGCTGATGGAGGCGCTGGCCCGCGGCTGAGGCACGCCGCGCTGTAGAGACGAAAAGGGGCGGCCCGCCGGGACCACCCCTTTTCAATGATCCGGATCAAAGCGCCTCAGAGGCCCGCGGGCAGCCACAGCGCCGGATCCTCGCCTGCCTCGGCGCGCCCCGTGACCATCAGGGGATGGGCCGGCCCCGCGGGCCGGTAGCCCGGCGCGCCGCCGGACCAGACCGCGCCCCCGCATTCCTCGACGATCAGGACGCCCGCGGCGTGGTCCCAGGGTTTCACCACCGGCGCCAGCATAAGGTCGGCGTGGCCGAGGGCCATAATGCGGTATTCATGGCAGGAACAGCGCAGGGTGAAGGCATCGCCGAACCCCTGCGCCTGTTGCCACAGGGCGGCGCGCTGTTCGGGCGCGTAAAGACGCAACGGCACGAAGGCCTGCCAGCGGTCGCGCGGCCGCGCCGGCGGGCCCGACAGGCGGCGCGGTGCCGCATCTGAACGGCAGAACCAGGCCCCGCCGCCGGGGGTGGCCGTGATCCAGTCGTCCAGCACCGGATCATACAGCAGGCCGAAGATCGTCCGCCCACCCTCGACCACCGCCAGGATCACCCCGAAATTGGCCAGCCCGTTGGCAAAGTTCCAGGTGCCGTCGACCGGGTCGATGACCACCGCCAACTCCGTCTCGGCGAAGCGGTCGAGGATCGTCGGATCCTCCGCCACCCCTTCCTCGCCGACGACCAGGGCGCCCGGCAGCAACGTCTGCGCGGCGGCGGTCAGCCGCGCCTCGGCGGCGCGATCGGCCACGGTGACCAGATCATCGGGTCCGCTCTTGGTGTCGATCTGGTCGGCCGAAAGGTTGCGAAAGCGCGGCAGGATCTCCGTCCGCGCGGCGTCGCGCACGGCCTCGATCAGGCCGGTCATCACGTCATCTGTCAGGGGCATGGAACGTCCGTTTGCAGGTCTGATTTCACATCTGGGGCAGAGCCGGCGGGCAGCGTCGGGCGCCTAGCCCTCCAGCTCCTGTTTCAGGGTCTTCGCCAGGTCCACCGGCGGGCAGGGTTTTTGCAACGTGGGCGCGACCACCTCGCCCATCTCGACCTCCAGCAGCCCGGAATAGCCGGTCATGTAGACCACCGGCATGTCGGGTCGGCGCTTGCGCACCTCGGCCGCCAGCTTGAACCCGCCAATGCCCCCCGGCATGACGACGTCGGTCAGCAGCAAGTCAAAGGGTTCGCCGGCCTCCACCAGGTCCAGGGCCTCGCGCCCCGAACTGGCCGGCAGGACCTCGTAGTTCAGGGACCGGACGACCTCGGTCACGATGCTCAGCAGGCTTTCCTCGTCCTCGACCACCAGGATCCGCTGCCCCTGCCCCTTCGGCGCCTTGGCGCGCTTGTGCGGGGCCTCGCGCCGGTTGTTCTCGGTGCCGCGCGGCAGGACCAGGCTGACGGTGGTCCCCAACCCCTCCTCCGAATAGATCCGCAACTCGCCGTTGGACTGTTCGACGAAGCCGTAGACCATCGACAGACCCAGCCCGGTGCCGGAGTTCTGGCCCTTGGTGGTGAAGAAGGGATCGATGGCGCGGCGGCGCACCTCTTCGGTCATGCCGGGGCCGTTGTCGGTGACCGAGAACTCGACATAGCGCAGGTTCTGGCCGTCATCTTCGCCCCCACCGGAGCGATAGAGGCTGGAACGGCTGTCGACCTCCGACAGGCTGCGCACGCTGACGCTGATCCGGTCCCCCATGCCGGAGGCGATGATCGCGTCGCGGCTGTTCAGCACCAGGTTCAGCAGGGCGTTCTCAAGCTGCCCCACATCGCAGAAGACGCGCAGATCCTCGTCTTCGTCGTTGATGATCAGATCGATGCTCTTCTCGATCGTGGGCGCGGCCAGATCGCGGAAATCGGCCAGCACGCGGGACGTCCTTACCGAACTTTCCATGCCCGGCTGGCGCTTGGCGAAGGCCAGCAGCCGCTTGGTCAGCTCCGCCCCCCGCCGGACCGAGGCATGGGCCGTGTCGAGGAAGGGCATCATCCGCGGCGAGGCCTCGGATTTCACCAGCTGCACCGCGTATTCGATGGTGGCCAGGATATTGTTGAAATCATGCGCCACGCCGCCGGTCAGCTGGCCGAGTGCATCGAGCCGGCCCGAGCGTTCCATCTGCTGGCGGTTGCGCTCCTGTTCGGTGATGTCGTCCAGGATCACCACGGTGGCCACATCGCCGGCATCGCGCGCCTTCACTGGCGCGGTGGACACACGCACGTAGCGCGGCTCGTCGCTGTCGGCTCTGCGCAGAAGGGCCGTTTCCCCCCGCAGCACCTCACCGCCCATGGCGCGCGCCACCGGGGTGTTGGCGCCCACGGGCACCATCTTCTCCGGGTCGATGAAGGCCAGGGCCTCCGGCCAGGGGAAGGGCATCGGACGATCCATCTCGCCCAGCATCAGGCGCCCGCAGGGGTTCACAGCGGCGATCTGGCCGCCCGCCGTCAGGCCGATCACGCCGCTCTGCGCCGCGTCCAGGATCGCGGTCAGGCGGTTGCTGACCTGGCGTGTCTCGGCCGCCAGCCGCTCGGCGTTGCGCCGCGCCAGCACGTTCTGCACGAGGAAGGCGGCGATCACCAGCAGCGAGATCAGCACCACCCCGATCTGCGCCATGCGCAGGCGCTCCGGCGTCCAGAACTCGGGGGTGCCCAGCCAATCCTCTCGCAGGGCAATATATTGCTCCGAGCTGAGGTAGCCCGGGATCACCCCGTTCAGCCGCTCGCGCACCGTCGCAAGCCCGGGACGCAGCGCAATGGCCCGTTCTGTCACCTCGAAGGGCGGGCGCACCTCCTCAATGCGGGTCTCGAACCCGCCGGACGCGGCGAGACGCCGGACGGTCATGGTGGGATAGAGGATCGCATCGACCTCCCCCGCCAGAAGCCCGTCCAGCAAACCGCCGGCATTGTCATAGACCTCCAGGTCCAGCCCGCCATGGGCCTCGGCCCGGGCGCGCGCCACGTTCTGCTCCCCCACCCCGACGCGCAGGCCCACCAGGTCATCAAGAGCGGCGATCCCTTCGCCGTTGCCCGCCCGCACGAAGATCGAATAGGGCGACTGCTGGATCGGCGTGGTGAAATCCATCCGCCGCTGGCGATCGGCGTTCACGCTGATCGGCGGCAGAATATCGTAGCGATCCGGCGCCGGGCCCGCGGCCCATTCCTCCGCCGAGATTTGCTTGAACTGCAGCTGGATGCCGGCCCGTTCCGCCAGGTCGCGCAGGCCTTCGACGCCGAAGCCGGTCAAGGTGCCGTCCTCGGTCACCACCTGGTAGGGCGGAAAGTGGCTGACCCCCACGGTCAGCACATCGGGCACCGGCGCGGCCAGGCCCAGGCCCCAGCGTTCGCCCAGTTGTGTCAGGGCGCCGCTGTCCTGCAGGCGGGCCAGCGCGGCATTGATGCGCGGCATCAGTTCGGCCCGGCTCTGGTGCAGCAGGACGTAGTGCTCCGGCTCCATCAGGGGCGGGCCGACCGTGCGCACCCGATGATCCAGGCGCCACTGGCGCAGCGTGTCGAAGATCACCTTGCGCACGCTCACCACGGCGTCAATCTGACCCAGAAGCAGGGCGCCCAGGGCGTCCTCGACCCCGCCGTAGGGCAGGATCGTATTGCGCTCCGCCAGTGCACCGGGTTCGCTGCCGGTGGTGTTGCGGATCACCCCGATCCGCGCGCCTTCCAGCGTCTCCGGCGACCAGTCCGCCGGCGCATCGATGCGGGCGATCAGGTAGACGCTGCTTTTCAGGACGGGACTCGACAGGATATTGGTGCGGCGCAGCGCCTGTTCCCCCGATGCGCCCGCCAGCATGTCGGTATCCCCGACCATCTGCGCCGCGACCACGTCGGGTGTGGACTCGTAGCCCACGAATTCCACGTCGAACCCCGCCTCGTCAGCCACCAGCCGGGCCAGCTCGGCAAAGTAGCCGGTCAGCGTGCCGTCGGACTGCATCTCGTAGATGCCGGCGTAGGGTGACCAGGGCACCCGCACCAGCGGGCGGTCCGAAGTCGCCTCCTCCGGGCCCGGCGCGTCCTGTGCCGGGGTCGCGACCGGCACCGCAAGAAACAGAAGCACAAGAAGCGGACCAAGAACGCAGATCTTGAAACGGGCGAAACGACGGTACATGCGGGTTCCCTGACTGATACCACTTCCGTTCTAGGCGAAGTGATTGGCACTGCCTACTCCTCTTGCTACCAGAAACCGCGAATGCGGCGGCATCACGGCGGCAGGGCGGCAAGGCCCGGCAGGAACCGAGCGGGGCAACGAAATGACGGGCGCGACAGGATCGGACGGGGTGAAGTCGGTGCGGCGCGCGCTGGAGTTGCTGCAGCTGCTCGGCCAACAACAGGAAGAGGGGCTGGGCGTCAGCGCCCTCGCGCGCCGCGCAGGGCTAGCGGTGTCGACCACGCATCGCCTTCTGACAACGCTGGAAGCGCAGGGGTTTGCCCAATGCGACCCCGACACCGCCAGCTGGAGCGTCGGGCGCGCCGCCTTTGCCGTGGGCGCCGCCTATGGCCGGCGCCACAGTTTCACCGGCCCGGCCCTGCCCTTCCTGCGGCGGCTCCGCGACCAGACCCATGAAACGGCCAACCTCGGCATCCTCGACCGGGATCGGCTGGTGACGATCAGCCAGGTCGAAAGCCGCGAGATCGTGCGCGCCATCGCCCCGCCCGGGGGCCAGGCGCCGATCTTCTGTTCGGGGATGGGCAAGGCCCTGCTGGCCACCTGGCCGGATGCTGAGATCACGGCGCTGGTGGCGCGGGTCGGCCTGCCACCGATGACCCCCCGCAGCCTGGTCACGACCGAGGCGGTCCTGACCGACATGGCGCGGGTCCGGCAGCGGGGCTATGCGCTGGATGACGAGGAACACGTGCCCGGCCTGCGCTGCGTCGCCGCCGTGGTCTGGGCGCCCAGTGCCGAACCCGCCTGCGCGATCTCGATCTCCGGCCTTGCGGCCCGGCTGACCCGGGACCGGCTGGACCAGGCCGGTCAGCAAGTGCGCGAGGCCGCGCGGCAACTGACCGAACGGCTGGGCGGGGTCGCCCCACCGGGCGCCCTCGGCGAGCCCAAGCCGGACTGACCGCGACTGCCCCCCCCCCCGGCCGCCCTGCGTAAGACGGGCCGCAGCATGCCCACTGCTGGCGGCGACGCCTTGCCAGAGGCCCGCGCCAGCTCTCTCGAACGACCCGCGCGGCACTGGCCGCAGTGGCGCCGCCTGCCCCGGGCACCTAGTGACGACGCCCGATCAGGCGGCCCGCGCAGACCTGCCCGCCTGGCAATGTGCCAAACGCCACTGCGCTTCTCGTCCAGGGGGGGCCAAGCCGCCCTCCTGTCGGCGACGCCCGCCCTGCGTCTTCCGGCCCCGCCGATCCCGGTCAAAGCTCGCACCACCCGCGCCCGAGAGATCAGGCGACCTGCGCCGCTCGCCCGTCGCAGGTCCCGAGCCCGGTATCGAAATGGGCCGCCGCCCCGTCCAGCGTCACCTTGAACTGGGCAATGGCCCCGGCCATGCCCTGCGCCTCTTCGTTCAACGCGACATTGGCCGAGGAGACCTCCTCCAGCATCGCGGTGTTCTTCATCGTCGCCTCGTCGAGGCTGGACATGGAGGCGTTGATGTCGCTCAGGTTCGAGGATTGCTTCACCACCGCGTCGGAGATCGACGCCATCAGCCCTGTGGCCATGCCGACCGTCTCGGAAATATCCTCGATCGTGCCCCTGGCCCGGCTGACCAGGTCGAAGCCCACGTCGACCTGACGTCGGCTCTCCTGCACGAGGCCGGTGATCTCCTCCGCCGCTTCCTTGGACCGCTGCGCCAGGGCGCGCACCTCGCTGGCGACCACGGCAAAGCCGCGTCCCGTCTCGCCCGCCCGCGCCGCTTCAACCCCGGCGTTCAGCGCCAGCAGGTTCGTCTGGAAGGTGATCGTCTCGATCATGTCGATGATCTGCTCAATCTTCTTCGACGAACTGCGGATCTGTTCCATCGCGCCGATGGTCTGATGCACCACGCTGACGCTTTCGTCGGCCCGAAGGCGCGCCCGTGTGGCCGCGTCCCGTGCCTCGCCCGAGGCCTGGGCGGTGTCGGAGATCGACGCCGACAGCTTGTCGATCGATAGCGCAGTCGCGGCCAGGGTCCCCGCTGTCTGCTCCGACCGCGCCGCAAGTTCGCGCGAGACATTGGTGATCTCGGAGCTGGCCCCGGCGATGGACTGGCCGCTGGTCGCCAGACTGCGCACCGAGGCCTCCAGGGTTTCCACGGCGGCATTGAAATCATCCCGCAGCTTGGCGTAGCCGCCCTGCATCTGGGTGCCGATGCGCACGGTCAGATCCCCGGCAGACAGCCGTTCCAGCGCGCGGGCCAGAAGGGCCATCATGGCCTCCTGCTCCTGTCGGCGGGCCTCGCGTTCGGCCTCCGCCGCGCGGGAGACCTCGGCCCGTTCCACCAGCCCGTCGCGGAAGATCTTCAGCGCCCGCGCAATGCGCCCGACCTCCCCATGCTGCCGGTCGAAGCCGGTCACCGGGCCAAGGTCCCCCCCGGCCAGACGTTCCGTCGTGCGGCTGATCGCGCCCAGGGGACGCAGGATCAGCGCCCAGGTCAGCAGCAGGGCCAGCACCAGCACCCCGGCGGAGGCCAGGGCCATGTCCCGCATGCGGCGGCCCGCGCCGGCCACGTCTTCGGTGATCGTCTCAGCCATCCTGTCGATCTGATCGCGGCTGTCGGCGCCAAGTTCGGCGGCCCGCTCGGCAATCGCGATGACCCGATCCACCGCCCCGATGGAGGCCGCCTCGGCGTCTGCTGTCGCCGAAAGGGTGGCGAGGCGCGCCGCCGCAAGACCGGTGTCGGGCGCGGCCAGGGCGACCAGCCGGTCGACCTCGCCGGCGATGCGCCCGTCCTGAAGATCGCGCCGATCCGACAAGTGCCCCGCGGCGCTGCGCAGGGCATCGGCTGCCACGCCGACCGCGTCAGCGTCCGCGCCACTGACGATCTGCAGCGCGGCGGCGGCGAAGTCGCCCAGGGCGCCGTTCAGCACCACCAGGTCCATCAGGAAGCCGAATTCCTCGTCCAGCAAACCCTGGATCGTGGCGCCGTTCTCGGCACTGGCGGCCTCGGCGCCCAGGGTCAGGTCAAACAGCAGGTCATCTACGGCGATCGCCAGCACGACATCGCTGGACTGACGCGCCGCGAGGACCTCGCCGCGCAGGCTGTCGGCGGCCACCCTGCCGCTGTTGATGGCGGCGGAGAAGACGGCCATCGCCTCGCGGATCGGCGCCCCGGGCATGGCAACGGCGGGGTTGTCCGCCAGCTCTTCCAGCCGTTGATCGAGGCGCCCTCTCGCCGCCTGCGCCAGGTCGCGCAGGATCGCCGCCTCGCCCGGGCTGGCGCTGGCGCCGGCGGCCAGGGCCAGCCCGGTCAGCAGGTTTAGGTCCGCCCGCGTTTCCAGGACCGCGCTGACGACGGCGAACCCTTCTTCCGACAGCCTCTGCAGCGTTCCGGCGACCGAGGCCATGGTTTCCTCCCCCCGCAGCACCACATCGAAATAGGCGTCGTCGGCCAGTTCCACCAACCCGCGCTGCATCGCACCCATCTGGGTCTGCAGATCCAGGATCAACTCGTCTATACGGGCTTCGCTGGCAAAGGTCGCCGCGCGGCTGTCGGCAAGGCGTCGCAGCCCGGCCGACACCTCATCGAAGGCCGGGCCCAGGTCGTGCGCCGCGTCAGGCGGCAGGGCGGAGATACGTCTTTCCAGCTGCGACAGGACCGTAGCGGTGTCTGCGCGCGCCTCTTCCAACGCCTCGGGCGTGGCGGCCAGGAGGGTCCGGGTGACCGTGTCCCGGGCCAGGTCGGCGGCGCCGATCAGCTCCGCGCTGTGTTCGACCTGCACCAGCATCTCGCCGGTCAGCCGGTCCATGTCCCGCGCGATCCGGTCAAACACCATCAAAGCGGTGGCGCCACCCACGGCGGTGGTGGCCGCCATGGCCAGGAGTATCAGCGTGACCTTGGTGCCGATCGACCCCGTCACGCGCCTGACAAGAGACATCACCATCCCCTGGGCACCCAGACACAGCTTCCATCCAGATGGCCGGCGCCGCCAAACAAGGGGGCTGCCTGACACCGATCAGCCATTGTCGCCCCCGGTCTCACTCTCCGCGGCCTCCGTCTCCGCGCCGGTGGCCAGCGGGTGCAACTGCCCGTCCGGACCGGCGCGGGTCAGGAACACCTGGTCCATGCCCTGATTGTCATCCGGACCGAAGGTCAGGCTCAGCCCGTCCAGATCAACCAACCGCAGCCCTTCCAGCGCCGATTGCAGCGCGGCCCGGCTGAGGTCGCGGCCCGCGGCCTGAAGCGCGGTCAGGGCCAGGCGCCCGACCATGTAGCCTTCGAGGGAGACAAATCCGGGGTCGACCCCAGGCGCATGAGCGGCCAACGCTGCCTGGTAACGGGCGACGAGCGGTAGCGACCGATCACCCGGATAGGGCACGACCTGGCTGACGATCAGCCCCTCCCCCTCCGGGCCGAGATCGGCCACCAGCCCGTCACCGCCGAAGGAGATCGCGACGAAGGTCGGGGTGAACTCCAGCATCCGGCACAGGCGTACGAACTCGGCCACGGGTTTCGACGCCCCGACCATCACCACCGCCTGTGGCCGGGCCTTGCGGAGGGTCAGCAGCGCGGTCTTCACCGCCGTGGTGTTGCGGATGTAGCTGCCCTGGGCCACGGGCGCCTTGCCTCGCTCGGCCAGGGCGCGGGTCACGCCGTCCAGGCCACTGCGGCCAAAGCCGTCGTCCTGGTAGAGCACGCCGATCTCCGACAGGCCGAGGTCATCCACCAGGTAGGCCACCCAGGCCTCCGTCTCGGCGGCATAGCTGGCCCGCAGGTTGAAGACATTGCCGCGACCTGGCTCCCGCAGGGCCCCGGCGCCGGTCAGCGGCCCGATGAAGGGGACCTGCGCCTGGGCCGCGACCGGCTGGGCCGCGGTGGAGGTCGCCGTGCCGACGGCGCCGATCAGGGCAATCGCATCGTTGCGGGCCAGAACGGCCTTCACCGCCCGCACCGAACGGTCGGGTTCATAGCCGTCATCCTGGCTTTCCAGCAGCACCCGTCGCCCGTGCACGCCGCCCGAGGCATTGGCCTCGCCAAAGGCGGCCTCGATCCCCGCTTTCATCCCCTGGCCGAGCGCGGCCGCCGGCCCGTCCAGCACCGCGACCTGGGCGAAGGTGACGCTGTCGGCGGTCACGCCCTCTTCGGCCCGTACCACGCCCGCGGGCATGAGCACGGGCAGCACCGCCATGAGGATGGCGCGCAGAATCCGGCTGAAAGGCATCTGTTTCTCCCTCGCTGAAACGGGCGCAGCCTAGGAAGAGACGTTTAACGGGACATCAATTGCGCTGAAGGCAGCAGTCATAAACCCGGAAAAGTCGATCCAGTCGCCGAGGCGGACCGGAAGACCCGGCACAGGGCAGCCCCAGCCCGAATCGCGGGGGCCGACACCACGCGAGCTGGATGGATCAGAAGTAGGTGGTCAGCTTCACCTCGACGAAGCTGTCGTCCTTTATGAAGGCCAGCGGATCGTTCCAGCCCGTGGTCGTCGCATGGCTGGCATTGACCTCGAAGCTGCTGGAATCGGTCAGGCGCGAGGACAGGCGCAGGGTGTAGAGACGCGCCTCGCTGCTGATGTCGTGGAAGACGCCCAGCTTCACCTCGGTATCGCTGGCGTTGTTCAGGCGATAGTTCATGCCGAGGAACAGATCATCCTCGAAGACCGTCGCCGGCTGCAGCGCTCCGCGATCATCGTAGAGATATTCCATCACCATGGTCAGATCGCCGTCCCCGCCACCCAGCCCGTTGAACGTGTAGTCGCCGCCAACCACGGCCGAGAGGTACTCTTCCGTCCCGACATCATGCCAGGAGGCCTCAGCCCGCAGTTGCAGGTCGTTGAGAGCATAAACGGCCGACAGCCCGACCTGTTCGACCTTGCGGTAGTAGGGGATCAGCCCGGCGACCGGCGGCAGCCCGGAGAGGGCGCTGGCCAGGTCATCGGTCATGATCTCGTCCATCGTGTCCCAGAAGTCATCCGCGTCGACCGGCAGGTCGCCCTGGGCGATCCCATCGGCGATGGCATCGTTGATCGCATCGCACATGGCCTCGTTGACCGGCCCGAGGGGTTTGATGCAGCCCGGCATGGCCAGCGCCTCGCGGCTGGTGCCGTTGAAATAGGTCGCCTGCACGTCAAGAGAGCCGTTGCCGAGTGCGAAGTAGCCCGAGTACCGCAGCGCCAGGTCGACGTTCCGTGCGTCCCGGTCCTCATCATAGTAGGCCCGGTCCGGGTCCCATTGCAGCAGCGAGCGGAAACGGCCCTCGTCGCCCTTGGGGAAGGTCGGCTCGATGAAGCCCAGAAGCGCGTAGGCGCTGAAGGTGCCGATACCGCTGTGGTAGTTCAGGTTCACCATCGGCGTGCCGAGCAGCGTGTCCTGGACCAGTGGGTCGGTGCCGTCGACCGGGTTCATCACGTTCATCACCGACCGGCTTTCGGCCACGCCCCAGTTCTCGGTGTGGAAGCCGGCCAGCAGGCTCCAGTCGCCAAAGCTTTGCGAATAATGCAGCTCGGCGACATTGCCCCGGTCCAGCGTGCCGGTGCTGTCCAGGATCCCGTCCAGGTCGAAGGTCAGGCGACCGGCGCCCAGGGCGATCTCTCCCCCCAGGGTCATTTCACCGAAGGCCTCCACCCCGGAAGAGGACTGGCCGGCATAAAGCCCGTCTTCGGGGTAGTAGCGCAGCCCGGCGCTGAGGCTGGCGTTGAAGGAAGCCTCCTGCGCCAGGGCCGAACCGGCGGCAAAGGTCAAAAGCGCCGCAGCGCCGGGGGCTGCCATGCGCAGAGGGAGAGAGACCGTCATCTGACACTCCGTGAAATCGGGAAATTAAAAGAATCACTATGTTCACCGATCATAGGCACAGGGACGGCTGGCCCGGCCGGCTCAGGACCGCGCCGGGGCGTCGTGACAGGGGCTCAGATGCAGCAAAGCCACACAAACAGGGTCCGGATCGCGCGAGTGCCGCCTTTTGGCGCGGTTCATGCGCGCAACGGTGCGAGGCGAAGGTCGCCCACCCCACCGCAGGGCCGGTCCGGCGGGGCCTAAAGACCCCGGCGCAGGGCGTTGACGGTCAGATCGGCAGGTTTCAGGCCCTGGTTGAACCGGAAGTCCGTCCAGGTCAGCGTCGTGCCCTTGCCGGTCAGGTGGTTGGTCATCACCATCTGCGACGCGCGCCAGTAGCGGCCCTGGTACTGGCGGTAGCCCGAGACCACCATGGTCTTCACATGGGCCTGGCGGCGGTCGAAGTACTGGACCTGGCGGATCAGGTGGCGCCCGGCGTCGATCCAAAGCCGCTGCGCGCTGTAGGCGGAGCGGCCGGTCGGAAAGCGGTCGACGATGTCACAGCGCCCGCCCCCGGGGCAGGCCCCGGTCGAGACGAAGGCATAGGTGTATTTCTCCACGTCCTGGTCGACCATGTCCTCATAGGCGAACTCGCTGCCGACGAAGGCACCGGACCGCCCCGACGAGGAGATGCGGCGAACCTTCGACACCGCCGGCAGGTAGAGCCACTGGTCGTCGTCGCGCCCGCCGCCGTGGGAATGGGTCAGCAGGGCGGTGCCACGGATGTCGCCCGGCCAGTCGAAGATCAGCACGGACCGCGCCTCCTCGGGACCGGTCTCCACCGAGCGGGCCTTGAAGCGGCGGGTGCTGGTCTGACCGCTGGCGGTGGTCAGGATCATCTCGCCCGAGACCGACTGGTCGCGGAACCCCGGCTCCACCCCCACCTGGGCGGCCAGGCGGCGGCCCTTCTCCTGTGCGGTTTCCGCCAGTGCCGGTCCCGGAAGCAGGGTCAGCAACACCAGCGCGGCGAGGAGGTGGGAGAGGGAACGTCTGGGCATCAGTCCTTGGTCCTGTCGAGGGTCAGCAGCAGCGCGGGGAGAAACATAAGATCGGCCAGCAGCGCGAACACGATCACGATGGCCGTCAGCGCCCCCAGGTGCTGGTTGATGGCAAAGCCCGACGTGGCCATGGTCAGGAAACCGACCGCCAGGCAGATCGAGGTGACGATGATGGCGGAGCCGACGACGCGGAAGGTGTCGTGCAACGCCGGGCGCGGCGCCAGTCCCCGGCGCCGCCCGTCGAGATAGTGCATCAGGAAATGCACCGTGTCATCCACGACGATGCCGAATGTCATGGTCGTGACCACGGTGGAGCCCAGGTTCACGTCGCGGAACGTCATGCCCCAGATCCCGAAGGCGATGATCGCCGGCATCAGGTTGGGCGCCAGGCTGATCAACCCCATCTTCAGGCTGCGCAACGTCGCCATCATGATCATCGACACCAGAACCAGGACCACCAGCAGCCCCGCCAGCATCTGCGAGTTGTTGCGTTCCGATACGGTCGAAAAGCCGTAGGAGATCCCGGCCGGTCGCGCCGTCGTGGCCGGCGTGTTCGCGGCCATCCAGGCCTGAGCGCGATCGCCGAGGTCTCGGATCTGGTGCGAATGGTCCGAGCGCAGCAGCACCACCACCCGCGTATGCAACCGGTCCACGTCGATCATCGTGTTCAGGTCCAGCCCCACGGGCAGCGACAGCTCGTAGAACATCATCAGCTGGGCGTTGGCCTCGCGGCTGTCGGCGATCCGCGCGAAGGCGGGATCGTCGCCGTTCATGCTCATGTTCATGCGCTTGACGATCTGGGTCATGCTGGTGACGCCGACAACGTTGTCCTGGGCCTCGATCCAGGCGGTGAACCGGTCGATGTCGCGCAGGAAGTCCGGCTCGAAGACCGAGCCACCCTCCGGCGCGGTGAAGGAGAACTGCAGGTTCGACAACCCGGTCAGATGCGCCCGGATCTCGTCGGATTCGCGGCGGAACTCGTAGCGCTGATCGAAATAGCGCACCAGGCTGTCGTCATAGCCGATGCGGAAGATACCGAAGATCGACAGGACCACCAGCGCCGCGAAGCCCGCCAACCAGCCGCGGCGATAGCGGATTGCCAGTTCCGCCAGGCGCCGCATCATGCCGACGGTCAGCGGCAGGCTGTCGCCGCCCCTGGCCCGGCTCATCCGCAGTCCCAGGGGCAGGATGGTGAAAGTGGCCAGCATACCGATCAGCAGCCCGAAGCCCACGATATTGCCCATGTCCTGCAGCGGCGGCGCCTCGGCGAAGTTCAGGCCGAGGAAGCCGATGGCGGTGGTCAGCGTGGTCACCAGCACCGGCGCCAGGTTCCCGGCCAGCGCGTGGCGCACGGCGCCGGGGCCGTCCAGGTGGTCCAGTTCGCGGATCCAGCTGAGGATGATGTGGATGCAAGAGGCAGCCGTCAGCACCATCACCGCCATCGGGCTGATCGCCGTGCCCGCCGTCAGCTCGATCCCGAGGAAGCCAGCGAAGCCGAAGGTGGCCAGGGTGCCCGACAGCACCACCACCGCCGAAGCCATGACCGCCATCGGCGAGCGCAGGAAGTAGAGGAAGAGACCCAGAACCAGCACGAAGGCGACGGGCACCAGGGTCATGATGTCGTCACGCGCCGCCTGCGCCAGGGTCAGCCCGCCGATGACGTCGCCGGTCACATGCACCTCGAAACCGGGATAGCGCTCGGCCCAGTCGGCGCGCATCTCATCCAGGTAGGCCAGAAGCTCGGCCCGCCGGGCCTCGAAGTCCCCGCCCAGCACCACGTTGAGCATGATGCCGTAGGCGGTCAGGTCCTCGGCCACCAGCCGGTTGCGCAACTCGGGGCTGGTGCTGGCCACCTCGCGGAAGCGCGTGGCCACCTCCGGTGTGATCTCGGCCCATTCGTCCAGCAGCGGCTCGACCAGGATGTCGTCCCCCTCGGCCCTGCTGTGGGGGAAGTTCGCCGGCGAATCCACCCGCAGCGCATAGGGCGCCATCCAGGCGTCCGACGTCATGTCGCGCAACGCCTCCAGCGTCGGGCGGGCGAACATCTCCCCCTCCGGCGGGACGATCATGATGAGGAAGCCACTGGCGCTGGCGTAATGCTGCGACAACTCGGCCAGGTCGCGGCTTTCCTGGTTGTCCTTGCCGAAGAACGACGTGTTGTCGGCCGAGAAGGAGAGCCGCGACACCCCGACCCCCAGCCCCAGCACGAGAGCCAGGACCAACAGGGTCAGCTTGACGAGATGGCGCAGGATGAACTCTGCAATCCGGTCCGAGGTGCTCATTCGTCTTCGGTTATCCACCCTGATCGCCGGGAATAGCCGTAGCGCCGAAAATAGGCCGCCCAGTCCCGTTCGACCCGCCGTTCCAGCGCCGGGTCCATGGAAAATTCATTTACCCTATAGCCCTTACGTGCCGAGAGCATTCGGTCAAGGGCCGGCTCCAGTGCATCGGCCTCGCCCAGCCCGATTGCGTCGTAAACGCCCTTGATGACAGCTTTCGGATCGCGGCGCAGATCCTCATAGCGGATGCAAGTGTAGTGCCGCTCGGGGATCAGGGCGCGGTCGCGCTCGAAGGCCTCATGAAAGGCCCTGAAGGCGCGGAATACGCCGTCTTCGAGGTCGGCGCGGGCGGGCATGGTGCGGCGCAGGGTCTGGGTGGCGGTCATGCCCTCGGCGGTCAGGATGTTGGACTGAGCGATCTCGTAGGGATCGCGGACGATATGAACGAAACGCGCCTGCGGGAAGGCGCGCAGCACCTCAGCCAGGCGCATCGTGTGGGCCGGGGATTTCAGCAGCAGCTGCCGGCCCGGCGCCAGGTACTGCACCGCCGTCAGGAACTCGCGCCAGCGGCGATGCCAGTCAGCGCGCAGGGCCTCGGGCAGATCCATGATGTCACCGGTCATCGCGGGGGCCCTGGGGTCCTCGAAGGCCATGCCCCGCATCACCGACGGGGCGCCAGCGACCAGCAGCGCCACCTCGTCCTCCTCTGAACTGTCGGCCTCCAGCGCCACGTTGTCCATCGGGCGGCGTCCGGGCAGCCACAGCGGCGCCAGGGGCCGCATCACGTGGCGCAGCATCAAGAAGCTCTTGGGCATGAAGACCTGCAACGAGGTCGGGGAACAGAAGCGCGGATCGCAGCTCAGCAGCTGGTGCAGCCAGGTGGTGCCGGACCGCCAGTAGCCCAGGACAAAGACCGGATCGGGGCTGATCTCGGTCCGGGCCAGGGCGCGGCCGTGGATCAGCTGGGCCAGCCCGTGCATCAGCGAGTTGCCCAGGCTGAGCGCCGTGATCGAGGCATAGAGACCAAGCCGCAGGTCGCCCCGACAGCGCGCCCATTGCCCGCGCGACAGGGCCCGCCAGTCGCCCCAGGTCATCCCGTGCCAGAGCCGCGGCATCAGGGGGGAATAGCCGAAATCCCGCGGTCGCGTGGGCTGGCGCGGGCGCGGGCGCGCGGCCCCCTGCCCCGCTTCTGCGGGCAGCCCCTGATGCCCTGCCCGGCGCCCTGTCCTTTCGTGTTTCACGCAGCTCCTCCCTCTCCCGCAGGACTATAGGACGCGGGGGTAACGAAGACCTAACCAACAAAAAGGACCCCGGCAGAAGGCCTGCCGGGGTCCGTTGCGGTCCGCCTGTGGCGCGGTTCAGCCCTGCGCCGGGGCCTTGGCGTGCAGCGCGGCGATGATGTCCTGGTGGGAAATCGTACCCAGGGTCTTGCCCTCCGCGTCGCAGACCGCCACCGGGCGCGACACGTCGGTCAGCAGGCCGATCACCTCGGCCACCGGCGTCTCGGGCGCCACCTGCCCCGCCACGCTTTCAGACCCGGCCGGCGTCATCACGTCGGAGGCCAGAAGCACGTTCAGCGGGTTCATGTGGGTGACGAAATCGTCCACGTAGTCATTCGCCGGGTTGGCGATGATCTGTTGCGGGCTGCCGCTCTGGACAATCCGCCCGCCTTCCATGATGGCGATCCGATTGCCCAGCTTGAAGGCCTCGTCGAGGTCGTGACTGACGAAGATGATGGTCCGTTTCAGCTTCGCCTGAAGCTCCAGCAACTCGTCCTGAAGGCGCGAGCGGATCAGCGGGTCGAGCGCCGAGAAGGGTTCGTCCATCAGCAGGATTGGCGCCTCGGTGGCAAAGGCACGGGCGAGGCCGACGCGCTGCTGCATACCGCCCGACAGCTCCCCGACCTTGTTCTCGGCCCAGTCGGTCAGCCCGACCAGATCCAGCTGCTCGCGCGCCTTCTTCTCGCGCTCCTTCTTCGGCAGGCCCGACAGCTCCAGCCCCAGGGCCACGTTGTCCAGCACGTTGCGCCAGGGCAGCAGACCGAACTGCTGGAACACCATGGCGACGCTTTCGCGCCGCAGCCGCAGCAGATCGTCCTTGGAACAATTGGTGGGTTTGCATTCCCAGCCATTCGCCCGCACCCGCACGGCGCCGCGCACCACCGGGTTCAGCCCGTTGACCGCGCGCAGCAGCGTCGACTTGCCCGAGCCGGACAGACCCATCAGCACCAGGATCTCGCCCTCTTCCACGTTGATCGAACAATCGTGGACGCCCAGGACCTGCCCCGTCTCCTTCTGGATGTCGGAGCGGGTCATGTCCTTGTCCATCAACGGCAGAGCGCGGTCCGGGTGATCCCCGAAGACGATGGAGACATTGTCGAACTCGACAGCGGGCTTTTTCTTGGTGGTCTCTTTGCCCTCAGTCATTTGCGACCTCCGATGCGAAGCATGCGATCCAGGATGATGGCGACCACCACGATGACGAATCCCGATTCAAAGCCCAGCGAGGTGTTGACCGAGTTCAGTGCTCGCACCACCGGCACGCCCAGGCCGTCCGCGCCCACCAGGGCGGCGACGACGACCATCGAAAGCGACAGCATGATGGTCTGGTTCAGCCCCGCCATGATCTGCGGCAGCGCATAGGGCAGCTCGACCTTGGTCAGGGTCTGCCACTTGGTGCCACCGAAGGCCTCCGACGCTTCCAGCAGCGGGGTCGGGGTGGAACTGACACCGAGGTAGGTCAGGCGGATCGGCGCGGGCACGACGAAGATCACCGTGGCGATCAGGCCCGGCACCATGCCGATGCCGAAGAAGACGATCGCCGGGATCAGGTAGACGAAGGTCGGCAGGGTCTGCATCAGGTCGAGCACCGGCTGCAGGAAGGTATAGACCTTCTGGCGGTGCGCCGCCCAGATGCCTATGGGCACCCCGATGGCCATGCAGACGATACAGGAGGACATGACCAGCGTCAGGCTTTCGGTCGTCTCTTCCCAGTAGTCCTGGTTGAGGATGAAGAGGAAGCCCACGGCCACGAAGAGGCAGGTCTTCCAGTTGCGTTGCAGCACCCAGGTCAGCGCCACGAAGGCGGCGATCACCAGCAGTTCGGGCGGTTCCTGCAGCAGCCACAGCAGACCGTCGATCATGCTTTCGGCGCCGCTGGCCAGGATGTCGACGACACCCTCGAAATTGTCCCTCAGCCAGTCGAAGAAATCACTGGCCCAGTCCCCTACGGGGATCTTCGCAGACCGCACCCATTCAATTGGAAAATGGAGCCAATACGAAACATGGCTAAGTAGCTGTGTCAGCCAATCCAAAGCGGACCTCCTTTTGGGCTAATGCCTGGAAGCGAAAAGGCCCGGTCCTGTGCGTCCGGGCCTTTCCACCATGTTGATCAGAGACCGAAGGCGTCCTTCACCGCCGCGGCACCGTCTTCGCCGTCCACGGTGGTCACGCCGTCCAGCCAGGACATCACCAGGTCCGGGTTGGCCTTCATCCAGGCCATGGAGGCGTCATCGGGATCTTCCCCATCGTTGAGGATGGCGCCCATGATCTCGTTCTCCATCGGCAGGGTGAACTTCAGGTTGTTCAGCAGGGCACCGACATTCGGACACTCCTCGACGTAGCCCTTGCGGGTCACCGTGTTCACGATGCCCTCGCCACCGAAGAACTCCTCGCCGCCCGGCAGGTATTCCAGGTCGAAATTGGCGTTCATCGGGTGGGGTTCCCAGCCGAGGAAGACGATGTCTTCCTGGTCCTCGTAGGCGCGCTGCACCATCGACAGCATGCCCTGTTCGGAGCTTTCACGGACGGTGAAATCGCCCAGGCCGTGGGTGTCGTTCTCGGTCAGGCCGATCAGGTAGGCGTTGCCCTCGTTGCCCGGCTCGATGCCGTAGATCGTCTCGTCCAGCTCATCGGCGAACTTGGCGATGTCGGCGTAGGACTGCAGGCCCTTCTCGTAGGTGTAGGCGGGCACGGCCAGGGTGTACTTGGTGCCTTCGAGGTTGGTGGCGACCGTCTCGATCTCGCCCGAGTCCAGGTAGGGGCCGATGGCGCTCTGCTGTGCCGGCAGCCAGTTGCCCAGGAAGATGTCCACGTCATCGCTTTCCAGCGAGGCGAAGGTCACCGGCACCGACAGCACCTTCACGTCGACGTCGTAGCCCAGCGCCTGCAGCACCTGCTTGGTGGCCGAGGTGGTGGTGGTGATGTCGGTCCAGCCGACGTCCGACAAGCTGACCTCGGTGCACTGGGCCGATGCCAGGCCGGCCGAGAGGGTCAGTGCCGCCGCACTGGTCATCATCAGATTCAAACGGGTCATGTCGTTTCCTTCCGTTGGACTTGGGGTTGCGTTTTTCTTGATTGATGAGTTAATCAAAATACAAGTGGTTCAAAATGTAAAGCATTCAGATGCGAGGACAACCAGGATGCCGAAGGTCGGAATGGAACCGGTGCGAAAACAGGCATTGATCGAAGCCTGCATCACCGAGATCGGCCAGGCCGGGACCCTCGACGTGACTGTCAGCCAGATCGCGAAGCGGGCCGGCATGTCCTCAGCCCTCGCACATCATTACTTCGGATCAAAGGAACAGATCTTCCTGGCGACCATGCGCTACGTGCTGCGCCTGTGGGGGGAAACCGTGCGGCGGAACCTGGCGCAAGCCTCCACCTCGGCGGAGCGCGTGCTGGCGATCAGCGATTCCTCCTTCGACTCCAACCAGTTCGAGCGCGAGGTCGTGGCGGCCTGGCTGAACTTCTACGTGCGCGCCCTGCATTCCGCCGACACCCGGCGGCTGCTGAACATCTATGCGCACCGGCTGCAGTCGAATCTTTTGTATGACCTAAGGAAAATCTTCCCCACCGACATCGCCGTGGAGATCGCGCAGGGCATCGCCGCGCTGATCGACGGCTTCTACATCCGCTCCGCGTTGCAGGATTCGGTTCCCGAACGCGCGAAGATCAAGGCGACCATCGCTGACTACCTGACCCTCTGGCTCGAAAGGACGACCCGTGACTGACACCGCGGCACAGACCGGCGGCAAACGCCCCAATATCCTGATTCTCATGGTCGACCAGTTGAACGGGACGCTGTTCCCCGACGGCCCCGCAGACTGGCTGCACACGCCCAACCTGCGGAAGCTGGCCGAACGCTCGACCCGTTTCGCCAATACCTACACCGGTAGCCCCCTCTGCGCGCCGGGCCGGGCCAGTTACATGTCCGGCCAACTGCCGCGCCGCACCAAGGTCTATGACAACGCGGCCGAGTTTGCCTCGGACATCCCCACCTATGCGCACCACCTGCGCCGGGCGGGTTACCAGACCTTCCTCAGCGGCAAGATGCACTTCGTCGGCCCCGACCAGCTGCACGGGTTTGAAAAGCGCCTGACCACCGACATCTACCCCGCCGATTTCGGCTGGACGCCCGACTACCGCAAGCCCGGCGAGCGGATCGACTGGTGGTATCACAACATGGGTTCGGTCACCGGCGCCGGCGTGGCCGAGATCACCAACCAGATGGAATATGATGACGAGGTCGCCTTCCAGGCCTCCGCCAAGGTGCGCCACCTGGGCCGCCGCCTGGATGATCGCCCCTGGATGATGACCGTCAGCTTCACCCATCCCCACGACCCTTACGTGGCGCGCAAGAAGTACTGGGATCTCTACGAGGACTGCGAACACCTGCTGCCCGAGGTCCCCGCCAAGCCCTACGAGGAGATGGACCCGCATTCGCAGCGCATCTTCGACGCCAACGACTGGCGCAACTTCGACATCACCGAAGAGGACGTGAAACGCTCCCGCCGGGCCTATTTCGCCAATATCTCCTACCTCGACGACAAGATCGGCGAGATCCTGGAGGCGCTGGACAACACCCGCCAGACCGAAGAGACCATCGTGATGCTGGTGTCGGACCACGGCGACATGCTGGGCAACAAGGGCTTGTGGTTCAAGATGACCTTCTTCGAAGGCTCGGCCCGGGTGCCCCTGATGGTCGCGGCGCCGCAGATGGCGCCAGGGCTGGTGGAAACCCCCGTCTCGACCATCGACGTGAACCCGACCCTGGCGGAACTGGCGGGCATCGACATTTCAGAGATTGCCCCCTGGACCGATGGCGAAAGCCTGGTGGGCCTGGCCAATGGCGTCGAACGCACCTCCCCCGTCCGCATGGAATATGCCGCCGAAGGCTCCTACGCGCCGCTGGTCGGCCTGCGGCAGGGCGACTGGAAATACATCCGTTGCGAGCTGGATCCGCCACAGCTTTACAACCTGTCTGAGGACCCGAACGAGTTGGTGAACCGCGCCGGCGACCCCGCCTTGCAAAGCGTGGAAGAGCAGTTTGCAAGGATGGCGGATGACTATTGGGATCTGCCCCGCTTCGACGCCGAGGTGCGCGAAAGCCAGGCCCGCCGCCTGATCGTCTACGAGGCGCTGCGCAACGGCGAGTATTTCCCCTGGGACTTCGAGCCGCTGCAGAAGGCCTCGGAACGCTACATGCGCAATCACATGGACCTCAACGTGCTGGAGGAAAACCAGCGCTACCCCCGCGGAGAATGACCATGAAATCCGTTCAGCCCAAGGGCTCACACTTCATCGACGGCGCCTATGTGGACGACACAGCGGGCCGCGAAATCTCCTGCGTCTACGCCGCCACTGGCGAAACCGTCGCCACCCTGCATGCCGCCACCCCGGCCATTGTCGAGGCGGCCATCGCCTCGGCCGAGCGGGCGCAGAAGGAATGGGCGGCCCTGGCCCCCGTGGCGCGCGGCCGCGTGCTGCGCCGCGTGGCCGACCTGCTGGTCGAGCGTAACGCCGAGCTGTCGGAGCTGGAAAGCATCGACACCGGCAAGCCGATCCAGGAAACCCTGGTGGCCGATGCCACCTCCGGCGCCGAGGCGCTGGAATACTACGCGGGCCTCGCCGCGACGCTGACCGGCGAAACCGTGCCTCTGGGTGGCGATTTCGTCTACACCATCCGCGAACCCCTGGGCGTCTGTCTGGGGATCGGCGCCTGGAACTACCCCACGCAGATCGCTGCCTGGAAGGCCGCCCCGGCGCTGGCCTGCGGCAACGCCATGGTCTTCAAACCGTCGGAGGTCACCCCGCTTTGCGCGCTGAAACTGGCCGAGCTGTTCATCGAGGCGGGTGCACCTGCGGGCCTGTTCAACGTGGTCAATGGCTACGGCGACGCAGCCGCCTCCATGGTCACCGACCCGCGCATCGCCAAGGTCTCGCTGACCGGGTCCGTGCCCACGGGGCAGAAGGTCTATGCCGCCGCAGCCGAAGGCCTGCGCCACGTGACGATGGAGCTGGGCGGCAAGTCCCCCCTCATCATCTTCGAGGACGCCGACCTGGAAAACGCCATCTCGGCGGCGATCAACGCCAACTTCTACTCCACCGGGCAGATCTGTTCCAACGGCACACGGGTCTTCGTGCATGAGAACATCGTCGAGGATTTCATCGAACGGCTGGTGGAACGCAGCCGCACCGCGATCCTTGGCGACCCGCTGGACCCGGATACTCAGATCGGCCCGATGATCACCGATGCACAGCGGAAGAAGGTGCTGGACTACATCCGCATCGGCCAGGAGGAAGGCGCCGAGCTGATCCTGGGCGGCCATGCGCCCGAAGGCCCCGGTTTCTTCATCGAGCCCACGATCTTCCGCAATGTCACCGACGAGATGACCATCGCCCGCGAGGAAATCTTCGGCCCCGTGCTGTCGATCCTGACGTTCAAGGATGAGGACGAGGTGGTGGCCCGCGCCAATGACACCCAGTTCGGCCTGGCCGCGGGGCTCTTCACCAAGGACTTCACCCGTGCGCACCGCGTGGTGGCCCAGCTTCAGGCGGGCACCTGCTGGATCAACGAATACAACCTGACGCCGGTCGAGGCCCCCTTCGGCGGGGTGAAGATGTCGGGCGTGGGCCGCGAGAACTCCAAGGCCGCGATCGAACACTATAGCCAGGTGAAATCCGTCTACGTCGCCATGGGCGATGTCGAAGCGGCCTTCTGAGGATCCATTGATGGAAGCGGACTACGTCATCATCGGCTCGGGCTCTGCCGGCTCCGTCATTGCCGCGCGGCTCAGCGAGGACGGCAAGCACAGGGTGCTGGTACTGGAATACGGCGGCACCGACGCCGGGCCCTTCATCCAGATGCCCGCCGCCCTGTCCTACCCGATGAACATGAAGCGCTACGACTGGGGCTTCATGTCGGAACCGGAACCCGGGCTGGGCGGGCGGCGTCTGGTCACCCCGCGCGGCAAGGTCGTGGGCGGATCGTCCTCGATCAACGGCATGGTCTACGTGCGCGGCCACGCCCGCGACTACGACCACTGGGAGGAACAGGGCGCCACCGGCTGGGCCTATGCCGACGTGCTGCCCTACTTCAAGCGCGCCGAGAACTGGCATGACGGCGGCCACGGCGGCGATGCCAGCTGGCGCGGCACCGACGGCCCGCTGCATGTCACCCGCGGCCCGCGTGCCAACCCGCTGTTTCAGGCCTTCGTCGATGCCGGCGCCCAGGCCGGGTTCGAGACCACCGATGACTACAACGGGGAGAAGCAGGAGGGCTTCGGCCCGATGGAACAGACGGTCTGGAAAGGTCGCCGCTGGTCCGCCGCCAATGCCTACCTGAAACCGGCGCTGAAGCGCGAGAACCTGGAGATGGTCCGCTGTTTCGCCCGGCGCGTGGTGATCGAGGACGGTCGCGCCACCGGGGTGGAGATCGAGCGCGGGGGCACAATCGAGGTGGTGCGCGCCCGGCGCGAGGTCATCATCGCCGCTTCCTCGATCAATTCGCCCAAGCTGCTGATGCTGTCCGGGATCGGTCCGGCCGCGCACCTGCACGAGCACGGGATCGAGGTGGTGGCCGACCGCGCGGGCGTCGGCCAGAACCTGCAGGATCACCTGGAGCTTTACATCCAGCAGGCCAGCACGCAGCCGATCACGCTCTACAAGCACTGGAACCTCTGGGGGAAGGCGCTGTCGGGCGCCCAGTGGATGCTGACCAAGACCGGCCTGGGCGCGTCGAACCAGTTCGAAAGCGCGGGCTTCATCCGCTCAAAAGCTGGGGTGGACTACCCCGACATCCAGTTCCACTTCCTGCCCATCGCCGTGCGCTACGACGGCAAGGCGGCAGCGGAAGGGCATGGGTTCCAGGCCCATGTCGGCCCGATGCGATCGGCCTCGCGCGGGGAGGTGACGCTGAAATCTTCGGACCCGAGGGAGGCGCCGCGGATCTTCTTCAACTACATGTCGGAACAATCCGACTGGGAGGACTTCCGCCACTGCATCCGCGTCACCCGCGAGATCTTCGGCCAGCAGGCCTTCGATCCGTTCCGCGGCAAGGAGATCAGCCCGGGCGCCGACAAGCAGACGGACGAGGAGCTGGACGCCCATATCCGCGAACACGCCGAAAGCGCCTATCACCCCTGCGGCACCGCCCGCATGGGCCGCGCCGATGACCCCTGGGCGGTGGTCGACCCCGAATGCCGGGTGATCGGGGTGGACGGGCTGCGCCTCGCGGACAGTTCGATCTTCCCGCGGATCACCAACGGCAACCTGAACGGTCCCTCGATTCTGGTGGGGGAGAAGGCCAGCGACCATATCCTGGGCCGCGCGCCGCTGCCGCGCGAGAATGCGGAACCCTGGATCAATCCCCGCTGGCAGGTCAGCGACCGTTGAAAACCGGCGCCCTGCCGCCTGAAGACATGGCAGGGCGCGACTTATCCACAATATATGGCTCAAAATGGTGCCAGCTGGGCGCCCCGGCTGTATACAGTTCTTTTCAACCTTAACCGGACCTTCATATTCTCATTCCACGGGACGGTCAGAAGACCGACCGCCGGTCCCGCCCCCGATCCGATCGGGCGAGGGCCAGGCAGTGAGGGCAGATTACGGCAGGAAGGCAGGCAAGGGTGAGCGCGCTCGTTCAGACCTCGTTCCAGATCCCCGGCACCACCGGCAAGGAGGTGCAGACGCAGTATTGCGCGCTGTGCTACCGGATCGTGAAGGACAAGCCGCAGATCCTGCTGATCACCTCCCGCGGGACGAAGCGCTGGATCCTGCCCAAGGGCTGGCCGATGAAGTCCCGCACCCCGGGCCAAGCGGCGCTGCGCGAGGCCTATGAAGAGGCCGGCGTCATCGGCCGCGTTTCGGAAACGGCGCTCGGGCTTTTCCCCTACATGAAAACCGCCGACAAGAGGGAGGAGATCCCCTGCGTCGGCATCGTCTACCCTGTGCACGTCCGTCTGCTGAAGGCCGAGTACCCGGAGGCGGGGGAGCGCAAGCGCAAGTGGTTCTCGCGCAAAAAGGCGGCCAAACAGGTGGCCGAGCCGGAACTGGCGCGCATCCTGAAGACCTTCGACCCGTCGAAACTGCGGAACTGAGCGGGCATGACCCCCGCCCTACAGGGGCGCCGCGGACGCGGGTTGGAATCTTGCATCCGCGAGAAATCTCTCTATCTCAATAAGATCACTTCGCGGATCTGACAGGATGATCAACTTCGACCTGAAATGTGACCAGGGACACGGTTTCAACAGCTGGTTCCAATCCTCCGCCGCCTTCGACAGCCTGTCGTCGGCGGGCCACGTCTCCTGCCCCGCCTGCGGCTCCACCATGGTGGAAAAGGCGCTGATGGCGCCGCGCGTGCGCCCCTCGCGCAACGCCGCAGCCCCGCAGGCCGCATCGAAAGACGCCCCGACAAGCCGCCCGGCGGAGCGCCCCCTGTCGCGCCCCTCCTCCGAAGCCGAGGCCGCCCTGTCGGAGCTGCGTCGCCGGGTGGAGGAGAACGCGACCTATGTCGGCGACACCTTCGTGACAGAGGCCCGCGCGATCCACGAGGGCACAAAGCCCGACCGCCCGATCTACGGTGAGGCGAAGCCCGAGGAGGCCCGCGCGCTGATCGAGGAGGGCGTGCCGGTGCTGCCCCTGCCCTTCGCCACGGGCCGCAAGACCAACTGATCCCGGGCCCGCCTTCGGCATCGTCAGCCTGCGGGTGAGGCCGAACCGCCCCCTGCGCTTGCCCAGCCCCGCCCCGCGCGCTAGGCCTTTGGCCAGACAGGAGGATCCCCATGCATATCGTCATCACCGGCGCCAGCCGTGGTATCGGCGCGGAACTGAAACGCCAGTACGAGGCGCGCGGCGCGACCGTATCCGGCACCTCGACCACTGGCGGCGACGGGCTCCTGCCCCTCGACGTGACCGACCCGGCACAGTTGGCTGCCCTGACCGGGCAGATCACCGCGCCCGTCGACCTGCTGATCTGCAACGCCGGGATCTACCTGGACAAGGGCCAGGCGCTGGAAACGGGCTTCGACGCCACGACCTGGGCGCGGCAGATGCAGGTGAACGTCGCCGGCCCCTTCCTGACCGTACAGGCCCTGCTGCCGCGCCTGCGGGCCGCGACGGGCGCGAAGATCGCCGTCATCGCCTCGGCCATGGGCAGTCAGCATCGGGCGCCGGGCGGCTCCTACATCTACCGCGCCTCCAAGGCGGCGGCGGTAAACCTGGCCCGCAACCTGGCCGCCGATCTGGCCCCCGAAGGCATCGCCGTGGGCGCCTATCACCCAGGCTGGGTGCAGACCGACATGGGCAGCGCGGCGGCCGACATCGACGCACCGACCTCCGCCGCCGGCCTGATCGCGCGCTTCGAAGCGCTGAGCCCGGCCAGCACGGGCTGTTTCGAGAGCTACGACGGCAGCCCCGTCCCCTTCTGAGACCGCAAGTGCCTGCCAGACGCAATCACGCTTGCGCCGGTGCCCGACGATGCGTAAACCGGCGCGCAGTTTCTCCCAACGACGGGGTTTGAGACCGGCATGCCTGTTCTCGTTATGAAATTCGGCGGCACTTCCGTCGCCAACCTCGACCGGATCCGCCGCGCGGCCAAGCGCGTGGGCGTGGAAGTGGCCAAGGGCTATGACGTGATCGTCATCGTCTCGGCCATGTCCGGCAAGACCAATGAACTTGTCGGCTGGGTCGGCGAGACAAGCCCGATGTACGACGCGCGCGAATATGACGCCGTGGTCAGCTCGGGCGAAAACGTCACCGCCGGGCTGATGGCCCTGACCCTGCAGGAAATGGACGTGCCCGCCCGGTCCTGGCAGGGCTGGCAGGTGCCGCTGAAGACGAACTCGGCCCATGGTGCGGCGCGGATCGAGGAGATCCCGACCGACAACATCACCGCCAAGTTCGGCGAAGGCATGCGCGTGGCCGTGGTCGCGGGCTTCCAGGGCATTTCGCCCGAGGGCCGGATCACCACGCTGGGCCGGGGCGGATCCGACACGACCGCCGTGGCTTTCGCCGCGGCCTTCAACGCCGAACGCTGCGACATCTACACCGATGTCGACGGCGTCTACACCACCGATCCCCGCGTTGCCCCCAAGGCGCGCAAGCTGGACCGCATCGCCTTCGAGGAAATGCTGGAGCTGGCTTCGCTGGGCGCCAAGGTGCTGCAAACCCGCTCGGTCGAGCTGGCGATGCGTTACAACGTCAAACTGCGCGTTCTGTCGAGTTTCGAGGAACAATCCGACACAGCCGGCACCCTTGTCTGTGCCGAGGAGGACATCATGGAATCCAACGTCGTCAACGGCATCGCCTTCTCCCGCGAGGAAGCGAAGATGACCCTTGTGTCGGTCGCCGACACCCCCGGCATCGCCGCCGCGATCTTCGGGCCCCTGTCCGAAGCCGGCGTCAACGTCGACATGATCATCCAGAACATCAGCGAGGAAGGTCTGACCGACATGACCTTCTCCTGCCCCATCGACCAGGTGAAGCGCGCCGAGAAGGCGCTGAACGATGCCAAGGCCGCGGGCAGCCTGGCCTTCGAGGCGCTGGAAGCCGACACCGAGGTCTGCAAGGTCTCGGCCGTGGGCATCGGCATGCGCAGCCAGTCCGGCGTCGCCGCCAAGATGTTCAAGACGCTCTCGGACGAGGGCATCAACATCAAGGTCATCGCCACCTCCGAGATCAAGATCTCGGTGCTGATCGACCGCAAGTACATGGAACTGGCCGTGCAGGCCCTGCACGACGCCTTCGAGCTGGAGAAGGCCTGAGGCCCGACCGGGCGCCCCCGCAAGGCAGGGGCGCCGAACCCGCCCCTGCCACGCCCCCGATCGCCCCGCGGTCGAGGGCGTTTTGCATCTCGGCCCCTGTCCGTCGGCCGCAAGACCTCCCCGCACCCTGTGCCCCGCGTGTGTCGCCGGGGGCGCCACATGACCGGGCGCATCGGCAAAAGGTCGCAATCCCCCTGTGCCCCGGGCCGCTCTTATGCATTTCACTTCGAAGGACTTTGTGGTCTAGTCGGACCGCAGTGAACGGAGGCGAAGCCGGGGACATGAGCGTGGAGCACAAGACCGACAGCCGGCAGATGCTCGGCCGTCTGCGAGAGGTCATGGCCGAGGATGCCCATGGCCAGGCGCGGCTCGACCGGATCACGGCGCTGATCGCCTCGTCGATGCATACCGAGGTCTGCTCGGTCTATCTTTTTCGCGATGCCGAAACGCTGGAGCTTTGCGCCACCGAGGGCCTGAAGCCCGAGGCGGTGCATCAGACCCGCATGCGCCTGGGCGAGGGCCTGGTCGGCCGCGTCGCGCGCACCGCCAAGATCATCAACACCGCCGATGCCCCCGCCGAGGCGGGCTTCCGCTACATGCCGGAGACCGGCGAGGAGATCTACAGCTCCTTCGCCGGGGTGCCGATCCAGCGCCTGGGCGAAACCCTGGGCGTGTTGGTCGTGCAGTCGAAGGAGGCGCGCAAGTACACCGAGGAAGAGCTTTACGCGCTGGAAGTGGTCGCCATGGTGCTGGCCGAGATGGCCGAGCTGGGTGCCTTCATCGGCGACAGCGCCGCCCTGTCGGCGCGACATACGAAACCGGTTCTGTTCCGTGGCAGCTGTGCCCAGGAAGGCTCCGCCGAGGGGCATGTCTGGCTGCACGAACCGCGCGTGGTCATCACCAATCCCATCGCCGAGGACCCGGCGAAGGAGGCCGAGCGGCTGACCGAGGCGGTCGACCGCCTGCGCGTGTCGGTCGACCAGATGCTGGAAGGGGCCAGCGCCGATGCCGAGCACCTGCAGGTGCTGGAAGCCTACCGGATGTTCGCCAATTCCAAGGGCTGGATGCGGCGCATGCAGGCCGACATAACCTCCGGCCTGTCGGCCGAAGCGGCAGTGGAAAAGGAACAGACCCAGGCGCGGCTGCGACTGTCGACGGCCTCTGACCCCTATCTGCGCGAACGGCTGCATGACCTGGATGACCTTTCCAACCGCCTGCTGCGCATCCTGACTGGCCAGGGCACGGAAACGGGCGCGGAAATGCCTGCCGACCCGATCCTCGTGGCGCGCAACATCGGCCCCGCCGAGCTGCTGGATTATGGCCGCAGCCTGCGTGGCATCGTCCTGGAACAGGGCAGCGTGGGCAGCCATGCCGCCGTGGTGGCACGGGCCCTGGCCATCCCGCTGGTGATCCACGCCAAAGACATCACCAACGAGGCGCTGAACGGCGATCACATCATGGTCGACGGCGACCAGGGCATCGCCCACCTGCGCCCCGAGGATACCGTCACCACCGCCTTCCGCGACAAGATCGCCATGCAGGCCAAGGCGCAGGAACGCTACGCTTCGATCCGCGACACGCCGGCGGAAACGAAATGCGGCACCCGCATTTCCCTGACCATGAACGCCGGGCTGATGGCCGACCTGCCCAGCCTGGAAAGCTCGGGCGCCGAGGGCGTGGGCCTGTTCCGCACCGAGCTGCAGTTCCTGATCCGCAACAAGATGCCCACGCGGACCGAGCTGAAGCAGATCTATTCCCACGTGCTGGACAATGCCGGCGGCAAGCGCGTCGTGTTCCGCACCCTGGACATCGGCTCGGACAAGGTGCTGAGCTACATGAAACCGGCGGAGGAGCCGAACCCGGCTCTTGGCTGGCGGGCGATCCGCGTCGGCCTCGACAAGCCCGGCGTCATGCGGATGCAGCTGCAGGCGCTGATCCGCGCCGCCAACGGGCGCCCGCTGACCGTGATGTTCCCCTTCGTCGCCCAATACGACGAATACCGCGCCGCCAAGGCCGAACTGGCCCGCACGCTGGAACGCGAACGCATCCTCGGTCACATCCTGCCCGAGAAGATCGAGTTGGGCGCCATGCTGGAGACGCCCTCGCTGGCCTTCGCCCCGAAGGCCTTCTTCGAAGAGGTCGAGTTCCTGTCGATCGGCGGCAACGACCTGAAACAGTTCTTCTTCGCCGCCGACCGGGAAAACGAACGGGTGCGCCGACGTTACGACACGCTGAACGTCAGCTTCCTGACCTTCCTGCAACGCATCGTCGAACGCTGCGAAGAGACCAACACGCCGCTGTCGTTCTGCGGCGAAGATGCCGGCCGCCCGCTGGAGGCCGTCTGCCTGGCCGCCATGGGCCTGCGCGCCCTGTCGATGCGCCCGGCCTCCATCGGCCCGGTGAAGTCGCTCTTGCTGCGCGTCGATCTGACCGCCCTGCGGGAGGTCATCGAAGAGGCCGCCGCCCGGGGCGAGCAAAGCGTGCGCCGCGCCGTCCTCGACCATCTCCGCAACACCTCCGCCTGAAGACCCGCCCCCATGTCCCAGCTTTCCCCCGTCGATGACACCTTCCGCGCCCGCCTGCGCGCGCTGCTGCCCGAAAAGGCCCTGCGCGAGGATATGGATCCCTACGTCCAGGAGCTTCGCGGCGCCTACCGCGGCCGGGCCGGCATGGTGGTGGCCCCGGGTAGCACCGAAGAGGTCTCGTCCGTGCTGGCCGCAGCCAACGAGGCGCGCGTGGCCGTGGTGCCCTATGGTGGCGGCACCGGGCTGGTGGCGGGCCAGGTCATGCCCGAGGGCCCCGCGCCGCTGATCCTGTCGCTGGAACGCATGACCCGCATCCGCCGCGTGGACGCCGAAGAAAACGTGATCACCGCCGATGCCGGTGTCGTGGTCGAGGAATTGCACCGCGCCGCCGAAGGCGTGAACCGCCTCTTCCCGCTGTCCTTCGGCGCCCAGGGGTCGGCCCGGATCGGCGGCGCACTCGCCTCCAACGCGGGCGGGCTGAACGTGCTGCGCTACGGCAACACGCGAGAGCTCTGTCTGGGTATCGAGGCGGTGCTGGCCGACGGTCGGGTGATGCACACGCTGACGCGGCTGAGGAAGGACAACACCGGCTATGACCTGCGTAACCTCATGGTCGGTTCCGAAGGGACACTGGGCGTCATCACCGGCGCCGCGCTGAAACTGTTTTCGCGCCCCACGCGCCGCGCCACGGCGATGCTGGTCGTCCCCTCGCCCGCCGCGGCGCTGAAGCTGCTGGCCCTGGCGCGCGACCATGCGGGCGAACAGATTTCCGGCTTCGAGCTGATCTCCGGCGAAAGCTTCCGCTTTCTGGAAGCGACCCTGCCCGACATTCGCCGCCCCTTCCACCCGGCGCCCGACTGGATGGTGCTGACCGAGGTCGGCCTGTCGGGTACGGGCGACGCCGAGGGCATGATGGCGGGCATCCTGGAGGCGGCCTTCGAGGCGGAGCTGGTCACCGATGGCGTCATCGCCCAGTCCGAGGCCCAGGCGGATGAGCTGTGGCACCTGCGCGAAGCCATCCCAGAGGCCAACCGCGCCATCGGGGCGATCTCGTCCCACGACATCGCCCTGCCCCTGTCGGCCCTGCCCGAATTCATCGAGGAAGGTACCGCGAAACTGGCCGATCTGGGCCCCTACCGCCTGAACTGCTTTGGCCACCTGGGCGACGGCAACCTGCATTACAACGTCTTCCCCCCCGCGGGAGAGGCGAAGGCCGATCACATGGGCGCCAAGCGCGCGATCATGGACCTGGTGCACGACCTGGTGGCGGGTTACGACGGGTCCTTCTCCGCCGAACATGGCGTCGGCCGGCTGAAGGTCGAAGATCTGGAACGCTACGGCGATCCGGTGAAGCTGGAGATGATGCGCGGCATCAAGCGGCTGTTCGATCCCAACGGCATCCTCAACCCCGGCGCCGTGTTGCGCGCCGAAGACTGAGCGGAAGGGGGCAGCGCCCCCTGCCCGATTGCCGCCAGCGCCACGCCAGTCCTCTGACCCGGAATGGAAAACGCGTCCTGCCGGGGGAATGGCAGGACGCGCAGCTCCCTTCGGGACCTGGTGCAAGCAGGACCGGCTCCCATGACCGGTAGGACATGGCTAAGCGGCAGATCTTTCCAAATGGTTTACGAAAGCGCGGGCCAATCCGACACGGCCCGTTCCGGGGTCCGCCTCAGTAGCGCAGCAGGCTGAAGACCTCCATGCCGCGGCCCTCCAGCCGGGCACGACCGCCGACGTCCAGCAGGTCGACCACGAAGGCGCAGGACACCACCTTGGCCCCCACGCGCTCCACCAGGTTGATCCCCGCCTCGGCGGTGCCGCCGGTGGCCAGCAGGTCATCGACCATCAGCACCCGTTCGCCGGGGCGCAGCACGTCGTCGTTCATCTCGATCTCGGCCTCGCCGTATTCCAAGGCGTAGCTTTCGCCAATCACCGGCCCCGACAGCTTGCCCTTCTTGCGGATCGGCAGAAACCCCTTGCCCAGTTCCAGCGCCAGGGCCGCGCCCAGGATGAAGCCGCGCGCCTCCAGCCCCGCGACCCGGTCGATGCCGGCGGCGCGATAGGGTTCGGCCAATTGCGAGACGCAAAGACGCATGCCGTCGGGATCCGCCACCAGGGTCGAGATGTCACGGAAGACGATGCCCGGCTTGGGGAAATCCGGGGTAACGCGGATGTAATCCTCGAGGGTCTTCATGGGGCGGCTCCTGGGTCTGCGGCTCAAACGCCCGGGACATGCCCCAGCCCCGGGCGGAGCGCAAGGGCACGGGCCCGCGTGGGAACCGGCCACCTCTCATCGCCTAGCCGTTGCCCAGCACGCGCCCGGCGATGCCCGACAGTTTGGCCACCAGCGCCGGGTCGCGCGCCTCGGGCCGGGTCAGCAGCGCGTGATCCAGCGCAGTGGCGCAGCCAGTGGCACAGGCGCCCGGCGCCGCGCCCGCCAGATCGGCCGCCAGCGCCGCCACCGTGGCCCGCGCGTGGGCGCCATTGGCGGCCAGCACCCGGCGGATGTCGTTCACGTCAACCTCGCCATGGTCGGGGTGCCAGCTGTCGTAATCGGTGACCATGGCGACAGAGGCGTAATGCAGCTCCGCCTCGCGGGCCAGTTTCGCCTCGGGCATGTTGGTCATGCCGATCACGTCGGCGCCCCAGCTTTCACGGTACATGCGGCTTTCGGCCAGGGTCGAAAACTGCGGTCCCTCCATCGCCAGGTAGGTGCCGCCGTCATGCACGGTCACCCCGGCGCTGCGGGCCGCCGCGCCCGCCCGTGCCGCTAGGTCGGCGCAGACCGGGTGGGCGACCGAGACATGGGCCACCAGCCCCGCCTCGAAGAAGGTCTTGGCGCGGTTCACGGTGCGGTCGATGAATTGGTCGACGACGACGAAATCCCCCGGCGCCATCTCCTCTCGGAAGGACCCCACAGCGGAGACCGACAGCACATGGGTCACCCCCAGCTGTTTCAGCGCGGCGATATTGGCACGATAGGGTACCTCGGTCGGCGGCAGCGGGTGGCCCCGCCCATGGCGCGGCAGGAAGCAAACGTCGAGACCAGCCAGCCGCCCCGTCAGGATCGCATCCGAGGGCGCCCCCCAGGGGGTCTCCACCGTCTGCCAGCTGGCCCCTTCCAGCCCCTCGATGTCATAGATGCCCGATCCGCCGATCACCGCCAGTTTGACGCCCGTCATGCTCTGCCCTTTCCTCGTCAGTCGCCGTCAGCTTGCCGTCCGGCTGCGCGAGCTGCAAGGCATGGGGCCGAAACGCCTCGAAACCTCCTGTTTCACGGGCTGCAAGGTTGCTGCATGAGGGCAAAACCGCTATCGGAACCGTGAACAGACATCCCAGACAGGACGAGACATGCGCAAAGCCATTCTGGCGAGATTCGCCGATCGCATCACCCTGCCCGACCTGCGCCTCGCGCCGACCACGAACGACAGCTTCTCCCCGGACCGGCTGCGGATCGAACTGCTGTCGGGCCTCACCGTGGCCCTGGCCCTGGTGCCCGAGGCCGTGGCCTTTGCCTTCGTGGCCAATGTGCACCCGCTGGTCGGCCTTTACGCCGCCTTCATCATCGGGCTGGTGACCGCCGTGCTGGGCGGGCGTCCCGGCATGATTTCGGGCGCCACCGGCGCCATCGCCGTGGTCATCGTGTCGCTGGTGGCGACCCATGGCATCGAATACCTCTTCGCCGCCGTGGTCTTGATGGGGCTGATCCAGATCTTCGTCGGCTTCATGAGGTGGGGGAAATTCATCCGCCTGGTGCCGCACCCGGTGATGCTGGGCTTCGTCAACGGTCTGGCCATCGTGATCTTCCTCGCGCAGCTGTCGCAGTTCAAGGTGCCGGGCACGACCGAAGCCGGGGGCCATGGCGCCTCGGGCGGCGAATGGCTGGCCGGGCCGCAGATGATCCTGATGCTGGGGCTGGTGGCGCTGACCATGGCGGTCATCCACTTCATCCCGCGGCTGACGAAGCTGATCCCCGCGCCGCTGGCGGGCATCCTGATCACCGCCGTGATCGTGATCGTCTTCGGCCTCGACGTGCCGCGCGTCGGCGACATGGCTGGCATCGAAGGCACGCTGCCCCCCTTCCACATCCCCATGGTGCCGCTGACCTGGGAAACCTTCCAGATCATCCTGCCCTACGCCATCATCATGGCCGCCGTCGGCCTGATCGAAAGCCTGCTGACCCTCAACCTGGTCGGTGAAATGACCGGCCAGAAGGGCGGCGCGTCCCAGGAATGCGTGGCCCAGGGCACGGCAAACGTTATCACCGGTTTCTTCGGCGGCATGGGCGGCTGCGCCATGATCGGCCAGTCGATGATCAACGTGAAATCGGGCGGCCGCACGCGGATCGCCGGCATCTTCGCCGCGCTCTGCCTGCTGGGCTTCATCCTCTTCGCCGCGCCGCTGATCGAACAGATCCCGCTGGCCGCGCTCGTGGGCGTGATGTTCATGGTCGTCATCGGCACCTTCGCCTGGAACAGCTTCAAGATCCTGACGCGCGTGCCGCTGACGGACGCCGTGGTCATCATCCTGGTGACGGTGGTCACCGTGATGACCGACCTCGCGACCGCCGTGGTCGCCGGTGTCATCGTCTCGGCACTGACCTACTCGTGGAACGCCGCGCGCCGGATCTCGGCCTCGACCGACATCAACGAGGCCGGCGCCAAGGTCTATCGCATCACCGGCCCACTGTTCTTCGGCTCCACCGACGGCTTCATCGAGCTGTTCAAGCCCGAGGCAGACCCGGCGCAGGTGATCATCGACTTCGACGACAGCCGCGTGGTCGATCAGTCGGCGCTGCAGGCGATCGAGGCCGTGGCGGCGAAATACGAGGCCGAGGGCAAGACGATCCAGCTGCGTCACCTCAGCCGCGATTGCCACAAGCTGCTGAAGAAGGCCGGTCACCTGATGGTCGACAGCGACGATGACCCCGATTACGAGCTGGCGGTGGATTATCACGTCCGCACGGGCATCCTCGGCGGGCACTGAGCCACGGGGCATGACATCTGAACGGCCGGCGCGTCCCCTCGCGCCGGCCGTTTTCGTTTGGCAGGGGGACGGGCACGGCCCACGTCTCCTGTGGCGCCTCCCCCGTGGCAATGTGGGCCACCGGAAGGGGCCGGTCCGCTGCGCGACTGGCGTCCCTGGTGAAAAGGCGGGCAGCACGGGGTCGTGATCGGGGCCTCACGTGGGCGTGAGGGCGGTCAGAGGCGCGGGGCGTGCTAGGCTGTTGCGGAGGAGGATCCGCCGATGTTTCGACGCCTGCTGGCCCTGGGGGCCGTCCCACTCCTGCCGATCCTGGCGCCGCTGCCTGCTGGCGCGCAGGTGCCGGTCAGCCATTGCATCGCCATCGCCCAATCGACACCGGGGGCCGCATTCGTCCAGCTGGCCTCGTTCCGCGATCCGGTGCCCGAGTATACCGTGCGGATCAGCTACCTGACCCATTCCGCCTTCCTGATCCAGTCGCCCGGCGGCGTGGGGGCCGTCACCGACTTCCCGGGCTATATCGGCACCGCCGATTACCTGCCCGACGTGGTGACCATGAACCACGCCCATTCCAGCCATTTCACCGCCTTCCCGGATCCGGCCATCCCCCATGTCCTGCCCGGCTGGTCCGAGGATTTCGGCCAGCCCGTCAACCACATGGTGGAGGTGGGCGACATGCTGATCCGCAACGTGTCCACCGATATCCGCTCCCGCATGGGCGGGGTGGAGGAGAACGGCAACTCGATCTTCATCTTCGAGGTGGGGGGCCTGTGCATTGGCCATCTGGGCCACCTGCACCATGAACCCAACGATCAGCAATATGCGGCCATCGGGCGGCTGGACGTGGTGATGGTGCCCGTGGACGGCGGGCTGACGCTGGACACGCCCGCCATGGCGCGGGTGGTGGAACGGTTGAAGGCGTCGATCGTGCTGCCGATGCACTGGTTCTCGGGGGCGAGTCTGGGCTATTTCCTCGACCGGCTGTCGGGCGCGTTCGCCATAGAGCTGCGCGAGGAGAACACGCTGGAGGTCTCGTTGCGCGACCTGCCGGACCGGCCCACGATCATGGTGCTGCGCCCGGAGGCGTTGCGCGATCCCGATTAGCTGCCCGAGCGGCTATCCGACTGGCGCACGGGGCGTTTCGTCAGCTCGGCGCGCAGAGCTTCGGTCAGCGTCTCGGGGGTCTGGTCGGACTCGATGGCCAGGCGGCGCAGGCGGAAATGCACGCGCGCCATGTCCTGGTAGTAGCTGGTATAGGCATAGTTGACGGCGGCCCCCGCAGCGGCGCCCAGCACCGGCACGGTCTGCGCGGCCAGCTTCTGTCCCAGGGCGGCGGCCAGGCGTGGCGCCACCGCGGAGATCATCCCGTGCATCGTCGCCCCCGTCAGGGTCAGGCGAGTGGCGAGAAAGGCCGTCTCGGCCCCGTCATCCTCGGCCAGCGGCCCGGCGGAGGCAAAGACGCGCATGGAATCGAACTGCACATTGGGCTCGGAGGGATCGAACCCCTCTTCGGCCGCGACCCCCTGGATCGAGCGCAGCAGCACCGTCGTGGTCACCGGCAGTTCCGCCAGGGCCGACGGCAGCCCGCCCAAGCCCCCGGCGGCACCAAGGCCCATGGTCACCACCCGGTCGAGCCAGCCCGGCTGATCCTTCACCAGCCCGCGCGAACGCTGCGCCGCGCTCATCGCCACCTCCAGCGCGCTTTCCGTGGCGCTGTCGAGGCGGGTCCGCACGCCCAGGGGCAACCGTTCCAACAGCCCTTCGGCGCGGGTGCCCAGTAGGGTCAGCACCTGCAGGCCCGGCCCGCCCGCGCGGCGGTGGATGCGGGCCAGTTCCGTGATGTCCTCTGCCACGTCACGGGGCAGGACAAGGGGGGTGGGGGCGGCTGCGGTCATGGGATCCTCCGTCTGCCCTCAGAAGATGGGGGCGACGGAGCTGAAAGGAAAGGGCGGAGGGTCGTCCCGGCATGACCCCGCCCCATCTTCTCCTTGCCGGAAATATCCCCGGGGGGAAGCGGCGATGCCGTGATGAACAGAGCCCCCCGCCCCCCGGGGCGCTCAGGCCGCGCGTGTCACCTTGCCCGTCAGCCCGTCCCAGGCGCCGGGCGTCAGCGCCAGCCCCAGCACCCGGTCGGGGTTGGTGGGCGGCGGCATGCAGATGTCCGGCAGTTTCGAGAATCCGAACCGGCTGTAATAGGGGGCGTCGCCGACCAGCAGAACCCGGTCCCAGCCGCTGTCGCGCGCGGCATGCAGCGAGGCGTTGATCAGCAGGCCGCCCAGCCCCTCGCCCTGGTGGGTCGGGTGCACGGCCACGGGTCCCAGCAGAAGCGCGGGCACGCCCGCCGCCTGCACCGGCCAGTAGCGGATCGCCCCGCCGACGCTGCCGTCCCGGTCCCGCGCCACCTGGCACAGGCCCGCAACGGGCGCCACGTCCTCGCGCAGCCGGTAGGAGCTGAGCGCGGTCCGACCGGGGGCGAAGCAGAGATCATACAACGCTTCGACCTCCCACCAGTCATCCGCGGTTTCGGGGGTGAGAGTGAACATCGTCTCTGCGCTCATGATCAGTCTTTTAGGTTGGAAACGCCCCTAGCACGGGTTTACCTGCTCGGCAAACCCATCGGAGAGACGCATGTTCTACGAACCGAAAGACGGCCACGGTCTGCCGCACAACCCGTTCAAGGCGCTGGTCGCGCCGCGCCCCATCGGGTGGATCTCGACCCGGGGGCACCTGGGGGACAACCTGGCACCCTATTCCTTCTTCAACGCGGTGGCGGACAGCCCGCCGCAGGTGATGTTCGCCTCCAGCAGCGCCAAGCCCGACCGTGACGGCACCAAGGACAGCGTGGCGCAGATCCGGGAAACCGGGGTCTTCTGCTGCAACATCGTGTCCTACGCCCTGCGCGACGCGATGAACGCCAGTTCCGCAGCACTGGCCGCCGGCGAGGACGAGTTCGCGGTGGCGGGTCTGGAGAAGGCACAGTGCCAGATGATCGACTGCCCGCGGGTCGCCGCGGCGCCTGCGGCGCTGGAATGCCGGATGACGCAGATCGTCGACCTGGCCGGGGCCCCCAACGTCATGGTCATCGGCGAGGTCGTGGGCGTGCATATCGACGAGACCGCCCTGACCGAGGGGATGTTCGACGTGGCCAAGGTGCAAACCCTGTCACGGCTGGGCTACCGCGACTATTCCGCCATCACGGAACTTTTCCCCCTGAGCCGCCCCGGTCAGAACTGAGGGGCCATTCCGCGGGGCACGGGGGCTCTGCCCCTTCCTCCCTCTCTGACGCTCTCCGACAACGGAGAAAGGCCCCCTACCCGACCGAAGCCGCGACTACCCCGCCTCCGTTCGCCCGCGCCGGTCCAGCCGCAGCGAGGCATAGAGGACATGGGTGCGCCAGCGCCCGTTGATCTGCAGATAGCTCTGGGCCACGCCTTCGTACTTGAAGCCGCAGCTTTCCAGCAGGCGGCGCGAGGGGGTGTTCTCGGGCAGGCAGGCAGCCTCGATGCGGCTGAGGTCCATGCGGTGGAAGGCGTGCTGTACCACCCCCTCGATCGCCTCGCGCATGTAACCCTGGCGCTTGTAGCGCTCGCCGATCCAGTAGCCCAGGACGCCCGACATGCTGGGGCCGCGGCGGATGTTGTCGAGCGTGATCGCCCCCAAAAGGGCCCCGTCGCCGCTCCGTTCCAGGAACAGCGGAAGGGCCGTGCCCCCGGTGACCGAGCGTTGCGCCCAGTAGACACGGTTGGTGAAACTGCGCCGGGTCAGGTGATCGCGGGACCAGCCGGGCTCCCAGGGGGTCAGGAAGTCGCGGCTTTCGGCGCGCAGATCGGTCCAGGCATGGAAATCGGCATGAACCGGAAGGCGCAGCACCATGCGCCCCGTCTCGATCCGTACTTTCCGCCGGGACCGCAACATCAGGCAGCGCGGCGGGCCTGCAGCCGCTCGAAGGCGGGCACCCCCTCCACGGGACCGTACAGCGCCAGCGCCATGGGCGCGCGCGCGGCCATGACCTCTGCATGGGCCCGCAGGCCCTCGGCCGTCACCGCGTCGATGCGCGCCACGACTTCCTCCAGCGCGGGCACACGGCCCCAGATCTCGACCATCCGCGCCAGGCGTTCGGCGCGGTTGCTGGCGCCTTCCAGACCCATCAGCAGCCCGGCCTTCATCTGGGCGCGGGCCCGATCGGTCTCGGCCACGCTCAGCCCGTCGGCGGCGCGCTTCATCTCGTCCAGGATCAGCTCCGAAAGTTCCGCCACCTTGTCGGCGGAGGTGCCGGCATAGACGGTCATCATCCCGCTGTCGGCATAGGCACCGGCCTGGCTGAAGACGGTGTAGCACAGGCCCCGCTTCTCGCGCAGTTCCTGGAACAGCCGCGAGGACATGCCGCCGCCAAGCGCCGCGGCGTAGATCTGCGCCGCATAGGCCTGCTCGGATCGGTAATCCGGCCCCTCGAAGCCGAAGGTCACATGGGCCTGTTCCAGCGTCTTCACCCGGCGCAGGTCGCCGCCGACGAAACGGGCGGGCACGATGTCGGGCTGGCCATGGGCGGGCATGTCCCCGAAGAGCGCCTCGGCCTGTTTCACCAGCGCCGCGTGATCCACCGAACCGGCGGCAGCCAGGATCATCTGGCCCGGCCCGTAGTGTTCGGCCACGAAGGCCTGTAGATCGTCGCGGCTGAAGGCGCGCACGCGCTCTTCGGGGCCCAGGATCGTGCGGCCCAAGGGCTGTTCCGGGTAGGCCTGTTCCTGCAGCCAGTCGAAGATCACGTCATCGGGCGTATCCAGCGCCTGACCGATCTCGCTGAGGATCACGCCACGCTCCATCTCGATCTCATGCGGATCGTAGACCGAGGCGCGCAGGATGTCGGCGATCACGTCCAGCGCCAGCGGCACATCGGCCTCCAGCACGCGGGCGTAATAGGCCGTCACCTCGCGCGAGGTATAGGCGTTGATGAAGCCGCCCACGTCCTCGATCACCTCGGCGATGTCGAGCGCGCTGCGCGTCTTCGTGCCCTTGAAGGCCATGTGTTCCAGGAAATGGGCGATGCCGTTCTGTTCGGGCCGCTCATGCCGCCCGCCGGCGCTGACCCAGATCCCGATCGAGGCCGATTGCAGGCCCGGCATGGTTTCAGTGACAACGCGAAACCCGTTTTTCAGGGTCGTCAGTTCGACGCTCAATGCGCCCTCCTTTCACGGATCAGGGCCTCGATGGCGCCCAGATCGTCGGCAATTCGTGTGAACCGCTCCTCCCGGTCGAAGAGGTCGGCCATACGCTCTGGCAGGCCGGGGCGGATATGGCTGGCCTGTTCCACCGCGTCGGGGAACTTGGCCGGATGCGCGGTGGCGAGCGACACCATGGGGATCGCCGGGTCGCGCATCTCGCGCGCGACCTTCACCGCCACGGCGCTGTGCGGGCACAGAAGCTCGCCGGTCAGATCGCGCATCTCGGTGATGGTTGCCAGCGTCTCCTCCTCCGAGCAGCGGCCCGAGGTGAAGGCTTCCTGCAGGGCCTGCAGCGCGCCCTGGGGCACGGTGAAGCCGCCCGCCTTCAACTCGTCCATCAGCTGACCGACGGCGCCGCCGTCGCGGCCGAGCGCGTCGAACAGCACCCGCTCGAAGTTCGAGCTGACCTGGATGTCCATCGACGGGCTGATCGAGGGGGTCACGCCGTCGGGCTTGTACTCACCCGTGCTGAGGCAGCGGTGCAGGATGTCGTTCTGGTTCGTCGCCACCACCAGCGTGTCGATGGGCAGCCCCATCTTGCGCGCGATGTAGCCCGCGAAGATGTCGCCGAAATTGCCCGTTGGCACGGTGAAGCTGACGCAGCGCTCGGGCGCGCCCAGGCTGACAGCGGAGGTGAAGTAGTAGACGACCTGCGCCAGCACCCGCGCCCAGTTGATCGAGTTGACGCCAGCAAGGCCGACCTCGTCGCGGAACTCGAAATCGTTGAACATGTCCTTCACCCGCGCCTGGCAGGTGTCGAAATCGCCATCGACGGCCAGGGCGTGCACGTTGCTGTCGGCGGGCGTGGTCATCTGCCGGCGCTGCACCTCGGACACCCGGCCGTGCGGGTAGAGGATGAAGACATCGACGTTATCGAGCCCGCGGAAGGCCTCGATCGCGGCCGATCCGGTGTCGCCGGAAGTGGCGCCGACAATGGTGATGCGGCGGCCGTTCTTGGCCAGCGCGGTCTGGAACAGCTGACCGATCAGCTGCATCGCGAAATCCTTGAAGGCCAGGGTGGGACCGTGGAACAGTTCCAGCAGGAAATGGCCCGGCTCCAGCTGCACCAGCGGCGCGCGGGCGGCGTGGCCGAACCCCTCGTAGGCGCGCGAAATGCAGCCGCGGAATTCGTCCTCGGTGAAGGTGCCACCCAGGAAGGGCCACATGATGCGGAAGGCGGTTTCCTCGTAGCTGAGGCCGTGCAGGGCGCGGATCTCGTCCTCCGAGAGGGTCGGGATCTCGGCAGGCACGTAGAGGCCGCCGTCGCGTGCCAACCCGGTCAGCATCGCCTCTTCGAAACTCAGTTCCGGGGCCTGCCCCCGGGTCGATACGTAAATCACGTCGTCTCGCCTCTCGACTGTTTGCGCATGCGATAAATCAGATAAAGCGACATGACCAGCCATACGGCGGCCAGAGACAGCCAGGTGATCGCATATTCCAGGTGATCGTTTGGAATTCCCGCGGTGCCGACCGGCGCCGCGACCAGGGCCCCGCCCCCTGCCGGGCCCTCGCGGCGTACCAGCAGCAGCGGTTCGCTGTCCAGCGCACGGGCAAGTTCAGCCAGGTCGCGCCCGTAGAACAAGCCGCTGTCCAGGTCCGGCGCCGGGGTGAAGCCGTCGACTTCATCCGGCCAGACGAGGTTGCCAGTGACCGTCACGACGCCCTCGGGCGCCTGCGGGATGGGGTCAGCCTGGGGAACGAAGCCCCGTTCGACGATGACCCGGCGTCCGTCCGACGTCTCGAACGCCTGTTCGATCAGATAGCCCGCGCCCAGCCCCTCGCGCGCCGATTGCACACGCAGCGGTGCGCCGGTGAACTGTCCGGTCAGCGCCACGGCCAGATAGCGGTCCTGCTCGGGGTCCGGCGCCTCCGGCAGGGCCACTGGATCGGCGGCGATGCGCGCCTCGATCCGGGCCAGGACGCCGGTTTTCCACTCCAGCCGTTGAATCTGCCAGTTGGCCAGCGCCAGCAGGATAGCCACACCGCCGATCCCCAGCACCAGCGCGCCGATCAGTTTTCCCCGCATGTCATCCCCGTTCATGAAGAAGGGCGCGGAAAGCCCGCGCCCTCGGATCCTCTGCTCTTCGGACAGCGGGGTAAACCCCGCCCGCCGCAGGCCTTACTGGCCCCAGATGTAGATCGAGGCGAAGAGGAACAGCCAGACCACGTCGACAAAGTGCCAGTACCAGGCGGCAGCCTCGAAACCGACGTGATTGGTTGGCGTGAAGTGCCCGGCGTTGGCGCGGAACAGGCAGACCAGCAGGAAGATCGTGCCGATGATCACATGCGCCCCGTGGAAGCCCGTCGCCATGAAGAAGTTGGCGCCGTAGATGTTGCCGCCGAAGCCGAAAGCGGCGTGGCTGTATTCATAGGCCTGGAAGGCGGTGAACAGCAGGCCCAGCAGGACGGCCAGCAGCAGCCCGGTTTTCAGGTCACGGCGGTTGTTTTCATGCACCAGGGCGTGGTGCGCCCAGGTGGCGGCGGCGCCGGAACACAGCAGGATCAGCGTGTTGATCAGCGGCAGGTGCCAGGGGTCGAAGGTTTCGATCCCCGCGGGCGGCCAGACGCCATCCACGGCCGGGCTTTCCGGGCCCATCGGGTAGAGGGCGTGCTTGAAGAAGGACCAGAACCAGGCGGCGAAGAACATCACTTCGGACATGATGAACAGGATCACGCCATAGCGCAGGCCGATGCGGACAACGGCGGTGTGGTCCCCAGCGATGTTTTCCATCACCGTGTCACGCCACCAGCCGAACATGGTGTAGAAAATGGCCAGCAGGCCGGCGAGGAACAGCCAGGGGCCGCTGTCGTTCAGCCACATGACGGCGCCGAACAGCATGACGAAGGTGCCGACCGCCCCGATGAACGGATACACCGACGGTGGCAGAATGTGGTAATCGTGGTTCTTTGCGTGCGCCATTGTTCTCTTCCCCGGGCTCGGCCCCTCAGTTCACATCGGTTTGCGGTGCTTGCCCGTCCAGCAGCGCGGCGTGATCCGCCGCGTAGCCTTCGGGCATGTCGATCTCGTAGAACGTATACCCCAGCGTGATCGTGTGGATATACTTTGCGTCGCGATCCTCGACCATTTCGGGATCGACGTAGAAGGTCACCGGCATCTCCACCGTTTCACCGGGCATCAGAACCTGCTCGGTGAAACAGAAACAGTCGATCTTGGTGAAAAAGCCGCCCGCCTCGTAGGGCGTGACGTTGTAGCTGGCCTGGCCGGCGATCGGCCGGTCCGTCGGATTGTGCGCCTCGTAGAAGGCCAGGCCGGTCTCGCCGATCTTCAGCTCCACCTGGCGCTGAACGGGCTTGAAATCCCAGGCCATGTCACGCTCGGTCGAGGCATCGAAACGGACCTTGATGGTCCGGTCGAGGATATGGTCGGAGCCCGCATCGGCCTGCTGCGTGACACCCCCGAAGCCGGTGACGGCGCAGAAGTAGTTGTAGGCGGGCACCGCCGCCCAGGCGAGCGCCCCCATGGTGCCGATAACGCCCAGGGCCTGAAAGACGGTCTTCTTCTTCGGATCCATCGCTACCCCTCCGTCGCCGCGGACTGGCCCGCGGCGCTTGCGCCCGGCACATTGTCGGGCATCTGCAGGTTCTGGCCGGTGACCTTCACGAAGGTCAGCACGAAGACCAGCACCACGAAGCCGGCCAGCACCAGCCCCAGGCCCATGTTCAGGCCCCGGCGGCGTTGGTGCAACTCGTGTTCATGGGTCAGCGGCATCGCTTACCAGCCTCCAAGGCCATAGGGTTTCAGCACCGCCTCGACCAGGATCGCGGCGAAATGCAGGAAGGTATAGATCAACGACAGCTTGAAGAAGCGTTTCTCGACCCGGTAGTCGTCGGCCTCGGCCATCGCCTCGTCCCGGCGCCAGATGCGGACGGCCCCGGCCAGGAACATAGCGTTCAGCACCAGGGCGACAGCCAGGTACAGCGGCCCGCCGATCGAGGTGAAGGCGGTGCCGATTGCCACCAGCGCCAGGGCCGCGGTGTAGATCAGGATATGGCGACGGGTGGCCGGCCGGCCGTGGGTCACGGTCAGCATGGGCACACCCGCGTCATCGTAATCGGACCGCATGAACAGCGCCAGGGCCCAGAAATGCGGCGGGGTCCACATGAAGACCAGTAGGAACATCAGCACCGACTCGACGCTGACGCCGCCGGTGGCGACGGCCCAACCGATCATCGGGGGGAAGGCGCCCGCGGCACCACCGATGACGATGTTCTGCGGCGTCGAACGCTTCAGCCACATGGTGTAGACCACGGCGTAGAAGAAGATCGTGAAGGCCAGGAAGAGGCCCGAGAAGACATTGGCAGCCAGCGCCAGCATCACGCAGCTGAAGCCCGACAGCGCCAGGCCCAGGGCCAGCGCCTCGTCCCGGCCGACGCGGCCCGCAGGGATGGGGCGGCCCTTGGTGCGTTTCATCACCGCGTCGATGTCACTGTCGTACCACATGTTCAGCGCGCCCGAGGCGCCGCCGCCCACGGCGATGAACAGGATCGCGCAGAAGGCAATGAAGGGATGCACCGGCACCGGGGCGGCCACCAGGCCGACCAGCGCGGTGAAGACCACCAGCGACATGACCCGCGGCTTGAGCAGGGCGATGTAGTCGCCGAACTCGGCGTCGCCCTGGTTGGCCTGCGTCTGGATGCTTGCGTCGGTCATGTCTTGGGTCTCGATCTTGCGGGGGATCCGTGGGCCGGCGCGCGGGCCGGGGCGGGTCGGGTTTCATCTGGGGCCCGGATCAGCTCCGGGCGCCTCCTCCCTCTCCTCCCACGAGAGGCGGACCTGCGGCCCGCCGTCCTGGCGTGGTGTCGGGGGCGCCACCGTGGCGGCGCCCGGCCGGGGTCAATCAGACCGCCGGAAGCTCGCTCAGCGGCACGAAGCCACCGGCCTCTTCCGAGGCGGCAAGCCAGGCGTCATAGACCTCCTGGCTGACCACCTTGACGGTGATCGGCATATAGGCGTGGTCCTTGCCGCACAGTTCCGAACACTGGCCGAAGTAGATGCCTTCCTGCTCCGGCGTGAACCACAGCTGGGCGAAGCGGCCGGGCACGGCGTCCTGCTTCACGCCGAAGGCGGGCACGGTCCAGGAGTGGATCACGTCGGCGCCGGTCACGGTCATCACGACGGTCTTGCCCACGGGCAGGATGATCGCGCTGTCGGTGGCCAGCAGGTATTCATCGTCGTTGTAGCCGTAGGACGCCAGGTCTTCGCGGGGCAACAAGAAGCCTTCGTACGCCAGGTCTTCGCTGTCGGTGTACTCATAGCCCCAGTACCACTGGTAGCCGGTCACCTGGATGTGGATGTCGCCCTCGGGGATCACCTGCTGCTTGAACAGGGTCGGCAGCGAGAAGGCACCGATGAACAGCAAGATCAGGATCGGCACGATCGTCCAGGCGACTTCCAGCGGCGAATTGTGGGTGAAGGTCGCGGGCTTGGGATTGGATTTGCGGTTGAACCGCAGGATCACCACCAGCAGCAGCGCAACGACGAGGATCACGATCGGCACGATGATCCACATCAGCATGTGTTCAAGCCATTGCAGATCGCGCGCCAGTTCGGTCGCGGCGGTCTGGAAGCCGGTCCCGCCGAGGGTCGGCTTGCCGATCGTCTCCAGCTCCTGCGCCATCGCGGGCGTGGCGGCAAGGGCGGCCATCAGGCCAAGAAAATGTGTCTTCAGTCGCATCGGTCACCCTGATCGGTTGCGGCAGATCGCCTGCACAGTCTCGGCCTCCTCCCCGCCCGGCCTCCTACCGGGGGAGAGCGCCCGATGGCCATGGCGCTCCCATTGTTTGTTGCAGCTTAAAATCATATTCTTGCGCTCACGACAATAATCACGCGCGCGTCAGAAGTCAGTTTTTTGATCCAGATCAAGAAAATATGTCGCAGGTAGGCCCCCGCGCCCTTCCCTTGCACATCCCGGAACATAGGTGCGGAATATACCGATTCTGTCCCCTTCCCCGTCCGGCCGCGCGCCCGTTCGCGCCACGCACGCTCCTGAAAGGCCCCCAGCGATGACCGCAACCGCCCCGGAAACCCCGTTCCGCCCCTTCGAGACGATGCTGGACGAGGCCACCGCGCTGCGCCTCCTGCGTGAAGCGGTGGCCGGCGCCGATGACGGCGAGCTGTTCCTGGAACGCCGCCGGTCGGAAATGCTGCATTTCGACGACGGGCGCATCCGCAACGCCAGTTACGATGCCGCTGAGGGCTTCGGCCTGCGCGCCGTGCGCGGCGAGGTGGCGGGCTATGCCCATGCCACCGACATTTCCGAAAGCGCGCTGAAGCGTGCCGTGTCCACTGCGCGCCTAGCCGTGGGCGACGGCGGTGGCACCATGGCGCCCCCGCCCGCCGGCACCAACCGACATCTTTATGCGGACCTCGATCCGATTGCCGGCCACAGCTTTCCGGTGAAGGTCGACACCCTGCGGGAGATCGACGCCTTCTGCCGTGACCTCGACCCACGCGTGGTGCAGGTTTCGGCCACCATCGCGGCGTCGTGCCAGGAGGTGGTGATCCTGCGCCCCGAAGGCCACGTGGTCAGCGACATCCGCCCGATGACCCGCGTCAACGTCAGCGTGATCGTCGAGGACAAGGGCCAGCGCCAGACCGGCACCGCCGGCGGCGGCGGGCGCATCGCGCTGGACGGGCTGATCGACCCCGCCGACTGGCAGGCCAAGGCGCGTGAGGCGCTGCGCATCGCGCTGGTGAACCTCGAAGCGATCCCCGCCCCTGCCGGCCAGATGGACGTGGTCCTGGGCTCCGGCTGGTGCGGGGTCATGCTGCACGAGGCCGTGGGCCACGGGCTGGAGGGCGATTTCAACCGCAAGAACGCCTCCGCCTTTTCCGGCCGCATCGGCGAACAGGTGGCGGCGAAGGGCGTGACGGTGCTGGACGACGGCACCATCCCCGACCGCCGCGGTTCCATCACCGTGGATGACGAGGGCACGCCCTCGGGCAAGAACGTGCTGATCGAGGACGGCATCCTGGTGGGCTACATGCAGGACCGTCAGAACGCCCGCCTGATGGGCGTGGACCCCACCGGCAACGGCCGCCGCGAAAGCTATGCCCATGCGCCGATGCCGCGGATGACCAACACCTACATGCTGGGCGGCGAGGCCACCCCCGAAGAGGTGGTGGGCGAGATGAAGGACGGCATCCACGCCGTCGGTTTCTCCGGCGGTCAGGTGGACATCACCAATGGCCAGTTCGTGTTCAACTGCACCGAGGCCTACCTGGTGAAGAACGGCCGCCGCGTCGCCCCGGTGAAGGGAGCGACGCTGATCGGGTCGGGGCCTGCAGCGATGAAGCAGATCAAGGCGCTCGGCAACGACCTGGCGCTTGATCCAGGCATGGGCAACTGCGGAAAGTCGGGCCAGTGGGTGCCCGTGGGCGTGGGTCAGCCAACGGTGCTGATCGGCGGGCTGACCGTGGGTGGCTCGGCCACCTGATCCCCGCCCCCTGATCTTCGCGGCGATCCATTGGATCCGACAGGAAAAAGGCGCGTGCTGGTTGCACGCGCCTTCTGTCGTTTCAGCCTCGGCGCGCGGCGCCCTCAGAAATCGGCGGCGATGCGCAGCTCGCGCAGGGGTTTCACCAGGTCGATGGACTGCTGGTAAAGCGGATGCGCCTTGTAGGCGGCCAGCGCCGCCTCGTCGTCAAACTCGCCGTAGACGACCACGTCCACCTCGCCCGACAAGCTGTCGACGTGGCTGTTCTCGACCACTTCAAGCACGCGGGCATGGGGGTTCTGCTTCAGGATCGACAGGCCTTCGTAAACCCGCGCACGGTCGACCGGGTCCTTGGCGCTGAAAAAGACGACGTGACGGATGAAGCCGCGGTCGGACATGGGGTTCTCCTCCTTGATCAATGCGATCCCTCCTGTCACCCCGCTGACGGAAGCGCAACAGCCGGAGGGTTTCACCCCTTCAACGCGTAACGATCCGCCTCTGCGAAGACGTCAATGACCTTGGTGCCGGCCTTGATCCTCGCGCCATGCAGGGCGCCATCGGGAATGTCGTAGCTTTCGCCCGGGGCATAGGTCCGGGTCTCGCCGTCGATGGTCAGGGTGATCTCTCCCTCCACCACCGTGCCCCATTGCGGCCCGTGGGCATGGGGCGGCAGGACCATGTCCTGCAAGAAGGTGAAGAAGATCACCAGCCCGGCCTCCGACTGCACCGCGCGGGTCTGCACGACATCCTCCGGAAAGGGCACGTCGAGGGCGGGAAAGCCCATGATGAAGTCGGGAAAGGTCATGATAGGCTCCTCCGTCGGCCAATTCGATGCGGCGGACCATGGCGGCCGCGCGCGACGAGGGCAAGCGGGCGGGCTGCCGCAGCAGCCTCTTCGGGCCGCGCGCCCCTTCACCCATAATTAACCACCCGAACGCTACACATGATTCTGCAAGCAGGCGGAGTCACGATGGTCGTGGATAATCATCCTTCCACTCACCCCCCACTCCCACCCACCACGGAAGATGAGCGTCTGTCGTGGCTTCGTCTCTTGCGCTCTCGCCGGATCGGACCGGTCACCTTCTACCGGATGCTCACCGAGCATGGCAGCGCCGCGGCGGCCCTGGAGGCCCTGCCGGAGGTGGCGCGCGCGGCGGGCCTGTCCGACTACGCCCCCTGTCCCCTCTCCATCGCCGAACAGGAACTGGCCCGGGGCCAGGCCCTTGGGGCACACCTGGTTGCCCGGGGCGAGGCCGCCTACCCCACCGCCCTGGATGACCTGCCCGACGCGCCCCCCCTGCTGTGGCTGCGCGGCCGGGCCGAGCTGTTGACGCGCCCCGGCGTGGCCGTGGTCGGCGCGCGGCAGGCCTCCTCCCTGGGGCTGCGCATGGCCCGCGCCCTCGCCGCCGACCTGGGCCAGGCGGGACAGGTGGTGATTTCCGGCCTGGCACGCGGCATCGACGCCGCGGCGCATGAGGCCACGGTCGAGACCGGCACCATCGCCGTCTTTCCCGGCGGGCTGGACCAGGTCTATCCATTGGAAAACCGCCGCCTGGCGGACCGCATCGCCGCCGAGGGCCTGTGCCTGACGGAACAGCCCCCTGGGCTGGCGCCGGCGCAACGGCATTTCCCCCTGCGCAATCGCCTGGTCTCCGGCCTGGCCCGCGCCGTGGTGGTGGTGGAGGCGGCAACGAAATCCGGCACGCTGAACACGGCCCGCCACGCCCTCGACCAGGGTCGGGAGGTCCTGGCAGTGCCCGGCCACCCCTTCGAGGCCCGGGCCTCGGGCTGCAACCTGCTGTTGCGCGACGGCGCCGGCCTGGTGCGCGGCGCCCGCGATGTGCTGGAGGTCCTGGGCGACCCCGCCCCGCGGCCCAGGGCCCCGGTGCCTCAGCCGGATGCACGGCCCGACGCCTCGGCAGCCCCCTCCCACAGCCTGCGCGACATCGCGCAGCTGCATGCCCAGATCCTCGACCGGATCGACGCCGCCCCGGTGGAAGAAGAGGTGCTTCTGGCCACGCTCGACGCCCCCGCCCGCCAGGTGGCCCCCGCCCTGACCGACCTGGAACTGGAGGGCCGGATCCGCCGCCAGCCGGGGGGCTTGATCACCCGCGGCGAAAACACGGGCAGTTGATCGCCCTTTGCCGCGGCGCAGCAGGGCCCGGGGCCATGGGCAGGATTGCCTCCATTGACAATCAGCCCTGCCAGCCCACATGTTCCGCCGCCAAGGCGCGTCTTTCGAGTCGAGCCGTCCAGCGAAAGGAACCCGCATGCCCGTCGTCGTTGTCGAATCCCCGGCCAAGGCCAAGACAATCAACAAATATCTGGGATCCGACTACACCGTTCTCGCGTCCTACGGCCATGTGCGCGACCTGCCTCCGAAAGACGGCTCGGTCGATCCCGAGCATGAATTCGACATGAAATGGGAGGTGGCCAGCGACAGCAAGAAGCATGTGAAGGCCATCGCCGACGCCCTGAAGGACGACAACGCCCTGATCCTCGCCACTGACCCCGATCGCGAGGGGGAGGCGATTTCGTGGCACCTGGAAGAGGCCCTGCGCAACCGCAAGGCCCTGAAGAAGGACACGCCGGTCAGCCGCGTGGTGTTCAACGCGATCACCAAGACGGCGGTGACCGAGGCGATGAAGAACCCGCGCCAGGTGGACGAGGATCTGGTGCATGCCTACCTCGCCCGCCGCGCGCTGGATTACCTCGTGGGCTTCAACCTGTCGCCCGTGCTGTGGCGCAAGCTGCCCGGCGCCAAATCCGCCGGCCGGGTGCAATCGGTCTGCCTGCGCCTGATCGTCGAACGCGAGATGGAGATCGAGGCCTTCAAGCCCCGCGAGTACTGGACGGTGAAGGCCATCCTGACCACGCCCCGGGGCCAGGAGTTCGAGGCCCGGCTGACCACGCTGGCCGGCGACAAGCTCGACAAGTTCTCCATCGAGAACGAGACCCAGGCCGAGATGGCCGTGCAGGCGATCAACAGCCGCGATCTGACCGTGACCTCGGTCGAGGCCAAGCCCGCCTCGCGCAACCCCAGCCCGCCCTTCATGACCTCCACCCTGCAGCAGGAGGCGAGCCGCAAGTTCGGCATGGGCGCCCGGGCCACGATGAACACCGCGCAGCGCCTCTATGAGGCCGGGCATATCACCTACATGCGGACCGACGGCATCGACATGGCGCCCGAGGCGGTCAGCGCCTGCCGCGACGCCATCGCCGATCGCTTCGGCAAGGAATACGTGCCGGGCAGCCCGCGGGTCTACAAGAACAAGGCGAAGAACGCCCAGGAAGCGCACGAGTGCATCCGCCCCACCGACATGACCAAGGACGCCGCCGCCCTGGGTCTGTCGGAGGATCAGCGCAAGCTTTACGACCTGATCTGGAAACGCACCCTGGCCTGCCAGATGGAAGGCGCCCGGATGGAACGCACCACGGTCGAGATCGGCAGCCAGGACCGCCAGGTCGGCCTGCGCGCCACCGGCCAGGTCGTGCTGTTCGACGGCTTCCTGCGGGTCTACGAAGAAGGCCGCGACGATGTCGTCGATGACGACGACAAGCGCCTGCCGCAGATCCACGAAGGCGAGAAAACCGCCAAGTCCGAGATCAACCCGGAACAGCATTTCACTCAGCCGCCGCCGCGCTACACCGAGGCAACGCTGGTGAAGCGGATGGAAGAGCTGGGCATCGGCCGCCCCTCCACCTACGCCTCGATCGTGACCACGATCCAGGATCGCGGCTATGTCATCAAGGACAAGAACCGCCTGATCCCCGAGGACAAGGGCCGGCTGGTGATCGCCTTCCTGTCCAACTACTTCAAGAAATACGTGGAATACGACTTCACCGCGGATCTTGAGGAAGAACTGGACGACGTGTCGGCCGGTGACCGCGACTACAAGGACGTGCTGAACCGCTTCTGGCGCGATTTCTCCGCCGCCATCGCCGAGACGTCCGAGCTGCGCATCACAGAGGTGCTGGACAAGATCAACGAGGTGCTGGAGCCGCATCTCTTCCCGCCGACCGAGGATGGCAGCGACCCGCGCCTGTGCCCGAACTGCGGCAAGGGCCGGCTGTCGATGCGCACCGCGCGCTCGGGCGGCGCCTTCATCGGCTGCTCGCAATACCCCGAATGCCGCTATACCCGCCCCTTCGGCCCCCCGAACCCCGAGGCCGAGGCCAGCGCGATCCCGCCCGAGGGCAAGTTCCTGGGCGAGGACAATGGCGACAAGATCTACGTCATGAAGGGCCGCTTCGGTCCCTACTGCCAGCGCGGCGAGGTGACGGAAGACAACAAGAAGCCCCCGCGCCAGTCGGTGCCGAAGGACTGGGCGCCGGAGGATCTGACCCTGGAAGAGGCCGTGCGCCTGCTGGCCCTGCCGCGGCTGATCGGCCCGCACCCCGAGGACGGGGTGAACGTCTGGGCCAACATCGGCCGCTACGGCCCCTACATCAAGCACGCCGAGAGCACCTCTGACCGGGGCGGCACCAATGCCAACCTGGAAGGGCTGGACGAAGTCTGGACCGTGGGCATGAACCGCGCGGTGCAGCTACTGGCGGAGAAGGTTGCCTCCCGCAAGGGCCGTGGCCAGGCCAAGGTGCTGAAGGAGCTGGGCGATCACCCCGAGGCGGGCGCGCCGGTGCAGCTGCTGGAAGGCAAGTACGGCCCCTACGTGAAGTGGGAGAAGATCAATGCCACCCTGCCCGAAGGGGTCGAGCCGGACACGGTGACCCTGGACAAGGCGGTGGAGCTGATCGCCGAACGTGCCGCCAAGACCGGCAAGAAGGTCGCACCGAAGAAGGCCGCCGCGAAGAAAACCACCGCCAAGAAGGCGCCGGCGAAGTCTGCGGCCAAGAAGCCGGCGGCGAAATCGACAGCCGCCAAGAAGCCGGCAGCCAAGAAGGCCCCGGCGAAGAAGGCCGAGCCCAAGGCCTCCGACGCGCAATGATTACTGCCGCCTCCCGGCCCCCTGTGGCCCGGGAGGCGCACTCACGCTCCGTCCCGGAGTTGTGATTGGCCACTCGGCCTCTTGATCCCGATCTTGTGCCACAGACCCTGCAAGCCAGACCGGAGAGATCATGCCCCCTACCCCCCTGTCCGCCAGCCGGCTGTCCCGACGCAAGCTCCTGCTGACCGGCGCAGCTGCCACGCTGGTGCCCGCCACCGCCCGCGCGCAAGATGCCACGGATGGTCCGCCGCCGCTGATTCCCGCGCCGGAACAGGCGCCGGTGCGGCGCAACACCTCCAGCTTCGTGCGGCAGGACTGGCGCGATCACTTCGACACGCTGGGCGTCGCCGCCATCGTCTGCGACACCGCCTCGCGCGCGCTGCACTACTGGTCTGGCGATGAAAGCGATTATCGCATCTACCCCACCTCCGTCCCCGCCTCGGAAGAGCTGACCAAGCGCGGATACACCGAGGTGGTGCGCAAGAAGGTGGGCCCCGACTGGACCCCCACGGCCTCCATGAAGGAGCGCAACCCCGAGCTGCAGTACATGCCCCCCGGCCCCGACAACCCGCTGGGCACCCATGCCATGTACCTCAGCTGGCCCGCCTACCTGATCCACGGCACCCACGACACGCGCAAGATCGGCCGGCAAAGCTCGGACGGCTGCATCGGCCTCTACAACCCCTCCATCGAGGAGCTGTTCGCGGCCACCCCGATCGGCACACAGGTGCGGATCATCTGATCCCGCACTTCGCACGCGCAAGGCTCCATCCCCCGGCTGACCCGTCGCCCCGCAGGGCGGCGGGTCTTACCGTGGAAACCCGTATATGGCGCCTAGCATTTGACTTCGCCTCCCCTCGTGGGCAAGACAGAGGCAACAAGGTCTGAGGAGGAATTCCATGAAGAAAGTGTACGGCTCCGCCGCGGAAGCGCTCGACGGGCTGCTCTTTGACGGCATGCAGATCGCCGCCGGCGGCTTCGGCCTGTGCGGTATTCCCGAACTTCTGCTGGACGCGATCAAGGAGGCAGGTACCAAGGATCTGACCTTCGCCTCCAACAACGCCGGCGTCGACGACTTCGGCATCGGCATCCTGCTGCAAAGCAAGCAGGTGAAGAAGATGATCTCCTCCTACGTGGGCGAGAACGCGGAATTCATGCGCCAGTACCTTTCGGGCGAGCTGGAGCTGGAATTCAACCCCCAAGGCACCCTGGCCGAGCGCATGCGCGCCGGCGGCGCAGGCATCCCCGGCTTCTACACCAAGACCGGCGTCGGCACCCAGATCGCCGAGGGCAAGGAACACAAGGACTTCAAGGGCGAAACCTACATCATGGAGGAAGGCATCTTTGCCGATCTGTCCATCGTGAAGGCCTGGAAGGCGGACACCACCGGCAATGCCATCTTCCGCAAGACCGCCCGCAACTTCAATCCGCCGGCCGCCATGTGCGGCAAGGTCTGCGTGATGGAGGTCGAGGAGATCGTCGAACCCGGCGAGCTGGATCCCGATCACATCCACCTGCCCGGCATCTACGTACACCGCCTGATCCAGGGCGAGCACGAAAAGCGGATCGAGAAGGTCACGACGCGACCCGCTGCCTGAGCGGACACGCACAGGCTCCCGGGTTGCAGAGGCAACCTTGGCCACCACATAGGGCACGGGCGCGGCAGAAGTCGCGCCGGCCCACGAGAGAGACGACACAGACGCTACATGACGATGGACGCCGAAAACCGGGTTGAGATTCAGCCCCTGACCCACATGGAAGCCTTCGAGACGCTTGCCGGATCGAGGATCTCCATGGTGCTGACCGACCCTGCCCTGCCTGACAACCCCATCGTTTACGTGAACCGCGCGTTCGAGCGGGTCACGGGCTACAACGCCGAGATGGCCATCGGTCGCAACTGCCGCTTCCTGCAGGGGGAGGGCACGGACCCGGACGACGTGAAACGTCTGCGCGACGCGATCGCGACCCAGACCGACTGTACCGTCGACCTGGTGAACTACCGCGCCGATGGCGAGGTCTTCACCAACCGGCTGATGCTGGCGCCGATCTTCTTCGAGGACGGCTCCTTGCGGTATTTCCTGGGCATCCAGAAACCCCTGGCCGAGGTCGAGGACGTGCTGTCGCCCAATGCCGTGCGCCATGCCATGCGCGAGGTGCAGCACCGGGTGAAGAACCACCTGTCGATGATCGTCTCGCTGACCCGGATGTACGGGCGCGGCGCCGGTGCCGCGCAGGACCAGTTCCAGCAGTTGTCGCGCCGCATCGAGAGCCTTCAGGTGCTGTACCAGGAGTTGTCGAACCCTGAACGGCGGCGCAACATGGATACCGTGTCTCTCGGCGCCTACTTCTCGCGCCTGGCGGCGGCGACCCAGGCGCTGGACGGTCGCCCCGGCCTGACGGTGAACGTCGACGTGGAAGACGCCGAGGCCGAATCCGAGGCCGCGATCCATATGGGCATGATCGTCTCCGAGATCCTGACCAACGCGCTGCAGCATGCCTTCATCGGGCGGGAGAACGGCCGAGTGGACCTGCGGTTGCAGGCCCTACCGGGCAGCAGCCTGCGGGTGACCGTCGCCGATGATGGGGTCGGCATGCCCGAGGGCGTGACCTGGCCCAAGGACAGCTCCGTCGGCAGCTCGGTCATTTCGGGGCTGATCCGCCAGCTGAACGGGACGCTGGATGTAAAGACAGGTGCCACCGGTACCGTGGTGACGCTGGACCTGTCCGGCGTGACCCTGACCGCATAGACAGGTTCAAAGAGGAGGACAGTGATGCCCTGGGACCGTAACCAGATGGCCGCCCGCGCGGCCGAGGAACTTGAAGACGGCATGTACGTGAACCTCGGCATCGGGATCCCGACGCTGGTGGCGAACTACGTGGGCGACAAGGACATCACGCTTCAGTCCGAAAACGGGATGCTGGGCATGGGCCCCTTCCCCTACGAGGGCGAGGAAGACCCCGACCTGATCAATGCCGGCAAGCAGACCATCACCGAGCTGCCCAAGACGGCCTATTTCGACAGCGCCATGTCGTTCGGGATGATCCGGGGCGGCAAGATCGCCGCGGCTGTCCTTGGCGCCATGGAAGTGGACGAGAAGGGCGACCTGGCCAACTGGATGATCCCCGGCAAGCTGGTGAAGGGCATGGGTGGCGCCATGGACCTGGTGGCCGGCGTCGGCCGCGTCATCGTGGTGATGGACCATCAGAACAAGCATGGTGAAAGCAAGGTGCTGAAGACCTGCACCCTGCCGCTGACCGGCGCGGGCGTGGTCAACCGCATCATCACCAACCTCGGGGTTCTCGACGTGGTCGAGGGCGGTCTGAAGATCGTTGAACTCGCCGATGGCGTCACCGAGCAGGAGATGCGCGACGCGACCGAGGCAACCATCGTCTGAGGGCAGCGCCCCGCAGGAACACCAAGGCCCGGACGATGCGTCCGGGCCTATTTCGTTGCGCCGGGCGCAGTATCGCCGGGGCGGGCCTAGTCCGGCAGGCGGAAGACGCAGCCGTCCGAGATCAGCTCCGGCGGGGTCAGGCACAACCCCCGGGCGACGGCGAAGGCCGCCAGCACCTTGGGAACGTAGTCCCGGGTCTCGGCGAAATCGGGCACGCCGCCATGGTCGGCCAGCTGCGTCTCGCCCGCGTTGTAGCCCGCCAGCACCATGATCGGGTCCCCTGCGAAGCGGTCCATCAGGTCATCCAGGAAGGCGATGCCGCCCGCGATGTTCTGATCGGCATCGAAGGGATCGGACACGCCATAGCGCAGCGCGGTGTCGGGCATCAGCTGCATCAGCCCCTGGGCGCCGGCGCGGCTTTGCGCCCCCGCATCGCCCGACGATTCCACCGCGATCACCGCCAGCACCAGCGCGGGCGACACACGGGTGCCGGCCGAATGCAGCAGGATCGGCGTTGCGTGGGCGCGGGCGATCTCCATCAACGAGCCTAGGCGCGGCGCGGGCACAGCCTGCGCCGCAGGCGCGGTGGCCAATGCGGTCAGCGCCGGTTCCAGCCGCCCCGGCCCACTGGCCTCCATCTCCGGCGACATGGCCTGCCAGAACCAGCCGAACCGCCCCGCACCCGGGGTAGGCCCCGCCCCGGCGGTCGCGCCCCCCATGGACGCCGCCTGAGGCCGTGCAGCGGTCGCAGGTGGCGCCGTGGGAGTGATCTGCACCGTGATCCGCTTCTTCGCGCCGGGCTCCGGCGGGCGCACCGTCCGATGGGTGAAATCCCTGAAGGGGGGCGGCGTCCGGGGGGCGCCAGCCTGATCCTGTGCAGCGCTCTGCCCTGCGGCCCCCAGCAGAACCACGGTCAGCGCCGAAACCAGGAACTGGCCGCGCAGCGCCCGTCCGGGCGCCCGATCAGAGGGACGGCTGCGGCCTGCAAAAGCCGGGAATCGGGCGCCATCCCGCGGATTTTGCGTCCCATTTCTCCCTCCCGCGGCCCCGGAAAACAGGCCTCCAAGAGGAAAACCACCACGGCAGCATCTTTTTAAGATGTTTAATTTCAAAGACATAACCCCATGTCTCGTGGGAGCTTAAACAAACTGCTTTTTCGCTACAAAGGTGCCCAATTCCTGCCCGAATCCAAGGGCTATAACTAACCCGTGCCGCAGAGGTGGTGACCCAAGAGAGAGAGCAACGGGCCACGCCAAACATCGAAGCGGAGCATATGAAACCTAGTGATCCTTTGGAGGGACAAGACCATGATCAACTTCATCAAGAACTTCCGCAAGAACGAATCCGGCGCCGTGACCGTTGACTGGGTCGTGCTGACCGCAGCCGTTGTTGCCCTGGGTGGCGCAGCCTACTCCGCCATCTCTTCCGGTGTCACCGACATGGGCGAAAACGTTTCCACCGCCATGGACGAAGGCACGATCAACGTGGACACCGGCCAATAAGCGTCGCGCCAGTTTCCTGGCATCAGGCCGCGTCCCCGCGACGCGGCCTTTTTCGTAGCCGTTCGCTATAGCGGCGATGTCTTCACAAGAGGGCGATCAAGTGTTCGGGACAAAGATAATCCCCACCACGCGGCATTTCGCGAAAGCGGAAGCCGGAGCCATCACCGTCGATTGGGTGGCCCTTTGCGCAATGGTCATTGCGCTCTGCATGCTGATCTTTGCGGCCATCTCGGATGCCACCGACTTGGCAACGGAATCGGCCGCCACGGCCATGAGCGAAAAGCCTGTCACCCGATAGGCCCTCGCAACTCCCCAGTCGAACCCTGATTTCGTCACATTCTGTCGTCATGACAACAGGGACTATCGTGATCGCCGCCATCGACCTCCCCCCATGTGTGGCGGGACCGGGCCGAGGCGGACCTGTAATGAGGAAGATAACATGCGGATCGTCTTCGGTTTGGTTCTGATCGTGGGCCTCGCCCTGGCTGGGGCTGCGGTCTACATGTTCAAGGATTATCAGGACAGCATGCAGCAGGCGCTGCTGCAGGAGCAGGCCAAGAAGGCCCCTGCCATCGCCACCATGCCCGTCTATGTCGCAACCCGTGCCCTGGCCTACGGCGAGGCCCTGATGCCCGAAGACGTGCGCCAGGTCGAATGGCCCCGCAGCGCCCTGCCCGAAGGGATCTTCAGCCAGGAAGAAGCTCTGTTCCCCGATGAGAACGACGCCCCCCGCTACGTGCGCCGCGCCATGGAGAAGGACGAGGCGATCCTGGCCGTGAAGGTGACCGAACCCGGCACCGAGGCCGGCCTGACGGCGCGCCTGGAGCGCGGGATGCGCGCCTTCGCCATCTCCGTCGACGTGGCGACCGGCGTCTCGGGCTTCCTGCGCCCCGGCGACCGCGTCGACGTCTACTGGACCGGCCGGGCCGATGGCATCCGCGGCGATTTCACCAAGTTGATCGAAAGCGGCGTCGAACTGATCGCCATCGACCAGAGCGCCAACTCGGACTTCGAAGAGAACACTATCGCGCGCACCGTCACCGTGGCCGTGAACCCACAGCAGGTGGCCACGCTGGCACAGGCCCAGTCCACCGGGCGGTTGTCCCTGTCGCTGGTCGGCCTCTACGACGACACAGTGGCCGAGGCGATCGAGGTGGACCAACGCAGCCTGCTTGGCATTCCCGTCGCCGAAGAAGCCGCGCCGATGCAACAGGCGCCGACCCCGCAGGACCGGGTCTGCACGATCCGCAACCGTCGCGGCTCGGAAGTCGTCGAGATCCGGATCCCCTGCACCGACTGACCGCGACCGACTGACAGCCACAGTAAGATCACCGCAACAAGGTTTCAGGGGCGTCCCGCCAGGGCGCCCCGTCCTGTATCCGCCCTGCCGCATAGAGCCGCCACGGGGTCTGAACCCTTGGCGTAGTTGCCCCTTATCCACAGAAACTCCGACGCCGAAATCATTGATTATTGCATAAAAAGGCGTTCTGGCGCAGGATGAGCGAGAGACCGGGCAGAAGATCCGGACCCGAGCAGTGATCCGAGAGGCAGGTCACATGACATTCGATAGCTTTCTGAAAGCCGCCCTGCTGGGCGTCGCGGTGCTGGCATCCCAAGCGCCGGGCTCTGCGTTTGCCGACACCCTGCGCGTGGTCAATCAGAATGCCGATTCGCAGCTCAGCGTGGCCATGAACCGCGCGGTGGTCGTCGAAAGCGACGTGCCCTTTGCCGAACTGTCGATCGCCAACCCCGCCATCGCCGACATCTCCTCGCTGTCCGAACGGTCGATCTACGTGCTGGGCAAGAGCCCGGGCATCACCACTCTGACCCTGCTGGACGCCGCCGGACAGCTGATCACCAACGTCGACGTGATCGTCTCGGCCGACGTGACCGAGTTCAAGGCACGGCTGAAGCAGATCCTGCCGGGCGAACCGATCGAGGTGCGCACCGCGAATGACGGCATCGTGCTGTCGGGCGTCGTCTCCTCCGCGCAGAAGTTGCAGCGGGCGATGGACCTCGCCGAACGCTATGCGCCCGAACGGGTGTCGAACCTGATGTCCGTGGGCGGCACCCAGCAGGTCATGCTGAAAGTCCGCTTCGCGGAGATGCAGCGCTCGGTGACCAAATCCCTGTCCACGTCGCTGGGCCTGTCCGGCTCCGCCTTCGGAGGCGGCCTGGGCCTGGAAGGGGGCTCCACGCGGGGGTCGAACGCCAACGGGCAGACCTCGATGCTGGGGGGCTCCCTGCCCGCCTCCAACACCAACAACGGCGCGCTTCTGCTGGGCTTCGACGTCGGCTCGGTCGAGGTCGGCATGCTACTGGAGGCGCTGGAAAGCAAAGGGGTCGTGCGCACCCTGGCCGAACCCAATCTGACCGCCCTGTCGGGCCAGGAGGCGAAGTTCCTGGCCGGTGGCGAGTACCCGGTGCCCGTCGCGCAGGACAACAACGCTGTCACCGTTGAATTCAAACCCTTCGGGGTCGAGCTGAACTTCATCCCGCGCGTGGTCGATGACGGCGTGATCAACCTCGAACTGGCGGCAGCCGTCTCTGCCATCGACAGCGCCAACGGCTACGAGGTCAACTCCTTCCGCATCGACGCCTTCTCTCGGCGCGAGGCCTCGACCACGGTCGAGATGCGCGACGGCGAGAGCTTTGCCATTGCCGGCCTGCTGCAGGACGACTTCAGCGATAGCAACAGCCAGCTGCCCTGGCTCGGCGACGTGCCCGTGCTGGGCGCGCTGTTCCGCAGCGCCGAATACCAGCGCCAGCAGTCGGAGCTGGTCATCATCATCACCGCGCATCTGGTCTCCCCCACCCGGGGCGAGGCCCTGGCCCTGCCCACCGACCGGGTCCGCCCGCCGTCGGAGAAGGATCTGTTCCTCTTCGGCAACGTGGCCCGGGAACAGGGCTCGCGGCTTTCGGGCGGCGCGGGCGAAGTGGCGCGGCAGGATTTCAGCGGCTCCTACGGCTACGTGATGGAATGACGAGACGCCCATGACAACGCGACGCCTCCCCCCCATCATGACCGCAGCCGGCCTGATCGCCCTCCTGGGCGCCTGCGCCGGCGACGGCTATTCGCCTTTCACCCGTGAGGCCGGCGCGATCGTCGATCGGGGCGATTTCGGCAATGCGACGATGAACAACCAGCTGGTCCAGACCGGCCAGCGGTCCTACGTCGTGAACCTGAACGAACGCTTTGCGGCCGAAGTGCCCTCAACCATCAACTTCGCCTTCAACTCCGCCCGGCTCGACGCCGCCGCAATGGCCGTCCTCAGCCGTCAGGCGGCCTGGATCCGGCAGTTCCCCGAGGTACGCTTCCGGGTCTACGGCCACACCGACCTCGTGGGGTCTGACAGCTACAACCGCCGCCTCGGACTGCGCCGCGCCCAGGCCGCCGTGTCTTACCTGGTGGCCCAGGGTATCAGCCGCGACCGGCTGGAGGCCGTCGCCTCCTTCGGGGAAACGCAGCCTCTGGTCTACACCCAGGCGCCCGAGCGCCAGAACCGCCGCACGGTGACCGAGGTCTCGGGCTTCGTCCAGCGCCATCCCAACATTCTCGACGGCAAGTATGCCGCGGTCGTCTACCGCGGTTACGTCAACGAGAGCGCGGGGGTCCCCTCGACGCTGACAGGCGGTTCGCTCAACGGCGGCTCGGACGCGGGAGAGTAGACCGGCGCCGGACACCCGGGCCGCCGCCCCCGCAACACCTGGGGCCGCCCCGCCCCTGCAGGGGCGGCAAAACGGCGCGAATGCGGTGCAAACCCGCCGGATTTGAAGCAGACGTGCAAACCGCCTGAAGATCCCTTATTTTATGGTCCCAAAGAGTTCGCTACTCTGGCGCCAAATCCGCAACAATTCGGCTTTTTGGCCGTATTGTCGCCCTAGTTGACCCGCAGTTTCGACCCCGGATCGCTGCGGAGGACATGAGTCGTCCCGGGGCTGAGAAGTTCCAAACGTCTGCCCCAAGGCAGGCAGGCCACCGGGCCGCAGTGAAATGAGAGGTAGTAAGTGACCATGAGCGCATCTGCGACATTACAGGCTGATCCCAGCCCTATCGTTGCATGCACGATCCGGCGAGAGCCGGACGGGTTCGAACTGCTTATCGAAGACATGGAAACAGTCATGGGGGACAAGTGGGGCGATCTCGGTTTTGCCGAGGCCCTGATGTTCTTCAACCAGCCCGAGGCCGAGACGCTCGAATTCATCGCCATGGCGATCGATGCCGAGGACGAGGAAAACCTGGTCCTGCTGGGGGAGGTCATCACCCAGGCGCGGGCCCAGGGCATCAAGGTGATCCTGATCGCGGAGGACGTCAGCCCCGCAGCACTGCACCAACTTTTGCGCAAGGGCGCCGATGAGTTCGTCCCCTACCCTCTGCCCGAGAACGAGTTGGCAGCCGCGATCAGCCGCATCCAGCAACCCGACCCGGAGCCCGAAAACGAACACGACGGTCACATCATGACCCGCACCGGCGGCGGCAAGGGCGACCGCAACGGGGCCGTGCTTGTCTGTCACGGGTTGTCCGGCGGCTCCGGCGCCACCACGCTGGCCGTCAACATCGCCTACGAACTGTCCGCCGGCCCCGCCAAGACGGGCAAGAAGCGCGGGCGCAAGAAGAAGGCCACCGACGCGCCGCCGCCCAAGGTCTGCCTGCTGGACCTGGACCTGCAATACGGGTCTGTCGGCACCTACCTGGACCTGCCCCGTCGCGAAGCGGTCTATGAACTGCTGTCGGACACCGAGGCGATGGATGCCGACGTGTTCCGCCAGGCGCTTCTGGGATTCGAGGACCGGATCTCGGTCCTCACCGCACCCACCGAGATGCTGCCGCTGGACCTGATTACCCAGGACGACGTGCAGCGGATCATCGACATGGCCCGGTCGCATTTCGATTTCGTCATCATCGACATGCCCAAGACCATCGTTCAATGGACCGAAACGGTTTTGAACGAAGCTCAGGTCTACTTTGCCCTGATCGAGATGGATATGCGCTCTGCCCAGAACACCCAGCGTCTGAAACGTGCCCTGCAGGCAGAGGAACTGCCGGTGGAGAAACTGCGCTACGTGCTGAACCGGGCGCCGAAATTCACCGACCTGTCCGGCCGCCAGCGGGTGAAGCGGCTGGCCGAGACCCTGGATATCGCCATCGAGCTGCAATTCCCCGACGGGGGCCGCCAGGTCACCCAGGGCGCCGATCACGGCGTGCCCCTCGGCGCGGCGATCCCCAAGAACCCGCTGCGCCGCGAGATCCAGAAGCTGGCCCAATCGCTGCTGGATCTGGATTACGCCGCCGCCGAAGCAGAAGCCTGAGCCCGAGGATAGCCATGTTTTCGCGATACAAGAAAGACAGCGCGACCCCGCGCGGCAAGTCCGGCGCCTCCGGTGCGGGCGCGGCCCGACCGAAGGCCAGCCCGGCACCGGCGCCGAAACCCGCCGCAGCCCCGCCCGCCTCGCCAAAGCCTGCGCCGCACGACGCCTCCAGCGGCGGCAACGGGGTGCGCGTCATGCGCAAGCCGATGGCCCCCTCCAAGCCGGCGGAGGCCGGCGCCGCCGATCGCAACCGCAAGCGCAAGGAACGCCTTTCGGAGATCAAGCTGGACCTGCACCGCTCGCTGCTGGACAACCTGAACCTCTCGGCCCTGGAGGCCGCGCAGGAAAGCGACCTGAAGATGGAGATCAACTCCATCGCCACCGAGGTCCTGCAGGAAAAGGGCATCGTGCTGAACCGCGAAGAGCGGACGCAGCTGAACCAGGAACTCTATGACGAAGTCCGTGGCCTCGGCCCACTGGAAAGCCTGCTGAAAGACGACAGCGTGTCGGACATCCTGGTCAACGGCCCGCACCAGATCTTCGTCGAGCGTGAGGGCAAGCTGACGCTGTCGGATGTCACCTTCAAGGATGAAAAGCACCTCTTCCGGATCATCGACAAGATCGTCTCGGCCGTCGGCCGGCGGGTCGATGAATCGAACCCCTATGTCGACGCCCGTCTGCGCGACGGCTCCCGTTTCAACGCCATGGTGCCGCCCATTGCGGTCGACGGCTCGCTTGTCTCCATTCGTAAGTTCAAGAAGGACAAGCTGGGCATCGACGACCTGGTGCGCTTCGGCGCCTTCTCCGAGGAAATGGCCGCATACCTTCAGGCCGCCGTCGCCTGCCGGCTGAACGTCATCGTCTCGGGCGGGACGGGGTCGGGCAAGACGACCACGCTGAACGCCCTGTCCAGCTTCATCGACAACTCCGAGCGTATCCTGACGATCGAGGATACGGCGGAACTCCAGCTCCAGCAGACCCACGTGGGCCGCATGGAAAGCCGCCCGCCCAACGTCGAGGGCAAGGGCGCCGTCACCCCGCGCGACTGCCTGAAGAACGCCCTGCGGATGCGCCCCGACCGCATCATCGTCGGCGAGACTCGCGGCGAGGAGGTGATCGACATGCTGCAGGCCATGAACACCGGCCACGACGGGTCGATGACCACGATCCACGCTAACTCCGCACGCGACGGCATCTCGCGTCTGGAAAACATGATCGCCATGGCCGGCATCGATATGCCGCTGAAAGCTATGCGCGCCCAGATCGCCAGCGCCGTCCATCTGATCGTGCAGGCCTCGCGCCTGCAGGACGGCTCCCGCCGGATGACCTCGATCACCGAGATCACCGGGATGGAGGGCGAGGTGATCTCCATGCAGGAGATCTTCCGCTACCAGCGCACCGGCCTGACCCCCGAGAACAAGATCCTCGGCCATTTCACCGCCACCGGCGTGCGCAGCCACTTTTCCGAACGGTTCAAGATGTGGGGCTATGATCTGCCGCCCCAGGTCTTCGAACCGGCAAGGGAGTAACTCCGACCATGTCCTTCGCCATGGATCCCCTGATCTACATCCTGATCTTCGTCGGCGTCTTCGGCCTGATCGAGGGCCTCTACCTGACGGTCTTCGGCAAGTCGATCAGCCTCAACAGCAAGGTCAACCGCCGGCTGGAGATGCTCGAAAAGGGCTCCAACCGGGAGGAAGTGCTGGAAAAGCTCCGCAAGGAGATGGAACTGCACATGGCCTCGCGGGAGATCCCGCTCTACTCGCTGCTGGCCGAACGGGCCCAGAAGGCGGCCATCGCCTTCACCCCGCCGCAGCTGATCGCGATCATGGCCGGTGTCTCCGTCGTGGCCTTCGTCGGCCTGACCATCGGCACGGAAACCGCCGTGCCCGTGCGCGCCGTGATCTCTGTCGTGATGGGCGTGGGTGCGGTCTTCATGTGGGTCAACAACAAGGCCAAGAAGCGCATCGGCCTGATCGAGGAACAGCTGCCCGACGCGGTGGAACTGATGGTGCGCTCGCTGCGCGTGGGTCACCCGTTCAGCTCTGCCATCGGCATCGTGGCCAAAGAGGTGCAGGACCCGCTGGCGACCGAGTTCGGCATCGTCGCGGACGAGGCCGCCTATGGGCGCGAGATGGGCGAGGCGCTGAAGGACATGGCCGAGCGCATCGGCCTGCAGGACCTTCGCTTCCTCGCCGTCGCCGTGACCATCCAGCAGCAATCGGGCGGTAACCTGGCCGAGGTCCTGGCGGGCCTGGCCGCGGTGATCCGCGCCCGGTTCAAGCTGTTCCGCCGGGTCAAGGCCATCACCGCAGAGGCGCAATGGTCAGGCAAGTTCCTGTCCGGCTTCCCGCTGTTCGCCCTGGTCGGCATCCTGCTGATGGACCCGAACTACTACGACGAGGTCCTGGACCACCCCTATTTCATTCCCTGCTGCATCGCGGTCGGCGTTTTCCTGACGGCCAACCTCATCGTGATGCGGCGCATGGTGAACATCCGGGTCTGACGACCCGGCCGCCCGGCGGCACGGCCCGCCCGGGCAGAACGGAGAAAGCGCATGCAGGATCTGATGCAGTTCATCACCGACCGGCTTGGCCCGGCAGGCCCGCTCTACCTCGTGGGCGGGCTGGGGCTTTTCCTGATCCTGCTGACCATCCCCTTCTTCCTGAAGAAGCAGGACGACCCCCTGGAGAAGCTGAAGGCCTCCAACCAGGGTGGCAGCAAGGACGGCACCGACAAGCACCGCGAAGCCCTGCGCGCCAAACAGGCGAACGAGCGGCTGGAACGCTACTCGACCTTCCTCGAACCGCAGAACGAGGAAGAGTATTCCGCGATCAAGCTGAAGCTGCTTCAGGCCGGCTATCGCTCGAAGGACGCGGTGCGCTATTACTACTTCGCGCAGTTTGCCCTGGGCATCCTGGGCCTGCTGGCCGGCACCATCTACTTCATGCTGTTCATCGCCCAGACCGAGCCCACGACCCAGACCACGCTGCTGTGGATCCTCGGCCCCGGCGGCGCGGGCTACTACCTGCCGAAATACTGGGTGAACAAGCGGCTGACCGAACGCAAGCAGGAGATCGAGGAAGGCTTCCCCGACAGCCTGGACATGCTGCTGGTCTGCGTCGAGGCCGGCCAGTCCATCGACCAGGCGATCATCCGCGTTGCCGAGGAATTGCGCGCCTCCTACGAACACCTGGCCGATGAATTCGAGATGGTCAGCTGGGAGATCAAGGCGGGCAAGGACAAGGCCGCCGTCTTCCAGGACATGGCGGAACGCTGTGGCGTGAACGACATCTCCTCCTTCGTGACCGTGCTGATCCAGTCGGCCACCTTCGGCACCTCGATCGCCGACGCCCTGCGCGTCTACGCGGCCGAGATGCGCGACAAGCGCGTGATGCGCGCCGAGGAAGCGGCGAACAAGCTGCCCACCAAGATGACGCTGGCGACGATGATGTTCTGCGTGCCACCGCTCTTGATCATCCTCGTCGGCCCCTCCATCGTGAACATTCAGGCCCTGGGGCAGTAACCGCGCCGCCCCGACCGCCTGGTTCCTGCCCCCGCGCGCCCGGAGCGTTCATGCCCCAGCCCTTCCTGCCCCGCCGCAGGTCCGCCCTCTCCCGTCTCTGCGCGCTGGCAGTGCCACTGCTGCTGGCCGCCTGCGCCGAGGGGCCGCCCGGCCTGCCCGACAGCCCCTATGCCCCCGGCCTCGACCCGAAGGGCGACGCCGTGGACGGCATGGTGGTCGGCGACCGGCTGTTGCAGGCCGGAGAGTACGAGCTGGCGATCGACGCCTATACCCGCGCGGCCCTGGACCAGGGGCTGACCCCACGGGTCTATGCCGGGATCGGCACCGCCAACCTGCAACTGGGCCGCCTGGGACAGGCCGAGGAACAGCTGCGCCGGGCCTCCGAGGGCGCCGACACGTCGCCCGAGGTCTGGAACAACCTCGGCCTCGTGCTGATCGGGCGCGGCCAGCTGCAGGAGGCCGTGGCCACCCTGCGCCGCGCCTATGCGCTTGATAATGGCGAAAGTGACGCAATCCGGGACAATCTGCGCTTGGCTCTCGCCATGATGGGCGAAAGACCCTATGATCCGGAGCAACAAGAAGACTTCCAGGTCGTGCACAGCGGACAAGGCTACTACGAGATCCGCGACACGGACCCTGGCTGAGGACGAGCAGTGCAAAGGACGCGATCATGCGCCACCCTTCCCAGCGTCAGCCGATGACGCGGATCCGGTCCCGATCCGCCATCTTCCTGTCCCTCTCCGCCCTGGCGGCCTTGGCGGGCTGCGCCGATCGCGACGACCAGGAGGTCGAACGGGCCTTCCAGGCGGTCAACGTGATCGAGGAAAGCAACCTGTCGGACATCATGCTGACCGTGGGCGACCCGAACGAGGCGGTGGCCTATTTCGCCCGCACCACGCGCGAGAACCCCGAGAAGATCGAGTTGAAGCGCGGCCTTGCCAGTTCCCTGGTGCGCGCCAAGCGCAACGAGGAAGCGGTCAACGCCTGGCGCGAGGTGGTAGCCCATCCCCAGGCCACCAACGAGGACCGTGTCGATTTCGCCGATGCCCTGATCCGCACCGGCAACTGGGAAGAGGCCGACGGCGTGCTGGATGCCATTCCGCCGACCTTCGAGACCTACAAGCGTTACCGGCTGGAGGCCATGGTGGCCGATAGCAACCGCGAGTGGCAGAAGGCCGACAGCTTCTATGAAATCGCCGCCGGGCTGACCACCAAGCCGTCGGGCGTGATGAACAACTGGGGCTATTCCAAGCTGACCCGCGGCGACTTCGCCGATGCCGAAGTGCTCTTCGCCGAGGCGATCCAGCAGGATCCAACCCTGTTCACCGCCAAGAACAACATGATCCTGGCCCGCGGCGCACAGCGCAAGTACAGCCTGCCCGTCATGCAGATGAGCCAGACCGAGCGTGCCCAGCTGCTGCACACCCTGGGCCTTGCGGCGGTCAAGCAGGGCGACGTGGAAACCGGCAAGGCGCTTCTGCGCGAGGCGATCGAAACCCACCCGCAGCACTTCGAAGAGGCGGTGCGCTCGCTCCGCGCGCTCGAAAGCGCCTGATCCCATGGCCGGGTTCCTGACGCCTGATCTGGCGCTTCCGGCGCGCACGGCGATGATCTTCGCCCCCTTCGTGCTGCCGCTCTGCGCCCACGTGACCTGGACCGACCTTTCAGCCATGCGGATCGCGAACCGGGCGGTGGTGGCGCTGGTGCTGGTCTTCGTGCTGATCGGTCCCCTGGTGATGCCGCTCGACGCTTATGGCTGGCGCCTGGTGACCATGGTCGTCACCCTGGGCATCACCATGCTGTTCTACGCTGGCGGCGCCATGGGCGGGGGCGATGCGAAGTTCATTCCGGCGGCCGCGCCCTTCGTCGCCCCGCCCGACCTGCTTTATGTGCTGATCCTGTTCTGTGCCCTGCTGCTGACCGGGTTCGCCACGCACCGGTTGGCCCGGGCCACGGCCCTGCGCCGCCTTGCTCCCGGCTGGCAGAGTTGGGAGGCCAGGAGCGCCGAGGGCACGAAGGCCCGCTGGCTGCGCGCGCCCTTCCCCATGGGCTTCCCCCTGGCAGGCACCCTCGCCTTCTACCTGATCCTTGCGATGATCTGATCGCAGGAGGCCGGCCCCAGAGCCGTCGCCCTAGCGGTCGATCTGGTACAGCCGATACAGCGGGCTTCCCTCGATCAAGGTCACGCTGTCCGGGTCGATCCGGGACAGGATCCTGTCGCGCACCTCGGGGCTGATCGCGCAAAGCGGCACCAGAAGATACCGCGCCACATCGTATCCCGGCAGGCCGCCATGGACCTGTGGCGCGCTGCCGGGCAGCGGCGCCCAGCCCAGGACCCACCACTGGGGCGCCATCTCATCCGCGACGAAGGGCATCTGCCCGTCCAGCGCCGGGCTGGCCCCCATGACCGCCGCCATCCGCGTGACATAGGCCAGATGGCCCTCCGCTACGCGGCAGTCCGGCAGAGGCCGCCCGGCGAAGTGGCCCGATGCGCGGGTATCCCATGGTGTCAGGACGCTGGCGCGGTCCAGGTCCCGGGTGGGCGCGAAAAGTCCGCTCTGCCCCGCCCCCACCTCGCTGTAGCGCGCGGCGGGCTGTACCGCGTGACGGACCGGGCTGTAGCCCAGATTCAGCAGGACCGGCCCGATCAGGACCAGCATGACACCCCCGAGGCTGCGCAGGATGCGTTCGCGGTCGGGATCGACCTCCGGGCCCGGCAGCCCCAGCAGGACCACCCCCAGGACAGCCAGCCACAGGGCATCATGGCCCGCGCTCTGGTAGCTCATCCAGGCAAAGCCCGGCAGCAACAGCAGCAAGGTCGACCCGCTGGCTGACCGTCCCCGCATGGCCCACAAAAGTCCCACCGCCGCCAGGGCCGACACGGTGCCCAGCGTCTGGGCCGGCGACAGCAGGATATGTCCGAAGCGGTCGCCGGACGGCGCCCCCTGCGCCGCCGCCAGCAGGTCGCGCCCGTAGGCCGGCCAGTAGGCGGCCCCCGCCACCAGCGTCACCAGCGCCAGCACCGCCAGCGCCAGCAGCAGCGCCCGCAGCAGCAGGCGCCCGCGCCCCGACAGCAGCAGGCCCAGCACGCAGGCCGGCAGCAGCGCCAGCGCAAAGCCCGGCTTGACCATCACCAGCGCCGCCATCGGCAGGCCCAGCACCACCGCATCGGCCCAGTCGCCGGCACGCCCCTGGATCGGAGGGAACAGCACCACCGGGATGACGAGAAAAGCCAGCGCCCAGGCCCAACGGGATGCCTGCGCGGCAAGCGACAGGACCGGATCGGTGCCCCCGGGCACCAGCGCCAGCGGGACGGTCACGCAAAGCAGGACCAACGCCAGCGACGGCCAGAAGGCCAGCCGGCTCCAGGCGATCCAGACCACGGCAGGCGCGATCAGCACCGCCAGCCCCCATTGCGCCCAGAGCATCGCCTCCCCCGCCGACATCCCCGCCCGCATCAGCAATCCCGCGGGGGCAAAGCTCCAGGATCCGAGGGGGGAGGAAAAGTCGAGATGGGCCACCTGCCCCCCGGCGCTCCGCAGGACCAGTTCGGCCAGCTGCAACATCTGCGGGGCCTGAGCATTGAAACGAAACCCGCCGGCCAGACCGATCAGCCCGGCCTCGACCGCCAGGATCCCGATCAGCAGCGCGATGATGCGGCCGGTCTCTGACCTGTTCATCTGTCCCTCATGGTTTCCGCGGCACTCTAGGACTGCAAACCGGCCCTTGCACGCATTTCTGCCTGACCTGACGGGGATTTGCCATTAGTCTCAACCATGACAGACCAAGGAGACACGCCATGAACATGCAGCCTCAGGGCAGCGTCCAGGCGCCCCCGGCGCCCAGCACGCTGGACGGGATGCGGCTGCCGGTGGTGATGATGCGTGACATCGTCATCAAGACCATGTTCCGCCGCAACACCGAGACCGTGACGGACCTGGCGCGCGCCATCTGCCTGCCCGTGGCGGTGACCCAGGAACTGGTGGACCTGTGTCGCGACCAGCTGCTGGTCGAGGCGACGGGGTCGATGTCGGCCTCCTCCTCCGGCGAGATGGGCTATCAACTGACCGACAACGGCCGGGCGCGGGCGCTGGATGCGCTGGCGCAGTCGGAATACTTCGGCCCCATGCCCGTCCCGATGGAGGTCTACGCCGAACAGGTCAAACGCCAGTCGGTGCGTGACATCCAGCTGACCCGCGATCGCCTGGAACAGGCCATGGGGCACCTGATCCTGCCGCCGGACCTGATTGCCAACCTCGGGCCGGCGATCTCCTCCGGGCGGTCGATCCTGATGTACGGCCCGCCCGGCAACGGCAAATCCTCGATCTCCAACGGCATCCGCGATGCGCTTGGCGACAGGATCTTCGTGCCGCGCGCGGTGGAATACTCGGGCCAGGTCATCACCGTCTACGACCCGATCGTCCATGCCGCCGCCGAGGAACAGCACGACGACCCCACCCAGCTGCGCCGCGCCTCCGACCGCTACGACACCCGTTACGTGCGCTGCGAACGGCCCACCGTCATCACCGGGGGGGAGCTGTCGCTGGACATGCTGGACCTGACCTACAACCCGGTGGCGCGCACCTACCAGGCCCCGCTGCAGTTGAAGGCCACCGGCGGCGTCTTCATCGTCGACGATCTGGGCCGCCAGGCGGAACCGCCGCAGGCGCTGATCAACCGCTGGATCGTGCCGCTGGAGGAAAACAAGGACATCCTGGCCCTGCAGTCGGGCGAGAAGTTCGAGGTGCCCTTCGACACGCTGGTCATCTTCTCCACCAACTTCCACCCGAACGAGATCTTCGACCAGGCAGCGCTGCGGCGGATCTTCTTCAAGATCAAGATCGACGGCCCCAGCCAGGAGAACTTCCTGAAGATCTTCGCCCTGGTCGCCAAGAAGAAGAAGATGCCCCTGTCCGAGGCCGCCCTGCGTCACCTGTTGAAGAACAAGTATCCCACCATCGGCAACGTCTTTGCCAACTACCAGCCGGTCTTCCTGATCGACCAGATGATCGCAATCTGCGAGTTCGAAGGCATCCCCTACCAGATGTCGCCGCAGCTGATCGACCGGGCCTGGTCCAACATGTTCCTGCGTGACGAGGCCATCACGCGCTGATCGCCGCCGGCACCGGACTGGCCGGCTTTCCCTTAATGGCAAAGGACGCTACCCGTGGCGCGCTGAAGACGAGGGGCCAGATGACGATCACCGAAGAACACGAACTGGACGCGATGCGCGAGATCGGTCGCATCGTCGCCAACACGCTGCAGGCCATGGGTCGCGCGCTGGAACCAGGCATGACCACCGCTGAGCTGGACGCCATCGGCGCCACCCTGCTGGAGCGCGACGGCGCGGTTTCCGCCCCACAGTCCTGCTACGACTTTCCCGGCGCGACCTGCATCAGCGTGAACGAAGAGATCGCCCATGGCATCCCCGGCCCTCGCGTGCTGCGCGAGGGCGACCTGGTGAACATCGACGTCTCCGCCTCCAAGGATGGCTACTTCTCCGACACCGGCGCCACCTTCCGGCTGGGCAAGGTGCGGCCGAAGCTGGACCGGCTGTGCAAGGACGGGCGCCGCGCCATGCAGATCGGGATCAACCAGGTGGCGGCGGGCAAGCCGCTGGCCGGGATCGGCAATGCCGTCGGTCGTTTCGCCAAGGCGCGCGACTACACGCTGATCCGCAACCTGGCCAGTCACGGCATCGGTCGGACCCTGCACGAATACCCCGAGGAGATCGCGACCTGGCCCGTGCGCCGCGACCGCCGCCGGATCGAGAAGGGTCTGGTCCTGACGGTGGAACCCTTCCTGTCGCTCGGCGGTCTCTGGGCAGATCAGGGCGACGACGGCTGGACCCTGACGGCAGAGCCGGGCGCGCCGACCGTGCAGTACGAACACACCATCGTCGCCACGGCATCGGGCGCAGAGGTGCTGACCCTGCCGGGCTGATGCAGCCCCCACATAAGGTCAAAGAAAAAGGGGCGCGCCCTGCGGCGTGCCCCTTTGCAGTTTCCTCAAGGCGCCGTGGCCTGCAGGCTCCGGCTCATTCGGCAGCCGCGATCCTCTGGCCCATGGGCGTCGGTGCCTCTTCCACGTCACGTTTCAGTGGCTCGGACGGGCCAAGGCCCTTTTCTTCCAAGCAGAGCGAGGCGATGCAGGCCAGCGCGGACGCCACGGCGCCCACCAGGAAGAGCGGCGACAGCGCATCGGAGAAGCCCTGCACGACCTGGCCCTGCAAGGCGGGTTCCAGTTCCGCCACCAGCGTCGTCGTGATGTCCTGCACCCGCTCGACCTGCGGCAGCAGGGGCTGCACGTGTTCACCCAGGCCATGGTTGAAGATGGCCCCGAACACCGAGGTGCCGACCGACCCGCCCGTCAGGCGGAACATGTTGGCGCTGGCGGTGCCCACGCCCAGGTGTTCGCGCGGCACGGCGGTCTGGATGGCGACGATGCCCACCGACATCGTGGGTCCGATGCCCACGCCGACGAAGAACAGGTTCAGCGTGATCTGCCACAACGGCGTCTCCGGCCCCACGGTCGAGAGCATCAGCAGCGCGGCGGCCAGCACCACGGTGGAGATGTTGGGCAGGAACTTGAACCGGCCAGTGTAGGTCATCACCCGGCCCGCTGTGAAGGACAGGCTGATCAGCCCGGCCATCATCGCGATCATGTAGACACCACTTTCCGCCGGCGGCACGCCCTTCACCACCTGCAGGAACATGGGGATGAAGCTGATGGTGCCGAACATCGCCATGCCGATCAGCACGTTGACCCCGTTGGCGGCCAGGAAGTTGCGGATGCGGAACAGATCCAGCGGCAGCACCGGCTCTGCCGCGCGCCGCTCGGCCAGGACGAAGCCCACCACGGCCAGCGCGGCCACGGCCATCAGCACCAGCATCGGGGTCGACGACCACGCCAGGGTGGAGCCGCCAAGCGAGGCGATCAGCACCACCGAGGACAGCAGCGCCATCAGCAGCACGGCGCCCAGGTAGTCCATCTTGTGCTTCATCTGTTCATCCGGCGCCTTCAGCGTGCGGCTGAGGACGGTGAAGGCGGCGATGCCGAAGGGGATGTTGACGAAGAAGATCCAGTGCCAGCCCACGGTCTGCACCAGGAAACCGCCGACCAGCGGCCCCAGCACGGTAGAGACACCGAAAACGCCAGACAGCATGCCCTGCGCCTTGGCGCGTTCGCGCGGCGGCAGCAGATCGGCGACGACGGCCATGGCCACCACGATCAGGGAGCCGCCGCCGAAGCCCTGGATGATACGCCCGCCGACCAGTATCGGCATGGTCCAGGCGGCGCCGGCGATCCAGCCACCGACCAGGAAGATGGCAATGCCGAACTGCAGCACGATCTTGCGCCCATACATATCGCCCAGCTTGCCCGCGATCGGCGCCCCGATGGTGGAGGCCAGCAGGTAGGCCGTGACGACCCAGGTGATGTAGGACAGCCCGCCCAGATCGCTGACAATCTCCGGCAGCGCCGTGGAGACGATGCTTTGCCCGGTGGAGGCCAGGAACAGGGTCAGGGCCACGGTAATCATGGTCAAACGGCGGATTTTGGGGTCTGGCAGGCCGCTGTCGGTCTCTGCCCCCGCGGGCGCCGCGGCGGCGCCGTCTTGGGTGGAACGGATCATGCTGTATGTCTTTTCTTGTCGGAAGGCGCCCGGAAGGTCCGCTCACCTGCGTGACAGACCGATCCCCGCCTTGCTAAACTGGATTGCGTCTCATATATGCTCATGGCATATGCATGTCAACTGCATGCAATAATCCGAACGGAGGGTAGAACGATCGCCACGCGAGAAGAGGACCTGGCCGCGCTGCTGTCCGAGGCCGGCATTCCCGAAACCGCAACCCGTCAGGCGTTGCAGATCGACGCCGTGCTGCAGAAGTGGCGCCGCCGCATGGGCAAGCGCGAGCTGGGGCGCATGGCGCTGGAACGGCTGAAGCTGGACATCGACCTGCCCAAGCTCGACGTGCTAATGGCCACGCGCGCGCCCTCCAACGAATTCGGCGACGAAGAAGGCGAGACGATGGTTTCCACCATCGCCTGCCGCCTGTCCATCGACCCGTCTCGCGCCTCGCGGCTGGTGTCGGACCTGATCGGCCTGGGCTACCTGAAACGCGGCGTCAGCCAGCAGGACGCGCGGCGCACCATCGTCGAGCTGACCGACAAGGGCCTGGTGACCGTCGACGCGGTCCGCACGCTGAAGTTCATGATCCTGGGCGACTACCTGCGCGGCTGGGACAGCGCCGAGGTGGAGGCCTTCCTGCCCCTGCTCGACCGTTTCTCGACCTGGTCGCAGGAGGCCGCGGCCGCCGATCACAGCCGGTTCGAGACCACCATCGACACCCTGGTGGCCCAGCTGGATGCGGTGGGCGCGGTCGGACGCACCGCCGACACCCAGGACACCGGCACCTGAGAATTGCGCGAGCGGGCGCCCGTCGCCCCTCGCCAAACCCCGGCCCCGCGCCTATCTCTACCCCATGACGCTTCCCCCCCGGTTCCGTGACTGGTTCTCTGCCCGCGGCTGGCAGGTCCACCCGCACCAGCAGGACATGCTGGCGCGCAAGGACGATCCTGCCCTGCTGCTGATCGCCCCCACGGGCGGGGGCAAGACGCTGGCGGGGTTCCTGCCGACGCTGGTCGAACTGGCCGACGGGGGGCACGAGGGGCTGCACACCCTCTACATCTCGCCGCTGAAGGCCCTGGCCGCTGACATCCGCCGCAACCTGTCGACCCCGGTGGAGGAGATGGGCCTGCCGATCCGCATCGAGGATCGCACCGGCGACACCTCCTACACGGTCAAGCGCCGCCAGCGCGCCGACCCGCCCCACATTCTGCTGACCACGCCGGAAAGCCTGGCCCTGATGACCAGCTACGAAGACGCCCCGCGCATCTTCGCAGGGCTGAAGCGGGTGGTGGTGGATGAAATCCATGCCCTCGCGGAATCGAAACGCGGCGACCAGCTGATGCTGGCACTGGCGCGGTTGGAGGCGCTCCGCCCCGGGCTGCGGCGCGTCGGTCTGTCCGCCACGGTCGAAGATCCCCCCGCCCTGTCGCGGTTTCTGGCGCGCCACCCCGACCCCTGCGCCATCCTGCAGGCCGACCCCGGCCCGGCGCCAGACATCCAGATGCTGCAGGTGGACACGCCGCCCCCCTGGTCCGGCGGCGGCGGCGCCTATGCCATCCCCGAGGTGCTCGACCAGATCCGCCGGCACCGCATCACCCTGATCTTCCACAACACCCGCGCCCAGGCCGAGATTTTCTTTCACAACCTCTGGATGGCCAACGAAGAAGGCCTGCCGATCGGCATCCACCACGGCTCGCTCGACCGGCAGCAACGGGAGCGGGTGGAAAAGGCCATGGTGCAGGGACGGTTGCGGGCCGTGGTCTGTACCGGCTCGCTGGATCTCGGGATTGACTGGGGCGACGTCGACCTGGTGATCCAGGTGGGCGCGCCGAAGAACGTCAAACGCCTGGTGCAGCGGATCGGACGGGCCAACCACCGCTACAACGCGCCGTCGAAGGCGCTGCTGGTGCCCGCCAACCGCTTCGAGGTCGTGGAATGCGTGGCCGCGCTGGAGGCGGTGAAGGAAAACGACCTGGACGGCGACCCACGGGGGCCGGGGCCGCGCGACGTGCTCTGCCAGCAGATCCTGATCGCGGCCTGCGCCGGCCCCATAGACGCCGATGCGCTCTATGCCGAGGTGACCACCGCCGGCCCCTACGCGGGTCTCAGCCGCGCCGCCTTCGACGATTGCCTCGATTTCGTGGCGACGGGGGGCTACGCCCTGCGCGGCTACGACCAGTGGCAGCGGCTGAAACAGCGTCCCGACGGCGCCTGGCAGCTGCGCGACCCACGCGCGAGCCAGCTGATCCGGATGAACATCGGCACGATCCAGGACAGCGACACGCTGAAGGTGCGGATGAAACGCGGCGGCGGCCGGGCTTTGGGCGAGGTCGAGGAAGGTTTTGCCGCCTCGCTGACCCCGGGCGACACCTTCCTGATCGGCGGCCGCATCGTCCGCTACGAGGGCTTACGCGAAATGACGGTGGAGGTCAGCCGCGACCCGGGGCGCAAACCCAAGGTGGCGGTGTTTTCAGGCACGAAATTCGCCACCTCCACCCAGCTGTCGCACCGCATCCTGCGCATGTTTCGCCAAGACAGCTGGCCCGAGCTGCCCGCCCATACGGCGGACTGGCTGACCCTGCAGCGCGAAGTGTCGCGCCTGCCGGAACCGGGCCGGCTGCTGGTCGAGAGTTTCCCTCACGATGGGCGGCAGCACCTGGTTGTCTATGGCTTTGCCGGTCGCAACGCCATGCAGACCCTGGGCCTTCTGCTGACCAAGCGGATGGAGGAGATGGGCCTGGCCCCCCTCGGCTTCGTCGCCACCGACTATGCCACGCTGATCTGGGGGCTGGATGCGGTGACCGATCCCGCGCCGCTCTTCGACGCCGAGGCGCTGCGTGACGGGCTGGAGGGCTGGCTGGCGGGCAACGCGGTGATGAAACGCACCTTCCGCGCCTCGGCCAATATCGCGGGCCTGATCAATCGCAACACGCCGCAGTCGCGCAAATCGGGGCGGCAGGCCACGTTTTCGTCCGACATCCTCTACGACACGCTGCACCGCTACGATCCCGACCACCTGCTGATGCGGATCACCCGCGAGGAAGCCATGCGCGGCCTCGTCGATTTCGGTCGGATCGAGGAGATGCTGGGCCGGATCTCGGGCATCGACCACCTGCGTCTCGACCGCGTCACCCCGCTGGCCGCACCGCTGTTCCTGGAAGTCGGCAAGGTCCCGGTGGAGGGCGAGGGACGCGAGCGGCTCGAAGAACAGGAGGCCGAGCGCCTGATGCAGGCCGCGGGCCTGGCCTGAGCGGCCCTCACGCCTGCGCGGAGGACGGCAGCCTCTCGGAAAGCGCGTGCTCCAGGCTTCTCTTTGCTGAAAGCATCCCGTGGGAAGGCGCGCAGCGGGGGGCAGAGCTCCCTGCCCGACCCGCATCATTGCCACGGCCCCTCTTGCCCTTCCCCGCCGCCCGCGCCAAGAACGGCCCATGACCGGCCATCCCTTCGCTCTTGCCGGGGCCCAGATGATCGCCCTGCCGTCGGGCGCGCTGCACTGGCCCGCCGAACGCCTGCTCTGCGTCTCCGACCTGCACCTGGGCAAGGCCGAACGCGCTGCGCGCCGCGCGCTCTCGCCCTTGCCGCCCTATGAGACCCAGGACACCCTTGCGCGCCTCGAAGAGGCGCTGGAACAGACGCAGGCCGAGACCGTGGTCTGCCTGGGCGACAGTTTCGACGATGACGCCGCCGCCCGCGCCCTGCCGCAGGCGCACAGGCTGTGGATCGCCACGTTGCAGGCCGGGCGGCGCTGGATTTGGATCGAAGGCAATCACGATCCCGGCCCCGTCGACCTGGGCGGAGAACACCTGGCCGAGATGTCCCTCGGCCCCCTCACCTTCCGCCACATCGCCCTACCCGGGGCCCAGGCGGAGGTGTCAGGCCATTACCACCCCAAGGCCGGTCTGCGCGGCGGGCGGGCGCGACCCTGTTTCCTGCTTGACCGTCAACGCCTGATCCTGCCGGCCTTCGGCACCTATACCGGCGGCCTGCGCACGCGCGACCCGGCGCTGTCGGGCCTGATGGAGCCGGGCGCGGTGGCCATCCTCACCGGATCGGTGGCCCGACCGATCCCGATGCCGCGTTGAGCTGCGGCCACAGAGTTTGTCTTTCCTCGACCTGAGGCCGATTTGCCCGGGCAAACGGCCTAATATCCGCTGCTGGACTCCAAAGGGGAATCCTTGATCGGTCACTTTGGCCTGGCCCGCTGATGGAAAGTGAATAGGCTTTCCATGACTTGATAAGCAAAGTTCACGCAATGAAACGCGGTGCCGGCGCAGCCATAAAGGTCCGAAAAGTGATATCACCTGCACCTCTGTCGAGACGGCCTGAGGGCGTGGATTTTACACAATCCACGCCTCGCGCCTTGCGCGGATCAGGAAAGTCCGGCAGCGGAGATCGTCAAAACAGCCCCTCGATCTCCCCCGCCTCGTTCAACCCGATCGCTTCCGCCGCCGGCACGCGGGGCAGGCCCGGCATGGTCATGATCTCCCCGCAGATCGCCACCACGAAGCCCGCCCCGGCGCTCAACCGGACCTCGCGGACCGGCACGCGGAACCCTTCGGGCGCGCCGCGCAGGCCCGGGTCGGCGCTGAAGGAATACTGCGTCTTGGCCATGCAGACCGGCAGATCCCCGAAACCCGCCTTCTCCCAGTCCGCCAGCTGCGCCCGCACCGGGGCCGGCATGTCGACGCCTTCGGCGCGGTAGATGCGCCGGGCGACGGTCTCGATCTTCTCCACCAACCCCATGTCGTCGGGGTAGATCGGCGCGAAATCCGCATCGCCCGCCTGCACGACCTCAGCCACGCGACGCGCCAGCCCCTCGATGCCCGCGCCCCCGTCGGCCCAGTGGGTGCACAGGTGCACCTCGGCCCCCTGCCCCTCGACGTAGTCGCGCACGGCCGCCAGTTCGGCTTCGGTATCGCCGTCGAACCGGTTGATCGCCACCAGCACCGGCAGGCCATAGCCGCGCAGGTTTTCCAGATGGCGGCCCAGGTTGGCGCAACCGCGCGCCACCGCTTTGGCATCCTCAGCCCCCAGGTCAGCCTTGTCGACACCGCCCGACATCTTCAGCGAGCGCACCGTGGCCACCAGCACCGCCGCATCGGGCGACAGGCCAGCCTTGCGACATTTGATGTCGAGGAATTTCTCCGCCCCGAGGTCGGCGCCGAAGCCCGCCTCGGTCACCACGATGTCCGCCAGGCGCAGGGCGGTGTCCGTGGCCACCACGGAATTGCAGCCATGGGCAATATTGGCGAAGGGCCCACCATGGACGAAGGCGGGCGTGTTTTCCAGCGTCTGCACCAGGTTGGGCTGCATCGCTTCGCGCAGCAGAACCACCATGGCGCCGTCAGCTTTCAGATCCTTCGCCGTCACCGGAGCCTTGTCGCGGGTATAGCCGATGATGATCCGGCCCAGACGCGCCTGCAGGTCGTCGAGGTCCCGCGCCAGGCAGAGGATCGCCATGATCTCGCTCGCCACCGTGATGTCGAAGCCGGTCTGGCGCGGAAACCCGTTGCCGACACCGCCCAGCGAGACGACCACGTCGCGCAGCGCCCGGTCGTTCATGTCCATCACCCGCCGCCAAGTGACCCGCCGTGCGTCGATGTCCAGCGCATTGCCCCAGTGGATATGGTTGTCGATCATCGCCGCCAGCAGGTTGTGGGCGCTGGTGATGGCGTGGAAATCCCCGGTGAAATGCAGGTTCATTTCCTCCATCGGCACCACCTGGGCATGGCCGCCGCCGGCCGCGCCGCCCTTCATGCCGAAACAGGGGCCCAGCGAGGCCTCGCGCAGGCAGATCGCCACATTTTCCCCGATGCGTGCCAGCCCGTCGCCCAGGCCGACGGTGGTCGTCGTCTTACCCTCGCCCGCGGGCGTCGGGGTCACGGCGGTGACCAGCACCAGCTTGCCGCGGCGCCGATCCGCCAGGCTGGCAATGAAATCGCGGTCCACCTTGGCCTTGTCACGGCCATAGGGCAGCACGGCCTCTTCGGGAATGCCCAGGCGGTCCGCGATCTCGGTGATCGGCTTCTTGCGCGCCGCGCGGGCGATCTCGATGTCACTGGGCTGGCTCATGGCTGTCTCCTTCTCGCCGGCCCCGGGCGCGCAGCCCCGGGCGTCGGGCGGAGCCTATCCGTCCCTGCGTCGCTTGCCAAAGGGGCTGTCATGCGGGTGCAGCAAGTCAGGAATTCCATACGGTCAGGTATTCATGACTTCCGCAGTCGGAAACTTGTGAGTAAGAGCAGCGGAACTTTTTTCCTCAACACCGCGTTAATACCCCGAACGGACGATAACTCCATAGCTGCCCAAGGAGAACAAACATGAGATCCGCTGCCCTCGTCGTCTTCCCCAGCTTCGCTGCCACGCTTGCGCTGGCCGTGGCGCTGTTTGCCTGACGACACCCCTCCCCAGAACTCAGTCTGATTGCCGGCAGGTTCCTCCCTCGGAACCTGCCGGTTTTTTATTGGCCGGGCCCAGCTGCGATCAGGCGCATGCAGTCAGTCGCGGGCATCGGCATAGGCGCGGTCCAGGTGCGCCCAGACCGGCTGATGGGGGATATGCAGGCGGATCTCCTCGCCCAGGGTGAAGGCGCCCTCGCGCTCCACCCAGGCGGTGACGCCGCGCAACCCGCGCGCGGCGCGTTTGAATGGCTTGCCGTGGCCCGGCATGCGCTTCTCGATCTCCCGCGCCGGCAGCAGGCAGGGGCGGTTTTCCATATCCACCGTCACGGTCGCCCCGCCGGCGCCCTGCAGGCGCGACGAGGGTGGCACATGGCTGAAATCGGGGATGCCTTCTATCACCATGGTGGCGCCCAAGAGGGCCGGATCCAGCGTCTCCAGCCCGCAGCCTTCGGCGATCTTTGCCAGTTCCTCCGCCGAGACGATCGAGAGCTGGCGCACGTTGCGGATCTCGGTGCCCCGCTCCGGGTATTGCGCCAGGACCCGCGAACAGCTGGGGCGTGTCAGCCCGCCATGGCTTTCCCCCGCCGGGCCGGAGAACCGCAGCTCCAGCCGCTCACGCGGGACGGACGGCAAATCGCTGTCGCGGTCGGGCACGAGGCCCAGCCAGGTGATGCGCGCGGTGTAATCTGTGGCAATGAGGGCAGGCATGTCTTTCTCCGGTCCAGGGCACGGGCTGATCCTCGCCGCAAGCCCGGCGCCCGGCAACCCGAAAGCGCCGGGAAGAGGTGATCTGCAGAAGGGGCCTTGTACCCGTCTCGGCCCGCCGAGACTCCCGCCGGAGGCCAACGGCCTAGCGGCCGGTACAGGGGCGCCCCGGGAAAGTGAAAAGGCCGGAGCGTCTGCCCCGGCCTCTCAATGTTCGCCTCTCTCGCCCGATCAGGCGGAGGGTTCCGGCTCCAACCCGCTATCGGGCTTGGGCTTCGGCTTGGTCTTCGGGATCGCCGCCACGGAAGGCGCGGACCCCTGGTCAGAGCTGTCATCTTCGCCGTCATCGGCATGGGGCGGCTCGCCACGGATCACACGTTCGATCTCGGCGCCGGTCAGGGTCTCATATTCCAGCAGGCCCTGGGCCAGCCGTTCCCATTCCTCGTGACGCTCGGTCAGGATGCGATGCGCCTCCTTGTAGCCTTCGTCGATGATCCGCTTCACTTCGCTCTCGATCATCTCCTTGGTCTGGGCGGAGATGGAGAAGCCGCCGGCGCCGCCCCCACGGAAGGCCTCAGCGGCCTCCTGGTAGTCAATGTTGCCGACCGCGTCGGACATCCCCCATCGCATCACCATGGCCCGCGCCAGGTTGGAGGCCTGCATGATGTCGCCCGAGGGGCCATTCGACACATGCTCTTCGCCGTACTTGATGATTTCGGCGGCCTTGCCGGCCATGGTCATCGCGATCTTCTCTTCCAGCTCATCCTTGAAGTAATTCAGCTGGTCCATTTCCGGCAGGGACATCACCATGCCCAGGGCCTGGCCGCGGGGAATGATGGTGGCCTTGTAGACCGGGTCGCATTTCGGCAGCGACAGACCGACAATGGCGTGGCCGGCCTCGTGATAGGCCGTCATTTCCTTCTGCGCCGGGGTCATCACCATGGAGCGGCGTTCGGCGCCCATCATGATCTTGTCCTTGGCGTTCTCGAAATCGACCATGGTCACGAAGCGTCGCCCGACGCGGGCCGCCATCAGCGCGGCCTCGTTCACCAGGTTCGCGAGGTCGGCGCCGGAGAAGCCGGGCGTGCCGCGTGCGATGATGCGCAGGTCGACGTCAGGGCCCAGAGGCGTCTTGCGGGCGTGCACGCCCAGGATCTTCTCGCGGCCCTTGATGTCGGGGTTGGGCACGGTCACCTGGCGGTCGAAACGGCCCGGACGCAGCAGAGCGGGGTCCAGCACGTCACGACGGTTGGTCGCCGCGACGATGATCACGCCCTCGTTGCTCTCGAAGCCGTCCATCTCCACCAGCAGCTGGTTGAGGGTCTGTTCGCGTTCGTCGTTGCCCCCGCCGTACCCTGCGCCACGATGGCGGCCCACGGCGTCGATCTCGTCGATGAAGACGATACAGGGGGCGTTCTTCTTGGCCTGTTCGAACATGTCGCGGACACGGCTTGCACCGACACCCACGAACATCTCGACGAAGTCAGAGCCGGAGATGGTGAAGAAGGGCACGCCCGCCTCGCCCGCGATGGCACGGGCCAGAAGCGTCTTACCGGTGCCCGGAGGGCCCACCAGAAGCGCGCCCTTGGGGATCTTGCCGCCCAGGCGCGAGAATTTCTGCGGGTTACGCAGGAATTCCACGATCTCTTCCAGTTCTTCCTTGGCCTCGTCGATGCCGGCCACGTCGTCGAAGGTCACGCGGCCCGATTTCTCGGTCAGCATCTTGGCCTTGGACTTGCCAAAGCCCATGGCCCCGCCCTTGCCGCCGCCCTGCATGCGGTTCATGAAATAGATCCACACACCGATCAGCAGCAGGATCGGCAGCAGCGAGATGATGAAGGCCTGGAAGCCGTTCTCTTCCTGGCTGCGCGCCTCGACCGGGATGCCGTCGGCGATCAGCTCGCTGGTCAGTTCGGCATCCTCGGGTTTGATGGTCACGTAGTCGCGGCCGTCGGTCCCGCGGTACAGCACCTTCTCGCCATCCAGCGTCACGGATTGCACGAATCCGTCGTCCACCTCCTGAACGAATTGGGAGTAGGGCCGGGACTGGCTTTGCAGCGCGCTGTTCGAGCCGCCGAACAGATTGAACAGCGCCACGATCAGCAGCAGCAGCACGGCCCAGAAGGCGAGGTTTTTTGCGGTACCCACGAAAGGTCTCCCCTAAGTCGAAGTCGTAAGTCGCCTAGCATAAGGGCGTCCGGGATTAAATAAGCTTGATCGCCCCGGGTTCAATGTAGCGCGACCCAGTCGTGGGCCCGAGCCGGTCAATTTGGGCGAAAAAATCTCCCCGCGCTCACTGCGCCAGGAGGCCGGTGTGCAGCGCGTCCTCGCCACGCAGCAGATCCGCACGCCAGCCGTCGCCGAACCCCGCATGGGGCGCGGCCACCAGGTCCCCGCCCATCCAGACCGAGGGATAGCCCAGCAGGGACCGGTAGGGCAGCCCGGAGGCGCGCCATTCACTGCACAGGCGCAGGCCCTCGGCGCCCAGTGGGCGGATCTCCGCCCCCGCGGCGCCGAAGCGGTCGCCCCAGGGGCCGCTGAGCCGCCAGCGCCCGTCCCAGACCCCGTCGGCAGGAACACTCAGATCCTTCACCGCGGCGTATTCGCGGGTGATGCGCAATTCGTGCGGGGTGACCGAGATCTGGCAGCCGTGCAGCGTCATGCCGGTGCCCGATCGCACCGCCTCCTGTGCCATCGCAAGCGCACGGCGCCGCGGCGGGTAGTCGCTGCCCGAAATCCAGATCAGCGCCTGCGACAGCAGACGCCGGGCGATCTCGGGCTGTAGGACGCGAAAACCGCTGCGCTCGATCACCAGGTCGCCCCCCTGGATCCGCGCCAGGCGCTGTGCCTCCGTGAAGGCGTACCAGCCAAGCGCGTTGCGGACCGAGGCCATGTTCTTCGCCGTTTCCGACAGCGTCTGCACGGTCAGACCCAGCGGGCGCAAAACCTCCAGCGCACGGCGGGCGCGCACCCGGTCGAAACGGTCGTCCTGGTTCGACGGATCCTCGACCCAGGTAAGGCCGCGGCTCTTCAGGTAGATCCGCAGGCAGTTGCGCGAGACCTCCAGCAGCGGCCGCACCAGCGTCACCGCCCCCATGCGGCGACGTGCAGCCATGCCCGACAACCCGTCGGCGCCCGGCGCACGCGCCAGGCGCATCAGGAAGGTCTCGGCCTGGTCATCGGAGGTATGGCCCAGGGCGATCTGGCGCATGCCGTGGCGGCGCGCCCAGTCCGCCAGCAGATCATAGCGCGCGCGACGGGCCCGATCCTGAAGGTTGCCCGTCTCATCCGCAGCGCCGTCCCAGCGCAGCACCTCGTGGGGCAGGCTCAGGCCCGCAGCCGCGTCGCCGACACGGGCCGCCTCTTCGGTCGCCTCGGGCCGCAGCCCGTGATCCACCGTGGCCACGCGCAGGCGCAGCCCGCCCTCGGCAGCAACCTCCGCCATGAGATGCATCAGCGCCATGGAATCTCCCCCGCCCGAGACCGCGAGGCCGATTTCCTCCGCGGGACCGGGCAGGAAATGCCCGGCGACGATCTCTTTCAGGAGGGAGGTGCTTTCAGTCATGCAGATGCCGGTGTCAGCTACAGCCCTGTTGCTGCCGCGCGGTACCCGCCTCGGTCGCCCAGGGGTCGCCGGGGAAGCGGTTGGAGACTTCGCTCAGGGTCACGCAGCTTTCGTTCTGTTGGCCCAACTGGCCCAGGAGGAGGCCCAGACGATAGAGCGACTCGGGCGCGCTGTCCTCGGAGGGTGCGGCCGAGAAGGCGTCGAGATAGGCGCGGGCGGCGGACTTGATGTCCCCCTGCCCCTCCAGCGCCCGGCCTCGGCCCAGGTCGGCCTCGGGGGTCAGGGGGCTGCCGGGGTAGCTGGCCTTGAAGGTCTCGAAGGCCGACAGCGCCGCACTGTAATCCCCGTTCTCCAGCAAATCGGAGGCGGACTGGAAGTCGGCCTCTTCGCTGACCGCCAACTGGGGGTCGGCCCCTCCGCTTGCGGTATCGCCGGTGGCGGGCAGCGTGGTCTGAGAGACGCCGGAACCGGTCCCGGACGCCGGCGCGCCTGTTTCCGCCCCGGCCCCGGAGGTCGCCGGCGCGGTGCCGCCGCCCAGGGTCGTGGTTTCACCCAGCTGGCTCAGATCGCCACCTTCCAGTTCGACCAGGCGGAATTCCAGGTCACCGATGCGGTTGGTGCCGTCGGTGACAACGCGGTCGATGCGATGTTCCAGCTCTTCGGTCTTGCCGGTCAGGCGGCGCAGCTCGGCCTCGATGGCGTTCAGCCGCTCCAGCTGGCTGCCGCCACCGCTCATCTGCGTGGGCGCGCCGGTGGTCGACAGCTCGCGCTTCAGCCCCTGCACCTCGCCATATAGCAGGGTCAGCTGCTGGCGCACATCGGCCAGGGTCTCCTGCTGGTCCTGCGCGGCCAGCGGCGCGGGGGCGGCCAGCGGTGCCAGGGCCAGCGGCGCCACCAGCGCCAGGCGCAGCGCCAGCTGGCGCCAGCGCCGGGTCAGCGACGCGCATTTCAGGGGCATTCTGCGATCGGGCATTGCCGTCTCCCTCACTCTTCGTCGGTGCCGAACGAACCCCGGCGGCCCATGGCGCGCCGAGGTCCCGTGGAACCGGACAGAGGCGGCCCTGCGGACCGCCGCCTTGCGGCATCGTGGTCGCCCGCCCCGGTCGTCGAACCGGGATCGGCGCCGTCGCTGCGCCGGGGCGACTAGACGCGCGTTACATGCCGACGCCGCCGGTCAGCACCGTGACGGCGCGACGGTTCTTGGCGTAGCAGGCTTCCTCGGAACAGATCTCGATCGGACGTTCCTTGCCGTAGCTGATCGTGGTCAGCCGGCCTTGCGGAATGCCCTTCGACACCAGGTAGTCCCTCACGGCCGTGGCGCGGCGTGCGCCCAGGGCGAGGTTGTATTCCCGCGTGCCCTGCTCATCCGCATGGCCCTCGATGCGGACCTGGTAGCTGGGGTTCGACTGCAGCCAGCGCACCTGGCCGTCCAGAACGGCCTGGGCCTCGTAGCTCAGGGTCGACTGGTCCACGGCGAAGAGGACACGGTCGCCCACGCTCTGCTGGAAGTAGGCCGGAGAGCTGGGATCGGAAACCGTCCCTGCGGCGCCTGCGCCGCCGGCCTGGTTCAGATCGGTGACATTGTCGAAACGGTCGGGCCTCATGCTGGAACACCCGGCCAGGCCGAGGCCCAGGACGGTGCACAGGAGGGTGGCTTTCACCAGATGGGTCATGCGTCGTGCCTCATATGTTTTGTGTAGCGTATATTACCGGGTCCGCCCCGGGCAAGCGCCGGGACAGCAAGGACGCCCTTGCCCGACGGCAAGGACGCGAAGCAGGGCGTGCGACGGGCGCTCGCGATCATTGCAGGGGGCCCCACGCCGGGTCCGAGGCGCCCGAGGGGGTCGAGACCCGCTTCAGGTTCCGCCCCGTGATATCAACGGTGTAGAGCGAAGAGGAGCCCGTTGCGCCCTGGGTTTCGCGGGCGAACATGATGACGCGGCCATTGGGCGACCAGGTCGGACCCTCGTCCAAGAAGGAGGCGGTCAGCAGCCGCTCGCCTGACCCATCGGTGCGCATCACCCCGATGTGGAAGCGGCCCTTGGACTGCTTGGTGAAGGCCACTAGGTCGCCGCGCGGCGACCAGACCGGTGTGCCGTAGCGCCCTTCGCCAAAGCTGATCCGCTGCGCCTCGCCGCCCGTCGCCGGCATGATATAGAGCTGCTGGCTGCCACTGCGGTCGCTTTCGAAGACGATGCGCGAGCCGTCGGGGCTGAAGCTGGGCGCGGTCTCGATCGAGGGCGCATCGGTCAGCCGGGTGCTCTGCCCGCTGGCGATGTCCATGCGGTAGATGTCGGTATTGCTGCCCTCGGTCTTGGAATAGATCACCGTGCGCCCGTCGGGGCTGAACCGTGGAGAAAAGGCCATGTCGCCCGCCCCGGTGTCCAGAACGCGGCGCCCGACACTGGCCACGTCCAGCATGTAGATCTGCGGCCGGCCGCTTTCGTAACTGGTGTAGAGCACCCTGTCCCCGGTGGGGGAGAACCGCGGCGCCAGCACGATGGAGCTGCTGTCGGTCAGGAACTGCACGTTGGCGCCGTCGTAATCCATGATCGCCAGACGCTTGCGCCGCGCGTCCTTGGGCCCGTCTTCGGAGACGAAGACGGTGCGGCTGTCGAAATAGGGATCCTCGCCAGTGATCCGGCTGTAGACCGCGTCGGCCACCTTATGCGCCATGCGCCGCCAACCGGCCTCGGTGCCGGTAAACTGAAGGCCCGCGCCCATTTCCTGATCGGCGAAGACGTCATGCAGGCGGAACTTCACGTTCACCTGCCCGCCCTGCACGGCCACGGCGCCGGTGATCAGCGCCTCGGCGTTGATCGCCTTCCAGTCGGCATATTGCACGGGGCTGTTGAACGAGGTGATCCGCCCGATGTGGGCCGAGGGCGGAACTTCCCGGAAGAGGCCCGTGCCCACCAGGTCGTCGACCACCACCCGGCTGATCTGCGCGGCCATCTGGCCCGCCTCGCCGCCCTCGGGCACGAAGGCCGGCACGGCGATCGGCATCGGCTCGATCACGCCCTCGGTGATCTCGATCCGCAGGGGACCGGAGGATTGCGCCTGCGCGGCCCCTGGCGCCAGCGGCGCGACAAGGGCGGCAAGGCCGAGGGCGAGGCTCAGGCAAAGGGCAAGCGGGGTCTGGACTGCAAGGCGTGTCATCATAGGTTCCGCATTCTCTCCGGATTGAATGTCATTTCGATGTCGCGCCAGCTGTCGTATTTCTCGGGCGGCAGCGCGAAGCCCCCCTGCATGGCATTGCAGCGCAGCACGGCACGCCGCGCGGCGTCGAAGGCCGCCCGCTGGGCCGCCGCGTCACCGCCCTGGGCGCTGGCCATCTCCAGCGTCGATTGCTGCACCTGCCCGTCGCGATCCAGCGAGAAGGACAGCGTCACGACCACCTGGGCGGCGGGCGAGCCGGGATCGACCACCCAGCACTGCTGCACCGCCAGGCGCAGGCCCTCGCGTTCCGCCGCGGACAGGGGCGGACCCTGGCGCACCGGCGCATCGGCCTCGCTGCCGCCCGCCCCGAGCGCCTCGGCCAGGGCCTGGTCGATGGCATCGTCGTTCTGCTGCGGCGCGGGCTCGGGCTCTGGTTCAGGCTGCGCGGCCTGCTGCTGCGGCTGCGGATCTTCCGGTTCCGCCTCCGGCTCAGGTGCCTCCGCCTGGCGCTGCGGCCGGGTCTTGGGCCGCACGGAAGACGTCGGCGCACCGGAGGGCCTGTCGGCTTCGGTCACGATCTCGGTGGTCGAGCGTTCGGGGGCCGCGGCCTCCTGCTCGTCCTGCTGCACCTCGGCCGGTGCGTCCGAGGGGGCGACCTCGGGGCGGGTCTCGATGTCCACGGCCACGTCTTCCTCAGGGCGCGCGACCGGCTCTGGGCTGACGCGCGGGGCGGCTTCGGGGCTGGGCTCCAGATCCGGACGGTCGGGTCCCTGCACCTGTTCAGGAACCGGCGGCAGTTCGGGCGCGACGTCGTCGACCTCGGCCTGGGGCACAACCGGCTCCGGTTCAACCTCCGGGACGGGATCGGGTTCCGGCGCCGGTTCCGGCGTGGGCGCGGGCGGCTCTGGCGTGGGCGCGGGGGCCTCCGGTTCCGGGGCGGGTGCCTGGGGTTCGAGTTCCGGCGCGGGGGCCTCGGGCTGCGACAGCTCGGTCGCCGCCCCGGGGGGCTGCGCCGCGCCTTCCAGCGCCGCGAACTCCGCCTCGGTGATCAGCGTCACCGGGCTGACCTGCGCCGGCTGGGGGGCGGAGGTGAACAGCCCGCCGAGAAACAGCCAGCCGATCAGGCCCAGATGGACGGCCCCGGATATGGTTTGGCCCGTGTTCATGCTCTGGCGGCCTCAGCCGGCCTCCGCTGTCGGATCGGCCTGGTCGGTGACCAACCCGATGTCGCTGAACCCGCCGGCGTTGAGCGCGCCCATCACCTGCATCACCTTGTCGTAGGAGACAGAGCCGTCGGCGCGCAGGTAGATCCGGGTCGAGGCGCGTTCGGCGGCCACCGCGCGCAGGCGGTCGACCAGCTCGGCGCGGTCGGTCTCGGTGGTCTGGATCAGGATGCGGCCATCGGCGGTCAGGGTGACCGACAGCGGCTCCTCGGCCTCTGTGGGCAGGGCCGTGGCCTGGGTCTGCGGCAGCTGCACCGGCACGCCGGTGACCATCAGCGGCGCCGCGACCATGAAGATGATCAGCAGCACCAGCATCACGTCCACGAAGGGCGTGACGTTGATCTCGGCCATGGGCCGTGCGCGACCGCCGTGGCGACGCCCTCTGCGACGTCCGCCCCCGCCTTTTCCGATGACACCCGCTCCCATGGCTCAGGCCTCCAGCTGGCGGCCGAGGATGGTGGCGAACTCATCCGCGAAGGCCTCGTAGCCGCCGACCAGACGGTCCGAGTCGGTGCTGAGCTTGTTGTAGAAGACGACCGCCGGGATGGCCGCCAAGAGGCCGAGCGCGGTGGCCAGCAGGGCCTCGGCGATGCCCGGCGCCACGACGGCCAGGTTGGTGTTCTGGGTGGCGGCGATGCCGATGAAGGCGTGCATGATGCCCCAGACCGTGCCGAAGAGGCCGACGAAGGGCGCGGTGGAGCCGACGGTGGCCAGCACCGGCAGGCCCGATTGCAGGCTTTCGGCCTCCTTCGCGATGGCCACGTCCATCGATCGGTCGATCCGCGCCTGGGCGCCGGCGATCATCTGACCGTCGCTGCGGTAGCTGCGGCGCCATTCGGTCATGCCCGCGGCGAAGATCCGCTCGCTGCGGCCCGAGGGGTCCGGCCCGATCTCGTCGTATAGCTCGTCCAGGGGCTCACCGGACCAGAAGGACCGGTCAAACCGGGTCGCCTCGCGCCGGGCGGCGCGGTAGGCGATGATCTTCTGGATGATGATCGACCAGCTCCAGAAGCTGGCCAGGATCAGCAGAAGCATCACCAGCTTCACGGTGAAGGTTGCCTGAGAGAACAGGCCAAGCATGGAGAAGTCGATCTCCGACGCCATTGCCAGGGTTTGGGTTTCCATTCGTCTGCTCTTTCTCGCCGGGCCGTCTGATGCGGCCAATTGTCAGAGAACCTAGCGCAGATCCCGATCAAAGGCCAATGACAAAGGCCTTTCGGCGGCGTGAGCGGCGGGGTGTTCGCCCCTCAGTCGGGGGGCAACTGGCGAAGAACCGCCGGCAGGCGGGTGGCCCCGCCCTGCCCGTCCAGCGCGACCAGGGTAACCTCGGAGGCGAAAAGGCTTTCCCCCTCGCGTGTGACATCCTGGCCAAGGATGATCCGGGCGGGCGTGACCTTCAGCACACGGGTCACCACCGTCAGCCGCTCGTCGAAGCGGGCGGGCGCGAGATAGTCGGCCACCACCCGGCGCACGGCGAAAACCTGGCCCGTCTCGGCCTTCATCGCCGCCTGGTCGATCCCGAGGTCGCGCACCCATTCGCTGCGCGCCCGTTCGATGAACTTCAGGTAGTTGGCGTAGTAGACGATCCCCGCCAGGTCGGTGTCCTCGTAGTAGACCCGCAGATCGAACCTGTGCATTCTCCGCTCCTGCTTTTGGGCCCGGCGCGGGCCTGATGACGTCTTGCTGCCTCCTGCGGCGCCCGCTGTCCAGAGGCGCGGCGGGGCGCCGCGGGGGCCAGCCCCCGCCCCCCCCGGAGTATTTCCGGCTGTCGGATAAGAAGAACGCCGCGCCCCTTTGCTCAGTTGAAGAGCTGCCCGGCCCGGGCCGCCAGGCGCATCGCCAGCACGGGGTCCTGCGACGCGGCGGGCAGGACCGGATCATAGGCCGCGCGCAGCAACGAGGTCAGGTCGGGCCGCAGCACCGCCTCGGTCCGCCCTTCCACCCGCGCCAGGGCCGAACGGCCCGCGAAGGCGCCGGGCGCCCAGAGCAGCATGGTCTTCAGCATCTGTTCCATGCCGAGGTCTGCCGCCGGCATCCCGGCCAGCGCGCCCGTCATGCGCAGGAAGACGAAGGCGGCCTTGATCGACCCGTCCTCCTCGAAGCGGAAGAAGCGGTACTGGTCGGCCTCCTCGGCCTTCAGTCGCGGCAGCAGGGCGGGCAGGTCGGGCACCAGGCGATCCATGTTCTCGACCTCGGCCAGCTCGGCCCAGTCGGTCAGGAAGAAGATCATCAGGTTGGCGCCCAGTTCCGGGTCCGTTTCCGCCAGCCGGTGATTGGCGGCCAGCACAACGGTTGCCATGGCCGCCTTCAGGGGCGCGACGCTGTCGTCGGTGGCGCCGAAGACCACTGGCGCGATCGGGCGCGACCAACGGGCGAAGCGGAAACTGCCGTCAGGGCCAGTGAACAGCGCCTCGGCCTCTTCGGGGCTGGGGGCCAGTCCTTGCATGCTTTGTCCTTTCCTTCGCGGGAGGTGTCGGGTTGGGGCGGCCGGGCGAGGTTACTTGCCGAAGAGATCCGGGCCCGCCTGCGGCTCTCGCCGGGGCGGGGTCAGCCCGAGGTGCCCCCAGGCCCGCTGCGCCAGCATCCGCCCGCGCGGCGTCCGCTGCACCAGCGCCTGTTGCAGCAGGTAGGGCTCGATCACCTCTTCCAGGGCATCTCGGCTCTCCGACAGCGCCGCCGCCAGGGTCTCGATCCCCACGGGGCCGCCGCCGTAGCCTTCGCCGATCATCCGCAGGTAGCGGCGGTCGGCGCCGTCGAGGCCCAGCTCGTCCACGCCCAGCCGGGTCAGCGCGCGGTCGGCCAGGGCGCGGGTGATCGTGCCGTCGCCCTCGACCACGGCGAAATCCACCACCCGGCGCAGCAGACGCCCGGCGATCCGCGGCGTGCCGCGAGCGCGGCGCGCGATCTCCTGCGCGCCCTCGGCATCGGCAGGCGCGCCCATCAGGCGGGCATTGCGGGTGACGATGTCGTGCAACTCCTCGACCGTGTAGAACTGCAGCCGCGTCGGAATGCCGAAACGGTCGCGCAGCGGGGTGGTCAGCAGGCCGAGGCGCGTGGTGGCGCCGACCAGGGTGAAGGGCTGCAGCTCGATCCGCACGGTGCGCGCGGCGGGGCCTTCGCCGATCACCAGGTCCAGCTCGAAATCCTCCATCGCGGGATACAGAACCTCTTCCACCGCCGGGTTCATGCGGTGAATCTCGTCGATGAAGAGAACGTCGCGCGCCTCCAGGTTGGTCAGGATCGCCGCCAGGTCGCCGGATTTGGCCAGCACCGGGCCGGAGGTCATGCGAAAGTTCACCCCAAGCTCCCGCGCCATGATCTGCGCGAGCGTCGTCTTGCCGAGGCCCGGCGGCCCGTGGAACAGCGTGTGATCCATCGCCTCGCCGCGCTGGCGGGCGGACTGGATGAAGACCTTCAGGTTCGCCCGCGCCTGAGCCTGGCCGATGAAGTCATCGAGCTGCTGCGGCCGCAGGGCGCGGGTGTCGCCGGCGGCATCCTCAGGCAGCGGATCGGGGCGCAGGGTGGGGTCCGGTTCTGTCATCCGACCCTCCTAGCGCCGGGCACGGGGAACGGGCAAGAGCGGTTCATTCCTTCGGCGCCAGCAGGCGCAGCGCCGCGCGGATCAGCCCGGCCATGTCGAGGTCCGGATCCTCGTTCAGCGCCTGGGCGACCGCGCCCGCGGCCTCCGAGGGTTGATAGCCGAGGTTTGAAAGCGCCGAGAGCGCATCGCCCTGCAGGTTGGCCGCCGGTTTCGGCGCGGGCTTCGGCGCCCGAGGCCCGGGCGCGATCGCAGCGGGCACCGGAGCGTCCTCGATCACCTCGGTGACCTCGGCGCTCTGCCCGCCCATGGACATGACGGCAGGTGCCTTGTCCTTCAGCTCGGCCACGACGCGCTGCGCGATCTTCGGGCCCACACCCTTCGCCGCCTTGATCGCATTCCAGTCGCCGAGCGCGATCGCCCGCCCGACCCCGTCGGGGCCAAGCGCGGACAGGATCGCCAGCGAGGCCTTGGCCCCCACCCCCTGCACGGAGGTCAGCAGCCGGTGCCATTCCTTTTCCACCAGCGTCGGGAAGCCGAAGAGCTGCAACAGGTCCTCGCGCACCAGCATGTCGGTATAAAGCGCCACGGCCTCGCCGGGACCGGGCAGCGCGGCCAGCGTCCGGTCGGAGCAGTGGACGACATAGCCCACGCCGCGCACGTCCAGCAGGACATGATCCGTGGCCTTGTAGTCGATCCGACCCGAGAGTTTCCCGATCATGCGCCTCTCCTCATGCCTGCGCCCTCATCAGCTTGCCCAGAGACGACCCCGCGTGGCGGGCATGGCAGATCGCCACGGCCAGGGCATCGGCAGCGTCGGGGCCGGCGAACTGCACGCCCGGCAGCTGCATCTTCACCATGTGCTGGATCTGCTTCTTGTCCGCGTGGCCGACGCCGACCACCGTCTTCTTGATCTGGTTGGGCGCGTATTCGCCCACCTCCAGCCCGAAACGCGCGGGCACCAGAAGAGCCACGCCCCGCGCCTGGCCCAGTTTCAGCGTGCCAGCCCCGTCGCGGTTGACAAAGACGTGCTCGACCGCTGCCTCGTCCGGCGCGAACCGGGTGAAGACCTCCGACAACGCATCGTGCAGGGCCAGAAGGCGCTGCGCCAATGCGGTGCCGGTGCCGTGGCAGACGCCATTGCCCAGGTGCGAGATCTTGCTGCCTTCGACACGAATCACGCCCCAGCCAAGGTTCTGTAGCCCCGGGTCGATCCCCAGAATGCGCATGCTGCCGCCCCTTTTCCTGCCCGAGACCCCGTATTCGCGGATGTGTTCACGGTTTTTTCACTGACTTAGCACGAAAGGAGAACATTCGCCAAGACCCCGCCCGGGTCGCCTTCCTGCGCAAAACGCATGTCGGAACGGCGCGAATCCGACATTCCACGACCTGGATCCGACCCCAATGTCACGGATTTTTATGGGTTTTCGAACGAAATTTTAACAAATGGTCAGCCATGCAAAACGCGCATGCAATCCATGCAAAAATGCTGATTGTTTGGGCGGAAAAAGAATCCTACCTGCGGCGTCAGAGAACAACCCAACGGGGTCCGGCACAGGGCCCCACCCCGAAAGTTAAGGACTACGACCATGACCACGCTCTACGCACGCACCGCCGCCTCCACCTCCCTGGTTCTGCCGATCGCCGCCGCCGTCAACCACCTGGTTGCCGCCGTGATGCGCTGGAACGACGCCCGCGTCACCCGCAAGGCCCTGTCCCGCCTGACCGACCGTGAACTGAACGACATCGGCCTGGTCCGCGGCGACATCGACCACATCTCGAAGATCTGAGACCCGAAAAAGGCGCGGCTTTGGGGGTCGCGCCGCTTTCGGGGACAGGAAGCCGCGCCGGGAAACCGGGGCGGCTTTCTTCTTTTCAGGCGTCGTTTTCCCGGAGAAGCTTTTCGGAGACCCAAGACCCTCTGCCCTGGGACAGCCGCCTGCCAGGTCGGACCTGAACCGGGTTACAGGTGCTTGATGTAGGGGCGCAGGCGGGTGCCCAGCTCCTGGGTCAGCGGATCCACCTGCATCAGGCGGCTCAGGGTGCGCTCCCAGCCGGCGCCCTCCGACAGGACCTCGGCCCGGCGTTCAAATTCCGCGGCGCCGAGAAAGGAGAAGCCGATCACCTTGAACAGGTAGATCGCCGCGACCAGCACCAGCAGCCCACGGGTCAGGCGCCAAAGGCCGAAGCGGCGGGCGCCGCGCCGGCGCACGTTGCCGTAGTCATCCACCGTGAACCGCATGCCACCGGCACGCCGCGATTTATTCTCGATCCGGCGCACACGGTCGTCGAATTCTCTAAAGGATTGGGTCATCTCGTCCCTCAACTCTCAGCCCCCCAGCCCGTCGAGATCAAGGTAAACGCAGGATTCGGGCCTGAATGGGGCCGAAAACGGTCAAACCCGGTACAGCGATGCGTGCTGACCGGGTCCGAACCGTCGGGACGAAGGTGTTGGGGTCAGACCCGACGCAGGGTCAGGGTGGTCCATTCGCGGATCTGTTCGGCGTGGTGCAGGGCCAAGCCCTCGGCCTCATAGGCGGCCTGCACGGCCTCGGCCTGCTCGTTCAGCAGGCCCGACAGGATGGCGTAGCCGCCCTGTTCCAGGTGCTTGGCCAGGTCGGGCGCCAGGGCCACCAGCGGGCCCATCAGGATGTTGGCGAAGATCAGGCCATAGGGGGCCTTCTCCGCCAGGATTGGGTTGTCGAACCCGGCCGCCTCGCAGCAGGTGACGGCGCCGGCCATGCCGTTGGCCTTCAGGTTGGCCTCGGCCACCTCGACCGCGACCGGGTCGATGTCGGAGGCCACGGGCGTGCCCGGCCAGATCTTCGCCGCCGCCATCGCAAGCACTGCGGTGCCGCAGCCGATGTCGGCGGTGCGATCAGTGGAGAAACCTTCGTTGTCCAGCCGGTCCAGCGCCTTCAGGCAGCCCAGGGTGGTGCCATGGTGGCCGGTGCCGAAGGCCATGGCAGCCTCGATCAACAGCGGAATCTTGGCGGGGTCCTGCGGCAACTTGTCGGCATCATGGGAGCCGTAGACGAAGAAGCGCCCGGCCTCGACCGGTGCCAGCTCCCGGCGCACATGGGCCACCCAGTCGGTCTCGGGAAGCTCGGACACGGCGAAGGGGCGCGCGTTGTGCAGCGTGGCCAGCAAGGCCAGCCCGGCAATGTCGGGCTTCTCCTCGAAGTAGCCGCCCACTTCCCACAGGCCGGAGCCGTCTTCCATCTCGAAGACACCGACGCCCGTGGGTTCCGGCATCAGCCCTTCCATCGCGGCGCCGAGGGCCTCGGCGTCGTGTTTGGTTTCAAGGGTGGTCAGGGCGGTCCAGGTGGCCATTGCGTCCTCGCATCTTGGGTCGCTCAGCGGCCTAAGCGCCGGGCGGCCCGGCGTCAAGCGCGCTCACTCCGCCGCGGCGGGGGAGCGGCGTCCGGCGAAGATCGTCTCATACCCCGGTTCGGGGTGGCGGGGGATCAGCAGGCCGAAGAGGAAGGAACAGGCCGCCAGCCCCGAGGCCAGCACGAAAACCGCCGCCGGAGATACCAGCCACAGGTAGCCCAGCGAGGCCGGCAGGACGACCGCCGCGATGTGGTTGATGGTGAAGGCCACGGCGGCCGTGGGGGCCATATCGCCCGGGTCACCGATCTTCTGGAAGTAGGTCTTCAGCGCCAGCGCCAGGCCGAACAGCAGGTTGTCGATCACGTAGAGCGTGGCCGCCAGCACCAGCCCCCAGCCGAAGAAATAGATGCCGCCATAGAGCGTGAAGATAGTGACCAGCCCTGCGTATTCCACCAGCAGCACCCGGCGTTCGCCGAAACGGCCAACGGCGCGGCCGATCATGGGCGCGATGATCATGTTGCCGAGCAGGGTGATGAGGAAGAGCGAGGTCACCTCATGCACGTCGAAACCGAAGCGTTCGACCATCATGAAGCCTGCGAAGACCACGAAGATCTGCCGCCGTGCGCCCGCCAGGAACTGCAGCACGTAATAGAGCCAGTAGCGCTTGCGCAGCACCAGGGTCTTGCGCTGCGGATGCGGGCTCTCGAACCGGGGATAGCTGAAGCGCGCGAACAGCGCGATGGCCACGGTGATCCCGCCCGCGATCATGAAGACCGTGTTGTAGGTCAGACCCAGCGGATCCCACAGCAGCACGATCAGCCCGTAGGACACCAACGTCGCCGCCGATCCCACCGCCAGGAGCTTGCCCAGCACCTTCGGCGCCTCCTCGCGGGTCAGCCATTGCAGTTGCAGCGACTGGTTCACCGCCTCGTAGTAGTGGAAGCCCACCGAGCTGAGGAAGGTGATCATCAGGATGCCGCCGAGCGAGGGGAAATAGGCCGTCAGACCCGTGGCGATCCCCAGCAACATCAGCGAGGTCAGCGCCAGCGCCTGTTCCCGCACCAGGATCAGCACCAGGATCACCCCGAAGCTGAGAAAGCCCGGGATCTCCCGCACCGTGTGCAGCCAGCCGATGTCGGAACCGTCGAACTCCGCCGCCTCGATGACGAAGTTGTTCAGCAGCGCCGACCAGGTCGCAAAGGAGATCGGCATCGCCGCGGCCATGAGGAACAGCAGCGCCACGGGGCGCCGCCAGAAGGGTTGGGTGGCCGCATCGGCAAGGGGAAGGGTCTTGGTCATGCAGCCCAATTAATGCGATCCGCATGCTTTGGATAGAAAAATGATTTCGCAAGAACGCACAATTTGGCCGCCCCCCCGCGCGGGGGCCGGTTCGCCGCGCGGCCAGCCCGGCCCGGGGCCTGCCTCAGAAGAAGCTCTGCGGGTCGATGTCGATCGCCAGGCGCAGGTTCTTCGGCAGGCGGACGCCCGCGACCCAGTCCGACACCGCCCGTTGCAGGGCCACGCCCTTGGGCGCCTTGACCAGCATCCGCACCCGATGCCATCCGCGCACCCGGGCAATGGGGGCGGGTGCCGGTCCATACACCACAGCGCCCGCCGCGCGGATCGGACCGTCATGGCGGGCCAGCTCCATCCCGGCGGCCATGGCCACATCGGCCTGTTCCGCCGACAGGATGATCCCCGCCATGCGTCCGAAGGGCGGCATGCCGGCCTGATGACGGCTTTCGGCCTCTGCGTTCCAGAACTCTTCCTCGTCGCCCGACAGGATGGCGCGGATCACCGGGTGGTCAGGCTGATAGGTCTGCATCAACGCCTGGCCCGGCTTGTCGGCGCGCCCCGCCCGCCCCGCCACCTGGCGCATCAGCTGGAAGGTCTTCTCGGCCGCCCGCATGTCGGACCCGTGCAGGCCCAGATCACTGTCGATCACCCCCACCAGGGTCAGCGCAGGGAAATTGTGCCCCTTGGCGACCAGCTGCGTGCCCACGATGATGTCCGCGCCGCCCCCGGCAATCGTCGCCACCGCCTGTTTCAGGGCGCGAGCCGAGGAAAAGAGGTCCGACGACAGCGTGGCGATGCGCGCCTCGGGGAACAGCGCCGTGGCCTCCTCGGTCAGCCGCTCGACCCCGGGGCCGACGGCGGCCAGCGTCCCTTCCGCCTCGCATTTCGGGCAGGTCTCGGGCACCGGCATGTTCTCGCCGCACTGGTGGCACATCAGACGCTTGAGGAAGCGGTGCTCGACCATCCGGGCGTCGCATTGGGGGCATTCGATCTGATGCCCGCAGGCCCGGCACAGCGTCACCGGCGCATAGCCACGGCGGTTGAGGAACAGTAGCGACTGTTCCCCGGCCTCGACCCGCTGGTTCACCGCCTGGCGCAGCGCGGGGGAGATCCACTGCCCCGACGGCACCTCCTCGGCACGCATGTCGATGGCCTTCATCTCCGGCAGGACGGCAGCGCCGAAGCGGGATTTCAGATCGACCCGGCGATACTTGCCTGCCTGGGCGTTGACCCAGCTTTCCAGGCTCGGCGTGGCCGAGGCCAGAACCACCTGGGCGCCCGCGATGGAGGCGCGCAGCACCGCCATGTCGCGGGCATTGTAGAGGACGCCATCCTCCTGCTTGTAGGAACTGTCGTGCTCCTCATCCACCACGATCAGGCCCAGGTCGCGGAAGGGCAGGAACAGGGCGGAGCGCGCGCCAACCACCAGCTGCGCGCCGCCCTCGGCCACCATCTTCCAGGTGCGGCGGCGTTCGGTCATGGTGACGCCCGAATGCCATTCGGCCGGTTTCGCGCCGAAGCGTTGCTCGACCCGGGTCAGGAATTCCGCCGACAGGGCGATCTCAGGCAGCAGCACCAGCGCCTGACGGCCCTGGGCCAGGGCGGCGGCCACGGCCTCCAGGTAGACCTCGGTCTTGCCCGACCCGGTGATGCCGCGCAGCAGGGTCGTGCCATAGCTGCCCGCGCGCAGACCCGCGCGCAGATCGTCCGCCGCCGCCTCCTGCGCCTCGGTCAGGGCCTTGCCGGGCAAACTGGGGTCCAGCGTGGGATAGGGCAGATCGCGGGGGGTGTTCTCCTCGCTGACCGCGCCCTGTTTCACCAGACCCTTGATCACCGAGGAGGTGACGCCCGCGGCCTCGCTCAGCTCCTTCAGGGTGAAGGCCAGGCCGCCAAATTCCTCCAGCACCGCCAGCACGCGGGACCGCGCGTCGGTCATCCGATCGGGCTCGCCCTCGCCCATGCGGTAGACCTTGCGCATCGACGGCGGATCGGTGAGGCCCGGCGCCCGGGTCGCCAGGCGCAACATGGCGGGCATGGGCGTCAGCGTGTAGGCCCCGGCCTTTTCCAGGAAGTCGCGCATTTCCTCGCGCATCGGCGGCACGGGCAGCACGGCATTGATGCCGCGCGCCTTCGACAGGTCGAAGCCGCCACGCCCCCGACCCCAGACCACGCCCATCACCAGCCGCGGCCCCAGGGGCACCAGCACGAAGGCGCCGTCGGCCACCCCACCGGGGGGCGCCTTGTAGTCCAGTGGCCGGTCCAGCGGCTGAGTCGTCAGCACGCTGACCAGTTCGCCTTCCGCGTAATCGGCAGGCGCATAACTGTAGGCTGGGGTCTCATCGAAGAGAGAGCCGGGGAAGGCAGGGTCGGGATCGGCCAAAGAAAGCGTCCGCGCGTGTTCAGGGTTTCGGGCAACCAGTCTATCGGGTAAACGCGGGGCGAGACAATGCAACCCGGGGGACCCCGATCATGAAGTTTTTCGTCGACACCGCAGACGTGTCCGCCATTACCGAGCTGAATGACCTCGGCATGGTGGATGGCGTCACCACCAACCCCTCTCTCATCAAGAAGTCCGGCCGTGACATCCTGGAAGTGATCAAGGAGATCTGCGACCTGGTTGACGGTCCCGTCTCCGCCGAGGTGGTCGCCACCGAAGCCGAGCAGATGATCGCTGAAGGCCGCAAGCTGGCCAAGATCGCCGACAACATCACCGTGAAGGTGCCGCTGACCTGGGACGGCCTGAAGGCCTGCAAGGTGCTGTCGGACGAAGGCACCATGGTCAATGTGACCCTGTGCTTCTCCGCCAACCAGGCGCTGCTGGCCGCCAAGGCCGGCGCGACCTTCATCAGCCCCTTCATCGGTCGCCTGGATGACATCAACCTGGACGGCATGGAGCTGATCGAGGACATCCGCACCATCTACGACAACTACGGGTTCGAGACCGAGATCCTGGCGGCCTCGATCCGCACGCCGAACCACGTTCTGGACAGCGCCCGCATCGGCGCCGACGTGATCACCGCGCCGCCCGCGGTCATCAAGGCCCTGGCCAGCCACCCGCTGACCGACAAGGGCCTGGATGCCTTCCTGAAGGACATCGCCGAGGCCGGCATCAAGATCCTGTAAGGCGCCCCCTGCCCCCGGCGGGCAGGCGCACCGACAGGCAGACGACGAGGGGCGCCTCCGCTGACAAGCGGGGGCGCTTTCCCTTTGCGGGGCCTGCGACCAAAGTCCCGGCTCGGGCGGCGAAACTTCGCTCTCCCGCACCAGAAAAGGCGCGAAATCCCCCTGCGGGTCTGCTAGGTTTACCGGCAAAAGAAGACCAGAGGCAGGCACCAGGCATGACAACGACACCCGGCAAACCCGAGCTGGACCGAAAACTGCGCGAGCGCGTACTGGCGCGGCCGGATATCATCCTCGACGACAGCGACATGATGAAGGCCCTGATCGCGGCCAACGACAAGACCATGGGCGGCAATATCGTCGACCTGCGCGGCATCGCCATGGAACGTCTGGAAGACCGGCTTGACCGGCTGGAGGACACCCATCGGTCGGTCATCGCGGCGGCCTATGAGAACCTCGCGGGCACCAACCAGATTCACCGCGCCATCATCCGCATGATGGATGGCGACGAATTCGAGACCTTCCTGCGCGACCTGGGCGGCGAGGTGGCCGACATCCTGGGCGTGGATTCCATGCATCTGGTGCTGGAAACCACCCAGGACGAAAGCGACCCGGCCGTACGGCGCCTGGGCGACGTGCTGCGCGTGGTCGATCCCGGGTTCATCTCCGCCTACATGGACGGCTACCGCACCTCCCCCGCGCGTCAGGTGATCCTGCGCCAGATCGAGGCCGGCACCGAGGAGATGTACGGCGAAAAGGCAGAGCATACCTGTTCCGAAGCATGCCTGCGGCTGGACTTCGGCCCGGGACGTCTGCCCGGCATGCTGCTGATGGGGTCCGAGGATCCGCAGCAGTTCACCCCGCAGCAGGGCACCGACCTGCTGGGTTTCTTCGCCGGGGTCTTCGAAAGGACCATGCGGCGCTGGCTGTCATGAGCCGCGCCGAGGGCAGCCTGCTGATCTCGCCGGCGGCGCGCGACGCACTGACAGAGTGGCTGGAGCTGCAATCGGCGGTCCAGGACCGGGCCGAGAACACGATCACCGCCTATCGTGGCGACGTGGCCGAGTTCCTCGCCTTCCTGACCACCCACAAGGGCGAGGCCCAGGGGCTGGGGCCGCTGCGCGACATCACCCTGTCGGACATGCGCGCCTGGATGGCCGCGATGCGCTCGGGCGGCTGCGGCGCCCGCAGCCTGGCGCGCAAGCTCTCGGCGGTCAAAAGCTTCTACCGCTGGCTGGCGGAGCGCGAAGGGTTCGAGCCGACCGCCGTGCTGGCTGCCCGCTCGCCGCGCTATCAGCGCAAGCTGCCGCGCCCGCTGTCGGTGCCCGACGCGGCGCAGATGATCGAACGGGTTGGCGAACAGGATGCCCGCGACTGGGTCGCGGCGCGCGACACCGCCGTGCTGACCCTGCTCTACGGCTGCGGGCTGCGGATCTCCGAGGCGCTCGGCCTGACCGGGGCCGACCTGCCCCTGGGCGAGGCGCTGCGCATCCGCGGCAAGGGCGACAAGGAACGCGTGGTGCCGGTCATCGCCCCGGCCCGCGCAGCGGTCGACCGCTACGTCACCCTCTGCCCCTGGGAGATGGAGCCCGATCGCGCGGTCTTTCGCGGCATCCGGGGCGGGCCGCTGGCCGCCGCGCAGTTGCGCAAGACCATGGCCCAGGTGCGCGCCCAGATGGGCCTGCCCGCCAGCGCGACACCCCACGCCATGCGCCACAGCTTCGCCACCCACTTGCTGAACGCCGGCGGCGACCTGCGGGCGATTCAGGAACTGCTGGGTCACGCCAGCCTCTCCACCACCCAGGCCTACACGGCGGTCGACAGCGCCCGCCTGATGGAGGTCTACCGCAAGGCCCATCCGCGCGGCTGACCCCCGTCCCTCCCCCGACCTGAAACCGCCCGATCCCGCGGCACGGGGCTAACCGCTTGCCCCGATAACATTTCTATGACTAGGCTCCGACATGAACACGATCAGATTGCGCGCCCTCTCCGTTCACCTGCTGACCGCCACGGGTGCGGTCTTTTCGATGCTGGCGATCATCGCCGCCGCCAACAGCGCCTGGGAAACCATGTACCTGTGGCTGGTCGTGGCCTTTGCCGTGGACGGCATCGATGGCCCGCTGGCCCGGCGCTACCACGTGAAGACCCAGGCGGCCCAGATCGACGGCGTGCTGCTGGATCTGATCATCGACTACCTGACCTATGTCTTCATCCCGGCCTTCGCCCTCTACCAATCGGGCCTGTTGCCGGGCTGGACCGGCTGGTTCGGGGTCCTGCTGATCGCCTTCGCCAGCTCGGTCTACTTCGCCGACACCCGGATGAAGACCGAGGACAACAGCTTCTGGGGATTCCCGGGCTGCTGGAACATGGTGGTGCTGGTTTTCTTCGCGGTGGAGCCGCACTGGACCGTGATGGTCGGCGTGATCCTGGCGCTGACGCCCACGATGTTCCTGCCGCTGAAATTCATCCACCCGGTGCGCACCGAGCGCTGGCGCGGGCTGTCCCTGCCACTGGCGGGGATTTGGGTGGCGCTGGCCCTGTTCGCGACGCTGACCAACTTCAACCTGCCCGACTGGGCCGAGGTGGCCCTGATCGTGGTCAGCGCCTACCTGCTGTTCGTGGGCATGGTCCAGCAACTGATCCCGGCCCGCGCGGGCCGCCGCTGAGCGGGGCCAGGGCGGCGCGCCCCGCGCCACCGCCCTGCCCCGTCGCGGTTTTCAGAGCCGTGCCAGCACTTCCTCGATGCCCGTGCCGATCAGGTCCAGGCATTCGGGGGTGGAGAAGCGGTGGTCGGCGCCCTTCACCAGCTTCAGGTGAATGTCCTCGCCGACCGATTTTTCCATCAGCCGCAGGGCGACGGACAGTTCCACATCCGCATCCGCCGTGCCGTGCAGGAACCGCACCGGGAAAGGCAGCGGCACCGGGTCCCGCAGGACCAGGTGATCGCGCCCGTCCTCGATCAGCCGCTTGGTGATCACGTAGGGCTCGCCGTATTCCGACGGCAGCTCGACGTGCTGCACCATGTCCAGCGCCAGGCGCTGCGCCTGGGTGAAGCCGGCCCACATGCTGTCCTCGGTGAAATCCGGCGCGGCGGCGATAGTCACGAGGCCCGCCACCCGATCATGCAGGCGTTTCGTCATCAGCAGCGAAATCCAGCCGCCCATCGACGAGCCCACCAGGATCTGCGGCCCCGAGGTCAGCTCGGTGATCGCCACCTCGGCATCCTCGGCCCAGTCGCCGATGCAGCCATCGGTGAAGGGTTCGGAGCTTTCGCCGTGCCCCGAATAGTCGAACCGCAGGAACGACAGGCCGCGGGCCCGGCACCACTCTTCCAGGAAGATCGCCTTGGTGCCGCCCATGTCGGATTTGAACCCGCCCAGGAAGACCACGCCGGGGCGGCCGTCGCCTGCCCCATCGGTCTTGTGATAGGCCAGTCGGCGGCCCTGCGGCGTTTCGAGATAGGTGGCGTCTGTCATGCGGATGTCCCGTCCCCATAAGTGGCGTTTGCCCAATGATTGGCATGGGCCGTGACGGGGTGCAACTCAGCCCGCCTCGACCTCGCGCAGGGTCAGCGCCAGCGCGCCACCCGCCGCCGCCATCACCGCGAACCCGGCCAGCGCCCAGGCGGCGGATATCACCGAAAGCGCCCCGCCGAAGAGGCCGGTCAGCAGCAGGATCGACCCGATCAGCGTATTGGCCACGGCGGCATAGCTGCCCCGGCTGTCCTCGGGTGCCATGTCCACCAGGTAGGTCGACCGCGCCTGCCGCACCCCGTGGTAGGCGATCATCAACAGGAAAAGCACCGCCGGCCCCACCCAGACCGCATTGGCGATCCCCGCGGCCCAGAGCGCCAGCATCAGCGCCATCGACAGCGCCCCGACCACGCCCGAGGCCGCCAGCACCAGCCGCGACGACCGATCCGACAGCCGGCCCCAGACATAGGACGACAGAAAAGATGCCGCCGAGCTTGCCAGCAGCATCGCACCGAGCTGCCCCAGCACGCCCTCACCGCTCTCCTGCGACAGCAGCACGATGTAGGGTGGCGCCAGCGAGGTGGACACCAGCAGCCCGCGCACCAGGACGAAACGGCGCAGCGCCGCGTCGCCGCGCAGCACCGACAGGAACTCGGGCCGGCCCGGATCGTCCTCGGGCTCGCTGGCCGGTTCGCGCAGGGTGGAGAACAGCAGGGCCGCGCCCAGCCACAGGACGCCCGCCACGGCGATGGCCGCGACCACCGCGCCTTCCGATTGCAACAGGCCGGTCATCAGCAGAACGGCGAAGACCACCACGACCAGCGAGGCAGCCGATCCGGCGGTGCCGGTGATCGCGCCGCGCCGGGTCTTGGCGATGGTCTTGCCCTGCACCTCCTTGTAGCTGACCGAACAGGCCGCGCGGGCCAGGGCCAGCACCGCCAGCGCCAGGCAGACAGCCAGCCCGGCGGCCCAGCCCTGCAGCCAGAGTCCCGACAGGGCGATGGCCAGCGCAGCGACACCCTGCAACGCGGCGCCTGCGGCCCACATCCACTTGCGATGCGCGAGGGTCCTAAGCCAGCCGGCCAGCAGGATCTGCGGCAGCAGCGCGCCCGCCTCGCGGATCGGCACCAGGGCGGAGACGAAATAGGCCGGCGCACCGAGCGCGTTCAGCAGCCAGCTGAGGACCAGTTTCGGATTGATGAGGCCATCGCTGATCTTGGTCATCGACAGCGAGGCGATCTCTCGCAGACCGTTGTGGGCCTCTCGCGGTTTTGGCGCCTCCTCTCCTCCTGCGATCTGTCCGAAGAGAGTGGTCTGCGCCGGATCCGCCATGGCTCGTCCTTTCCGTCTGCTAGGCCCTTAGGTAACGCCGGGCGGGCAGGTTTGGTTCACTTTCGGCACGGGCGGTCCTGCCCTCAGGGCCGCGCGCCCCGCGTTCCCTCCAACGACCGCGCCCGACAGACCGCCCTTGACCCCGCCCGTCCCGCGCGGCACAACGCCCCCGTACATAACCCGCAACCGGGCGTTCCGTGGGCGCCAAACCGACGAGGAGGACTTGCATGTCCCAGATCTCCCTCACCTTTCCCGATGGCAATTCGCGTGACTACGACGCAGGCGTGACCGCCGCCGACGTGGCCGCGGGCATTTCCAACTCGCTGGCCAAGAAGGCCATTTCCGCCACCGTCAACGGCCAGCACTGGGATCTGCAGTGGCCGATCACCGAAGATGCCTCCATCGCCATCCACACGATGAAGGACGAGGTGCAGGCCAACGAACTGGTGCGTCACGACCTGGCCCATATCATGGCCCGTGCCGTGCAGGAGCTGTGGCCGGACGTGAAGGTCACCATCGGCCCGGTCATCAAGGACGGCTGGTACTACGACTTCGACCGCGAAGAGCCCTTCACCCCCGAGGATCTGGGCGAGATCGAGAAGAAGATGAAGGAGATCATCAACCTTCGCGATCCGGTGAAGACCGAGGTCTGGGACCGCGACGTGGCGATCAAGTATTACGAGGACCGGGGCGAGCCCTACAAGGTCGAGCTGATCGAGAGCATCCCGGGCGATGAGCCGCTGCGCATGTACTGGCACGGCGACTGGCAGGACCTGTGCCGGGGCCCGCACCTGCAGCACACCGGCCAGGTGCCCGCCGATGCCTTCAAGCTGATGTCGGTCGCCGGCGCCTACTGGCGTGGCGACAGCTCGCGCCCGATGCTGCAACGCATCTACGGCGTCGCCTTCACCGGCAAGGAAAAGCTGAAGGTCCACCTGACCATGCTGGAGGAGGCCGCCAAGCGCGACCACCGCAAGCTGGGCCGGGAGATGGAGCTGTTCCACATGCAGGAAGAGGCCCCGGGCCAGGTCTTCTGGCATCCGAACGGCTGGACGATCTACACCGCGCTGCAGGATTACATGCGCCGCCAGCAACGCCGCGACGGCTATGTAGAGGTGAACACGCCGCAGGTGGTGAACCGCAAGCTGTGGGAATCCTCCGGCCATTGGGAAAACTATCGCGAGAACATGTTCATCGTCGAAGTCGATGAGGACCACGCCCGTGAGAAGACGGTCAACGCGCTGAAGCCGATGAACTGCCCCTGCCATGTGCAGGTCTTCAATCACGGCCTGAAAAGCTATCGCGACCTGCCCCTGCGGATGGCCGAATTCGGCTCCTGCAACCGCTATGAACCGTCCGGCGCGATGCATGGCATCATGCGGGTGCGCGGCTTTACCCAGGACGATGCCCATATCTTCTGCGAAGAGAAGGATATAGAAGCCGAAACCAAGAAGTTCATCGAGTTCCTGGCCGGTATCTATGCCGATCTAGGCTTCGACAACTGGACGGTGAAGCTCTCGACCCGGCCTGAAAAGCGGATCGGCAGCGAGGAAAGCTGGGACCATGCCGAGGAATCGCTCGGCAATGCCTGCAAGGCGGCCGGTTACGATTTCACCATCAACGAGGGCGAAGGCGCCTTCTACGGGCCGAAGCTGGAATTCGTGCTGACCGACGCAATCGGGCGGGACTGGCAATGCGGCACCCTGCAGGTGGACCCGAACCTGCCGGAGCGTCTGGATGCGCATTATGTCGGCCAGGACGGTGCCAAGCATCGTCCGATCATGCTGCACCGCGCGGTTGTCGGCTCCTTCGAACGCTTCATCGGCATCCTGATCGAGGAACATGCCGGCAAGCTGCCTTTCTGGCTGGCGCCGCGCCAGGTGGTCGTCGCCTCCATCGTGTCGGATGCGGACGACTACGTGCTGGAAGTGGTCGAGGCGCTGAAGGCCCGCGGCGTGCGCGCCGAGGCGGATCTGCGCAACGAGAAGATCAACTACAAGGTCCGCGAGCATTCGCTGGGCAAGGTCCCCTATATCCTCGCCTGCGGCATGAAGGAGGTCGAGGAGCGCACCGTGTCGACCCGCCGCCTGGGTGAGAAGCAGACGAAGACGCAGACCCTGGACGAGATCGTCGCCCAGCTGACGGGCGAAGCCACGCCCCCGGACCTGCGCCAGGATGCACCGGCCGAGCTGGCCGCCGAGTAAGACGAAAGGGCGCCCCACGGGGCGCCCTTTCTCGTTTCAGCGACGCCGCGGCGGCTCGATCACCAGCGCAACCACCGCCGCCCCGCCAGCGCGCCTATGCCCGTGGCGATGCCGATGCCGAGCGAATACCACACGCCGTAGAACAGCGGGCTGTCCTCGATGCAGAAGGTCGAGTAAAGCGCCGTCGCCAGGCCAGCCGCGGCCAACCCGGCCAGCGCCCCGGCGCCCGTCGGATGGACCGGGGCGCCCCGTTTCAGCGCGGCGATCAGCCCAGCCAGCGGCGGAAGCGACAGCAGGGTGATGGCCGGCAGGCAGACATGGATCGAATGGCCGATGAACAGTCGCATCCGCTCCGACGCTGGCGTGCCCAGCCAGGCCAGGACAATCAGCGCCACGACCGCCAGCGGCAGCGCCCATAGGGCCCGCGCGAGCCAGCCGGGGCGCGCGCCGGGGCGCACCGCCCGCAGCGCTAGCGGCAGGGCCAGGGCCGCCAGAAGCAGCGGCAACAGCGTCTTGGCGGCCACCACGGGCTGCGCCAGCGCCGCCGCCAGGTCGGGGCGCGGGCCAAGCAGCAGCGCGAAGGCGGCGGCGGTCAGCGCCAGCCCCCCGGTCAGCCAGGGCCAGAGCCGCGCCTCGACACGGGCCGAGGGCGCCGGCGCGGGGTCCTGCGCCAGTTGAGCGATTAGGTCGTCCGTATTCATCCGTTTTATCCGTCTGCTGCCTCTGCTCGTCTCCCTGTCGGGCCGGGCTCATCCCCGGCGCCTTTGATCTGGCCGGGGCGCTCCACTTCCCCGACCGCGTGCCCTGCGGCCATGTCATCCTCTGCCATGTCCCGCAACTTCTGCATGGCCCGATGATAGGCCACGCGCACCGCGCCCTCGGTCATGCCGAGACGCGCACCGACCTCCGCCGCGCTTTCACCCTGGATCCCCAGGCCCCGCACGATCTCCGCCGCGCGCGGCTCGATCCGGTCCAGCAGGCGACCCAGGTCGCGGGCCGCGGTGATCTCTCCGCCCGCCTCGTCGGGCAGGATCTCGGCCAGGTCGTCGATGGGCACATCGGCCCCCTGCCCGCCCCGCCCGAGGCGCCGGCGCGCCGCATCGGCGCATTTGTAGCGCGCGATGGCATAAAGCCAGGGCGTCACCGGATCGCCTTCGCGCCATGTGTGCCGCTTGGCATGGACGGCCATCAGCACCTCCTGCACCACGTCCTCCAGCTCCTCGGCATTGCCGCCGGGCAGGCGGGCACGGGCGATGTTGCGCAGAACCGGCACGGCCTCCGTCAGGAAACGCCCGTAGGCCGCGGCATCGCCACGGGTCCCCCGGCGGAGCAGGTCGCCCCAAAGCTGGTTCCGGTCTGTCATACGTCTCTCCATTCGCAGACGGATCGGCGAACGTTACAGCGGGTCGAAAATTTTGCCGATCCCCATCACTCGTTCGTGACAGGTGTAACGACAGGGCCGCGGGGCGCGAATGGCAGGGCACGGACGCCAGATCGGCGCCTGATCGCAAACCTCTTAGGGAGAGACCCATGTCCACCATCCTCAAGTCCGCCGCCATCGCCGGCGCCTTCGCCACCGCCCTCGCCGCCCATGCCACCTCCGCCAGTGCCGACGAGATGGCGCAGGAGAAATGCTTCGGCGTGTCCCTGGCCGGCGAAAACGACTGCGCGGCCGGCCCCGGCACCACCTGCGCCGGCACCTCGAAGGTCGACTATCAGGGCAACGCCTGGGCCCTGGTCGACGCCGGCAAATGCGCCATGATCGAGCTGCCCGCCATGGCCGACGGCACCGCGCGCATGGGCTCGCTGGAGCCGCTGGAGCGTGACCTGCCGATGGACAGCTGATCCGGCTGCCGGCGCGCCCGGGGTTCGGGCGCGCCTCCCCCTTTCCGCCATCTCGGCCACTTCGGGCCCCTTTCGCGAGCCTCGACGCTTTCGCAAGCGGCCCCCGGACCAAGGACACCCGCCCCATGCTGGACCAGACACGCTCCCCTCTGCCGCCCCTGCCCGGCGTCGGCTTCAAGCCGCAGCACTACCTCGACCTCCTGGACGATTCCGCCCCCGTCGCCTGGCTGGAGATCCACGCCGAGAACTACATGGGCGCCGGGGGCCGACCGATTGCCATGCTGCGCCACCTGGCCGAGCGGTTCCCCATCTCCGTCCACGGCGTCGGCCTGTCCATCGGTGGAGACGGACCGCTGGACCCTGCCCACCTGGCGCGGCTGCGGGCGCTCTGCGACTGGCTGCACCCGGCGAGCTTCTCCGAACATCTGGCCTGGTCGACCCACGAGAGCGCCTTTTTCAACGACCTGCTGCCGCTGCCCTACACCGCCGCGACCCTGACCCGCGTGTCCAATCACATCGACCAGGTGCAGGAGGTGCTGGGCCGCCCGATGCTGCTGGAGAACCCGTCGTCCTACCTGGCCTTCAAGGAAAGCGAGATGGCGGAGACCGAGTTCCTGGCCGAGGTCAGCCGGCGGACGGGCTGTGGCCTGCTGCTGGATGTGAACAATGTCTTCGTCTCGGCCGTGAACCTCGGGCTGGACCCACGCGCCTATGTCGAGGCCTTCCCGCTGGAGAAAGTGGGTGAAATTCACCTTGGCGGCCATGACGAGGATGCCGACGACGCGGGCCGCCCGCTGCTGATCGACAGCCATGGGCGGCAGGTGGCCGATCCGGTCTGGTCCCTGCTGGATCACGTCCTGGCCCGGTCCGGGCCGCGCCCGCTGCTGATCGAATGGGACACCGACGTGCCCGACTGGCCCGTGCTGGCCGCCGAGGCCTCTCGGGCCGCCAGCGCACTGGAAAGGATCCCGGCATGAGCTCCGGCGCCTCTCCCGTGGCGCAGGCGACCTTCCGCGAGGCCCTGCTGCGCCCCGACGCCGCCGTGCCCGAGGGGCTGGGCGATGGCCACGGCGGGCCCGCCGGGCGGCGCTTTGCCGTCTATCGCAACAATGTCGCCGTCGGCCTGACCGACGCCGTGCTGGAGGGCTTCCCCACCCTGCGTGCCCTGCTGGGCGAGGAGGCGCTGCGAGCCATCGCCGCGCCCTTCCTGCGGGCGCATCCGCCGTCCTCACCCCTGATGTTCCGCTATGGCGCGGCCCTGCCCGCGTTTCTGGATGACTTCGCCCCGCTGGCGCACCTGGAGTATCTGCCGGACGTGGCGCGGCTGGATCTGGCCCTGCGCGCCGCCTACCACGCCGCCGACGCGACACCGCTGGATCCCGCGCGCCTGTCGGAGCTACCGCCCGAGGCCCTTGCCGGGGCCCGGCTGACGCTGGCGCCGGCGCTGCGGCTGCTGCGCTCGCCCTGGCCGCTCTACCAGATCTGGCAGCTGGCCCACCACGACGGCCCGCCGCCGCAGGCCCGGGCAGAGGACCTGCTGATCGCGCGCCCCGCCTTCGACCCGCAGGTCTACCTGCTGCCGCCGGGCGGCGCCGTCTTCCTGCAGGCCCTGGCGCGCGGCGCCCCCACGGCGGAGGCGGCCGACGCCGCCAGCGCCGAGACCCCCGCCCCCGACCTGCCCGCCATCCTGGGATTGCTGCTGCAAGGCGGCGCCCTGACCGACATGGAGTTGCCCCGATGACCGATCCGACCGCGCCCCTGACCCGCCTCGACCCGCTGCTGCCGCTGCTGGCGCGTTTCACCTTTGCCGCCGTGCTGCTGCCCTACTTCTGGGCATCGGGCCTGACCAAGCTGGGGGATGGCCCCCTAGGGCTCTTCCAGCCGTCGCTGGGCGCCTACGCGCAGATCTTCCCCCGCGCGATGGAGGCCGCGAGCTACAACCTCTCCGCCCTGGGGCCCTGGCACTGGGCCGTGGTCACCGCCGGCACGATTGCCGAATTTGTCCTGCCGCTGATGATCGTGATCGGCCTGCTGACGCGGGTCGCCGCCCTCGGCATGAGCGGCTTCATCGCCGTGCAAAGCCTGACGGACCTCTACGGCCACGGCGGGATCGAACATGCCGAGACCCTGGGCGCATGGTTCGACAGGCACCCCGATGGGCTGATCCTGGATCAGCGCGCCTTCTGGACCTTCACCCTGCTGGTGCTGCTGGTGAAGGGCGCGGGCGTGCTGTCCGTCGATCAGATCCTGTTCAGAAATGCGCCTGAGGCTCGTCCGGTTTCCCCGCCGCCAGTGCTAGCAGCGCCGCGATCCCGATGAAGGCGATCGGGAAGATGGTGAAGACCGTCACCCCGAAGCCCAGGTAGAACCCCAGGGCGCCGGCCAGCAGAAGGACCCCGCCCCAGAGCGCGCGGACCTTCGCCATGCCGGCGCCCGCGATCGCCAGGATCGGCGACAGCAGGCCCGCCAGGCGCACCGCCTGCACATTGGTCACCTGCTCGAACAGGCCCTCAACCTCGCCGTAGGCCTCGATCGCCTCGGTGTAGCCATAGCCGACAAAGCCCACGAGCAGGCCAAACAGCCCGCCGATCAATCCCAGTACCAATGCCGCGTTGCGCAAACCGCCGTCTCCTTCTCAACCCGCGCCGAGGGCGCGTTGCACCTCGGGCGTCCACCCCAGATAGAGCTCCTCGCCGTCCTCGATAAGGGGGCGTTTCATCAACGAGGGATGATCGGCCAGCAGATCCAGCGGCGGACGGGCGCGCTCGGCCTCATCCAGGCCGCGCCAGGTGGTCGAGCGGCGATTGACCAGTGCCTCGCCGAATTGCGCCTGCGCCTTTTCCAAGAGCCCTCCGGGCACTGGATCCTTACGCACATCCACCAGTTCCGCCCCCTCCAGAGCCTTCATTGCCTTGCGGCAGGTGTCACAGGTCTTCAGCCCATAAACGCGCATCGCTGTCCCTTTCGTCAAAAATGCCAAAAATGGGACTGAATCCGAATGCAGCCCCGGTTTTGCTTGCTTTTTACATAGTGAATGCAATCCTGACCATGTCGCTTGGCAGGCAAAGCCCCCTTTAGCGGGCCTTGGATGCCGTGATGTAAGACCCCCGTATGTCGGGGTGGAACGGCAAGAGGAGATACGGCATGCCTGTAGGCACCGTGAAATGGTTCAATACGACGAAAGGCTACGGCTTCATCGAACCCGAAGAGGGCGGGAAGGATGTCTTCGTGCATATTTCAGCAGTCGAACGCTCGGGCCTGACCGGGTTGGCCGACAACCAGAAGGTCGGCTACGAGCTGACCGAGGGCCGCGATGGTCGCCAGATGGCGGGTGACCTGAAACTGCTCTGACCGGCATTCCCCGGCCCGTCCCGGCGCTGCCGGGGTTTTCAAACAGCTAGTGAATCCCCTTTGCCTTGCAAGATCGGGGTTCACGTTTGCCTTGATGGTCAGCTCGGATCCCGCTCTGCGGCCGTCGCGCGGGCCAATCCGTCCTGCCAGGCCTCGCCCATGGCCAGGATGCAAGACCGCCCCGTGGCATAGGCCGCGACCAGCGTCCAGGCGCCGCCGGGCGCCAGCCAGACCTCCATCACCTGTTCCGGATCGCGCAGGCCCATGGCCTGTCGCCGCTGGTTCATCGCGCCCTCCAGCCGCGCCTCCAGGCGCGGGGTGCTGTCGCAGACCACCTCCGCCAAGGGGCTGGCGGCAGGTGCCGGACCGGCGAAAAGGGCAAGGACCAGAAGCGGCGCGAGCGGACGCATGGCAATTCCTCCTGCGTCCCAATGTAACAGAAAGATGACAGATCGCGCAGGACCAATACCCGTGCACCGATCACATGAATGCGAAACGGGCGCCCCTGGGGGACGCCCGCCGGTCTTTCGGCCTGCCTGTCAGCTCAGTTGGGCGATTTCGACCCGTAGTCGACCGCGCCGGACCAGCCCCAGGTCCGCACCGGATGCCGGTTCCAGTCGCCGGCGGCATTGGGCGTGCCGCAGGACACTTCACCGCCCAGCTGAACCGGCTGCAGACCCGCGGGGCAATAGTTGGCGCCGGAGGGATAGGCGGTGATCGCCGGGCTGTCGTAATAGGACAGCGCCCCATAGCTCATGCCGGCGGTGGTGCCGGTGTAGATGTCATTGACGACCATGCCCTCGGCGGCAACGGCCAGCGGGGCCACGGCAAGCGCGGCGGCGGCGAAAACGGCTTTCATCGGATGTCCCTCATGCAAATATCGTCAGGAGGATAACAGCGCCGCGCCCATCCGCAAATCGCCAAAACGTCGCTCAGGCGGCGGGAAAGATCGCCCGGGTCGCCCAGACGCCCAGGGCCGCCGACACACCGGTCAGCACCGTGCCCCAGCTGAGATCGACGGCCACCATCACCGGCGACCAGGCGCGCAGCACGGCATAGTTGGTCACCTCATAGGTGCCATAGGCCATCGCCCCGATCAGCGCCCCGTTCAGCAGGGCCTGCGACGGCTTGCCCGCCTCCAGCGCAGGGACGGAGACGAAATAGAGCAGCCCGCCCACATAGGCGAGGTAGAAGAGCCCGGCGGCCACCATCCGCGGGTCCTCCAGGATCTGGTCACCGAGCCGGCTTTCGAAAAGCGGGCGCATGACGTTCTTCAGCATGAGCGCGTCGAGGCCGAGAAAGACCAGCGCGGTGATCAGGTAGAGGGTGACGAGTTGCATGAGACCTCCCGAGGTGTTCGACAAGGATACGCCCGGGTTGCCCCCCTGGATCACATGCGGCCCACTCGGCCCGATCGCCGCCGGGTGCTGGACAACGCGCCGCGCCGACGCCCAACCCGTTGACGCAGCGGCAGCGGGCCTGGGTCGCAGGGAGGATTGGGCTTGGGGACCGCCCTGGCCAATATCGCCGTGATCTTTGCCGCCTCCGATCCCTTCGCGAACCCGGGCGCCCTGCCGCCCACGGCCTTCACCCAGCTGCTGGCCGGGGAGATCGGGCGGTATTGAGGGGGGCGTGGCGGCAACGCCGGGCCGCGCGTTCGGCGGGCTTACGCCGCGCCACTGGCGCGACGGCCCCGCCTCCCTCCGCCACGGGAGGGCGCGGTCCATTGCGCTCAGATTATGCGGCGTATTTTCGCAGGGTTGCAATCAGTCGGTCGCGAAACCCGAGCATGTCATCGAGCGACGAAACGGCAACACGCTCTTCCGTGTCCCCGTCAAACAGCCCCACATACTTCTTCGACCGATTGAAATGCAGCCTGACAAGCGGCTTGCGGTTGTTGTTGTCCAAAAGGACCGCGCAGTAGCTCTTGGCATCCCGGATCGCGATGCGGTCTGCATCGACCTCGCCCCGCAGCAGCGCCTTGACCATGATCCAGCCCTCAATCTCCTCATCTGTGGTCTCGATCTCGCTCACGGCCTCCACTGCAACCTCGACCTCTGCCTCCGAGGCACCATCCCCCAAGGCGTCCGAGAGACGCGCACGCAAGTTATCTCGAACGATCTCCCGGAAAGCCGAGACAATCGCCGTAGAGATCATCTCCCGGACCGCAGCATTGGAGCGGCCATCATAGACTTCGGAACTGACGAGCTTGACCAACCCTTCTGGGGGCTGCTCCATCCAAGAAGACAGGACTTTGCGAACCGCCGAGACGTATTTCAGGCGCTCGGCTTGGGCGAGAATGTTCTCGACATCGAAATTGGATTTCGAGAATTTGGAAAGCTCGACCAGAGATGCATTGGAATAATCCAGAAGGTCAAAGATGAAGAATGGACGCGTATCCAGCTTGTTGGCTTCTTCTAGATCAGAAAAGAAACGGTATTCCCGCCCATTCGTCAGAATGGCGAACCGCGCCTTGGTGACGGAGAAATAACGATAGAGTTGCGCAAGATGCTTGCTGTTGAGTTGGGTGCTGAGCCCCTTGCACTCTACTAGGATGTTGACGTCATCGCCTTTGACGATGGCGTAATCCACCTTCTCACCCCGTTTCCCCACGGCATCCGCAGTGTACTCGGGTACGACCTCAGCCGGGTTGAACACATCATAACCGAGGGCCTGAAGAAACGGCAGGACAACAGATGTCTTAACCGCTTCTTCAGTCTGGATTGTTTCGGAATAATCTTCGACCCGCTTCGCAAGCGACTGGACCGCACCTTCGAAATTGCTCATTGGAAATCCTCCTCGTCCCCAAAAATGAGACGCCAAGGCATTCCAACCTGTCAAGTCATTCGATGGTGGCCATAAACTCCCGCCATTCCCGCTTGCTCATCCCGCAATTCTCTTCCGTCACCTCTTCGCCCTTCAGCATCCGGCGCAGGCAGTCGACCATCTGGGACGACAGGGTGACGGCCCCCAGGCGGTAATCCTCGAAGGCCTTGTAGGCAAAGGGGACCCAGTCGGCGACCAGCTTGCAGATCTCCTCGGCATAGACGCGGATCTCATACTGCGCGTGGGAATCGGCGCGCAGGCGCAGGAAGTGCAGCAGATTGTGCAGGTCCACCTTCCAGTACCACTGGGTGTAGATGTTCGCCGGCAGGTTCATCCGCGCCAGTTCCCGCGCCAGGCCCTGCTGGCCCTCGTCCGAGATCATCTCCTCGTAGTGGTCATAGGCCCGCGCCGAATCCGCCTTGAGGTATTCCAGCACCCGGGCCGCCTCCTCACCCGTCAGGGCCTCGCCCCGGCCCTGGTTGTTGACCACCGACTGCGCCGCCAGATGTTCGGGCCCGGGGATATAGAATTCGCGGTCTAGGATCGAGTAGCGGGCAGAGTATTCATTGACGTTGGCGGTGCGGTGGCGGATCCACTGGCGGGCGACGAAGACCGGCAGCTTCACGTGCAGCTTCAGCTCGCACATCTCGAAGGGGGTCGAGTGCCAGTGGCGCATCAGGTAGCGGATCAGCCCCTCGTCGTTCTGCACCGACTTGGTGCCGCGCCCGTAGCTGACCCGGGCCGCCTGGCAGATCGCGGAATCGTCGCCCATGTAGTCGACGACCCGGACGAAACCGTGGTCCAGCACCGGGTAGGCCTTGTACAGATGCGCCTCCATCCCCGGCACGGTGGCCCGCAGGGTCTGATGGGTCTCGGCACGCAGGGCGTCGATTTCGGCCTGCTGGTCGGCAGAGAGCGTCATGGGGCGAATCCTTTCCACTAGATCGGTGTCGCGCCAAGGGTATCTTGTGGCGCGGGGGAGCGGAACCTCTAGATGAGGTAGGGCATTTGCGCCGCAGTCGCGTGAAGAGCGCAGGGTAAGCGTCATGGCCAATTGACTTTTTTCGGCGGCCGGGCAACCGTTCTGCCCAAAGCGGCCCATCAGAGGCCAGACAAGCTTGAGCAGAGGCAGTGATATGGCGCGGATGTGGATCCTGTTGCTGCTGGCGGTCGCGACCGTCAGCGGATGTGGTGGGTCGTCGAACCCCTTCGACGACGACGAGGTGGTCGGCGAGCCCCCCGATGACAGCGGCGACGACGGCAGCCCGATCTCCAGCGATCGCGAGTTGCCGCCCGGCACCGGCACACCGGAACCGGACGCCTCCATCTTCCGCCGGGAAGGTCAGACCGAAGATGGCGGCGGCTACGTCACTGCGGTCAGCTACAACAGCGGTGACGACACCTTCATCGTCGATGGCCTGGCCTTCGATGGCGACAACACCTACCAGCGGTCGCAGGGCGCCACCTCGACCTTCGGCGGCTATGCCATCTACGAAGGCGCCCCCAGCTACCAGGACAGCGAGACCGGCGCGCCGATCGAGCAGTTCCTGCATCGGGCCATTTACGGCGTCTCCGACAGCGGCCAGACCGAGTTCGCCATCGTACGCAGCGGCAACTACGCCGGCTACGGCTTCGGCGGTTTCGTCTACCAGCGGAACGGATCGGTCACCCTGCCGGCCCCGTCCACCGGCCAGGCCACCTACTCCGGCGGCTATGCCGGGGTGCGGGTCTTCGACGGACGCAGCGGCATCGAATATACCCAGGGCGACATGACCACCTCCATCGACTTCGAGGATTTCGACGGCTCCGGCGCCGTCACCGGCAAGATCACAAACCGCCGCGTCTTCGACGAGAGCGGCAACGACATCACCAACGACATCACCGCGGCGATGGATGGCACGGTCACCTCTCTGCCGGTGCTGGACCTTGTCGTCGCCCCGAACGCGCTGGACGCCAACGGCGAGGCGACCGGTGGGGTGGTCTCCCGCGACCCCAACGACGGCGACGACTACGAGACCGGCACCTACTACGCGGTCCTGTCCGATGGCGCCGACAACGACCTGGACGCGGAGGAAATGGTGGGGATCGTCGTCGTGACCTCGACCGACCCGCGCGACACGGATGTGGAGGTCCAGGAAACCGGCGGCTTCATCCTCTACCGGTGAGGCTGAGATGCGCGGTAACCGCTCTGTCAGAGAGACGCCCCGGGGGCGCCCCGGAGCCCAGTCCCGCCTTCGGCGCCGGGGGCCAGGCCGGGGCCCGTCCGGGTTGCGCCTGTCCCTCGGCCTGATCGCGGCCCTGGCCGTGACGGCCCTGCCCGGGCCGTCAGCGGTGGCCCAGGTCTCCACCCCAGCGGCAGCGGCGACGGACACGGACAGCACGCACAGACTCAACGCAGAGCAGATGCGCAGGCTGGCGGCCCTGCGCATGGCCAGGGGCGACGCCCCGATGACGGTCGCGCTTTCGCGGGCGCTGCTGGAGCGGGACCCGGAGGACCTGAGCGCCCTGCTGCTGCTGGCGCAGGGCGAACGCGCCCTGGGCCGCTACGACACCGCCATCGACGCCGCCACCCGCGCCTGGGGTGTGGCTGCCACGCCCGAAGAACGCTATGCGGCCGCGATGGTGCGCGCCCAGGCCCTATCCAGCGCCGGCCACCGCACCCGAGCCCAGCTGTGGCTGCGCCGTGCGACCGAGGAGGCCCCCGACGCGCGCACCCGCGCCCGAGCCATCCGCGATTTCAAGTTCGTACGCCTGCGCAACCCCTGGTCAACGCAGCTGCGCTTTGCCGTCACCCCCACCGACAACGTCAACAACGGCTCCGCAGAGGACACCTTCACCATCGACGGGCTGCCGTTCGAGTTCATTCTCTCCGGTTCTGCCAAGGCGCTGAGCGGGGTCGAGCTTAGTTTCGGCGCCGACACCCGCTATCGCCTGGCCGAGACCCCGCGCCGGGCCACCGACCTGCTGCTGCGCGTCAGCCATTCCACCTACGTGCTGTCCGATGATGCGCAGGACGCCGCACCGGAAGCGGAGGGCCGGGACTTCGCCACTTCCAGCCTGTCGGCGGGCCTCAGCCGCCGGATCATGTTCGGCGACAAGAAGAACGAACTGGTGCTAACCGGATGGGCCGGCCAGAACTGGTACGGCGGCGATCCCTACGGCCACTTCCTGCGCGCCGGCGCGCGATTCAGCCGCAGCATCGACCCGCGCAACCGGCTGACCACCGGCCTCACGCTGGAGGCGCGCCGGGGCGATGACGCGCCAGAGGCCGACGTGGGCCTGCTGTCGCTCAGCTGGGACCACGCCTGGACCGGCGGGCAGCTTTCGCTCTACGGGGTAGCGACCCGCTCCGTCTCCGACAGCGTGACCGCCGACTACCGGGACCTGCGCCTGGGCGCCCGTCTGGCCCCCGACATGGACTGGCTGGAGGCGGCCCTGGGCGCTGACCCGGCCTTCACTCTGGAGGCCCGCACCCGGAACTTCGACGCCTCGCCCTACACCTTCGACGGCCGCCGCGACGAGGAACTGATGGCCGGGGTGGAGGTCGTCTTCCGCGATGTCGACTACTACGGCTTCAACCCGGTGATGACGCTGGAAAGCTCGGTCACCTCGTCCAATGTCTCTCTGAACGAAAGCGACCGCACCGGGCTGGGGCTAAGCATCCGGTCGGCCTTCTGATCCGGCACGGGTCCGCCCCCCTCGCGTCCCCCGGGCTTTGGGATCGACAAACCCCCGTGGCCTGCTACCTTTCGCCCAACCCTTCTCACCGCGCCCCGGGGCGGGCAGCGACAAGAACAAGATCGAAAGGACGACCTGACATGAAGGTTCGCTATCTGCACACCATGGTCCGGGTGAAGGACCTGGAGAAGACCATGGCCTTCTTCGAGCTTCTGGGCCTGCGCGAAACCCGCCGCATGGACAGCGAGCAGGGGCGGTTCAGCCTGATCTTCATGGCCCCCGAGGGTCAGGAAGACTGCCCGGTGGAACTGACCTACAACTGGGACGGCGACGACGAGCTGCCCTCCGACAGCCGTCATTTCGGCCACCTGGCCTACAGCGTCGGCAATATCTACGAGATGTGCCAGAAGCTGATGGATGCCGGTGTCACCATCAACCGCCCGCCACGCGACGGCCACATGGCCTTCGTGCGCAGCCCCGACAACATCTCGGTGGAGCTGCTGCAAGAGGGAGACAGCCTGGAGCCCGCCGAACCCTGGGCCTCGATGGAAAACACCGGGCACTGGTAAGATGCGACAGGGGGGGAGAACGGCAGGACTGAAACGGCTGGCCCTTGCCGGCCTTTTCGCTCTCCCCCTCTCCTGGCTCGCCGCGCCCGTGCTGGCGCAACAGCCCTGCCGGCTGGCCCTGGCGCTGGCGCTGGACGTCTCGACCTCGGTCGACGCGCGGGAATATGCGCTGCAGCGTGACGGCCTGGCTGCGGCACTGGACGATCCCGACATCCGTGGCGTAATCCTGAACGGCGCCGGCCCCGTGGCCCTGTCGGTCTACGAATGGAGCGGCCGCTACCAGCAGGCACAGATCCTGCCCTGGGTGCTGCTGTCGGACAATGCGGACATCGACGCCGCTGTGGCCCGCATCGGTGCCGCACGCCGCGCCTGGCAGGGCTATCCCACCGCCATGGGCTATGCCCTGGGCCACGGGGCGGGCCTGATGGCCGCCGCGCCGGCCTGCGACCGGCAGGTGATCGACCTCTCCGGGGACGGCGTCAGCAACGACGGTTTCGGCCCCGACCTGGCCTATCGCCACTTCCCCTTCGCCGGCATCACCGTGAACGGCCTGGCGGTGACCGAGGGCGGCGCCGACAGCGAGGTGGTGACCTATTTCCTCGGCCAGCTGCGCCACGGCCCGGGCGCCTTTGTCGAGGTGGCACGCGGCTACGAGGATTTCCGCCGCGCGATGACGCTAAAGCTGTTTCGCGAAATGAACGACCTGCGCCTGGGTCAGGGCCCCAGCCCGGAGGTGCCCGGGTGCTGCGGCTGATCCTGGCCTGCCTGCTGCTGCTGGCGGCCCCGGCCCGCGCCCAGCAGTGCCGCGAGGCGCTGGCGCTTGGCCTCGACGTGTCGGGGTCGGTGGATGATGGGGAATACGCCCTGCAATTGCAGGGGCTGGCGCGGGCGCTGGACCACCCGGAGGTGCGCGAGGCGCTCTTTGCACTGCCCCAGGCCCCGGTGCGCCTGATGGTCTATGAATGGAGCGGCCCGCAGGACCAGCGCGTGTTGGCCCCCTGGGCGGCCATCGACGGGCCCGAGGCCCTGGCGGCCTTCCGCGCCCGCCTGTTGGCAGCGCGGCGGCAACCGATGGAGCCCTCGACCGCCATCGGCCCGGCCCTGGCCTTCGGCGCAGCCGAACTGGACAGCCAGGGGGCGTGCTGGCGCCGGGTGCTGGACCTGTCGGGCGACGGACGGCACAACACCGGCCCCCACCCCGGGCAGGTCGCCATGGGCGCGGTGACCGTCAACGGGCTCGTCATCGGGCAGGCCGCACAGGCGGCGGAGCTTTCGGCCTATTTCCGCGCCTACGTCCTGCGCGGCCCCGACGCCTTCACCGAAACCGCGCTCGGCTTTGCCGACTTCGAGGAGGCGATGGCGCGCAAGCTGCTGCGCGAATTGCAGGTCCTGCCGGTGGCCGGCACCCCCTCCGTCCCGCGCGCCGGTCTGCAACAGCGCTGAGCCCCGCGACCGCCGGGCCGGGCGTTAACCATGGTGCGGTGCATCCATTTGGAATTAACCGGATTTTCGGGAATTTGCTCCAGTTTCCGTCGAGCAGACTTGCGACGGAGACTTGGATGAGCATTCAGAACGCGATCAGCCCGCGCAGCGCGCCGCAGGATTTCCACGACGGCTATCTCGACGCGCTGGCGCTGGTGGAACGGCTGCACCGGCTGTTGCTGGACGTCATCAAGGACGAATTCGAGCGCGTCGGCGTGCTGGAGATCAATGCCGTCCAGGCCCTGCTGCTGTTCAACATCGGCGACAACGAAGTGACGGCCGGAGAGCTGAAGACCCGCGGCTATTACCAGGGGTCCAACGTCAGCTACAACCTGAAGAAACTGGTGGAGATGGGCTACATGCACCATGAGCGCTGCGAGATCGACCGCCGCTCGGTCCGGGTGCGCCTAACCCAGAAGGGCCGCGACATCCGCCAGGTTGTCTCGGACCTGTTTGCCCGCCATGCCGAGGGGCTGGAAGGGCGGGGCGTACTGGATTTCTCAGGCCTGGACGAGATCACCACCTCCCTGCGCAAGGTCGAACGGTTCTGGAGCGACCAGATCCGCTACATCTACTGACCCCGCCGCGGCGAACGCCTTCGCCTCACTGACACTCGCGACGCCCCCGTTCGGGCACGCCCTCCGCCCGTGTTGTCGGATACCGTTTCCCCCGCCTATGCTGTCCCCAGTAGCCTCGAGCAGGAGGAGAGGACCATGGGCGCCTTCGTGATCGGCCAGATGCAGATCCACAACCGGGACTGGATGGCGGAGTATTTCGACAAGATCCCCGATGTGGTCGCCGCCCATGGCGGGCGCTTCCTCGTCCGAGGCGGGAACCCGTCGTCCCTGGAAGGCGTCGGCGCCCTGCCCGATGCCGCCTTCATCCTGCAATTTCCCGACCGGGCCAGCGCCGAGACCTTCTGGGCCTCGGACGCCTTCCAGACCCTCGCGGCGCTGCGCCGAACCGGATCAGAGCTGAACGCCATCCTGGTGGACGCGCTGCCCTGACACGGGCGCAACAGACAGCCCGGACGACATGCGGGCCTCCCTAGGTCGCGAGGCATCAGGCGCGCCCGGTGAGAAAGTCACTTTGCACGCGCCATGCGAAAGTCGGCGGTTGGGCCGAACCCTGCCATTGCGCGCCTCATGGGGCGGATGCTGTCCCGATGCGCCGCCTTCCCCGAAGGAACCGACCCAAAGGTGAGTCGCGCAGGCCCGATTTCGCCGCACCGCCGCACAACCCGAAGCTGCAACGCAGCATCCGAATGCTCAAAATTCGCATCTGAAAGTCAATTTTCTTCGAGCGGAAACGGCCCCTTTTCTCAATTATTCGTTACTTTCAGCACCCTACGGCACAGGTGCGTCAATCGGTCCCGCTGTTGTCAGCGGCAACAGGGCGTAGCCCAAGCGCGCAAACTCGCTCTCCGTGTCGGCTGGCCCTCCCCCTCTCCCCCTCCGGCCCCACGGACAGAACAAGAGGCAAGACTTTGTTCCGACCACTCAAACTCCTGCTGGCCGCAGGGGGCGCGCTTGCGCTCTCGGGATGCCAGTACCACGTCCTCGCCCCCTCGGGCTGGGTCGCCGACCAGGAGCGCAACCTCCTGATCATCTCCACCGTGCTGATGCTGATCGTCATCCTGCCGGTCCTGTTCATGTCGGTCTACTTCCCGCTGAAGTACCGCGCGGACCGCAAGGACAAGAGCGATTACGATCCCGAATGGGCGCATTCCACCAAGCTGGAAGTCGTCGTCTGGGGCGTGCCGATTCTGATCATCATCGCGCTTGGCTACTACACCGCCGTATACACCCACCGGTTGGACCCCTACCGTGACCTGTCGCATCTCGACGCAGGTGAGCCGGTCGAGGTGCAGGCCGTCTCGCTCGACTGGAAGTGGCTGTTCATCTACCCCGAACTGGGCGTGGCCTCCGTGAACGAGCTGGCGATCCCCGCGGGCCGTCCGGTGAACTTCTCGCTGACCTCCTCCACGGTGATGAACACGCTGTCGATCCCCGCCCTGGGCGGCATGGTCTACTCGATGACCGGGATGGAGACGAAGCTGCACCTGATCGCGGATGAGGAAGGCACCTACCCGGGCCGCTCGGCGCATTATTCGGGTCCCGGTTTCGCCGGCATGACCTTCGACACGCTGGCCATGGACGAAGCGGGCTTCGAGGCCTGGGTCGAAGAGGCCCGCGGCGCAGAGCCACTGACCGCCAACAGCTACCTGGAGCTGGAACAGCCCAGCATGAACGTCGAGCCCGCCTATTACGGCGAGGTCGAGGAAGGGCTGTTCGACCGCATCGTCGAGATGTGCGTGGAAGAGGGTCAGGTCTGCATGAGCCACATGATGATGACCGACATGATGGGCGGTGGCGGCCTGGAAGGGATCGCCGATGGCGCGGCCTATTCCTACGACCACGCCCGGTCGATCGACGGCTTCGGCAACCTGGTCCCGCGCGAGACCCCCGACTACTCCGCCCACGGAGCCGGCCATGACGAAGGCTCCGAGGCATCCCATTCCGCCGACCACGGCGCGACGCATGAGGAGGCCGATCACTGATGGCTACCGAACACGTACAACCGGCCGAGACCTGGAACTGGCTTACGGGCCGTTTCACCCTCGACTGGATCCCCTACCAGGAACCGATCCTGATCGGCACCTTCCTGGGCATCGCCCTGGGCGGTCTGATCTTCCTGGCCCTGATGACGAAATTCCGTCTCTGGGTGCCCTTCTGGAAGAACTGGGCGATCTCGATCGACCACAAGAAGATCGGCATCATGTACATGGTGCTTGGCTTCATCATGATGATCCGCGGCTTTGCCGATGCCATCATGATGCGGGCGCAACAGGCCATGGCCGCCGGCGGCGCGGAAGGCTATCTGCCGCCGCACCACTACGACCAGGTCTTCACCGCGCACGGCGTGATCATGATCTTCTTCGTGGCCATGCCCTTTGTCACCGGGATCATGAACTACGTCATGCCGACGCAGATCGGTGCCCGCGACGTGGCCTTCCCCTTCCTGAACAACTTCTCGTTCTGGATGACGGTGGCCGGTGCGCTGCTGGTCAACATCTCGCTGTTCATCGGTGAATTTGCCCGTGTCGGCTGGCTGGCCTTCCCGCCGCTGTCGGGGGCAAATTACTCGACCGGGCCGGGGATGGACTACTACCTGTGGTCGCTGCAGATCGCCGGTGTGGGCACCACCCTGTCGGGCATCAACCTGATCGCCACCATCCTGAAGATGCGCGCGCCGGGGATGAAGCTGTTCGACATGCCGGTCTTCACCTGGACGGCGCTTTGCACCAACGTGCTGATCGTCGCGGCCTTCCCCGTGCTGACCGCCACGCTGGCCCTGCTGACGCTCGACCGCTACATGGACTTCCGCTTCTTCACCAACGACTTCGGTGGGAATGCGATGATGTACATCAACCTGATCTGGATCTGGGGCCACCCGGAGGTCTACATCCTGATCATCCCGATCTTCGGGGTGTTCTCGGAGATCGTCGCGACCTTCTCGGGCAAGCCGCTCTTCGGCTACAAGACGATGGTCTGGGCGACCTCCTGCATCATGGTCCTCAGCTTCGTCGTCTGGCTGCACCACTTCTTCACCATGGGGTCCGGGGCGGATGTGAACACGTTCTTCGGGATCACCACGATGATCATCGCGGTGCCGACAGGGGTGAAGATCTTCAACTGGCTGTTCACCATGTACCGGGGGTCGGTTCGGCTGGAGCTGCCGATGTACTGGACCATCGGCTTCCTGGTGACCTTCACCATCGGGGGCATGTCGGGCGTGATGCTGGCCATTCCGCCGGTCGACTTCCAGCTGCACAACACCCTGTTCCTGATCGCGCACTTCCACAACGTGATCATCGGGGGCGTCGTCTTCGGGGTCTATGCCGCCGTCACCTACTGGTGGCCCAAGGCCTTCGGCTTCAAGCTGGACGACCGCTGGGGCAAGCGGGCCTTCTGGGGCTGGTTCGTGGGCTTCTACGTCGCCTTCATGCCGCTCTATGCGCTTGGCCTGATGGGCGTCACCCGCCGGATGAACAGCTATGCCGACACCGGCTGGCAGCCCTACTTCATCGTCGCCGCCATCGGCGCCGTCATCATCCTGTTCGGCATCCTGAGCACCTTCATGTGCTTCTACGTGTCGATCAAGAACCGCAAGGCCCTGGCCTGCGGCGGTGACCCGTGGAATGCGCGCACCCTGGAATGGGCCAACCAGTCTCCTCCGCAGAAGTACAACTTCCCGCAGGAGATCCAGGTCACCGGGCGCGACATGTTCTGGAAGATGAAGCAGGAAGGCTTCAAGTGGTCGACGGACTATGCGCCGATCCACATGCCGAAGGATACCGCCACCGGCGTCCTGATCTCGGCCTGCGCCTTCGTCTTCGGCTTCGCCATGGTCTGGTACATCTGGTGGCTGGCCATCGTCAGCTTCCTGGCAATGCTCGCCATCGGCATCGGCCACACCTTCAACTACAACCGCGACTACTACATCCAGCCGGATGAAATCGCGGCCACCGAAAGCAAGGGAGCCGCCGCATGACCATGCTCGACACCCCCGTGACCGGCAAGATCGAGGGCCCTGACGGCCCCGATCACCACCCGGATCACCACCACGAGAGCCCGACCCCCATCGGGTTCTGGATCTACCTGATGAGCGACTGTATCATCTTCGGGGCGCTCTTCGCGACCTATGCGGTCCTCGGCTTCAGCTACGCGGGCGGCCCGGCCCCTGCGGACCTGTTCGAACCGGGCTTCGTCGCCATCGAAACGGCGCTGCTGCTGATCTCCTCTGTGACCTTCGGCATGGCCATGCTGGCCGCCGACAAGGGCCGGCTGGACACCACGATCACCTGGCTGATCGTCACGGGCCTCTTCGGCCTGGGCTTCATCGGCATGGAGATCTACGAGTTCCGCCACCTGGTCCACATCGGCGCGGGGCCCGACCGCTCGGCCTTCCTGTCGGCCTTCTTCGCGCTGGTCGGCACCCACGGGCTGCACGTCACCGGCGGCATCATCTGGCTGGTCACGCTGATCGTTCAGCTGCGCATGCACGGGCTGATCGGCGCCAACATGCGGCGCCTGTCGACCCTGTCGATGTTCTGGCACTTCCTCGACCTGGTGTGGATCGGGGTCTTCTCCTTCGTCTATCTCGTGAGGTTGATCTGATGAGCAACGACCACGGAACCCACCACGCCGAGGGCCACGGCGGCCACGGCACCTTCGGCTCGCTGATGACCGGCTTTGCCATGGCCGTCATCCTGACCGTCCTGCCCTTCGGGCTGGTCATGGGCGACACCGGCCTGTCCCGCGAGGTCCTGATCGGCCTCATCATGGGCATGGGCGGGCTGCAGATCATCGTGCACCTGGTCTATTTCCTGCACGTCAACAAGAACGTGGAACAGGGCTGGACCCTGGTGGCCACGATCTTCTCGGTCATCATCCTGGTGATCGTGCTGGCGGGCTCGCTCTGGGTCATGCACAACATGAACCAGAACATGATGCCGATGCCCGACATGGACGAGATGATGTCGCTGCAATCGCAGCAGGGCTGATCCAGCCGCCGACAGATCAAGGGGAGGGGCCGGGCGGGATCGTCCGGCCCCTCTCCGTTGAAGGGCCCTGCCCTGCTTCCCATGTGCCAAGAAACCCCGGCTGACCGAGGCCCCCATGACCCCCACTCCCTCCTCCTCCCCTGCCCCCGACCATGATCCGGCGCCCCGGGGCCTGCGCTGGCCCCGCCTGATCATCGTCACCCTGCTGGCCGTGATCGGCATCGCGGGCTTCGCCTGGCTGGGCACCTGGCAGATCCAGCGCCTGCAGTGGAAGACCGACCTGATCGAACGGGTCGACGCCCGCGTCCACGCCGATCCCGTCGCCGCCCCCGGGCCCGAGGCCTGGGCCGGGATCACCCGCGAGAGCGACGAATACACCCGCGTCACCCTGTCGGGCACCTACGACCATGCCGATACGGTGGAGGTCTACACGCCGTCGGACTACGGCCCCGGCTACTGGGTGCTGACGCCCCTGCGCCGCGACGACGGCACCGTGGTCATGGTAAACCGCGGCGTGGTCCCAGAGGACCGCGCCCTGTCCGACGACTACGCGCGCCCCGAAGGTCCGGTGACCGTCACCGGCCTGCTGCGCATCTCCGAGGACGAGGGCTGGCTCTTTTCACAAGACAACGACCCGGAGGCAGGCCGCTGGTATCGCCGCGACATCGGCGCGATGACCGAGGCCCTGGGCCTGCCCCGCGCGGCGCCCTACTTCGTCGATGCCGAGGCGGGCACTGATCCGGAGGCTTGGCCCCGGGGCGGTCGCACCGTGGTCAGCTTCCGCAACTCCCACCTCAGCTATGCGCTGACCTGGTTCGCGCTGATGCTGCTGGTGATCGGTGGCTACGTCCTGGTCCTGCGCAGCGAGCTGCGGCGGCGCTGACCCTGCGCAGGACCGGAAACGACAAAGGGCGGCCCCGGGGCCGCCCTTTCGCGTTCCATCGCACGGGCGCTCACTTGTGCCCGGCGATCCGGTCGATCATCGGCGCCAGGTTGGCGGGGGCCTGTTTCTGCCCGGACACCCACTGGTAGAGATCCTGATCGTTCTGCGTCAGGATCGCGTCGTAGTCGTCCAGTTCCGCCTCGCTCATCCCGTCCAGCTCCGTCTCGGCAAAGCGCATCAGGATGATGTCCATTTCCTTGATGCCACGCCGCATCGAGCGCATCTTCATGCGCTTCAGCCGCGTCTCGCGCGGCTCTCCCTGCGGGTAGGATTCGACAGGGGCGGAGGGGATGGGCGCGTCGGTCATCAGATATGGTCCTTCAGGGTCTGTCTCAGACGCTTCTCCAATAGCGCCAGGCGGTCGGCCATGCCAGCCATCTGGCTGCGCAGCTCGCGTATTTCCTGCAAGGTCGCCAGGGCGGTGGCGTCCAGTTCTCCGCCTTCGTCGGGCGGCGCCACGCCGTCGCCCTCGCCCGACAGCAGCCAGGCCAGCGACACGCCCAGCACCCCCGCAAGCATCTGCAGCTTGTTGGCGCGCGGCTCGCTCAGATCCTGTTCCCAGGACTTCAGCGTGCCCAGCTTGATCCCCAGGCGCTTGGCCAGCTGGCCCTGGGTCATTCCGGCCGCGGACCGCGCCGCCTCGATCCGGTCGCCGAAGGTGGCGTTCTCGGCCGAATACCAATCGTCACTCATCTGGGTCTCCTATCCCACGGGGCCCGCCCGCCCGGGCCGATGCAACTTGCGGGGCGCGCGCCCCAAGCCTAAGACGGAGGACAGCACATTACAAACCGGAGCCCGACGCCATGGCCTTCCTTTCCGACACGCTGGCCCGTGTGAAACCCTCTCCGACGATCATGATGACCAACAAGACGCTGGAGCTGAAGGCGGCCGGGCGTGACGTGATCGGCCTGTCGGCGGGCGAGCCCGACTTCGACACCCCCGACAACATCAAGGAGGCCGCCGTCGCCGCCATCGCGGCGGGCAAAACGAAATATACCTCCGTGGACGGCATCCCGGAACTGAAACGCGCGGTCTGCGCCAAGCTGAAGCGTGACAACGGGCTGGACTACGAACCGGCTCAGGTATCGATCGGCACCGGCGGCAAGCAGGTCCTCTACAACGCCCTGATGGCAACCCTGAACCCCGGCGACGAGGTCATCATCCCCGCCCCCTATTGGGTCAGCTACCCCGACATGGTGCTGCTGGCCGGCGGCGAGCCGGTGATCATCGAAGGGCCGCTGGAAACCGGCTTCAAGATCACTCCCGAGGCGCTGGAGGAGGCGATCACCCCGCGCACCAAGTGGCTGATCTTCAACTCGCCCTCCAACCCCACCGGGGCGGGCTACAGCTGGGACGAGTTGAAGGCGCTGACCGAGGTGCTGATGCGCCATCCCCAGGTGCACATCCTGTCCGATGATATGTACGAGCACCTGGTCTACGACGACTTCACCTTCTGCACCGTGGCCGAGGTGGAACCGGGCCTCTACGATCGCACCCTGACGGTGAACGGCGTGTCGAAGGCCTATGCGATGACCGGCTGGCGCATCGGCTATGCGGCCGGCCCGGTGGAGCTGATCGGCGCCATGCGCAAGATCCAGAGCCAATCGACCTCGAACCCCTGCACCATCAGCCAGTGGGCCGCGCTGGAGGCGCTGGAAGGAACGCAGGATTTCATCGCCCCCAACAACCGCCTGTTCAAACGCCGCCGCGACATCGTCGTGGAGATGCTGAACGCCATTCCGGGCATCACCTGCCCGAAACCCGACGGCGCCTTCTACGTCTATCCCTCCATCGCCGGGCTGATCGGCAAGACCAGCAAGGGCGGCACGTTGATCGACAGCGACGAGGCCTTTGCCACGGCCCTGCTGGAGGAAAACGACGTCGCCGCCGTCTTCGGCGCGGCCTTCGGCCTCAGCCCGAACTTCCGCATCTCCTATGCCACCTCGGAAGAGAACCTGATCGAGGCCTGCACCCGCATCCAGGCCTTCTGCGACGGCCTGACCTGAAAGGGAGCCTGATGTCCGCCGAGCTGCCCCCCTACTACTTCCGCGTCCGCGACAACGGCGCCTTCGTCTTCCGGGTGACGACGGAGGACCGCCAGCGGCGCATCGCCATGGACCAGATCGCGGTGGTCAACATCCGCAACGGCGAGGTGAAACCCCATGGCGACCGGCAGCTGGACGCCGAGGACCTGGCCGCGATCCGCGAGTGGATGGAGGCCCGGCGCGAGGTTCTGGCGGCGCGCGAGCTGGACGACATCTTCCGCTCCGTCGATCACCTGAACACCACCGCGCAATGGGTGCAGACCCGCGCCACGGACGAGGAACTGGACGCGCTCACCGATCCGCTGCTCCTGGCCATGCACGACCTGCGCACGGTGCTGGTCCGCAAGCGCGCCGAACGCCTGCTGCGTGAGCGCGAGGGCGACTGAACCCTGCGCGGCCCCACCCGGTCTCCGCCTCATTTCATCCGACAGCTGAAAATACTCTGGGGGGAATTGGGCCCGCACGGGCCCAAGGGGGGGCAACGCCCCCTCTCCCCCTAGGCTGCCCGCGCCGCAACCTCCGCGTCCGCCTGTGGCACCACCGTGCGCCACAGCCGCGTCATCATGGTGACGGCGGCCAGCGACAGGCCAGCCGCCAGCCCCAGCCAGATCCCCACGCCCCCGAAGCCCAACGGGAAGCCCAGCACCCAGGCGGCGGGCACGCCCACCACCCAGTAGCTGATGGCGGCAAAGATCATAGGCCGCCGGGTGTCCTGCAGGCCGCGCAGCAGGCCAAGCGCCAGCACCTGCATGGCATCCGCCAGCTGGAAGACGGCGGCGGCGTAAAGCAGCCCCCGACCCACGGCCAGGATCTCCTCCCGCGCGGGATCGTCGGGCGACAGGAAGACCGCGATCATCGCGTCGGGAATGGTCAGGAAGGCCAGCAACGACAGCCCGACGATGGCCAGCGCCAGGACCAGCGCCATATGGGCCCCGCGGCGGAAGGACACCATGTCGCCCTGCCCCTGCGCCCGGCCCGCGCGGATCGTCACCGCTTGGCTGAGACCGAGGTGCACCATGAAGATCATCGAGGTGATCTGGATGGCGATCCCATGCGCCACCAGCGGCAGCTCTCCCAGCCAGCCCATCAGCACCGAGGAGGCGGAGAACAGGCCAACCTCGGCCACCAAGGTCAGACCGATCGGCCAGCCGAGGCGGAAAACCTGCCCCAGGCTCTCGCTGTCGCCCTTCCACAGGCGCTGGAACAGGGATTGTTCGGGCAGGGTGCGCTGGATGTAGATCACCAGGAAGACCAGCGTGAAGATATGCATCAGGAGCGAGGACAGCGCCGCGCCGCGAATGCCCATCTCCGGGAAGCCCCAGGCGCCGAAGATCAGCGCGTAGTTGGCGATGGCGTTGACCACGACCGCAACCAGCATGACGCCCAGCACCACGTTTGTCCGCTCCAGCGCTGCGAGGTAGCTTTTCAGCACCATCGCGCCCAGGGCGGGGAAGATGCCCCAGGCCAGGATGTCCAGGTACTCGCCCGCCAGGGCCGACAGGGCGGGCGTCTGGCCGAGGGCCAGGAAGATCGCCTCCGCCGACAGCAGGATCGGCAGGATGACCACGCCGGCCAGCGCCGACAGCCAGAGCGTCATCCGCGTCAGGCGCCGCGCCTGGGTGGTGTCGCCCTTGCCCTCGGCGGCGGCCACCAGCGGCGCAAGCGCCGCGGCAAACCCGCTGCCGGCCAGGAACAGCACGGTGAACAGGGCCATGGACAGCGTTTCGGCGGCCAGGGTGGTGGGATCGTACCAGCCCAACATGGCCGCATCGACCAGCGACAACGACATCTGCGCCAGCTGGCTGCCCGCCAGCGGCAGGCCCAGGATCAGGATCGCCCGCAAGTGCCGGCCATATGTCATCGGAGTGCTCATCCCTCTCCCTTAGGCCGGCCATACGCTCACGGCAAGGCCGCCTGTCCCGGAGATCGCGACCACGCAAGGCGGCGCCAGCGGCGGCACAGGGCGGGACAAGAAAGGGGCGCCCCGAAGGACGCCCCGGTGTCCATGCCACCCGCCCCCGCGGAGGGCTGCCAAGGCGGACGGCAAACCCGGCGCCGCGCCGGAGAGCGGCGGGCGCCGGCTGGGTCTCGGGCCCCGATCAGGCCGAATGCAGCGGCTTCAGCGCCTGGCCCCATTTGAGCAGCTCATCGAAGAGGCCCTGCAGGCCTTCCTTCATCGGGTCGTTGGCCTTCACCGTGCCGTCTTCCAGCAGCGGGAAGACCATGGGGATCGGCACCACGTTGGGCAGCGGCATGGCACCCTTGTTGGCAATCAGCGTGCGCAGCTCCTGCGCGGATCGCAGACCGCCCGAGATGCCCCCATAGGAGACGATGCCCACGGGCTTGTACTTCCATTCCTTGGCGATCACCTGCAGGGCGTTGACCAGCGTGGCCGGGGCGAAGAAATCGTATTCCGGGGTGACGAAGATCACCGCGTCGGCGTCGCCGATGACCGCGGACCATTTCTTGGTGTGGTCATGCTGGTAATCCTGCATCGCCGGGTGCTTCGGCTCGTCCAGCAGGGGCAGGCCGATGTCGGCCAGGTCCACCAGCTCCACGGCGAAGCCGCCGTGCTCGCGGGCGCCGGTGTCGACCCAGTTGGCCACATCGGGACCCACGCGACCGGGCCGGGTGGAGCCGATGACGATCTTCAGTTTCAGTTTGCTGTCGCTGCTCATGACAAATCCTCTCCGTCAGAAATTTCAGACACCGCCGTAGACGCCAAGCGCCTCGCGCAGTTCCGTTTCCTCGTAGCCGAAATGGGATTCCATATCGGCGTGAAGCGCGTCGAAGGCCTCCTTCAGGGGAGCGTAGGCTGCCGCCCCCGGGGCCTGCATCATCTGCTGGGTGGCCAGGGCAAGCGCCTCCAGCCGGGCGTGGATCACCTCGTGCTCCGCGCGCAGCTTCGCCATCACCGGGGCGAATCCCTCGCCCGTGGTGCGGTCGAGATGCGGGAACATATGCGCCTCCTCGATGTCGTGGTGGGCCATGACATGGGCGCAGTGCTGACCGCAGAGGGAGCCGAAAAGGCGCAGGTTGCGCAGCATCGGCATCTCTTCCAGCCGGGCGGCCAGGGCCTCGGCACTGTCGCGGGCCTCATCGGGCGTGGCAGCCGCCTCGATCTCCCCGACCAGGGTCCGGGTGCGCGCCATGTCCTGCAGGTACATCGCATGGATCAGCGCCAGGCGCCCGCCCTGCCGACGCTGGGCATCGGTCGCCCCGGGGATCCGGGGGGCACGGGGGCGCGCGGCTTCGTTCAGGGTCAAATCGGTCATCGACGGCTCCTTTCGCCTCTAACCTATTCCGGAATGCCGCTGCGGCAATCAGCGACCTGCGCAGGGGCATTTGCACGCCCGTGCACATCCCGCGCAGGGGGCCTTTCCCCGGCCTGCCCGCACTGCCATAATGACCCGACCCAGATCACCAAAAAGAGCAGCCGGGACCATTCATGTCAGACGATCTTTTGCAGGGCGCCGAACCCCAGACCTATGATGCCTCGTCCATCGAGGTGCTGGAAGGGCTGGAGCCCGTCCGCAAGCGCCCGGGCATGTACATCGGCGGCACCGACGAACGCGCCCTGCACCACCTGGTGGCCGAGGTTCTCGACAACTCCATGGACGAGGCGGTGGCCGGGCACGCCAACCGCATCGAGGTGGAGCTGCTGGAGGACTACTCCATCATGATCCGCGACAACGGCCGCGGCATGCCCTTCGACCCGCACCCCAAATTTCCCGGCAAGTCGGCGCTGGAGGTGATCCTGTGCACCCTGCACGCGGGGGGCAAGTTCTCCGGCAAGGCCTATGAGACCTCGGGCGGCCTGCACGGCGTGGGCGCCTCGGTGGTCAACGCCCTGTCGGATTCGATGGTCGTGCAGGTGGCGCGTGACCGCAAGCTGGTGGAACAGCGCTTCTCTCGCGGCATCCCCCTTGGCCCCCTGGAGGAAGTGGGCAGCGCGCCCAACCGGCGCGGCACCACCACCACCTTCCACCCCGACGCCGAGATCTTCGGCAGCCACAGGTTCAAGCCGGCGCGCCTGTTCAAGTCGATCCGCTCGAAGGCCTACCTGTTCTCGGGCGTCGAGATCCGCTGGAAATCCGCCATCGACGACGGGGTCACGCCGACCGAGGCGACCTTCCACTTCCCCGGCGGCCTGTCGGACTACCTGAAGGAAACGCTGGACGGCTCGTCGACCTATGCCGATCAGCCCTTCGGCGGCCGTGTCGATTTCCAGGAGCGCTTCGGCGAGCCGGGCCGCGTGGAATGGGCGATCAACTGGACGCCCACGCGCGACGGGTTCATCCAGTCCTACTGCAACACCGTCCCCACCCCCGAGGGCGGCACGCATGAGGCCGGGTTCTGGGCCGCGATCCTGAAGGGCATCCGCGCCTACGGCGAGCTGGTGAACAACAAGAAGGCCGCGCAGATCACCCGCGACGACCTAGTGACGGGCGGCTGCGCCCTGGTCAGCTGTTTCATCCGCGAGCCCGAATTCGTCGGCCAGACCAAGGACCGGCTGGCCACCACCCAGGCCCAGAAGCTGGTGGAAAACGCCGTACGCGACCACTTCGACAACTGGCTGGCCTCCGACAGCAAGTCGGCGGGCGCCATCCTCGACTTCCTGGTGCTGCGCGCCGAAGAACGCCTGCGCCGCCGGCAGGAGAAGGAGACGCAGCGCAAGACCGCGACCAAGCGCCTGCGCCTGCCCGGCAAGCTGGCGGATTGTTCCAACACCAACCGCGAGGGCACCGAGCTCTTCCTGGTGGAGGGCGACTCGGCCGGTGGCTCGGCCAAGATGGCACGCAACCGGCGCACCCAGGCCCTCCTGCCGCTGCGCGGCAAGATCCTGAACGTGCTGGGGGCTGCGTCGAACAAGATCGGCGCAAACCAGGAAATCGCGGATATGTGCCAGGCCCTCGGTGTCGGTCTGGGGACCAAGTTCAACATCGACGATCTGCGCTATGACAAGATCATCATCATGACCGATGCGGACGTCGACGGCGCCCATATCGCGGCGCTGCTGATGACCTTCTTCTTCAGCCAGATGCGCCCGATGATCGACCAGGGGCACCTCTACCTCGCCTGCCCGCCGCTGTTCCGCCTGACCCAGGGACCGATCCACGTCTATGCCCAGACGGAGGAAGAGCGCGACATGTGGCTTGAGAAAGGCCTGGGCGGACGCGGCAAGATCGACGTCAGCCGCTTCAAGGGTCTGGGTGAGATGGACGCCAAGGACCTGAAGGAAACCACGATGGATCCGGCCTCGCGGAAACTGATCCGGGTGACCATCGACGAGGACGAACCGGGCGAGACCGGCGACCTGGTGGAACGCCTGATGGGCAAGAAACCCGAGCTGCGCTTCCAGTACATCCAGGAAAACGCGCGCTTCGTGGAAGAGCTGGATGTGTGAGTAAACGAGAGGGCCGCGATGCCGGTCCCCTCGGCAGTGAGAAAAAGCTATGGCACAATTCGCGCAACTCTCTGACCTTTCGGTCCAGGTCATCAATTTGGACAAGGCGGAGCGACGTTTGAAACACATGCAGGCGGAGCTGTCCGCACTCGGTCTTTGCATGGACCGCTGTGCAGCCATTACGCCGGCAGAACTAAAGTCAGCCGCACGGGACTTCGACATCGACCTGAAAAGCTGCCAACTCAGCGAAGCTGAACAGGCATGTTTCTTGAGCCACGTCCGCGCCTGGCAATCGGCGGCATCTGCCGAGGGCTGGACGTTGATCTTAGAAGATGATGTCTTCTTCAGTGCCGACACTCAATGCGCTCTGGAATTTGCCTGTCAGACAAGTCGCGCAGACATCGTCCGTCTCGAAACCTACGGTCGAGGCCGTGTCATTTTGTCGACCGCCATTGTCGCGAGTGAGGGCCATTTCGAGTTGCGGCAACTGCATGGGCGCGCCCTCGGAGCAGCCGCATACTTGATACGCCCTGATGCTGCGCAGCGGCTGTTGGACCAAGTCAAGACATTCGACACGTCTGTTGACGGCCTGCTTTTCGGTGGGGGATCTTCCACCGGTCTGCGCTTGCAACAACTCATGCCAGCAGTTGCCGTGCAGGGAGACCAGATAGACCTGCTGCTTCCAACTCCGGACGCAACTTGGCTTAAGTTGGACAAAGAACTTTTCACTTCTCAAATCGGCTCACCGAACCGGACCTATATCCCGCAAGGCAACACGCTAACCAAACTATTGAAGAGCCTGAATCGGCGTTTGCTAAGGCGTCCCAGGGTTCGCATCCCCCTGTCGCCGGCAGGTCCCCTCGCTGCGCTAGAGCGGGAAACGAACACATAGGCGGGGGATCGCTACCGGCGTTGAATAGGGGCACCTTCCCGCCCATCCGTTGACCGGTCGGAAACCTCCCCTTCCCTTCGCGCGTTGGTCAGGCAACCTGCCGCGAAAGGAGATAGCCATGAAACGTACCGTTCTCGCCACCCTCACCGCCCTCACCGCCCTGTCGGGCGCCGCCTATGCCAACCCGGGCAACGGAAATGGCAACGGCTGGGGCGGAGGGAACATCCCGCCCGGCCAGGCCAAGAAGCTTTTCAACAACCAGCACGGCGGCCGCACTGTCGTCATCGACGACCGCCGCCATGTCTACCGCTCGGGCGACCGGCTTCCGGACGGCTACGTGGTGATCCGCGATTACGATCGCTACGGTCTGCGCGCGCCGGGAGACGGCTATCGCTACGTGCGCTACGACAACGAGGTCTACCGGATCGCCCGCGACACGGCGACCGTGGCCGCCGCCATCGGCATCGTGTCCGACCTGCTGAACTGATCCGCGACTGCGGCCGCCCCGAATGGCGGGGCGGGCAAAGTAAAAAGGGGCGGCCCTGTCGGGGCCGCCCCTTTTCTGTCCGTGGCGCGGGAACGCCTCCCGGCGCCGGCGCCTCAACCGGCGACCAGCGCACCCTCGTCCATGCGCAAGATGCGGTCCATGCGCGCCGCGAGCTCCAGGTTGTGGGTGGCGATCAGCGCGGCCATGCCGGTTTCGCGCACAAGGCCCATCAGCATGTCGAACACCCGGTCCGAGGTCGCCGGATCAAGGTTACCCGTCGGCTCATCCGCCAGCAGCAGCGAGGGCGCATTGGCCAGCGCGCGGCAGAAGGCCACCCGCTGCTGTTCGCCGCCCGAAAGCTCGGCGGGACGGTGATCGGCGCGGTCCGACAGGCCCACGCGCTCCAGCAGGTCGGCGGCACGGGCGGCGGCCTCGGTGCGGGTGCGCCCCGCGGCGTACTGCGGCAGCTCGATATTCTCGGCAGCGGTGAACTCGGGCAGCAGGTGGTGGAACTGGTAGACGAACCCCACTTCCTCGCGGCGGATCGCGGTGCGGCGCCGGTCCGAAAGGCCCGTCACGTCCTCGCCGTTGATCGCCACGCGGCCCCGGTCGGGGGCGTCCAGCAGTCCGGCAATATGCAACAGGGTCGACTTGCCCGACCCGGAGGGCGCGACCATGGCTACCACTTCCCCCGGGTTCACCACCAACCCGGCCTCGCGCAGCACGGTGATCTCGTTCGGCGCGCCCTCGTTGTAAGTCTTCACCAGGGCATCGAGTTGCAGGACGGGATCACTCATAGCGCAGCGCCTCCACCGGGTTCAGCCGCGCCGCGCGGCGGGCGGGAAAGATCGTGACGCCGAAGGACAGCGCCAGCGACAGGGCAACGGAGGAGAGCACATCGGCCAGCTGCAGCTTCGCCGGGATGGCGTAGATGCCGCGGATCGACGGATCCCAGACCCCGCCGCCGGAGAAGTAGTTCACCAGGCTGAAGATCGGGTCGATGTAGAGAGAGAAGAGCACCCCCAGCACCACGCCCACGGCGGTGCCGATGAGGCCGGTGAAGGCCCCGCAGATGAAGAAGACGCGCAGCACCGCGCCCTCGGTCAGGCCCATGGTGCGCAGGATGCCGATGTCCCGGCCCTTGTTCTTCACCAGCATAACCAGGCCCGAGGTGATGTTGAGCGAGGCGATCAGCACCAGGATCGCCATGATGATGAACATCACGTTGTCCTCCACCGTCAGCGCCCGCAGGAAGGCACCCGAGGCATCGCGCCAAGTCCAGATCAATGCCCGGTCCCCGGCCGCCGACAGGATCGGGATCGCGTAGCGCTCCACGTTGTCGGGATCCTCCACCATCACCTCGATCTCATCCGCCACGCCCTCGCGGTTAAAGAAGCTCTGCGCCTCGGCGAAAGGCATGTAGAGGCGCGTGCGGTCGATGTCGTAGCGCCCGGCGGTGAAGACATAGGTGACCTCGTAGGTCTTCACCCGTGGCGAGGTGCCGAAAGCGGTCTTCACCCCGTCGGGCGAGATCAGCTTCACCTGGTCGCCAGCGATGACGCCCAGTTCGCGCGCCACGCCGGACCCGATGGCGATGCCCTCGGCGAACCGCGCCAGCTCGCCCTGGGACTCCTCGGGGTTGGCGACGCGGGGAATGGCGGCCAGGTCATCGGCGCGAATGCCGAAAACCTCGACGCCGGCATTGCGGCCATTGGCATTGGCCATCAGCTGCGACTTGATCAGCGGCGCGGCGCGGGTCACGCCGTCGACCCCTGCAATCCGCTCGGCCCGGGCGTCGTAATCAGCGATCACCCGCGACACAGTGCCATTGGCCTGCGCCTCGGCCGAGTTCAGCACGGTGACATGGGCATTGGCGCCCAGGATGGTATCGACGAATTCGGCCCGAAAGCCCGCGCGCACCGACAGAGTGGCGATCAGGGCGAAGACGGCCAGCGAAATCCCGACGAGAGAGATCCAGGTCATCACCGACACGCCCCCTTCGGCACGGCGTGCGCGCATGTAGCGCCAGGCGATCATCCATTCGTAGCGGGAAAAGGGCGGCGCGGATCTGCTCAAGTCTCTGTCCTCAAAGGTCCCGGTTCGGGTCTGGCGGAAGGTGGAGCGGCGGGGACGGGGCGTCAAGTCCCGCGCCCCGATATGGCGCTTTCGCGCCATGCCTCCGGCGGGAGTATTTGGGGCTGTCGGATAAGCGCAGGAATGCGCCCCTGCTTATCCGACAGCTGGAAATACTCCGGGGGGAATTGCGCCCGGCACGGGCGCAAGGGGGGCAGCGCCCCCCGCAGGCGGACCTCAGCGCAGGATCGGCGGGCTGTCGGGGTCCGATCCGGGCACGGCGCGCCCGATCTCCTGCGGGGCCTCGGGCTTCGGCAGGTCGAAGCGCAGGCCGACGCGCGCCAGGGCTGCCGAATGCAGATCCGAGGCGCGGAAGAAGGCCACGTCCATCTCACCCGCCTCGATGCCTGAGAAGGTCAGGGCCTCCGACGCGGCCTTGGCCAGCGACCCTTCGGCGCCCGGCACCGCGTCGATGAAGGCCAGCATGTGCGAGCGGCGGCCCTGGTCATCCTCGGTGCCTGCCAGGAAGGCGCAGTCGGCCAAGCCACGGGCGGTGGCCAGTTTCGTGTCCAGCGCCGTCACCAGCGCCTCGGGCAGGCCGGCGGGCGGGTGGAAGGCCTCGATGTTGGCTTCGACCTCCGAGGGGGCATGGGCCACGGTCTCGGCCAGCCAGCTGACCGCCTCGGGCGGGATCAGGATGGCCGAGGGGGTTTCCAGGTTCACCGCCAGGCCCACGCCCTGCCCTGCCAGCTGATCGGCGATCACCCGGCCCGACATGGCCGCATAGGGCGAGGGGCGCCCGGTGAAGGCGGTCAGCCGTTCCTCGCGGTCGAAAACCAGGACGAAGTTCACGTCCTCCACCGGGAACATCTCGGGCGCGGCGGTCTCGCCCTCGGCCTCTGCGCTGAGCAGCAGGAACAGCTCGCTGTCGGCCAGCCGTTCGTAGAAGCGCAGGCGGGCCGCATCCTCGGCGGGCGCGGCCTCCATCGCGGCGTGGGCAAGATCGAGAGGGGTCGGGTCGCTCATGACAGGGCCTTTCGCACGTCGGCGCGCAGCACCGGCAGGAGGTCGGTCTCGAACCACGGGTTGCGCTTCAGCCATGCCGTATTGCGCCAGGAGGGATGAGGCAAGGGGATCACGCCCGGCAGATGGTCGCGCCAGCCTGCCACCGTCTCGGTCATCGAGGTGCGGGTGCCCAGGTGGAATCGCTGCGAATAGGCGCCGATCAGCAGGGTGAGGCGCAGGTCCGGCAGCCCGGCCATCACGCGATCGTGCCAGGTCTGCGCGCAGATGGCGGGCGGGGGCAGGTCCGATCCCTTGGCGTCGTAGCCCGGAAAGCAGAAGGCGGCGGGCAGAAAGGCCAGGTTGGCGAGGTCGTAGAACTCCTCCCGCGTCACCCCCATCCAGTCGCGCAGCCGGTCGCCCGAGCGGTCATCGAAGGGGCGCTGTTTCTGATGCGCCTGGATCCCCGGCGCCTGGCCCGCCACCAGGATCCGGGCGCGCGGGTCCAGCCAGACCACCGGCGCGGGCCGATGCGCCGTCCTGGTGGCGGCAAAGCGGGGGGCGCAGAGGCGGCAGGCGCGGATCTGGGTCAGCAACTCGTCCATGGCTGTTATCTGGGCGAAAACGGGCGGAAATACAAATCTGACGGCAAATAATTCGACACTTCTAGAAATATCGTGACAAAGCCGTCCGACTCAGATATTTCGACAATCATGAAACAATCAAACCTCCAGGACCTGAGCCTCGCCCGCGCCGCCTCCACCTTCGCCGCCCTGGGCAGCGAACAACGCCTGACCGTTTTGCGCACGCTGGTGCGCGCCGGAAGCGAGGGGCTGCGCATCGGCGAGCTGGGCGAACGCACCGGTGTCACCGGATCGACCCTGACCCATCACCTGAAGATCCTGACCCAGGCGGGTCTGGTCCGGCAGGAGAAACAGGGCCGGTCGATCCTGTGCGCGGCGGTGGCCTATGACGACCTGAAGGCCCTCTCGGCCTTCCTGCTGGAAAACTGCTGCGCCGATGCAGCCCCCGACTGCGGAGAAACCTGCGATGACTGAGATGATCCTGACCCGCTACCGCAGCCTGCGGGCGCACCTCGATGGTGCCTGGGTGGCGCTGGCGCTGATCCTGGCGGCCATTGGCCTCTTCGATCCAACCTACCTACCCGAGGCCGTGCGCCTGGCGGCGGAGGCCTTCCTGGGCACCCTGCCCTTCCTGCTATTTGCCGTGTTGGCCGTGGCCTACATGAAGGCCTCAGGCGCCGAGACCCTGCTGGGCCGCGCCTTCGAGGGGCGCGAAACGCACATGATCCTGATGGCGGCCCTGCTTGGGGGCCTGTCGCCCTTCTGCTCGTGCCAGGTGATCCCCTTCATCGCCGCCCTGCTGACCATGGGCGCGCCCTTGTCGGCGGTCATGGCCTTCTGGCTGGCCTCACCCCTGATGGACCCGGCGATGTTCTCGATCACCATGGGCACCCTGGGCCTCGACTTCGCCATCGGCAAGACCGTGGCCGCCGTGGCGCTCGGCCTGTTCGGGGGCGCAGTGGTGATGATGCTGAAGGGTTCCGCCGTCTTTGCTGACCCGCTGAGGGAACGCCCCGCCACGGGGGGCTGCAGCTGTGGACCGAAGAGGCCCTTCCAGGGCCGCCCCCTCTGGGCCTTCTGGCGTGAGGCGCCCCGGCGCGACACCTTCCGGGACACGGCGCTGGAAAACCTGCTGTTCCTCGGCAAGTGGCTGGCCCTGGCCTATGTGCTGGAAGCGGGGATGCTGCGCTACCTGCCTGCGGAATGGATCGCGGGCCTGCTGGGCGGCGAGGGCGTGATGCCGGTCCTCTTGGGCGCCATCGTGGGGGCGCCGGCCTATCTCAACGGCTATGCGGCGGTGCCGCTGGTCGACGGGTTGATGAGCCAGGGCATGGCGCCCGGCGCGGCCATGTCCTTCGTCATCGCGGGCGGCGTCAGCTCGGTCCCGGCCGCCGTCGCGGTCTGGGCGCTGGTGAAACCGCGCATCTTCGCCGCCTACCTCAGCCTGGCGGTGATCGGCGCCGTGCTGGCCGGGCTCGCCTGGAACATGGTCGCCTGATCCCGCCGATCAGCACGCCCGGCGCGGCGCGGGGCGTGCGCCGCTCCCGCGCGCTCCGGCACCGCGCAGGCGGCCTGCCTTAACTTCCTCTTGATGCGCGCCATGCCAGGTTGCATCAAGACAGGGCAATCCCCGGAGAGCGGGAGCCCGAGCGCCAGATCGCCGGCCCCGTCCCCGCAAATGCCCGAAAAGCAAGCGGCAGGAAGGATCAGACCCCTTGGCGAAGCCCCCGCGCCTGTTGCCGTCCCCCGGAAAAAGCCTTAACCCCGGCTCAAAGATTACCGGGAAATGGGTGAGGGCTGTCATGTATCGTGTCTGGAACTTCGTCACGAACTATTCGCTATTGTTGATCCTGGGCGCCTTGATCGCGCTTGGATGGGCCAACCTGGATGCGGACAGTTACCACCATTTCGTCCACCTGGTGATCTGGGACCACGCGCCCATCGGGGCGGCCCACATGGCCGAAGACGGCACCGTCGCCTACCGCGAACTGTCGCTGCACTACCTGGTGAACGACATGCTGATGGCCTTCTTCTTCGCCATCGCGGCAAAGGAAGTCTGGGAAGCAGTGATCCTGGAGAACGGCTCGCTGCGCGGCAAGAAAGCGGCGACGCCGCTCTTTGCCACGGCGGGCGGGATGCTGGGGCCGATCCTGGTCTACCTCGGGCTGGCCATGGTCTTCGGCTCCGACACCTACGAGGCGGTGAAGAACGGCTGGGCAATCCCCACGGCCACCGACATCGCGTTTTCCTACCTGGTGGGCCGCCTGGTCTTCGGCGCGGGGCACCCGGCGGTGCGCTTCCTGCTGCTGCTGGCCATCGCCGATGACGCGGCCGGCCTGATCATCCTGGCGATCTTCTACCCCTCGGGTGAACTGGCCCCCGAATGGCTGCTGCTGTCGCTGGCCGCCGCCGTCGCGGTCTTCGTGCTGTGCAACGCCCTGCCGCGCCGCATGGACCGGCACAACCAGGCGCGCCCGAACTCCACCTGGATGCGCGAAAAGCTGGGCTTCTGGCCCTACCTCGTCGCCGCCTGCATCAGCTGGTACGGCTTCATGCGCGCGGGCATCCACCCCGCCCTGGGCCTGCTGCCCATCGTCCCGACGATCCCCCATGCCGACCGCGCCTTCGGCATCTTCAGCGAGGCCGAACAGTACCTGAGCGACCTGCTGAACCAGATCGAACACGCGCTGAAACACCCGGTGGAAATCGTGCTGTTCTTCTTCGGCCTGATGAACGCGGGCGTGGAATTCAACGCCATCTCCGAACCCACCTGGCTGGTGCTGGCGGGCCTGCTGGTCGGCAAGCCCCTGGGCATCCTGATCATGGGCATCATCGGCGCCCACGTGCTGCGCCTGGGCCTGCCGGAGGGCATGCGGACGATCGACCTGCTGGTCGTGGGTTGCGTCGCCGCCATCGGCTTCACCGTGTCACTGTTCATCGCCTCCGTCGCCTTCGACGCCGGGCCGGTGCAGGACGCGGCCAAGATGGGCGCGCTCTTCAGCTTCGCGGCCGCCGGGATCTCCTTCGTCGCGGGGATGCTCTGCCGGGTGCAGAAGGTCCGGGTCTAGGCGCCCGCGGCGCGCGACACGGCACATCACGGGACCGGGCATTTCGCCCCTGACATCCGGCAGCACCGCTGCCGGATTGTCTTTTCCGGGTCACAATTTCGCCGGGTTCCCTTGGCATCCGGTTTACGGATCAGACATAATAAATCCAAAACGCCCAGATTGGGCGAAGACAAAGATCCGCAAAGGATCGGGTAGTATCAGCCGCCGGAGCGCCCATGCTCGAATTCGTCAACGTCAGCAAGTCCTTCTGGACGGGCTCCCAGCACAAGGTGATCCTGGAAAAGGTCTCCTTCCGGGTGGAGCTCGGCCGCTCGCTGGGCATCCTGGCGCCGAACGGCACGGGCAAGACGACGCTGATCAACATGATGGCCGGCCTGGAAAAGCCCGACGAGGGCGAGATCCGGCGCCTGTGCAACATCTCCTTCCCGCTGGGGTTCATGGGCGGCGTGATCAAGAAGCACTCCGCGATGGAAAACTCGCGCTACATCGCGCGGCTCTACGGGCTGGACCCGGACTACGTCGAGGCCTTCTGCCGCTGGCTCTGCGGGCTGGGGGAGTACTTCGATCAGCCGCTCGGCACCTATTCCTCGGGGATGCGGGCGCGCTTCAGCTTCGCCCTGCTGCTGGCGCTGGATTTCGACATCTACCTGATCGACGAAGGCATGCCCAACTCCACCGACGTGGAATTCAACCGCAAGGCAGGCGACATCCTGCGCGAGCGGCTGCAGACCACGACGGTCATCATCGTCTCCCACCAGCCCAAGACGCTGGAGAAATTCGCCCGCGAGGCCGCCGTTCTGCGCGACGGCAAATTGCACATGTTCGATACCTTGGAAGAAGCGAAGCAGCTCTATGACTACGAAGCCCAAGGCTAGAAAATTCCGCATCCGGCGCAGCACCGGCGCGGCCGACGGCGCCCCCGCCGCCGGACAGGTGTCGGGCGACGACGGCCTGTCCGCCGCCCCCCGCGCGACCGGCAATCGCCCCGCACCCTCCGCCCCCGCACCCTCCGACCCCGGTCCCGCCCGACCGCAAAGCCTGGCCGAACGGCGCGCCCAGACGCTGGAACGGCTGCGCACCGAGGGACAGGACGACGCCCACCCGACCCGCCGCCCCGCCCCCCGCCCGGAAACCGGACCCGAGGCGGCACAGGACACCACGGCCGCAGACCGGGTGACCCCGATGCGCCCCACGCCACGGGCCGAGAGCAACGCCGAAGATCGGCAGGCGCAACAGCCGGCGCCCTCGTCCGACACCCGCAGCACGCAGGGCCAGGAGACGCAGGCCGCCCAGCCCCTGCACCCGCGCAGCCTGCCGCCCCGGGGCGCAGGCATGCCGCCGCATCACCAACAGCCGCCGGCCCGCGATGGCGAGGTCAGCGCTCCCGGCGAGATGACGGCCGACGAGGATCTGGACGCGATCCGAAAGGAAGGTCTGACCGGCCGCCAGCTGCGCATGGCACGGCGTGTGGCGCAGAAACATGGGCTGGCGCCGACCTCCGATTTCGACGCGGTGCGCCTGCTGCGCGCCCGTGGCATCGATCCGTTCAAACGCGCCAACATGCTGGAAGTGCTGCCGCAGAACAGCAGCAAGGCCCTTGCGCCCACGGGCGATGACGGCGCGGCGCTGCCGCAGACCGTCCCCGCCGGCCAGGGGGCGCAGCTGCCAGCCGCACCGCGCAAGGCCCCGCCGCCACCGGGCGGCCTGTCCGAACGCCGCCAGCGCGAGATCATGGAGATCCAGCGCGACATCTCGCGCAGGCGGCGCCGCAAGACGCTGCAACTGTTGACGCGGCTGACCTTCTTCGTCTTCCTGCCCACCCTGCTGGCGGGCTACTACTACTACCGCGTGGCCACGCCCATGTACGCGGCGAAGTCCGAGTTTCTGATCCTGCAGGCCGACGCCACCTCCTCCGGCGCCCTGGGCGGGTTGCTGTCGGGCACCCAGTTCGCGACCAACCAGGACAGCATCGCGGTGCAAAGCTACCTGCAGTCGAAGGACGCCATGGTGCGGCTGAACGAGGACCTGGATTTCGCCGGCCATTTCGCCAACCCCGCGATCGACCCCATCCAGCGTCTGCCCCCGGATCCCACCACCGAGGAGGCCTACCGGGTCTACAAGAAATACGTGCAGATCGGCTATGACCCGACCGAGGGCGTCATCAAGATGGAGGTCGCGGCCGAAAGCCCTGAGGTGGCAGCCGAGTTTTCCAGCCAGCTGATCTCCTACGCCGAACAGCGCGTCGATGAGCTGTCGCTGCGCAAGCGTGACGATGCCATGCAGTCGGCCCGGGAAAGCCTGGAACGCGCCAAGGCAGAACGCCGCGAGGCCCAGGAGGCGCTGGTGCGCCTGCAGGAAGGCACCGTGGTCGACCCGGAGGCGGTGATCGGCACCCTGCGCACCCAGATTTCTACCTACGAGATCCAGTTGCAGGAGAAGGAGCTGCAACTGGCCGCGCTGATGGACAACGCGCGACCCAACCAGGCCCGAGTGGACGGGGTGCAGGCCGACATCGAGCGGTTGAACCAGCTGCTGACGCGACTGAATGCCCGGATGACCGAGGCGCGCGGCGACGGCGCCTCGCTGGCGGCTGATACGGCACAGATCCAGATGGCCCAGGCCGATCTGGCCACTGCGGACCTCTTCCTGCAATCGGCCCTGCAGAACGAGAAACAAACCGAGCTGGAGGCGAACCGCCAGGTGCGCTACCTGACCACCTCGGTCCGCCCTGTGGCGCCCCAAGATCCCAGCTACCCCCGCGCCTTCGAAAACACGATCCTGGTCTTCCTGATCCTGTCGGGCGTCTACCTGATGATCTCTCTGACCATGGCCATCCTGCGCGAACAGGTCTCGAGCTAGGCCATCGGACCGGAGGCCAGCCCCCGGCCCCCCGGGATATTTCCGGCCAACAAATAACGAAAGAAGGCCGCCCCGCCGGGCGGCCTTTCTCTTGCGACGCGGCGGGCCGGGCGCCCCGGCCCTGCTCATCCTGAAGCTGAAAATACTTTGGGGGTGAATTGGGCCCGTCAGGGCTCAAGAGGGGGCAAAGCCCCCTCCCCTGCGCTTACTCGGCGGCCAGGCCACGCCCCTTCAGCAGAGCCTCGGGCCCGGGCATGCGGCCGCGGAACCGGGTGTAGAGCTCATCCGCCTCGACCGAACCGCCCTTCGACAGGATGTTCTCCTCCAGCGACCGGGCGATCTTCGGATCGAAGGCGTCGCCCGCCTCCTCGAAGGCCTCGAAGGCGTCGGCGTCCATCACCTCGGACCACATGTAGCTGTAGTAACCCGAGGAATAGCCGTCGCCGGAGAAGACATGGGCGAATTGCGGCGTGGCGTGGCGCATGACGATGGCCTGGGGCATGCCGATATCATCGAGGATCTCCTGCTGTTTCTGCATCGGATCCGCGGGCGCAGGGCCGTCGTGGAACTCCAGGTCCACAAGGGCCGAGGCGATGTATTCGACGGTGGCAAAGCCCATGTCGAAGGTCGCCGCCCCCAGCACCTTGTCCAGCATCTCCTGCGGCATCGGCTCGCCCGTCTCGACATGGGTCGCGAAACGTTGCAGCACCTCCGGCACCTCCAGCCAGTGTTCGTAGAGCTGGCTGGGCAGTTCGACGAAATCGCGGCTGACGCTGGTGCCCGAGACGCGTTCATAGGTCACGTCGGACAGCATCTGGTGCAGGGCATGGCCGAACTCGTGGAAAAGCGTGCGCGCGTCGTCGTAGCTGAGCAGCGCGCGCTCTCCCTTCGCGGGCTTGGTGAAGTTACAGACGTTGACCACGATGGGGCTTTGGACGCGCGGCAGTTTCGCCTGCGACCGGATCGCGGAACACCAGGCGCCGGAGCGTTTGGAGCCGCGGGCGAAGTAGTCGCCGATGAACAGCGCCAGGTGTTCGCCATCCCGCTTCACCTCGAAGTGGCGGCAATCGGGATGGTAGCCGGGCAGCGTGACCTCCTCGAACTCCAGCCCGAAGAGGCGGTTGGCACAGTCGAAGGCCGCCTCGATCATCCGGTCGAGCTGCAGGTAGGGCTTCAGCGCGGTCTCGTCGATGTCATGCAGGACCTTGCGCCGCTTTTCCCCGTAGTAGCGCCAGTCCCAGGGCTGAAAGGGCAGCGCCTCGCCATCGGCGACCAGCAGCTTTTCCATCTCCGCCTGGTCCGACAGGGCCGCCTCGCGGGCCGGGTCCCAGACCTGTTTCAGCAGGGCGCGAACGCGCTCGGGCGCATGGGCCATCTCCGGTTCCAGCTTAAAACGGGCGAAATTGTCGTAGCCCAGCAGATGCGCGCGTTCCTCGCGCAGGGCCAGGATCTCGGTCACGATGGCGCGGTTGTCGGTCGCCCCGCCGCCGGCACCGCGCGCGGTCCAGGCGCTGAAGGCCTTCTGCCGCAGGGCGCGATCGGGGGAGAATTGCAGGAAGGGCGTTATCAGCGACCGCGACAGGGTAATCACAGGGCCGTCCTTGCCCCGCTCCTCGCCCGCCGCGCGGGCGGCAGAGGCCAGCCAGGCAGGCAGCGGGGCCAGGTCAGCCTCGGCCAGTTCCATGAACCAGTCGCGTTCATCTGCCAGCAGGTTCTGGGTGAAGGCAGTGCCCAGCTCCGCCAGCCGCCCCATGATCTCCTTCATCCGCTTGGCCTTGTCGCCGGTCAGCGCGGCACCCGCCCGGACGAAGCCGCGATGCGACAGGTACAGCAACCGCGCCTGGTCGGCGTCGAGGTCCAGTTCGTCCCGCGACTCCCACAGCATCGCCACCCGGGCGAAGAGGTCGCGGTTGGCGTTGATGTCGGCGAAATGCGCCGCAAGCTTGGGCGAAAACTCCCGCTGCAGCGCCTCGCGCGCAGGTGTGCTGTCGGCGCCGGCCAGGGCGAAGAAGGGCGCCAGAACCTTCTCCAGCATCTCGCCCGAAGCCTCCAGCGCCAGGATCGTGTTGTCGAAGCTGGGCGCGTCGGGGTTGTCGGCGATATCAGCGATCTCGACCTCGTGGGCGGCCAGGGCCTCCTCCAGCGCAGGGGCGAAATCCTCGTCGCGGATCTTGTCGAAGGGCGGCAGGCCAAAAGGCGTGTCCCAGGGGGCAAGCAGCGGGTTGGTCATGGTCGGTCCTTTCGGGTTGCGCCGCAGCAGGGGCAGTCGGCCCGGGGCTTCAGCGCGATTTTTCGGGTCTCGCCCCAGAGGGCGTCGTAGATCAGCATCTCGCCGGTGAGCGTGGCGCCGGCGCCGGTGATGCGTTTCACCGTCTCCGCCGCCATCATGGCGCCGACGACGCCGGGCAGCGGCGCCAGGACGCCGGCCATGGCGCAGGAGGGCGCCAGTTCGGGCGCCGGGGCCTCGGGGAAGATGCATTGGTAACAGGGCCCGCCGCGGGCGGGGTCGAAGACGGCGACCTGCCCTTCCCATTGCGCCAGCGCGCCGGAGATCAGCGGCCTTCCGGCCGCCACCGCCACGCGGTTCGCCAGGTAGCGGGTGTCGAAGTTGTCGCTGCCGTCCAGCAGGATGTCATAGTCGGCCATCAGCGCCGTCGCGACGCTGTCGTCGAAGGCTCGTTGGTAGGGGCGCACCTCGACATGCGGGTTCAGCGCGCGCAGCGCGGCCTGGGCCGATTGCACCTTGGGCAGGCCGATGTCGGCATCACGGTGGATCACCTGCCGTTGCAGGTTGGAGGCGGAGACGGTGTCGGCGTCGATTACCCCGATCCGCCCCACACCCGCCGCGGCGAGGTAGAGAAGCGCAGGCGAGCCGAGGCCGCCCGCGCCGATCACCAGCACCCGCGCCTCCTTCAGCGCCTTCTGTCCCGGTCCGCCCAACTCGCGCAGGACGATGTGACGGGCGTACCGGTCCAGCTCGGCCTCGGAGAACAGCCGCGCGGGCTGGTCGGTGGGCGTCTCTTCCCCTTCCCTGCCATGGGCGCGGGCGCGCAGCGCGCCAAGGCCGCGCCGGTAGGCCAGCACCACCACCGCCACACCGCCCAGCATCAGCCAGGCGGCCCGGGGGCCGAGGGCCATACGCATCGGGTGGGGTTCCGGCAGGACGAACAACAGCGCCAGCAGGCAGAGGTAGGCACCAAGCACCACCGCGCCGCGCGCGCGGCGCGAGACGCCGAACTGCCCGCCGGCCAGCCAAAGCACGAGGGCCAGGAAAAGGATCCAGCCCATCAGGCCCTAGCCCCGCCCGGTGGAGCCGAAGCCACCCGCGCCGCGTGCGGTCTCGTCCAGCTCTTCGACCAGGGCAAAATGGGCCTGGATCACCGGCGCCACCAGCATCTGCGCGATGCGATCGCCATGACTGACGATGAAAGGCTCCGTCCCGGCGTTCAGCAGGATCACCCCGAGGGGGCCGCGATAGTCACTGTCGATGGTGCCGGGGGTGTTGGGCAGGGTGATGCCGTGCTTCAGCGCCAGGCCCGAGCGGGGGCGCAGCTGCACCTCGAATCCCTCGGGGATCGCCAGGCGCAGGCCCGTGGGCACCAGCGCGCGCGACCCCGGCGCCAGCTCCAGCTCGCCCCGGTCGGGCAGGTTGGCGCGCAGGTCGGCCCCCGCCGCGCCCTCACTTTCATAGGCCGGCAGGCCCAGGCTCTGGTCCGCGCCCTCGTCCCACATGATCCGAATGGCCAGTTTCCGCATTGTCGTTCTTTCCCAGTCTTCAGAGCCGTTCACGCGGTCAGCGCCTCGGCGATGCGCGCGGCGAGCCTTTGGGCCACCGCGGTCTTGTCCATGCGCGGCCAGTCCTCGGCGCCTGCGTCCGAGATCAGCACCACCGCGTTTTCCGTGCCGCCCATGATGCCCGTCGCCGGGCTGACGTCGTTGGCAAGGATCCAGTCACAGCCCTTGCGCGCCCGTTTCGCCGTGGCATGGGCCACCACGTCATCCGTCTCTGCGGCAAATCCGACGACCAGCCGGGGCCGGCCCGTCGTCTTGTGCGAGATCGTGGCGAGGATGTCGGGGTTTTCCGCAAACTCCAGCACCGGCAGCGGCGCACCGCTCTGCTTCTTGATCTTCGAGGTCGAGGCGGAGGCCACGCGCCAGTCGGCCACGGCGGCGGCGAAGACGGCAGCCTCGACCGGGCCGGCGGCCTCCACCGCCTCCAGCATCTGCTGCGCCGTCTCAACGCGCACCACCTCGACGCCCGCAGGCGGCGGCACATCGGCGGGGCCGGTGACGAAGGTGACATCGGCGCCCAGATCGGCCAGCGCCCGGGCGATCGCCGTGCCCTGCGCCCCCGATGAGCGGTTGGCGATATAGCGCACCGGATCGATGGGTTCATGGGTCGGGCCGGAGGTCACCAGCACGCGCCGCCCGGACAGCGGCCCGGCAGTGAAATGGGCGCGGATCGCCTGCAGGATCACCTCGGGTTCGGACATGCGACCGGGGCCGTATTCGCCACAGGCCATGTCGCCCTCATCGGGGCCGGTGAAGGCGATTCCGTCGCTCTTCAGCGTGGCGATGTTGCGTTGCGTGGCGGCATGTTCCCACATGCGCACGTTCATCGCGGGCGCGATCAGGACGGGCGTGTCGGTGGCGAGAAGCAGGGTGGAGGCCAGGTCATCGGCGTGCCCCTGCGCCATCTTCGCCATCAGGTCGGCCGTCGCGGGCGCCACGGCCACCAGATCGGCGGAGCGCGACAGCTCGATATGGCCCATCTCGGCCTCTGACGTCAGGTCGAACAGCGCCTCATGCACTTTTTCCCCGGCCAGCGCGGCCAGGGTCAGCGGCGTGACGAACTCTCCCGCCGCGCGGGTCATCACCGGGGTGACGGCGGCGCCCTGCCCACGCAGCAGGCGGATCAGCTGGGGGATCTTGAAGGCGGCAATGCCACCGCCGACGATCAGAAGGATTCTCTTGCCTGCCAGCATGGTGGCCCCCGCTTTCTCGCCGCCACGCGGCTGTCGCCGGGCAGAGTAGAACGGCACCCCGGCAGGTACAAGCGAAGGCGGGCGCCCCACCCGGAAACGCCCGCCTCTGAAATGTCGGTTCTGTCCTGGCCCGTGAGGCCCGCGCGGCTCAGTGCAGCAGGGCCTGCGCCTCGCTCGATGCGCCTTCCAGGCTCTTGCGCATCTTGGTGAAGGCTGCGGCCTCCAGCTGGCGCACGCGTTCCTTCGACAGGCCCAGCTCCTGGCCCAGGCTTTCCAGCGTGCGGGGGGTGTCGCGCAGCTTGCGCTCGGCGACGATGTGACGCTCGCGGTCGTTCAGCTTCGACATGGCGCCCGCCAGCCAGCGGCGCAGGGCCGACAGGTCATGGCTTTCGGCGACCAAATCCTCGGCGCCGGCGCCGTCATCCTCGATGGTGTCGATCCATTCGCGCCCCTCTTCATCGGCACTTTGGGTCGCATTCAGCGAGAAGTCGGAGCCCGACAGGCGGCCTTCCATCATCTCGACATCGCGCAGCGGCACGCCGACCTCGGTCGCGATCAGCTGGCGCAGCTGGTGCATGTCGATCTCCTCACCACGCGCCAGGGCTTCGCGTTCCAGACGGGCCTGGACACGGCGCATGTTGAAGAACAGGGATTTCTGGGAGGAAGTGGAGCCCGTGCGCACCATGGACCAATTGCGCATCACGTAGTCTTGGATCGAGGCCTTGATCCACCAGACCGCATAGGTGGAAAAGCGCACACCGCGATCGGGGTCAAACTTGTCTGCCGCCTTCATCAGGCCCAGCCCCGCTTCCTGGATCAGGTCGTTCATCGGAGCGCCGTAGCGGCGGTATTTCGAGGCCATCGAAATGGCCAGTCGCATGTAGGCGGTCACCAGACGGTGAAGGGCTGCGGTGTCGCGCTTGTCGCGCCAGGCGTAGGCCAGTTCCAGCTCGGTTTCGGCGTCCAGAAGTTCCGCCTTCATCGCCACCCGCGAAAGCGGCATCGTCATCGTTTCGGTCTGCACGTTCAGTCCCCTCTGTCGGTTTGGCGGGGTGCGCGGTGCGCGCCCTTTGGCCGCCTCTTTGACTCGGCTCTTTCGCAAGCTATACGCGCGGAACCCCCTTTCGGTTCCAAAACGGAGGCAGAAAAATGTCGGCACGACGGATCCTTGTGATCGGCGGCGCAGCCTCCGGGAAGTCGGAATTTGCCGAAGCGCTGGTCTGCGGCCTGGGGCCTGAACGGCTCTATCTCGCCAGCGCCGAGGCCCAGGATGCGGAGATGGAGGCGAAGATCGCGGCCCATGCCGCGCGGCGCGGCGCGGGCTGGCAGGTGGTCGAGGCGCCGCTGGATCCGGCGCCGGCGCTGGCGGCGGCACAGGTCCCCGTCCTCTTCGATTGCGCGACCATGTGGTTGAGCAATCAGCTCTTTTCCGGGGCCGACCTGGACAAGGCCCAGGCCGGCCTGCTGGCCGCGCTGGCCACCTGCCCGGCCCCGGTCGTCACGGTCACCAACGAGCTGGGTCAGGGCATCGTGCCTGCCGACGCGCTGACCCGCCGCTTCCGCGAGGCGCAGGGGCGGCTGAACATCGCGCTGGCCCGCGAGGCCGATTGCGTGGTGCAAGTGGTGGCCGGTCTGCCCAACGTCCTGAAGGGGCAGCTGCCATGAGCCGGCTGCTCCTCGTCCGCCACGGGCCGACCCATGCGAAGTGCATGGTCGGCTGGTCCGACCTGCCCGCCGACCTCAGCGACCATCGGCGGATTGCCGCGCTGTCCGAGTTCCTGCCCCGCGAGGCTCGGCTGGTTTCCTCCGATCTGACACGCACGCGGGCGACCGCCGATGCCCTGGCCGGGCCGGGCCGCAGGCGCCTGCCCGACCACCCCGCCCTGCGGGAGATCCATTTCGGCGACTGGGAAATGCTGACCGCCCCGGAGATCGAGGCCCGCGACCCCGAGCTGTCCCGCGCCTACTGGACCGACCCCGGCGAGGTGGCACCGCCCGGCGGCGAAAGCTGGAACGCCATGGCTGCACGGGCCTCCGTCGCTCTGGACGCGTTGATGCGGGAGGGCGGCGACCTGATCGTGGTCTGCCATTTCGCCGTGATCCTGGGCCAGGTCGCCCGTCACGGCGGCGAGGCCCCGCGCGACGTGCTGCGCCATCGGGTCGAACCGCTGTCGGTGACCCATATCGACTACGGCCCCGGCGGTCGGCCAGAGGGCGCGCGGGTCGCGAAGATAAATCACAATCCATGATGGATTTGCGCTCAAAATATCATTTTTTGTGATACGAATTCGACACTAGGCTGTCCGCACAACAGCGGAGATCCCCATGCCCTACGAGCTATTCATCGGTGCCCGCACCTATTCCAGCTGGTCGCTGCGCGGCTGGTTGATGTTCGAACCATTCGGCCTGCCGGTCAAGACCCGCATGATCGACCTCTACGGCGGCAACGTGGCACAGCAGCTGGCCGAAAACGGCCTGGCGCCGGCGCGGCTGTTGCCGGTGATGCGCACGCCCAAGGGCCATGTGCTGGGCGAGACGCTGGCGATGGCCGAACACCTGGCCGAGGCCCATCCCGACGCCGGGCTCTGGCCCGCCGCGCCCGCGGCCCGTACCGCCGCACGCGGGCTGGTGGCCGAGATGCACGCGGGCTTCACCGCCCTGCGCGGGGCCTGCCCGATGCAACTTTTGGGGCAATACAAGGGTTTCGAGGTCAGTGACGCGGTCGCCGCCGATCTGGCCCGGTTGGATGAGCTCTTTGCCCATGCCGAGACGCAGCGCAGCACCGAAGGCCCCTGGATCTTCGGCGACTGGACCCTGGCCGATACCTTCTATGCGCCGGTGGCCCTGCGCATCGCGGGCTACGGCCTGCCCGTCTCCGACCGGCTGGCGGCCTATACCACCGCCATGCTGGCGCACCCTTCGCTCCGCCGCTGGCGCGCGCTGGCCCTGACCGAGGTGGTCGAGCGCGATCCCTACCCCTCGGACCTGCCGCGCGGCCCCTGGCCCGGACCTGCCCCCTTGCCGGCCCGCGCGATCGAGGCAGGCATGCCCGTCAACGCAACCTGTCCCTTCTCCGGTCGCGCCATCACCGACCTGGCGGAGATCGACGGCCGCATCCTGGGCTTCTGCAACCCCACCTGCCGGGACAAGACCGTCAACGATGCCCTGGCCTGGCCGGAGGTGGCCGCCCTGCTGGGCTGACGGCCACGGACGCGCCCGGAAGGCGTTAACCAAGTCCTAAGACCTGCCCCGTTAACCATGGTTTCGGCCATCCGGCCAAAGCGGGGGATCGCAGGATGCTCAGGACTTATACCGTCGCCTTCCACGGCGCCGAGGCTGCCCCGGTCGAGGTGCAATGCGCACTGTCGCCCGGGGTGCCCGGCTTTTCCATCGTCGGCCTGCCGGACAAGGCGGTGTCAGAGGCGCGCGAAAGGGTCCGCGCTGCCCTGGCCACAATGCGCATCGCCCTGCCTTCGCAGCGGATCACCATAAACCTATCGCCCGCCGACATGCCCAAGGCGGGCAGCCACTACGACCTGCCCATTGCGCTGGCGATCCTCGCGGCGTTGAAGGTCGTGCCCCCCGAGGCGGCGGAGGAACACGCGGCCCTTGGGGAGCTGTCGCTGGACGGCAAGCTGATCCCGGTGGCCGGCGCCCTTCCCGCGGCCATCTGCGCGGCGGACGAGGGGCGCGGCCTGCTCTGCGCCGCCGATTCTGCGGCCGAAGCGGCCTGGAGCGAGGCCACGCGCGTCATCGGCGCCGGCACCCTGGGCGACCTGGTGCGCCATCTGACGGGACAGGCCCCCCTGCCCCAGGCCGAGGCCGGCACCGTGACGCGCGGCCTCGTGCCGCCCGACCTGCGTGACGTGCGCGGCCAGGAAAAGGCCAAGCGCGCCCTGGAGATTGCCGCCGCGGGGCGCCACCACATCCTGCTTCTCGGCCCGCCCGGTGCGGGAAAATCCATGCTGGCCAAAAGGATGCCGGGCCTCCTGCCGGACCTCGCCCCGCGCGAGGCGCTGGAAACCTCGATCATCCATTCGCTGGCCGGGCTCTTGGACGGCGGCGGGCTCAGCTGTTCACCGCCCTTCATGGAGCCCCATCACACCGCCTCCACCGCCGCCATCGTCGGCGGCGGGCGCGGCGCCCAGCCGGGCGAGATCAGCCTGGCGCACAACGGGGTGCTGTTCCTCGACGAGATGCCGGAATTCGCGCCCGCCGTCCTCGACACCCTGCGACAGCCGATGGAAACGGGCGAGGTCACCGTGTCGCGCGCCAATGCCCATGTGCGCTATCCCTGCCGCTTCCTGCTGATTGCGGCCGCCAATCCCTGTCGCTGCGGCTACCTGCACGATGCGGGCCGAGCCTGCTCCAAGGCGCCGAAATGTTCGGAGAAGTATCTGGGCAAGATTTCCGGCCCCCTGATGGACCGGTTCGATCTGCGGCTTGAGGTGCCGGCGGTGGACTATCGGCAGCTGGATCTGCCGGCGACCGGCGAAAGTTCGGCCGCGATCCGCGACCGGGTACTGACCGCCCGGCGTCTCCAGGCCAGGCGATACGACGGGGCGACGGGCATTGCCCTGAACGCCGATCTGTCAGGTGAGATGCTGGACGAGGTGGCCGCGCCGGATGCCGAAGGGCGCGAGCTGTTGATGCGCGCGGCCGAACGGTTCGGCCTGTCTGCGCGGGGCTATCACCGGGTGCTGCGGGTGGCCCGCAGCATCGCGGACCTGGACGGCGCGGAGGCCGTGCGCCGTCCCCATCTGGCAGAGGCACTGGCCTACCGGGTACCGGGAATGGCGGGCTGACCCGCTGACGCCGGTCTGTATCCGCCGGCCACCGGTCTGCCAGGACCGGTCGCGAGACGGAAAGGCGGGCGACCTGTGGCAGAGGTCCGGGACGCGTGGCGGGCCGACTGGCCCGCCCCCTGCGATCAGGCGCGCTTCGCCTCGATCGCCTCCCAGATCTTGCCGGCGATATTGGTGCCGTCGAAGCGCTCCAACTCCTGGATGCCGGTGGGAGAGGTCACGTTGATCTCGGTCAGCCAATCGCCGATCACGTCAATGCCGACGAAGACCTGGCCCTTCTCGCGCAGGGTCGGGCCAATGGCGGCGCAGATTTCCAGGTCACGCTCGGTCAGGCCGACCTTCTCGGGGCGGCCGCCAACATGCATGTTCGAGCGGGTCTCGCCGGCGGCCGGCACGCGGTTGATGGCGCCGACGGGTCCGCCATCGACCAGGATCACCCTCTTGTCGCCCTTGGACACGGCCGGGAGGTATTTCTGCACGATCAGCGGCTCGCGTGAGAAGCCGGTAAACAGCTCATGCAGGGAGGACAGGTTGCGGTCGTCGGCGGTCAGCCGGAAGACCCCGGCGCCCCCGTTGCCGTAGAGCGGCTTCAGAATGATATCGCCGTGCTTTTCCTTGAAGGCGCGGATCGTGGCCAGGTCGCGGGCGATGGTGGTGGGCGGCGTCAGGCCGGGGAAATCGAGCACTAGCAGCTTCTCGGGGAAGTTGCGCACCCAGAAGGGATCGTTGACCACCAGCGTTTTCGGATGAATCCGCTGCAACAGATGCGTGGTCGTGATGTAGAACATGTCGAAGGGCGGATCCTGGCGCAACCAGACCACGTCGAAGGTCGACAGGTCGACCTCCTCTTCCGGCCCAAGCTGCGCATGATTACCCTGAACGCGCTGCACGGTCATCGCCTGGCCGCGTGCCATGACGCGACCTTCCTGGAAGGACAGATGTTCGGGGGTGTAGTAGAAAAGCTCGTGCCCTCGGGCCTGCGCCTCCTCGGCCAGGCGGAAGGTGCTGTCGGCAGCAATGTCGACGGCCCCGACGGGGTCCATCTGGAACGCGATCTTCATCTTTCGGGCCTCCGCTGGATATCACCCGAACGGTGATGGCCCATCCCGGCCCGGTCCGCAATGGGGGCTGTGCCCGCCGGTCAGGCCGCCATGCTCACATTTTCGAGGATCTGAACCGCGCCCTGCCCGTCGACCAGGGCCACGTCGATGCGCATTTCGACGAAGGCGCCGCCATGCTGGCCGGCGTAGACCTCGGCCGCGCGCATGATGCGGTGCAGCTGCGCCCAGTTCACCCGTTGCGCCGCGTGATCGAAGGTCTTGCCCGCCTTCACTTCGACGAAAACCAGTCGCGCCCCTTCGCGCAGCACCAGGTCGATCTCGGCCCCGGCGCCACGCCAGCGGGCCGCCTCGAACCGCGCGCCCCGATCGCGATAGTGGCGCAGCGCGCAGTCTTCGGCGGAAAGGCCGCGCAGGTAGGCCTGATGCCCCCGCTCGATCCGCGGATTTCGAAACTCCAGCACCTCTGCCATGATCAGCCCTTTCACCTGTCGGGCCGCCCTGTCAGCCCTTCGCCATCTTCAGCGCCATCTGGTAGACCTTGCGCCGCGGCAGATCGAACTGCGCCGCCACCTGGTCCGCCGCATCGCGTACCGAAAGGTCCTTCAATGCCGCGCTCAATGTCGTTTCTAGGTCCGACTCGCTAAGAGTTTCTGAATCTCCGCGATCCATCAGCAAAACGATCTCGCCCCGGGGCGGATCGGTTGCGCAACTGGCCGCCAGCTCGGCCAGCGTCCCACGCCGCACTTCCTCGAACCGCTTGGTCAGTTCGCGACACAGCGCCCCCTGCCGCTCGGGACCCAGCACTTCGGCGGCATCAGCCAGGGAGGCCGCCACGCGATTGGGGGATTCGTAGAAGACCAGCGTGGCCCGGGTGGCTCGCAGATCCATCAGCGTGCTGCGCCGCGCGCCCTGGGCCGAGGGCAGGAACCCCGCGAAGAGGAACCGATCAGTCGGCAGCCCCGCCAGCGTCAGCGCGGTGATCACCGCCGAGGCGCCAGGCGCCGCGGTCACCGCCAGCCCTTCGTCGCGGGCCACATGCGCCAGGTCATAGCCCGGGTCGGCGATCAGCGGCGTGCCCGCCTCGGAGGCATAGGCGACCGCCTTGCCCTCCGCGATCGCCGCGAGCAGTCGCGCCCGGGTCTTCTCGCCGCTGTGGTCGTGGTAGGCGACCAGCGGACGATTGCCCAGCGGGATGCCGTGGATGTCCATCAGCTTTCGCAGCGACCGGGTGTCTTCGGCGGCCAGCACATCGGCCGAGGCCAGGATGTCCAGCGCCCGCAGGGTGATATCCCGCGCGGTCCCGATCGGCACGGCCACCAGGTAGAGACCCGCCGCCAGTTTCACGCTTTCGGCATTCATTACTGGACCCTCTGAACGATAGGTTTATTATTTCGGCTGAACGACTTTCCGCCGCAGATCTGCGCCCAAGGGGCGGTCTGGGGCCGCCTGGACCCGAGGAGATCCCCATGTTCGCTCTTTTGAGCGCCGCCCGCAAGGCACTGACCGGACAGACCCGGCCCCACACCACCCCCGTCCCGGCGAAACAGGCCGCTCCGCGCGGTGGCCGCCGCAGCCTGGTGCTGGCCCTGCCGGCCGTCGCCCTTGCCGCGGCCTGTCAGCCGGTCTCGATGGGCGGCAATTCCGGCCCCAGCATCAACACCGATCGCCCCGTGCCCGTGGCCCTGCTGGTGCCGCGCGGTTCTGGCGATCAAGGCGACGCGATCCTGGCCGCCAGCTTGGAGAACGCCGCCCGCATGGCCGCGTCGGAGCTGAACGGCGTGCAGATCGACCTGCGCGTCTACGACACCAAGGGCAGTGCGGACGTCACCGCCTCGGTCACCGGCCAGGCGATCAGCGACGGCGCCAAGATCATCCTGGGCCCGGTCTATGCCGCCAATGCCAATGCCGCCGGGCGCGTCGCCGCATCGCGCGGGGTCAACGTGCTGGCCTTCTCCAACAACCCCGAGATCGCGGGCGGCAATGTCTTCGTCCTCGGCCCGACGTTCCAGAACACCGCCGACCGGCTGACCCGCTACGCGGTGAGCAAGGGCAAGTCGCGCATCGTGCTGGTTTCGGGCCAGACGCCCGAGGGCCGTGCCGGCGCCAGCGCCGTGCAGGCGGCAGCCGCGCGCAACGGCGCTTCGGTCGTGGCTTCGGTGCCTTACGAGTTCTCGCAGACCGGCGTGCTGGACGCCGTGCCGCAGGTCCGTAACGCCGCCGGGCGGGACGGAGGCAACGCCGATGCGATCTTCCTGACCGCGAATACCGCCGGTGCGCTGCCGCTCTTCACCCAGATGCTGCCGGAAAACGGCCTGGGCCCGGACAAGGTGCAGTACATCGGCCTGACCCGTTGGGACATCCCGCCCCAGACTCTGGATCTGCCGGGCGTCCAGGGCGGCTGGTTCGCCCTGCCCGATCCCGGCCTGACCGCGCAGTTCAACGCCCGCTACACCGCGGCCTACGGCGCCTCGCCGCATCCGATCGGTGGTCTGGCCTTCGACGGCATTGCGGCCATCGGCGCCCTGGTCCGCCAGGGCCGGTCCGACGCGCTGTCGGTGTCGGGCCTGACGCAGGGCTCCGGCTTCCAGGGGGTCGGCGGCGTCTTCCGCCTGCTGCGGGATGGCACCAACGAACGCGGCCTGGCCGTGGCGACGATCCAGGACCGCCAGGTCGTGGTGGTCGATCCCGCCCCGCGCAGCTTCTCCGGCGGCGGCTTCTGATCCGCCACCTGGGCCCCATACCGCCCGCCCCTGGCCCCACTGTGCCGGGGGCGGGCCTTTTGCTTCCGGAACGGACGCCACATGGACATTTCGCTTTCGCTGCCGGACGATCTCATTCGTCCGGCTGAGGACATTCTGGACCCTGCCGCCCTGCGGCGCGAGTTGGAGGCCATTCGCCGCGACGAGGGCGATCCGGCCAGGGCCCGCGCCGCGGTCGTCGCCCGACTGAACAGCGCCCGGACCGAAGGGATGGAGCGGATCGCCGAAGCCTTCGCCGCCGATCCCTTCGCCGCCCGCAAGACCACCCGCGCCTATACCTTCGTCACCGATTGCATCATCCGCGAGGTGCTGGAGCAGGGCCGCGCCAGCCTGACCGAGGACCAGCGAGAGGCCCTGGGCGATTTCGCCATCTGCGCCGTCGGCGGCTATGGCCGGGGCGAGATGGCCCCCTTCTCCGACGTCGATCTGCTGTTCCTGACCAAGTCCCGCATCACCCCCGCGCTGGAGGCGCTGATCGAGGCGATGCTCTATGTCATGTGGGACCTGCACCTGAAGGTCGGCCACGCCAGCCGCACCATCCGCGAATGCCTGAAGCTGGGCGGCGAGGACTACACCATCCGCACCTCGCTGATGGAAACCCGGTTCCTGGCGGGCGACGCGCCGCTGGTGGATCAGCTGAACGAAAAGCTGTGGTCGGATCTCTTCAAGGGCACCGAGAAGGACTTCATCGAGGCCAAGCTGGAAGAGCGGTTCAACCGCCACCAGAAACAGGGCGGCCAGCGCTACGTGGTCGAGCCCAACGTGAAAGAAGGCAAGGGCGGGCTGCGCGATCTGCAATCCCTCTACTGGATCGGCAAATACGTCCATGGGGTGCAGTCGGTGGCCGAGCTGGTCCGCCTGGGCGTCTTCACCCGCGACGAATATGCCACCTTCCACAAGGCCGAGGATTTCCTCTGGGCGGTGCGCTGTCACCTACACCTTCTGGCCGGACGGCCGCAGGACCAGCTGACCTTCGACATGCAGGTCCAGGTGGCCGAGCGCATGGGATACAAGGACAAGGGCGGGCGCCGCGGGGTCGAGCATTTCATGCAGGCCTACTTCCGCCACGCCAACTCGGTCGGCGAGTTGACCCGCATCTTCCTGACCCAGCTGGAGGCCGAGAACGTCAAGGGCGACGCGATGCTGGAACGGGTGTTCCGCCGCAAGCCCAAGATCGGCTCGGACTACAAGGTGGTGCACGGCCGCCTGGCAGTGAAGGACGAGGCGCATTTCCTGCAGGACAAGCTGAACCTGCTGCGTCTTTTCGACGAGGGGCTGCGCACGGGGATGCTGCTGCATGCCGATGCGATGCGGATGGTGCACGCGAACCTCGACAGGATCGACGACCAGATGCGCGAGGACCCGGAGGCGGCGAAGATCTTCCTCGGGACCCTCCTGAAGCACGGCAACCCTGAACGCGCCCTGCGCCGGATGAACGAACTGGGCCTGCTGGGCACCTTCCTGCCCGAGTTCGGGCAGATCGTCGCGATGATGCAGTTCAACATGTACCACCACTACACGGTGGACGAACACACCATCCAATGTATCCGCCACCTGGCGCTGATCGAACATGGCGATCTGGAGGAGGAACTGCCTGTCGCCTCCACCATCCTGGCCGAAGGGGTGAACCGCCGCGTCCTTTACGTGGCGCTGCTGCTGCATGACATCGGCAAGGGCCGCGAGGAGGATCACGCGGTGCTGGGCGCCAAGATCGCCCGCAAGGTCGCCCCACGCCTCGGGTTGACGCCCGAGGAATGCGACACCGTGGAATGGCTGGTGCGCTATCACCTGCTGATGTCGGACATGGCGCAGAAACGCGACTTGGCCGACCCGCGCACGGTGCGCGATTTCGCCAAGGCCGTACGCTCGCGCGACCGGCTGGACCTGCTGACGGTGCTGACCGTCTGCGACATCCGCGGCGTCGGCCCCGGCACCTGGAACAACTGGAAGGCGCAGCTGCTGCGCACCCTCTATCACCAGACCCGCCGCGCCCTGGAAACCGGGTTGGAAGAACTCAACCGCACCCACCGTGGCCAGGAAGCCCAGCGGATGCTGGTGGAGAAGCTGGACGGCTGGAGCCAGGAGGACGTCGACCGCGAGCTGGCGCGCCATTACCCGCCCTACTGGCAGGGGTTGCAGACCGCGACCCAGGCCGCCTTTGCCGAGATGCTGCGCGATCTGCCGGTGGACGAGATCCGCATCGACCTGCATGCGGACGAGGACCGGGACGCGACCCGCGCGCTTTTCGCCATGGCCGATCACCCGGGCATCTTCGCCCGGCTGTCCGGCGCGCTGGCCCTGGTCGGCGCCAACGTGGTGGACGCGCGAACCTACACGACGGTCGACGGCTATGCCACCGCCGCCTTCTGGGTGCAGGATGCCGAGGGCAGCCCCTACGAGGCCTCGCGCCTGCCGCGGCTGACCCAGATGATCCACAAGATCCTGCGCGGCGAACTGGTCGCCCGCGAGGCGATGGTGGACCGCGACCGGATCAAGAAACGCGAGCGTGCCTTCAAGGTCGCCACCTCCGTCGCCTTCGACAACGAGGGGTCCGAGATCTACACGATCATCGAGGTCGACACCCGCGACCGTGTCGGGCTGCTCTATGACCTGACGCGGACGCTGGCGACGGCCAACGTGCAGATCTCCTCGGCCGTGATCGCCACCTACGGCGAGCAGGTCGTCGACACCTTCTACGTGAAGGACATGTTCGGGCTGAAACTCTTCTCCGCCTCGAAACAGAAGGCGCTGGAGGCGAAGCTGCGTGAGGCGATCGCCGCCGGTCAGGAAAGGGCGCGCGCGTGAATCCCATCCGCCTGGTCTCCGGCGTCTTCACCGTGGGACTGTGGACCATGCTCAGCCGCGTGCTGGGCCTGGCCCGCGACATCATCATCCTGGCCGTGCTGGGCACCGGCCCGGTCTACGAGGCCTTCGTCGTGGCCTTCCGCCTGCCCAACATGTTCCGCCGCTTCTTTGCCGAAGGGGCGTTCAACATGGCCTTCGTGCCCATCTTCTCGAAGAAGCTGGAGGCCGACGACGGCCCGCAGAGGTTCATGAACGAGGCCTTCGCGGGCCTCGCCACGCTGCTGATCGCACTGACGGTGCTGGCGCAGGTGGCCATGCCCTGGCTGATCCTCGGGCTCGCCTCGGGATTTGCGGGCGATGAACAATATCCGCTGGCGGTGGCCTTCGGGCGCATTGCCTTCCCCTACATCCTGTTCATCTCGCTGGCAGCCCTGCTGTCGGGGGTGCTGAACGCCGCCGGGCGCTTTGCCGCTGCGGCCGCCGCGCCGGTTCTGCTGAACGTGCTGTTTGTCGGCACCGCCCTGCTGGCCGAGCCCCTGGGGCTGGAACTGGGCTATGCGCTGGTCTGGGCGATCCCGGTCGCGGGCGTGGCGCAGCTGGCCCTGCTGTGGATCGCCGCGGCGCGGGCTGGCTTCCATGTGCGGCCCGCCTGGCCCCGGCTGACGCCGGACCTGAAACGGCTGGTTCGCATCGCCATCCCCGCCGCCCTCGCCGGCGGCGTGGTGCAGGTGAACCTGCTGGTGGGTCAGCAGGTGGCTTCCTACTTCGACCGGGCCGTTGGCTGGCTGTTCACCGCCGACCGTCTCTACCAGCTGCCGCTCGGCGTGGTGGGTATCGCCATCGGCATCGTCCTGCTGCCCGACCTGTCGCGCCGCCTGAAGGCCGAGGATGCCGCAGGCTCGCGCAACGCGCTGAGCCGCGCGGGCGAGCTGGCGCTGGCCCTGACCCTGCCCTGCGCCGTGGCGCTGGTGGTGATCCCGCGGCCCATCGTATCGGTCCTGTTCGAGCGCGGCGCGGCACGCCCCGAGGACAGCGCGGCCATCGCCCTGGCCGTGGCGGTCTACGGCGCGGGCCTGCCGGCCTTCGTGCTGCAGAAGGTTCTGCAACCGCTCTACTTCGCGCGCGAGGATACACGGCGGCCCTTCAACTACGCCCTGCTGGCGATGGTCGCCAACGCGGCTGTGGCCATCGGACTGGCGCCGGTGATCGGCTGGATCGCCTGCGCCCTGGCGACCACGCTGGCGGGCTGGGTGATGCTGGCGGCACTGGTCGCCGGAACCGGCCGCATGGGAGAGGTCGCCCGCTTCGACGACCGGTTCCGCCGCCGCGCGCCCCGCATCTTCCTCGCCTCGCTGATCATGGGCGCGGCGCTCTGGCCGGCGAAACTGCTGCTGGCGCCCTGGCTGTCGGCGGATTACATCCGCTACCCCGCCCTGGCCCTGCTGATCGCCATCGGCTGCGCCGTCTACTTCGGCGCCGGACCGCTGATCGGCGCCTTCCGGCTGTCGGATTTCACCGGCGCGGTGAAACGCCGCAAATCAGGCTGAAACCCTCGGGCTTCGGGCGGCGTTGAGTCCGGAACGTCGCCAGCCCCCCAGGAGCCCATGCCCAAAGATAGCCATCAGAAGGATCTGATCCCGCTCGTCACCGCAGCCGAAATGTTTCCCGCGCTGGAAACGCTTTGCCTGCAGGCAACGAGCGAGGTCCTGATGTCGTTCCGCATCTTTGATCCGCGCACCCGCCTGCACAGCGCAGAGGCCGAGGCGCTGGAGCTGAAGACCTGGGCCGACCTGGTGGCGCATGTTGCCGCGCGGGGGGTGAAGATGCGGCTGCTGATCGCCGATTTCGACCCGGTGTTCACCCCCGAGCTGCACCGGGACGCCTGGGATGCCGGCGCGGGGTTCGCCGCCGGGCTGCTGAACCGTCCCCTGCAGGGCGGTTCGGCGGAATTCCACGGCGCCGAGGTTCTGGTGGCACAGCACCAGGCCAGTGCCGCGCCTGTGTGGAAGCGCATCTTCGGCAGACGCGTGCGGGCCTCGGTGGAGGATCTGCGCCGGCGCAACCCGGAACGGCTGACCCCGCTGCAACTGCGGGCGCTATCGGGGGACGTCACCCTGCGCCCGGCCTCGCTGCACCAGAAACTGGCGGTGGCGGACGGGCGGAAGGCGATCATCGGCGGGCTGGACGTGGACGAACGCCGCTGGGACGACGAAGCCCATGAACAACGCGCCGAGGACACCTGGCACGACGTGTCGCTGCGGGTCTGCGGCGCCGTGGCCGGCGACATCCGCCGCCACTTCGCCGATTGCTGGAGCCGCGCGCAGAAGGCCGGCGCCGCCAGCTTTGCCGCCGAGGCAAGCCCGGTCGAAAGCACCGCTCCCCTGCCCGACAAGCACATGAGCGCCTTGGGCCCGCGCCTGTTGCGCACCCAGTCGCACCCCCGTCGCGGACCGCTGCGCCTTGGCCCGAAACCGGCGATCACCGAACATGAAGAGGCGCATCTTGCGGCCTTCGACAGCGCCGAGAAGCTGATCTATCTGGAAAGCCAGTTCTTCCGCCACATGCCCCTGGCCCGTGCCTTGGCCCGCGCCGCCGAACGGGCGCCGCGACTGAACTGCATCCTGGTGCTGCCGACGGAACCGGAGCGGGTGATCTTCAACGGCGACACCAGCATCGACGCCCGGCACGAACTGGCCCTGCAACTGCGCTGCCTGAACCACGTCCGCCGCGCCTTCGGCGACCGGCTGGCGGTCGTCGCCCCGGCCCAGCCCCGCCCGGCCCCGCGCCACACGCCGAAACCGCTCTACGGCGCCGGGGTGATCTATCTGCATTCCAAGGTGACGCTGGTGGATGACAAGCTGGCGATCCTGGGCTCTGCCAACCTCAACGGGCGGTCGATGCGATGGGATACCGAGGCGTCGCTGCAATTCCACGACAGCGCCGATATCAGGGCCCTGCGCAAACGGCTGATGAAAAGCTGGCTGCAGGATCACATGGCGGAGATGGATTCCCACAGCGCCGCCGACTGGACCGCGCTGGCCCATGCAGAGGCAGGGCGCGACCCGGAGGCGCGCAGCGCCCATATCCTGCCCTGGCCGGAACGGCGCAACCGCCGCCTCGCCCGGTTCCTGCCCGTGCTGCCGCCCGAGATGTTCTGACGCCGCTCAGCGGTGGCGCAGTTTGGCCCGCAGACGGGCAAAGCCGCCGGGTAGCAGCACCGGCGCAAGGGCGAAGCCCAGGACAAAGGCCGTGATGTCGGCCACCCAGGCCATGCCGGTTTCGAAAAACAGCCCGAAGAGCAGCTGGATCCCCATCAGGATGCCGATCAGGCGGAAGGCCATGACCTGGTTCTGCCCGACGGCGCGGTAATAGATCGCCAGCATGTAGCTGTAGGCGCCGATCATCCCGTAGGCCGCCGGGAAGGCCCCAAAAAGCGGCTCTGTGTCGGGTGCCACCAGGCCGAAGACCAGAGCGCCGCCGATGACGGTCGCCAGGAACAGGATCGCCAGCCCGAGGGGTTTCATCGCCTCGCCCACGAACTTGCCCAGGGCCAGGAACATCACCCCGGCGATCAGCGCCGACTGGAACGACCCGTGGATGAACGGATAGGTGACGAAGCGCATCAGCAGCTGCGGCGCCGCGTCCCCCGTGGCCAGCATGTAGTCCAGGAAGGCCGGCGAGAAGGCGTAGTCCTGCAGCGCGCCCAGGCGCCAGCCGATGGACTGCGGCCCGCCGATCAGCCCCACATTGCCCAGCGAGAAGATCCCCTCGATCCCGATGATGGCGATGAAGATCACCACAATCACCGGCGAAACGGGATTGACCGGGCTGTCGTCCGGGCGGCGGTCGTCGTACATGGGGGCGTCCTTTGCTGCTCTTGCCCGGGGCTGCCTGCTGTTGACGCCCCATTGGGGCATGGGTAAGCCAGCTCAGACGATTTTTCCAGACGCCGCTGACAGGAGTGCGGATGATGTCCGACGCGACCGAGACCCAGACCACGAAATTTCAGGACCGGGTGTTTTCCGGGATCCAGCCCTCCGGCGGGCTGACCCTGGGCAACTACCTGGGCGCCATGCGCCGTTTCGTGGACTGGCAGGACCGCGGCCTGAAGGAAGGGTTCGAGACCATCTTCTGCATGGTCGACCTGCATGCGATCACCGTCTGGCAGGACCCCGCGGCGCTGCGCCGCCAGACCCGCGAACTGGCCGCCGCCTATATCGCCTCCGGTCTCGACCCGGAGAAATCGATCCTGTTCAACCAGTCCCAGGTGCCCGAACACGCGCAGCTGGCCTGGATCTTCAACTGCGTCGCCCGCATGGGCTGGATGCAGCGGATGACCCAGTGGAAGGACAAGGCGGGCAAGAACAGCCAGAACGCCTCGCTCGGCCTCTTCGCCTACCCCGCCCTGATGGCCGCCGACATCCTGATCTACCACGCCACCCATGTCCCCGTGGGCGAGGACCAGAAGCAGCACGTCGAACTGACCCGCGACATCGCGGCGAAGTTCAACCACGACTACGGGCAGGACTTTTTCCCGCTGACCGAGCCGGTGATCGAGGGCACGGCGACCCGGGTCATGTCGCTGCGCGACGGCACCAAGAAGATGTCGAAATCCGACCCCTCGGACATGGCGCGCATCAACCTGACCGATGACGCCGACGCCATCGCCAACAAGATCCGCAAGGCCCGGACCGACCCGGAGGCCCTTCCCTCCGAGGCCGAGGGCCTGGAAGGCCGTGCGGAGGCGCGCAACCTGGTGACGATCTACGCCGCCCTGGCAGGCACCGACGTGGACAGCGTACTGCGCGATTTCGGCGGTCGGCAGTTCTCCGAGTTCAAGCCCGCCCTGGGCGAGCTGGCGGTGGAGAAGCTGGCGCCGATCTCGACCCGCATGGCGCAGCTGATGGAGACCCCCAACGAGATCGACCGGATCATCGGCCGTGGCGCCGAAAAGGCCCGCGAAATCGCCGAACCGATCCTGAAGGACACCTATGAGCTTGTCGGCATGATCCGCTCCTGACCGGGACCCCGGCGAACAGACAGCGCGTTTCACACTCTTAAGCTGCACATTTTAGATGCAATGCCGCACCCGCAGCCTCAGGAATGGCTGCGGGTGCAGCATTTTCATGCGCAAGTGTCCCGGACGTCATTCAAGTGTTTCATTAAAGAGTTAACGCTGGGGCAAGGTGCTGGTGAGGGCAAGGATCACCCCCCCGATCCGAGTCTCGGCAGACCATTTCAAGAAGCCATTTTTGAGCACCAAATCCCCGGCCTCCTGGGCCGGGGGCCTGGTCTCGGCCTGCCCCTTTCATCCCCCCGGTCAAACGTCTATCCCTAGGCCCAATCGACCACAGGAGACGAACATGGCAGGCGAAATCCACACCTTTTTCGATGGCAGCTGGTATCAGGGCGATGTCGCTGTGATGAAGGCCGGCGACCACGGTGCCTGGCTGGGGTCGACGGTCTTCGACGGCGCGCGGCTGGTCAACGGGCTCATGCCCGACCTGCGCCCGCACCTGGAACGGGTCAATCGCTCCGCCGAGGCGATGTTGATCAAGCCGACCTACACGGTCGACCAGATGATCGAGATCGTCCGCGAGGGCGTGACCAAGTTTGCCCCCGGCGAGGCGATCTACATCCGCCCGATGTACTGGGGGATCACCGGCGAGGCCAGCGTGGTGGAACCGGCCTACGGCGGTGGTACCGGCTTCTGCATGGCGCTGGAAGCGATGGAAATGCCGGCGGAAGACGCCGCCGCGACCCTGGGCAAGACCCGCTACCGCCGGCCCACCCTGGACGTGGCTGTCTGCAACGCCAAGACCGGCAGCCTCTACCCCAACAACGGCCGGATGATCGCCGAGGTGCGCGCGCGGGGCTTCACCAATGCCCTGGTGACCGACCAGCTGGGCAATGTCGCCGAAAGCGCCACCGCCAATATCTTCATGGTCAAGGATGGCGAGGTCTTCACCCCGATCGCCAACGGCACCTTCCTGTCGGGCCTGACACGCGCGCGGCACATCAAGAACCTGCGCGCCGATGGCATCACCGTGCATGAGGCCGTGCTGACCTATGCCGATTTCGAAGCCGCAGACGAGGTGTTCCTGTCCGGCAACTTCGCCAAGGTCACCCCGGTCACTCAGTTCGAGGACACCCATTACGACATCGGCCCGATCACCAAGCGCACGCGCGAGCTTTACTGGGACTGGGCGAAGACCGACATGAAGATGTAAGCCCTCCGGCGCCGGGCCGCCCGCCTCGTGGCGGCCCGCAGGACGGCCTCAGACTTCCGGGTCCGAGGTCACCCGCACCAGCCGCGTGAGATCCGACAGGCGTTCCCGCTGCCGCCCCGCCTCGTCGAAGTTCGACGGCGACAGCCAGACCCCATAGGCCTCCTTCAGTGCCGGCCAGTCGCTGTCGGTAATGGCGAACCAGGCGGTGTCGCGGTTGCGACCCTTCACCACCATGTGCTGGCGGAAGACACCTTCATAGCTGAACCCCAGCCGCTGCGCCGCGCGGCGCGAGGGCAGGTTCAGGGCGTTGCATTTCCATTCGTAGCGGCGATAGCCCGCCTCGAAGGCCCAGTTCATCATCAGAACCATCGCCTCGGTCGCCGCCACGGTGCCCTGAAGGGCCGGCGCAAAGGTGATGTTGCCCACCTCGATCGAACCATTTTCCGGCACGATGTTCAGGTAGGAGGCCACGCCAAGCGGCCCCTTCTGCCGGTCCTCAATGGTAAGGAAGACCGACGGCCCTTCTTCGACCGAGCGCACCCAGCGGTGGTACTGCGGCGCTGAATGGAAGGGGCCGACCGGCATGTAATCCCACAGCCAATCCCGGTCACCGTAGGCCGCGTGCAGCAGCCCCGCATGGGCATCGGCGCGCAGCGGGCGCAGGCGCACCTGACGCCCCTCCAACACCAGATCGCGCGGGGGCGCCGGCGGTACCTGCCAGTTTTCGACCGGCGGCCCGAGGGGGCGATCCTGGCTCATTCTCCGTCTCCCTTTCCGGCGCCTGTCCCGTGGCGCGCTAGTCTTCGGGAAACGATAGGAAAAACCTTGCCACATGGGAAGGGCCGCGGCGGCGGTCCGGCGCCGAAATCGCCCACACCTGGGGCAGGTCACAGCACCAGGCGCGCCGCTCCGCTCATGTCGAGACCCGGGAAGACCTGCCCCTCCAGCACCGCGCGGTCCAGCCCGAAGAGGCCCTGCATCACCCCGGCGGCATGGGCGCGCACATCGCTCAGCGGCAAAAGATCCCGGCGGGCATACAGATCGGCCTCGGCCAGACCGGGCCAGCCGCCGGTCACCTGCTGCCCCCGCAGTGCGCCGCCCGCGTAGATCATCAGCCCGGCGGTGCCGTGATCGCTGCCCCCGGTGCCGTTCAATCGCGCGGTGCGGCCAAACTCGGTCATCGCCACCACCGCCGTCTTGCCCCAGACCGCCGGCCCCAGATCGTCCCGCAGGGTCAGCAGGACCGAGGCCAGGCTTTCCAGCGGGCCTTGCAGCGTACGGTGCTGCGCCGCGTGCGTGTCCCAGCCGTTGATCGAGAAGGTGGCGATCCGCGCCTCGGCCCGCAGTTTCTGCGCGGCAAAGCGGGCCAGCGCGTCGTAGCCGCCGGCGCTACGCGCCGCCTTTGCTGCCTCCGCCAAGGCCTTGCGCGCGTCCTGCATGTCGCCCCGGTCCATCACCCCGCCGCTGTCCATCGCGCCCCCCTCGGCCATCTCCATCATCTCAGCCATCTGCAGGATTTCACCCGCCAAACCGGGCGCCACAAGCCCAGACAGCACCAGCGCCTCCCCCAGGGCATCGCGGAACAGCGGATCGTCATGCGTCACCATCTCCAGCAGCCGTTCGGTCTGCGGGCTGAGGCTGAGGGCCGCATCGGGGGACCAGTTCGACACCGGCGCAGCGCCCGTGGTCAGAAGCATGTCGCCCCGCCCGATGCTGTAGGTCGTCTCCGCCTCGATGCCGGGCACCGCCTGCAACATGCGGTTCAGCCAGCCGTCCCGGGCCTGGCCGACGCCCGTCGTGCCCGCCTCCAGGATGTCCTGGCCATCGAAATGGCTGCGCTTGTCGCGATAGGGGGTGGAGGTGGCATTGACGAAGCCCAGCTCCCCCGCCCGCCAGAGCGGGACCAGGGGCGCCAGCGCCGGGTGCAACTCCCACGCGCCATCCAGCGCGACGCCCGTCCCTGCCCCACGATCCGGGCGCAGGGTGGCGAAATTGGGATCCCCCACCGGGCGCAGGGCATCCAGCCCGTCCAGCGCGCCGCGCAGGATCAGCACCACCAGCCGATTGTCCCAGGGGGCGGCGGCAAAGGACATGGGCGTGACCAGCGGGCTGGCCGCCGCCGAACAGCCGATCAGCGCGGAGCGCCAAAGGAAATCCCGTCGGTTCAACCTGTTGCCCATCATCACATCCTCTGAAACGCGGGGGCGGCGAAGGCCAGCGCCAGGCCCTCGATCCGGGTCTGGGCGGCCGCCACGGCAAAGCGAAGCCCCTCGGGCGCCAGCGGCCCCAGGGCGGTTTGCAGCACCTCGCGCGGGTCCGGTACCTCGTCCAGCAGCAGCAGCGGCGCCGAGGTCAGCCATTGCAGCCGCGCGGCATAGCGTTGCGGGGTGATCCAGTCGCCGTCGGCCTCCGGCCAGCCATCCGGCCCGTTGGGCTGTTCCCAGGGTTGGCCCATCTGCTCCATCGGCGCCGCCAGGGCGATGCGGAACCCGCGTTCATCCCCCAGGGGCATCTTCGCCGCCGGCACGTCCAGCGCCCGCAAAACAGAGCCGATGAAATCCACCGGCGGTTTCACGTTGCCGCCCAGGGGCGCCGCCCAGGCGGCGGGGTGATCCAGCAGCACGGCATAGACCTCGGCCAGCTGTCCGTCGGTCTCGGCATAACGCGCAGCCATGTCGGCGATCAGCCCCTCGGGCGGGGCGTCCGAGACGAAATGCATCGCCAGCTTGCGCGCCAGGTGGCGGGCCGTGGCGGGGTGGCGCGCCAGGTCCTCCAGCGCCTCGGTCACTTCGGCCAGATGCGGCACCTCGGCCCCGCCATAGGTCTTGCCCAGCACCGTCTCCGGCCCCGGTTCCGCGAAGCGGGGGCGGAAGACGAACCCCTCCTCGAAGGTGAAGCTGAGGCCGGTCAGCAGTTCCGCCAGCTGCTGCACGTCGTCCTGGGTGTAGGGGCCTCCGACGCCCAGAGTGTGCAACTCCATCACTTCCCGCGCCAGGTTCTCGTTCAGGCCGGCACGCCCGCCGCGGCGCTTCACCTCCGGCGCGTTCGGGCCGATGGAACTGGCCTGGTCGAGGTAGTGCAGCATCATCGGCGCGGTGGTGGCCGCGATCAGCATATCGGCAAAGCGGCCTGCCACATGGGGGCGGATCGCGCTTTCGGTAAAGGGGGCGACGCCGCGCCGGGGGATACCGAACTTGCCCTGCACCGTGAAGTGGTCGGCCCAGAAGGCGGTCAGCCGTTCGCGGAACCCGTCAGGCGTATGGGCCCGGCGCAGGACCATCGACACCACCCAGTCGGCGCGGGCCTGGCGCGCCGCCTTGTTGTGCAGGTTCTGCTGCTTCTTCGCCGCGCGCAGCCCCGCCGCGTCGTTCCGCGCGGCCTTGCGGATCTCCGTCAGTTCTGCCGCCCGGGCCAGCCGTGCCTGAAAGCCCGCCCACCCCTCGATAGGATAGGCCGCCGCCGCCTCGTCCGGGCCGCGCAGGCGAGCCAGCAGGGCCGCGGCGCTCAGGGCCGGGGCCAGCCGCGGCGACAGGCCGGTGCCGAAGCGGATCTCGGCAAGGTGGGGGTCAAAGGACATGCGGGGGCCTGTGCATCGGGGTTTGGCCGATCCTAGCACGCCCGACAGGATTCGGGAGCGCGGCGCGCGCGGGGGCGCGGTTAACGCCCGCGTCCCCTGCCCGTCCCCCGCTGCGGCGCATTCATCGCAATCCACCCCACCCGCGGCGCGACACTGGGCCAAAATCAAAGGAGACGGACATGACGAGCCACAGGATCGCGCTTAGGCCCGTCGACCGTGCGGGCCGGCCGGAATGACGCGCCTCGGGTCCGAACAACGGCCGGGCCCTATTTCAGCTGGCTGTCCTTGGATCCGCGCCGGTTGATGCCAGCCCGCCGGGCCGGCTGCCCGTCGCGTTCGACTTGGCAGTCGATGCATAATTTCACCCCCGGCAGGGCCTGACGGCGCGCCTCGGGGATCGGCTCTTCGCATTCGGCACAATGGGTCCGGCTTTCGCCCTGCGGGCCCTTCCGGGCCTGCATGCGCTTCAACTCGTCGCTGATCGACGCTTCGATCTGTTCACTGACGGCGCCATCCCGCGCCCAACCACCAGCCATGACGGACCTCCTTCGGATGAGACTCTAAAGATAGTATGCCTTGAGACGCTGAAAAGGGGGCGGAAAGCCCCACGTGCTCAGACAGGCGAACGGTCGAAAACCGACCATTCTTCATCAACTCCCCAAGGATGTTGATGCCTATCCTGACCAGTCTCAGTGTCGCGTGGGGCTGCTCAGTACCAGGTCCCTACAGATGTCAGGACGGCTGGCTCATGGCTTTCTGGTGCGCGGCGACCAGGTCCGCCATGGAATTGAAGCGGAAATCGTAGGAGGGCATCTCACCCGGGTTCATGGTCGCGCCGAAGCCTTCCTTGTCGTGTCGGCGGTAGATCCAGGCCGAGGTCAGGCCGTGGCGGTTGCCGGGCTTGTGATCGTGGAACATCGACTCCGCGGTGTGCAGGATGTCCTTCTTCTCGATACCGCAACGCGCCAGGTGTTCGATCATGTACTCGAAGTTACGATCAGATGGCTTGTACGAGCCCACATCTTCGGCGGTATACACGTGGTCGAAAGTGACACCCAGCTTGTCGTTCGAATATTTGAACGACTGTGCGTCAACATTCGAGAGCACGCACAGTTTGTAGTACTTCTGCAGGTATTGCAGGGCGGCGGCGGAATCCTCGAAAGCGGGCCAGTTCTTCACGCTGTCGCCGTAGACCAGACAGTCTTCCCAGGTGACGGGGATATTCCATTCCTCCGCCAGGCGGCGGTGGACGGTGGCCAGCAGGCGGCGATAGGGCATCGCCGGGGTCCAGCGTTGCTGGGTGCTTTCGTGGTAGGCATGGGCCTCCAGGATCTGATCGCGCGATTTCGGTTCCTTGAGCTGCTCGGTCAGGGGCTTCAGCCCCTCGACCATGCCACTTTCCCAGTCGATCAGCGTTCCGTAGACGTCGAAGGTGAGGATCTTGTAATCGGAAAGGTTCATGGAATTGTCCTTCAGAAAGTCAGGGCGTTGAGGCTGGTTTCGATACGGTCGACGATCATGTCTATCTCATTGCTATTGATCGTCAGGGCAGGTGCAAGGCCTTCAGCCAGCCGTGCGGCTGCACGATGACCCCGCCGGACCCCCGCACGAGTTCCGTGAAGACGGCGCCGAGCACATGCGCGCGCTCTTTCAGCGCCTTCACCGAGGTCGCGATCATGGCCGCGTCGGCAGGACCCTCGGACCGGTAGGCCCCCGGCGCCGAGATGTGGTGCCGGGTTGCCGTCGGCACCGAGCGTCTGACGTGGAAGGGGGCAAGGCCCGTCGGGTGTCGATCTTGCGAATGTGGAGGTGTCGATGAACCCATTCGACGAGATCGCCCTTAAAAAGGCGATCAGGCTGAAGGAAGGCCAGCTTCGGCGGGCCTTTTTTCGTGGGCGCCCTGCTCTTGTACCTTGTCCTCGCTCCCTGCGCTGAAGGTTTTGCGCGGGAGGTCCGAACGGTTCGCAGGGGCGATCAGCGCTCCAATATGTCCTTCAGCGCGGGGGCCAGCGCCGTGGCGACCTCCCCGTGGGCCGCGGAGGAGAGCTGTTCAGCGGCGGCTGGCGCCTCCAGCGCGGAGAAGACCATGCCGCGCGTGCCCTCGGCCCGGGCGGCGTCGGAGGGCACCACCGTCACCACGCCATTCACACGGGGGCGCAGCGCCTCGATCATACCGGCGGTGACGAAGAGCGGATCGGCATCAAGGTCTTCCGCCAGGGTCACGTCGCTGGGGGCTGCATCGGCGAACCACAGCAGCAGCACCGGCAACGGGATGCGATCCAGCAACTGGCCCATGCGCGCCACCCAGGCGGCCTGCAACTCCTCCCGCAACATGACGAAACGATCCGAGGAACACTCCCGCAGGGCTGTCAGCAGGTGGCGGGTGAAGTGGAACTCGGTAAAGTCGACCTCCCGATAGACCGTCTGCAACAGGGTCGAGGCCTGCAGGAAGCGATCGTTGCGGCGCGGATGCACGGAATAGAAGCGGTTCGACATGTTCTGCGCCCCGGGCAGGCGGATCACCGCGGCCCGCGCCTGGCCCACCACCTGCAAGAGGTCGGGATCCCCGAGAAAGGCATCGACGCCGGCATTGGCCCAGCCGAGGTTCACCGCCGGTACGCCCAGCCGTTCCTCCAGGATCGCCGGATAGGGATGCGAGATGAAGCGCCCATAGGTCTCCGCCCCGCCCAGGTAGGCGATGAAGGCCCCCTCGGTGCGCCGTTTTGGCCCCCGGAACAGCGTCTTCGACCGCCCGTAGCGGCACGGAAAGTAGTCGAGGCCACCGCGGCCCGGTTGGTCGTAGCTCATCACACCCACCATTTTCTTCACCCGGGCGCCACTGTGCCGGGCAAAGCTTGCCAAAGGCCTAAGCGGTGCCCGGGGCTTGCGGCCCGGGCGCTGGCGGTCCACATTGCGCGCGAACACCGCAAAGGAGGCTGAAGTGGTCGAGATCAAATCGGTAGGCGTGGTCGGCGCAGGCCAGATGGGTAACGGCATCGCCCATGTCTTTGCCCTGGCGGGATACGATGTGCTGCTGAACGACATCAGCCAGGAGGCGCTGGATCGCGGCCTGGCGACGATCACCAAGAACCTGGAACGCCAGGCCAGCCGGGGCAAGATCTCGGAAGAGGCCAAGACCGAGGCGCTGGCGCGCATTTCCACCACGTTGCAGCTGACCGACCTCGGCCCCACCGACCTGGTGATCGAGGCCGCGACCGAGAAGGAGCACGTGAAGGAGGCGATCTTCGACGCGCTGCTGCCGCATCTGAAGCCCTCGACGATCCTGACCTCGAACACCTCCTCGATCTCGATCACACGACTGGCCTCGCGCACCGACCGGCCCGAGAAGTTCATGGGCTTCCATTTCATGAACCCCGTACCGGTGATGCAGCTGGTGGAGCTGATCCGCGGCATCGCCACCGACCAGGAAACCTACGAGGCCTGCCTGAAGGTCGTCGAGACCCTGGGCAAGACCGCGTCGAGCGCCGAGGATTTCCCGGCCTTCATCGTCAACCGCATCCTGATGCCGATGATCAACGAGGCGGTCTATACGCTTTACGAAGGCGTGGGCAACGTGAAGTCGATCGACGAGGCGATGAAGCTGGGCGCGAACCACCCGATGGGCCCGCTGGAACTGGCCGATTTCATCGGGCTGGACACCTGCCTGGCGATCATGAACGTGCTGCACGAGGGGCTCGCGGATACCAAGTACCGCCCCTGCCCCCTGCTGACGAAATACGTCGAAGCCGGCTGGCTGGGCCGCAAGACCGGCCGCGGCTTCTACGACTACCGCGGCGAGGAGCCGGTGCCGACGCGCTGAGGCCCGTGGCAGGCGAGGAACGGTAAAAGGGGCGGGATCCGACGATCCCGCCCCGTTTCTTTGGCGACCCTCCGGCGAGGGCAACGCGGCCGACGATCTGTTCCTCGAAAAGAGGCCCGAACGGCAGGCAGAACGCCTTCTGAAATGGGCCGTCAGCCGCCATGCCGTCCCGGGGGCCACACCCCTGCCCCCTCATCAGGTCTCAGCCGAAATCGGACTCGCTCTGCGCCTGCAACTCCAGCGCCGGGGCGGGCGTCTTGGCGCGCAGGTCGTCGACCGACAACGGCTCGGTCGGTTTCGCCAGCCGGTTGCGGGTGACCCACAGCAGACGTTCCTCCGCCCGGGTGATCGCCACGTAGGCCAGCCGCTTCCACAGTGGCTGCCCCGCCTCGACCCGGCCCATGCGCGAGGCGATCTCGATATCCGGGGCAAAGACCTGCACGTCGCGCCACTGCGAGCCCTGCGCCTTGTGGATCGTCACCGCCGCCCCGTGCAGGAAGGTGGCGCCCATGCGGGCGGCGAAGGGGATGAAAGGCTCTTCCTCGTCCGGTTTCTCGATCTTGACGATGGAGGCGGCCGAGACCTGCGGGTTCTCCGCCCCGACCACGTGCAGCCGCGAGAAGCCCCCGCGCTTGCCCGGCCCGAGATAGATCACCTGGGCCCCCTTGATCAGGCCGCGTGCCTCCAGATCCAGGCGCTTCTTGCGGTGCTTCAACGGCAGTTCCAGCCCGTCGCAGATCAGCGGCTCACCAGGCAGCAGGGAATCCTCGGGCGCGCCATGGACCAGCCGGAAGGCATTGATCAGGCGGATCCTTGTGACATTGCGCCAGACCAGAACGGGCGAGCGGGCCATCAACCCGGCCTCGACCCGACCGGCGAAGACCACGCGGTCATCCTGGCGGGCCTTTTCCTCCACCATGCGTTCGAAAGCGTAGAAATCGACCATGGGGTCCGAAAGCGCATGCGCCAGGTCGAGGATCGGGTTGTCTGCATCCTGGCGGTGGATCCGCGCCAGCGTCAGCTGCGCCGGCTCGGGCAGGCTTTCAAAGACCATCTTGCCCGACTGGCCGACCGGCGCCAGCTGCGCCGGGTCGCCGAAGAGGACGAGGTTGGGAAAGATCTCCCTCAGGTCATCGTATTGGCGTTCATCCAGCATCGAGGCCTCGTCGATGAAGCCGACGTCCAGCGGATCGTCCCGCCGTTTCCAGCCGGTGATGAAATCGGACCCGCGCAGCCCGGCCATGGCCAGGGCCGCCGGGATCGACTTGTTCACCTCGTAGCTGGCCTTGGCGCGGGCCATCATCTCCGGCGTGACGCCCTCGATCTCGGGCAACTCGCCCTGCCCTTCCAGCCATTCGGCGATCTTCTCGTACTCCGGGTCATAGACCGGCTTGTAGAGGATGCGGTGGATGGTGGTGGCCGGCACGCCGCGCAGGCGCAGCACAGACGCCGCCTTGTTCGTGGGCGCCAGGATCGCCAGGGTCCGCGCGTCGCGGTCGCGCTTGGGCTCATAATCGCCCGACACGATCGAGACCCCCGCCTCCTCGCAGGCCTTGTAGAGCTGCGCCAGCAGCATGGTCTTGCCCGAGCCCGCCTTGCCCAGCACGGCCAGCGACCTCTGGCGGCCCTCCTGGGCCGGTTCCGTGGTGCCGTTCACGAGGTCGATGCCCGCCCCCTGAAGGGTCTCGGCGATGCGGTCCCAGGCCTGGGCCTGGTCGTCTGAGAAGGTGAGCGCGGGGACAGTGTTCATGGCCGCGACGCTATCCTGTCAGCGCCCGAAGCGCCAGAGAGTGCGGTTGCGTTTAGCACACCCGAAGGCTCCGGCCAGCGACTCGGGGTCTGGGGGCAGCGGCGGATAAAAGAAGAGCCCCAGCGGGGCTCTTCATCGGGTCAGATCAGGTTGCGCGGCAGGGTCTCGTCCCATGTGCGGGTCCTGACCGGTTCACCGTTGTGGCTGACATCCATGCGCCCCTTCAGGAAGAAGCTGTCCCGGTCCGAGGTCATCTCGGTCTCCAGCTGGATCACCGTCTGCCAGCCCTCGCGGCCCATCTCGTAGACCTGGCTCAGCCGATAGGCCGCCGTGGCCGGATCGTCGGGATGGATCTTCAGCTCGCGCCGCAGGCTGTGCGACAACACCGTGCCCACCTCGTCAAAGCGCAAAACGCCCTCGCCGAACAGCCCGCCCTGGCCGTCGGTGACATAGGTCACTTCGCCGGTCAGGAAATCGGTGGTCGCGGTCCGCTCCAGCGTCGCAGGGCGGATCATCGTGACAGGCACCTCGATGCCATGCGCCGGCGGCTCGAACCCGGGATGGCTGTCGCCCCCCGCGCGCACCGGCAGATGCAGCGCCGAGGCGGCGGTGTCGATAGTCAGCGTTGCGGCCTCGGGCGAGGGCCAGATGATCGGCCAGTAGGCGGTGCCCACCGAAACCCGCAGCCGGTGACCGGCGGCAAAGCGGTGACCGCAGGCCGAGAGTTTCACCTTCACCGTCTCGAACCGGCCCGGCTCCAGCGGTTTCGGATCGGCATGGCCGTCGCGGTGCGTCAGGTTCAGCACCTGGTAGGTGACGCGGGTGATCTGGCCGTCCGAGGCCACATCACCGATGCGCACCACCACCTGCGCCACCTGTTTGTCCGAGGCCAGGTGCAGGTCAAGCTCCGGCACGCCGAGGATCTCCAGGTCCTCCTCCAGCACCGGCGTGTCGAAGGTCAGCGCCCCGCCATCGTCGATCCGCTGATCGGCAGGCATCTCGCCGGGGCAGCCGACCGCCATCCATTCCCCCGCCGCGATGCCATGGCTCTGCGGCGAGCGGATCGGCAGCAGCGCGGGCGCCTCTGCCCTGTCGCCCAGGGTGCCATTGCCGCCCAGGTGCATCTGCTGCATCGGCTCTTCCCGGGGCCAGGCGCTGCCGACCCAGCGGCCCGGCTGGTGCGGGCGCGTGGGGTTCGGGGCGACGGGGTCATTGATGTAGGCGCGCAGCTTCGGCTCCTCCATAACGCCGGTGTCGCGCCCGCGCAGCCATTGGTCCCACCAGCGCGTCGCCTCCTGCAGGAAACCGATCGCCGGGCCGGGGGCCCCGTCGTGGGGGTAGACATGCCCCCAGGGGCCAATGATGCCGCGCGAGGGCGCCGTCAGGTTTTCGAGCAGGCGCGGTACCGAGTTGGTGTAGCTGTCCGCCCAGGCCCCGACGACCAGCACCGGGCAGGTGATGGCGGAATAATCCTCCTGCACCGAGCCGTGCTTCCAGTAGTCGTCGTAGGACTGGTGTTCGGCCCAAAGCGCGGGGAAGAACGGCAGGTCGTCGAGCCGCTTTTCCCAGGCGCCGCGCCAAGCTTCGCCTGTGACCTCCGGGTCCTGCGGACGGGCCTGGTAGGCCATCATGATCGAGCCCCACCACAGGTTGTCGTTCAGCAGGCAGCCATTCATGAAGTGAATGTCGTCCTTGAAGCGGTCATCGGTGGAGTAGCAGGTGATGATCGCCTTCAGCGCCGGGGGGCGGCGCGCCGCCACCTGCAGCGAGTTGAAGCCGGACCAGCTCTTGCCCATCATCCCGACGTTGCCGTCGCACCAGTCCTGCGCGGCGATCCAGGCGATGACCTCGACCGCGTCATCCTGTTCCAGCTCCAGGTATTCGTCGGCCATGTGGCCTTCGCTGTCCCCGGTGCCGCGAATGTCGACGCGCACGGCGGCATAGCCCTGCTGCACGAAATAGCCGTGCATCGGCGCATCACGGCCACGGGTCCCGTCACGCTTGCGGTAGGGGATATATTCGAGGATCGCCGGCGCCGGGGCGCCGCCCGGCCCGTCCGGCAGGAAGATCCGGGCGCTCAGCCGGGTGCCGTCGGACATGGGTATCCAGACGTGTTCAATGATTTCGGTGGCCATGTCGGGCTCCGTTTCTGGGTAGGTCTTGAATGTGTGGTCGGTTCAGGGCGCGGTCAGCACGCTGTCGAGCCAGCCGGGATCGAGCTGCGGCACCGAGGCCAGCAGCCCGCGGGTATAAGCCTGCGCCGGCGCCGCGAAGAGGCGATCCGTCTCGGCCTCCTCGACGATCCGGCCCTTCTGCATCACCACGGTTCGGTCGGCGAGGCGTTTCACCACGCTGAGGTCGTGGGTGATGAAGAGGTAGGTGATCCCCAGCTCGTCCTGCAGGCGGCGCAGCAGGCGCAGGATGTCCTCGGCCACCAGCGGATCGAGCGCCGATGTCACCTCGTCACAGATGATGAGGTCGGGCTTCGCGGCCAGCGCCCGCGCGATGCAGACCCGCTGCTTCTGCCCGCCCGACAGGGCGCCCGGCAGACGGTCGGCCATCTCTGCGGGCAGGCCGATCTGGTCCAGCAGGCGCAATACCTCGGCGCGGTTGGCGCCGCCCGTCAGCCCCTGGAAGCGGCTGAGTGGTCGGCCGATGGCCTCGGCCACGGTCTGTCGCGGGTTCAGCGCCACGTCGGGCAGCTGGTAGATCAGCTGGATCCGGCGCAGCAGGTCCTTGCCCCGCCTGCGGTAGCTGGGCGGCAGGGCGGCGCCATCGAAGGCCACCCGCCCACGCGACGGCGGCAGCAGTCCCGCCACGACCCGCGCCAGCGTCGATTTGCCCGAGCCGCTTTCGCCGACAATGGCGACGGTCTCACCCTGCTTCACCGACAGGTCGATCCCCGACAGCACCGGCGCCTTGCCGTAGGTGGCGTCCACCTCCTCGACACGCAGAAGCTCCTGCCCGGTCTTGTGGGCCGCGCCCGCCGGTGCCGACAGGCTGGCCTGCCGTTCGGAGACAAGACGCCGGGTGTAGTCCTCGCGCGGGGCGGTCAGGATCTGTTGCGTCGGACCGGTTTCCACCTCCTGCCCGTGGCGCAGCACCACGAGGCGGTCAGCCACCTGCGCGATCACGGCCAGGTCATGGGTGATGTAAAGCGCGGAGGTTTCGTACTTTCGGATCGTGTCGCGCAGCAGGCGCAGCACCTCGATCTGGGTGGTCACGTCCAGCGCCGTGGTCGGCTCGTCGAGCACGAGCACGTCCGGTTTGCAGGCCATGGCCAGCGCGACCATCGCGCGCTGCAGCTGGCCGCCCGAAACCTGGTGCGGGAAGCGCCGCCCGAAGGTTTCCGGCTCCGGCAGGCCGAGCGCGGTGAACAGCTCGACCATCCAGGCGCGGGCCTCGGCCTCGGTCATCAAGCCGTGGTAGAGCGGCGCCTCGATGATCTGCTTTTCAAGCCGGTGCGCCGGGTTGAAGGCGGCGGCGGCACTTTGCGCCACGTAGGCGATGCGCGCGCCGCGCACCGCTTCGCGCTCGCGCCGGGTGCAGCTGGCAAGATCCTTGCCCGCAAGCTGCACCTCGCCGCCGGTGATCCGGCAGCCGCCCCGGCCATAGCCCATGGCGGCCAGTCCGATGGTCGACTTGCCTGCACCGCTTTCGCCGATCAGGCCGAGGATCTCCCCCCGCTCCAGTTCGAGCGACACGCCGTGCAGCAGCTCGACGCCCGTGTCGGTGGACACCCGCAGATCGCGGATGCGGAGGATGTCGTCGCTCATCTGTTGTCTCCCTGCACGGTGGTGCGGCCGGACAGCATCCAGTCCACGGTCAGGTTCACGCCGATGGTCACCAGTGCGATCGCGGCGGCGGGGAACAGCGGAGCGTAGAGCCCATAGAGGATGCCCTGCTGATTGTCGCGCACCATGCCGCCCCAGTCGGCGAAGGGCGGCTGCACCCCCAGCCCAAGGAAGGACAGCCCCGCCACGAAGAGGAAGGTGAAGCAGAAGCGCATGCCGAACTCGGCCACCAGCGGCGGCATCACGTTTGGCAGGATCTCGCGCCGGATCATCCAGATCAGGCCTTCGCCGCGCAGGCGGGCCACCTCGGCATATTCCATCACGTTGATCCCCTGCGCCACGAGCCGCGCCAGGCGGAAGACCCGCGTGCTGTCGAGGCAGGCGATGGTCACGATCAGCACCGGCAGCGAGGAGCCGAGCGCCTGCAGCACCACCAGCGCCGAGATCAGCACAGGGATCGACATCACCGTGTCCACCAGCCGCGACAGGACCAGATCCATCCAGCCGCCACGGATGGCCGCCAGGATGCCCAGCGGCACGCCGATGGCGAAGGACAGGCAGACCGCCGCCAGCGAGATGCCGATGGAGGTCCGCGCGCCGTAGAGCAGGCGTGACAGCATGTCCCGTCCGTTCTGGTCAAAGCCCAGAGGGTGCCCGGGCTGCGGCACATCGAAGGGGACGCCGACGATTTCTTCCTGCCCGTAGGGGGCCAGCATCGGCCCGAAGAGGAACAGGAACAGGTTCAGGGCGATCAGCGCCATGCCGATCCAGCCGGTGAGCGGCACCGAGGCCGCCCGAGTGGTCAGGGCCGTCATCTCAGGCCTCCTTTCCGCGCGGGTGGCGCAGGCGGGGGTTCAGGGCGATGGCCGCTATGTCGGCGACCATGTTCAGGAACACGTAGACCCCGCCGAAGATCATCGCGGCCGCCTGCACCAGCGGCAGGTCGCGGCGCGATACGGCGTCGACCATGAAGCGGCCCAGCCCGTTGTAGTTGAACACGGCCTCCACCAGCACGACGCCGGTGATCAGGTAGGCGATGTTGAAGGACACCACGTTGACGATGGGCGCGGCGGCGTTCGGCGTGGCATGGCGCAATACGACGCGACCGTTGCGCAGGCCCTTTAGGAACGCGGTTTCCACATAGGGCTGATCCATCACGCCCAGCACCGTGGTCCGGGTCATGCGCAGGATCTGGGCCGTCGTCACCATGACCAGCACCAGCATCGGCAGCGTCGTGGCGCGGAACCAGGCCGCAAGCCCCATGCCGTCATAGGTGTCGGCAAGGCTCGGCAGCCAGCCGGTCTTGACCGACAGCCACAGCACCAGAAGCAGCCCGAGGAAGTATTCCGGCAGCGACACGAAGGCGAGCGCCGCCACGTTGCTGACCCGGTCGAAGATGCCGCCGCGCAGCGCTGCCGCCGTGATGCCCAGGCCCACGGCCAGCGGCACGGCGATCGCACCCGCGTAGGCGGCCAGCGCCATGGTGTTCCAGAACCGCGGCCACAGCAGGTCGGCCACCGGCTGCCCACTGGCCATGGACCGGCCCATGTCCCCCTGCACGAACCCGGTCAGCCATTCGGCGTAGCGTTGCAGCGCCGGCACGTCGAGGCCAAGCTCGGCACGCAGGCGGGCAAGGCTTTCGGGCGTGGCGCTTTGGCCGAGGATGGCACCGGCCACGTCCCCTGGCAGGATCTCGGTACCGGCAAAGACCAGCACCGAGACCAGCCAGAGCGTGAACACGCCCAGCACCGCTCGTTTTGCGATAAGGGTCAGCATTATGCGTCGAACCACACTTTCTCGGCCATGCGCGCGCCCATGAGGTTGAACATGGCATGAGGCTTGACGCCGCGCAGCTCGGTCGAGACCGCGTCGAGGTAGTCGCCGAACATCGGGATCATCGCGCCGCCGTCGTTGTGGATCAGCGCCTGGCACTCCCAGTAGATCTCGCGCCGCTTTTCCTCGTCCAGAAGCGCGCGGGCTTCCTTCAGCAAGCGGTCGAAACGCTCGTTCGCCCAGCGGGTGTCGTTGTAGGACGAGGTGGATTCATAGGCGATCGACAGCATCTGGTCCGCCGTGGGGCGACCGCCCCAGTAGGACATGCAGAAGGGCACCTGCATCCAGACATCGGACCAGTAGCCATCCGCCGGCTGGCGGTCGATGGTCACATCGATGCCCGCCCCCGTGGCTGCGGCGCGGAACACCGCCGCCGCATCCACTGCGCCCGAGAAGGCCGCGTCGGAGGCCGAAAGCGTCACGGCAAGCGGGTCCATCCCGGCCTTCTGGGCGTAGAACTGCGCCTGCTCGGGGTCATAGGTCCGCTGCGGCAGTTCCGAGTTGTGGAACCGGTCGGTCTGCGGGATCGGGTGATCGTTGCCCAGCTGGCCATACCCCGCCAGCGCGGTGTCCAACAGCTGCTGCCGGTCGACCGCGTGTTTGATCGCCAGGCGCGTGTTCACGTCGGTGAAGGGCGCCTTGGTGCAATCCATCAGGAAGGTGAAGTGCTGGCCACCGGCCGAGCGGACGATCTCGACACGCGGGTTGCGGCCCAGCAGGTTCACGGTCTTGAAGTCGACGGCGTTGATCGCCTGCACCTGGCCGGACATCAGCGCGTTGGTCCGCGCGGTCACGTCGTTGATGACCACCACCTCAACCGCGTCCACATTGGCGCAGCCGGGCTTCCAGTAGTCTTCGTTGCGGACGAAACGGCCGCGCACGCCCGGCTCGATCCGTTCGGGGATGAAGGGGCCGGTGCCGACCGGGTTCGACCAGTCGTCGAACCCCTCGGGCACCACCAGCAGGTGATAGTCGGACAGCACGTAGGGCAGATCGGCGTTGCCGCTCTCCAGGGTGATACGGATCTGGTGGTCGCCGGTCTTCTCGATCTCGGTGATCGGAGCCACGATGGACCGCGCCGCCGAGGAGCTGTCGCCGCGGTGCAGGTTGAGCGAGTAGATCACGTCATCGGCGGTCAGCGACTTGCCGTTGTGGAAGGTCACGCCCCGACGCACGTCAAAGGTCCAGACGGTGGCGCCGGGCTCGGCCTCCCAGCTTTCCAGCAGCTCGGGCTGAGCGATGTTGTCGCTGTCGATTTCGACCAGACCATTCATCACCATGTAGGCCTGGTTCACCGGCACCCAGTCGGCCAGCTTGCGCACATCGAAGTCGTCGGTGGTCGAACCGCCGCTGATGCCCAGCTTCAGCACCCCGCCCCGGCGCGGCGTTTCCTGGGCCCGCAAGGGCAGCCCGGACACGCCCAAAAGACCTGCGCCTGCCATCCCGGCCAGCAGGCCGCGGCGGTTGATACCAAGTTGGTCATGAGGCTTCGTCATGTCGTCTCCACTGTCTGTCTTGCATTGCTTCGGGCCAGCTGAGGAAAGACCCGGAAATTCGCCCGAAAACTCCCGATTGCACCCCCAATTTACAAATGACTTTTTGTCATACCCCTAAGAGAGACGCTCAAGACACCTACTTTTCCAAGGCTTTTGAGCGGCTTGCACCGGGCCGGCGCAATACCCCTTTCGGCGCGTTGCGCAGGGAAGAGGCAACTGGCGGGCCCGTCAGCCGCCGGACCATCGCCGATTACTCGCCTCCAGCCAGTCGGCCACCTGACGGGCCATGCGACGTTGGTGGCGGGTGGTCGGTCGCATCAGGTAGTACTGGCCACGGCCGCGAAAGCGGTGGGCATCGGCGGGCACCAGAGTGCCGTTTTCCAGATCGTCGACGATGAACAGGCTCCAGCCCATGGCGACGCCGACCCCCTGCCGGGCCGAGGCGATGGACAGGTGATAGTCCCCCAGCTTCCACCTCATTGCGCCCTCGGGCAGGCGCAGGCCGGCTGCGGCCAGCCAGTTGCCCCAGTCGGTCCATTCCTTGTGTGTCTCCTCCACCGTCAGCAGCAGCGGGGCTGCTTGCTCGGTCAACGGCACACCGCCCGGGGCCATGACGGGAAACATCTCTTCCGATGCGAGGGAAATCGCCTGGTGATCCGTCGGCCGCACCGGGCGGTAGTAGATCGCCAGATCATATTCGTCGTGGCGCAGCTGCTCGAAGAAGTCATTGACCACCAGCTTCAGCTCCAGCTCCGGAAAGGCTTCCCGCAGGTCGTGCAAGCGGGGCATCATCCACAGGTCGGCCACCGCCCGCGAACAGGCGATGGTCACCCGGTCCATTCCCTGGCGGGTGAACTGGTCAACCTCCAGCGATTGCAGCGCATCAAGGGCGCGCCCCACTTCCTTGGCGTATTCTTCGCCGATCGGGCTGAGGACCACGCCGGAGGGCTGCCGCTCGAAAAGGGCCGCGCCGACGTAATCCTCAAGCTGGGCAATCTGCCGGCTGATCCCGCTTTGGGTCAGGGCCAGCAACTGCGCCGCACGGGTGAAGCTGCCGCAGCGGGCAACGGTCTGGAAGGCAACGAGGCTGCGCAAGGGAGGAAGACGTCCGGTATCCATGTCGCGCTTATACAGCCGAGGGCGCTACGGTCTAACCGCAGATTGTCCGTGGACGGGCCCCTTGTCAGCCACGACCACCGAATACTGGCCGGCGCCATGCCCGGATCGTCGCGACGCAGGCCCGCGCGCAACCCAGCCCCGCCCTGATCCCTCATCGTCCCGGGGCTGCTGCATGCGACCTGCCAGACATGGCAAGGCCGCTTCGCGATCCTGTGCATCAGAATGGCAGCGCCAGTAAGTGCCGCCGTCAGTGCCGCCGGCTAGCGGCCATCCGTCCCTGTTCCTGCCCCGCCTGCAGCGCAGATCGCATCCTGTCGTTGCGCTTGCGCGTGATCTCGTTCTGCAGGACGCGGCTAACCTGGGCGAGCTTCTCGGCAGAGGTATAGAGCGCCCGGTCCCGGGCCGCCTCCTGCAGATCGGCCAGGACGTCGATCATCCACTGGTCGGCGCTGAGCTTCGAAAGAACGTACTCGGCCTCTCGCGGGTTTGCGCCGTGATAGCCCGCATGGGTTCGATCATAGGTCGTCGGCATGGCAGTTCTCCCTGACAGGCCGGGCCGGTTCACCACTGACGGTACCGCCCGGCGCCCCTGCCCCGACACGAAAAGGCCGGCGGCCCGGGGGCACACCGACCATCTTGCGCGCGGGACGCAAAGAAAGTGTTAAGACCGGCCGGCCTCCAGCACATCCTCGACGGTACGCAGCCCGGTCCGAGGCGCCTGCACCAGCACGGCCATGTTGCCCGGCTTGTGCTCGTTGCGCAGCATCTTGGTGTGTGCCTGTGGAATATCCGACCAGGGGAAGACCTCGGACATGCAGGGGTCGAGCCGCCGTTCCAGCATCAGCCGGTTGGCCGAGGCCGCCTGTTTCAGGTTGGCGAAATGCGAGCCCTGCAGACGCTTCTGGTGCATCCACATGTAGCGGACGTCAAAGGTGCAGTTAAAGCCGGAGGTGCCGGCACAGATGACGACCATGCCACCCTTCTTCACCACCAGGGTAGAGACCGGGAAGGTCGCCTCGCCGGGGTGTTCGAAGACCATGTCGACGTTCACGCCCTTGCCGGTGATGTCCCAGATCGCTTTGCCGAACTTGCGCGCCTCCTTGGTCCACTCGACGTATTCGGCCGTGTTCACCGTGGGCAGCTGGCCCCAGCAGTTGAATTCCTTGCGGTTGATGACCCCCTTGGCGCCTTGATCCAGCACGAACTGGCGCTTGCTTTCGTCCGAGATCACACCGATGGCATTGGCGCCCGCCGTATTGGCCAGCTGGATCGCGTAGGAGCCGAGGCCACCGGAGGCGCCCCAGACCAGCACGTTCTGCCCGGGCTTGAGCTCATGCGGGTGATGGCCGAAGAGCATCCGGTAGGCGGTAGCCAGCGTCAGCGTGTAGCAGGCGCTTTCCTCCCAGGTCAGGTGCTTGGGTCGCGGCATCAACTGCTGCGCCTGAACGCGGGTGAACTGCGCGAAGGAGCCGTCGTGCGTCTCGTACCCCCAGATCCGCTGGGTGGGGGAGAACATCGGATCGCCGCCGTTGCATTCCTCGTCGTCGCCGTCGTCCTGGTTGCAGTGGATGACCACCTCGTCGCCGACCTTCCAGGTCTTCACCTTGTCACCCACGGCCCAGACGATGCCCGAGGCATCGGAACCGGCGATATGATAGGGCTGCTTGTGCCCGTCGAAGGGGGAGATCGGCTGGCCGAGGCCGGCCCAGACGCCGTTGTAGTTCACCCCCGCGGCCATCACCAGGACCAGCACCTCGTGGCTGTCGATCTGCCAGGTATCCACGACCTCCTGCTGGAAGCTCTGCTCGGGCTCGCCATGACGGTCGCGCCGGATCGCCCAAGCGTACATTTTCTTCGGCACATAGCCGAGGGGCGGCAGTTCGCCGATCTCGTAGAGGTCCTTCTCCGGCGCGTCGTAGGGTGCGATGCCGGTTTCGTTGTCCAAAGCCATCACGGGGCCTCCTCCATACCTTTTGCCGCAATGCAGAATCGCGGGGTGTAAGGGAGGGATACATTTCGTCGCGCAACTTTGCAATGCCTGACGCTGCGTTTGGGTAATTTTGTGTCTCATACGATTATTGCGCCCGGAACACTCTGCCAGGCCAATGCCCTTTCACGACTGGTCCCGGGCCCTGGTCCACTCGGCGCAGATGGAAACGGCTCTGGTGCACCACGCAAGGGACACCCGCCCGCTGCAGGGCCGCGTGACTGACGCGCGACGCGCGAGAGACGCTGCGTCGCGGCGAATTGACATGGCCACATTATTTCGAATATCTGTCGCATGAAGTAATTTAATTGCTTGCAAAATTCCGCCCCACCCGGGCGGCGCGCAGAGGGGGAGGCCCAGATGACCGACCAGACCCAGACCCAACCGGCCAAGGACCGGCCCTGGCTGTTCCGCACCTATTCGGGGCACTCCACGGCCCAGGCGTCCAACGCGCTCTACCGGTCGAACCTGAAGAAGGGGCAGACGGGGCTTTCGGTGGCCTTCGACCTGCCGACGCAAACGGGCTACGACAGCGACCACGTGCTGGCGCGCGGCGAGGTGGGCAAGGTCGGCGTGCCGATCTGCCACCTGGGCGACATGCGCACGCTCTTCGACCAGATCCCCCTGGCCGAGATGAACACCTCGATGACGATCAACGCCACGGCGCCCTGGCTCCTGTCGCTGTACATCGCCGTGGCAGAAGAACAGGGGGCGGATCGCAGCGTCCTGCAAGGCACGGTCCAGAACGACCTGATCAAGGAATACCTCAGCCGGGGCACCTATATCTGCCCGCCGGAACCGTCGCTGCGGATGATCGCGGATGTGGCGGAATATTGTTACCAAGAGGTTCCCAAGTGGAACCCGATGAACGTCTGTTCCTACCACCTGCAAGAGGCCGGCGCGACGCCGCAGCAGGAACTGGCCTATGCCCTGGCCACCGGCATCGCCGTGCTGGACGCCCTGCGCCCGCGCGTGCCCGAGGAGGATTTCCCCCGTGTGGTCGGGCGCATCAGCTTCTTCGTCAACGCCGGCATCCGCTTCGTCACCGAGATGTGCAAGATGCGCGCCTTCGTCGATCTGTGGGACGAGATCTGTCGCGACCGCTACGGGGTGGAGGATGCCAAGTTTCGCCGTTTCCGCTACGGGGTGCAGGTGAACTCGCTCGGCCTGACGGAACAGCAGCCTGAAAACAACGTCTACCGCATCCTGATCGAGATGCTGGCGGTGACCCTCAGCAAGAAGGCCCGCGCCCGCGCCGTGCAATTGCCCGCCTGGAACGAGGCGCTCGGCTTGCCGCGCCCCTGGGATCAGCAGTGGTCCCTTCGTATGCAGCAGATCCTGGCCTATGAGACCGATTTGCTGGAATATGGCGACCTGTTCGACGGCAACCCGGCGATTGATGCCAAGGTCGCGGCGCTGAAAGAGGGCGCGCGGGAGGAGCTGAAGGTCCTCGACGGCATGGGCGGGGCCATCGGCTCGATCGACTACATGAAATCCCGCCTGGTGGAGAGCAACGCCGACCGCGTCGGCCGGATCGAGCGCGAGGAAACCGTGGTCGTGGGCGTCAACCGCTGGACCGAGGCAGAACCCTCGCCCCTGGTGGGCGAGGACGGCGGCATCATGACCGTGGACCCGGCCGTGGAGGCCGACCAAGTGGATCGCCTCGACCAATGGCGGGCGGCGCGCGACGAGGGCGCGGTTCGGGCAGCCCTCGATGGGCTGCGCGAAGCGGCCCGCGCGGGCGACAACATCATGCCCGCCTCGATCATCGCCGCCAAGGCCGGTGTGACCACAGGCGAATGGGCCGAGGCGATGCGCCAGGTGCATGGCCAGTACCGCGGCCCCACGGGCGTCGCCGCGGGCGTGTCGAACCGGGCCCAGGGGCTGGAAGAGCTGCGCGGCGCGGTCGATGCCGTCTCAGCCCGACTGGGGCGCCGCCTGACCTTCATGATCGGCAAGCCCGGCCTCGACGGCCACTCCAACGGCGCCGAACAGATCGCCTGCCGCGCCCGCGACTGCGGCATGGCCATCCACTATGAGGGCATCCGCCTGACGCCGGAGGAAATCGTCGCCCGCGCCGGCGAGGAAGAGGTGCATGTTTTGGGCCTGTCGATCCTATCGGGCAGCCACATGCCCCTGGTGGAAGAGGTGCTGCGGCGCATGCGGGACGAGGGCCTCGGCCATGTGCCCCTGATCCTCGGCGGCATCATCCCCGAGGCCGACGCGGCACGGCTGCGCGAGATGGGGGTGGCGCGGATCTACACGCCGAAGGATTTCGCCCTGAACACCATCATGCAGGACGTGGTGACCCTGGCGACTCCGGACGAGGCCGCCGCCTGATCCCTTTTCCCGCCCAGCCGCGCGTGTCAGGCTGGGCGGGAGAGGAGTCCATATGTCCGACAACACGTCCCCAGATGTCGCCCACCACCTGCGCATTACCGGCCGCGTTCAGGGTGTCAGCTATCGCGCCTGGACGCAGGACCGCGCCCGCAGCCTCGGCCTGTCCGGTTGGGTGCAGAACGAGGCCGACGGCAGTGTCACAGCCCTGGTCCAGGGCCCGGAAGAGGCCGTTGCCGCCCTGATCCGGGCCGCGCAGGATGGGCCGACAGCCGCCCGGGTCAGCGCCGTGAACAGCACGGAGGCCGCGCCGGACGATACGCTGATCGGCTTCGGGATCCGCCGCTGAGCTGACATCTCCGGCATCTGCAGCCCCGGGCCGGCGAGCCGCCGCCCATGCGCCCCACCCACGCGGGCGTGAGTGGAACCCGCGCGCAAGACTCGCATTTTACCCCCATGACCGGTCGGTATTCTCCCCTGCCCGCCCGCCTGTCCTCTCCCTGGCGCATCGCTGTCAGCGGGATGCTGATCTTCGTCCTGTTGTCCCGTCCCATCCCCACGGCCCAGGCCAACCCCGCCACCAGCCTGCTGCGCCCCGGGGCCGTGTCCTATGCCGCCTCCGGCTCCTACGGGCTGGCCGCCCGCGACAACTGGGCCGAGCTGAGCTTCGGCCTCTTCACCCCTTCCGTGGTGACCGACCGGCGCGGACGCTTCGACGCGCTGCGGTTTTCCCTGACCGGCAACCGGCAGGACCAGACCCTGCGCTTTTCCTGGGGCCGGGCCTGGCGCAGCGTTCTGCCGGGCGGCCAGGTCTGGGGCATCAATTCCTACCTCGACCTGGGCGCCCCGCCCGGGCGCAACCGGCTGATGGGCCAGGCCAGCCTCGGTGTGGAGTATGAACAGGCCACGAGCTGGGCCCTGCAGGGCTCGCGCCTGCGTTTCGGCTCCAACCTCTACCTGCCCTTCGCGGACTATGCCTCCCGCCAGACCCTCTCGGGGACGAACGTGCCCCGCGCGGGCCTCGACGGCTACCTCGACTGGACGCGCAGCCTCGGTACCGGGCTGGAACTGGGCGGCCGCCTCAGCCTCTTCCACTACGCCGCGACCTCGGAACGCGATGCGCGCGGCATCGGCACCCTGTCGCTGAAGGGCCGCATGACGCGCTACCTGCCGCCGGGCAGCGCACTGGAGGCGAGACTCGGCGCGCGCTACACCCCGGGCGAGGCCGCCGTGCCGCGCCTGTCGATGACCTACACCCGGGCGATCCCTCACCCCGGCGCCTCAGCCTCAGCGCCGATCGGGGCGCTGCGCCCGGCCTCCGACTGCCGCATCCGCCCCGAAGCCCAGGGGATCGAGCGGCTGGATTGCGGGCCGACCAGCTATGACCCGCTGACCCCTTACGAGGTCTACGGCCCCGGCGGGCGCCGGCCCCCGGTCACCGTGACCGTGCCGACCCCCGAACGGAACCTGGGCTACGGCACACTTTTCGTGCCCTGACGCCTCCTCCAGGGCCCGCACCCACCTTGCCCTCGCCCCACCTTGCCCTCGCCGGCGCAGTGCTTAGTCTGGCGCCGACGCGCGCGCCCCTCGCCGGCGCCAGGAACAAGGACACGCCATGACCGTACATATCGGGGCCCAACCGGGCCAGATCGCCGAAACCGTGCTGATGCCCGGGGACCCCTATAGGGCCCGCTGGGCCGCCGAAACCTTCCTGGAGGGCGCCGAACTGGTGAACGAGGTGCGCGGCATGCTGGGCTTCACCGGCACCTGGCGCGGCCACCGGGTGACGATCCACGGATCCGGCATGGGCATGCCGTCCCTGTCGATCTACGCCAACGAGCTGATCCGCGATTTCGGCGCGAAGACCCTGATCCGCATCGGCTCCTGCGGCGGCATGCAGGAGAAGGTGAAGATCCGCGACGTGATCCTGGCGATGACCGCCTCGACCATGTCCACCCCGTCGTCGGGCGTCTTCAGGGAACTGAACTATGCCCCCTGCGCCGATTACGACCTGCTGCGCGCCGCCCATGACGCCGCGCTGGCGAAGGGCGTGGGCGTGCACGCCGGCGGCATCTATTCCTCGGACGTCTTCTACGACGAACGCCCCGACCTGAACGAGCAGATGACCCGCCATGGCATCCTGGGCGTCGAGATGGAAGCGGCCGAGCTTTATACCCTCGCGGCGCGCTACGGCGCCCGCGCCCTGGCGGTCCTGACCGTCTCCGACCACCTCATCACCCACGAGGCCCTGCCCGCCGAAGACCGCGAACGCAGCTTCGGCGACATGGTCGAAATCGCCCTGGAGGCCGCATTCTCATGACGTTCAAACAGGTTGAACTGGGCCGCACCGGCATCATGGTGCCGCAACTGGCCTTCGGCGCCATGTCCTTCGGCGGCATGTTCGGGCCGACCGACGAGGAAACCTCCCACGCCTGTCTCGACGCCGCGGTCGAGGCCGGGATCACCTTCTGGGACACGGCCAACATCTACGGCATGGGGGTCAGCGAGACAGTGCTGGGCCGCTACCTGGCGGACCGCAAACCCGACGGCATCCGCATCGCCACCAAGGCCTCGATCATCCCGGGACCGAACCGGCGGATCGACAACAGCTACGACTACCTGAGGGCCGAGCTGGAACAGTCGCTGGACCGCCTCGGCCTGGACAGCGTCGATCTGTTCTATGCCCACCGTCACAACCAGGAGACCCCGATCGAGAACGTGGCCGAGACCATGGGCCGCCTGATCGACGAGGGGCTGATCCGCAGCTACGGGCTGTCGGAGATCGCGCCCTACACCCTGCGCCGCGCCCATGCGGTGCTGCCGGTGGCGGCGGTGCAAAATGAATATTCCCTCTGGACCCGCCTGCCGGAACTGGGGCTGATCCAGACCTGCGCGGAGCTGGGCACCAGCTTCGTCGCCTTCTCGCCCGTGGCACGGGGCATGTTCGGCGAAGCCTCCGTGCGGCGCGAAGACATGCGCGAGGGCGACTTCCGCCTGAGCAACCCGCGCTTCACCGAGCCGAACTTCTCCCAGAACCTCGGCAAGGTGGCAGAGTTCCGCGCCTGGTGCCGTGCCCGGGGCTGGACCGTGGCCGGCACGGCGCTGGCCTGGGTCATGGCGCAGGGCGATCACGTGATCCCGATCCCCGGCACCCGCACCGCTGCGCACCTGCGCGAATGGCTGGACGCCGACCGGATCGAACTGGGACCGCAGGAGATGGCCGAGATCGCCGAGATCCTGCCCGTCGGCTGGGCCTGGGGCGACCGCTACGGCGATCACCAGACGGTCTCCATCGAACGCTACTGCTGAACGCGCGGGCCCCGGGGTTGCCCCGGGGCCGGCCAAAGCGGACGCTCACATGCCGTGGCTGCCGTCATATCCAGACCGCGCCGGGCTTTCCCATCCCTGCAACGCGCCCTCGGCCGGCGCCAGGATGTCGATCTCCAGCGGATAGCAGCGCGCCGCGTCCGAGCTGTGCTCGGCCGAACAATCGCCGCCCGGGCAGGCCGACAGCGCCCCCAGCAGGTCGATCTCGCTGAAGAAGGTCAGCTGGTCGCCGGGCCGCACCGGGCTGGCCTTCATGAAATACTGCCCGGTGTCGCGGGTGAACCCGGTGCACATGAAGACGTTCAGCACGTCATGCACATGCGGCTCGGCCTCCGCCGTCGTCATGCCCAGGTGCTGCGCCAGCGCCCGGGTCAGGTTGGAATGGCAGCAATGATGATACTGCCCGCCGGACAGCAGGTTGTGCGTGTAGGGATCGCAGCGGGTGCCGATCACGTCATGGACGGAGCTGCCGTAGGCGTCGATCCCGTACCAGTCCAGGCTGTCCTCCACGATGGTCGCCATGGGGCGGAAGCCGGGGAAGGACGACCACAGACGCTCGCCGGTGGTCACATGAGTGCCGTGCAACGCCCGGGTCTTGCCGGAATAGAAGCGCTCCGAGATGTCATTGGCGTTCCACAGGTTCAGATCCCCGACCTGCGGCCCCTCGACCGACCGGATGCGGAAGAAATGCCCCGCCGGCACGGTGAAACTCGCCGCCTCGCGCGGAGCGGCCACATGGGTTTCGGTGACCTCCGCCCCGTCCAGGGCGGCACGATAGAGCGCCAGATCCGGGCGCGGCAAGGTGGCGGTGGGATAGCAGATCACCGGCGGAATGGCGCGGCGGTCTTCGGCGTCGGCAGGCTGGGTCATGGGTCTCTCCTTTGGCGCCAAGGAACCGCAGCCGCGCGCCGAGGGCAAGAGGCGCGACGGATCCGACAGGCGCCGCACCCCGCCCCCCAAACGGAAAGAGGGCCGCCGATGGCGACCCCCTCCCCTGGAGATGACATTTGGCAGGGATCAGTCCTGCAGGACAACCACGTCCAGCGGCGGGAAGCCGTTGAAGCCGATGGAGGCATAGGTCGAGGTATAGGCGCCGCAGTTGCGGATGATGAACCGGTCGCCCGAGCGCAGACCCAGCGGCAGATCGACCGGGCGCTTTTCGTACAGCACGTCAGCCGAGTCGCAGGACGGGCCCGCCAGGATGCAGGGGCCGTGGCCCTCGTGGTCGCGGTCGGTCAGGAACTGGTAGCGGATTGCCTCATCCATGGTTTCGGCCAGGCCGGAGAACTTGCCGATGTCCAGGTAGACCCAGCGGTGCAGGTCGTTTTCCGACTTGCGCGACACCAGCAGCACCTCGGCGGCGATGGCGCCGGCCTCGGCCACCAGGCCGCGGCCCGGCTCTGCCATCACGTGGGGGACGTCGCCGAAACGTTCGGTCACCAGTTCCATCACGCGCGCCGCATAGGCGGTCGGGCCCTGGATCTCTTCGCCGTAATAGGCCGGGAAACCGCCGCCGATGTTCAGCAGGGTCAGCTCATGGCCGGCGGCGATGGCCGCATTCCAGACGGAGGCCACCTGGTCGAGCGTGGTGATCCACATCTCGGCGCGCTTGGTCTGAGACCCGACGTGGAAGGACAGGCCGACGGGCTTCAGGCCCAGCTCGACGGCATAGTCCATCAGGGCAACAGCGCCTTCGCGGGCGATGCCGAACTTGCGCGACAGCGGCCAGTCGGCTTCCGACGCATCGACGATCAGGCGGATGTAGACCTCGGAGCCAGGCGCATGCTCGGCGATCTTCTCCAGCTCTTCGGGCGCATCGGCGGCGAAGAGGGTGACACCGGCGTGGTAGGCAAACGCGATGTCGCGCGGCTTCTTCACGGTGTTGCCGAAGGAGATGTGGTCGGGATGGGCGCCCAGGCTCAGGCACAGCTCGATCTCGGCGCGCGATGCGGCGTCGAAGCCGGAACCGAGGTTCACCAGGCGCTCGATGATCTCGCGCTGCGGGTTGGCCTTCACGGCATAGTGGATGCGGGCGCGACCCAGGCCTTCGGCCAGGGCACGGTACTGGCTGTCCACGCGCTCGATGTCCAGCACCAGCGTGGGGCGCTCGAAATCGTTCTGGCGGATGAAGGCTTCAACACGGTTTTGAGTGCGCACGGAGGCGCGGGCCGAGAAATCGGCAACGAAAGCGTTCATGGTCATCTCCAATAGACCCGGCCATATATGACCGCTCAGTTCCAAGGGAGACGTTACCGTCGCTACATAACCCTAGAGGTTTCGCCTAGGAGACCAGGGTCGATGACCCGTCACCCAGAGGCTGCCCTTTCGACAGAGGCGCGTGCGTTGGCGTCTTGGCCGGGCATATCGGGCCAATCGAAGATTCGATCAAGAGGTATTTTTAGCCGCGATCCGAAAAATTTTCGGCGTCGCGAACCCTTCGCAACCCCCTGTAAATTTGAGCAAATTTGCAAGAGTCTGACGAGGCCCGATTTTTCGCCGCATGAGGCCGATCAGGGCTCTTTCAGAGCGCAGATCCGGGGGGGCTTGCCATCGGCGGTGAACCGCTCGGCGCCGCAAAGGGGACAGATGTAGAAGCTCTGACCGTCGCGATCGCGGGACCGATCCATGCGCCAGCGGCAGGATTTCGTCGGCGACGGACCCCAGATCCACATGTAGATCAGGAAGATCGCGAAACCGATGGGGATGAGAAGAACCATGGGGGGAGATCTGAACCCGCGGCCCGGAAAAGACAAGCGCGCGGCCCCGAGGGAGACGCCGCGCGCTGTCACATCACCGCGATACCCGAAGGCTCAGGCGGCGGCGGTGTAGGGCTCGTAGTCCTTCGCCTCGGCGGGGGTCGAGACGACCAGGCGCGGGGCGGGGGTGAAGTATTCGTAGGCCACGTTCAGGGCATCCAGCGCGGCCTGGGCGCGGATCAGCTCTTCGCGGGTGGGAGCGGTGGTCGTCATCGGAGTGCCTCTTGATCTGCTTCGGCTCTCCTCCCTGGGGGTCTTATGACACAGATCCGGCACGGACAGGTCTGGCAAACGGGAAGAGGCGCTATGCTGCGGGTGCAAAGGTGACGTCGCGGCGCAGCATCAGCGCGGGAAGATCGCCTTCATCCGGTTGGAGAAATGCCCCCAGCTGAAGGCCGCCCGATTGCCCGCCAGCCCGTGGTAGTGGGACCGCCCCGACGAATTCGGCAGCGCCGCCCAGACGCGGGCCAGGTTGTTCATGAACCCCGTGCGAGTCAGCTGCCCCTTCAGGAAGCGGTCGTAGCCCGCGAATTGCAGCAGGGCATCCGCCATCCGATCCTGCAGCGCCGCGTCGAACCGGGCGTGCCCGGGCAGATCCAGCTGCTTCTGCAGCCCGCGCAGGGTCTGTGGCACGATCTGATAGCGGCCGATGGCGTGCTGCTGCCCCGGGGTGGCGCGGATCCAGGCGTGGATCTCGTCCAGCGTCATCTGCGTGGGCGGCTTCGGCGGTTTGATCCGGGCCTGGAACTGCACGGAATCGTAGCCCTTCGAGGGATCCGCCTCCACCGAGGCGATCAGGTGCAACAGCTGCGCCGTGGCCGTTCCCGGGCGCTGCGGCAGCGGTCGCAGCGGCGACAACCGTGCACGATCCGGCACGGGGGCGAAAAGCGACGAGGCCTCACGGTCCCGGAAGAGGCTGGGCACCGGGGCGGCGGGCACGGCCTTCGGCGCTGCCGCAAGGGCCCCTGCCCCCGGGGCGGCGGGGGTCGCCCCGGGCCGGGACAGCATCGGACGGGCGGCGGCCACCAGCAGCGGCCGCGCCTCTTCGGCTTCGGGCATGAGGGAATAGGCCCGAGCCTGTGGCCCTGGTAATGTCATGGCAAGGCAAAGGATCAGGGGCAGGCGCCACCGGGTCATCAGCTTCTCCGCATCCGTCAAATCGTGGCGGACACTGGCATCCGGCGGGTTAAGACCGGGTGTCGCGGCCCCGGATTATCGCCAGAAGGCCGCAATCGGCGTTCCATCACGGTGGTGCGCCCCCGGACAACCTTGCCTTGGGCGACCCAACGTCAAAGCCAATTGTTTCGGCATTCAAAGGAGTTTTCGCACGTTTGCGGTCCCCTTCAGGCGCGGGGGGTTGTGACTTTGCGGTTGTTGGGGTCTACCCCTGCAGGTCACTAACCGGAGGCAACCGAAACAGCATGAAGACGGAAAGCTCTACCGGAGCAGCCATCATATTCGACGAGGTCGGCAAGTCCTTCCCGAAGAAGGGCGGCGGCCAGGTCACGGCGCTGGAAGGCATATCGCTGAGCGTCGAACCGGGAACCATCACCGGCATCATCGGTCGGTCGGGCGCAGGCAAATCCACCCTCTTGCGCATGGTCAACGGGCTGGAGAAACCGACCTCGGGCAAGGTCCTCGTGGGCGGCCGCGACGTGGGCGAGGCCAAGGGGCAAGCCCTGCGCGATATCCGCCGCGAGGTCGGCATGATCTTCCAGCATTTCAATCTCTTGTCCTCGCGGACCGTGTTCGAGAACGTGGCCCTGCCACTGGAAATCTCCGGGATGTCCTCGGGCGAGATCAAGAAGCGGGTCGACGACCTGGTGGCCCGCGTCGGCCTGCAGGAGCTGTCGGCGCGCTACCCGGCGGAGCTGTCGGGCGGACAGAAACAACGTGTCGGCATCGCCCGCGCCCTGGCCACGCAGCCCAAGGTGCTGCTGTCGGACGAGGCCACCTCGGCGCTGGATCCGGAGACCACCCAGACGGTCCTGGAACTGCTGAGCGACATCAACCGCGACCTCGGCCTGACCATCCTGCTCATCACGCACGAGATGGCGGTGGTGCGCGACATCGCGAGCCATGTCGCGGTGATCGAGGACGGTCACATCGTTGAGGACGGATCGACCTACGACATCTTCACCGATCCCAAGCATCCCACGACCAAGAGCTTCCTGTCGGGCGTGACCGGCGTGACCCTGCCGGAGTTCATCGCGCGCGAGCTGACCGAAACGCGGCCCGCGGGCCCCGCGCGCGAGGTGATGCGCATCACCTTCGTGGGCGAGAACGCGACCGACCCGCTGCTGGCGAAGATGAGCACGGAGCTTAGCCTGCAGGTCAACATCCTGGCCGGCGCCATCGAGGAGGTCGACGCGCGGCCCTTCGGCAACCTGCTGATCTCGGTCGAGGCCGACCGGGCGGACGAGGCGCGCAATTTCCTGCAACAGAACCAACAGCGGACGGAGGTGCTCGGCTATGTCAGCTAACCTGATCAACATGCTGATGGAGGCGACCTGGCAGACGCTCTACATGGTCGCGATCTCGACACTGCTGGGGGCCGTGGGCGGCCTGCCCATCGGCGTCTTCCTTGCCTGCTCGCAGAAGGGCGAGCTGCTGTCGGCGCCTGCAGTGAACAAGGTGCTGGGCGTCGTGGTGAACGCGACACGCTCGGTCCCCTTCATCATTCTCGTGGTGGCGATCATCCCCTTCACGCGGCTTGTGGCCGGCACCTCGATCGGCACCACGGCGGCCATCGTGCCGCTGACCATCGCGGCGATCCCCTTCATCGCGCGGCTGGTCGAGAACGCCATCCGCGAGGTGGACAGCGGCCTGATCGAGGCGGCGCGTGCCATGGGCGCCACGCCCATGCAGATCATCCGCAAGGTCCTGATCCCCGAGGCGCTGCCGGGCATCACGCTGGGCCTGACGCTGGCCGTGGTGAGCCTGATCGGCTACTCGGCCATGGTCGGCGCCGTCGGCGGCGAGGGGCTTGGCGACCTCGGCATCCGCTACGGCTATCAACGGTTCATGCCCGACGTCATGGCCATGGTGGTCGTCATCCTGATTGTCCTGGTGCAGCTGGTGCAGACCATCGGTGAATGGATCGCCCGGCGCGTCGACAAGCGGGCCCCGCGCAACCGCGGCGCCTGAAGTCTCTGAAAAGGAGTAGCACTATGAAGAAACTGATGACCCTTTCCTCCGTTCTGGCACTGACCGCCGGGGCCGCCATGGCCCAGGACTGGGAGATCAGCGTCGGCGTCTCGCCCGGTGAGCACGCCGAGATCATGGAAGAAGTCGCCAAGGTGGCCGAGCCAATGGGGCTCGAAATCGACGTGGTCGAATTCTCGGACTACGTTGTGCCGAACCAGGCGTTGGCCGATGGCGACATCAATGCCAACAGCTTCCAGCACCGTCCCTATCTGGAAAACCAGATGAAGGACCGCGGCTTCGAGCTGGTCGAGGTGGCCACCACCATCAACACGCCGATGAGCCTCTATTCCGAGGACTATGCCTCGCCCGAGGAGATCCCCGACGGTGCCACCATCGGCATCCCGAACGATCCCACCAACGGCGGCCGCGCCCTGCTGGTTCTGCAGCAGAAGGGGCTGATCACGCTGGCAGATGGCGTGGGCCTCGTGCCGACCGTGCTCGACATCACCGACAACCCGCGCGACATCCGCATCCAGGAGCTTGACGCCGCGCAGCTGCCGCGGTCGCTGGCCGATCTCGATGCAGCGATGATCAACACCAACTACGCCATCGCCTCGGGTCTCGACCCGGTGACCGATGCCATCGCCACCGAGGAAAACAGCCCCTACGTGAACATCATCGTGGTCCGCGAGGGCGACGAGGACGAGCCCTGGGTCAAGCCGCTGGTCGACGCCTACCACTCGGATGAGGTGAAGGCCTTCATCGAAGAGAAGTACAACGGCACCGTCCTGACCTCCTGGTAAGGGCAGCTTTCGCGGCCCTCGGGCCGCGGGACGCTTCCGCGCCGGTCTCCGCAAGGGGGCCGGCGTTTTTCGTGGGCTGCGCCCCGCGGCAGGCCCCTGCCCTGCCCCCCGGCCGAGACATCCCCGAAACGGCAAAGGCCCCGGACCTTTCGGACCGGGGCCTTTCGATGTCTTGCGGTCTGTGGCGACCTCAGACGGCGCGTTCGACCATCATCTGCTTGATCGAGGCAATGGCCTTCGCCGGGTTCAGACCCTTGGGGCAGGTCTTGGCGCAGTTCATGATGGTGTGGCAGCGGTACAGCTTGAAGGGGTCTTCCAGCTGGTCCAGACGCTCGCCGGTGGCCTCGTCCCGGCTGTCGATCAGCCAGCGGTAGGCATGCAGCAGCGCGGCCGGTCCGAGGTAACGATCGCCGTTCCACCAGTAGCTGGGGCAGGAGGTGGAGCAGGAGGCGCACATCACGCATTCATAGAGGCCGTCGAGCTTCTTGCGATCCTCGATGGACTGGCGCCATTCCTTGGCGGGGCGGTTGGTCTTGGTTTCCAGCCAGGGCATGATCGAGGCGTGCTGCGCGTAGAAGTGCGTCAGATCCGGGATCAGGTCCTTCACCACCGGCATGTGCGGCAGCGGGTAGATCGTCACGTCGCCCTTCACCTCGTCCAGGCCGAAGATGCAGGCCAGGGTGTTGGCCCCGTCGATGTTCATCGCGCAGGAGCCGCAGATCCCTTCGCGGCAGGACCGACGGAAGGTCAGGGTCGGGTCGATCTCGTTCTTGATCTTGATGAGCGCGTCCAGGACCATCGGACCGCATTTGTCCATGTCGAGGAAGTAGGTGTCGACACGGGGGTTGCCGCCTTCTTCGGGGGACCAGCGGTAGATCTTGAACTTGCGGACATTCGTGGCGCCCTCCGGCTTGGGCCAGGTCTTGCCCGTGGTCATACGGGAATTCTTAGGAAGGGTCAGTTGAACCATGTTCAGGCCTCCGGTTGTGTGTCGATGGCGGCACGGCATGCCAGCGGGCATGCGATCTGCTGGGTGATGCGGAAAGAAGAAGTCATGCGGCGCGCAGCTCCTCGAACTGAGAGAGGTAGCGCGTCGCGAGCTCATGCGATGCGGTCAGGTCGATCTCGATCGGCGCATCGAGCAGCGCGTCGAGCCGGTCGGGCGCCTCGACCCGGTCCAGCACGGGGATCTGGGTCTCTGCACCTATTTCGCGCGCCCGGTTGTCGACCGCAAGGATCACGCTGCGCCGCCCGGCGTGCAGCCCGTGGATCCCGCCGTGCAGGCGCGAGCCCACGACGTCCAGCGCCGCAGGATCGGCCAGGGCGCGGTCGAAGGCCGCGAGGTTCGGCGCGATCCGCGTGGCGTCGGGTCGGTTGGCGAAACTGTCGAAGTAAGCGATATCCTCGACCTGCTGGGGCCAGAAGCTGAACCGCGTGTAACGCGTCTTCAGCCAATCGAGAAAGCGCGCATCGGCGTCGCGATCGGCCCGGTAGGCGGTCAGCGAGAAAATGACGTGCTCGGGCCGTGCGGGCGCGAAGCTCTGCTGGCGTGGCAGGGTCCAAATCGTCGGACAGGAACCGTTCAGGACGCAGCGGCCAGCAGCCTCTACGATCTTCATGGCAGATCCATCTCGCACCGAATGGGTGAAGCGTGAAGACAGCAGGCGCGACAGCCGGCGGACCTGGCGTCGGTCGGCCCGCCCCGTCCATGCCCGGTTGGCTCCGACCCCGAAGAGCACCAGCTTGCCGTCCATCGCGCGCACGTCGGCGCGCGACATCGGCATCAGGCCACCGCGGGCCCGCCACCGGGAATATAGCGCATTGGTCCCCAGGAGAAAGACAGTATCCGCTGCTTTAACCAGGCGACGGCCGAATCGGCCCAGCCCGTCATGCGATGCGGAGGTGGTGAAATAGGCGTCGGGGAATGTCGCCTCAAGCTGCGCGCGCAGATAGCGGGTGATGATCTCGTCGCCCACGTTGTCGCTGGCCACGGAAGTGTCCAGCAGGTGCAGATGCAGCAAACCACCGCCGGTGCCACGGGGGGCGCCGGTCGAAGCGGTCGAGCTTTGCATGTGCTGGGTCATCGGGTCACGTAGTCCGGGCGAAGCCGCCGCCGGAGGGCCTCCGGCGCGTAGGGAAAGCGAGCGGCCGGCGGCGTGCCCCGGTCGCGTCCCCGAAGGACACAACGCAGGGCCGCTTGCCGGCCGGCCACCATATCAGAACGTCCGCGCCTTGGGCGCGATCTTCTTGAGCGAGATGCCGCCCTCTTCCTCGGTCGTCAGCGGGTCGGCGATGATCGGACGGTAAGACAGGTCCACCTTCGCGCCGTCGACGCGGGTGATGGAGTGGACGCGCCAGTTCTCGTCATCACGCTCCGCGTAGTCCTCGTGAGCGTGGGCGCCGCGGGATTCGTGACGAGCCTCGGCGCCGACGATGGTGGCCATAGCGTTCGGCATCAGGTTGGTCAGCTCCAGCGTTTCCATCAGGTCCGAGTTCCAGACGAGCGAACGGTCGGTGACATGGACATCGGGCAGCTTGCCGGCGATCTCGGTCATCTTCTCGACCCCGTCCTTCAGCGTGTCGGAGGCCCGGAAGACGGCCGCGTCGGACTGCATGGTGCGCTGCATTTCCAGCCGCAGTTCCGCGGTCGGCACACCGCCCTTGGCGTTGCGGTAGAAGTCGAAGCGGTCAAAGGCCTTATCGACCGATGCCTTGTTGGTCGCGGGAATCGCGGATTCGCGGTCCACCACCTCACCGGCGCGCAGGGCGGCGGCACGACCGAAGACCACCAGGTCGATCAGCGAGTTGGAACCGAGGCGGTTGGCGCCGTGGACGCTCGCACAGCCCGCTTCGCCCACGGCCATCAGGCCGGGCACGACGGCGGTCGGGTTGTCGGCGGTCGGGTTCAGCACCTCACCGTGGTAGTTGGTAGGAATGCCGCCCATGTTGTAGTGCACCGTCGGCAGAACCGGGATCGGTTCCTTGGTCACGTCCACGCCGGCGAAGATCTTGGCCGACTCGGAGATGCCCGGCAGGCGTTCTGCCAGGGCCTCTGCGGGCAGGTGCGACAGGTTCAGGTGAATGTGGTCACCATGTTCCCCCACACCGCGGCCTTCGCGGATCTCCATGGTCATGGAGCGCGAGACGTAGTCGCGCGGCGCCAGGTCCTTGTACTGGGGCGCGTATCGCTCCATGAACCGTTCGCCTTCGGCGTTGGTCAGGTAGCCGCCTTCGCCGCGCGCGCCCTCGGTAATCAGGCAGCCCGAGCCGTAGATGCCGGTCGGGTGGAACTGCACGAACTCCATGTCCTGCAGCGCGAGGCCTGCGCGCGCCACCATGCCGCCGCCGTCGCCGGTGCAGGTGTGGGCAGAGGTGGCGGAGAAGTAGGCACGACCGTAGCCGCCGGTGGCCAGCACAACCATCTTGGCGTTGAAGACGTGCATGGTGCCGTCATCGAGCTTCCAGCAGACGACACCGGTGCAGACGCCGTCGTCGCTCATGATGAGGTCGATGGCGAAATACTCGATGTAGAACTCTGCGTTGTTCTTCAACGATTGGCCGTAGAGCGTGTGCAGGATCGCGTGGCCGGTCCGGTCGGCGGCGGCACAGGTCCGCTGCACGGCGGGGCCCTCGCCGAACTCGGTGGTGTGACCGCCGAAGGGACGCTGGTAGATCTTGCCTTCCTCGGTGCGCGAGAAGGGCACGCCGTAGTGCTCCAGCTCATAGACGGCCTTGGGGGCGGACCGCGCCAGGTATTCCATGGCGTCGGTGTCGCCCAGCCAGTCGGAGCCCTTGACGGTGTCGTACATGTGCCACTGCCAGTTGTCCGGGCCCATATTCGACAGCGAGGCGGCGATGCCGCCCTGTGCCGCCACGGTGTGCGAGCGGGTCGGGAAGACCTTGGTCACGCAGGCCGTTTTCAGCCCCTGTTCGGCCATGCCGAGGGTGGCGCGCAGACCCGCGCCACCGGCGCCGACCACGACCACGTCATATTCGTGCGTTTCGTATTCGTAAGCAGCCATTGGAAACCTCGGGTCTTAGACGTCGATCTCGATCATCACGCCGGAAGCGGAGAGTGCGAGCTTGATCAGGGCATAGGTGCCGGTGGCCGCGATGGCATAGGCCAGGCAGGTCACCGCGATGATGGTCAGACGGCCCTTCATGCCGTGGACGTAGTCTTCGATCGCCATCTGGGCGCCGGACTTGAAGTGCATCATGCCGACCCAGAGGGTCAGCAGGGCGACGATGGCCGGGAAGGGACGGGAATAGTAGGCGACAACCTCTTCGTAGGATCCGCCCAGGGCACAGCCGAAGGTGAAGACGAACAGGATGACGAGCGGCAGCAGGGCGAAGGACGTCACCTGCATGAACCAGTGGTGCTCGGTGCCGGTCTTGGAGGCACCCATGCCCACGGCGCGCTTGCGGTCGGTGAGATAACGCATGGCTGGCTCTCCTCTCAGACGATGATGATGGTCAGCAGGGTCAGGACGACGGAGCCGCCGATGATGCCCCAGCCGAGCTTGTCGGAGGTTTCGACATCCAGGCAGTAGCCGTTGTCCCACAGCAGGTGACGGCAGCCTGCCAGGGTGTGATACCACAGGCCCAGGACCGACAGCGTCATGATGATGTCACCAATGAAGGAGGTCAGCACGTAGTCTGCGGTCGCGAAGTAGTCGGGGCCGGAGGAGGCCGCCAGAAGCCACCAGGCGACCAGCAGCGCGGAAACGACCATCGCGTTGCCGGTGATCCGCGTCAGGATCGAGGTGACGGAGTTGAGCTGGAACCTGTAGTGCTTCCCGAGCATGAATGGAGAGAGCGGGCGGTTGCCCCGGTTCACATCGGCCATGGCATGTCCTTTCCGGATTTCCCTTGGTCTCTGGTTTACGCAGATCGCATGCGCTTGTCATCCTCTCCGGGGCGTCCGGTCCCGAGAATTTGACGAAAGCAACCATATCTTTTTCAACTTGTGATCACGGAAAATGACGCTGTGATCACGTAATGAGCGACGCAAAATTCTGACTGATTTGCTAGGTTTTACGACTTGATTCTGCGCCCCTGGCCCGGCGTTTTGCCCCGGACGGTCCGGCCCGCCGGAGTATTTATGGCTGACGGATAATGTGGGCGACGCCCCCCGGACCCCGTCCCTGTTGCGGCTGAGACGGGCGCGCGCCTGCAGGCCACAGATGGCAACGCCCTGCCCCATCCGATAGACCGAAATACTCTCGCCGAAGGCCGTCGCGCCCTTCGGGGCGACACCCCGCGCCGACAGATCAACGCGGCACCAACGCCCAGTAATCGAGGTCGAGAAGGACGTGCGACAGGTATTTCCCATCCTCGCCCCGCAGGGTGAATGGCTCCCCACCCGAGGTCGCAACCAATCGCAGACGCAGGGCGCCCACGCCCGGTGCACTGGTCTCGGCACGATCCAGCACCTCGGACCAGGCCTTGATCGTCGTGCCCGAGAAACAGGGATTCGCATGGGCGCCGCCGTTCAGCGCCACGATCATCTGGGCATTGGCCAAGCCGTTGAAGGACAAGGCCCGTGCCATGGAAATCACGTGACCGCCATAGATCAGGCGCTGGCCATCGGGGCGGAAGGTGGCGTCGAAGTGGACCTTGGCCGTGTTCTGCCACAGACGGGTGGCCAGCATGTGCTCGGCCTCCTCCACGGTCGAGCCGTCCACGTGGTCGATCCGCTCGCCCACGTCGTAGTCGCCCCAGGCATGCGGCTCGCCCGCCTGGGCGAAATCGTAGCCGGTGAAATCCAGTCCTTCGGGCACCGCCAGATCACCGGCGGCCACCGCGTCGGACAGCTCCGGCACGACGGTTTCAGGGGCCGGCGCCTCCGGGTTGCCCTTGCGCACCATCACCCAGCGGACATAGCTGAGAATGATCGCACCGTACTGGTTCAGCCCCTCGGTGCGCACCCAGACCACGCCGGTCTTGCCGTTCGAGTTCTGCTTCAGCCCGATCACGGTGGAGCGCGCGGTCAGCGTGTCTCCGGGCCAGACCGGCGCCAGCCAACGGCCCTCCGCATAGCCTAGGTTGGCCACAGCGTTCAGCGAGATGTCCGGCACCGTCTTGCCGAAGACCAGGTGGAAGGCCGCCAGGTCATCGATGGGCGATCCCGGCAGCCCGCAGGCCCGGGCGAATTCGTCCGAGGAATAGAGCGCCCCGCGCGCCGGGTAGAGCGCGTGATACAGCGCGCGCTCCCCCGCCGTGACGGTGCGCGGCACCGCATGGGGGATCACCTCCCCCAGGGTGTAATCCTCGAAGAAACGGCCCGGGTTGGTCTTCATCTCAGTAGGCTCCAAGCTTTATGTCGGGGGAATAGGTACCGTCGACCTCCTTCACTACCGCCTGGCCGCAGCGCATGGTGCCGTTGGCGGCATCATAGGCGTAGGTCGGATCGCCATGCAGCGCCCAGCCGGCATTCAGCGCGGCGGTAACCTTGTGGCAGAAGGCGGAGGTGTCGTCTTCGGACAGGAAACGATAGAGCTTCATGGCGTCCTCACATGGGCAGGGGGCTGGGGCCGACGAGGCCGTGGATCAGGACGATGACGGCGTAGACCACCAGGGTCACGACGATCAGGATCACGTCCTTCTTCACCGAGGGCACGATGGGCGCAGGCGCGGGTTGACGGCGGTTGGTCACGACCCAACCGGCCACGGCCCACAGGATCATGCCCCCGAACAGCAGAATCGAAGCCGCGTCGCCGCGCACCAGCAGGTGCGACAGGCCCCACAGGATGGTGCCCGCGAACATCGGGTGCCGCACCCAGGCGCGCAGGTGGCTGGTGCCCTTGGCCGCGCCGAAGAGCGCGACGGAAAAGAGCATCAGCAGGTTGTTCAGGTGCTGCCCCCAGGCCGGTGGCGCGTAGACATGGACGAATTCGGCCGAGCGATACCCCAGCACCATCAGGACGATGGCAAGGACAGCGGCGACCGCGATCCCCCCCTTGGCGGTGCCCTCGGACATCCCGGCACGCAGACCGGGGGTATATTCCTTCATTACGTGGGGCCAGGTCCACAGGATCAGGCCGAGCAGGATGAGTGCCATGAAAGGTGCCTCTTGGTAGTGCGTTCGACGCCCACACTGGTCTGCCCGGCCCGCCGGCGCAATGGCTGCTATGCAAGCGCCGGCTGTGCGATCGCCTCTGCCTTGGCCAGCGTCTTGCGCGCGGTCTCCACATGCAGGTTCTCGACGATCTTGCCGTCGACCACGGCAACTCCCTGCCCGGTCTCCAGCACCTCCTCGTAGGCGGCGATCTGCCGCCGGGCCAGCTCGACCTCGGCCTCCGACGGGGCGAAGACGCGGTTGGCGACCTCCAGCTGGGCGGGATGAATCAGCGTCTTGCCGTCGAAGCCCAGATCGCGGCCCTGCTCGCACTCGGCTTCCAATCCGGCCTCATCCTTGAACTGGTTGTAAACCCCGTCGGCGGCGATCACGTCATGGGCCCGGGCGGCCATCAGAATGGTCTGCAGCGCCATCTGCATCGGCAACCGGTCCGGCCGCGTGCGGCAGTTCAGCTCCTTCGCCAGATCGTTGGTGCCGGCGACGAAGCCCTGCACACGGGGGTGCGCAGCGATCTCCAGCGCGTTGAAGATGGCCAGCGGGGTTTCCATCATCGCCCAGATCGGCACGTCGCAGAGCGCGGCCAGCGCGTCGATATCGGCAGCGGAAATGACCTTGGGCAGCAGGATCGCGTCGATGTCGGCGCCCTCCAGCGCGGCCACGTCCCCGCGCCCCCATTCGGTGTCCAGCCCGTTGACCCGCACGATCTTGGCCCGCGGGCCAAAGCCCCCTTCGGCCAGCGCGGCGGTGAGCGTGTCACGCGCGCCCACCTTGGCCTCGGGCATCACGGCATCTTCCAGATCGAACAGGATCGCATCGACCGGAAGGCTGCGCGCCTTCTCCAGCGCGCGGTCTTTTGAGCCGGGGATATAGAGAAGGGAGCGGTAGGGGCGCAGGGTGGTTTCCATGGGGACAACCTCAGCTGAGTAATTTTCTTGCGCAGAGGTGACACAAAGGGACCGATTGCTTCAAGCCCAAACCGCACCCTGGGGGCAATTTTCGCCGCAACGCCGCATCGGGACGCCACGGGCGAGGATCTCGTGACCAAGATAGCGCCTTCGGCCGCGCTGTTAACCAGATTTCAGGATCTTCTCCCGCAGGCTGAACGCGTCACGGGCCGGAACGGGACCGCGCCGACAGGATAGAGACGCCGGGGGCCAGGCCGCCCGCGTGCCACCTGCCCGCGACCTGCCGGCCCCCGCCCGGGACCGGCTCCAGCTTGAAAGGGTCAGAATGCGTCATTCCCCGACCTGTCTCCGCCGCGAACCTGGGCGCCGGCCCCGCAAGCGCCCTCCCCTGCACGGCCTTGTCGCGCTGCTGTGCCTGTTGCCGATGCTCTCCCCCGCCGCTGTCGCGGCCCAGACCGCCACCAGTAGCACCCGCGCCTGCGCGCCGCGTGACGTCGTGGTGGACCGGCTGGCCGAGGGCTATGGCGAGACCCGCAAGTCGATCGGCCTGAGCGCCAACAACGCGGTGATCGAGGTTTTCGCCTCCGACGACAGCGGCACCTGGACGATCACCGCCACCTCACCTCAGGGGATCACCTGCCTGATCGCCAGCGGCCAGGCCTTTGAGCGTCTGAACGAAGCTCTGCCAGTCGATGACCAGGACGCCTAACCGGCTCATGACCGGACCGGGCAGCAGACGAAACGGGCCTGCTCGCAAGGTCTGACCCGGAACGTGGGCCCCGGCCTGTGTCATGCCCGGAAAGAATCGCGCCGCGCGCCCTCCCCGGCCCGACATGGCTTGCAGCCTGCGACCGCTAACATGCCCGCAGAGGCGGCAGGCCGCGCGCTGACAGGCTGAACAGGTGCCCCCGTCCGCGCCGGGAGAGCCTTGAAATCAAGTCATTTTTCACCATTCCTTGACCAGCGGCACCCGCGTCACGCGCCCCTGCACCCTTGCGTCCTGACAGCAAAGAGCCTACGCCATCCCCGACGTTTCAACCGGACCGGAGACAGAAACAATGGCCAGACCCAAGATTGCCCTCATCGGCGCAGGGCAGATCGGTGGCACGCTTGCTCACCTCGCAGCCCTGAAAGAACTGGGTGACGTTGTCCTTTTCGACATCGCGGAAGGCACCCCCGAGGGCAAGGCGCTCGACATCGCCGAATCCGGCCCCTCGGAAGGCTTTGACGCCAAGCTGAAGGGCACCCAGTCCTATGCGGACATCGCAGGCGCCGACGTCTGCATCGTGACCGCCGGCGTGCCGCGCAAGCCGGGCATGAGCCGCGACGACCTGCTGGGCATCAACCTGAAGGTCATGAAGGCCGTGGGTGAAGGCATCAAGGAAAACGCCCCCGATGCCTTCGTCATCTGCATCACCAACCCGCTGGACGCGATGGTCTGGGCCCTGCAGAAGTTCTCGGGCCTGCCCGCGAACAAGGTCTGCGGCATGGCCGGCGTTCTGGACAGCGCCCGCTTCCGCCACTTCCTGTCTGTGGAATTCGACGTGTCCATGAAGGACGTCACCGCCTTCGTGCTGGGCGGCCACGGCGACACCATGGTGCCCTGCGTGCGCTACTCGACCGTCGCCGGCATCCCGCTGCCCGACCTGGTCGACATGGGCTGGACCACCCAGGAGAAGCTGGACGCCATCGTGCAGCGCACCCGTGACGGTGGCGCCGAGATCGTCGGCCTGCTGAAGACCGGCTCGGCCTTCTACGCGCCCGCCACCTCCGCCATCGAGATGGCCGAGGCCTACCTCAAGGACCAGAAGCGCGTCCTGCCCTGCGCCGCCGCCTGCAGCGGCGAGTTCGGCCTGAAGGACATGTACGTGGGCGTGCCCACCGTCATCGGCGCCGGCGGCATCGAGCGGATCGTCAACATCAAGCTCAACAAGGAAGAGCAGGAGATGTTCGACAAGTCCGTGGACGCCGTGAAGGGTCTCGTGGAGGCCTGCAAGGGCATCGACAGCTCGCTGGCCTGACCCGGCCACGCCAACCACCAACCACAGTTTCGGAAACGGGCCGCGCATCTACGCGGCCCGTTTTCTTTTTCGCCTTGGCCTAAAGCCGCGCACCCGCGCGGGCGGCGTGATGTTTGGCAAAAGCTCTCCTCATTTGCGCGAACCGGTGTTTTGACGCTAGGTTCAACAGGTAAACCGCCGATCTCGACGCCCCGCGATTCCCCAAGAAGGGCGCGGCGAGCAGCGCTTTCGCCCCCTCTGCCGGGCGTTGTGATCACAGCTTTTCCGCGCGTGATCACAAACTCAAGAAAATAGGCAGAATTTCTCCCACCCCTGCAAAAATAGGTTCATCGGCGGGTAAGACTGTGCCACTACCGATGGCAATCGTAGCAAACGAGGGACGGAGTTCATGAATATCCATGAATATCAGGCGAAGGCGATCCTTCGCGAATATGGCGCCCCGGTTTCGGAAGGTCGCGCGGTTCTGAAGGCTGACGAAGCCAAGACCGCCGCCGGCGAACTGGACGGCCCGCTGTGGGTCGTGAAGGCACAGATCCACGCAGGCGGTCGCGGCAAGGGCCATTTCGTGGAAGAGAGCGCCGGCGAAAAGGGCGGTGTGCGCCTGGCGAAATCGGTCGAAGAGGCCGAAGCCGAAGCCAAGAAGATGCTGGGCAAGACCCTGGTGACGCACCAGACCGGCCCCGCCGGCAAGCAGGTCAACCGCATCTACATCGAAGCCGGCTCCGACATCGAGCGTGAGCTGTACCTGGCCCTGCTGGTCGACCGCGTGACCTCCTCCGTCTCCGTGGTCTGCTCCACCGAGGGCGGCATGGACATCGAGGAAGTGGCGGCATCGACCCCCGAGAAGATCCTCAGCTTCTCCATCGACCCGGCCACCGGCTATGCGCCGTTCCACGGCCGCAAGGTCGCCTTCGCCCTCGGGCTGAAGGGCGCCGCGATGAAGCAGTGCGTGAAGCTGATCGGCGACCTTTACCGTGCCTTCATGGACAAGGACATGGAACAGCTGGAGATCAACCCGCTGATCGTCATGCCCGACGGCAACCTGAAGGTCCTCGACGCCAAGGTCGGCTTCGACGGCAACGCGGTCTACCGCCACGCCGACATCGCCGCCCTGCGCGACGAGACCGAGGAAGACGCCAAGGAACTGGCGGCCTCCAAGTACGACCTGAACTACATCGCGCTGGACGGTGAGATCGGCTGCATGGTGAACGGCGCAGGCCTGGCCATGGCGACGATGGACATCATCAAGCTCTACGGTGCGGAACCCGCCAACTTCCTCGACGTCGGCGGCGGCGCCACCAAGGAGAAGGTGACCGAGGCCTTCAAGATCATCACGTCCGACAAGAACGTGAAGGGCATCCTGGTCAACATCTTCGGCGGCATCATGCGCTGCGACGTCATCGCCGAGGGCGTGATCGCGGCCGTGAAGGAAGTCGGCCTGGAAGTGCCGCTGGTCGTCCGTCTGGAAGGCACCAACGTCGACCAGGGCAAGGAGATCATCGCATCCTCCGGCCTGAACGTCATCGCGGCAGACAACCTGTCCGACGGCGCCGAGAAAATCGTGAAAGCAGTGAAGGGCTAAGACAATGGCAGTTCTCGTTGACGAAAACACCAAGGTCATCTGCCAGGGCTTCACCGGCTCGCAGGGTACCTTCCACTCCGAACAGGCGATCGCCTACGGCACCAAGATGGTCGGCGGCGTGACCCCCGGCAAGGGCGGCACCACGCACCTCGACCTGCCCGTCTTCGACGGCGTGGCCGAGGCGGTCGAGAAGACCGGCGCCAATGCCTCCGTGATCTACGTTCCGCCGCCCTTCGCGGCCGACTCGATCCTGGAAGCCATCGACGCGGAAATCCCGCTGATCGTCTGCATCACCGAGGGCATCCCCGTCCTCGACATGATGAAGGTGAAGGCCGCGCTGAAGAACTCCAACTCGCGCCTGATCGGCCCGAACTGCCCGGGTGTCATCACCCCCGGCGCCTGCAAGATCGGCATCATGCCCGGCCATATCCACAAGCGTGGCTCGGTCGGCGTCGTGTCCCGTTCGGGCACCCTGACCTACGAGGCGGTCAAGCAGACCACCGACGCGGGCCTGGGCCAGTCCTCGGCCGTCGGCATCGGCGGTGACCCGATCAAGGGCACCGAGCACCTGGAAGTGCTGGAAATGTTCCTCAAGGACCCGGAAACCGAGTCGATCATCATGATCGGCGAGATCGGTGGCTCGGCCGAAGAGGAAGCCGCACAGTTCCTGGCCGACGAGAAGAAGAAGGGCCGCTGGAAGCCGACCGCCGGTTTCATCGCTGGCCGTACCGCGCCTCCGGGCCGCCGCATGGGCCACGCGGGCGCCATCGTCGCCGGTGGCAAGGGCGGTGCCGAAGACAAGATCGAAGCCATGAAGTCGGCCGGTATCGTCGTCGCGGACAGCCCTGCCGGTCTCGGTGAGGCCGTGCTGAAGGCCATCAAGGGCTGATGCCCGACTGCGGGCATAGCCTGCGTCACGCCAGATAAAGGCGTGGGCCGCATCGCGTTTGCGTGATGCGGCCCTTGCCACCCGATGCTGAACCCCCATGTGGTACGGGGGAAACGAGAAAACCAATGTCACGAGACCAAGCAGAACCGGATCCGTGCCTGCCCCGGGAGTTCCTGTCATGAGCTTCACCGAGGCCGTCCGCACCTGCCTGCGCAAATACGTGACCTTCTCGGGCCGGGCGTCCCGCCCGGAATACTGGTGGTTCGTCCTGTTCAATGTGATCGCGTCGATCCTCCTGGGGATCGTCGACGGCATCCTGTTCGGCACCGCCGAGATCACCACGGGGCCGGGCAGCGTCAGCGCCTCGTCCGATGGCCCCCTGTCCTCGCTGTTCAGCCTGGCCATGCTGCTGCCCTGGCTCGCCGCCGGCTGGCGCCGGATGCATGACACCGGCCGCAGCGGGATCTTCCTGCTCTACCCTTTCATCGCCATCATCGGCACGATCACCTACGCGGGCTTCATCGGCGCCTTCAACTTCGCCGACCCCTTCGGTGCCGGCATCGGCGCCGGGCAGCTGGAAGGGCTGGCCGGGATCGTCCTGGTGATCGCCCTGATCGTCTGCGTGCTGTCGCCCCTGATCGTGATCTGGTGGCTGACCCGGCCCAGCGACCCGCAGGAGAACCGCTGGGGCCCGGCCCCCGCGCCGCGAGGTGCCGCATGAGACCGCTCGACTGCCACAGCCCGCCTTCCGCCGCCCCGCCCGGGGCCCCACCCCAGGCCCCCGCCCGCCACCAGATGACCCTCCGTTTCGTCCCGCAGGTGACATGATGAACGACCAGAGCCCCAACGACCTTTTCCACGCCTCAAGCTTCATGCAGGGGCACAACGCCGCCTACCTCGAACAGCTGTACGCCCGCTGGGCCAATGACCCCTCCGCGGTCGATGACGCCTGGGCCGAGTTCTTCGCCACCCTGGGCGACAGCGGCAGCGATGCCACGAAAGAGGCCGAAGGCCCCTCCTGGTCGCGCAAGGACTGGCCGCCGACGCCGAACGACGACCTGACCGCGGCGCTGGACGGCATGTGGCCCGCCCCGGCGGAAAGCAAGGACGCCGGCAAGAAGATCCAGGAAAAGGCCGCCGAGAAGGGCGTCGAGGTTTCCGACGATGCCGTGAAGCGGGCCGTTCTGGACAGCATCCGCGCCATCATGCTGATCCGCGCCTACCGGATCCGTGGCCACCTGGCCGCCGACCTGGACCCGCTGGGCATGAAGGACCCGGTCGAGCACCCCGAACTGGACCCGAAATCCTACGGCTTCACCGACGCCGACATGGATCGCCCGATCTTCATCGACAACGTCCTGGGCCTGCAGATCGCCTCGATGCGCCAGATTCTGGACATCGTGAAGCGCACCTACTGCGGCACCTTCGCGCTGCAGTACATGCACATCTCCGACCCGGAACAATCCGCCTGGCTGAAGGAACGGATCGAGGGCTTCGGCAAGGAGATCAAGTTCACCCGTGAGGGCCGCCGCGCCATCCTGAACAAGCTGGTCGAGGCCGAGGGCTTCGAGAAGTTCCTGCATGTGAAATACATGGGCACCAAGCGGTTCGGTCTCGACGGTGGCGAGGCGCTGATCCCCGCGATGGAACAGATCATCAAGCGCGGCGGCAACCTGGGCGCCAAGGAAGTTGTGATCGGCATGCCGCACCGCGGCCGCCTTTCGGTGCTGGCCAACGTGATGTCCAAGCCCTACCGCGCCATCTTCAACGAATTCCAGGGCGGCTCCTTCAAACCCGAGGATGTCGACGGCTCCGGCGACGTGAAATATCACCTCGGCGCCTCCTCGGACCGAGAGTTCGACGGCAACACCGTGCACCTGTCACTGACCGCCAACCCCTCGCACCTGGAAGCCGTGAACCCGGTGGTGCTGGGCAAGGCACGCGCCAAGCAGGCGCAGCTGAACGATGCCGAACGCACCTCCACCATCCCCGTGCTGCTGCACGGCGATGCCGCCTTCGCGGGCCAGGGCGTCGTGGCGGAATGCTTCGGCCTGTCGGGCCTGGTCGGTCACCGCACCGGTGGCACGATCCACATCGTGGTGAACAACCAGATCGGTTTCACCACCGCGCCGCACTTCTCGCGCAGCTCCCCCTACCCCACCGACATCGCCCTGATGGTCGAGGCGCCGATCTTCCACGTCAACGGGGATGACCCCGAGGCCGTGGTCCACGCCGCCAAGGTGGCCACCGAGTATCGCCAGAAGTTCCACAAGGACGTCGTGATCGACATCTTCTGCTACCGCCGGTTTGGTCACAACGAAGGCGACGAGCCGATGTTCACCAACCCGATCATGTACAAGAACATCAAGGGTCACAAAACGACCCTCTCGCTCTACACGGATCGCCTGGTCAAGGATGGCCTGATCCCCGAGGGCGAGATCGAGGACATGAAGGCCGCCTTCCAGGCCCATCTGAACGAGGAGTTCGAGGCCGGCAAGGAATACAAGCCGAACAAGGCCGACTGGCTGGACGGCAAGTGGTCGGGCCTGGAGCGCGAGAAAGAGGATTACCAGCGCGGCGAGACCGCGATCAGCGAAGATCTGATGGCCGAGGTCGGCAAGTCGCTGACCACCGCGCCCGAGGGCTATCCGCTGCACCGCACCGTCGGTCGCCTGCTGGAAACCAAGGCCAAGATGTTCGAGACCGGCGAAGGCTTCGACTGGGCCACCGGCGAGGCTCTGGCCTTCGGCTCGCTGCTGACGGAAGGCTACCCGGTCCGACTGGCGGGCCAGGACAGTACCCGCGGCACCTTCTCGCAGCGGCACTCGGCCCTGATCAACCAGGAGACCGAGGAACGCTACTACCCGCTGAACAACATCAAACCCGGTCAGGCCCGTTACGAGGTCATCGACTCGATGCTGTCGGAATACGCGGTGCTGGGTTTTGAGTACGGCTACTCGTTGGCCGAGCCGAACGCCCTGGTGATGTGGGAAGCCCAGTTCGGCGACTTCGCCAACGGCGCGCAGATCATGTTCGACCAGTTCATCAGCTCGGGCGAATCCAAATGGCTGCGGATGTCCGGCCTGGTAATGCTGCTGCCCCATGGCTACGAAGGTCAGGGCCCGGAACACTCCTCCGCCCGCCTGGAACGCTTCCTGCAGATGTGCGGGGGCGACAACTGGATCGTGGCCAACTGCTCCACGCCGGCCAACTACTTCCACATCCTGCGCCGTCAGCTGCACCGTTCCTTCCGCAAGCCGCTGGTGCTGATGACGCCGAAGTCGCTGCTGCGCCACAAGCTGGCCGTCAGCAAGGCCGAGGATTTCACCACCGGCTCCAGCTTCCACCGTGTGCTGTGGGATGACGCCGAACGCGGCCATTCCGACACCAAGCTGGCCGCGGACGACAAGATCAAGCGCGTCGTGATGTGCTCGGGCAAGGTCTACTACGACCTGCTGGAAGAGCGCGATGCCCGCGGCATCGACGACATCTACCTGATGCGGATCGAACAGTTCTATCCCTTCCCCGCGATCTCGCTGGTGAAGGAGCTGGAACGCTTCAAGGGCGCCGAGATGATCTGGTGCCAGGAAGAGCCCAAGAACCAGGGCGCCTGGTCCTTCATCGAGCCCAACATCGAATGGTGTCTGAACCGCATCGGCGCCACCCATCAGCGCCCGCGCTACGTGGGCCGTCTCGCCTCCGCTTCGCCCGCAACGGGCCTGGCGAAACAGCATAAAGCTCAGCAGGAGTCGATCGTCGACGAAGCGCTGACCATCGAAGGAAAGTAAGGACATGAGCACCGAGATCCGCGTCCCCACCCTGGGCGAATCCGTTACCGAAGCCACCGTCGCCACCTGGTTCAAGAAACCCGGCGACAGCGTGGCCGTCGACGAGATGCTGTGTGAACTGGAAACCGACAAGGTGACCGTCGAAGTGCCCGCACCCGCCGCTGGCGTGCTGGCCGACATCGTGGCCAACGAAGGGGAAACCGTGGGCGTCGACGCCCTGCTGGGCATGATCTCCGAATCCGGCAATGCCGGTCCGGAAGAGCCCGCCCCCCGCAAGACCGAGGCCCCCGCCGAGGAACCCGAGGCGACCGATGCTGGCGGCGAGACCATGCCCGTCATGGTCCCCACCCTGGGCGAATCCGTCTCCGAAGCCACCGTGGCCACCTGGTTCAAGAAGGAAGGCGACAGCTTCGAGGCCGACGAGATGCTCTGCGAGCTGGAAACCGACAAGGTCTCCGTCGAGGTGCCCGCGCCGGCCGCCGGCACCCTGACCAAGATCCTGGCGAAGGAAGGCGAAACCGTCGAGGCCGGCGGCCAGCTGGCCGAGATGACCTCCGGCAAAGGGGGCGCTGCCAAGCCCGCCAAGTCCGAAGAGGCGCCCGCCGCCTCCGCCCCCGCGTCCTCGGGTGGCAAGGACGTCGAGGATGCACCCTCGGCCAAGAAGGCCATGGCAGAGGCCGGCCTCTCCGCCGACCAGGTCACCGGCACCGGCAAGGATGGCCGCATCATGAAGGACGACGTGGCCAAGGCCCTGTCGGCCACCAAATCGGCCCCCTCGGCTCCGGCCGCCGCGCCGCGCGCCCCCAGCCCGGCCGATGACGCCGCCCGCGAGGAACGCGTGAAGATGACGCGCCTGCGCCAGACCATCGCCAAGCGCCTGAAGGACAGCCAGAACACCGCGGCCATGCTGACCACCTACAACGAGGTGGACATGACCGAGGTCATGGCGCTGCGGAAGCAGTACAAGGACGAGTTCGAGAAGAAGCACGGCGCCCGCCTGGGCTTCATGTCCTTCTTCACCAAGGCCTGCGTCCACGCCCTGAAGGAAGTGCCGGACGTCAACGCCGAGATCGACGGCACCGACGTGGTCTACAAGAACTACGTTCACATGGGCATCGCCGCCGGCACGCCCCAGGGCCTGGTGGTTCCGGTCATCCGTGACGTCGACAGCATGTCCTTCGCCGAGATCGAAAAGGCGATCGCCGAGAAGGGCAAGCGCGCCCGTGACGGCAAGCTCAGCATGGCGGAAATGCAGGGCGGCACCTTCACCATCTCCAACGGCGGTGTCTACGGCTCGCTGATGTCCTCGCCGATCCTGAACCCCCCGCAGTCGGGCATCCTCGGCATGCACAAGATCCAGGACCGTCCGATGGTCGTCAACGGCGAGATCAAGATCCGCCCGATGATGTACCTGGCGCTCAGCTACGACCACCGCATCGTCGACGGCAAGGGCGCCGTGACCTTCCTGGTGCGCGTCAAGGAAGCGCTGGAAGATCCCCGTCGCCTGCTGATGGATCTGTAAGAGACGACCGATGCGCCCGGGCTACTCCGGGCGCATCCTTTTCCTTCGGAACCTGTCCGATGAAGCTTGCCCGCCTCTCCTTCTGGCTGATCCTGACCACCGGCGCCGTGCATTTCGTACTGACCGGAGCGCGGATCGGTGCGGGGCGGTCCGACCTGATGGACATGGGGCGCCTGCTCGTGGAAATGGCCCTGTGCGGCGGGCTGCTCCTTTCCCTCTACCGTACGCCGCAGAAACGGGGCATCTGCGCGATGACCTTGACCCTCGCCGCCGCGCTCTACCTCTACGCCATCTCCGGCGGGTTCCTGTGGAGCAATATCGGGCAGCTGCTGATCGGCGTTCTCGCCTGCGTCGCCGCGCTTGATGCGCTGATCGGGTCGCGCCGGGCCTCGCAACAGAAGGTGCCCTCATGACCACCGAACTCATCGCCCTGGCCATCGTGGCCCTGGAACACGTCGTCCTGGTCTTCTGGTCGCAGATGCTGCTGACCCGCGATGTCGGGCCCGAAGGCAATGCCGGCCCCCGCGACGACCTGCCGGATTTCTCGCAACAGACCGGTCGCCTGCGCCGGGCGCTCGCCAACCATACCGAGAACTTCCCCTTCTTCATCGGCGCCGTTGCCGTCGTGCTGCTGTCGGGCAGCGCCAACGGCGTGACCGCCACCTGCGCGCTGATCTATGCCGCGGCGCGCGCGGTCTACATCCCCGCCTACGCCTTCGGCTGGACCCCCTGGCGGTCCGTCATTTTCATGTGCGGCTTCCTGGCGACCTGCGTCATGTATGTCGCCGCGTTCTTCTGAGGTGCAATGATGAACTCCCTGCCCACCGAAGTCACCGTCCTCGCGCTTGCCGGCCTGCTGCAGGTCGCGCAGATCACGCTGATGTCGGTCACCGCGAACTTGGAACTGGACGGCGGCAAGACCCTGGGACCGCGTGACCCGCAACGCCTGGGCAAGCCGCTGATGGAGCAGGTCAGCCCGCGCACGGGCCGCATCTTCCGCGCCATGAACAACCACTTCGAGGCCCTGATCCTCTTCACCATCGCCGTGGCGGTGGTGACGCTGGGCCAGGCGGCCTCTCCGCTCACCGCGACCTGCGCCTGGACCTACCTGGGCGCCCGCATCCTCTACATCCCCGCCTATGCCTTCGGCTGGGTGCCCTGGCGCTCGCTGCTGTGGCTGACGGGGCTGATTGCCACCACGCTGATGATCCTCTCCGCGCTCTTCTGATCATCCAGCGGCCCAAAATACTGCGGGGATGCCGCGCCAGCGGCGGGGGCAGAGCCCCCTCCCCCGACCCGAAACGAAGCACTCCCGGCGCCCCTGCGCGCCCCACGAAAAAAGGAGACCACCCATGGCCCAATATGACGTCATCATCATCGGCGCTGGCCCCGGCGGCTATGTGTCCGCGATCCGCTGCGCACAGCTCGGCCTGAAGACCGCCTGTGTCGAGGGCCGCGAGACCCTGGGCGGCACCTGCCTGAACGTCGGCTGCATCCCCTCCAAGGCGCTTCTGCACGCCACGCACCAGCTGCACGAGGCGGAACACAACTTCGCCACCATGGGCCTGAAGGGCAAATCGCCCTCCGTCGACTGGGACCAGATGAAGGCCTACAAGCAGGACGTGGTGAACTCCAACACCGGCGGGATCGAGTTCCTGTTCAAGAAGAACAAGGTCGACTGGATCAAGGGCTACGGCTCTATCCCCGAGGCCGGCAAGGTCAAGGTTGGGGATGAGACTTACGAGGCCAAGAACATCATCGTCGCCACCGGCTCCGTCCCCGCCTCGCTGCCGGGCCTGGAGATCGACAACGAGAAGGGCATCATCGTCGACAGCACCGGCGCGCTGGACCTGCCGAAGGTGCCGAAGAAGATGGTCGTCGTCGGCGCCGGCGTGATCGGCCTGGAAATGGGCTCTGTCTACGCGCGTCTGGGCGCCGAGGTGACCGTGGTCGAATTCCTCGACACGATCACGCCCACCATGGACGGTGAAGTGCAGAAGAACCTGCAGAAGATCCTGAAGAAGCAGGGCATGAACTTCATCCTGGGCGCCGCCGTCCAGGGCGCCGAGACCACCAAGACCAAGGCGAAGCTGACCTACAAGCTGAAGAAGGACGACAGCGAGCATCAGCTGGACGCCGATGTCGTGCTGGTCGCCACCGGCCGCCGCGCCTTCACCGACGGCCTGGGCCTGAAGGAACTGGGCGTTGAGATGACCGAGCGCGGTGTGGTGAAGACCGACGGCCACTGGGCGACCAACGTCAAGGGCGTCTATGCCATCGGTGACGCCATCGACGGCCCGATGCTGGCCCACAAGGCCGAGGACGAAGGCATGGCCGTGGCCGAGGTGATCGCCGGCAAGGCGGGCCACGTGAACTACGACGTGATCCCCAGCGTGATCTACACCCACCCCGAAGTCGCCGCCGTCGGCAAGACCGAGGAAGAGCTGAAGAAGGAAGGCCGCGCCTACAAGGTCGGCAAGTTCTCCTTCATGGGCAACGCCCGCGCCAAGGCCGTCTTCGCCGCCGAGGGCTTCGTGAAGATCATCACCGACAAGGAAACCGACCGGATCCTGGGCTGCTCGATCATCGGCCCGGCGGCCGGCGACCTGATCCACGAGGTCTGCGTGACCATGGAATACGGCGGCTCCGCCGAGGACCTGGCCCTGACCTGCCACGCGCACCCGACCTTCTCCGAGGCCGTGCGCGAAGCGGCGTTGGCCTGCGGCGACGGCCCGATCCACATGTGATCCGGCTCTATCACTGACCTGGAGACGCCCGTCGCCCCGCGCGGCGGGCTTCTTCGTTTCCGGCCACCGCCCGCTCCGCGTCACGCGCCCGAGCGTCGCGCTGGCTTTCCTTGATCGGCGCGCAGGCTACATTCCTTCGGGTAGCCGCACAGCCGAAGGGAGGCCGGATCATGGCCCGCCCCACTGTCTCCGTCATCATCCCGGCCTACCGCGCCGAGGCCAGCCTGCCCGGCGCCGTGGCCTCCATCGGGACCTGCGGCCTGCCGCCGGAGGACGTGGAAATCGTGGTCGCCTCGGACGACGGACAGGACTACCGCCCCCTGATGCCCCAGGGACCGCGCTATGCCTTCCCGCCCGTGGGGGCGGTGCAAAGCGGCGCCGGCCCCGCGCGCAACAGGGCCCTTGCAGAGGCGCGCGGACACTACATCGCCTTTCTGGACGCGGATGACAGCTGGGAACCGGACTACCTGACCTTCCTGCTACCCCTGGCGCAGCGCCACGGCGCCGCCTTTGGGCGCACGGCGGTGATCGAGGGCGGAAAGGAGATCCTGCGCCTGCCCCCCGGCCCCGGCGACGTGTTGCGGCTGGAGGATCTGGGACGCACCGGCGCCTCCTTCCACCCCGTGCTGGCACGACGCCTGGCGCGGGCCTTTACCACCCATCTCAGCCAGGACGTGCGCCACGCGGCCGAACTTCTGGCCCGCGTGGGCGGCACCGCGCCGCTCGGGCGCGCCGCCTACCGTCTGCATCTGTCAGGGGGCTCCGCCACCGGCAGTGGCGACTTCGCCGCCCGTGTCGCCCGCGCCTATGACAGCCACCTGGCCGAGATCGAGGCCGGCAGCCCGGGCACCGCGGGCCTCACGCCGCGATTGCGCGCGCGACTGGCGGAGGTGTTCCGCGACAAGGCGCGGCTGAACGCGGCCTACAGCCGGGACGCCGCACCGGGGCAGAGTTTCTACGCCTTCATCGCGGCGCGACTGGCGGCCGAGGCAGGGCGCGGTCGGGGCTGATCACCACATGGTCTGCGCTGCGCGCTCGGGCCAGGCGCGGTCATACTCGGTTCCGCCCACTTCGCCCTCGGTCATCGCCGCCAGGATCTCTCCCGGGGTCGGCAGACCAGCACTGTCGTCGCGCCCGTCCCAGAGGCCTGCGCGCATCACCGCGCGGGCGCATTGGAAATAGATCTCGTCGATCTGCATCACCACGACGCTGCGCGGCTGCTTGCCCTTGAACGTAAACCGCGCGCGCAACTCGGCATCCGCCGTCACCCGGCCCCGGCCGTTCACCCGCACCACGTTATTGGAACCCGGCACCATGAACATCAGCGCCATGCGCGGATCGCGGACGATGTTGCGCAGGGTGTCGATACGGTTGTTGCCGTGCCAGTCGGGCAGCGCCAGGTGGCTCTCATCCAGTTCGCGCACCACGGGGCCATCATCGCCGCGCGGGCTGCCGTCGACACCCTCCGGCCCGACGGTGGAAACGACGCAGAACCGCGACGCGGTGATCCAGCGGCGATAGTCGGGGGTCATGCGCTGCGCCACCTTGCGCAGCGAGGCCGCGCCGGGGCTGTTGCCGTAGATCTCTTCGAGATCCTCAATCCGGTCGAGATACTCCATCAGGGTCGAACCCTCCTTCCCTCATCAGCGCATCCGAGGCGCTTTCCACCTCCTGCCGCAGCCGGGCGCGAAACTCGTCCCGGGGCAGGCCCGCCGGGATCGGCGGCAGGAATTCCAGAACCGCCAGACCCGGCTTGCGCAGCAGCCCACTGCGCGGCCAGAACAGGCCCACGTTGGTGGCCGCCGGCACGCAGGGCTGGTGCGTCTGTTCATAGATCGCAGCCACGCCCACCTTGTAGTCGGCGCGCAGGCCCGGGGCGACGCGCGTGCCCTGCGGATAGATGATCAGCTGCCCCGCCGGCGCATCGCCCGAGGTTACGCTTGCCATCATATCGCGGATCGCCTCCGCCCGGCGGCCGCGTTTGACCGGCACGCAGCCGATGCGCAGGGCATAGAACCCGACGATGGGGGTGAACCGCAGGATGTCCTTCATGATGAACTTCGGTTCGCGCACCGCCGAGACGATCAGGATCACGTCGAAGAAGCTCTGGTGTTTCGAGCCGATCAGCACCTGACCCTCGGGCACGTCGCCCCGGATCTCGCTTTTCAGCCCGCAGATCCAGCGCACCGACCAGCGCACCCAGTGGCAGAAGACCCAGGCGCCGGTATAGGCACCCCGCCGGCTGACCGCCGCCCAGGGCAGGAAGGCTATGCCCATCAGGGCCATCATCGCGAACATCTGCACCACGAAGATCAGGGAGCGAAGGTAGCCGAAGGCGGTTTTCATGCGAGGTTCCCCAACATGCGCCGAGCCGCGGCGCGAGTGGCGGCAAAGGACACTGCGGCAGCCACGGGCGGCAGGACGAAGGGCCAGATCCAGTGCCAGCCGCGCAGGCCCAGCCCGGTCAGGAAGCCGCCCTCGGCCTGGGCCTGCGGCAGGGCCAGCAACGCGGCGAGGCCGAGCGCCATGCCAAGCGCCGCGCCCCAGAAGGCCCGGAAGGTGAAGCGGCGGACGAAGGCGCGGGCGATGAACTCGTCCCGGGCGCCGACAAGGCGCAGCACGGCGATGACCTGGGCGTTGGCGGCCAGCGCCGAGTTGGCAGCAAGGGTGATCATGGCCGCCATGACCCCCCCGATCAGCAGCAGCGACAGGAGGCCCAGGGCACGGATCCGTTCGGCGGCGCGCACCAGGGGGCGGCGCCAGCGCGCGTGGTCGTCCAGCACCGCCCCCGGCACCTCGGCCTGCAGGCGCAGGCGCAGGCCGGCCGCGTCGTAACCCTCGCCGTCCTCCACGATCTCCACCAGCTGCGGGATGGGCAGGCTGTCCACCGGCAGGTCGGGGCCGAACCAGGGCTCCAGCAGGCCCTGCTGTTCCTCCGCCGTCAGGGCGCGCGCCCGCGCCACGCCCCGCGTGGTCGCCAGCACCTGCAACGCCGCCTCGGTCTGGGCCGCGATCTGGTCCGCGGGCGCCGAGATCCGCAGGGTGGAGCTGCGCGCCAGCTCCTGCGACCAGTTGGCGGCCATGCGTCCCGTGGCCAGCGACAGCGCCAGGGCGAAGACGGCAAGGAAGGTCATGGCGGCGGCGGCGAAAAGGGTCAGCCGGGCGGTGAAGCCGGTCGGCGGCACCACGCGGTCCGCCTGCGGTTCGCCTTTCAGCAGCGCCAGCGGAGAGATGGCGGCCAGGGCACGTGGCGACAGGCGCTTGTTCACAGGTCCGCCCCCGCCAGTTGCAACCGCCGCTTGGCGATGCGCAGGACGCGGGCCTGCACGCGGCTTTTGGCGGCGCGGATCAGGCCCAGGTCATGGGTGGCGATCATCACAGTCTTGCCCATGCGGTTCAGCTCCACCAGCAGGGCCAGCAGGCGCTGCGACATTTCCCAATCGACGTTGCCCGTGGGTTCGTCCGCCAGGATCACCTCCGGGCTCATGATCACGGCGCGGGCCAGGGCCGCGCGCTGCCGTTCGCCGCCCGACAGTTCCGGCGGCAGGGCGCCGGCCCGGTGGGTGAGGCCGCACCAGGCGATCAGCTCCCCCAGGTTCTGCTGCTCCGCCTCGACATCATGGCCAGAGACCATCAGCGGCAGGGCGATGTTTTCCGCCACCGTCAGATGGTCCAGGAACTGGCAATCCTGGTGCACCACGCCGATGCGACGGCGGATCGTGGCCACGTCGTCGCGGGTCATCTCGCGCACGTCCTGGCCGAACAGCACCGCCTGCCCCGCCGTCGGGATCAGCGCGCCGTAACAGAGCTTGAGGAAGGTCGTCTTGCCGGCCCCCGAGGGACCGGTCAGGAAATGGAACGAGCCCGGGGTAAGCCTGAGGGAGATGTCGCTCAGCAACTCTCCGCCGCCATAGGAATAGGCGAGATTGTCCAGTTCGATCACGTAGAGCCCCCGCGTGTGCTGGTTCCTTTTGCAGGATCGCGGGGTCTGTTGCAATCACGCTGCCCGGCGGAAATAGCACTTTTCCGCCATTGCCGAACCACATATGGTAGCCGCAAGACACAGCCGGCGCTGCCCCCGCAGCGATCCGGCCCGACCTGTCAAATGGGGTCTCATGCGGTTAACCTGCCCGAATTGCGGTGCGCAGTACGAAGTGCCTGACGCGGTGATCCCGGCGGCAGGGCGCGACGTGCAATGTTCCAACTGCGGCGACACCTGGTTCCAGGGTCCCCCCAGCACCTCCGACGACGGGCAGGCCGCCGCGCGCCCGACCGACGCCGCCGCGCCCCCCGCCCCGCGCGTGTCGCCCCGTCGGCCGCGCAGCGACAACGCGCCTGGCGTCGGGACGACCGGTACCGCGGCAGCCACGGCCCCGGAGGCCACCTCCGAGCCGGATCCCCTGCCCGAAACCGGTGCCGAAACCGACACCGAAAGCGGCCTGACCGGCGATGGCACCCGGTTCGAGGGTGCCGATCCCTATGGCGCCGAACCGACCGACACCGCCCGGCCCGAGCGCGACGAGGAGCCCGGATCTGAGCCCATGTCTTGGCCCGCCCCCCAGGACGAGGCCGCAGAAGCGACCACGCCCCCCCCAGAGCCCCTGCCCCGGACCGAACCCGCCGGCCGCCCGCAGGACTGGGCCGACGAGGACGCGGAAGACGACGAAAACGATCTGGGCCCCGCCCCGATGAGCGGCGCCCGGCGGCGCGAGCTCGACCCCTCGGTGCGGGACGTCCTGCGTGAGGAGGCCGAGCACGAGGCCAAGGTCCGTGCCAGGGCAGGCAGTGGGCTGGAAAGCCAGCCCGAGCTGGGGCTGAGCGATCCCGAAAGCGAAACCGACCGCCGCGAGCGTGAGGCCCGGGCCCGCATGGCCCGGCTGCGCGGCAAGCCCGCCCCCGCCCAGGACAGCGGTGACGACGCGGCCCATGCCGCCTCGCGACGGGACCTCCTGCCCGACATCGAGGAAATCAATTCCTCCCTGCGCAGCCGCAACCGGCGGGTCGAGGACGAGGCCGAGTACGAGGACGAGGATCCGGCCGTCCGGCGCAATTTCCGCCGCGCCTTCACCCTGCCCATTTTCGTCGCGGCGATCGGTGCGCTGCTTTACATCAATGCGCCGCGTATCGCCGCGCAGATCCCCCAGACCGCGCCGATCCTGCGCAGCTATGTCGGCGGGGTCGATCAGGGGCGCATCTGGCTTGACGCCAACGTACGCGAGCTGATCGCCTGGATCGAGACCCGGACGGCCAGCTGACGGGACGGTTTCCTACCGGTGGTACATGGGGAAGTCTTCCGGGCGTCCCCCTCGGGGAAGCCCCCCCGACCACAGCCCTGCTGAACGCAGACAGGACCCCGGACAAGGGGAGCGGTTGCTGTCGACAGTCCCCTTCGCCTCCTGCCGCGGCCTGACAGCCGGACGGCTGAGACATCTGGGTGGACACAATCACCGCAAAACGGGTCGCCCGCAGCCTCTGAGCCTACATGCGAGGCCGCTCGCCGTCCCGCACATGTTCCCGCCAAGACATTGAGGCCGCTTCGCCCGCTTACCCTTCCCGGATAGCGACCGAAAAGCTCGACCCTGCGCGGAGATCAGTGCCGCATCCAGCCAACCGGGCCGTGAAACATAAGATTCGCGCGGTCGAGCGGCCGCAATCACCGGGCCGAGACAGGTCAGTCGGGCAAGATCACGACAGTCGAGTTAACCTTGTCGCAAAGCCTCATGCGATCAAGGAAGACAGGGCCGGCTTAATCCAGATCCGGCCGCCCTCTCAGAACCGGTCGAGCAGGCGTCGCAGGTAGTCGAGTTCTTCCGCGCTGCGCTCCGCCTCGCCGGAGCGGCGGCGGATCTCATCCAGAAGATCGCGGGCGCGGCGCTGCACATCCGGGCCCTGCAGCATCTCCCGATCGTTGCCGAGCGCTCCGTTGGTGCCGGCGTTGCGGCCCAGCGGATCATTGCGTTGCCCGGGGTTGTCCCCCTCGGCTTCGCCCTGCTGGCCGGCCAGGTCACGTTCCTGTTGCGACATGGCCTCGCCCAGGTTGCGCATGCCCTTGCGCAGGGCGTCCATGGCCTGGGATTGCTGGTCGATGGCCTCAGCCAAGTCGCCCTCACCCAGGGCCTCCTCGGCCCCGCGCATCGCCTCGTCGGCCCGGTCGAGCGAGTCGCGCGCCGCGCGTCCCGCTTCGGTCCCGGCGCCGGGCAGGTTGCCGCGCTGGCGGTCCAGTTCCTCGCGCAACTGCCGCTGACGGTCGGCAAGGTCCCCCGCATCGGGGGCGCCTTCGCCCGCCTGGCCCTGCTGTTGTCCCTGGGACTGACCACCGCCGCCGCCCTGGCTCTGGCCGGGTTGCTGGCCCTGCTGTTGTCCCTGGCCACCCTGCTGCTGCTGGCCCTGATCCTCGCCCTGCTGACCCTGATCCTCGCCCTGCTGACCCTGCTGGCCGCGCTGGCCAGAGTTCCCATCCGGGTTGAACTGATCCTGAAGGTCACGGAAGGCCTCGTCAGACAACTCCTGCTGGTCGCGCAGGGTCTCTCCCAGACCTTCCATCGCCTGCTCGCCCGGGCTCTGCTGGCCTTCACCGCCGCCCTGGCTCTCGGTCATCTGCATGTTCTCCAGCATCTGCTGAAGCTCCTCCAGCGCCTGCTGGGCCTCGGCCATGCGGCCTTCCTCCATCAGCTCCTGGATGCGGTCCATCATGCGCTGGATGTCGTCCTGGGTCATCCGCATGGCGTTTTCCATGTCCATCGGCGGCTGGTTCGGATCGTTGGCGCGGTCGCGGGCCTGCTGTTGCGCCAGCTGGCGCATGTAATCCCGGGTGGCGTCGCGCAGCTCCTGCATCAGCCGGGCGATTTCCTCGTCCGAGGCGCCGTTGCGCATCGCCTCCTGCAGGCGGTCGCGGGCGCGTTCCATGCGGGCGCGGGCGTCATCCAGATCGCCGTCCTCGATCTCCACCGCCATGTCCCAGAGCGCGGCCGTGACCTCGCTCACCTGCTCATCGGTCATCGGGCGGAAGCGCACGATGGTCTCCACCTTGCGCACCAGGCGCATCAGGCGCAGCTCCAGCGTCTCGGAAGGGAAAAACCGGTCGCCTTGCCACCGCACGGCGCGCAGGACCTGGGCCACACGTTCGGCATTGTCGCGATTCCACAGAAGATCGCGGCGCATCTCGATCAGCGCAGCGGCCAGGGGATCGAAGAAACGGCGCGCGTCCAGCAGCATGTCGTAACCGTCACTGCGCCCCGATTGCGCCGCCGCATCCTCCACTGTCAGGGAGACGGTGACGGGCATGTTGGCCCAGGGGTGCTGTGAGAAATTCTCCGCCAGCGCCTCGGAGAACTCGGCGCGGGAGCCGGAGATCGGCATCGGCAGGGGCACCCGGATCGCTTCGCGCGGCTCGGGGTCCATGGCCAGGCCATAGCGGCGATCGACCGCGTCGAGGTCGAGGGCGATCACCGCCTCGCCCGCCACCACGCCGTAGTCGTCCCTGGCAGAGAAGGGCATGGTCATCTGCCCTTCCACATCGGCCTCGCCCGGGCCGTCGATGGTGACAGAAGGCGCCTGATCGGGCACCAGGACGACGCGCCATTCACGGCCCCCCGGCCCTTCGACGGCCAACCGCCCATCCTGTTCGATGATGAAATCCTGTGCAGCGGCATCCGCCGGCGGCAGGTCCCCGACCCGACCCGAGACGGTCTCGCTGAGTTCCAGCTGGCCCTCGGGGCCGTAGAATCGCATGGTCACCTCTGACCCGCGCGGCGCCGACAGTTCCTCCCCCGCGATGTCCCCGAGGTAAAGCGTGGGCAGCCCGGTGTAAGGCGGCGGCGCAACCCATCCTTCCCAGGAAGGACCGATGGCCGCCTGCGCCCCGCCCGGCGTCATGTCGCCCAGATCGCCCAACCGCCAGAAGGAGCCGAAGAACAGCGCCACGATGACGCCCAGCAAGGCGACGTAGCGCAGGCCGAAGGGATCGCGGGAGGAGAGCCGCAGATCGGGGTCCACCGCCCGCGCCTGGCGTGCCCGGACCACCATCCGCGCCTGGTGCGCATCCCACAGCGCGCGGGTGCCCGGATCACTATCGCCGATAGCCGGGCTGTCGCGAAGGGCCTGCAAAGGCTGGCCTTTCAGCGTCGCATCCAGCCTTTGAAAGGCCTCCTCACGGGAGGGAAACCGCAGTCGCCGCAGCCCGAGAACCAGCAGCGCCAGCGCAACGACGCCCGCCAGGGCGCCCAGGGTCCAGATCGCCTCCACCGGCAGGGCCGCGACCACCCCCAGCATCACCAGCGCCAGCGCGGTCAGCAGGAAGGTCCACAGCGGCCACAGCGCACGCACCACGCTCTCCGCCAGGATGCCGGCCCGTGTCAGGGCCAGCGGCCAGCGCAGCCGGTGCATCAATCGGGTGTATCGCGTCGGCTCAACCATGCTCCGTCCCGAAGGGGCAGCGCGGGGATCGCACTACATCCACTCGGGTAGCGTATCGCGGTTAATGATCTCCTCAAAGGAGGGTCTTTTGCGAATGACGGCGAATTGATCCCCCTTGACCAGCACCTCGGGGATCAGGGGGCGGGTGTTGTACTCGCTGGACATGACAGCGCCGTAGGCCCCCGCAGAGCGGAAGGCGACCAGGTCCCCCGCCGCCAGCTTGGGCATGTTGCGGCCCTTGGCGAAGGTGTCGCCGGATTCGCAGACCGGGCCGACGATGTCATAGGGGGTCTGTTCGCCGCCCGCTTCGGGTTCGACCACGGGGACGATGTCGTGGTGCGCATCATACATCGCAGGGCGGATCAGGTCGTTCATCGCGCCGTCGATGATCAGGAAATCACGGCCCTCGCCGTGCTTCACGTAGATCACCTCCGACAGCATGATGCCCGCGTTGCCGGCAATCAGGCGGCCCGGCTCGATCTCGATCTCGCAGCCGGTGTCGCCCAGCACTTCCTGGACCAGGGCACCATATTCGACGGGCAGCGGCGGGGCGGAGTTGCCGCGCTCGTAAGGAATGCCCAGCCCGCCGCCCAGATCGAGGCGGATGATGTCGTGGCCTGCGGCGCGCAGGGTCTCGGTCAGCTCCTTCACCTTGGTGAAGGCGGCGCGGTAGGGTTCCAGATCGGTCAACTGGCTGCCGATATGCACGTCGATGCCCACGGCGCGCAGGCCCGGCAGCTCTGCAATGCGGGCATAAACTTCGGGCGCACGGGTGATCGGGATGCCGAACTTGTTCTCCGACTTGCCGGTGGCGATCTTGGCGTGGGTCTTGGCGTCCACGTCGGGGTTCACCCGCACGGTGACAGGGGCCACGACGCCCAGGGACAGGGCGACCTCGTTCAGCACCTCCATCTCCGGTTCGGATTCGAGGTTGAACTGGCGCACCCCGCCTTCCAGAGCGGCGCGCATTTCCTCGCGGGTCTTGCCGACGCCGGAAAAGACGATCTTGTCACCCGGCACGCCGGCGGCCTTGGCGCGGGCGTATTCCCCGCCCGACACCACGTCCATGCCGGCGCCGAGATCGGCCATCACCTTCAGGATCGCCTGGTTCGAGGCGGCCTTCATCGCGTAGCAGACCAAGTGATCCATGCCCGCCAGGGCCTCGTCGAACAGGCGGAAATGCCGTTCCAGCGTCGCGGTGGAATAGATGTAGCAGGGCGTACCGACCTGCGCCGCGATCTCGGCCACGGGGACATCCTCGGCGTAAAGGGCGCCGTCACGATAGAGAAAATGGTCCATGGAAACCTCCGTTGGCCGCAAGGTGTACGCCAGGCGGCGCCGAGGCCCGCCTTACACCGGGCGGGCGCGCAGGAAAAGATAGAGAGGCAGGCCGCAGCTGACCCCGATGCAGAAGGTGGCCGGGATCGCCAGCAGACCCAGACGGTCGCCGCGCGCCCGGCAATCGGTCACGATCCACAGGCTCAGCGCGATGGCAGAGATCACCAGATCCCAGAACAGCGCCGCCGGTGCCCATCCGGCCCGCCAGGCCGCGATCAGCCCGGTCAGGCTGACTCCGTTTTCGGCAAACCAGGTGAAGATCAGGCCCAAGGGATGCAGCGTGCCCCAGATGGCAAGCACGAGAAACAGCAGGCGCAGTGGCGACATCCGTTCAGACCTCCGTCTCGGATCCGTAGATCGTGCCGCCCGTCGCGCCGATGCCGGTGGTGCCCATATTGCTGCGGTCGAGGCCGCTCGGGCTCCGCTCCGCCCCGGCCGGGGGGCTCGGCGCACCATCGACGCCGCAGCCGGCCAAGAGGCCGGCCAGCGCCGCCGCGGCGATCAGTTTCAGTCGTCCAGCCGTGCTTTCCATGCCGCCACCTGTTCGCGAACCCGTTCGGGCGCCGTGCCCCCGTAAGACATACGGGAGGCCACTGAATTGTGCACCCCCAGAACGCCGAAGACCTCCTCGGTGATGCGCGGCTCGACCGCCTGCATGTCCGCCAGCGTCAGGTCGGGTAGGTCACAGCCCTGGCCCTCGGCCTTGGCCACCAGCGAGCCGGTCACGTGGTGCGCATCGCGGAAGGGCATGCCCAGCACCCGCACCAGCCAGTCGGCCAGGTCGGTCGCGGTGGAGAAGCCTGCGCCTGCGGCCGCTTCCAGCGCGGGCACGTTGGCCTTCATGTCCGACACCATGCCGGTCATCGCGGCCAGCGCCAGCATCAGGTTGTCGGCAGCGTCAAAGACCTGTTCCTTGTCTTCCTGCATGTCCTTGGAATAGGCCAGCGGCAGCCCCTTCATCACCGTCATCAGCGCCACGTTGGCGCCGAAAATCCGACCGATCTTGGCGCGGATCAGCTCCGCCGCATCGGGGTTCTTCTTCTGCGGCATGATCGACGAGCCGGTGGAGAAGCGATCCGAAAGCGCGACAAAGCGGAACTGGGCGGAGGACCAGATCACCAGCTCTTCGGCGAAACGGGACAGGTGCATGGCGCAGATCGAGGCGGCGCCGAGGAACTCCAGCGCGAAATCGCGATCCGACACCGCATCCAGCGAGTTGGCGCAGGGCCGGTCGAAGCCGAGCGCCTCTGCCGTCATCTGCCGGTCCAGCGGGAAGGAGGTGCCGGCCAGCGCGGCAGCGCCCAGGGGGGATTCGTTCATCCGCTTGCGCGCATCGGTGAAGCGGCCCAGGTCGCGGCTGAACATCTCCACATAGGCCATCATGTGATGGCCCCAGGTCACGGGCTGCGCCGTCTGCAGGTGGGTGAAGCCGGGCATGACCCAATCGGCGCCCTCTTCGGCCTGGGTCAGAAGCGCGCGGATCAGCGCCTCCAGCCCGCCGATGGCGGCGTCGGCCTGGTCCCGGACCCAGAGACGGAAATCGGTCGCCACCTGGTCGTTGCGCGAGCGCCCGGTGTGCAGACGGCCCGCAGGCTCGCCGATGACCTCCTTCAGGCGGGCCTCGACATTCATGTGGATGTCTTCCAGCGCGGTGGAGAACTGGAACGAGCCGCCTTCGATCTCTGACAAGACCGTGAGCAGGCCTTCACGGATGGCCTCGGCATCTTTATCGGTAATGATGCCCTGTGCGGCCAGCATGGCGGCATGGGCGCGCGAGCCCTCGATATCCTGGCGGGCGAGCCGTTGGTCGAAACCGATCGAGGCGTTGATCGCCTCCATGATCGCATCGGGCCCTTCGGCGAAACGGCCGCCCCACATCTGGTTCGCTTGGCTATCGGTCATCGGGACCCTCGGAGGAAGAATGAGAAAACTGCTGTCCGCGCTGGTTTATACGTCGCTGATGCTGGGCGCAATCGTCCGCCCGGCCCTCGCCGCCCCGGAAGGCATCGAGGACCTACTGACCAGAGAGATGCGCAAGCTTCAGGTGCTCGACGCGCCCAAGGCACTGGACACCTCGCTGGAGTGGGTCGACGTGGACGGCTCCGCCGTGTCGCTGGACGATTATGCCGGCAAATGGGTGGTGCTGAACTTCTGGGCCGTCTGGTGCGCGCCCTGCCGCGAGGAGATGCCGACGCTGGCCGCCCTGCAGCAGGACCGCGCGGGCGCGGATTTCGCCGTGGTCACCCTGGCCTCCGGCCCGAACGCGCCGGAGAAGGTCGCCCAGTTCCTGGAAGAGGAAGACGCCGCCACCCTGCCCCAGTACCGCGACCCGAAAAGCGCCCAGGCGCGGGCGGCGGCCGTCTTCGGCCTGCCGGTGACGCTGCTGGTCGATCCCGAGGGCCGCGAAGTGGCCCGCCTGGTGGGCGGCGCCGACTGGAACGCGCCCGAGGCCCATGCGGTCTACGATGCCTTCCTGGCCGAAGATGGCGGCTAGGGCCGCGATCAGGCGGCGACCACGTCCACGCCCTGGCTGGTGCGCTGGCCCCCGGCCAGCCGCATGGACCCCTTCACCGGCGCCACGTCGAAATAGTCCCGCCCCCGCGCGATGACGATGTGATCGCTGCCTGCCAGCATGTCGTTGGTGGGATCGAACTCGACCCAGCCCATGTCCTTGCCGCACCAGGCCCGCACCCAGGCGTGCATGGCGTCCGCCCCTTCCAGGCGCGGCTGCCCCTCGGGCGGCAGGGTGCGCAGGAAGCCCGAGACATAGCCCGCAGGAATGCCCAGCGACCGCAGCGCGCAGATCTGGATATGGGTGAAGTCCTGGCAGACCCCGCGCCGCAGCGAAAAGGCCTCGTCCAGGGGCGTGTCGACCATGGTGGCCGTCGCGTCGAACGTCATGTCGCGGTGCAGCGCCCGGGTCACCGCCATGGCGGCCCCGAAGGCGGTATCTGCGGGACGCGCGACCTCTTCGGCCCAGGCGGCAATCTCGGCATTCACGGGCACGCGGGGCGAGGCCGGCAGGTAGGTCTGCGGCGCCTCCCCCAGGACCGAGGGCTGCGCCGCGATCTCGCGCAGGAACTTGCCCCGGTCGGGTGACACGTCGAGCCCCGGTTCCACGTCCAGCCGCTCGACCTTCGCCTCCATCAGGAACTCGGTCGAAGGCAGCGGGTCGCGATAGGCGATCTCGGTGCAGATGTTGCCGAAGAAATCCCGCCGGGTCAGTTGTTCGGCGGGCAGTGGGCGGCAGGTCAGCCGCGCCTCCTGCACCTGCTGGACACCGGGAATGCTGGGCGGCGTGACGCGCAGCAGGTGACGGCCCACGTCGGCGGGGCTGTCGTATTGGTAGAGAATGCGCAGGCGAACCGAATAGAGCATTGCTACCTCAGGTAGGTATCGGCCAGCAGGCCGGAGAAGGCCGCGGTGGCGTTGGAAATCTCGACCAGCCGGGCCGGGGTGATCTGCTCCGCCGGGGTCGTGGCCAGCTCGGTCCGCAGCTTCATCACCTCGGCGCGGATCGGCGTCGGCTTGCCCGACAGGTCATGGGTCAGCTTCTCCAGCCAGTCGAGGTGGCCGAGGATGTCATCCAGCTGCGCCAGGACCGAACGCGGGTAGTTTTCATCCAGAAGCAGCAGGTCCAGCACGGTTTCCCGGGTAAAGGCGGCGGAGAAGCGCATCCGGTGGGTCATCACCGCGTCGCCCGCCTCGATCGCGATCTCGTAGGTGCCATGCGGCGTGTCGGGCTGGGTGAAGCCGACCAGCATGGAGGCGGTGGACCAGGCGCGTTCGATTGCCCGCCCCAGCGACAGGAAGCGCCAGCCGGTGGCGTGGTACATATTCTCGTGCACCAGACCGGAGAAGCCGGAGATCTTGCGCAGCAGCACCGACAGGGCACGGGCGGCATCATGGCCGGGTTTCAGGCGCGGGGCCTGGTTTGCGGCCGTGCGGCGCAGATCGGTCAGGGCGTTCCAGCCATCGGTGGAGAAGCGGTCGCGGATACGCCCCGCCGATCCCATGGCAGCATCCAGGTCAGCCATCAGCCCTGGCGGGAGAGGCTGCGTCGCATCCACCCCCTGCCCAGCCAGGTACTGGCCCAGGTATTGCACCAGCGGAAGGTCATCCCGCCCCGTCTCGGCCAGGCGCAGGTGATAGGCCCGTTGCAGGCGGATCTTCTGTTCGACCCGTTCCGAATAGCGGCCCAGCCAGAACAGGTTGTCCGCCGCCCGCGTCGGCAGCGCCGCCAGCTGCGGCAGCGACGGCCGCGCGCCGGTCGCCCCGGCCAGCAGCGTGTCGTCGGGCGTGGGCTGCGATCCCACGACCCAGATGTCGCAGACCGATCCGCCCCGCTGCACCGAGATGTCGGCGGAGGCATCGGAATGGCCCACGCGGGCGAAGCCGCCGGGCATCACCTGCCACCCCTGCGAGGTCCGCGCCAGGATCACCCGCATCGAGAAGGGCCGCGCGACCAGCCGCCCGTCGTCCAGTGCGGGCGCGGTGGACAGCGACACGATCTGCTGCGCCGCAAGCGCCCCCGCCTCCTGCTCGATCATACCCGGGTCGAAGGGCTCCCCGTCGGCCCGCTTGCCGCCGATCACCGCCTCGGGGGAATGATCGAAGGGCAGGCTGGTCGAAAGGGCGCGGTCGATCGTCATCCGCGACGCATTGGCCTTCACGTAGTCACGGGCCGAGGCAGAACCGCACCACCAGGTGGCGATGTTGGGCAGATTCAGCTCCCGCCCCAGAAGGCGCCGGGCGATCGCGGGGATGAAGGCCATAAGGGCGCGGGTTTCCAGCACCCCCGACCCGGGCGCGTTGACCATGGTCAGCTGCCCGGCACGCAGCGCCGACAGGATGCCTGGCGTGCCGATCTGGCTGTCCTCGTTCAGCTCCAGCGGGTCCAGCCAGGCGCTGTCCAGCCGCCGCCACAGCACCGAGATCGGCTTCAGCCCGCCGACCGTATGCACCATCAGGCGGCCGTCGCGCACCACCAGGTCCTCGCCCTGCACCAGCAGGAAGCCGAGGTAGCGGGCGATATAGGCATGTTCGAAATAGGTGTCGTTCAGCGGCCCCGGGGTCAGGATCGCCACGCGGCTGTCCTCCTCCGCGCGCAGGGCCAAAAGGGCATCGCGGAAGCCGCGGAAGAACCCGGCCAGCCGCGCCACGTTGGCCTGGGTCACCTGGCCGGGGAAGCTGCGCGCGGCGGCCATGCGGGTTTCCAGCGCGAAACCCGCGCCAGATGGCGCCTGGGCCCGGTCGCCCAGCACCCACCAGTGTCCTTCCGGGCCGCGCCCGATGTCGAAGGCCAGCATGTGCAGGTGATGGCCCGACCGCGGCGCCACGCCCACCATCGGGCGCAGCCATTCCGGATTCGAGGTCAGCAGATCCGCCGGGAGCAGCCCGTCCGCCACCAGCTGGTTGGGCCCATAGAGATCGGCCATGATCCGTTCCAGCAAATCCGCCCGCTCGATCAGCCCGGCGGCGATCCCGTCCCATTCCGACTGCTCGATCAAGAGCGGCAGATGGGCCAGCGGCCATTCCCGCTCTTCCTCGCTGTCGGGGCCGTAGTGGCGGAAGAAGACCCCGGCATCGCGCAGGTACTGGCTGCCCCGCGCACAGGCCAGGTCCAGCTCCTCGCGCGGCATGGCGGCGATCTGATCCAGGAAGCCCTTCCAGACCGGGCGCACCACGCCGTTGCCGTCCAGCAGTTCGTCCGGCACGCCCTTGAGCGGCCTGTACTCGGCCAGCAGCGCCGCCAGCGGGTCGGCGGCCTGGGCCGGGACGGTTCCCGGTCCTTGGCTCTGTGATTTGGACGGCGACGAACCTGACTGGGACGGACCGCCGGCGTTCCCGGAATCGGACGGGATCATCGCGAAACCTCCTCGCGATGTCGCCTGCCGAACTGGGGCTGGCCGGTCATGCTGTCTCCTCCCGGGGTGCGACGGCCCGGGCGGAGATCGCCCGGGTCAGGCCCCTCTAGATGCCCGGACCGCGCCGTAAATCAAGGGTCATCGGGAATTCGCGGTGATATATTTCCTGCGGCGGCAGGTAGGCGCCGGGGTTGTGGCCAAAGGGTTCGAAGCGGGCCAGGCGGCGCGCCTCGGCCTCGTTCGCGTTCACCGGGAAGGTATCATAGTTGCGCCCGCCTGGGTGCGCGACGTGGTAGGTACAGCCGCCGATGGCGCGGCCCGACCAGGTGTCGAAGATGTCCAGCGTCAGCGGCGCGTGCACCGGAATCACCGGATGCATCGCCTCGGGCGGCTGCCAGGCCTTGTAGCGCAGCCCGGCCACCGACACGCCCGCGCTGTCGGTCTTGGTCATCGGCAGGCGGCGCCCGTTGCAGGTCACCGCGTACCGCCCGGGATCGGCGCCCGACAGCTTCACCTGCAACCGCTCGGTCGAGCTGTCGGTGTAGCGCACCGTGCCGCCGATGGCGCCGGTCTCGCCCAGCACATGCCAGGGCTCCAACGCCTGACGCAGCTCCAGGTGGACGCCCTCATATTCGACCTCGCCGCAGAAGGGGAAGCGGAACTCCTGCTGGGCCACGTACCAGTCGGGGCGGAAGTCGAAGCCGTGGCGGCGCAGGTCGCCCAGCACGTCCATGAAATCCTCCCAGACGAAATGCGGCAGCATGAAGCGATCATGCAACGTGGTGCCCCAGCGGGTGAAATCCCCGCCCATGGGCGCATTCCAGTAGCGCACCAGAAGCGCCCGGATCAGCAGTTGCTGGGCCAGGGACATGCGCGGATCGGGCGGCATCTCGAAGCCGCGGAACTCGACCAGCCCGAGGCGCCCCGTGGGCCCATCGGGCGAGAACAGCTTATCGATACAGATCTCGGCCCGGTGGGTGTTGCCGGTGACATCGGTCAGCAGGTTGCGCAGCAGCCGGTCGGTCAGCCACGGCAGCGGTTGCACCCCCTGACCCGGCGCCGGGATCTGGCTCAGCGCGATCTCCAGCTCGTAGAGGTTGTCAGCCCGGCCCTCGTCCACGCGCGGCGCCTGGCTGGTTGGGCCAATGAAGAGACCGGAGAAGAGGTAGGACATCGCCGGATGCCGCTGCCAGTGCAGCACGAGGCTGCGCAGCAGGTCCGGGCGGCGCAGGAAGGGGCTGTCGTTGGTGGTGGCGCCCCCGACGACAACATGGTTGCCGCCGCCCGTGCCGGTGTGCTTGCCGTCGATCATGAACTTGTCGGCACCCAGCCGGGTCAGGCGGGCCTCTTCATAGACCGCCTCGGTGATCGACCGGCATTCGTCCCAGGTGGACGCGGGATGCACGTTCACCTCGATCACGCCCGGATCTGGGGCCACGCGGATCACGTTCAGGCGCGGATCATGGGGCGGCGCGTAGCCCTCGATATGCACCGGCAGGTCCAGTTCTTCCGCCGCGGCCTCGGCGGCCGCCAGAAGCTCCAGGTAATCCTCCACCGTGGTCACGGGGGGCATGAAGACGCACAGGCGCCCGTCGCGCGGCTCCACCGCCAGGGCGGTGCGCACGGCGCCCGCGCCGGAGTCGCCCACCATCTGCTGCTCGCTGACCGATTGCTGTTCCGCATCGGGGCGGAAGCTGGCGCGCGCCTGGTCGCTGTCGGCGCGCCCCTCAAGCCGGGCCTGGATCGCGGCGCGAGCCTCGACCCGGGCCTCGGCGCCCGAAGGGTGCCCCTCTTCGCGCGCGTCCCGCTTAAAGCCCCCCTCCTCCGGGGTCTCCGTGGCCTCCTCGGCATCGAAATCGGGCAGATCGCCCCGCTCGACCGTGGGATCGGCGGGGTTGATGTAGGGATAGCGCGACTCCGGCACATGCGGCAGCGAGTCGAGCGGCATGCGGTAACCCACCGGACTGTCGCCGGGGATCAGGAAGATATGGCCGCGCCGGAACTGCCACAGCTCGGTCTGCCAACGGCCCGAGCTGGAGCGCCCCTGCCAACGCTGGATCGGCAGGACGTGCCCCGAGGGTTTCGTCAGCCCCCGCTCGAAGACCCGCACGATGCGGTTGCGCTCTTCCGGGTTCTTCAGCTTGGAGTTCTGCGGGGTGACGTTATCGGGCAGTTGCGCCTCTTTCAGGATCCATTCCGCCGGATCCTCATAGGCGGGCTGCACGCAGTCCTCCTCGACCCCCAGAACCTTGGCCATGGCCTTCAGGAAGGCATCGCCCTTCTCGGGTGGCAGGTCCTGGTCATCCTTTTCCTTGGCGATCAGGTCGGCGTTCTTCCACACCGGCTTGCCGTCCTGGCGCCAGTAGAGGGAGAAGGTCCAGCGCGGCAGCGTCTCGCCCGGATACCACTTGCCCTGGCCGTAATGCAGGAAGCCGCCCGGCGCGAAACGGTCCCGCAGCCGCCGGATCAGCCCGTCGGCCAGCCCGCGTTTCATCGGGCCCACGGCGGCGGTGTTCCATTCGGCGCTTTCGAAGTCGTCGATCGACACGAAGGTCGGCTCGCCGCCCATGGTCAGGCGCATGTCGGCGGCGGCAATCGCCTCATCCACCTTGCCGCCCAGGTCGTTCAGCGCCTCCCAGGCCTCCTCCGAGAAGGGTTTGGAGATGCGCGGATGTTCCGCCACGCGGGTCACGGTCATGTCGAAGTCGAAATCGACCTCCGGCGCGCCATCCGAAGAAAAGCCCCCGGCGATCGGGGCAGCGTTGGAATAGTGCGGCGTGGCGGCCAGGGGGATGTGGCTTTCCCCGGTCAACAGGCCGCTGGTCGGATCCAGGCCGATCCAGCCCGCGCCGGGCAGATAGACCTCGGCCCAGGCGTGCAGGTCGGTGAAATCGTGATCGGTGCCCGAGGGGCCATCCAGCGCCTCCAGGTCCGGTTTCAGCTGGATCAGGTAACCCGACACAAATCGTGCCGCGAAACCGAGGTGCCGTAGGATGTCGATCAACAGCCACGACGTATCGCGGCAAGACCCCTTGCCGATTTTCAGCGTCTCTTCCGGGGTCTGCACCCCCGGCTCCATCCGTATGACATAGCCGATCATCTCGGCCAGGTGGGCGTTCAGCCCGACCAGCATGTCGACGGTGCGCTGCTCGCTGCGGTCGATGGTGGCCAGAAGCGCCTTCATCCGTTTTCCGGGGCGCAGCGGCTTGCGATAGACCTTCAGGTCACCCTTGATGTCGTCAGGGTAGTCGAAGGGCCAGACCTCGGCCACGTCCTCGACAAAGAAATCGAAGGGGTTGTAGACCGACATGTCGGCCACAAGATCGACCTCGATCTTGAACTCGCGCACCGGCTCGGGGAAGACATAGCGCGCCATCCAGTTGCCGTAGACGTCCTGCTGCAGGTTCACGAAATGCTTCTCCGGCGTGACCTTCAGCGAATGGGAAATGACCCGGGTGCGCGAATGCGGTGCCGGTCGCAGACGGATGATCTGTGGCCCCAGCGTGACCGGCCGGTCGTATTTGTAGTGGGTCAGGTGATGAATGGCCGCCTTGATCGACATGAGTCCGCCTTTTGGCAATTGCGTCCTGGAATGGTCCCGCTCAGGCTTCCATGCTTTGCCGTCCGCTGGCAACGGATTGTGCAGGGTGCAGGCGGGTGACGTGGCAACCGTGGCGGAACTGCCCGCCCGCGAGGCAGCCCGGCAGGGCGCCGCCGGGGCGGCCAAATCCCCTTGGCGGTGCCCCGGCGCGCGGCTAGAAAGGCGGTCCCATCAGACGAGGTCCTACCTGTGAGCACCCCCGCCCCCACCGACGCCGCCCCCCGTATCGCCCGCCTGATCGCGACAGAGATCAGCGCCCGGCCCGAACAGGTCAGCGCCGCCGTCACCCTGCTGGACGAAGGCGCCACGGTGCCCTTCGTCGCCCGCTACCGGAAGGAAGTGACCGGGGGCCTCGACGACACGCAGCTGCGCACCCTGGCCGACCGCCTGGCCTACCTGCGGGAGTTGGAGGACCGGCGCGGCGCCATCCTCAAGTCCATCGATTCACAGGACAAACTGACGGATGAGCTGGCCCTGTCCATTGCCCGGGCCGAGACCAAGGCGCAGCTGGAAGACATCTACCTGCCCTACAAGCCCAAGCGCCGCACCAAGGCGATGATCGCCAAGGAGAACGGGCTGGAGCCGCTGGCCGAGGCGATCCTGGCCGATCACGCCGCCGACCCGGAGGCCCTGGCCGCCGGTTACGTCACCGAGGCCGTGCCGGACACCAAGGCCGCGCTGAACGGGGCGCGGGACATCCTGACCGAGCGGCTGGCTGAGGACGCCGATCTGGTGGGCGCCCTGCGGGATTTCATGCAGCGCGCGGCGGTGATCCGCGCCCGCGTGGTCGAGGGCAAGGAACAGGAAGGCGCCAAGTTCTCCGACTACTTCGACCATACCGAAAGCTGGGCCAAGGTGCCCTCGCACCGGGCCCTGGCCATGCTGCGCGCCTCCAACGAGGGCGTGGTGACGGTGGAAATCGTCCCGGCCGAGGATCAGGCCGACCGCCCCGTGGACATGATCGCCGCGAAGCTGGGCGCGAGCGGCACCGGGCCGGGCGATGCCTGGCTGCGCAAGGTCGCCGGTTGGACCTGGCGGGTGAAACTGTCGCTGTCGATGACGCTTGACCTCTTGTCGGACATGCGCACCCGCGCCCATGACGAGGCCATCGCCGTCTTTGCCCGCAACCTCAAGGACCTGCTGCTGGCCGCCCCCGCGGGCGCCAAGGCGACCCTGGGCCTCGACCCGGGCATCCGTACCGGCGTCAAGGCTGCCGTGGTGGATGAAACGGGCAAGCTGCTGGCGACCGATACGCTCTACCCCTTCCAGCCGAAGAAGGACGTCGAGGGCGCAAGCCGCGCCATCCTGGCCATGGTCGCGAAACACAACGTCGGCCTGATCGCCATCGGCAACGGCACCGCAAGCCGCGAAACCGAACGGCTTGTGGCTGACGCCCTGAAACGCCTGCCCGACAGCGTGGAAAAGCCCACCAAGGTCGTGGTCAGCGAGGCCGGCGCCTCGGTCTACTCGGCCTCCGAACTGGCGGCGCGGGAGTTTCCCGATCTCGACGTCAGCTTGCGCGGCGCGGTCTCCATTGCGCGGCGCCTTCAGGATCCACTGGCCGAGCTGGTGAAGATCGAACCGAAAAGCATCGGGGTGGGCCAGTACCAGCACGATGTCGACCAGCACCGCCTGGCCAAGTCGCTGGAAGCGGTGGTCGAGGATGCGGTGAACGCCGTGGGTGTCGACCTGAACACCGCCTCGGCGGCGCTGCTGTCCCATGTCTCGGGCCTGGGCCCGGGCCTCGCCGAGGCCATCGTGGCACACCGCGAGATGGAGGGCGCCTTCCGCTCGCGCCGCGATCTGCTGAAGGTGGCGCGCCTCGGTCCGCGCGCGTTTGAGCAATGCGCGGGCTTCCTGCGCATCCGCGACGGGTCCGAGCCGCTGGATGCCTCCGCCGTGCACCCCGAAGCCTACGACGTGGCGCGCAAGATCGTCTCGGCCTGTGGTCGCGACCTGCGGCAGATCATGGGCAACGAGCAGGCGCTGAAGGGGCTGCGCGCGGAACAGTTCGTCGATGACCGCTTCGGCCTGCCCACCGTGCGTGACATCCTGTCGGAACTGGAAAAGCCCGGCCGCGACCCGCGCCCCAGCTTCAAGACCGCCAGCTTTGCCGACGGGATCGAGGAGATCTCGGACCTGCGCCCCGGCATGGTGCTGGAAGGCACGGTGACCAACGTCGCGGCCTTCGGCGCCTTCGTCGACATCGGGGTGCACCAGGACGGGCTGGTCCACGTCAGCCAGCTGGCCGACCGCTTCGTCAAGGATCCGCATGAGGTGGTGAAGGCGGGCGACGTGGTGAAGGTCACGGTCACCGAGGTGGACGCGCCGCGCAAACGCATCGGCCTGTCGATGAAGAAGGACGGCGGCGCCTCGGCCCGCGATGCGAAACGCGAACGCGACACCGGCCCCGCGGCTCCGCGCGGCAATGGCGGCGGACGCGGTGGCCCCAAGGGGCGCAGCGGGGGCGGAGGCGCCCCGCGCGGTGGCCAGAGCGGGCCGAAGAGCGACGCGCCCGGCGCGCTGGGCGCGGCCCTGATGGACGCGATGAAGAAGCGTTGAGGCCCAGCCTCAGCCCTTCGGGAAGAAACCGGTCATCAGCGGATCGGCATAGTCGCGGATCAGCGCCGCGCGCGAGGGCCAACGCCCGGCGCGCGCGGCCATGTCCACCGCCGAATTGATCAGCCCCATCACGCATTGCGAGGCGATGGCCGGGTCCACCGCCCGGATCGTACCCTCGGCGATCCCGTCCGAGATCATCCCGGCGAAACGCCGCGCCAGCCGGTCTGACCGGGCGATGGCCTCCGGCCGGATCTCCTCCGGCAGGGCCAGCAGCGCCGTGTCGCGCAGAAGCGGTTCCTCCCCGCCCAGCTGGGCCTCCAGCAGCGTCGAGATGGCGGTGCCCAGCTTTTCCCATTCGCTCAACGGCAGGGCTGCGGCCCGGTGCTGGGTCGCCGTGACCCGGCTGAAGGAGCGGTCGAAACAGGCGCGCACCAGGTCGTCCTTGCCGGACAGGTGGTGGTAGAAACTGCCCTTCGACAGTTGCAGCTCTCCGGCGATGCGCTCGACGGAGGCGCCGCGATAGCCCCGGTCGTTGATCAGCCGCGTGGCGACCCGCAGGTAGGCCTCGGGCGAGGCGCCAGGCGGCGGCGCCTCCTGCTCTTCGACCCGCAAAGGGGCAACCTGCCACCCCTGCCCCGAAGGCGCCAGCCCATGCTCCAGCAGATCCGCCAGCCGAGCCTCGACGCGGGGAAAATCCTCCACCGCGTAGAGGCGCAGCCAGGTGCGCGACCAGTGCAACACGTCGCAAAGGAGCTGCGCGCGGGCCAGCGCCCGGCCCTTGCCGCCTGTCTCGCCCGTCCCCGGCTCCGCCTCGCAGGGGCCGATCCGCTCGGCCACGCGGGCGACCAGCTCGAAGTAGCGCGAGATCAGCCGGCTGCGCGCGGGTTCCTCCAGCGCGCGCATGTCCGACAACACGGTCAGCGGCGCCTCTTCGTCCCGGCGGATCGCGGCGGCCAGGGCAAAGTTGCGGGCCAGCACTGCACACAGGTAGGCCCGCGGGCCAAGTTCCGGTGCGTCATCCGGGTCCACGACACGGGCGAAGCGGGTCAGCGCATCCTCGACCGCAGCCTCGGCCAGCAGGTCCTTCTTGCGGAAGTAGTAGGTGACGGAATTGGTGTTCAGCCCCACCATTGCGGCCACGCCCACAAGGGTCAGCCCCTTCAGGCCCCGCCCTGCAATCTGCCGGGCCGCGGCGGCGATGATCGCCTCGCGCTTCAATCGGTAGCGGTCGGTTTCGCCCTGGGCCTCAGCGGCGGGGCGTGGAAGGTCAGAGGCGTCCATCCCCCTCGATAGCAGCCGCCATGCGGGCTGTCATCCTGGCGTCACCGGCAACCGCCAGCGACAGCGGCCTATCCAGGTACGCGACACAGCGTTGGCCAACATGCCCCTGCCCCTGCTCGTCAGGCCCCGTCCGACGCGACCCGGGTGACAGCCGGAGTGCTGTGACGGTCGTAGCGTCGACCTTGCCAGCGCAGCCAGGCCGCGCCAGCCACCAGTGCCAGCACCGGCGTCCCGATCAACCACAACAGCGCCGCAAGCCCGAGTGGCGCCCCCAGAGAGAGAGCACCGCCGGCGAGCCCCAGGGCCGCGGCACCGCCGAGCACCGTCAGGACGATCCCGCCACCGTCGGGCATCTGCGCCACGCCTTCGATCTGCTGTTCAGCCATCCGACCCTCTTCTGCTGTCCACACGCGGACAGCATGGGCCAAAGGTCTTAATGCATGGTAACGCGCCTCAGGCCTGATCGGGCGCCTGCGGAAAGAGCCCCGACACCCGGCGGCCGAGCGCATCCATGTAGGTCAGGATCACCGGCACCACGACCAGCGTCAGCACCGAGGAGGAGATCAGCCCGCCGATCACCGCATGGGCCATCGGCGCGTTCTGCCCGGACCCGCCGTGCAGATTCAGCGCCAGGGGCATCATCCCGAAGATCATCGCCAGCGTTGTCATCACGATGGGCCGGAACCGCGTCGCGCCCGCCTCGACCAGCGCATCGAACAGGTGCCAGCCCGCGCGCACGTGCTGGTTGGCGTTGTCGACCAGCAGGATGGCGTTCTTCACCACCAGGCCCATCAACATGATGAACCCGATGGCCGAGAACATGTTCAGCGTGGATCCCCCGACCAGCAGCCCCAGCATCACCCCGATCAGCGCCAGCGGCAGCGAGGACATGATGGCGAAGGGTTGCAGGAAGGACCCGAATTGGGAGGCCAGCACCAGGTAGATGAAGATCACCGCCAGCAGCAGGGCCGAGCCCGCGGAGGAGGTGGTTTCGGCGATATCCTCGGCGTCGCCCCCCATGGTGGCGCGGTAGCCCGGGGGCGTGGCCAGGGCGTCGATCTTCTCCTGCACGCCGGGCGTCACCTCGCCCGTGGTCAGCCCGTCAAGGTTCGCCGTGACCCGAACCGAGCGTTGGCGATCCTCGCGGTTGATCTCGCCCGGGCCCTCGGTGCGCTCCACCTCGGCCAGCTGATCCAGGCGGATCACCCCGCTGCCGTCCGGCGCGGCGGCCACCGGCAGCGCCCCCAGGGCCGAGACGTCATCGCGGAAGGCCTCCGGCAGGCGGATCGTCACGTCCACTGAATTGCCCTGCGGGTCGGTCCAGTCGGACACGGTGGAGCCGCTGAGCATCGGGTTCAGCGCGTCCCCCACCTGGCGCAGCGAGACGCCCAGGTCCGAAGCCGCGTCACGGTCGATGCGGATGCCCACGGTGGGCTGCGGATCATCGAGAGAGGTGCGCACGTCCACCAGCCCCTCGACCTCGCGCATGTCACGGGCCAGCTCCGCCGCCAGCCGTTCCAGCACATCGAGGTTGTCGCCGAAGATCTTCACTTGGACCGGTGCCTCGACCCCGCCCAGACCGCCAGCGGCGGAGACGATGTACTCCGCGCCCGGCACTGTCTTCAGGCTCTCCCGCACAGGACCGGCCAGGTCATCCGGCGTCCGCTGGCGCTCCAGCGGCGGGGACATGCGGGCGAAGATCGTGGCCACGTTGCTGCCCGAGGTCGTGCCGGAGTTGATGGTGGCATAGGTGTCAACGATCTCGGGGAAGTCGTCGCGCAGGACGCGGTCAACCTGGGTGATCTTGCGTGCCGTGCGGTCGATGGTGGCGCCCACGGGCAGGGTCATCTCGATCTGGATTTCGGAGTTGTCGGCAGGTGGCACGAACTCCGCCCCGACCATCGGGAAGGTCGCCAGCCCTGCCACGAAGGCCAGCACCGCCGACAGCAGGGTCATCTTGCGCCAGCGCAGGCAGATCCGCAGCAGTGCCACGTAGCGCCGCCCGATCCATTCGAAGAAACGGTCGAACTGCGCCACCGTGCGCCCGACGATCCCGCGTTTCGCATCCGGCGCCGCCGAGGGGTCGTACCAGACCGAGGACAGCATCGGGTCGAGCGTGAAGGACACGAAAAGCGAGATCAGCACCGCGACCGAAACCGTGACCCCGAACTGCAGGAAGAACCGGCCCAGGATGCCTTCCATGAAGGCCACGGGCAGGAAGACGGCGACGATCGACAGGGTGGTGGCCAGCACGGCCAGGCCGATCTCGTTGGTGCCATCCAGCGCCGCGTCATGGTGCGTCTTGCCCATGTGCAGGTGGCGCATGATATTCTCGCGCACCACGATGGCGTCGTCGATCAGGATGCCGACGGCCAGCGACAGCGCCATCATCGACATCATGTTCAGGGTGAAACCGAGGAAGTAGATCACCGCCATGGTGCCGATGATCGAGATCGGCAGGGTCAGCCCGGTGATCACGGTGGACCGCCAGGAGTTCAGGAAGAGGAAGACGATGGCGGTGGCCAGCAGCGCCCCCTCGATCAGCATTGACTGCACCGACTCGAAGCTTTCCTCCACCGGCTTGGCGTTGTCGCGGATCACCTCCAGTTTGACGCCCTCGAACTGGCTTTCGCGCGACATGCGCTCCAGCTCGGCGCGCACCTGCTCGGCCACGGCGACGGTGTTGGACCCTTGGGTTTTCACCACGTCCACGGCCAGCGCGCGGCGACCGTCCAACATGGCCAGGCTTTCCTCGTCCGCCAGGTCCAGGCCGATGTCGGCCACGTCGCCCAGGCGCACGGGCTGGCCGCCCCGCCGGGCGATGATGATGTCGCGGAAATCACGCAGCGCGGGGATGCGGCCCTGCACCTGCACCGACTGCGCGCTGGTGCCGCCGGTCACTTCGCCCGCCGGCAGGTCGGTGTTGTCGGCGCGCAGGGCGGCGATCACCTCGGACACGCCCAGCCCCAGGGCGGCCTGGCGATCCGGGTCGATCTCGATCTGCCCCTCGCGCGGCAAGCCCCCGACGACCGAGGCCCGCCCGACGCCAGAGATATTGGCCAGCCGGGTCGCGATCACGTCCTCGGCCAGCCGGGTCATCGCCCCCTGGGACATCTCGTCGGAGGAGATCCCGATGGACAGCACCGGCAGCTCGTTCGGATCGAAGCGCAGGATCTGCGGCTCATTCGCGGCATCCGGGAACTCACCCTCGATCTGGGCCAGCTTGTCGCGCACCTCCTGCGCGGCGGTGGCGCTGTCGACCTCCAGATCGAAGATCATCAGCACGAAGGAGGCGCTGGTCTGGGCGGTAGACTGGATGCTGTCGAGGCCCGAGATGGTGGATACCGCATCCTCGATCGGTTCGACGATGTCGGCCTCCACCGCCTCCGGCGTGGCACCGGGGTAGGAGGTGACCACGGCCACCACCGGGAAATCCACGTCCGGCAGCTGTTCCACCGGCAGGCGCTGGTAGGAAAAGAGGCCGATCACCAGCATGGCCACCATGACCATGGTGGCAAAGACCGGCTGGCCAACCGAGATGCGGGTGAGGATCATTGGTCCTCTCCTACCACCAGGATCCGGCTGCCCGCGCGCAGCTGATCCAACGGTTGCGCGACGATCACGTCACCCGGTTCCAGGCCCGCGGCGATCTCGACCACGGCGCCGGCCTCCCAGGTGCGGGCGACCTCGACGGGCTGGCGCACGACACGGTCGCCGTCGCGTTTCAGAACGAAGGGGCCGTCGTCATCCTCGCGCAGGGCGTCGGCGGGGATGCCGAGGGCGTCCTCCTTTTCCTCCAGCACGACGCGACCGGCGGCGAACATTCCGCCACGCAGCAGGATCTCGGGGTTCTCGATCACCACGTAGACGGGCAGCATGCGCGTACCCTCGATTGCCACCGGGCTGATCCGGTCGACGGTGCCGGTGAAATCCCGGCCGGCAACGCCTTCGACCGACAGTTCGACCACCTGGCCGGCGGCCAGCTCGGGCGTGTAGCGGACGGGCACGGCGGCCTCGAATTCCAGCGTCGACAGGTCCACTAGCGACAGCAGCGCGGTGCCGGTGGCGACATAGGCACCCGGATCGACCTCCCGCGCGGAGATCACGCCGACGAAGGGCGCCACGACGCGGGCGTGCTTCAGGCTTTCCTCGGCATTCGCGACGGCCTTCTCCTGCGCGGCCAGCGAAGCCGCCAGTTGATCCACCTCGGCCTGGCCGGCGTCCAGCTGACTTTCGGGCGACAGGCCGCGACCGACCAGGGACTGAGTTCGTTCCAGCTGGGTCTGCGCCAGGCGCAGCTGCGCGCGGGTGGCCTCGGCCGTGGCGCGCTGCTGATCCAGCTGGTTGCGCAGGGTTTCCACGTCCAGTTGCACCAAAAGCTGACCGGCCTCGACCGCATCGCCCGCGCGCACCAGCACCTCGGTCACCCGGGCGGAAACCTCCGCCGGGATCGCCAGTTGCCGCGACGGCGACAGGGAGCCGGTGGCCTTCACCGTCTCGCGCAGGCGGGCGGGCTGCACCTCGGCCAATTCGGAGGGCAGCAGTTGCATGACCTGATCGGCCGGTTCGGCGGCCTCTGTCGGCGCAGCATCGCTCGCGACCTCACCTTCCGCACCCTCTTCGCCGCGCAAGCTGGCAAGCCTCTCGGCCCCGCCGGAGATGTACCAGGCCGCGCCACCCGCCAGCGCGAGAGCCAGCACCAGCCAGAGGATCCAGCCGCGCCGCTTCCGCGGCGGCTCGCCCGCTGCGGCCCGCGCCTTGGCGCGACGCTCCCGGCGGCTCAGCGCCCAGTCAGGCTTCTCGCTTGCGTCCCGCGTCCCGGGCGCATCGCCGGTGCCGTCAGTCTTCGCCATCTGTCTTGCTCTCCTGCGGCTCGGCCTGGCAATCCTGCCCGATCCGCGCCGCCCATTCGTCCATGAAATCCGCCGAACGGCGGTAGAAATCGGCGAAATCCTCGACCCGGCCCTGCGCCGCCTCCATGCCCTCCGGGAAGGCCCCGGCCAGCCGGGTGATGGCCTCCGCGCTGGTGCGGAAGCGCCGGGTCACCGTCTGCAACAGGGCCAGGCTGGGGTTCGGCACCGCCAGCCAGGCGTCCTGCCGCGCGCCCAGTGGGCGCACGCGGCGCAGCGCTCCGGTGTCTTCCAGCAGCCGCGCGTTGGTGGAGGCCGAGCCCTTGGAGATCTGCAGCGCGTCGCACATCTGTTGCAGGCTGCGCGGCTCTCCGGCGACGATCAGGTAGGCCAGGACCTGCCCCGCGATGCGCGGACGCCCTTCGGAGTGCCAGAGCTGGCCCATGGCCTGGATGAATTCGTCAATCGCCGCATCGTTCATGACGCCCGTGGTGACACGAGCGGCGATTCCGTTCAATCAGGAATGAACGTACTGAACGCAACGTGATCGCACCTGCGCCGAACCCTGCGCCTAGTGGTGCGCGTCGCCGCTTGCGGCGCGGATCGTCTCGGCCCGGGCAATCAGGGTATCGGGGGCGGCGGCCAGCGCCGCACCGTCCACCTGCGACAGCGCCTCCGCCTCGTCGCGCGGCACGCCGAAACTGCGCAGCACGGCGGCGACGGACAGGCAATCATCGCCCGGCTGGTCGACCCCGGTTTCCTCGCGGATCAGCACCGACAGAACGGCGGTCTTCAGGATATTCTTCACCAGCCAGTCCGGCAGCGCGCAGAACCGCCCCGAGGCCGTGCCCTCCGCCAGGTAGCGCGGCAAGGGTTCCTCCAGCATGTCGACCGGGCCCAGCCCCGTGCGGGTGGAGAAGCAGCCGATGATCCGGTAGCGGCGACAGGTCTGGATGAACCGCTTGATGTCATGGGCCAGCGCCCGCGCCGGATCCTCGGAGACGCGCGGCTCCTGCAGCACCATCTCCAGGATCTCGTGGCCCATGGTGATCTTGGCGGCATGCAGCAGCGCCTCCACCGTATCGAAGTACTTGTAGAAGGTGCCCCGTGCCACGCCGGCCTCGGCGACGATATCCTCGATCACCACGTCGCCATGGGGCTTGGCCGCGAAGACCAGCACCGCCGCCTCGATCAGGCGGTGGCGCATCTTCTCGCGGCGCTGCGCGGCGACGACCTTCCTGTGGTCCCCGGTCATGTCGCGCGCGCCTTCGTGGTGTCGTCGCCCGCCTCGGGGCGTTTCACCCCGAAGACGGCGCAGTACAGCGCGGGCGCGAACAGCAGGGTAATCAGCGTCCCGGCGATGATGCCGCCCATCATGGCGTAGGCCATCGGACCCCAGAACACCTGGCGCGAGATCGGGATCAGCGCCAGCGAGGCCGCCGCCGCCGTCAGCAGGATCGGCCGGGCGCGACTGTCGGAAGCCTCGAACACCGCTTCCCAGCGGGTGCGCCCGCGATCCAGCAGGTCCTTCACCTCCTGGAAGAGGATGATCGAGTTGCGGATCAGGATGCCGATCAGGGCCAGGACGCCCAGGATCGCGACGAAGCCCAGGGGCGCGCCGGCGGGCAGCAGGGCCGCCACCACGCCGATCATCCCCAGGGGTGCCACGGCAAGCACCACGAACATCAGGCGGAAGCTCTGCATCTGGACCATCACCAGGGTCAGCATGATCAGCACCATGATCGGCACGACCGCCGCGATCGGCTCCTGGCTCTCGGCCGAGCTTTCGACCGAACCGCCCACCTCGACGCTATAGGCGGCGGGCAGGTCGGCGGCGAAGGCGTCGATGGCCGGCGCCAGGTCGGCAACCACGGTCGCCGGCTGATCGCCGTTGGTGATCGCGGCCTTGACGGTGATCGTCGGCACCCGGTCTTCCTGGTGGATGACGGGCTGTTCGGTGGTCCATTCCAGCCGGGCGAAGGCCGACAGCGGAATGGGCGTGCCCTGGGCATTGCCCAGTTGCAGGTTCTCCAGCGCTTCCAGCGTCGTCCGGTCCGCCTCGACGCCTCGCGCCAGCACCGAGATCAGTTTCGTCCCGCTGCGCAGGTCGGTGATCGGCGCCCCCTCGAAGAGGGAATAGAGCGCCTGGCCCACGTCCTGCTGGGTCAGCCCCAGCTGGCGCAGGCGGGCCTGGTCCAGCACCACGCGCACGACGCGGGCCGGTTCGTTCCAGTCCAGAGAGATCGCGGTCAGGCGCGGGTCCTCGGACAGCGTCGCGGCCAGGTCACGAGCGTGATCGCGCAGGGTTTCATAGTCCGGCCCGGCCACCCGGTATTGCACCGGCTTGCCCACGGGCGGGCCCATTTCGACAAACTTGGGGAAATATTCCGCCGCCGGGCGCGTCTTGTCGAAGGCCGCGATCTTGTCGCGCAGCCGGTCCCGTGCCTCGTTGGTTTCAGTCATCAGGATGATCTGGCCGATGTTCGGCGTCGCGGTCAGCGCATCCAGCGTCAGCAGGAAGCGCGGCGCGCCGCGGCCCACGTAGGTCGACCAGTACTGCGCCTCGGGCTGCTCGGCCAGCCAGGCCTCGAAGACCTTGATCTCGGCATTGGTGGCGTCGAAATCCGCGTTCTGGCGCAGGGTCACGTCCACCATGATCTCGTTGCGGTCCGAGGTCGGGAAGAACTGCTGTTCCACCTTCTGCAACCCGACGATGGAGACGCCGAAGGCCGCGACGGTCAGCACGATGGTCAGCCACTTGAATCGCATCGCCCCGCGCAGCACCACGTGGAAGGTCCGGCGGATGCGGCCCGCCTTGTGTTCCTCGTGCTTCATCTTCCGGGGCAGGAAGGTCGCCCCCAGCACGGGCGCGAAGAGCACCGCCACCACCCAGGAGATGACCAGCGAAATGGCGATCACGTAGAACAGCGAGCGGGTGTATTCCCCTGCCTGACTGGCGTTCAGCCCGATCGGGATGAAGCCCGCCACGGTGACCAGCGTGCCGGTCAGCATCGGGAAGGCGATCGAGGTCCAGGCATAGCTGGCGGCCTTGCCCAGGCTTTCGCCCAGTTCAAGCCGCGAGATCATCGTCTCGATGGCGATCATCGCGTCATCGACCAGCAGGCCAAGCGCGATGATCAGCGCCCCCAGCGAGATCCGCTGCAGGGTGATCCCCATGGCATCCAGGATGACGAAGGTGATCGCCAGCACCAGCGGGATCGACAGCGACACCACCAGCCCCGCCCGCAGGCCCAGCGACACGAAGGAGACGGCCAGAACGATCACCACCGCCTCGACCAACGCCTTGACGAAGTGGTTGATCGATTCCTCCACCACATGCGGCTGGTCGGCGACCTTGTGCATCTCGATCCCCACCGGCAGCTCCTCGGCGACCCGGTCCATCAGACCGTGCAGATCCTCGCCGAAGTCGAGGATGTTCTCGCCCTCGCGCATGCCGATGATCAGCGCGATCCCCTCGTCTCCGTTGAAGCGGAAAAGAGAGGATGGCGGATCCTCGTAGCCCGCGGTCACATCGGCCACGTCGGCCAGGGTGAAGAAGGTCTTGCCTGCGCGCAGCGGCGCATAGGCCAGGTCCTCGGCGGAGGTGAACTGGCCGGTGACCCGCACCAGGATCTGTTCCTCCCCGGTGTGGATGAAGCCCGAGGGCACGATGGCGTTCTGCGCCGCCAGGGTATCCATCACCGTCTGCTTGTCGAGGCCGAGCGCGGCCAGCCGCGCGGTGGAGAACTCGACATGCACCACCGGGTCGCGCACGCCCAGAAGCTCCACCTTGCCGGCGGCATCCAGTTGCAGCACGGCGGAGCGCACCTCCTCCACCCGCTGTTCCAGTTCGCGCGGGCTGAAGCCGTCGGCGGTGAAGGCATAGATGGACCCGTAGACGTCGCCGAAATCGTCGTTGAAGAAAAAGCCGCCGAATTCCTCCGGCATGTCGCCGCGGATGTCGGACATCATGTTGCGCACCTTCAGCCAGTTGGCCTCCACCGCCGGGCCACGCACCTCTGGCAGCAGGTCGACGTAGACCACGGTCTGGCCCGGGTAGGTGACGGAGCGGGTGGTATCGAGGGTGTCCAGCTCCTGCAGCTTCTTCTCGATCCGGTCGGTGACCTGGGTCACGGTTTCCTCGGCCGTGGCGCCGGGCAGCGCGGCGGAGACGACCATGGTCTTGATGGTGAAGCTGGGATCCTCCTCGCGCCCCATGGAGGCATAGGCGAAGGCGCCCGCGGCAAGGCTGACGATCATCAGGAACCACACGAAGGAGCGGTGGTTCAGCGCCCAGTCGGACAGGTTGAAGCCCTTTTTCATTGCTCACGCTCCCCGACCGGCTGGCCGTCTTCCAGGGACTGCGCCCCACGCACGATGATTTCGTCGCCCACGGCGATGCCGCTGCGAATCTCGACCCGGTCGCCGATCACGGCGCCCAGGGTAACCGGCACGCGATGCACGCGCCGGGCGCCGGGCCCCACACGCCAGACCGCAGGGTCGCCGTCGGCACCGATGATGGCGGCGCGCGGCAGGGTCATCACCGCCTCCGCCTCGGCCTTGTAGGTGGCCGAGATCAGGCTGCCGATGCGAAAGACGCTTTCGTCGCCGGTGATCGTCAGACGCAGGCGGCGCGCGCGCAGGGCCTCGTCGGCCACGGGTTCCACCAGGCGCAGACGGGCCGGTACGGCGCGCTCGCCGCCCTCGTGGCGGCGCAGTTCGAACCGGGCGTCCTCCGGCAGCAACTTCAGGAAATCGCCGGGCACGTCGATCACCGCCTCGCGGTCGGTCAGCCCCGCCAGCACGACGACCGTGGTGCCAGCCGACACCACGGTGCCGGTCTCGACGGGAGTGTCCAGCACCACGCCGTCCATAGGCGCGGTGAGACTGCCGTAGGTCAGCGCCTCCTGGGCTGCGGCCAGATCCGCCTCGGCGGCGGCGACCTGGGCGGCCGTGGCATCACGATTGGCCAGCGCCTGTTCGACCTGCGCCTGGGCGGCGATGTCGCGATCCGCCAGGGCGCGGACGCGGGAATAGCTCTGCTCGGCGAAATCGGCCTCGGCCCGGGCCGAGGACAGGGCGGCCTCGGCGGCGCGCAGGTCTTCCTGCAGGCTGACCCGGTCGAGCACTGCCAGCACCTCGTCGCGGGCCACGACATCGCCCGGCGCCACGTCCAGCCGCGCGATGCGGCCGATGGTCTGGAAGGCCAGCTCGGCCTGGTGCTTGGCCTCTATCGTGCCCGGGAAGGCACGCTGCCGGGTCGGGTCGGCGGAGACGATTTCGGTCACCACAGGGCGCGGGGCACGGGCCTCCGCCGCGCCTTCGGCCGCCTCCTCGGCGGCGCGAGATGCCAGGGGGGCGATCAGAAGAAGCAGCGCCGCCAGCAGCAGGGCCACAGGGGCGCGGCGGGCGTTAACTTGATGGGTCATTGCGCATCCTCCAGCACGATCACCTGGCGACCGGGGAACAGCGCATGCGACCCTTCGGCCACCACGCGATCCCCGCCGGTCAGCCCCGAGGCGACCTCGACCCGATCCCGGGTGAAGCCCTCGATCTCGATCTGCTGCAATTCCACCCGGTCCGTTCCCTCGGGCAGGCGCCAGACAGCGGGGGCCCCCTCTGCGGAGGTCAGCGCCGTCCAGGGCACCGAGATCACGGGACGCCCGGTCAGGCGCAGCTCTCCGATGACGGCCTCGCCGATGGTAAAGCCATGAGCCACATCGCCGGTGATCGCGGCCTTGGCTGTCACCGTGCCGGTCTCAGCCACGACGGGGGACACTTCGGTCACCGGCACACGCAGGCGCACCTCGCCTTCCAGCGGGCGGATGGCGACCTCCTGACCGAGGATGTCCGACAGGCGCGGATCATCCGGCGTCAGGAAGACCGCCTCGCGCCCTTCCAGCGAGGCAAGGGTGACGATCGGCTGCCCCTCCCCCACGACCTGGCCGGGTTCGGCGCTGCGGTCGGTGACGATGGCATCGTCGACGGCGGTCAGAATGGTATCCTCGAAAGCACGGCGCGCGGTGGCCAGCTGCGCCTCGGCCTGGTCACGGGCGGCGCGGGCGGTCAGATAGGCCTCGGTCGCGCTGTCCAGGTCCGCCTGGGTGCCCGAGCCGCGCTCCAGCAGGCTTTCGGCGCGGGTCCGGGCCTGGTCCGCCTGGTCCAGCGCGGCCTGGGTGGCATCGACGGAGGCGCGGGCGGCGCGCAGGGCCGCCTCGGTGCGGGTCGGATCGACCCGGGCGATCTCATCCCCTTTCTGCACCTCGTCACCCACGTCGACGGCGACGGAGATCACCCGCCCGCCATCGCGGAACCCAGCCGGGTAGCTGTCCAGCGCCTCGATGGTGCCGGTCAGGCGGATGCTGCGTTCGGGCGCGGTCATGCGGGCATCGACGACGGTTACCGGCAGGGCCGAGGCCGGGGCCGAAGCCGCGACCGGGGTCGCCTCCTCCGCCGCGCGGGCGACGGGCGGCAGGGCCAGGGTGATGAGAGCAGGCAGGGCAAGCAGGGCCAGGGCCCCGCGCCGGGTCGGTGTTCCTGTCATGCAGGCCTCCTGAAACGCGCCGGTTCGAGGCGAAGAGATTCACCGAAATGACAAAATTGTCAAGATGACATCAATGTCACCGTTCTGTCACACGCCGATGCGTCTCCCCTTCCCCCGCCCCATACGAAAAGGGCCCCGCGCGATGGCGGGGCCCGGGTTGGCCCGAACGGATCGGGCCGATGTGGTCTGCTGATCCGGCGGTCAGAAGGTCCTGGCCAGCGTGACCTTGAAGGTGCGGCCAGCGGCGTTGCGGGCCGACAGGCGGGGCCCGTAGGTTTCATCCGACAGGTTTTCCACGCCGAAACGCACCTCGGTGCCGTCGAAGCCGCCCATCTGCGGCTTGTAGGTGGCCCGCAGGTTGTAGAGCGTGTAGCCGTCCGCCTCGGTGCCGCGGTCGATGTCGTCGACGAAGACGGTTTCCAGCGACATATCCAGCGTCTCGCCGAACTTCTGCCCCAGGGTCAGGCGCAGCTCGTCTGCCGGCGCCATGTCCGACCAGCCGCGCGTGCCGTCGTCATACTGCGAACGAGAGCGCATCATGTTGGCGTTGGCATCGACGTAGAAGCCGCTGTCCATCGAATAGGCCGCTTCCAGTTCCAGGCCCCAGGTGTCGCCGCCGACCTTGCTGGCAAGGAAGGAGGTCATGTCCCAGAAGTGCTGGTTGTAGGCGGTGGCCTTCAGCGCCAGCGCATCGCCCGAGGCGAAGACGTCGAAGCCGTCGTAGCTGACGCCCAGCTGGACCTCGGTCGCCTTCTCTTCCTGCACGATGTAATCTGCGTCATCCAGGTCGTCGATGATGGGCAGGGCCTCGCCGTAGTAGGCCGAGCCGAAGACCGACACGCCATTGTCGAAGCTGTAGAGTGCCCCGATACCGGCGCTGTAGGAGACGTTGTCGTATTCGCCGTAGCCGCCAGCGGTGAAGCGATCCTCGCTCCCGTCGATGGTCTGGGTCTCGATCCGCAGCTCCGGGGTCAGGGTCAGGCGACCGATCTCCATCTCGTCCGTGACGAACAGGGCGGCAACCGTTTCCTTGCCCTCGGGCGCGGATTCCACGACATCGTCGGTGGTCCGGTGGGAGCGCGAGTATTCGACACCCATCTGCAGCATATGATCGACGCCGCCGGAGGCGAATTCCGCCGTGTTCTTCAGCACCAGCTTGGTGGTCCGGGTGCGGTAGCCGGTGTCGGTGAAGGCCAGGTTGCCGGGCACCGGACGCGCCAGCGCATAGTTGTCGATGTAGAGCTCGGAATAGGACAGATCGGCCTCGAAGTGGATCAGGTCCGACGTCGGGCTGTCGTAGTCATAGGACAGGACGATGGTGTCGTCTTCGGTGTCGCGGTCGACATAGCCGAAGATGAAATCGAAGAACTGTTGGCCCACCTGGTTGAAGGGCACGTTCCTTTCCGAGGCCTCGGTGTGCTGCAGCAGCACGCCGACCTGGTGTTCGTCGCTGTCACCGAAGGTCAGGCGCCCGTTGATCACCCAGGACGGTTCCTCGTAGCCCTCGTCGTTGATCGGCTCACCGTCGCCATCCTCGATGATGTCCACCTCGCGGTAGGTATAGTTGCCGAGGATCTCGATGTTCTCGGTGGGCTGCCAGGCCAGGGTCGTGGACGACGCCCAGTAGTCGTTGGAGGAGAACTCCAGCATCTGGCGGACCTTGAACCCGGGTTCCCCGCCGGTCATGTCGGAGGCCTGGATCGGCTCCATCTCCAGCAGGCCGCCGAAGAGGCCCGAGCCGAACGACAGCGTGCCGGCCAGACCACGGGTCACCGCCACCTCGCGGAAGAGCGCCGGGTCGGTGAACAGCTGGGAGCTCATGCGATAGAGTTCATCCGCGCCCTTGGTGGAGCCGCCGATGCTGACACCGATGTGGCTGGAGGCGCCGTAGGATCCGTTGGGCCCGTAGCCGCGGATGTTGATGCCCGAGCTGAGCGGCGTGCGCGCACCGTAGACGCTGACCCCGGGGGCGGATTCCACCAGTTCGGCCACGGTGGAGGCCTGGCGGTCGCGGATCTCTTCCTGATCGACGACGGTCACGGAATTGGCGGTATCGGTCTGCACTTCACGTTTCGAGTCGACGGTGATCGGCGCCAGCACGATCCCGGTGTCGGCGGTCTGGGCGTGAAGCGGGGCGGATAGCAGAGTGGTCGCGGCACTGCACAGAAGCAGCGCGCGCACGGAGGGTCGTGCGGGCATGGGGTGTCCCCTTGGCTGAGTGGATACGGGAGGCTGGCCAAGAGGCTGGCTGATCTTTTTTCGGGCTTGCGTCGGACTCCCCTCCGACGAGCTCTTGCGCCGCCTAGGATATCTTATTAATTCTGTCAACTAACCTGAGAGACGCCAGCCGGCCCTGTTGCCAATGCGCCAGCCCCTCACCTTTCCCCACCGGGACACCGAGAGGACATCGCATGACAGAAGTCGCCGCCGCGCCCGCACGCGCCGAAACCGGCACGCCGCCCAGCCCCGAAACGATCCGCCAGGCCCTGGCCGACAGCACCCAGCGTCCGCGCGACCTGGCCGAAAGCCTCGGGATCGGCGAGGCCAGCCTGCTGGCCGCGCAGGTCGACGGCGACCGTGTCACCCGCATCGACGCCGATCCGGACAGCCTGCTGGCCGCGATCCCCGAGCTGGGCGAGGTCATGGGCCTGACCCGCAACGAAAGCGTGGTCAGCGAGATCAACGGCGTCTACGGCGGCTATCGCCGGTCCGAACGGGCCGGGCTGGTGCTGAACGGGCGGATCGATCTGCGCTTCTTCCCCTCCCACTGGGTCCATGGCTTCGCCGTGGTGGCCGAGACCAAGGCCGGCCCGCGCCACAGCTTCCAGGTCTTCGATGCCGCCGGCGACGCGGTACACAAGATCTACCTGGCCAAGGGCGCCGACCCGGCCCCCTGGGTGGCCCTGCGCGACAAGCTGGCGCTGGAGGACCAGAGCCGGGACCTGCCCGTCGGCCCCCGCGACACGGTGGAGCCCGCGCAGGAAGCGCCGGAGAAGGCCGAGGCCCTGCGCGCCGCCTGGGCCGATCTGGGCGACACCCACAAGTTTCCGGCAATGTGCAGGACCTTCGGCGTCAACCGCCTGGGCGCCTACCGCACCGTCGGCGCCCCCCACGCCCGCAAGCTGGAGCCCGCGTCGGTCGGGCGCCTCCTGAACCGGCTGGCCGACACCGGCACGCCGTCGATGATCTTCGTCGGCAATGCCGGCTGCATCCAGATCGTGTCGGGGCCCATCGGTCCGATCAAGGAAATGGGCCCCTGGCTGAACGTACTGGACGATGATTTCAACCTGCACCTGCGCGGCGATCACATCGCCGAGGTCTGGGTCGCCAACAAGCCCTCGCGCCGGGGCCCCGCCGTCTCGGTCGATTTCTTCGATGCGCGCGGCGGGCTGATCGCCCAGATGTTCGGGCACCGCACGTCGGAGGTGGATCACAATGCCGCCTGGATGAAGCTGGTCGAGGAAGAGATCGCCCGTTGCGCGGACGAGGTGCCGGCATGACCCTCTCGCGCCGCACCCTCATTGCCGCGGCCCTGGCATTGCCGCTGACCGCTGCCCTGCCCCTGACCGCCACCGCCCAGCCGGCGGAGCGTATCGTCTCCATCGGTGGCGCGGTGACCGAGATCGTCTTCGCGCTTGGCCAGGAACACCGGTTGGTGGCCCGTGACACGACGTCGGTCTTTCCGGCGGAGGCGCAACTGTTGCCCGACGTGGGCTACATCCGCCAGCTGTCGCCCGAAGGCGTGCTGTCGGTCGGTCCCGACATGATCCTGACCGAGGAAGGCGCCGGCCCGCCGGAGGCGGTGGCGCTGCTGGAAAACGCCGGCCTGCCCTTTACCGTGGTGCCCAACGGATTCGACACCGAAGCGCTGAAGACCAAGGTGCGCACCGTGGGCCACGCCCTGGGCGTCGAGGTTGAGGCAGAAGCCCTGGCCGAGGATCTGGGGCAGCGCATGGCGGAGGCCCAGGCCGAGGCCGGCGCCGACGGGATCCGCGTGCTCTTCGTGCTGTCGGCCCAGGGCGGGCGCATCATGGCGTCAGGCTCCGGCACGGCGGCGGATGCGATGATCGGTCTCGTGGGCGCCGAGAATGCCGTCAGCAGCTTCGAAGGCTACAAGCCCCTGACCGACGAAGCGATCACCCAGGCGGCGCCGGACGTGATCCTGCGCATGTCGGGCGGTGGCGCCGATCACAGCACCGGCCCCAACACCCTGCTGGAAAACCCGGCCGTGGCCGCGACGCCTGCCGGGCAGGACGACGCCTTCGTCACCATGGACGGCATGTACCTGCTGGGCTTCTCCATCCGTACGCCGGAGGCGATGCGCGACCTGGCCGCCGCCTTGCGGGCCGCCGCCGCGGGCGCGGCACAGCCCGCGGCGTCCCACGACGCGGTCGACAGCGCCGAGGAGGGCTGAGCCATGGCCGCGATGACCAGCGCGGAGGGCGCCCCCGGCGCCCCGTCGCACGCGCGATCCGACATCGGCGACGTGCTGCACGCAGGCGACCGGCGCCTGCGCGCCCGGCGCCTGCGGCTGATCCTGCTCGCCGTCCTCATGTGCTGCATCGCGGCCAGCCTCGCCACCGGCGCCGCGGGCACCAGCCTCTGGGCCGCGCTCTGGGACGGTCTGCGCGGGCAGGAAGTGGCCCTGTCGGACCGGATCGTGCTGTGGCAGATCCGCCTGCCCCGCACCCTGATGGGCATGGGCGTGGGCGCCGCGCTGGCGGTCTCGGGCGCTCTGATGCAGGGGCTGTTCCGCAACCCGCTGGCCGATCCCGGCATCGTCGGCGTCAGTGCCGGCGCAGGCCTGGGCGCCATCGCGGCCATCGTCCTGGGTGGGCTCCTGCCCGCTGCGCTGGCGGTGCCCCTGGGCATCTACACCGTGCCGGTCGCGGCCTTCGTCGGGAGCTGGGCCAGCACCATGCTGCTGTACCGCGTGGCGACGCGGGCGGGGCGCACATCGGTCGCGGTGATGCTGCTGGCGGGCATCGCCCTGGGCGCGCTGACCGGCGCGGCCTCGGGCGTGCTGGTCTACCTGGCCGATGACAACCAGCTGCGCGACCTGACCTTCTGGGGCATGGGATCGCTGGCCGGCGCCACCTGGACCAAGGTGGGCGCAGGTCTGGCCATCATCCTGCCGGCGCTTATCGCCGCCCCCTTCCTGGCACGGGGTCTGAACGCCCTGGCCCTGGGCGAGGCCGCGGCCTATCACCTCGGGATCCGTATCCAGCGTGTGAAGAACCTGGCGATCCTGGCCGTGGCCGCCGCGACCGGCGCCGCCGTCGCCATGTCCGGCGGCATCGGTTTCATCGGGATCGTGGTGCCGCACCTGCTGCGCCTGGCCTCCGGCCCCGATCACCGCGACCTGCTGCCCAATGCGGCCCTGCTGGGGGCCTCGCTGCTGCTGCTGGCGGACATCATCAGCCGCGTGGTCATCGCCCCGGCGGAGCTGCCCATTGGCATCGTCACCGCCATCCTGGGCGGCCCCTTCTTCCTGTGGATCCTGCTGCGGCAGAGAGGAGTGCTGGACCTGTGACCCTGTCTGCAAGCCTGAGCGCCACCGACATCACCCTGCGCCTGCGCCGCACCACCATCCTGGACCAGGTGGATTTCGCCGCCGAACCGGGCGAGGTGACCGCCATCGTCGGCCCCAACGGGTCCGGCAAGACAACCCTGCTGCGCGTGCTGACCGGCGAGATCGCGGGCCAGATCGCGCCCGGCGGGCAGGTGCGCATGGGCGGGCTGGACGTGGTGGATGCCGATCCCTGGGTCCTGGCCCGTCGCCGCGCCGTGCTGGCCCAGCAGACCGCGCTGAGCTTTCCCTTCACCGTGCTGGAAGTCGTCCGCCTGGGCGCCGAGGGCCCCGGCGGCGCGGCCCGCGCCCTGGCCGCGCTGGCGCGGGTCGATCTGGCGCATTACGGCGGGCGCCTCTACCAGGAACTCTCGGGCGGCGAACAGCAGCGGGTGCAGCTGGCCCGCGTGCTGGCGCAGCTGGAGGAGCCCGTGGGCCCGCACGGCCCGCGCTGGTTGTTCCTGGACGAACCCGTCTCGGCGCTGGACATCGCGCACCAGCTGCAGGTGATGGAGATCGCCGCCGATTTCGCCCGCCGCGGTGGCGGGGTCATCGCGGTGATGCACGATCTGAACCTGACGGCGATGTATGCCCGCAAGGTCGTATTGCTGCAGCAGGGCCGCTGCATCGGTGCCGGCCCGACGGAAGAGGTGCTGACCGACGACCTGCTCAGCCGGGCCTACGGCTGCGACCTGCGCATGGGTGTCGCCCCCGGCAGCGGGCTGTTCCTTTTGCCCCAGTCAGCACAAATTGCTCATGAAAGCAGTGACCTAGAACTACGCAGTTAGGCCAACTTTCCTCAAAGTTGCGCGTTTCAGCTTCCTTTTCGCGACCGGCATGCTATCGACAATGGACCGCTGATGCAGGGGCGTCGGCGGCACGTAACGCGGGTCAAGGGGTCGCCCGATGCCGACGAGAGAACTGCGTGGAGCGGGCGGATGGCGTGGGCGTCTCGTGGCGGCCCTGAGCATGCCACGTGTCCGCATCGCCCTGGCGGCGCTGATGGTGCTCTCGGTGCTGGCGGTGCCCGCGCTCTGGCTTATGACCCGGGACAGCAACCATGCACAACGCGAGGCGGCGCAGAACCTGCCCGCGGCCCTGCACCGCCTGGAACGGGCCATCGGCTATTCCGGCTTCATCCACCATTTCAAGAACGCCGTCCTGCGCCCAGACGACCCCACTTACTACGCCCTGGCGGAAGAGGATTACCGGGAGGCCGCTCAGGCCCTGCGGCAGATTCACGAGCTGGGGATCGCCATTGGCACCGACCTGCCCATGTCGGCGCTGCATTCGACACTGGCGGGCTATCGCAACCGCCTGCAACTGGCCCGCGCCGCAGCGGACGAGGGCATGTCGATTGCAGATGTCGACATGCTGGTACGCATCTCGGACGACGATGCGACCCTCGACCTGCTGGCGCTGGAAGAGCAGATCTTCACCGCCATCGCCGGCTGGCAGACCCGCGAGGCGGGCATCGCGAGCCAGGAACGGATCCTGCTGAGCGGCCTGTTTCTGCTGCTGGCGATCAGCCTGGCGCTGATGATCCTGACCGGCAGCGCGGCGCAGCGCGACCGCGACCGCCGCGCGCAGGAGCTGAACGACCGGCTGGCCGCCCTCGGCCAGGTGACCGCCGGGCTGGCCCATGACGTGAACAACCTGCTGGCCACGATCTACTACGCGCTGGAACTCAGCCAGGACCAGGAGCTGCCCCCGGCGGCACAACGCTACCTGCAAAGCGCCACCCGCGCCGTGGCGCGCGGCAAGGAACTGACCGGACGGCTGCTGAGCATCGCGCGCCCGACCCCGGGCACCCCCGAAAGCCGGGCCTTGTCCGCGCTTTTCCTGGAGGTGGAGGCCCTGGCCGCGCCGCAACTCGAAGACAGCGGGGTCGACCTGCACTTTCACGCCGCCGAACCGGGGCTGATGGTCCATTGCGACCCCGGGCTGCTGATCGATGCCCTGCTGAACCTGATCCTGAACGCGCGCACCGCGATAGAACGCTCCGGCCAGGGCGGGCAGATCCGGGTGGAGGCCCGCAGCGCCGGCGCCCAGGCCCTGCGCCGCAGCGCCGCCCACGCCCCGGACATGACGCTGGCCGCCGCCGCCGACAGCGCGGGCGCGCCGCTCGATCCGTCCCGCCGCTACGTGGAACTGTCGGTCAGCGATGATGGCCCGGGGATGAGCGCCGAGGTGCGCCAGCACGCGCTGGAACCCTTCTACACCACGACCAATGATGGCACCGGCGTCGGGCTGGGCCTGTGCTCGGCCTTTTCCTTCGCCCGTGGCGCGGGGGGCGATCTGCGTATCGACGCGGCCCCGGGCGCCGGGACGGTGGTGCAGATCCTGCTGCCCCGCGACCCGGCGCAAGGCGAGGCGGAGGCCGAGACGCAGACCCGCGCCACCGACGCGCCCCGCGCGCCCACGCGCGGAGGCCGGGTGGGCGCGGAAAAGGCCGCGTACCGGCGCGCGTCGCCGCGCAGCAGCCGGTCTATCAACCCGCCGCGCCACGGCGTGGCCGCCGATCACCTGTCGGGCAAGGACGCGCCCGCGACCCTGGCGTCCTCCTCGACCAATCTTCTGCCCAAGGTTGCCCGCCCGATCTCGGTGCCGTCCAGCCCGGCAGAGGCCCCCTCGAAGCCGCCTGCGGACCCCACGCCGGGCACGCCCGCGCAAAGCAACGTCGCGGACGCCCCCATCTCGCAGGATGCCACGCCGACCGAAGCACCGGCGCGGCCCGCCGCGCGCCGCGTGCTTCTGGCCGAGGATGAGTCCGGCCTGCGCATGATGCTGAGCGAAACCCTGCGCAGCGCCGGCTACGAGGTGCTGGAAGCCGAAAACGGGGCCGTGGCCCTGTCCCGATTGCAGGAAGCCGGCGCAGAAAGCCTGGACCTGTTGCTGACCGACGTGATGATGCCGGAACTGGGCGGCTTCGGCCTGGCGCAGGCGGCGCGCGAGATGTGCCCCGACCTGCCGGTAGTCTACCTGACCGGCTATGTCGGGGATGAAAGCGATGACGCAATGCGCCCTTCGGTGCCCGGTCCGGTGCTGCGCAAGCCCTGCCCGCCCGACCGGCTGCTGCGCACCCTGACCGAAAGCCTGGAGGGTCGGCCCGACCGGGCCTGATGCCGGACCCGCCGCCCCCTGCCCGCCCCTAGGCGCAGGATCACTCCGCGGCGCGGGCCTCGGCTTGGACCACCGCGCAGGGCGCCAGTTTCCGCCAGGCGTCATATTGCGACAGGAAGACCTCGCCGTTCATCTCATCCAGGAAATGAGAGGTCTTCAGCCGGTCCATCACCGGCCCCTTCACCTCGGACAGATGCAGGCCGATCCCGCGCGAGGTCAGCACCTCGTTCAGCGCCTCCAGGCTTTCCAGCGCCGAGAAGTCGATCTCGTTCACCGCCGAACACATCAGCACGACGTTCTTCACCGGGCTGTCCTCGGCGATGCGATCCTGCACGCAATCCTCCAGGAAGCGGGCGTTGACGAAATAGAGGCTTTCATCGACGCGCAAGGACAGCAGCGCCGGGTCGGTGGTGACCTGGTGGCGGTTCACGTTGCGGAAATGGTGGGTGCCGGGGACCAGCCCGACCTCGGCCACATGGGGTTTCGACGTCTTCAGCAGGTGCAGCACGATGGAGATCAGCACCCCCGCCGAGACGCCGGTTTCCACCCCGAAGGCCAGGGTCAGAAGGATGGTGGCGGCCACGGCCCAGAAGTCGGACCGCGAATAGGCCCAGGTCTTCTTCAGGATCTTGAAGTCGACCAGGCCCAGAACGGCGACGATGATCGTCGCGGCCAGCGTGGCCTTGGGCAGGAAATGCACCAGCGGCGTCAGGAAGGCCGCCGCAATCGCCAGTCCCACGGCGGTAAAGGCCCCGGCAGCAGGCGTTTCGGCCCCTGCGTCATAGTTCACGACAGAGCGGGAGAAGCCCCCCGTGACCGGATAGCCGCCGGTGAAGGCGGCGCCCAGGTTGGCGGCACCCAGGCCGATCAGCTCCTGGTCCGGGTCGATGCGCTGGCCCTTCTTGGCAGCCAGCGTCTGGGCGACCGAGATGGATTCGACGAAGCCGATGATCGAGATCAGCAGGGCCGGCACCGCCAACTGGCCGATCAGCGCGGGCGAGAAATCCGGCAGGGTGAAGGGTGGCAGGGATTGCGGCACCTCGCCCACGATGGCGACGCCCCGCTCCGCCAGTCCCAGGCCCCAGGTGGCGACAGTGGTGACCACGACCGCCGCCACGGGGCCCGCCTTGGCGGCGAAATCGGCAGCCATGGGCGACAGGCCAGCGCGGCGCAGCAGCGGCTTCAGCCCCTTGCGGACCCAGAAGAGGAAGGCCGTGGCGGCGGCGCCGATGACCAGGGTGTAGAGGTTGGTGTTGGCCAGCGTCGTCACCAGCGACTCGACCAGTTCCACCAACGTATCCCCGCCAGCGGCGATGCCGAAGATATGGCGCAGCTGTGAGGCCGCGATCAGGATACCCGAGGCGGTGATGAACCCCGCGATCACCGGGTGCGACAGGAAGTTCGCCAGGAAGCCCAGGCGCAGCACGCCCATGGCAAAGAGCATCGCCCCCGACAGGAAGGCCAGCGTCAGCGCGGCGGTGGCATAGCCCATGGTCCCCTGCTCGGCCACTTCCGAGATCGCCGCCGCCGTCAGCAGAGAGACCACCGCGACCGGCCCCACGGCCAGCGCCCGCGAGGTGCCGAAAACCGTGTAGAGCAGGATCGGCACGATCGAGGCATAGATCCCCGCCTCGGCCGGCAGACCCGCCAGCAGCGCATAGGCCAGCGACTGCGGGATCAGCATGATCGTCACGATCACCGCCGCGACCAGGTCGTTGGACAGCGCGCCGCGGGAATAGCTGCGACCCCAGTCGAGAATGGGAAGATAGTGGCGGAGACTTTGCAACATGGGTCTATCCTGGGCTGGCACGGCGCGGGCCGCACCGGGGTGGCATCAGTTGCCCGAACGGAACCGGGCAAAGAGCGGACGGGACACCCGGCCCCGCCCGCGAGGTGGTTCCGGCCGGGACGCTGGCCGGAACGGGGAGAAAATGTCCGGGCCCCATGGTGGGGACCTGGGAAGCCCGGACGCCGGGATGGGGACCCCCGGCAGGTCTCGGCCTAGTCGGCCTTGACCGTCACGTCGGCAGGCTTGGCCATCCATTCATGGCCGCGCAGCATGCCTTTCCAGTAAATTGGCGGCAACATCCGTTCCTTCAGCCACCAGGCGGCGCGCGTGGGCTTGGTGCCGTCCAGCAGGATCTTCGGGAAGGAGGGTTTCAGCACGCCGCCGTAACCGAATTCGGCCAGCACGATCTTGCCGCGCTCCACAGTCAGCGGGCAGGAGCCGTAGCCGTCGTAGGCCGCGCGGGGGCCCTGCCCCTTCAGATCGGCCACGATGTTCTCCGCGACCACCGGCGCCTGCATCCGCGCCGCCGCCGCCGTCTTGGCATTGGGCGCGTTCATCACGTCGCCCAGCGACCAGACATTGGCAAAGTTCTTGTGCTGCAGGGTGACCTGATCGACATCGACCCAGCCCGCCGCATCCGCCAGCGGCGAGACACGGATGAAATCGGGCGCCACCTGCGGCGGCACGACGTGGATCATGTCGAAATCGACCGTCACCCTTTCGACCTCGGTGTCGGGCGCCTTCACCTCGAAGGTTGCCTGTTTCGCCGGACCGTCGATGGCCACCAGGTTGTGGAAGAAGTTCAGCGTGGCGCCGTATTTCTTCACGTATTGCTCCAGAGCGGGGACGTAATCCTTCACCCCGAAGAGAACGCCGCCAGCATTCATGAACTGGATGTCGATGTCCTTCAGCCGGCCCTGGCGGAACCAGTGGTCGCCCGACAGGTACATCGCCTTCTGCGGCGCGCCGGCGCATTTGATCGGCATCGGCGGCTGGGTGAAGAGCGCCCGGCCCGCCTTCAGCCCCTGAACCAGTTCCCAGGTATAGGGCGCCAGGTCGTAGCGGTAGTTGGAGGTGACACCATTGCGGCCCAGCGTCTCTTCCAGGCCCGGGATCGCTTCCCAGTCAAGCTTCAGCCCCGGGCAAACCACCAGGCGATCGTATTTCACCACCCGGCAGCCGTCGAGGATGACGGCATTAGCCTCGGGCTCAAACGCCGCGACGGCGGCCTTGATCCAGGTGACACCGCGCGGGATCACGCTGCCCATGGTGCGGGCGGTCTTCTGCGGCTCGAAGATGCCGCCGCCGACCATGGTCCAGCCGGGCTGGTAGTAGTGGATGTCGGCCGGGTCGATGATCGCGATCTCCAGATCCGGCTCGCGCGATTTCAGCGAGGCGGCGACGGAGATGCCGCCCGCCCCCGCGCCCACGATCACCACCTGGTAGCTGGCATCGGCCTGATCGGTCGGGGTCCTGCCGCCATTGGCGATGCGCCGCGCCACGCCGTTCAGGTCGTAGCCCGCCGCCTTGGTCACGCCCAGGATCTCGGACACGGGGCGTTCGGTCGCCTGGCCAAGCGCCCAGAGGGTCGAACTGCGCGTGCCGGACCGGCAATAGGCCAGCGTCGGCCCGGGCAGTTCAGTCAGCGCGGCCCGGAAGGCCGTGGCGGTCTCCTCGGTCACCACGCCGGGGGTGACGGGCAGATAGCGGAATTCCATCCCCTGTTCCGCCGCAGCCCGCGCCATCTCCTCCTGGCTGGGCTGGTCGGCGGCCTCCCCGTCGGGGCGGTTGCAGATGACGGACTTGAACCCGGCGGCGCGGGCGGCGGCCAGCTCATCTGGCTGGATCTGGGGGCTGACGGACAGCCCGTCGTCGATCTTGCGAATGTCCATGGTGTCTCCTCCTGAGGGCGGGGCAGAGGTTGCGGGGTCCGGGGGGCTCTGCCCCCGTCGCGGCGGGCCGCGACTCCCCCGGAGTATTTCGACCGAGGTGAAGAGCAGGCGCCCCTCCCCCCTGGCGGAGATACCCCGGCCGGGTGTGCCGGCGGACGGGGGGTAGCGCGCGCCGCAACCGGCGCGCGCAATCCGGGATCAGAGGGCGTTGATCGGGACCTTGAGGAAGGTCCTGCCGTCCTCGTCCTTCGGCGGCAGCTCCCCGGCGCGCATGTTCACCTGCAGCGAGGGGATGATCAGGCGCGGCATGTCCAACTGCGCGTCACGTTCGGTGCGGAACTTGACGAATTCCTCCTTCGTCTTGCCGCCGCCCACGTGGATGTTGTGGGCCTTCTCCTCGGCCACGGTGGTTTCCCATTTGATCTCGCGACCGTTGGGGCCGTAGTCGTGGCACATGAAGAGGCGCGTCTCCTCCGGCAGGGCAAGGACCTTCTGGATGCTGTCGTAGAGCACACCGGCGTCGCCCCCGGGGAAGTCGGCCCGGGCCGAGCCGCCATCGGGCATGAAGAGCGTATCCCCGACGAAAGCCGCGTCGCCCATCACATGGGTCATGCAGGCCGGCGTGTGGCCGGGGGTGTGGATGGCCAGGCATTCCAGCTCGCCGATCTTGTAGGTATCGCCGTCGTCGAACAGACGATCGAACTGCGAGCCGTCGCGCTGGAACTCGGTGCCTTCGTTGAAGACCTTGCCGAAGGTCTCCTGCACCACGGTGATGTTACGGCCGATGCCCAGCTTGCCGCCCAGCTTCGACTGGATGTAGGGCGCCGCCGACAGGTGGTCGGCGTGGACATGGGTCTCGATCAGCCATTCCAGCTTGTAGCCATTGCCCTTGACGAAGCCGATCAGCTCATCCGCGGCATGGTAGGAAATGCGGCCGGCGGCATAGTCGATGTCCATGACGGAATCGACGATGGCGACGGAATTGGAGGCCGGGTCCTTCACCACGTAGGAAATGGTGTTGGTCGCTTCATCGAAGAAGCCAGTGACCTCGGGTTTCACCTCGGGATGGGTCGTGTAGGACATGGAAGTCTCCTTTCTTCCGGTCGATGCACGGCGGTCAGAGCGCCGGAAAACGTGGGGGGCGCCGGCCTGATGCAGGCGGCCCCGATGGGTCAGGCGGTGCGCGCCGCCCCGGCGGGGCGGGTGATCGCCCGGTTCAGAAGGCGGGCCAGCAGCAGGCCCGCGATGAGGGCGACGCCGAACAAAAGCACCTCGGTCCGGCCGGTGCCCATGGCGGGCAGAGCGCCCCCCGGGCAGAAGCCCGCGATGCCCCAGCCGACGCCGAAGGTCAGCGAGCCGAGCACCAGGCGCTTGTCGATCAGCTTCGTCGCGGGCAGCTGGAAACCGTTTTCGAACAGGGGCTTCGGACGGCCCAGCACCAGCAGGTAGCCGGGAATGGTCACCGCCAGGGCGCCGCCCATGACGAAGATCAGCGACGGATCCCAAGTGCCCGCGATGTCGAAGAAGTTCAACACCTTGGCGGGGTTGCCCATGCCGGCGATCAGGATGCCCGTGCCGAAGATCAGGCCGATGAGGAAGGCAGTCAGCAGTTTCATGGCTCAGGCTCCGATGACGTGGCGAATGACGAAGACGGTGACGAAGGCGCCGACCATGAAGCTGATCGTCGCGGTGATCGAGCGGCGGGAGAAGCGGGCGTTGCCGCAGATCCCGTGGCCCGAGGTGCAGCCGCCCCCGAAGAAGGTGCCGAAGCCCACGATCACGCCGCTGAGCAGGATGGCCGGGGTCGACACGGGGATGTCGATGGTCGGGCCGGTGCCTGTCACCAGCAGCAGCGCCGTGGGCGCGGCCAGCATGCCCAGCAGAAGCGCCGCACGCAGCGCCCAGTCGGAGGCATTGTCGAACCGCATCAGCCCGCCGACGATGCCGGTGGCGCCCAGGATACGGCCATGCAGCGCCATCAACAGGACGGCGGAAAGGCCCACGAGCGCCCCGCCGAAGGCGGAGGTGAGGGGGGTGAATTCAGTGATCATTGGCGCACCTCCGGGAAGCGGAGGGCAGCGGAGGAACGGGTCATGGGGATCTCCTGCGGGGTCTTGCGGGGCATCTGAGGGCGTCCATCTGAAGGACAGGAAAGTATATGCCACAGGAGGGCTGTCGACTTCCGTGACTAGGTCACAGAACTCGGTAAAATCGCACGCATCCGAATACAGGACTTTGATTTAAATGATTTTTTGAGATGCGTTTTTTCTCGCGGAGCCGCGCCACGCCCCTTGCAAGACAGGGCGAGGCCGACCGGGGCGAGTCGCTCGTGGTCCGGGGCCGCATCTCTCCCGGCGCCGAAATGTATTCCCGGTTCAGGCCGCGGTGGAGGCGCGGGCCAGGCGTTCGAGGCCCGAACGACCGGTCAGCCGCACCTCACCACGGGCCAGTTCGACCCAGCCGCGACGCTGGAATTCCGCCAGGGTGCGCGAGATCACCTCGCGCGCGGTGCCCAGCTCGTTACCCAGAACCTGATGGGTAGCATGGACGACACCCTTGTCGTCTGCCAGCTCCAGCAGACGGGCGGCCAGGCGCACGTCCATCCGTTGAAAGACGATGTCGTCGATCAGCGTGAAGAGATCGGTCAGGCGCCGGGAATAGGCCTTGAACACGAAGGAGCGGAAGATGGGCGAGCGCGCCACCAGGTCGTCAAAGGTGCGGCGGGGGATGGCAACCGCGCGGATGTCGGTCTCGGCGATGCCGTCGGCGGCGTAATCCTCGAAGGCCAGCATGCAGGCAGTGGTCAGTACGCAGCTGTCCCCAGCGTGGACACGATAGAGGAACACCTCGCGCCCGGTTTCGGATTTCTGCTGCACCCGCACCGTGCCCTTCAGCAGCAGCAACAGGTTGTCCGCCGACTGCCCGGGGGCAAAGACCTGGGCGCCAGCGGGCATCTCGACGATCTTGCTGCCCGCGACCAGTTCATCCTTCAGCTCGGCCGGCAGCTTGCCCAGACCCTCGAAGTTGTCGATCCAGTTCTCGGTTGTGGTGGCCACTGTCATCCGCACAGATCCTGTCTCGTTCCGCCCAGGCCAAAGTGGCATCTGCGGGCCGTCTTTTCCAGCGCCTATACCCCTGCCCGCCCGAGGTCCCTGCGCGAAAACGCCGCTGCGCCACCGTGGCGGACGCCCCCGGTCAGGCCGGTTGCGCCGCGCGGGCCTGGGACGGGGTCATGCCGGTCCAGGCGTGAAAGGCGCGATAGAAGGAATTAGGATCGCGGTAGGCCAGCAGGTGCGAGATCTCCTCAGTGCTGAGATCCCCGCGCGCCAGGTAGAGCCGCGCCAGCCGGGCGCGCACGCGGTCCAGTTCGGCCTGGAAGGAGGTCTCCTCCGCCTGCAGGCGACGCTGCAGCGAGCGATCCGACAGGCGCAGCCGTTCGGCCGCCGCCGCGACGGAGACCTGTCCCGCCGGCAGCAGATCCTCCAGCACCCGCGCCAGCCGCTGTGTCATCGTGGCGCCACGCGCTGCCGCATCGCTGGCGGCCAGGCGGCTGTGCAATTCGCGTTCGACCACTGCGGCAAAGGCCGTGTCCTCGGAAATCAGCGGCAGGCGCGCGTCCGTCTCCGACAGCACCAGGGTCATCACCGGGCCGGGGCGCGGCACGCAACCTATGTCGGCGGCGACATGGGGCGTCACCATTTCCGGCGCCGGCAGGACCAGATCCAGCGGGCGGATCGGCTGGCCCGAGAAGGTGCGCGCGCAAGCCAGCAGGAAAACCGCCTCCACCGCCGCCAGCAGCTCCGGCAGCGGCTCCTCGGGATCGAAGGTCTCGCAGGTGATCGTGTAGCGCCCCGAGGCCAGCCGGTTTTCCATCCGGAACGGCCCCATCAAGGGCTTGAACACCGCGACCCGCTCGATGCCCGTCGCGATGTCGGGCGAGCAGGAAAAGGCAAACAGCGACGGGGTGAACGGTCCCTTTGCGGCCTCTCGCGCGGCCAGCAGCAGCGTTTCCGTGCCCGGCACCTCCGCCTCGATCGCCCGCCACAGCGCAAAGAGGGTCGCGCCATCGACCGGCACCTCCGCCCCCTCGAAGAAAGCCGCATCCAGCCCGGTCCGCGCCAGGATCCGCGGCACCGACAGCTGCAACAGGGCGGCAACCTGGCGGATCGTGGCGCGGACCGGATATTTGCGACCGTGACTCATGGCTTAGCTCTCCCTGATGGCCAGCGTCGGTGTCCCCGCAATCCTGCCGCGTATCGAACTTCCGGGCCAGAGGCCGCGCGCATGCTGGCGTGCTTCGATAGGCGATTGACGGGATCGGCAGATGAAAAAACGCACAACACAGGCGTGAAACACGTTAGGCTCGGGCCAAGGACAGGCTTGGGCGCCCACCAGGCACCCGGGCCGGCGCCGTCAGCGAGGGCGAAGAAATGAAGATAGGCTTCACGGTCAACGGCACCCCGCAGGAGGTCGATGTGGCAGCGGATATGCCGCTGCTGTGGGTGTTGCGCGACGTGCTGGGGCTGACCGGCACGAAATACGGCTGCGGGGCCGCGCTCTGCGGGGCCTGCACCGTGCATATGGACGGCGAGGCCGTGCGCTCCTGCCAGGTCTGGGCCGAGGATGTGGCGGGCCGCGAGGTCCTGACGATCGAGGGACTGGGCCGCCCCGAGGCCTTGCACGCAGTGCAGGAGGCCTGGGTGGAACAGCAGGTGGCGCAATGCGGCTACTGCCAGTCAGGGCAGATCATGCAGGCCGCCGCCCTGTTGGCCAAAACCCCCGCCCCCAGCGACGCCCAGATTGATGCGGCGATGGAGGGCAACCTCTGCCGCTGCGGCACCTACCCCCGCATCCGCGCCGCGATCCACGCCGCCGCCGCCAAGCTGGAGGGCTGAGCCATGTCGAAAGCCACCCGCCTGACCCGCCGCGCGGTCATCGTTGGATCGCTGGCCGTCACCGGCGGGCTGGCCGTGGGGATCTACGCGCTGAACCGCGACTGGCCGAACCCGCTGGAGGAGGACCTGCCCGAGGGGGCGGTCAGCTTCAACCCGTGGATCCTGATCTCGGAGGCGGGCATCACCCTGATGGCGCCGCATACCGACCTGGGCCAAGGCATCCGCCACCTGCAGGCCGCCCTGATCGCAGAGGAGCTGGACGTGGACCTCGACCAGCCGGAGGTCACGGTGGCGCCCGGCCCCGCCGCGCCCGCCTATGCCAACCGCGCCCTGGCGGCCGAGGGCCTGCCCTTCATGTCCCAGGACCAGGGGACCGTGGCGACCATCGCCCGCGGGGCCTCCGCACGCCTGATGGGCGCGCTTGGCCTGCAGGGCACCGGCGGGTCCAGCTCGACCCCCGACAGCTACGTGAAGCTGCGCGAGGCCGGCGCCATGGCCCGCGAGATGCTGAAGGCCGCCGCCGCCTACCGCGAGAACCTGGCGATGGCCGACCTGCGCACGGAACGCGGCGCGGTGATCCTGCCCGATGGTCGCGCCCTGCCCTATGCCGAGCTGGCCCAGACCGCCGCGCGGGAGTTGCCACCACGTGAGATCCCTCTGCGGGACCCGACCCAATGGCGCCTGCTGGGCCGCCCGATGCAGCGGCTCGACATCCTGGCGAAATCCACTGGCACGCTGGACTACGGCATCGACCTGACGCAGGACGGCATGGTCCATGCCACGGTGAAGCTGAACCCGCGTCCGGGCGGCGATCTGCTGTCCCATGACGACAGCGCGGCGCTGGCGGTGCCGGGCGTGTCCCGCGTACTGCCCGTCTCAAACGGGCTGGCGGTGGTGGCCGACAGCACCTGGACCGCCTTCAATGGCGCCGAGGCGCTGGTCTGCGACTGGGGGCCCGCCCCCTTCCTGCCGGAACAGGCGGATCACTGGGCGGCGCTGGCCACCGCGCTGGAGGGGCCGCCGGAAAAGGTCTGGCGCGACATCGGCGCCCAACCCGACCGCCCCGGTGTGTCCCCGCGCGAATACCGAGCCCCCTACCTCGCCCATGCCCCGCTGGAGCCGCTGTCGGCGCTGATCCATGTGACCGAGGCACGCTGCGACATCTGGGTCTCCAGCCAGTTCCCGGGGCTGGCCGAACAGAAGGTCGCCGCGATCACCGGCTTGCCGCGCGAGGCGGTGCATCTGCATAACCAGTACAGTGGCGGCTCCTTCGGGCACCGGCTGGAGTTCGAGAACATCATCCGCGCCGCCGAGATCGGCACCGCCCTGCGCGGCACGCCCGTCAAGCTGACCTACACGCGGGAGGAGGACATGGCCCATGACTTCCCCCGCCAGATCGCCATGGCCCGCGCCAGCGGACAGGTGGCGGACGGCCAGGTCACGGCGCTGGACCTGGCGATCGCCGCGCCCTCGGTCACCGCCTCGCAGATGGGCCGGATCGGATTTGCCTCCGCCGGAGCCGACAGCCAGACCGTCGCCGGCGCCTGGTCGATGCCCTATGCCCTGCCCGCCCTGCGGGTCGCGGGCCACGCGGTGGCGGATCTGGCGCCGGTCAGTTCGTGGCGGTCGGTCGGCGCCTCCACCGCCGGGTTCTTCGCCGAAAGCGCGCTGGACGAACTGATCCACGAAGCCGGCGCCGACCCCTTGGCCGAACGTCTGCGCCTGTGCGACTACGCCCCGGCCCGTGCCTGCCTGGAGGCCGTGGGGGACATGTCCGACTGGGGCAGCCCGCTGCCCGAGGGCGCGGGGCGCGGGGTCGCCATGGTCCTGTCCTTCGGCACGCCGGTGGCCGAGGTGGTCGAGGTGCACCAGACCGACGCCGGGCTGCGCATCGCCAAGGTCTGGGTGGCCGCCGACGTGGGCCGGGTGCTGGATCCGGTGAACTTCGAGAACCTGGTGCAGGGCGGCGTGATCTGGGGGCTGGGCCACGCGGTGAACTGCGAGGTGACCTATGCCGATGGCATCGCCGAGCCGACGAACTACTACGCCCACGCCGGCCTGCGCATGCCCCAGGCGCCCGAAATCTTCGTGCGCGGGCTGGAAACCGGCGCGGAGGTGCGCGGCATCGGCGAACCGCCCGTGCCCCCGGCCGCGCCTGCCTTGGCCAATGCCATCTTCGCCGCCACCGGGCAGCGCCTGCGCGAGATGCCCTTCGCCAATTTCATCGATTTCGCCTGAGCCGGGACGAGACAGGAGACCGCAGATGATCCGAGCCAGCAGCGCCAGTGACGCCTTCTTCCTCGCCGCGATGTGTTTCTACATCGCGACGTTTCTGCATCTGGCGGTCATAGCGCTGAGCCTGGCCGACTACCTGTGGTCCATGCTGCTGGCGGCGGTGTTCTGGGGCGTGCTGGCCACGGCCCTGCTGCGGCGCCTGCGGGTGCTGGCCTGGCTGGGGTTCTTCGCCGGGCTGGGCGGCGGCCTGGCCGCCCTGGGCCACGGGATCCCGATGCGCAGCCTCGACGCCGCCGTCTTCCTGATGATCGCCGCCGTGCTGTGGCTGGGATCCGTGAGCCTGGGCGTGCATCTGTGGCGCTACCGCGGCGCAATCCGCAAGGTCTGAAGCTCTACGGACAATAGGACCAGACGTGAAAAGGGCCCCGCGTTGCCACGGGGCCCACTGCACTGGCAACCGGACGGGTTCAGAGAACCCGGAAATCCCGCTGCACGTCGACCTGCCGGGAGGAAGGGACACCATCCAGCAGGAACCGCGCGTGATCGCCAGCCTGGACCATGACCCCGTCCTCATGATCGGCCAGGGCGATGTCGCGCGCGGACAGACCGGGCAGCACGAGATCGATCACGTCCTGACCCGGAATGAAGTTGCGAATGACCGGCCCAGGCGTGGTGCCTGCGGTCTTGCCGAAGACGAACCTGTCCGCGCCGATCCAGCCAATCATCTCATCGGGCTGCGCCTCGCCGATCAGCCGGTCGTCCTCCCCGGTCTCGGCCCGCAGGACCCGGTCCTGCTGCGCCGAGGACCGACCGTGGCCGGCATTGCCGCCATCCAGCAGGCGCATCGACCGGCGAACCGTGTCGGGGTGAATGTCCCCTCCGTCCCCCAGCAGGAAAGTGACCTCGACCGCCTCGAAGGGCGCAAGCTCGACATCCAGCAGGGGTCCGTCCATCTCGACCACGTCGAGCGCCCAGGGCTGCGCAGCGGGAGCAGACTGCGCCAAACGCAGGGCATTCCCGGCCCGAACCGAATGGGAGACGGAGGGGTGCGCGGCGCCGGAGGGGGCGGCACCGATGCGCAGGGCCTCAGCCCGGGCCGGAGCCCAGGGCAGTAGCGACGCGAAATCCACGTCCAACCGGATCGGATGATCCAGGCGCGAACGGACATAGGCGACCAGGCGGTCCTCCCCCTCATGGGCGGTGATTTCGATCGCGCCATCCTCGGTGGTGAAACTGGTGTCGACCGCGCGAAGCCCCTGCAGGCTGTGCGCCTTGCGCGCAGCGAGGGCCGCCTGCAGGGCGTTCCGGCTGACACGGGAGACCGCACCGTGATCGTCGCGGCCCGAGGGCGGCGTCGGCGGCAGGGGGCGTTGCACCATGATGTCGGGACGTCGGGCGGAATGCAGGTTCAGGGCGTCCATCGCGGTTTCAAGGGCGCCGATGACCATGCGCGCCTTGGCGGCATATTCGTCCGGGCTGTCCAGATCCCAGTCCTCGTTGCCGATCTCGAAGGCCGCCACGACATCAGGGTAGCGGCGCAGCACCAGCGCGGTGAACAGCTCCAGCTCGCGGGCATAGGCGCGGAAGGCCTGTAAGGGCAGATGCCGGATCGGCAGCACCAGCGTCAGGCGCTGGCGTGCCCCGGGCCGGCCCTTGCCTTCGGGGTCGCGCGCCCAGTCGAGCGCCACGAGCAGCGCTTCGCGCAGGCGCGGGCCCCCATCATCGGCGCGACGAAGTCGGGTGATGTCCAGCCAGGACCGGCCTTCCTCCTCGGCCGCGCCGTCGCCCAGGTGGGCGGGAAAGCGCAAGGTATCGAGGCACAGACCATCGACGATGAGCTTCATCTCCGGCCCGGCGGCCCGCGCGGCGGCACGATCCTCGGCGGCGCTCTCCTCAACGCGGCCTGTGATCATCCCGGCGCCGTCATCCGCCGTCTCGGCGACGGCCATCTCGTCGGGCGCACCCGACAGGCTGTCGTCTGCCAGGCGGCTCAGAACCCGGGCCGGTTGATCCGGCACGGCGTTGGCCGCCTCCCAGGCACGTTTCCGCGCGGCATTTCGTCGATCCTGATTGCCGTGACCCAGGCCCGCCAAGGCCAGACCATTTCCAGAAATCCGTCCCATCACGGCAAGGGACAGACACACACACACGGCGGCGACACACACCAGCTCCATGGAGCACCCCACTTATTAACTTCAGACACACACGACTTTCGTCCTAGAAACGGTAGCAACAGGATACCGTTCTGCAAAGCGTACGTGCCGTGATTGACCCGCGATTCAGGGGTTTTTCGCGAGTTTCACCCGACAAGACCGGCTATGCAAAAATAACAGGTGCACACAATTTTGAGGCGAATGGCCGCGCTAGCGCCCCTGATTAACTTGTCCACCAACAAAATTTTCGAAAAAAGCGATTCGCTTTTAGATTGAGCGCACCCGGCCCGCTGCATGGCGGACCGGGTCCAAATCAGGCCCAAATCAGGCGTGGATCAGGCACCGACCAGCTGCGGATCAGCGGTCGCAGGCTGGTTGAGGCCCATCGACAGGCGATGGCCCTCGGTCGCATGGAAAAGGTGCAGCTCTTCCAGCGGCAACTCGGCCTGCATCTCCGCCGAAAGCTCCTGCGCGAGGTCGGTCTGGGCGATGATGCGCTGTGCCCCGATGTGGCCATGCACGATGCGCGAGCCGCCCAGTTCCTCGACATAGTCCAGACGGAAGTTGCCCCCCGGCGCGGCGCGCAGGCGCAGGGCCTCGGGGCGGATCCCGGCGGTGACGCGGCCCGCCTCGGCCTGCAGCCCACGCGCCAGCGCGGCCCCGGCCAGCATCAGGGCCCCACCGGTCACCTCGGCATCGATCAGGTTCATCGCAGGTGCTCCGAGGAAGCCCGCCACGAAGGTCGAGGCCGGACGGCGGTACAGATCCAGCGGGCGGCCCACCTGTTCGATGCGTCCATGGTTCAGCACCACCAGGCGGTCGGCCAGGGTCATCGCCTCCAGCTGGTCATGGGTGACGTAGACGCTGGTGGTCTTCAACCGCTGGTGAAGCTGCTTGATCTCGCCACGCATGTGCAGGCGCAGTTTCGCATCCAGGTTCGACAGCGGTTCATCGAAGAGGAAGGCGGCCGGGTCGCGCACGATGGCGCGGCCCATGGCGACCCGCTGACGCTGCCCACCCGACAGGGCGCGCGGCTTGCGGTCCAGGTAGGGGGTAATCTCCAGCACCGCCGCGGCCTCGTCGATGCGCCGGGCGATCTCCCCCTTCGGCATCTTCCGGTTCTTCAGCCCGTAGGACATGTTCTGCCGCACGGACATATGGGGGTAGAGCGCGTAGTTCTGGAACACCATGGCGATGTCACGCTCCGCCGGTTCCATCTGGTTCACAACCTTGTCGCCGATGGCGATCTCGCCGTCCGAAACGGTTTCCAGCCCCGCGATCATCCGCAGCAGGGTCGACTTGCCACAGCCCGAGGGGCCCACCAGCACGACGAACTCGCCGTCCTGGATATCCAGGTCCACCCCCTTCACCGCCGGTTCGGCGGCCCCGGGGTAGATCTTCTTCACGGCGGAAAGCTTGATACCGGCCATGATTACTTCTCCTGTTCCACGAGGCCTTTGACGAAAAGCCTCTGCATGAAGATGACGACGAGCACGGGCGGCAGCATGGCCAGCATGGCCGAGCCCATGACGAAGTTCCATTGGGGGTCGCTGTCGGCCACGTCGGACATCCTCTTGATGCCCATGACGACGGTGTAGAATTTCTCGTCCGTGGTGATCAGCATCGGCCAGAGGTACTGGTTCCAGCCGTAGATGAAGAGGATGACGAAGAGCGCCGCGATGTTGGTCTGCGACAGCGGCAGGACCATGTCGCGGAAGAACTTCATCGGGCCGGCGCCGTCGATCCGGGCGGCCTCCACCAGCTCCTCCGGGATGGTCAGGAAGAACTGCCGGAAGAGGAAGGTGGCGGTGGCCGAGGCGATCAGCGGGATCGAGAGGCCCGCGTAGCTGTTGAGCATCCCCAGATCCGCCACCACCTTGAAGGTGGGCATGATGCGCACCTCGACCGGCAGCATCAAGGTGACGAAGATCAGGCAGAAGATCAGAACCCGGCCGGGGAAGCGGAAGTAGACGATGGCGAAGGCCGACAGGATCGAGATGGCGATCTTGCCCACCGTGATGATCAGCGCCATCACCAGCGAGTTCTTCAGCATCAGGGTCAGCGGCGGCGCCCCCGGCACCGGCGCGCCGGTGCCCAGGATGGTGCCGTAGGTTTCCCAGATATTGTCGCCCGGCCACATCGGCATGGACCCCGACAGGAAGGTCGACTGGTCATGGGTGGAGGCCACAAAGGCGATCCACACGGGCAGCGCCACGAAGGCCACGCCCAGGATCAGCACCACATGGGCCAGGAAGGTCAGGAAGGGGCGGTTTTCAACCATGGTGCGGCCTCCTCAATACTGCACGCGCCGCTCGATGAAGCGGAACTGGATGAAGGTCAGCGCGATCACGATGGACATCAGGATCACCGATTGCGCGGCGGAGGAGCCGAGGTTGAGTCCCTTCACCCCGTCCTCGTAGACCTTGTAGACGAGGATCGTCGTGGCCTGGCCCGGTCCGCCTGCGGTGGAGGCGTCGATGGTCGAGAAGGTGTCGAACATCGTGTAGTTGATGTTGACGACCAGCAGGAAAAACGTGGTCGGCGACAGCAGCGGGAAGACCACGGTGAAGAAGCGTTTCACCGGCCCGGCCCCGTCGATCGCCGCCGCCTCGCGCAGCGACATCGGGATGGATTGCAGCCCGGCGACGAAGAACAGGAAGTTGTAGCTGATCTGCTTCCAGGCCGAGGCCAGCACGACAAGGGTCATGGCATCCTCGCCGTTCAGCCGGTGGTTCCAGTCATACCCCACCATCTCCAGCACATAGGTCAGGATGCCGAAGGAGGGGTTGAACATGAACCACCAAAGGATGCCGGCGATGGCCGGTGCCACGGCATAGGGCCAGACCACCAGGGTGGTGTAGACGCTGGCGGTGCGGATCATCCGGTCGACGGCCACGGCCAGCAGCAGCGACAGACCCATCGACAGCGAGGCGGTGCAGACGGTGAAGATCACCGTGGTCTCGAAGGACGCCAGGTATTCTGCGCTGTCGAACAGGCGGATGTAGTTGCGCAGACCGACCCAGGTGGTCGACAGGCCGAAGGGATCTTCGCGCAGGAAACTCTGATAGACGGCCTGGCCCGCGGGCCAGATGAAGAAGACGAGGGTGATCGCCAGCTGCGGCGCCACCAGAAGGTAGGGCAGCCACCAGCTGCGGAAGGTCGTGCGTTTGGTCTGCATGGGAAACCCGGGGTGCCGGAAAAAGGGAACAGGCCCGCGCGGGGACGCGGGCCTGTCGGGATCGGATCAGGTTCAGCCGTTGGCTTCGACGAAGTCCGCGATCAGCGAGTTGCCGCGCTCGACCAGGTCGTTCAGCGCCTCTTCAGCGGTCTTGTTGCCCGACAGCAGGTTCTCGAACTCTTCGTCGATCACGCCACGGATCTGCACGTAGTTGCCGAAGCGCAGGCCCTTGGAGTTGGCGGTCGGCTCGTTCAACGTGATCTGCTTGATCGCGATGTCGGCGCCGGGGTTCTCGTCGTAGTAGCCCTGTTGCTGGCTCAGCTCGTAGGCGGCGTTGGTGATCGGCAGGTAGCCGGTGAACTGGTGCCAGTCGGCCTGGACCTCGGCGGAGGACAGGTAGGTCAGGAAGGAGGCGACACCGTCGTACTGGGCGTCCGACGCACCGGCCAGGGTCCACAGGGTGGCACCGCCGATGATCGAGTTCTGCGGCGCGCCTTCGACGTCGGCGTAGTAGGGCAGCATACCCAGACCCAAGTCGAAGTCAGTGTTGGCCAGAACGCCGGCGCGCGAGGCGGAGGAATTCATGTAGATAGCGCATTCACCCGAGTAGAAGGCGGGCGCGCTGTCGGCACCGCCGCCGGGGCCACCGTATTTGAACAGGCCTTCGTCTTCCCACTTGGCCAGGTTTTCCCAGTGACGGATCTGCACCGGGCCGTTGACCGTCATCTCACTGTCGATGGAGCCGAAGCCGTTCTCGTTGGTGCCGATCGGCTGGTTGTGCCAGGCCGAGAGGTTTTCCAGCTGCACCCAGGAGATCCAGCCGGTGGTGAAGCCGCATTCGGCCGCGCCGCTGTCGACGATCTTGCGCGACATCTCTTCCACGTCGGCCCAGGTTTCCGGCGCCACGTCGGCGTCCAGGCCGGCCTCGGCGAAGATGTCCTTGTTATAGTACAGGATCGGAGTGGAGGAGTTGAAGGGCATCGACAGCATCTGGCCGTCGGTGTTGGTGTAGTAGCCGGCCACAGCGGGCAGGTAGACCGAGGGGTCGAAGTTCTGGCCGTGCTCTTCCATCAGCTGGTAGACCGGGTAGACGGCGCCCTCGGCGGCCATCATCGTGCCGGTGCCCACTTCGAAGACCTGCACCAGGTTCGGCTGTTCACCGGCGCGGAAGGCGGCGATGGCCGCAGTCATGGTCTCGGTGTAGCTGCCGCGGTAGGTCGCGGTCAGGTGATACTCGTCCTGGGAGGCGTTGTAGTTGGCGACGATCTCGTCGACCTTCTCGCCCAGGGCGCCGCCCATGGCGTGCCACCAGGAAATTTCGGTCTGGGCCGAGGCGGCCAGCGGGGCCACCAGGGCGGTGGTCAGGGCCAGGCCTGCGATCAGGTTGCGCTGCATCGGATGCTCCGTGAAAGGAAGAAAAGGATGCCCTTCGCCTAGGCAGCTTTCATGACAGTTCGGAGTCAGTCAGATGAAGATCGATTGAAACTGCGCGTTCAACCAACCCACCCTGCGCATCGAAGCAGATACGGACAGGGATTTGCGCGAATGAGCGGATGGGATGCCTGCAGGGCTCGCAAACGCGAAAGACCTGCGCAGAGACGCGCAGGTCGAATTCACCCGGAAACGCAGGTTGAACGGATCAGAGGTAGGGCGGCGTGCAGGCGGAAATGACGACCGTGCGACCCTCGTGGGGGTTGCGGAACCGATGCGGAATGCGGCTGTCGAACAGGTAGCTGTCGCCGGGCTTCAGGATGCGCACCTCGCCGCCCACGGTCAGCTCCAGCTCCCCCTCGATGACGTAACCGCCCTCGTTTGAGAAATGCTCCAGCATGGTCTCGCCGGTGTCGGCACCGGGCTCATAGACCTCGTGCAGGATCTGCAGGTTGTGGCGGTGCGCGTCGCCGATCTGGCGGAAGGCGATGCGCCCGGCCACGTCCGAAACCCCGGTGACGGGCAGTTTCGAGGTCAGGTCCAGCAGGTCCTCGGGGCTGAAGAACGGGCCTTCAGGCGCCTGCCGCTCACTCTCGAAGAAATCGGCCATGGTCATGCCCAGCCCCGACAGGATCTTTCGCAGGGTCGCGATGGAGGGCGAGGACTTGTTCTTCTCGATGATCGAGATCTGTGCATGGGGCACGCCCGCCCGTTCGGCCAGCTGCCGCTGCGACAGCTGCGCCGCCTTGCGCATAGCCAGAAGCCGCGCACCGATGTCGAAAGCCGCGTCGGTCATGACGCCCCCCTTGCCTGACAGGACCCGAGACGTACCGTGTTTCCGCAAGCCACGCCAGTGCCCTGCGGTGCCTGTCGCCACGTCGCCGGTCACATCGTGAAGACCGGGGGCCGCGCCGAGGGCTCGACCGCGCTGAACAGCCTGGCGGCGCGTCTTGGCGGCTCGATGTCGAACATGGGGGCGGTCAGGACAAGTCGCCCGGACTGTCGTTGGTGCGGAGTGAACAGGAACGTCAGGTGATGGCCCGGCTGTCGGCGGCCATGGACCCCACGGCGCTACTGAACGCGCCGCGTCCTGGGGTGAGCCTGGTCAGGAGGTGTCAGGGCCCGACGGACCCAACGGGTCAGAACAACCCGGCTTCCTTGGCGATCATCGCCGCCTGGGTGCGGTTCGAGGCGCCGATCTTGCGATAGAGCGTCTTCACATGCAGCTTCACCGTGGGTTCGCGGATATCCAGGTCCCGGGCGATTTCCTTGTTCGCCTTGCCCTGGGTCAGCCCCTCCAGCACCTGCAACTCGCGCTCCGACAGCATCTCGGCCAGCGGGTTCGCATCCTCTTCCTCAGCGGGCGCGCGCATGAATTCGAGGGGCGCATACTGCTCCCCCATGGCCATGAAGCGCACGGCGTTGATCAGCGACTTTGCCGAAAGGGTCTTCGGCACGAAGCCCGCCGCGCCCACGGCCAGGGCCTCCTCGGCGATCTCGCGGCTGGCGGTGCCCGAGATGATGGCGACGCGCTTGTGTCCCGCCAGCTCCATCATCCGCTTCAGCCCGTCGAGGCCGCGCATGCCCGGCATCGAGTAATCCAGCAAGATCAGATCATAATGCGCCCCGGCCTCGACCTGCGCCACGGCCTCGTCGAAGGACGCGACCGTCCCGGCGTCGAAGCCGCCCTCGGCGTTCAGGAACGCCTGAAGTGTATCCCGCAGCAGATCATGGTCATCTGCGATGAGGACGCGCATCGCCCCGGCGGAAACACCGCCCATGTCGCGTTCATCATGAAGAGTCCGAGCAGTAATCACCGCTTTGTCCCGCCTGCGAATCAAGTTCATTCCGTTTGGTAAGGATGAACCTAAAAATGTGACCAAATCGGGGAGGATCGGCCAATATACCCTCATATGACCCTTAAACCGTGAGTAGGTCCAGTGACTTGCGCGTCATTCCCCGCGCCTGTGCGCCCCCTGCCCGGCTCGGACCTGCGCAGGCCTCCTATCCATTCGGATAGGGGTGGTGGTCCGATGCGTCACTCCCGCGAGGGGCGAGTTCTGTGCCAAGGTTAACATCGACAACAATCAGATTCGGCCCATACACATGTTTCCGCTCCGTCTCCGTTTCGCCCTGGTGCCCGCCATGCTCGCGGCCGTCGCCACCGCGCTGCTTGCCGCCCCGGCCGCCGCCACGGAGGCGCGGGGCGCCACCCTGCTGACTGTGACCTCCGAAACCGGCGAGGTCCTGGCAGAACTCGACCTCGAAGCGCTGCAGGAGATGCCGACGCAGGTTTACGAAACGACCACGATCTGGACCGACGGGGTGCAGGAATTCACCGGCGTTCCGCTGGCCGACCTGATCGCTGAAGTCGCGCCGGACGCGCAGCGCATCTCGGCCAAGGCGATAAACGACTACGAGATCGAGATGCCGCGCTCCGGCTGGGAAGACGGCGCCCCGATCGTGGCCTACCTGAACCATGGCGAAGAGATGTCCCTGCGCGACAAGGGGCCGCTGTGGATCATCTACCCCTTTGATACCGACCCCGCCTTCCGCCAGGAGGTAATCTACGCGCGCAGCATCTGGCAGCTCGACCGCATCACCGCGTTCGAGTAGGCCGACCGGTGCGCCGAGGAGAGACACGACGATGTTGAGCGTTCCCCGTAACAGCGGGCGGTCCCCTCTCTGGCGGCAGCCAATCGCGGCCCTGACGATCCTTGTCCTCTGCGTGACGCTGGTGGTCGGGCTGGCCTGGCTCGTGTTGCATGAAATAGAAACCCTCACCTCCTCCAATTCCGACAACCTGCAATGGAGCCTGGCCCAGGCCGAGGTCGACTTCCTGCGCTACGAGGCGGCCCTGGTGCAGGCCGAGGCAAGCATTGGTGAGGACGACGCCGACACCACCGACGCCGCGATCGTCGCGCTGCGCCGCGCCTTCGATATCTTCTACAGCCGCATGACCCTGATCGAGGAAGCTCCGGCTTTCCGCACCATGCAGGACAACCAGGACTTCAACGCCCCGCGCCAGCGCGTCGACGCCTTCCTGCAGGAGACGGTGCCGCTGATCGACGGCAGCAAGCCCGCTCTACTCGCGGCCGTTCCAGACCTGAGGGAGTCCGCCGATCGCATCCACCAGGACGTGCGGTCCTTCTCGCTGTCGGGCCTCGATGGCTTTGCGCAGATCACCGATGCCCGCCGGGCCAGCCTGATCCGCACCCTCGGCCTGATCGCCACGGTGCTTTTCCTGTTCATCGCCGGGCTGTCGCTGCTGGCGCTGGTGCTGGTGCGCATGGCGCGTCAGTCCCGCGACAGCGCCAGCAGAGCCGAGGCCCATGCCGCGCGGATGCATACCATCGTCGAAACCTCTCTGGATGCCGTGGTGGTGACCGATTCCGACGGGTTCATCCACGAGTTCAACAGCGCCGCCGAACGGATGTTCGGCTATAGCCGCGCCGAGGTCGTGGGCCGGCGCGTGCGGCACCTGCTGGTCCCCGAATCCGAAGCCGACGAGCTGAGCCGCATGGGCGACAGCGTGCTGGAGGCCCGCGAACGCGGCGACAGCTTCCTGCATCCGTTCGAGTTCACCGCCCGCGACCGCTCGGGCCGTCGCTTCCCCGCCGAGGTCTCCTTCGACCGGGCCGCCGACAACGACCATCTCTTCGTCTCCTTCGTCCGCGACATCTCCCTGCGCAAGGCGCAGGAGGAGATGCTGACCCAGGCGCGCGACCGCGCACTGGCCGGCGAACGATCGAAGTCCGAGTTCCTGGCGGTGATGAGCCACGAGATGCGCACGCCGCTGAACGGGCTGATCGGGTCGATGCAGCTGCTGCGCGATCACTCCCTGTCCGAAGAGCAGAGCGAACTGCTCACCCTGATGGACAGCTCGGCCCAGCTGTTGCTGAACCTCGTGAACGACGTGCTGGACCTGGCGAAATTCGAAGCCGGCAAGATGAAGCCAGAGGCGCGGACCTTCTCGGTGTCTCGCCTGCTGGACGGCGTGGTGGAGACCTCCGCCACGCTTGCCGCCACCAACGGCAACGACCTGACCTGGAACTGGGTCGGCACCCCGTCCGGCCCGCTGGTGGCCGACGCCCGGCGCCTCCGGCAGGTGCTGTTGAACCTGGTGACCAACGCGGTGAAATTCACCCGCGGAGGGGACGTCGAGATCGAGGTGGAACTTGTCGGTCCGCAACGCAGCCAGATCGAATTCCGGGTGATCGACAGCGGCATCGGCATCGCAGAGGACGACCTGGACCGGATCTTCAACGATTTCGAGACGCTCGACAGCTCCTACGCGCGCCAGGCCTCGGGGACCGGGCTGGGCCTCGGTATCGCCCGGCGGCTGGTGCAGCTGATGGAAGGTGAGATCGGCGCCGAAAGCGTGCCCGGGGACGGCAGCCTGTTCTGGGTGCGCATCCCCGTCGCCCAGGCCGCCGGAGACGAAACCCTGCCCGACCCCGAGACGGTCGGCACGACCAACGGCACCACCCCGCCGATGGAAATCCTGCTGGTCGAGGACAACGAGATCAACCGCTTCATCGCGCGCGAAATGCTGGAAAGCGAAGGCCACTACGTGACCGAGGCGGTGGATGGCCAGGCCGGGGTCGATTGGGCCGATGCGCAGCGCTTCGACCTGATCCTGATGGACATTTCCATGCCGGTGATGGATGGCACCGAGGCCGCATTGCGGATCCGCTCCGGCCATGGCGCCTCCGCCGACGTGCCGATTGTCGCACTGACCGCGCATGCCCTGCCCGAAGAACTGAAGAAGTTCCGCAGCATCGGCATGGATCACTGCCTGTCCAAGCCCATCGACCGCAAGGTGCTGAGCCGCCTGTTGCAGGACCTGGCCAATGGCGTCCTGCCGCTGGCCACACAGGACAGCCGCGACCGCGCTGCCCCGTCCGAGCTGATCGACGCCACCCAGATCGAGACCCTGTTCTCCGGCACGGGCGCCGAAACCGCGCGGAAACTTCTCGACCGGTTCTGCGCCGAAACCGACGGCTGCATCGCCGCCCTGGCCGCTTTCCCCGGCAGCAAGCAGGAGATCGCCCGCCTGACCCACGCCTGCGCCGGCACCTGCGGCACCTTCGGCCTGATCGCCCTGCGCGAAGCGCTGGCCGCGATCGAGACCAAGGCCAAGCGCGGTCAGGAGATCGAGGCCGCCGAGCTGCAGGCGCTGGAACCGCTCTGGAAGGCCAGCCGGGCCGAACTGGAAACCCTCGACACGCGCGGAGTGGACGCCTGACCGCGCGGTCCCCCTTGCCGCCGGGCTGGCACCCCGGCTACGGCGATGCCAGCGGGCATCCGCGGTGGCCCTTCGTCCCCGGCATGGATGGTCCGGCGCCGGCCTGCGCCGACGCAATCGCCACCGTGGCCGAACCGCGCAGCTGGCCCCGGGACAGCGTTGCGGGCTGGGGCACGCTCTCCGGCAGCGCCGTCGAAGACCTAGAGCCCCGAATCTCGATCCTGCTGCCCTACGGCGATGGAAGCGCCAGACTCGCGATCACGCTGGAGGCTCTCCTGAGCCAAAGGGAAACGGATTGGGAAGCCCTGCTGATCGACACCGGGGCGCGCGACGACAGCGCCCAGGTTGCGGCACAATATGCGGCGCTCGATCATCGGTTCCGCCTTCTGCGCGGCGCGCGGTGCGGGAACGGCGGCGCCCCCTTCGCCTGCGCGCGCAACATCGGCCTGGCCACGGCCCGGGGCGAGATCATGACCTTCTGCGAACCGGGGGCCCTGTGGATGCCTGACAAGCTCGATCGGATCACCGCGGCCTTCACCGACGTGACGCTTGATGCCTGCTATGCGCCCGGTGGCGAGGTAGAAGCGGGCGACATCCCCGCACCGCAACCCTCGGGGGACCTAACCGTCGCCCGGCTGATGGCCGACAATCCGGTGCAGCGCCTGTCGAATCTCGCCCTGCGCTCCGAGTTGGTGAACGCCGTGGGCACCTTCGACACCCGGTTGCCCCATGGCGATGACCTGGAGTGGCTGGTGCGGCTGGTCGGCGAAGGCTACCGCCTGACGCCACTCGACCGGCAACTGGTTCTCTCCCCCCAGGGCTGCGCCGCGCCGGGCGCCTCGGGCGAAACCCCGCCGAGCCTGGCGGCGATTTGCAGCGGGCGTCTGGCGGCACTGGTCACGGCGGCCCGCTACACCCGTCCGCCCACGGCCCGGGACGAGGCGGCCCGCCTGCGCCGGCTGGCCCGCCGCGCCCTGCGCGCCGGTGCACCGCGGCGACAAGCCCTCGCGTTCGCCCTGCGCGGGCTGTGGGCCAGTCCCGCAGGCTGGTTCGCCGACCGCCGCAGCGGGCTTCTGGTCCTGACTTCCGCCCTGGTGAACCTGCTGTTGCCGAAGTCGGTCGCGCGCATCCTCTTCGCCTCCTGATCGCCGGCCAAGGCCACCCACGCGGACACACCGGGCCCGGCTCGGAGGGGCCGCCTTTGACATCGCCTCGCGTCCGCCCGACACTGGCCCTCTCCGCCACCGCTCAGGGCCCACCACATGACCGAGACCGTTTCCCCTCCCAGCCCCGGCGCCAAGGCCTCCCCGGCGTTCAGCGGCCCCGATCTCTGCGCCCTCTCCGCGCATGAGGCAGTGTCGCTTCTGCGCCGTGGCGAGATCGCCCCGGACGCGCTGATCGCGGCGGCGATGACACGGATCGACCAGGTGGAACCGGCGGTCAACGCCCTGCCCACCCTCTGCCGCGCCCGGGCCGAGGCGACCGCCGCCGCGCTGGACGGGCCGCGCGACCACCCGGGCTGGCTGGCGGGCCTGCCGCTGGCCATCAAGGACCTGGCGGAGGTCTCCGGCGTGCGGTCGACCTTCGGCACCCGTGGCATGACGGCCCATGTGCCTGAAAGCTCCTCGCCCATCGTCACCCGGATCGAGGAGCGCGGCGGGATCGTCCTGGCCAAGAGCAACACGCCCGAATTCGGCGCCGGGGCCAATACCTTCAACGATGTCTTCGGCTTCACCCGCAACCCCTGGGACACGACCCGCAACGCCGGCGGCTCCTCGGGCGGCGCGGCGGCGGCGCTGGCCACGGGCGAGATCTGGCTGGCCCACGGGTCGGACCTGGCGGGGTCGCTGCGCACCCCGGCGGCCTATTGCGGCGTCGTGGGGTTCCGCCCCTCGCCCGGCATGGTGCCCGGCGCGCCGGCCCATTCGCGCTTCCACACCGAGGCGGTGCAAGGGCCCATGGCCCGCTCGGTCCTCGACTGCGCGCTCTTCCTCGATGCCATGGCCGGGTTCGACCCCGCCGAGCCGCTGTCCTACCCCGCCCCCGACGCGCCCTATCAGGAAGCGGTGACGCGTGCCGACGGTCGCATCCGCATCGCCTTCTCCCCCGATCTCGACGGGCTGGCCCCGGTGTCGCAGGAGATGGAGGCGCATCTGCGCGCGGCGCTGTCGCGGATCGAGGCGGCGGGCGCCACGGTGGAGGAAACCTGTCCGCCGCTCCCCGATCTCGACCGCACCTACCGCACCCTGCGCGGCATGCTCTGGGCCTCCGGCCCCGGACGCGCCGACCCGAAACTGCAACGCAACTTCAAGCAGACCCTGCGCGAGAACATCGACTATGGCCGCGCCCTGACGATCACCGACGTGCTGGACGCGCAGCAGGCGCGGTCGCGGCTTTTCGACTTCGTGCAGTCCTTCATGACCGGCTTCGATGTGCTGGCCTGTCCGGTCGTCGGGCTGATGCCCGGCCCGGTGGAGGAGGAATACCCGCGCGAGATCGACGGGCTGCCGCTGACCGACTACATCGCCTGGCTGCGCTTCTCCTACCTATCGCCGGTGACCGGCCTGCCCTCCGTCTCGGTCCCCGTCGGCCTGTCGCCCGAGGGGCTGCCCGTGGGCCTGCAACTGATCGGACAGCCGCGCGGCGAGGCGGCCCTGCTGGCCGCCGCCCGTGCGGTAGAGATGGCCTGTGGCGGCCCGCTTGGCCCCATCGACCCGGTCACGCCGGGAAGCTGAAAGCCGAGGGCGCTCTGCCCCCGGCGCCTGCGGGCGACGCCCCCGGGATGTTTCCGGCAAAGAGAAGACCGGGGCGTGGCACGGGCGCCCCCGCGGGCGCGCCTACCAGGGCTGGACGGGCCAGGCGCCGTCGCGGCGGCGGCAGAGGCGCCCGGGCGGCACCGGGTCCGAAGGCGTCCGAGCCGTCGCGCAGGCTGTGGAAGCGTTCCAGCGCCGCGATCTCGCTGTCCAGCACGGTGGACAGCAGTTGCCCTTCCTCCGCGCGCGCCAGCCGCGCGGCGATGCAGGCGCCCGGCGCCTCGAACTCCCCCTGCCCCTCCACCAGGTTGGATTGCAGGAAGGCGCGGAACTCGGGATACCCTTTGAACCCCAGCCGCCGGGCCAGGCGCACGGCAGATGCCGGGTGGACACCGGCGCGGAACGAGACCTCCTTGCCGTTTTCCATCGCCGTCCGGATCGGGTCGCGCACCATCACGTCCAGCAGGCGCGCATCCGCCTCGGTCAGCTTCGCCGCATGGCGCGAGATCAGATCGCTCAGGAAGGGCGGCGTATCGGTCATGTCAGGGTCTCCCGGACCCATGGCACCGGCGGTGCCCCTCTGGCCTAGACCAGCGGCGCGGCCCGGTCCATGCGCACGCGCCCAGGCACGGGCCCGGTGTCACGTTCGAAGCGATGCGCGGTGACTGCGTCATATTCCAGCCAGATCACCTCGCCGGGGCTGGGCAGCCCCTCGCCGCAGGGCGCCACGGCGGTCAGCCGGCCCAGGGGGCTTTCGCCATGCAGCACGAACTCGGACCCGGTCATCTCGGGCAGCGCCAGCCGCGCCTCGGTGGCACGCAGCGCCGGTCGCGCCCGGTGCAGGCGCGGGGCCTCGGGCCGCAAACCCAGGTCCACCTCGCAGCGGAAAGACACATGGCTCTCCCGGTAGATGTCGCACAGCTCGGCCAGCGAGATGGGATGGCCGCCCGCGCCATAGTCGATGGTGGCAGCGCGTACCTGGGCCTCGGTCAGGTCGCGGATCGCGCCGGTGGCATCGGTGGTGCGGTCCAGCGTGGCGTCGTGGCGCACCATGACGACGCCGTCCGCCGTGGGGTGAACGTCGAACTCCACCTCCTCCAGCGCCATCGCGGCCGTGGCGCGGAACCCCTGCGGGGTGCTGCCGCCGAACGCCAGCGGGCCGCCCCGGTGCGCGGCGATGCGGGTCACATCATAGGTCATGGGCATCTTCGTCTTGCTCTTGTCGTCGGGCGGAAAGGCGGGATGCGGGACGGTCATTTCACCGCCCCCATGGTGATGCCGCGCACCAGGTGGCGTTCCACCAGCACAAAGCCCAGCAGGACGGGCAGGATGGTGATCGTCGAGGCGGCCATCACCAGCGGCCAGCCGATCACGTCCTCGCCCGGGTTGATCCGGTAGAGCCGCGCCAGCCCGACCTGGAGGGTGTAGAGATCCTCTTTGCCGATGGCGACCAGCGGCCGGATGTAGTTGCTCTATTCAAGGATAAAGAGGTGCAGCCCCATGGAGAAGATCGCCGGTTTCGAGATCGGCACGATCACCCGCCACAGCACCTGGAACGCATCGGCGCCGTCCATGTAGGCGGCTTCATCCAGCGCGCGGGATGTCCCGGATGGACTGGCGCAGGAAGACGGCGGCGAAGCCGGACGAGATCGCGGGCAGGATCAGCCCGGCGTAGCTGTCCAGCAGCCCGGCCTTCGCCAAGGTCAGGTAGTTGGGGATCCGGGTGATGTGGCTGGGGATCATCAGCGTCGCCACCACGGCGGCAAAGGCCAGGTTGCCTCCGGGAAAGCGGTCGCGCGCGAAGGCATAGGCGGCCATGGTCGCCACGGCGATCCCCGCCAGGGCGATCAGGAAGACGAAGAGGATGACCGCCAGCGCCGAGCCCTGCCCGATGTCGAACAGCGTGAACCCCACGCTGTAGAGCATGTTGGCGATCATGTCGGTGGCCCCCGCCGGGCCACCCTTGGTCATGAAGTTGACGATGGTGAAAACCTGGAAAGGCGTCGATGACAGAGACCAACAGCAGGAAGTAGGTGGTGGGCATCACCAGCGGCAGGGTCACCCGCCGGAAGACGTGGAACCGCCGCCCGCCGTCGACCGAGGACGTAAAGCGCCAGCTGCGGGTTCTGCATCCATTGCACCCGCTCGATCCCCAGCCAGGCGAGGCCCGCGTGGATCATCCCGTAGTCGGTCGAGAAGACCCGGGAAAAGACCACGGCGATGGAGACGGTCGAGGTCACCGAAGGCAAAAACAACGCCCCGCGCATCACCCGCGACACGATGGTTTCACGCACCAGGTAGCTGGCGATCGCCAGCGCCAGCCGCAACGGCACCGAAATGACGGCGAAGATCGTCGTCACCTTCACCGCGTTCCAGAAATCGCGCGTGCTCAGCAGCAGCTGGTCGTTCTCCAGCCCGGCCCAGGATTTCATCGGCGACATGAAATCCCACCCGCGGAACGAGAGGTTCACGCTTTGCAGGATGGGCACATAGGTGAAGACCGCGAGGAAGGCCATCAGCGGCAGGATGAAGAGATAGGAGGTCAGTTTGCGCAGCATTCGGTCGGCCCCCGGGGGAAGGGTCACGGGACAAAAGGGGCCCGGTCCGGCCGGGCCCCTTTCGATGGTCCGGGCGGCTTACCTGGCCAGGCGTTCGGCCTCGGCGCGGGTGCGCGCGCCGAAGTCGTCCAGCATTTCTGTCACGTCGCGCTGGCCCAGGGCCATGGCCTGCCACATGTCGTATTCGGTGGCGCGCATCCAGGTGACGACCGGCGGAAGCCGCGTCGGAAATGAACGTCCACGCGGCGTCCTTCACCTCGTCCTCGGCCGAAGACTGGATGCCGATACCCGCGTCGCCGATCGGCACGCGGCAGATCTTGTTGCAGGGCATGGGGGCCACGACCAGGTCGTCGGCATAGGTGTCCAGCTTCGGCCCTTCGGGCACGCCGGCCTGCTCCAGGATGGCCGTGTTGTAGTAGAGAACCGGCGTGGAGGCGTTGAAGGGCACGATGTAATTCTTGCCGTCGAACACGCCTACCTCGCGGGCGAAGTCGAACAGATCGTCCTTCAGCGGTTCGTTCTCGACATAGTCGGTCAGATCCATCAGCACGCCACGGTCGGCGGAGAGGCCATAGCGCGTCACCTCCATGATCACCGCGTCGGGTTCGCGGGCTGCCGGGATCGAAGCCTGCAACTTGGCCCCGATGTCGTTGTCGTTGCCGATGTGCTGGGCATCGATGGTGATACCGGGGTTCTCGGCCTCGAAGGTGTCGATGATCTGGTCCAGCGCCTCGCCCGCGCTATTAGAGAAGCTGTGCCAGAATTCCACCGAGACATCCGCCAGCATCACCTCTGCCGCACCAGAGGCGTGCAACATTTATTGCACCAGATCAGACCACCTTTCCTACCAAGGTCCTCCATTCCAGCCGCCGGACAGGACGTCATCTGTGTTATCATGGCCTCATGCGCCAGGATTTCGGCGCCGCCCACCCATTGCCCAGACCCTGCCTTTTCATCCGAGGAGCCCGCTCCATGGCCTTCTACCAATCCCTGAAACACGACCGCAGAACCTATCCCCCGGGCCGCGCCGCCCCAGGCCAGGCCGGGTGGATCGCCGACCGGCTGTTGCGTCTGCGCGCGCTGCTGAACGGGCAGATCACCGCGCGCCGCCGCCCCGACAGCCTGATCATCGGGTCGTGGAACATCCGCCATTTCGACGGTGGCCGCCCGCGCCTGCACGAAAGTTTCCACTACATCGCCGAGATCATCGACCATTTCGACATCTGCGCCGTGCAGGAGGTGAAGAACATCGAGGCCGTGGACCGGCTGTTGCGCCTGCTGGGCCCCAACTGGACCTATTTCATCAATGACAGTTCGGGCGCGGGCCGGGGCAACCATGAACGCATGGCGTTTCTCTACAACCGCAACCGCGTGTCCTTTCGCCACCTGGTGGGAGAGCTGGTTCTGCCCCGCGACGCCCTGCCGGGCGGCGAACAGATCGCCCGCACGCCCTTCTTCGCCGCCTTCCAGGCCGGCTGGTTCCGCTTCACCCTTTGCTCGGCCCATATCATCTTCAAGGAAGAGGCCGGCCGCCCCCTGCGGGAGGACGAGATCCGGGTGATCGCCCAGGAGATGGCGAAACGGGCCAGAGCGCAGGACGAGGTGCATGTCTTCCTCGGCGACATGAACATCGACGACCACGCCGCCCCCGGCATGCAGGCGCTGCTGGCGGCGGGCTTTGACGTGCCGGATCTGGGGCCGACCTCGCTGTCGGGCGACAAGTACTACGATCAGATCGCCTTCGTCGGGCCGGATCAGAAGACACGGATGCTGGAACGCGGCGTGCTGTGCTGGCCCGACGCGGTCTTTCGCGACGAGGAGGCCGGGGACTACCAACAGATCGCCCGGCTGATGCGCGGGGCGGAGGACCAGGCCGAGGTCGCGCGCCTGCTGGTCGAGGAACCGGATGGCGGCGAGCCCTATGCCAACTGGGCGCGCAGCTATTCCTCCTGGCGCACCCATGAGATGTCGGACCACCTGCCGGTCTGGATCGAGCTGGAGGTGGATTATTCCAACGAATACCTGCGCGGGATCGGCGGCCCGGCCTGAATGCCTCAGGCCAGGGCGTGGCGCAGATCCAGCGCGGCGATGATCTCGCTGCGCTCACCGGCCATGGCGGCGGCCAGGATTTCCGCCGTGACGGGGCCGAGGGTGAAACCCTGATGGCCGTGACCGAAATGCGCCCAGAGACCGGGCTGATCCGGGACCTCGCCCAGCACCGGCAGCATGCCGGGCAGGCAGGGGCGCGTACCGAACCACGGCTCGGCCTCCACCGCGTCGCCCAGCTCGAACATCTCGCGTGCCCGGGCCTCGGCCTTGATCAGCTGGCTGCGGTTCACCGGCGCGTCCATCGGCACCAGTTCCGCCCCCGTGGCCACGCGCAGCCCGTCGCGCATGGGCGACATGACGGCCGAAACGTCCGTGTCCATGAAGGGCAGGTTCAGCGTCCTCTCGCCCTTGAAATGCAGGTGATAGCCGCGCTTGCCGACCATGGGCACCCGCGCGCCGAAGGGCCTCAGTGCGGCGGGCGTCCAGGGGCCCAGGGCCAGCACCACGCGGGCGGCCTCGGTCGGGCCGGTCTCTCCGGTCACGCGCCAGCCCGCGCCGGTGCGGGTCAACGTGCCCGCATCGGCGCGCAGCACCGTGCCGCCGCGCGCCTCGAACAGCGCAGCATAGCAGGCCACCAGCCCGCCCGGATCGGCACAGGCCCAGCAATCCTTCCAATCGATCGCGCCCGCGTAGCGCGCCGTCAGCCCCGGCTCGACCCGCGCCAGCGCATCGCCGTCCAGCGCCTCGATCTCGATCCCGTAGGTCTTCACGACACGCTCCGCGTCCGCCAGTGCCGCGTCGAAGCTACGCTGACCGCGCCAGCCCTGGCGGAAGCCCCTGGGGCGCATCAGGTTGCCGGCCCCCGCGGCTTCGACCAGCGGTTCGTGCCGCGCCACGGCCTCCCGCACCAGCTGGGCATAGATGGCGGAGATGGCCGCGTGCCGCGCGGGCCGGGAATTGCCCAGATAGCGCAGAAGCGCACCCGCCTGCCCCAGCACGCCGCCCAGGGTCCAGCGGACGGCGTTGTCGGCGCCCAGCCCCAGCCGGATCAGTTCCACGGGGTTGGTCGGCAGGGCATAGGGCTCCATCGCCTCACCCTGGATGATGCCTGCGTTGCCATAGCTGGTCTCGCGGCCCGGCTCCCGCCGGTCGGCCAACACCACGTCCAGCCCCCGCGCCTGCAGCGCCAGGGCGGTGGTGGTGCCGACCATGCCGGCGCCCAGAACGATCACATCAGACAAAACGGCCTCCCTCAGTTTCCGGCGGCCCCGTGCGCAGAGGCGCCGGCCCCACCTCGACCGTAGGGTTTGACTGCGGGATCGTCCAACAGCTTTCTTCGCGGCTCGGCAGAACGAAAGAAGGGGCTCCGTTTGGACCCCCCTGTCCTGCCCATCCGAACCGAGGCGGCGCCCTTCTGCGGGCGCAGCAGACTGGTGACAGCCTCGGACGTAGCCTGGGCCCTCAGGTTCAGGGTCAACGAGGAGGTGAAGCCGACGACGCCATCAAAGTCACCGTCGGCCAGCATCGGTTCCCGCACCGGAAAGCCGATGATTTCGATGGTGATGTCGCTGTCGTCGCCCCCGGCCACGTCCTTGAAGATCGGCCATTGCGCCCAGGCGCCATCCGCCTGGTGAAGAACAGCCCCGGCGGGTGCCACATGATCTAGCTGGCGACCTGCCCGCTGGGCTGGAGCCGCACCCGCAGCTTCTGGATCTTCCCCCGCAACGACGACATGGCGCCCGAACGCGAAGCGACCTTCACCAAGACGGCGCCCCATGTGCGGATGCAGGACAGGGCGATCATCGAAAGTCAGCGCCCCTGGCTGCTGCCGCCCTTCTGGAGCAAGGGCGCACTGCCGATCCGCCCGGGCGACCTGCCGCCGATCCAGTACCAGAAATGGTTGGAAGAGAGGAGCATCGTCACAGCGATCTGACGTAACGACCTGCCATCCTTTCGCCGATACGTGCAAGAGAGACTTGCGTCCCGCGCCTGCCTCCGGGAAAAACTGTCCCGGAAGACAGGAGGATTACCATGAAACTCATGCGCATCGGCGCCCCGGGCCAGGAACGGCCCGCCATTCTGCACGAGGACGGCACCCGTCGGGACCTCTCGTCGGTGGTGGAAGACATCACCGGCGCGGCGCTGACTGCCGCCGGTCTGTGGCGGATCGGCGAGGTGGATCCGCTGTCCCTGCCCGTGCTGGACCCCGAGGCGCGCGTGGGCCCCTGCATCGGGCGCGTGGGCAAGATCATGTGCATCGGCCTGAACTACGCCGACCATGCCGCCGAGGCGGGGATGGACCTTCCGGAAGAACCGATCCTCTTCATGAAGGCCACATCGGCCATCTGCGGCCCCAATGACCCGCTGATCATTCCCAAGGGCAGCACCGCCACCGACTGGGAGGTCGAGCTGGGCGTGGTGATCGGCAAGACCGCCCGCTACGTCGACGAGGCCGAGGCGATGGAACACGTCGCGGGCTACTGCCTGGTCAACGACGTATCGGAACGCGACTTCCAGCAGAAACGCTCGGGCCAGTGGGTGAAGGGCAAGTCCGCCGACAGCTTCGGCCCGCTGGGACCCTGGATGGTGACCCGGGACGAGATCGCGGATCCGCAGGCCCTGCCCATGTGGCTGGAGGTCGACGGACACCGCTACCAGGACGGCTCCACCGCGACGATGGTCTTCGGGGTGGCGCATCTGGTGTCCTACCTCAGCCAGTTCATGACCTTGGAACCGGGCGACGTGATCTTCACCGGCACGCCGCCGGGCGTCGGTATGGGGCAGAAACCCGACCCGGTCTACCTGCGCCCGGGCCAGACCCTGCGCCTCGGGATCGAGGGGCTGGGGGAGCAGTGCCAGACCACGGTGCCCTGGGACGCGGTTTGAGACAAGGGGCATGGCAGAGGGGGGCCTTGCGCCCCGTCTCCGTGCCGGAGACTCCCCCCAGAGTATTTCAGACGACGTGAAGACAGGGACGGCCCGCCTGCGAGGCCACCATCGCACGAGGGGATGGGCGTTGCGCCCGCCAGGTGGAAAAGGCGGGCGCCCGGCCGGGCGCTGTCCCGCTGTCTTCACCTTGTCGAAAATACTCCCGCCGGAGGCCTCGGCCGCCAGGCCGAGAGCGCCGCGCCGCCTCTACCAGCTTTCGCGGTCGGCGATCTGCGCCTCGCGGAAGCGCACCACCAGCCCGCGGAACCAGAAGACCACATGCGCCGCCAGCGGCTCCGCCTCGAAGCGCAGGCGCAGCAGGCCGGGCTGGCCGGCCAGCGCCGCGGGCGGCGTGCCGACCTCGGTCACCAGCTTGTAGGAGCGTCCGCCCCCCACCCGGTCCACCGCCGGGATCGCCAGCAGCTCGGTCGTGGAGATCTCCAGGATCTCGTACTGCCCCGCGTGGCGCAGCTCGACCCCGGTCAGACCCTGCTGGAACTTCTGCACGTAGCGTTCCGGGAACTGCCCGGTGAGCCGCGCCCGCCCGGTGTCGGGCAGGAAGGCGCCCAGGGGTTCGCCGGACGCCAGGTAGGCGCCGCGGGCCAGCCCGCTGCGCGGCAGGAAACGGCCCGAACCGCTGGTCAGCTCCAGCTCGGCCAGTTCGTAGCGCGACACCTGCAACTGCTGTTCCAGGGTCTCGACCTGTTCACGAGCCACCGCCGCCTTCGCCGGATGGTCACCGCGCACCGTCTCATAGGCCAGACGGGCCCCGTCGAGGTTGGCTTCCAGCATCTGGGCGCGGTCGGCCAGCAGCGGGTTTTCCAGCCGCGCCAGGGGCGTACCCGGTTGCATGTCCCCGGCGGGGGCCAGCGTCTGCAGGAAGCCGGCCGTGCGCGCCGTCACCTGGTAGCGCCCGCCGGTGTCCAGCGCCACGGGCAGCACCAGGACATGCGGCGCCTTCACGAAGGCCAGGGCGATCACAAGCGCCGCGAGCAGACCGAGGCGCATGCCTGTCCGGGCGCGTTTCGCAGACCCCTCCAGCGCCACCTTCGGCACCCGGTCGCGCATCATCGGCACGGCGAACATGGCGATCGCCCCCCAGGCCACCAGCACCACGCCGAGCCCGAGGTAGCGCGGCATCAGCGCGAAGCCGATGACGAAGAGGATCCGCAGCCGGTAGAGCAGGCCCAGCACCGCGTAGCCCAGCATCGCCCAGTGCCGCGCGGCCTGCGGGTAGCTGCCCGCGCGGCCCAGGGTCATCACCCAGACCCGAGCCTCCTTGAACACCGCCGCTGCACGGGTGGCCAGGTTGCGCGACCGGATCAGGTCGCACATGACGTAGTAGCCGTCCAGCTTCACGATCGGGTTGGCGTTGAACAGCAGCGAGTTCAGCGTGGAGAAGACGAAGATGTTGCCCACCAGGACCTGCAGGTAGCTGCCCTCGACCAGGTACCAGGCAATGAAGGCCACCAGCCCCACGCCCACGTCCACCGCGATCCCGGCGGCGCTGATCGCCAGCCGGTGACGCCGGTGCGCGCTGACGTCCGCCTCGGAACAATCCACGTAGGGCATCGGGTAGAGGCCGATGACATAAAGCCCCCCCTTGCGCAGCCGCACGCCGTAGCGCGTCGCGGTCAGGGCGTGGCCCAGCTCGTGGATCACCTTCAGGAAGGGCGCGACGATCCCGAAGGTCGCCAGCGCCTGCAACGAGAAGACGTTGCGGTAGCTTTCCATGATCGCCCAGTCGCTGCGGATGCCCAGCATGAAACAGGCCAGCGCCATCAGGGCCAGCAGCCAGAGATACCAGGGCGCCACCATACGCCGCGCCAGGGGGGCCAGACGCGGCTGCCAGGGCGCCAGGTCGATCAGCGGGATCGACATGAAGACCGGGTTGAAGGGTTTGCGCCGCAGCTGGTCCTCGTCGCGCATGCCGCTCATCTGGCGCAGGAACCCATAGGCGTCGCGCAGCTCTTCCGCGCCCATGTCGCGCCGGGCCTCTTCGTCGCCGTCGTTGATCGCGCGCAGCCGGTGCAGGGCCAGTGCCAGTTTGCGCGGCAGGCTGAAGATCCGCCCCGAGGAGCGGTCCTGCGCCAGGTAGAGCCTGCGGTCGCGCCCGTCCGCGCTGAGCCGCAGGGCCAGCTGGCCTACAAGCGCAAACCCAGGTACTGCCATGCCTTCACCTTGCCCCATTCGACCACGTAGCGCGACAGCGCCCGGATCCGCATCACCTCGCCCGCCTCGACCCGGGCAAAGCCCGTCAGCCCGACGATCAGCTCATCCCGCCCCGGCTGGGTCAGCCGGGCCCAGGCGCTGAGTTTCTGGTCGCCGCCCTCGCCTTCCGTGGCCTGTACCGGCGTCTCCACCTCCAGCGGCCAGGTCTCACCCGACAGACCGCGGAAGTAGACCTCGCCGGTCAGCCCGGGGCGCAGAAGCGGCGCATCGACCCGGGTCACGGTCAGCGAGACGGCAAAGGCATCCTCGGGCTGGATCGTCGCCACGGCATCCCCCGTGGGCAGGAAGCGGCCCAGCACGTTCGACCCCAGGGACGAGATCACCCGGCCCGCCTCGGGTGCCCGCACCTGAAGCCGGTCCAGCCGCGATTTCAACTGGTCGAGCTGGCGGCGCAAAGCCTCCTGCCGCTGTTCGGACAGCACGTAGGCACCATAATCATTGTCGGCCAGCGCGGTCTGGGCGGTGGCGGCCTCTACCGCCAGCTGCAGCCGCGCCTGGGCCGCCTGCTCCTCGATCTCCGGCGCGCCGAAGACCGCCAGGACGTCCCCCGCGTCCACCGCCTCGCCAACCTCGACGCGCATCTCGCGCAGGTAGGCATCGAAGGGCAGAGTGACCGCGCGTGCCTGGGCCGGCTGGCTGAGCGCGGAGGCGGTGACGATCAGCGGCGCGGGCAGCGCCAGCCAGACGAGGCCCGCCAGCGCAAGCGCCAGCGCGGCCCCCTTCAGCACCCGCGCGCGCGCCGACCGGCGGGCCTTCGACGGGCGGCGCCCGGCGACGGTCACCAGCTCCGCCAACCCGGCGGTGTCGGCCTCGGGCGAGGGGTCGATCAGCAGGATCGCGGGGGCCTCATGGCCCACGCCCGGAAGGTCCAGCAGCAGCTCTCCGGCCTCCATCATCCGCGCCAGAAGGGCAGCATCCAGGGCGCTGTCGTCCAGGTCATCAGCACGGATGCGCAGCGGCTCGGCCGGCTGGCCCTCCGCCGCGCGGTAGCTGGCAATGATCTGGCGGATTTCGTCAAAGACCGGGTCCAGCGCCCGGTCCGACACGCGCAGGGCGCCGACGCCCCGGCTGCCCGCCCGCCCGTCGCAGATGGCGACGGCGGCGGCGCGCGCGATGCCCGCCTCGACACAGGCGTCGGCCACGACCTGCGCGGCAGTGGCAGGCGACATCTTCTCGGCCCCGGCCATGCGCGCCAGCGCCAGCAAGGCCGCCGATCCGGCACGCGCTTGGGCGGCCTGGGCCGCCTTGCTGCGCCCGGTGCCGGCCTCCGCCGGTCCCGTCGCCAAAGCGCCCGCCACGTCACCAGTAACCGCAATCCCGGACTGACGCCCCGCCTGTTCCGCCCGCAGCTTGCGCGCCGAGGCCAGGCAGTCGGGGCCCGAGGCCTTCAGCTGATCCATCAGCCCCGGCAGGTCGGTGACCGAGGGCACCTCCGAGAGGATCCAGGCCAGGTGTTCGCCGTCCTGCGGCAGGATCACCAGAAGACGGTCCCCCACGCGCCGGATCACGGCCTTGTCCGAGCGCAGCTGGACGATCAGGGCCTCGGGGATGTCCTCCGGCAGGGAGCCATGCAGAAGCACGCCCTGTCCGGCAGGGTCGATGCAGAACAGGGCGTCGAGCGTGTCGATCACGGGATTAACGGTCTTTCAGGGGGATCAGGCTTCGATCTTGCCGAACTGCTCTTCGTAGGCGCGGATCGACTGGGTCAGGATCACGGCCAGGCGTTTCGCGGCGAAGGGCGACATGACGATGCGGTTGGCCAGCTTCACGTCCACTTCCTTCTGCTCGTCCATGGTGCCGCGCCAGTGCTGGTGCGTGCCGAAGAGCAGGAAGAATTCCTCGCGGTTGGCAGTTGCCGTGCCGATGTTGGCGTAATGGCTCTGCATCTCACTGTCGTCCCAGGCGATTTTCACGCCGTTGATGGTGCCGGTCGCGGTCTTGGGGGTGGTATCTTCGCTCATGGTAGTATCCTCAAGTCTCGTGGATCCGGACGCGCGCGGCGCCCGGGTTTCAGGCCGCTTCAGACGGCGCTTCGTTTTCATTGTCCGCCTGCACGCGGTTTAGCAGGAAGGCGATGATCTGGCGAATGACCATTTCAAACTCGGGCGCATCCAGGTTCCAGACACCGGCGAACTGACCGGCGATCCCGGCGCGCAGCGCGTCGTCCAGGACCGAGCTTTCAGCACCGGAGTTGACCATCACCGCCAGGGCGCCAACCACCTTCTCGGAGGACAGGTAGTCCATCAGCTGGTTGACGAAGACCAGGGTCTGCACCTCGTCGCCGAAGCCCTCGGCGATGAAGTCGCCACCCAGGTCGCGCTCGGTCATGTCGAACTGCGCCACCGAGAAGGCGGGCAGCATGTCGAAGGGCGAGCCGATGGCATCGTCCAGCTGGGCGCGCGACACGACGTCGATGGCGCCCGGCCCGGCGAAGTTCGACTGCCACAGGGTGCGGAAGGCCGTCTCGCCCTCGAACTGCAGCGGCGACCATTCGGCGTGGAACTCGCCCGCATAGGCGTCGGAGAAGATCAGGTCCTCGGCGGTATTGCCGAAGAACAGGTCGCCGCCCAGACCGCCCACCATAACGTCATTGCCCTCGTCGCCGCTGATCAGGTCATAGCCCCCGGTCTCATAGGCGAAGTTGGTGTCGATCAGGGTGATCTCGAAGAGACCGCCATCGGCCATCTCCTCATAGCTGCGCTGGAAGATCACCGTCTCGCCGATCAGGAAGTCCTGGCCGTCGTTGCCGTTGATCGTGTCGGCGCCGAAGCCGCCCATGACGAAGTCGTTGCCGCCGCCGGCCCGGACCACATCGTCGAAGCCCAGATCCATCCGGGTGCCGATCATGTAGTCGATCCGGTCGACCGCCGACTGGCCCGCCCGGCGCGTGGCCGGGTCGGTGAAGGTCAGCTCGGCAATGTCGGCGATGATCATGTCGTCGGTGTTGCCACCCATGATGCTGTCGGCGCCCGCCTGGCCGACGATCAGGTTGTCACCCGACATGTCGCCCGCGCTGATCGTGTCGTCGCCACCCAGCTCTTCGTTGGTCAGGACCAGAGTGCGCACGTCCGAACGGTTGATGAAGGTCATCGTCCCGTCGTCGCCCATCACGATGTCCTCGCCCGCGTCGACGTAGATGTCGTCGTCGCCGAGGTTGCCCATCACCAGGTCGGACCCGGTGCCGCTGTCGATCACGTCATCCCCGCCGAAGTCCAGCAGCGTCGCGGTCAGCGACCCCTCGCCCGTCACATGGGAGGAGATCCAGCGGCCGTTGTCCCCCAGGATGGCATCCTCGCCCGCGCCGGAGCGGATGGTATCGCCCAGGGCGCCGCCCAGGATCACGTCGTCGCCCGCGGTGGAGGTGATGCTGTCCGCGCCGCCCTCGCTTTCGTCGAAGGTACGGGCGTCGCGCACCACGTTGACCAGCGATCCCGCGTCGAGGATCAGCACGCCCTGGTCGCCGATAATGGCATTGTCACCCGAGCCCGCCGCGATCACGTCGCCGCCGTCGCCGCCCAGGATCGCATCGGCGCCCGCGCCGCTGGTGATCGTGTCGCCGGCCCCGCTGTTGGTGTCGGTCGTGGTCAGCTCGGTCAGGTGCGTGTCGGCCCAGTGGATCTCGCCACTGTCACCGATCACCCGGCTCTCGCCATCGCCCAGGTCGGCCACATCCGCATCCCCGCCGAGGATGAAGAAGTCATTGCCGGCGCCCGAGGTCAGGCTGTCGGCCCCGTCGCTGTCGAGATAGGCGGAGACCAGATCACCGTCCTGCGTGCCGGAGGTGTCGTCCAGCACGTAGGAGCCCGAGTCGCCCAGGCCGCGGTTGTGGCCGTTGCCCGCGTCGATGGTGTCGGCGCCGGTGCCGCCGATGATCACATCCTCGCCCGATCCGGTCTCGATCACGTCGTTGCCACCCAGGTCCTCGTCCGAGGTGCGCATCTCCACCGTGCCTTCGGTGTCGAAGGCCATGCGGCCGTTGTCGCCCATCACCCAATTGGTGCCGCCCGCGGCGCGCACCGTGTCGGCGCCCACACCGGCCAGGGCGAACAGCGCGTCGTAGCCCGATGTAATGCTGTCGTCACCGCCGATGGCGGGCGAGGTGGTCCACAGGTCCAGCGTCCCTTCGGGAATGTCGAAGTGGATCTCGCCGTTATCGCCGAGCGCCACGTTTGCCCCGTCGAAGAGATCCGCATCGTCGCTGCCATCGCCCAGCAGAACCGTGTCGGCGCCCGCGCCACCATAGACGCTGTCGTCGCCACCAGTGCCCGGATCGGTCGACAGCAGGTCGTAGCCCGTGCCCACGGTCACATCGACGGTGCCGCTGTCGCCAAGCGCGATATTGGTGCCGTCACCCATCGTGGCCAGATCATTGCCGCCGCCGAGGATCGCCAGGTCGAGGGCATCCGCCGCGCTGCCGGTGGTCAGGGTGTCATCGCCGTCGCGATCGTCATAGGCCGAGACCAGCGAGTAGACGGGGGCCGCCGGATCGCTGATGTCGCCGGTGATCGTGCCCCGGTCGCCCAGGACGAGGTTGTCCGCCTCGCCTGCCGCGATGCTGTCGGCGCCTTCGCCGCCGATGATCACGTCATCGCCCGCACCGGTGGTGATCGTGTCGTCATCCCCGGTGCCGCGCGCCGTCGACAGGGCGCGGAAGCTGACCCCCTCGGTCACATGGATCTCGCCATTGTCGCCCAGCACGATGTTGCGCCCGTCACCCAGGTCGGCCTCGTCGCTGCCGTCGCCGAGGATCGCGATGTCGCGGTCCTCACCCCCGGTCACGGTATCATTGCCGCCGGTGCCCGCGTCGGTGGTCAGCAGGTCGTAGCCGGTGCCCACGGTCTCGTCGATGGTGCCGCTGTCCCCAAGGGTCAGGTTCACCCCGTCACCCAGATCGGCCCAGTCGGCCCCTGCCCCGAGGATGACCATGTCGCGATCATCGCCGCCGGTGACGCTGTCGTCGCCGTCGCTTTCATCCATGTGCGAGGTCAGCGCATAGACCGGAACCTCGGTGTCCAGCGTGTCGCCGGTGATCTCGCCACTGTCGCCCAGCACCAGGTTGACCCCGTCGCCGGTGGAGATCGTGTCGCTGCCCTCGCCGCCGACGATCACGTCGTCGCCCGCGCCGGTGATGATCTCGTCATCGCTGGAGGTGGCGGCGGTGTCAGCGGAGGTCACCACCACCTTGCGGCCGGTGTAATCGCCGTTGGCCTCAACCGTGATGGTGCCGTCATCGCCCAGGACATAGTTCACGCCATCGGCCAGGTGGGCCACGTCGCTGCCCCCGCCAAGGGCGATCATACCGTCGCCGCCGGTGGAGGTGATGGTGTCGTTGCCGTCATCCACGGTGCCCGCGGTCTCGATCTGCGTCGCCAGCATGGCGATCAGGTTCAGGGCGTTGGTATCCTGGGCCCGCTGTGCGTCGGTCGGGTTCGCCCCGAGCGGCACGTAGGTGCGCAGCGCGTTCAGCGCGATGGGATCGAGGGTGATGTTGCCCGCATCGCCGATGGCGACCAGGCTGGCCGCCGCAGAGTTGATGGAATCGTCGCCGAGAGATCCCACGGCCACGTCCTTCAGGTCCGCCGGGGCTGCGGTGCCGTAATGGCCCGCGTCGTCGGCGCCGAAGGTGATGATGTCATCGCCGTCGTTCTCGTTCGCCAAGCCCGTCAGCTCGCCGTCGGCAATCGACAGCGTGCCCAGGTCGCCCAGCACCATGTCGGCGCCCAGGCCCGCGCTGATCGTGTCGTCGCCTTCGCCGCCGATGATCAGGTCGTTGCCGCGCCCGGTGGTGATCCGGTCGGCCCCGCCCCGCGCGGAGGCCATGGAGACCATGCCGGTGACCGCATCCAGGATCTGCGCCCCGGTGATGGTGGCAAAGTCGCCGACCACCACGTTGGAACCGTCCAGATCCTCGATCACCTCGATGGTGCCCTCGGTCGAGCCGCCGGCGATCAGCACGTCATTGCCCATGCCCCCCGCCAGGCTATCGGTGCCATTGTTGACCGAGGTGATGAAGGTCGAGGCCACGCCGGTGACCACATAGCTGGCCGACATGGTGATCCGCGCGAAATCGCCCACCAGAAGGTCCGCCGACAGGCCGCCTTCCAGCGTATCCTCGCCGCCGCCACCCACCAGGATGTCCGACCCGTTGCCGCCCTTCAGCAGGTCATCGCCATCGGCGGCATCGGCCACGGTCAGGATCATGCCGGAGGTCTGCGACTGGCCCGGTGTCATGGTCAGCAGGTCGATCTCGGACCCACCGGAGGTGGTCAGGGTGAAGGTCCCGCCGGTGGCGATGTCGTCGCCCTGCCCGCCGGTGACGGTGTCGTTGCCCAGGCCACCCTGCAGGATGTCGTCACCCATCTGGCCGTGCAGCACGTCCTCGCCGTCGCCACCGATGATGATGTCCTGGCCGTCCTTCAGAGACAGGGCGAAGATGTCGTCGCCACCCTCGGTGCCGCTTTCGCCGGCGGCCTTGCCCCAGCCCCAGACCTCGGTGGTGTTGCCATCGACCTTGATCAGGTCGCCGTCCGCACCGCCTTCGATGAAGATGTCGTCGCCACCCGCGCTGATCGTGTCCGACCCGGCGCCGGACAGGATGGTCACGTCACCCTCGTTGTCGCTGTCGATCTCGATCAGGTCGTCGCCTGCGCCGGTCATCACGATCTTGGTGCCACCGGCGCCCAGGGTGATCGTGTCGGCATCGCTGCCGGCGGTCCGCTGGGTGCTGGCCGTGTAGCCTTCCATCAGCACCTTCAGGTCGAGGTTGTCGCCGCTGACCCCGTCGGACGCCCGCAGCCCGCCTTCGGCGGTGTATTCCAGGCCCAGAAGTTCCAGCACCTTCGCCTCGCTCACCCCGCCATCGGCGAAGGTGGTGACGAAGAGATCGCGCATGCCATAGTCGTCGTCGCCGATATAGACCACGTTGCCGCCGTCGATGTTGACGCTGTCCTGCCCCTCTTCGCCGAAGATGATGTAGGTGCCGCTGGCATCTTCCGCGGTGATGGTGTCGTTGCCGTCGCCGGCAAAGACCACGTGCAGCCCGGTGGACGGCAGCGTGATCTCGTCGTCGCCTTCACGGGTGTAGGTGATGGTCGAGGCGGTGCTGCCGTCGGATTTCGGTTTCACCCCGGACAGGTCGATGCGGTTGTTGCCCGACCCGGCCGGCAGAATGATCGCCGCCGCGTCCTGATCGATCGTGCTTTCGACCCGCTTGCCGTTCTGGGTGTAGATCAGCGTGTAGGGAGAGTTCGGCCCGTCGATGTAGACGGAATCGTCGCCGTCCTCGTAGATGTCGGTCATCGAGGCCCCGGCGCGCGAGCCGATGTTCAGGATCGCCGTGCCACCCGTGTCACCGATGTCGCTGGACAGCGAGGTCAGCACCGGCAGCCCACCGAAGTCGATGTTCTCGTTCACGTTGATGATCGTCCAGCTGCCGCCGAAGCTGAACAGCCACAGGTCGATCTCCACCCAGACATCCAGGCTCAGGTTCACGCCACCGTCGCCGATGAAGATCGTGCCCAGGAAACCGCCGAGGCTGCCGGCATCGGCGGCGCTTTCGACCACCGCGATCAGCTCCGGCAGGCGCAGTTTACCGTCGTGGTTGGGGTCGTTCAGGCCAAGCCGGAAATAGGCGCCGCCGTCCAGGTCGGCCCCGGCAATCCCGAGGTTCAGCGACACGGCGAAGCCGAAGTAGACGTCGATGATCGAGCCGATGCCGCTTTCGATGTAGATCCCGTCCAGCAGGCGCTCGGCGTCCATCGTCTCGACGAAGTTCACGATCCCGCCCAGATCGTAGCCGACGGTCAGCCCGCCCTTCAGCTTCAGCGTGACCGAGGCCTTGAAGGCGCTTTGCACGATGTCCGCGACCCAGCCCGGCAGGCCGATGGCATCAAACAGCTCATCCGCCAGGTTGATCTGGCGATAGGGCAGGTTGAACAGGGTGAAGTGCAACTCCACCAGGCCGACATCCTCGTAGTTGCCCAGGAAGATGTCGACGACCGAGAAGGGATCCGTCAGCAGAGGGAATTCGACGGCAAAGCCCTGCGTGGTATTGCCGAAGATCCCGAACTGGCTGGCCGAAACCGTGCTGGTCAGGTCGGTGGAGATCGACTTCTGGTCGATGGTGTTCAACCGGGCCTCGCCGCTCTCCAGGTCGTCGGTGGAGCCGGAGAAGTCATAGTCGCCGAAGACGACCACGCCGCCCGTGGCCTCCAGGTCTTCGAGGAAATCGTTCAGGTCGGTGATCACCTGACCGATCGTCTGCACCATGCGCACGATCGGGAAGGCAGTGGCGAGGCCGTTGAAGATGACGTTGAACGGGAAGGTGCTGTCGAGGAAGCCGAAGAACTCCGCGGCCGGGTCGATGAAGCCACGGATCGGGTCGAGGACCGGCGCCAGGATGCCTTCGTAGAGCTGGCTGAGGTCGACGCGCACGTCGTGGAAGGCCAGCGCCGTCATGTCCAGGCCGTCTTCCAGGGTGTAGACGGCGCGGAATTCCAGCTCGGTGGCGACCGAGGGAATGAACTGCACACCGCCCAGCAAGAGCGGCTCGCCGGTGCTGGGATCAAGGATGTCGCCCTGGATCGACAGCATCACGTCGATCCGCGCCTCGAAGCCGAAGTCGATCATGTTGCCGGTGTCGAGTTGCGAGAAATAGACGACTTTCTCGTAGCTCAGCGGGTCGCCGTGGCTGTCGGTGATGTCGATGCCGCCGAAATCGCGGTAGGCGATGGTGGAGGTGATGGCGCCGCCATCGCCCTGTTGACCCGGATCGGTGATCGTCAGGCCCTGATCGCCGTAGAGATCCACGTAGAGCTGCGCGGACAGGCGCAGCTCGCCGTCGTCGGCATGTTCCGAGGCGGCGGAATCATAGAGCGGGTCGCTGGTGTCGGCCTCGGTCGTCGCGGTCACGCCCAGGATGCCAAAAAGCTCCATTGTGGTGGTGAAGTCGCCCGCGTCGACGGCGAAGTCGATGACCATCTCCGACTCGTCGGTGTCGTTCAGCAGGAAGAACCCGTTACGGTCGTAGCCGAAGCCGATGTTGACCGAGTAGCCCAGGGACATCTGCAGCTCGGCGCCCTCGGCCATCTCCAGGTTGAAGCCCGGGATGCCCAGGTCGAAACCGATGTCGAGCACCTCGTTGAATATCTCGGCGGAGAAGTTCAGCGCGCCGTAGACATAGCTTTCGTCGGTGCTGCCATCGGTGTTCAGGTAGGCATGCAGATACTGGGTGTCCGAGGTGCCCAGCAGGTCGTTCAGCGCATCGTTCAGGAAGCCGGTGATCAGGTCCACCGTGGTCGGCATGGTACCGTCGGCCAGCGGCGTTTCCGCATAGGCCATCGCGGCCTCCAGCACGTTGATGCGGAAGTCGTCGAAGAAGGTGACGCCGGCGCCGATCTGTTCGCCCACGATGGGCAGATCGATCGCCCCCAGGAAGTCGTCGATCGCCGACTGCATCATGTCCAGGATCATGTCCAGACCGTCGAGGACCAGCACCGGATCGTTCAGCAGCGCCAGGACATTGATGTTGTCGAGGAAGTTGGACAGGTCCGGGAACTCGATGTCTGGCATGTAGATTTCCGACAGGCCGTTGCCCGAGGCGAGGTCGATCAGAGCGCCTTCAAAGACGTCGGAGACACTGACACCGTCGTTCAGCAGGTCCGACCAGCTGGCGCCGTCCTTCAGATTGACCAGGGAGACGGTCCAGGTCAGCCCGTCGGTGGCCGGATCGAACAGGCCGATGCTGTCGCTCAGCGGCAGATTGACGTCGATGCCGATTGAGATGTCGACGTCGAACAGGTCGGCATAGCTCAGATCGGGATCCTCGCCGATGTCGAACAGGTGCGCCAGGTCGTACTGCCCCTCGTGTTCGTCGCCGTCGATGTCGTTGAACCCGAAGGAGATATAGGCCGGATCGCCCGATCCGTCCGCCGCGCCAATGAAGGCATGGCCGTTGTCCACCGCGATCTGCAGCGGCCCCAGGGCGAGGGTCATGTTCAGCCCCTCGGTCACGCCGGCGAACATCGACAGGTGGATGCCGCTGGCCTCGGTATCCAGATAGGCCCGGATCGACCCGTCCTCGACCGCCTCGTAAAGCACCTCGGAGGTCAGCGTCCCGGCGCCGTAGCTGCCGTCACCCGACAGGCCCAGGGCCTCGGCGATGTTGGCCCCGCCCAGGTCGGTCAGGGCAAATTCGATCTCTTCGGAGATGTCGACGCCCAACAGGGTGAAATCGTAGGTGTCGTAGTCCAGCACCGTGTCGAAGCCGGTGGAGACCAGGGCGACATTGCCCGATCCGTCGCCAACCGCATGCACCAGCTGCGCCACCAGGACGGTGGTGCCGGGCGCGCCGGTCTCGAAGACGTCGGAGCGCGCCACCGACAGCTCGGCCAGGGCGGCGTTCACGGCGGCAACGAATTCCTCTTCGGTGCGGCCGACCACCGCGTCGATCTCGACGGTCACCCGCCCCTCGCCCACGCCGAGGTCGAAGCTGTAGGCGGCCTCGAAATCGCTGATCTCGCTCAGGGCGATGGTCTGCAGCCCGTCCACCTCTTCCGAGGCGGTCTCGGCCGCGCCGGTCAGGGCCTCGGCGCCGGTGTCATCGGTGGCAGAGGCCAGGCTGTCGGTCAGGCTGACCTCGCCCGTGGCCTCGTCGTAGCTGAAGCTGACGGTGTCGCCGAAGGCGCCCTTGACCGCCGTGTCGACCAGCGCCACCACCTCGGCGATGGTCTCGGCGCCATCAAGGTCGATATCCACCTTCTCCAGCACGCCCTCGGCATTGACCCGCGTCACGCGCAGCTCGGCCCCGCCGCCCGGGCGCATGTTGACCGTGCCGACCGTCGCCAGCGCCGAAATCGCGGTGGAGGCCGAGGCCACGGTCGAGGGTTCGGCCAGCAGCGCCGACAGGTCGAGCCCGAAGACGAAATCGAGCGACAGCAGCGGATCGAAGACGATCTCGCCGTCGCCGGAGGCATCCACCAGGCCCGTCACGGTTGCGGCCAGGTCCTCGCCCACCACGTCGGCCAGCTGATCGCCGATCAGCTCTGCCAGGTCGATGTTGAACGGCAGGCTCTCGCTGTAGTCGTCCAGGAACTCGAAGCTGAGACCGAAGACCAGGGTGGCGGCCTCCTGGTCCCAGGTCAGTTCCACGGTGTCGTCACCGAAGAAGCTTTCAAGGAAGCCGTCCAGCTCATCCAGGGCGGCCTGCGGATCGTTGCGGATCTCCTGCAGCTTTTCCAGGAAATCGGCGGAGAAGCTGATGGTGTCCAAAAGCGAGAAGTTCAGCAGCGGAATGTCGGCGGCGAGGAAGGGCAGATTGTCTTCCAGGGCGTCGCCGACGACGACCAGCATGTTGGCGATGGACACCAGGCTGTCGAGGATGTCGTCGCCTTCCAGCGCGGCCAGACCTTCGAGGGCCGCCTCGGCGTCGGGGTCGTTGGCGATGATCGCGATCTCGGCGGTCGCGCCAATGGCGGTCAGGTCGGTCACGGTGACGCCCAGGCCGTCGATGACGTCCTCGTTCAGCCCGTTGACGCCGGCCACGTTGATCGACACGTCGCCCAGCAGGGCCGAGAACTGCGCCAGCACGTCGTCGCCGTCGTAGCCATGGGCGCTGACGAACTGCACCGCGCTGCCCGACAGCGCGGCCTCGCCGGAGGCATCCAGCGCCAGGCCCTCGCCATCGGTGACGATGGTGCCGCCGAAGTCCAGGCGCCCGATCAGGCCCTGCAACCCGGTGGCCAGCGTGGTCTCCACCTCGCCGTCATCCCCCAGATCGACCTGGTTCACCACCGCGTTCCACAGGTTGTTGAAACTGATGCGGCTGCTGGCCGACCCGTCGGGGTTGCTGCCGACGAGGGTGGCATAGAGCTCGGCCCCGAAGGCCACGTAGTTGAGCGAGGAATCCTCGCCGCCCACGACGATGGAGGCGATGCCCAGATCCGCCGTGCCGGTGATGTCGCTGGCCTGGGCGTTGACCGTCAGCTCCAGCGAGACATCAGTCAGGAAGGCGTTGTCCATCACGCTGTCGATGACGCTGTCGCCCTGCCCTGCCGCGCCCTGAAGCGCGTTGCCGCCGGCGGCGATCAGGTCGCTGCCCAGGTCGGCAAGGCCGATGCCGAAGGACGAGGTCATCGTGCCCGACAGCGAGGCCGTCAGCAGCGCCGACAGGTTGGTGTCGCCCAGCATGCCGAAGCCCAGCTCCTCGGCGGTGAAATACACCTCATCGTCGCTGGTGATCTCGGCGCTGGCCGTGACCTCGGGCAGGCTGAAGATCAGCGCGCCATCGTCGGTCAGATCCAGCATGGCGCCGGCCCAGATGTCCTGCAACTCGGCGTTGACCCAGGCCAGCAGCCCGTTCAGCGTGGTGGCCCGCAGGATCGCGCCATCCGCGACCGAGACCTCGACCTGGCGGTCTTCCTCCGCGTCGATGGCAAAGGCCAGCCCGTCGCCGTCGGTGTTGGCCGACACGCTGACGCCGATGCCTTCGGCGGTCAGCGCGGCGTTGAAGTCGGCGATCAGATCGCCCAGATCGGTCCAGCCGGTGTCCGAGCTGACATCGACCTTCCGGTCCACACCATCGACGGTGAAGGTGAAGCGCAGGTCGGTCACGCCCGTCAGGTTGTCGAGGTCCAGCGCATTCAGCTCGAAGGAGGTGACGGCATCCTGGAAGCCCAGGAAGCTCTCCTGCACGGAGGTCTCACCATCCGACGCCGCGCCGGAGCCGGCCATCACCGCAGCATCCGGGTCGCCGGCATCGACGTAGTAATCCAACGCGGCCAGGGCGTAGCCGTCGAAGCCGAGGGCGGACAGGCTCACCTCGTCCCGCAGGGTGCCGCCGGTCTCGGTGACGCTGGTCAGGGCGAAGCTGGTGTAGGTCTCCGCGCCGCTGTCGGGATCCGTGGTGCGCTGCGACGTGGTGGCCTTCAGCGCGCCCAGCGACGAGACGGAGAAGGTCATGCCGTACTGGGTGCCCAGCAGGGAGGAATTTAGCAGCGCGGCCAGGGCGTTCATCCGCTCTGCCACGCTCAGGGAGGTGTCCTGCAACTCGGGCGCAGCGGTCAGATCGACGGTGACGTTCAGCGTGACATCGGTCCCCTGCTGCACGGCAAAGGTCATGGTGCTGTAACCGGCCAACGCATCCATCTGCGCATCGGTCAGCACGTCGGCCTCGAAGCTGACGATCTCGTTGGTCAGCAGCGTCTCGATGGTCTGCGCATCGAAGCCCAGGGCACCCTCGTCGATCACGAAGGCCGACACCAGGTCGTCGAAGACCGCCGCGATCGCCTCGGCTGCGTCGGTCAGGCTGATGTCGGTCATCGGAATTTCGATGTCGAACATCGTGTCGGTCAGCACGCCCGACAGCGCGGTCCCGGTGTCGGTGAGGAAGTCGATCAGGTCGCCCGTCGACATGGTCGCCAGCGCGTTCACCAGGTTCTCGAACACCTGCTTCAGCTCGTCGCTGAGCACGGTGGCCGAGGTGTCCAGATCCAGGCCGAGGTCGATGCTGTTCAGCATCGTGTCCAGGATGTTGCCGCCGTTGCCGTCCGCCAGCACGGCGGAGACCGTGACATCGGTGCCGAAGGTCTGCGTCGCGCCGGAGAAATCCAGTGTGCCTGTCAGGCCCACGTCCAGCATGCGATAGCTGGTGCCTTCCTCGATGGCGGCATAGTCGCTGCTGCCGGCCTCGGCCAGAAGCACGTCCAGCGACAGGTCGGCGCCGGTGGTGGTGCCGTAGAACTCGAAATCGAGAGAGCCCAGCCCACCGGAGAAGTCGATTGCGCCGCCCAGGTCCAGATCCTCGGCGCCGGTGACGGCCAGGCGGAAGCTGGCGGTGTCGATGCTGTCGACGCCCAGCTCCAGCAGACCCAGCGTCGCCGACAGATCGCCGGTCAGCGGCAGGGCGCCGCCCACGGTCAGCAGCGGGTCGAAGTCGAAGTTGTCGACGTGCACTTCCAGCGCGTTCAGCGCGGCGGTGCCCGCATCGACCTCGATCGAGGCGGAAATGTCGAAGCTGAAGCCGTTGCCGACGCTGCCGGCGGCGTTCAGGTCGAAGGGCAGGTCCAGCCCCGGCAGCGCATCGGCCAGCAGGGTGGTAAAATCGGCGCTGAAGTCCTCGGACAGCAGGGTGACCTCGGCGGTCACGGACCCGTTGCCGCCATCGGAGAAGGACACCAGCGTCTCGCCGTCCACCTTAATGTCCGTCAGGGTGAAGCTGAGGGCGGAGACCGAGCTATCCAGCGAGGGCACCACGAGGTCCAGCAGCGCCTCGGCATCGGCCTCGGCATCGGTCGCGCCCTGGTCACCCAGGTAGTCGACCAGTTCCGACATCAGGTCACCGCTAAGGACGCTGTCGCTGTCGAAGATGGTCGACAGGCCCGCCGCATCAATCGTGTAGCCCAGAGAGCTGGAGCCACTGCTGGCCAGGCGGTCGTGGAAGGTGTCGCTGAACAGGTCGTCGACCGTGCCCGCCAGACCCGAGCGCAGCTCATCCAGCGCGCCCTGGATCCGGGTCACGGTATCGGTGACGGCCGACAGGTCCTCGGTATTGTCCAGCAGCGGGTCCAGCAGCACCATCGCCGCCTCGCCCGAGCTTTCCAGCGACTCCAGCAGGTCATCGGCCTGCTGCGCCTGATCGTCGAAGGACTGGGCCAGACCCAGCATCAGCTCGGTCAGGTCCTGGGTGCCGGCCAGGTCAATGGTCAGGTTGGCATCGAGCATGACCCGGGGCTCAAGAGGGATCGCGCGCTGATCGACTTCGAGCGACGGTTCTGCACGGAGCTTGCGTTGCTGTCCCATTCTGGTCCCTCTGGCCGTTCAGGCCCCAACAAGAATCAACCTTACCGTCAGAAGCTGGCGGTGAAGGAGAAAGAAATGTTCTGTACGTCGTCGCCGTCGCGTTTCTCGATCGGCTCGGCGATCGAGGCGGTGAATTCACCCATCTTGGTCTGGTAGGCCAGCGACAGGCCGACCGACTGGCGCAGGTGCGCGCTGTCGTCGACGTTCGGGCTGTCGATGCCCGGCAGATCCGACAGGGTCGCGGCATCCCAGAAGGCGCCCACGGCCAGGTCGGGGCGCGCGGTCGGCACCATCACCTCCAGCGTCGCCGCCACGTAGCGGGTGCCGCCCAGGGCATCGCCGGTGGAGGCGTCCATCGGACCGATGCCGCCGTAGGCGAAGCCGCGCGGCATGTCGCCGCCCAGGAAGGCACGTTCGTTGATCGCCACGTAGCCGTCGTCGCCGTTGCGCACCACGCCGCCCGACAGGCCGAGGTTCAGGACCGCAGGGCCAAAGACCGGCTGGTAGATGTCGACATGGGCCGTGGTCTCGGTGAACTCGCGGCTGTCGCCCAGGCCCGAGGCCCGGATGGCGACGCCGAGGTCGGCGCCCGGCTCCAGCACCGACTTGCTCTGCCGGTTGCTCCAGCTCAGCGAGGCCTCAACTCCGGTCGCGTCGCTGTCGCCCATGTCGGCCTGGATCAGCGGCGACAGGTCGTCATCCGCCTCGCTCAGATCGTCGGCGACGTGGAACAGCCCGACGCGGTAACGCAGCTGCGGGGTGATCGCGGCGCCCACCCCGACGCTGACACCGTAGCTTTCCCGCCGGTAGGAGCGGAAATCCCATTCATCGACCTCGGCGGTCAGGCCGAAGTCCAGCACCGTGTCCGCGCCAAGCGCGGTCTGGCCCAAGGCCACCGCCTTCTCGACATCAAGGCTCAGGCCCTGGCCGCGATCGCCCAGGCGATAGTCCAGCGACAGGTCGATGCCGGCGCTGAACAGGTCCTCGATTTCCAGCCCCAGATCGGCGGTGGCGCCATAGACCGACGACACGCCGGCGCCGGCGATCATCGCCCCCTTGGAGGCGACCTGCGCCTGGCCGACAGGGGCGAAGGCAGTCAGCACGGCGCCCGACAGGACCCCGCCGACGCCCAGCAGGGCCAGCGACTTGCGGATGGTACCCGGGCGCCCGTGTTCGGGGCGCGGCTGGTAGGGCGAAAGGCTCATTGGGTTCCCTCCCCGGGGGCACGGCTGACGGAGATCTGGCATTTGCTGCCCGGAAGCACGTCGGGCGCTTCCAACGTGAAGAAGACCGAGATCGTCCCGGAGGCGATGTCGGCCAGTTGGGCGGCATAATCGAAGGTGACGGGATAGGGCGCGGCGCGGTCGTCGTTCACGGCGATGGCATAGCCCCCCGCCCCCACGAAGCCCGCCAGGGCCGCGGCCGGCACGAAGGCTTCGACCCGCAGCGGCTGATTGACGTAAAGCGTGGCCAGGGGCCGGCCGCTGGCACTTTCGCCCGGGTCGATCAGGTCCTCGCCGACGACACCGTCGACGGGGGCCAGGACGCGGGCCTTCTCGACCAGCAGCTGCGCGCGGTCGGCCTCCAGGCGGGCCATGTCCAGCGCCTGTTCCTCGCGCAGGATGTCGGCCTCGGCCATGGCCAGCTCCAGCGCGGCGCTTTCGTATTCGGCGGGGCTGATCGCCCGGCGCTCCAGCGCGGTCTTCAGGCGGGCCTCGCGTTCGGCGGCCCCCGCCTGGCGGATGCGGGCCGCCTCCAGCGTGGCCGTATTGGCGGCACGGGCCTCGGCCAGGCGCAGGTCGGCGCGCGTCATCTCACTGTCCAGCTCGACCAGCGGATCACCGACGCGCACCTGCTGACCGGGGCGCACCAGAACCGTCTCGGCGACGCCGTTGATCTGGGCTGCGACCTCCACCACACGCAAAGGGCGGATGGTGCAGTTGAACTCGGTCACCCCGAGGCCTGCGCGCGGTCCGGCAAAGCTGGGTGTCGATGTGGCCATCCCCTCCCCCGACTGCAGGGCCTGGGCCCGGGCCTCGAAATCCGCGCGGCTGGTAGATTGGCCAAGGGCGGCGCCCGCAGGCACCGCCATCATGGCACAGATCAGCCAGCCCCGGATCGTGGCCCCTTGCATGGCTCAGAACCCTTGCTGCGTAGTCAGGTCGGCGCCCATCAGGTAGTTCAGCCGGGCCCAGGCCCGCATGAACTCCGCCTCGTAGAAGGCCACCTGCGCGCGGGATTCGTTCACCCGCAACTGACGCGCGGCCACGGCCAGATCGACGCTTTCCCCGGAGGAGACGCGGTTGCGTTCCACCTCCAGCGCGCGGGAGGCGTGGTAGGCGGCGTTCTTCGACTGGCGGATCGCCTTCGACAGCTCGCCGAGGCGGGCATGGGCGGTGCGGACCTCCGTCTCCACCGACCGTTTGCGGGCGTGGTAGCGCAGCGCGGCGGTGCGCACCTCCATCCGCTTGGTCGGCTCCGACAGGCCGGTGCCGTTGGCGTTGAAGATCGGGATGGTCAGGCTGACGCCGACGGTTTCATCCACCGTGAGGGAGCCGCCGCCGAACCGGCTGTTGGAACGGTCCTCGCGTTCGATTGTGGCATAGGCCTCCAGCACCGGCGAAATGTCCGAGGCATGGGCCTCCTTGCGCTCGAACTCGGTGCTGACCACCTGCAGGGCCGCGCTCATGATCGCGGGGTTGTTTTCCAGCGCGGTGCTGACCGCCTGATCGACATTCACCCGGCCCGGCGCGTTCAGCAGGTCATCGGGGAAGTCGAGCGGCGCCAGATCCGACACCACCAGCCCGGTCAGCTGCGACAGGTTGCTGAGCGCCTCGGCCCGGCGGGCGCTTTCCAGCGATTCCTCGGCGGCGATCGTGTCACGCTCGCTGCGCAGCGAGGAGGATTGCAGGACGTTGCTCAGCCCGGTGTCGACCAGCGCACCCTGGCTGTTGATCTGCCGGTTCAGCAGGTAGCGGCGCTCCTGCAGCGACGCGATGCGGGCCTTGGCCTGGCTGGCCACGATGTAGTTGTCGAAGACCTCGAATACGACATCACGCACGGCGGCGATGTAATCGACCTCGGCCCCGGACTGCACGCTTTTCGCCCGTTGCACCCGGTAGCGCCGGGCCGGATCGAAGAGCGGCTGCACCAGGCTGGCCGAGGAGGTGGCCACCGGGTAATTCGCCTTGCCGCGTTCGAAGACGGCGTTGTCGGTATCGCGCACGTCCTGGCGGACACCGTCGTAGGAGAAGTTGATGTAGACCTGCGGCAGGCGTGCGTAGATGGCGCGCATCCGCTCGGCATCCGCCTGGTTGATCGCCTGCGCCGCGTGGCCGATCGTGGGATTGCGCGCCAGGGCGTTCTCGATCAGCGCGTTCATCGGCACGGCAGCGGCGCCGGTGTTGGCGGTCGTGGTATATGTGCCGATGGCCTTTTCCTGGCGTTCCAGCACCTCGGCCAGATCCTCGTGCAGCAGCGCCCGCGTTTCGGCGTCCGGCCCCTGGTCCAGCAGCGACTTCAGGTTGTTTCCACTCGACGCATCATGCTGGCAGCCCGCCAGAACGATGCCCGACACGACAGCCGCGAGGGCCCGTTGTCCAATGCTCATGCTCCTCCGCTCCGCGGCTTTGCCGCCCTCTGCCCTGCCCGTCACCGTATGACTGCGGCAGACACCTGCCGGCCTGCTCCGGCTTTATCGGCATCAATTTGCCGACCCGATTTCGCCGCCACTTTTCGTGCAGTTCGCATCGAATTCAAGTTGCAAGGTACTCGTCGAAATGGATTTTTCGCGACAAGGGGCAGGCCGACAGTCGCCCGAATCGCCCTCCGTCTCATGGCCGAACTAACCCGACGGCTACGCAAACGGCGGAAAACCTCCGATCTCCCCTGAAAAGGGGACTTGCGAATCGCGACAAATATCAAGGACTTATACGATCGATTTATCTTTTTGATACGCGCGCGAAAAGTGGCCCTCAGCGGCGCAACCTACACGCTTCCGTCTTGCGCCCTGACGTCGCGTCTTCCACGACAAACGCGACCAAAAAGTCACAGCCGAGCCTAAATAGGGGATAGGGATCTGCGCCGCCTTCCCAGCCTCCGGCGAATAGTTGTCCGGGCGCCAAATCTTCGCCCGTCAGGCCCGCACGGCGCAGGCGCCATGGCAAGAGCCCGTCCTCTGACCCTTCCCGCCCCGGACGAGCTGCAAACCGCGTCCGGACCCTCAGCTGGCGTCGTCCGACGTGCGTTCAGCATCGGACGAGATCGCGTACCGTCGCATCTTGTCGTTCAGGGTGCGCCGTGGAATCCCGAGAGCCTCTGCGGCGCGCAGGGTGTTGCCCGCGTGGGCGTCCAGAACCGCCGAAATCTCCCGCGCCTCGAATTCCGCGACGCGATCGGCCAGTGTCATCGGCGACGACCTGGGGGCGCCGGTGCCCTCAAGCTCGACCAGCCCAAGGGCATAGGCCTCGGCGCTTGATTTCAACTCGCGCACATTGCCGGTCCAGGCCTGGCGCTTGAGCTTCTGCAGGAGAGCCCAGGGCAGCGTCGGATCCTCGCGGCCATAACGGCGAGCGGCCAGCTGCGCGTAGTGGGCGAAGATCAGGGGGATGTCCTCACCGGCCTCGCGCAGGGTGGGCGTCGTCAGCTCTGCCCCCGCTAGCCTGAAGAAGAGGTCCGGACGGAAGGTGTCGAGCAGGCGCAGGTTGGTCTTCGTCGTGGCGATCACCCGCACATCCAGCGGCCGGGCGACCGGGTCGCCAAGACGTTCGAAACAGCGTTCCTGGAGAACCCGCAACAGCTTGGCCTGGATGGCCAGCGGCATCGTTTCGACCTCATCCAGCATCAGGGTGCCACCATGGGCGGCCTCCAGCTTGCCCGCGCGCCCCTCGGCATCATGGGCCAGGGCCCCTTCGCCGTGGCCGAAGAGGATGGTTTCGGCCATCGCCTCGGGCAGGGCGGCGCAGTTCAGCGCCACGAAGGGGCCACAGGCCCGAGTGCTTGCGGCGTGGATGGCCCGGGCGGCCAGTTCCTTGCCCGTGCCCGTCTCGCCGGTGATGAGCACATCGAGGTCGAAGGAGGCCAGCACCGAGATGCGCTTGCGGAACTGCTGCATCGCCCGCGACCGGCCAAGGATACTGTCGTCGGCCCGAGCGATCAGGACCTGCTGCAGGCGCGCGACTTCCCTGCGGGCGGCCTGGGCCTCCAGCGTGCGGCGCACGACCGCCAGCAGATGCGCGGAGTCGTAGGGTTTCTCCAGGAAGTCTTCGGCCCCCGCGCGCATCGCATCGACGGCATGGACGACGTCGCCGTGGCCGGTCAGCAGCACGACGGGCACGCCGTGATGCTGCTGATGCAGCTCCTTGAGAAGGGCGATGCCATCCATGCCCGGCATGCGCAGGTCACTGATGACCAGATCCGGCTGCTTCGGCATCGCGGCCAGGGCCGGGGCCGCCGCGTCGAAGGTCTCCACCCCGTAGCCGGAGGCCTCAAGCAGATCGGCAAGGGCCGACAGGTGGTCCTCGTCGTCATCCACGATGAAAATGCTGGCGTTCATGCGGCCTGGGCTTCCTTGGCAAGGGCCAGAGGCACGGTGACCGTCACCCGTGTGCCCTGGCCAAGATCGGAGGTGATATCGAGCGTGCCGTCGAAATCTGACAGGATCGCCTTGCAGATCGCAAGGCCGAGGCCAAGGCTTTCACCGGTCATCTTGGTCGAGAAGAAGGGTTCGGTGACATCGGGCAGGTCCGTTTCGGCGATGCCGTTGCCAGTGTCGGCCACGCACAGCCGGGCCTGGCCGTTCCCGGTCGTCAAGGTGACGGTGATCTGGGCGTCGGGCCTCTCGGCCACCGCGTCGAGGGCATTCAGCAGCAGATTGGCCACGACCTGTTCCATCCGGACGGCGCCGGCCATCACCTCGACCTTCTCCTCCGGCGGCTGGAACAGCGGCGTGACCCCGATGTCCCGCGCCCGGGGCGAAACCAGTTCAAGCGCCGAGGCCACGGGCCCCCTCAGGTCGATCAGCGACCGTTCCGCCACATCCTTGCGCGCAAAGCTCCGCAGGTGCTTGGTTGTCCGCTGCATGCGGCGGATCAACCCGCGCGCCTTGCCCAGGCGCCGTGTCGTGGCCGCATCCGTCTTGTCCACGCCAAGCTCCGCCGCCGACAGGGTGGCCTCCATCGCCGCCAGAGGCTGGCTGATCTCGTGCACGATCGCGGCTGACATGCGCCCCAGGGCCGCCATCTTTTCCGTATGCACCAGCGCCTCCTGCGTGGCGCGCAGATCGATCTCCACCTGGGTGCGTGCCTCCACCTCTCGGGCCAGGTCGGCGGTGCGGGCACGCACCATGGTTTCCAGTTTCTCGGACTGCGACAGGCGCAGGGCGATGATCTGGCGGCGCTGATCCCAGGCCTTGACCATCGCGACCATCGCCAGGGTCGCAAGCGCCGCCAGGGCCGCGGCCCCAAGCGCCACCATTCGCAACCCGGCGGTGGAGCGGGCGGCGATCACCTGCCAGCCCGTGGACGGCATGGTGGAGATGCGGCCGATCCAGCCCTCCCCGGTCACGTTCCGCTCATCCGGGGCCGCGGCCAGAAGCGGCGGGGCCGTCGCCAGCTCGGTGCCCTCATAGGCGCGCGTGACCTCCAGCTCGGCCAGGACATCCGGACTGAGCGGTGTCAGCGCGCGGTATTCCCAGTCCGGCCGTGCCGACAGGATGACGACGCCGTTCTCATCGGCAAGGGCCACATCCGCATCGGCCGTGCGCCAGATGGCCTGCAAGGCCCCCAGATTCATCTTGACGGCCAGCACGCCGCGCGCGCCCGCCGCGTCGACCCGGGTGGCTAGGAAATAGCCCGGCTGCCCGGTGGTCACCCCGATGCCGTAGAACCGACCCTGGCCCTGCGCCATCGCGTCCTTGAAGTAGGGCCGGAAGGCGTAATTCTCCCCGATGAAGCCGCTCGGCTGGTTCCAGTTCGACGCGGCAATCGTCTCGCCCCGGGCGTCGAGCAGATACAACTGCTCTGCCTGGGCATGCACCGCGATCCTTTCCAGGTAGCGATTGGCCTCCTGCAGGGGGCCGCTGCCGGACAGCGCGTTGCGCACCCGCACGTCCTCCGCCGCGACCGCGGGCAGAGAGCGCAGGCGCTCCACCTCCGCCTCCACGGCGCGTTCGGTCAGCAGCAGGGTCTGGTCCAGCTGCTTGCGCGCCGTGCCGAGGGCGAGGTTCTGCGCGACAGCCCAGACCAGCGCCCCCACAAGGCCCGCAAGAAGAAGAGGCCGGACCAGCATCATGGCGTCAGCCGTTCGACAAGTCCCGCGCCCAGGGCGGGCCGCCGGGCAGGTCTTTCTCCCGGCGGGCCTGCAGCCAGTTCGCCCCCAGCAGGAGGACGACCAGGACAAAGCCCGCCCCCTCGACCATCAGATCCGGCCAGAACAGGGCCACGACCCCGGGCAGGAGCAGCACGCGCATCCAGAGCGCCATCGGACGCCACAGGAACCCTTCGAGCACCGCGGCAAAGGCCACGAGCCCGAGGATCGCCAGCGCGCCGCCCCAGATCACCAGCGGCAGGGGGCCGCCGACGATGATCTCTTCGTTGAACACCATGAACAGCGGGATCAGGTAGAGGCCCTTGGCGTATTTCCATGCCTGAACGCTTGTCTCCATCGGCTTCGATCCGGCAATCGCGGCGCCGGCGAACCCGGCGAGGGCCACGGGCGGCGTCACGTTGCTGTCCTGGGAATACCAGAACACGACCAGATGCGCGATCAGCAGCGGGATGCCGAATTCCTCGGTCAGCGCCGGCCCCACAAGGATGATCAGCACGATGTAGGCCGCCGTCACCGGCAGGCCCATGCCCAGCACCAGGCTAGCCAGCAGGACGAGGATCAGCGCCAGAACGATGTTGCCACCAGAGAAGGCGATCATCATGGCCGAGAATTTCAGCCCCAGGCCGGTCAGCCCCACGACCCCCACGATGATCCCCGCCACGGCACAGGCGACGGAGACGGCGACCGCATTGCGCGCGCCGAGATCCAGCGCCTCGAAGGTAACCATGATGCCACGCTTGAGCATTGCGGCGAAGCCCGACGCGGTCGGCCCGGAGACCACGAAGGTCCAGAGCGCCCGCGCCGAGGCAGCCGCGATGATCGACAGGATCGCATAGAAGCCCACCCGCATCGGCGAATAGCCCGCCACCAGCAGGGCGACCAGCACGACGAGCGGCAACAGGAAATGCCAGCCTTCGGCCAGGACCTTGCGGGTGTGGGGCAGATCCTCGGCGGACAGGCCCTTCATGCCCTGCTTCACCGCCGCGATATGCACCAGCAGGTAGACCGCGCCGAAATACAGCACCGCCGGGAAGATCGAGATCAGGACGATCTCGACATAGGGTACACGGGTAAACTCGCTCATCAGGAAGGCGCCGGCCCCCATCAAAGGCGGCATGATCTGCCCGCCGGTCGAGGCGGCGGCCTCGATCCCGCCCGCCTGGGCCGGCCGGTAGCCCAGCTTCTTCATCAGCGGGATGGTGAAGGCCCCGGTCGTCACCACGTTGGCGATGGCGGACCCGGAGATCGAGCCCATGCCCGCGCTGGCGATCACCGCGGCCTTGGCCGGGCCGCCACGCTGCTTGCCGGCGGCGGCATAGGCCAGGTCGATGAAGAACTTGCCCGCGCCGGTCACTTCGAGGAAGGCGCCGAACAGCACGAAGATGAAGACGAAGGTGGCCGCAACGCCCAGGGGAATGCCGAAGATCCCTTCGGCCCCGAGGGTCATCTGGCTGGCGAGGCGATCCAGCGAATAGCCGCGGTGGTTCAGGATGCCGGGCATCCAGTCGGCCAGGAAGGGCAGTTCGCCCCGGTTGCCGGCGAAGGCATAGCAGATGAAGACGACCCCGATCACGGTCATGCCAAGGCCGACGGCGCGCCGGGCGGCCTCCAGCACGACGATGACAGTCGCGACGCCCATGACGATGTCAGTGGTACGGGGGAAGATCTGGTTGGCGATGATGTCGATGTTCATCGGCACCCAGGCCCCGGCGCCGATGCTCATCACGATCAGGATGCCGTCGATGACCCAGCCGGTCACGCCCCGCGGCCGATGGCGCCCGAAGGCCGGGTAGATCAGGAAACACAGAACCAGGACGAAACCCAGGTGAATGGGGCGCTGGAAGAACAGCCCCAGAGGCTGCACACCGGCGGTGTAGAGCTGAAAGAGCGACAGGGCGATCCCGATCACCGTGATGGCCCGCACGACCATCTTCGGCTGTTCAATCGGCAAAAGGGTGTCGTCAGTGGTCGAACTCATTGGCCCTCATTCCTTTCCAGAGCGATCCGCACCCTTTGATGCGTCGCGACCGCCGACAGGGAGACAATCGCATCTCCGACCTGAAGGCGGTGGTTTACGGGACCCGCACCGGGACGCAGAATATAGGCGTCGCCCGGGACGGGCTCATTGATGTCGAGAATGAAATAGCCGCCCTGCCCGTCCGAGACCTGCCGCCCGCGACCGGGGATATGGTCCAGTCCGGCCGCGAAGTCAGGCAGATGCGCGTGAACCAGGACCATGTGGCCTGCCTGGTTCTGGTAGCAGTCGGACACCGGAAACCCCTGAACCGAATGGTTCCAGAGCACGCACCACTCCTGCCCCTCGGCAACATCGAAGCGGGCGAACTCTGTGCCGTCTTCAAGTGTGGCGGTCAGCGCCTCCGCCCCCACCGGGACCGGCAGCAGCAGAAGAATGAGGAGAGGGAGTGCTGTCACTCCCCCTCCCCGGATCGTCCCGATCATGGACGCAGTTTGTCCGGAACGGTGGAACCGATCTCTTCGTAGTAGCGGATGGCGCCGGGGTGCAGCGGCACCGGGGTGGCCGACAGGGCGAATTCAACGGTCGTCTCACGCGCCGCCGGGTGCACGGCGCGCAGATCCTCGATGTTCTCGTACATCGCCTTGGTGATGGCATAGGCCACGTCATCGGACATCTCGGAGGAGACCGTCAGCACGTTCGGGATCCCCAGCACGGTGATGTCCTCGTCGACGCCGTTGTAGGTGCCGCCCGCAAGGGTGGTCTTGGCGAAGGTGTCGTGCTGCGCCATGGCGGCATCCAGCTCGGCCTCGGTCAGCGCGATGATCGTGATGTCCTGCGTCGTCGCCAGGTTCAGGATCGACGAGGTCGGCGCGCCCACGGACCAGAACCCAACGTCGATATCGCCGTTGGCGAGCGCGTCGGCGGTCTCATTGAAGTTCAGGCGCTGTTCTTCGATGTCATCATAGCTGATGCCGTTGGCTTCGAGGATCGCGTTGGTGTTCACTTCGGTGCCGGAGCCCGGTGCGCCGACGGAAACGCGCTTGCCGGGCAGATCCGCAAGCGAGGTCACGCCAGAGCCTTCGAGGGCCACGATCTGCACCATGTTGGCGTAGAGCGAGCCCAGGCCACGGATCATCGACAGCTCCTGGCCTTCAAAGCGGCCGGTGCCGGAATAGGCCTGCGCCACGGTGTCGGCCAGGCCGATGGCCAGGTCCGCGTCGCCCAGGGCGATCAGGCCCATGTTCTCGACCGACGCGCCGGTGACCTCGGCGGTCGCGGCGTAGCCCTCGATGTGGTTGTTGATGATTTCCGCCAGGCCACCGCCCATCGGATAGTAGACGCCGCCGGTGCCACCGGTCGCGATGGAGAGCTGGGTTTGCGCCATTGCCGGCGCGCCAAAGCCGATCGCCGCCGCACAGGCAGCGCCCAGCAGGCCAAAGGTCCGGCGGTTTACAGAATTACTCATGGTCGTCCTCCCTTGTCGGGCTTTTCGCCCAAGATTGTCCCGACTCCTCTTCGAGATGGCGGAAGCCTCGCGCATTTGGGGGTCGGACGTCAGCCATAATCTGACAAAAAACGCGAAGTTTCGTGGCAGGACACCGCCAGCTGCGGGGCGAAAATCCGCCAGACCCCGCCAGACGGCCGGGCAGAGAGCCGCCTATCCGGGGCCTGATCCGGCGACCCCCGGGGCCTCCTCCAACCGGACCGGGGCCTGCCCGGGCGACGTCCGTCCCCCGGGGATCACATGTGGCTGCGCGCGCAGCGAAGGGCGCTCAGACGCTGCGGATCATGCCACCGTCGCAGCGCATCATGCTGCCCGTCACGTAGCTGGCCGGGTCGCTGCACAGGAAGGCGCCGACCGCGCCAAACTCCTCGACCGTGCCGTAGCGCCCGGCGGGGATGGACGCCCGCGAGGCCGCGCGGACCTCTTCCACGGGTTTGCCCTGCCTTTCCGCCGCCGCGCCGTCCAGCTGATCGACGCGAGCCGTGTGGATCCGCCCCGGCAACAGCATGTTGCAGGTCACCCCTTCGCCGGCGACCTCGGTCGCCAGGGTCTTGTTCCAGCCCACCAGGGCGCCGCGCAGCGTGTTGGACAGCGACAGGTTGGGGATCGGCTGTTCCACCCCGGAGGAGGCGATGGTCAGCACCCGCCCCCAGCCCTGGGCGCACATGCCCGGCAGCAGCAGGCCGGTCAGCTCGATCACCGAGGCCACCATGGCCTGCGCCTGGGTCAGCAGGTCGGCGGCGGTGATCTCCCGCGCCGGGCCGGGCTTCGGGCCGCCGGTGTTGTTCACCAGGATGTCCACCCCGCCGAACCGCTCCTGCACCTCGGCCGCCAGGCAGGTGGCGAAATCAGGGGCGGACAGGTCGACCGTCAGCCAGTCGGCCTGCCCCGCGCCACGCGCGTTGATCGTCGCCGCCGCCTCGGCCAGGGCCGTCTCGTCCCGGCCCGTCAGCATCACGCGCCCCCCTTCAGCGGCCAGCGCCTCGGCCACGCCCAGCCCAAGGCCGCGCGACGAGGCCAGCACCAGCGCGTGGCGGTTCTTCAAACCCAGATCCATCTCATCTCTCCTTCAGCCGGATCTCGGTCCGGCGCATCAGTCGTTCCAGTTCCTCGATGTCCCGCGCCCCCAGACGGGGCCCGGGCGCGCGGGTCGCGGCGCAGGCAATGGCGCCGCGCCGCATCAGGATGTGCTTGCGCAGGGCCAGCCCCCACCCCGGCTGTTGCTCATGACGCAGGATCGGCAGGTAACGGTCGAAAAGATCCTCGGCCGCCTCGACCTGCCCTGCCGCGTGCAGGGCGACGGACTGCACCAGCGCCTCGGGATAGGCGAAGCCGGTCATCGCCCCGTCCGCGCCCCGGGCCAGTTCCTGCGGCAGGTACAGCCCGCCATTGCCGCACAGGATCGACAGACGGGCCACCGCCGGATCCGCCTCGTGGTCGCGCAGTGCCGAGATCTTGGTCAGCCCCGGCCAGTCTTCGTGCTTTAGCATGACCATCTGCGGCAGGTCCTGCGACAGCCGCCGGATCAGCGCGGGCGACACCGCCACCCCGGTCGACAGCGGAAAGTCCTGGTAGACCAGTGGCACGTCGGCCCCCAGACCCTGCGCCACGGCGTGAAAATACCCCTCGATCCGATCCTCCCGCGCCGGGCCACGCGTTGGCGCCACCATGACGCCCGCCGCGCCCCGCTCCATCGCGTAGCGCCCGAGGGCGCAGAGGCTGGCCAGGCCCGGATCCGACACGCCCACGACGACGGGCAGGTCGGTGCGCGCCAGAACGCGATCGACGACCTGATGCCGCTCCTCCGGGCTCAGTTTGTCGGCCTCTCCCATCATGCCGAGGATGGTGATCCCGGTGACGCCGTGGCCCTCGTAGAAGGCGACCAGCCGATCCAGACTGTCGAAATCTACGGCCCCGCTCTCGGTGAAAGGAGTGGCCGCGATGATGTAGACCCCGTGGGTCCGACGGGTAAGCAGCGCGCCCATCGGTCAGTTCGCGAAGATGCCGGAGGTGTCGGCGAAGCCCTTGATCTCGATCGGGTTGCCGGAGGGGTCGAAGAAGAACATCGTGCGCTGTTCGCCCGGTTCCCCGGCAAAACGGACCACGGGCGGGATGTCGAAGGCGACGCCCTTTTCCTCCAGCCGGGCAGCCAGCGCCTTCCAGTCGTCCAGGCCCAGCACGGCACCCATGTGCGGCATCATCACCATGTGCTCACCCACCTTGCCGGTGCGCGTCGTCTCGAAGGGCTTGCCCAGGTGCAGGGACAGCTGGTGGCCGAAGAAATCGAAATCGACCCAGGTTTCGGTCGAGCGCCCTTCGGCGCAGCCCAGGACGTCGCCGTAGAAACGGCGGGTTTCGTCCAGGTCGGTGACATGCAGGGCGAGGTGGAAAACTGATTTCATGGGGAAGGCTCCGGGTTTGGTCTTGTCTTGGGGTAACCAATCATCAGAGAAAGGAAAAACGAATTTCTTTTCACCCGAGCGAAAGAAAAACTGTTGGACACGCGATTTCTGGAAAGCCTGCTGGCGGTGATCGACCATGGCTCGATCGCTGCGGCGGCGCAGACTCAGGCCCTGACACCGGCGGCCGTCAGCCAGAGGATCCAGGTGCTGGAGCGAGAGCTGGGTCGGACCCTGCTGGAGCGCAAGGCCAATGCCTCCGGCCCCTCTGCGGCCTGTCGCGACCTGCTGCCGGCCATGCGGCGCCTCGTGCAGCAGGCCCAGAACCTGCGCCGTGCCGCCGATCCCGGGCTGGCTCGCGGCGTGTTCCGGCTGGGGGCAATTTCCACGATGCTGACCGCAGAGATCCCCAAGCTGCTGCCGGAGCTGCGCGACAGCGCGCCGGGACTGGAGCTTCAGATCACGCCCGGCACCTCGGTCGCGCTCTACGAGGCGGTGCGGGCGGGCGAATTGCACGCGGCGCTGATCGTGACACCGCCCTTTCCCCTGCCCTTCGGCCTGCAACAGCATCCGCTGCGCCGCGAGCCGCTACGCCTGCTGCTGCCCGAAGGCCACCCGGCCCGGACCGCCGAAGCGGCCTTCGACGACCTTCCACTGATCGCCTACGATCCCGAAAGCTGGGGCGGCCAGATCGCGGCCCGCTACCTCGCCGATCACGGGGTCACGCCGCAGGTGCTCTGCGCCCTCGACAGCCTGGAGGTCATCTCGGACCTGGTTGCCAGCGGCATCGGGGCCGCGCTGGTGCCCGACTGGGCCGGGCTGCAGGGGGCGCACCCCCTGCCCGATGGCGCCGCCTACCAACGCCACCTCGTGCTGCTGACACCGGCCACGCCCGAGAGGGCGGCCGCACAGCAGGCGATCCTGCGGTCCTTGCTCAGTAGCCGTCCCGACGGCTGACCAGGTGCAGGAAGGGCTGGCCCGCCTCGCCCCGACAGATGTTCTCGGCGATCACCCGAGCAGCGGTCTCGGCCCGCACCAGCGAGGCCACATGCGGGCTGACGGTGACCTTGGGATGGGCGCGGAACGGGTGATCCTCGGGCAGCGGCTCGATGCGGAAGGTGTCCAGCGTCGCATGGCCCAGGTGCCCGTCGTCCAGCGCCGCGATCAGCGCGGCGTCGTCGATCACCGCCCCCCGCCCCGGGTTGATGACCACGGCCCCGGGGGCCAGGCGCGCCAGGGTCTCGGCGTTCAGCAGGTTTTCCGTCTGCGGCGTGGTCGGCAACAGGCAGACGACGATCGCCGTGCCGGCCAGCACGGCCTCCAGCCCCTCGGCCCCGGCGTGACAGGTCACCCCGTCGAGGGTCTTCGGCCGCCGGCTCCAGCCATGGACGTCGAAATTCAGCGAAGACAGAGCCCGGGCGCAGGCACCGCCCAATTCCCCCAGGCCCAGCACCGCCACCCGGCGCTGCCGCGCCAGCCGGGGCGCGACCTGGTTCCAGCCAGAGGACGACAGGATGTAACGGTCCATGCCCACATGATGACGCAGCACATGGGCCACCACGTATTCCACCATCCCCTCGCGCTGCCCCGGATCGACCATGCGGGCCAGGGGCAATGTCAGCGTCGGGTTCCGCAGCACCCGGTCGACACCGGCCCAGATCGACAGGGCCGCCCTGGCCCGCACGAACCCCGAGAAGTCGGTAATCAGATCATTGGGCGCGAAAACGAGGTAGTCCACCTCCGCCGGATCCATCTCCCGGCGGATCACCGTGGGCAGCTGCGCCTCCGCCAGCGCGGCGGTGAGGACGGGGAAGAAGGAGTCGTAGAAGACGTCCGGGGCGGAAAACAGAACTTGAACCGTGCGGTCAGGCGACATGCGGGCGCTCCTGGGGCTTGCGTCATCAACGCCTTTTCCATCGCGACAGGGGATTCTCAAAATCCTCCCCGAGCCGAAGATCCGAAATCCACGGCCAGAGCCCCGTTTCAGGCCCTCAAGCTGACCAAGATGAGAGCGAAACGCCCAAATTTTCTCCAGCACCGACTTGCGGGACAGGCCACGATAGGACGGCGCACGGGGACAATGCGCCCGCGCCGTACAGTCGAAGGCGAGAGTTTTTAATCAACCTTATCAGACTTTTGACAGCGGCCCCGGTGGCGACGGCAACCTATCCGAAACCGGATAGTATAATTTGAGATTATACATTTAATCGCTAGATAATCCCATTTTATCTGGCCTCCTGTCCCTCGCCGCCCCGAGTTTGGCGGCACAGCGCACTCGACGATGCGCGATCCAACAGGAGACCCACCTTGACCTTCAAACTCGCATCCCTTGGCCTTGCCGCCGCCCTGCTGACCTCCACCGCCGCCCTCGCCGAGGGAGAGCCCCCCGCGGAAGTCGCGCCGATCAAGGCCGACGGCTACCAGGCCGGCATCGACGGCACCTTCGCTCCCCATGCCTTCCCCTCCCTCGACGGTGGCATCCAGGGCTTCAACGTCGACCTCGCCGCGGCCATGGCCGAGAAACTGGGCGTCGACATCGAGATCGTCCCCGGCCAGTACACCGGCCTGTTCCCCGCCCTGCATTCGGGCACCTTCGACTATATCGCAGCGCCGACCACGGTGACCGAGGAACGGTCCAAGACCATGCTCTTCACCGAAGGGTTCATGGCAACCAACTTCGGCTTCGCCACCCTGACCGGCTCGGACATCGACAGCGTCGAGGACCTGCAGGGCAAGACCGTCACCGCCAACAAGGGCTCTCTCTACGAGACCTGGCTGACGGAACGCGCGGAGGAAATGGACCTGACCGTGCTGACCTTCGGCACCCAGGCCGATGCCTTCGAGGCCGTCACCTCGGGCCGGGCCGACGCCAGCATGGCCGGCATGACCGTGACCGCCTGGGCCGGACAGCAGAACCCGCGCCTGGAATTCGCGTTCCAGATCGACACCGGCCTCAGCTGGTCCCTGCCCTTCCGTCGTGACGACTACGCCACGCGCAACCTCTTCGACTCGGTCCTGGAATGCCTGAAGACCGACGGCACCATGGCCGCCCTGTCGGAGAAGTGGTTCGGCCTGACCCCCGAAGAGGGCGAACTGATCGTCACCCCCGACGCTGGCTACGGCACCCCGGGCTTCGAAGGGTACCAGCCCGACGAACATGAGGTGACCTGCACCTTCGAATGATCCCGGTCATTCCTTCCCCGGGCCGGGGCAATTCCCGGCCCGCCAACTTCTTCCCCAGGTTCCCACATGACGGCAGCACAGCCCCTCCCCACGCTTGAAATCACCGCGCTGGAAAAGCGCTTTGGCGAGACGCAGGTGCTGCGCTCGATCGACCTGAATGTCCGGAACGGCGAGCTGGTCTTCGTGATCGGCCCCTCGGGGTCGGGCAAATCCACCATGCTGCGCTGCTGCAACCGCCTGGAGGAACCGACCTCTGGTGCGATTCATGTCAGCGGCAAGCCCATGCTGGGCATCCCCCGCAAGGAGCTGGACCGGATGCGCCTGCAGGTCGGCATGGTGTTCCAGGGCTTCTTTCTCTACCCGCACCTCACGGCGCTGAAGAACGTGACGCTGGCGCAGCGCAAGGCGCTGAAACGCCCCCGCGCCGAGGCCGAGGCCCGCGCGCTGGAGATGCTCGACAAGGTGGGGCTGAAGCACAAGGCCGACGCCATGCCCAGCGAGCTGTCGGGCGGCCAGCAACAGCGGGTGGCCATCGCACGCGCCCTGGCGCTGGACCCCAAGGTGATGCTCTTCGATGAACCCACCTCGGCGCTGGACCCGGAACTGGTCGGCTCGGTCCTGAAGGTCATGCGCGACCTGCGCGAAGGCGGCATGACGATGATCGTGGTCAGCCACGAGATGCAGTTCGCCCGCGAAGCCGCGGATCGCGTCGTCTTCATGGACGGCGGCGTGATCGTCGAGGAAGGCCCCCCGGAGGAGATTTTCGGCAACCCGAAGTCCGACCGGCTGAAGGCCTTCCTGTCGCGCGTCTCGGGCGAGGCGGCCTGATGGATTTCTTCAACGCCTTCCTCAACCCTGAGATCATCGCGCGCTACCTGCCGGCGCTGATACGCGCGGTCTGGGTGACCCTTTGGATCTCGGTCCTGGTGGTGATCTCGGGCCTGGCGCTTGGCGCGTTGCTGGCAGGGCTGCGGGCCTATCAGAAACGCTGGCTCAGCTGGCCCATCGTTCTGTTCGCCGACCTGATGCGCGCCCTGCCGCCGCTGGTCCTGATGCTGGTGCTGTTCTTCGGCCTGCCCTCGGTTGGGATTATCCTGGCCGACTGGTTCGTCCTCTACCTGATCCTGACGCTGGTGCTTGCCGCCTTCGTCGAGGAGATCTTCTGGGCCACCATGACCTCGCTGCCGCGCGGCCAGTGGGAAGCGGGCGCGGCCACGGGCCTGTCCTTCCTGCAGGTGCTGCTGCACGTAATCTTCCCGCAATCGCTGCGGATGAACATCCCGCCGCTGGTGAACCGCTCGCTGACGATCTCCAAGATGACGGCCTATGGCTCGGTCATCGGGGTGAAGGAAATCGTCTCGGTGGCGGGATCGGCCCAGGCCTTCTCCGGCTCGGCCACGCCGCTGACCATGGCCGCGCTGGCCTACCTTATCATCTTCTATCCGGCGATGCTGCTTTCGCGCTACATCGAGAACCGGTTCCACTACGAACACTGAGGGACCGGCATGGACACCATCATCGACGCCTTCTTCAACATCGACATCATGCGCCAGGCCACACCCCTGCTGCTGAAAGGGGCCTGGGTGACGCTGCAACTCTGTGCGGTGGTCATCCTGCTGGGGCTCTTCGGCGGCCTGGGACTGGCGCTTCTGGCCTCGTCCGGGTCCGCGGCTCTCCGGCTGCCGGCCTTCGTCTTCATCGACATCTTCCGGGCCATTCCGCCGCTGATCCTGCTGATCCTGATCTATGCCGGCCTGCCCTTCGTCGGCGTCCGTGTGCCCCCCTTCGTCGCGGTCTGCATCGCCTTCCTGCTGAACAACTCGGCCTATTTCGCCGAGATCTTCCGGTCCGGCATCAAGGCGATCCCCAAGGGGCAGATGGAGGCGGCGCGGGCGACCGGGCTCAGCCCCGCCCAGGCGCAGACCTGGGTCATCCTGCCCCAGGCCATCCGCAACGTGCTGCCGGACCTGCTGTCCAACGTGGTGGAGATCGTCAAGCTGACCTCGATCGCCTCGGTCGTGTCGCTGTCCGAGCTTCTCTACAGCGCCAACATGGCCCGTGCGGTGACCTACAATTCCTCGCCCCTGGTGATGGCCGCCGGCCTCTACCTCCTCCTCCTCTGGCCGCTCGTTCGCGTCATCTCGCGCTTCCAGCGCGGCCTTTCGATCAGCCATTGACCTATAAGAAGAGAGCGTAACGATGACACGCATGATCCTGGCCGCAGCACAGATGGGCGGCATCCAGAAGGACGAGAGCCGCGAAGAGGTGGTGGCGCGGATGCTGGCGCTGATGGAGAAGGCCCACGCCGCGGGCGCGGGCTTCATCGCCTATCCCGAGATGTGCCTGACCACCTTCTTCCCGCGCTTCTACGTCGAGGACCGCGCCGAGTTCGACCACTGGTTTGAAACCGAAATGCCCGGCCCCGCCACCCAGCCGCTGTTCGACGCCGCGAAGGCCTATGGCATGGGCATGACCTTCGGCTATTGCGAGCTGACGCCGGAAGGGCAGCATTTCAACACCGCGATCATCGTCTCTCCGCAGGGCGAGATCGTGCTGAAATACCGCAAGACCCACCTGCCCGGCCATGCCGAATACGAGCCCGAGCGCAGCCACCAGCACCTGGAGAAGCGCTATTTCCTGCCCGGCAATACCGGCTTCAACGTCGTGCGCAGCCAGGGCGCGATCATGGGGCTGGCGATCTGCAACGACCGCCGCTGGCCGGAAAGCTGGCGCGAGTTGGGCCTGCAGGGGGTCGAACTGGTCTGCATCGGCTACAACACTCCCAGCCAGAACAACCTGTCGAAGGACGAAGGGCTGGAGAAGCGGCTTTACCACCACGAGCTGTCGGTCTGTGCCGGGGCCTACCAGAACTCCACCTACGCCATGGCCGTGGCCAAGTGCGGCATGGAGGATGGCAATCACATGATCGGCGGCACGATCATCGTCGACCCCGACGGCTTCGTCATCGCCCGTGCCGAGACCGAGGGCGACGAGGTGATCACCGCCGAGGCCGATTTCGCCAAATGCGCCTTCGGCAAGTCCACCGTGTTCAACTTTGCAGCTCACCGCCGGATCGAGCACTATGGCCGCATCGCCACCCAGACGGGCGTCAAGCTGCCGGAGTGACCCAATGACATTCGATTGCGTAATCCACGGCGGCCAGATCGCCACGACCGAAGGTGTCAGCACCGGCGACATCGGCATCAAGGACGGCAAGATCGCCGCCATGGCGGAAACCATCGCGGGCGGCGACCGGCGCATCGACGCGAGCGGGCGCATCGTCGTGCCCGGCGGGATAGAGACCCACGCCCATATCGCGCAGGAAAGCTCTTCCGGCGTGATGACGGCGGATGACTACCTGTCGGGCTCGATCTCGGCGGCCTTCGGCGGCAATTCCTCCTTCATCCCTTTCGCGGCACAGCAGCGCGGCGAAAACGTGGATGACGTGCTGGCCACCTACGACGCGCGCGGCGCGCGGTCCGTCATCGACTATTCCTACCACCTCATCATCTCGGACCCGCGCCCCGAGGTGCTGGCGGATCAGCTGCCCCGCACCTTCGCGCGCGGCATCACCAGTTTCAAGGTCTTCATGACCTATGACCTGATGAACATCGGCGATGGCGGGATGCTGGACATCCTGACGGTGGCGCGACAGCACGGCGCCATCACCATGGTCCATGCCGAGAACAACGATATGGTCAAATGGATGAACCGCCAGCTGGCTGACCGGGGCCTGACAGCGCCGAAATACCATGCCATCTCGCGCCCCGAGCTGGCCGAGCAGGAGGCGATCAACCGCGCCGTGCAGTTGGCAAAGCTCGCCGATGCGGCGCTCTTCGTCGTCCATGTCTCGACCGAAGGCGGGGCCGAGATCATCCGGCGCGAGCAGTTCAACGGCGCCAAGCTCTTTGCCGAGACCTGCCCGCAGTATCTGTCACTGACCCGCGACGACCTGGACCGGCCCGGCATGGAGGGGGCGAAATACATCTGTTCCCCGCCCCTGCGCGACACGGCCACGCAAGAGGCGCTGTGGCATCACATCCGCATGGGCACCTTCGTCGGCGTGCATTCCGACCATGCCCCCTACCGCGCGGATAAGACCGGCAAGTTCCTGAACGGGTCCGACGTGCCCTACCCCAAGATCGCCAACGGCATGCCCGGCATTGCCCTGCGCCTGCCCTGGCTCTTCTCCGAAGGGGTCGTGGCGGGGCGCATCACGCTGGAACAGTTCGTCGCGCTGTCGTCCACCAACACCGCCAAGGTCTTCGGCTGCACCAGCAAGGGCCGTCTGGCGCCCGGCATGGACGCCGACATCGCAATCTGGGACCCCGAGGCGCGCTATGCCATCACGCTGGAGGATCAGCAAGACAACATGGACTACACGCCCCTGGAGGGCCGCACCCTGACCGGCCGCCCCGAGACGGTGCTGACCCGGGGCGAGGTGATCGTGGACAAGGGCGCGCTGAAGGCCAGCGAGGGCCAGGGCCGGTTCTTCGGCCGCGCCCCCGTCGATCTGCGCGCCCGGCCCGGTGCGCCGGTGAAGGAATTCGACCCGGCTCAGAACTTCGGCACGGAGCTGCGCGGATGACCGACATCCTGCTGATCAATCCCAATTCCTCGGCCACCGTGACCCGCGGCATGGACCAGACGGCCCGTGCCATGCTGCCGCCGGGGCTGTCGCTCACCTCTCTCGACCTGTCCGACAGCCCGGCGACCATCGCCAGCGATGAAGATGTCGCCCGCGCCGGGTTGGGGGTGCTGGAGCTGGCCCGCGCCACGCCCGCGCGCGCGGTGATCACCGGCTGTTTCTCCGACCCCGGCCTGGACCTCCTGCGCGCCATGCCGGACGGCCCCGTCGCCATCGGCTGCCAGGAGGCGGCGTTGCTGTCGGCCCTGGCCCGCGCCGACCGTTTCGGCGTGATTGCCCTCGGCCCGGCCTCGATCCCGCGCCACAGGCGCAAGATGCGGATGATGGGCATCGAGGGACGACTGGCCGGAGAGCTGCACCTCTCGGGCTGCTCGGCCGAGGCACCGATGCGCGACCCCGAGGCCTACGCCCTGATCCGCACCCGCGCCGAGGAGCTGGGCGCCATGGGGGCCGGCGCCATCGTTCTGGGCTGTGCCGGCATGGCCCTGATCCGTGCCCGGCTGGAAGCGGAAACCGGCCTCGCCGTGATCGACCCGGTCTCCGCCGCCGTTGCCCAGGCCGTTGCGGCGTTGCAGGGCGATCCGGCCTTCACCTTCGACACGGCCAGCGCATGACCAAAGGCCCCGAGAACCTGCCCGAGACCTCCATGCGCCTGCTGGAGATCTTCGCCGCTATGATGGGCCAACGCACCACGGTGGCCACGGCAGAGAGCCTCGGGATCTCGCAGCCCGCCGTCTCAGCCGGGCTGCGCCAGCTGGAGGCGCAACTGGGGCTGACCCTGTTCGAACGCACCGGCCGCCACCTGGAACCGACGCTGGAGGCCCGCAACCTCTACGAGGAGATCCGCCCCCTGTTCGGCATCGTGCGCAGCTTCGCCATGCGCGCCCGCGATCTGCGCAACGGGCGCGTCGGGCGGCTGCGGGTCATCGCCACGCCGCCGCCGGGCTATTCGGTGATCCCGCAGGCGATGCGCGGCTTCCTCGACACCCGCCCCGATGTCACCGTCAGCTTCGACGTGCGCCGGTTGGACAACGTGTTGCACGCGGTTCAGACTGGCCAGGCGGATGTGGGCATCGGCCTCGCCTCGGCCCGTATCCCCAACGTGAACACCGAGGAGCTGAGGCCGGGCCAGATGGTCGCCCTGCTGCCCCGCGATCACCCCCTGGCCCGCCATGAGATGATCGAGGTCGCCGCCCTGACCGGCGAGCGTTTCATCGGCATCGACCAGGAAAGCTATCTTGGCCGGATGGTCGCTCAGGCCTTCGAAGAGGCCCATGTCACCTATCACCCGCAGTTGGAAACCCGGTATTGCCAGACCGCCGCATCGCTGGCCGCCAGCGGCATGGGGGTCTGCATCGTCGATCCCTGGTCGGCCCAGCCCTACCTGGAGGGCCCGGCCAGCGTCGGGGGCCTGGTGGCCCGTCCCCTGGCCCAGCCCTGCCCGGTGCGCTGCATGATGTTCACCCGGCGCGGGGTGCCCCATTCGGGCCTGTTGCAGGTCTTCATGGAGGAGATGCGCCGCGCCACCGCCGCGCTGGACATACCGGGCCTTTCCGCCACGCGCGCCGCCGCTGCCACGAAGGACCGCTGAGGTGACCCGCTCCATCGCCATCACCGGCGGCGCCGGTTTCGTGGGCCTGGCCCTGGCCGAGGCGCTTCGCCTGCGCGGGGACAGCGTGACCCTGCTGGACCTCGCACCGCCCGATCCGCAGCTCTTTGCCCGGACGGAACTGGCGGGCACCCGATATCTGCCCTGCGATATCCTGGATGAGGCCCCGCTGCGGCACAGCCTGGCCGAAAGCGGGGCCGACCTGGTCGTCCATGCTGCCGCCATCACCCCCAACGGGGAGACCAGCCAAACCCAAGCCCTGACCATCGCCGAGGTCAACGTCACCGGCGCGCTGCGCCTCTTGGCCGCGGCGCAGGCCACGGGGGTCCGCGATGTCGTCCTGCTGTCCTCGGTCTCGGTCTACGGCGCCCTAGGCGGCGGCGCGGCGGATCTGCGTGAGGACGCGCCCGCCACGCCCGACACGCTTTATGGCGAGACCAAGCTGGCGGCGGAAATGCTCTGTGCCCGGATCGCGCCGACGCTGGGGCTGCGCCTGGCCACCCTGCGCCTCGGGCCACTCTTCGGTCCCTGGGAAAGCCTGCGCGAGGCCCGCCCCGACCTGTCGCCCCATGCGCAACTGCGGCAGCTATCCGCGCACGGCACGCCGGTGCGCCTGGCGCATGAGATGCGCGGCGACTGGATCTATTCCCGCGATGCCGCCGCGATGATCGCTGCCGTCACCTCCCGGATGGAAGCGGCAGCAGGCGGGTGTTTCAACATTGCCGGCGGCGCGCCCTTCGCCCTGACCGACTGGGCCCGCGCCATGGGCCTGCCGGCCCCGACCCTCACCCCCGACACCCCCGACATCGCCCCCCGCGCCGATCCGCGCCGCGGCCCGATGTCCGCCGCCGCCACCGCCGCGCTGACCGGCATCAACGGCGGCCGTTCGATGACCGAGGCCGTGGCCGACGAGACGGCTTGGCTGGCAAGCTGGCAGGAGACCCGCACATGACCACCCCGCCCCCCGGCCCCCTCAGCGGCCAAAGCGCGCTTGTCACCGGCGCCTCCTCCGGCATTGGACGCGCCATCGCCCTGCGCCTGGCCCGGGCCGGTGCGACGGTCTGGGCCACCGATGTCACCGAAGAGGTCGTGGAGGGTGGCCCGCCGGTGGCCGTGCCCCTGGCCGAGATCTCGCCCGCCTCGCGCTTCGCGCCACTGGACGTACGCGACCATGCCGCCTGCGCCGAGTTGTGCCAGCGGATCGCGACCGAGCATGGCCGCCTCGACCTGGTGGTGCCCTCGGCCATGACGCCCGGGCGCGGCAGCCTGGCGCAAACCACGCCGGAGGACTGGCGGCGCGTCATGTCGGTCAATGTCGACGGGGTCTACAACGTGCTGTCCGGCGGCCTGGCCCGGATGCTGTCGCAAGAGCCCGTCGACGAGGTGCGCGGGCGCATCGTCATCATCGGCTCGCAGCATGGCATGGTCGCCTCGCCCGGCGGCTTCTCCTACGGAGTCTCCAAGGCCGCGGTCCTGCAGATGATGCGCCAGATCGCCGTCGAACACGCGCACGAAGGGATCATCTGCAACGCGGTGTCCCCCGGCAAGATCCTGACCGGCAAGAGCGGACCCGCCGTCGCCCCGGAGATGATCGCCTATTCCGAGGCGCGCACCCCGCTGCCACGCCTGGGCACCCCTGGCGATGTTGCCCAGGCCGTCCTGTTCCTGGCTGATCCGGCGACCACCTTCGTGACCGGGCACAACCTTCTGGTCGATGGGGGCTGGATGGCCGGCTGAGCCAGGCCCATCTGTCCCGGGCAGGTTCAGGAGACGCTGTTGTTCGGTATCCGGCAGGTGAGGCATCACGACAGCCACCGGGCGACCGCGAAGCGCATCCGGTGGCGGATGCGCTTCATGGGATTGAGGCCGATACACCAGATGCCCAACAGGAGCAGGCCGGCGACGGGGCACAAGACCGGTCCCTACCTGCCACGAGGTCTGCGGGTGGAGCGCCGGGACTCCGCAGGCGCAGCTGGTCGAGGCGAACAAGCCCAAACGCATCAGGGGCGTGACGCCTCAGGCGGTCGCCCGGATGGAAAAGGAGCTTGCCCGACTTCAGGAAGGGATCACCCAGATCCAGGACACCTACGGCCAGGACCATCTTCAGTTGACTGTGCTCCGCAGCTACGTCGCCAAGCTCCTCGGGAATGCGCGCGTGGTTCGGCATCTGATGCAGACGCGCCCGGAGTTCCTGTCGGAGTTTCAGACCATTGCCGAGATGGACACGATCATACCGGCCGAGGTTGAATAACCAGCCGATCCAACGGGGACCCGGCCCCGACAGGCGCGGGGACCGCGGGAGAGGCCGGACTGTGGACCGGATCGAGCACGGCAGTGGGGTTGGCGGCGCTCCCTCTCGGGACATTGCGTCCAGCGGTTGGGCAGATGCTCAATGACAGCGCGCGCTGAGCAGGGTTGCAGAGCAAGGTGTTGTTCTGGAAAGGTTGGCTACCGAATGTGCCCGACCTCCACGTCGCCACCTGAAGTGTCCAGCCCCGTGGTCCCAGCAAGTCCTTGGCTCCTGAAATGTCTGATCCCAAGCAGAACAAGAACGGTACCCAGAGCATCGACCGGGCCTTCGACATCCTCGATGCAATCGCCAGATGCTCGCCGTCGGGCATCTCCCTCAAGCAGATCTGCGACAGCACGCAAATCGCCAAGCCTACGGTCCATCGCATCTTGGGCACCATGCTGGAACGCGGCATCGTCGAGCGACAGCCGGACCTGAAATATCACGTCGGGCGCGAGTTGACCCTGCTTGGCCTCTCCTCCGAACTCCGCCGTTTCCGAGAGCTGGCCTCGCCCGAATTAAGCAGATTGAGTGAGGCGGTCGGCGATGCGGTGTTCCTGTCCGTCCGCAGCGGCCTGGACACCGTCTGCGCCGACCGGCGCATCGGCAGCTATCCCATCCAGGTACTCTCCATCGAGATCGGATCGCGACGCCCGCTCGGCATCAGCGCCAACAGCGTTGCGATGCTTTCCTGCGTTTTCCCGGCCCAGGCAGATGAAGTTCTGGCGCAGAATGAGGAGCGCCTGCGAACCTATGGCGTGCCCATGGCGACCCTGAAAACCAGAGTCCGGGAGGCGCGGCGGCGGGGCTACACCGTGCTGCCCCGCGCCATCACCCAAGGCACCAGCGCCATCGCCTTCCCGATCAAGGACGTGCTGGGCCGGCCAGTCGCCGCGCTCAGCACCATCGCGATTTCCTCGCGCCAGCGCGCTCCGCGAGCCGACGAACTGGTGGACCTGCTCGGTCAGTCGGCCGAACAGATCTCAAATGCCATCACTCTTGGACGCTCGAAGTCAGACGGCGCCTGAAGGACAGCACCATGGGCGTCAGAAGCGCCACCAGCACCAGGGCCAGGCAAATGACTGACACCGGTGAGGACAGGAAGGCGGTGAAATCGCCGTTGCTGATGAACAGAGTGCGGCGGAAGTTCTCCTCCACCAGCGGCCCCAGGATGTAGCCCAGCAGAATTGGTGCCACCGGATAGCGGAAGAGGGTCATCACGAATCCCAGGATACCGAAAGCCACCGCCACCATGACGTCGAAGACGTTGCTGTTCACGCTGTAGACACCGACGCAGATCAGGAAGATGATCAGCGGATAGAGGACCTGACGCGGCACATTCAGGATCTTCACCCAGACCCCGATCATCGGCAGCGTCAGAAGCACCAGGATCAGGTTGCCCACGGAGAAACTGGCGACGAGGCCCCAGAACATCTCCGGCTGCTGGGAAATCAGGTTTGGCCCTGGCACGATCCCGTGGATGATCATCGCCCCCAGCATGAAAGCCATGACCGCATCGCCGGGAATGCCGATGCAAAGCGTCGGGATGAAGGCCGCCTGCACGGAGGCATTGTTGGCGGCCTCCGGTGCCGCGACGCCTTCCACGGCGCCGGTGCCGAATTTCTCCGGCGTGCGCGAGATCCGCTTTTCCGTCGCGTAGGCGACGAAGGCGGCGATGGCCGGTCCGGTGCCTGGCAGCGCGCCGATCCAGGACCCGAGAAGCGAGCCCCGGATCGCAGGGAAGACCGATTGGCGCGCTTCCTTCCGGCTCGGCAACATTTCCCGCAGGCGGAAACCCTTGCTGGGCGGCTGTGGTGCAGAGGGAGCGGCCAGGTTGCTGAGGACCTCGCCGATCCCGAACAGACCCATGGCCATGGCCACCAGGTTGATCCCGTCCGTCAGCTCCAGCTGTCCCAGGGTGAACCGGTAGACCCCCGAGGTGACATCAGTTCCGACCATGCCGAAGATCAGGCCCAACACCATCATCGCCAGCCCCTTCACGGCGGATCCGGGAGAGGCGGTCGACGCAGCGACGAGCCCCAGCAGCATCACCGCGAAGTACTCCGGCGCCCCGAAGGTCAGCGCGAACTTTGCCAGAGGCACGGCAAAGGCCACCAGCAGGATGATCCCGACCATGCCGCCGAAATAGGAACTGAGCGTGACAATGAAGAGGGCCTGCCCGGCCCGACCCTGGCGCGCCATCGGGTTGCCATCCAAGCAGGTGGCAGCCGCCGAGGGTGTGCCCGGGATGTTCAGCAGGATCGACGAGGTCGAACTGCCGTATTGCGCGCCGTAGAAGATGCCCGACAGCAGGATGAGCCCATGCACCGGTTCCATGTAGTAGGTCAGCGGCAGGCAGAGCGAGATCGCGGCCAGCGCTCCGATCCCCGGCAGCACGCCCACGAAGGTGCCAAGGACCACACCACCGAGACAGATGACGATGGCCTGCCAGGTCAACGCGACCTGGAAGCCGAGAGCGAGATCATGCAGGACGTTCAAAACCAGTCCCCGATAAGATTGAAGGTCAGGCCGAAGCCAAGAATGAAGACGAGATAGCCGACCGCGGTCAGGATCAGGCTCAGGAGGACAGCGCGCTTCAGGTTGAGATGCTCTTCCGCCACCGAACACATCAGGATCAGCGCCATCGTAGCCACAAGAAGGCCCGCACCCTCGATCAGCAGTGCCCAGATGATGACCCCGGGCAGGTAGAAAAAGGCGGGCGCAAGGCGCCGCGACACCGGGTCCTGCGTCCCGGCCTCGCGCATGGCGAGGGCGGCAAGGATCATCAACCCGATGCCCAGCCCCATCGGGAAGGCACCGGGGCCGATGTCGTTCAGGCGGCCCAGCCCGTAGCTCCAACCGTAGATGGTGCTGACACAACCGATCCCGAACAGAAAGAGGCCGAAGATCAACTCGGGCAAGCGGCCGATCCGGTGATAGGTCTGATGCATGGTTCCCCCCTGTGCACGAGCGGCAGCCTCCTCTGCCGCCGCCCGTCACTCCTGCGTTGCCGGTCGTTTAGCGGTTGGCGTTCACCTCGGCCACGATAGGACGCCACGTGTCGTCGATTTCGGTCAGGAAGTCGTCGAACTCTGCCGGGGTCTTCGGCGAGGCGACGGAGCCAAGATCGGCAAAGCGAGCCACGATGTCGTCACTGGCCAGCGTCTCGTTCAGCGCCGCAGAGAGCGCCTCGATCGCCTCCTCGGGGGTGCCGGCCGGGGCCAGCAGGCCGGTGAAGGTCACGGCGGCGAAATCGAACTGACCGCTTTCCTTCAGCGTCGGCACATCCGGCAGGGCGGGCACGCGCTCGGAGGAAGTCACCGCCAAGGGCACGACCGAACCGTCTTCGATGTAGGGCAGGATGACCGACATCTGGTCGAAGCTGAACGCCGTTTCGCCCCCGACGAGAGAGGCGATCGAAGGCGCGTTCCCCTTATAATGCACGATCCGAAAGTCGCTGCCGCTGTCGGCCTTCAGCTTCTCCGCGGCCAGATGGTTGGTGGTTCCCGCGCCCGGCGAGGCCATCAATAGGTTCTCCTCACCCGCACGGGACATCAGCTCATCGATGTCGGTGATGCCAACGCCCTCACGCACGGTCAGCGCCATGGGGGTGATCGACACGGTGCCGATGGCCTCGAAATCGGTTTCCCAATCGTAGGCGTCGGGGCGGTTCATCGTCATCGGCGCGAAGAGTAGCGGGCCGTTGGCCGCCATGAACAGCGTGTAGCCGTCCGCATCGGCATTCTTGACATATTCAGCGGCGATCATGCCCCCGGCCCCTGCACGGTTCTCAACCACGATGGGCTGGCCCAGCAGCTCCTCCATCTTCGGCGCGATGATGCGTGCGGCGCTGTCGACGTTGCCGCCCGGGGGATAGGGCACGACCAGCGTCACTGGCTCGGACGGAAAGTCCGCAGCAAAGCCGGTGCCCGGCAGGACCGCCAGAACGGCGGCAATGGCGTTTTTCCAGGATTTCATGGTTTCCTCCCTATTTTCCTGTCCGGGGCCAACCCTCCCGTGGGCCGCCGGATCTGTCCCAATGGACATAGGACCCCCGGTTTCCGCGCAACTGCAAAAATGGAAAAGTTCCACATGGTGGACCTTTTCACCATTTGCGCTTGTCCAACCACGGGTCCCGAACTTGTGTTGGGGCGACAAAGGGAGGACCCATCATGCACGTCGATCCATCGGATCTGTCGGCCCAGCAGAGCTACCGCCTGCTGAGCGGAATCGTCGTACCAAGACCCATTGCCTGGGTCTCCAGCCTGAACGCGTCGGGCAACGTGAACCTGGCTCCGTACAGTACTTTCACCTTCGTTGCCCCCAAGCCTCCAATGGTCGGCTTCAGCGCCGGCCGTAAGGGCAGCGTCTACAAGGACACGGTGCACAACATCATGTCGCGGGAAACCTATGTGGTTCATATTGCCGACCGCAGCCTGATGGAACCGCTACACGAAAGCGCCGAGGAAGTCGGGCCGGAGGTCAGCGAGGCGGAGATGCTGGGCCTGGGCACCTGCGCCAGTGACTGCATCGAAGTGCCTCGCCTGGCCGCGGCGCCGATCGCCATGGAATGCCGCCTGCGCCAGGTCCTCGAATTCGGCGACACCCGCAGCCGCTTCATCGTCGGTGAAGTGCTGCGTTTCCACATCCGCGACGGGTTGGTCACGGACGGCAAGATCGACAGCGCCGAGCTGGACCCGATCTGCCGCCTGGCCGGACCGAACTACGCCACGTTGGGAGAGATCCGCACCCTGCGCGCGATGAAACAGACCAAGAAACATTCAGGAGCCTGACCCATGAAGCTCGCCAGCTACACCCTGAACGGCCGTCCTGGTTTCGGCATCGTGACCGAGGCCGGCATCACCCCTCTCACCGACCGGATCGAGGGCATTTCTTCGCTGCAGGAGCTGATCGAGAAGGATGCGCTCTCTGCTGCGCAAGCGATCCCTGAAGCGCCCAGCCTGTCGCCCCAAGACGTGACCTTCGCCCTGCCCGTCGGCAACCCCGAGAAGATCTGGTGCATCGGCGTCAACTACGGCAACCGCAACGCCGAGTACAAGGACGGCTCGGACCTGCCCAAGTACCCCTCGCTTTTCGTGCGGTCGCGCCAGTCCTTCGTGGGTAACGGCGTGCCGTTGGAGCGCCCGCGGGTATCTGAGCAGCTCGACTACGAAGGCGAGATCGCCTTGGTCATCGGCAAGGGTGGTCGCGACATCCCCCGCGAGAAGGCCCATGAGCATATCTTCGGCCTGACCATCTGCAACGAGGGCACGGTGCGCGACTGGTTGCGCCACGGCAAGTTCAACGTCACCCAAGGCAAGAACTTCGACCGCTCGGGCGCCATCGGGCCCTGGATCGTCACAGCGGACGAGCTCGACCCGGCCGGCGACATCGCCGTCCGGACCCGCGTGAACGGAGAGCTGCGCCAGAGCGACAGCACGGCGAACCTGATGTTCCCCTTCGATGCTCTGATCGCCTACCTCAGCAGCTTTGCCACGCTATCGCCCGGCGACATCATCGTCACAGGTACGCCAACGGGTGCGGGCGTTCGGTTCGATCCACCGGTCTGGCTGAAACCCGGCGACGTGGTCGAGGTGGAGGTGGACGGGATCGGCACCCTCCGCAACGGGGTCGCCGACCAGGAGGTGGGCAATGCTTGATAGCGAGCTGATCTCCGACATCGCCCGGCAGCTGGATGCTGCCGAACAGGACGCAAGCCAGATCGGCCAGCTGTCGCTGGCCCATCCCGACATGCAGATGGCGGACAGCTACGCGATCCAGAACGCCTGGCTGCAAATCAAGCTGAACCGGGGCCTGACGGTCCGGGGTCATAAGATCGGCCTGACTTCTCGCGCCATGCAGCAGGCCGTGGGAATCGATGAACCCGACTACGGCTTTCTGACCAACGACATGTTCCTCGATGATGCAGCGCAGATCGACACCGCGCGACTAATTGAGCCCCGGATCGAGGCCGAGCTGGCCTTCATCATGGCCGAGGACCTGTCGGGACCGGACTGCACACTGCACGACGTGCTGGAGGCCACCGCATATGTAACCCCGGCACTGGAGCTGCTGGACGCACGCATCCAGCGCAGCGACCCTGCCAACGGCCGACGGCGCACGGTGCTGGACACGGTAGCCGACAATGCCGCCAACAGCGCGATCATCTGTGGCGGGCTGATGGTGCGCCCGATGGACATTGACCTGCGCCGCGCCAGCGTGATCGCCCTGCGCAACGGCATCGTCGAGGAAACCGGCGTCGCCGCCGGCGTACTGAACCACCCGGCGAACGGCATCGCCTGGCTGGCCAACCGTCTGGCCCCCTGGGGCGTCAGCCTGAAGAAGGGCCAGGTCATCCTGTCGGGATCCTTCATCAGGCCCATAGACGCGCGTGCAGGCGATACCTTCACCGCCGATTACGGGCCGCTCGGCACCGTGTCCTGCCATTTCTCCGCGAGGGCCTGAGCATGGGCAAACGACGCAGCATCTACCTGCCCGACTTCGCGCACAAGAACCCGATCCCGGCCGCCTGCGTCATCGACGGGCTGCTGACCACGGGGATCATCTACGGGTTGGACCCCACCACCGGCCGCGCCGCCGAGGGGCTGGAAGAACAGACCCGTCTGATGTTCCAACACCTGGCCCGCATTCTGGAAGCCGCTGACATGGGCCCGGAGCATGTGTTGAAGCTCGATGTACTCCTGCTGGACCGTTCACAGCGCGGACCGCTGAACCGGGAGTGGGAGGTGATGTTCCCCGACCCAGACAACCGCCCCGTCCGCCAGGCCATGCAGGCCGACCTGGACAACGGGAAACTCATCCAATGCAACGTCACCGCTTTTGCGGCCCCGTGAGGAGATCGACCATGGCAGACTACCACCCCTTCCATCCCAGCCCGCGCCGCCCCGCCATTCTGCCTCCCCCGGGCACCTGCGACAGCCAGTTCCATGTTCTGGGCGACCCCGAAACATATCCGACGCGTCCCGGCGCCGCCTACCAGATGCCCACGGCCACCTGGGAGCGGGCCCGCCATGTTCACGAACAGCTCGGCATCTCCCGCGGGATTATCGTGCAGACGACAACCTACGGCGCCGACCATTCGGTTGTGCTCGACGCACTGAAAGCCATGGGCGCAAACTACAAGGGCTGCGCCAACGCCCTGGTCTTTGCCGAGAAGGACGAGGCCTATCTGGCCGAGCTCGACGCGGCAGGGGTAAACGGCGCAAGGTTCAGCTTCCGCGAGGCGCTTGGCGCGGTCCTGAACGACGAGGATTTCAGGGCCGCCACCGACCGCCTGCGCGACTTGGGTTGGTACATGAAGGTGCAACCGGAACAGACCGGCATTGCCCAGCATGTCGACAAGCTGTCTGGCGTCGACATCCCGATCCTGATCGACCACATGGGCCGCGCCGATGCCTCCAAGGGGGTGAACGATGAGAACATCACGGCGCTGAAGAAGCAGCTCGACCGCGGCAATGTCTGGGTCATGCTGTCACTGGGAGAGAAGATATCGGTCGAGGGCGCGCCTTTCGACGACGTGGTGCCCTTGGCGCAGACCCTGATCGAACACGCGCCTGAACGCTGCGTCTGGGCGACAGACTGGCCGCATCCGGTGTCGAAGAACCCTCCGCCCAACGACGCGGACCTGTTGGAGTTGTTCTACCGCTATGCTCCGGACGAGGGACTGCGCAAACAGATCCTGGTCGACAACCCGGCAAAGCTCTTCGGCTTCGAGGCGTGGCCGCAATGACCCGGCGTCTCTCCCACGCTCTCGCCGAGGCCCGTACAGCCGGGCGCCCGCTTCTGAACGGCTGGATGATGACGCCGGAACCCGCCGTGCTGGAGGCGCTGGCAGCCCACGACTGGGATTGCCTGACCCTGGACCTGCAACACGGTCAGATCGACCCGACGCAGGCACGCACTCTGGCACGGACAGCGGCGGGCCTCGACCTGCCCCTGCTCGCCCGCCCGGCGTGGAACGACATGGCCCAGATCTCACGCCTGCTGGACGACGGGTTCGAGGGGATCATCTGCCCGATGGTCAACTCCGCCGCAGACGCCCGGCAATTGGCCCGCGCAGTGCACTATGCCCCGAGCGGCGAACGCAGCTACGGCCCGGTCCGTGCCCGCGCCGCCTACGGCGCCGACTACTGGAAGGAGTCCTCGGATAACCTGCTGGTTCTGGCGATGATCGAAACCCGCGAGGCGCTGGAGGCCCTGCCCGACATCCTTGCGGTCGATGGCATCTCGGGCGTCTATGTGGGCCCCGCCGACCTCAGCCTGACAATGATCGGCCAACCCACCGGGGAGCCTACGAACCCCGAAGTGGTCGCGGCCGTGGACCGGATCCGCGAGACAGCGCAGGCAGCGGGTGGTTTCGCGGCCGTGCACAACCTGACCCCAGACCACGCCTCGAAGATGGCGGCGAAGGGCTGGGACATGGTGACCGGCCCCTCCGACATCGCCCTGCTATCGGGCGCCTCGGCGGCGGCTGTGAAACAGATCCGCGGCTAGGCGCGAGCCCTACCGGTGCCCTCAGGCCACGGGCGAGGCGGCGTCGTCCGGCTCCCCTCCGGCCGTGGTTCTGGCAAGCCGCTCCAGGTCGACGGTGATCTCCGCCGAGGCCTTCTTCAGCAGCGGTGAATAGCGCGCCGTCGCCGTGCGCGCACTGGGAAAGGCGGAGCGGAAGTAGGTCATCCCAAGGCTGGCAATAACCCGCCCCGCCGGGCTGAAAACCGGCACCGCGATAGTGTCGGAGTTTTTCGGGGTCACTGCCTCGGGACGCGTCGCATAGCCCTGCGACTGTACTTCGCTCACCATCGCCGCGACCTGCGCGGGCGCGCGGGCCATACTGTTCTCGGGATCGTCCGACCGTTGCAGGATCGACAGGATCAGATCCTGTTCATCCTGCGGCGCGAAGGCGAAATAGGCCCGCCCCAGACCACGGGTCAGGATCGGAAGGCGCATGTTCACGGTCCGGTGGAACGGCGAGATGGCGCTGTCGGGAATCGTCGAGAAGCGCACGATGATCGAGGCGTTGTCGTAAAGCGCGATGGAGATCGGCCACTGGTGCTGTCGGGTCAGCGCCACCGCCCAGGGACGGCCCGCCTCAACCACCATCGGCTCTTTGTGGTACCCGCCCGAGAGCGAGGCGACCTGCGCTGTAACCTGGTACCCGCCCAACCGTGGATCGTTGTCCACGTAGCCCTTTTCCTCCAGCGTTTGAAGGATCCGAACCAGCGTCGGCTTGGGCAGCCCGGTGGACCGGTTCAGCTCGGCGATGGTCGAAACCGGATGCCGGTTCAACTCCTCCAGCACGTCCAGCACGCGCTCAATTGCCCTGATGCCCATGCACCCCTCCATTTCGCCAGACGAAACGCAGATATCCAAACGTTGAGAGCGACGGGTGTCAACGTAAGTGTCGCGCCACGTCGGGATATTATCCCGGCCATCACCAGACACGGGAGGTCCTCATGGGAACCGAAGAGCGGCGCGCAAAGGTGCGCGAAATGATTGCCGGTATCGACGGCAAGCGGGTGGATGCGCTTATGCAGGGGGCGGTGGATCTGCACGTGCATTCCGGCCCCTCGATCATGGACCGCCAGGTGGACCACTTCCAGGCGGTGGAGCAGGCCGCCGCGGCGGGCATGAAGGGCATCCTGTTCAAGGACCACCACTATTCGGTCTCGCCGATCATCCCGATCATGGAACGCACGCTGGGTCACCTCGACGTCGCCATGTTCGGCGGTCTGGTGCTGAACAATTCCACCGGCGGCTTCAACCCGGCAGTGGTCGACTCGATCCTGAAGCATGGCGCTCGGATGATCTGGATGCCGACGGCCCATTCCGCCAACCACATCCGCACCAATTTCCGCAAGACTCGGCTGGCCGCCAAGGTACAGTTGCGAGCGCCGAAACTGCTGACGGTGCTGGACGATCACGGCAACATCATCGACCCGGTGAAGGAAATCCTGGACAGCATAGCCGAATCCGATGCCATCCTGTCTTCGGGACACCTGCACGTCTGGGAGATCTGGAAGCTGTTCGAAGAGGCCAAGGCCCGCGGCGTGAAGCGGCTGATCGTCAACCACCCGATGTACGGGCTGCACTTCACCCATGACGACATCCGCGAGATTGCCGAGACCTACGGCGCGCTGATAGAACAATCCGCCTGCCTCTACATCGATAGCCGCTTCAACGTCTTCGAGCCCGAGGAACTGGCCGCCGACATCCGCGCGGCGGGCGTCGAGAACAGCTCGATCGGCTCGGATCTGGGACAGGTGGACAACCCCACGCCGGTCGAGGGGATGCGCCAGGCCATCGCGCTGTGCCTTGCGCTTGGTTTCACCGACGACGAGGTGCGCCAACTCGTGCGGGACAACCCGTCGCGGCTGGTGGATATTCCGCTGAACTGAGCGCCTAACCGGCGCAGGGTGCCAGGTGGCACGGGAGGACGACATGGATAAGACGCAAGATCTGCCGAGCGAGGCAGAGGAACAGGTGAAGGCCGTAGGCGAGCCCGGGCCGCGTGACCTGCGGGGGGCTGGCAAGTGGTTCGTGCGAGTCGCCGCTGTGCTGATGTTGACGCTGGCGGTAAACCAGACGTTCAACCTGGGCTTCCTGGTCGGCTACACGCTGGTCGACATGCGGTTCTACTACGCAATCCTGGCACTCGCCCTTTCGGTCGCATTCCTCGTCTACCCGGTCACCGGGCGATCCGCCGACGGGCGCGTCGCCTGGTACGACTGGCTTCTGGCGGGCGGAACGCTGGTCGTCTGCGCCTACTTCTTCGCCAACGCGATGAACATCACCCTGCGCGGATGGGAAATGGCCCCGCCGGAAACGGCGGTCTGGTTCTCCTACGCGCTTTGGATCCTGGTGCTGGAGGCGGGCCGCCGGGCCGGGGGCCTGCCACTGGCACTGATCGTGGGGGTGATGTCGCTCTACCCGCTCTATACCGAGTTCCTGCCGGCGGCGATCCAGGGTTTCCCCAGCTCCGCCCCCTATGCGGCGGCCTATCATGCGATGGGATCGGAAAGCATTCTCGGGATTCCGCTACGCACCTTCGCCGGGCTGATCATCGGCTTCATCGTCTTCGGCGCGGCGCTGCAACAGACCGGCGCCGGGGCCTTCTTTATGAACCTGTCCTTCGCCCTGCTGGGCCGGGTCCGGGGTGGACCGGCCAAGGTCGCGATCTTCTCCTCCGGGCTGATGGGATCCATGTCGGGGTCGGTTATCACCAATGTTCTGACCACCGGCGTGATGACCATTCCCGCCATGCGCCGCACCGGCATTCGCGGCACCTTCGCCGCGGGCGTGGAAACCTGCGCCTCCACCGGGGGCACCCTGATGCCGCCGGTGATGGGGGCCACGGCCTTCGTCATGGCCAGCTTCATGAACGTGCCCTATGGCACGGTCGCCCTGGCCGCGATCATCCCCTCTGCCCTCTACTTCTTCGGCCTCTTCGTGCAGATCGACGCCATGGCCGGCAAGGAGGACATCAAGGGCCTGCCGGCAGAGGAGCTGCCCTCGATCCGCCAGACCCTGAAGGACGGCTGGTACTACATCTTCGTCTTCGCCCTGCTGATCTACATGCTGCTGGTGATGCGCCGCGAGGCGCTGGCGCCCTACTACGCCACGCCGCTGCTGATCGTGCTGAACCAGCTGCTGTCGAAGAAGCACCGCTGGGGCTGGAAGGAGCTGGGCGGCTTCATCGACAGCCTGGGGATGCTCTTTGCCAACCTGGTGGCGATCCTGGCCGCCGTGGGCATGATCGTCGGCGCCCTGTCGATGACGGGTGTGGCGGCGACGCTGGTCAACGACCTGCTGCGCCTCGCCGATGGTTCGGCGCTGTTCCTGCTGGTCATGGGCGCGCTGACCGGGCTGATCCTCGGCGTCGGCATGACCTCCACCGCGGCCTACATCTTCCTGGCAATCCTGCTGGCGCCGGCGTTGGTGCAGGTTGGGCTGAACCCGATGGCGGTGCATATGTTCATCTTCTACTGGGGGATGCTGTCCTTCATCACGCCCCCCGTGGCCCTTGGCGCATTCGCCGCTGCCTCGATTGCCAAGACACCGCCGATGCAGACGGGGTTCGAGGCGATGCGGATCGGCTCAGTGATCTACTTCATCCCCTTCTTCTTCGCCTTCCAGCCCGCGCTGGTGCTGCAGGGGACGGCGATGCAGGTGGTGATCTCGACCTCGCTGGCGGTGGCGGGCATCGCGCTCTTCGCCTGTTCAGTGCAGGGCTACGTGCCATTTGTCGGGCGGCTGTTCTCCGGGCGGGTCTATGCCTTCCCGCTACGGCTGTTGCTGTTCCTCTCGGCGGTGGCCATCGCCCTGCCCGCCACCATCATCCCGGGCTGGAGCGACTTCGACCTGGTGCTGGCGGCGGCTTTCGTGGCTCTGCCGATCCTGGCGCTGGCCACCTGGCAGAACCGCCAGCCGGCTCAGGCCGGAAGCCACTGAGGAGCACGTCGTGATGAAAGTCATCGAGATCCGCGAACCCGGCGGCCCCGAGGTCCTGCAGCTGGCCGAGCGGCCCCGGCCCGCCCCCGGCCCCGGCGAAGTGCTGATCCGCACCATCGCCGCCGGGGTGAACCGGCCCGACATCCAGCAGCGGCGGGGCCTCTATCCGCCGCCGCCGGGCGCCTCGGACCTGCCCGGGCTGGATGTGGCCGGCCGGATCGAGGCAACAGGCGAAGGCGTCACCGGCTTCGCCTTGGGCGCGGCCGTCTGCGCCCTGGCCAACGGCGGCGGTTACGCCGAATACTGCACCGTCCCGGCCGAGCAATGCATGCCGATCCCGGCTGGCTTCACCTTTGCCCAGGGCGCCTCCCTGCCGGAGGTGTTCTTTACCGCCTGGAACAATGTCTTCCTGCTGGGCCGCCTCGCCCGGGGCGAACGGCTGCTGATACAGGGGGGCACCAGTGGTGTTGGCCTGGCGGCGATGCAAATGGCCCGCAGCCTGCGCGACGCCACGGTCTATGCCACCGCCGGCAGCGCCGAAAAGCGCCAGGTCTGCCTCGACCTGGGCTGCGCCGCGGCGGTGGACTACCGCGGCGACTGGGGGGCCGAGCTGATGGCCCTGACCGAAGGAGAGGGGATGGACGTCATCCTCGATGGTCAGGCCGGCCCCTACGTGCAGAAGCAGCTGGACCTGCTGGCCTTCGACGGGCGGGTGGTCCTGATCGCCAGCCACCTGGGCGCCGAGGGCGACGTGAACTTCCGCCAGCTGGTGCGACGGCGCCAGACATTGTGCGGCTCGACCCTGCGTCCGCGATCTGCCGCCTACAAGGGCGCCATCGCCCGGGACCTTGTGGCGCAGGTCTGGCCGCTGCTGGAAAGCGGGCGGATCGTTACCCGCCTGCACGCGGTCCTGCCCTTCGAAGAGGTCGCCGAGGCGCACCGGATCCTGGATGCCAACGCCCAGATCGGCAAGGTGGTTCTGGCCGTCGACGCCGAAGAGGCCGGTCGCGTCGCCGCCTGAGCCTAGGTGGCTCGAACGCCGCCCCTTGCCCCCAAAGAAAAACCCCCGCCTGTCGCGCGACAGGCGGGGGTTCACGTTTCAGACGAGGACCGATGTCAGAGGCCGGCGTCGGCCAGGGCCTTGGCCCGCGCTTCGGGCCACATCGCGGCGCGCTCCTCCTCAGCCAGGGCCTCCCATGCGGCGCTCAGCACGTCCTGGCGTTCGATCAGCGCCTGGTTATGCGCCTCGTCCGCGTCAGACCACAGGCCCGCCTCTTTCCAGTAGCGCACGGCGCCCGGGTGGTAGGGCACGACCCACTGGAAGTTCTGGCGATCGCCAGCGAACCCGGCCAGGCCGCTTTCAGCCTGGGAATATGCATCGAACTGTTCCTGAAGGGCCTTGGTCGTATTGTAGACGACATCCGGATCCTTGTCGGCATAGGTCACGACCACCGGATAGGGGAAGCCCGCGCATTCCACCGGCGCGTCCTCGGACATGTTCGGGCCTACGGTCGCGGTGCGCGGGGCGAATTGCGGCTTGATCTCCTGCAGGCGGGCCCAGCCCTCGGTATTTTCTTCCGGCAGCTCCAGCCATTTCAGACCGCTGGGCGAGGCCGCGGCCTGAGTGGCGAAGGTGGTCGTCGACAGCGAGGTGATCGCATCCACCTGGCCATTCAGGAAGGCCTCCCAGGAGGCGCCGAAGCTGGCCACCTCGACCTTCTCCACGTCGTCCCAGGTCAGACCGCCGAAGGCCAGGAAGGCCTCGACATTGGCCTGAAGGGCGGGCGAGCTGACCACCCAGCCCACACGCTTGCCGCGCAGGTCCTCGACGCTCTGAACATCGCCGTCGCCCTGCAGCGCCAGGGTGAAACAATTGGACGAATTGGCACCGGCCAGCAGTTCAATCCGCTGCGGGCCCAGCTCGGGCGAGGTAAAGGCCTCGGTCCCCTCGTAGGCGTTGTAGGCCTCGGACCCGATCAGGGCCAGGTCGACGCGCCCCTGTTTCACCGGCAGCAGCCGCGCCACGTCGGAAGTTGCCGGCAGCACACGCAGGCTGATGCCGTAGCCATCGCTGATCGCCTTGCCCAGGGCCACGGCCTGGGCATAGCCGGACGAGCCCACGTCGTAAGTCGTCATCGCCAGGCGCGGCGGCAGCTGTGCCTCCTGCGCCAGGACCGGCAGGGCCACCAGGGCCGTACCGGCAAACAGGGCCGCACGGGCGAGCTTGACGTTGAAGTTCATGACCTTCCTCCTTCTTTGGGTCCGGCCATGCCCCTGGGCACGGCCCGCCTCTCTCGTGACCTCGGCCAGCGTGCCGTCCCCCCTGGGGCGGCCCCCTCCTCCCGGTCACGGAGAATGCGCTACCACATTCCTCCCCGGAGGTCCTTCCCTCAACGCGAACCCGCGACCGTTCCGCTCTGCGAAACGGTGCTGCTCCTGCGTTGCTGCGCCCCGGCCTGCTGCCGATGTTCAGGCCAAAGGCACAGGACCCGAGGAGAAGATGATGCCATCAGAGCACAGCGGCTTTCGCCAGCGTTTCCAGGAGGGGCAGATCCTGATCGGCAGCTTTCTGAAAATCGCCCAGACCATGCCGGCCGAGATACTCGGCACATTGGGCTATGACTTCGTCGTGGTGGATGAAGAGCATGGCGCACTGAACCGCGAGAGCACCGATCACATCCTGCTGGCCTGCCGCGCGCATGGCATCGGCGGCCTGGTGCGCGTGCCCTCCGCCGATCCCGCCGGCATCCAGTCGGTGCTGGACTGCGGCGGCGACGGCGTGCTGGTGCCCCATGTGGACAGCGCCGAGAAGGCCCGCGCCATCGTCGCCGCAGCCCGCTATCGCGGCGGCATGCGGGGCTATTCCTCGACCACCCGGGCGGGCGATTTCGGCGGACGCAGCATCGCCCAGCACCTGGACGAGCAGGACACCCGCGCCACCGTCATCGCGATGATCGAGGATCCCCACGCGCTGGACGCCCTCGACGAGATCCTGGCGGTCGAAGGACTGGACGGCGTCTTCATCGGACGCGGCGACCTGACGGTAGCCTATGGCGAGGTCAAGGGCGGATCGGCCCCGGTCAAGGCCGCAACCGAGGCGATCACCGCCGCCGCCCGCGCTGCGGGCAAGCCGATCTGCGTCATGGCCTCGGGCCCGGAAGATGCCGCCGCGCTGGCCGCACAGGGCGCCACGGCCTTCATCGTCTCCTCCGACCAGACCTTCCTGCGCAAGGCCGCCGCCGCGACCTTGACCGAAACCCGCACTGCCCTGCAGACGACACGCTGAGGTTCTCCATGTACGACAAGTCCGACCCCCGCTCGCAACTGGCCCCCGCCCCGGCCGCCAAGGGCAAGCCCCCGACAGGGCTGATCGCCGAAGAGCAGCTGGCCACCTTCTACGACAGCCCGCCGCAGATCGAGGATGACAATGGCCGGATCTGGTTCATACGCGGCCACAACTTCGTCCTGGCCTATTGCGAAATGGCCCCGGGCGGCACCCTGTCGCGCGGCGACCAGCCCGACGAGTATGTCCTTCTGATGCCCGAGGCGCCCGCGCAGATCACCGCAGGCGAAGCCCAGGCGGATCTGCCTGGCCATCAGATCGCCTTCGTGCCGCCAGGCGACAGCCAAGTGACCCTGCCCGAGGGTGGCGTGGTGATCGGCCTGTTCACCACGGCCTCTGCCGATCTCGTGGCGCTGTGTCCCAATGCCCGGGCCTATGATACGCCCCGCAGCCATGTGCCCGCGTTTGAGCCCTGGCCCACCCCGCCCGACGGTCTGCGCCTGCGCCACTATTCGCTGGACGTGCCGAAGGCCGAGGGGCGCTTTGGCCGGATCTTCCGCTGCACCACCTTCATGGTGAACATGCTGGACCCGCGCGAGGGGCCGCGCGACCCCGCCTCGGTCTCGCCGCATCATCACGACGATTTCGAGCAATGTTCGCTACTGCTGGAGGGGGCCTATGACCATCACCTGCGCTGGCCCTGGACCACGGACATGGCCGACTGGCGCCCCGACCGCCATATCGAGGTCACCGGTCCCTCGGTCCTGGTGATCCCGCCGCCGGTGATCCACACCAGCCGCGCCAAGGGGGACGGGCTGAACCAACTGGTCGACATCTTCTGCCCGCCCCGCGCCGATTTCAGCGCCAAGCCCGGCTGGGTCCTGAATGCCGAGGATTACCCCACGCCCAATCAGGGCTGAACCGACGAGAAGACACTGCGTTGGCGCGCATTGCGCCGCCAACGCAGACCTGCCGATCGCCCTGGCCCACTCAGGCTTCGTGCAGATGCTCGCCGAAGCCTCGGAAAGTGATCTACCGCCCCGCGAAGCCTTGATCCCCCAGTCGACAAGTGGGCTCTTTTCTCCGTTAGCCGCGCGCGAAAGCGAAGGTCCCCTCACCGGTGAGGAGCACTTCACCCTGATTTTCAGCTTCCCCCGGGGCTGCTGGAGGAGCGCCTGTGCTTCCGCTGGTATGCTAGAATACTGATATGGCGCAGATTTTACGTGGGAGTGCCTCGCGTTTCGTTGCCAGGCTTCCAATTTTCTTCAGCTATTCGGACTGTGGAACAGGGCCGCGCGCCTGTGGCACCCCTTGTGCCACGGATACTTCTGCAGCCGTGCCTCAGCCTGCGCCTTCAGATCCCGAGATATAGAGGTGTGATCCGCGCGCGTCAGATCCCTGTTCGGCTCACTCGGCTCGCACTGCAGCAAACGACCGAAACGATACCCGGTCTCGCGGAGGTGACGGCGATGACAAACAGATCGCTCGGCGTTTGGTTGGAGGCGTTCGATCTCTCCCGGGTCCGACCGGTTCTGAGCGGCGCACCCTTGCGGGTCCGCTTCCCCTTTACCGTAACTGGACGATCCAGTGCTGGGCACCTGAAGGGTCCACCACGAGATAGAGACCGTTGCCATCCCCGTGGCGACCGGGGCCAAGGTTCTCAACCAGCTTCTTCGTGAGCTCTCCGCTCAGCAAGGCCCTGATCCAGACCACGATTTGTACCACCTAACACAAGCAAACAGGCCAAATAGAAAGAAACCGCAGAAACATGAAACCCCCATCAAAGATCTGATTTTAAAAGAAAAATGTCGCCCAAGGCGACCCAATCAAAACCACTCGACATGTGTGGTGGCGGAGGAGGTGGGATTCGAACCCACGGTACGCTTTCACGCACGCCGGTTTTCAAGACCGGTGCATTCGACCACTCTGCCACTCCTCCGGTGGGCAGCGGGTTACCGGGCCTTGAATGATTCTGGAAGCGCGCATTCCCGCCGCTGGCCCGGCGAAAAGATCCGGCGTCCCTTCCTCGGGCTTTCCTTGCGCGGGGCTTCGGGTTAGTTTCTGCGCCAACAGGGCCGGCGCCACGACCGGCCGGCACAAAGCAAGACAGAGCATCGCCGCGCCCCGCGGCAGGGCGGCCCCGCCGCCGAGGCAGAGAGCAGACACCATGTTTCAGGGCCCCCGAACGGCACAGCCCCACCCGTTTCCGTTCCGAACCGCCGTCGCGGCGCTGGCTCTGCTGGCGCTTGGGGCCTGCCAGGAGGGGGGACAGCTGCAACTGTTCCAGGCCTCGCAGGACAGCCCACCGGCCAGCGCGGGCGACGGCCGGTCGACCCGTCTGATCGAACGCGACATCGAGGCGCCCGACGTCTTCCAGGTGACCGAGGCCGGGCTATGGGACGGGCGGCCCTCGCTAGGCGGGGTCTGGGTGGCGCATCCGGACGTGACCGAACCGGAACGGGTGCTGATCCGCAACACCAGCAACGACAGCTTCGTCATCGGGGCGCTTTTCCGGCGCGAAACGATGGGTCCGGGGCCGCGGCTGCAAGTGTCCTCGGATGCCGCGGCCGCCCTCGACATGCTGGCCGGGGCCCCGGAGGAGCTGAACGTGACCGCCTTGCGCCGCGAGACGGTTGACCCTGATCCCGTGGAGCCCGCCCCCCTGCCCGCCGCCGCCGGCATGCCTGCTGCGGCCGAGGTCGAGGCCACTGCGCTGGATCCCGCGCCGGGCGCAGAGGTCACGGCCGCGCCGAACGCCACCGCCGGCAACGCGGCCGGCGCGTCGGAAGAGGCACAGCCGCGCAAGTCCGGCGGGCTGTTCGGCTGGCTGCGCAAGGACCGCGCCCCCAAGCCGGCCCCGACCGCCGGCACCACGGCGAGCACCGCAGGATCCCTGTCGAGCGCCGCCCCGACCGAGGTCTCCGCCACACCGCTGGACGCCCCGGCCCCCGCCACCGCGCCCGTGGCGCAGGCCGCCGCCGTGTCGTCCCTCGACAAGCCCTATATCCAGCTTGGCATCTTCAGCATCCGGGAGAATGCCCAGAACACCGCCACCGCCATGCGTCAGCGGGCGCTTGATGTCAGCGTGCTGACACAGGAAAGCGCCGGCAAGACCTTCTACCGCGTGATCGCCGGCCCGGCCCAATCGACCGAGCAACGCGCCACCATGCTGCAGATCGTCAAGGACGCCGGCTTTACAGACGCCTATCCGGTTACGAACTGATCCGACCCGTGGTAGAAGGAGCGCGCCCACCGGGGCGCGGCCTTCGCCCCGGAACCGGCCCAGACCGTCCGCGAAGCAGAAGGATCCGCCCATGTCCATCCTCCGTCGCCCGCTGCGTACCATTGTCGCGGTACTCGGCACTGCCCTGCTGAGCCTCAGCGCCGCGCTGCCGGCCCAGGCCTTCGACACCCGCGCCCGCGCGGCCTTCGTCGTCGACATCACCACCGACACGGTGCTGCTGACCAAGGAGGCCGACGTGCCCCTGCCCCCGGCCTCCATGTCGAAGCTGATGACGCTTTACGTAACTTTCGAGGCGATCCACGACGGCCGCCTGCAGCTGGATGAGGAACTGCCGGTGTCGCAGCACGCCATGAATTACGGCGGGTCGACCATGTTCCTGGACACCACCGACCGGGTGAAGGTGTCGGACCTGATCCAGGGCATCATCGTGCTGTCGGGCAACGACGCCTGTGCCGTCCTGGCCGAAGCCCTGTCGCCCGATGGCACCGAGGCGGGCTTTGCCAGCTACATGACGCAGCGCGCGCGCCAGATGGGCATGACCAACTCGACCTTCGCCAACTCGAACGGCTGGCCCGATCCGATGCAGCGCATGTCGATGCGCGACCTCGCCCTGCTGGCCACCCACATCATCGAGGACTTCCCCGAGTTCTACACCTACTTCGCCGAGCGCGAGTTCGCCTTCGACGGCCGCGCGCCGCAGAACATCCACAACCGCAACCCGCTGCTGTCGATGGGCATCGGGGCGGATGGCCTGAAGACCGGCCACACCGAGGAAGCCGGCTACGGCCTGGTGGGCTCTGCCGTCGACCCGGTGTCGAACCGCCGCGTGGTCTTCGTCTATGCCGGCCTGGACAGCACCCAGGCGCGGGCCGAAGAGGGCCGCTCGATCGTCAACTGGGCCTTCCGCCAGTTCACCGAAAGCACCCTGGTCGAAGCGGGGGAGATCCTGCCGACCCGCCTGCCCGTGCATGAGGGCGCCGCGATGGACGTGGGCCTGACCGTGGCCGAGGACGTGACCACCCTGGTGCCCGTACTGACCGGCGACGGCGTCGCCTCGGAAATCGTGGCCCGCGGCCCGGTGAAGGCCCCCATCGAGAAGGGCCAGGAGCTGGGCGAGCTGGTGATCCACCCCGAGGGCCTGCCGGAGAAGCGTATCCCGCTGATCGCCGCCGAAGCCGTGCCGCACGGCGGGTTCACCGCCAAGCTGCAGTCGGCCGCGCGCTACCTGCTGCGCCGCATCAACGAAGGCCCCGAGGAGGCGGCCCCGGCGGAGGCGGCCTCTTGACCGGGACCGGGGCGCGCAAGACCGGGGGTCTGTTCCTCTCCTTCGAAGGCATCGACGGGTCCGGCAAATCCACCCAGGCCCGTGCCCTCGCCACGGCTCTGCAACAGCAGGGCCGTGAAGTCGTTCTGACCCGCGAACCCGGCGGATCGCCGGGCGCGGAGGAGATCCGCGCGCTGGTGCTGAACGGCGATCCGGACCGCTGGTCGGCGGAAACCGAGATCCTGCTGTTCACCGCCGCCCGCCGCGACCACCTGGAACGCACGATCCTGCCCGCGCTGGAGCGTGGCGCCGTGGTGATCTGCGACCGTTTCGCCGACAGCACCCGCATGTACCAGGGCCTGTCGCGCGGCGACCTGCGCGAGGTGGTCGACCGCCTGCACGCGCTGATGATCGGGCGCGAGCCGGACATCACCCTGCTGATCGACATGGACCCGGAGGCCGGCCTGTCCCGCGCCCTGTCGCGCACCGGCGCCGAGGAACGGTTCGAGACCTTCGGGCTGGCGCTGCAGCTGGCCATGCGCCAGGGCTACCTGGACCTGGCCGAGACCTACGCGGACCGCTTCCGCATCGTCGATGGCGCGGGCGACGTGGGCACCGTCCACGCCCGCGTGCAAGCCACCCTGCCCGAGCTGTTCGAGGCCCCCGCATGAGCCACGAGGACCGCCCCGAACCGGATCGCATCGAAGGCGCCCCGCATCCCCGCGACACGCCCCGCCTCTTCGGGCAGGAGGCCGCGGAGGCAGAGTTCCTGGAGGCCTTCAACCTGGGCCGGCTGCACCATGGCTGGATGATCACCGGCCCGCGCGGGTCGGGCAAGGCGACGCTGGCCTGGTCCATCGCGCGCTTCCTGCTGGCCACGCCGGATCCGGCCGAAGACGATGGCGGCATGTTCGGCGAGGCGCTGGCGCCCGCGCAGGCCGAAAGCCTGGCGATCTCGCCCGACCACCCTGTCGCGCGCCGCATGGCCGCCGGGGCCGAGCCGGGTCTTTTCGTGTTGCGCCGTGGCGTCAACGAGAACACGGGCCGGCTGAAGGCGCAGATCACCGTGGACGAGGCGCGGCGGCTGAAGAACTTCTTCTCGCTGTCGTCGGCCGACGGGGGCCGCCGCGTGGTCATCGTCGATGCCACGGATGAGCTGAACACCTCTGCGGCCAATGCCATCCTGAAGCTGCTGGAAGAACCACCGGCGCGCACGACGCTCCTGCTGGTCACGCACCAGCCCTCGGGCCTGCTGCCCACCATCCGCTCGCGCTGTCGCGTGCTGCGCCTGCGCCCGCTGGACGAGACAGCGATGCAGGCAGCACTGCAACAGGCCGGGATCCAGACGCAGGCGCCGGAACGCCTGGCCGCCCTGGCAGAAGGGTCGGTCGGCGCGGCGGTGCAGCTGGCCAATCTCGACGGGCTGAAGCTCTATGCCGAATGGGTCGCGATCCTCGACAGCCTGCCGCGCCTCGATCGCGCCCGCGCCCAGGCCCTGGCCGAGGCCGCCGCCGCGCGGGGCCAGGAAGAACGCCGCGCCCTGCTGCTGGCCCTGCTGGACCAGGCGCTGGTACGTCTTGCCCTGACCGGCGCCCGCGGCATGCCCCCGCAGCCCGAGGCCGCCCCGGGAGAGGCCAAGGCCTTTGCCCGCCTGGCCCCCGATGCCCGTTCCGCACGCCTTTGGGCAGCAGAGGCACAGGAGATCGGCGCCCGTCTGCGTCACGGCACGGCGGTCAACCTTGACCCTTCCGCGCTCATCCTAGATACGATCTTCAGGCTACAGAAAGCCGCTGCCGGGGGGTAAGCCGCCCGGCCCAGGCGCCAAAGCAAGACCCATCAGGACAGACATGACCGACGCAGCCCAGATCACCGACAGCCATTGCCACCTCGATTTCCCGGACTTCGACGGTGAGCTGGACCAGGTGGTGGAGCGGGCCCATGCGGCGGGCGTGACCCGGATGGTGTCGATCTGCACCAAGCCCGGCGGCATCGACAAGGTGCGCAGCATCTCGGAAACCTATCCGTCGGTCTTCTGGGCCTACGGGCTGCACCCGATGTCGGTGGCCGATGAGGCCCCGGTGACCTTCGACGAGCTGGTCGAGGTGGCCAAGCACCCGAAACTGGTCGCCATTGGCGAGACGGGCCTCGATTACCACTACACTGCCGAGAGCGCCCAGGCGCAGAAGGACAGCCTGCGGGTGCATTGCGCCGCCGCCGCCGAGACCGGCCTGCCGCTGGTCATCCACGCCCGCGACGCGGATGAGGACATGGCGCGGATCCTCGAAGAGGAATACCGCAACGCGCCTTACTCCTGCGTGATGCACTGCTTCTCTTCCGGCCCCGATCTGGGCCGCAAGGCGCTGGAGCTGGGCTTCTATCTGTCGATGTCCGGCGTCACGACCTTCAAGAAAAGCCAGGAACTGCGCGATTTCTTCGCCCAGGTGCCGCGCGATCGGGTGCTGGTGGAAACCGACAGCCCCTACCTGGCCCCGCCGCCGCATCGCGGTAAGCGTAACGAGCCCGCCTTTACCGCCCTGACCGCCCAGGTCGGCGCCGAGGTCTTCGGCATGGACTACGCCGCCTTCGCCGCCCAGACGCAGGCGAACTTCGACCGGCTGTTCACCAAGGTCTCCGCCTGGCAGAAGGACGCCGCCTGATGGGCCAGCTGCGTTTCACCATTCTGGGCTGCGGCTCTTCCGGCGGTGTGCCGCGTCTCGGCGGCCTCTGGGGCGACTGCGACCCCGAGAACCCCAAGAACGCCCGCCGCCGCTGCTCCCTCCTGGTCGAGCAGATCCGCGAGGAAGGTACCACCCGGGTGCTGATCGACACCTCCCCCGACATGCGCCAGCAACTGCTGGACGCAGGGATTGGCGAGCTGGACGCGGTGGTCTTCACCCATGCCCATGCCGATCACGTCCACGGCATCGACGACCTGCGCCAGGTGGTCTTCAACATGCGCCGCCGCCTGCCCGTTTGGGCCGATGGCGACACCCAGGACGCGCTGCTCAGCCGCTTCGGCTATGTCTTCGTGCAGCCCGAGGGCTCGCCCTACCCGCCGATCCTGGAGCTGAACACCATCAAGGGCGCCGTTACCATCGACGGCGCGGGCGGGCCGGTGACGCTGATGCCGTTCAAGGTCAATCACGGCTCCATCGACGCGCTCGGCTTCCGGGTACGCGACGTGGCCTACCTGCCCGACGTGGCCGAGATGTCCGATGAGGCCTGGGAGGCCTGCGCCGGGCTGAAATGCTGGATCCTGGACACCCTGCGCCGCGATCCGCATCCCACGCATTCGCACCTGGAACAGTCGCTGGCCTGGATCGAACGCGCCGCGCCCGATCGGGCCGTGCTGACCAACATGCACATCGACCTGGACTATGCCACGCTGGAGGCCGAGACGGCGGATCACATCACCCCGGCTTTTGACGGGATGCAGATCACCTATGACCTCTGACATGCGGCCCTGCCCCGCACAGGGGGCCGCGGCATGAGCGCGCTTCTCAACATCATCTTGCCGGTCTTTCTGGTGCTGGGCGCCGGCTATGTCGCCACCCGCACCGGGCTGCTGAAGCTGTCGGTGGCCGAAGGGCTGATGTCCTACACCCAGAACGCGGCCTTTCCCTGCCTGCTGTTCCTCGCGGTCAGCACCTTCGACATCGGGGAACAGTTCCACGCGCCGCTGCTGCTGAGCTTCTACGCCGGGGCCACCGCCTGTTTCTTCCTCGGCCTCTTCGGCGCCCGCGCCATCGGGCGTTCGCCCGAGGATGCGGTGGTCATCGGGTTCTGCTGTCTCTTCTCCAACTCGATGATGCTGGGCGTGCCGATCACCGAACGGGCCTTCGGCGCGGATGCGCTGGCCTCCAACTTCGCCATCATCTCGATCCACGCGCCCTTCTGCTACACCCTGGGCATCATCGCGATGGAGATGACGCGGGCGGGTGGCCAGGGCCTGCGCATCGCCGCGCTGGCGCAGCGCATCCTGCGGCAGATTTTCACCAACCCGCTGGTCATCGCACTGATGCTGGGCTTCATCGTGAACCTTTCCGGGCTGACCGTGCCCGGCCCCATGGATGACGCGATGCAGATCATCGCCCGCTCCGCCCTGCCGGCAGCACTGTTCGCCGTGGGCGGCGTGCTGGTGCAATACAAGATCGAGGGCGACTGGCGACTGATCGGCATGATCTGTGTGCTGGCCCTGATGGTGCATCCGGCGATCACCTGGGGGCTGGGCCGCGCCTTCGCCCTGTCCGAGGCGGCCTTCCGCTCTGCCGTGCTGACCGCCTGCGTGGCACCGGGCGTGAACACCTATGTCTTCGCCAACCTCTACGACCGGGCCAAACGCTCGGCGGCCTCGGCGCTGCTGATCTCCACCGGGGTGTGCCTCTTCACCTCGTGGTTCTGGCTGACGATGCTGCCCTGATCCGGTCGGTCCCGGGTCCTACGCACTGGGGCGAAGCCCTTGAATTTCTTGCGCGGCGCGGGGCGACAGGCTACCTCTTTTCGCAGTGTACGCCCCGCGCGCAGGAGATCCCCATGGACATCACCGTCACCTACCAGCGCGGCCCGACCGATCCCGGCGCCGGCCCGGTGAAGATCGGCTGGCTACTGGGCAAGACCGACGCGCCGGTGATCTACGAACCGCCCCGCCGAGTGCATTCCCGCGAGGCCCGGCGCGAGCATGCCAAATCCGCCTCGCGCTGTCCGGCCGTCGTGGGACTGGAAAGCCGCTATTTCGAGGTGCTCTGCCCCTTCGACCTGAACATCGGCTTCACCCGCGACAAGGACGGCAAGCCGGTGCTGCGCAACCTCTCGGGCGAGAAATCTGCGGTGCGCGGCTCGACCCTGGGCAAGCGGCTGACCCTGGTGAACGAGGGGGAGTGGCGCTACCCCGACCGCCCCATCATCCAGCTGAAGCTGCCCTACTATTTCATCACCGATGAGCCGGTCTACATGACCCAGCTCGAAGCCTACATGTACTACCGCAAGACGCCCCTTCCGGGCACGATCTTCGGCGGGCGTTTCCCGATCAACCTCTGGCCGCGCCCGCTGATGTGGGCCTTCGAGTGGCACGACACAGCGAAGCCCATCACGATCCGCCGGGGCGAACCGCTGTTCTACGTGCAGTTCGAGGCCGATGGCCCGGATCGGACCGTGCAGATGGTCGAGGCGGAAATGACGGACGAGCTGCAGACCTACATGGATCACATCGGCGGCGCGGTGAACTACGTGAACCAGACCTTCTCCCTCTTCGAGGCCGCCGAACGGGTGCGCCCCGAGCGCCTGCTGAAGGTGAAGGAAAAATGAGCGACCGCCCGGCCGCGCCCGCGCCGCAGGCGCGCAAGGTCGACCTGGCGGCGCTGCTGAAGGAGGCGCAGGCAGCCTTCACCGCGGGCCGCATTTCCCGCTGCTGGGAGCTGATCGCGCCACTGCTGCGCCAGCCGGCCTTCGACCGACTGGACCCCAGCCGACAGCAGGCGCTGCGCTATCTGCAACTGGGCTGCGCCCTCTACGCCATCGGCGACCTGGATGCGGCACGACAGCTGAACCGCGACCTGCCGACCCATCTTTTCACGCCGATGCGCTATCGCCTGTCCCTGCGCCTGCGCGATCCGGCCCAGGCGAAACGGCTGCGCCTGGATCCCGCGAACGGCCCGCGCGAACTGGCCGATTTCCGCACCTCCGCCGGGCTGCACGAGATCTGGGCGCACCGCTATGGCATCGGCTTTCCGCTCTACGCCGCGCGCTGGCAGGCGATCAATTTCCCGAAGGTCCTGCCGGACAGCGTGACTCATGCGCCCCTGCCCGCGGACCCGTCCGGGGATGCCGGGCTTATCGTGCTGGAACAGGGGCTGGGCGACGTGCTCTTTCACCTGGCGCATATCAAGGCCGAGGGCGCGCATGAAACATCGGCCTTCACCGGGCTGGCCAAGTATGGTCCGCTGATCCGGCGCTACTTCCCCAAGGCCAGCTTCACCCCCGCCGACCGGATCGCCACGGATCTGGGCCGCCCACGCGCCCACCTGGCCGCCGATTTCGTCGGGCGCGGCTATCGCCGCCTGGGCACGATCGCCCCGGGGATCACCCTGGATCAGCCCCGGCGGCATCCCTTCGACCCGCCGGTCTTCGGCCTGTGCTGGCGCGGCGGATCGGGGCAGAACCGGCGCGAGGAACGGCACATCCCCCTGCGCTTCCTGCTGGACATGCTGCCGCTGGACTGCCGAATCCTGGCCCTGCAGTTCGACCTGACGGCGGAGGAACGCGCGATCCTGCAGGCCGACCCGCGCGCCCAGGTGCCCCTGGCCGACATCACCGCCAATCCGGTGGAGACGATCGACATGATCCGGGGTCTCGCCGGGGTGATCTCCGTGGACAGTGCCAACTGGCACATGGCGGGGTTTTCCGGCGTGCCGCTGCTGGCGATCATGAACAAAACCGCGCATTGGTTCTGGGGGCCGGAGGCAGACGCACGCAGCGTCTTTGCCTGCGCCACCACCCTGCCGAAGGAAGAGCTGTCGGCGCGCAGCCTCGCCCCCTGGATCGAAAAGGCACTGGCGCGGTGGTCAGAGCGGCCTGTCGCCGCCCTGCCCGCGACCCCGCCACGGCAGCCCCCGGCCCTGCGCCCGGTCTTCATCACCGGGCTGCCGCGCTCGGGCACCTCGCTGGTCACGCGGATCCTGCAGGGCCAGGGCCTGTGGCTGGGCGAGACGATCCCCGGCAATGCCGACAACCCAGAGGGCTATGGCGAGAACCGCCGGATCCGTGAAAAGCACCTGAAACCGATCCTGTCGGCCCTGGGCGCCGACCCGCGCGGGGTGGCGCCCCTGCCCCGCACCGAGGCCCTGCCGCCTTGCCCCGGCCTGAACCGCCGCCTGCTGCGCGCGATCCGGGCGGAGGGATACGACGGCAAGGCCCCCTGGGGCTACAAGGACCCCAAGCTCGCCCTGCTCTGGCCGCTGTTCGCGCGCGCCTTTCCGGGTGCCACCTGGGTGATCGTCGAGAGGGAGCGCGAGGCGGTGCTGGCCTCGCTGGCCCGCGCCAGTTTCATGCGCCGCCATTCGACAAGCCCGGAGTTCTGGAAACCCTTCTGCGCCTGCTATGAAGATCGCCTGGCCGGGCTGGTCGACAGCGGCGTCAGGGTGCTGACGGTGCAGGCCGAGGCGGTGATGGGCGGCGATGTCGCGGCGCTGGCGCCGGTCTGCGAGGCGGCCGGGCTGCCCTTCGAGGCCGAACGGGCCCGCACGGCCCTGGCACGCGGCTCCGCCCCCGGCTCCATGTCCTGACCGCGCCGCAGCGCCCGGCTCAGGACATTGCCATGCCCAGAGGCCCGCGCCGGTTGCCGCGCAGCGCCGGCATCATCTCCGCCGTCGTCGCCATCATAGACCGCAACAGCCGACTTTCGTAGCCCGTCAGCCCGACGCGATGGCCGCGCGCCATCTTCAGACAGACCTGCGGCTTGTTCAGCCGGGCCTCGGCCATGGACCGTTCCAGCGCCGCCTCGTCCAGCTCGCACAGCCGCTGCGGCTCGGCGCATTCCAGGCCCAGCTCGCCTTCGTCCAGCACCTGGTAGCCGTCCATCTGCAACAGCACGTAGTCGGCTTCGGCCCGAGGACTGCGGATGATCCGCTCACCGTCCAGCAGGTGCCGCGCGGCCACCACCGCCTCGTCTTGTCCGAACAGCGTGCGCAGCGCGCGGTCCTTCAGCACCAGTTGCTGGGACGGCGCGACCATGATCGGATGACGATTGCCCAGGGCCCCGGGCCGCACCAGGATGGGCGCGAGCCGCCCCTGGGCGCGCAGGCTGCGACGCCCGGTCCAGGTCACCTCGCAGGGGCCGTTGTCGAGGGTCATCACCTTGTCGCCGGGGCGCAACGTCTCGATCAGGCGCAGCCCGTCGGGGGTGCGCACGCGGGTGCCCGCGAGGAAGGAGGTGACGTGATCGACGGAGAACATCCGCAGCTTGCCGTCGCGGCGCAGGGTGCCGATGCGGCGCCCGGCAAAGGCGCCCTCGCTCTCCCCGCCCGGGCTGCCAAGGGCCAGACGCCGGTCCAGACCACCGCCATCGCCCCCCTGCATGTAAAAGCGCAGCGGCTTCTTGATATACTCCCAGGACGCTGGCGCGGCCCCGTCTCCCGTCCGCCCTTCATGGGCGGATCCGAGACAGGGCTGCGTGCCTCCACGAACGTATCCGTTCCAGTTCATGACCCTGTTCTACCCTTCTGTGGCATTCTGCCTTTCTTGCGCGGCCCCGGTTTGCCGGGGTCCTGCGGCTTTCCCGCCCCGTGACACAGAGTCAGGGCGAGTGTCTTATGACATGACTAAACCCAGCAAATACGGCGAAATCCGGGCGTGCGCGCCACAGGTCCACGAAAACCCGGACTTTACGCGCGAAAAGTTACGGCGCTGCCCCGACCGGTCCTGTTCCACCACCCTTGCCCGTCCTCGCCCGGCGGCTTAGGCAGGATTCAGCAAAGAGGAGTGAGCCCCATGGCAGCCAGGATCCAGATCATCAACGGCCCTAACCTGAACCTGCTGGGCAAGCGACAGCCGGACATCTACGGCCATGAAACGCTGGACGACGTGGCCGCCGACTGCACCGCGCTGGCCGCCGATCTGGGGCTGGATCTGCAGTTCTACCAGTCCAACCACGAGGGCGGAATCATCGATTGCATCCATGCCGCGCGCGATACCTGCGCGGGCATCGTCATCAACCCCGGCGCCTACACCCATACCTCGGTGGCGATCCTCGATGCGCTGAACACCTTCGAGGGCTTTGTGATCGAGTGTCATATCTCTAACGTGCACAAGCGCGAGAGATTCCGTCACCACTCCTACGTCTCGCTGCGCGCGGACGGGGTGATCGCGGGCTTCGGCACCGAGGGCTACCAGCTGGCACTGCGCCGCCTTGCGACACTGGTCACGGGCTGAACCCGCCCGATCGACGTCCCTGCCGGGCGCTAGCCCCCGGAGCGGAAGACCCGGGTGGTGGAGAACATCGCCTCCAGTTCATCCAGGCGTTCGCGGCTTTCGTCCCAGCGTTTCGCCTGGACCTCGGCGATCAGCGCCTCGACCACGGCCATGATGGCAACGGTGCTGTCCCAGTTCGACGGCGCCTCGACCTCCAGGTGGAAGACGTGGCGCGCCACGCGGGCCACGGGCGATCCCCACTGGTCGGTGAACAGCACAATGGTCGCGCCGCGCTCGGCGGCCAGTTCCGCCAGGCGCAGCAGGTCCTTTTCATAGCGCCGGATGTCGAACAGCACGAGGACCGAGGCCGGCCCCATATCCAGAAGGTAGTGCGGCCAGACGTTGGGCGCCTGGTCCAGCAGGGTCATGCCCGTCCGGATGATCTGCATGTGGTTGTGGAAATAGCTGGCCGTGGCGCCGGAGATCCGTCCGCCCAGGAAGTAGGCCGGGCGGTTGCTGTCCGCCAAGAGCGCCGCCACCGCATCGAAGGTCGCCGTATCCACCCGGTCGAGCGAGCGTGTCAGGTTGCCGATCACGGCATCAGCGAAACGGTGCAGCACATGGCCATCACCACCACGCGCGTCGCGTTTCAGCGCCGGCGCCTTGATCCGATCCGCCACCTCGTCGCGCAGGGCGTTCTGCATCTCGGGGAAGCCCTCGAACCCCAGTTTCCGCGCCATGCGGATCACCGTGGGGGTGGAGACACAGGCAAGGTCCGCGAGCTTCGTCACCGACTGCATGCCGGCCATGGGGTAGTCCTTCAGGATCACCTCGCCAACACGTTTCTCGGCGGCGGTCAGGCGGGTGTCCTCGGCCTCGATCCGAGCGCGGACGGCCCCGGCCGGGTCCTCCGCCCGCGTGATCTCCGGTTTCTGACCGACTGCGTCCGCCTCTGCCTTCGTCACTGCCCCGCCCTTCGCTGTAGCAATATGTACAAGCTAGGGGCGACCTGTAGTCATGTCTACAGAAATGAATTGACACCCGGGCCCGGGGCCGGTTTCTCTGCGGCCATGGTGGGCAATGACTCTCAGATTCTGGCACCCGGCGAGCGACCTGCCGTCGAGGTGATCCATCCCGGCGGCACCGGTCCTGTGGTGCTGTCCTGCGAACACGCCAGCGCGGCGATCCCGGCGGCCCTTGACGGGCTGGGCCTGGCAGAGGCCGATCGGCTGAGCCACGCCGTCTGGGACCCCGGCGCCCTGGCCCTGGCCGTGGCGATCTCCGAACGGATGGGCGCGCCCCTGGTGGCGTCCCGCGTGTCGCGGCTGGTCTACGACTGCAACCGCCCGCCGTCGTCTCCCGGCGCGATGCCGGAACGCTCCGAGGTGGTCGAGGTGCCCGGCAACGTCGGGCTGAACGACGAACAGCGCGCCGCCCGCGTCTGCGAGATCTACCGTCCGTTCCAGGCGGCCCTGTCGGGCGTGCTGGACCGCCACGGCGGCGCCCTGGTGACGGTACATTCCTTCACGCCCCTGTGGCATGGCGAGCCGCGTGCGACCGAGATCGGCCTGCTGCACGACAGCGACGACCGGCTGGCGCTGGCGATGATGGACAACTGGACCGGCCCCCTGAAGGCCGAGCTGAACGCCCCCTATTCCGCCACCGACGGCGTCACCCACACCCTGCGCGAACATGCCGTGTCGCGTGGCCGGCTGAACGTGATGATCGAGGTGCGCAACGACCTGCTGGCCGACGCCGAGAAGGTCTCGTTGGCCGCCGAACAGCTCTGCGGCGCGCTGAGCCTGTCGCTGGCCGCCCTGGCGACCGAGGGCGAGGAGGGCTGCGCGCCCGCCTCCGCCGCGCTCCCCACGGGGGAGGGCGCATGAGGCTGATGCGCGGCTATATCCGCTGGATCGACGGGATGAACTGGCTGATCGGCCGGATCACCATGTTCGGCCTCTTCGTCCTGATGGGCATCCTGCTGTGGTCCTCGGTCTCGAAGACCTTCCTGTTGCCGTCGCTCTGGACGCTGGAACTGGCCCAGTTCGTCATGGTCGCTTACTACATCCTCGGCGGCCCCTACTCGATCCAGCTGGGATCGAACGTGCGCATGGACCTGATCTATGCCGAGCTGAACGACCGCAAGAAGGCCTGGCTGGATGCCTTCACCGTCTTCTTCCTGCTCTTCTACCTGGGCGTGATGATCTACGGCGGCCTGGCCTCGCTGGCCTATTCTCTGGGCAATTTCATGGGCGGCCCCCTGCCCTTCTTCGGGCGGCTGATCGGGGCCTTCTTCACCGGCGGCCCGGCCGCTGCGGGGGAAGTCATGGGCTATATCGAGACTTCGCGGTCTTCCTGGGGGCCCGTCATGTGGCCCATCAAGCTGATCACCTGCATCGGCCTGTTCCTGATGCTGCTTCAGGTGCTCTCCGAATTCTTCAAGGACCTGCTGCGTCTGCGCGGGGAAGAGATCTGATGTCCTATGAACTGATCGCCCTGCTGATGTTCAGCACCATGATGCTGATGCTGCTGACCGGCCAGCGGGTCTTCGGCGCCATCGGCTTCGTCGCCGTGGTCGCGGCACTGCTGCTCTGGGGGGACCGGGGCGGCTACGACATCGGGTATTCGGCCCTCATCAAGCTGATGAACTGGTATCCGATGCTGACGCTGCCGATGTTCGTCTTCATGGGCTACGTACTGTCGGAATCGAAGATCGCCGACGACCTCTACCGCATGTTCCACGTCTGGATGGGCGGCGTGAAGGGCGGGTTGGCCATCGGCACCATCGGGCTGATGGTGCTGGTCTCGGCGATGAACGGTCTGTCGGTCGCGGGCATGGCCATCGGCTCGACCATCGCCCTGCCGGAGCTGCTGAAACGAGGCTACGACAAGAAGATGGTGACGGGGGTGATCCAGGCGGGGTCGTCCCTGGGCATCCTGGTGCCGCCCTCGGTGGTGCTGGTGCTTTACGCCATGATCGCACGGCAGCCCGTGGGCCAGCTGTGGCTGGCGGGCATCCTGCCCGGCCTGATGATGGCCGCCCTTTTCATCCTTTACATCGTGCTGCGCTGCCGGGCGAACCCGGCACTTGGCCCCGCCCTGTCGGCGGAGGAACGGGCCGAGGTCACCTGGGCCGAGAAACTGCGCCTGCTGCGCGCTGGCCTGCTGCCCGTGGGCATCTTCGCGGTGATGATGGTGCCCTTCGTGAAGGGCTGGACCTCGCTGGTCGAAGCCTCGGCCATCGGCGCCATCGCGGCCTTCCTGGCCGCCCTCCTGAAGGGCCGGATGTCCTGGAAAGTCTTTGAAACCGCCACCCGCAACACCCTGGGCATCTCCTGCATGTTCATGTGGATCATCCTGGCGGCCCTGGCCTTCGGCGCGGTCTTCGATGGGCTGGGCGCGGTGAAGGCGATCAGCTTCCTCTTCACCGAACAGCTGGGCCTGAGCCCCTGGATGATCCTCATCCTGATGCAGCTGAGCTTCCTGGTGATGGGCAGCTTCCTCGATGACACGGCGATGCTGGTCATCGTGGCGCCCCTCTACGTGCCCCTGGTCGGCGAGCTGGGCTTCGACCTGGTCTGGTACGGTGTCCTCTACACCATCACCTGCCAGATCGCCTACATGACCCCGCCCTTCGGCTATAACCTGTTCCTGATGCGTGCCATGGCGCCGCCGGAGATCACGCTGAAGGACATCTACGGCTCCATCGCGCCCTTCGTGACGGTGATGGTAATCGCCCTGGCCATCGTCATGGCCTTCCCGTCGATCGCGACATGGCTGCCGAATTATGTCTACCAATAACCACCAGACCCCGCGCCCAAGCGGGGCTTCCGCAAACCCCAAAGGGAGTACCCGAAAATGACCAACAGACGTTCCTTCCTGCGCGGCGCCGCAATGGCCGCCCCCGCAGCTCTGGCCGCGCCTTCTGTTCTGCGTGCCCAGGAAGCCATCAAGTGGCGGTTCCAGACCTACGCTGGCTCGGCCCTGGGTCAGGAAGTCACCAAACCCGCCATCGACGCGATCAACGCCGCCGCCCAGGGCGAGCTGGAAATCGAACTCTACTACGCCGACCAGATCGTCCCCACGGGCGAGCTGTTCCAGGCGCTGCAGCGCGGCACCATCGACGGCGTCCACTCGGACGACGACTCCATGGCCTCCCCCACGCCGCTGCGCCAGTTCGGCGGCTACTTCCCGCTGGCCACCAAGCACGCGCTGGACGTGCCCGTGCTGTTCCAGCAGTACGGCCTGGCCGAGATCTGGGACGAGGAATACGCCAAGGTCGGCGTGAAGTGGCTGTCGGCCGCGGGCCAGGACCCGTGCAACTTCAACACCAAGAAGGAAATCACCTCGCTGGCGGACCTGGAGGGGCTGCGCCTCTACACCTTCCCGACCGCGGGTGAGTTCCTCAGCCAGTTCGGCGTCGTGCCGATGAACATCCCCTACGAGGATGCGCAGGTCGCCGTGCAGACCGGCGAGCTGGACGGCATGGCCTGGTCGGGCATCACGGAAGACTACACCGTGGGCTGGGCCGACGTGACCGACTACTTCCTGACCAACAACATCTCGGGCGCCTGGATCGGGTCGTTCTTCGTCAACCAGCAACGCTGGGCCGACCTGCCCGATCACCTGAAGACCATCGTGTCCTCGGCGATCGAGGCCAGCCACACCTACCGCAACCAGTGGTACTGGGGCGGCGAGGCGCGTCTGCGCGCCCAGGGCGACAAGCTGCAGCTGCGCTCGATCCCGCAGGAAGAGTGGAAAGTGGTCGAAGAGGCCGCCGTCACCTTCTGGGACGAGATGGCCGAACAGGGCGAAGTGGCCGCCAAGCTGGTGCAAATCTTCCGCGACTACAACGACGTGACCTCGAAGGCAGGCCCGCCGTACACCTTCGGCTGATCGCCGCACCGGAACAAGACAACGGGGCGGCCTTTCGGGGCCGCCCTCCGCAGGTCAGGAGGAATGAGACATGGGCGCGCTGACGTTCGACAAACTGAAGGAACAGGTGGCCGCGGGCGAGATCGACACGGTCCTGGCCTGTATCGTGGACATGCAGGGCCGCCTGATGGGCAAACGCTTTCACGCGGCGCATTTCGTCGATAGCGCCTGGGAAGAAAGCCATTGCTGCAACTACCTGCTGGCCACCGACCTTGAGATGTACACGGTCGAAGGCTACGCCGCGACCAGCTGGGCCGGCGGCTACGGCGACTACGTGATGCGCCCCGACCTGTCGACGCTGCGCCCCGCCCCCTGGCTGGAGGGCACGGCGATCGTCCTGTGCGACGTGCTGGATCACCACCACCACGCCCCCGTCCCCCACAGCCCCCGCGCCATGCTGCAATCCCAGGTGAAGCGGCTGCAGGCCATGGGCTATACCGCCAAGATGGCGACGGAACTGGAATTCTTCCTCTTCGAGAAGAGCTTCGACGAGATCCGCAAGTCGGGCTTCAAGGATCTCGACACGCTGACCCCCTACAACGAGGACTACGCCCTGCAACTGTCGCTGCGCGACGAGGTCGTCCTGCGCCCGGTGCGCAACGCCCTCTACGCCATGGGCGTGCCGGTGGAATGCACCAAGGGCGAGGCAGAAACCGGCCAAGAAGAGCTGAACATCAAGTATGACGAGGCCATCCTGGCCGCCGACTATCACGTGCTGGGCAAGCATGTGGTGAAGGATGTCGCGCTGATGAAGGGCCACGCCGCCAGCTTCATCCCCAAGTGGCACCGCGACAAGGTCGGCAGTTCCTCCCACGTGCATCAGTCGCTGTGGGAGGGCAACGACAGCGCCTTCTACGACCCCGAGGACAGCCTCGGCATGTCCGCCCTGATGAAGAGCTACTGCGCCGGTATCATCAAGTACGCGCCGGACTACACCTTCTTCCTGGCGCAGAACATCAACAGCTACAAACGCTTCCAGGCGGGCAGCTTTGCCCCCACCAAGGCCGTGTGGTCGGTGGACAACCGCACCGCGGGCTTCCGCCTGTGCGGCGCCGGGTCCAAGGCGGTGCGGATGGAATGCCGCATTCCCGGCTCGGACGTGAACCCCTACCTGGCCATGGCGGTGCAGCTGGCGGCGGGCATCAAGGGCATCGAGGAGGGGCTGGAGCTGTCGCCCCCCGCCGATGGCGACGTTTACGAACAGGGCAGCGTGACCGAGATCCCCTCGACCCTGCGCGCGGCGCGCGAGACCCTGGCCAATTCGGCCTTCCTGCGCGAGGCCTTCGGCGACGAGGTGATCGACCATTACACCCGCGCCGCCGACTGGGAGCAGGAGGCCTACGACGCGGTCGTGACCGACTGGGAAATTCAACGCGGATTCGAAAGAGCGTAACTATGAGCAAAGTGGATCTGATCTCTCCCATCGACGGGTCGGTGTACCTGTCGCGGGACTACCTGACCGAGGCCGAGGCGCGCGACGTCGTGGCCCGCGCCCGCGCGGCGCAGCCCGCATGGGCGGCGCGCACGATTGCCGACCGCGTGGCGCTGGTGCGCAAGGCCGTGGCGATCATCGGCGAACAGACCGACCGCATGGCGCAGGAACTGGCCCACCAGATGGGCCGCCCCGTGCGCTTCGGCGGTGAATTCGGTGGCTTCAACGAACGCGCCAGCTACATGGCCGACATCGCCGAAGAGGCCCTGGCGCCGATGGTGATCGAGGACAGCGACACCGCGACCCGCAAGATCACCCGCGAACCCCAGGGCGTCGTCTACGTAATCGCCCCCTGGAACTACCCCTACATGACCGCGATCAACACCGTGGCCCCCGCGCTGATCGCCGGCAACACCGTGGTGCTGAAACACGCCGCCCAGACCCTGAAGGTGGGTGAACACCTGGCCGAGGCGCTGCATGCCGCGGGCGTGCCCGAGGACGTGTTCCAGAACGTCGTCTTCAGCCACGAGGTCAGCTCGGCCCTGCTGGCCGACCGCGCCTTCGATTTCGTCAACTTCACCGGATCGGTCGCGGGTGGTCGCGCGGTGGAACGCGACGCGGCGGGCACCTTCACGCCGGTGGCCACCGAACTGGGCGGCAAGGACCCGGGCTATGTCCGTGCCGACGCCGACCTGGACGCGGCCGTCGACGGGCTGATGGATGGCGCCATGTTCAACTCCGGCCAGTGCTGCTGCGGGATCGAACGGATCTACGTGCACGAAAGCCTGTATGACGCCTTCGTCGAGAAGGCCGTAGCCTGGGTGAAGGGCCAGAAGCTCGGCAACCCGCTGGCCGAGGACAGCACCGTCGGCCCGATGGCCAACGTGCGTTTCGCCGCCACCGTGCGGGCCCAGATCGAGGATGCCGTGGCCAATGGCGCCACCGCCCTGATCGAGACGATGGAGGCCGATGACGGCGCCGCCTACCTGACGCCGCAGATCCTGACCGGCGTGACCCACGACATGGAGATTATGCGCGAGGAAAGCTTCGGCCCCGTGGTCGGCATCATGCCGGTGAAGGACGACGAAGAGGCCATCGCGCTGATGAACGACTGCCAGTACGGGCTGACCGCGGCTGTCTTCACCAAGGACGTGGAGGCGATGAACGCCATCGCACCGCGCCTGGAGACCGGCACGGTCTTCATGAACCGCTGCGACTACCTCGACCCCGCGCTGTGCTGGACGGGGTGCAAGAACACCGGCCACGGCGCGGGCCTGTCGGTCCTGGGTTACCACGCCCTGACCCGTCCCAAGTCGCACCATTACCGCAAAGCCTGAGGAACCCCTGCCATGACCCTCACAGGAAACTGGTCCTACCCGACCGCGATCCGCTTCGGCGCCGGTCGCATTGCCGAGATCGCCGAGGCCTGCGCCGCGGCCAACATCCGCAAGCCGCTCCTGGTCACCGACCGCGGCCTGGCCGAGATGGACATCACCCAGAACACGCTGGACCTGATGGTCTCGGGCGGGCTGGGCCGCGCCATGTTCTCCGGCGTGGATGCCAACCCGACCGAAAAGAACCTGGAAGAAGGCCTGAAGGTCTACCGCGAGGGCGGCCATGACGGCGTGATCGCCTTCGGCGGCGGCTCGGGCCTCGACCTGGCGAAGATGGTGGCCTTCATGGCCGGCCAGACCCGCCCCGTCTGGGACTTCGAGGATATCGGCGACTGGTGGACCCGCGCCGACCCGGATGGCATCGCGCCCATCGTGGCCGTGCCGACCACTGCCGGGACCGGATCCGAGGTGGGGCGCGCCAGCGTCATCACCAACTCCGAGACCCACGTGAAGAAGATCATCTTCCACCCCAAGGTCCTGCCGCAGGTCGTCATCTGCGACCCGGAACTGACCGTGGGCATGCCGAAGTTCATCACCGCCGGCACCGGCCTCGATGCCTTCGCCCACTGCGTGGAGGCCTTCAGCAGCCCGCACTACCACCCGATGTCCCAGGGCATCGCGCTGGAAGGCATGCGGCTGGTCGTCGACTACCTGCCACGCGCCTATGAGGACGGCACCGATATCGAGGCCCGCGCCAACATGATGTCCGCCGCCATGATGGGCGCCACCGCCTTCCAGAAGGGCCTGGGCGCGATCCATGCGATCTCCCACCCCGTCGGCGCGATCTTCAACACGCACCACGGCACCACCAACGCCGTCTGCATGCCCGCCGTGCTGAACCTGAACGCCGACCTGATCCGCACCCGTTTCGACGAGGCGGCGCCCTATCTGGGGATCGAGGGCGGATTTGACGGGTTCTGCGACTACGTGCAGAAGCTGAACGACCGCCTGGGCATCCCGCGCAAGCTATCGGCGCTCGGCGTGGATGCGGCGCGCATCGACGACATCGTTGCGATGGCGCTGGAAGATCCGTCCTGCGGCGGCAACCCGGTGCAGCTGACCGCCGAGAACCTGAAGCCGGTGGTCGAGGCCTGCATCTGACCGCATCCCTCAAGTCGTGATCCGCTCAGAACGCCCGCTCTCACCGGCGGGCGTTTTCATGTCCGCGGCGCCGCGCTAAGCTGTCGCCAATTTGCCGACCTGCATTTCCGGAGGGCCCATGCGCCTGATCCCGCTCCTGTCCGCCGTGCTGGCCCTGCTGCTTGCCGCCTGCACCAGCGTCACCTCCACCGTCGAAAGCTATTCCACCATTCCCGCGGACATCGCGCCGAAGACCGTGCATATCGCCCCCGGCCCGGGCATGCGGGGCGACAGCCTGGCATGGCGCAGCAACGCCGAAAGCCTGGCTGGCGTTCTGGCCAAGCGTGGCTATACTTCCTCCCCCCGCAGCGAGGCCCGTCTGCTGGCCCGCTTCGCCTACAGCACCGAAGCGCCGGAAACCGAGCGCTATTCGGTTCAGGTGCCGATCAAGGGTATCGTCGGCTACGAAACGGAGGAGGTCCGCGAGGGCGTCTTCAAGACCGTGCCGATCTGGGGCACCGTCGGCTATCGCACCGAGTACCGGACGCGGACCGTCTATCCGCGCCAGATCAGCATCACCATGCGCGATGCCCGCAGCGGTCGCTCTGTCTTCGAAGCCAGTGCGAGCAGCCGCGACACCTGTGACCAGGCGGGCCGGGTCATCTCCCTCATGCTGGAAGCCGCGCTCAAGAGCTTCCCCGCCCCCGAGAGCGGCCGGGTGACAAAGACCGAAGACAAGGCTTGCTGAAGACAAGGCTTGCTGAACGGGCCTGCCGGAGGGCGGACCTGAAAAGGCACCCGCTGCCGCCGGTAGCCGCAACCAAGAAGGGCCCGCGCGATCACGCCGGGCCCTTCTGCTATCTTGTCTTGTCACGGTCCGTAGGTCGGATCACTCCGACTTCGGCGCGGCCTCCAGCGCATCCAGGCGGGCCTTCAGCACGGCGTTCTCTTCGCGCGCCTTCTGGGCCATGGTGCGCACGGCGTCGAATTCCTCTCGGGTGACGAAATCGCGGTCCGCCAGCCAACGGTCGATCATCGAGTTGAAGGCGGTTTCCGCCTCATCCTTGGCGCCCTGGGCGACACCCATGGCATTGGTCATCAGCTGCGACATGTCGTCGAAGAACTTGTTGCGGGTCTGCATGGGGTCTCTCGCGTCTGCGGTTACGTTACCCTGCAATATGGGCCTCAACGCGCCCGGCCTCAACCCGTCCCAACCGGGGCATGGCAGATTGCCGGGCAGCGGGGGGCCGCGAGCGGCCCAGGTCCGCTTGACAGTCAAAGCCGGGGGCGGGCAAGTAGCGGGCATGCGAGCCGTGATCCCCTTCCCCGACCTGTCGCCCGAGATTTTCTCGATCTCCCTCTTCGGCGCCGAGTTCGCCCTGCGCTGGTACGCGCTGGCCTACCTGGTGGGCATCGGGCTGGGCTACCTGCTCTGCCGCGCCGCCCTGGGTCGGGACCGGCTGTGGCCCGCCACGCAGGCGCCCATGCGCAAGGACCAGCTGGATGACCTGCTGACCTGGATGATCCTCGGCATCATCCTCGGCGGGCGCCTGGGCTTCGTGCTGTTCTACGAACCCGCCTATTACCTGTCCCACCCGGCCGAGATCCTGCGCATCTGGCAGGGCGGCATGGCCTTCCATGGCGGCTTCCTCGGGGTCTGTGTCGCCACCCTGATCTTCTGCCGCCGCAATGCCATCCCGCTGGGGTCGACCGCCGACATGCTGGCCCTGGCCGCGCCGCCGGGTCTGATGCTGGGCCGGATCGCCAACTTCGTGAATGCCGAGCTGTGGGGCCGTCCGACCGACGCGCCCTGGGGCGTCATCTTCCCCGGCCCTGCCGCGCAGAACTGCCCCGGGGTCGAGGGGCTTTGCGCGCGCCACCCCTCGCAGCTTTACGAGGCCGGGCTGGAAGGGCTGGTGCTGGGCCTGCTGCTGATCGTGCTGGCCTTCGGCACCCGCACCCTGCGCGCGCCCTGGCGCCTGACGGGCGTCTTCCTGACGGGCTATGGCCTGGCCCGCTTCGTCGTCGAATTCTACCGCCTGGCCGATGCGCAGTTCATCACGCCGGACAACCCGCACGGCCATGTCCTGCGCCTGACCGAGACGCTGGGCCTGACCATGGGCCAGCTGCTGTCGCTGCCGATGGTGATCGTCGGGCTGGCCGTCATCGCCTGGTCCTGCCGCAAGCGCCCCGCCCTCGCATGAACGCCCTGACCGAGATCCTGCGCGCCCGCATCGCCGCGGAGGGCCCCCTGCCGCTGGACGCCTACATGCGGGCCTGCCTGCTGGACCCGGCGCATGGCTATTACACCACCCAGACCAGCATCGGGGCCGAGGGCGATTTCACCACCGCGCCGGAAATCAGCCAGATGTTCGGCGAACTGCTGGGCCTGGCCCTGGCGCAGAGCTGGCTGGACCAGGGGCGCCCCGCCGCCTTCCTGCTGGCCGAGCTGGGCCCGGGGCGCGGCACGCTGATGGCCGACATCCTGCGCGCCACCCGGGCCGTGCCGGGCTTTCACGAGGCCGCCCAGATCCTGCTGGTCGAGGCCTCGCCGCGCCTGCGCGAGGCGCAGCGCGCCCGGCTGGCGGGCCATGCGCCGGTCTGGGTCGACGATCTGTCAGACCTGCCGCCGCTGCCCCTGTTCCTGGTCGCCAACGAGTTCTTCGACGCCCTGCCGATCCGCCAGTTCCGCCGCGCGACAGGCGAGCTGTGGCAGGAACGCGTAGTCACCGCCACCGACGCCGGGTTGGCGCCCGATTGGGCGACACCGGCGCCGCAGGCGGCCCTGGACTACCGCCTGGGCGACACCGAGGCGGGCGACGTGGTCGAACTGTCGCCCGAGGCGCTGGCCTGGGCCGGAAGGCTCGGTCAGCACATCACCCGCCAGGGCGGCGTGGCGCTGATCGTCGACTACGGCGATGCGCGATCCTTCGGGGACACCTTCCAGGCGCTGCGCCACCACGGCTTCGCCGATCCTTTCGCCACCCCGGGCCAGGCCGACCTGACGGCCCACGTCGACTTCGGCGAACTGGCCCGCGCCGCCCTGCCCGCGACCGCCACGCGGCTGGAAACCCAGGGCGTCTTCCTCGAACGGCTGGGCATCACGGCACGGGCCCAGGCCCTGGCCAAGGGGCTGAGCGGCGCCGCGCTTGACGCCCACGTGACCGCACATCGCCGCTTGACCCACCCCGAGGAAATGGGGACGCTCTTCAAGATTCTGGCGCTGACACCCCCGGGCCAGCGCCCTCCGCCGGGGCTGCAACCCGGCCTGACCCCCTGACCGCCAGCGCCCGGCCCGCCCCGGACGCCCAACCCGACCGCCTGCCATTCGTCGAAACGTCCCCTTCAAGGCTCGCCATGACCCTCGAAATCATCACCTCCCCGGCTCTTGCCCCCATCCGGCACGGCTTCTTCACCCGCAAGGGCGGCGCCTCTTCGGGGATCTTCGCCGGGCTGAACTGTGGCACCGGGTCCTCCGACCAGGCCGAGATCGTGGCGATCAACCGTGCCCGCGTCGCTAGTGCGATGGAGGTGGCCCCCGGGAACCTGGCCCTGGCCCGACAGGTGCATTCCGCCCGCGCCATGTCGGTGACGGAGCCGCCCCACCCGGCGCCCGAAGCCGACGCCCTTGTCACCGCGACCCCCGGCGTGGCCCTGGCCGTGCTGACCGCCGACTGCCAGCCCGTACTCCTGGCCGACCCGGAGGCACAGGTGATCGCTGCTGCCCACGCCGGCTGGCGCGGTGCGCTGGACGGCGTGCTGGAAGCCACGCTGGACAGCATGGTCGAACTGGGGGCAGAGCGCGGCCGCATCCGCGCCGTCATCGGCCCGACGATCAGCCAGCGCGCCTATGAGGTGGGCCCGGATTTCCTGGAGGACTTCATCATCGAAGACCCCGAGAACAGCCGGTTCTTCGCCGGGGGCGAAGGCGACCGCTTGCACTTCGACCTGCCGTCCTTCGGCCTGCACCGGCTGCGCCGCGCGGGCGTGGGCGAGGCGGAGTGGACCCGGCATTGCACCTACTCGGACCCAGAACGGTTCTTCTCCTACCGGCGGGCGACCCATGCGGGCGAGGCGGACTACGGGCGCCTGATCTCGGTCATCTGCCTCTAGGCGACGCGACGCCGGCGCGATCGCCCGGGCCCAATTTCCACGAAATGGTCACAATTCACCCCATGCTGGCCGCATTGTCGGGCGATGGTTAACCATTGAGAGACTCCGCCGGGCGGCCGGCCAGAAGAGACAGGTGAGCGTTATGCGTGCACAGACCAAGCGTTGGATGAAATCCGTGATCGAAACCGCCAAGACGGCCCAGGTCTCCCTGCCCTACAACCGCGCGACGCGCGGTGCCCGCGCCGCCGAGATGCGCAGCGACACGGCCAAGGCACGCGGCGTCGCCTGAGCTGGGCACATCCGCGCCCCCAAACGCCAGAGCCCCGCCGGAGCGGGGCTTTTTCATGTCCGGTCCCGGCTGCCCTCAGGCGTCGCGCGCCAGCCGCTCCTCCAGCACCTCGAAAGGCACGCCGGGTTCGTCCTTGGCACCGCGGATCACCAGCGAGGTCTTCACGCTGGCGACGTTCTCCGCCGCCGTCAGCTCGCTGGTCAGGAAGCTCTGGAAGGTCGACAGGTCGGGGGCCACGCATTTCAGGATGAAGTCCACCTCGCCGTTCAGCATGTGGCATTCGCGCACCAGCGGCCAGCCACGGCAGCGCATCTCGAAGGCCACCAGATCCGCCTCGGCCTGGCTCTGCAGACCGACCATGGCGAAGACCTGCACCTCGAATCCCAACTCGCGGCTGTCAACCTCGGCGTGGTAGCCGCGGATATACCCCTGCTCTTCCAGGGTGCGGACCCGACGCAGGCAGGGCGGCGCGGATATACCCACCCGCTTGGCCAGCTCGACGTTGGTCATGCGACCATCGGCCTGCAGTTCGGCCAGGATTTTCCTGTCGATCGGATCCAGTCTGGTTCCAGGCATCATGTTCTCCCGAATTTGCGATTCTTATACCATCACCATCCGGACGAGCAATAAAGTTTCACAACTGCGCAAGAATAAGTCGCGAGAGCCGACAAATCCGTCCTCTTCACGGGCAGGACAGCCCGCAGGCCCGCTCGCTTGCATGGACGCGGGCGCCGACTTAAGTAGGCAGGAGCTTTATTTCAAAGGGGACTCCGGGATGACCGAGACGCGCAAGACCAAGGTTCTGATCATCGGCTCCGGCCCGGCGGGCTACACCGCAGGGGTCTATGCCAGCCGCGCCATGCTGGAACCGATCCTGGTCCAGGGGATCGAACCGGGCGGCCAGCTGACCACCACCACCGAGGTCGAGAACTGGCCCGGCAACACCGAGATCCAGGGCCCCGATCTGATGGTCAACATGGAAGCCCACGCCCGCGCCATGGGCACCGAGATCGTCGGCGACATCATCACCGATCTGGACCTCAGCAAGCGGCCCTTCGTGGCCAAGGGCGACAGCGGCAAAGAATACATCGCCGACGCGGTGATCCTGGCCACCGGCGCCCGCGCCAAGTGGCTGGGCCTCGACAGCGAAGAGGCCTTCAAGGGCTTCGGCGTCTCGGCCTGCGCCACCTGTGACGGCTTCTTCTATCGCGGCCAGGAAATCGTGGTGATCGGCGGCGGCAACACCGCCGTGGAAGAGGCGCTGTTCCTGACCAACTTCGCCTCCAAGGTCACGCTGATCCACCGCCGCGGCGAGCTGCGCGCCGAGAAGATCCTGATCGACCGCCTGATGAAGAACCCGAAGATCGAGCCGCTGTGGCACCACACGCTGGACGAGGTCGTGGGCGAGGACAACCCGAAGGGCGTCGAGGCCGTGAGGGTGAAGCACGTGGAAACCGGCGAGGTGACCGAGATCCCCTGCAAGGGCGTCTTCGTGGCCATCGGCCATGCTCCGGCCAACGAGCTGGTGAAGGACCAGCTGGAGCTGCACAACGGCGGCTACGTGAAGGTCACCCCGGGCTCCACCGCGACCTCTGTGCCCGGTGTCTTCGCCGCCGGCGATCTGACCGACCACAAGTATCGCCAGGCCGTCACCTCCGCCGGCATGGGCTGCATGGCGGCGCTGGATGCGGAACACTTCCTGGCCGCCGAAGGCATGGCCGAGGCGCCGACCATCGACACCCCCGAGGACGTGGCCGAGATCAGCTGATCGTCGCGACCTGATGGCAGAATGGCAAGGGGCCGGTCCGTTGGACCGGCCCTTTTGCTATGGACGTCCCTGCCCGGCTTCTGATGCACCGCTTCTGAAACGCGAAACGGCCCGCGTGGGACGCGGGCCGTTCGGTCATCTCTCAATGCGGCGCCAAGAAGACGCCTCAGTGCACCGTCACCGGCGCCAGGTCGTTCTGGCGCGCCAGGATGAAGGCGGTTTCACGGTCGCGCACGAGGGCCAGGCGTTCGCCCATCGAATCATGGACGGCGAAAAGCTGTTTCACCCCGGGCACCTGCTCGCGCACATCCTCGGGCAGATCGGCGGCCTTCACGGCACGCACGTAAACCACTTTCGCGGCTTCGCTGAGGATGGCCGTTTCATCGTAATCTTGATCATAGGTCATGGCGTTACCCCTTTCGATTGTCTCTGTCAGCCGCGGCGGATGTCGATCCGCTGGATCACCCGCTCGGGCTCGGCCCGGCTCAGATCCACATGCAGCAGGCCGTTTTCCATCACCGCTTCGCCCACTTCGACCCCTTCGGCGAGGACGAAACTGCGCTGGAACTGCCGCGCCGCGATCCCACGGTGCAGGAAGACGCGCCCGTCGCCGTCATCGGTCTGGCGGCCCCGGATGACCAGCTGCCGGTCTTCCAGCGTGATCGCCAGATCCTCTTCGGCAAAGCCCGCCACCGCGAGGGTGATGCGATATGAATTCTCGGATGTCTGTTCGATATTGAAGGGCGGATAGCCCTCGTTTCCGGATTTCGCGCTGCGTTCCAGCAGCCGTTCCAATTGTTCGAACCCGAGAAGATAGGGGTGCGACCCCAGGGTCAACTTGCTCATTCCTTGCGTCCTTGGCGTAAAGCGACGTCTGATGCGAACCTCCCGTCAGCGGCAAGGTCCGTACTCTCAATATGGGGAGGGGGCGGACGGGCTGCAAGGTTTTTGCGAATACGGTCGTTTGCGCTATCCTGACCGCCCGGCCCAAACAAAGCGAATCAACCATGAATGCCCCCACCGACATCTCCATGAAGACCGACGAGGTGCTGCGGGTGGAGCTGGAGCATTTCCGCGCCGAGCACCGCGACCTCGATGAGGCGATCAAGGCGCTGGAAGACCGCGCCACCTCGGACCGGCTGACCATCCAGCGGCTGAAGAAAAAGAAGCTGACATTGAAGGACCGGATCGCCCTGATCGAGGACCGGCTGACCCCCGACATCATCGCCTGAAGCTCGCGCAGGCCGACCGCACGGCACGAAAAAGGCGCCCCGGAGATTCGCGGCGCCCTTTGCTGTCAAATCGGCTGGCGTCAGCTCAGCGGGGTGACCAGGTTCACGTGGCCCATCTTGCGGCCTGCGCGGGTCTCGGCCTTGCCGTAGAGGTGCAGCGCCGCCCCCGACCGCTTGGCCAGCTCCGGCACCCGGTCCATGTCGTCGCCGATCAGGTTCTCCATCACCACGTTGGAATGGCGCTGCCCGTCGCCCAGGGGCCAGCCAGCCACGGCGCGGATATGCTGTTCGAACTGGTCCACGGCGCAGCCATTCTGGGTCCAGTGGCCCGAATTGTGCACCCGCGGCGCGATCTCGTTCACCACCAGGCCCTTGGGCGTCACGAACAGCTCCACCCCCATGACGCCGACGTAGTCGAGCGCGCCAAGGATCTTCGCGGCCAGCAGCACCGCATCGGTACGCAGGCTGGCGGGGATCGCGGCGGGCACGGTGGTTTCGCGCAGGATGCCCTCGCGGTGGATATTCTCGCCCGGATCGAAACAGGCCACGGCCCCGTCCAGCCCGCGCGCCCCGATGATCGAGATCTCGGCGCTGAAGTCGACGAAGCCTTCCAGCACGGCAGGCGCGCCCTGCAGCTCGCCCAGGGCGTCACCGGCCTGGGCGGCATCGGTGATCCGCACCTGCCCCTTGCCGTCATAGCCGAAGCGGCGGGTCTTCAGGATCGCCGGGGTGCCGAAGGCGGCCAGCGCGGCCTCCAGCGAAGCAAGGTCGGTGATGTCGGCATAGGGCGCCGTGGTCAGGCCCAGCTCCGACAGGTAGTCCTTTTCGCTCAGTCGGTCCTGGCTGACGCGCAGCGCCTCGCGCCCCGGGCGGATCGGGCGGATCGCCTCGATGACGTCCAGCGCCGAGGTCGGGATATTCTCGAATTCATAGGTGACCACGTCGACGGCCTCGGCGAAGGTCCGCAGGGCCTCCGCGTCGTCGTAGCCGGCCATGGTCAGCCGGTCTGCCACCTGGCCCGCGGGCGGGTTGGCGCCCGGCTCGAAGACGTGGGTCTTCAGCCCGAGGCGGGAGGCCGCCACGGCCAGCATCCGGCCCAGCTGGCCGCCGCCCAGGATGCCGATGGTCGCGCCGGGGGCAAGCATGTCAGTCATCGGAAGGCTCCTCGGGGATGGAGGCCGACAGGGCCTCGCGCCAGGCCTCCAGCCGGGCGGCGAGGTCGGCATCGGCATTGGCCAGGATACCGGCCGCCATCAGGCCCGCATTGGCCGCACCAGCCGCGCCGATGGCCATGGTCGCAACAGGGAAGCCCTTGGGCATCTGGACGATGGAATAGAGGCTGTCGACGCCCGACAGCGCCCGCGTCTGCACCGGCACGCCGATCACCGGCACCCGGGTCTTCGAGGCCATCATGCCCGGCAGATGCGCGGCACCGCCGGCGCCGGCGATGATCACCTGCAGGCCCCGGCCCGCGGCCTCGCGCCCGTAGGACCACAGGCGATCCGGCGTGCGATGCGCCGAGACGATCTTCGCCTCGTAGGGCACGCCCAACTCATCCAGGATGGTGGCGGCCTCCTTCATCGTCGGCCAGTCCGACTGGCTGCCCATGATGATTCCGACCTTGATTGCGCTCATCTGCCTGCCTCCGCGGGGGGATCCGAGCCGCGTTTATAGTGGATTTGCCGTCAGGAGCAATCGGCGCGGCGCGCCCCCGGCCCCGATATCGCCAGGACCGGGCGAGGCCTGCGGCGGGGATATTTCCGGCAAAGAGAAGTCAGCGCCTGCGCCCGGGAGGTACCGACCAGGCGATCAGCTCCGGATCGGCGCCTTCTCAGCCAAGATGGCGACATCAGGACGAACGACCGGGCGACAGCGCTCCGCCCCTGTCTTCACTTCGTCGAAAATACTCCGGGGGGAATTGAGCCGCAGGCTCAAGGGGGGCAGCGCCCCCTGCCCCGCCCGCGAGTGGCGCTAAGCCAGGAACCGGGCTGCCAGCTCCGCGCCCAGCCAGGCCAGGCGCCCGCCCGCGATGGTGGCGCCGACGCGGCCCGTGTCGGGATCGAGGATCACCAGGTCGGCGCGTTTGCCCGCTTCCAGCGTCCCGCGATCGGCGAGCCCCAGCATCGCCGCCGGGCCGGAGGAGACGAGCCCCCAGGCCGCCTCGATCCCGATCTCGGACGCAAGCTTCAGCGCCGCCTGGCGCGGCGCCGGATAGTGATAGTCGGAGGCCAGGGCAGAGCAGAGCCCCTCGGCCACCAGTTCTGCCGCCGAAACCTTCTTCGCGTGGGATCCGCCGCGCACCACGTTGGGCGCACCCAGCACGACCGGATCGCCGCCCGCCCGGGCCTCGGCAGCGGCCGCGCGGGTTTCGGGGAACTCGGACACCCGGGCGCCAAGTGCGCGCCAGTGCTGCCGATCCTCGGGCGTGGCATCGTCGTGGCTCCCGATTAATAGCCCCGGTCGGGCGGCCATGAGGGCGGCGAGCGCGGCAGGCACCTCCGCCATGCGGTCGTGCAGCGCCTGCATCATCGCCAAGTGCGCCTCCGGGCTGCGCCCGGATTTCAGCGCCTGGCCGGTCAACCGCAGGGGCTTCTTCCCTGCTGCGAGGGCGGCATGGGGCAGATGGTCGTTCAGCACCAGATAGCGGATGTCATGCCGGTCGATCAGGGCCGCCGCACAAGGGAAGGCGTCGATCAGAGACACCTCCAGCCGCAGCTGCAGGCGCAGGTCCACCGCCTGGGACGGCGCAAGTGTGGCGTGGGCCTCGGCCATGGCCTCGGCGAAATCAGGGCTGCGCATGCCGCCTTCCCAGGAGAAGAACTGCGCCAGCATCGCCGTGGTGATCCCGTTCACCGCCAGTTCGGCCGCCGCCATCGCCAGCCCGTCGCCCAGGTCGCGCAAGGCGCCGCGCCGGGGCGCCAGGTGACGCTCGAACCCGTCGCCATGGGCGTCGACGATGCCCGGCAGGACCCACCAGCCGGACAGGTCCACCGCGCGGCCGGGGCAGCCCCCGACCAACCGCCCGTCAGCCAGCCCCAGGGGCGCGTCGGTCAGGCCGCCCGGGCGCAGAACGCGGGCGCCGGTGAGGTGAAGGTCGGGCAGCAGGGGCAAGGTCATGGCGCGCGCCGGTCAGCCGGGCCGCGCGCAGGGCGGGGTGCGTGGAACATGGCGCCTCGATAGCACCCGGTCGCGCCACGGGGAAGGGCCCGGGCGCCGGAGCTGACCCGGGCCGATGCGCCATCGCCGCCGGGGTCAGTTCGTTGGCTGCAGGCCCAGCTCGTGGAAGGCCGCCGGGTAGACCAGCCGCGCCTCGGCAAAGGCCGTTCCGGCCGCGATCGGATAAAGCAGGGTCTGATCCGCGCAATAGGGCGAGGTAAGGTTCTCGGCCGACTTGTAGGTGAAACCGAACCGCTGGTAATATCGCCCGTCGCCCAGCACGGTGATCGCCTTGGCGCCGGACCGGCGCGCGGCGTCCAGCCCGTAGCGGACCAGCTCGCTGCCGATGCCCCGGCTGCGCCACTGCGGCAGCACTCCAAGTGGCGACAGCGCCACCCAGCCGTCCGGCGACGGATGATGCGAGAAGCCGATATAGCCCACCACATGCCCATCGTGCAGACCCAGGAGTTCCACCGCCATGTCACCGGCCTTGCGCAGCTCCGAGACAAGATGCGCCTGCGAGGGGCCCTCGTAGGCCTGCGTCAGCAGGTTGTAGACCCCGATTTCATGTTCGGAGGCGTAGAGCTTGTGCAGGATGTCGGGCTTGCGCGCCATGCTGGCTCTCCCAGGGGACGGTTTCGGGTCGGGCCGACTGGGCCCCTTGGGAGGAGCCTAACGATGAAGGGCCCCACGGGTCAGCCCCCCAAATCGAGGCGCAGCCCAGAAAGCGACCCGCACGCGACAAGGCGCTGAAATAAGTGACAAAGACCGCAAAAGGAGAGCAAAAAGCCGCCGGTCGCGTAAGACGTGCGTACCGCTCGGCACCAGCCGCCCTGAGGCTGCGGACAGAGACGAAAAAGGGGGCCCGAAGGTCCCCTTTTCCAAAGATCACGACGTGCGGCGGGATGATCCCGCCGCGGGGTCGGCTGATTACATCATGCCGCCCATGCCGCCCATGCCGCCCATGTCGGGAGCGCCGCCGGCGCCTTCCTTCTGGGGCTTGTCGGCAACCATCGCCTCGGTGGTGATCAGCAGGCCTGCGATCGAGGCTGCGTCTTCCAGCGCGGTGCGGGTCACCTTGGCGGGGTCAATCACACCGAAGGCGAACATGTCGCCGTATTCTTCGGTCTGAGCGTTGAAGCCGAACTTCAGGTCGTCGGATTCGCGGACCTTGCCGGCCACCACGGCACCGTCGACGCCGGCGTTCTCGGCGATCTGGCGCAGCGGGGCTTCCAGGGCGTTGCGGACCAGCTTGATGCCGGCGTCCTGATCGGGGTTTGCACCCTTCAGGCCGTCCAGCGACTTGCCACCCTGCACCAGGGCAACACCGCCGCCGACCACGATGCCTTCCTGAACGGCCGCACGGGTCGCGTTCAGGGCGTCATCGACGCGGTCCTTGCGTTCCTTGACTTCCACTTCGGTCAGGCCGCCGACGCGGATGACGGCCACGCCGCCTGCCAGCTTGGCAACACGTTCCTGCAGCTTCTCGCGGTCGTAGTCCGAGGTGGTTTCCTCGATCTGCGTGCGGATCTGGGAAACGCGGGCCTCGATCTCGGCCTTGTCGCCATTGCCGTCGACGATGGTGGTCTCGTCCTTGGTGATGTTGACGGTCTTGGCGGTGCCCAGCATGTCCATGGTGACATTCTCGAGCTTCATGCCCAGATCTTCGGAGATCACCTGGCCGCCGGTCAGGATCGCGATGTCCTGCAGCATGGCCTTGCGACGGTCACCGAAGCCCGGTGCCTTGACGGCAGCGATCTTCAGACCACCACGCAGCTTGTTCACGACGAGGGTCGCCAGGGCTTCGCCCTCGACGTCTTCGGCGATGATCAGCAGCGGCTTCTGCGACTGGATGACCTGCTCGAGCAGCGGGACCAGCGGCTGCAGCGACGAGAGCTTCTTCTCGTGCAGCAGGATCATGCAGTCTTCCAGCTCGGCGACCATCTTGTCGGCGTTGGTGACGAAGTAGGGGGACAGGTAGCCGCGGTCGAACTGCATGCCTTCCACGACTTCGACTTCGGTTTCCATGCCCTTGTTTTCTTCAACGGTGATGACACCGTCGTTGCCAACTTTCTGCATGGCTTCGGCGATCATCTTGCCAATGCCTTCTTCGCCGTTGGCGGAGATGGTGCCGACCTGGGCGACTTCGCCGCTGTCGTTGACGGGGCGCGCTGCGGCCTTGATGGCCTCGACGACCTTGGCGGTGGCCAGGTCGATGCCGCGCTTAAGGTCCATCGGGTTCATGCCGGCGGACACGGCCTTGACGCCGTCCTTGACGATGGCCTGGGCCAGCACGGTTGCGGTGGTGGTACCGTCACCGGCTTCGTCGTTGGTGCGGGAAGCGACTTCCTTCACCATCTGTGCGCCCATGTTCTCGAACTTGTCTTCCAGTTCGATTTCCTTGGCGACCGACACACCGTCCTTGGTGATGCGGGGTGCGCCGAAGGATTTGTCCAGGACCACGTTGCGGCCTTTCGGGCCGAGGGTCACCTTCACCGCGTCGGCGAGGGTGTTGACGCCCTTGAGCATCTTGTTACGGGCATCGGTGTCGAACTTGACGTCCTTAGCAGCCATGATGTTTCTCCTGAGAAATCAGTTGCGGGGAAAAGCGTGGGGTCTCCGATCCGGGGATCAGGAGAGGATGCCCATGATGTCGCTTTCCTTCATGATCAGCATTTCCTTGCCATCAAGGGTGATCTCGGTGCCGGACCACTTGCCGAACAGAACGCGATCGCCTTCCTTGACGGACATGGCAACCAGTTCACCGTTGTCCTTGCGGGCGCCTTCGCCCACGGCCTTGATCACGCCCTCGGCGGGCTTTTCCTTGGCGCTGTCGGGGATGATCAGACCACCGGAGGTCTTTTCTTCGCTCTCGACGCGCTCGACGAGCACGCGGTCATGCAGCGGTTTGAATGCCATCTTCGAGGCTCCTTGGCTCAAAGTTTATCCCTGTTCCGCCGTAAGCGGCGGGTCGTTATCACTCAGCTCCCCCGAGTGCTAACGGAACGGAGATAGGCAAGCCCCGCGAGTGTGTCAATAAGCGCGCGCGCGAAAATTTTCGCCGCACCCGCAAAGCGCGGGAGAGGCGGCCGGGACAGATAGAACGACCAGTAGCGAAGCCCGACCGGCCCGCCCTAGGACGTCTCCGCCCGCCCCTTCTCGGTGATCTGGTAGATCCCCTTTTCCACCTTCTCGAACCAGCCATAATGGTTGTCGCGCATCAGCGTGGTGGCGCGGGCGACGCCGGTGGCGGCCTTGACCGCCGCGCCTCGGCAGGGTCCGTGTTCGGCCAGATGCGCCGCGCAGCGCAGCGCATCCTGGCGGTAGGCAGTGACGATCTTGCCCGCGGCACCGCCGCGGTTCGGGTCGCCGTCGCGGCGCTGGAACTCGCGCAGCAGCCGGGACTGACGGGCCTTCACCTTGCGCGGCGCATAGGGCCCCGGATCGCACTGCGCCTCGACGAAGCCGTCCGACAGCCGCACCGTCAGCAGGCCCAGCCCCAGGCGGCGGCACAGCGCCACGTGCCGCGCCAGGGTCTTGCGCCCCTTCACCTGCGGAATGGCCAGGTAGACCGCGTCGGAGATCTTCAGCCGCTCCAGCGCCTGGTGCAGCAGCTGCAGCGACATGGCCAGCTTCAGCTCGACGATGACCGGATCGGTGTCGCCTGCGCGCAATCCCACCACGTCGGCCCCGGCCACCTCGGATTTCACCTCATACCCCTGCCCTTCCAGAAAGGCCTTCACGGGCGGATAGAGATCGGTTTCGAGGGGCTGCGTCATGGGCGAGAGATAGCCCGCCCCGCGGCCCTGCGGCAAGCCACCGCCCGCGTGCTGCAATGCGGCGGGTGACAGCGCCGCGGCGCACCACTATAAAACAGCCGAATTCGTGCATTTCCCCTGATGACCAAGGAAGATCCCGCCATGACGATCAAGGTTTTCGGCCACAAATCCCCAGACACCGATTCCACCGGCTCCCCGCTGATCTGGGCCTGGTACCTGTCCGAGATCAAGGGCACCCCGGCCGAGGCGAAACTGCTGGGCCAGCCCAACACCGAGGCCGCCTTCGTGGTCGAGAAATGGGGGTTCGAGACGCCCGAGATCATCTCCGCCGTGTCGGCGAAGGATGACGTGGTCATCGTCGACACCAACAACCCCGCCGAACTGCCCGAGGCGATCAACGACGCCAACGTCATCCAGATCATCGACCACCACAAGCTGACCGGCGGCCTGGAAACCAAGGGCCCGATCGACATCACCATCAAGCCCCTGGCCTGCACCGCCACCATCATGCACGAGATGATGGGCGCCGATGCCGACAAGATGCCCGACAACATCAAGGGCGCGATGCTGTCCTGCATCCTCTCCGACACGCTGGAATTCCGCTCGCCGACCACGACCGAACAGGACAAGGCCCTGGCCGAGAAACTGGCGGCGGAGCTGAACCTGGACCTCGGCGCCTATGCCAGCGAGATGTTCGAGGCCAAGTCCGACATCTCCGCCTTCTCGGACGCCGAGCTGATCCGCATGGACAGCAAGGAATATGCCGTCGACGGCACCAAGTTCCGCGTGTCCGTGCTTGAGACCACCGCGCCGAAACTGGTGCTGGATCGCCAGGCCTCGATCATGGACAGCTTCAAGGCGGTCGAGGCCGAGGATGGCGTCGACCAGGTGCTGCTCTTCGTCGTGGACATCCTGAATGAGGAAGCGACCCTCTTCGTGCCCAACGACCTGGTGAAGGGCGTGGCCGAGAAAAGCTTTGGCGCCACGGTCGAGGGCGACAAGGTCGTCCTGCCCGGCGTGATGAGCCGCAAGAAGCAGATCATCCCGAACCTCAAGGTCTGAGGCCTTCGGCAGGAAGAACCGGAGAGGGCGCCCGCGGGGCGCCCTTTTTGCTTGGACCGACGCGGCTTCACGGGGGCGCGTCTGCAGTGATTTTCCGGCCCGCAAGTCTCCCGCCCGGAGGCTTGCACCGCCGCAGGCGGGACAAAGGACAGGCGCCGGATCCAAGCGGGGCGCCGTGGGCACAAGGCTTTCAAGTCAACCCGGAACCTGCTTAATCTGCCTCCAACGGGAAAAGGAGGATACCATCATGACCCAGGGCTTCGACACGCTGCAGATCCACGCCGGCGCCGAACCGGATCCGGCAACCGGCGCCCGCCAGGTGCCGATCTACCAGACCACTGCCTATGCCTTCCGCGACGCGGACCATGCGGCGGCTCTCTTCAACCTGCAGGAAGTGGGCTATATCTATTCGCGCCTGACCAACCCGACCGTGGCGGCGCTGCAGAACCGCATGGCAGCGCTCGAAGGCGGCGCGGGGGCGGTCTGCTGTTCGTCGGGTCACGCGGCGCAGATCATGGCGCTGTTCCCGCTGATGGCGCCGGGGATGAACATCGTCGCCTCGAACCGGCTCTACGGCGGCACGATCACTCAGTTCAGCCAGACCTTCAAACGCTTCGGCTGGTCCTGCACCTTCGTCGACCTGGATGACGAGGCGGCCGTGAAGGCCACCATCGACGAGAACACCCGCGCGATCTTCTGCGAGACCATCGCCAACCCCGGCGGCTATGTCACCGACGTGCCCGCCATGGCGAAGATCGCCGACGCCGCCGGCATCCCGCTGATCGTCGACAACACCTCGGCCACCCCGGCCCTGGCGCGGCCCATCGATATGGGCGCGACGCTGGTGGTGCATTCGATGACCAAGTACCTGACCGGCAACGGCACCGTCACCGGCGGCTGCGTGGTGGATTCGGGCAAGTTCGACTGGTCCGCCTCGGACAAGTTCCCCTCGCTCTCGGCCCCGGAACCCGCCTACCACGGGCTGAAATTCCACGAGACCTTCGGCGAGCTGGCCTTCACCTTCCATTCCATCGCCATCGGGCTGCGCGACCTAGGGATGACCCTGAACCCGCAGGCGGCGCATTACACCCTGATGGGGATCGAGACGCTGTCGCTGCGCATGGCCAAGCATGTCGAGAACGCCCGCGCGGTGGCCCAGTGGCTGGAGGCCGATCCGCGCATCGACGCCGTCACCTGGCCGGGCCTGGAAAGCAGCCCCTACTACAAACGCGGCCAGCAGATCGTGCCCAAGGGCGCGGGCGCACTGTTCACCGTCTCCGTTAAGGGCGGCTACGACGCCTGCGTGAAGCTGGTGGACAGCCTGAAGCTCTTCTCCCACGTGGCGAACCTCGGCGACACCCGCTCGCTGATCATCCATTCGGCCTCGACCACGCACCGGCAGCTGACCGAGGACCAGCAGCGCGCTGCGGGGGCCGCGCCGGAGGTGGTGCGCCTGTCCATCGGCACCGAGGATCCGGCGGACCTGATCGCCGACCTGGACCAGGCGCTGACGGCAGCCACGGCCTGAACCGGGCTCGGGACATTTGAGCCATGAATGGGCGCGGGCGGCCCTGGCGGCCCGCGCCGTTTCCTTGCCCGCCGCACCCTCTGGCGCGCATGACATATTGATGACAGCGCGCCAGAGGGCGCATTGCCCACTGGCCGCGCGCCCCCCTTTGCGCCATATGAAGGCTAAACGCCCCTGCCTGACCGGAGCCGCCATGACCCGCATCGTCCCGACCCTCGCCGACATCGCCGCCGATTACGACGCCTTCTTCGTCGACCTCTGGGGCTGCGTCCATGACGGGGTGAAGGCCCTTCCCGATGCGGTCGCCGCCCTGCAAGAAGTGCGCAAGGCGGGCAAGCACGTGGTGCTGGTGACGAACTCCCCCCGCCCGCGCGCCGGTGTGCAGGCGCAGATCGCCGACTTCGGCGTGCCCGAGGATGCCTGGGACACCATCGCCACCTCCGGCGACAGCGCCCGGGCCGCCATGTACAACGGCATCGTCGGCCACAAGGTGTTCCACATCGGCGAACCGGGCGACGATCCCTTCTTCCACCCGCTGGAGATCCAGGAGAACCCGATCGAGATCACCCGCGTGCCCCTGGACGAGGCCGAGGGCATCGTCTGCACCGGCCCCTTCGACACCATGGCCCCGCCGGAGGATCTGCGGCCGGAACTGCTGCTGGCCAAGACGAAGGGCCTGAAACTGCTCTGCGCCAACCCCGACATCGTGGTGGACCGGGGCGAGACCCGCGAATGGTGCGCCGGCGCCGTGGCGAAGCTCTATACCGAGATGGGCGGCGAGAGCCTCTACTTCGGCAAGCCGCATCCGCCGATCTACGACCTGGCCCGGATGCGCCTGCAACAGCTGGGCCCGGTGCCCTCCGAAAGCCGTATCCTGGCGATCGGCGACGGCATCCACACCGACGTGCAGGGCGGCCTGGGAGAGGGGATCGACACGCTCTTCATCACCGGTGGTCTGGCGGCCGAGGAAACCAAGACCACCGATCAGCCCGACCCCGCCGCGCTGGAGGCCTATATCGAGGCCAACCGCATGACCCCCACCTACGCCATCGGCTTCCTGCGCTGAGGCCACCGGCGGTCGGCCCCGGCGCAGCTGGCCAAAAGGCTTGATCTCGCATCCGCAGCGTAATATTGTTTCGCAAGAGCCTCTCGGCTCTTCACATAATTACGCACCGGATTCGCACCTCACCATAGGCGGGGCGGAAGACCCGGATGGAGGGGTGGATGTTGGACAATTTCCCGCGCGGCACGATCTGCATCGAGGACATCGAGATGGGCATGACCCGTCACCTGCGGAAGGAGGTGACGGATGAGGACATCGAGATGTTCGCCCAGGTCTCCACCGACCGGAACCCGGTGCACCTGGACGATGCCTATGCCCAGGACACGATCTTCGAGGGGCGCATCGCCCATGGCATGCTGACCGCCGGGCTGGTCTCTGCCGTGATCGGCGAACAGCTGCCCGGTCATGGGACGGTCTACATGGGCCAGACCCTGAAGTTCCTGGCCCCCGTGCGCCCCGGCGACGTGGTGACGGCGGAGGTCGAGGTGATCGACATCGATCATGGCAAGCGGCGGGTGAAGCTGGATTGCCGCTGCATGGTGGCCGGCAAGAAGGTGATGATCGGTGAGGCCACGGTGCTAGCGCCGTCGCGCAAGTTCGACTGAACGCGCAGGGGGCTCTGCCCCCGTCTCCGTGCCGGAGACTCCCCCGGAGTATTTTGGACGACGTGAAGGGAGGGGGACGGCGCCCAGACGGGCGTCCGCCCGACGGGATTGAAAGCCTGACACGCGCCTGTCTTCGAAAGTCCGCCAAGCCGGAGCGCGGTTTCGCCCTTTCACCTTGTCGCGCAGGTCGTCCGGCCCAGGCCGTAAACCCGCCGAGATCTTGCCCGGCTGCTGGACAGGGGGCGCGGGACGCGCAACATGGCGCCATGAGCGAGCCCCTTTCCCTGCCCCGTGACGCCACGCTGCTGGCACGCAGCTTCCTGCCCGGCTGGGCGCAATCCCTGCTGCTGTTTCTCTGGCGCCAGCTCTGGGCGGGATTGTTCGCCGGGATCATCCTGATCTCGCTGATCGTGACCTCGGTCCTCTGGCAGGAGGAATGGGCGCTGGCGCGCTATGATTTCCTGGTGGGACTGGCGGTGCTGACCCAGGTCCTGTTGCTGGCCTTCCGGCTGGAGACCTGGGAGGAAGCCAAGGTGATCGCGCTCTTCCATCTGACGGGGACGGTGATGGAGTGGTTCAAGGTCTCCGCCGGATCCTGGGCCTATCCCGAACCGGGGGTCCTGAAACTCTTCGAGGTGCCGCTGTTCACCGGGTTCATGTATGCCAGCGTCGGCAGCTATATCGCCAGGGCCTTCCGCCTGTTCGGGGCCGTCTTCGCCCCCTACCCGCCCTTCTGGGCCTCCGTCCTGCTGGCGGTGGCAATCTACGTCAACTTCTTTGCGCACCACTGGCTGCCCGACATCCGGCTGGCGCTGTTCGCGGCCACCCTGCTGCTGTTTGCTCGCACGCGGATGTGGTTCCGCCTGCGCGCCTGGCACTGGATCCCCTTTCCTCTGGCCGCCCTGGGAATCGCCTTTGCCCTGTGGATCGCCGAGAACATCGGCACCCTGTCGGGCACCTGGATCTACCACCGGCAGGCGGCCTTCGAACTGGTCTCCCTGTCGAAGATGGGGTCGTGGTATCTGCTGTTCTTCGTCAGCTTCACCACCGTCACCCTTGTGATGCGCGGCCAGTTGCGCCGCGATGCCTTCCGCCCCGGGGAGGGCGCCTAGTCTGTCAGCCCTGCCACTGCAGGAAGGCCCAGACCAGCACGCCAAAAACGATCAGGTTGAAGGCATAGCCCGCCAGGGCGTTCAGCCACATGTTGCGCCGCCGGCGGGCCGGGTTCCATTGGCCGAGGGCCGCATCGAACCGGCGGAAGGAGGAGGTCAGCCGTGCCGGGTCCATCCGCGCGGCCAGGCGCGGGTCCTGCATCTGGGCGCGGGTCGCCAGGATCTTCTTCGCCTCACGGCGCGCGGGCGCCGGCAGGTCGCGCCCCGCTCGTCGGGTCAGCCGGTCGAGATCGGCATCGCGCAAGTGCAGGTGCCCGCGCTTGCCGCCCAGTTTGCGGCGCAACCGGCGGGCACTGCGGCCCATGCGGCTGTCGAGGGAATTGAGCGTGTCGGCCATGGCTCTCTCCGGTCCTGCCGCCGTCCCGAAAGGGGGCGTTGCGGCGCGCCACAGGATAGCTGCGCCGACGCTTCGCGACAAGCCGATGCGCCTGCCCGGTGCCCGGCGCGCGAGGGATCGCTGTGCATCCTGCAGGATCGCGCCCGCGCGGGATCTGGCGTGGCGCGCGGGACCGCGCTATGCATCGCCCATGCTGAACAGGATCCGCCAGGACGGCCCCGCCGACGCCACCCCTCTCGTCATCGCCCATGGCCTTTTCGGCTCCGGGCGGAACTGGGGCGTGATCTCCAAACGCCTGTCGGCGGACCGCACGGTCATCGCCGTGGACATGCGTAACCACGGCTTCTCCGACTGGAGCGAGGATCACGGCTACCCGGCCATGGCCGCCGACCTGGCCGAGGTGATCGAGGCCGAGGGCCGCCCCTGTCACGTCCTGGGCCATTCCATGGGTGGCAAGGCCTCGATGGCCCTGGCGCTGACCCGGCCCGACCTGGTGGACCGGCTGGTCATCGCGGATATCGCCCCCGTCACCTACAGCCACAGCCAGCAGGAGTTCATCGACGCGATGAAATCGGTCGACCTGTCGACCGTCACCCGGCGCTCGGACGCCGAGGCGCAGCTGGCCGAGGCCGGCGTGGGCCGCTCTCTGCAAAGCTTCTTCACCCAGAGCCTGGACGCGCCGGAGAAACGCTGGCGGCTGAACCTCGATGTGCTGGAGGCGGAGATGCCGAAGATCATGTCCTTCCCCGAGGATCTGACCACACCCTTCGAGGGCGAGACTCTGTTCCTGTCGGGGGCCGAAAGCGACTACGTGAAACCGGAGTATCGCGAACGGATCCGCGCGCTTTTCCCGCAATCGCATTTCGCCAAGATCCCCGGCGCGGGCCACTGGCTGCATGCCGAGAAGCCGCGCGAGTTCGAGGCTGCGGTCTCCGCCTTCCTCGCCACCGGCTGACGGGCCGGGGGGCGGCCTTCGGAAACCACCTCAGTCGTCCCCGGCGATCCGCCGGGCGATCCCCCAGGCCAGCGGCGCGGCCAGCACGAACCCCGCCCCGGCCGCCAGCAGCAGCGGCCAGAGGCTCTGCCCGCCATTGACCAGCACGAGGACCACGAAGCTGCTGGCAAGCATGGTGGAGATCAGGGAATAGAGGATCGCGGCAAGGCGGCGCATGGGCCATGTCCCTTTCGATGACAGCCCCGCCCGGGGCCGCCCCGGATCATGCCCGCAGGCAAGATGCCCGCCTTGATCCTCGTCAACATCTCCCTGGCCCCCCGCCTGAGCGCGCTGCGGCCTGCACCTTTTTGCGCGGCGCTGGAACCTTGCCCCCCGGTGACCGCGTTGATTGGCAGGAACGAGAAAAGGAGACAGATCATGACCACGCGTATCGCGACCCGCACCGCCACCGTCTTTGCTGCCCTGCTGGCCCTTGCCGCCTGTGAAACCGTCGAGGGCGCCGGCCAGGATATCGAGAATGCCGGCCAGGCGATCGAGGGTGAAGCCCGGGAAACCCAGTCGCAGATGTAAGCCTCTGCGCGCAGGCCGGGCGGGGTATATCGCTCCGGCCGGCCTGTCTCGTGCATGACGCTGGACGCGCCCCGACGCTCCGCCTAGGATCCCGACGGGATCCATATCATGCCGAGGAACATCATGATCAGACTTGCATTCTGCCTGGCCGCGCTGACGGCCCTGACCGCCTGCGAAACCGTCAAGGGTGCGGGCCGTGACCTGCAAACCGCAGGCGCCGCGATCGAAGGCGAGGCGAACCGGAGCCAGACCGGGATGTAAGGGACCTGACCACCGCCGCAGCTGCGGAGCAGGAAACGCGAAGGCCGGCCCCTCGGGATCGGCCTTTTTTCGTGACGGGTCTCCGGACGCGGCCCGTCCTGAGCGAGAAAAGGTGACGTCCCACCAGTCCCGCCCTTCTGACGCCTCCACCGTTCCTTAACCAAGCCTGCGCAAGGATCCGGGGATGTCCCGCTACCTTCGCCCCCGCGCGCCCGGCGCCCCCATCTTCTTCACCGTCCGCCTGCGCGACACCACCTCCGACCTGCTGCGGCGCGAGGTGGCCGCCCTGCGCGAAGCGGTGATGGTCGAACGCCTGCGCCGCCCCTTCCACATTGACGCCTTCGTCGTCCTGCCCGACCACCTGCACTGCCTCTGGACCCTGCCGCCGGATGATTCCGACTGCGCCGTCCGCTGGCAGGCCATCAAGGCCGAGTTCAGCCGCCGTGTCGCGGCCCGCGTGCCGCGAAGCCCCGGCAAACGCCGCCGGGGGCAGTTGGGCATCTGGAAACGCGGCTACTGGCAGCATCCCATCCGCGACGCCCGCGATTATCGCGCCCATCTGCACTACTGTTGGGCGGATCCGGTGCAGCACGGCCTCTGCGCCCGGGCGGCGGATTGGGAATTCTCATCCTTCCACCGCGAAGTGCGACAGGGATGGGTCGAGGCGGACTGGGCCGGCCAGGTCCCAGAGGGAATGTATGGGGAACAGGAGGGGCCGGGGAGCTTGATGGCTCAGGCCGGCTCAGGCCCGGCCGATACGCGGGCCCTCCCGGCATCGGCCCGCCCCCCCTCCTGCGGCCAGGCTGGGCCGCCGGGCGGCGGGCCGTGACGGCAACCGACCCAAAGAAAAACCCGGGCGCTGGCCCGGGCTTTCCTCAATTGTCCATCTTCAGCGCCGAGATGAAGGCTTCCTGCGGGATCTCCACCTTGCCGAACTGGCGCATCTTCTTCTTGCCGGCCTTCTGCTTGTCCAGGAGCTTCCGCTTCCGCGTCGCGTCACCACCGTAGCACTTGGCCGTCACGTCCTTGCGCATCGCCGACAGGGTTTCCCGCGCGATCACCTTGCCGCCAATGGCCGCCTGGATCGGGATCTTGAACATGTGGCGCGGGATCAGATCCTTCAGCTTCTCGCACATGGCCCGGCCACGCATCTCGGCGCGGTCGCGGTGGACCATCATCGACAGCGCATCGACGGGTTCGTCGTTCACCAGGATCTGCATCTTCACCAGGTTGTCCTGGCGGTAGCCGATCATCTGGTAGTCGAAGGAGGCATAGCCCTTGGTGACCGACTTCAGCCGGTCGTAGAAGTCGAAGACCACCTCGTTCAGCGGCAGGTCATAGACCACCAGCGGGCGGGTGCCGGCGTAGGTCAGCTCCATCTGGATGCCGCGACGGTCCTGGCACAGCTTCAGCACGTCGCCCAGGTATTCGTCGGGCACCATGATGGTGGCCTTGATGCGCGGCTCCTCGATATGATCGACATAGGTCAGGTCGGGCATGTCGGCGGGGTTGTGCAACTCCTCCATCGTGCCGTCCTTCATGTGGACGTGATAGACCACCGAGGGCGCCGTGGTGATCAGCTCGATATTGTACTCGCGTTCCAGCCGGTCGCGGATGACCTCCAGGTGCAGCAGGCCGAGGAAGCCGCAGCGGAAGCCGAAGCCGAGGGCCGCGGAGGTTTCCATTTCGTAGCTGAAGGAGGCATCGTTCAGCGCCAGCTTCTCGATGGCGTCGCGCAGGTCCTCGAACTCGGCCGAATCGACCGGGAAAAGACCGCAGAAGACCACCGGGATCGACGGCTTGAAGCCGGGCAGCGCGGTTTCACAGCCCTTCTTCTCATGAGTGATCGTGTCGCCGACCTTGGTGTCGCGCACCTGCTTGATCGAGGCGGTGATGAAACCGATCTCGCCCGGGCCCAGCTCATCCACGTTCTGCATCGCCGGGCGGAACACGCCGATGCGGTCGACCTGGTGCACGGTGCCGTTCTTCATGAACTTCACCCGGTCGTTCTTCTTCAGCTTGCCGTCCATGATGCGCACCAGCACGACAACGCCCAGGTAGGGGTCGTACCAGCTGTCCACCAGCATGGCCTTCAGCGGCGCATCCGCGTCGCCCTGCGGCGGGGGCAGGCGCGCGATGATCGCTTCCAGCGTTTCCTTGATGCCGATCCCCGACTTGGCCGAAACCAGCAGGGCGTCGCTGGCGTCGATGCCGATCACGTCCTCGATCTGCTCGGCCACGCGCTCGGGCTCGGAGGCGGGCAGGTCGATCTTGTTCAGAACGGGGACGATTTCATGGTCCGCGTCGATGGCCTGATAGACATTGGCCAGCGTCTGCGCCTCGACGCCCTGGGTGCTGTCCACGACCAGCAGCGAGCCTTCGACGGCGTGCATGGACCGGCTGACCTCATAGGCGAAGTCGACGTGACCGGGGGTGTCGATCAGGTTGAGGATATAGAGCTCGCCGTTGTCGGCGATATACTCGATCCGGACGGTGTTCGCCTTGATGGTGATCCCGCGTTCCCGCTCGATGTCCATCGCGTCGAGCAGCTGCTCCTTCATCTCGCGTTCCGAGACGGTGTTGGTGGACTGGATCAGCCGGTCGGCCAGGGTGGATTTCCCGTGGTCGATATGGGCGACGATGGAGAAGTTACGGATATGCGCGAGATCGATCATGATCGGCAGCATATGAGGGGGAAAGGGGCAGTTGGCAAGGGGGCGCGCGCCGGTCCAGCGAAGCTGGCGATTGATCGGGGGGATCAATCGAGGCGCGCGCGGGCGGAGCCCATGGGTTGCGCCGGTCCAGCGCAGCTGGCGATGGATCCAGTGGATCCATCGAGGCGCGAACAGGCGGAGCGCCGGGCGCGCGCGCCGGTCCGACGTGCTCGGCGGTTGGTCCGGGGGATTGAGCGGGGCGTGGGTGGGCGGAGGCGCGGGGTGCAGGCAGGGTTGAGCGAGCGGGCGGTTTCGCTAGGGTGCGTGCAGAGGCGGAGACAGTCAGACTATGGCGGTAGAGAACGAAGAGCAGTTCAGTGCGTGGCTGGCGGGGCAGTCGCGGGAGGTTTGCGCGGCGATTGCCCATAGAGCCGCTATGCGGGTGCTGCCGCTAGTCTTCGCCGTTAGCCCTAGAGCAAGCAATGTAGATGAAGAACAGCGTATCACCTTGCTCGCGCTTCGCGCGATGATTTCATCTTCGCCGAACACAGAGGCTCAGGCCCCGAGGCCCGCTCAAAATAACATCTTCACGGCTAGTGACATACAACAAGCAGTAGGTGAGCCAGCCCGACTAGCTGTTGAAACCGCAGCAAACACCGCTCTTTGCACAACTAGAACTCTCGTAAATTCGTCCTTTGCACTCGAGACTATGGAAGGCATACAGCTCGCCATCAAATCCGCTCGCATAGTCGCAATTGACTACCGATCGGTCCATGGAGATCTTTCGCAAGAACTCCCAGAAGCTTCAGCACAAGAACTATTCCAAGAGATCACAAAGGACATCACTTCGCTTCAAGATGGCCGTTTCGGCACAGTTACTCCGATTGCTATTCCCAAAATTCTGGAACAGACATTTGCATCAATTCGCGACATGCCTGGATCTAGCTGGCTCCCTACCGCCGGCGGCCCCTGGTCCTTCTGGTCCCGCTGGTACGAACGCGCCATGGCAGGCGATCCCCTGCCCTGGGACCTCCAGCGCGAGGTCGCCCTGATCCCCGACGCAATCTGGCAGCAGGGCCCCGAAGCCGTGGCCGAGCAGATCGCCAAGATCGAGGCCGCCTATCTCGCCCGCACCACCCATCTGGCCGAAGAGGTCACGCTCGACCCCGAAACCGGCACCTTCTCCGTCACCCCGCGCCCGCTGGAAAACGCGCCCCTGATCTCCGCCCTGCTGGCCCAGACCGAGGATGCGCTGGAGGATGCCCTTCAGGGCCAGAACGGACTGCGCGAGGACATGCGGGCGGTGCGGACCCTGCGGCGCACCCACCAACGCTATGGCAACGATCCGCAGCGGATCGAGCTGGATTACACCTCGGTCGCCATCAGCCTGCGGCGCGAGATCCGCGAAACGCAGGAGTTGGCCGAGACCGAAGACAACCTCGCCCTGCTGGAGGCGGTCGAAGAAGGCGCCCTGGCGATCCGTGCGCAGCATCCCGAGATCGCCGAGAACCGCCAACGTATTGCGCAGCAAAGGCTGCGTGAGATGGACCGGGCGGATCTGGAGGTTCTCGAGTCAGCCGAGCCGGTGCTGTTGGCGCTGAGCGAAGGCGAAATGGCGGAGGATTTCGCCCGCGACATCCCGCAACTGATCAACGACGCGACCACGCCCCTGCCCACAGGCGCGCCACCCCTGCCGGGCGTGGATGAATCGATGCGGGTCTTCCACCGCGTGTCGTGGATGAAAGTCATTATGGACAAGCTGCCGGACAAGGGCGCCTCGCTTTTCGACAGCAAGACCAACAAGACGATCCGGCTCGCCCTCGAGGGCTGCGCCCTCTTCACTATTCTCGGAGGCCCGCAGATCGTCACCAGGCTCGTCGAAATCGGCCTCAAACTCTTCGGCGTACTCTGAGGCGCGAAGGGCAGCGCCCGACCTTGGGTGGGCGCTTTGACACGCCAACGCCAAACGCGGCGCCCGAAAGCAGCCTCGTCGCGCAAGCTAATCAAAACATCTCCAATGCGCCCTCCCGGGGGGAGGGTCGGGCGCGGCCCGGCGTGCCGCCGGGCGAGACAGTAGAACGAAAAGATACATCCCCCCTCACACCTCTCACACCCCCTAGAGCCACCTGTCCCCTTCCCCACCCCATTTATTGGCCCGAAGTATCCCGGGGGAGTCGCCCGCCGGGCGACGGGGGCAGAGCCCCCTCCTCCGGCGCCCCCTCCCCCGCATCCCTGCACAGCCTTCCCCGCACCACCACCCCTTGCACTCCCCCACGGCCCCTCATAATTTCCCCCGGCGGCCAGCAAGGTCGCTTGTTCTCAGGGCGGGGTGCAATTCCCCACCGGCGGTGACAGCCCGCGAGCGCCTTTCGCAATCGGAAGGGACAGCAGATCCGGTGGAACTCCGGGGCCGACGGTTAAAGTCCGGATGGAAGAGAACGGGATATCTCCCGCACCGCGCCCAGAGGGGCGTGGCAGCGGGCGCTGTCCCCGACTGCCTTGGGTTATGCGTTTGGAAAGGACACCGCATGACTCACCACCACCCGGCGCGCGGCGCCGTGATGATGATCGCCGCCGGCGCGATCTTCGCCCTCTACAACACCCTCACCCAGCATATCGCCATGGGGCTGGGCCTCGCCGGGCCCACCATCGCCTTTTGGCAATACCTGACGGCCACCCTGCTGGCCCTGCCCTGGGCCCTGTCGCGCGACCGCGCCGCCTGGGCGATGCGGCAGCCCTGGCTGCACCTGGCGCGCGCTGGCTGCGCCGTGGCGGGCGTGCAGCTCTGGGTGGCGTCGCTGGCTTTCGTGCCGATCTGGCAGGCCTCGGCGCTGATCCTGCTGTCGCCCTTCTTCGTCACCCTGGGCGCCGCGCTGCTGCTGCATGAGGAAACCCCACCGCGCCGCTGGCTGGCGGTGCTGGGCGGGCTGGCCGGCGGGATGATCCTGCTGGCGCCCTGGTCGGAGGCCTTCAGCTGGGCCGCCCTGATGCCCGTGGGGGCCGCCGCTCTCTGGGCCGGGACCTCCCTGCTGACCAAGCGGATGACGGCGACCGAGGCCCCCGAGAGCCTGACCCTGCATCTGCTGATGCTGCTGACCCCGGCCAACGCGGTGCTGGCCGTGCTGGCGCTGCCCTCGGGCGCCGGGCTGGGCGCGCTGCTGCCGCCTGCGGGGGCGCTTTCGCTGTTGGTGCTGGCCGGGTTGCTGACGGCGGCGGCACAGTATGCGATCGCGCGCGCCTACTCCCTGGCCGACGCGGGCTTCCTGCAGCCCTTCGACCACGTGAAACTGCCGCTGAACGTGGCCTTGGGCGTGCTGATCTTCGGCTTCGTGCCGCCAGGCAGCATGTGGACCGGGTCGGCGCTGATCGTCGCCGCCTCCTTCTACCTGCTGGACCGCGAACGCCGCGACAGCGCGGCGCCACAATCGGGGGCGGCGCAGGTCTGATCCCGCGCACCGGGGCGCCAGGCCGCGCCCCGGTTGCAAAGCGCAGACCCGTAACCGCCAGATCTGCAAAGAGATATCTGAAACACTTCAATTTAGAATAATTCAAAAGAATCGCCCCGAGTTTGACCGAGATCAAACCCCCGATGACGATTCTCCGACAGCTTGGGTCAGCGCGAACTTCCCAGAGAAACGGAGACGATGATGCGTAGCCTGACCATTCTTCTCTTAGCCAGTACGGCCCTCGCCACGAGCGCCGCAGCCGATGATCTGCGCGACTATGCGACGGACATGTTCCAACCCCTGCCCTCGACCATCCCGGCCGTCGCCGACAACCCCGTGACGGATGAGAAGATCGAACTGGGCAAGATGCTTTTCTTCGACCCGCGCGTTTCGCTGTCGGGCGTCTTTTCCTGCTATTCCTGTCACAACCTGACCACCGGCGGGGACGACAACCTGGAAACCTCCGTCGGCCACGGCTGGCAGAAGGGCCCGCGCAATGCGCCCACGGTGCTGAACGCCGTGCTGAACGAGGCGCAGTTCTGGGACGGGCGCGCCGAGGACCTGAAGGCCCAGGCCAAGGGCCCGGTGCAGGCGGGCGTCGAGATGGCCAACACGCCGGAAAACGTCGAGGTCATGTTGAACTCGATGCCGCAGTACGTGTCGCTCTTCGAAACGGCCTTCCCGGGCGAGGACGCCCCCACCAACTTCGACAACATGGCCAAGGCCATCGAGGCCTTCGAGGCCACGCTGCTGACACCGGCGCCCTTCGACAGCTGGTTGAACGGCGATGACACCGCGCTGACGGCAAAGGCCAGGGAAGGGCTGGGGCTGTTCCTCGACCTGGGCTGCGTCTCCTGCCACTCGGGCGTGAACGTGGGCGGGCACGGGTACTATCCCTTCGGCCTGATCGAGAAACCCGGTGCCGACGTGCTGCCCGAAGGCGACAAGGGCCGCTTCGCCGTGACCGAGACGGTGGACGACGAATATGTCTTCCGCGCCGCGCCCCTGCGCAACGTGTCGTTGACCGCGCCCTACTTCCACTCCGGTAAGGTCTGGGACCTGAAGGTGGCGGTGCAGATCATGGCCGAAAGCCAGCTGGGCGAGGAGCTGTCGGACGAGGATGCGACCTCGATCGTGGCCTTCCTCGACAGCCTGACCGGCGAGATGCCGGAGATCACCCTGCCGGTGCTGCCGGCGGAAACCGCCGATACCCCGCGCCCGAAACAGGACGCGCTGCCGTAAGGCGACATCCATCGAGATCCGGCAGGGCGTTGCGACAGTCAGTCCAGCCGGAAGGAGGAGGCCGGTCCGCGAGGGCCGGCCTCCCCGCATCTGCCCCGTCTGCTCCCCGCGTCCCCGGGCGGGACCTCCCTTGACGGCATCGTGACGTGACGCGCGGGGCTTTCGGCCTAGTCTCCCAGCCAAGGGGCCATGAGGTCCCGTTGGCCATCCAAGGGAGAGAGACCCATGCTGACCCGCAGACACCTGATGACCACCGCCCTGGCCGCGACGGCCGGCGTCACCCTGATCCGCCCCTTCGCCGCCATGGCCCAGGACTTGACCGGCGATGTCTACGACACCGACGGCGGCCAGATCTCAATCCACCCGGTTGCCCATGCCAGCTTCGTCCTGGTGACGCCGGTCGGCGTGATCTACGTCGACCCGGTGGGCGGGGCCGCCGCCTACGACGCGCTGCCCGATCCCGATGCGGTGCTGATCACCCATGAACACGGCGATCACTACGACCCCGACACCCTGTCGGCCCTGGCCGACCGTGCGGGCGGCAGCCTGCAGATGATCACCAACCCCGCCGTGGCCGAGATGCTGGCGCCCGAACTGGCCGAGGGCAACGCGCCCCTGGCCAATGGTGGAAGCGGCGAGATCCTGGGCTATGCGGTCGATGCGGTGCCGGCCTACAACACCACCGAGGATCGCCTGCAGTACCACCCCGAGGGCCGCGACAACGGCTACGTCCTGTCGGTCGACGGGCTGCGGATCTACATCGCCGGCGACACCGAGGACACGCCGGAGTTCCGTGCGCAGGAAGACATCGACATCGCCTTCGTGCCCTTCAACCTGCCCTACACGATGACCGAGGATCAGGCCGCAAGCGGCGTTGCCGAAATGGCGCCCAAGGTGGTCTACCCCTATCACTTCCGCGGCTCCGACCCGGAGCTGTTCACCTCGCTCCTGTCCGAGGCCGGCGCCGAGACCGACGTGGTCATGGGCGGCTGGTACAGCCAGAGCGAAAGCTGATCGCCTGCCCCGGTCCGCCGCCGAGGCGGGCCGGGTGTCTTCGGGGCCGCCTTCGCTCAGGACCCGTGCCCCTGCCCCTGTCCGTCACTGCGCCTCGCGCCCCAAGCAGGTCCGCCCCTGTGCCTTCGCCCCCGGTCAGGTCACGACCGGACAGAGAGGCAAGTGATTTCCCTTGTTTACCTGGTCAAAGCGGTGCGGATTTCCGCCGAGGTTCTCTCCCCCTCTCAGCGGGCCACCGCGACTCTGTTGTCGATCAAGGCGATTTTTGCCAAGGTCTCGGAACCGACTCTCCGGACAGGCGAAGCGCCGTGGGGTCGCAAGGCAGTGACGGAACACCGGACCACGGGCGGACGAACCCCCGGGCCGGGGGACAGCGAAGGCAGTAACGATATGAAATGTTCTTACCGGGCGGCCCTGGCCGCAACCGCAGTGACCACCATGATGATGCTGGGCAGCACGGCCCAGGCCGGGCCGATCACCCGCGCCTGTCTGGCCTCCGACAGCCGCGCCGCCAGCCCCGCGCTCTGCGGCTGCATCCAGCAGGTCGCCGATATGGTCCTCAGCAACCGCGATCAGCGCCAGGCGGCCCGTTTCTTCAAGAAACCGGACATGGCCCAGGAGGTGAAGATGTCCAGCTCGCGCTCGGATGAGCAGTTCTGGGAGAAATACTCCTACTTCGGCGCCGTCGCGCAGGAGCAATGCGCCGCCTCCTGAGGGCGCCCAGGCCACAGCACGACAACAGCATCAGGCGCAGCCCCCCGGGCCGCGCCTTTTTGCTGTCCACCTCGGGCGGCCTCAGGCGTCGGTCCTGCGGCGCGCCTCCACCAGCCGGATCAGCGCGCGGCCCTCCGGGCTGGGCGCCCCGCCCGCGCGGCGATAGTCCGACCCGTCACGGCGGCGGGTCAGCCGCCCGTCCTCCACCAGCGAACGGCGCAGCTGCGCCACGTCACCGAAGGCATGGGCCGGTCCCAGCAGGGCGTTGACCTCGGCCTCGGTCATTGCCTGACCGGCGGGCAGTCGCGCCCAGAGCACCTGCAGGCAGAGGCTGCGCACCTGACGCCGCCCGGGCCAGCGCAGCAGACGCCCCTGGTCGTCGAAATGCGGCAGGGCCTTCTCCACCAGGCGCAGATCGACCGGCGCCTCGGGCTCCGGCGGGCGGGCCAGCCGGCCTTCGGCGGCCTGCACGGCGCGCAGGTGCTGGAAATTGCGATAGCCGCCGGCGCGGGCCAGCATGTTCATCAGCGCCAGGTGCGACGGCACCTGACCGGCATCTGCACCGGCCGACAGCTGACGCGCCAACGCGCGGGAAAAGGTGGACAGGTCCTGGATCGACAGGGGGATATGGGGTCTCGACATGATGGCTCCTGATCGCGTGCCGAAATCGTCGCGGGCCGCCGGGTCACGACAGGCACGCGTCGAGCGTGATGTCGGGAAATCGAAACTGTCGAGGCAGGTTTAGCATGCCCCGAAGGGCGCAGCGGGCCTTGGGAACTGCCGACCGCCTTCAAGGATAGCCTCAGCCGCCCCCGACGACAAGCCGCCGCGGCAAAGGGCGCAACGCCCCGAATTCAACGCTTCACCCCGGCCAATTCCTCGCTGATGACAACGCTGGCCACAACGGTTGCGCCTCACACAGCCCGCATCGCGACCGGCGCCCCAGCCGGACGTGGCAAAGAGCATTTTCCCGGCCCCGCCGGACAACCTATTCCGACAAACTCTTACGGAGCGTGAACCATGAATTTCGCAATGACTGCCGCGGCAGCGGCCCTGAGCCTCGTCGCATCCGGCCCCGCGGGCCTGCAAATGACCACGGCGGGCTACCTGGCCGATCAGGACGGCATGTCCCTCTATGACTTCGACAAGGACCGCCCCGGCACCTCCAACTGCTACGGCGGCTGCGCCAAGTCCTGGCCGCCGCTGATGGCCTCCGGCAATGCCTCCGCCGAGGGGGATTTCACCCTCGTCACCCGCCGTGACGGCACCCTGCAATGGGCGCTGGACGGTCAGCCCCTCTACTACTGGGCCGGCGATTCCAAAGCCGGCGACACCAAGGGCGACGGCGTGGGCGGCACCTGGCACCTGGCCCGCTGATACGGGATGACCGGGGTGGGGGCTCCCGGTCGGCCAGCGCGTCGGCGCTTCGCGGACCGACCGCCAGGTCTGGCCGGGGGTCACCCGGACCCGCAGGTCACCGAGGCGACGCACAGCCTGGAGAGAGGTGGCCGGATCAGCCCCCGGCCACCTCTCTCAACACACCGTCGGCGCAGTCCTCGATCAGAGCCAGCGCCCCGTCGAAATCGCGGGTATAATAGGGGTCGGGCACCTCATCGGCGCCGGCAAAGGCGCTGCCTGCGGGCAGGTAATCGGTAAACAGGCGGACCGGCGTGGCATTGCCCGCCGGTCTTTGCCGTTCAATGTCCGCCAGGTTCTGCCCATCCATCGCTAGGATCAGGTCGAAGGCATCGAAATCCTCCACCCGGAACTGCCGCGCGCGCAGCGCGGACATGTCGTAGCCCCGCGCCCGCGCCGCGGCCTGCATGGGGCCGTAGGGCGGCTCCCCCGCGTGCCAGCCGCCGGTGCCGGCGCTGTCCAGTTCCAACGCTGGGGCGCGATCCCGCATCACGGCCTCGGCCGAGGGGGAACGGCAGATATTGCCGAGACAGACGAAAAGGATCGAGGTGGTGGTCACGGGGGCGCTCCCTGCTATCTTCCCGGATGAAGCTAGAACCCGGAAAAGCGAAGGAAAAGGCGGAATGGAGAAAATCGTGATCCTGACCGGCGCCGGCATCTCCGCCGAGAGCGGCCTGGGCACGTTCCGCGACGCGGGCGGCCTGTGGGAACAGCACCGGATCGAGGATGTGGCCACGCCGGAAGGGTTCGCCCGCGACCCCGCCCTGGTGCAGCGGTTCTACAATGCCCGCCGCGCCGCCGCCGCCGAAGCCCGCCCCAACGCCGCGCATGAGGCCCTGGGCCGTCTACAACGGGACTATCCCGGAGAGGTCGTACTGGTCACCCAGAACGTCGACGCCCTGCACGAGGCCGGCGGAGCACGGGACGTGTTGCACATGCATGGAGAGCTGGCCTCGGCCCTCTGCGCCGCCTGCGGACACCGCTGGCCGGCCCCGATGGAGATGCAGGTGAAGGAACCCTGCCCCGCCTGCGACCGCCCCGCCGGGCGTCCCGACATCGTCTGGTTCGGCGAGGTGCCCTACCACATGGACGAGATCATGGCGCACCTCAAGGACTGCACCCTCTTCGCCGCCATTGGCACCTCCGGTGAGGTCTACCCCGCCGCCGGCTTCGTGCAGATCGCCGACATCGCCGGAGCGCATTCGGTCGAACTGAACCTGGAGGCCTCCTCCGTGCACAGCAATTTCGCCGAGGCCCGGCTGGGCCGCGCGACCGAGGTCGTCCCGCTCTGGGTGGCAGAGCTGCTGTCCGGGCACTGAGCCTGCCCCGCAAACCGCAGCACATCACCGCCCTCAGACAGCACGCCGTCCAAGGCGCCCCTTCAGGTGTCTCTGTGCCCAAAATATCCCGGGGGGTGTCGCTTTGCAGACGCGGCGGGGCAGCCCCCCCGCTGCCCTCAGCCTTCCGAGACCGTCGAGGGCGACGGCGACCCGCTTCCTCCAGCCTGTCGGTTCACCCGGTCCGCAGCGCCGCCAGCATCTGCTCGGCCGCAAGCGTCGGGGTGGTCTCTCCGGCTGCCACCGCATCGCTCAACTCGGCCATCTTCGCCTTCACCGGGCCACGCTCCAGCTCCGCCAGAAGAGCCTGTTTCACGTCCTCGCGGAACCAGAACCGCGCTTGGGCGGCGCGGGCGCGGTCAAAATGCCCCTCGGCGCGGCGCCAGTCAGCCAGGGTGGTCATCTCCTCCCAGGCTTTTTCCAGCCCGTCCTTTTCCAGCGCCGAAACGGTCATCGCCTTGGGGAAGCCCTCCGGGTCCTGTGGCCGCTTGCGCAGCAGCCGCAGGGCACCGGCGTAGTCAGCGCAGGTGCGGGTGGCCGTAGGTTTCAGATCGCCATCGGCCTTGTTCACCAGGATCATGTCGGCCATCTCCATAATGCCGCGCTTCACCCCCTGCAACTCGTCGCCGCCCGCCGGCGCCAGAAGCAGCAGGAAAAGGTCCGAGATCTCGGCCACCACGGTTTCCGACTGGCCCACGCCCACGGTCTCCACCAGCACCACGTCGAACCCCGCCGCCTCGCAAAGCGCGACCGCCTCGCGCGATCGGCGCGCGATGCCGCCCAGGTGGGTCTGGCTGGGCGAGGGGCGGATATAGGCCTGGGGCGCGCGCGCCAGTTCGGGCATCCGCGTCTTGTCGCCCAGGATCGACCCGCCGGTCCGCGCCGAAGAGGGATCGACGGCCAGCACCGCCACGCGCAGGCCCTGCCGGGTCAGCATCATGCCGAAGCTCTCGATGAAGGTCGACTTGCCGACGCCGGGCGTGCCCGACAGCCCGATGCGCAGAGCCTGGCGCCCTGATCCCGCCAGCCGCTGCAACAGTTGCGCGGCCTGGGCGCGGTGGTCTTCGCGCGCACTTTCCACCAGGGTGATCGCCCGCGACAGGGCGCGCCGGTCCCCCGCCAGGATCTTCTCGGCCAACGTGTCGATGTCCATCAGGCTCCCCCGGATCTGGTTCCCACCGGGTGTAGCGCCTCGCACCGCGCGCCGTCCAGTGCGACACGGGGCGCGCGCACGCGCACCGCAGGGAGTGGACGGCCCCCGCGCGCGCATCGCATAAGGACGCCATGACGCCCAATACCGCCCTGCCCATCGACGCCGCCCTGCCAGACCTCATCGCCGCCCTGCGCGCGCGCGGCCGTGCCGTGCTGCAGGCGCCGCCGGGCGCGGGCAAGACCACCCGGGTGCCGCTGGCCATGTTGGAGGCCGGGCTGATCCCGGGGCGCATCCTGATGCTGGAACCCCGCCGCCTGGCCGCCCGCGCAGCCGCCGAACGCATGGCCCAGACCCTGGGCGAACGAGCGGGCGAGACCGTGGGCTACCGCGTGCGCGGCGAGGCCAAGGTGGGCCGAGGCACCCGGATCGAGGTAGTCACAGAAGGCATCCTGACCCGCATGATCCAGTCCGACCCGGAACTGACCGGCATCGGCGCGGTGATCTTCGACGAATTTCACGAACGCTCGCTCAACGCGGATCTCGGCCTGGCGCTCTGCCTGGAAATCGCGGGCGCCCTGCGCGATGACCTGATCCTGGTGGCTATGTCGGCGACGCTGGACGCAGGACCAGTGGCGGCGCTGATGGAGGACGCGCCGGTCGTGACCTCCGAAGGGCGCGCCTTCCCGGTGGATCTGGTCCATGCCGACCGTCCCCTGCGCAAGGGCCGCGAGACCTGGGCCGACGTGGCCGCCCTGGTGGAACGCGCCGTGGCGGACACCGATGCGGGCGTGCTGGTCTTCCTGCCCGGCGCCGGGGAAATCGCCCGGGTCGAGCAGGCGCTGACCGGCCGCCTGCCCGTCGGCTGCCACATCCGCCCCCTCTATGGCGCGATGAAATTCGCCGACCAGCGCGCGGCGTTGGAGTCCGCCCGCGAGGGGCGCAACGTGGTCTTGGCGACCTCGATCGCGGAAACCTCGCTGACCATCCCCGACGTGCGTGCGGTGGTGGATGCGGGCCTGTCACGCCGGGCGCGTTTCGATCCCGGCTCGGGCATGTCGCGACTGGTGACCGAGAAGGTCAGCCGCGCCGAGGCCGACCAGCGCGCGGGCCGCGCGGGGCGGGTCGCCCCGGGCCGCTGCTACCGCGCCTGGACGAAGGGCGAGGAAGGGGCCCTGCCCGCCTATCCCCCGGCGGAGATCGAGGCTGCGGACCTTTCGGGCCTGGCACTGGAACTGGCGCTCTGGGGCGCGGGGCCGGAGCAACTGGCCTTCCTGACGCCCCCGCCCGAAGGCACCTATGCCGAGGCGCAGGCGCTACTGACGATGCTGGGCGCGCTGGACACCCACGGCATCACCGAACACGGACGCACCCTGGCCGGGCTGCCCCTGCACCCCCGGCTGGCCCATATGCTGGCGCTCGCCGGGCCTTCGGCGGCGCCCCTGGCCGCGCTGCTGGCCGACCGCGACCCGATGGCCCGCGGCGCGCCGGTGGATCTGCACCTGCGGCTGAAGGCACTGAAGGGCGAGCGTGAGGCCCGCGCCGATACGGTCGCCCTTTCCCGCATCCGGCAGGAAGCCAAGCGGCTGTCGCGCGGCGCGGGCCCCGAGGCCGGACTGGCGCCCGAAGAGATGGCCGCGCTCGCCTATCCCGACCGCATCGGGTTGCGCCGCACCGGCGAGGCACCCCGCTACCTCCTGTCCGGCGGCAAGGGCGCGGCCCTGCCGCCCGAGGACCCGCTGGCCGGCGCCCGGCTGATCGTCGTCACCGACACAGACGGCGACCCGCGCGAGGCCCGCATCCGCCAGGCGGTGCAGATCGGCGAGGCCGAACTGCGCGCGCTTTTCCCGGACCAGATCGAGGAGGTGCACCTCTGCCGCTGGTCGCGCCGCCACCGCCGGGTCGAAGCGCGGGTGCAGGACCGGCTGGGCGCCATCGCGCTTTCGGATCGCGCCTGGAAGGAGGCCGACCCGCAGGACGTGGCGCGAGCCATGCTCGACGGCGTGCGAGACCTGGGCTTCTTCCCCTCCGAACCCGCGCGCCTCTTCCTGGCGCGCGCGCGCCTCATGGGGAACGACTTTCCCGATTTCTCGGACGCAGCGCTGATGGACACGGCGGAGGACTGGCTGCTGCCACATCTGATCGGCGTGCGCAGTCTCGACGACTGGAAGCGATTCGACCTGCTGCCCGCCCTGCGCGCCCGGCTCAGCTGGGACGAGCAGCAACGGCTGGACCGCGAGGCGCCGGCGCGATTCACCACGCCGCTCGGGCGCGAGATCGCCATCGACTACTCCGGCGAGGACCCGGGCATTTCCCTGCGCCTGCAGGAGATGTTCGGCCAGACCCGCCACCCCACCGTCGCGGGCCGCCCGCTGGTGGTCACCCTGCTGTCTCCTGCGGGCCGCCCGGTGCAGGTCACCCGCGACATTCCCGGTTTCTGGACCAATTCCTATGCGGATGTGCGCAAGGACATGCGCGGCCGCTATCCGAAACACCCCTGGCCCGAGGACCCGCGCGAGGCCGATCCGACACTGCGGGTGAAACGCCGGACGTGACAGCGCACCGCAGGCCCGCCCCCTCTGGCCCTTCGGGGAAATCCGATCTATACGGCCCGCAATCCGCTTCACCGCGGCTCCGTCACTGTCATGAGTCCGAAACACTTGACCTCCTCCCGACAGAGTCGTAATGACGCGCAACGAGATTCAGGGCGCCGCTCGGGCGGTGCCTTTTCATTTGATCGGGGCGCGAACTGCCCTTCAGACCAGACGAGGATAGCCCATGTCGCGCCGCTGCGAACTGACCGGTAAAGGCCCGATGACTGGCAACAATGTCAGCCACGCCAACAACAAGACCCGCCGCCGTTTCCTGCCCAACCTGAACGACGTTTCGCTGCGTTCGGAAACCCTGGGCCGTAACGTGAAACTGCGCATCTCCGCTTCGGCTCTGCGTTCCGTGGACCACCGCGGTGGCCTGGACAAGTTCCTGGCCAAGGCCAAGGACACCGAGCTGTCCGACGCCGCGCTGAAGGTGAAGAAAGAGATCCTGAAAGCTCAGACCGCCGAGGCCTGATCCCTTCGATCTTCGGAAATTCAAACGGCCCTGCCACCTGGTGGGGCCGTTTTCGTTTGGGCGGCCCCGGCGAGGGGGCTTTGCCCCCGCCGCGCGTGCCGCGCGTCTCCCCCAGAGTATTTTTAGCTGTCGGATGAGAGCAAGACCTCAGGAGCGGCGCAGGTCGCGCCCCACCAGCCAGGCAACCTCCTTTTCAGTCGGGGAGCCAGGGGGCCTTGGAGCGCCCCGCCCTTGTGATCCGAAAGCCATAAGTACTCCCGCCGGAGGCTTCCCCGGGCGCCACCGGCGCCGCACCTGTCTCTGTTTCCCCACGTTTTCCCTTTGCAAGCGCCGCGCGAGGCGCTATGCGATCCCCCATGATCGTGATGACCGCAGATATCCGCCGACGCCGACGCGCCTGAGGACCCGCCTTCCCCGAGGAAGAGCGGTTGCTGCCACCGATCCTGCGCCCAAAATGTCGCGGCGCCTTTTTCACCCCTGCGAAAACTTGACTTGGCCCGAGCCTGCATGCTCATTCAGGGCCTCCCGTATTGCGAAGGACATCCGATGATCCCTCCCGTTCTGCCGACCTACAATCGCGCGCCGCTACATTTCACCCACGGCGAAGGCTCCTGGCTGATCGAGGAGGACGGGCGCCGATTCCTCGACCTGGGTGCCGGCATCGCGGTGAACGCCCTGGGCCATGCGCACCCCGACCTGGTGGCAGCGCTGACCGAGCAGGGCAGCAAGCTTTGGCATCTGTCGAATCTCTACGAGATCCCGCAGCAGGAAGAACTGGCCAGGCGGCTGGTCGATGCGACCTTCGCCGACACCGCCTTCTTCACCAACTCGGGCACCGAGGCGATGGAACTGGCGGTGAAGATGGCCCGCAAGTATTGGTACGAGAAGGGCCAGCCCGACAAGGTCGAGATCATCGCCTTCGACGGCGCCTTCCATGGCCGGTCTTCCGCCGCCATTGCCGCCGTGCCGACCGAGAAGATGGCCAAGGGCTTCGGCCCGCTGCTGCCCGGGTTCAAACAGGCGAAATGGGGCGACTGGGACGCGCTGGCCGAGATGGTCAGCGACACGACTGCGGCGATCATCATCGAGCCGGTGCAGGGCGAAGGCGGCATCCGCCCCCTGCCCGACGCGGACCTGAAGGCGCTGCGGAAGCTGTGCGACGACAAGGGCTGCCTGCTGATCCTTGATGAGGTGCAATGTGGCGTGGGCCGCACCGGCCACCTCTTTGCCCATGAATACGCCGGCATCACCCCGGACATCATGATGGTCGCCAAGGGCATCGGCGGCGGCTTCCCCCTGGGGGCCGTGCTGGCCACCGAGGAAGCGGCCTCCGGCATGGTCGCGGGCTCCCATGGCTCGACCTACGGGGGCAACCCGCTGGGCTGCGCCGTGGGCAATGCCGTGCTCAAGAAGATCGCCGATCCGGCCTTCCTGGAGGAGGTGCGGCGCAAGGCGGGTCTCTTCCGGCAGAAGCTGGAGGGGCTGGTCGCGGATAACCCGGAGGTCTTCGAAGAAGTGCGCGGCCTGGGCCTGATGCTGGGGCTGAAGTGCAAGATCCCCTGCGCCGACGTGGTGAAGGCCGGCTATGCGCAGGAGCTGCTGACTGTGCCCGCCGCCGACGACGTGGTGCGCCTGCTGCCGCCGCTGACCATCGCCGACGAGGAAATCGCCGAGGCCATGGACCGGCTGGACCGGGCCGCCAAGGCGGCGCTGAGCGAGACGAAAGCGGGCTGACGCCCCCGAGCGGGGCTGGCGCGGGCGGGACGATCCCGCCTGCCGCCGGCGCCCGCCTTGAGAGAGAGACGATGAAGCACTTCCTGGACATCCACACCACCGATCCCGACGACCTGCGGTCCATGCTGGACGAGGCCCGCGCCATGAAGGTGGCCCGCAACAGTCGCCCAAAGGGCACCCCGGACGACGAACAACCTCTGGCGGGCCGCATGGTCGCGCTGATCTTCGAGAAGCCCTCGACCCGGACCCGCGTCAGCTTCGACATGGGGGTGCGTCAGCTGGGCGGTCAGTCCATGGTGCTGTCGGGCGGCGAGATGCAGCTGGGTCACGGCGAGAGCATCGCCGACACCGCCCGCGTGCTGTCGCGCTATGTCGACATGATCATGATCCGCACGAACGAGGAGACTATCCTGCACGAGCTGGCCGAATATGCCTCCGTGCCGGTGATCAACGGGCTGACCAACGAAAGCCACCCCTGCCAGATCATGGCCGACATGCTGACCTTCGAGGAGCATCGCGGGTCCATGGCGGGCAAGAAGGTGGTCTGGGTCGGGGACGGCAACAACGTCTGCGCCTCGATGCTGCATGCGGCGGGCCAGATGGGGTTCAACCTGACCTTCACCGGCCCGATGCAGCTGGATCCCGACCCCAAGGCCGTGGGATTTGCCCGCGACAAGGGCGCCGAGGTGGTGATCGAACGTGATCCCGCCCGCGCCGTCGAGGGCGCCGACCTGGTGGTCACCGACACCTGGGTGTCGATGCATGACGCGCAGAGCACCCGCGAGCGGCGCCACAACATGCTGCGTCCCTACCAGGTGAACGACGCGCTGATGGCCCAGGCTGGGGACCAGGCGCTGTTCATGCACTGCCTGCCGGCCCACCGGGGCGAAGAGGTGACCTCCTCGGTGATGGACGGGCCGCAATCGGTGATCTTCGACGAGGCGGAGAACCGGCTGCATGCCCAGAAGGCCGTGATGCGCTGGTGCCTGGGCCTCTGAGGCCCGGCGACCGGCATTGGATAGCCGGGGCGGGGGGCGGCAAGGGCAATGATACCTTGTAACTCCGCGTCTCATGATTAGTATAGTAGGCTGAGTTTTCGGGCGGGGCCCCTGCGATGGCAGGCGGCCCCGCCCCCCGTGACCGCGGGCAGCGGCCTTGTGGGAAGATGGAGAGGCGAATGTCCTGGACCGATGAACGCGTCGAGCTGCTGAAAAAAATGTGGGCAGAAGGCCAGTCCGCGAGCCAGATCGCGAAGGAACTGGGCGGCGTGACCCGTAACGCGGTGATCGGCAAGGTGCACCGGCTGGGCCTGTCGAACCGCTCGGGCGGAGGGGGCGCCAGCGCCCAGGCCGCCCCGGCGGCCAAGCCCGAGGCGAAGGCCAAGCCCGCGCCGAAACGCGAGGCGGCCCCGGCCCCCGAGCCGAAGCCGGAGCCCGAACCGTCCGCCGCGGCGGCGGCAGCCCCTGCCGCGCCCGCGCCCAGCCCGGCGCGCAAGGCGATCATTCCGGCGGGCCAGCCCCTGCCGCCGCAGCCCTCCGCCAACGAGATCAGCCCCGAGGCCCTGGCCAAGGTCAGCGAGATCGAGAAGAAGGCCAAGCGCCTGACCCTAATGGAGCTGACCGAGAAGACCTGCAAATGGCCCGTGGGCGACCCGGCGACCGAGGATTTCTGGTTCTGCGGCCTGCCCGCCCAGGCCGGCAAACCCTATTGCGAGGCCCATGTGGGCGTGGCGTTCCAGCCCATGTCCTCGCGCCGCGACCGCAAACGCTGAGGCGCGGGCGGACCGAAGATTTGAAAAGGCCCCCTCGGGGGCCTTTTTCATTGCGTGGATGGCTTGCGGATTGAGGGCCCTGTCCCCGCCGCCGGAGCGCGGCAAATGAAGGGGTAAGGGGGCTCTGCCCCCGCCGCCCTGCGGGCGACTGCCCCGGGATATTTCGGGCCAACAAATATCTGGATCGGGCCGCGCGCGGAGGTCTGATCGCCCGCCCCGATCCCTATTTGAAGAGGTTGCGCAGCTCATCCTGCAGCTTGTTCTCGAGGCCGCGGCGCAGCAGCTCCTCGTCGCTTTCGCCCTCTTCGCGGGTGACGCCCAGGGCGCCCTCGACCTCAGCCCGGACACGGTCCTTCGCGGTTTCCTCGATCTGCTCCGCATCCAGATCCGAGTTCAGCTGAATTGCACGTTCCAAGTCCGGCAGGATCTGCGGCGAGGCCCAGGGGCCGCGGATGCGCACGGGAATGGCGATGCCGCGCCCCTCGTCATCCTTCAGCGCCACGGGGGTGAAGAGGTAGTTCAGCCGCTGCTGGCCCATGTCCACCGTGCCCTCGCCGGTGGCGGTGATCGACGCCAGGCGCATTTCTAGGTCGTCGTTGGACAACACGCCGTCGGCGATGGAGAAACTCGCCTCGGTCGCGTCGAAGATCGTAGTGCCGCCCGAGACATCGCCCGAGCGCAGCACCCGGTCCAGGTCGATCCCCGAAATGGTGCCGCGCCCGGTGGACAGGCTACCAGAGCCGGACAGCGACGACATCCAGGCCTGCACCGAGTTGCCCACGGCCAGGAAATTCAGCGCTGCATCGGCGCTGCCGGTGAAACGGTCGATGCCGGCCAGTTCGTCCAGCATCCGGTTCAGATCCACCCCCGCCGCGCTGAGGTCGCCCCCGATCGACAGGCCCGAGCGGTTGTTGGCCACCAGCTGACCGGTGACGCCGCCACCGAAAACACCCATCTGGTTGATCGTTGCCACGGCGCGGGCCCGGTCGACGGTGACGCGGCTGCGCAGCTGCGTCAGCCGGGTCACACCCAGGTCCACCGTCCCGGCGCTGAGGACGATGTCCCCCTCCACCAGGTTCAGCGCCGAGACATCGACGGGCGCGCTGGACCAGCCCGAAGGGCCGCCCCCGGACCTGCCGCTGCCGCCGCCTTTGCTGCCGGTGAAGGCCGTCAGATCCAGGGTCTCGGCGACCACCTGGGCGGTGATGCGGGTGACCGCCCCGGGCCGGATGTCAGCCTCTACCGCCGCCGCGTTGCCGGCACCGCGCAGGGTGCCATCGCGCAGCGACACGGCGCCGTCGGCCGTCAGCGTGACCTGACCGTCGAAGCCCAGGTCGCCGTTCAGCGCGCCCGGCAGCGATGCCTGCTCGCCGAGCACCGAGAACAGCTGCCCGGCGTCGCTGACCGACAGCACGAGGTGGCCGTCCGCCTCGGGGGCGATGCCGCCGCGCCCCTCGAAGCGGGCGGTGCCGCCGGGCGCGGAGAAGGCCAGGGACAGGTCCGACACGCCGCCGTCGAGGAAGGTCCGGGCGCGGGCCACCCGCCCTTCGCCGGTGATCCGCCCACCGGGCAGGTCGAGGCCCAGGGTGATGTCGGCCGGGCCGCTGGCGTCGGGCAGTGACAGGGTCAGCTCCAGCCCCTCCAGCCGCTGGTCGCTGTCCATCGCGGCATCGATGTAGCGGATCGAGGCATTGCGGATGAACAGCCGGTCGAGGGTGATCTGCCGCGCCTCCTCCGCCGTGGCCGGGGCACCCGCGCCGCTGGCCGCGCCCTCCGGCAGCAGGTCCCAGTTCACCGCGCCCTCGGCGTTGCGTTCCAGCAAGATCGCGGGCGCCTCGGCGTCCAGCTCGGTAATACGCACGTCCCCGCCCAGAAGCGCCATCAGGTCGACGCCGATCTGCAGGCTCTCGGCCTCGAACATCGGGCCGCGGTTCGACCAGGAGGCGTTGGACAGGCTGACAGGGCCGGTGCGAACGCCCAGCACGGGGTAGTAGCTCAGCCGTGTCTCGCCCGCGATGGTCAGCTGCCGCCCGGTGATCTCCTCGATCCGGTCCGCGGCGATGCCCGCGATCTTTTCACCGGGCAGCAACAGCAGCGCCCCGGCCAGAAGCACCACCGCCAGCACCAGCGCGCCCAGAATGCGCAGAATCCACCGCATGCCCGATCCCCTTGATCCAATTGGTTAATGATAACGATAGCAACAAAGCTGCCGGGGGCAAATGGCTCGCCGCGTGCCGCGGGGCTTTCCACGGCGCCTGCGCTCGCCTATATGCGGGCAAATGCAGAACCCGCCCGATCTCCGCCCCGATCTAGCTCCTGCCGCCCGCCTGGGCGACGGGCCCTCGCGCCCCGGCCAGCCCTCGCTGGGCATGGTCTCCCTCGGCTGCCCGAAGGCGCTGGTGGACAGCGAACGCATCCTGACCCGGCTGCGCGCCGAGGGCTACGCGATCTCGCCCGATTACGCGGGCGCGGACGCGGTGATCGTCAACACCTGCGGGTTCCTGGACAGTGCCAAGGCCGAGAGCCTGGAGGCCATCGGCGAGGCGCTGAAGGAAAATGGCCGGGTCATCGTGACCGGCTGCCTGGGCGCGGAGCCCGAGTATATCACCGGCACCCACCCCAAGGTCCTGGCCGTCACCGGCCCGCACCAGTACGAGCAGGTGCTGGACGCCGTGCACCAGGCCGTGCCGCCCAGCCCCGATCCCTTCGTCGATCTGCTGCCAGCCTCGGGCGTTTCGCTGACGCCGCGCCACTACAGCTATCTGAAGATCTCCGAGGGCTGTAACCACAAGTGCAAGTTCTGCATCATCCCCGACATGCGCGGTCGCCTGGCCTCGCGGCCCGCCCATGCGGTGCTGCGCGAAGCCGAGAAGCTGGTCGAGGCAGGCGTGAAGGAACTGCTGGTGATCAGCCAGGACACCTCCGCCTATGGGGTGGACCGCAAGTATTCAGCGCATCCCTGGAAGGACGGCGAGGTGCGCAGCCACATCACCGACCTGGCGCGCGAGCTGGGCAAGCTCGGCGCCTGGGTGCGGCTGCACTACGTCTACCCCTATCCGGCGGTGCGCGAACTGATCCCGCTGATGGCCGATCCCGACAGCGGCATCCTGCCCTACCTCGACATTCCCTTCCAGCATGCCCACCCGGACGTTCTGAAACGCATGGCCCGGCCCGCGGCCAGCGCGAAGACGCTCGACGAGATCGCGGCCTGGCGTGCCATGTGCCCCGACATCACCATCCGCTCGACGTTCATCGTGGGCTACCCCGGCGAGACAGAGGAAGAATTCCAGTACCTGCTGGACTGGATGGACGAGGCGCAACTCGACCGCGTCGGCTGCTTCCAGTACGAGAACGTCGAGGGGGCGCGGTCGAACGACCTGCCCGACCATGTGCCGGACGAGGTAAAGCAGGACCGCTGGGACCGCTTCATGGAAAAGGCTCAGGCGATTTCAGAGGCAAAGCTGCAGGCCAAGGTCGGCCGCACCTGCCAGGTCATCGTGGACGAGATCGACGAGGATGGCGCCACCTGCCGGTCCTGGGCCGATGCGCCGGAGATCGACGGCAACCTCTTCATCGACGAGGATTTCGAGGATCTGAAACCGGGCGACCTGGTCACGGTCGAGGTGGACGAGGCCAGCGAATACGACCTCTGGGGCAAGCGCCTGCGCAGCTGAGCCCCGTCGGCTTGCTGGCCGCCGCGGTCCAACAGCGGCGGCCAGCGCCCGCTGCCCTCCACGTGTCGCCATACGGCGACGGGGCACATCCCCGTCAGACTTCCTCGCCTCCCGACAGCCGTGACAGGAAATCCTCGGCCTCGCTCAGGATCGCCTCGCGCTTCTTGTCATCCATCCGGTCCCAAGTGCTGTAGATCCGCCCCATACGGTGATTGCCCTCGAACCGCGCGCGGTGGCGCGTCAGGAAATGCCAGTAGAGCAGGTTGAAGGGACAGGCGCCCTCCCCCTGCTTCACCGTCGCCGAATAGGCGCAGCCGCTGCAGTAGTCCGACATCTTCGCGATGTAGTTGGCTGAGGAGACATAGGGTTTCGAGGCGATGACGCCGCCATCGGCGAACTGGCTCATGCCAAGCGTGTTGGGCGCCTCGACCCATTCGAAGGCGTCGACGTAGACCGACAAATACCATTCGTGCACCTCCGCCGGGTCGATCCCGGCCAGCAGGGCGAAGTTGCCGGTGACCATCAGCCGCTGGATGTGATGCGCGTAGCCCAGCCGTTTCGTCTGATCCACCGCCGCGCCGAGGCAGGCCATCTTCGTCTGCGCGCCCCAGTAGAGCGGCGGCAGCGCGCGCTGGTGGTTCAGGGCGTTACGGCGCGGATAACCGGGGCCTTCGCGGAAGTAGATCCCGCGCACGTATTCGCGCCAGCCGATCACCTGGCGGATGAAGCCCTCGGCCGAGCTGATAGGCACCTCGCCCGCCTCCCATGCCGTCTGCACCGCGTCGCAGACCTCTCGCGGGTCCAGCAGCCCGATGTTCAGCGCGGGCGAGATCAGGGCGTGGTTCAGGTAGGGATCGTCAAGCAGCATGGCATCCTGATAGGGACCGAAATCGGCCAGGCGGGTCTGGATGAAATGGGTCAGCGCGCGGCGCGCCTGGGCGCGGGTCACCGGCAGATCGAAGGGGTGCAGGTCGCCGAAATTATCACCGAAGCGGTCCGCGACCAGGGCCAGCACCTCCTCGGTGATCTCGTCGGGGGTGAAGGACATCGGGTCGGAGCGGAAGAGGTCCGCGCCCTCCCGGGGCGGGGGCTGGCGGTTGTCACCGTCGAAGTTCCACTGCCCGCCCGCGGGCTGGTCGCCCTCCATCAGGTAGCCGGTCTCACGCCGCATCTCGCGATAGAAATACTCCATCCGCAGGGACTTGCGCCCCTCGGCCCAGGCGTCGAAACGGGCATGGCTGGCGAGGAAACGGTCATCCTCGCGCAGTTCCAGGTCCAGCGGCAGCTCGCGCAGCGCCTCGATCAGGCGCCATTCGCCGGGCTCGGTGGCGATGACATGTGACGTGCCCATCTCCTCCGCCCGGCGCAGCAGCTCGCCCCCGATGCTGCCGGCGTTTTCGGGGTCGTCCAGCCGGGTATAGGCCACATCCCAACCCTGCCCGCGCAGTTCTTCGGCGAAGTGGCGCATGGCCGACAGCACCAGGGCGATCTTCTTGGGGTGATGGGGGACATAGCCTGTCTCGTCAGAGACCTCGGCCATGACCACGCGGTCGCGGGAGGGGTCCGCGCCTCGCAGGGCCGACAGATCGGGTGTCAGCTGGTCGCCCAGAACCAGGATCAGGCGGGGGGAGGTGTCGTCGGTCATGCAGGGACTACGCGCCGCGCGGGCGGCTGGTTCAGCCGGACAACAAAAAGAAAACGCCGGCGCGAGAGGAGGCCCTCGCGCCGGCGCCTGCGCCGCGGGTGTCCGGTCGCCATGACCCTGTCAAAGCCGCGCCCTCCTGCGGCCGTGACAGCGGACCGAACCCGCTGCGGCGATCCCCGATGGCTCCTTCCCCAAAGAACCATGCAATCGGGATCCTGGTCCGGGCACGATCGCGCGCCCGGGAAAACTCACTTCGTGACCAGCGCCTCGAACCAGCCGGCATTGCGGCAGTAGGCCGGGGTGTGCTCGGCCGTCGCATGTTCGGCCTGCCACTGGGCGCAGGCGCCCGCTTCGCGGCAGGTGGCGCAGCGGATGATCGCGGCGCGGTAGCCGTTGGCGACGGACTCGTCGACCATCTTCTCGGCCATATCCAGGCCGACGCGGTCGGCCATGCCGCCCATCAGGTCGGCGTGCTTGTCAAGCTTGCTGAAAAAACCCATCTTGCGTCTCCTTCGGATCCTGGCCGCTGCGGCCTGTCCAGTCCTGTTCCGTTCGCGTCGTCAAAGTTCGGCAAAGACCAGGGCATTCTCGCAACCGCCGATGGCCTCGGCCCGGGGGGCCTCTTCCAGTTCGGCGCGCGCCAGCCAGTCGCGGCAGGCGCAGGTCACCTGGCAGCCGCGGCAGCGGGTCACCATCTCGGCCCACTCCTGTGGGTCCAGACGCCCCTCTTCCACTGCCTGCGCGGTGTCACAGCCTAGGGCCTTGGCCATTCGCTGGACAAGCCAGTAATGCTCCGTCAGGGATCCCATGGGTTTCATCGCGCCGATCTCCGGTCCTTGTCCGTCCCGGTGTGCCCCGGGCTCCAGAAGGTTCTAGACTCACCCGGGGCGCGGCTCCTTGATCTCGATCAAGTTGACAATGGCAATCAAATGACGCCAAGGCGCATAGGCCGAAAGCCGCCCTCAACGGGACGACCAGGGGTCCGGACAGGGTGCGGGATCAGAGCGGCCAGAAGACCAAGATCAGCGGGATCGACACGGCGACCACCAGGATCTCCAGCGGCAGGCCCATGCGCCAGTAGTCGCCGAAGCGATAGCCGCCGGGGCCGAGGATCAGCGTGTTGTTCTTGTGCCCGATGGGGGTCAGGAAGGCCGAGGAGGCGGCGACGGCCACCGCCATCAGGAAGGGATCGGGCGAGACGCCATAGGTCTGCGCCATGGAGATCCCGATAGGCGCCGCGACGATGGCCGTGGCCGTGTTGTTCAGCACGTCCGACAGGGTCATCGTCACCACCATCAGCGCCGTCAGCACCGCCCAGGCGGGCCAGCCCTGGGTCAGATCGACAAGGCCGTTGGCGATCAGTTCCGTCCCGCCGGAGCTTTCCAGCGCCGCCCCCAGCGGGATCATCGAACCCAGCAGGACCACGACGGGCCATTCGATATGATCGTAAAGCTCCTGCAGCGGCACGATCCGCATCAGCAGGTAGCCGATGACAACGAAGCCAAGCGCAATGGGCAGGTGCACCAGCCCGAAGCTGGCCGCGGCCACGGCCCCGGCAAAGAGGCCGATGGCGGCCCAGGTCTTGGTGTTCTCTGTCACCGCCAGGCCCCGGTCGGCGAGGGTCAGCGCGCCGATGGCATCGGCCACCTGGCCACCGGTATCCTTGGGCACCAGCAGCAGCAGTTGGTCGCCCGGCTGGATCTGCGTGCGGCGCACCTGTCGGGTGATCTGCCGCCCCTGGCGCGAAATGCCCATCAGCACCGCCCGGTGCCGCCAGGACAGGCCCACGGCCATGGCGGTCTTGCCGGCAATGGCCGCATCGCGCGGCACCACGACCTCCAGCACGTCCAGGCCGTCGCCGCTGGCCTTCAGCAGTTCCTCGCGCTGGCCGTCCGCAATGGCCAGGTTCAGCGCGGTGCGGAACTCGTCCAGCGCCTCGGGCAGCCCTTCGAGGACCAGCGCATCACCGGCCTCCAGAATGACGTTGCGCGACCGCCCGTAAAGGCGCTGGCCGCCCCGGATCAGGCCCAGCACCGCCACGTCTGCCTTTTCCGCATCGTCATAGGTCTCCGACACGCGGCGGCCGATCCACTTGCTGTCCGCTGGCACGGTCAGCTCGGCCACATATTGCGCCAGTTCCTTTTCGGTCATCGGCCCGTCTTCGGGCTTGGGGATCAGGCGCCAGCCGACCAGGGCCACGAAGGCCAGCCCCGCAAGCGCCGTCAGCCCGCCCACCGGGGCGAAGTCGAACATGGAGAAGCTTTCACCCAGGCTGTCCGAGCGGATGCCCGCGATGATGATGTTGGGTGGCGTGCCGATCAGCGTGGCCATGCCGCCGAGGATAGTGGCGAAGCTCAGGGGCATCAGCGTCAGGCCCGGACCCCGCCCCGCCTTGCGCGCGGTCTGTATGTCGACCGGCATCAGCAGGGCCAGCGCCGCCACGTTGTTCATAAAGGCCGAGAGCACCCCACCGATCCCGCCCATCAGGGTGATATGGCCCCCCAGGTTGCGCGAGCTGTCCACCAGCGTGCGGGTGATCAGGTGCACCGCGCCCGAGCGCACCAGCCCGGCCGACACCACCAGCACCAGCGCCACGATCAGCGTCGCCTCGTGACCGAAGCCCGAGAAGACCTCCTCATAGGGCACCACGCCGGTCGCGGCCCCCACCATCAGCGCCGAGAAGGCAATGACATCATAGCGGAACCGTCCCCACAGCAGCAGGGCGAAGACGGCAAGGAAAAGGGCGAAGAGGATCATCTGGTCGGTCGTCATGACGCGACAATAGCGCGCGCGAGAGGAAGGTCACGCGAATTGCGCGGGTCCTTGCCGCCGTCCGTACCGCGGCCCGCCCCGTCGGTCACAGCGCAGGTCGGGGAACAGGGGTTCATCCGACCGGGACCGGGGGAAGCTGCAGCCCTCGCCGTGGGGGCTCTCCGGCAGGATCGCCCCCAGCGCCGACGCATACAGGCGCCTTCGGAGCGCAGTGCGGCCACCACCTTGCAGCGCCGCCCCCCTCTCGCGTATAGAGACGCGACCGAATTCAGACGCGACTGGAGGCACCGATGGCCGGCCATTCAAAATGGGCGAACATTCAGCATCGCAAGGGCCGGCAGGACGCCGCCCGTTCGAAGCTTTTCTCGAAACTCTCGAAAGAGATCACCGTGGCCGCCAAGATGGGCGACCCCGATCCCGACAAGAACCCGCGCCTGCGCCTGGCGGTGAAGGAAGCGAAGTCGAGCTCCGTCCCCAAGGACGTGATCGACCGCGCCATCAAGAAGTCCCAGGCGGGGGACGGCGACGACTACGAAGAGATCCGCTACGAGGGCTATGGCCCCAACGGCGTTGCGATCATCGTCGAGGCGATGACCGACAACCGCAACCGGACCGCTTCGAACGTGCGTTCCACCTTCTCCAAGAACGGTGGCAACCTGGGCGAGACGGGCTCCGTCGGCTTCATGTTCGACCGCAAGGGCGAGGTGGTCTACCCCGCCTCCGTGGGTGACGCCGACACCGTGATGATGGCCGCCATCGAGGCCGGCGCCGAGGACGTGGAAAGCTCGGAAGACGGCCACGTGATCTACTGCGCCGACACCGACCTGAACGACGTGGCCACCGCGCTGGAGAAACAGCTGGGCGAAAGCGAATCGACCAAGCTGATCTGGAAGCCGACGACCACGACCGAGATGGATCTGGAAAACATGCAGAAGCTGATGAAGCTGATTGATGCGCTGGAAGACGACGACGACGTCCAGCGCGTGACGGCCAACTTCGAGGCCTCCGACGAGGTCATGGAACAGCTCTGATCCGATCGCGCGCCGCGGCGCGCGCGGCATCCACCAAACGACCTGAAACGCCCCGGCCGCGATCCCCGCGCCGGGGCGTTTCCTTTCCGGCCTGCCAATGCCGCAGGGCGCACCAACGCGCAAGGATCGCCCCGGTTCTCACCCCGGCCTCCTGCACCCGCGCAGGGCCATGCGGTCGAGGCACACGAAACATGCGGTGAAGGCGATCTCCGAAAGGCTGCGCCATGAACTGCCGGGCCACAACATTCGCGTCGGCGTCCTGTCGCCCGGCACCGTGACGTCCAAACGGGCCAACTCGATCCCCGGGGACGAGATGCGCGATGCGCGCCAGGATTTGGTCGACCAGCCGGGCATTCCCGCCGACAGCACGCAGATGCTGGCCTTGGCGATTTCCCAGCCTGAGAATGTCGTTGTGAACAAAATCCTGTTCCGTCCGACCGCGCAGCAGATGTGATCGCCTCGCGGTCGGCCCCCGGCGTGGGACGTCCCAAGCTCCGGCGCTACGTCAGGGATAGTAAAGCGACCGGGGCCGCCTTCCGGTCACTCGTCGGTCGTGGCAGCCTCACCGTCGGCGCTCTCTTCAGCCGTGTCACCATCTTCGATCGCGGTTTCCTCGCCCGTGGCGCTCTGGGCGCTGCCCTCTTCCAGGACGCCGTTCACCCATTGCCCCGACAGGACCTCGCCGGTGGCATAGGTCAGGGTACCGTCGCCCTGGCGGCGCCCTTCGACGAAGGAACCGCGGTAGGTATCGCCGTTCTTGTAGGTGGCCACGCCCTCGCCGGTCATCTCGCCCTCGACCCAGTCGCCTTCATAGCTGAAGCCGTCGGGCATCGTGATCCGGCCCTCGCCGTGACGCAGGCCGGCCTGGAAGCCGCCCTCGTAGACCATGCCGTCGGGATAGGTGGCCTTGCCCTGCCCCTCGCGCTGGCCCTCGGCCCACTCGCCTTCGTAAACGTAGCCGTCGGCATCGCGCATCACGCCATAGCCGTGGTTCTGCGCGCCCTTGAAGCCGCCCTCATAGGTCAGGCCGGACGGGAAGGTCGCCACGCCCTCGCCCTCGATCACGCCACCGACCCAGTCGCCCTCGTAGGTGGCGCCGTCGGGATAGGTGATCTTGCCTTGCCCGTCAGCCAGATCATCGCTGAACTGACCCTCGTAGACGGACCCGTCGGGATAGGTCACGCGCCCTTCGCCGGCGATCTTGCCGGCCTCCCACTGGCCCTCGTAGCGGTAGCCGTCGGCGCCGACGAAACTGCCCTGCCCCTGCCGCTGGTCGGCGACGAAGCTGCCCTCGTAAACATCGCCATTGGCATAGGTCACGCGGCCCTCACCCTCGCGCTTGCCCGCGACCAGGGTGCCTTCGTAGATGTCGCCATTGGGCTGGGTCAGCTTGCCGGTGCCCTGGATCTGGCCGTCTTCCCAGTCGCCCTCATAGGTCAGGCCATCCGCCATGATCAGCGTGCCCGTGCCCTGGCGCTGGCCGTTGTGAATCTCGCCTTCGTAGGTGGTGCCGTCAGGATAGGTGATCTTGCCGATCCCCTCCTTCACGCCGTTGACCCAGTCGCCGTCGTAGATGTACCCGTCGGGGTTCTCCATCCGGCCGCGCCCGTCGTGCATGGCGTTGCGGAAACTGCCCTCGTAGCGCACGCCGTTGGCATAGTTGGCGATGCCCTCGCCGGTGATCTTGCCGTCGACCCATTCGCCTTCATAGGTGCCACCATCGGAGAAGGTGATCTTGCCGAATCCCTCCGGCTTGCCCTTGGCGAACTCGCCCTCGTAGACGGACCCGTTGGGGAAGGCTGCCCGCCCCTGGCCGCGGATCTCGCCCGCCACCCATTCGCCGGTGTATTCATAGCCATTGGGCAGCCGGTAGGTGCCGTAGCCGTCCTGAAGCCCGTCCCGGAAGGTGCCTTCGTAGACCCCGCCATCCTCGTATTGCTTGGTCTGCACGGTGTCGTCCTGCGCGGCCACGGTGCCCGCCACCAGCGCCAGGCCGAGCGTGCCGGCCACCAGAAAGCTTTTCAGAACCTGCGTCATGGTTTCTCCCTGAACCCGCCGTTTCGCTGGGCCCGTTCCGTCGGTGCGGCGGCCTTGCTGGTCTGGCGAAAACCTATGCGACAGGGAAATGGGGGGCAACGCCTTTCGCCAAATCGCCTTCCCCTCGGCGGGTCTGGCCGCTAAGCAGGCCCCGACCCGCGCGCACGCCATCGCCGCGGACTACGTAGACAGGACGAACAGCGCCGGTCCCCGGCCGCAAGGAGGTCACATGGCAGACAGGTTCCGCATCTGGCTGGCACAGCTCAACGCCACCGTGGGCGATCTTTCCGGCAACGCCGATCTGGCCTTTGCCGCCTGGGAACGGGGCCGCGATGCCGGCGCCGACCTGGTCTGCCTGCCGGAGATGTTCATCACCGGCTACCAGACCCAGGACCTGATCATGAAGCCGGCCTTCTACCTCGACGCCATCGCCGCCGTCGCAGCCCTGGCCGAGCGCTGCGCCGATGGCCCGCCGCTGATGATCGGCGGCCCGCACGTCGAAGGGGCCGAGCTTTTCAACGCCTACCACATGCTGAAGGGCGGTCGCGTCGTCTCCAGCGCGCTGAAGCACAACCTGCCCAACGACACCGTCTTCGACGAGGTGCGCCTCTACGACAGCGGCCCCCTGGGCGGCCCGCTGGCCGTAGGCAACGCCCGCGTCGGCTTCCCCATCTGCGAGGATGCCTGGCACCCCGAAGTCTCGGAAACGCTGGAGGAAACCGGCGCCGAGTTCCTGATCGTGCCCAATGGCTCCCCCTATGCCCGGCACAAGATGGACACCCGCTACAACCACATGGTCGGCCGCGTGGTCGAAACCGGCCTGCCGCTGATCTACCTCAACCTGGTGGGCGGCCAGGACGACCAGGTCTTCGACGGCGGCAGCTTCGGGTTGAACCCGCACGGCGGGCTGGTCTTCCAGATGCCGGTCTTCGACGAGGCCCAGCAGATGGTCGAGCTGGAGCGTGGCACCGAGGGCTGGCGCATCGTCGAGGCCGAAAAGGCCCATATGCCCGACGAGTGGGAGCAGGATTACCGCGTCATGGTCGAATCCCTGCGCGACTACTGCCGCAAAACCGGGTTCAGGAAGGTTCTGCTGGGGCTTTCGGGCGGCATCGATTCGGCCCTGGTCGCCACAATCGCCGCCGATGCCCTGGGCCCCGACAACGTGCGCTGCGTCATGCTGCCCTCCGAATACACCTCCGCGCATTCGTTGGAGGACGCCGAGGCCTGCGCCAAGGCGCTTGGCTGCCGCTACGACTACCTGCCGATCTCCGGCCCCCGCGACGCGGTGACGGAAGCGCTGGCGCCGCTCTTCGAGGGCACCCAGCCCGACCTCACGGAAGAGAACATCCAGTCCCGCCTGCGGGGGCTGCTGCTGATGGCGCTGTCGAACAAGTTCGGGGCCATGCTGCTGACCACCGGCAACAAGTCCGAGGTCGCCGTGGGCTATGCCACGATCTATGGCGACATGGCCGGCGGCTACAATCCGATCAAGGATCTCTACAAGACGCGCGTCTTCGAGACCTGCCGCTGGCGCAACGCCAACCACCGCGACTGGATGATGGGCAACGAAGGCGAGGTGATCCCCGAGCGGATCATCACCAAGCCGCCCTCGGCCGAGCTGCGCGAGGACCAGAAGGACAGCGATTCGCTGCCCGACTACCCGGTGCTGGACGGGATCCTGACCATGTTGGTGGACGACGAGCGCTCGGTCGCCGACTGTCTGGCCGCCGGATATGACCGCGATGACGTGAAGAAAGTCGAGCGGCTGATCTACCTGTCGGAATACAAGCGGTTCCAGGCCGCACCCGGGGCGCGGCTGACCAACCGGGCCTTTTGGCTGGACCGGCGCTATCCCATCGTGAACCGCTGGCGCGACCCGAGCTGAGGTCCCGCGACAGGCACCGCTCCGGCAGGCATGCGGCCCCTGGGCGCCGCGGCATTTCCGTCGGTTGACGTATGTTCAGTCATGACAGAAATTCGTGAATTGCATGTACCCTTCCGCTGCGGCAGCCGCTAGTTTGTGGGCATGAAAGAACTCCCCGGCGCCAAGCCTCGTTTCCTGCGAGGGCTCGACCGTTTCACGCGGCAGGATGTCCTCGATGCCATGGCCCTCATCGATCACTACGGCGAAGACTGGCTGCATGAGGTGACGGGCCGCCGCCGCACCGCAACCCGCTACATCCAGAACCAGGGGCGCCGTTATCCGGCCAAGGCCACGGGCTATCTGGCGGCCCAGCTTTGCGCCGGGATCGCCCGGATGGAAAGCACCCCGGCGAAGGTCGAGCGCGTCGAACGCGCCCTGGCACGCTGCGGCTTCCGGATCCAGCGCGTCCGGACGCCGGTCAGCGGCAAGATACTGGCCGACGCCGGTCCGGAACGCTAGGCGCGGCGCCATCCTCGCGGCCTGAAAACGACATATCATCGGTCGGAAACGTCGCAGCCTGATCCCAGCTTTGCGGGCAGGATGGCGCACCCTTTCCAATCGCGACGCCGATGATCACCTTCCATACCGTCCCCGACGCCTTCTCTCCCGCCGAATGCAGCCACTTGATCGAGGTGGCCCGCGCCGCGCCCGCCGCCGATGCAGGTCTCGTCCGGGCCACGACCGAACACAACCTGCGCCGCGCCGACCTGGTCTGGCTCGACGACCTGCCCGACACCGACTGGGTGATGGAGCGACTGATTGCCCTCGTCGCCCGCGCCAATCGCGAGGTCTTCGACTTCGACCTGACCGATTTCGCCGAATCGCCGCAGATCGCCCGCTACGGCGCCGAACGCGAAGGGCATTTCACCTGGCATTCCGACATCGGTGAGGGTCGTCTGGCGGCGCGGCGTAAGCTGACGCTGGTCACCCAGCTGTCAGACCCCGGCGCCTACCAGGGCGGCACGCTGGAGGTCTGGATGAATTCCAACCTCGCCACCGCGCCGCTGGAACCGGGCACCGCGGTGCTGTTCCCCTCCTTCGCGCTGCATCGGGTGACCCCGGTGACCGAGGGGGAACGGTTCTCCTTCACCGTCTGGGCCCACGGCGCACCCTTCCGGTAACGCACTGATGTAGAGACTATAATTCCTGCAGGGTGCCTTTCCGAGGTGCCCGGATCAGCGCATCCCGGCGTTCGGTGATGCTTTTGCAGGCAAATCCTCGCTTCACTCCGTGCACCCATGCACAATGGCTTTGCACCTGCGGCAATTCTGTCCCCGGCGTTCCGGCCCTATCTGGGTCGCAAAAGAGACACCTCTGTCCCGACCACGGGTCAGACATCACAGACAACAACAGGAGCCCCGACATGAGCGCCCCCAAGATCGCCGTCATCTACTACTCCACCTATGGCACCAACCACGCCGTCGCCGAAGAGGCCGCCCGCGCTGCCCGTGAGGCCGGCGCCGAGGTCCGCCTGCTGCGCGTGGCCGAAACGGCCCCGCAGGAGGTGATCGACACGCAGGAGCCCTGGAAGGCGCACCTCGAAGCCACCAAGGACATCCCCGTCGCCACCCCGGCCGACATGGAATGGGCCGATGGCTATTTCTTCTCCTTCCCGACCCGCTTCGGCGGCGCGCCCTCGCAGATCCGCGCCTTCATCGACACCCTGGGCGGTGTCTGGGCACAGGGCGGCCTGGCCAACAAGACCGTGACGGCCTCCACCTCCACCGGCAACAACCACGGCGGCATGGAGAACACGATCCTTAGCTTCTACCCGACCGTGATGCACTGGGGCGCCATCATCGTGGCGCCGGGCTTCACCTCCGACAGCATCGTCGAAGCCGGCGGCAACCCCTACGGCTATTCCGGCAAGGCCGGCGCCTTCGATGACAAGGGCAAAGCTGCGGTCGCGCACCAGGCCACCCGCCTGGTCGAAGTGACCGCCAAGCTGGTCGACAAGGTGGCGGAACCCGCCTGAGGCGCCTGAGGCTGAACGGGCGCCGATCACGCCCTCCGGGTCAGGCAGGGCCCGCCGGCCTCCACCGTGGGAGGCCGCATCGCCCCCGACCACGGACACAAGGCTCGGCCATGCCACGATGGCCAATGAAAGCCGGGCGCACCCCAGACGGGGGTCCGCCCCTCGATCCGATGTTTCCGGGGTCGCCCCTCTCCCTGAGGGCGGCCTACCCTCCCGGCGGCATCGGCTGGGGGAGCCCCGCGGGCTCCCCCGCCCTCAGCCAGACGCGCGCAACGGCTGGGCGTCACCGAAACGGTCGTTCCGACATTCCCTCACTGTCTCTGGTCACAACACGTCAGCCTGCGCCCTTCGTGCCGCATGCGGGGCCTGTGCTGAAAAGTCAGCGGATGGACGTGGCGTCAGATGGCCATGCGTTGCCCGACCCGAGCCTGCAGAAGCCCCGCCAGCTGTCCAAGGTCCGAGCCTAGCGGTTGGTCCTCCGCCAGCCGTGCTGACAGGTGATCTGCTGCCGCCTCCAGCTCTTCGTCCCCCGCACAGCGCGCCACGCCGTGTAGGAACTGCCCGAGATAGGCCAGCGTCGCCGTGTCGGTATTCTCCTGCAGCAGCTCAGCCGCATGGGCCATATCGTCCTTGTAGGCGACCGGGTCCGGCTCGATCGGCTCCCCCGAAAGGGGGCGCGGGCCCGACCTCCGGTATTCCTCGGGCAACTGCGCCAGAATCGCCTGCTGGAACGCCGCGAGGCTGGTCATTGGTTTCTCGAAGAAGATCTGCGCGCCGGCCTCACGCGCCGCTGCCTCCACCCCCGGATCGCCCGACATGGCCGCCACGACGCCCAGACGTGCGGCGCCACGGGTCAGATCCCCGATCAGCTCGGCCCCCGAGCCGTCGGGCAGGCCCAGATCGACCACCGCGACAGAGGGGCGATAGACCTGCAGGTGACGGCGGGCGGAGCGCAGGCAATCGGCGCGACGGATCCGGGCACCGGATCGCAAGCACAGCAGCCGCAGCGCCTCCGAGGCATAAAGGCTGTCCTCGACCACCAGCACGGTCAGCCCCAGCATCGGGCGGGTGGCGGTCGGGGCGGCGATTGTCTCAAGCGGGTCCATCGGATGTCCTCCTGCGGCCGGCAGGGCCTGACCTCAGGCTAGGCGGGAGAAGGTGAACGCCAAGTTAAGCGCACGGGGACGCGCCGCGCCGTCGCCACGGCACCGCGCGTCGCTGCGGTGTGACGCCGCGACCTGTCTGGCGTGCTTGCGTGCCGCCCCCCGGACAGGCGATAAGGGCGCAGGTGAGGAAGAGGAGACCCCCCATGATCGGCCGCCTGAACCATGTCGCCATTGCTGTCCCTGACCTGGAGGCCGCGGCAGAGCAGTACCGCTCGACCCTGGGCGCCGAGGTCGGCGCGCCGCAGGACGAACCCGATCACGGCGTCACCGTGGTCTTCATCACCCTGCCCAACACCAAGATCGAGCTGCTCTATCCACTGGGCGAAAGCAGCCCGATCCAGGGTTTCCTCGACAAGAACCCGGCGGGCGGCATTCACCACATCTGCTATGAGGTGGACGACATCCTGGCGGCCCGCGACCGGCTGCTGGACCAGGGCGCCCGCGTCCTGGGCGGCGGAGAGCCGAAGATCGGCGCCCATGGCAAACCGGTTCTGTTCCTTCACCCGAAGGATTTCAACGGCACCCTGATCGAGCTGGAGCAGGTCTGATGGGCATCACCTCTGGCATCGTCCTCTACGCGGTGATCTGGTGGATGACCCTGCTGGTCGTCGCGCCGCTGAAGCTGAAGACGCAGCAGGACATGGGCCGCGTGCTGCGCGGCACCCAGTCGGGCTCGCTGGAGGTGCACCACCTGAAGCCGAAGCTGTGGATCACCACCGGCGCGGCCACGGTGCTTTTCGTCATCATCGCGGGCATCATCCTGTCAGGCTGGATCACCGTCGAGGATCTTGACTGGTTCAACCGTATGTCGCCCCCGGTCACGGCGGGCTGAGCGCCCCGCCGGGCGCCCGACCCTGCTCATCCGACAGCTGGAAATACTCTCGCCGAAGGCATGGCCCGGCACGGGCCAACCAGCGCGCGACAGATGAAAAAGGCGCGCCCTGCGGGCACGCCTTGCCTCCGGCGGGAGTATTTTGGGCTGTCGGATGAAACTAGCGGCGCTTGGCGGCCAGCCCGTGGAAGATATGGGTGAAGGTCGCGGCCCCCAGGATCGGCACCACCAGGTTCAGGATCGGCACGGTCAGCGGCACCGCCATCAGGATCCCCCCCAGCCAGATCGTGCCCATGTTGCGGCGGCGCAGTTCCTCTGCCCCCGCGCGGCCCAGGCGTCGCATGGCGGCCAGGGTGAAGTATTCGCGGCCCAGCAGGTAGCCGTTCAGCCCCCAGAAGATGAAGGGCGCCAGCGGCGCCAGCAGCAGGTAGAAGACCAGCGCCACCAGGTTCGCCAGGATGATGACGCCCAGGAAGCCCAGCGTGTCGCGCAGGTCCTCGGCGAAGCTGGTGCCGGGCACCGGCGGCAATTCGGGGTAGTGCCGGTCCTCCACCGCCTCGGCCACCTGGTCGAGATACATAGAGGTGATGGCCGAGGCCACCGGCACCATCAGGAAGACCGAGACCACCATCATCGCCAGCAACCCACCGGCAGCGGCCAGGTCGTTCAGCCAGGGCACCGTGCCGATCCAGGGCAGGCTGGCGTCATCCCCGATGGCCCAGCCTATCCCGAACCAGGTGATCCAGGCCGCCCCCGCCAGCAGCACGATGGTCAGCCCGACGCCGATGAACAGCACCCGGCGAAACCGCGGATCCCCGGTCTGGCCGAGCGCCCGGGTGAAGCCCGAAAGGATCAGTCCGAGATCCATGTGGTGATCTCCTTCAGCTCAGGGCGCGGACGCTCGGGCGGCGTCACCTGTTCGGTGCCGTAGAAGATCAGCCCGGCGATGCTTTCCTCGGGCGAGAGCCCCAGGCCCTCCTCGACGAAGCCACGGTCGAAGCAATGCCAGCCGGTCAGCCAGCTGGCGCCCCAGCCCGAGGCGAGACCTGCGTTCAGCGCCGCCAGGCAGACGGCCCCGGCGGAGTAAACCTGTTCGATCTGCGGCACCTTGGGCGAGGGTTTCGGGCTGGAGACGACGGCCAGGCAGACGACGGCATCGTCGAACTGCTTCACGCTTTTCGCGATGTCGGCCTCGGATTTCTCCAGCGCGGCGCCACGGGTGCGGACCAGGTCGGCCAGCCGCGAGAAGGCCGCGCCTTCCAGCACGACGAACCGCCAGGGTTCCAGCTTGCCATGGTCGGGGGTGCGGGCGGCGGCGGTCAGGATGACCTCCAGCTCCGCGCGCGAGGGGCCGGGGGCCGCCAGGGTCTTGGCCGGGCGGGAACGGCGGGTCAGCAGGAAGTCCAGCGCCGCCTGGTTTCTCTCGGGCATGGGGTCTCTCTTCGGATGGAAGGTTCCGGGTCAGGGGCTATGTCGGCCCTGGGCCCAGGGGTTTCAACCCGAAAGGCCCGGGGCCGGATGCGGGTCTAAACGAGCGCCGCCGCGATCTCGCCGATCACGCCCGAGATATAGGCGTTGAAGCCGTCGTTGGGCTGGCGGATGCGCACGGTTTCGGCCATCGGATCCTCCACCCGGATCTGCGTGCCCGACAGTACCTCGATCACGCGGTGGCCACAGAAGGGCACGTAGACCTCGGAATAGCCGCCCTCGTGCACCATCAGCAGGCGCCCCTCGCAGAGGCGCTCGGCCAGGGACTTCATCCGGGCGGTCATCTCGCCGTAGGTCTCCATCGTGCAGCACATGCGTGCGATGGGATCATAGATCCCGGCGTCGAAGCCGCAGGCGACGATGATGACGTCGGGCTTGTAGTCCTCCAGCGCCGGCGCGACGATCCGGTCCAGCACCTCCAGGTAGCCGACATGGCCCACGCCGGGCGGCAGGGGGATGTTGATGTTGTACCCCTCGCCCGCGTCGCGGCCCCGATCGGCCAGGGCGCCGGTGTCGAGGGGATAGTTGTTTTCCTGGTGGATCGAGATCGTCAGCACGTCGTCGCGATCGTAGAAGATATGCTCGGTGCCGTTGCCATGGTGCACGTCCCAGTCCAGCACGGCCACGCGCGGCGCCTCACCCCGGGCCTTGGCGGCCTCCACGGCGATGGCGATATTGGCCATCAGACAGAACCCGTTGGGCCAGTCGGGCAGGCAATGGTGCCCCGGGGGGCGCGACAGGGCATAGGCGTTGTCGACCCGGCCCGCCATGATGTCCGCAAGCGCCGTCGTCGCCAGCCCGGCCGACAGTGCCGCGATCTCATATCCGCCCCGACCGAAGGGCGTGCGCAGGCCCAGCTCTCCGCCGCCCGCGTCCGACATCGCCTTGAACTCATCGAGGTAGCTTGCGGGATGGACCCGCAGCAGATCTTCGCGGCTGGCCTCGGGGGCGGAGGAGACATGCAGCTCCGAGGTCAGGCCCGACACGTCCAGCAGGTTCTTCAGCCGGCGCTTGGTCTCCGGGCTTTCGGGCAGTCCGCCGGCGGCCAGCGGCTGCACGTAGCCGCCCACGGGCAGGGTCAGCGCGTAGTTTCCCCCCGAATGCCAGAAGCACCGTTCGTCCCAGTAGAATCCTGTCCGGTTCGTCGGGTCGGTTGACATGCTTGCGCCTCCTGGTGTCTTTCGTCGGACGCAGACTGATCCGGGGCGGCCCGGGTTGCAAGGGCCGGCCGTCCCCCGGCGCACCGCCCGCCGGCCCGGCGCCGCCGCCCCTGTCCGAAAGGAAGGCCCATGGCCGCGAAGCTTCCCGATCTGACGCACCTCGCCCACCCGGGCCGGGAGATCGCCACGCGGGTCACGCCGAAGGCCTCGCGCGACCGGATCGCGGAAGGCGAGGACGGCACGCTGCGTGTGCATGTCACCGCCGTGCCGGAGGACGGCAAGGCAAACGAGGCGGTGCGCAAGATTTTGGCGAAATCGCTGGGGCTGGCCAAGACACGGCTGGTGCTGATCCGGGGCCAGACATCGCGCGAGAAGGTTTTCCGCATCGACGACTAGCCGGCGACGCGGCGCCCGGAGCCGTGGCGGACGTCAGCCGACGGCCGGCGTCGCCCGCGTGGCGAGGGTATAGCTGCCCTCGGGCAGGTTCAGCGCGGCACCGAGGTCGCGCAACTGTGCCATCGACAGGGTCACGCGGACCACTTCGTCCGTGCGCGGGTCGTATTGCTCGACCGTGATGCACTCGGCAAAGGCGTTGACCGCCACGTCCTCTTGCAGCGGGGCCGGCCCATCGTCGACAAGCGTGACAACGGTGCAGTCGAATTCGTGCTCAATCGTAAACATGCATTTACCTTACCCCCGGTCAGGCCAACCGCAAATGGGTGATTCCGGCAAGACCGCCTTCTCGGGACTGTATTCATCCCGCGCATCGTCTATATGATGGGTTTCGCGCCGCCCCGTCGCAGCATGCCCGCCGCCGGGCCGGCCTGCGACCAACCCACCCCCCTATCACTCTTACAAGACCAGAACCGGATCCCGCCCTGACATGACTGCCCTGCGCTCCTTCCTCGCTGTCCTTATGCTGCTCGGTCTCGGCGCCTGCGCCCTGCCGACGGGGGCCAACCGGCTGTCGCCCGAGGAATCCGCCGAGCTGCGCCAGAAGGCCGACCGGGCGGCGCGCCAGTTCGCGGAGGTGGTTGAAACGGTGGAGCCGGTGGCCGAACGCATGTGCCGCGAACGGCGCGAGGATGACCGCTGCGCCTTCCGCATCGCCATCGACAGCCGCGGCCGGATGCCCGCCAACGCCTTTCAGACGCTGGACACCGATGGCCAGCCGGTCCTGATCTTCACCCTGGCGCTGATCGCGGACATGCAGAACCCTGATGAGCTGGCCTTCGTGATGAGCCACGAAGCCAGCCACCACATCCTCGATCACCTGAAACGCCAGCGCGACTACGCCGCCCAGGGGGCTCAGGTCTATGCCGATGCCGCCCTGCGGGCCGGGGCCTCCAAGGCGGCGGTCCGCCGTGCTTCGGAGATGGGCGCAGCCTATGGGGCCCGCTCCTACTCGCGGCAGTTCGAGCTGGACGCGGACTACCTCGGCACGCAGATCGCCCGCGCGGCGGGGTACGACCCGCTGCGCGGCGCGCTCTATTTCGACCGGCTGCCCGATCCGGGTGACAAGTTCCTAGGCAGCCACCCCCCCAATGCCGAACGCATGGCCACCGTGCGGCGGGCACTGGCCGCGCGCTGATCCGCGCGCGCACAGGCAAGCCGACGCGAGAAGGGCTCTCCCCCGCCTCTGTCCCGGAGCCTCCCCCCGCGGTATTTCCAGCAAAGAGAATACCACGGGCCCCGCGGGCCATCGGCGGCGGTGTTACCCATGGTTCGCGGCTCAGAGCGGCCAGAGCAACGGGATGACCAGGCTGACCACGATGCCCATCGACAGGTTCAGCGGGATGCCCACCTTCATGAAGTCGGTGAACTTGTAGCCGCCGGGGCCGTAGACCAGCATGTTGGTCTGGTAGCCGATCGGCGTGGCGAAACTGGCCGAGGCGGCGATCATCACCGCGATGACCAGCGGCCGGGCGTCGACCCCCATGGCCTGCGCCAGCCCCACGGCAATCGGCGTCATCACCACGGCCACGGCGTTATTCGAGACCAGCTCCGTCAGAACGGAGGTCAGCAGGTAGACCGCCCAGACCACCAGTACCGGCGGCAGCACGGACATCGCCGGCGCGATGGCCCGCACGATCAACTCCACCGCGCCGGTGTGTTCCAGCGCCGCGCCGATGGCCAGCATGGAGAAGATCAGCGCCAGCAGGCGCCCGTCGACGAAGCCGAAGGCCTCGTCCGCGTCGATGCAGCGGGTCACCAGCACCAGCGCCACCGCCATCACCGACAGCATCAGGATCGGCGCCACGCCGAGGCCCGCAAGGCCCACGATACCGAGGATCGCCAGGATGGCGATCGGCGCCTGGGACCGGCGATAGGCGCGTTCGCTGGGCGTAGCCACATCGACCATGTCCATCTCGCGCGCCAGGCGGCGGATGTCCTCGGGCGCGCCCTCCAGCAGCAGCGTATCGCCCACGCGCACCACCAACTCATCCAGCTGCAGCTGCCGGCCGATGTTCTGGTTCCGCCGGTGCACCGCCAGAGGATAGACGCCGTAGCGCCGCCGCAGCCGCATCGAGCCCAGAGACCGGCCCACCATCTTGCAGCCCGGGGTGATCAGCACCTCGACGGTGGTCGTCTCCACCGCGCTGACCTGATCCACGCGCTTCAGGCTCTTGTCGCGCTGCAGGCTGAGCAGTTCGGAGATATGGCTGCGCAGCACCACCCGGTCACCGACCTGCAGTTCCACCCCCTTCAGGTTGCGACGCAGGCTTTCGTCGCCGCGCAGCACGTCGATCAGGCGCACACCCTCGCGCTTGAACAGCTGCACACCGGTCACCTCGCGCCCGACGAGGTTGCTGTCGGGGGGAATCACCGCCTCGGTGAAGAACTTCATCTTCGAGCGATCCGACAGCATCGAGGCCATGGAATCGCGCCCCGGCAACAGGAAGCGCCCGACCACCAGCAGGTAGAAACAGCCCCAGCCGACGACCACCAGGCCAATCGGTGTGACCTCGAAGATCCCGAAAGGCTCCAGCCCCTGGGTGCGCGCCACGCCATCGACCAGCAGGTTGGTCGAGGTGCCGATCAGGGTCAGCGTGCCCCCCATGATGGCGGTATAGCTAAGCGGGATCAGGAGCTTGGAAGGCATGATGTCGAGCGTCTTCGCCATCTGCACGAAGACCGGGATCATCACAACGACCACCGGCGTATTGGACACGATGGCCGAGGACAGGGCCACGAAGGCAAAGAGAATCGCCAGGGCCAGGATCGGCCGGCGGCTGGCCTGGGACGTGGCTGTCTGGGTGAAGGCCTCCAGCGCGCCGGTCCGCACCAGCGCCCCCATCACGATGAACATCGCGGCGATGGTCCAGGGCGCCGGATTAGACAATACCGGCAGAGCCAGGTCATAGGGCAGCAGGCCCAGGAGCAGCATCAGCGAGATGCCGGCGATGGCCACCACCTCGGTCGGATAGGTCTCGCGCACGAACAGCACGAACATCGCCACGACGACCCCAAGGGTCAGCAGCGCTTCGCCGGTCTGCGAAATGTCGATAGCCAGCATCCTAGCTGCACTCCCTCAGCGATGGCATTCGCCCGACGCCGATCTAGGCGCAGCAGCCGGCGGCATGCAAGCGCCGCGCGTGCGGCACCGGGGCGTCCGGCGCCCGGTTGCCCTTTGACCAGGCATCATGAGGATCAGCCCGCCTCGACCGGTCCGGGGCCGGAGGCCGAAAGCCGCCCGCCCTGGCGCACCATCTCGACCCGGGTGGCGCGACCGGTGCGATCATCGGTCTCGGCGTAGAGACCGCTGACGGTGGCCGCCCCCTCGGCAGGGGTGAAGCGGCCCTTGGACATGCCGGTGACGAAGCGACGCATCGGCTCGCCCTTGTCCATGCCGATGACCGAATCGTAATCGCCGGTCATGCCCGCATCGGACTGGAAGGCAGTGCCCCTGGGCAGGATCTGCGCGTCCGCCGTGGGCACATGGGTATGGGTGCCCACCACCATCGAGGCGCGCCCGTCGCAGAAGTGACCCATGGCCATCTTCTCCGAGGTCGCCTCGCAGTGCACGTCGATAAGCGCAGCCTGCACCAGCCCGCCCATCGGGTACTTGCGCAGCACGGCATCGACCTGGCTGAAGGGGTCCTCGAAGGGGCGTTTCATGAAGACCTGGCCCAGCACCTGGGCGACCAGGACCTTGCGCCCGTTCGTCGCGTCGAACACGCGCGCGCCGACGCCGGGGCATTCCTTGGCGAAATTCAGGGGCCGGATGATACGCTTGTCCGCCTCGATCGCCTGCAACATGTCCTTCTGGTCGAAGGCATGATCGCCCAGGGTCACCACGTCGGCGCCGGCATCCAGGATCAGCTTGGCATGGGCGCCGGTCAGCCCCGCGCCGTGGCTGGCGTTCTCGCCATTGACCACGACGAAGTCCAACCGCCAGGCTTGCCGCAACTTGGGCAGCCACTCCGTGATGGCGGCACGCCCGGCGCGCCCCATCACATCTCCGAGAAACATCATCCGCATGGGCCAAGCCCTATGCCCCCCGGCGGCAGGAGGCAAGTGTTTCGGCGCGCCGCTCCACGCGGACGGGCGGGAGGGGGCGCTGCCCCCCGTCTCCGTGCCGGAGCCTCCCCCCGGAGTATTTCCGACAAGGTCAAGAGGCGGGACCGCGCCAGCGAGGCATCCGCCGCGAGGGCTCCTGCGTCCGCACCCGTCCCAGACAGAGGGAGGGACACAGACCGGGTGCTGTCCCAGCCCTTCACCTTGTCGGAAATACTCCCGCCGGAGGCATCGGCCGTCAGGCCGATCCGCTCAGCAGGAGGCCGCAGGTCCCCGCCGGGCGGGAAAGCGGCGTGCCAGGTTGGCGGCTGCCCTGCGATCCGCAGCATCTTCCGGGCCCCGCGCCCAGGGCCGGAACCGCATGCGGAAGGCGGCGAAGGCGGCGGCGGGGTCCTCCATCGGATAGCCGATCCGTGGCAGGCTCTCGGCCAGGGGCGCGTCGTCGCCAGCCGCCGGGTCCGGCCAGATCGACAGCCCCTGCAGCGCCAACCGACGCCAGTCGAACTTCGGCCCCGGATCAGCCTTGCGCGTCGGCGCCATGTCGGAATGCCCGATCACCCCTTCGGGCGGAATGGACCAGCGGTGCAGGATCTGCGGCAGCAGCCATTCCAGCCGCGCCATCTGGCGTTCGGCGAAGGGGTTGGGCGCCGGGTTGGCCAGCTCGATCCCGATGGAGCGGGAATTGACGTCATCCAGCCCGCCCCAGCTTCCCAGCCCGGCATGCCAGGCCCGGCGGTCCTCCGGCACCATCTGCCAGAGACGGCCATCTTCGGAGATGACATAGTGAACGGAAACGGGGGTCGGTTCGGCCCTCGGGTCCGCCAACCGCTCCAGCGCGGCCTCGGCGGTCTCCATGGCGGTGTGATGCAGCACCACGAGATAGGGCCTCAGCCCGTCGCGGCGGTCGTTCTGGTTGGGGGAGGCGTAGGGTTCCGCCCCCTCCTGCCAGTGGCTCATCCGATCACTCCGACGCGCCCTGCGCGGCCTTGCGGAAGGGCGCGGGATCCCAGGTGCAGGCGAAACCATCGCCATCGGGGTCGAGCCCCATGCGGTCGCGCTGCGGGCCGCCCTTAGACAGGAAGTCGGCCTGGGCCAGATCGGGCGAGGCGTACTTGGCGCAGTTGCGGGTATAGCGCGCCTCGGCGTTAATGCCGATCCGGGTGTAAAGCGGTGTGCCCACGGAATGGGTGGTTCCCAGGGCATAGGCGGCCAGGTTCGGACCGGTATCCGCCCGCTCGGGCAGGGCCTCGGGCTGGATCTGTTCGTAGCGGGCGCGGTTTTCCTGGATGAACTCCGCGTCTTCCTCGATCGAGCGTTGCTGATCGACGGCGCCGAAATCGTTCTCCTCGGAGATGCCCAGCGGGTTCACAGCCTCGGGGGCGGGGTTCGCGGGGCTGGCCTCCAGCGGCGCTTCGCCGGAATTGGCGGTGGCCGCGTTCAGCGCCGCCTGGGCGTCGGCGGCAATGGCCTCGGCGCTATCGGCGCCCTGGTTGCCGGCGCCGGCGGGCGTGGTCTCGGCCCCGGCAGGCAGGGTGTTCATCGCCGAAAGCGGGCGCTCGCCCGCGGCGTCCTGCTGCCCCGGCAGCGTCTCGGAGGAGACGTTGGGCGGCGGAGCGATGGTCGAGGACTGCAGCTCCGCATCGCGTTGCTGCTGGTAGCTCTGGTAGTCGCCGAAGCCGACGCCGGCGGCACTGTCGGGCACGCCGGGGGTGCAGGAAGCAAGGGCCAGAAGGGCCACGGCCAGGGTAATCTCGCGCATCTGAAACTCTCTCGTACCGCCCGAACGGCCCCGGGGTGGATCGGGCGCCGCGCCACCCGGCGCGGCCCCTTCAGGGCCTAGGAAGCCGGGTTACCACCATTTCGCGGGCTTGGAAACAAACCCCGCCGCCTGCTCCAGCGCATAGGCGGTGTTCAGCAGATCGCCCTCTTCCCAGGGGCGGCCTATCAGCTGCAGACCCAGGGGCAGGCCCTGCTTGTCGACGCCGGCGGGCACCGAGACGCCGGGCAGACCGGCGAGGTTCACCGTCACGGTAAACACGTCGTTGAGGTACATCTGCACCGGATCCGCGCTCTTCATCTCGCCCAGGCCGAAGGCGGCGGAGGGCGTGGCCGGGGTCAGGATCGCGTCGACACCGCTGGCAAACACTTCGTCGAAGTCGCGCTTGATCAGTGCGCGGACCTTGCGGGCACGGTTGTAGTAGGCGTCGTAGAAACCGGCGGACAGCACGTAGGTGCCCACCATGATCCGGCGCTGCACCTCGGAGCCGAAGCCCTCGGCGCGGGTCTTCTCGTACATCTCGGTGATGCCGTCGCCCGCCGCCAGGGTGGCGCGGTGGCCGTAGCGCACGCCATCATAGCGCGCCAGGTTCGACGAGGCTTCGGCGGGCGCGATCACGTAGTAGGCGGGCAGCGCGTACTTGGTATGGGGCAGCGAGATGTCCACGACCTTGGCGCCGGCATCGGCCAGCATTTCCTTGCCACGGGTCCACAGCTGTTCGATCTCCGCGGGGATACCCTCCATGTGGTATTCCCTGGGGATACCGATAGTCTTGCCGCGAATGTCGCCGGTCAGGGCCGCCTCGAAATCGGGCACCGGGAAATCGACCGAGGTCGAATCCTTGGGATCATGGCTGCACATGGACTGCAGCATGATGGCGCTGTCGCGCACCGTCTTGGTCATCGGGCCGGCCTGATCCAGGGAGCTGGCGAAGGCCACGATCCCCCAGCGAGAGCACCGCCCGTAGGTCGGCTTGATCCCCACGGTGCCGGTGAAGGCGCAGGGCTGGCGGATCGAGCCGCCGGTGTCGGTGCCGGTGGCGCCCAGGCAGAGGTCCGCAGCCACGGCCGAGGCAGACCCCCCCGAAGAGCCGCCGGGGGTCAGCGGGGTCTCGTCACCCTCGCGGCGCCAGGGGTTCACGGCATTGCCGTAGGCAGAAGTTTCGTTCGAGCTGCCCATGGCGAATTCGTCCATGTTCAGCTTGCCCAGCATCACCGCGCCATCGGCAAAGAGGTTGCCGGTGACGGTGGATTCATACTCGGGCTTGAAGCCGCCGAGGATGTTCGACGCGGCCTGGCTGGCCACGCCCTTGGTGCAGAAAAGGTCCTTGATCCCCAGCGGGATGCCGCAGAGCGCAGGCGCCTCGCCGCCCTTCAACCGGGCATCGGCGGCCTCGGCCTGCTGCATGGCGATCTCGGGCGTCTTGTGCACGAAGGCGTTCAGCGCGCCGGCGCCTTCGATGGCGCCCAGGCAGGCCTCGGTCAGCGCGGCGGAGGTCACCTCGCCCTTCTTCAGGGCGTCGCGGGCCTCGGCAATGGTCAGGGTGTTCAGCTCGGTCATCTCGTCTCGCCTCTCCGGTCGGGCGTGGATCTTCGGTCTTACTCGACCACCTTGGGCACGGCGAAGAAGCCTTCGCGGGCGTCGGGCGCATTGGCCAGGATCTTGTCCTGCTGGTCGCCCTCGGTCACCACGTCCTCGCGGCGTTTCAGGCGCATGGGCGTGACCGAGGTCATGGGCTCCACGCCCTCCACGTCCACTTCGTTCAGCTGTTCGATGAAGCCGAGGATCGTGTTGAATTCTTCCGCCAGGGCGGGCAGCGCGTCGTCTTCCACCTTGATGCGGGCCAGTTTCGCGACCTTGGCCGCGGTTTCGGTGTCGATCGACATGGGCATCTCCCGGGGATGTTCCTGGTTTCGGATCGCAGACGGGTTTAGCGCCCGCAGGCACGGGCCGCAAGCCACTGCCCGGCCCCATGTGGCAGGGCTAGGCGCGCAGCTGATGGCGGCGCCAGACCTCGATCATCCAGGCCAGCATGACGGCGTTGAGGATGTGCCACAGGAAATGCGTGCCCAGCCCACCCGTCGCCCCGCAAAGCGGCATGTCGAGCGAACGGAAGGTCAGCGACAGCACCAGAATGCCCGCCCCGATCGCCAGCCCGCGCGCGGTGGCGGGCGCACGCCGCGCCAGGATCAGGGCATAGGCGGCGATCATCAGCGGCACCGGCAGGTAGCCGGCGCTGGCGCCGTACAGCGGCACCCCCGACATCATCGGCGCCATGGCCCCCGCGGCAAAGGGGAAGGCCAGCGTGACCAGTCCCGCCTGCCAGCGGGGGCGGTGCAGGAAGTCGCGGGTGGCGGCGTAGATATAGACCAGGATGAAAGCCACGATCGGCAGCGTATCGGCCATCGACGCCCAGGCCGTGGCGAGGGTGTGGAACAGGCCGGACCCGACGCCGATCACGAAGAGGATTCCCGCCAGGACTTGCCCGGTCGCCATGCCCCGAACCCGCGACCAGGCCCAGAGGGCGGCAAGGATAAAGGCGAGGTTTGTCAGCGCATTAACCGGCTCCGCCCAGACCTCGGGCCCGAGGCGCTCACAATAGGCGTCAATGCTCTCACTCCAGTCCAATGCGCTTTCCTTGTCATCGTCGGGCGATAGGTTACCTGCATTGCATCCCCGGACGGGATCCGTTCCGTCCCGGACCAAATGATATGAGGTACACCATGAAACTGATCTGGCTCGGCCACGGCTCCTTCCGCCTGGAGATCGCCGACAAGGTGATCCTGCTCGATCCCTTCCTGACCGGCAACCCGATGTTCCCCGAAGACCGTCGCGCAGAGGCCATCGCAGGCGCCACCCATATCTTCGTGACCCACGGCCACGGCGACCACCTGAACGACGTCGGTCCGGTCGCCAAGGAGCTGGGCATCCCGGTCTTCGGCATGGTCGAACTGATGAAATGGGTGGCCGACCAGCACGGCGTCGAGACCACCGGGTTCAACAAGGGCGGCACCGTGGACATCGGCGGCGTCACGGTCACCATGGTCCACGCCACCCATTCCTCGGCCACCGAGACGGCGGATGGCGTGCCGGTCTACCTCGGCTCCGAATCGGGTTTCATGATCGAGGGCGAAGGCCGCACGATCTACTTCTCCGGCGATACCGACGTGATGGCCGACATGAAGGTCTTCAACGATCTGCACAAGCCCGACATCGGCATCCTATGCGCCGGCGGTCATTTCACCATGGACATGCGCCGCGCCGCCTATGCCGCTAAGACCTTCTTCGACTTCAAGACATTGGTGCCGATGCATTATCGCACCTTCCCGCTGCTGGAACAGAACGCCGACCTGCTGAAGGCGGAACTGCCCGGCGTCGACGTGATCGAACCGCAGGTGCTGGAAGCGATCGAGCTGTAAGGCCCAGAGGGCCGGGGGCTTTGCCCCCCGGCTCCGTCCCGGAGCCTCCCCCCAGAGTATTTCTGGCTGCCGGATAAGGGCGGGGCAGCGCGCCTGGGCGATCCCGCCTTCCCTTATCCGAAAGCTGAAAATACTCCCGCCGGAGGCAAGGCCCGGGCACGGGCCTCCCCCCGGAGCCCCCCTCAGACGTCCCAGTCGCCCTCGCCGCGCACCGGACCCACGGCCATCCAGCGGATGCGCGCGCGGGCGATGCGGGTATCGCCCCAAGTCTTGAACACGGCGTCGAAGCCGTCACGACCTATATTTTCCGTCTCCAGATCCCCGCGCAGGTTCGATCCGTTGTCCATGTCCCACATTGACAGGGCGCAATGCACGCTCGGCACCTCGCGGAAGGGTTCATCAAAGGTCACGCGGCGGCGGCGTTCTCGCGGGCCGGTGCCCGTCCACATCTCGCCGCCATCCTGGAAGTCCGAGAACATGACCATATCCCCTTGGTCGATCCCGATACAGTTGGTCGTCAACTTCTTCATAGTCGTCCGTTGTCCCGTACAGGCCTGCATCCTGTCGCGTTTTCAATCGTTTGTGCACCCCCTAACTTAGGGGGGACTGCCCCGCCGGCAACGCTGAGGAGGCCAGAGGCGCGGGCCGTTCGGGTCCGCAATAGCCCGAGAGGGATTGAAAAAGTGCTTCCGCCGCCTGCTTGGCGCCGGATCAAGACGTGACACATGGGCGCCCTGCCCCGAAAGCAACAAGCTCCTAAATGCATCAAGGCCCCGGACGATGCCGGGGCCTTGATGAAGGTTAGTTCAGGTCGCCGGACCGGCGATCAATCAACGTAGTTGGCGTGATCGGGGTCCAGGCCGATATGGGTGCCCATGGCCACCATGTCGGCCAGCAGCTTGCCGGCACGCGCGACGCCATTATCGTCGGTCGCGTCCTTCCAGGCCTTGTGCGCTTCCTGGACCCAGTCGTTCAGAACGTCCTGGGTCATTTCCTTAGTGTGCAGGGCACGTTCGGCCAGGACGGTGACGCCCTCGGCCGAGATCTCGGCGAAACCGCCGGAGACGACGTAATCGTCCTCTCCGTCCGGTCCCTTGAGGTGCAGGACACCGGGGCGGAGGGTGGTGATCATCGGCGCATGCCCGGGCATGGCTGTCAGATCCCCTTCCTCACCCGGAATCTGCGCCTCGCTCACCGGGCCGGAGACCAGGCTCCGTTCCGGCGAGACAAGGGAGAAGTCCATCGTGTTTGCCATCAGATCTCTACCTTACGCGGCTTCCGCGGCCATCTTCTCGGCCTTGGCGATCACTTCGTCGATGCCGCCAACCATGTAGAAGGCGCCCTCGGGCAGGTGATCGTATTCGCCGGCGACAACGGCCTTGAACGACTTGACGGTGTCTTCCAGGGGAACCTGGACGCCATCGGAGCCGGTGAAGACCTTTGCCACGTCGAACGGCTGGGAGAGGAAACGCTGGATCTTCCGGGCGCGGGCCACGGTCAGCTTGTCCTCTTCCGACAGTTCGTCCATGCCGAGGATGGCGATGATGTCCTGCAGCGACTTGTAACGCTGGAGGATACCCTGAACGTCACGCGCCACCTGGTAGTGTTCCTCGCCGATCACCAGCGGGTCCATCAGACGCGAGGTGGAGTCGAGCGGGTCCACAGCCGGGTAGATGCCGAGTTCGGAGATCGCACGGTTGAGAACCGTGGTTGCATCGAGGTGGGCAAAGGTCGTTGCCGGTGCGGGGTCGGTAAGGTCGTCCGCGGGAACGTAGACGGCCTGGATCGAGGTGATCGAACCGTTCTTGGTCGAGGTGATCCGTTCCTGCATCGCCCCCATGTCGGTGGCCAGCGTCGGCTGGTAACCCACGGCGGAGGGGATACGGCCCAGCAGTGCGGACATTTCCGAACCGGCCTGGGTGAAGCGGAAGATGTTGTCGACGAAGAACAGAACGTCGGTCCCGGTCGCGTCGCGGAACTGTTCGGCCAGGGTCAGGCCGGTCAGCGCGATACGGGCACGGGCACCCGGCGGTTCGTTCATCTGGCCGTAGCACAGCGCGATCTTCGACTCGGTCAGGTTGTCGGGGTTCAGAACGCCCGATTCGATCATCTCGTGGTAGAGGTCGTTCCCTTCACGGGTCCGTTCACCAACACCAGCGAACACGGACAGGCCCGAGTGCACCTTTGCGATGTTGTTGATCAGTTCCTGGATCAGAACCGTCTTGCCCACGCCGGCGCCGCCGAACAGGCCGATCTTGCCGCCCTTGGAATAGGGGGCCAGCAGGTCGATGACCTTGATGCCGGTGACCAGGATTTCCGCTTCGGTCGCCTGCTCGGAGAAGTCCGGTGCCGGGGCGTGAATCGGGCGGTACTCGTCGGCCTCGACCGGGCCCTTTTCGTCGACGGGTTCACCGACGACGTTCAGGATGCGGCCCAAGGTGGCGGTGCCGACGGGAACCGAGATCGGCGCGCCGGTGTCTTCCACTGCCTGACCGCGCACCAGACCTTCGGTGGCGTCCATTGCGATGGCCCGGACGGTGTTCTCGCCCAGGTGCTGCGCGACTTCCATGACCAGACGGTTACCGTTGTTGTCGGTGGTCAGCGCGTTCAGAATGGCCGGCAGGCCGTCTTCGAACTGCACGTCCACGACGGCGCCGATGACCTGGGTCACTTTGCCTTTCATTGCCATGTCGTTTTCTCCGGTTCCTTAGAGCGCCTCGGCGCCCGAAATGATTTCGATCAGCTCGTTGGTGATGACCGCCTGACGGGTACGGTTGTACTCGATGGACAGCTTGTCGATCATCTCGCCAGCGTTGCGGGTCGCGTTGTCCATGGCGGACATCCGGGCACCCTGCTCCGAGGCAGCGTTTTCCAGCAGGGCCGCGAAGATCTGGGTGGCCACGCCGCGAGGCAGCAGGCTTTCCAGGATCTCGGCCTCGCCGGGCTCGTAGTCGTAGTCGATCGCGGGCGCGTCCGTTTCCTCGAACTCGGCCGGGATCACCTGCTGCGCGGTCGGCACCTGGCTGACGACATTCTCGAACTTGCCGAAGAAGATCGTGGCCACGTCGAACTCGCCTTCCTCGAAGGAGGTCAGCAGCGTCGCTGCCAGCTCCTGCGCGTTGGCGTAGCCGACGTTCTTCACCTCGGTCAGGTCGACGTGACCGACGAAGAGGTCGCCATACTGACGCTTGAGCTGCTCACGGCCCTTCTTGCCGACGGTCAGGATCTTGACCGTCTTGCCGGCGGCTTGCAGCTCCGCGATGCGGGTCCGGGCCAGCTTGACGATATTCGCGTTGAAGCCGCCACACAGACCGCGCTCGGCGGTCATGACGACCAGCATGTGAACATCGTCCTTGCCGGTGCCCTTCAGCAGGAGCGGTGCGGTGTCCGACCCGCCCACCGAGGATGCAAGCTGGCTGAGGACCGCGTTGAAACGTTCCGCGTAGGGGCGGGACATCTCGGCGGCCTCCTGCGCGCGGCGAAGTTTCGCCGCGGCAACCATCTGCATGGCCTTGGTGATCTTGCGGGTCGACTTGACCGACTCGATCCTGTTCTTGAGGTCCTTCAGAGAAGGCATGTGTTACCTCCCTAGGCTCAGGCGAAATCGGCTGCGAACTCGTCCAGCACTGCCTTCAGCTTGTCCGCGGGCTCACCCTTGATCTTGGGATCCTCGTCCGTGATCCACTGCAGGATTTCGGGTTTGCTGTTGCGCAGGAACTTCAGAAGCTCGGCTTCGTAGCGGCCCACTTCGGAAACCGGGACGTTGTCCAGGTAGCCGTTGGTGCCGGCGAAGATGACGCAGACGATTTCCGCGTTGGTCAGCGGCTGGTACTGCGGCTGCTTCATCAGCTCCGTCAGACGGGCACCACGGGCCAGCAGACGCTGGGTGGCGGCGTCCAGGTCGGACCCGAACTGGGCGAAGGCGGCCATCTCGCGGTACTGGGCGAGCGACAGTTTCACCGGGCCGGCAACCGATGACATGGCCTTGGTCTGTGCCGAGGACCCCACACGCGAAACCGACAGACCGGTGTTCACGGCCGGGCGGATACCCTGGTAGAACAGGTCGGTTTCCAGGAAGATCTGACCGTCGGTGATCGAGATCACGTTGGTCGGGATGAACGCGGAAACGTCGCCGCCCTGGGTTTCGATGATCGGCAGGGCCGTCAGCGAACCGGAGCCGAAGTCTTCGTTCAGCTTGGCCGAACGTTCCAGCAGGCGGGAGTGGAGGTAGAAGACGTCGCCCGGGTAGGCTTCGCGGCCCGGCGGACGGCGCAGCAGCAGGGACATCTGGCGATAAGCCACGGCCTGCTTCGACAGGTCATCGTAGATGATCAGGGCGTGCTTGCCGTTGTCGCGGAAGTACTCGGCCATCGCGGTCGCGGTGTAGGGGGCCAGGTACTGCATCGGCGCGGGGTCGGATGCGGTGGCGGCGACGACGACGGAGTATTCGATCGCGCCGGTCTCTTCCAGCTTCTTCACCAGCTGCGCCACGGTGGAACGCTTCTGACCGACAGCCACGTAGACGCAGTACAGCTTCTTGCTGTCGTCGTCGCCTGCGGCGTCGTTGTAGGTCTTCTGGTTCAGGATCGCGTCGAGGGCCACAGCCGTTTTACCGGTCTGACGGTCGCCGATGATCAGTTCCCGCTGGCCACGGCCGATCGGGATCATGGCGTCCACGGACTTCAGGCCGGTGGCCATCGGCTCGTGCACGGATTTACGCGGGATGATGCCCGGCGCCTTGACGTCGGCGACGCGACGCTCGGTGCCTTCGATCGGACCCTTGCCGTCCAGCGGGTTGCCCAGACCGTCGACAACGCGGCCCAGCAGGGCGTCGCCTGCAGCCACGTCCACGATGGAGTTGGTGCGCTTGACGGTGTCGCCTTCCTTGATGTCCCGGTCGGAGCCGAAGATCACGACGCCGACGTTGTCGGCTTCGAGGTTCAGCGCCATGCCTTGGATACCACCGGGGAATTCGACCATCTCGCCCGCCTGGACGTTGTCGAGGCCGTAGACACGAGCGATACCGTCACCGACGGACAGCACCCGGCCAACCTCGGCCACTTCGGCCTCCTGGCCAAAGTTCTTGATCTGCTCCTTGAGGATAGCAGAAATTTCGGCTGCTTGGACTCCCATTTATCCGACCTCTTTCATGACATTCTGGAGAGCGTTGAGCTTCGAACGGATCGAGGTATCGATCATCTTCGAACCAACCTTGATGACGAGACCGCCGATGAGTTGTTCATCGACGGCGGTATTCAGGGCCACCTGCTTGCCGACGGTCTCGGCGAGCATGGCGGTAATCTTGTCCTGCTGTTCCTGGCTGAGAGGCGTGGCGGAGGTGACATCTGCGGTCACTTCGCCCTTCTCCTCGGCCAGCAGCTCGTTCAGGCGCTGGCAGAACTGCGGCAGGGCGAACAGGCGGCGCTTCTGCGCCATCAGGCCCAGGGCGTTGCGGGTCACCGGCTTCAGCGCCAGCTTGTCGGCGACTGCCAGGATGGCCTTTTCCTGCTCTGCGCGCGTGTAGATCGGCGACAGGATCATGTCGCGCAGGTCGTCGCTGGAAGCCAGGGCTTCGGCCAGATCCTTGATGTTGGTTTCAAGCTCTTTCAGCTTGCCGTTCTCGCGCGCGATGTCGAAGACGGCCTGAGCATAGCGCGAGGCGATGCCGTAGGAGATCGAAGCTGGTTCGGACACGTCCACCCTTCCGATTTTCGGCCCCGTTCCGACCGTCATGTCGGCGCAGGGGGTTTGCAGCCCTAGCATAGCAGAGCATCAAAATCAGCGGGGGTGTAGCAGAGGCCTCCCCCCCCATCAACCCGCTTGCAGCCGTTAACGCCAACCTCATCGCCCTTGTTTTTCAGTGCCTTCGGGGGGTCCGTGCGCAATTCGCACGGGGCCGCGGGACCGGGGTCGGGGCAAAGCACAAGTATTTGTTCACCTTTTTGGGATTCGCGCCAGCCGGGTTCTCATGCATAGTCAAAGATTCGCCTCCGCAGGGGGCCCTCGCGCAATTTCACGGCCCTCCCCGATCGCCCCCGGTTCGACCCGTTTCGGAGATTAGACATGCCCGTTTCCCGGCCCTTAGCGTCTGCGGAGAGACGCATCGGTCACCGTCTCGGCCCGGGGGTCATGATCCGGACCGGACAGCAGGCGTTGCGCAATAGCATCAGCCCGGGTGAAATGCGGCGAAAATGGGGCGCGAACACTCTGTTTCCAACCGTACTGCCGGAATTAAAGCGATAATTTCACTTCAAATCGAGCGCGACTCACCGAGCTCTACAACGCCTGTTCGGGGCGGGCCCGTCGTCGCGTACGCCATTATCCATTTAGGTCTTGCTCATGGAAATCCTCTTTCTGCTGCTTCTGCCCCTGCTCGCCGCGCCGCTTTTCGACGGCAGCGACGATGACGATCCCGCCGAGGAAAGCGGAGACGACACGCTGGAAGATCCGAACCCGTCCTTCCCCGGCGAGGATGACGATGAGGAGGATGCGCCGGTGCAGGCGCTGACCCGCCAGCTGATCCACGATCTCTATGACGAGGGCGCCGAGGTGCCCGAGGGCGATGTTCGCTACTACGACGGCCCCCAGGCCCAGGAAGGCCGGATTTCGGGCGGCGGCACCGTCTTTGCCGGTCCGGGCAACGACATCGCCTTTGCCGAGGGTCAACTGGAGGTCTACGGCGGCTCGGGCGAGGACACGCTGTTCGGGCTTGACCAAGCGCAGGTTTATGGCGGCGCAGGCCACGACGCGGTCGGCGCCGCCGGTCAGGCGAAGGCCTGGGGCGGCTCGGGCGACGACGATGTCGAAGCCTATGACCAGGGCCTGGCGCGCGCGGGGTCGGGCGACGACACGCTGATCGGCGGCGCCAACAGCGGCCCCGACATCGAGGGCTATCAGCCCGCGGGCGAGGCGCGCCTCTATGGCGGGCCGGGCAACGACCTGGGTTTTGCCAACGATCACGCCCAGCTTTATGGCGGGTTGGATGACGACACGCTCATCGGTTTCGAAGAGGCCACCCTGCACGGCGGCTACGGTCAGGACATGATCGGCCTGAATGACAGCACTCAGGGCTATGGCGGCGCCGGAGCCGATACGCTGATGGCCTATGACGACGCCCTGGCCCATGGCGACAGCGGGGAGGATGTGCTGGCCGCCTTCGACACCGCCGAGGCCCACGGAGGGTTGGGCCAGGATTCGCTGACCGGCAGCGGCGGGGCGCAGATCTATGGCGACCGGGGCGCCGATCACCTCTACGCCAATGAGGACGCCACGGCCCATGGCGGCGCCTGGCGCGATGACATCGACGTCAGCGACCGGGCCGCGGGGTTCGGCGAGTCGGGCGATGACACGCTGACCGGCTCGGATGAGGCACAGGTATACGGCGGCGAGGGCGCGGACAGTATCCGTGTCGAAGACAGCGCCACCGCCCAGGGCGGCGCCGGGGCCGATCGGCTGATCGGGTACGACAGCGCCCAGATCTATGGTGGCAGCGGCGACGACACGCTGACGGTTCTGGGCGATGCCCAGGCCTATGGTGGCGCGGGCAGCGACAGCTATCGGGTCGACACCGGATCGCTGATGGACGCCTCTGAATACGCCGAATTCCCCGACTGGCTTTTTACCGAGGATCTGGGCGTGGTGGAGGAGTTCGAAGGCGGCAGCGACCGGCTCGAGATCGACAGCCAGGGCATGGATGGCTCGCAGGTGACCCGGGTCGGGATCGCTCCTGCCGCGACCAGCGGCTATGTGGATGTGGTGATCGACCTGGAAGCGCCGGACGGGGACGCGTTCAGCCGGACCATCACGGTGGCGCTGGACGATACGGCTCCGCTGTCGATGGACGATGTCTGGATCCGCGACCGCGACGGCGCCTTCACCCCGGCCTCGGCCCTGGCGGGCAGCGCCGCCGCCTGAGGCTGGGCGGGCGCGCGCCCTCCCCCTCTGCCCCTTACCGTTCCAGGTGGCGTGCCCGGGCCGTGTCCGGCTTGGGCGGTTCCAGGTGGCGTGCCCGGGCCGTGTCCGGCTTGGGCGCCGCCAGCCCTTCCAGCACCCGCAGGCCGGACTTGGCTCGTACCCTCTCGCCGGGCCCCGAAGGCGCCTGGACACGCTTGGTCGCCTCGACCATCAGCACCCCGCCCGAGAGCACGAAAGAGAGCTGGCCGCCCAGTTTCTCCCAGAAGTTCGCCGTCTTGCGCCAGAACCGTTTCGACGAGGGCGGCTGGTACAGCGTGTGCTGATGCCGTTCGGGCAGGAAGGCATGGCGTTTCAGCTGCGCCTCCAGCTGGCCCTGGCTGTAGGGCCGGCCATAGCCGAAGGGCGTCCGGTCGGAGCGGGACCAAAGGCCCGAGCGGTGCGGCACGATGAACATCGCCTTGCCCCCCGGCCCCAGCACGCGGAAGCACTCTTCCAGCAGTTCGGTCGGGCTGTCCGACGTTTCCAGCCCGTGCATCAGCACCAGCTTGTCCGCCAGCCCGGTTTCGATCGGCCAGAGCGTTTCCTCGCACAGCACGGAGACATTGGGCATGGCGGCGGGCCAGGGCATCACCCCCTGCGGCGCCGGCATCAAGGCCATGACGCGACGCGCCTCCGGCAGATAGGGCCGCAACAGCGGGGCGGCGAAGCCGTAGCCCAGCACCGTCTGCCCCTTCGCCTCGGGCCAGAAATCCAGCAACCGCCCACGGATCGAGGCCTGGGCCGCCCGGCCCAGGGTGGAGCGATAGTAGAAATTGCGCAGATCCTGCACGTCCAGGTGCATTGCATGGCGCTCCGCTATGGGTTTCACTTACCGACAATACCAAGTGCAAAGGAAATGACCATGGCTCTTGCCCTCGTCACGATCCCCTGTCTCAGCGACAACTACGCCTATCTGCTGCATGATGAGGCCTCCGGCGAAACCGCCGTCATCGACGTGCCCGAGGCCGCGCCGATTCTCGCCGCCCTGGCCGAGCGCGGCTGGAGTTGCAGCCAGGTCTGGCTGACCCACCACCATCCGGACCACGTTCAGGGCCTCGACGCTCTGCTGGCCGACCACCCAGGCGCCCGCGTCTTCGGCGCCGAAGCCGATGCGCACCGCCTGCCGAAGCTAGACGTGTCCCTGAAGGAAGGCGACCAGCTGGGCCTCGGCGGGGAACATGGCGCCGTGCTGGATGTCTCGGGCCATACCGTCGGGCACCTGGCCTTCCACTTCCCCGGTAGCGAGATCGCCTTCACCGCCGACAGCCTTATGGCGCTTGGTTGCGGGCGTGTGTTCGAGGGCACATTCGAGCAGATGTACCACTCTCTGCAGAAGCTGGCGGCGCTGCCGCCGCGCACCACGATCTGCTCGGGACATGAGTACACGCTGGCCAACGGGAAATTCGCCCTGACGATTGAACCGGACAATTCCGACCTTATATCGAGGGTCGAGGCCGTGAAGGCCGCCCGCGCCGAGGGCCGGCCGACCGTGCCGTCCCTGCTTTCCGAAGAACTTGCAACCAACCCGTTCCTGCGCGCCGGTCAGCCGTCCGTCGCGGAGACCCTCGGCCTTGCCGGCGCCGATCCGGCGCAGGTCTTTGCCGAGATCCGGCGCCGCAAGGACGCCTTCTGAATGACCGTTTGGCAGCGTTTCCGACAGGCCGGGCCCGGAAATGTGATCGCACGGTCGCAGAAAACCCTTGAAGAGCGGTCAGGATCGACCAAACTTTAAGACTAAGAGGCCATGGTTGGATCTGGGGCCCGTCCCCGCTCCGACACAGATCGAAAAGGAGCACCACAGTGCCTTCATTCTCGACCACCCTGGAACAGGCGATCCACGCGGCCCTGGCGCTGGCCAATGCCCGGCACCATGAGTTCGCGACGCTTGAACACCTTCTGCTGGCGCTGATCGACGAACCCGACGCCGCTCGGGTGATGAAAGCCTGTTCCGTCGACACCGAGGAGCTGCGCCAGACCCTCGTCGAATTCGTGGATGAGGAATTGGCCAACCTGGTGACGGACATCGACGGCTCCGAGGCCGTGCCGACGGCCGCATTCCAGCGCGTCATCCAGCGCGCGGCCATTCACGTTCAAAGCTCCGGCCGGACCGAGGTCACCGGCGCCAACGTGCTGGTCGCCATCTTCGCCGAACGCGAATCGAATGCCGCCTATTTCCTGCAGGAGCAGGACATGACGCGCTACGATGCGGTCAACTTCATCGCCCATGGCGTGGCCAAGGATCCGGCCTATGGCGAAAGCCGACCGGTGTCCGGCGCCGAGGAAGAGCAGAAACGGGCCAGCGGCCCCTCCGCCGCCCAGCCCGAGGGCGAGGGCAAGGAATCCGCGCTCGACAAGTATTGCGTGAACCTCAACGCCAAGGCGGACGAGGGCGATGTCGACCCGCTGATCGGCCGTGGCTCCGAGGTCGAACGCTGCATCCAGGTCCTCTGCCGCCGGCGCAAGAACAACCCGCTTCTGGTCGGTGATCCCGGCGTCGGCAAGACCGCCATCGCCGAGGGTCTGGCGCGCAAGATCGTCCAGGGCGAAACCCCCGACATCCTGGCCAACACCACCATCTTCTCGCTCGACATGGGCGCGCTGCTGGCCGGCACCCGCTATCGCGGCGATTTCGAGGAACGGCTGAAGGCAGTCGTCTCCGAGCTGGAGGCGCATCCCGATGCCGTCCTCTTCATCGACGAGATCCACACGGTGATCGGCGCCGGCGCCACCTCCGGCGGGGCGATGGATGCCTCCAACCTGCTGAAACCCGCTCTGGCGGGAGGCAAGCTGCGCTGCATGGGCTCCACCACCTATAAGGAGTTCCGCCAGCACTTCGAGAAGGACCGCGCCCTGTCCCGCCGGTTCCAGAAGATCGACGTGAACGAGCCGTCGGTCGAGGATGCGGTGAAGATCCTGAAGGGCCTGAAGCCCTACTTCGAGGAACACCACGGCATCAAGTACACCAATGACGCGGTGAAGACGGCGGTCGAACTCTCGGCGCGCTACATCAACGACCGCAAGTTGCCCGACAAGGCCATCGACGTGATCGACGAGGCTGGCGCTGCGCAGCACCTGGTGGCTGAATCGAAGCGTCGGAAGACCATCGGCGTGAAGGAAATCGAGGCCGTGGTGGCCAAGATCGCCCGTATCCCGCCGAAGAACGTCACGAAGGACGATGCCGAGGTCCTCAAGGACCTGGAAGGCAGCCTGAAACGCGTGGTCTTCGGCCAGGACGCGGCGATCGACGCGCTCAGCTCGGCGATCAAGCTGTCGCGGGCCGGTCTGCGCGAACCCGAGAAGCCCATCGGCAACTACCTCTTTGCCGGCCCCACGGGCGTCGGCAAGACCGAGGTGGCAAAACAGCTGGCGGATACGCTCGGCGTGGAACTGCTGCGCTTCGACATGTCCGAGTACATGGAGAAACACGCGGTCTCGCGCCTGATCGGCGCGCCTCCGGGCTACGTCGGCTTCGACCAGGGTGGCCTGCTGACCGATGGCGTGGACCAGCACCCGCATTGCGTGCTGCTGCTCGACGAGATCGAGAAGGCGCACCCGGATGTCTACAACATCCTGCTGCAAGTGATGGACCACGGCCAGCTGACCGACCACAACGGCCGCACGGTGAACTTCCGCAACGTGGTGCTGATCATGACCTCCAACGCGGGGGCTGCGGAACAGGCGAAGTCGGCCATCGGTTTCGGCCGCGACCGGCGCGAGGGCGAGGATACCGCCGCGATCGAGCGGACCTTCACGCCCGAGTTCCGCAACCGCCTGGATGCCGTCATCAGCTTCCAGCCGCTGCCGAAGGACACCATCCTGCAAGTGGTCGAGAAGTTCGTGCTGCAACTCGAGGCCCAGCTGATGGACCGCGGCGTGACCATCGAACTGACCAAGCCCGCCGCCGAATGGCTGGCCGAGAAGGGCTACGACGACAAGATGGGCGCCCGTCCCCTGGGCCGCGTGATCCAGGAACACATCAAGAAGCCTCTGGCGGAAGAGTTGCTCTTCGGCAAGCTGTCCAAGGGTGGTGTGGTCAAGGTGGCGCTGAAGGGCGACGAGCTCGACCTGCAGATCAAGGGGCCGGACAAGCTGCGTCTCTCGGGCAACAAGCCGCCGTTGCTGACCGCCGAGTGATCGGCACCGCATGCGCAATGGCCTGAACAATCGCGAAAGGGCGGGGATTTTCCCCGCCCTTTTGGTATGGGCGCGACAGGGCCAGCGCGCGCTCGCAGCCTCCGCGCCAGGCCGGATCCAAGGGGCGGTCGCTCTACGAAGGCATGGGGCGCGACACGCTTGCGAAGAGCCGCTGCCCCCACGGCCAGGCCGTCGCTGTCTCGCCCTGCTTTCGCCCCGGCGCGGCGGGCTCCTCTCCCTGCTCCTTGCCGCCTGGCCAGCCTTCGCTCAGGAGGCGCCGCGCCTTGCCCTGCCGCTAGATTGCATCCCCGGCCGCACCTGCCATATCCAGAACTACGTCGATGCGGATCCCGGGTCCGGTGCCCGGGATTTCACCTGCGGCCCGCTGACCTACGATGGTCACAAGGGCACCGATTTCGCCCTGCCCGACCTGGCGCTCATGCGCGCCCGTGTCACAGTGCGCGCCGCCGCACCGGGTCGTGTCACCGGCCTGCGCGACGGCATGGCAGACACCCCCTGGACGCCTGAAACAAACCTCGGCGGCAAGGACTGCGGCAACGGTCTGGTGATCGACCACGGCCATGGTTGGGAAACCCAGTACTGCCACATGGCCCGCGGCTCGCTCATGGTGCGCAAGGGGCAGCAGGTCGACACCGGCGCCCCCCTGGGTCGCGTCGGCATGTCGGGGCGCAGCCAGTTCCCGCACCTGCATCTGTCCCTGCGCCACGATGGCCAGGTGGTCGACCCCTTTGCCCCCGATACCCCCGCGACCTGCGGCACGGAACCTGCGGCCCAACTCTGGGTGGATCCGCTACCCTACCAGCCCGGCGGCATCATCAGCACCGGCTTCCTCGACGCCCTACCCGGCTACTCTGACATCAAGGCCGGCACGGCCGCGCGCCCTGCACTGCCTGCGGACAGCCCCGCGCTGGTGCTCTGGGCCCATCTCTTCGGCGTCCGGGCCGGCGACAGGCTTACACTTGTGGTTCACGCTCCCGACGGCACCTTCTCCCGGCAGGACATCACCCTTGACCGCCCCCAGGCGCAGCTTTTTCCGCGCCCATGGCAAGCGCCTGCGCGCGCCCCTCGCGCCAGGTCTCTACACGGGGCGGGCCACTCTGATCCGCGACGGGAAAGTCCTGTCACAGACCACCTCGCAGGTTCAGATCACCCGCTGACCTGACCCGCGCCTATGGCGGGACGATGCACCACGCCCGATCTTCTCTCTGCCGGAAATATCCAAGGGTGCCTCAGCCCGCTGAGACGGGGACAGGACCTCCTCCCCCGTCTACGTGCCGCCTGCGGCGGAGGGCGCCCCGCCGTCACGCCCCATGGCATGCGGTCCCGTCAGCGCTCGGTCAGCTTCAGCTCGATCCGCCGGTTCGCAGCCAGCGCCTCGGGGCTGTCGCCCTCGGCAATGGGCTGGTATTCCCCGAACCCGTTGGCCGACAGGTGCTCCGGCGCAATGCCCAGTTCGATCATGTAGCGCACGACCGACAGGGCACGCGCCTGGCTCAGCTCCCAGTTGTCGGCGAACTCGCGACTGCCCCGCAGCGGCACCTTGTCGGTGTGCCCGTCCACGCGGATGATCCAGTTGATCCCCGCCGGGATCTCATCAGATACCTGCCGCAGGATATCCGCGATCTCGGCGATCTGGGCCCGCCCGGCGTCCGACAGCTGCGCCCGAGCCGGGGCAAACAGCACCTCGGAGGAGAAGACGAAGCGGTCGCCAACGATGCGCACGCCGTCGCGCCCCGCAAGGATCTGCCGCATCCGGCCAAAGAAATCGGACCGGTACTGTTCGAGGTCCTCCGCCTCTTCCGCCAGGCGCCGCGCCTCCTCGGCCAGGCGCTCGGCCTCGGCCTCGGCGCGCTGGCGTTCGCGCCGTTCCAGCGCGGTCGCCCGCGCCAGCGCCGCATTCAGGTCCTGGCCCAGGCTTTCCAACTGCACCTGGCTGGCGGCCTCGCGGGCCTTGTAGTCGTCCAGGAGCGCCTGCAGCGAGCCGAGCTGCGTGCGCAGCGCCGCGACCTGCTGGTTCAGAACGGCGGCCCGGCGCTGGCTTTCGGCCGACTTCGCCTCTTCCGCCTCCAAGGCCGCGTTGGACTCGGCCAGCAGCGCCGCGCGCTGTTCGGCCTCGCTCAATTGCTCTTCGGCCTGCTGTTCCGCTGCCAGCTGCCGGGCCAGCGCCGCGGCCAGTTGATCGCGCAGCGCCTCGCGGTCGGACTCTGCGGCGGCAACCTCGGTCTCGGCCTCCTCCTGGGCGGCCAACGCCGCCGCGAGCCGCGCGCGCAGGGCCGCCTCGTCACTGTCCCCGCGCTCTGCCTCCAGCGCGCTGCGGGTCGTCTCCAGCTCATCGCGCAGCGCCGTCAGCGCACCCTCGGCGGCGCCCGCCTGGGCCTGGGCCTCGTCCCGGGCCAGCAGGGCAGCGGCCAGCCGCAGGTCCAGATCCTCCTGAGCCGCTTCGGCGGCGGCCAGCAGGGTCAGCGTTTCCTCGGCCTGGCGGCGCTGTTCCTCCAGCGCCAGGGTCATTGCCGTCAGCTCATCCTGGGCGTTTTCCAGCCGCTCGCGCAGGGCACGGGCCGCCTCGGCCTCCGCCAGACGTGCGGCCTCTTCATCCGACAGCTGGGCCTGGGCCTCGTCCAGCTCGTCCGACAGGCTGCCGACCAGGGTCCGGGCATCATCCCGTTCGCTGCGCAGGCTCTCGACCAGAGCCTCCAGCGCCTCGCGCCGGGCGGCAGCCAGGCGGGCCGCCTCCTCGCCTGCGTCGATTTCGTCCCGCGCCTGGGCCAGGGCCAGCTGCAGGCTTTCCTGCTCGCCGATCAGACGCTCCTGTTCGGCCTGCAGGTCAGCGATCTGGCCACGCGCCTCGGTCTGCTGTGCCAAAAGGCCCGCCACCTGCGCCTCGAACGCGGTGATGCGGCCCTCCGCCGCCTCCAGCGAGGCCTCGGCGCTGTCGCGTTCCTGGGTCAGCGAGGCGATCAGCGCCGCCTGCTGGTCCAGCCGCGCGTCGCGATCATCCAGCGTGGCGGTCAGCGTGCCGACCTCCTCGGTCAACCGCTCGCTCCGGTCGCGTTCCAGCCCCAGGGCCTGGCTCAGGGCGGCCAGGTCCGAGGTCAGCTCGTCCAGCTCGCTTTCCTGGCCGGTGATGGTTTCCTGCAGGGTGAACTGCACGATCATGAAGATCGTCAGTACGAACATCAGCACCATCAGCAGGCCGGTCATCGCATCGACGAAGCCGGGCCAGATATTGGCCTGCAGCCGGGCGCCGGATCTGCGGGTCAGCGCCATGGGTCACTCGTCCCGATCATCGCTGTGATGATGGCTGACCTGGGCGCGCTGCCCCTGGGCGATCAGGCGCGAGAGCGAGGCGATGTCGGTGCGCAGCTCGGCCATGGTCTCATGCCGGCCGGCGCTGATCTCTTCCAGGATGCGCAGCAGCTGCACGTCCATGGACCGCAGACGCATCCGGCTTTCGGCGTCCAGCCCTTCGGCCATGCCCTGTTCCACCAGTTTTTCCAGCAGCGCGTCCTGGCTGTCGGCCACGCGGGTCATGGCATCGGCCATCTGCCCGCCGGAGCTGTTCTGCGCCGCCATTCTGTCGGTCAGCCGTTCGATCGTGTCGGCCAGGGTCGACAGCTTCGCATCGACCTCGGCCCGGGCGGCGTCGGAGCGGGCGAACATCTCCTGCATGCGGGCCATCTGTTCACCCATGTTGTCCAGCACCGACACCAGCATCGACTGGTCCGCCCCACCGTCGCCGTCCGACAGGCCGACGCGGGTGATCGTCGACATCCACTCTTCCAGCTCGCGGTAGAACCGGTTCTGGCCGTGGCCGGCGAACAGTTCCAGAAGGCCCACGATCAGCGACCCCGCAAGACCGATCAGCGAGGAGGCAAAGGCCACGCCCATGCCACCCAGTTGCGCCTCCAGCCCTGTCATCAGCCGATCGAAGACCGAGGTCGCGCCCTCGTCCGCGCCGGGCGCGAGAGAGCGGATCGTGTCCACCACCGCCGGAACGGTCGTTGCCAGGCCGTAGAAGGTGCCCAAGAGGCCGAGGAAGATCAGCAGCGAGGTGATGTAGCGGGTAATCTCCCGCGCCTCGTCGATCCGGGTCGCGACGCTTTCCAGGATCGACGTGGCCGAGCTGGAGGAGATCTGCAATCGCCGGTCGTGCTGGCCCAGCAGGGTGGCCAGCGGGGTCAGCAGGCGCGGCGCGCGCCCCGCCTCTTCGGGGTTGCCGCCGGCAAACCGTTCGATCCAGCGCACCGAGGAGATCAGCTGTGCCACCTGCCAGAAGCAGGCCAGTACGCCCAGGACGAAGACGAAGGCGATGAACCCGTTCAGATAGGGGTTGGCCTCGAACACCGGCAGAAGCTTCGGCGCCACGAGAACGCTGCCTGCGGCGCACAATCCCAGCACGACGAGCATCAGCAGGATCTGGCGGATGGGTTGGGAAAACTGCGGGGCGTTCTCGCCCTCACCATGAGCCATCAGGACGGTCCGCGATCTGGGTTTCGATTGGCCCGACCATAGGTGCAATCGCCTTGCGGGAAAAGGACTTATCCGCGCAAATTGCGGACCCGGGCGGCCAGCCAGGTCAATTCGTCATCAGCCAGTCCCAGCTCTTCGAGATGAGCGGCAGTGTTGTAGAGATATTCGGCATTGGGCCCCATTCCGCCATGGGCATGGGCGATCACCTGGGCCTGGATTTCCAGCGGAAGGCCGCCGCAATACTGCACATGGGTCGGGTCCATGACGTAGACCAGCGCCTCCACCGCGCGGCCGTCCACCAGCTCGACGTCCAAGTGTTTCTCAACATAGGCCGAGGAGACCAGCTCGCGTTCACGCAGGTAGGCCAGCACCGCCTCTTCCTCGTCTTCGGCCACGCGCAGGGCCAGCCCGGTGCAGCCCGCACCCTCCTCCGGGTCGAGCGCCAACACCAGCCCCGGCTCCGCCTCCGAGCCGCGATGGTGGATCGAGGTCATGCAGAAGCTGCGCCGGTAGTCGGGCAGATAGGCCACCACCCGCTCCACCGGGTCGAACCCCGGTTTCCACAGCAGCGACCCATACCCGAACACCCACATCGACATGACTTTTCCTTTCCTCGCACCACTTATAAACACGAGCCGGAGCCAGAGTTGAAGGGGGGGCCATGAAGCGCCTGCTGATCGTCGTTGTCGTCGCTGCCCTGCTGTTGTCGGGCTACTGGGTGCTGGGCGCCATCGGGGCCAAGCGGGGCCTGGAAAGCTGGATGGAGGCGCGCCGCGCCGAAGGCTGGCAGGCGGACTACGCCGAGTTCTCCCTTCGCGGTTATCCCAACCGGTTCGACGCCCTGTGGGAGAACCTGGCCCTGGCCGATCCCGGCACCGGGCTGGCGGTGGAGATGCCCCGCTTCGGCCTCTATGCCCTGTCGTGGAAACCCGGCCACCTGATTGCCGTCTGGCCGGACCGGTTCGACTTCCGCAGCCCCGAGGAGCGGTTCTCGCTGTCGAACGACGACCTGCGCGCCTCGCTGCGCGTCACCCCGGGGCCGCTGCTGGAAATGCAGCGCGCCCAGTTGACGGGCCGGACCCTGGTGCTGTCGGGGGCCACCGAGGCCGCGATGGACAGCCTCAGCCTCGCCATGGCGCAGGACGACGAGGACGACAGCCGCTATCGCCTGGGCCTGGCCGCCGAAGGCCTGACCCTGCCCTCCTCCGTGGCCGACTGGCTGCAGGCCGACGGGCTGCCGCAGGCGATGCGCGAGCTGCGGCTGGATGCCGACGTGACCTTCACCCGCCCCTGGGACCTGCGCGCCCTGGAAGAGGCGCGGCCGCAGCCCACCCGGGTCGAACTGCACCTGGCCCGCGCCGCCTGGGGGGAACTGCTGTTGCAGGTCACAGCCGACCTCGACGTGGATGCGCGCGGGCTTGTGTCGGGCGAGGCCCATGTGCAGGCCCGCCAGTGGCAGCAGATGCTGCAGATGGCCGTGGCCGCCGGCGCCGTGCCGGAGGAGATGGCCGGCAGCATCGAACAGGGCCTGTCGATGATGGCCGGGGCCAGTGGCAACCCGAACGCACTGGACCTGACGCTGACCCTGCGCGAGGGGCGGATCTGGGCGGGGCTGATCCCGCTGGGGCCCGCGCCGGTGTTGCACCTGCGCTGAGGGTTATTCCGCCTCCGGCGGGGATATATGGGTCAAAGAGAAGACGGGCGCGCAGCGCCTCTTGCGGTGGCCGCGCCCCCCGGATCAGCGGCAGTAGGAGCCGCTGCGGTAGCGCGCCGTGTCGAAGTGGAAATGGTCGCGATGCAGCGCATTGGCCTCTGGTCCCAGGACCGTGCCGAAGGGGCCGCAGGCGCTGGCGTGGGCCGCCTTCAGGATGCGTCCTTCGCGCCCGTTCGACCAGTCGTCCAGCACCACCAGCTCCTTGCCGTCGTTGAGCTCGATCGCGGCGATGTCCACGGCGCGGCCCTTGCCGTGTTCGGAGATCCGCGCGCCCTTGCGGTTGTTGCGCGGTCGGCAAGCGTAGTGGGCCACCACGCGCAACTCGCGCACGCCGCCGCCATAGCGTTTCACCGCCGGGCGCAGCCCGCGTTCGACCCAGGATTTCAGCGCCTGCGCCGTGCCGCAGTCCATCACCGCATGGGTCGACAGCGCCACGCCCGAAACCGATTGCAGCCGCACCGCCTGATCGACACCACAGCCCGAGGTGTCCGAGGGGACGCGCCCGATGGCCACCCCCTGCAGCGCAAGATCGCCGCAGACCGCCCCCTGCTGGCGCAGCGCCGCCACGCGGCGGCCCTGCTGCACCACCGTGGCGGGCCGCAGATGCGGGCGCAGGGCGACGCGCGGCGCGGTGTCGGGATCCGGCAGTCGTCGCGTCACGCCAAGCGTCTCCGCCCGTTCGGGGTCCCGCGCCGCCGACAGCGCCTGCAGCGCCACCTGGTGGGCAATGTCGCGTTGCACGAAGATCTCGGCGGGCAGCACCATGCCGCGCACCACCTGGCCCCGCGCGACGGGGCGCAGCGAGGCATCGGGGGCCAGCTCTGCCGCGCCGGGCCCGCCCGCCAGCAGCGTGCCGGCGAGGCAGGCGGCGGCGATGCGGGCGGCGCGGCGGATCATTTCCGGGTGGTCCCGCGGCCGAAGTCCGGGGCGTCGGTGTCCTGGCCGGCCTCGATGATCCCGCGCCGGATCGCCCGGGTGCGGGTGAAGTAGTCGAACAGCAGGTCGCCGTCATCGCGGCGGATCGCGCGTTGCAGCCGGAACAGCTCTTCGGTGAAGCGCTGCAGGATCGTCAGGGTCGCTTCCTTGTTGGACAGGAAGACATCGCGCCACATGGTCGGATCACTGGCCGCGATCCGGGTAAAGTCGCGGAAACCGGCGGCGGAATACTTGATGACCTCGCTGTCGGTCACCCGACGCAGGTCATCGGCGACGCCCACCATCGTGTAGGCAATGAGGTGGGGCGTGTGGCTGGTCACCGCCAGCACCAGGTCGTGGTGCTCGGGGTCCATTTCCTCCACATGGGCGCCCATGCCTTCCCAGAAGGCGCGCAGGCCCGCAAGGGCCTGGGGGTCGGTCTCGCCCGCGGGCACCAGAAGACACCAGCGGTTGTCGAACAGCTCGGCGAAACCGGCGCGGGGGCCGGAATGTTCGGTGCCCGCCAGCGGGTGCGCGGGGATGAAATGCACGCCCTCGGGCAGGTGCGGTTCCACGGCCCTGACCACGGCGCCCTTGACCGAGCCGGTGTCGGACAGCACCGCACCCGGTTTCAGGTGGGGCGCGATTTCTTCGGCCACCTGGCCCATGGCGCCCACGGGCACCGCCAGGATCACCAGGTCGGCACCGCTGACGGCCTCGGCCAGGCTGTCACAGATCACGTCGCCCAGCCCGATCTCGCGCGCCGTGGCGCGGGCCTCGTCCGACAGGTCATAGCCCCGGATCTCTCCGGCCAGGCCACCGCGTTTTGCCGCATGAATGATGGAGGAGGCGATCAGCCCCAGACCCACCAGGGTCACCGTGCCGTAGATCATGCCCGCTCTCCGGCCTTGAACTGGCCGATGGCATGGGCAACCCGGCGGCAGGCGGATTCGTCGCCCACGGTGATCCGCAGGCAGTTGGGCAGGTTGTAGCCTGCCACCTGGCGCACGATCAGGCCGCGCGACTTCAGGTAGGCGTCACAGTCCTGCGCCTCCTCCCGGCTGTCGAACCGGGCGAGGATGAAATTCGCATGGCTCGGGTCCGACGGCACGCCGTGATCGGCCAGCGCCTTGGCCAGCCAGTCGCGCAGCCGCGCATTATCGGTCCGCGACTTGATCACATGGGCCTGGTCGTTCATCGCCGCCGTGGCCGCAGCCAGCTGGGCGTTGGACAGGTTGAACGGCTGGCGGATGCGGTTCAGCACATCCACGATTTCCTGCGGGCCGTAGCCCCAGCCGATCCGCAGCCCCCCCAGACCGTAGATCTTGGAGAAGGTGCGCGTCATCACCACGTTCGAGCGGGCATCGACCAGCCCGGCGCCGCCGTCGAAGCCCTGGACGTATTCGGCATAGGCACCGTCCAGCACCAGCAGCGCGCCCTCGGGCAGGGCGTCGGCCAGCCGCGCCACCTGGGCGCCGCCGATCATCGTGCCGGTCGGGTTGTTGGGGTTGGCGATGAAGACGATCTTGGTGCGTTCGCTCAGACCCGCGATCAGCTTGTCCACGTCCGTCGTACGCTCGGTCTCCTCGACCTCGACCGGGGTGGCGCCGGCGGCATGGGCGCAGATGCGGTACATGCCGAAACCGTGTTCGGTGAACAGCACCTCGTCGCCCGGCCCGGCATAGGCCTGGCAGATCCACTGCAGCACCTCGTCGGAACCCACCCCGCAGATCACCCGCGCCGGATCCAGCCCGTGATGCGAGGCAATCGCCTGACGCAGGTCGGCGTGATCGGTCGACGGGTAGCGGTGCAGATCATGCACGGCCCGCAGGAATGCCTCCTTCGCCGGATCGCCCGCCCCGTAGGGATTTTCATTCGACGAAAGCTTCACCGCATCGCTCACGCCCTCGACCTTGGAGGCGCCACCGACATAGAGCGCGATCTCCATGATCCCGGGCTGCGGCTGAATCTTCTGTGTCATTGTCTCACCTCTGCACCAATCCCGCTTCTAGCCGCCGTGCCAAAGCAAGGAAAGGTGAAGTTTTTACGCAGGCGGACGCCGGGCGTGATCCGTGGCAGAATGACCGCGTCTGCGGACGGGCGCAGCGCGCCCCTGCCCCCGCGACAGGCCTGCGGAAGCGAAAAAGGGCGGCCCCGCAGGACCGCCCTTTTCAATTCCGTTCCGGGATCGCTTACGCGTTGCCGGTGGCGCTTTCGATGGAGACGGAGACGCCCGGGCCCATGGTGGAGCTCAGCGAGACCTTCTTCATGTAGGCGCCCTTGGCGCCGGCCGGCTTGGCCTTGGACACCGCGTCCACGAAGGCGCGGATGTTCTCGACCAGCTTGGCTTCGTCGAAAGAGACCTTGCCGACGCCTGCGTGCACCACACCGGCCTTTTCGGCCTTGAACTGCACTTCGCCGCCCTTGGCTGCTTCCACGGCCGCTTTCACGTCCATGGTCACGGTGCCGACCTTGGGGTTCGGCATCAGGTTGCGCGGGCCCAGGATCTTACCCAGACGACCGACGATCGGCATCATGTCCGGGGTCGCGATGCAGCGATCGAACTCGATCGTGCCGCCCTGGATGGTTTCCATCAGGTCCTCTGCGCCGACGATGTCGGCACCGGCGGCCTGGGCTTCCTCGGCCTTCGGGCCACGGGCGAAGACGGCCACGCGGACGTCCTTGCCGGTGCCGTTCGGCAGGCCGACCACGCCACGGACCATCTGGTCCGCGTGACGGGGGTCGACGCCCAGGTTCATGGCGATCTCGACGGTTTCGTCGAACTTGACGCCAGCGTTGCCCTTGATCAGCGCAACGGCTTCCTCGACGGTCAGGTCTTCCTTGCCAGCGAATGCTTCGCGTGCGGCGCGGGTGCGTTTACCGAGCTTAGCCATTACTTCACCTCGATGCCCATGGAGGACGCCGAGCCGAGGATGATCTTCATCGCGGCTTCGATGTCGTTTGCGTTCAGGTCCTTCATCTTCGCTTCGGCGATCTCTTTCACCTGAGCGACGGTGACGGTGCCCACGGTCTGCTTGCCCGGGTCAGTGGCGCCCGACTTCAGCTTCGCGGCCTTCTTCAGGTAGTAAGACGCAGGCGGCGTCTTGATGTCCATGGTGAAGGACTTGTCCTGATAGTAGGTGATCACGGTGGGGCACGGTGCGCCGGGCTCCATGTCCTGCGTCTTGGCGTTGAACGCCTTGCAGAATTCCATGATGTTGATGCCGCGCTGACCCAGAGCCGGACCAACCGGCGGGGACGGGTTTGCCTGACCGGCAGGCACCTGCAGCTTCATGCTGCCGACGAGTTTCTTGGCCATTGGCCTTCTCCTTTGTTCATCGCGCAGATGACGGGAGTACTCCCGCCCTGCACCTGTCCCTTCCGGCGCGCCTTCGGGGACGATTGCGCGTGGTCAGGTCCGACGGTCGCGACCGCCTCGCCTCCCACGTATGAACGGGACTTGCGCCCCGCTGCGGGCCCGCGGGCCCGCCTCGCGCGGATCACCCTTGCTTGGAGACCTGCGTGAATTCCAGTTCCACCGGGGTTTCCCGGCCGAAGATCGAGACCGACACCTTGAGGCGCTGGTTGTCCTCGTCGACCTCTTCGATCATGCCGTCGAAGTCCTCGAAGGGGCCATCGTTGACCTTCACCTTCTCGCCGATCTCGAAGTTGATCAGGGTGCGCGGGGCCTCCTGGCCTTCCTCGACGCGGCCCAGGATGCCCTGGACCTCTGCGTCGCGCATCGGCATCGGGCGGCCTTGCGGACCGAGGAAGCCGGTGACGCGGTTGATCGAGTTGATCAGGTGATAGCCTTCGTCGGACATCTCCATGTGAACCAGCACATAGCCGGGCATGAAGCGGCGCTCGGTGGAGACCTTCTTGCCGCGGCGCACCTCGATGACCTCTTCGGTCGGGACGAGGACCTCGTCGATCTGGTCCTCAAGCCCTTTTTCCTCGACGCTCTGCCGGATCTGCTCGGCGATCTTCTTCTCGAAGTTCGAGAGGACCGAGACCGAGTACCACCGCTTTGCCATGTCGCAACGACCCTTCCATCGTCGGCCCCGAAGTTGCACCGAAGATCCCGGAGGATCCGGCGCGGCGGGCCGAATTGACCATACTGTGTCCCCAACAGAAAATCGGCGCGAGGCTCGAATCGCCGCGCGCCACGTGGGGGAGTGGACGGTGAGTTACAGCGAAGCGGGCCAAAGTGCAAGCCCGCGAAGGGGATAGGCTTGGCCCGTCCCGGCCGTGCCCCCGTCCATCCGGAGCGCCCCCGCCGGAGGCGCCGTCCGGGATCAGCCGAAGAGGCTGAGCAGGCCGGTGAGGCCGGAGCGGATCAGCAGGTCCACCAGCGCGAAGAAGATCGCGGTGATGGCGGCCATGACGAAGACCATGACCGTGGTCAGCAGCACTTCGCGGCGGGTCGGCCAGGCGACCTTGCCGATCTCAGTGCGGGTCTGCTGGATGAATTGCAGCGGGTTCGCCATGGGCGGTGTCCTCGGATCAACTGTGCGGGCGCAGGGACCGGCCCCGCGCGTCATCTGGCCCAGATAGGGCAAAAGCGGGGTGTGTTTCAAGGTGCAAAGCGGGCTGGACGCGCCGGGCGCCCCATGACCGCAGCACGCGCTGTTCCGCCCCGTCGGGGGCGTGTCGATCGCGGCGGCTGGTGGCTGGGTCGGATTGGCAGGGGCAGCAGGGTTCGAACCCGCGACCTACGGTTTTGGAGACCGTCGCTCTACCAGCTGAGCTATACCCCTAATCCGTGCCGTCGATTAAGGCAGGCGGGCGCGGAGTGCAAGGGGCGATCTCGGGGAAGTCGGGGAAAAATGGTGCCCCGACCCGCGGGATGGCGGGGGCTGTCGGCCCCCTCGCGGCCCGGAGGCCGCTCCCCCCGAGAGTATTTCCAGCCATCGTATGAACATGGCCGGGGCGCCGGATCCCGCGCAGAGCGCCCCTGCCCCGTCAGCCCGCCAGGCTGTCGCGGAACACCTCCACCATACGGGCGGCGAAAGCGGCGTTCTTGTGGACCGGGTCGTCCTCCTGCCCCGCCTCGTCCGAGGCCCAGGCGGGGTCGGTCCAGTAGCCGGCCGTGATCGTCTCCTCCGGCTGGTGCAGCAGGCGAATCCCGTCCTCGGCCGCTTCCCTGTCCAGCCAGCCGCGAATCGCATCGCGCTGATCCGCGGTGGCGCCCTCGGCTCCGGGGTAGAGCCGTCCGGGGCTGCCCACGCCCCGGGTCAGCAGGGGCGCCGGGGCAAAGGCGATGGTCAGGCCGGGGGTCGCACGGGCGAAGGCACAGGCGATCCGGTAGGCCTTGGTGCCACGCAGGAAGCGCCGCGCGACCTTCTGCTGGACAGCGGCCGAGAGGTGCCCGCCGGTACAGAGGGTTTCCAGCAGCGGCGGCATGAAGTCGGCCATGCGCAGCCGCGCCCCGTAGAAGAGATAGCCGGCGAAATCGCCGCCCCCGAGGGCCTCGCGCCCCGCACCATTGATCCGGGCCACCATCTCGCGCGCGGCGGCGTCACCCGGCAGGATGGTGTTGTCGCGGAACTCCAGCGCGCGAAAGGCCGGCCCGTAGGCGCCCCAGAACTCCAGGTGATCGGTGACATGAGGCAGCAATCCGCGATCCAGCGCGTGTTTGACCGAGGCGATGTGGCTGTCCCCGAAAATGCAGAGCGAGGGCAGCGGCACGGGCGCACCCTGCAGGGGCGCGGCACGCTCAGCGGGCGAAGGCATTCAGCATCTCCTCTTCGCATTTCACGTCTTCGTCTCCCCTCGCCTCCTTCCAGGCGGTGCGCAGCTTGCGCGCCGCCTTGCCGCCGCCCTTGGCGCCCTTGCCACGCCGCCCCTTGGCCGGGCCGAAAGCCGCCTCCTGGTCGGCGAAAAATTTCGACATGACAACCTCCACCCCCTCGGGCACCACGCTGCGCTGGTTCGGGGCGTAGAACATGCCGCGGAAGACCGGGTGGGTGATGATCTCGTAGCTGGGGAAGTAGTCGACGTGGTCATGCACCTGCGTCAGCTCGCCGGCCACGCCGCGCAGGACGGACTTGGAATAGCTGGTGGCGGTCAGCACATGGTCGCCGCTGGCGGTGGCCGTCAACGGCACCGGGCTGACGGTCAGCAGCACCTTCAGTTCCGGCGCCTTCACCTTCAGCAGGGCCAGGGTGGTTTCCATGTCCGCCAACACGTCAGAATGGCGGTGATTGTGGAAGACGTGGACCTCCGGGTCGAAGGTGCCGGCCAGCGTGCCGGGGCACATGGCATATTCCAGCCCGCTCTCGGCATTGCGCCAGCTTTCGGTCAGCCCGAGGGTGAAGACGAAGATGCCCGCGCGCTCGACCGCGCGCCGGATCGCCGCCAAGGTGGCCTCGCGCGAGGCCCGTGCCTCCGCCTCGCTTTCGAATCCCTCGGGTTCGATCGCCGGGCGCAGCGGGTCGTAGACCCGGCCCTTGTGGTGCCACCACTCGCCCGGGTCCTGCATCTCGTCGAAGGCCAGGCGCAGCCACTGCAACAGGGTGCGGGCCGTGTAGATATTGCCGGTGCGGAAGGAGAAGATGCCGTAGTTGTAGGCCTGTGCATCCTCCGGCGCTAGCCAGGCGGGCGCGGGTTCGGCATCGAACCACTGATAGCCGCGGGCGCCCAGGGCCCGGCCGATATGCTGCGCGAAACAGGAGCCCGCGGTGACGATCGGCGCATCCATCGGCACCTGGTATTTCGGCGTCCACAGGCCCGAGAGCTGCAGGGGGTTCTTCTCGGCCACGCCCGTTTTCCAGTAGGCGGTTGCGGGCAGGTTTTCGTAGGGGTGCGCCATGGCCCCTCCTTTCGCGATGCGTCAGGGGCCGGTGGCCCCCGGGGTGGTGTGACCAGTGAGCGCCCCGATCATGGCCAATAGCAGACATTTCCGGGGAAATGTTCCGAAAAACGCCCAGTCTCGACCGGCCGCGCGGCCCGCCGATGCGCGGCGTCTACATCCAGTGCATGCGGCGTAGCATCACTCCCTGCACCAGGAAGATCAGCGCCATGATCCCCGAAAACACCCAGAAGGCATAGGGAGCCCCGTCGCCGGGGATGCCGCCCACGTTGATGCCGAAAAGGCCGGTGAAGAAGGTCAGCGGCAGGAAGACGGCCGAAAGGATCGACAAGGTGTACATGTGCCGGTTCAGCCGCTCCGACAGGGCGCCAGACAACTCGTCGCGCAGGACGCCCAGGTTGTCGCGCAACTCGTCCAGGTTCTCGGTCATCCGGGTCAGCCGGTCGACGGCCTCCTGCACCTCGCGCAGGTCATGTTCAGCCAGGAGCGGGCTTTCGCTGCGGGCCAGCCGCGCCAGGGCATCGCGCTGCGGCGGCAGGTGGCGGCGCAGCTCGACGACCGACAGGCGCAGGGCGGCGACACGGCGGCGCAGGTCCTGGTCCGGCTCGGCGATCACCTTGGGCTCCAGCCCGTCCACCTCGGCATCCAGCTCGGCCACGAAAGGTTCGACGCGGTCGGTCAGCCGGTCCGCCAGATCGGCGAGGAAGGCACCGGCGCTCTCCGGCCCCTCGCCGTTCTCGACCTCCTGCGCGATCTCCTCCAGCGCGCGGACGCGCTGCCGCGACAGGGTGATGATGCGCTGGTCGTCGGCCCAGATGCGCACCGCCACCATGTCCTCCGGGTCGCGGTTCGGGTTCATGTTCAAAGCGCGGAAATTCAGCAGCAGGCCATTGCCGACCCGGGTGGCGCGCGGGCGGGTCTCCGGCTGGGTCAGCGCCTCGATCACCGTGTCGTCAAGATAGGCCAGACGCTTCGCCACCCAGTCGCGGGTGCCCGCGTGGGCGGCGTCCAGATGCGCCCAGCCGAGGGTCTCGGCGCGCAGGGTATCGGGGACGGCCTCGCCCTCAAGGCTCTGGCCGCGCAGGGGGCCCGTCAGGGCATAGGCGAAGGTCACGGGGGCTGTCATGAAAGCGAAGATAGCCGGGTCGGACCAAAGGTCCAGCGCCAAGGCGCCGCATCGGCCCCGGTGCCCGCCAACGCAAAACGGCGGCCCCGAAGGACCGCCGTTTCGATGTTCTGTCCGACAGGGCGGCAGACCCCGCCCCGTACGATCATCACTCGATGATCTTGGAGACGACGCCGGAGCCGACGGTGCGGCCGCCTTCGCGGATGGCGAAGCGCAGGCCGTCTTCCATGGCGATCGGGGCGATCAGCTCGACACCGAACTTCAGGTTGTCGCCGGGCATGACCATCTCGGTGCCCTCGGGCAGGGTCACGGTGCCGGTCACGTCCGTCGTACGGAAGTAGAACTGCGGACGGTAGTTCGCGAAGAACGGAGTGTGACGGCCGCCTTCGTCCTTGGTCAGAATGTAGACCTCGGCTTCGAACTTGGTGTGCGGCTTCACGGAACCCGGCTTGCAGAGAACCTGGCCACGTTCCACGCCTTCACGGTCGATGCCGCGCAGCAGGGCGCCGATGTTGTCGCCGGCTTCACCGCGGTCCAGCAGCTTGCGGAACATCTCGACACCGGTGCAGGTGGTCTTCTTGGTGTCCTTGATGCCGACGATTTCCAGTTCGTCGCCAACGTTCACCACACCGCGTTCCACACGGCCGGTCACAACGGTACCACGGCCGGAGATCGAGAAGACGTCTTCGATCGGCATCAGGAACGGCTGGTCGACAGCGCGCTCGGGCTGCGGGATGTACTCGTCCACGGCGGCCATCAGTTCGCGGATCTTGTTCTCGCCGATTTCCGGGTCACGGCCTTCCATGGCGGCCAGGGCGGAGCCTGCGATGATCGGGATATCGTCGCCCGGGAAGTCGTACTCGGACAGCAGTTCGCGGACTTCCATCTCGACGAGTTCCAGCAGCTCCTCGTCGTCGACCTGGTCGACCTTGTTCAGGAACACGACCATGGCGGGGATACCCACCTGGCGGCCCAGCAGGATGTGCTCGCGGGTCTGGGGCATCGGGCCGTCGGCCGCGTTCACCACCAGGATCGCGCCGTCCATCTGCGCGGCACCGGTGATCATGTTCTTCACGTAGTCGGCGTGGCCGGGGCAGTCGACGTGCGCGTAGTGACGGTTCTCGGTCTCGTATTCCACGTGCGCGGTGGAAATGGTGATCCCGCGGGCCTTCTCTTCCGGCGCGCCGTCGATCTGGTCGTAGGCGCGGAAGTCACCGAAGTACTTCGTGATCGCCGCCGTCAGCGTCGTCTTGCCGTGGTCAACGTGACCGATCGTGCCGATGTTGCAGTGCGGTTTGCCGCGCTCAAACTTTTCCTTTGCCAT
>NZ_PGTC01000009.1 GCF_002786295.1 Pseudooceanicola marinus | reverse complement strand
CGGAAACTCCGTCTGCCCGCCCGTGGCCGCGGCTGTAGTGAGGGCGAATTGTGGGCAGTTGATGGAGAGGGAGAAAGATAGATGAAAGATCGCACCCTAACAACGGAGGCCGCCGTCGGCAGCACTCGGTGGGTATCAAGTTTCCTTGGCATGTCACCCGAAGCCTTCCGAAATCGACGTAAAAACCTCGAGTCGGAAGGCTTCCCCCGACCCGACCCCATCTTGAAACTTTACATCAAAGCCGATGTGAAGGCCTGGATCGAAAATCGACGCAGCATCGCCCCAGAAAATCTGGTCGTTTCCAGCGCCAAAAAGAAAAACATAAACTTCGGCGCACTTTAGGCCAACTTTTTACACTGAATGGAGGAGTTCCCAAGTGACCTACAAAGATGCTCTTTGGGACGGAACAGATCCGACTTATGCTCCGGGCGCCGTAAAATCTCAGAAATGGTGGTATTGGAAACCTAGCACAAAGTTCCGAAAAATGGGATATCCCAAAACCTCGGTTCGACTGTCCGGCGTGGAGGGGGATGGACTAGAGCTGGATCGCGCGCGAGAAGCACGAAAACTCACTCGCGAGATGCTGGCCTATTTCGGGGTAGATACGGAAAAGCACGACATTGGGTCTTGGAGTTGGCTCATCGATCGCTATAAGACGGATAAACATAGCCCGTTTCAAAACGTGAAGGCCAACACACGTGAAAGCTATCTGATCTACGCGGACAAACTGGACCGCGCGATCGGAAAAATCCAGATTGCAAATACCAACTACGAACTACTCTGCAATCTCCGCGACGGCATGGCCGAAAAGGGTCGTAGCACCGCCTACATTAAAAAAATTTTTACACACCTGCGAATCGTAGTGAATTACGGCGCCTTGATCGAGCACAACCCAGCGATCAAGGTAGCTAGCATATTAGCACATATGAGAATCCAGTCGCCACCAAGGAAGACCACAGCGCCAACCCGTGAACAGATCAGGGCTGTAGTCGACTATGCGGACGCCCAGGGGCTTTTTGCCTTCGCGACCGGCCTGCTCTTCCAGTGGGTGTTTTGCCTACGGGCCGTCGATGTCAGGGGACATTGGCTCGACTGCAACGCCAATGCCGAAGGCATAGTACGTGAGGTCGAGAGAAACCGAAGGACACGCCACTTGCCGCAACGCCACGAGCGTTGGCAGGATGGACTGACGTGGGACATGTTCGATGACGGACTGACCGGATTTAGGAAAACCGTATCAAAAACAAGCCGTTCCATGCCTGAACCTCTATGGTTTGATCTAACCCACGCGGAGGAGTTGAGAAGCCGCCTGCGCATCCTCTCCACGAGAGGCCGCGTAGGACCCGTCATCATCGGTGAACGGACCAACATGCCCTACACCCGCGACGGCTGGACACAGGCTTTCATTCGCTGCCGTAGGGCCTCTGGAGTTCCAGAAAGCGTCAAGATGATGGACACCCGCGCCGGCGGTATAAGCGAGGCTGGGACCCTAGGCCTAGACCCTATGATCCTGCGCGATGCAGCGGGCCATCAGAACGTAACCACGACGGATCGATATGTCAGGAATCGAGAGCAGAATATTGCCAAGGTAGTACAGATGCGGAACGCACCTAGGTCAGTCTGACACAACCATGAGACAACCCACTTTCAGGTCACAACAAAAGATCGGTTTAAGCACCTGATTTTATGGTACCGCCTCCCCGGTTTGAACGGGGGACCTCTGGATCCACAATCCAGCGCTCTAACCAACTGAGCTAAGGCGGCACGTGAGGGGCGTTTACCCAGCCCCGCCCGCGAATGCAAGAGGGCTTTGGCGCAAAAATTCACCCCGTCGTCCGCCCCACCGCCGTGACCGGAGACTCGCTGGGCCTTGGCATGGATCCCGGCGTTTCAGCCGTCGAAAACAGAAACGCCACCTTCGGGAGAGCATCCGAAGGTGGCGCTGGACAAGATCCGGAGGGCCGGACGTCATGCCTGTGTTGTGACTGACACCCCGAGGAAGAGGTGGCTTTGTCTGGAGGGTGGCCAATGTGGCCGAAGTTGAATTTTGTATCACATCTAAATGTGTCAAAAATGTGTTCGACGCCGCGAAAAAGACACGCTACGGCACCGTATCCGCCCTAAAGCCGCTCCCGCGCCCCCCTTGCCAAAGCGCCTGCGCCGCGGTAACGACCTTGGGTTCTTTTCCGGAGCTTGGATTTCATGGGTATCGACACCGAACGCGACATCGAAGCGAATCTGCAGATCGGTCCGACCGACCAGGGCATGGTGCGCCTGTTCATCGACGCCGGCAGCCTGGAAATTCCGATGGATTTCGAACCCGAAGAGGCCATCGAGATCGCAGAGGAAATCCGCGCCGCCGCCCAGGCCGCGCAGCAGGCCGGCGGCAAGAAGCGCCGCTGACCGATCCAGACCCGCGCTGCCCCGGCTCCGCCGGGGCCTAGACGCGCGGGTCGCGCAGTGCCTGCAGGCGCCGGGCCGCGTCGCGCGCAAACTTGCGCGAGATCACCTTGCGCCGGGCCGCCGCCAGCTTCTGCTCATCGGGCATCCGCAGGATCTCTCCGCCGTAGGCATCGGCGATGATCAGCCCGCTCTCTTCCGGCAGTAGCTCTACCGGGAAATCCTGATCGACGGCCCAGAAGAATCGATCGCACCAGTCCAGGTAGCCCTGCCACTTGCTGTCCGACAGGTAGTCGGCGCGGCTGCTCTTGCATTCGACCACCCAGATCTCCCCCTTGGGGCCGAGGCCCATCACGTCCACCCGCTTGCCGCGTTCGGGCACGAACTCCTCCAGCGGGGCGAAGTCATGGCCCTTCAGCAGGCGGCAGACGCCACGGGCGATAAGCTGACCGGGTTGCGGGGCGGCAGGATCGGGGGAAAGGGACGTCACGGGCATGCCGACATTCTGAACATTCCATGAACATGCGCAAGCCCCTTTGGTTTGCGCCGCCCCGCGCCCTATCTGGAACGGGACGGTGCCCGCAGGGGGTGCTGGCGAACCCTCGGAGATCCGCTTGACCGAACCGACGAAGGACACCCGGGCCACACGGCCCGATCCCCGCGCCCGCATGGTGCATGAACTGGAAGGCCACCTGGGCTTTCTCGATACCTTCACCGGCGCCGCGCTGGGTGTGCTGGCCGTCGCCTCAGGCATCTACACCTACCTCGGTGTGCAATCCCTGCTGGACGGGGACGGCGCGATGCAGGCCTTTGCCGCCATCGCCTATTCCGTCGCCGTCTCGACGGGCATCTTCGTCTTCTGGTCCTACCTGATGCGCCTTTTCCCCGCGATGCGCACCGCGCGGTCGCGCGCCGGGTTGATGGGGGCTCTCGGCCTGGGGTCCCTGGCGATTGTCGCCATGTCGTCCTGGCTGAACGCTGCGGCGCTGGCGGGCGGCGCTGCGGTCGAACAGCACCTGGCGGAAACGGTGCAGGACTACCAGGCGGCCCTGGAACGCGCCAACGAGAACGCCCTGGCGGCCCAGGGTCTGGAACGTGACGTAGCCCGCGTCCAGCAGAGCTTTGCTGACCTGTCCGAACAGGAGGCCTCGGGCGGGCTGTCGGGCCTTGCCGGGCGCGGTGCGGTCTTCCGCGTGCTGCGGCAGAAATCGGAAGAGCTGTCGGCGCTGCAACAGCAGATCGCGGCCCAGTCACCGCTGGTCGACGGGGCCTTCGCCGAGGGCAATGCGATCCTCAGCCGGATGCGCGCGCTGACCGTGGAACCCGGACCGGTGGAAACCCGCGCGGTGGAGTTTTCGGAGCAGGCCGTGCAGCTGGCGGGTCTGATCGCCCGGTTGCGGCAGCTGTCGGTGGCGCCACTGGTGGAACGCGCGGCGCAGGACCTGACCGCCTCGGTCGTTCTGCCCGAACTGGACGGCGGGACCGAGGCCAACCGCAGTGCCCAAGGCACCACCATCGCATCGGTGCTCGACGTGCTGGCACAGCGCGCCGCGACGCTGGAAACCGCCGCCTCCGAGGTCACTTCCCTGCCCGGCCCCCAGGAGATCACCTATACGCCGCTGTCACCCGCCGACGCGGTGATCCGCTACGCGGGAAACTTCGTGCCCTCCTGGGCCGGCGCCATCGCCATCGACCTGCTGCCCGCCGTTCTGGTGCTGATCCTGACGGTCACCCATACCGCGATCCGGTCAGGCCGCGAGGCGGTGCCGATCGAGGACCGCATGACCGTGTCCGAACTGCGCGCCGCCCTGGCCGCCGCGCGGGACGTGGACGTGGCTCTGGCGCATGGCCGGGCCGAGCTGCCGGACGCCCCGGCCCGCGCCAGCCCTGACACGACGACCGTCCCGGACGGGAAAGGCGAGGCATGAGCGACGATCCCTCCGCCCGCCCGCTTCGGCGCGCGCTGACGGCGGCGCTCGGGCTGCAGGTGTTGCTGGCGCTGCTGCTCTTCGCGGGCGACCTTGGCCGCGACTTCTCCCTGCCGACGCGCGGCCCCGCGGCCCCGGACCTGGATCAGCCCACCACCCCGGGCGATCAGACCCGCCGCTATGATCCCGCGACGCGCCCCGCGGGCCCCGGCGTCGCGCCCTCGGGCTCGATGCCCGAACGGCTGGTGCTGACCGAAAGTGACGGCGCCTGGAGCCTCAGCGGGCAGATCGCCCCGGGGGATGGCGAGCGGATCATTCGGCAGATCGAGGCCCGCGGCGACGGTGCGCCACAGGTCATCCGCCTGGACAGCCCCGGCGGGTCGGTGACCGACGCGCTGGAGTTGGGCCGCGCGATCCGTGAGGCCGGGTTGAACACCGACATGGAAAGCGGGGCCATCTGCCTCTCCGCCTGCCCCTATGTCCTGGCTGCCGGCACGGAGCGGAGCGCCGACGAGGACGCCCGCATCGGCGTCCACCAGCACTATTTCGGCGAAAACACCCTACTGCCCGCTTTCACTGCCGTGTCGGACATCCAGCGCGGCCAAGGCCTGGTGATGCGTTACCTCGACGAGATGGGGATCGACCTGCGGTTGATGGAGCCCGCGCTGATGACGCCCCCCAAGGAAATCTATCTGCTGACGCGGGAGGAACTGCGCGATTTCAATCTGCTGACGACGGCAGAATGACGACAGCAGCCCGCGCGGCTGAAGGCGAATTTACGCAAAATGCCGACGGCCCCCTTGCCGCGCGCCGGTGAAGGGCCTACCTCAGGCCTCGGCGGGTGCTGCCCTTCTCGTGAACGAGTACATTCCGGTGGCCTTAAGCAACTCCGAGGGAGCTGGCTCTGTCCGGGCCGTGGTCCGGTTACCTGGCGCCCACCTGATAATCAGGTCCTCGGGAATGCGTCACTCAAACGGTTGCGTGCGGGCCCGCCACTTTTCCCTTCAACAGGAACGACTTGAGCCGATCAGCGGCGCGACTTGGCCGTTGCCTCGACGCGCACCGGCTGCGCCAGGATCGGCAGGCGGGTGCCGCCCTTCGGCCCATCGTCCTTTTCCGCCATGCGCATGATCGAGATCGCGAACTGCACCCCGGCAAAGACGATGCCGTTGGAGAAGAAGATCAGGAAAGCGCCCAGAAGACCGTCGGAGGATCCCAGAACCAGCCGCTGCAGGCCCATCACGTCGAAATAGACCAGCCCGGCTGTGAACAGCGCCGAGATGCCGAAACCGATGAGGCACTGGGTGATGTAAAGACGAATGAGCTTGGGCATGGGAGAGCTCCTGCAGCTGTCTGCGCTGAACCTATCCTACAGCAAAACGCCCCGCTTGTCAGGGTTTCCCGCCGGGACAGGCTGTCGCAGCGCGATCACACCCCGGCGGGGACGAAGTCGTAGTGCAGGCGCAGCAGGTCCACGCGGTCCCCGTTCCGGGTCTGCCAGAAGTCGGGGAGGACCTCCTCACGCCCGAACCCCAACCGCCGGTAGAGGGCAAGGGCGCGGGAATTGTCGGGCACCACATGCAGCCAGAAAGACGCCCGCCCCTCGGCCCGCAGCACCTCCAGCAAGGCCGACAGCGCGCGCGTACCAGTGCCCCGGCCGCGCGTCAGGACCGCGAATTCCTCAAGTTTGGGACGGTCGCCGTCACAGCCCGAAAGATAGGCAAAGGCCGCCAGACTGCCGTCGATGTCGAAGGCCAGAAGGCGGCGGGCGCCATCCGGCGCGCAGGCCTCCGCCAGCGCCTCGGGCGTCACGGCGCCCAGCACGTCGAAAAAGGCGGGATCGGTCAGAACGGCAGAGATGGCCGGCAGATCGTCGGCCCGGGCCGGGCGCCAGCACGCGGGCCGCGAGGCGGTTTCGGGGGACGGGCCTGTCACCTCAGAAGGCCTCCGGCTTGGCCTCGCGCGCCATGTGGTCCAGCACGGCATTGACGAACTTCGACTCCTTCCCTTCCGGGAAGAAGGCCTTGGCCACATCGACATATTCCACGATCACCACCCTGGGCGGCGCCTCGCCTTCCAGCATCTCGGCCCCGGCGGCGCGGAACAGCGCGCGCAGGGTCGGGTCAATACGGGCAATGGGCCACTTGGCGACCAGCGCCCGGTCGGTCATCTGGTCGATCTTCACCTGCCAGTTGACCGCATCGCGCAGGGTCTTGCGGAACAGGTCCACGTCGCCGTCGAGATACTCCGCCTCTTCGTATTCCGCGCCGAAGCGGTGATCCTCGAACTCGACGATCACCTTCTCGACGGACATCCCCGCCAGTTCCATCTGGTAGAGCGCCTGGACGGCATAAAGACGCGAGGCGGAGCGCATCTTCCGCTTCTGGTTGCCCGAAGGGGGCACGGCCGGGGTCGGGGTGTCGTCACTCATCTGGGGTGCGTCTTCTTTGCTGGGTCCGGGCGGTCGTTTTCAACCGGCGCGGGCGGGGTCATCGGCAGCCGGGAGGAATCCCACCCCGGCTTTCGGAGCGCCCCATTTGCGCGAAAGCGACAGAAGATGCAAGGCCGCAGCGGCCGCACCGCCGCCCTTGTTCTGTTCGGCCACCCGGGCGCGGGCCAGGGCCTGGTCGCGATTCTCGACCGTCAGGATGCCGTTGCCGATGCACAACCCCTGCAGGCCCAGCAGGGTCAGCCCGCGCGAGCTGTCGTTGCAGACGGTCTCGTAATGGGTGGTCTCGCCGCGGATGACACAGCCCAGGGCGACGAATGCGTCATACTCGGCCATGCGGCCGGCCATGGCGATGGCCGTTGGCACCTCCAGCGCGCCGGGCACCTCGATCAGGTCATGGGTCGCGCCCCAGGCCTCGATCTCGGCGCGGGCGCCGGCGATCAGCTCATCCGCGATGTCCTTGTAGTAGGGCGCCACGACGATCAGCACCTTGGCAGGCTTGGTCATCTCGCCGCGCGGCAGGGTGTAATGCTGTTCGGAACCGGCCATGGGGTTACTCCTCGATCCGGCGGGTGCCGGTGATTTCAAGGCCGTAGGCATCCAGGCCCACGACATTGGGCTGCGCGTGGTTGGTCAGCAGCACCAGTTTCGACAGCCCGAGCGAGGTCAGGATCTGCGCACCCAGACCATACTGGCGCAGGGTCTGCGGCGACACCGCCTCGCCCCCCTCCAGCTTCATCTGCAGGTCGCGCAGCAGGACGACGACGCCGCGCCCCTCTTCGCCGATCAGCTTCATCGCGGTGCGGAACTCGTCCGAGCGCCCCGCGGCGCCCAGGCCGGCCACGTCGCGCAGCGGGTCCAGCGCGTGCATCCGCACCAGCACCGGCGCGTCGCCCGAGATGTCGCCCTTGATCATCACGATATGCTCGGCGCCCTGGGTCTCGTCGGTGTAGATCTTCAGCTGCCACTCGCCACCGAACTCCGACTGCACGTTCTCCTCCTTGGAGACGCGCACCAGGTTGTCGTGGCGGCGGCGGTAGGCGATCAGGTCGGAGATCGTGCCGATCTTCAGCCCGTGGCGCTGCGCGAAGCCGATCAGCTCCGGCAGGCGCGACATCGAGCCGTCCTCATTCATGATCTCGCAGATCACGCCCGAGGGGTTCAGGCCCGCCAGGCGCGACACGTCCACGGCGGCCTCGGTATGGCCGGCGCGGACCAGAACACCCCCCTCGCGGGCACGCAGCGGGAAGACATGGCCCGGGGTCGCGATGTCCTGCGGGCCCTTGCCCGCGTCGATCGCCACGGCCACGGTGCGGGCGCGGTCATGGGCGGAGATGCCGGTGGATACGCCTTCGCGCGCCTCGATGGAGACGGTGAAGTTGGTCTCGTGCCGGGACGAGTTCTGCGACGACATCAGCGGCAGGCCCAGATCATCGACGCGCTCGCCGGTCAGAGACAGGCAGATCAGCCCGCGCCCGTGGGTCGCCATGAAGTTGATCGCCTCGGGCGTCGCCATCTGTGCGGGGATCACCAGATCGCCCTCGTTCTCGCGGTCCTCGTGGTCGACGAGGATGAACATGCGGCCGTTGCGGGCGTCCTCGATGATCTCCTCGATGGAGGAGATGGCATCGGACCAGCTTTCCTCGACGGGGCCCTTGTTCTCGAATGCGGCGCTCTCGGACATGGCACGCTCCTTGTTACTCGTGCTGGCCTTACCGCAGGGGCGGACGAAAGGCCAGTCACAGACGACGTTCCGCAGCGCAGGAACGTCCCTTGCCCGCATTTTCCGGCCCGAAATCGACAAGCTGGCGCGGGGGCTGCGGCGCCGGGGGCAGGACCGGGGCGGACGCCGCCGGCTTTGCCCGCGAAACGGGCAGCGCGCCTCAGCCGAACAGCGCCTCGGCGGGCAGGCTGCCGGCAAGGCCGCCCGCGGTCACCCAGTCGCGTTCCAGGCCAAGCGCGGTGATCGCCACCAGCCCCGCCGCCGGCAGGCGCCCCTGCGCCCGGGCCAGCGCCGCGCGAATCTCGGGCCAGCTGCCCAGCAGGGGCGGCGCGGCAAAGGCCAGGTCGAGCCCCGCCACCCGGTCCATAAGCACAGCCGGCGAGAGCGGCGGATGCGCCAGGCCCACGCGCAGCACATGGCGCATCGCCATCAGCCGCTCCGCCACCGAAGCAGGCGGCGGCGCGCTGTTGGACTGGACGCCAAGCGCGTTGGAGGAGATCAGGTAGCCCGCGATGTCACGCCCCGAGGTGGCACGGATGGCGCTGTAGTCGGAGTAGCTGAGCCCCAGCTCCTTCGCCCGGGCGATGCGGGACCGGTGGATGGCCATCGGCAACTTCGCCTCGGCCCGGCTGGCCTGGGCGCGGGCCCACATATGGGCGCGGAACCGGCGGCCCGCCTCCATCGAGGGGCCCTGATTGTGGCCGATGACGGCCCGGGGATTGCCCCCGCCGGTCAGGCCTCGAACTCCTGCAGGCGGGCGACGTAGCGGGCCATGGTATCGACCTCAAGGTTGATCCGGTCGCCCTCTGCGGCGCGGCCCCAGGTCGTCACCTGCTTGGTGTGCGGGATCATGTTGATGCCGAAGCGGGCGCCGTCCACCTCGTTCACCGTGAAGGAGGTGCCGTTCAGCGCGACCGAGCCCTTGGGCGCGATGAAGCGCGCCAGCGCGGCCGGAGCCTCGAAGACCGCGCGGGTGCTGTCGCCCTCGTCGGTCAGTGAGACCAGCGTGGCCACCCCGTCGACATGCCCCGACACGATATGCCCCCCCAGCTCGTCGCCCACCTTCAGGGCGCGTTCCAGGTTCACCACCCGTCCCTCGGCCCAGATATCGAGGTTGGTCTTCGACAGGGTTTCCGCCGAGACGTCGACGTCGAACCAGTCGGGGCCCATCTCCACCACGGTCAGGCAGACGCCGTCGCAGGAGATCGAAGCGCCCAGGTCGACGGTTCCCATGTCATAGGCGCAGCCGATGCGCGCCTTCAGGTCGCCGCCATGGGTCAACGCGCGGATCTCGCCCTGGTCGGTGATGATGCCGGTGAACATGGCCGGGCCTCCTGCTGGTCGTCGCGCCCGGGGTCCGGGAAAGGGGACCGGAGCGCCTCATGTTGCCACGGGCGTAGCGCGCCGCGTGCGCCCCCGCAAGAGGCAGAGGCCCGGTCGCCCCGTCCAGCCCCCCGTTCTGCCCGCGAAATGACAAGACCCCGGCAGCATTGTCATGCTAGGGCCTTCGGTGTGCCGGGGCAGATACCCCCGGACGGCCAGAGACGGGTCACATTTCTGCCGGTTTGACGCGGCAAGCCTGCTGGCACAGACTGCACGGCGGCGCCGGAGGGACACCGCGCCGCTTTCGGGGAAACGAGATGACGGACAAGACACCGGACGAGCGGGTCTTCCTGTTCCTGCAGGGCCCCCATGGCCCCTTCTTCCACCAGCTGGCCGGCGCGCTGCGCCGCGCGGGCGGCACCTGCTGGCGCGTGGGCTTCAACGCCGGCGATGCCGCCTTCTGGCCCGACCGCGCCAGCTACATTCCCTTCCGCGACAGATCCGAGGCCTGGCCTGACCGGTTCGCCGCGCTCTGCGACGAAAAGGGCGTGACCGACCTGGTGCTTTACGGCGATGTGCGCCCGATCCACGCCCAGGCCGTGGCCGCCGCCAAGGTGCGGGGCCTGCGGGTGCATGTCTTCGAGGAAGGCTACATGCGCCCCTACTGGGTCACCTATGAACGCGACGGATCGAACGGCAATTCGCGGCTGATGCGCCTCGGGGTCGAGGACATGCGGCGAATGCTGGCCCTGTCGGACATGGACGCCCCCCTGCCCCCGGCAGTCTGGGGCGACATGCGCCAGCACATGTTCTACGGCGCGCTCTACCACTGGTTCGTGCTGTGCACCAATCGCCGCTACCGCCAGTTCCGCCCCCATCGGGAGATCGGGGTAAGCCGGGAATTCCAGCTCTATCTCAAACGGTTGCTGAGCCTGCCGGTCACGGCCGCAAGGCGCGCCCTTGCCTCCCGCCGCATCCGGCGCGGGGGCTTTCCCTACCATGTCGTGCTGCTGCAACTGGCGCATGACAGCTCCTTCCAGGCGCATTCGCCCTTCACCGGCATGACGGATTTCCTGGGCGTGGTGATGCGCGGCTTCGCCGAAGGGGCGCCGCGCCACCACCACCTGGTATTCAAGGCGCATCCGCTGGAAGACGGCCGCGCCCCCCTGAGGCGTGAGATCGAGCGGCTGGCGCGCGAGACCGGCCTGGCGGACCGCGTGCACTACGTGCGCGGCGGCAAGCTGGCCCGCCTTCTGGCCGATACCCGCAGCGCCGTTACCGTGAATTCCACCGCCGGGCAGCAGGTGCTTTATCGAGGCATCCCGCTGAAGACCTTTGGCGCGGCGGTCTATGACAAGCCCGAGTTCGTCTCCACCCAGCCGCTGGCGGACTTCTTCGCCGGCGCCACCCGCCCCGACCGGCGTGCCTACCAGGACTACCGCCGCTTCCTGCTGGAGACGAGCCAGGTCGCGGGCGGCTTCTACTCCGCCGCCGGGCGGCGCCAGCTGATGCGCCAGGTGGTCGACATGATGCTGGCCGAGGAAGACCCCTACGATGCCCTGGCCCAGGGGACCGCGGCGCCGCGGCAACAGTTGCGCGCCGTGCCCTGAGACATACGCAGGAGGCTGGCTTTTGCCCCCAAGCTCCTGTAACCTGAGAATAATGAGGCAGATCCGCCGACGGATCCGGGGCCAGCCCGGGCAGATCGCGGCAAGACAAACGCGCGGCGCAAGACGCGACGACAACAACGACCGGACACAGGTCGAGGAGACGAGCAGTGAACCCCAAAGCTACCCGATGGGCGAAGTCCGTCGCGATGGTCGCGACGATCCTGGCGGTCTCTTCCTGTGACGTGCTGCCGCGCAGCGGTCCGACCAAGCGGGAAATCTACGCCGGGTCCGTCCAGCGCGAGGGCGATGCCTTCGTCATCGCGGTCAATGACCGGGTAACCCGCGCCACCGCCGTCATCCCCGCCTTGGGCTTCAGCGACAGTTTCCGCAACGCAGGCGCCGTGGCCGCCGACGTGATCCGCCCCGGCGACACCCTGTCGCTGACCATCTGGGAAAACGTCGACGAGGGGCTGCTGGCCAGCGAAGGCGTGAATTTCACCTCGCTCGACTCCGTGCAGGTGGACGGCGCGGGCTTCATCTTCGTGCCCTACGCGGGCCGTATCCGGGCCGCCGGCAACAGCCCCGAGGCGATCCGGCGGATCATCACCGAGAAACTTCAGGACCAGACCCCCGACCCGCAGGTCGAGGTCCGCCGCGAGGCCGGCGACGGGGCGACCGTGACGCTGATCGGCGCGATTGCCGGCACCGGCGTCTACCCGATCGAACGCCCCACCCTGCGCCTGTCGGGCATGCTGGCCGCCGCCGGTGGCGTGGCCGTGGCGCCCGAAAGCGCGCAGATCACCGTGATCCGCGGCAACCAGCGATCGACCATCTGGTTCCAGGATCTGTTCGACGATCCGCGCTACGACATCGCCCTGCGCAACGGCGACCGCATCCTGATCGAGGAAGACACACGCTCCTTCACCGTGCTGGGTGCCACCGGCGCGCAGTCGGTCATCGATTTCGAAAGCCAGACCCTGTCGGGGATCGAGGCCATCGCCCAGGCGGGCGGGCTTCAGGCCAATGCGGCCGACCCCACCGGCGTCTTCGTCTTCCGCAACGAGGCGGAGGAAGTGGCCGCCCAGGTGCTGGGTCGGAACGACCTGATCGGGGCGCAGCGCATGGTCTATGTGCTGGACCTGACGCAACCCAACGGCATGTTCATGGCGCGCGACTTCCTGATCCGCGACGGCGATCTGCTCTATGTCACCGAGGCCCCGTTCACCCAGTGGGACAAGACGATCGCGGCGCTCACCGGTTCGCTGGGATCGGTCAACGCCCTGAGCACCCTGGCAGGCCAGTAACCGCATGACGCCGACCGGCCGCCTTTCGTCGTCTGAGCAACACGGGGCGGAGGCAGAGCGGAACCAGGCAGATGACGCTGCGGCAGCCCCGATGCCGGAGACGCTGGCCGAGACCGACAAGCTGAAGCTGCATGTCTACAACGCGGGCTTCCTGCGCCAGCCGCGCCTGCGCCGCATCCTCGACCTTGCAGGCTATCGCATCGCCCCCCTGGGCCGGCCGGAGCCGGAGGGTCTGGTCGGGGTCTGGGGCCATTCCCCCTATGCCCGCCGGGGCGAGGCCGTGGCAGAGCGCACGGGCGCGCAGCTTGTGCGGATCGAGGATGGCTTCCTGCGCTCCCTGCATCCCGCGCGCACGGGGCGCGAGCCCCCCCTCAGCCTGACCATCGACCGCCTGGCCAGCCATTTCGACGGCAGCGCGCCGTCGGAACTGGAACGGCTGCTGAAACGCCATCCGCTGGACGACAGCCACCTGCTGGCCCGGTCGCGCGGACTGATCGCGCGGATGCGCGAGGCGCATCTGTCAAAATACGCCGCCACCGACCCCGCCCTGCCCCTGCCCGCGCCGGGCTACGTGCTGGTCGTCGACCAGCTGCGCGGCGATGCCTCGGTCCGCCTCGGGGGCGCCGACGCGAACACCTTCCGCGAGATGCTCTACTGGGCGCAGGAGGAACACCCCGGCGCCCGCATCGTCATCAAGACCCATCCCGAGACAGCCCAGGGCCGCCGCCCGGGGTACTACGGCCAACAGGACGTGGCGACGGCGCCCGAGGGCAAGATCACCCTGCTGGACGCCCCGGTAAGCCCCTGGGCGCTGATGGAAGGCGCGGTGGCGGTCTATACCGTCAGTTCGCAACTGGGGTTCGAGGCGATCCTGGCGGGCCACCGTCCCCGTGTCTTCGGTCAGCCCTTCTATGCCGGCTGGGGGTTGAGCGACGATCGCCACCCCCTTCCCCACGGCCCCTCCCGCCGGGGCCGCAGCCTGACGCGCGCGCAGCTGGCGACCGGGGCGCTACTGCTCTACCCCTACTGGTATGACCCGCACCACGATCGCCTGTGCGAGGCCGAAGAGGCCGCCGAGGCCCTGGCTGCCCGCGCGCGCGCCTGGCGCGAGGACCGCGCGGGCTGGCGTGCCGACAATATCCGGCTGTGGAAACGCGGCCATTTCCAGGCCTTCTTCGGCCAGCAGAAACGGATGCGGTTTTCGCCCGGGAACGGGCCGCAGAAGCGGATGACCTGGGGTCCCGCAACCCGCGGTGCGACGGGCGTCGAGGACGGCTTCCTGCGCTCGCGCGGGCTGGGGGCGGACCTGGTGCCGCCGCTGTCGCTCTGCCTCGACGATCTGGGCATGTACTACGACCCATGCCGCGAAAGCCGTCTGGAACGGCTGATCGAGGCGCGCGCCAACCTGCGCCCCGATCAGGCGTTGCGGGCGGAACGCCTGATTGCCGAGCTGCGCGCGGCCGGCCTGTCGAAATATAACCTCGGTGAACCGACGGACCTGCCGGAGCTGCCAAAACGACGTCCCGGTCAGCGCATCCTGCTGGTGCCGGGCCAGGTCGAAGATGACGCCTCGGTCCGGCTGGGCGGCGGGGCGGTCACCCGCAACCTCGACCTGCTGGCCGCCGCCCGCCAGGTGGAACCGGGAGCGCTGATCCTCTACAAGCCGCACCCCGACGTGCAACGCGGGCTGCGCCCCGGCGCCCTGACCGAGGCCGAGGCGCGGCGCTATGCCGATAGGGTGGTGACCGAGACCGATCCCGCCGCCCTGCTGGCGGGCGTGGATGCAGTCTGGACCATGACATCGCTGATGGGGTTCGAGGCGCTGCTGCGCGGGGTCGAGGTCTTCTGCACCGGCCTGCCCTTCTACGCCGGCTGGGGCCTGACCCGCGACGTCGATCACCTGTCGCGCCGCCGGATGCGGGTCCCGCTGGAAGGCCTGGTGCATGCCACCCTGATCGACTATCCGCGTTATTTCGATCCGGTGACGGGCCAGCCCTGCACGGTAGAGGTGGCGGTCTCCCGCCTGCGGGAGGGCAAGGTGCCGCCGCGCGCGCGGCACCTGCGGCTTCTGGCCAAGGCGCAAGGCGCGCTGGCCTCCCAAGCATGGCTCTGGCGTTAGAGGCGGCTCAGCCGGCGGTCGGACGCGCCCAGCGGGTCAACACATCGGAGCCCAGGGCGCGCATCTCGACCAGGGTCAGCCGGGGCGCCTCAGCCAGCCGATCGACGCCCAGGGCGCCGATTCCGGGACGGCCCTCGGCCCCCAGAAGCATCCCGGCGGACATCACGATCAGCTCATCCACCAGGTCCGCCGCCAGAAGCGTGGCGGCCAATGCGCCACCGCCCTCGCAGAAGACCCGCGTCAGCCCGGCCGCACCAAGCTCCTGCAGGACCGAGGAAATATCCAGCTGCCGGCCCGCAAGATCACAGGAAAACAGCCGCGCGCCCAGGCCCTGCCAGGCCTCGACCAGCGCCGGATCGGCATCACGGCCATGGCAGATCCAGACCGGCACCTCCTTCGCGGTACGGGCCAAGTTGCCCATCAGGGGAAGGTCCAGGCGACGGGAGACCACGACGCGCACCGGCTGATGATCCATACCGAGGTCGCGCACGGTCAGCGTGGGGTCGTCGATGCGGGCCGTGCCCGCCCCCACCATCACCGCGTCGTGGCGCGCGCGCAGGGCATGCACCTCGCGCCGGGCGGCGGGGCCGGTGATCCACTGGCTTTCGCCGGTGGCCGTAGCGATACGCCCGTCCAGCGTCAGCGCCATCTTCAGGGTGACCAGCGGCCGCCCCTGCGCACGATTGAAGAAGAAGCCCGCGTGATCGGACAGCGCCTGCTCGGCCAAGAGACCGGTCGTCACCTCGACGCCGGCGTCGCGCAGCATGGAAAAGCCACGTCCGTCGACGTTCGGGTCGATGTCGGCAATGGGTGCCACCACGCGGGCCACGCCCGCCGCGACCAGCGCCTCGGCACAGGGGGGCGTGCGGCCATGATGGGCGCAAGGCTCGAGCGAGACATAGGCGGTGGCGCCGCGCGCGTCCTCACCGGCCTGATCCAGCGCCGCGCGCTCCGCATGGGGCCGCCCGCCCGGCTGCGTCCAGCCGCGGCCAAGGATGCGACCGTCCTTCACGATGACACAACCCACGGCCGGATTGGGCCAGGTACGGCCCTGCCCCCGCCGGCCCAGCGACAGGGCCAGCGCCAGATAGCGGACGTCCTCGGGACGGGTCATCACTCGTCTTTGGGCAGGTTCGGGCGCAGCTCGCTGACGAACTTGTCGAAGTCGTCAGCGGCCTGGAAATTCTTGTAGACGGAGGCGAAGCGCACGTAGGCGACGGTGTCGATGCGCGCCAGGGCTTCCATCACGATCTCGCCGATGACCTTGGACGGGATATCGGTCTCGCCCATGCTTTCCAGCCGGCGCACGATGCCCGAGATCATCTGGTCGATGCGTTCCTGCTCAACAGGCCGCTTCTGCATCGAGATGCGGATCGAGCGTTCCAGCTTGTCACGGTCGAAATCCTCGCGACGGCCATTGGTCTTGATGACCACCAGGTCGCGCAATTGCACGCGTTCGTAGGTGGTGAACCGGCCCCCGCAGGACGGGCAGAAGCGCCGGCGACGGATCGCGGCATGGTCTTCCGCCGGGCGGGAATCCTTCACCTGGGTATCGACATTGCCGCAGAACGGACAGCGCATCGCACGTTGCTCCCTATCGCGCGCCCAGATATGGGCGCGTTTCGATCTTATCCACAGGCACTATAGGGGGTCTACTGAGGATTGGGTAGGGGCCATTTCGCGCCGCTAGATATGCTGCGAATTTGCCACGCTGCCCGGCGCTTAGGCGGTAAAGCTCGCGTCGGGCTGCGCCTGGCGCAGCTAGGCCCGCGGGTCACGGCCCGAGCGTGCTAGCCTGGTGGCGGAACGTGGAAGCTGTGCCGCCCCCGGCCGGAATGTTTCGAGGCATAGAGCGCGGCATCGGCGTCCGCCAGCATCTGGTCCGCCCGCGGGGCGTCATAGGCGGAGGACAGCGTGGTGCCCATGGAACAGGAAATCCGGCAGACCGCCCCCTCGAAGGTGACGGGCTGTTCCAGCCGGGCCAGCAGCCGCGCCGCGATTTCCTCGATCCGGCTGCGTTTCGTCAGGTTGTGGAACAGCAAGACGAACTCATCCCCGCCGATGCGCGCCACGGTGTCGCCGGCGCGGGTTTCATCCAGCATCAGCCGGGCCACGTGTTGCAGCACGTAGTCGCCGGCGGCATGGCCGTGGCCGTCGTTGACCTGCTTGAACCAGTCCAGATCCAGGTGCATCAGCGAGAAATCCTGCCCCGTGCGGATCAGCCGGGCCAGGACGTGATCCAGAGCGCGGCGGTTCTTCAGCCCGGTCAGCGTATCGGTGAAGGCCTGTTCCTCCGCCGCGATCTTCGCCCCTTGAAGCCGCAGGTTAAGGGTGCGCGACGCCTCCATCGCCAGGGTCTTCGCCTCAATCAGGTAGAGCATCTCGATCGTCAGGTCGGTGGGGGCGAAATCGCCCGAATGCAGGGTGTAGGTCTGGATCCCGTCGAGGATCGAGATCCCGAAGGAGAAGGTGACGACAGCCCCGGCCCGCCCGGCCTCGTCCGGCAAGAGCGGCGCCAGCACCGCCTTCAGCGCCGTGCGCGGGGCATCGCGCAGCCGCAGGTGCAGCTTGATCCCGGCCGAGGCCAGCAGCGCCGCCATGCTGTCCACGGCCCGCGGGCGCGACAGCTCGAACAGTTCAAGGAACCTCTGACCGGCCATCGGCACGTCGGGGCGCAGCTTCTGCATCGTGGGGCCGGCGTGGCTCACGTGGCCGGTGGCATCCAGCACCAGGTGCATCGGCGCCAGGATATCCAGCGCGCCTTGCGGCATCGGCGGCAGGGGATGCGCCGCCTGGCCGATCAGCACGGGGCCGGTCCCGTCAGCGATCCCTGCGCTTGGCGCATCCCGGGGCAGGTCCGCCGCCTCCGCATCTGCGCGCCCTCTCACCGCGCCCGCCGCACCTTCCGCCGACTGGCAGAGGCCGGGCGACAGCGCGGCATCACGGTCTGGTCGCGAAAGGCTCATCCGGCGCGCGCCCCAAGGTCAAAGGCCCGACCCTCGGCGAAGGCGGATTCAACCAGTGTCACCTCGATCACCTCCTCCTGCTGGTGATGGCCCGCGTGGTCCAGCATCACCAGCGCACCATAGTCATCGGCCATGGCCCGCAGGATACCGACCAGAACATGGGCAAAGCCCGGCGGATGGGCCGAACAGGTGATGCGATAGCGGTTGCCCGACAGCTGCCGCAGCTCCATCTGCGGCAGATCCAGATCAGAGACGGCCAGCCGCGTGCGATCCGGCAGCTCGTCCAGCGAATGCAGGAAATCCTCGTACCCCACGCCGGCAAAGCGCAGCAGGCGACGCAGCCCCTCGTTATGGGGATGGGACACCAGGTAGGTTCCCAGATCCTCCAGCAGGGTCGCGCGAGACTTGGCCAGCCGCGCCTCTGCCGCGTCCAGTACCCGGAAGGTCAGCGCGTCCTCATATGTCAGCATCGCCTCGAACTCCGCCACAGGCAGATCGGCGGCGGCCACGACATCCCCCCACAGCGCGGCCCCATAGGTGTCGCGCAGGAAACATTGCAGCGATCTGTTGATCAATCCGTGCATCACCGGCCCGTCGTCCTTTGCCGCAGCATCGCGCGGGAGGTTTAAGAACGGGTCAACGGCGGCCCGCCCAAGCGCGGCCCGCGGGCCGGAACCGCTGGCCCTCGGCCGCCGAACGCCATAGGGTCGGCCCAAATGAGCAAAGGGGTTTTCATGCCGACCGACACCAAGCCGCCCCTCCTGGCGGTGCTGATCGACGCAGACAATATCTCGGCCAAGTACGCCGAGGCGATGTTCGAGGAGATCACCACGCTGGGCGAGGCCAGCATCCGACGGATCTACGGCGATTTCTCCGGCGGTGGCCCCCAGGGCTGGAGCAAGGACAAGCTGGCCAACCTGGCCATCGTGCCCTTCCAGCAGTTCGCCAACACCACCGGCAAGAACGCCAGCGACATCTCCCTGGTGATCGACGCGATGGACATCCTGCATTCGGGCCGTTTCGACGGCTTCGTCCTGATCTCCTCGGACAGCGATTTCACCCGCCTGGCCAGCCGGATCCGCGAACAGGGTCTGGATGTCTTCGGCATGGGCATGCGCAAGACGCCGGCGGCCTTCGTGAAGGCCTGCAAGCGGTTCATCTACGTCGAGAACCTGCTGCCCGACACCGGCAAGGCCGACACGGCGAAGAAGGAACGCAGCGGCCGTTCCGGCACGGCGGCCAAGGAGGACACGAAGGAGGCACAGACGCCCGCCAGCGTGTCCGAGGCGCCGGCGGAGACCGAGGATCCGACGAAGCTTATCATCCGCGCCATGGATGCGATCAATCAGGATGACGATTGGTACCTGCTGGGCCAGATCGGCCAGTACATCACCGCCGCCAAACCCGATTTCGACACCCGCAGCTACGGCAAGCGCAAGCTGAGCGATCTGGTGAAGTCCCTGCCGCTGTTCGAGACGCGCCGCGGCGAGGGCAACCAGGTCGAAGTGCGCCGCCTGGACTGAGCGTCCGGCGGGCGGGCCCGATGCGCCCCGCCCGCCCTGCGGCGCGATGCCTCGCTGCCCAGCTCGCGCGCGTAACGCGCCTCTCCGCCGATCGGTTCCCGCTGATGCGCAGGTTCTCGCCTGTCGCGGTCGCCCCCTCTTGGCCTTCACCTGATCTTCACGCAAAAGCGACTGACCCGCCGGCCACCGGACCGGCACGAGCCAGCTACACCAGAGATCAACTCGGGGACAAACCGTGCGCTTCACGACACCGCGACGCCTTGTGGCGCTGCTTGGCCTGATGGCCACCACCGCCTGCACCCAGATGCCGCAGGAGGAAACACCGGGGATCCACCCGCAACGCCTGTCCTTCGCCATGGAAGAGGTCGATGCGCTGAAAAGCCGGGGCGCCCGCGTCTGGTGCGTGCCATTCGCGCGCAACCTCTCGGGCGTGGAGATCCGCGGCAATGCCCGCACCTGGTGGCCCCAGGCCCAGGAGGCCTACCCCGTCAGCAAGGCCCCCGAAGTCGGCGCCGTCATGGCCTTCAGCGCGACGAACTCGATGCCCCTGGGCCACGTCGCCGTCGTCTCCGCCAAGCAGGGCGACCGCCGCCTGCTGATCGACCACGCCAACTGGCACCGCAACGAGGTGTCGCTGGGCATGGCCGTCATCGATGTCTCTGAGGCCAACGACTGGTCCCGCGTGCGCGTGGAAACCAACCCCGGCGCCTTCGGCTCCGTCTACCCGGTCGAAGGGTTCATCCTGCCCGGCGCCTGATCGCGCCGCGCCATACGCCTCCAGCCGTCCAGAATCGGATAGTCGTGCTTCAGCGGCGAGGTGGAGTTGATGTTGGTATAGGGTTGGGGGGCTGCGGTCATGGCACCCTCCCTTGGCTCTGCCCCAGAGAAGCGCGCACAAACAGCGGCTTACGCGCGGGGAAACGACACCACCCGTCCTTTTTGTCACATGCGCCGGTACCGCGCGGTCAGCCCGCGCGGGCCAGCCAGTCGGGCAGATGACCAATGTCGGGCAGGACGACATCCGCATGGGGCGCCAGCTCTTCCCGCGGTGCCAGGCCGGTCAGCACGGCGATGCAGGTCATGCCCGCTGCGCGGCCAGCGAGCATGTCGTGGGTGCTGTCCCCCACCATGCCGATCTGATCGGGCGCCAACCCGGTCTGGCGGGCGAAGGCCAGCAGCGGTGCCGCGTCGGGTTTCGCCCCGTGCCCGGAATCAAACCCGGCCAGGAAGGGGAAGAAGCCGTCGATCCCGGCCGCGCGCAGCTGGCGACGGGCGGAAAACTCGGCATCGTTGGTCATCACGCCCAGGTGCAGCCCGCGCGCCTCGCTCAGCTCCCGCAGCAGTGGCGCCAGTGGCGCGGCCGGCACCAAGGGCGCCTGGGCGGCGGTCTCAGCCAGGCAGCGTTCGACCCCGGCCAGGTCACGCCCCGGCAATTGCGTCAGCAGCAGCTCCGCCGCCTCGCGGTTGGTGCCCGCGATGACCGGGCTGTCGCGGTGGAATTCCCCCCGATCCAGGTCGAAACGCAGCGCGTCGGCCAGCGCCCGGGCGCGGGTGGCATCCCCACCGGACAGATCCGCGATCACGTCCCGGGCCCAGCTGTTCCAGGTCCCGCCGAAGTCGAAGAGCGTTCCGTCCTTGTCGAAGATCAATCCCCTGAGCATGCTGTCCTTTCTCTGTCTCGCCGCCGCTGGCCATGGCGCGCAAGCTGCGCGATCGCGCAAGCGGGCACAAGGGCCGGCAGCCCCCAAGGCACAGGTTTCGAGGAGGCGGGCGGCCGGAACGTCCCGGGGCAATGCTTGACTTTCCTCCGCTGCTCAGTCTCATGACCCCATGGAGAGTGAGACCCCCCCTTACCGGCTGCATGACTCCCTGGGCTACTGGCTGTCGGTGACGGCCCGGCTGCAGGAACGTCGCCTGGACGAGAAGCTGCGCGAGATCGGCCTGACCCGGATCACCTGGTGCCTTCTGCTGGGGGTGGCCAACGAAGGGCTGACGCAGCCCTCGGAGCTGGCCGAGTTCGTCGGCATCGACCGCACCGCCACCTCGCGCGCGTTGCGGCAGCTGGAACAGGCCGGCCTGCTGTCGCGCAGCTCGGGCACCGGGGACCGGCGCACCCGACAGATCCACCTCACCGATGAGGGCTACGAGGCGGTGCGCATCGGCACGCCCTTCGCCCGCGCCAACGGCGATGTCATGGCCGCACGCCTGGGCGAGGCCGAAACCGTCGAACTGCGCCGCCTGCTGCGCAAGCTGGCCGAGGGCGAAGAGGCGCAGTTGAGCCACCTGTAAGACCCCAGGCGACCCGCGTCCGCCACGCCCCGGGTACGCGGCCCCTTGCCGATAGCGCGGGGCGCACTCGGCGCGATCTTGCCATCACGTGTTCGTTAACAGCTACTCCGGGATCGTAGCGGTTTCAGGTCCAATGCACCTGTTCGCCGCCCGGAAGCATCTGACGCGCCTGGCCCGGCAGCTCGTAGTCCAGCCCCTCGGCCTGGCAGAAGGCCATCACCCAGGCATCGTCCATCAGCACGAAATCCAGAACAGACCCAAGGAAATGAGGGTCTTGCGCGGCGCTTCGCAGGTCTTCGGCCGCCAGGCCGCTGGCCCCCATGAAGACCGGCAGCAGCTCTTCGTCGTTCGCCAGCCAGACCAGGCAGGCGGTGGCGATCTCTTCGGCGCGGGCGCGGGACAGGGGCATGGCTGACACAAAACCGGTAAATTACGTGCAAGAGTTTCTTAACCAATTTCACCAATTCATGGCCCAAGCAAGACCGCTCTGGCGGCCCACTGCCCCCGCCCCGCCCGCAGCGCCGCTGCACCCCGTCGCCCTGCCCCAATGGATCCCCAACCGCATGCCCGGACGTATCCTCATCCTCGACGACGATGTCACCCGCCGGATCACCCTGGCGGCGCGGCTGTCCGGTGCCTTCTACGAGATCCGCCTGGCCGATACGCTGGAGGAGGCGCTGACCCAGGTCGCGGAATGGCAACCCGCAATGCTGCTGGTGGCGGATGACCTGGCACGGGCGCCTGCGGCCGGTGTGCTGCGACGGCTGCGCGCCACGCCACGGCTGGCGGAAGCCGCGCTGCTGGTGGTCACCGCGCCCGGGGCCCACATGGGGCGGTCGGACCTGCTGGTCGCCGGCGCCGACGACGTCATCGCGCGCAGCGAACCGCAGGAGGTCTTCAAGGCGCGCCTGCGCAGCCATGATCGTGCGCGTGAACTGCTGCAGACGCTGAAGCCGCGCGGCGCCGCCCTATCCCTGCCGGGCCTGGCCGAGGATCGCGCCCGCTTCCGCACCCCCACGCGGGTCACGGTGCTGGCCCCCGAGCCCGACAGCGCCCGCGCCTGGCAGACGGAGCTGACAGGGGCGCCGGGCTTCCGGATCGAGTTTCGCGATCTGTCGAGCCTGCGCGAAACCGGCAGCAGCCTGTCGGCCGAGATCCTGCCGGATCGGGCCGGGCTGCTGGTGCTGGGCCTGACCCCAGGGAGCGAGGCCCTGGGCCTGCGCCTGCTGGCCCGGTTGAAGGCCCGCGCCGATCAGCCGGACCAGGAGATCCTGCTGCTGGCCCCCGGTGCGTCCGCGCGCACCCAGATCCAGGGGTTCGAGATCGGCGCCAGCACCGTGATGACCGGCCCCTTCGATGCTGCCGAGATCGTGGCGCGCCTGCGGCTGCTACGCGCCAGGCTGATGCGCCGCCAGTCCCTGCGCCTCGCCCTGAACGAGGGCATGCGCGCCTCGATCACCGATCCGCTGACCGGGCTCTACAACCGGCGCTATGCCCTACCCCTGCTGGCCCAGGTGGCCCGGCGCGGGGCGATGCTGGGGGAACCCTTCGCGGTGATGGTCGCCGACCTGGATCATTTCAAGACGGTCAATGACCGCTTCGGCCATGCCGCCGGTGACCTGGCCCTGCAGACCGTGGCCGAGGTGATGCGGGCCAATCTGCGCAAGGAAGATGTGCTGGCGCGGATCGGGGGGGAGGAATTCCTGGCCATCCTGCCGGCCACCGATCCCGAGGCGGCCCTGGCCAGCGCCGAACGTTTGCGGGCCCGCGTCCGCGATTGTCCCGTCCGACCGGAGAATGGTGGCCCGGCCATTCCGCTGACGATCTCGGTGGGCGTGACCTTGGGGCACGAAGGGCGGCGCAGCCCGGAGGCCCTGCTGGCCGATGCCGACCGTGCGCTCTACGCCGCCAAACATGCCGGACGGGACCGGGTCATGCGCCATGTGCCAGGTGGCGAGGCGTCCTGCCCGCTGCCCCTCGCCCCGGAGGGGCGCGCGGAACGCCAGGCCTGATCAGCTCTTCACCCGGCGACCGATGTGCTGGGGCCGGGACACCGGCGCGCCCGGCGGCCTAGTCCTGGTCGCGCGGCCCGTCGGCGGCGCGCGGGGGGCCGTCACGATGGCGGGCGTCGAACCGTTTCAGCCCTTCTTCCAGCCGATCGGCAAAGGCGCGCCGGGCCTCGGGGGACATCCCGTCGATATGCGCCAGAAGCGCGCTCTGACCGGCGGCCTGGAAGCGTGCAGCGTCCTGCCTCTGGGCCTCAAGGAGGTCCTGCACGGCCCGGGCATCGTAGGGATCGGCCCGCAGGGCGGTCAGGATCCGGTCGTAATCGGCCCGGCGCGACCGGCGGTCACGTCCATCGGCCCGCAATTCACGAAAGACACGGCGTCCGATCTCGTGCCGGTCCTCGTCCGACAGTGCGAAGGTCAGCGCCCCGCCAACGCGGTCGGGACGCGGCGGGGGCCCGTCGAAGGGCGTCCGCAGGACGACCCCCAGCACCAGCCCCACCACCGCCAGGTTCAGCGCCAGCGAGGCAAAGAGCAGCACCCGCACCCCCCGGCCCATGCGGGCACGCGGCGCGCGCGCCGTCGGGCCGCCGTCCGGGGTCTCGCGACCCGGGTCACGGGGTTCGGGGGCTTGGTCTTTCGGGTCGCGCATCACGTCATCCCTCGCTGTCCAGGAATTCGAAGGCACTGGTGCTGTCCACCAGGTAGGGATTGGCGCTGAGGCCGGTGCCGAAGGCGCTTTCGAGGCCCGATTGCAGGGCCGTCGGGGGCATCAGCCCCAGCCAGAGGCCCATCAGGGTGATCGCCCCCAGTCCTGCCAGAGCCGGCCCCCCGCCGATGGCGCGGGCGACCTGCGCCCAGAACCCGACCGGGCCAAAGCCTGCGCCGGGCATCATCGCACCGCCCATGCCACCGGCGCCGGCGGGCACCAGGCCGGGGGCAAAGCCGCGCGCAGGCACATGGGCCCGGGCGGCGGCCCTTTCGGCCGCGGCTGCGCTGGCGCGTTGATCCATCAGGGTGTCGGCATCCGCCAGGATGCGAGCCGACAACCCGGGCGGCAGGCCCTCCGCCCCGCCCGGAGGCAGGTCCGGCAGGTCGCCCGTGTCACGGGTATTCCGTTCGGCCCGCGCCTCTGCGAAGAGGGCATCGAGCGCCGCATCGGCCAGGCTGTCCGGCCTGTTCTGTCTGTCGTCGCGATCGGTCATCCGTCGTACCCCAAGTCCTCGCGCCGCGCCGCCAGAAGGCGGGCCAGCGCCCGTTTGCCCCGCGCCGTCAGGCTTTCCACGGCCTCGGTGCTGATGTCGAGGATCGCGGCAATCTCAGGATTGCCCAGACCCTCCAGGTGACGCAAGACCACCGCCTGCCGCTGCCGGTCCGGCAGTTGGTCCAGTGCCTCCTGCAGCGCATCCATCCGCGCCCGCGATTGCAGCGCCTCGTCGGCGGGCAGACCCGGGTCGGCGGGTTCCGGGATCGCGTCGAGATCCGTCGTGCCGCCCCGCCGTCGGCGCAGCCGGTCGGTACAGAGGTTGGCCGTCACCCGGTAGAGCCAAGTCGACACCTTGGCCTCGCCCTGCCGCCAGTCGGGCGCGATGCGCCACAGGCGCAGCATCGCCTCCTGTGTGACATCCTCGGCCTCCGCCCTGTCGCCCAGCATGCGCGCCGCCTGGGCCAGCACCCGGGGCGCCAGCCGGTCGGTCAGCAGCCGCGCCGCCGTGCCGTCACCGTTGGCATAAAGCACCAGCAGCGCGTCGTCGGGTATGGCGTCTGGATCGTCGAAGGCCATCTCTGTCATACCTGTCGGGCTATCGCCTTCCCGGAAGTCTGTCTATCGCGTGACCGCCCGACCGGCGGCCCCGTCCTGCGGCACATCGCACCCCGGCCCGGGGCGACTGAGGGACGCAGCAGGCCCCGGGCCGAGACGCCCCGTGACCCCGGGGGAGGTCACGGAACCCTTGTCCCCGCGGCCTTACTCCGCCGGGGTCTCGGCAGGCATGTCGAGGAAGAGGCGCATCAGGCCACCTTCATTCATGACGCCCCCGCCCATAGCGCCCCCGCCCATGCCGCGATCAGCCTGGTCGCGCGGGCCGTGGCCCCGGCCCCCCCAGCTGCGGTCACCACGGTCGCCGTGATCGTGCCAGCCCATGCTGCGTTTGCCGCCGCGCTGGTCTCCGAAGGACCCACGCGGACCATCGCTCATGCGTTTCTGGAACCGGTCCTGGGCGGCCGCGAATTCTTCCTCGCTGATCGCCCCGTCCTCGTCGGTGTCGAAGCGGCTGAAGAAGGAGCCGTCGCCGCGCGGTTGCGGGAAGACCTCATCTTTGGTCAGCACACCGTCCTCGTCGGCATCGGCGAACTCCATCATCCGCTGGGCCACCTGATCGCGGCGCGCGGCGCGCTGCGCCTCGGCGCGGGCTTCCATAAAGGCGGTGATCTCCTCCTTGGTGATCTCGCCGTCCGCGTTGGCGTCGGCCTGATCGAAGGCGGCGTCCAGGCGAGCCTGGCCGGCGGCCATGATCTCTTCCTGGGTCACCTTGCCGTCGCCATCGGCGTCGGTCTGGGCGAAATCGAAGATCGGGCCACGGCCCATGCCGCCGGGCTGGCCGCTGAATTGGCCACCGTACTGGCCACCGGGCTGTGCGGTCGCGCCGGAGGCCAGGGCCGTCAGGGCGATTGCGGTGGCGGTTCCAAACAGGGCAATGCGTTTCATCTCGTCTACTCCTCAAGGTCCCTTGCGGGATCGTTCGGGCGGGGCGCCTTGCCGTCCGCCTTCTGACAAGTCAAACGGGTCCCGCCCGGGTTTCCGTCGCCCGGCCGACAACTTTTTTCGCCCCGATTGCCACCGCCCCCCTGTTTACGGGCGCCAAAGACGCTAAGCTGCGGATCGGAGTGAGAAATCGGCACCCGCCCCTGGACGTGGTGCTGGCAAAAGGAGGAGGACGCGGGCACCTGGCGTGCAGACCGCAAGAGATGACTCGTCGACAGATCATTTGCGACATGGAGCCGCAAGCGGCCGCAGAGCCTTCCCAGGGCGCGGTCAAGGCCCCATGTTTCGGTCAAACGCCCCCGCGACCAAGGATCGGCGCCCCTGCGCCACAGGACCATCAGATGCACAACCATCCAGACCAGCCGCAGCAGACGGCCCCCACAGCCGCCGGACCGGCACAGCCCGCCCCGCCCGCGCAGACCGACGCGGCGGACCCGCAGGCGCAGCAGCAGGGCGACGGCAACGCCCCCCGCCGCAGCGACCGGCCGGAGCCGCGCCCCGAGCGCCCGCTGAAACCGGCCCTGCGCCGGGGATGGCGCCGGCGCTGCCCCAATTGCGGGTCGGGACCGCTGATGAAGGGGTTCCTGAAGGTGCGCGATCACTGCCCCGTCTGCCGCGAAACCTTCAGCCACCACCGCGCCGATGACGGCCCCGCCTACCTGACCATCCTTATCGTCGGCCACCTGTCGGCGCCGCTGATGGGATCGGTCTGGATGGCCTGGCAGCCCGAGCCGCTGGTGCTGTTCACCGTCTTCGCTATTGGCACGGTGGCCCTCTCTCTCTACCTTCTGCCACGGCTCAAGGGCGCAATGGTCGCCTTCCAGTGGGCCCGCTACATGCACGGCTTCGGCGCCGGCGGCGCCTGACCGCGCCCGCCGGGGCCGGGGCCGATCGGGGAGGTATCGAGATGCAGGACCAGACGACAGCCACCGGCCAGCCGCCGCAGGACAAGAGCGCGCTGCGCGATGCCGCCACGGTGATCGCCCTGCGCCGCCGCGACGGCCTGCGCGAGGTCCTGATGGGCCAGCGCGGCAGCAAGGCCGCCTTCATGCCCGGCAAGTTCGTCTTCCCCGGTGGCGCGGTCGACCCGGGCGATGCCCATGTTCCCCTGGCCGCCCCCCTACACCCCCTTTGCGCCGAACGTCTGGGCGAGGATTGCACCCCGGGCCTGGCCCCGGCGCTGGCCGCCGCCGCCATTCGCGAGCTGTGGGAAGAAACCGGCCTGGTGCTGGGTCGCCCCGACGCCTGGCCCGACGCGCCGGCGGACTGGCGCGACTTTGCCGCCACCGGCCACCGGCCCGATCCCTCCCCCCTGCGCTTCGTCTTTCGCGCCGTCACCCCACCCGGCCGCCCGCGTCGCTTCGACGCGCGGTTCTTCACCCTGGACGCGGATCGTGCCATCGCCGGCGACCTCGACGATTTCACCGCCGCCTCGGATGAGCTGAGCTTCCTGCAGTGGATCCCCCTGCCCGAGGCCCGCGCCTTCGACCTGCCCTTCATCACCGAGGTGGTCCTGGCCGAGGTCGCCGCGCGCGACAGCGACGAGGCCCCCGCCAGCGTGCCCTATTTCGCACAAGGGGAAGAAGCCCAGCTGTTCCGGCGGCTGAAGGGGCGTTCCCCGCTCGACGGGGTCAACTGAGCCAGATCAACGCCACGACCGAGGCCGTGACCAGGCCGATGCCCCACAGCTCCCGCCGGGACATGGTTTCGCGGAAGAACAGCACCGAGGCCAGCAGCGACAGCACCACCTCGAACTGCCCCACGGCATAGACCAGCGCGGCGGTCTGCAAGGTGAAGGCGGTGAACCAGCAGAAGGATCCGGCGACCGAGGCGACGCCGACCCAGATCGTGCCACGCCAGGCGGCCACCACGCGGCGGATCTCGCCCCGTTCGCGCAGGCGCAGCCAGGCGGCCATCACCACCAGCTGCATCGTGACCACAACCATCAGGGTCAGCAACGCACGTTCCCCGGGCGTGCCCGGCACCGCCAGCGAGGCAGCCCTGTAGGACACCCCCGACAGGGCGAAGAACAGGCCCGAGGCCAGGCCAATGCCCGCCTCACGGGTGGCGAAGCGGGCCAGCAGGGTCCTGCCCTCGGGCAGGTTGGTCAGCACCAGGACCCCCGCCATGCCCGCCAGGATCGCAATCAGGGCGGGCCCGGACACGCCCTCGCCCAGCAGGACGAAACCCAGAAGCGCGGTCAGAAGGACCTCGGTCTTCTTCAGGGTCACGCCGACGGCGAAGTTGCGCCCCTTGAACAGCACCACGACCAGCACCGTGGCCAGGATCTGCGTCACGCCCCCCAGCATGGCCCAGAGCCAGAACAGCGGCGGCAGGGGCGGCAGGGCGATTCCGCTCACCCCCCAGGCCAGCCAGACCAGCGGCGCGGCCCAAAGGAAGCGCGCAAAGGTCGCGCCGCCGGCACTGAGGCCGGCACCCGCCAGGTGTTTCTGCAACATGAAGCGCGCGGTCTGGAAGACGACGGCGGCCAGGGTGACGGGGATCCAGAGGCTCATGTGCCTCGCTTTGGCCTATTCCGCGGGGGGATGCCAGAGCGGATGCGGCAGCGGGCCCCTGGCGCGGCGGAAGGGGCAGCAGAAGACCTCGGCGTCGCTGCCATGGCGGTAGGCCTCATTCCGGCGCAGGTAGTGATCACGCCGCACGGCATAGAGGGCGGGCAGATCGTACCAGGGACGACTGGGGTGCCTGGGGTGGACCAAATGCAGGGTGTTGTTCAGGAACAGCCAAGCCAGCGGGGCGCGATCCTCGATGATGACGGTACGGGCACGCGAGCGTTTGGGCTACTCGGCAGCGCGGTGCGGCTCAGCCATCCAGCCGCCCCCAGCCGATGCGATCCCATATCCGCTCATAGCCCATGTAGCACAGCAGGCCGAGTGCGGCATTCACCAGAGCCATGGCCCCGCCGAGCTGCACCGAGCCGGTGAACAGCAGCCCCACGAGGCTCATCATCAGGAGGCCAAGAAGTGTCCAGAGCAGGGCTTTGACCAGGCTGCGTTGCGGTGTGTCCATCTGTCCCTCGCTTTCGCGACGAAGGTAGGGGCAGCCAGTCCGGGGCGAAACTCCGTATCCTGTTAACAGATTTCCCAATGTGTGATTTAATTCACGGACCGATGGATAAAGTCGACAAACGTGATCGCGCCGAACAGTTTCGCCAGCGTCTGAAAGAGACGATGGCGCGCCGTGGCACGAGCCAGAGCGCGCTGGCCCGCCGTGTCGGCGTGGATCGGTCGACGATCTCGCAGCTTCTGTCAGGGGACAGCCCGCGCCTGCCCAACGCGCAGGTGGTGGCGGAATGCGCCGCGGCGCTCGGGGTGTCCGCCGACTGGCTTCTGGCTCTGACGGAGCGGCCCGAAACGGCAGCCGACCTTCTGGCCAGTTCCGCCCGCATGTCGGAAGCCGCCCGCGCCCTGATCGACGAACAGATCTTCACCTGGCATCAGGAGGCTGCGGGTTACAAGATCCGCCACGTGCCCGCCGCCCTGCCCGACATGCTGAAGACGACCGCCCTGCTGGAATGGGAATATTCCCCGCACCTGGGGCGCACCACGCAACAGGCCATCGGCGCGTCAGAAGACCGGCTGGCCTGGATGCGCAATTCCACCTCGGATTACGAGATCGCGCTGCCCCGGCATGAGATGCTCGCCTTCGCCACCGCCACCGGCTACTACGCCGATCTGCCGGCCGACATCCGTGCCGACCAGCTGGACCGTTTCGCGGATCTGCTGGAGGGGTTCTATCCCCGGATGCGCCTCTACCTCTTCGACGCGCGGCAGCTGTTCTCGGCCCCGGTGACGATCTTCGGCCCGCTGCTGGCCGTGCTTTACCTCGGTCAGAACTACATCGCCTTCCGCGACCGCGAACGGGTGCAGGCCATCACCGATCACTTCGACCACCTGCTGCGCGAAGCCTGCGTGTCGTCACGCGATCTGCCCGGCTACCTACGGGAGCTTAAGGACTGGGTCTAGCCAGCAGCGCCCCTGAAAAACGCGCAGAACCCATGGGATAACCCTTCAATATCAAACGACTGACGGGCGAACCTCATCCAAACATCAGGTCCGGCAGGTCTCGGTCTGTCGGATCAGTAGGGCATCGGATGCGCGCGATGCACCGCATCGAGATCCGCGATGACCTCCTCCGACAGCTGCAGGTCGAGGCCGTCGAGGATACGTTCCAGCTGTTCCATCGTCGTGGCGCCGAAGATGACGGAGGCGTTGAACGGGCGCTGTGCGGCCCAGGCCAGGCACATCGACACCATGTCGAGGTCATGCTTGAAGGCCACGTCGAGGTAATCGTCCACCGCCGGGAAGACCCGCTTGGTCGCCCGCCCGCCCAGGTCGCCGTTCAGCGACATGCGCGATCCGGGCGGCTTCGCCCGGCCCTGGTACTTGCCCGTCAGAAGGCCAGCGCCCAAGGGTGAATAGGCCATGAGGCCGACGTCTTCCAGCATGCAAAGCTCGGCCAGGTCGGTGTCGAACAACCTGCAGAGCAGCGAATATTCGTTCTGGATCGTCGCCGCACGCGGCCCGTGCCCTTCTTCGGCCAGGCGCAGCCACTGGGCCATGCCCCAGGCGGTTTCATTGCTCAGCCCGAAGGCACGGATCGTGCCGCGTTTCTGTTCTTTTTCAAGGGCGTACAGGCAGTCCTGCATGTTGTCCACCACCTCCGTCCGGTCCATGCCGGTGGGATCAAAGGACCAGTTCTTGCGGAAGTGGTAGGAGCCGCGATTGGGCCAGTGGAACTGGTAGAGGTCGATATAATCGGTCTTCAGTCGGCGCAGGGAGCCCTCGATCGCCTCGGTGATCGTGTCGGGCGTCAGGGGCGCGCCGTCGCGCGCCATCTTGCTGCCCTCGCCGATCGCCTTGGTGGCGATCACCACGTCGCCACGATGGCCCCGGCTTTTCTCCAGCCAGAGGCCAATGATCCGCTCGGTCCGGCCGACGGTTTCCTCGCGCACGGGGTTCACCGGGTACATCTCGGCAGTGTCGATGAAATCGATGCCGCGGGCCAGCGCCGCGTCGATCTGCTTGTGCGCCTCCCGGCTGGGGGTCTGGTTGCCCCAGGTCATCGACCCCAGGCAATATTCCGACACCTCGATCCCGGTGCGGCCAAGCTTGTTCCTGCGCATATCTGGTCCCGTCTTCGCCGTTTGAAATTCAGTACGGCCAGAGGGTTACCATTTTGCTTCGGGGTGCAAGGGGAGTAGCCGCAATTTTTCCTTCCCCGCCGCCGGGCGCGCAGCGCGGCACAAAATCGCCGCGCCGATGTCGCGAACGGGCGGGTGGCGCGGGACGCCGGGGCGCAGGAAGGGGCATGCGACTCGTCCTCGGCCTCTCCGCCCTCTTTCTCTCCGTCATCCTTCTGCAACTTTCCGCCGGCGGCGTGGGCCCGCTGGATGCGCTGTCGGGGATCGAGCTGGGCTTCACCCGGGGGCAGATCGGCCTGTTGGGCTCGGCCCATTTTCTGGGCTTCTTCGTCGGATGCTGGGGCGCGCCGCGCCTGCTGGGCCGGGTGGGCCACGCGCGCAGCTTCGCCGCCTTCACCGCCCTGGGTGCCATCGGGTTGATGGGCCACATGATGGTGGTCGATCCCTGGGCCTGGGCGGGGATGCGCGTGGCCAGCGGCATCTGCGTCGCCGGCTGCTACACTGTGGTCGAAGGCTGGCTGATGGCCCGGCTGGAGAACGCCGACCGGGGACGCATCACCAGCCTTTACCGCATTGCGGACATGTCGGCCTCGCTGGTCGCGCAGCTGATGATCGGGATCCTCGCACCCGCCGCCTATGTCTCCTACAACCTGCTGGCCATCCTGTGCTGCGCGGCCCTGCTGCCCCTCGCGCTGAGCAAGGCGCCGCAGCCCGCGCTGACCTCGGCCCCGCGCCTGCGCCCGCTGCTGGCCTGGCGCCGGTCGCCCCTGGCCGCCGTCGCGGTGATCGTTTCGGCCCTGTCGGCGGCGACCTTCCGGATGATCGGGCCGGTCTACGGGCAGGAAATCGGCCTCAGCACGCCACAGATCGCCTGGTTCCTGGCCCTGTTCATCCTGGGCGGGGCCCTGGTGCAGTATCCCGTCGGCTGGCTGGCGGACAAGTTCGACCGGCGCCGGGTGCTGATCGGGATCTCGCTGGCGGCCATCTGTTCCTGCGTGGCGTCGGGCCTGACCATCGACGGGCCACGGGCGGCGATGATCAACGGCTTCCTCTTCGGCGTGACCACCTACCCGGTCTATTCCGTGGCCCTGGCCCACGCCCACGACTTCGCCGCCAGCGATGAACGGGCGGAACTGTCGGCGGCGCTGCTGTTCTACTATGCCATCGGCGCCATCGGCGCGCCCTGGATCGCGGCCCAGCTGATCGAGGGCTTCGGTCCGGCGGCGATCTACGCCATGGTCGCGCTTGGCCATGCGGCGCTGATCGGCTTCGGCCTCCTGCGGATGCAGGCCCGCCCGGCCCCGGATCAGCGCACCGCCTATATCTACGCCCCGCGCACCACCTTCGTCGTGGGCCGGCTGCTGCGCGGGCTCCGGGAACGTAACTGACAGCGGTCCTCCGCCCCGCCGTCTCCTCCGTCAGCGGCCCTGCGGGCGGGCTGTGCACCGTCGAAGCCCCTCGACGGGTGCATTCAACCGGCAGGCAATGACCTCTATTTGAATAAAGATGTACCTCTGAGGAAAGGGCATCTCCCAAAGGACATTCGTTTCAACGACGAGACATGCCTCGCTACCGGCTCTTTCCACCTGGTCGACGGGGCCCTTACCGACCAATGATCGACGCGGGTCGGGGCCGAAAGACCCCGGTGCCTGCACCTGCCAATGGCGGAATCATGCCATACCCTGCCGTCTTGACGTGAATCATTCCGTGCCGCGCAGTTCAGCCCTATCCCTTGGGCATACGTGCTTTTGCACGCCCCATTCGGACCAAGGGAGGTCTCTCATGGACCTGACATTCACCGACAAGACCATCATCGTCACCGGCGGCGCCTCCGGCATCGGCGCCTCGGTCTGCGAGGAGCTGGCGGCCTCGGGCGGCACCGTCGTCGTCGCCGACCTGCACGAAGCGCCGGCCCAGGCACTGGCGGACAAGATCAAGGCTGCGGGCGGCAAGGCCTACGCCTTCGCGCTGGACGTGGCCGATCCCGACCAGGTGAAGGCCATGGTGGATTTCGCCGTCGAACAGACCGGCAGCCTTTACGGAATCGTCAACAACGCCGGTATCGGTGGGCCGCAGGCCCCCACGGGCGAGTATCCGATCGACGGGTGGCAGCAGGTGATCGGCATCAACCTGAACGGGGTTTTCTACGGGATGCGCTATGCCATTCCGGCGATCAAGGCCTCGGGCGGCGGGTCCATCGTCAACATGGCCTCGATCCTCGGCTCGGTCGGCACGCCGCTGTCGCCGGCCTACGTCGCGGCGAAGCACGGCGTCGTCGGCATGACCAAGGCCGCCGCCATCGCCCATGCCCAGGACGGCGTGCGCGTCAACGCGGTCGGACCGGGCTATATCAAGACGCCGTTGCTGGACAACAACCTCGACGCCGAAACCATGGAGATGCTGGCGGGCATGCACCCGGTGGGCCGGCTGGGCAAACCGGAAGAGGTCGCCTCGCTGGTCCTCTACCTGCTGTCGGAACAGGCCAGCTTCGTCACCGGGTCCTACCACCTGGTCGACGGCGCCTATACCGCGCAATGACCTGAGCGGGGGACGGCGGTCGAGGCGCGTGGGGGAGCTCTGCCCCCCGGCCTGCGGCCTCCCCCCGGATATTTTAAGCAAGAAGAAGAGCTGCCGGGGCCTCGGCGGCTCTTTTTATTCGGGGCCGTGCGGGCTATGAGGCAGGTCAGACCTGAACGGGACCAGTTACGCAAGGAGGCGTCCATGGCGCGGCATCTCATCACCTCGGCCATCCCCTACATCAACGGGATCAAGCACCTGGGCAACCTCGTCGGCAGCCAGCTGCCCGCCGACCTCTTCGCCCGCTACCAGCGGGGGCGCGGCCACGAGGTGCTGTTCCTCTGTGCCACCGACGAACACGGCACCCCGGCCGAACTGGCCGCCGCCAAGGCCGGCCAGCCGGTGGCCGAGTACTGCGCCGAGATGCACGACGTGCAGGCGAAGATCGCGCAAGGCTTCCGCCTCAGCTTCGACCACTTCGGCCGGTCGTCTTCGCCCCAGAACCAGAAGCTGACCCAGCATTTCGCCGGCGTCCTGGCCGACCGTGGCCTGATCCGCGAAGTGTCGGAAACGCAGATGTATTCGCCCACCGATGGCCGCTACCTGCCCGACCGCTACATCGAGGGCACCTGTCCGAACTGCGGCTTCGAAAGTGCCCGCGGCGACCAGTGCGACAACTGCACCAAGCAGCTGGATCCGGTCGACCTGATCAACCCGCATTCCACCATCTCGGGCGCCACCGACCTGGAGATGCGCGAGACCAAGCACCTGTATCTGCGCCAGTCGACTATGAAGGACGAGCTGGAGAAGTGGATCGACACGCGCGAAGGCTGGCCGGTGCTGACCACCTCGATCGCCAAGAAATGGCTGAACGACGGCGACGGGCTGCAGGACCGGGGCATCACCCGCGACCTCGACTGGGGCGTGCCTGTGAAGAAAGGCGACGCAGACTGGCCGGGGATGGAAGGCAAGGTCTTCTACGTCTGGTTCGACGCGCCGATCGAGTATATTGCCTGCGCCCAGGAATGGGTCGATGCCGGCAAGGGGGACGACTGGTCCCGCTGGTGGCGCACCGATGCGGGCGCCGAGGACGTGACCTACACCCAGTTCATGGGCAAGGATAACGTGCCCTTCCACACCCTCAGCTTCCCCGCGACGATCCTGGGCTCGGGCGAGCCGTGGAAGCTGGTCGATTACATCAAGTCCTTCAACTACCTGAACTACGAGGGCGGCCAATTCTCCACCTCGCGCGGGCGCGGGGTCTTCATGGATCAGGCGCTGGAGGTGCTGCCCAGCGATTACTGGCGCTGGTGGTTGCTGAGCCACGCACCGGAATCGTCTGACGCGGAATTCACCTGGGAGAACTTCCAGGCCTCGGTGAACAAGGACCTGTCCGACGTGCTGGGCAACTTCGTCAGCCGCGTGACCAAGTTCTGCCGCTCGAAGTTCGGCGAAGAAGTGCCCGCCGGCGGCAGCTATGGCCCGGCGGAGGAGGCGCTCATCGCCGAGCTGACCGAGCGTCTGACGGCCTATCAGGGCCACATGGATGCCATCGAGGTGCGCAAGGCGGCGGCTGAGCTGCGCGCGATCTGGGCCGCGGGCAACGAGTACCTGCAATCGGCCGCCCCCTGGGCCGCCTTCAAGGAAGATCCGGATCGCGCGGCGGCCATCGTACGGCTGTCACTGAACCTGATCCGCCTTTACGCCGTGCTGTCCGCGCCCTTCATCCCCGACACCTCGGATGTGCTGAAAGAGGCGCTGAAGCTGGACAGCCTGGACTGGCCGGAGGATCTGCCCGAGGCGCTGAACGCCCTGGCGCCGGGGGCCACCTTCACCGTGCCAGAGAACCTCTTCCGCAAGATCGCGGACGAGGAACGCGAGGACTGGCAGGCCCGGTTCAGCGGCACACGCGGCTGACCGCAGCACCGTTCGACGCTCGAGAAAAGGGGCGGCCATGGCTGCCCCTTTTTCCTTGGTTGACCCGTCTCGTGCCGCCCCGGGAATGCACGGCGTTTCAATCTATCCGCCCTGCGCCTGCGCTTTTCCTGACATAGCCCAGCCCCGGTATATGGCGCCCCCCGGTCGACTCGGATGCCCTGGCCCTCCATATGCTCCGGATTGTCACCCGCCCCGCCCCTTGTCCTGTCGTGCGCCTGCCCTCGCAGGTCGCCCGTCGCCCAGCCCCGCCCGGGTCAGATCCGCGTCTCGGGTCAAGACGTATGCGCTCGGGACAGCGCTGACCTCCGGCCGGGGAGATAGGTGGCCCCGCGCTGCACTCATACAAGACACCCTCGTCTTCGCCCAATCACCAGCCCGCTCTGCAGCCGGGGCCCAAAAGCGGATGGGTCTCCCCCTCCCGCTTTTGGGCCCCGTGCCGTCGGGTTCAGAACTCCTTCCAGCTCACATCCCGGTCGGAGGACCGACGGGTGGGCGTCTCGCCCCCTGCTGCGGCCTGGGCGGCCGGCTTGGCTGCGAGGCCGCCCCCGTCGCGGCTGCGCCGGCGCGGGCCGGCCGGCGCCGGCATATCGACGCGAAACCGTGCAGAAGCTTCGACCAGCGCATTGGCCTCGGAGGTCAGGGCATGGCTGGCTGCCGTGGTTTCCTCGAACATCGCCGCGTTTTGCTGGGTGACCTGGTCCAGGTCGTTGACCGCCGCGTTGATCTCGTTCAGCCCGGTGGCCTGTTCGCGGGCCGAGGCCGCGATGGAGGCGACCCGTTTCGAAATGTCGACAACCGAGGTCACGATTTCCCCAAGGGCGTCACCGGTGCGGTCCACCAGATCGACGCCGGATTTCACGTGTCCCCCAGAAGCCGAGATCAACTGGTTGATCTCCCGGGCCGCCTCGGAAGAGCGTTGCGCCAGGGCGCGCACCTCGGTGGCCACGACGGCGAACCCTCGCCCGGCGTCGCCCGCGCGCGCCGCCTCAACGCCCGCATTCAAGGCCAGCAGGTTGGTCTGGAAGGCAATGTCATCGATCACGCTGGTGATCTTGGAAATCTCCTTCGACGAAGACTTGATGGCATCCATTGCCTCGACCGCCTGGCGCGCAACCGCGCCGCCGGTCTCGGCCTTGCCCTGCGCAGTCGCGGCGATCTGGCTGGCCTGGTCGGCGCCCGCCGCAGCGGATTTGACCGAGGCGGTCAACTCGTCCAGCGCGGCCGCGGTCTGTTCCAGCGTGGCGGCCTGTTTCTCGGTCCGCTGGGCCAGGTCATCGGCGGCATTGCTGATCTCGCCCGCCTCGCCGCTGATCGAATTGGCGTTCTGCACCACTGCGCCCATGGCCTCATGCAGGGCTTCCACCGCCTGATTGAAATTGCTGCGCAGCTGTTCGTACTCGGGGCGGAAGGGCTGTCGGATGGAGGAGGTCAGATCCCCATCGGCCAGTTTCCGCAGCCCCACCTTCAGCGCATCCACCACCAGTTGCTGCTGTTCCGAGGTCTCGCGCCGCTCCCGTTCGGCCTCGCGCATGGACACGTGGCTTTGCGTGATGTCAGAACCGATGAACACCATCCGCTCGATCTCTCCGTTGCGGTCGATCAGCGGGCTGACGCTGCCCTCCACGTAGACCTCGCCCTGACCGCGTCCCAGCTTGAATTTCCCGCTCAGCGCCTCGCCCTTATGCAGTTTTTCACGGGACTCGGCGCGTTCCGCCTCGGACACGTCGATCCGGTGCAGAAGGTCCGGTCCGAGGACACCCTGCAGATCCGCCAAGGCCAGGCCGCAAAGATCAAGGAACCGGGCATTGCAGGTGGTCAGCCTCTGGGCGCTGTCGAAATCCACCCGAAGCTGATGCCGGTCGATGGCCTTCAGCACCGCCTCGTTCAGCTTCTCGCTGGAGATATCTTTCAGTTCGAGAACGTAGCCGATCGGCGTCCCCTCATCATCGTCGACCCGGTCGATGTAGACCGAGATCAGCGCCTCGCCCCACCGAAGATCGAGCGTGCAGGGCACGGCCTTTTGCCCGTTGCGGATATCCGTCAGCGGTGCCCCCAGGCCCGGCAGGCGACCGGCGGGATGTTCGGCCAGCTTGGCCGGATCGAAGCCGGGCCAGCTGTTGCGGATCGCGGGGGCACAAGACATCAGCAGGCGTTCGCAAGCCGGGTTGGCAAAGGCGATGGCCTGATCATTGTCCAGCAGGACCAGTGCCGAGCCGGAGTTGCTGACCCCCGCGCTCTTGAAGGCATTCTCCGTCTGGGTGGCGCGGGCCGCGCGCAGGTTGTCGCGGAACCGCTCCAGCCGGCGGGCGATGCGCCCGATCTCGTCGCCGCGGTTGCCACCGGACACCTTGACCTCCAGATCCCCCAAGGCGACCTGGTTCATCTGATCCGCCACAAGCTGCAACGGACGCGACAGATTGCGATAGAACAGCACCGCCGCCAGCAGAAGGGCCATGGCGAAGACCACCAGGGAGAAGATGGCCGAGCTCAGCCAGTCGCGCCGGGCCTGGGCAATGCGGGGGTCGGCTGTCCATTGGGTGACGAGGGCCCCAACAGGCTCACCCTGACCGCCATAGAGCGCTGGATAGGCCCAGAGGCCCGCCGCTTCATCGGCCAGCGCCGTGCCCCCCTCCATGGCGGCACGGCCTAGCGCGGTGGCCGCCACCATGTCGAACCCGTCGCCCCCGACCGAGGCGAGAGACGTGCCATCGGCCCGCAACGCGAGCGCGCCCAGCACATCCTCTCCCAGGTTCGTGGCGAAGTCGTCAAGGACAGGCTGCGCCGCCTCGGGGCGACCGAACTTGATCGCCCCCGCCAGACTGGTGCTCATCCCCTTCGTCGCCTCGACCGCCCGGATGCCGGTCCAGTCGCGAATGCTCTGGGTCATGTGGCGCATCCCCATCAGCTGGGAGGTCAGCACCACCAGCAGGATGCACAGGGCCACGATCGCCGTGGCCCGAAAGAAAGAGGTCCGGTGGAAGGCGATTGGCTGCGGCGTCGCCGGCCCGGCACCTGCGGGGTCGTGTTTGCGGCCTGTCATACTGTCCAGCTCCGTTGGCGGTCGGCGCCGCGTTTCAGTACAGAAGCTCTGCGTTCAGGCCGACGGTCACGGCGCCGATCACCTCCTTGCTGTCGGGGTCCATCACCGAGATGGACACCTGACCCTGGTAGGACTGGGTGGATTCATCCAGTTCCACGTCGCCCACATGCACAGCCCCGGCGCCGACCAGGTAGGTCTGCTGGAACTTCGCCTCGTCCCCCTGCCAGTAGTCGGACGTCGGCCCTGTCGCGGCGACGTTCAGCCCGTGGGCATCCATCAGGAAGATCTCGGTGATGGCACCCAGCGACTCCGCCATCTGCGCGCTGAGATAGGCCGAGGCCGGTTTGTTCAGCACCGCCTCCACCAGTGGCTGATTGGCGCTTCCGACCTCGGCCTGCCACTGGGCATCCAGCGCGTCGATCTCCGCCTGGGTGATGTCGGGATGCGCGGCGTTCTGGGCCCGGATCGCATCGATCACGACCCCGTCGAAGACCCACAGCAGGACCTCGCTTTCGAGGTAGTCGCGCATGGACGCCTCGTAGGGATTGGCCTGGGCGGCAGGCACGGCGGTCGTGGCGGCAAGCGCCAGCGCAAGAGTGGCATGGAGGGCATTCATCGGCTTTCCCCGGTCTGGTTGGAATTGCCGGCGGACCTTGGAACAAAAGACTTGCCGGGGCCTTAATGCCCAAGCGATCCCGCGCCAGCCTGCCCATTGTGTTTAGCTAAAATGCGGCTCAGTCCGGGCGCGCGGCGCGATCAGCCCAGCAGGTCCAGCACTGTGAAGGCCAGCGCCGAAACGAGGCCGGCGGCCGGCAGGGTGACCAGCCAGGCGGCGATGATCGTCATGAAATGCGAGCGCCGCACCAGGCGGCGGCGGCGCCGTTCCTCCAGCGGGAAGGTGCGGCCCTCGGCCTTTTCCCGGGCGGCCTTGTCGGCACGGCGATCGTTCAGGCGCGACACCCATTCGCGGTAGAACCCGACACCGAAGACACCGCCGATGGTCACATGGGTCGAACTGACGGGCAGGCCCAGCGAGGAGGCCAGCAGCACCGTCACCGCCGCCGCCAGCGCGATGCAGAAGGCGCGCGGCGGGTTCAGGCGGGTGATCTCGCGCCCGACCAGCCGGATCAGCCGCGGACCAAAGAGGATCAGGCCCATGGAAATGCCCCCCGCCCCGATCAGCGTGACCCACAGCGGCAGCGGCACGACCGCCTCCAGCCCGCCGGCGCGCTGCGCCTCCACCAGAGCCGCCAGCGGCGCCACGGCGTTGGCGACATCGTTGGCCCCGTGGGCGAAAGACAGAAGCGCGGCGGCGCAGATCAGCGGCAGGCGGAACAGCGGTTTCAGCGCCGAACGGCGGTTTTCCAGCCCGCGCGACTGACGCCCGATCACCGGGATGGCGACCAGCCAGGCCACCAGGCCCACGGCCAGCCCCAGGGCCACCGTCACCGGCTGCGACAGGGACGCCGACAGGAACCACGGCGGGGCCTTCTGCAACAGGTAGGCGGTGAAGGCCGCCGCCATCACCCCCAGCAGGACCGGCACCCAGCGGCGCGCCGCCGCGATCTTGTCGGGCACGTAGAGGATGCGCCAGCGGACGAAGCCGAGGATCCCCGCCGCCGTCAGCGCGCCCATCAGCGGCGACAGCACCCAGCCCCCTGCAATCAGGCCCAGGGTCTGCCACTGGACCGCCCCCAGCCCCGCCGCCGCGCCCCCGGCGCCCAGCATGCCGCCCACCACCGCCTGGGTGGTGGACACGGGCGCGCGCAGCCAGGTCGCCAGGTTGACCCAGAGCGCGGCACCCAGAAGCGCCGCGATCATCGCAAGGGGGAAGCTGGCGACGGACGACACCACGCCGGGATCCAGGATGCCGCGCGACACCGTCTCGATCACGTCATGGCCGGCGATCAGCGCGCCCGCGCTTTCAAAGACGGCGGCCAGGGCAATGGCCCCGGCCATGGGCAGCGCCCCCGCCCCCACGGCCGGGCCCATGTTGTTGGCCACGTCATTGGCGCCGATGTTCAGCGCCATGTAGGCGCCCAGGGCGGCGGCAGCGACCACGGCGATGCTCGACGGCCCCTGCCCGGTCAGACCGGCGGCCAGCAGCATGGCCAGCACGATGAAGGCCAGGGCCACCCCGGCCATGAGCAAGGGACGCGACTGGTGCATGGCGCCTGCCTCCAGCAGCGACAGCCGGTCCAGGTCGCGGTCGAGCGTCCCCCACTCGGGCCGGTTGGGACCCGCGCGACGCCCGGCGAGGCGCTTCAACGGTCCCTTCACTCGGCCAGGTCCTCCGCCTGTTCCGCGAAGGCGGCCAGCAGCTCCGACAGCTCGGGCTCATCCACGGCGGCAGCGGCCTCCTCCGGCGTCATCCAGACGCGGCGGCGCTGCCCCTTCTCTGGGTAGTCCTCCAGCAGACTGGGCACGGGGATGGCAAAAACCTCGACCCGCGTGGGCACCGGAAGGCCGCCATCCAACCGCTTGTCATAGCTGTAGAACCCGACGGAGCGCGGCCGGCCGGCCGGCTTGATCCCGGCCTCTTCCCAGGCTTCCTCCAGCGCGGTGCCGCCGGCGTCATGGCCCCGCTTCGGCCAGCCCTTGGGCAGCACCCAGCGACCGGTATCGCGCGAGGTGATCAGCAGGATGCGCAGGTCCGCGCCCTGGCCACGATGGCACAGCGCCGCGACTTGAAACCGCGCGGGCCGCCCCAGCAGGGGCCTGACGTAGGATTTCCAGAACGGACCGAGCATCACTCACCGAAATTGACGCGAGCACGCGCGCGAGTTTCCTGGCCCGTTGACGCAATGTCCGAAGGGCCGACGAAGGCGCTTCCTAGCAGAAACAGACGCGGATTGGCAACATTCCTGCGGCCCGCCGCGGATCACAGAAGCTTTTGTGCCGTTTCCCGCAGCATCCCGGCAGAGGCCCGCAGCGCCGTCGCCTCGGCGAAGGACAGGTGCGGGATCAGCGTCTCGGCCACGCCCGCGCGGCCGACCACGCGGGGCAGCGACAGGGTGACGTCGTGGATGCCCTCGATCTCGCTCACCCGGGCGGAGACGGTCATCACCGCGCGCTGGTCGTCGCGGATCGCCTGGACGATGCGCGCCAGCCCGGCGCCGATGCCGTACCAGGTGGCGCCCTTGCCCTCGATGATGCGATAGGCGGCGCGGCGCACCTTCTGGTCCACCTCCTGGCGTACCGCATCGGTGATCGGCGCCCCCACCTGATCGGCGAAATCGGTCAGCGTCTCGCAGCCCGACCGGGCCGAGGACCAGGCCAGCACCTCGCTGTCGCCATGTTCGCCCAGCACATAGGCATGGACCGATTGCGCGGCGACGTTCAGGTGCTGCCCCAGCAGGTAGCGGAACCGCGCGGTATCGAGGATCGTGCCCGAGCCGAAGACCCGCGCCGCCGGAAGGCCGGAGGCCTGAAGCGCCACCTCGGTCATGATGTCGACGGGGTTCGAGGCGATCAGCAGGATGGCGTCGCGGGCCACGCGGTTGGTTTCCGCGATAACGTCGCCGAAAACCGCAGCGTTGCGGCCCAGCAGGCTCATCCGGTCCTCACCGGGCTTCTGCGGCACGCCGGCGGCGATGATGATGACCTCCGCCCCCTCCAGCGCGTCGTAACCGCCCGCCCGCACCCGGGTCGGCTGGGCGAAGGGCACCGCATGGGCGATGTCCTCGGCCTGGGCCTGAGCCAGGTCGGGGTTGTGATCCACCAGGACGATCTCGCTGGCCACGCCGCGCAGCACCAGGGCGAAGCCCACCGAGGATCCCACCATGCCCGCACCGACAATGCCTACCTTCATCCGCTCGCCCCCTGATCTCCGCTTCAAGCGAACGCACCCTGAGGATACGTCCGGTGTCAGCCTAGGCAGATCACGCGCCGGTTGCACGGGAGATCCGCGCCCCGACGCCCATGGCGCTGCGTCCCGCCGCCGAAGCGCCCCCTTCGTGGGCAGCGCCACGGTCACGGCGTATCCGGCATGCCCACCCCGCGCCCAGGCGCGGCCCACCGGGCCCCATCTTGACAGCCCCCGGCCCGCGTGGTCCATCTGAAGGACATTTCCAGACCCTCCGGGCGCCATTCCGCGCCCCCAAGACCCCAAAAGGACGGCCTTCCCCTGGCCGGACCGAGATGCCGGATCGAGAACAACCGCATATGCTGCGCCGTCGCAATGCCGGGGCGGAGCTTCGCAAGAAGGTCGTGCTGGCCGAACTGGCACGTCCGCGCACCCAGACCGAGCTACAGCGCCGCCTCGGCATGAGCCGCAGCGGCACCCTGCACCTGCTGCGCCGGATGGAGGCCCAGGGGCTGGTGCGTGCCGCCGAACGTATCGGTGGCACGCAGATCTGGGAACGGCGCAAGGGCGCCTGAGGGCCGACGGCGCGGCAGGGAAGCGGAAAACGCGGAACGTGGTACGGGCGACGGGACTCGAACCCGTAAGCCTTTTCAGGCGCAAGATTTTAAGTCTCGTGCGTCTACCATTCCGCCACGCCCGCCGACCACGTTCGACAGCTTTGGCACAGCTTCGCGCGCAGTTCAAACCCTGACCGTCACAGCCCCCGACGCAACCGTCCGCGCGTCCGGCCCAACGTCCCGGGGTGGTCACGGCGATTTGCGCTTGACCTGCCGGGCCCCTCGGACCAGCTATTGGCCATGTTTCCCCTGCGCGATCACAACCCGTCGGGCCGCACGGCCTATGTCACCTACCTGCTGATCGCGGCCAATGTGCTGGTCTTCTTCAGCTATGTCGGCCTGATGGGCGATCCCCAGGCGATCAATGCCTTCTTCGGCAGCTACGCGATGATCCCGGCGCGGGTCAGCTCCGGCGACGGGGCGGCGACGCTGCTAACCTCGATGTTCCTGCATGGCGGCTTCATGCACCTGGCGGGCAACATGCTGTTCCTGTGGATCTTCGGCGACAACCTGGAAGACGAGATGGGCCACCTGGGCTTCCTCGGCTTCTACCTGGCGTCCGGGCTGGGCGCCGGCCTGGCACATCTGATCTCGGCCCCGGATTCGGTGGTGCCCACGGTGGGAGCCTCGGGGGCGATCGCCGGGGTGATGGGGGGCTACCTGCTCCTCTATCCGCGCGCCAAGGTCGACATCCTGATCATCATCATCTTCTTCTTCAAGGTGATCCCGGTGCCGGCCTGGCTGATGCTGGGCTTCTGGTTCGTCACCCAGCTGTTCAACGGCGTGGGCGCCGATCCGACCACCGGCGGCGTGGCCTACTGGGCCCATGCGGGCGGCTTCGTGATCGGGCTGGTGCTGACCCTGCCGGTCTTCTTCAAGCGCGGCGGCCCGCGCTACTGGAACGTCAACCACGGTCGCCCGCCAAACCCCGAGGCGCAGTACAGCTTCACCCGCTCCTCTGTCCCGCGCGTGGCGCGCGGCCAGCGCAAACGCCGCGACAGCGCCCCGGGCCCCGCCGCCCCGCGTCCGGGGCGCAGCGTGATCCCCCGCGCCGGCCGGTCCCGGCGCAAGCCCCCGAGCGATCCCTGGGTCTGACCCAGGCGCGGACCCGCGTCCCGGACATCGTCCCGGGGGCGAAATTCAGCAACGAAAGTGTGGAGCTCCGGGACCCAAAGGGTCCACGCCGCTCTGCGCCCCGCCCCTCCCACAGGCGCCCCACCCCAGCCCATCCTGAAGCTGAAAATACTCTGGGGGTGAATGGAGCCGGCACGGCTCCAGAGGGGGCAAAGCACCCTCCCCCTGCCCGCTAGACAACCTCCGGGAAAACAGCCCCAAGAAAAAAGGCGCCACCCAAAGGGTCGCGCCTTGCCTGATCCAGCGATCCGCCGCGTCTCAGGCGTCGCGGATGACCTTGGAGAATTTCTCGAACAACGCCTCGTTGGCGGTGATCATCGCGCCGTCGGACAGGATGTCGCCCTCGGGGTCCATCGGCTCGACAAAGGCGCCGGCCTCGCGCAGGATCACCAGGCCCGCGGCCAGGTCCCAGGGCTTCAGCCCGCGTTCCCAGAATCCGTCGTAGCGGCCCGCGGCCACATAGGCCAGGTCGAGCGAGGCCGCGCCCCAGCGACGCACGCCGGCGCAGGCGGGCATCAGCCGCGCCAGGTCCTTCAGCGTGGCCGGCAGGTGGCGGCTGTTGGCGAAGGGCACGCCGGTGGCGAAAACCGCCTCGATCATCCGCATCCGGCCCGAGGCGCGGATCCGCATGTCGTTCATCCAGGCGCCCTCGCCCTTCTCGGCCATGAACATCTCGTCCTTGGCCGGATCGTAGATGACGCCGGCAACGATCTGGCCCTTGTGTTCCAGCGCGATGGAAATCGCCCAGTGCGGCAGCCCGTGGAGGAAGTTGGTGGTGCCGTCCAGCGGATCGACGATCCAGCGTCGGGTCGGGTCCTCGCCCTCTTCCTCGCCGCCTTCTTCGGCCAGCCAGCCGTAGTTGGGGCGCGCGCCCATCAGCTCTTCCTTCAGGATCGCCTCGGCGGCAATGTCGGCCCGGCTGACGAAATCGCCCGCGCCCTTGACCGATACCTGCAGGTTCTCCACCTCGCGGAAATCCTTCACGAGGGAGCGGCCCGCCTTGCGGGCGGCTTTCATCATGATGTTGAGGTTGGCGCTGAAGGACATGGGGCTGGCTCCTGTGTTCGAGTGGCGCGTATAGACGTCGCAGGCCCACTTGCCAAGGGCCTGCGGCGCCCCGGCCGGATCAGCCTGCGCGGACGGCCCCGCGGCCTGTCGCTCGACCCGTCTCCCGGCCACTCTCGCTTTGCAGCTTCACCGCCTCGGTGCGGGCCAGCCGGGCGAAATGGGCCATGTAGGGTTTCTGCGCGTCCTCACTGCGGCAGGCGGCATACATGCGTCGGCTCATCTTCCCGTCGCCGATGGGTCGGGTGACGTAATCGGGGTGATAGCGGATCTCGCGCATCACCCAGTCGGGCAGCACCGCCACCCCGCGCCCCGAGGCCACCAACAGCAGGATCACCTCGGTCAGCTCGACCTTGCGATGCGCCGCCGGCTCCACCCCGGCCGGTCCCAGCAGCATCTTGTAGACGTCCAGCCGCGACCGCTCGACCGGGTAGGTCAGCAGGGTCTCCCCCGCCAGGTCCTCGGCGGTGATCAGGCTCTTGGCGGCCAGCGGATGGCTGGCGGCGGCCACGAAGACCGGCGAATAGTCGAAGAGCGGCGCAAAGGTGATCCCCGGCAGGTCCTCCGGATCGGAGGTGATGACCACGTCGACCTGCTCGCGCTCCAGCGCCTCCATGGCGTTGAAGGCAAGGCCGGGGCGGATGTCGACGTCGACCTCGGCCCAGGCCCGGCGAAACAGCTCCAGCACCGGCAGCAGCCAGTCGTAGCAGGCGTGGCATTCCAGCGTGATGTGCAGACGCCCTGCACTGCCGTCGCGCAGCTGGTCGAACTCCGCCTCCAGCGCCTCGACCTCCTCCAGCACCCGCTCGGCCACCCGCAGCATGCGCAGGCCGGCCGCCGACAGGCGCATCGGCTTGGTGCGCCGCACGAAGAGCTCCATCCCCGCCTGCGCCTCCAGCCCCTTGATCTGATGGCTCAGGGCGCTCTGGGTGATGTGCAGGCTTTCGGCGGCCTTCTGCAGCCCCCCGGTCTCATGAATGGCCCGGATCGTCCGCAGATGTCTCAGCTCCAGGTGCATATGCTGTGCGCCTCATGATTATCGTGAGAATTATGAAGTTGTCTCATTTCGCCTGCGCAGCGACAAGGGGAAACCTTTCATCAGGAGTGAATCATGTCCGTGCCCGCCGTTTCCTTCGAATTCTTCCCGCCGAAGAACCTCGAGGCCTCGTTCCGTCTCTGGGACACCGTGCAGGTCCTGGCCCCGCTCATGCCGCGCTTCGTCTCCGTCACCTATGGCGCCGGCGGCACCACGCGCGAGCTGACCCGCGACGCGGTCGGCACGCTGCACAAGAACACCGGGCTGAACGTCGCCGCCCACCTGACCTGCGTGAACGCCACGCGCGAGGAGACGATGCAGATCGTCGAGGGTTTCGCCACCGCCGGCGTCACCGACATCGTGGCCCTGCGCGGCGACCCGCCCAAGGGCGAGGGGCAGTTCACCCCCACCCCGGGCGGTTTCGCCAACTCGGTCGAGCTGATCGAGGCGCTCTCGGCCACGGGGCAGTTCACCCTGCGCGTCGGCGCCTATCCGGAAAAACACCCCGAGGCGGCCGACCAGGGCGCCGACGTGGACTGGCTGAAGCGCAAGCTGGACGCCGGCGCGTCGGAGGCGCTGACCCAGTTCTTCTTCGAGCCGGAGACCTTCCTGCGTTTCCGCGACCGCTGTGCTGCCGCCGGCATCACCGCGCCTATCGTGCCCGGCATCCTGCCGATCGAGAACTGGAAGGGCCTGCGCCGCTTCGCCGAGGCCTGCGGCACCGCGATCCCCACCTGGCTGGATGACGCCTTCGGCAAGGCCATTCGCGACGACCGCCAGGACCTGCTGGCCACGGCGCTCTGCACCGAGATGTGCGAGACGCTGATGAGCGAGGGCGTGGACAAGCTGCACTTCTACACGCTGAACAAGCCCGAGCTGACCCGCGATGTCTGCCACGCCATCGGCGTGACGCCGCGCACCAAGCTGGAAAAGGTCGCGTGAGCGTGCCGCGCCAGCGGCACACACCCTCTCCGACGCCCGGATCGAAAGGTCCGGGCGTTTGGCCCTCCGACCACCCGAAATGTCCGCGATGCAGTTGCGACATCCGCAAGGCGGGACTAGGCTGCCGGCAGGAGGAGAGACCATGACAGAGCAGACCGTCCCGCAGCGCGCGGCCATGACGGGGCTGGACGCCCTGCGATCCATCATCGACGGGCGCCGCGACGGGCCTTCGATCGGCCAGGTGCTCAACTTCCGCCTTACCTCGGCCGAGGAAGGCAAGGTGATCTTCGACGGCACGCCCCTGCCCGACTTCGCCAACCCTGCCGGAACCGTCCACGGTGGCTGGTACGGCACGATCCTGGACAGCTGCATGACCTGCGCCGTGCTGTCGCGCCTGCCTGCCGGGCGCGGCTGTACCACGCTGGAGTTCAAGGTCAACGTGCTGCGCCCGATCCCCTATGGCATGGCCGTGCGCGCCACGGGCCGCACCCAGCACGTGGGCCGGTCGACCGGCGTTGCCGTCGGAGAGTTGACGGGCATCGAGGACGGCAAGCTCTACGCCACCGGCTCCACCACCTGCGCCGTGCTGCCGCTGCCGCCGGGCGCCTCCTTCTGAAGCCACCTGCCCGGCCCCGCCCGCGCGCGGGAGTATTTGCGACAAGGTGAAGACAGGGGATGACGCTCTGCCGCCATGGTGCGAGGGCGGGGACGGCAGAACCCTCCTTTTGCAAAAGGCGGGCACCCCAGTGGCCTCCCGGCGCGCGCCCTTGCCTCGCGGGCGCCCCCCTCCCCCTCTTCACCTCGGAAAAAATACTCACCGGCGCGCCGCAGGCAGCCTGGCGCGTCCTCAGTGCGGATGTGCCAGCTGCGCATTGGTCGGATAGGTCCCCCGGGCCAGCGCGCTGTCGTGCAGCCGCTCGGACGGGTCGGCGCCCACCACCCGCGGCTTGCGCAGCCAGAAGAGCTTGGCGAAGCCGCGCCATTGCCCGACCGACGGTGCGTGAATGTCCATGGGGAAGCGGTCGCGCCAGCCGTGCGGCAACGGCAGGCCCCGGAACTCCGCCTGGCCCAGCATCCACACGAGCGGCAGGTTCGCCAGCGGTCGCGCCTCCTGAAAATCGCCCAACTGGCCGCCCACGTCGCCGTGGGTGCCCGGGAACCAGACCTGTTCCAGCCGCCCCCGCCAGGACGGATCGCTTTCCCACAGCACCGGGGCGTAGACCTGCCGGGTCTCCTCCAGTGCCAGCGCGTGGAAGCCCGACTTCACGCAATGGGACAGCTCGTGGTTGTGGAAGGCGTGTTTCACCTCGGCCAGCTTCCAGACGAACGGCAGGCGCAAGCCGAGGCTTTTGACCGTGTCGAAGGCACCGATCATCTCCACCTCCACATGGGGGTGGCATTCGCGTTCGTGGAAGGCGTCGATGACCACCTGGTCGTGGCTGTCCTGGTAAAGCCGGTAGGCTTGGCGGATGTTGCGTTCGGTGGCGCGCGGCGCGCGTACCAGCCCGACGCGGTCGATCACCCCCGCGAGCGAGCGCACCGCATAGGCGCCCCGCGAGTAGCCGAAGAGGAAAATCCGGTCACCAGGCCGGTAGCGCGAGGCGAGATAGCCATAGGCACCGCGGATCTTGCGGTTGATGCCCCGTCCCAGCAGCACGTCCATCGTGCTGCGCCAGCTGTCCCACTGCACCCCGGCCTCGTAGTAGACCGACAGGCCGGTGCCCGACATCTCGTTCACCAGCTTGTAGACCAGCCCGGCGTTCGTCTCCTGCCCTGGCAGAAGCGAAGACATGGTGCCGTCGAGGATCACCACATGGGTGACAGGCTGCCGGTTCAGTCGCGCCGGCGCACGCCGGCGACGTTGCAGCCACCCGCCCGGCCACAGCCGGGCGACCAGGCGTTCAAGCGGCGGCTTCACGGTCTTTCGCCGCCTCCCTCAGCAGGGTCCAGACCCGTTGCGGGGTGAAGGGCATGTCGGCCCGTGCCACGCCCGCGCCCGACAACGCATCCATCACAGCATTGGCGGTCGCGGCCATGGATCCCACGGTGCCCGCCTCGCCGCAGCCTTTCATACCCATGGGATTCTGGGTCGAGGGCACGGGTTCGGTCGAGAAACCGATCATCGGCACATCGCCCGCCCGCGGCATGGCGTAGTCCATGAAGCTGGCGGTCAGCAGCTGGCCGTCCTCGTCGTAGGTGACGTTTTCCATCAGCGCCTGGCCCACGCCCTGCACGACACCGCCGTGCACCTGGCCCTCGGCCAGCATCGGGTTGATCAGATTGCCGAAATCATCGACCACCGTGTATCGCTCCAGCCGCACCTGGCCGGTTTCGGGATCGACCTCCACCTCGGCCACATGGGCGCCGTTCGGATAGGACCGCCCCGGCAGCTTGGCCTTTTCCTCATGCACCAGAAGATCGCTGCGCCCGGCCTCGCGGGCCATCTCGGCCACGTCCATCATGGTCGGCGCGGCGTTGGACCCCTTGATGCGGAAGCTCTCGTCGTCGAAGCTGACGTCGCCCGGGTCGACATCCATCTTCTCGGCCAGGAAGCCCGCGAAGGCCTCGGTCATGGCGCCGGTCACGGCCAGCGTCGCGTTCGACTGGGTGGTGACCGAACGCGACCCGCCCGTGCCCCCGCCCGTGGCGATACGGTCACTGTCGCCCTGGATCACGCGGATCGCCTCCATCGGGATGCCGGTCTGGTCGGCCAGGAAGCGGGCGTAGACCGTTTCATGCCCCTGCCCGTTGGACTGGGTGCCGACATAGATGCTGACCGTGTCGTCGTCGTTGAATTCCACCTTCGCCGCCTCCGAGGGATCCCCTAGGATGGACTCGATGTAATAACAAAGTCCTTGCCCGCGCAGCTTGCCCGCGGCTTCCGAGGCGGCGCGCCGCTCGGCAAAGCCCGCCCGGTCGGCGGCCTGGGCCACGGCATCCAGGAGCCGGGGGAAATCACCCACGTCATAGCTTTCGCCCGTGGCGGTGGTGTAGGGGAACTGGTCCCCCTTGATGAAGTTCTTGCGCCGCAACTCCCACGGGTCCAGCCCCAGATCGCGGGCGGCGTAGTCCATGGCGCGTTCCAGCAGGTAGATCGCCTCGGGGCGGCCGGCGCCGCGATAGGCGTCCGTCTGCGTGGTGTTGGAATAGAAGCCCTCGGCCTCCAGCAACGCCGCCTTGATGTCATAGACCCCGGTCAGCACGCGGGCGAAGAGATGCGTCTGGATCATCTGGCCGAAGTTGGAGTTGTAGGCGCCCAGGTTGTAGCGGGTCTTCACGTGGTAAGCGGTGATGCGGTGATCGGCATCGAAGCCGAGCGCAACCTCATGGGTCAGATCCCGCGCGCCGTTGTCGGACAACATCGACTCGGTGCGATCTGCGGTCCAGCGCACCGGCGCGCCCAGCTCGCGCGCGGCGAAGGCGCAGAGGACGTATTCGGGGTAGGTCTTGGCCTTCATGCCGAAGCCCCCGCCGACATCGGGGTGCGTCACCCGCACCTGACCCTCGTCCAGCCCGAAGAGCCCCGCCAGTTCCTTCTTGGCGCCCCAGACGCCCTGACCGCCGAAGCACAGGTGCACGCGGTCGCCCTGCCACTCGGCGTAGCAGCCGCGCGGCTCCATCGAGACGACCATGACGCGGTTGTCGGCCACCTCGGCACGGACCACGTGGGCGGAGGCGGCCAGCGCGGCTTCGACGGCCTCGGCATCGCCTGTGGCATAGTCCACGGCCCGGTTGCCGGGCACGTTCTCATGCACATCAGCCACATGCGGGGCGAGGAAGCCCTGCACGGGCAGGTCGTCGTAGTCCAGTTCGATCAGCTCGGCTGCGTCCTTCGCCGCCTCGGGCGTCTCCGCTACGATCAGGGCCACGGCCTCGCCCACGAAACGCAACTTGTCCTCGGCCAAGAGCGGATGACGTACATCCGCGCCCTTGGAGCCGTCGCGATTGGGGGCCTGCGACGCGGCCAACCCGCCGGTCAGCCCGGCGGCGTGCAGATCGGCGGAGGAGACGACGAGGCGCACCCCCTCGACCTCGCGCGCGGCGTCGAGATCCAGCGCGGTGATCCTGCCGTGCGCCACGGGCGAGCGGAAGATATGGGCGAACAGCGATCCCTCGGGCGCCACGTCATCCACGTAGCCGCCGTGGCCGGTGACGAACCGCACGTCCTCGACCCGTTTGACCGGTTGGCTTCGACCGAACTTTTCCATGCTGCGCTCCCTCGGTGGTCCTTGCCCAGACACTAGCCTCTCGCCGCGCATAGTCCATCCCCGCCCCCAGGATTTCTGCCCTGCGGCATGGCCTTGCTTCGGGGCTGGGCGTGGGGCTGGCAGAGGAAAGGACAAGGGCGGCGCTGCCTCGCGGCCGGCGCCGCCTCCGGGTCCGCAGCGCCGGCATGCAGGCGCGGCATTGCGAAGGCTTCACCTTCGCGCCCCCTTGCGCTATCCCCTGCCCTCAGACGCATAGCCCCCGCGCAGGGGGCCGACACGACAGGGGATCAGCCCAATGGCCATGGAAAAGACCTTCGACGCCGCCGCCGCGGAACCGCGCATCGCCGCCGCCTGGGAAGAGGCCGGCGCCTTCAAGGCCGGTGCCAATGCGAAACCCGGCGCTGACAGTTTCTGCGTGATGATCCCGCCGCCCAACGTGACCGGCGCGCTGCACGTGGGCCATGCCTTCAACAACACCCTGCAGGACATCCTGACCCGCTGGCACCGCATGCGCGGTTTCGACGTGCTGTGGCAGCCCGGCCAGGACCACGCCGGCATCGCCACCCAGCTGCAGGTGGAGAAGATGCTGGCCGCCCAGGGCAATAAGACCCGGCGCGAGTTGGGCCGCGAGAAGTTCCTGGAAAAGGTCTGGGAATGGAAGGGCCAGTACGGCTCGACCATCGTCAGCCAGATGAAGCGCCTGGGCAACAGCTGTGACTGGTCGCGCAACGCCTTCACCATGGCCGGCGCGCCGGGTGATCCGCGCACGGGCCACGAGAACAGCCCCAACTTCCACGATGCCGTCATCAAGGTCTTCGTGGAGATGTACCAGAAGGGCCTGATCTACCGCGGCAAGCGCCTGGTGAACTGGGACCCGCATTTCGAGACCGCGATTTCCGACCTGGAGGTCGAGAACATCGAGGTCGCGGGCCACATGTGGCACTTCAAGTACAAGCTGGCGGGCGGCGAGACCTACACCTACGTCGAGAAGGACGAGGACGGCAACGTCACCCTGTCGGAGGAACGCGACTACATCTCCATCGCCACCACGCGCCCCGAAACCATGCTGGGCGACGGCGCCGTGGCCGTGCACCCCGATGACGCGCGGTATGCGCCGATCGTCGGCAAGATGGTGCACCTGCCGCTCTGCGATCGCCTGATCCCCATCGTGACGGATGAATACCCCGATCCCGACTTCGGCTCGGGCGCGGTGAAGATCACCGGTGCGCATGATTTCAACGACTACATGGTCGCCAAGCGCTGCGGCCTGCCGATGTATCGGCTGATGGACATGGCGGGCAACATGCGCGCCGATGGCAACCCCTACGAGACCTGCGTGGACCGCGCCCGCGAGATCGCCGAGGGCGCCGATGCCACCGAGATGGAAATCGACACGCTGAACCTGGTGCCCGAGAAATACCGCGGCATGGACCGGTTCGAGGCCCGCAAGGCCGTCGTCGCCGACATCACCGATGCAGGCCTGGCCGTCATGACCACCGCGGCCGACGAACGCCTGGGCGGCAAGCGCCCCGAAGGCGAAGAGGGCGAGGAAATTGTGCCGCTGGTCGAGGCCAAGGCGATCATGCAGCCCTTCGGCGACCGCTCCAAGGTGGTGATCGAGCCGATGCTGACCGACCAGTGGTTCGTCGACAGCGCCGAAATCGTCAAACCCGCGCTGGACGCCGTGCGCACGGGCCGCACCAAGATCATGCCCGAGAGCGGCGAGAAGACCTATTTCCACTGGCTGGAGAACATCGAGCCCTGGTGCATCTCGCGCCAGCTGTGGTGGGGCCACCAGATCCCCGTCTGGTACGGCATCGACCTCGGCACCCTGAAGGACGGCGGCGAGGGCGACCTGGACCTCGTGGACATGCTGACCCTCTTCATCGACGAGCACATGGTCCACATGGGTGACGTGGAGGCCTGCGGCACCGACCTGGACGAGGTGCTCTCGCGCTTCCAGGATCTGAACGCCGACCTGCCTTCGCCGCTCAGCCATGCGCGCATCGTCGAGGTCGCGGACAAGAAGGCGGCCCAGCACGCCCTCGCCGAAAGCCTGGCGGAATACACCGCGACCCAGGACCCGACCAAGCTTGTCTACCCCGTGTGGCAGGACCCCGACGTGCTGGACACCTGGTTCTCCTCCGGCCTCTGGCCGATCGGCACCCTGGGCTGGCCGCAGCCCACGCCGGAGCTGGAGAGATACTTCCCCACCGACGTGCTGATCACCGGCGAGGACATCCTGTTCTTCTGGGTGGCGCGGATGATGATGATGCAGCTTGCCATCGTCGACGAGGTGCCCTTCCACACCGTCTACCTGCACCAGCTCGTCCGGGACGAGAAGGGCAAGAAGATGTCGAAGACCACCGGCAACGTCATCGACCCGCTGGAAATCATCGAGGAATACGGCGCCGACGCCCTGCGTATGACCAATGCCTCCATGGCGGCCATCGGCGGCGTGCTGAAGATGTCGGAGGAGCGCATCAAGGGCTACCGTAACTTCGGCACCAAGCTGTGGAATGCCACCCGTTTTGCCGAGATGAACGGCGTCTTCGAGGGCGGCGCGCCGTCGGCGCAGGTGCCCGTCGCCACCGCAACGGTGAACAAGTGGATCATCGGCGAAACCGCTCGCATCCGCGAAACCGTGGATGCCGCGCTGGACGGCTACCGGTTCAACGAGGCGGCGCTTGGCCTTTACGCCTTCGTCTGGGGCAAGGTCTGCGACTGGTACGTGGAATTCTCCAAGCCGCTGCTGGCCGACGGCGCGCCCGAGCAGGCTGAAACCCGGGCCGTCATGGGCTGGGTCATCGACCAGTGCCTGACCATGCTGCACCCGATCATGCCCTTCATCACCGAAGAGCTGTGGTCGACCACAGCGCCGCGTGACGGCCTCTTGGCCCACAACGACTGGCCGACCTACGGGGCAGAGCTGATCGATGCGGCGGCGGATGCGGAAATGAACTGGACCATCGCGCTGATCGAGAGCATCCGCTCGGCCCGCGCCCAGATGCATGTGCCCGCAGGCCTCTACGTGCCGCTGGTCGTCACCGGCTTCTCCGACACCGCGAAGGCCGCCTGGGCCAGCAACGAGACGCTGATCAAGCGTCTGGCGCGCGTGGGCGAGCTGGAAGAGGTGGACGCCTTCCCGAAAGGCACGATCACCCTGCCCGCCGAGGGCGCGACCTTCGGCCTGCCCCTGGCCGACGTGATCGACGTCGAGGAGGAAAAGGCGCGGCTGGAGAAATCCCTGGCCAAGCTGGCCAAGGAAATCGGTGGCCTCGCCGGGCGCCTGAAGAACCCCAAGTTCGCCGAAAGCGCCCCTGCCGAGGTCGTGGCCGAGACCCAGGCCAACCTCGACGCGCGCCAGGACGAGGAAGCCAAGCTGAAGGCCGCGCTGGAGCGGATGAACGAGCTGGGCTGAGGCCTGCCTGCGCTCTCAGGCGCAGCGCTGAAACGACAAAGGTCCGCCCCGAGGGGCGGACCTTTTGCATGGGAGGGATCGGGCGGCGCCCTGCCCTATTCCATTCCCGGACCGGCCTTGGGGACATCGCTGCGGATCACGCCCCGGCGCTGTTCCACCCGGGCCAGCCACAGCGTCGCGACCAGCCCGATCAGCCCCATGATCAGCATGGCGACCAGCAGGACAGGCACCGCGACCTTTGCCGTCAGCATCAGGCCCACGCTGCCCGTGGCCAGCGCACCGACCAGCTGGATCAGCGCAGAGCTGAGCCCCGAGGCGGCACCGGCCAGATGAGGGCGCACCGCCATCACGCCGCTGGCGGCATTGGGCGAGGTCAGCCCGTTGCCCAGCCCGCTCAGCATCACCGCGCCAAGCAGCAGCGGCAGGCTGATATGCCCCGCCAACCAGGCCAGCAGGGCCACCGCCAGCCCCACTGAGGCCAGGGCCCGCCCGATCAGCATCAGCCGGGTGAGCGGCCAGTCCACGGTTCGCGCCACCCGGCCGGAGATCCAGGACCCAAGGATGAAGCCAGCCGTCATCATCCCCATGTAGATCCCCAACTGCCCCGACCCCATGCCGAACGCCTCCGACAGGGCCAGCGGCCCGGCGGTGACGAAGACATGGAAGGCGGCGATGGAGAAGCTCCAGCAGGTGGCATAGCCCCAGAAGCGCGGCGAGCGCAGCAGCTCGGGCCAGGCGCGGAACTGATCGGCAAAGCCTCCGCCGCGGCTGCGGTTGGTCTCCCCCAGGTCGCGCCAGCTCAGCGCCAGCATGGCAGCCCCCAGAAGGGTGTAGAAGGCGAAGTTCCCACGCCAGCCGAAGGCCTCGTCGATCAGCCCGCCCAGAGCCGGACCCAGAAGCGGCCCCAGCCCCATGACCATCGACACGGTCGCCATCTTCTGCGCCAGCTCGCGCGGCTCGTACTGGTCGCGCAGCACGGCCCGGCTGAGGGCGACCCCGACGGCGGAGGCCGATTGCAGCAGCCGCCCGATCCAGAAGACCGTCACGTCGCTGGTAAAGGTGCACAGAAGCGAGGCGAGGGTGAAGACGGCCATGCCGCCCAGGATCACCGGGCGCCGTCCGTAGACATCGCTGAGCGGGCCGAAGACCAGCTGCATCACGGCGGTCATCAGCAGGTAGGCCCCGATCACCAGGCTCATCGCGCCGTAGTCGACGCCGAACTCCCGCGCCATGCCGGGCAGCGAGGGAACGAACATGTTGATGGTCAGAACGGCGCCGCCGGTCAAGATGATCAGGGTCGCCAGATGCGGCGGGGTGCGGTCTGTCACGTCAGTTCCTTCATCCCCCCGTTTTCTGCCTTTCCCGTCGCTCAGCTGCGCGGATCGTCCCGCGTGGTGTCTTCAGCCGGGTCGTCAGGATCGGCCTGGCCGATGCCCATGAAGACCATCTTCAGCGGGAAGGCCCAGAGAACGCCCAGGCCCACGTAGACCAGCAGTTCCACCAGGATGGGCGGGCGCCCGAGCCAGTTCATCACCGTGACGCAGGCCACGATGTAAAGCGGCAGACCGATCACCAAGATGATCAGCGACCAGCGTCGCCGTGCCTTGTAGCTCAGAGCCATGCCCGTCCTCCTCTTGTCTGGCCACGTTGGGGCGTTACCCCGTCTGCATTCCGCAGACGCGCCCCATGGCGCGGCGGGGGCAGAGCCCCCTGCCGCTCATCAATCCGCGAAGGGATCCGTCACCAGGATGGTGTCGTCGCGTTCCGGCGAGGTCGACAGCAATGCCACCGGGCATTCGATCAGCTCTTCCACCCGGCGCACGTACTTGATCGCGTTCGCCGGCAGGTCGGCCCAGCTGCGGGCGCCTTCCGTCGACTCGCTCCAACCCGGCATCTCCTCGTAGACGGGGGTGCAGCGGGCCTGCTCGTCGCTGGCGGTCGGCAGGTAATCCATGCGCTTGCCGTCCAGTTCGTAGCCGACGCAGATCTTCAGCGTCTCGAAGCCATCCAGCACGTCGAGCTTGGTCAGGGCGATGCCGTTGACGCCCGACACCGCGCAGGTCTGCTTCACCAGGGCGGCGTCAAACCAGCCACAGCGGCGCTTGCGGCCCGTGACGGTGCCGAATTCATGGCCCCGCTCGCCCAGACGCTGGCCGGTCTCGTCTTCCAGCTCGGTCGGGAAGGGCCCCTCGCCGACGCGGGTGGTGTAGGCCTTCACGATACCCAGCACGAAGTCGATGGATCCCGGACCGATGCCCACACCGGTGGCCGCCTGGCCCGCGATGACGTTCGACGACGTGACGAAGGGATAGGTGCCAAAGTCGATGTCCAGCAGAGAGCCTTGCGCGCCCTCGAAGAGGATGCGCTTGCCCGCCTTGCGCTTCTCGGTCAGGACCTTCCAGACCGGGGCGGCGTATTGCAGGATCTCGGGGGCGATCTCTTCCAGTTGGGCGATGATCGCGTCGCGGTCGATCGCCTCCAGCCCCAGGCCCGCGCGCAGCGCGTTATGGTGGGTCAGCGCGCGATCGACGCGGGCCTCCAGCGTGGCGCGGTCTGCCAGATCGGCGACGCGGATGGCGCGGCGGCCCACCTTGTCCTCATAGCACGGCCCGATGCCGCGACCGGTGGTGCCGATCTTGGTCCCCTTGGAGGAAGCCTCCTCGCGGGCGCGGTCCAGCTCGCCGTGGAACGGCAGGATCAGCGGGGTGTTCTCCGCGATCATCAGCGTCTCGGGATTGATCTGCACGCCCTGCTCGCGGATCTTGGCGATCTCGCCGACCAGGTGCCAGGGATCCAGTACCACGCCGTTGCCGATGACGCTGAGCTTGCCGCCGCGCACCACGCCCGAGGGCAGCGCGTTCAGCTTGTAGACCTCGCCATCGATGACGAGCGTATGGCCGGCGTTATGGCCGCCCTGGAAGCGCGCGATGACATCGGCGCGCTCGCTCAGCCAGTCCACGATCTTGCCTTTTCCCTCGTCACCCCACTGGGCGCCGACAACGACGACATTGGCCATCTCAGGTCCTTTCCGACTTGGCAATGTGACCGGGCGCGCGACGCAGATCGCGCGGCCCAAACCCGCGCCGGTATAGCGTCCGGGCGACGCGGACGAAACCCGAATCTGTGGCGCACGGAAACCGAAAGGCCGCCTTTCCCGCGCCGGGACGCATCGCCGCGGCGCGGGACGCTGGACACAAGGGGCCGAAACGGGCAAACCGACGCCAATTTCCGAAAGACCGATCCGCCGGCGGGCGGACATTCGAAAGATCCGTTTCAAAGGGGACATTGATGGGATTCTTCCTTCGCTGGGTCGTGGCCTTTTTCCTGGTCGCCGCCACCTACAACCCGACCGAGTACAATTACGTCACCTGGGTCATGCAGAACTGGCCCGACCTGATGTCGGTCACCGTGCTTCTGGGGCTGCTTCTGTTCGTGGGCTACGTGATCTACCTGCGCGCCACCCTGCGCTCGATCGGGGTCTTCGGCATGGGGCTGGTGCTGGCGATCGCCGCGGCGCTGATCTGGGTGCTGTCGGATTTCGGCCTGCTGGGGCTGACCAACCGCAATTCCCTGCTGTGGCTCGGCATCATCTCGCTTTCGCTGGTGCTGGGCATCGGCCTGTCCTGGAGCCTGATCCGCCGCCGCCTGTCGGGGCAGGTCGACATGGACGACATTGACGACGACAGCTGACCGGCGACTGTTCCTTTCAGCGACACGCGCCGTTCCCAATTCGCCCTGGCAGCAACATCGCGCCCTGCCCCCTCTTCCCTGCCAGAAATATCCCGGGGGGAGTCGCACGCAGCCCGGCGGGGTTGAGCCCCTTGCCCCCTTCTCCCGATCGCGCCCGAGGGACAGGGCCGCCGCACCCTGCCCGACACAGCCCGCGCGCCGCGACACGGCCCGCGCCATTCGGGGTTGCGGTGCAGGCCTGTCTGGCTTAGATACCCGCCGAATGATGGCTCCCCGGGGCCGTCCGCGATATGCCGCATACTGATCCAGGGGCGCCCGGCGCCCGCGACCGAAACGGGCTTTGTACATGGAAAACGTCGTCCTCATCGTCCACCTGATCCTCGCGCTTGCGCTGATCGGCGTGGTGCTGCTGCAACGTTCCGAAGGCGGTGGCCTCGGCATGGGCGGCGGCGGGGCGATGACCGGCCGGGCCGCGGCAACCGCCATGGGCAAGCTGACCTGGGTGCTGGCCACGGCCTTCATCGTCACCTCGCTGGCGCTGACCATCGTGGCTGCCGAACGCTCCTCCGGATCTTCTGTCCTCGACCGGCTGGGCACCGCGCCTGCCCCGGTCGAAGAGGGCGCAGACGGCGCCGAGACCCCGGATGCGGGCGGCCTGCTGCCGCCGCCCTCGGGCGCGTCGGGCACCGACGGACTGACGCCTTCGGCCGACTGAGACCGGCCGGGCACCGGCCCTGAGCGGGCGCTTCGGCGCCCGTCGGGAAACTGCCCCCTCTCAACCACTACACCTTGCGGGACGCCTCCTGCCAAACCCAGCATCTTGCGGGATCCTGTTGCCAGTGCCATGCGAATCTGGTAGCTCTTAAATCCCGTGGAACAGCGGTCTTCGGACCGCTCTGTCCTTATTTTGCGCAGCCAAAGTCGCGTCCGCACGCCGACACTTCACGGGAGCCTCAAGACATGGCGAGATACATCTTCATCACCGGCGGCGTCGTTTCGTCCCTGGGCAAGGGCCTTGCCTCTGCTGCGCTCGGCGCCCTGCTGCAGGCCCGCGGCTTCTCCGTCCGGCTGCGCAAGCTGGATCCCTACCTGAACGTCGATCCCGGCACCATGTCGCCCTTTGAACACGGCGAGGTCTTCGTCACCGACGACGGCGCGGAAACCGACCTGGACCTGGGTCACTACGAACGGTTCACCGGCGTCGCCGCCCGCAACACCGACAGTGTCTCTTCGGGCCGCATCTATTCCGACGTGCTGGAGAAGGAGCGCCGCGGCGACTACCTGGGCAAGACCATCCAGGTCGTCCCCCACGTCACCAACGAGATCAAGGACTTCCTCCACGTCGGCGAGGATGAGGTCGATTTCATGCTCTGCGAGATCGGCGGCACCGTCGGCGACATCGAGGGCCTGCCCTTCTTCGAGGCGATCCGCCAGTTCTCCCACGATCTGCCACGCGGCCAGTGCATCTTCATGCACCTGACACTGCTGCCCTATCTGGCGGCGAGCGGAGAGCTGAAGACCAAGCCAACCCAGCACTCGGTGAAGGAGCTGCAGTCGATCGGCATCGCGCCCGACATCCTGGTCTGCCGGTCCGAACAGCCGATCCCGGAGAAGGAACGCGAGAAGATCGCGCTCTTCTGCAACGTGCGCAAGGAAGCGGTGGTGCCGGCCTACGACCTGGGGTCCATCTACGAGGCCCCGCTGGCCTACCACCGCGAGGGGCTGGACCAGGCCGTCCTGGATGCCTTCCAGATCTCCCCCGCGCCGAAACCCGACCTGACTGTCTGGCAGGATGTCTACGACCGCATCCACAACACCGACGGCGCGGTGAAGATCGCCATCGTCGGCAAGTACACGCAGCTGGAAGACGCCTACAAGTCGATCAAGGAAGCCCTGGTGCACGGCGGCATGGCCAACCGGATCAAGGTCAACGTCGAATGGGTCGATGCGGAGATCTTCGACCATGAAGACGCCGCGCCCCACCTCGAAGGCTTCCACGCGATCCTGGTGCCCGGCGGCTTCGGCGAACGCGGCACCGAAGGGAAGATCAAGGCGGCGGAGTTCGCCCGGACCCGCAAGATCCCCTACCTGGGCATCTGCCTCGGCATGCAGATGGCGGTGATCGAAGCGGCCCGCAACCTGGCCCATATCGAGACCGCAGGGTCCGAGGAATTCGACCACGAGGCCGGCAAGAAACGGTTCGAGCCGGTGGTCTACCACCTGAAGGAATGGGTGAAGGGCAACCACGCCGTGAAACGCGCCGTGGGCGACGACAAGGGCGGCACCATGCGCCTGGGCGCCTATACCGCCGCCCTGGCCGAAGGATCGAAGGTGTCGGAGGTCTACCACGCCACCGAGATCGAGGAACGCCATCGCCACCGCTACGAGGTGGACATCAAGTACAAGGACAAGCTGGAGGAATGCGGCCTGTCGTTCTCCGGCATGTCCCCCGACGGCCGCCTGCCCGAGATCGTCGAGATCAAGGACCACCCCTGGTTCATCGGCGTGCAGTTCCACCCCGAGCTGAAATCGAAGCCCTTCGCCCCGCACCCGCTGTTCGCGGACTTCGTGCGCGCCGCGAAGGAGGTCAGCCGCCTGGTCTGACCCGGATCCAGAGCCGCAGAGGACTGAAAGGCGCCCACCGGGCGCCTTTCTTGCATCTCGGACCCAAGGCGACAGGGGTGTTCGCCGCGGCATCACGGGCGCCCTGCCGGCATCGTGACTTGATCCGGCAGGGCGCCGGGCCACATGCTAGGCCATGATCAAACGCATGCTCCTCGCCCTGACCCTCTTGGCAGCCTGTGGTCGCGGCGTCCCCGAGGGCGCCGAGGTGGTCGTGGCCGGCGACTCGGTCATGGCCTGGAACCGCAGTTCCGGCACCTCCGTCGCGGATCAGCTGGAGGCCCGGCTGGGCGCGCCGGTCGGCGATGTCTCCCTGCCGCTCGCCCAAGTGCGGGGCGGGACCGGGCCGCTGAACATACCCAACCAGCTTGCGGGCCTCAGCCCCGAATGGGTCGTGCTGAACGGCGGCGCCAACGACCTGAGCGTCGGATGCGACTGCAACGATTGCGCGGCGACGCTGGACCAGCTGATTTCGGCGGACGGGACACGGGGGGCCATCCCCGCGCTGGTCTCTGACCTGCGGGCGCGCGGCTCGCAGGTGGTCTGGGCCGACTACTATACCTCGCCCCGCTATGCCGGCACCGACTGCGAGGGCCCCTATCGCATGCTGGAAACCCGGCTCGGCGCGATGGCCGCTCGCGACCCCGGCGTGACCCTCGTCGACATGGACAGGGTCTTCAGCCCCGACGACCTGTCGCTCTTTGCGCGGGACCGCCTGCACCCGTCGGAAACGGGATCAGCGCGGATCGCCGAGCTGATCGCGCCGGTCCTGCGGGCCACCCCGTGATCCCCCGCTCAAAACGCCTGAGCCTGCGGGAACCATCTGCCCCCTTCCGTCGTTAACAATGCAACAGACATGGTTTACATGCCGCAGCCGAAGGAGATGCCCCGTGAACGCAATTATTTATCTGGTCGGGCTCGTCGTGATCGTTCTTGCCATCGTGCAGTTCGTGCTCTGATCCGACCCCAGTTTTTCCCTGTCAAACGGCCCGCCCTTTCCCCTGGGGCGGGCCGTTTGCTGTTCGGCGCCGAACCCTTCACGGGCATGCAAAAGGGGCCGCCCCTTCCGGCGCGGCCCCTTCGCGGTTTCCCTCATACACGGATCATATCTTGTGCCGTCCCATCGCCAGGACGCAGAGCAGGGTGATGACGCAGGACGCCAGCATGTAGTAACCCACGTGACCCATCCCGTAGTTCGCCTGCAGCCAGGTCGCGATATAGGGCGCCAGCGAGGCTCCGACGATCCCGGCGAAGTTGAAGGCCAGCGACGAGCCGGTGTAGCGCACCTCGGTCGGGAACGGCGCGGCCAGGACGGCACCGATGATGCCGTAGGTGACCCCCATCAGGGCCATGCCCAGGGTGACGAAGCCATAGACCCCGCCCAGCCCGCCTTCCAGCAGCGGCGCCAGGGCGAAGGAGAAGACACCGATCAGGACGGTCACCGCCAGCAGCAGGCGGAAGCGGGAGATGCGGTCGGCCAGCTTGCCCGCCAGCGGGATGAACAGGCCAAAGACCACGGCGCCCCAAAGCTGGACGTGCAGCGCCTCGGTCAACGACATTTCCAGCACGCCGACGTTGTAGCTCAGCAGGTAGGCGGTGCCGATGTAGAACAGCACGAAGGTCGACAGCGCCACGAAGGTGCCCAGGAACAGCTCGGTCTTGTGGGTGCGGAAGATCTCGACGAAGGGCACCTTGACGCGTTCCTCCTTGTCGATCGCCTTCTGGAAGGCGGGGGTTTCCGCAAGCGACAGCCGCACCCAGAGGCCGATGGCGATCAGCAGGACGGAGCCTAGGAAGGGAATGCGCCAGCCCCAGGCCAGCAGATCCTCGGTGCTCATGAAGGTCAGCAGCAGCGTGAAGAGGCCCGACGACAGGAACAGACCCACGGGCGCGCCCAGTTGCGGGAACATGCCGTACCAGGATTTCTTGCCCTCCGGTGCGTTCTCGGTGGCGATCAGCACCGCCCCGCCCCATTCCCCGCCGAGGCCAAAGCCCTGACCGAAGCGGCACAGCGCCAGCAGCGCGGGCGCCGCCACGCCGATCTGGGCGTAGGTCGGCAAGAGGCCGATGATAACGGTCGAGATCCCCATGGTCAGCAGCGCCGCCACCAGCGTGGTCTTGCGCCCCACCCGGTCGCCAAAGTGGCCGAAGACGGCCGCGCCCAGCGGACGGGCGAAGAAGGCGATGGAGAAGGTGGCGAAGGAGGCCAGCAGCGCCGTGGTCGCATCCTCACCGGGGAAGAACAGGTGCGGGAAGACCAACACGGCGGCGGTGGCGTAGGAATAGAAGTCGAAGAACTCGATGGTGGTGCCGATCAGGCTTGCCAGCAGAACGCGCGAGGGCTTGTTCAGAGGGGCCGCCTCGGCCGCCATATCGGGCGTGGAGGTCGTATCAGTCATGTCATGTATCCGGTTCGTTGCGGTCCGCCCGAACCTCCGTCCCCCGGGGCCTCCTCCCCGTCGCCAGGCGGAGACTGGCGGGTAGCGCAACAAAGATGCGGGGGAAAGGCATCTTGGGTAATTTTTAGCGCAAACATGGCAGGGTTGAACCATCCGCATGACTGACCCGCCTGGCCTGCGGCCTAGATACGGGCCAAGCGCGCCACCGCAATCCTTTGGGCCCCTGCCAAGAAACCGTTACATTCCGGTGATCTAAGGCAGGCGATTCCGTCCCCGCGCGCCCATCAGCCGCGCGGCGCGCGCGCCTGCCCCCATCTGACCACGAGAGAGACCATGCCCCAGGATCCTTCCCCCTCCCGTTCCGACGACCTGTCCGGTGCCGAAGACTGGCTGGAGGCCGAGCTGCGCGACGAGCTGGACGAGGATTACGAGATCGAGCTGGAAGATGCCGTCCTGTCGATGAAGATCCGCGAGATCTACCACAAGGCCCATGGCCCTTCGATCCCGCGCCCGCAGTATTTCCGCGACCTGCTGCGCCTGCAGGCGGAGCTGATCAAGCTGCAGGACTGGGTGGTGCATTCGGGCGAGAAGGTCGTGGTCATCTTCGAGGGCCGCGACAGCGCCGGCAAGGGCGGCGTCATCAAGCGGATCAGCCAGCGCCTGAACCCGCGGGTGGTGCGGACCGTCGCCCTGCCCGCCCCGTCGGAGCGGGAGAAATCGCAGTGGTACTTCCAGCGCTACGTGCCGCACCTGCCCGCCGGGGGCGAGATCGTGCTGTTCGACCGCAGCTGGTACAACCGCGCCGGGGTCGAGCGCGTCATGGGGTTCGCCGACGAGGACCAGGTCAGCCAGTTCTTCGACGACGTGCCGGAATTTGAACGGATGCTGGTGCGCTCCGGCATCCGGCTGGTGAAATATTGGTTCTCGATCACTGACGAGGAACAGCAGCTGCGCTTCCTGATGCGCATCCACGACCCGCTGAAGCAGTGGAAACTGTCACCGATGGACCTGCAAAGCCGGGTGAAATGGGAAAGCTACACCAAGGCCAAGGAGGAGATGTTCGCCCGCACCAACATCCCCGAGGCGCCCTGGTACATCGTCCCCGGCAATGACAAGAAACGCGCCCGGCTGAACTGCATCGACCACCTGCTGACGCTGTTCCCCTATGCGGATGTGCCCTCGGAGGAGGCGCAATTGCCAGAACGGGTCTACAATTCCGACTACGAGCGCGCGGTCCTGCCGCCGGATCTTTACGTACCCTCCAAATACTGATCCCGGGTGCGATGATCGCCCGACTGGCGGGGTGACAGGCGGAAAGGCCATCCGGGCCTTTCCGCCAAGGCGGCCCGCCTCGGGATCATTTCGAGCAGCGCCCTGGCAACGGACGGGTCGGCGCCTTTGGTCTTCCGATTAAAAAATCGGAGACACCTATAGGTATATTACAGACGTTCCTTTTGCCCCCGATTTTGGCGACAGGCCAACCGCAGGGACTGGTATTCCCCACAGGATCGCCCCCCAAAGGATCGGGAAAAAAGGCGCAGCGCAGATTTTGCGCAATCCGGGATTTCGGGTCTGGGGATTTCGGGCCGCGCCCGGGGATCAGGCCGTGAGAGGCGAGAAAATGCGCCCCAGCAGGCTCTTTTCCTTGGCCGCTGCCTTGCGCCGTCCGGCCCTCACCGGCAGCGCGTTGGCCATCGGCCCGACGATCGCCGGGTTCAACCGCCAGCGCCCTTCGATGCCCAGGCGGGCATCCTGAGCCTGGTTTTCCAGCCAGGTGGCCAGACGATCCGGGCCGATCATCTTACGCGCCGGGTCCGGCAGGTAGAAGCCCGCGTTGATCCGCTGGCACAGCGCATCGAGCTGGGCACAGACAGGCTGCATGGCGGGCGGGACCTGCGCGCGGGGAACCTTGTCAAACCGCTCCGGCTCCGCGTTGTGAAACAGGGTCAGGGCCGATCCCAGGTCGACGCAGATCTGCGCGGAAATCCAGCGGATGACCTCGTAGGAACCGGGTTCCCATTCGACGGCACGTGACATGGCGCAAACCTGGCGATCCGTTGCACGGCGCAGGGCCTCCAACCGCTCTTCGGCGGTGGCCGCAGCCCAATCAATCCGAGCGAGAGACGGCATTGCGCACTCCTGAAACTTCCTGACACATCATCTAATTGAACGTGATTTAAGAAAAATTTTAGTCACAATTGTGTCCAAGGCTGGACATTCAACCTTTAGGCCAGTCCATCATGCCTCAGGTTGTGTTAATTCCCAAGGCAATTCTCAAACCCGTGAACCCCATTGGCGCGGCGCGGGGGGCGCTCTATATCTCCGGTCATGTTTGGTGATTTCCTCTCCCGCCTCACCGCGCCCCGCCCCGAGCCCCTGAACGAGGGCGATGCGCGGCTGGCGCTTTCCGCCCTGCTGGTGCGCGTGGCCCGTGCCGATGGCACTTTCGATGGCGGCGAACGCCGCACCATCGGGCGCATCCTGGAAACCCGCTATGCGCTGGACGGCGACGGCGCCGAGGCGCTGCTGCGCGACGCCGAAGCGCTGGAGGGGCAGGCCCCCGACACCGTGCGGTTCACCCGCGCCATCAAGGACGCGGTGCCCTACGAAAACCGCCTGGCGGTGGTCGAGGCGCTCTGGCAGGTGGTGCTGGCCGATGGCAACCGCGACCCGGAGGAGGACGCGCTGTTGCGCCTGGTGGTCTCGCTTCTGGGGATCACCGATCAGGACAGCGCCCGGGCCCGTCAGCACGCCGGGACCACCGAAGCGCCGGCGGCAGATCCCGACGATACCAGCTCTCGTCCGGGCCCCTGGTCCTGACCCGGGAATGCCCTCCGCCACTCCCAAGCCCGGCCCCGCGTCTTCCGCAGCTGGCGGTGGCCTCCCCGATGTACGACTGCGCCACCACGGCGCATATCTACGACCGGCTCTGGCAGCACCTGCGCCCTGAACTGGCGCAGGCCCTGCTGGATCAGGCCGATGCGCGGCCCACGCCGGCGCATCCCATCATCACCGCAACCGGGCGTGACCAGGCACCGCTGGCCGCCGCCCTGGACCGGGCCCTGGCGCAGCTGCCCCTGGCCGAACGCGGCGCCATCGGGTTTACCCGGCTTCTGCCCGCCGACGCGGCCCAATATTTCGCCATCCCCCTTCCCCCGGTCCCGCCCCATGACCAATTGTCGTGAAGTCATCCGTCACGAATATTGATTTCACGGTCAAATTCGGTCCAAATCGGCGGACCAATAGAGGCCGAGGCTTTCAGGGGGATACGTGAGCCAGAACCCGCCCGTCATTGAACTGCATGACCTGCATAAGGCCTATGGCGAGCTGGAGGTGCTGAAAGGCGTTTCTTTGACCGCTCACCGGGGCGACGTCATCTCCCTCATCGGTTCCTCCGGGTCCGGCAAATCCACCATGCTGCGCTGTGCCAACCTGCTGGAAGACAGCCAGCAGGGCGAGATCCTGTTCAAGGGAGAGGCCGTGCGCTGGCGCGGCCAGAGCCACGGGCGGCGCCCGGCGGATGCCAAGCAGGTGCTGCGTATCCGCACGAACCTGTCGATGGTCTTCCAGCAGTTCAACCTGTGGTCCCACATGACCATCCTGCAGAACGTGATGGAGGCCCCGCTGACGGTGCTGGGCCGCGACCGGGCGGAGGTGGAGCCCAAGGCCCGCGATTACCTGGCCAAGGTGGGCATCGCCGACAAGGCCGACGCCTGGCCTGCCCAGCTTTCGGGCGGCCAGCAACAGCGCGCGGCCATCGCCCGGGCTCTTGCGATGGAGCCGGAGGCGCTGCTCTTCGATGAACCGACCTCTGCCCTGGACCCGGAACTGGAACAGGAAGTGGTGAAGGTCATCAAGGACCTGGCTGCCGAGGGGCGGACCATGTTGCTGGTCACCCATGACATGCGCCTGGCCGCCGACGTCTCCGACCAGGTGGTTTTCCTGCACCAGGGCAACCTGATCGAACAGGGCCCGCCGGAGCAGCTGTTCGGCGCGCCCAAGACCGAGCGCCTGCAACAATTCCTCAGCGCCACCACCAGCGCCTGAGACCAGATACCCGAGCCCGGGGACAACCGGGCCGGACAACCGGCGGCCCCGCCGCCATCCAAAGACGGGAGATACCGATGCAGAAATTCATCCTGAGCACCGCCGTGCTGGCCCTGACCGCCGGCGCCGGCCTGGCCGACACGGTCCGCATGGGAACCGAAGGCCAGTACCCGCCCTACAACTTCATCGACGACAACGGCGAAGTGGCCGGCTTTGAACGCGAAGTGGGCGACAAGCTTTGCGAGCTGGCCGAGCTGGAGTGCGAGTGGGTCACCAACGAATGGGATTCGATCATCCCCAACCTGGTGGCCGGCAACTACGACACCATCATCGCCGGCATGTCGATCACCGAGGAACGTGAAGAGGTCATCGACTTCACCCAGGATTACTACCCGCCGACCGGCTCGATCTACCTGGCCATGGATGACGGCGTGGACCTGGAAGGCGGCGTGGTCGCGGCCCAGGCCGCGACGATCCAGGCGAGCTACGTGGCCGAGACCGGCGCGACCCTGCTGGAGTTCGCCACCCCCGATGAGACCATCGCGGCCGTGATGAACGGTGAAGCCGACGCGGTCTTCGCTGACAAGGACTTCCTGCTGCCCTACGCCGACGAAGGCGAGCTGATGGTGGTGGGCGAGGAAATCCCCCTGGGCAGCGGCATCGGCATGGGCCTGCGCGAAAGCGACACCGAGCTGAAGGAGAAGTTCAACGCCGCCATCGACGAGATGAAGGCCGATGGCTCGCTGAACACGCTGCTCGACAAGTACTTCGGCGAAGGTACCGGCACCTACTGATCCGGACCTGCCTGCCCCGGGCCCAATCGCCCGGGGCAGGCCCATGCGGGGCCGGCCTTTCGCGCCGGCCCGGCCAGCCGTTTGCCCCCGCCGACGCAAGGGATGATCGCCACCCGTGTTCGACTTCTGCACAGATCCGGACCTCCTGGAGGGCAGCCGCTGGCTGGCCTGCTACCTGACCACGCCCAAGCACATGATGTTCTACCAGTCCTTCGGGGTGGTGATCGCCCTGCTGCTGGTGACGGCGCCGATCGCCCTGTTCGTGGGCTTCCTGGGCGCCCTGGCGACCCGCTCGCACGTCGCGCCGCTGCGCTGGCTGGGGCTGGGCTATTCCTCGATCGTGCGCGGCGTGCCCGATATCGCGTTTTTCCTTTTCGTCCCGCTGGCCCTGGACCAGCTGCTGGAATGGCTGCGGCACGAGGTGAAATGCCCCGACTGGGATGAACCGATCCGCCAGGGCAATGATTTCGTCGTCTGCGCGGCGGCCAAGCTGCCCCTGGGGTCGGCACCGCAGATCTGGCACGAACTTTACGGCATCACCCTCGCCATCGTCGCCTTCGCCTTCGTCTTCGGGGCCTTCGCCTCGCATGTGCTGTCGGGGGCGATGAACGCCGTGCCGCGCGCCCAGCTGGAAACTGCGGAGGCCTACGGCATGACCCGCGGCCAGGTGACCCGCCGCATCCTGGTGCCGCAGATGTGGGCCTATGCCCTGCCCGGCCTGTCAAACCTGTGGATGATCCTGATCAAGGCCACGCCGCTGCTGTTCCTGCTGGGCGTGGAGGATATCGTCTACTGGGCGCGAGAGCTGGGCGGCTCCAAGACCTCGGCCTATTCCTATCCGCACCCTGACTGGCGGCTGTGGTATTTCACCGCCCTGCTGGTCTTCTACCTTCTGATGACCAAGCTGTCCGAGCTGGCCTTCGCCCGCCTCGAACGCCGCTTCGCGCGCGGTCAAGCGACGGCCTCGGGCATGCGCCAGGCGCGTGGCGGCAAGGGCGGACCGGGCGCCGGCGGCAGCAAGGGGGCCACGGCATGATGTCCTGCATCGACACGATCCAGGCCTACGGGTTGCGGTCCATCGGGCTGGGCGAACGTCTGCTGCCGCGGTCCGATTTCACCCTGTGCGATCAGTTCGTGTTGATCGGCTCGGGCATGATCTGGAACCTCTACTTCGGTCTGGGCGCCCTTTTGCTGGGGTTCTGGGCTTCCATCGGCGTGGCCCTGATGCGCCATTCCGAAGCCTGGTGGATCCGCAAGCCCGCCGACTGGTTCGTCTTCGTCTTCCGCGGCTCGCCACTGTTCATCCAGTTCTTCCTCTTCTACGCGCTGTTCACCCAGCTGCCGCGTGAAGGGGTGCCGATCAACCTCGGCTTCGTCGAATTCACCGCCGATACCTCCTGGCTGACGCGGGCCTGGGGCGGGGCGCTGATCACGCTGTTCCTCAACACCACCGCCTATACGGGCGAGATCTTCCTGGGCGCCCTGCGCTCAGTGCCCAAGGGCGACCTGGAGGCGGCGGATGCCTATGGCTTCTCCGGCTGGCAGAAGTTCCGCCGCATCACCTTCCCCACCATGCTGCGCCTGGGCTGGCCGGCCTACACGAACGAAGCCATCTTCCTCTTTCACGCCACCACGCTGGTCTACTTCAGCTCCTTCCCGGCGCGGCAGCAGAAGGGCGATGCGCTCTACTACGCCGACTACTTCGCCTCGAAGACCTTCAACCCCTTCATCCCCTACCCGATCCTGGCGATGTATTTCATCGCCCTGACCCTGACCGTGGTGCTGGTCTACGGCGTGGCCTACCGCCGGCTGACCCGGCACCTGCCCTCGAACCGCAAGCCCCGGCTGAAGATCCGGCCCCAGGTGGTGCGCTGAGGGCGCCTGCCCTGCAGCACAGCCCCTCGGCCCCTCCGATTTGATCACCTTTTTGCTTCACCGCCGGAACGGGTTGGGGCATGATGGCTGGGATTTGATCATATTAGAATGCGGCCGATGACCGGCCCGAGAGGTTTCGATGCATTTCGACCAATACCGCACCTTCCGGGTGGCGGCCGCCGACCTGAACGGCCAGATGCGCGGCAAACGCGTGCCCCTGGCCACCTTCGACAAGCTGGGCACCGAAGGCACCCGCATGCCGCTGTCGGTGCTGAACGTGGATGTCTGGGGCGCGGATATCGACGACAGCCCCCTGGTCTTCGCCAGCGGCGACGAGGACGGGGTGCTGAAACCCACCGAACACGGGCCCGTCCCCATGCCCTGGCTCGACAGCCCCTCGGCACTGGTGCCGATGTGGATGTTCCACGACGACGGCAGCCCCTTCGCGGGGGATCCGCGCCACGCGCTGCGCCGGGTGCTGGACCGCTACAAGGAACGCGGCTGGACCGTGCAGGCCGCGGTGGAGATGGAATTCTATCTCGTCGACGATACGGGCCACCAGCTGGCCGCCCCGCAGAACCCGATCTCCGGTCGGCCCGTCTTCGGCAATGCCATCCTGTCGATCCGTCAGCTGGACGCCTTCGACAATTTCCTGACCGATCTCTACGACGCCTGCGACGCGATGGAGATCCCGGCGGATTCGGCCAGTTCCGAGGCCGGCCTGGGCCAGTTCGAGATCAACCTCGATCACCGCGACGCCATGGCGGCAGCGGATGACGCCTGGCTGTTCAAGGCCATGGTGCGCGGCATGGCGCGGCGGCATGACATGGCCGCGACCTTCATGGCGAAACCCTTTGCCAACGATGCGGGCAATGGGATGCACGTGCATTTCTCCGTGCTGGACGAGGACGGCAACAACATCTTCGACAACGGCGGCCCCGAAGGCACGCCGCTGCTGAAGAACGCCGTGGCGGGCTGCCTGGCCGGGCTGGCGCCGGGCACACTGATCTGGGCGCCGCATGGCACCTCCTACGACCGGTTCACGCCCGGATCGCATGCGCCCACCGGCGGGTGCTGGGCCTACGAGAACCGCACGGCAGCCATCCGCATCCCGTCTGGCCCCGCGAAGGCGCGGCGGATCGAACACCGGGTGGCCTGCGGTGACATCAACCCCTACCTGGTGCTGGCCGCCATCCTCGGCTCCGCCCTGGCGGGGATCGAGGACGAGATGGACCCGCCCGCGCCGATCACCGGCAATGCCTACGATCTGAAGCTGCCGGGCCTGATGCCCGACTGGGAAAGCGCGCTGGAACGCTTCGAGACGGATCCCCTGATGGCCCGCATCTTCACGCCCGAGCTGATCCGCAACTTCGCCATGACCAAGCGGCAGGAGATCCGCCGCCTGGCGGAGATCCCGCCCGAGGAACACTGGCTGGTCTACCTCGAAACCGTCTGAGCCGGAGCGGCAGGCCCGGGCCGCAGGCGCGCCAACGCGCCGCCGCATCGGCCCTTGCCGCCCTTCGCGCGCTCTACTACCTTCGCGGTGCAATATAACGGTGTTCCATGAAAATCGGCATTCTGCAGACCGGCCACGCGCCGGACAACATGCTTGAAACCCTGGGCGACACGCCCGTCTTCTTCGAGCGGCTCCTGGCGGGGCACGACTTCACCTACCAGATCTATCCCGTCTGTGACGGCGTTTTCCCCGACAGCAGCCGCGATTGCGACGCCTGGCTGATCACCGGGTCGAAATTCGGCGCCTACGAGGATCACGACTGGATCCCCCCGCTGGAGGACCTGATCCGCCGCATCTACGCCGCCGGCGTGCCGCTGGTCGGCATCTGCTTCGGCCATCAGATCATCGCCCAGGCACTGGGCGGCCGGGTGGAGAAATTCTCCGGCGGCTGGTCGGTGGGCGCCACGCGCTACACCGGGCCCGAGGGGGAGAAGGTGCTGAACGCCTGGCACCAGGACCAGGTGACGGTGCTGCCCCCCGATGCCAAGGTACTGGCCGCCTCGCCCTTCTGCCCCTATGCGGCGCTGTCCTACGGCCCCCATGTCTACACCGTGCAGCCGCACCCGGAATACGGCGCCGACGCCATCGACATGCTGCTGCGCGAACGCGCGCCCGGCGTCGTCCCGCCCGAGTTGATCGAGGCCGCGACCAAGGCGCTCGACACCCAAACCACGGCATCCGACGAAGCAGAGCGTATCGCCGCCGTCCTGAAAGGAACCCCGTTGTGAGCCCCGACAAGAGCAAGGACTGGACGCAGGACATCCCCGAGGCCGCCCAGCAGTACCTGGTCGGGCGCCGCCTGGACGAGGTCGAATGCATCATCGCCGACGTGCCCGGCATTGCCCGCGGCAAGGCGGTGCCCGCGTCGAAATTCGCCCGGCAGAAGAACTTTCACCTGCCCAACTCGATCTTCTTCCAGACTATCACCGGCGACTGGTCCGATGCCGCCGGCGACGAGGGCTTCATCGAGCCCGACATGATCCTGGAGCCTGACCTGTCGACCACCACCGCCGCCCCCTGGACCGGCGACTGGACGTTGCAGGTGATCCACGACGCCTATGACCGCAAGGGCAAACCGATCCCCTACAGCCCCCGCAACGTGCTGAAACGGGTGGTCGCCCTCTACGAGGCGCAGGGGTGGAAGCCGGTCGTCGCGCCCGAGATGGAATTCTACATCGTCGCCCGCAACCTAGACCCGGTGAAACCGATCGAGCCGATGATGGGCCGCTCGGGCCGTCCAGCCGCCGCGCGCCAGGCCTATTCGATGACAGCCGTGGATGAATTCGGCCCGGTGATCGACGACATCTACGACTTCGCCGAGGCGCAGGGGTTCGAGATCGACGGCATCACCCAGGAAGGCGGCGCCGGCCAGCTGGAGATCAACCTGCGCCACGGCGACCCGGTGAAGCTGGCCGACGAGGTCTTCTTCTTCAAGCGGCTGATCCGCGAGGCGGCCCTGCGCCACGACTGCTTCGCCACCTTCATGGCCAAACCGATCATGGACGAGCCCGGCTCGGCCATGCACATCCACCATTCCGTCCTCGACATGGAGACCGGCAAGAACATCTTCACCGGCCCCCAGGGCGGCGAGACAGACGCCTTCTACACCTTCATCGGCGGCCTGCAGAAGCACCTGCCGGAATGTATCCCCCTGCTGGCCCCCTACGTGAACAGCTACCGCCGCTACGTGAAGGACCACGCCGCGCCGATCAACCTGGAATGGGGCCGCGACAACCGCACCACGGGCATCCGCGTGCCGATCTCCGGCCCCGATGCGCGGCGGGTGGAAAACCGCGTCGCCGGCATGGACTGCAACCCCTACCTCGGCATCGCCGCCTCGCTGGCCGCGGGCTATCTGGGTCTGATGAACGAGGAACGGGCCGAGAAGCAGTTCCGCGGCGATGCCTACGAGGGCGAGGGCGATTTCCCCCGCACCCTGGGCGAGGCGCTGGACACGATGGATGAGGCCACCGCCCTGGCCGAGGTGCTGGGACCGGAGTTCCTGCGCGTCTATTCCATCGTGAAACGCACCGAGTACGAGGAATTCCTCAACGTGATCTCGCCCTGGGAACGGGAACACCTGCTGCTGAACGTCTGACCAGCGTCAGACAAGCGGATCCGGAACGCAAAAAGGCGCCTGCGGTTGCAGGCGCCTTTCGCATTTGCGCGGGCGGAGCAAGGGGCCCCGCCCGTCAGGTTCATCAGTCTTCCGGCAGAGCGTAGACGGCCACTTGGTCGCCCACCTGCTGCTTCAGGATCGTGTTGCCCCCGGCGACGAAGGCCACGTATTGCCGACCTTCGTATTCATAGACTGCCGGGTTGGCGACCGCGGGCGCCTGCACGTTGTCTTCCCAAAGCTCCTCGCCGGTCTCCAGATCGAAGGCGCGCACCTTGGCGTCCATCGTGGCGCCGATGAAGATCAGGCCACCGGCCGTCACCGCCGGGCCGCCGATGGTGGGCGAACCCATGCTTTCGGGCATGTAGAAGCCGTAGCGCTGCGAATGACCCAGCGGGCGACGCCACTTGATGTCGCCGGTGGTCATGTCGATCGCCGCCAGCTCGCCATAGGGCGGTTTCCAGCAGGGCATGCCGGCCCAGTTCAGCGCGGTCTTCAGCGACATGCCGTAGGGCGCGCCGGTCTGGGGATGGAAGCCGCCCTCGCCGTTGGATGCGCCTTCGGTCTGGGCCTCGTAGTCCTCCCGCTCATAGAGCTGGATGTACTGCACGATGTGGCTGAAGTTCACGATCGCCGTCTGGCTTTCGGGATCAAAGGCGACGCCTCCCCATTGCACGCCACCGGCGCTGTCGGGATAGGTGAAGACGCCCTGGCCCTTGGTCGTGGGCGGCGTGTACATGCCTTCGTACCACAGGTCGTCCCAGAGATCGGAACACTGGCCACCGCTGATCAGGTCGGCAATCGGCCAGACCTCGGGCTTCTCCGACTGGTCCAGAAGCGGCGCGGGCTTGGTCGGGAAGGGCTGCGTTTCCGCGTAGACCTCGCCGTCGACGGTGCCGTCACCGCCCGGCACGGGGCGTTCCTCGATCGGCCAGACATCCTCGCCGGTTTCGCGGTTCACCACGAAGAGATAGCCCATCTTGGTGGCCTGGATCAGCGCCGGGATCTCCTCGCCGTCGACGGTGATGTCGGTCAGCGTCGGCGCGGAGTTGATGTCGTAGTCCCAGATGTCATGGTGCACCCACTGGCGCGACCATGCCGCTTCGCCGGTCTCGATGTCCACGGCCGTGGTCGAGGTGGCATAGGGGATCTCCTCCGTCCGGTTGCCGCCCCAGTAATTCGGCGAGGGCGAGGCGACGGGCAGGTAGATCAGCCCCAATTCCTCGTCCACCGACATGGCGGTCCAGACGTTGGCGGTGCCGGTCTGTTCGCGGATGTCCTCCGGCAGGGTCTCGAAGGACCACTGAAGCTCCGCCGTCTGCGGATCGATGGAGAAGATGGCACCCGGCGGGGCTTCGGCCCAGTCCCAGTCAGAGCCGGCCCAGCCCATGATGACGTGGTTGCCCACGACCGTCGGCGGCTGCAGCAGCGACAGGGGGAAGTGGTCGTTCACGTCATTCCAGACGTTCACGTCCAGCACGCCCTCCTCGCCGAAATCAGAGCAAAGCTCGCCACTGTCGGCATCCAGCGCAAACAGGCGCGCATCCATGGTGCCGAGGTAGATGATCTTCTGACAAGCCTCGCCCTCGACAGGGTTGTCGGCTTCCCAATAGGCGACGCCCCGGTTCTTCAGCGCGGGTTGAGTCAGCGGCTCCAGCCGCGACTTGGTGTCGAAGCTCCACTTTTCCTCGCCCGTGGCCGGGTCGAGGGCCAGCACGCGGTAGAAGGGCGTGCCGAGGTACAGCGTGTCATTGGCAAAGACCGGGGTGGCCGACCAGACGGTCGAGGCGAGATCGCCAGTGCCGTCGGACATGTCGCCCGTGTGCACTTCCCACACCTTTTCCAGATCGCCCACGTTCTCCGGCGTGATCTGGTCCAGCGGCGCGTATTTCTGCGCGTTCAGCTGGCCGTGGAAGCTGTCCCAGGTGGCGGTTTCCGGCACCAGCGGGATCGGGTCGGCGGCCGGTTCGGCCTCCGCAGTTTCTTCCGCTTCGGTCTCGGCGGTGTCCGCCTCCGCGTCATCCGTCGCCTCTTCGGCGGTCGGGGCCTCGGCGTCCTCTTCCGTCAGGTTATCGGGCGTCAGGGTCTCGGGCGCCAGATCCTCGGTCTCGATCGCTTCGGGCTGGGCATCCTCGGGGGCCTCGTCAGCCTCCTCTGCACCGGCGTCCTCGGTCGCGGTGTCTGCCGGCGCCTCGCTCTCCGGGGCGACAGCTTCGGGCGTGACCGCCGGTTCGGTCACTTCGGGCTGCGGCGTCTCGGGCTCTGCCTCGGTCTGCGCCAGCAGGGGCGCGGGCGCGATCAGCGCGGTGCAGAGCATCAGGGTGGATCGGGTCAGACGGGTCATGCGATGGCTCCTTCCCGGGCGCGGGCGGCCCTGGCGGGCTGCGCGCAGTCGATGATCCAGCCGACCAGCGCCACGGCCATGGCCGCCGTCAGCATCGGCTGCAGCAGGAACAGCCCCGCGATGCCGGTCAGAACGATACCCAGCACCAGCAGAACCCGCAGCACGTTGCGCCAGGCGCGACTGCCAACCAGCGCGACAATCAGCGAGGCAAGAAAAATGAGGACCGAGGACAGGATGACCAGCAGCGCGCCGGGCGTGCCCGAAACCCCTGTCAGTGGCGTGAAATAGGCATAGGCGGAGATGATGCCCCCGGCGAGACCGCCGGCCAGCATCAGGACCGCGCCCAATCTGTAAGATGTGTTGGAACGCGACAATTGAGCCTCATCTGTCTGAATTACAGTTTTTTTCCGGAGGTCGACCGCCTGGGCGGTACAGTCCTCCCGCTTAACCCAACGTGCGCAGGCCCCTCCGGTTCCGCAGAAATCCGCTCCCGTCGCGGCAGGTTCCGGCCGATCACGCGATTGTCGGCCCCCGCGAGGAGCACCGAGATGTCCGTCCGTCGCTGCCCCCCGGCGCCTGCCGCCGCGCCCCTGTTACAGAGTTTTCACTTTGCGCCCGGGCATCCTTCCGTTAGATTTCCCGAAGATGACTTTCAGGAAAGCCGAAAAGATGACTCTGCCGCCGAATGTTTACGACGCCGAAGCGATCCCCGAAACGGCCCGCGCCGAAATCGAACGCCTTCTCGCGACGGGGGATCTTTTCCGCTACACGGCGCCCGAGAATGCCCCGGTGACCCTGCTGGAAACCGACTTCGCGGAGATGATGGGCACGAAATACGCCCTCGCCGTCTCCTCCTGCTCCGCCGCGCTCTTCCTGTCGCTGAAGGCGCTGGACCTGCCGCGCGACGCCCGCGTGCTGATCCCCGGCTTCACCTTCGCCGCGGTGCCGTCGTCGATCGTGCATGCCGACTGTCAGCCGGTCCTCTGCGAGGTCGGCGCCAACTACCGGATCGACATCGAGCATTTCAAGGAACTGCTGCCGACCGTCCAGGCGGTCATCATCAGCCACATGCGCGGCCATACCTCGGACATGGATGCGATCATGGCGCTCTGTGACGAGGCGGGCATTCCGGTGGTCGAGGATGCGGCCCACTCCCTCGGCACCACTTGGCACGGCAAGAACATCGGCACCCTCGGCCGCATCGGCTGTTTCTCCTTCCAGAGCTACAAGCTGGTGAACTCCGGCGAGGGCGGGATCCTGATCACCGACGACGCCGACCTGGTGGCCCGCGCCATCATCATGTCGGGCGCCTACGAACACATGTGGAAGAAGCACAAGGCGCGCCACGGCGAGAACTCCAACGACCTGGTCGAGGCGCTGGAACGCTGGCAGAACAAGCTGCCGCTTTACAATCTGCGCCTCAGCAACATGTCCGCCACCATCGCCCGCAGCCAGCTGCCCGAAGTGGCCCGCCGGGTCCGCGACGGCCGTCGCAACCACGACCACACCGCCGCCGCCATCTCCGCCAGCCCCTGGATCGAGGTGCCTGAGAAGCTGGCCCCGGAAGAGCGCGCGCCCGACAGCCTGCAGTTCAACCTCGTCGGCCTGAGCGATACGCAGACGAAGGCCTTCCAGGATGCCGCCGCCAAGCGCGGGGTGAAGGTTCAGGTCTTCGGCATGTCCACCGACAACGCCCGCGCCTTCTGGAACTGGCAGTTCATCCAGGACCTGCCGGAGCTGCCGCAGACCCGCGCCATGCTGATGCGCGCCTGCGACTGCCGCCTGCCCGCCCGCCTCACGCTGGAGGAATGCGACATGATCGCCGATGCCCTGACCGGCGCCGCCGCCGATGTCATGGGCGAGGTCACCCACGCTGCGGAATAAGCGGCATCTGCCGACATGGCGCGATCGTCTGCCCCCGGTGTGATCTGGTATCACACCGGGGGTTTCGCCTCCCCGACCCCGGATCCTCGCGCCATCCCCTGCCCGCCTGTTGCACGATTGACGCCCTCACTCGCATAAGCGGCCTGCAGACGGTTCCAATTGCCTGATCTCAGGGTAAGTTTCCCTTCGGGACATCAAGCCCCCGGAAGCGCGGCCCTGGCCGGCACCCGAGGGGCATTGACAGGGGAACAGCGAAAGATGAGCAGTACAAAGGCGCCGACAGCCCTCCTGGCCGCACCGGACATGCCGAAACCACCCTCGCATGAGCTGATCGTCAAGGTGGCCCGTGACTACGGCGTCTCCCCGTTCAGGCAGGCGCGAGAAATGCTCCAGTTCTCTCGCGGCCGACAGCGCTTGGGCCTGCACGAATATTACACCTTCCGGCTCTTCGACCCCGAGCGAAGCATCGAGGAAAAGCGGCAATTCATCGGCTTGCTGGGGAACAAGGACCTGAACAAGCGACTGAGCCCGCGAGACATGGCGATCGGCACCAACGTAATCGTCGAGGACAAGATCTTCTTCGAGGCCCTGATCAAGCAACTTGGTTTTCCGACGACCGACACCCAGGCTGTCACCTCGCGGACGCGCCACTTCGGGAACATCCCCCGGCTCGATACGGTGGAGGCCGCCGAGGCCTTCCTGCTGAACGAGGCCCGCTATCCGCTGTTCATCAAGCCTGTCTCCGGCTCGCGCAGCGTCGGTTCGGCCCTGATCTCCGAACGGGACCTGGCCGACGGGAGCCTGCACCTGATGAATGGCCGGCAGATCCCGGCGCGCGCCGTGGCCGAAGAGATGTTTGCCGACGCGCGGGGCAGCTACCTGCTGCAATCGGCCGTGCAGCAAAACGCCACCCTGTCGGATGTGGCAGGCAGCGCGGTCGGCTCGATGCGGGTCGTCACCCTGATGGGCGATCAGATGCCCGAGGTTCTCTACACCCTATGGAAGGTTCCTTCGCCCAGTGCGATGTCCGACAACTACTGGCAGGACGGCAGCATGATCGCGGAGATCGACCCGGCCAACGGCCAGGTCCTGCAATGCCACCGCGGCCAGGGTCCGGCCCGCGAGGCGCTGAGCCTGCATCCGGTCAGCGGCAAGGCATTCACCGATATTCGCATCCCGCATTGGGACGCCGTGATCGACGTCACCACGCGGTGCCACGCCCTTTTCGCGAAATCCGGTGTCCTCGGCTGGGACATCGCCATCGGAGAGACGGGCCCGAAGATCATCGAGGCCAACCCGAACCCGCATCACACGCTTTACCAGCTGGCCACGGGAAACGGCGTCCTGAACGAGAGTTTCGATCCGAAGTTCGAGGCGGTCGCCGCCGTACAGAAAGCCCGACTCGAAAAGGCCAAGGCAAAATCCCGCAAGAAAAAGAAGACGTCGTGACGCTTCTGGCCCGCGCCGCGCGCGGGCCGGACCAGCCCCGGTTCAGCTGTTGGCCGCGTTGAATTTCCCCATCAGGTAGGGGCCCGACAACACCGGCTCCCCCTCTCCCGCCAGCGGCCGGATCTCGGCGTGCCAGTTGGGCTGGTGGAAATAGGCGATGGACATGCGCCGCCGCGTCGCCCACTCGGGCGGGGTTACCACCCGGTGCAGGGTCGACACCCATTCCCCTCCGGTCCACAGCGTCATCAGGTCGCCGATGTTGATCACGAAGGCGCCCTCGACCGGCGGGATGCCCCGCCAGGTGCCTTCGGGCGTCAGGATCTCCAGCCCGCGGGACCCGGGTTCGGGCAGCAGGATCGTCAGCGAGCCGTAGTCGGTATGGGCGCCGGCGCGCAGCTGGCCCTCTTCCGGCGCTACCTCCTGCGCGGGATAGTTCAGCGCCCGCATGCCGCTGACCGGCGCGTCGATGACATCCGCGAAATGATCCTGCGGTAGATCCAGGGCCACGGCGAAGACCTCCATGATGCGGGCGGCCAGGGCCTCCATCTCGGCGTAGTAGGCCGTCCAGGCCTCGCGGAATCCCTCGGGCGCCTCAGGCCAGGGCGTCGGAGCATAGCAAAAGGCCAAGGCCTGGGGATCCGTCTCTCCCTCGGGCACGGCCTGGGGCCCGCCGTTGAAGCTCTCCTTCAGATCGGGGGGCGTGTCCTCGCCGCGCGACTTGGCCAGGGCTTCGGATCCCGGGCCGAGGTAGCCGTAGGGATCACCCGGGGCCGGCTTCAGCTTCTGCTTCTCCTCCGGCGGCAGATCGAAGAAGGTGGTCAGCCTGGACCAGAGCCCCGCGATCACCTCCTCCGGCACGCCATGGTTGCCGACGGCCAGAAAGCCGGTCTCGCGACAGGTGCGGTCCACCTCGGCGCCGATGGCGGCACGACCTGCGGCATCGGCGGCGGCAAAGGCGCCCAGGTCCAGGATGGGGAAATCGGGGGCGGCGCTGTCGTCGAGGCTCATGGCAGGTCCTTTGGTCGTTCCGGGGCAAAGTTCGGCCAGACCGGGGGCGCTGTCAACGCGCGCCAGCGCGGCGGCACGCGCAGAGACAGGCCAAAGCGCAGGCCCAGACAGGCCGCGCCGGGAAAGCGAGCAAGGATGCGGGACGGAGGGCGGGGCGTCGTGGGCCCGAGGCCCACGCGCGGCGCCTCCGCCCTCAGGCGAAGGGATCCTCGGGGTAGCCCACCCCGGCGAGGTAGAGCCCGCCCGGCGGGCAGACCGGGCCACAGGCGGCCCGGTCGCGGGCCTCCAGCGCGGTCTTCACCTGATCGGGCGCCCAGGCGCCGGCGCCCACCCGTTCCAGGGTGCCAACGATGGACCGGACCTGGTTGTGCAGGAAGCTGCGGGCCCGCAGGTGGAAGTGGAATTCCGGCCCAGACTGGCCCGTGACCGGCTCGATCCGGATCTCGTCCAGGGTCTTCACCGGGCTGGCCGCCTGGCAGATGGAGCTGCGGAAGGTGGTGAAATCGTGGTGCCCCACCAGATGCGCCGCACCCGCGCGCATCGCCTCCAGCGACAGCGGCTGTTTCACCTGCCAGACCAGACCAGCCTCAAAGGTGGCGGGCGCGCGCCGTACCAGCAGCCGGAACAGGTAGCGCCGTTCCAGCGCCGAAAACCGCGCGTGCCAGTCGTCGGTCACCCGCGCACAGGCGCGGATTGCCACCGGATCTGGCTTCAGGTGATAGTTCAGCGCCTCACTCAGGCGGAAGGGATCCCAGTCGCGCGTGAGGTCGCACTGGGCCACCTGCCTCGTCGCGTGGACCCCCGCGTCGGTCCGCCCGGCTGCGGCGATGGTATGCTCGCCCGGTTCCAGCTTCGCCAGGGCGGCCTCGATGGCGCCCTGCACCGAGGGCACGTCGGCCTGCCTCTGCCAGCCGGCAAAGGGGCCCCCGTGGTATTCGACCTGTAGCGCAAATCTCGGCATGCCCGGCGCTTAGCCCATCCGGGCCCCATGCCGCAATCCCCTGCCGTGGCGCCGGCCCGGGGCGCCGGAACGCTTGGAAACCCGCGCCTCCGCCTCTATCTCTGTCTGTGCAGGCAAGAGGAGATCCCGTGGCACCCCGCACCTTCGGCCGATACGGCACGCATTTCGGCATCACCTCGCTGGCGGATGGCATCTCGCGGCAGGTGGAGGCCGCCTCCGACAGTTTCTCCGCCACCTTCCTGGAACCCTCGCTGCGGCTCGGCATCACCGGCATGGCGCGAGCCGGCAAGACGGTGTTCATCACCTCGCTGGTGGCGAACCTGCTGAACCGCGCCCGGATGACCGGGCTGGCCGCCCAGGCCGAGGGGCGGATCCTGGCCACCTACCTGCAGCCCCAGCCCGACGACACCCTGCCCCGCTTCGAGTACGAGGATCACCTGGCGGCCCTCACCGGCCCCAAACCGCACTGGCCCGACAGCACGCGGTCGATCTCCGAACTGCGCCTGTCCTTCCGGGTGCGGCCCACGGGCCTTCTGGGCGGGGTGACGGGGCCGCGCACCTTTCACCTCGACATCGTGGATTATCCCGGCGAATGGCTGCTGGACCTCGGGCTGATGGACAAAAGCTATGCCGAGTGGTCCGCCGACACGCTCGCCCGGATGGAGGGGCGCGCCTATGCGCAGTCCTTCCTCGACGCGGCGCGCGCGGCCCGGGGCACCGACAGTTTCGACGAACCCGCCGCGCAGGAGCTGTCGCGGATCTACACCGCCTACCTGGGCGAGGCGCGGACCCACGGCATTTCCGATGTCACGCCGGGGCGGTTCCTGCTGCCCGGCGACCTTGCCGGTTCTCCGGTGCTGACCTTCGCCCCCCTGCCGCCGGAGGAAAAACCGGCCCGCAAGGGCCTGTGGCGCGAGATGGAGCGCCGCTACGAGGCCTACAAGGCCCGCGTCGTCAAACCCTTCTTCACCGAACATTTCGCCCGCATCGACCGCCAGGTGGTGCTGGTCGACGCCCTTTCGGCGATCCATGCGGGGCCCGAGGCCGTCGATGACCTGGGCCGCGGCATGGAGGCGATCCTGCAGGCCTTCCGCCCCGGTCGCAACGCCTGGCTGACCCAGTTCCTCTTTGGCAAGCGGGTGGAGAAGATCCTCTTTGCCGCGACCAAGGCCGACCACCTGCACCATTCCCAGCACCCGCGCCTGACGGCCGTGCTGGACGCGCTGCTGGCCAAGGCGGTGTCGCGCGCCGATTTCGCCGGCGCCAGCACGTCGTCCATGTCCATCGCCGCGCTGCGGACCACGGTGGAGGAGACCTTGACCCACGACGGGCGGCAGCTGGACTGCGTGCGCGGGCGGCTGGCCGACGGGCGCGAGGCCGCCTTCTATCCCGGCGAACTGCCCGAGGATCCCAGCCGCATCACCCGAGGCTTCCAGGCCGGGGACAAGTGGCTGGACGGCGATTACCGCATCATGAACTTCCAGCCCGCGCCCTTGATGCTGAAACCCGGCGAAGGGCCGCCGCATATCCGGCTGGACCGCGCAGCACAGTTCCTTCTGGGGGACCGGCTGTGAGCGCGCCGCGCATCACCCGGGCGCGGCTGCGCGACGTGCCGGGGCTGGCCCGCGTGCTCTGGTCGCATACCCGCGCCCCGGGCCACCCGCGCGCCCGCTCGCCTCTGGCGGACCTGCGCCTGCTGGCACGCCTGGTGCGCCGCGACACGGTCTGGCTGGTCCGCGACCGGCGCGGCCCGGCGGCCTTCCTGGCGCAGCGTGACCAGCAGATCCAGGCGCTCTACGTCCATGCCCGCGCCCGGCGCGCAGGGCTCGGCCGGGCGCTTCTGCGCCGCGCCAAGGACACCCAGGCGGCGCTGTCGATCTGGACGCCCCAGGACAACCACGCCGCCCGCCGTTTCTACGCCGCCGAAGGCTTCGTCACCATGGGCTACAGCGACGGGCAAGGCAATGACGAGGCCCTCCCCGAGGTCCTGATGATCTGGAGCGCCGCCCCCCACGTCCCGACATCCCGACAGGAGGCCGCCGCATGACCGACCGCTCCGACGACACCGCCCGTCCCGCCGCAGGCAAGCAAGCCGGTCCCGTCCTGATCGAGGTCGACGGCCCCGCCGCCCGCCCCGACATGGCGCCCCCGGTGCCCGACACCTCCCTGCCCGCCGCCGATGCCCGGCTGGCGCGGACCGCGCGGCTGATGGCGCGCAAACCCTCGCGGCTGGCGCGCTGGTTCTGGGCCCTGGCCGGGGCGCTGCTGACGGTGGCGATCTCCACCGCGGCCTGGAACGCGGTGACGGCGCTGATTGCCTCCACCCCCTGGCTGGGCTGGGCGGTGACAGTGCTGATCGGCGCCTTCCTGGCGGTGCTGCTGGCCATCGTGGTGAAGGAGCTGACGGCATTTGCCCGGCTGGCGCGCATGGACCGGCTGCACAAGGTGATGGCCGACGCCCGCGCCTCGGACGAGCTGGCCCAGGCCCGTGAGGCCACACGGCAGCTGACGAAACTCTACCGGGGCCGGCCCGAGATGCGCTGGCAGGTGGAGCGGTTCGACGAACGCCAGCCCGACCAGTTCGACGCCGCCTCCCTGCTGGACCTGGCGGAAGGTGAGCTGCTGACGCCCCTGGACCGCGCGGCCCGCGCCGAGGTGGAAGCCGCCGCGCGGCAGGTGGCCACGGTGACCGCCCTGGTGCCCTTGGCCCTGGCGGATGTCGCCACGGCCCTTGGCGCCAATATCCGCATGATCCGCCGCATCGCGGAAATCTACGGCGGCCGCTCGGGCACGCTGGGGTCCTGGCGCCTGCTGCGCGCGGTGATGACCCACCTGGTGGCCACCGGCGCCGTGGCCATGGGCGACGACATGCTGGGCTCCGTGCTGGGCGGCAACCTGCTGGCGCGCCTGTCGCGCCGCTTCGGCGAAGGGGTGGTCAACGGGGCGCTGACGGCCCGCGTCGGCCTCGCGGCGATGGAAGTCTGCCGCCCCATGCCCTTCTCCGACGGGCGCCGCCCGCGGGTTACCTCGATCATCCAGACTGCGCTGACCGGCCTTTTCGCCAAGGCAGAGAAGACCGAGGGTGGCGCGGACTGAAAGCGCGGAGGGGGCGCCGCCCCCCGCCTTCGGCGCCCCCCGGAGTATTTCCGACGACGTGAAGAGGCGGGACAGTGCCCGGAAAGTCGGCCTCCTTTCGCCATGAGGAGCGTGCCACGCCCCCGTCCTCGAAAGTCGGGCAACCCGGGGGCAGCCCCCTGTCTTCACGTCGTCCAAAATACTCCCGCCGGAGGCATCCGACACCTGCCGCAGGCACAGGCCCCCGATCCTCTGGACGCCCGCCCGCCCCGCGTGTATGCATCCCCCATGATGACCCGAGCCTTCGCCATCATCATTCGAATTACATGCCCGGCGCTCTGAACTCGAGCCGCCGGGACAAGGCGTATGGGATACCGCGCCGACCTTTCACAGACATTGCGACTTCCTGAAACGGATCACGACCATGTGCGCCGAGACGCCTGACTACAAAGACACGCTGAACCTTCCGAAAACCGATTTCCCCATGCGCGCGGGCCTGCCCAAGCGCGAGCCCGGCTGGCTGGACCGCTGGGAAAAGATCGGCATCTACGACCGCCTGCGCGAGAAGGAGGGGCGGACACCCTTCACCCTGCATGACGGCCCCCCCTATGCCAACGGCCACCTGCACATCGGTCACGCCCTGAACAAGACGATCAAGGACATGATCGTACGGTCGCACCAGATGATGGGTCATGACGCGCGTTACGTGCCCGGCTGGGACTGCCACGGCCTGCCGATCGAGTGGAAGATCGAGGAGCAGTATCGCAAGAAGGGCCGCAACAAGGATGAGGTCGACGTGGTCGACTTCCGCCAGGAATGCCGCAAGTTCGCCGAAGGCTGGGTGGACGTGCAGCGCGAGGAGTTCAAGCGCCTCGGCATCACCGGCAACTGGGATGATCCCTACCTGACCATGAACTTCCACGCCGAGCGCGTCATCGCCGAGGAATTCATGAAGTTCCTGATGAACGGCACGCTCTATCAGGGCTCGAAGCCCGTGATGTGGTCGCCGGTGGAAAAGACCGCCCTGGCCGAGGCCGAAGTGGAATACCATGACAAGGAAAGCTTCACCATCTGGGTGAAGTTCAAGGTCGCCGATTTCGCCCCCGGGGCCGGCGAGAGCTCGGACGAGGAAGAAAGCGCCGAGGCCCGCCAGGCAGTCGTCGAGGCGGCCCAGGCCGCGCGGGAGAAGTTCCTGGGCGCCCATGTGGTGATCTGGACCACGACGCCCTGGACCGTCCCGTCGAACAAGGCCGTCGTCTTCGGCGCCGACTTTGACTACGGCCTCTACGAGGTCACCGGGACGCCGGACGAATGCTGGCTGCAGGTCGGCGAGAAATACATCCTGGCAGACAAGCTGGCCGCCCAGACCTTCGCCAAGGCGCGCCTGGAAGACGGTCAGTGGAAACGCGTCAGCGACGTCAGCGCCAATCAGCTGGCCGCGATGACGCTGGCGCACCCGCTGGCGGGTACCGAAGGGTCGAACGGCGAATGGGACGCGCCGCGCGATTTCCGCGCCGCGCCCTTTGTCACCGACGAGGAAGGCACCGGCTTCGTCCACTGCGCCCCCTCGCACGGGATGGAGGAATACGAGCTTTACCGTGATCTCGGCATGCTCGACCAGGTCATCACCTACAACGTGATGGACGATGGCGCTTTGCGCGCCGACCTGCCCTTCTTCGGGGGCAAGTACATCCTGAACCGCAAGGGCGGTGAGGGCGATGCCAACAAGGCCGTCATCGACAAGCTCGCCGAGGTGGGTGGGCTGATGGCGCGCGGCAAGATCAAGCACAGCTACCCGCATTCCTGGCGTTCCAAGGCGCCGGTGATCTTCCGTAACACCTCGCAGTGGTTCGCCGCGATCGACCGAAAGGTCGACGACGGCCAGGACCAGCACGGCGAGACGATCCGCGAACGCGCGCTGAAATCCATCGAGGAGCTGGTGAAGTTCACGCCGCAGTCGGGCCGCAACCGCCTGCATTCGATGATGGAAAGCCGTCCCGACTGGGTGCTGTCGCGCCAGCGGGCCTGGGGTGTGCCGCTGACCTGTTTCACCAAGGTGGGCGCCCTGCCGACGGATCCCGACTTCCTGCTGCGCGATCCGGCCGTCAACGCCCGCATCATCGAGGCCTTCGAGGCCGAGGGCGCCGATGCCTGGTACAAGGATGGCGCCAAGGAACGGTTCCTGGGCAATGACTACGACCCGGCCGAATGGCAGAAGGTCGATGACATCCTCGACGTGTGGTTCGACAGTGGCTCCACCCATGCCTTCGTGCTGCGGGATCGTCCCGACGGCACCGAGGACGGCATTGCCGACGTCTACATGGAAGGCACCGACCAGCACCGCGGCTGGTTCCACTCTTCCCTGCTGGAGGCCTGCGGCACCCTGGGTCGCGCGCCCTACCGCAACGTGGTGACCCATGGGTTCACGCTGGACGAGAAGGGCAACAAGATGTCCAAGTCGCTCGGCAACACCATCGCGCCGCAGGACGTCATCAAGCAGTACGGCGCGGACATCCTGCGCCTCTGGGTGGCCCAGACCGACTACATGGCCGACCAGCGGATCGGGGACACGATCCTGAAGGGCACCGCTGACAGCTACCGCCGTCTGCGCAACACCATGCGCTTCATCCTGGGCTCGCTTGGCGATTTCCGCGAGGAGGACCGCGTGGCCCCCGCTGACATGCCGGAGCTGGAACGCTGGGTCCTGCATCGCCTGGCAGAGCTGGACGAGGTCGTGCAGCAGGGCTACCGCGCCTTCGACTTCCAGGGCGTCTTCCAGGCGGTGTTCAACTTCGCCACGGTAGAGCTGTCGTCCTTCTACTTCGACATCCGCAAGGATGCGCTCTACTGCGACGGCGACACCCTGCGGGCCAAGGCTACGCGCAGCGTGCTGGACATCCTGTTCCACCGTCTGACCACCTGGCTGGCGCCGGTGCTGTGCTTCACCATGGAAGAGGTCTGGCTGGAACGCTTCCCCGGCGAGGACAGCTCCGTCCACCTGCAGGACTTCCCGGAGACGCCGGCGTCCTGGAAGGACGCGGCGCTGGCCGCCAAGTGGGCCCGCGTGCGCCAGGCGCGCCGTGTCGTTACCGCCGCGCTGGAGGTGCAGCGGGTTGACAAGGTGATCGGCGCCTCACTGGAGGCCGCGCCGGTCGTCCATGTCGAGGATGCAGATGTGCTGGCGGCGCTGAAGTCGGTGAACTTCGCCGACATCTGCATCACCTCGGACCTGCAGCTGTCGGCCGATCCCGCCCCACAGGAGGCCTACCGCCTGCCCGAGGTTTCTGGCATCGCCGTGGTCTTCGAAAAGGCCGAGGGCGAGAAGTGTCAGCGTTGCTGGAAGATCCTGCCGGACGTGGGCACCCATGCGCACCCGGGCGTCTGCGGGCGCTGCGACAGCGCGCTGGACTGACGCCTGCGGGGCACAGCCCCGCCGGATCTGAGTGAAAAACAAAGACCCCCGCCGCAACCGGCGGGGGTCTTTCCGTTCCGGCCCCTGCAGAGGGATAAGGCCGGAATGGTGGACCATAGCGGCGCGGGAGGGCGCCACATCTGCGCGTCCCTGTTCGGCGGTGCCGTGCCACTGCGGCCCCGGAGGAAGGTGATCCGGGCGGTCGACCGCAGCGCGCGCCATGTCGTTTCACGCCTCGTGTCTCTTCACTCTGCCTCAGGCGCGCCGAACGCCGCCCTACCCGTTCTGACCGAGGGTCACGCTCCGGCCAGCGTCAACGTCCTTCAGGCCGCGGTTTCCAGCTTGTTTTCCACCAGGGTCGAAAGCTGCTGCACCAGGGCGTAGATATGCATCGAGGTGCCCGGCACGTTGGCGCCGGAGCGGGAGGCCTCGGTCAGCATGCCCTGGAAGAGGCTGATGGCGTTCAGCCCCGGCGGCACATCCGCCTCTGCCAGGAAGACCGGCTCGGCCACACTGGCGGGCGGCGGCGGGCTGGCATCATCGGCCACGCCGGAGCGGACGGGGTCCGCAGGCGGCGGCGGGGATTGCAGCGTCAGGCGCAGCAGTTCCGATGGCGCGGGCAGCGGTTGCTCTTCGGTTGGCGCGGCGCGCGCAGGGGCGGCACTCTCGCTTCCGGGGGCATTCGGTCTTGGGTCCGGCGCGTAGAGAGGGCGCGCCGTTGTCAGGGTCTCCAGCATGACACTCTCCTTTCTGACTGTCCGGGGCCCGGCAGGGCTCCTCGGGGCGGCGGCCCGTCTCCGGGACCGTCAGGGGGCCGCATGTGGCCCTGGCGGGCCCGGTCTTCTGTCCGGTCAGGCGGCACGGGGCCGTCTCGGCACGCAGGGGCCGCACGGGCGGCTATAGCAGTAAGGATGTGCAGATAACTCTTACCGGGGGCTTAATGGCGGTAAGGACTTGACCGGGCAAATCTTTACGCTTGGCCCATGATTGGCCGGTTTCCCCCGGTTCCAAGGGGATTTCCCCGACAAGTCTCGTCAAATACTGGGCAAGAGCCCTGTTGCCAACCGCGGCACAAAGGGCAGGTTTCGGGCTGATCCGATCGGCACGCCCTGCTAGGGTGGCGGCATGGATTGCCTCTCTCTCGAAACGCCCACAGGCCGGTTCTGGCTGCTTTCGGACGGCACCGCGATCACCCGCGCGGCCTGGCATCGGCTGGGCCCGGAGGCTCCCAGCCCGCTGCTGGAGGAGGCCGCGACACAAATCCGCGCCTACTATGCCGGGCAACGGCAGGTGTTCGACCTGCCCCTGCGGGTGGACGCCAGCCCCTTCCAGCAGGCGGTCTGTGATGCAATCGCCGCGATCCCCTTCGGCGAGACCCGCAGCTACGGCGATCTGGCGCGCGCCCTCGGCCGTCCGGCGCAGGCCATCGGCCAGGGCTGCGGCGGCAACCCGATCCCGCTGCTGATCCCCTGCCACCGGGTGCTGTCGACGACGGGCCTGGGCGGGTTCTCCGGCGACGGCGGGGTCGAGACGAAGGTGTGGTTGCTGAAACACGAAGGCGCGGCCGGGCTGCTGATCTGACAGCGGCGCCCGGAAAACGGGCAAGCGCCGGCCCCCACACACAGGACGACCCGCGACCTGGGGTCGCGGGCCTGTCGGCATCCCGTCTGTTACCTGCGGGGCGGTCAGACCGCCGCGAGCTTCGTCTTGCCGCTGGTCTTGGGACGGTCGGCATTCTCGTCGATGAATTTCAGCACCAGGGGGCGGATGTTGTTGCGCCAGGAGGAGCCGGCGAAGATGCCGTAGTGGCCAGCGCCGGGCTCCAGGTGGTTCGACTTCATCTTCTCGGGGACCCCGGTGCACAGATCCAGGGCGGCGACACATTGGCCGGGGGCGGAAATGTCATCCTTCTCCCCTTCCACGGTCTTCACCGCCACATCGGTGATCTTGCTGATGTCGACCTCGTGGCCATTGATGGTGAAGCAGTTCTTGGCGATCTCGCTGTTCTTGAAGATCCGCTCGACCGTCGAGAGGTAGAACTCGGCAGTCATGTCCATCACCGCCAGGTATTCGTCGTAGAACCGGTTGTGCCGGTCATGGTCGCCCGACTCGCCGCGGGCCACGCGCATGATCTGGTCGGTGAAGGCCTGGGCATGGGTGTCCAGGTTCATCGAAATGAAGGAGGTCAGCTGCAGCAGGCCGGGATAGACCTGCCGGCCGATGCCCTTGTACTTCGCCCCGACGCGCTGGATCATCAGCTGTTCCAGCTGGCCCATGCTGACGCGGTTGCCGAAATCGGTCACCTCGGTGGGGGTGGCATCGGGGTCGATGGGGCCGCCGATCAGGGTCAGGGTACGCGGCTGCGCCTCGGGGAAGATCTCCGCCAGGTAGGCGGTGGCCGCCAGGGTCAGGGGCGCGGGCTGGCAGACGGCGATCACGTTCACCTCCGGCCCCAGCTCCTTCATGAAATCGACAAGGTAGAGAGTGTAGTCCTCGACATCGAACTTGCCCTCGCTGACGGGGATGTCGCGCGCGTTATGCCAGTCGGTGATATAGACCTCGCAGTCGGGCAGCAGCGACACCACGGTCGACCGCAGGAGGGTCGCGTAGTGACCGGACATCGGCGCCACCAGCAGCACCTTGCGCGCCTTCTCCTCGCGCCCCTGGACCTCAAAATGGATCAGGTCGCCGAAGGGGCGTTCCACCACCTTGGCAATCGACACCAGATGGTCGCGCCCGTCCTCGCAGGACACCGAATGGATGCCCCAGTCGGGCTTGGCCACCATGCGCTTGTAGCTGCGCTCGGTGACCTCGCCCCAGGCCGCCATCATCGTCAGCATCGGGTTCGGCACCAGCGAAAACGCAGGGTAGGAGGCGAGACTAAGCGCCGAGGCGCCCATCCATTGCTGGGTATTGCGCACCGTCTCCATAAGATCGTAGCTTGCCATAAAGCGCATAGGTATCTCCATTCAGCGGGGCAGAACCCGGCTTCTCCGTTTCTGGGGTCTTCCGGGCCGCGCGCCTCCGCCCGCCCCCTCATCGGGGGCCAGGACCGGAGATCAGCGCATGCTGCAGAGCAGAAAATAGGGGGGAATCGTATAGATGACAACACAAGAGACCGAAGATGGCCCGCTTTCGAGCCAAGAAAATCTCGAAAAACTGAACGCAAACCTGGCCCGTGTCGAAGAACTCAGCCAGCGGTTCATCGCCGCGTTGAAGGAACGCCACGCCACCCCCGCCGGCCTGCAGGCCCCCTCGCCGGAGTTGTTCACCCAGGCCGCCGGTGCCTACTGGGCGGAGATGCTGCAGAACCCCGCGCGCATCTTCGAACACCAGCTGGAATTCTGGGGCAAGTCCGTCACCCATTTCCTTGAGGCGCAGGAGGCCCTGGCCAAGGGGCGGCTGGAAGCGCCGGAGGACAACCTGCCCCCCGACCCGCGCTTTTCCAACCCGCTGTGGAAGACGCATCCCTATTTCAACTACATCAAGCAGCAGTATCAGCTGAACAGCGAGGCGATGACCCGCGCCGTCGAGGATGTGGAGGATCTGGATCCCACCGAGAAGGAGCGGCTGCGCTACTTCACCCGCCAGATCGCCGACATGATGGCGCCGACGAACTTCCTCGCCACCAACCCCGACGCCCTGGAACGCGCGCTGGAGACCGAGGGCGAGAGCCTGGTGCAGGGGCTGGAGAACCTGGTGCGCGACCTTGAGGCCAACGGCGGTGAGATGCTGGTGCGCCTGGCCGACGACAGTGCGTTCCGCCTGGGCGAGAACGTGGCGACCGCGCCGGGCAAGGTCGTCTGGCGCAATCACATGCTGGAGCTGATCCAGTTCTCCCCGAGCACAGACGAGGTCCGCTCGACCCCGCTGATCGTCTTCCCGCCCTGGATCAACAAGTTCTACATCCTCGACCTGAAGGAACAGAATTCCTTCATTCGCTGGGTGGTCGACCAGGGCTATACCCTCTTCGTCGTGTCCTGGGTGAACCCCGACCGATCCTACCGCGACATCGCCCTGGACGACTACATCGAGGACGGCTTCCTGGCCGCGATCGAGCAGGTGAAGCAGATCACCGGGATGAAGCAGGTGAACACCATCGGCTACTGCATCGGCGGCACCACCCTGCACCTGGCCCTGTCGCTGATGAAGAAGCGCGGCGACCGCTCGGTCAAATCCGCCACCTTCTTCACCACCCTCACCGACTTTTCCGACCAGGGGGATTTCACCCCCTTCCTGCAGAACGATTTCGTCGATGCGATCGAGGAAGAGGCGATGAGCTATGGCATGCTCAAATCCTCGATCATGGCGCGCACCTTTTCCTTCCTGCGGTCAAACGACCTGGTCTACCGGCCGGCGATCCGCAGCTACATGATGGGTGAACAGCCCCCGGCCTTCGACCTGCTCTACTGGAACGGCGACGGCACCAACCTGCCGGCGAAGATGGCGGTGCAGTACCTGCGCGATCTTTGCCAGAAGAACCTGTTCACCACCGAGGGCATCGAGATCTGCGGCGAGACGCTGAAGATTGCGGACGTGACCCTGCCGATCTGCTCGATCACCTGCGAGACCGATCACATCGCCGCATGGAAATCCGCCTACCGCGGTTTCCTGAAGACAGGATCGAAGGACCGCACCTTCATCGTCTCGCAATCGGGCCATATCGCCGGGATCGTGAACCCGCCGTCGAAGAAGAAATACGGGCATTACACCAACGACGACCTGCCCCCCACGCCCGAGGAGTTCATGGAAGGCGCGACCTTCACCGAGGGCTCCTGGTGGCCCCGCTGGGAGGGCTGGCTGCGCAAGCGCTCGGGCAAGCTGGTACCGGCCCGCACGCCGGGAGATTCGACTCACCCCGCGCTCTGCGACGCCCCGGGAACCTACGTGGCAGCGCCCCTGCCCGCCTGACCTTTCCCTTGGGTCAACCGCGCCTCGCCCCTCAAGGCCTTGGCGCGGCTCACATTTCCATACGCCACTGACCATTCTCGCCGCAGTGCAGAAAAAACCTTGATTTTCTGCGCTGCAGCATTCATATTCTCCCTAAGATTGAAACGCCGGAGCCGGGGACGGTTCCGGGAAGGCCAGAAGAGGATGGACTAATGGCAAAGACCCAAGATTACACCGCGATCATGAAGGACTTCATGGGCGCTTTCCCTGTCGATACTTCCTCGATGGAAGACGCATTCAAGACCCAGGCGACGCTGAATGAAAAGCTGTCCGCCGTGGCTCTGGAGGCCGCCGGCAAGTCGACCGACCTGTCGACCAAGTGGACCAAGGAAACTCTGACCAAGATGTCGGAAATGTCCAAGGCGAAGACCGACCCGGCCGACTACGCCAAGGCGATGACCGATTTCGCCTCCGCCTGCGCCGAGATGTCGGCCGAGAACATGGCCGCCTTCGCCGAGATCGCGAAGAAGGTCCAGACCGACACCGTCGAGCTGATGATGGCCGCCGGCAAGGACATGACCGAGGAAGCCTCCGCCGCCGTGCAGAAGGCCACCAAGGACGCGACCACCGCGGCCAAGAAGGCCTCGACCGCGAAGTAAGTGACGTCTCCCCTCCCGGGAAGTCGCGCCCCAGATTGCTCCTCCCCCTTGTAATGGGGCGCATGAAGGAAGGGCGGATCCAGCAGGATCCGCCCTTTTCTGTTGTCTCTCTGCTGGCCACCCGGCGGGGCGCAGTACGGCCTGCGCCCCGCGCAGTCCTCAGAACCGGAAGGCCAGGCGCATCAGCAACGTATCGGCCTGCATGTCGGCACCGGGGACCCCCAGGAAGTCGTCGGCAAACCAGGTCCGCCGCGCCTCGGCGCCCAACACCACACGTTCGGTCAGCTTCACATCAATGCCCAGGCCGACGAAATGCCCCGTCTCGTCGCCCGGCGTCAGTTCCAGCTTGGCGACCCCCAGGGCCACATAGGGCAGCACCCGCCCCGCGTCGTATCCCGCCTGGACCGAAAGGTCATAGCGCGCCGGCTCTCCCAACCCGTCCACGTCCGCCTGGTCGTAGGCCAGTTCGGCGCCCAGCACCCAGGCGCCGACGTCGTGGCGATAGCACAGGAACAGCCCGCGGGTGTCGTGATCCAGCGCCACGTCGATGCCATAGCCGCCCAGTGAAGTGTCAGAGCGGCCGGTGCCCAGGGTCACCCCGGCATAGATCCCGGTCCAGTCGGAAACAGGCGCAGCGGGGGCCATCAAGGGCGCCGCCCCGATCACGGGCGCCACGGGATTGCCCGCCAGCGCAGGGGAACTCAGCAGGCCCAGCACGGCCGTCGCCACAGCGAATCGAAACATTTAATTTACTACCCAGTCAATTTGTTCAGATCTGAGTAACCATCGCCGGACCCGGGGTAGTAGGAGCAATGATAGTGGTGGTTAACACCATCTCCCGGCGCCACGGCCCTGCCCCATGGCAATTCCCGGCAGCCCCCTGACAGAGCTTTCTTTTTGTGAAACGGTGATCTAGGCTTCGCTGCAATGCTGCATAATCGGGGAGGGATAACCGGTGGCTGATAGTGAATCTCCGCTTCTCATCAAACGCTACGCGTCGCGCCGGCTCTACAACACCGAGACCAGCGACTACGTCACCCTGGAGGACATCGCGGGCTTCATCCGGGGCGGGCGCGAGGTGCAGATCGTTGATCTGAAATCCGGCGACGACCTGACCCGTCAGTACCTGCTGCAGATCATCGCGGAACACGAAAGCCGCGGCGAGAACGTGCTGCCGCTGAACGTGCTGAACGATCTGGTGCGCTCCTACTCGTCCTCCGCCGGATCGGTGGTGCCGCAATTCCTGGCAGCCTCCTTCGAGATGCTCCGCGACGGGCAGTCGAAGATGATGGAGAACCTGGAGAAGGTGAACCCGATGATGGCCAACATGCCCGGCATCGAGGCGATGCAGGCGCAGCAGGCGGCCTTCCTGAAGGCGATGACCACCGGCTTTTCCGGCAACTGGTCGGCGCCCACCGACGAGGAAGGCGGCAGCGCGACGCCGGCCGAGGGCGACGACCTCGACAGCATCCGCAAGCAGCTGGCCGAGCTGCAGTCGAAACTGTCGAAGATGAGCTGACCCCGGCCGCGCAGGCCCGGCAAGGGCCCTGCGCACCGAGACGAGCAACGGGCTGACCATGGCCGATAAAACCGCCGCCGCCTCTCCCGGACGGGTCACCCTCTGGGGGATCGAGGTCTTCGTCGCCACGGCCGAGGAACGCTCGATCTCGGCCGCGGCACGGCGCCTCGGCGCCAGCCCCTCCGCCGTATCGCAACAGCTGACCAACCTCGAAACCGCCCTGGGCGCCACGCTGCTGATGCGCCAGGCGCGGCCCATCACCCTGACCCCCTCGGGCGAGGCCTTCCGGCGGCGGGCCGAGGCAATCCTGACCGAGGCCGCCCAGGCCCGGGCCGAGCTGGCGGTGGCCGGCGCGCCCGCCCTGACCCGGCTGCGCCTCGGGGTGATCGAGGATTTCGAGGCCGACGTGACCCCGCGCTTGCTGACCCGCATGGCGGGCGATTTGGCCGAATGCCGTTTCCTGCTGGAAACCGGCGCCTCCCACTATCTGCACGATCAGCTGGACACCGAGGCACTGGACGTGGTGATCGCCGCCGAGATGGCCGAACCCGCCGACTGGGCAGAGGTGCATGACATCCTGACCGAGGATTTCATCGTCGCCACCGCCCCCGGCGCCGTCGATTCCGCGCGCCCTCTGCTGGACCAGCTGAAGGGCCAGCCGATGATCCAGTACACGACGCGGCATTACATGGGGCGGCTGATCTCGACCCACCTGGCGCAGCAGAACCTGCGCCTGGATCACCGGTTCGAGCTGGACAGCTACCACGCCATCCTCGCGTTGGTCTCCGCCGGCACGGGCTGGACAATCCTGCCGCCGCTGGCCCTGTTGCGGGCTCGGCGGCTCATGCCGCATCTCGACATCCACCCCCTGCCCTTCGCGCCGCTGTCGCGCCGGATCGTGCTGACCGCCCGCCGCGGCATCCTGAAGACGGTGCCGACGCGGCTGGCCACCGACCTGCGCGCGCTGCTGCGCCAGATCGCGGAGGAAACGGACGTGGCCCCCTACCCCTGGGTCGCCAGCTCGGTGCGGATCGCCTCCGACTGACGGGGGCTAGCCCTCCAGCGGATGGAAACAGGCCACGCGATGCGCCGCGTCGCCTTCCAGTTTCGGCACCCGCTGCCCACATTCTTCCGTCGCACGCGGGCAGCGCGCCTTGAAGGCGCAGCCCGCCGGCGGGTTCAGCGGGTCGGGCAGCTCGGTCTCCTTCCCCTCGGGCGCCGACAGGGCGCGCCCCACAACGGGGGCGGAACGGGCCAGCAGTTGCGTGTAGGGATGGCGCGGGGCACGGAAGATGTCCTCGGCCCGCCCCACTTCGACCACCGACCCGAAGTAGAGCACGGCAACGCGGTCCGACACGGCCTCCACCACCGCCAGGTCGTGGCTGATGAAGAGATAGGTCAGACCCAGCTTCGCCTTCAGGTCCGCCAGCAGGTTCAGCACCTGGGCCTGCACGCTGACGTCCAGCGCGCTGACCGGCTCGTCGAGGATCAGGATCTTGGCCTCTGCCGCCAGCGCCCGGGCGATGCCGATCCGCTGGGCCTGCCCGCCGGAAAACTCGTGCGGGTAGCGATCGAGGAATTCCTCGCGCAGGTTCACGGAGGCGAAAATCTCGGAAATGCGTTTCTCCCGCTGCGCCCGGTCCAGCCCGTGCAGACGTTTCAGCGGCGCCTCCATCACCTGGCGGATGGTCTTGCGGGGGTTGAGGGAGGAAATGGGATCCTGGAAGACATACTGGATCTTCTTGCCGAACTCCGCCGGATCGGCGTTGTCCAGAGGCGCCCCGTTGATCTCGATTGTGCCCTCGCTGGGCGGCAGCAGGCCAACCAGCATCCGCGCCAGGGTCGACTTGCCACAGCCCGACTCGCCGACGATGCCCAGGGTCTCCCCCTGCGCCACCACCAGGTCCACCGGCTGCACCGCATGCACCAGACCGCGCGGCGCGCCCAGCAGGCGCTTGCCGACCGGAAAGCTCTTGGCCAGACCGTCGAGTTTCAGAACCGCGCTCATGCCACGCCCTCCGATTTGAGCTCCGTTTCGGGGTAGAGACAGCGCACCTCGCGCGCGCCCGGTCCCTCCAGCGGGATCTCTCCCTGGCGGCAGGCGTCCTGCGCCTTCAGGCAGCGGGGCGCGAAGGCGCAGCCGGGCTCCAGCCGGTCGACGGCGGGTGGCAGGCCCGGGATCGCCTCCAGCCGCCGGCGACCGCCGCCCAGTTCCGGCACGCAGGCGATCAGCCGCGCGGTGTAGGGATGCGCGGGCGCGTCCAGCACCGCCTCGGTCGGGCCGGTCTCCACGATGCGGCCCGCGTACATGACGGCCACACGGTCGCACAGCTGCGCGACCACGCCGAAGTCATGGGTGATGAAGACGATGGCCAGCCCGCGTTCGCGGCGCAGGTCGTTGAGCAGCGACAGGATCTGCGCCTGCACGGTCACGTCCAGCGCCGTCGTGGGTTCGTCCGCAATGATGACATCGGGGTCATTGGCCAGCGCCATGGCGATGCCGACGCGCTGGCGCATGCCGCCCGACATCTCATGCGGGTAGCTGTCGGCGCGGCTTTGCGCATTGGGGATGCGCACCTGTTTCAGCAGGTCCACCGCGCGGCGTCGCGCCTCCGCCTTGCCGACCTTGTGGTGCACCAGGATCGCCTCGGCCAGCTGGTCACCGACCTTGTAGAGCGGGTGCAGCGTCGCCAGCGGATCCTGAAAGATATAGGCCACCCGATCCCCGCGCAGCCGGCGCAGGTGATCGTAGGGCGCCCCCACCAGGTCCTCGCCCTTGTAGCGCGCCGCACCCCCGGTGATGACGCCCGGCGGCGAGGCCACCAGCCCCATGACCGACAGCGCCGTGACCGACTTGCCCGAGCCGCTTTCGCCGATCACGCCGAGGCATTCGCCCGGCGCCACCTTGATCGAGACGCCGCCCACGGCCTTGTAGATGCGATCCTTGACGTGGAACTGGGTTTGCAGGCCCTGCAGCTCCAGCACCGCCTCGGCGTCTTCGGAGGCGGGCACGGGGCCCTTGCGGCGCACCTGCGTTGCCGCCATGGGCCGGGTCAGGGCGCCCGAGCGCAGGCGCGGGTCCAGCGCGTCGCGCACCCCGTCGCCCAGCAGGTTGATGCCCATGACGATGACCAGGATCATCGCCCCTGGCACGATGGAAGTATGGGGATTGGTGATCAGCGCGCCGCGCGCCTCGCCCAGCATCGACCCGAGGTCGGCCTGCGGCGGCTGGCTGCCCAGCCCGAGGAAGGACAGCCCCGCCGTTTCCAGGATCATCCAGCCGATGGTCGTGGACATGGCGATGACGATGACCGGGATCACGTTGGGCAGGATCTCCGTCAGGATGATGCGGGTGTGGCCGAGGCCCGCCAGACGTGCGGCATCGACGAATTCCTTGTTGGCCAGCCCCACCGTGACGCCACGGATGTTACGCGCGAAGAAGGGGATGTTGACGGCGGCCACGGCGATCAGCGCATTGACCAGCCCGGGGCCAAGCGCGGCGACGATGGCCAGGGCCAGCAGGATGTAGGGAAAGGCCATCAGCATGTCGACGGCGCGCATGATCAGGTTGTCCGTGCGCCCGCCGAAATAGCCCGCGATGATCCCGATGGCGGCCCCGAAGAAGGCCGCGAAGAAGGCGGCGGCAAACCCCACGGCAAGGCTGAGGCGCGTGCCGTCCATCAGCCGCGCGGCCAGGTCCCGGCCCAGGTGGTCGGTGCCCAAGAGGTGCCCTTCCGCGCCGGGCAGCAGGAAGCGGTTGGCGGTATCGGTCACATCCGGGTCCGGCAGCGGCAGCAGCGGAGAGATCAGCGCCAGCGCGATCACGATCACCAGCACGATCCCCCCGGCGGCAGCCAGGCGATTGCGGGCGATGAGGCTCAGGAATTGCATGTTGTGCGCCTCCTCAGGTCTTGATCCGGGGATCGAGCAGCGATTGCGCCACGTCCACCGCGATGTTGAAGAGCACGTAGCAGGCCGCGACAAAGACGACGCCGCCCTGCACCAGCAGGATGTCCCGCTTCAGGATCGCGTCCACCAGCATCCGGCCCACCCCGGGCCATTGGAACACCATCTCGATATAGACCGCCCCCGACAGCACGAAGCCCGCCTGGATTCCGAGAACCGGGATGATGCTGACCATGGCGGCACGCAGGGCATGGCCCCAGATCACCCGCCCCTCGCCCACACCCTTGGCGCGCGCGGTGCGGATGAAGTCCTGGCGCAATACCTCCAGCATGGCCGAGCGCGACAGCCGCGCGACGACGCCCGTGGCCACGACCGCCAGCGCGATGGCGGGCATCACCAGGTGGTTTGCCACATCGGCAAAGCCGCCGCCGCCATAGGCCATGCGCATCCCCGACACCGGGAACCAGCGCAGTTCGACCGCGAAGATCAGGATCATCATCATGCCGAGGAAGAAGGACGGGATCGAAATCCCCAGAAGCACCGCGAAGGTGATCCCCTTGTCCGCCCAGCCGTATTGCCTGGCGGCACTGACCACGCCCGCCGCGATCCCGAGGATCGCGCAGAGTATGAAGGAGGTCCCGGCCAGCAGCAACGTGGCGCCGAACCGGTCCAGCACCTCGTCGATCACCGGGCGGTTGAGGCTGAAGGAGGTACCGAAATCCCCGGTCAGCATGTTGCCCAGCCAGATGAAATACCGCGCCACCAGCGGCGCATCGAGGCCGAGGTCGCGGTTGATCTTCTCGACATTCTCGGGCGTGGCATAGGCGCCCAGGATCGCCAGCGCCGGATCACCCGGGATCATCGCCATGATAAGGAAGACGATGACGGTGATCCCGAAAAGCACCGGGATCGCCGAGAGAAGTCGTTTCAGGATATATCCGGTCATCTGCGTCTCCGCTGGGATTGCCTGGCGCGCGCCTGCTGTGTCGTGTCCCCGGGGACAGGATGCCGCGCCGGGGGCCAGACCGGCAATACGGCCCGCTCCCCCTCTTTGCGCGACGGGGCAGGTCAGGCCGCCCCGCCCTGCCCCGGATCACGTCACCCGCCGGGCGATCAGTTCTTCACCACGTCCTTCAGCAGCAGGAAGAACGACGGCTCCAACGCGAAGTTCTCCACCGCGCCGGAGGTGACCGCGTTCTGCTTCCAGTTCGCCACGAAGAGCCAGGGGGCGTCCTCCTGCACGATCTGCTGCATCTCCTTGTAGGCCGCGGCGCGTTCCTCCTGGCTGGTGGAGACACGGGCCGTTTCCAGCAGCTCGTCGACCTCGGGGTTGGAATAGTAGCCCGAGTTGAACCCGCCCTTGTCCGGCCAGGCGTCCGAGCGCAGCGCCAGGTAGGGCAGCGTGTCGGGGTCGTTGGTCATCCAGGCCATCTCGGCCATGTCGGCCTTGCCTTCCAGCCCGGGGTTCACCTCGCCCAGGAAGGTGTTCCACTCGTAGGTCTCGATCGCAACGTCGAAGCCCACGGCCTCCAGGTCGGCCTGGATGGCGGTGCCCATGGCGACCGGATCCAGCATGCCCGACCCGCCCTCGGTTACGTAGAAGGTCAGCTCGGGGTTCTCGACACCGGCCTCGGCCAGCAGCTCGCGCGCCTTGTCAGGGTCGTAGGCATAGGGCTCCAGGCTTTCGTCATAGGCCCAGGCGAAGGCCGGCGGGATCGGACCCGCGGCGACCTCGGCCGTCCCTTCCAGCACGTTTTCCACCAGCGCGGTCTTGTTCACCGCGTAGTTGGCCGCCTGGCGCACCAGCTTGTCGGCGAAGGGGCCTTCCTTGGTGTTCAGGATCAGGAACCAGACGTGGGGGCCGGCCTGTTCGACGACGGTGAAATCATCCCCCTCGAACTCCGACAGCGACACGGGCGGCACTTCGACCATCAAGTCGATGCCACCGGCCAGCATCTCGGCGGTGCGGGTGTTGGCATCGGTGATCGGGCGGAAGACGACCGTCTCCAGCTCGGGCGCGCCATCCCAGTACTCGGCATTGGCGTTCAGGATCACGTGGGTGTTTGATTGCCATTCGGCAAAGCTGAAGGGTCCGGTGCCCGAGGGATTGCGGCCATAGTCGGCGCCGTATTCCTCGACCGCGGCGGGCGATACGATCAGCCCCGTGGGATAGGCCAGGTTCGACAGGAAGGGCGCGAAGGGCGCGCTCAGGGTGAACTCCACCGTCAGCGGATCGACGACGGTCACCTCCTCCACGGAGGAGAAGAAGAAGGCCAGCGGGAAGGGCCCGGTGTTGTGGAAGGGGTGATCCTCGTCCAGCATCCGGTCGAAGTTGAACTTCACCGCCTCGGCGTCGAAGGCGCTGCCATCGTGGAATTTGACGCCCTCACGCAAGTGGAAGGTGTAGGTGGTGCCGTCCTCGCTGATGTCCCAGCTTTCGGCCAGGGCCGGTTCGACCTCCAGCGTGCCGGACTTGTAGCGCACCAGCCCGTCATAGATGTTCATCAGGATGCGGAAATCGTTGACGGCGGTCACTGCGGCCGGATCCAGCGCCTTCGGCTCGGCGATCTGGCCGACGATCAGAACGCCCGGTGGCGTCTGCGCCTGAGCCGCATCGCCCGCGCCCAGCGTCAGTGCCATGGTCAGGGCCGTGCCCGACGCCAGCAGCCCCCGGCGGGTCCAGTTGAGAATTCCCTGTGTCATCTTGCGCCTCTCCCTCTGCATAGCGGCCGCTATTCATCATGATAAATTGCACTCAGCCAAATTCTCATGATAAATTCAAGAGGCAAGAAACGACCGGAGGCAGCATGACCTTTTCCATACTCGTCCGTGACGCGGAAACAGGCAGGATCGGCGGGGCGGCGGCCACCGGATCGCTTTGCGTGGGCGGCTGGGTCCTGCGCGGCCGGGTCGAGGCGGGCATGTCCGCCAGCCAGGGCACCGCGCCCTCGACCCTCTGGGGCGAGGCGGTGCTGGACGAGATGCAGGCGGGCGCCCCGGCCCCTGCCGCCGTGACCGAGGTGACGGCCCCCGACGAGGGGCGCGCCCACCGACAGCTTTCGGCCCTTGATCTGCTGGGAAACTCCGGCGCCTTCACCGGCGCGGACTCGGTGCCGGCCTGCGCCAGCCGGCGGGACGAAAACCTGGTGGTGGCGGGCAACATGCTCAGTTCCGAAGCGGTGCTCGATGCGGTCGCCCAGGGCTATGCCAATGCCACGGGGACGATGCCCGAGCGGCTTCTGGCGGCGCTTCAGGCCGGCGAGGACGCGGGATCGGACAGCCGCGGACTGCTGTCGGCGGCACTGCTGTGCCTCGGTCCGGACATGGCCCCCCTGAGCCTGCGCATCGACGCCTCCGATTCGCCCCTGGCCGACCTGCGCGCGCTGCACGATCGGGCCACCACAGGCCTCTACGCCGAATGGGCGCGGCTGGTGCCCACCAAAGAGGCACCCTTCCGCGCGCCCTCCGAGGCGGACTTCGCCCGGCTGGACGAGACGCCCCGGTCGGAGTGACGGGCCGACGGGGCAAGGGGGCTCCGCCCCCGTCTCCGTGCCGGAGACTCCCCCGGAGTATTTCAGACGAGATGAAGAGGAGAGAGGGCACGAGCGAGGCACCCGCCGCGATGGCCCCCGCGCGTGCACCTGCCTGAGGCAGCGGGAGGGTTGCAGATCAGGCGCGGTCCCGCCTCTTCACCTTGTCGGAAATACTCCCGCCGGAGGCTTCGGCCCGGAACGGGCCGATCCTGCATGGCGATATAGGGGGCGGCTCAGGCGGTGAGGAAGCGTTTCAGCATCTCCGCCTCCTGCCCCTCCATCAGCTGTTCCGCTGTCGCCATGTGATCAGCCATGACCAGACGCGCGCGGTCCGCATCGCCCCGGCGCAGGGCGTCCAGCAGCTCCAGCTGGTAGGCTCGGCCCTTCTCCCAGAGCTCGGGATTGGCCGGCTCGTAGAGGCGGCGGTAGATCGTGAGGTCCGACAGGATTTGCGCCATGAACCCGATGACGAACCCCAGAAGCTCGTTGCGCGCGAACTCCGCCAGCAGCTGATGGAAGCGCAGCGAGGCGATGTGCTGTTCGCGCTCCTCCTCCACGTCCGACGACGGGTGATCGTAGGTTTCCACCACCGCGTCCAGCCGCGACAGCTGCGCATCGGTCAGCTTGCCGGCCAGCGAAGCCGCAAGCTCCGGCTCCAGCCAGCGGCGCATCTGGTAGATGTCCTTCAGGGTCAGGTCGCGGAAGTAGAAGTAGTTGCCCAGAAGCGCCTGGGCGCGTTCGCGGCTGACCTCGTGCACGAAGCTGCCGCCGCCGGGCCCGGTGCGCGTCTTGACCAGCCCCTGGGCTTCGAGGATGCGCATGGCCTCGCGGATGGTGCCTTTCGACATGCCGAAGCGGGCGATCAACTCTGCCTCTCCGGGCAGGCGGTCGCCCATGCGCAGGCCTTCCTCGACCACGTAGTCCTTGATCGCCTCGGCCACCTGCACGGGCCGTGATCGCCGCTCTGCCCCGTTTGCCACCTGTCGTCGCCCCTTCATGCGCCTGCTGCGCCGATTTCTCATGATGAATGGCGACGCTGACGCAAAAAGGGCCGGGACGCAATGCCCGGCCCTTCCCGTCCCGTGATCCGCCGGGCGCTTAGTTCAGCGCCTCGTCGGTGATCTCATGGGTCCAGGCGCCTTCCGGCTCCTTGGTGATGGCGGGGTTTTCCGGGCTGACGGCGGACAGGAGCGTGGCCACGGTCTGTTCGTAGTCGGCCGGGTCCAGCGTGCCGTCGGAACTGGCAGTCAGCTTGGCCACCTCGCCCATCATGTACTGCTGGTGCTCCAGGGTCTGGGCGCCGGTCTCGTCGTACTCCAGCACGATCTCGGCAGCCTCGTCGGGATGCGCCTCGGCGTATTTCCAGCCTTCCATGGAGGCAGCGACGAAGCGGACCATCTTGTCCTTGAAGGCCGGATCTTCCAGGTCCTCCGCCAGCACGTAGAGGCCGTCTTCGAGCATGCCGACACCCTCTTCGAGGTAGTTGAAGGTCACCAGCTCCTCCTCGGTAATACCGGCATCCAGGATCTGACCGTATTCGTTGTAGGTCATGGTCGAGATGCAGTCGGCCTGGCCGTTGATCAGCGGATCGGCCGAGAAGGCCTGCTTGATCACCGTCACGCCGTTCTCATCGGCGCCGTCAGTTTCGATCCCCAGCTTCGCCATCCAGGCATAGAAGGGGTATTCGTTGCCGTAGAACCAGACGCCCATGGTGTGACCGGGGAAGTCGTCGGTGCTTTCGATACCCGCCGCCTTCAGGCAGTTGACCTGCAGGCCGCCGGTCTTGAAGGGCTGGGCGATGTTGACCAGGGGCACGCCGCGTTCGCGCGCGGCCAGGCCAGCGGCCATCCAGGTGGTGATGACATCGGCGCCGCCCGCGGCGATCACCTGTTCGGGCGCGATGTCGGGGCCACCGGCCTTGATCGTCACGTCAAGGTCGGCCTCGTCGTAGAAGCCCTTGGATTCGGCCACGTAGTAGCCCGCGAACTGGGCCTGGGTGACCCATTTCAGCTGCAGCGTCACCTCGTCGGCGGCCTGGGCGCCGGCGGTGGTCGCGGTCAGGGCCACGGCCCCTGCGATCCAGTTTTTCATGAGTTTAACTCCCTGTTTGGTCTTCGTGTTTTTATATGCGCCTTTCAGCGCTGAGACGGGTGCCAGAAGGTCACCCAGCGTTCCACGAGGGCAATGGCCCCGTAGAACAGCGATCCCGCCAGAGCGGCGACGACGATCTCGGCCCAGACCATGTCCAGCGCCAGTTGCCCCACCGATGTTGAGATACGAAAGCCCATGCCCGCAATCGGGGACCCGAAGAATTCCGCGACGATGGCGCCGATCAGGGCCAGGGTCGATGAAATCTTCAGCCCGTTGAAGATGAAGGGCATGGCGGCCGGCAGGCGCAACTTCCAGAAGCCCTGCCAATAGCTTGCGGCCCAGGTCTTGATCTGGTCGCGCTGCATCTGCGTGGTCTCCTGCAGGCCGGCGGTGATGTTCACCAGCATCGGGAAGAAGACCATGATGGTGACCACGGCGGCCTTCGACTGCCAGTCGAAACCGTACCACATCACCAGGATCGGCGCGGTGCCAACGATGGGCAGGGCGGCGACGAAGCTGCCCACGGGCAGGATGCCCCGGCGCAGGAAGTCGCTGCGATCCACGAGGATGGCGACGAGGAAGGCCGCCAGGCTGCCGATGGCGAAGCCCGACAGGGCGCCTTTCACGAAGGTCTGCACGAAGTCGGTCCAGAGCGTCGGGATCGAACTGGCGAAGCGCGCGGCGATCATCGAGGGCGCCGGCAGGATCACCATGGGCAGCTCCAGGCCGCGCACGATCAGCTCCCACATGCCCACCAGGGTCAGGCCGAAAATCACCGGCACGGCCAGGCCCACGGCGCGGGTGTCCCCGCCCCGGCCATTGGCCAGCTGCACGTTGAGATACCACAGGCCCGCCCAGAGGACGAAAGCGGCAATTACGAGGGTCATTGGAAGCCCTCCCCAAGAGCAACGCGCCCCGTCAACAGGCCTGCGCAGGCCTGTTGACCTGCACCGGCGCAAGCAGCCCGGACCGGTCGTGCCAGCGGCACGGCCAGCGCCCGACCGCCCCCATGGGCGGGCGCTTCGCCCCCGCCCGCGGTCAGGCGCGGGCCTCTGTTTGTCAGAACGAAGTCAAACATCAGCCCAGCCCCATCCGTTTCAGTACGCCACGTTCCATCAGCCCGATGATCGCCACCAGGCAGGCCGCCAGGATCGCCGTGGCAAACAGCGCCGACCAGATCTGCACCGTCTGGCCATAGTAGCTGCCCGACAGCAGGCGGAAGCCCAGACCCTGGCCGGTGCCCGACGGCAGCTCGCCCACGATGGTCCCCACGAGCGAGGAGGCCACGCCGATCTTCAGCGACGCGAAGAGATAGGGCGCCGAGGCCGGCAGGCGCAGTTTCCAGAAGGTCTGTGCCTTGGTCGCCGACCAGGTCTTCACGAGGTCAAGGTCCATGGGCGACGGGCTGCGCAGCCCCTTCACCATGCCCACGACGACCGGGAAGAAGGACAGATAGGCCGAGATCACGGCCTTGGGCACCAGCCCCTGCAAACCGATCGAGCTGAGGACCACGATGATCATCGGCGCGATGGCGAGGATCGGGATGGTCTGGCTGGCGATGGCCCAGGGCATCACCGACATGTCCATGGCGCGGCTGTGCACGATCCCCACGGCCAGCAACACCCCCAGGCCGGAGCCGATGGCGAAACCCAGGAGCGTGGCCGAGAGGGTGATCCAGCCGTGGAACACCAGGCTGCGCTTCGAGGTCGGCGCGACCTGCATGGTCTGCGCCCAGAGCTCGGTCACCACCTGGTGCGGGGCCGGCAGGCGCGGCTTGTCCTGCACCCAGGTGTCGGACCACTGCGCGGGGTTCTTCGCGGCCAGCACGAAGGGCGACATGTCGCGGCGCGTGATCATCCCCTCGGGGCTGACCACGGCGCCCTGGCGTTCGGCGGTCATAAGCGCAAACTTGATGTTCATCGGCACGCAGGCCGCGTACCAGAAGGCCAGGATTGCGGCGACCACGACGACGACGGGAAAGACGAGCCGTTTCATCGCCGCCACTCCATCCGTACTTCCTTGACGATCTCGGGCGGGACGGGCATCCGGCGCCCGACCTCGACGAAGCCTTCGCGGGCGTAGAACCGCTGGGCGGCCTCGTTGGGCGCATGGGTGTTCAGGCTCAGGTGATCGCGGCCTTCCTTTGCCCGGTCGAGAAAGGCCTTGCCCCAGCCCTGCCCGCGCGTCCGGCAATAGAGCGCGCCGATATGGCCCGCCACCGGATCGACGGACATGTAGGCGGCCACCGGCGCGCCGATCACCCAGATCTCGCGGGTGTCGAAGGCGTCGCGGATATGGCCTTCCAGCTCCTCGCGGGAATGCAAGCCGGGCATCCAGTCGGTTTCTAGGATCCAGTCACTGGCCACGGCGGCGCAGGCGGGAATGTCCGCCCGCTCCGCCCGGCGGATCTCGGGGGCGGCATCAGTCATAGGCATGCCCCGCACGCAGCCCTTCGCGCACCCGATGCGCGATCTCCAGGAATTCCGGCGTGTCGCGGATATCCAGCGGGCGCTCCTTGGGCAGCGGGCTTTCGATCACGTCGGTGATCCGGCCCGGACGGGGCGACATCACCACGATCTTGGTCGACAGGTAGACCGCCTCGGGGATCGAGTGGGTGACGAAACCGATGGTCTTCTCGGTGCGTGCCCAGAGCTTCAGCAGCTCTTCGTTGAGGTGGTCGCGCACGATCTCGTCCAGCGCGCCGAAGGGTTCATCCATCAGCAGGATGTCGGCATCGAAGGCCAGCGCCCGGGCGATCGAAGCGCGTTGCTGCATGCCCCCCGACAGCTGCCAGGGGAATTTCTTGCCGAAGCCGGACAGGTCGACCAGTTCCAGCACCTTTTCCACGCGCTCGACCTGCTCAGTCTTCGAAAAGCCCATGATCTCCAGCGGCAGCTTGATGTTGCCGGCGATGGTGCGCCAAGGGTACAACCCCGCCGCCTGGAAGACATAGCCATAGGCGCGGGCCTTCCGCGCCGCCTCGGGGCTCATCCCGTTGACCGTCAGCTGGCCGCCCGTGGGCTCTTCCAGCGCCGCGATGCAGCGCAGGAAGGTGGTCTTGCCACAGCCCGACGGGCCGATGAAACTGACGAAATCCCCCTTGGAGATCTCCAGGGTCACATCGCGCAGGGCCTGCACGGGCCCGTCGTTGGTCTGAAAGGTCAGATCGAGATGCTTTGCCTCAATTACAGGTACTTGCGTCACGAAGCTGTCCTTAAATACCGGCCGGAATGTTCAGCGGATCACGCTCGACAGAACGCGGGCTGTTCAACTCTTTCCACTTGGACAGCGCCGTATGCGCGCTCGGGAAGGCCGGGCGCGGCACGAACCGGCCCCGACCGGGCTGCGGCTGGCTGTTCTGGCCCCAGGCCCAGATGACCTCGCCACGCGACAGGGTATAGCGCGCCTGGGCGCTGACCTCGACGCCCTCGAAGACGTTGTAGTCGATGATCGACTTGTGGTTCGACGCCGAGATGGTGCGCGAGATCTTCGGATCCCAGACCACGATATCCGCATCGGCCCCGGGCATCAGCGCGCCCTTCTTGGGGTAGATGTTCAGGATCTTGGCGATGTTGGAGGAGGTCACGGCGACAAACTCCTCGGGCGTCAGCCGACCGGTTTCAACGCCGAAGGTCCAGAGCACGGCCAAGCGTTCCTCCAGCCCGTTGGTGCCATTGGGGATCTTGGTGAAATCCTCCAGCCCCATCTTCTTCTGCTCGCTGGAGAAGGCAGCGTGGTCCGTCGCCACGACCTGAAGCGAGCCGGACTGCAGGCCGGCCCAGAGACCGTCCTGGTGTTCCTTGCCCCGGAAGGGCGGCGACATCACGCGCTGCGCCGAATGCAGCCAGTCCTTGCTGAGGTACTCCTCGTCATCCAGCGTCAGGAATTGCGCCAGCGGCTCGCCGTAGACGCGCATCCCCTTCTGGCGCGCGCGGCGGATGGCCTCATGCGCCTGTTCGCAGGACACGTGCACGATGTAGAGGGGGACGCCGGCGGCATCGGCGATGGTGATCGCGCGGTTGGCGGCCTCGCCCTCGAACTCCGCGGGGCGCGAACGGGCGTGCCACTCGGGCCCGGTCTTGCCCTCGGCCAGGAATTTCTTCTGCATCAGGTCGACCAGGTCGCCGTTCTCGGCGTGGACCATGGGCATGGCGCCCAACTCCTTGCAGCGCGAGAAGGAGGCGAACATCTCGTCGTCCTCGACCATCAGCGCGCCCTTGTAGGCCATGAAATGCTTGAAGGAGTTCACGCCGTTGTCCACGGCATATTTCATCTCGTCGAAGATCAGCTCGTTCCAGCCGGTGATGGCCATGTGATAGCCGATGTCGGAACAGATCTGCGGCGCCGACTTGCGGTGCCATTCGTTGATCGCGTTCTTGATCGACCCGTCCGAGCCCGGCAGGCAGAAGTCGATCAGCATCGTCGTACCGCCGCAGGCCGCCGCCCAGGTGCCGCTCTCGAAGGTTTCGGCGGCGGTGGTGCCCATGAAGGGCATTTCCAGGTGGGTGTGCGGGTCGATGCCGCCCGGAATGACGTAGGCGCCTTCGGCGTCGATATACTCGTCGCCCTTCAGGTCCTCGCCGATTTCCTTGATGGTCTCGCCCTCGATGGCGATATCGGCCTTCCACTGACGGTCTGCGGTCACGACGGTGCCGCCCTTGATCACCTTGATCATGATAGTCTCCCTGTTATTGCCCCGGGCGCCCCAGCCTTATCCGAAAGCTGGAAATACTCCGGGGGGTCCGCGCCTTCAGGCGCGGGCGGGGGCAGAGCCCCCTTTTTTCTTCATTCCACGATCTCAGCCGTTTCCAGCACGGCATGCAAGAGAACATCGGCGCCCGCGGACGCCCATTCCTTGCTGATCTCCTCGGCCTCGTTGTGGCTGAGGCCATCGACGCAGGGGCACATGACCATCGCGGTCGGAGCCACCTGATTGATCCAGCAGGCATCGTGGCCAGCGCCGGAAATGATGTCCTGATGGCTGTAGCCCAGGCGTTCGGCTGCCTCGCGCAGCTTGCCCACCAGGCCCTCGTCGAATTTCACCGGGTCGAACCCGCCGACCTTCTCGAACTCGACGCCAAGGCCCATCTCGTCACAGATCTTCCGGGCGCCCTCCTTCAGGCGGGCCTCCATGTCCTCGATCACCGACAGCTCGGGGCTGCGGAAGTCGACGGTGAAGACCACCTTGCCGGGGATCACGTTGCGCGAGTTGGGATAGACGTCGATGTGACCGGCGGCACCCACGGCATGCGGCGCATGCGACCAGGCGATCTCGTCCACCAGTTGCAGTACCTTGGCCATGCCCAGCCCTGCGTTCTTGCGCATCGGCATGGGGGTGGAGCCGGTGTGGGCATCCTTGCCGGTGATCGTCACCTGGGTCCAGCTGAGGCCCTGGCCATGGGTCACGATGCCCACGTCCTTGCCCTCGGCCTCCAGGATCGGGCCCTGTTCGATGTGCAGCTCGAACATGGCATGCATCTTGCGGCTGCCGACGGGTTCTTCACCTTCCCAGCCGATCCGTTTCAGCTCATCACCGTAGGACTTGCCCTCCGCATCGACACGGGCCTTGGCCCACTCCTCGGTGTGCAGCCCGGCGAAGACGCCCGAGGACAGCATGGCGGGGGCGAAACGGGTGCCCTCCTCATTCGACCAGTTGGTCACCACGATCGGGTGTTTGGTCTTCACGTCCAGATCGTTCAGCGTGCGGATCACCTCCAGCGCGCCCAGGACGCCCAGAACCCCGTCGTACTTGCCGCCCGTGGGCTGGGTGTCCAGGTGGCTGCCCATATAGACCGGCAGCGCCTCGGGATCGGTGCCGGGACGCTGGGCGAACATATTGCCCATGGTATCCAGACCCATGGTGCAGCCTGCGGCCTCACACCAGCTCTGGAACAGGGCGCGGCCTTCGGCATCGGCATCGGTCAGGGTCTGGCGATTGTTGCCGCCCGCCACGCCGGGGCCGATCTTCGCCATCTCCATCAGGCTGTCCCACAGCCTCTCCCCGTTGATCTTCAGGTTTTCTCCGGGTGCGGACATGGCAGGATCTCCAAAGCTTACTGTCTTCATTTTGACCACTTGGTCAAACGCGAGGCTAGCAGAGCCCGGTGACCAGTCAAGAAAACCCCCGCCTCCCGCGACAGCCAATACGCCTGCGACGGGCAAATTGCCTAAACGATCATCGCTGGACATCTCCGTCCGCCCGGTCAAAAATCATGCCCCGGAAAAACACTTGAAAACGCACCGAAACGGGCGCCTGCCGCCAGCCTCTCGGCGCAAGGAGCAGTTGAGCCGCATGACGCAACCCGTCGCCCGCACGCGCATCCAGCGCAAGAATATCGCGCTGATTTCAGAGGCCGCCCTGTCGGTCTTTTCCACCTGGGGGTTTCGCGGCTCCACCGTCGATCAGATCGCCAAGGAGGCGAACCTGTCGAAACCCAACCTGCTCTACTACTTCCCCTCCAAGGAGGCGATCCACCAGTACCTGATGTCGTCGCTGTTGGAAACCTGGCTGGATCCGCTGCGCGAGCTGGATGAGAACGGCGAGCCGCTGGACGAGATCCTGACCTACATGCGCCGCAAGCTGCAGATGAGCCGGGATCATCCGCGCGAAAGCCGGTTGTTCGCCAATGAGATCGTGCAGGGCGCTCCGCGCATCCATGAGATGCTGGAGACGGAGCTGAAGGAGCTGGTCGATGAAAAGGCCCGGGTCATCCAGGGCTGGATGGCGGACGGGCACCTGGCCCCCGCCGATCCCTGGCACCTGATCTTCTCCATCTGGTCGCTGACCCAGCACTACGCGGATTTCGACGTGCAGGTGAAAGCGGTGCTGGGCCCGGAGAAGCCCGACCCCTTCCCGGATGCGGAAGCCTACCTGACCACGCTCTTCACCCGGGTGCTGACGATCTAGTCTGCCCCGCCGGGGTCCACGCCGATCTCTTCCATGTAGGCGCGTACGCAGCTTTGCACGTGGCGGAAGCGGTCGCCGCCCAGGTGGGTGCCGCCGAACCAGCGGGTGACCACGATAACGTGGCCTTCCAGCCCCGCGCGCTCCAACATCCGCAAAATCACCATGCCCGCGCCAGCCTCGCCGTCATCGGCCTTCACCGGTTCGCCCGGCAGCAGCAGGGCCCAGGTGTTATGGGTGGCCTTGGCAAACTTCTTCTTCCGCTTCAGCGCCTTCACCAGCGCCTCGGCCTCGGCCCGGCTGGTCGCCGGCCCGCCCGCCACCGCGTATTTGGAGCCCCGGTCGCTCAGGACCCCGTCCAGTATCGTCAGATCGCTCATGCCACTCCCCTGCCCCGGCGCCGCGCTCATGGCAAGCCTTCGGGCCCTGTCGCCCGGGGGATTTCCGACAGGATGACGGCAGATCACTCTGGCGACCGGAAGCGGAGACAGGAAAAAGGGCCCACGAGGGGCCCTTCTGCACCGCTGGCGGTGCCTGACGATCTCAGGCGACCAGTCATATCGATCGCCCTCAGAACGTCTTAGATCACTTCACGATCAGGAACGCATCCAGGGATTCACCACGCGCCAGGGCATCCTTGATCCAGGCCGGCTGGCGACCGCGGCCGCTCCAGGTTTGCGTGCCATCTTCCGGATTGCGGTATTTCGGCGGGTTCACTTTCGCCTTCCGCCCGGTCTGCCCGGTCAATTCGGAAAGGCTGAAGCCCATCTCGGCGGCCTTGGCTTCAAGTTCGACCAGAGCCGCTTTGCGTTGACGTTCTTCGTAGGTCTTGATCGCCGTCGAAACACGGGCCTGCAGCTTCTTCAGATCACCCAGGGACAGGGTATCCAAATCAATATCCAGCATAATCACACATCCTTTACGCTTGGGGAAAGGAGACTTCCCGTCACCCATTCCGCCTCTTACACCAGTGATTTTGCAATGAGCAACCAAAATGTATCTAATTTCTATTAACAAACCAGCGTCACATCGCGGAAACTGTCAAAAGCAACTTTCCCGCCATTCACATGCGGGACGTTCTCGGCGAAAAATGGCCGGGCGAACTGCTTCGCCCGGCCATCTTTGCCGAAGTTTCGTGCAAATGCAGACGCTAAAAAGCGACACCCTTTACCTACTTGTTTAAAATACCCAAACGCTCGACGACGTTTTCGATCATGCGCATTCCGGCATCCTGCCCCAATGACATGATGGACTCGGGGTGGAATTGCACGGCTGCGACGGGCAAATCGCGATGCTCCACGCCCATCACGATCCCGTCATCTGTGCGGGCGGTGACGCGCAACTCCGGCGGCAGGGTCGCTTCGACCACGTGAATCGAATGATAGCGCCCGACGGTAACCTCCTCGCCCAGGCCATCGAATACGAGTCCCGGTTCCGAAATCCGAATGCGGGAGGGTTTGCCATGCATCGGTTCCTCCAACTGACGCAATTCAGCGCCAGCATGTTCGCAAATGGATTGCAGCCCCAAACAGACGCCAAATAGCGCCAGATTACGATCCAGGCATTTCCGGATCGTTTCCGCAGTCCCGAAATCGGATGGGCTGCCCGGCCCGGGAGAAAGGACAACAAGATCCGGGGCGAAATCGTCGAACACTTGTTCAATAACCGGAGTGCGCGTCGTCATTACCTCTGCGCCGGTCTGGCGGAAATAATTCGCAAGCGTATGGACGAAGGAATCCTCGTGATCGACCAGAAGAATGCGTCGCCCCTTGCCGCGCGGCAGGCGCGTTCCGTCGCCGGCCCCGTCATTGCTGCCGCGATCCCCGCGAATGGCGGCGCGCATGGCAGAGGCCTTCAGCTCGGTCTCGGCCTCCTCGGCGTCCGGGTCACTGTCATTCAGCAGGGTTGCGCCCGCGCGGACCTCCGCCACACCGTTCTTGATGCGAATGGTGCGCAGGGTCAGGCCGGTATTCATGTCGCCATTGAATTGCACCGCCCCCACGGCACCACCATACCATTTGCGCGTGCTCTTTTCGTGTTTCTCGATGAACCGCATCGCCCAAAGTTTAGGCGCACCAGTCACCGTCACCGCCCAGGTGTGGCTGAGAAAGGCATCCATGCTGTCCATGCCCTCGCGCAGACGGCCCTCGATATGGTCGACGGTATGGATCAGGCGCGAGTACATCTCGATCTGGCGCCGCCCGATGACCCGCACCGACCCCGGTTCGCAGACGCGGCTCTTGTCGTTGCGATCCACGTCGGAACACATGGTCAGCTCGCTCTCGTCCTTCTTCGACTGCAGAAGCGTCAGGATCTGCTCGCTGTCTTCGATGGCGTCCCGGCCGCGCTTGATGGTGCCGGAGATCGGGCAGGTTTCCACCCGGCGCCCGGTCACGCGCACGAACATCTCGGGGCTGGCGCCCACGAGGTATTCCTGTTCGCCCAGGTTCATGATGAAACCGAAGGGGGCCGGATTGATCTTCTTCAGCCGCTCGTAAATGGCCGAGGGGCTGTCGTGGCAAGGCTCGTAGAAAACCTGGCCCGGCACCACCTCGAACAGGTCACCGCGGCGGAAGCTCTCCTTCGCGGACACCACCAGCTTGGCATATTCGCCAGGCACGTGGTCGCCGCGCGGCACATCCTCCGGGCCCTGCTGGAAGGGTTCGGCGGCAATCCCGCCCGCCAGACCCTCGGTGCTCAGGTCGCCGGCGCTGAACTCGTAACGATAGCGGGTGGTCGTGGTGGAATAGTGGTCACTGACGATGATGTCGTCCGCCAGGAACAGCACCAGGTCGCGCTGATCCTCCGGGCGCTCCCGGGCGAAATCAATCGGCTCGAACTGGAAGGCCAGGTCGTAGCCGAAGGCGCCGTAAAGCCCCAGGTGCCCGTCTTCCTCGGTAAAGAACAGATCGACGATCTGGCGCAGGACCGAGAAGACGGAGGGCGCGCGGGAGCGTTCTTCCTCGCTGATCACCCGCGTCGGCTTGCGGATCGTCAGGGCGATCTCATCCTCGCTCGCCTCGGCGGTCTCGATCGCGTCCAGCCCTTCCAGAACCGGCGCGATGATCTGCAGCAGGACGCGGCCCCGGCCGTTCAGGGCGGCGATGCGCATCGCGCGGCCCCGCGCCTCGACCACCAGCGGCGGCTCGGCGAAACCGAAATCCCAGCGGGTGTAGCGGCCCGGGTATTCGTAGTTGGAGGAGAGCAGAACGCCCCGGTGCGAATCCAGCCGTCGGGCCAGCGCCTCGGTGTCGCGGGGATACACCCCCGGCAGTTCCTTGCGGGTGACGTTCACGCCCCCCTTGGTTCGGAAGGTCAGGTCAGTCATGTCAGCTTCTCTTGGCAGGGGCGGCACGCAGCGTGTCAGCGCGGGGCAATCGGGCCGGGGCCGCCGGAATTTGGAAAAGGGTCAGCGGGGCGATGGTGTCACCATCGCCAGGAAAGCGGCCAGAATTGCCATCGCTTCCCGAGCATTGCCCTTCGTCCTCTCCAGGGCCCGCGTGGGGCCGAAAATGCCGTCCTTGCCGCTCCGTCACGGCGCGGAGCCGACAGTCGGGGCAAGGAACCCCTCGTATGTCCGCCGCGGGACCGCGCATGTCAAGCCTCGCGCTTGCCGCCGCGCCGCCGGCGTGCGACTCCGGAAGCAGCAAACGTTCCGAGGAGACGCCCCATGCCCGCATCCGCCCCGCTGCCGCCCCTGCCCGATCGCCCGCTGTCTGTCTGTGTCGTCGGCGCCGGGGCCATCGGCGGCACCATCGCCGCGAAGCTGGCCCTGGCCGCTGAGGCGGCCTGTCTGGCGGACGTGTCGGTCGTGGCGCGGGGCGCGCATCTGGCCGCGATCCAGTCCCAGGGACTGCGCCTGACCACACCCGAGGGCAACCAGGTGGTGCAGGTGACGGCCACCGACGACCCCGACACCCTGCCGCCGCAGGACATCGTGATCACCGCGCTGAAGGGCCATCAGGTCCCGCCCATGGCCGAGAAGCTGGGCCGCCTGCTGGCCCCGCACGGGCGCATCTTGCCGGTGGTGAACGGGGTGCCTTGGTGGTACCCGATCGCCGACGGATCGGGCGGGCAGAAGGGTGCCGAAGAGGTCGATCCGGGCGGCGTGTTGTGGCGCGAGATCGGGCCTGAGCGCGCCATCGGCGCCATTGCCGTCATCGGCGCCACCCTGCCAGAGCCGGGCCACGTTGAGGTCAACATCGATGGGCATTTCGACCTGGGCCGCCTGCCCGGTCAGGACCGTACCGACGTGGAGCGGCTGGCCACGATCTTCGACGCGGCTGGGCTGGTGACGAAACAGACGCAGCCCTTCCAGAACGCCATCTTTTCAAAGCTCTACTCGAACTGCGGCTTCAATTCCGTCTGCACCCTGGCGCGGGCGCCGATGAACAGCATGCTGGCCGATCCGGTCCTGTTCGAGCTGACCCGCGACATCGTGATGGAGGTGGCCGCCGTGGCCGATGCCGAGGGCGCCGAACTGCTGGAAGATCCGGAAAAGCGGCTGATCCGCGCCCGCGAGGGCGCTGCCTTCAAGCCCTCGACCCTGCAGGATCTGGAGCGCGGCCGCCCGATGGAGATCGAACCGATCTTCGGCGCCGCCCTGGCCGTGGGCCGCAGCCACGGCATCGCCACGCCGAAGCTGGAGATGGTCACCGCCCTGCTGCGCTCCATCGACCGCGCGGAGAGCTGATCCGCGAGGTCACGGGTGCGGCGGGGCCGGTTGCAAACTGCAAACCGGCCCATTGCAAATAAGGTCGCGCCTCAGCGCAACCCATCGAACTTGCTGATCTCGTCCGCTGCCAGACCGCCGAGGCGGGCATGGATGCGCGGCCCCTTGGACATGGTCAGCACATAGAGGATCTCATCCGCGCGCGGACCTTCGGGCAGGCCCACTTCCATCGCGTCGAAATGCGAGCGCACGTAGGCGGCATTGGTGTGCCCCAGGGGCACGTCCAACCGGGTGCCCGGCCCGCCCTGCTTCTTCGACGAAGGCACGATGGCCAGAGATTCGCCCAGCACTTCGCGCATGGAATAGCCGCCCGCGACGTGCCACAGCGCGGCATGTTCCAGCTCGCCCTGCTCCCCGGCGATGGCGCCCTTGCCGTAGGCGTCGATCCCCTCGACCCCGCCCATGGCCTCGACCAGCTTGCGCGCCATGGCCAGGCCCAGGGGTTTCAGGTCTTCCATCGCCTGGGTCAGATCCTCCTGGTAGGTGCCCGCATAGGGGTTCTTCACCAGGGCCAGCACCGCGCCGCGGACACGCGGACCGCTGACGGGACCGCCGTCATGGTGGATCTCTTCGAGGATGACTTGCGTCTTGCGCAGGGTGAATTCGGCCATCGGGCCCTCCATCTGTCGGGGACGCGCCCGGCGCGTCCGGTTCTGTCCGCCCGGCCGGTCAGCCGCGCAGCATGTCTTTCATCGCGCCCGTCGTCCGGACCTCGCCCGCCAGCGCCAGATGCGCCGCGCCGATCAGGTTCCGCGCGCGCAGATCCTCGGCATAGGTCAGGCCCGCGTCCAGCGCCCTTGCCACCTCTTCCGAGGTCAGCGGCCCCAGGTCAACCGTAACGGGTCGCGCGCCCAGGTCGCTGTCGGGGCTCAGCTCCTCCGCGGGTTGTCGCGTCACCGCCGGGTGGTCCGGCAGATCCACGCGGTTGGCGATCATCGTGGCCGCCGCATCCGCCGCGGCTGCGCCGCGCGCCAGTACCGTCACCGCGTCTGCGATACCAAGGGAATGGCTGCGCCCGCCCCGGCCCGACGTCGCGCAGCCGCGAAAGGGCGCCTCGGGCGGCAGGTCCACGCGGCCTCCGGGCAGCGCCAGCCGCATGCCTTCGCGGCCGGGGGCCCAGGCGATGTCGCCACCATTGTTGACCCAGAGCTTCGCTTCGGGAGCCACCGCGATCATCGCCGCCAGGATCTCCTCGGCGACGCTGCCGGCGACGGCGGCCATGGGGGTGATGAAATCGGGGGCGAAGGGTGCGACGGCGGTAACCATCCGCGCCGCCACCGGGCCCTGCCCCTGTCCGCCTGCGCGACGCAGCTCCGGCAGTTCCGCCACCAGCTCTTCCAGCAGGCCGTCAAATCGGGCGCAGGCGGCGTCATAGGCCGCTTGCCGCAGCGCCGCTTCGGCGAAGATCACCAGGTCGATCGGCCCGGCGTTCAGGTGCAGCCGCACCCCGTCGGGCAACAGCCCCGCCTGCATCAGCCGGCCTTCTTGCTGTCACCCGGGAAGGGCTTGACCGTCTCGTCGTCGGCCCCAACCTCTCGGCCAAGGGCGCGGAAGACGTTGTGGTACTCGCCCCCCCGTTCCAGCACGTCGCGGATCGGGCGGATCGCCCCGTCATGCCCGCCAAGACCCACGTAGAGGTCGCGCGGCATGGTGAATTCCAGCGGCGCCACCAGCGCGGGTGTGGGCACATACCCGAAGGAGTTCTTCGGCATGTCCAGCACATTGGCCATCACGGTGATGCCACCGCCGGGCCAGAGGAAGACATCGGCCCCGCCCAGGGTCACCTTCGCCTCGCCCGCCTGCACGGCACGGGTCAACCGCACCGGGTTCTGCGTCACGCCAGAGCGAAGGGACCCGCCGGCGCCGGCACAGAACATCACGGTGCAAAGCGCGGGTTCGCAGTTCTCCTCGATCAGCGCGACGGAGCGCACCAGCGCCTCGGGCATGGGCGCGGGCTGCGGCTCAAGGTTCTCGTCCAGCACGTAGTAGGCCGCGTGTTCGCCGGTGGTCGAAACCATCAGCAGGGTCAGCCCGGGCCGCGCGCCCTTCTTTTCCAGCCACTTGTCGAGGATGGTCAGCGGATCCGAGATATCGGTGCCGCCCCAGCCCAGGCCCGGTTCGGCCACCTGGAAGTAGCGCCCCGGGGTGGACCGGCGGCCCTTGATGCGGATGCCCGTATCTTCCCAGCCGATGACCTTGCCCGCCTGGTGTTCAGAGACGACGCCGGTGATGTGGTCGTCGACCACCACCACCTCGTCCACGTGGCCCTGCCATTGGGTCGCGAACATGCCGATGGTGGCCGAGCCGCAGCCGACGCGCATCCGGGTTTCGGCCTGGCCGTCCACGATCGGCGCCTGCCCCGCCTGCACGATGACGGTCGAGCCGCCGTCGATCGACAACTCCACCGCCTCGCCGTTGCACAGCGCCATCAGGTTGTTGCAGGTGGCGCGGCCCTCGGCCTTCGACCCGCCGGTCAGGTGGTCCACGCCGCCCAGCGACAACATCTGCGATCCATATTCGCCGGTGGTCACATGGCCGATCACCTCGCCCTCGGCGCGCACGGCCGCGGCCTCGTCGCCGAGGTGGCGGTCGGTGTCGATCTTCACCTTCACGCCGCAATAGGAATAGATCGCCTCGGTCACCACGGTGACGGTATCGACGCCTTCGACCTCGCGGCTGACGATGAAGGGGGCGGGTTTGAAATCGGGATAGGTGGTGCCGGCACCCAGGCCGGAGACGAAGAGGTCGCGCCCCGCGATCATCGTGCCATCCCAGTCGCCCTCGGCGGGCAGGAAGGGGCGCACCTCCTGGCCCGCGGCCAGGGTGCGATCCAGCACCGTCACCGGGTCGCAGCGCACGATCTTGCCGTTTTCATTGGCATAGCGGTCGCAGGCGCCGGTGCGTCCCTCGGCCACGTAGCACATGACAGGGCAGGCATCGCATCTGATCTTGTCCACGGGCGCCATGGCGGACATCCTTTCAAGAGTGGCTCGCAGGCCTGCGCGTTCGCGAGGAACAGGGGCCTCGTAACGTGAAGCAGGGGTTTTCACGCCGCGTCACATTCGTTGGTATACAAATGGTATTGACTCAGATGACCCGCAGGTGTCAATGCCTTTCCAGATCCCCGACAGTCTGATCCTCCCCGCTTTGATCGAGAGACCATTTTCCATGCATTACGACTTTTCAGATGACGACGCGGCCCGTTACCGCCTCGACGAACAGGTCGGTTTCCTGCTGCGCAAGGCCAGCCAGCGTCACCTGTCGATCTTCTCCCAGAACCTCTCCGCCCTGACCGCGACACAGTTCGCGGCCCTGGCCAAACTCTGTGAGCTGGGCCCGACGTCGCAGAACGCCCTGGGCCGTGCCACGGCGATGGATGCCGCCACGATCAAGGGGGTGGCCGACCGGCTGCGCGCCCGTGACCTGGTGACGGCGGAACCCGACCCGGTGGACCGCCGCCGCCACTACCTGATCCCCACCGAGGCCGGTCGCGCGCTTTATGCCGAACTGGCGGGGGCCGCGCTGAAGATCAGCACCGAAACCCTTGCGCCGCTCAGCGACAAGGAACGCGAAACCCTCCTCTCCCTGCTTGCCAAGATGGGCTGATCCGCCAGGGCCCTGCCCCCATGCGCCGATCCCGTGCCACCACTCACGAAGACCCGCGGCAAAGAGGTGTGTCGCCCCGTTTTCCACTCAGGTAACGGGGAGTGACGGAGCCCGCCCGGAGCGAAAGCTCCGGGCGGATCTGATTCAGGGCCCCTGAAACGAAAAAGGGGCCCGCGTGGGGGCCCCCGTCTCGTTCCCTTCGCGGCGGTCAGACGCCAAGGTGCGCGCGCAGCCGCGCCTCGCCCGGGGCGATCTCGGGTTTGGTGAAATCCTCGGCGTTGCGGCCCATCTCGATCACGCTGATGCGGTCGGCCAGTTCCAGCACCGCGTCGATGCGCTGTTCCACCAGCAGCACGGCCAGCCCGCGGTCGCGCATCTGTACCATGACCTGACGGATCGCCTCGATCATCGAGGGCTGAAGCCCCTCGGTCGGTTCATCCAGCAACAGCAGCTTGGGCCGCAGGCACAGCGCGCGGGCGGTGGCCAGCATCTGCTGCTCTCCGCCCGAGAGCGTGCCGGCGCGTTGGCCCATCCGTTCGCCCAGACGCGGAAACAACTCCAACATCTCGTCGCGGGTCTCGCGGCGTTTGGACGCCTCTTTCGGCCCGGCGCCCAGACCGATCTCGATGTTCTGCGCCACCGTTAGTTCCGAAAACAGCCGGCGGCCCTGCGGCACATAGCCCACGCCGTGACCCGGCACCTGGTGTGGCGGCAGGGCCGCCAGGTCGGTGCCGTCCAGCCGCACCTGCCCCGCCTCGGCCCGGACCAGACCCATGATCGCCTTCATCAGCGTGGTCTTGCCCGCGCCGTTGCGGCCCATCAGCACCGTGATCTCCCCCGGCGCGGCCTGCAGCGACACCTCGCGCAGGATCGTTGCCTGACCATATCCGGCGGTCAGCCCCTCGATCTGGAACATCAGCTCGCCTCCGTTCCCAGGTAGGCGGCCTGCACCGCCGGGTTGGCGTGGATCTCCGCTGCGGTGCCGCGGGCCAGGACCTCGCCGAAGTTCAGCACGGTGATCTCGTCAGCCAGTTCCATGACCACGGACATGTTGTGCTCGATCAGCAGGATGGTGGTCTCCGCCGACAGCTCGCGGATCAGCGCCTTGAAGGCGGTGATCTCGCTTTCCGCCAGCCCCTGGGTCGGCTCGTCCAGGATCAGCAAGCGCGGCGCGGAGGCCAGGCCCATGGCGATCTCCAGCAGGCGCTGGTGGCCGTAGGACAGATCCCCCGCCACGTCAGCGGTGCGATCTGCCAGACCCACGCGGGACAGGGCGTCGGCGACCACCTGCTCCACCTTCGCAGCATCGCCGCCCTGCTTGCGCCGGGCCGCCAGGGCCACGTTTTCGTGGCAACTGAGCCGCGCGAAGACGGAGGTGATCTGGAAGGTATAGCCCATGCCCGCCGCGACGCGTTTATGCGCCGGCATCTGCGTCACGTTGCGGCCGTCGAACCAGATCGCGCCGTCGGTGGGTTCCAACCGACCGATCAGCATCGAAACGAAGGTGGTCTTGCCCGCCCCGTTCGGCCCGATCAGCGCATGCACCTGGGTCTTGCGCAGGGTGAAGTCGATGTCGTGATTGGCCCGCAGCCCGTCAAAGGACTTGCCCAGCCCCTCGGTCGACAGGATCACGTCGGTTTCGTGTTTCATGGCAGATCCTTCCAGAAGCGGCGGCGGATCTCGCCCACGATGCCCTGGGGCGCGAAGAGGGTCAGCAGGACCAGCACAACGCCCGCGATCAGCATGTAGGCTTCGGTCACGCCGGAGGCCACATCATTGAGGTAGGTCATGAAGAGCACGCCCACGAAGGGCCCCAGCACGGTGCCCGCCCCGCCCAGCAGGACCCAGAGCAGCGCGAAGATCGAATACTGCACGCCGGCAAAGCTGGCGCCGACATAGCCGAACATGGTCGCATAGGCGCCGCCCGCCGCAGCCGAGATCGTGCCGGAGATCACCAGCGCAGCCAGCTTGCGGCCGCCGGTGTCATAGCCCAGAAGGCGGGCGCGTTCCTCGTTCTCGCGCAGGGCCACCAGGACGCGGCCGAAGGGATGGCGCACCAGCCACAGCGACAGCATCAGCGCGATGGAGAACAGCGCCCAGGCCAGCAGGTAGCGCGTGCCCTCGTCGCTGAGGTCCCAGGATCCGATCGCGCGCATGTCGCCGGGGATCACCAGCCCGTCGTCGCCGCGGGTGTATTCGCTGTAGTAGAGGATCACGAGATAGGCCGCCTGGGCGAACATCAGCGTCACGATCATGAAGCTGACGCCCTCGGTCCGCAGCGCCAGCAGGCCCACCACCAGCGCCAGCAGGGCGCCACAGCCCAGCCCGATGATCCAGGCCGGCAGCGCCGGAATGGCGAAGTGATAGCTGGCCAGCCCGACGCCATACATGCCCGCGCCGAAGAACATGGCATGGCCCAGCGACAGCAGGCCGGTATAGCCGAAGGCGATGTTGTAGCCGATGGCATAGACCGCCAGCACCATCACCCGGGCGAAGACCCCATGGTGATAGGCCGGCAGGAGGAAATGCAGCGCGAAGAGGCCCGCGATCAGGCCAAGGTGCAATGTCAGGTCACGTCTGGTCATCGGTTCTTCACCCCGAAAAGGCCCTGCGGACGGAAGACCAGCACCAGCGCCACGGCCAGCGTCGCGATGATCTTGGCCAGCGTCGGCGTGAAGAAGACGGAGATGATGCCGTCGGACATGCCGATCAGCACCGCGGCCACGACAGTGCCCGCCAGGCTGCCCAGCCCGCCGATGATGACGACGATGAACGACAGCAGCAACGCGTCACCGCCCATCAGGTAATGCGCCTGCTGGATCGGCACGATCAGCACACCGGCCAGCGCCGCCAGGGCGGCACCGGCGCCGAAGACGATGGCGTAGACTCGTTCGACCGGAATGCCGAAGGCCGTGGCCATTTCGCCGTCCAGCTGCGTGGCGCGCATGACCAACCCGGCACGAGAGCGCGTCATGAACAGACGCAGCCCCGCCAGGATCACCACGGCGGCAACGATGACGAACAGCTTGTAGGAGGTCGTGGACAGGCCCCAGGGATAATACATCTCCAGCCCGTTTTCGCCCCAGGCGACCCAGGGCAGCGCGATGCGTTCATTGAAGGGGGCCACCACCGGCTTCGCATCCGGGCCATAGCCCATGAGGGCGGCCTGCTGGATGATGTAGAGAAGTCCGATGGTCGCCACGATCACCCGTTCGGGGTCATAGTTCAGCCGTTTCAGGATCACCACGTCGGCCGCGGCCGCGATGGATCCCACGATCAGCGGCGCCAGGACAGCGGCGGCGATGAAGTTGACGGCCGGGCCGCCGCCGAGGCCCATCATGAACTGGGTCACCACCCAGGCCATCACCGCGCCCAGCATGTAGAACTCGCCATGGGCGACGTTCACCACGCGCATCACCCCGAAGACGAGGCTCAAACCGCTGGCCATCAATGCCAGAACGGCGGCCAGAACGGCGCCCTCCAGCATGGCCAGCATCAGATAGGGTCCGAATTCCATCTTCTCTCTCTTGATTTCCGGTGCCGAACCAGCGAACGGCGCGGCCTGTCGGGCAACGCGGGGGCCAGGCCCTGCATGCCCGCAGCATTTCCAGCTATCGGATGAACAGACATTCCGCCCGCGCGAAGGCCCGCAGCGGACGGGCGACACGGTGCGCGCGCCCTGCCCCAATCCGATAGCCAAAAATACTCATGTTGAAAGGTCTGCGCCCGGATGACGGCTGTCCCCCGGGCGCTGGCAGTCTGACGTCAGAAGCTCATCGAGGTGTAGTCGACCTCGTCGGGATACATCGTCTCTTCGTAGTCGACGGTCTTCTGCACCACCAGCTTGCCGCCCTCGACCTTCGAGATGTACTGCGGGCCGAAGACCTGGTGGGTCTTGCCGTTGAACATCTTGGTGCCGCCCGGGTGGGCCGGACCGGCCTCCATCAGCGTCATCGCCTCGACCGCCTCGATTAGGGCCTGGCGGTCCTCGGTGGACTGATAGCCCGCGGCCTCCATGCCCGCCTTGATGACATGCAGCGTCTCCCAGCAGGAGAACATATGCGCCGAGGTCGAAACGTCCGAGGGATCGCTGACCGAGGCCCCGTTGGCATCCAGCCCCACGGCATCGCGGTAGGCGGTGACATAATCGGGCGCATCGTCCTGCAGGTACCGCGGCATGCCTTCCCAGAAGTAGGTCCCATCAAGGAACTCAAGGCCAGGCGAGGTCAGGTCGGTGGCCTCCAGGCTGTCGATGAAGCCGAAGATCTCGGGGCGGGAGGGGCCGAAGAATTCGCCCATTTCCTTGACGAAGGTCAGCACGGCGGGACCGATCATCACGTGATAGATGACCTCGGTATCGCGCGGGATCTGCGGGAAGTACTTGGTGAAGGAGGTCTCGGTCGGCGGGATCGCGATGGAGCCGACGATTTCGCCACCTGCGGCCTCGATGGCCGGGGCCAGGTTGTCGCGGTGATCGTAGCCGAAGGCATAGTCGGGGTAGATCATCGTGACCTTCTTGCCCAGCACGTCGGTGATGAAGGGCGCCATGGCCGAAATCTGGCTCTTCACGTCGGTGATGCCCGGCTGCATGGTCCACCGGTTCAGCATGCCCGAGGCCACGTGGTGCCCTTCGGAGCAGACGAAATAGGGCAGCTTCAGCTCGCCCGCGCGGGGCGCGGCGCCCACGACCACGTGGGAGAAGAGCGTGCCGAAGGCCACGTCGCAGTTGGACTGGTTGGCAAACTTCTCCAGCACCTCGGCGGCGCGGCGGGGATCGGTGCCGTCATCCTCGGTCACCAGTTCCACGGGACGACCGTTGATCCCGCCTTCGCCGTTGATCTTCTCGATCGCGGCGACGGAGGTGCGTTCGTACCAGCGGCCATAGGCGGCGCCGATGCCGGTGGCGTGCTTGCCAAAGCCGATGCGGATCGGCTCGGCGCTCTGCGCGCTGGTGTAGCGGGCCCAGAGCGGCATGGTGGCAGCCGCGCCCGCGCCCATGGCCAGCGTTTTCAGCGCCCCGCGGCGCGTGGGCTGGATCAGCCCGCTGGTCTTGGTCTTGCTGGTTGTCTCGGTCATCTCATTTTCCCTGTTGGCAACGTTCTTACCGGATCTTATTCGGCTGACCCTGGGAGAAAGTCTGTAGGCACACAAACGATCTGTCCAGCCTTTTGAGTCTTTTCCCTCGGCCGCTGTCGCGCCAGTTTCGGCGCAATGCCCAAGGAAAGGGCAGCGCGGCGTGATCCGGCCCGCCGCATCCTCACGCCCCCCGGGGCGAGGCCAGAAGCCATAGCCCGAACAGCGTATAGAATATCATGAACAGCGCCAATGGCGCCTGGCTCAGCGCCGCGCGGCCATGGCTGCCGTGCAGACGCAGGGCGGCCACGTGGCTCATCACGATCGCCAGGACATGGCCCAGCACCACCGCCGCCGCCTGGCTAAGCCAGATCACCCGGACGGAGGCCTGACGATTGAAAAATCCCGTGCTGACAGTGATCTCGCGCAGGCCCAGATGATGCGCGACCATGTTCCAAAGGTACTGCCCCTCCACCAGGGCCGCAGGCAGGTAGTGTGCCGCGTGGTAGCCGAAGGCGATCGGCAGAATCGCCGGGGCCAGCACGCGGAAACTGGCGCCGAAACCGCCGGCCTCCACCAGGATCAGCCCCGCCTTGACCGAGGCGGCGTAGAGCAGGACCAACAGCGGACCGCACAGGATCAGCCCGGTCAGGTTGGGTCCGACCACGGCGCTGCGCCCAGTGAATTCGAGCGGGTTCATCCCGATCCAGCCGAACCAGCGGAAGGTCTCGTTCAGACCGTCGAAGGAGCCAAGCGCCAGCGACATCAGCATGAAGATCGCCAGGCTGACCGACGGCGCGCGACTCTGATCCAGGTCCCATCCGGGCAGGCCCAGGCGCCAGCGCCCGCCCCGCCGCCGCAGCGGAGCCAGCTGTGCATAAAGATGCATCAGCACGCCCAGCCCCTCGCCGCGCAGCAGCCAGCGCGCCCCGAACAGCGCAGAGCCAAGGGCCGTGACACCCCAGTAGGCCAGCACCATCCAGGCCAGCCGGTCGGGATCGGTGGGCGCGATATGGACCATCAGCACGCCGGCAAAGGCCAGATAGCTCAGGCCTGCCGGCCAATACCCCCAACGGGCGGGATAGCGCAGCAAGGGACGCAGCCCGAAAAGGCGCATCACGCCGAGGGTCGCGCGAAACGGGCTGAGCCAGCGCCAGAGGTCGCCGAAGACCCCGCAGCCCGCCACGAGGAACAGCCAGAGGCCCGTCCAGACCAGCAACGGGAGGGGGTTCTTCACCGGATCCTGCGACCCCGCGAACCCCTGGCTGATCGCCCAGAGCAGCAGTAGCGCCGACAGCGCCGTGGTCACCGCGACCCCGCGCGGCGGTCCGGCCCGGCCAAGGTCCCGCGTCCGGAACAGCCGCCGCGCGGCCCCCTCAGGGATCAGCGCGATCAGCACGACGGTGGCCAGCACCGAGGCCACGCCGCCCGCGATATAGGCATCCGTCGGCAAGAGCAGCACGAAGCCCCCTTCCGAGGCATGTGCCAGCGCCTGCCCCGGCACCAGCAGCGCCGCCGCCAGCGCCGCGATCTGTCCGAGCTGTCTTTGCAATGGCTCCCCCGACCCGCAGGTTGTCCGTGTCGTGATCATGCTCCGGGCACCTCCTCATGCAAGTCAGAACTTCCCCCGCCGCAGATGCAAAGAGGAATTGACATCGTGCGGCGCATCGGAAATTCATTTGCACACAAATGTATCTACCGGCCCGATCCGACGGCGCGGGCCAACGATGGAGACAGGACATGGAAAGCGGACAGGTCATCGGCTGTGACGTGGGCGGCACCTTCACCGATCTGGTGCTGATGGACCCGGCCACGGGCGAGGTGCGCATCGCCAAGGTGCCCTCGACGCTGGATGACCAGTCGCGCGGCGTGATGAACGCGGTCGCAGAGGCCGAGGCCTCCCTGCCTGGCACCGCGCTGATCGTCCATGGCACCACCACAACGACCAATGCCGTGCTGGAACGCAAGCTGGCCCGCACCGGCATCATCACGACCCAGGGCTTCCGCGACGTGCTGGAGCTGGGCCGCCGCACCCGCCCGCAGGCCTACGGGATGAAAGGTGATTTCAAGCCGCTGATCCCCCGCGACCTGCGCCTGGAGGTGCCCGAACGGATGGATGCCGAAGGCCGCGTCGTGACCCCCCTGGACGAAAACGCCCTGCGCGCCGCCGCCCAGGCCCTGCTGGATCTGGGCTGCACCGCCGTCGTCGTCCATTTCCTGCATGCCTACCGAAATCCGGCGCATGAGCTGCGCGCGGGCGAGATCCTCAAGGAGATCTGGCCCAATCCCTATGTCACCCTCGGCCATGCCCTGCTGTCGGAAAGTCGCGAATACGAGCGCGGCGTGACCGCGGCGGTCAATGCTTCGGTGCAGCCGATCCTCGACCGCTACGTGCAGAACCTGGCCGGCTCGCTGGAAAGCGGCGGTTACGCCGGGGAACTGCTGGTCATGAACGGCAACGGCGGCATGGTGTCGGCCCGCCGTGTGGCGGAAGAGGCCGCGCGCACCGTCATGTCTGGCCCGGCCTCCGGCGTCATGGCCGCGGCGTTCACCGGGCGCGCCGCCGGCATCCCCGACCTGCTGACCTACGACATGGGCGGCACATCCACCGACGTGGCGCTGATCCGCAATGCGCAACCCGCTGTCTCGAACGAGATCGAGGTGGAATATGCCATGCCGATCCACGTGCCGATGGTCGACGTGCGCACCGTGGGCGCCGGCGGTGGCTCCATCGCGCGGGTCAATGCGGCGGGCCTCTTGGAGGTCGGGCCGGAATCGGCCGGCGCCACCCCCGGCCCGATCTGCTATGGTCGCGGCGGCACGGAACCCACGATCTCGGATGCCAACCTGCTGCTCGGACGGCTCGACCCTGCGCGGCTGAAGTCGGTCGAGGGCGGGGTAACTTTGCAAACCGTCCGCGACATCTTTGCAAAAAAGCTGGGCGACCCGCTGGGCCTGACGCCCGAACAGGCCGCCGAGGCCGTGATCCAGCTGGCGAACGTGAAGATGGCGGGCGCCATCCGCATGGTTTCCGTCTCTCTCGGCGCCGATCCGCGTGACTTCGCCCTCTTTGCCTTCGGCGGCGCCGGTCCGCTGCACGCCGCCTCGCTGGCGCGCGAGTTGGGGGTCCCCCGCGTGCTGACCCCCGCACGCCCCGGCATCACCAACGCGCTTGGCTGCCTGGTCGCCGACCTGCGTCATGACTTCACCAATACCGTGGCCCAGCCACTGGACACGCTGGACATGGACGCCCTCGCCGACACGCTGACCGCCCAGGCGGCGGAGGGGCGCGCCCTGATCGCCCGCGAAAAGGTCGAGATTACCGAAACCCGGGTGCTGCATTCGCTGGACATGCAGTTCATCGGCCAGACCCATCTTCTGCGGGTGGAACTGGAGGGTCCGGTTATCAGCCGCGAGGCTCTGCAGGCCGCCTTCGAGGAGGTCTACTGGAAACGCTTCCACGTGCGGCTCGACACGATCCGCGCGGCGGTGGTCAATGCCAACACCTCGGTCATCGGCACGCGCAATTCGCTGGACCCGGCCCGGCTGATCCCGGCCGAACACCGCAAGGCCACGCTGGCCGAGGCCCTGCGCGCCACCCGTCCGGTGATCTTCGACGGCGAGACGCATGAAACGCCCCTCTACCGCCGCGACCTGCTGCCCGCCGATGCCGCCTTCGACGGCCCGGCGATCCTGGAACAGATGGACACGACCATCCTCGTGCCCCCGGGCGACCGCGTGACGACAGATGCTATCGGCAACATCCTGATCGAGATCCGGGGCGCCAAATGACCCATTGCGCGTCCCGCCCCCTCCGGCGCCCGGGACAGCCCTGCGCAGGGCTGTCCTATGCAGGACATCCGCCCACCCGCGACCGGGCACAGGCCTCGGCATACCGCGCTGACAATTCCGTTCCTTCCATCGCATCCGAGGTGACCCGATGACCATCGACCCGATCACCCTCTCCGTCATCCAGGCGGGCCTGCAACAGGTCTGCGACGAGATGGACCTGTCCTTCTCCCGTGCCGCCTTTTCACCGGTGATCGCCGAGGCGAACGACCGCTCCGACGGGATCTACTCGGCCGAGGACGGCTCGTTGATCGCCCAGGGGAACATGGGGCTGCCGGTCTTCGTCGGCACGATGCAATATTCCACCCGCGTCCTGATCGAGGGCATCGCCGCAGGGTTGGTGGCGGACCCGAAACCCGACGATATCTACATCGTCAACGACCCCTACCTGGGCGGCACCCACCTGATGGACGTGCGCTTTGCCCGGCCCTACTACCGCAACGGCAAGATCTTCTGCTGGCTTTCCAACACCGGCCACTGGCCCGACACCGGGGGCGCCGTGCCCGGCGGCTTCTCGGCCTCGGCGACCTCGGTGGAACAGGAAGGCCTGCGCCTGCCGCCGGTGCGCCTGTTCAAGGAAGGGGTGCTGGACCGCGAGATCTACCAGATCATCTGTTCCAACATCCGCGTGGCCGACCAGCGCATCGGCGACGTTCAGGCCCAGGCCGCCGCGTTGAAGGTGGGCGAGGAACGCCTGAACGAGCTTCTGGACCGCTACGGCGACGACGTGGTGGCCCAGGCCATCACCGAGCTGCGTGCCCGCGCCAGCGCCCAGATGACCCGCTATGTCGAGGAGATCCCCGAGGGCACCCACAGCGCCTCCGCCTGGATCGACAGCGACGGCGTGGTGGACGAACCGCTGGAGATCCGCCTGGCGGTGACCCGCGAGGGCGACCGACTGAGCTTCGACTTCACCGGCTCCTCGGCGCCCTGTACGGGACCGATGAACTCGGTCCTGGCGACGACCCTCAGCTCGGTCTACCTGGCCATGCGCCATATCTTCCCCGAGGTGCCGATCTCCGCCGGAGCCTTCGAGCCGCTGCACGTCACGGGCTACGAGGGCACCTTCCTCGACGCCCATTACCCGCGCCCGGTCTCGGGCTGCGCGGCAGAGGTCAGCCAACGCATCGCCGAGGCGGTCTTTGCCGCCCTCGCCCCTGCGCTGCCCGATCGCGTGACGGCCTCGCCCGCCGGGTCTTCGGGCAACTTTGCCCTGGGTGGGCACGACCCCGAGAAGGGGCGCGACTTCGTCATGTACCAGATCTCCGGCGGCGGCTACGGCGGCAATGCCGACCACGACGGGCTGTCGAACGGCTGTTCCACCATCGGCATTTCCAAGGCGCCCCCGGTGGAGATCATGGAGGCGCAGTTCCCCGTCCTCTACCACCACTATGCCCTGCACGAGGGGTCCGGCGGCGCGGGTTTCCACCGGGGCGGCTTCGGCCTCGACTACGCGGTGGAGCTGCGGCGGGGGCTGGCCACCGCCAGCTTCGTCATGGACCATGGCCGCACCGGGCCGCAGGGCGCGCTTGGCGGCGTCGACGGGGCGGTGAACAAGGTGCGGGTGATCCGCGACGGCGAGGTCCATATCCCCTCGCATCTGTCGAAGGAGCAGGACATCCCCCTGGCCCCGGGCGACGTGGTGCACGTGCGCACCCCCGGTGGCGGCGGTTACGGCGACCCGATGACCCGGCCCGCAGAAGCGGTGGCCGAAGACGTGCGACTGGGCCGCTACACCGCGGTGCAGGCGCGCGAGATGTTCGGGGTGGTCCTGACGGGCCACAGCGCCGACATGGCCGCGACCGAAGCCCTGCGCAGCGCCACCGCGGGCTAAGGCACCGGGCCAACCATAGGGCCCGCCCCGCCCTTATCCGACAGCGGGAAATACTCCGGGGGTCCGGGGGCTGGCCCCCGGCCCGTCCCCGCCGCCCCTACATCCGCCAGGGCACCACGCCCGGCGGCAGGCGGCGCCCGGCCAGATCCAGCATCAGCATCAGGCCCAGCGTCGCCGCCACGGTCACGCTGGCCATGGCGGCGGCCAGCACGGAATAGCCGCCATCCTCGTAGTTGAAGATCGTGGTGCCGATCGTCTCATGGCCCGTCGACCACAGCAGGGCCGAGACCGTCACCTCATTGTAGGCGGTCAGGAAGACCAGGATCGCGCCGGAGGCCGCCGCCGGGGCCACCAGCGGCAGGTAGATCCGCCCCATCCGGCGCCCGAACCCCGCCCCCGACACCCGTGCCGCGTCGTCCAGCGACGGGTCCAGCTGCCCGTAGGCCGCCGCCACCGGCTTCAGCGCGACGGAGAAGAAGGCCGTCAGATAGGCCAGCACGATGATCCACAGGGTGTTGTAAAGGGATAGCTGCGTCAGCGGCAGCGGCCGCAGGAAGGCCAGGATGAAGGCGATGGAGATGACCAGCCCCGGAATCGCATAGCTGATCTCGGCCAGGGTGGCGATGCCGCCTGCGATCCGGCGTGGGGGGCGGGCGCGGGCGTTCAGGAAGAAGGCCAGCAGGCAGGACAGCGCCGCCAGGACCAGCGCCGCCAGCCCGGCGGCCAGGGTGGAGTTGAGGAAGGCGCGCAGGGTCACGCTCTGGCGGAACAGCACCTCCGCGAAATTGGCCCAGGTCAGGGTGTCGAGGTTGAGGCGCACCCCATAGGTCGGCACCAGCGCCGTCGCCAGCAGCGAGGCCAGCGGCAGGACCAATGTGGCCAGAGCGTAGAGCGCCATCGCGGCCGTCACCGGGGCGCGCCAGCGACCAAGCGCGATGCGCAGTGGCGCCTGGGCCGGGCCGATCACCTGCGACCGCGCCCGCCGTTGCAGCATGCTTTGCAGCCAGATTGCCACCACCGCCACCGCCGCCAGCATCAGGGAAATCACCGCCACGTCGCGCAGCACCGAGGGGCCGAAGCTGGACAGGCGTCGCCAGATCAGCACCGGCAGGGTGACGTAGCGCGCCGGGATCCCAAGCAGGGCCGGGATGCCGAAGTTGCCGAGCGCCGAGACGAAGGCCAGCGCGAATGCCGCCAGCAGCGAGGGCGCCAGCAGCGGCAGCAGGACGCGACGGAGGAGGCGCGCGGGGCGGGCACCGGAAATGCGTGCGGCCTCCGACATCTCGCGCGGCAGGGCGCGCAGGGCGGCCAGCACCACCAGGAAGACCAGCGGCGCATGTTGCAGCGTCAGCAGCAGCCAGACGCCGCCGGGGGAATAGAGCGGATGGGTCGCCCCCATCTCGGGCGCCAGGTGCAGCGCCTGCAGGACCGGCGAGGCGGGCCCTAGCGCCTGCACCCAGGCGATGGCGGTCACATGGGGCGGGATCATCATCGGCAGCAACAGGACGAAGACGAAGCCCCCCTTGGCGCGCAGATCGCTCAGGCCGATGACCAGCGCCATCACCGTGCCGATCACCAGCGCCCCTGTCCCCGACACCGCGGCACTTTCCAGCGAATGCCACAGCGCCGCGCGCACGGACCGCCCGCCCAGGGCGTCGAGCAGCGCACCCGCCCCCTCGGCCAGGCCCACCCGGAACAACAGGCCCAGGGGCATGACCAGCAGCCCCAGGGCGAAAAGGCAAAGCGCGGCGAGCACCAGGGGCTCGCCGCGCGATAGTCGTTTCAGCAAGACATCAACCGCCGAAGATATCCATGAAGCGCATCTTGTTCTCATCGTCCTCGGCCAGGGCGCGGGCCGGGTCGAAGTCCATCAGCTTGATCTGGTCGCGCGCCGGGAAGCCTTCGGGCGCGGGCACGGTCGGGTGCGCGGGCAGATAGCCCATGTCCGCGGCCAGCAGTTGCCCCTGTTCGGAGATCACGAAGTCGATGAAGGCCTTCGCCGCGTCGGGGTTCTGCGCGGTGGACAGGATCGCCGCCGGTTCGCTGACCGCCGACACACCTTCCTCGGGGAAGACGAAGGCCACGGGCGCGCCCTTGACGGCTTCACGGATCGGCAGGAAATCAACGACGAAACCATAGAGCTTCTCCCCGCCGGCGATCGCCTTGTAGGTGCCGCCGTTGCCGCCCTGCGGGTTGGCGCCCTGATCGGCCAGACCTTCGTAGAAGTCCCAGCCCAGGTCGGGGTTGGCGGTCAGCGCGGCCATGTGGATGGTGGCGGCGCCCGAGGTCAGCGGCGAGGGCATCGCCAGCTTGCCCTTGGCCTCCTCCGACAGCAGGTCGGTGTAGGACGTCGGCACCATCGGCGCGTTGGTGTTGTACATGATGCCGGTCGTGATCAGCTTGGTGGCGAACCAGTAGCCTTCCGGGTCCATCACGCCGGCCTCGTAGGCGGCGGTGTCGGCCTCGGGGTAGGCCATCAGGCGATCCTCGGCCTTCAGGCCTTCCATGGTCACGCTGTCGGCGATCAGCAGGACGTCGGGCTGCGGCTGCCCCGCCTCGAACTCCGCCCGCAGCTTCGCCATGACCTTGGTCGTACCGTCGCGGAACCACTCTACCTCGACGTCGGGGTATTCGGCCATGAAGGCATCGACCGTCTGCTGGGCATCGGCATTGGGCTGGCTGGTGTAGAGGACCAGCTTGCCGCCGACATCGGCCAGGGCGACTGTGGCGGTCAGGGTCAGGGCAGCAGCGAGCGAAAGGGCGCGTTTCATGTCTGTCTCCGGAATGCAGGATCGCGAGTTTGGTCGCGGCCTAACAGCAGGATATGACGGTTTCTTGTAGGTAGACGTGCGATTTCCGGTCAGCGCCGACCTCCCCTGCCCCGGCCTGACAAGCGGCCAAGGAAAAGGGCGCACCGACATTGCCGGCACGCCCTCTCCTCAGATCATTCGCGGGGCCGCAATTACCAGTCGATGGCGTCCTGGAAGCGAGCCAGGGACTGGTTCCATTCCCCGACGGCCGCTTCGAAAACCTCGGTGGAAATGCCATCACCGCGCCCGGTCAGCAGGTACATCTCCAGGTAGGGATCATCCTCGTCGTCGAGGTAGCCCCGGGTGATGACCGCATCGGAGTTCCAGTCGTTGATCGCAGTAACGCCCATACCGTCGGTCAGATCGAACCCGGCGGAAAACATCAGGGAATCGCAATTGGTGTTGTCGCTGCAGCCGAAGAAGTAGATGCGATAGTTCGCACCCTCGGCCGCCGAGCGGATCAGCGGGTCGCCGATGCCGTCCACATCCATTTCGGCCTTGTAGCCCAAGGCCTGAAGCGCGGCGGCGACACCGTCGGGATCAACGGCAGACACCATCCCTTCGGGCACGTCGACCGGTTCAGACGACCCGTCGTCGTCCAGCGCGCGCGACGCGGCGCTCAGGGCCTGGGCAATGGTGCCGCCGGTCGATTTTGCGACAACAGGCGTTGCCGCAAGCGTGGGCAGAAGGGCAATACCCAACAGAGCAAAAGAAATCTTTCTCATTCCAAATTCCTTCTTGGTGTTTTGTCAGCGCAGGTCTGCCCTACAAAAACAAAATGCTCAACCAATGAGCAGAGTTCTTCCATCACATTGGCATGGACGCGCCAAACTCCGCCCACCCCCAATCATCTGTCCTTGGTTTCGACATGAAAAACCCCGCGCCTGACGGCGCGGGGCTGAGAATGGCAACACGGTGCGGCGCTTACTGGTCCAGGAAGGAGCGCAGCTTGCGAGACCGGCTCGGGTGCTTCAGCTTGCGCAGCGCCTTCGCCTCGATCTGACGGATCCGTTCGCGGGTCACGGAGAACTGCTGCCCCACCTCTTCCAGCGTGTGGTCGGTGTTCATGCCGATGCCGAAACGCATCCGCAGAACCCGTTCCTCGCGCGGCGTCAGGCTGGCCAGAACACGGGTCGTGGTTTCCTTCAGGTTTTCCTGAATGGCGCTGTCCAGCGGCAGGATCGCGTTCTTGTCTTCGATGAAATCGCCCAGCTGGCTGTCTTCCTCGTCGCCGATCGGCGTTTCGAGGGAGATCGGCTCCTTGGCGATCTTCATCACCTTGCGGACCTTCTCCAGCGGCATCTGCAGCTTCTCGGCCAGTTCCTCCGGGGTCGGCTCGCGGCCGATCTCGTGCAGCATCTGGCGGCCCGTGCGGACCAGCTTGTTGATCGTCTCGATCATGTGGACCGGGATACGGATCGTGCGCGCCTGGTCCGCGATGGACCGGGTGATCGCCTGACGGATCCACCAGGTCGCGTAGGTCGAGAACTTGTAGCCGCGGCGGTACTCGAACTTGTCCACGGCCTTCATCAGGCCGATGTTGCCTTCCTGAATGAGATCAAGGAATTGCAGGCCACGGTTCGTGTACTTCTTGGCGATGGAGATCACCAGGCGCAGGTTCGCCTCGACCATCTCCTTCTTGGCCGCGCGGGCCTCTTTCTCACCCTTCTGGACCTGCTGGACGATGCGGCGGAATTCGCTGATGTCCAGACCCACGTAGGTGCCGACCTGCGCCATGTCGTTGCGCAGATCCTCAACCTTGTCGGAGGAGCGTTCGATGAACATCTGCCAGCCGCGACCCGGCTTCTGGGCCATGCGCTCCATCCAGTTGGGATCAAGCTCGTGGCCGCGGTATTCATCGACGAATTCCTTGCGGTTGATGCGAGCCTGGTCGGCCAGCTTCACCATGGCGCTGTCGATGGACATGATGCGGCGGTTGATCCCGTAAAGCTGGTCGATCAGCGCCTCGATACGGTTGTTGTGCAGGTGCAACTCGTTGACCAGCAGAACGATTTCCGACCGCAGCTTCTGGTAGGTCTTCTCGTCGTTGTCGGAGAAGGAGCCATCCTCGTTCAGGGTCGCGCTGATGCGCTTGTCCTGGATCTCCGACAGGATTTCGAAGTCATGGGCGATGCGGTCCAGCGTTTCCAGCACGCGCGGCTTCAGCGCGGCTTCCATCGCGGCCAGGGACATATTGCCCTGATCGTCCTCGTCGTCGTCGTCGTCCTTGGCAATCGGGTTGCCGTCGGCGTCCAGCTCGGGACCGCTGTCTTCCTTCTTCGTCTGGGACGCGGAGGTATCCCCCACCGTCGCGGGATTGACCACCGGCTCAGCCACGCCGTCCTCGTCGCCCAGCTGGTCGCCGAAGGTGGTTTCGAGGTCGATCACGTCGCGCAGCAAAATGTCTTCGGACAGAAGTTCGTCGCGCCAGATGGTGATCGCCTGGAAGGTCAGCGGGCTCTCGCAGAGCCCCGCGATCATCGTGTTGCGGCCGGCCTCGATCCGCTTGGCGATGGCGATCTCGCCCTCGCGCGACAGCAACTCGACCGAGCCCATCTCGCGCAGGTACATCCGCACGGGGTCATCGGTCCGGTCCAGTTTCTCCTGGCCGGTGGAGCCGAGCGCAACCTCACGGTTTTGCTGCGTCGTGGTGACGGCAGTGGTCTTCTGTTCCTCGTCCTCGGCCTCTTCGTCCTCGATGATGTTGATGCCCATCTCGGAGAGCATGGACATGACATCTTCGATCTGTTCGGACGAAACCTGATCCGGCGGCAGAACCTGGTTCAGCTGATCATAGGTGATGAAGCCTTTCTCGCGGGCTTCCGCGATCATCTTCTTCACCTGCGCCTGGCTCATGTCGAGGGAGACTTCCGCCTCCTGCTCTTCCATCTGGTTGTCGTCGTTATCCTTGGCGGCCATGGCGGTACTCCTGCGCACTGGATGCGGCGGTGCAGCTGCTGTGATTCGATTGAACCGAATCAATACCTGCTTTCACCGATTCGCACACCCGTTTACCCTGTTTTTCTTGAGGGTCCCTGTCATTTCACCTGATTCGCCCCTGGTTCAGCCGTTGCGGCGGGGCTTGTCGAAGCGAATCGTCTGCATCAGCGCATCCAAGGCGCTGCGTTCATCCCGGTTGATCGGGGCCCCATTGTCTCCAACGTCGTATTCGGCCGTGTCCTCCTGCAGGCCGCGAAGCGCCGAGTGGCTGGTGCGGGCAGCATCGCCCAGGCGCCAGGTCACCGCTTCGTCCTCCATCGTTTCAATATCCTGCGTGGCCTCTTCAACCTCGTCCCTGAGCGCCCGCACGGCCTGGAGCTTGGCGAATTCCTCGCCCAGTGTCATCCGGGCCTGCTCCTCGTCGCCGGGGTGACGGACCGGCGGACAGAGGGCCACATGGGTCCGCCCGAGCAATTCGTCAAGGGCCGGCGCACCGAGCGCCTCGGTCAGTTTTTCGGAAAGATTTTCCGCCCCTTCACCGGCATGGGCCAGAATCAGGTCGCGGAGCCGGGCATGAGTCTCATCCCGGCAATCCATTCTCAGAAGCTGCCCCTCGAACTCATCCGCCACCCCGGGGGTGACGCAGAGAGAGGCCAGGATCACCGCCTCGCGCAGGTATTCCGTCGCGTCGATGTCCTGTCCGGCCAACAGGCTGGCCTTGGTGCTGGGCATGGGCACCGCCGGCTGGAACCGCGCGTTGCGGCCGAAACCACCCTTGCCGCGGGCCGGGCTGAACCCACCGCCACCGCTGCCCTTGCCGGAGAAGCGGGCCGGGCGGAACAGCTCCCGCGTCTTCTCGCGCAGCGCCTGGTCATAGTGATAGCGCAACCCTTCGTCCGGGATCTGGGCGGTGGCATTGCGCAGCGCGCGGTCCAGTGCCGCGCGACGGTCGGGACTGTCGAAGGTCTTACCCTCGGTCTCGCGGCTCCACAGCAGATCCACCAGCGGCAGAGCGCTGTCCAGCAACGCCTGCATCCCTTCGCGCCCCTTGGCCTTCAGCACCTCGTCGGGGTCCTGCCCCTCGGGCATCAGGGCGAAGCGCACGGAATGGCCGACGTTCAGCTTCGGCAGGGCCAGGTCCATCACCTTGCGCGCCGCCCGCAGGCCCGCCGTGTCGCCGTCCAGCGCGATCAGCGGCTCGGGCGCGATGCGCCACAGCATGTCCAGCTGATGCTCGGTCACCGCCGTGCCCAGGGGCGCCACCGCGCCGCCGAACCCGGCCTCCGACAGGGCGATCACGTCCATGTAGCCTTCGGCCACGATCAGCGGCTGGCCCTTACCCACGGCCTCGCGCGCAGGCCCATGGTTGTAAAGGGTGCGCCCCTTGTCGAAGAGCACAGTTTCCGGCGAGTTCAGGTATTTCGCGTTGTCATTCGGATCCATGGCCCGGCCGCCGAAGGCGATGCAGCGGCCACGGGTGTCGCGGATCGGGAACATGATGCGGTTGCGGAAGGTGTCATAGGGCTTGCCGCCCTTGTTCGACGGCTTGGCCAGGCCACAGGCCAGGATATCGTCAGGCTTCACACCTTTACCAATCAGGTGATCCCACAGGCCCTGCCAGGCATCCGGCGCGAATCCGAGGTTCCAGCGCCCCCGCGCGGCCTCGTCCAGGCCCCGTTTCGGCAGGTAGGCAGAGGCATCCCGCCCGCCCCCGCCGCGCAGCGACATCGCGAAGAACTTCACCGCCTCTTCCATCACGTCGGTCAGCGAGGCGCGCTTCTCGGCCTTCTTCGCCGCCTGCGGATCGCGTTCGGGCAGCGGCATGCCGGCCTCGCGGGCGAGGATCTCGATCGCCTCCATGAACTCCACGTTCTCGGTCTTGCGCACGAAGGAGATGGCGTCGCCTTTTTCGTGGCAGCCGAAGCAGTAGTAGAATCCCTTGCGGTCATCGACGTGGAAGGAGGCGGTCTTCTCGTGGTGGAAGGGGCACGGCGCCCACATATCCCCCTTGGACGGAATGGATTTCCGATTGTCCCACAGCACCTTGCGCCCGACCACCTGGGTCAGGGAGATGCGGTTGCGAAGTTCGTCGAGGAAAGAAGGGTCCAGCTTCATGGCCGGAATATCGTCTCTGCGCGCGGCGGAGTCCAGATGCCCCGAGGGACAGCACCACGCCACGCGCCCGTTGTTCAGACCATGCCGCGTGCCGCGACCGCCTCCAGCGCCGCGCGCAGCTCATGCAGCAGCGTTTCCGCCATGGAGCGGAAGACCATCACACGGAAGCCATCCGGGCCGGTGCGGGTGACCGAGGCGGCCATGTGGGCCAGCTCTGTCCGGGCGGTGGCTCCTGGCGCGAAGGCCCGCGCGCGCAGGTCCAGCGGGCAGAGCCGCGCCAGCACGTCGCGCGCCGCCGGCCCCTCCAGCAGGACCGTGGCCCAGGCGTCAGACTGATCCGTCAGGGTGGCGGCCTCCGCCAGGCCGGGCGCGGGGGCCGGGCCGACCAGCAGGTACTGCCCCATGCCGAACCACAGGCATTCGGCCTGCTCCGCATGTTCGACCGCGCCGGGCGCGGGCAGGCCCAGCCCATGCTGCGCCATCAGCGCCTCGGCCAGGGGCCCCGCATCGGGGCCGGGCATCAGCGCCGTCAGGCGGCGCATCGGCAGAACCTCGATCCGGGTGCCGGCCAGGGTGGTCACGACGCCCTGCGGCAGGGCGTTCTGGGCGATCAGGGTCAGCTCAGGCACGGGGTCTCTCCCCTTCCGGGTCCAGGAAACAGGGCTCACAAACCTCGCAGAGCGTCACGACGCCGCGCAGGTGATCCACCATGCGGATCCGCTCTCCGATCCGGTCGGGGCCGGATTTCAGGAAGCCGAGCGCCACGGTATGCCCCAGGGTCGGCGAAAAGGCGGTGGAGGTGACATAGCCCTGGGCGCTCTCGCGCACCGCCTCGTCGCCTTCGTTGAAGAGGAAAGCGCCGGCCGGGATCATCTGCACCGCGCCGACAGGGCGCAGGCCGACCAGCCGTTCGCGGTCCTCGGCCAACAGCCCGGGACGCGACGCCCCCGCCTGGCCGATGAAGGCCTTCTTGCGCGACATCATCCGATCCAGCCCCAGGTCGAAGGCCGTGGTGCGCCCGTGCAGCTCGGCATGGGTCAGCAGCCCCTTCTCGATCCGCAGCACGTTCAGCGCCTCCATCCCGTAGGCGCCGCCACCCCGCGCCTCGGCCCGTTTGACCAGCTGGGTGAACAGGCTTTCGCCGTAGCGCGCAGGCAACGCAAGCTCATAGGCCAGTTCACCGGAGAAGGAGATGCGGAAGAGCCGTCCCCCGACATCGCCGATGGTGACCGGCATCCAGCCCATGAAGGGCAGCACGTCGGACCCCAGATCGCGGCCCAGCACCTCCTCCAGCAAGGCGCGGGACTGCGGCCCGGCAACGGCGAACTGCGCCCATTGTTCGGTCACCGAGATCAGGCGCACGTCCCAGTCGGGGCGCAGCACCTGGGCGGCGAATTCCAGGTGGCCCATCACCTCGCCCGCCGCCGCGGTGGTGGTGGTCATCAGGTAATGCTGCGGGCCGAGGCGCGCGGTGGTGCCATCGTCCATCACATGCCCATCCTCGCGCAGCATCAGGCCATAGCGCACCCGCCCCTCCTTCAGCGTGGAGAAGGTGTTGGCATAGACGAAGTCGAGGAAGGCACCCGCGTCGCGCCCCTGGATGTCGATCTTGCCCAGGGTCGACACATCGGCGATGCCCACCGACTGGCGCACCATGCTCACCTCGCGGTCGCAGCTCTGGCGCCAGGTCTTTTCGCCCGCGCGGGGGAAATAGCTGGGACGATACCACAGGCCCGCCTCGATCATCGGCGCGTTCATCGCCAGACTGCGGCCATGGCTGGTGGTCAGCCGTTCCGGGGCAAATCCCCTGCCCTTGCCCCCCGCGCCCATGGCGGCGATTGGCACCGGCACGTAAGGCGGGCGATAGGTGGTAATGCCGGTCTGGGCCACGTCGCGGCCCGTCGCGTCGCCCAGCACCGCCATGGCCGACAGGTTCGAGGTCTTGCCCTGGTCCGGCGCCATCCCCTGCGTGGTGTAACGCTTCATATGCTCGACCGAGCGGAAGTTCTCGGAGGCCGCCGTGCGCACATCCTTGACCGTCACGTCATTGGCCAGGTCCAGCCAGGCGCGACCCTTGCCGGGGACATGCCACAGGGCCTTCACGCTGTAGGGCGCGCCCTCGGCCTCCGGCACCTTCTGGTGGGGCACTGCATGGCCCATTTCCTCCAGCGCGCGGGCGGCCGCTGCGCGGCCCGACTCCAGCGCCTCCCAGGTCGGGAAGTGCCCAGCCGCGCCGCCCGCCGGGATCAGCCCCGGCATGCCTTCGGGCGCGGGCAGGAAGGAGGCGATGCCCTCGTCCCAAACCGGTCGCCCGTTCAGGTGACAGGTCAGGTGCAGCGAGGGGTTCCAGCCGCCGGAGACCGCCAGGCAGTCGCTTTGCAGCTTCACCTCGCCCTTGTGGGTGCGCAGCGACACCGTTTCCAGCCCCATGCGCCCGGTCACGCGGCTGACCACGGCACCGGGGTAGAACGGCAGGTCGAGGTCCGTCGTCGCCTCGTGCCGCGCGTCGATCAGGCCGGCCACATGAACGCCTGCGGCCAGCAGGTCGCGGGCGGTGCGATGCGCGTCGTCGTTGTTGCCGAAGACGGTGACCGAACTGCCCGGCGCCACGGCATAGCGGTTCACGTAGGCCCGCAAGGCGCTGGACAGCATGACGCCGGGCCGGTCGTTGTCCTGGAAGGCCACCGGACGCTCCAGCGCCCCGGCGGCCAGCACGGCGCGTTTCGCCACGATCCGCCAGAAGCAATCTACAGGCAGTGGTCCGGGACGGTGTTGCAGGTGCCGACCCACCCGTTCCAGCGCGCCATAGGTGCCGCCGTCATAGACGCCGGTGACGGTGGTCCGGGTCATGATCCGCACGTTGGGCATCGCCTCCAGCCGCGCCACGGCCTCGGCGGCCCAGTCGGGCGCGGCCATGCCGTCCACGTCCTCGGTGGAGGACAGAAGGCTGCCGCCCGGGGTTCGGTCCTCGTCACACAGGATCACGTCGACCCCGGCCTCGCCTGCCTGCAAAGCGGCCATCAGACCGGCGGGCCCCGCGCCGATCACCAGCAGGTCGCAATGAGCGAAGGCCTTTTCGTTGGCATCCGGGTCGGCCTGCCCCGACAGGGCGCCCAGTCCGGCGGCGCGACGGATCACCGGCTCATACAGCTTTTCCCAGAAGGCCTTCGGCCACATGAAGGTCTTGTAGTAAAACCCCGCGCCGAGGAAGTCGGCGACAAGGTCGTTCACCTCCATCACGTCCCAGTCCAGCGAGGGCCAGCGGTTCTGGCTGCGCGCCTCAAGGCCGGCAAACAGCTCCTGCATGGTGGCGCGCACGTTGGGTTCAGCCCGCGCCCCTGCGCCCAGGATCACCAGGGCGTTCGGTTCCTCGCTGCCGGCGCTGAAGATGCCGCGCGGGCGGTGGTACTTGAAACTGCGCCCCACGACCTTCAGCCCGTTCGCCATCAGGGCCGAGGCCAGGGTATCGCCGTGGTAGCCGGAGTAGGCCACGCCGTCGAAGCGGAAGTCGAGCGGGCGCGAGCGGTCGATCTGCCCGCCGGTGGAAAGCCTCATGCCCCGCCCCCCTTGGCCAGTGCGCTGCCCAGCACCTCATGGGTGCGGGTGTCGCGTGTCACCAGCAAGACCGCCGCGCAGCCCGTCGAATGGGCCCAGTATTCGCGGCTTTCGCCCGCCGGGTTGTCGCGCAGGTGGATGTAGTCGTGCCAGTCGTCGCCCCAGGCCTCCCCCTCGGGGCGGGCCAGGGCCGCGCCGCGATAGGTGAATTCCCGCAGGTCGCGTTCGCCGCACAGGGGACAGGTCAGTCTCATGCCGCGCTCCTCTTTCCCGGGCGGATCGGTGCCGGGCCGTCAGTGTAGGTTGTGTTGCGCACCGGTGCCCTCTTCGTCCATCAGGCCCACGCCGTCGCGGAACCGGTCCAGCCGGAAGCCCGTGGCGCTGTCATGCGGCCGGTCGGTGGCCAGCAGATGCGCCAAGGCGTAGCCGGAGCCCGGCACCGCCTTGAACCCGCCGTAGCACCAGCCGCAATCGAGGTAGAGACCGCCGATGTCGGTCCGGTCGATGATGGGGGATCCGTCGGGGGTCATGTCCATGATGCCCCCCCAGCTGCGCAGCACCCGTGCCTTGCCAATCATCGGCATCAGGGCCATTCCGGCCTCCATCACATGCTCCGCCGTGGGCAGGTTGCCGCGCTGCGCATAGGACGGGTACATGTCCAGGTCGCCGCCGAAGACCAGCCCGCCCTTGTCCGACTGGCTGATGTAGAAATGCCCCATGCCGAAGGTCACCACGTTGTCGAGAACGGGCTTCAGCCCCTCGGTCACGAAGGCCTGCAGGATGTGGCTTTCGATCGGCAGGCGCATCCCGGCCATGGCCGCCACCTGGCCCGAGCGCCCGGCGGTGACGATGGCCACCTTGCGCGCCCGGATCGCCCCGCGTGAGGTCTGCACGCCGGTCACCTGCCCGCCTTCGACGTCGATCCCCGTCACCTCGCAGTTCTGGATCAGGTCGACACCGCGATCAGAGGCGCCACGGGCAAAGCCCCAGGCCACCGCATCGTGCCGCGCCGTGCCGCCGCGCCGGTGGTAGAGGCCGCCGTAGATCGGGAACCGCCCCTGGTCGTAATCGAGGTAAGGAAGCAGGCGGCGCACGCCCTCGCGGTCCAGCAGTTCCGCATCGTCGCCCTGGTTGATCATCGCATTGCCACGCCGCGCCGCCGCATCGCGTTGCCCGTCGGAATGGAACAGGTTGATGAGGCCGCGCTGCGAATGCATCACGTTGTAGTTCAGCTCCTGCTCCAGCCCTTCCCAGAGTTTCAGGGAATGGGAATAGAACTCGGAATTGCCGGGCAGGAAGTAGTTGGCGCGCACGATGGTGGTGTTGCGCCCGACGTTGCCGCCGCCGAGATAGCCTTTCTCCAGAACCGCGACGTTGCGCAGCCCGTGTTCCTTGGCGAGATAGAAGGCCGTCGCCAGACCGTGGCCGCCTCCGCCAATGATGACGATGTCATAGGCCGGTTTCGGCGCCGGGTCGCGCCAGTGCGGCCCCCACCCCCGATTGCCGGTGAGTCCCTCCTTCAGGACACGCAGCCCGGAAAACCGCATCTCTCGCTCCTTCTTACGTCGGGCCGAGCTAAGCCGCTTCGGGGCGCTGGTGCAATCCGCCGCGCGAAATTGCTGAATTTTTCGTCAAACTCCGCCGGTCCGCCGCCTAATCGCATCTCCTTTCTGCACTGCGGAAAGCGCAGAGATGACAAGCCGTCACGCCGTTGACACACTTCGTGTGACGGGCTGGGGGATGTTCGGATGACGTGCCGTATTCTGGTTTACTGCGACGATGGGGCCACCCTGAAGATCGGGGAGGAACTGGCCTGGGCTCTGGGCGCGCAGTTGCATGAGATCGAGGCGAGCGCCGGCGAGGACGGCGTCTGGTCTCGAATGAAATCCGGGCTTTTCGCCCTTTTCTCCGGGGCCCTGACCGTCGACGTGCCCGACCAGCCCTGGGACCGCAGCGACCTGCTGATCCTCGGCGCACCGGTCTGGCAGGGACGCGGGGCACGCCCCCTGCGGCAATGGCTTGAGACCCGCCCGGATCTGCCCGAGCGCGTGGCCTTCGTACTGACCTCCAACGGCAGCCAATACCCGGCCGAGGCGGTCGAGGATCTGACCGCCCTGACCGGGCGCAAGCCCGTCGCCGTCCTGCATCTGGGACGGCCGGAGCTGACCAGCGGCACCTGGAAAGGCCCGGTGGAGCATTTCCTGGACCAATGCGTGGTCCGCTACCGCCAGTCTGCCTGATCACTGGCCGCCTGATCCCTGGCAGCCTGACCGCCGTCCGCGCGGCTCACAGCCCCTTGGCGCGATAGGCAGCGGCCACGCGGTTGATCGACACCAGGAAGCCCGCCGTGCGCAGGTCCTCCACGTCCGACCGCTCGTGCCACAGCTCCCGCATGGACTGGAACGCCCCGCGCATCGTGTCGTCGAGGCCCGAGCGCACCAGCTCCAGCTCCCCCGCGCCCTTCAGGTATTTCTCCTTGAAGCCGGGCGACAGCTGCCAGCCGATGCCGGTGTCGGCCGACAGCCGCTCCAGTTCGTCCACGATCAGCTGGTGCCGCGCCTCTTCCTGGCGCCGCTGCATCCGGCCGAAGCGGATATGGCTGAGGTTCTTCACCCATTCGAAGTAGGAGACGGTGACACCGCCGGCATTGGCATAGAGATCGGGGATGATCACGGTGCCCTTCTGCCGAAGCACCTCGTCGGCGCCGAAGGTGATGGGGCCGTTGGCCGCCTCGATGATCATCTTGGCGCGGATCCGTTCGGCGTTGGACAGGTTGATGACCCCTTCCAGCGCGGCAGGGATCAGGATGTCGCAATCCTCCTCCAGCAGGCTGGCGCCCTCCTCGACGTACTGCGCGTGGGGGAACCCGGCGACACCGCCGTGGGTGCCGATCCAATCGTGCACCGCGCGCACGTCCAGTCCGTCCTCGGAATAGAGCGCGCCGTCGCGCTCGATCACCGCGATGATCTTCGCGCCATCCTCGTCCTGCAGGAAATGCGCCGCGTGGAAGCCCACGTTGCCCAGCCCCTGGACGATCACCCGCTTGCCGTCCAGCGACCCGGCGAGGCCCGCGCGCTGCACGTCCAGCGGTTCGCGGAAGAACTCGCGCAGGGCATATTGCACGCCCCGCCCCGTCGCCTCTACCCGGCCCGCGATACCGCCCGCGTTCAGCGGCTTGCCGGTGACGCAGGCCTTGGAGTTGATGTCGGTGGTGTTCATCCGGGCGTATTGATCGGCCATCCAGGCCATCTCACGCTCGCCCGTGCCCATGTCGGGGGCGGGCACGTTCTGAGCGGGGTTGATCATGTCCCGCTTGATCAGCTCATAGGCGAAGCGGCGGGTGATCAGCTCCAGCTCATGTTCGTCGTACTCGCGCGGATCGATGCAGAGCCCGCCCTTGGAGCCGCCGAAGGGCGCCTCGACCAGCGCGCACTTGAAGGTCATCAGCGCCGCCAGCGCCTCCACCTCGTCCTGATCGACATTGGGCGCATAGCGGATGCCGCCCTTCACCGGCTCCATGTGTTCGGAATGCACCGAGCGATACCCGGTGAAGGTCTGAAGCTGGCCGCGCAGGCGCACGCCGAAGCGCACGGTGTAGGTCGCGTTGCAAACCCGGATCTTCTCCTCCAGCCCCGGGGGCAGATCCATCAGCGCGACGGCGCGGTTGAACATCAGGTCCACGCTGCGGCGGAAACCCGGCTCCTTGATCGGTTGCATGACGCTCCTCCCATGATTGCCGTGCCCGGGAGCCAAGGCCCCCGGTAGGCACCAATCTGACGCCCAACGATGATCCGTCAATTAATAACGTGCCTCCGCGCTACCAGTTTTCTGCCGCGCGGATCCGGCACCCCAACGGCATGGCCCAGTGCCTTTCCGGGCCGAGGCGCGTTCTGAAGGCGATGCGCCCGCCCCGCTCCCCTTCGGCTCCCTTGCACACCAAAGGGCCCGAATGGCCTGCAGGATCCCCAATACCGCCCAATTTCCGCCGTTTTCCACGCCTAGGAGAATAAGGACTCAAAGCGCCACCCCATAAGGCGCGGGTAGGGAAATTGACCATGATCGACCTTGCGACATCGCTTTGCGACAGCCGCGTCGCGGCACGACTGCGCCGAAGGCTGCGTTCCTTCGGGCGCTCCGAATCGGGTGCAATGATCCCGCTTGTCGTGTTCTTCCTGCTGGTCACGCTTCTTCTGGGCGGCATGGGCGTCGATTTCATGCGCCACGAGTACGAACGTGCCAAGCTCCAGTCGACCCTGGACCGGGCCGTGCTGGCCGCGGCCAACACCAAGAACGATCTCGACCCCGAAGAGGTGGTGCGCGACTATTTCGCCAAGGCCGGCATGAGCGACTACCTGCAATCGGTGACCGTCGACGCCGGTCACGGCTACCGCACCGTTTCGGCCGTCGCCAAGAACCCGATGCAGACCCGCTTCCTGGCCGCCGTGGGCCAGCCCACCATCGACGTGAACGTCGGCGGCACGGCCGAGGAATCCATCGGTGATGCCGAGGTGTCCCTGGTGCTCGACATCTCCGGCTCCATGCGGTCGAACCAGCGGATCTCGCGGATGCGTGACGCGGCCAAGGAATTCGTCGACACCGTGATTTCCGAGGACACCCTTGGTACCGTGTCGCTTTCGATCGTGCCCTACACCAGCCAGGTGAACGCCGGTCCCGAGATCCTCAGCCGTCTCAACGTGCTGCAGTTGCAGGGCTATTCCCATTGCATGGAATTCAACTCGGCCGACTTCGACACGACGGAGATCTCCCCGACCAGCTTCCATATCCAGTTCCCGCATTTCTCCGTCGGCTCGTACAGCAGCAGCGGTCTGATCAGTGACCCCGGCTGCCCGCAGGAGAGCTATGAGCGGATCACGCCCTTCAGCCAGAACGCCACGGCGCTGAAGGACCAGATCAGCGACATGCGCCCGCGCCAGAACACCTCGATCCACCTGGGCATGAAATGGGCCGCCGGCCTGCTCGACCCGGCCTTCCAGCCGGTGATCGCCGACATGGTTGACGACGGGCTGGTTGATCAGGACTTCGACGGGCGCCCCCAGAATTGGGGCGCGGGCGCCCTGAAGACCATCGTGCTGATGACCGACGGCGTGAACGTGCGGACCCGCCGCCTGAAGCCGGAGGTCTACGAGACGCCTGACATGCGGGCCTTCTGGGCCCGCAACCCGCTGTTCAACGTGACCAACGACATGGACTACAGGCTCGACGATTACTTCTACGAAGACGCCTACACCTACAATCAGGGCAACACCTACCTGCAACGCGTCTGTGACGCGGCCAAGGAAAAGGGCGTCATCATCTGGACCATCGGCTTCGAGGTCTCGAACAACGGCGCCAACGAGATGGAGGAATGCGCCTCTTCGCCCGCGCACTTCTACCGAGTCGAAGGTCTGGAGATCCAGGAGGCCTTCGCCTCCATCGCCCGCCAGCTCAACGCGCTGCACCTGACGAACTGAGAATGGCCCGCCCCTCCCATATCCTGCGGCGCCTGCGCCTGAACCTCCGCCGCTTCCGCCGGCGCGAGGACGGCAACGTGACGGTCGAGTTCGTCATCCTGTTCCCGATCTTCGTGACCATGTTCATGTCGACGGTCGAACTGGGCATGCTGACCGTGCGGCAAACACTGCTGGAACAGGGGCTCAACCTGGTGGTGCGCGACCTGCAGATCGGCCTGACCGAAGACGTGGACCACGACACGATCAAGGAGCTGATCTGCGACTACTCGGGCGGCTACCTGCCCGATTGCGACAATGCGCTGAAGCTGGAGATGATGCCGATCGACCTGCGGTCCTATTCGACGCTGCCCGAAGGCCTGGACTGCGTCGACCGCGCCGAGGAGGTAAACCCGGTGCGCACCTTCACCAATGGTCAGGCCAACGAGCTGATGCTGCTGCGCGCCTGCCTGAAGTTCACGCCGATCTTCCCCAATGCCGGCCTGGGCCGCAACTTCGGCAAGGATGCCAACGGGGACGCTGTGATGTACGCCATTTCCGCCTATGTGAACGAACCATGAAGCCGGGGCTGCGCGCATATCTTCGCCGTTTCCGGCGCGACGAGGACGGGGTCGTCACCGTCGAGTTCCTGATCATGTTCCCGCTGGTCGTCTGGACCTATGTGGCGATGTTCGTCTTCTTCGACATGTACCGCGTGAACACCCAGCACCAGAAGGCCGCCTACGTGATCTCGGACATGCTCGCGCGCGAGACCGAGAACATCACGCCGACCTATATCGACAACACCAAGAAGCTGTTCGATTACCTCATGGCGGTCGAACGCGACAATGCCGTGCGCGTCAGTTCGATCAAGTACAACGCGGATCGGGAACGCTACGAAGTGGTCTGGTCTCGGGCCCGGGGCGACAAGCAGAGCCTGACGACCACGGATGTATCCGACTGGGACGACCGCCTGCCGATGGTTGCCGACATGGATGAGCTGATCCTGGTCGAGACCTGGTATACGTACAAGATGAGCTTCTCGATCCTCGAATTGAACGACATCAACCTGCATAGCTTCGTCTACACGCGCCCGCGGTTCGCGCCCGTGCTGAGGTACGCCGACACCAACTCGTGAAGGGTCCGCATCCGGCGGCAAAGCACGCCCTCAGCCGTCGCCCGGTTGGCCGGCGCTAGTCCGCCTCGCCGTCCCGCTGCGCCAGGATCAGCGCCAGGGTATCCGCCATCTGCTTGGCCTCGGCGCCATGCACCAGCCCTCCGACGCCCAGACGGCGCCCGAACTGCCAGTAGAGCCCGGGACGGAAGCGGCGCCGCCCCGGCGTCTTCAGCCGCAGCAGGAAACCGTTCGACGGCTTGAAGGCGAAAAGGCCGCGATCCACCGCCGCGATATCCTCCATCGCCGCCAGCATCTCGCCCGAGCTGTCGCGCAGGCCCGCTTCGGTCAACTCCAGCCGCAGCTGCGTCGCGCGGTAGAGGCGCCAGGTCACGAAGCTTTCCGCAGCCGCCAGGGCCAGCAGCAGCAGGCGCATCCCGAAGGGTGCGGGCTGCGGCGACAGGGCCAGCCAGGCCAGGGCCACCGCCAGGGCGCCGGTGACCAGAAGACCGACATACTTGCGCCCCGCGCCGACGGCGAGGCTGGCCAGGACCGGGCTTTGCTGGGATGGCTCCACGTGGGTTTTCCTCTTTGCAGCTGTTTCACCGCTTCTACGCGGCTTACAGCCCGTTGACGACCCGGTTTCCGGCTCGTTTTCCAGCCCCGCCCGGCTCAGGCCGCCACCATGCGGCGGACCATGCCCCAGTAGACTTCCTCGACCTGCCCCAGGCTCAGCCGGCCCGTTTCCCGGAACCAGGTGTTCACCCCCGTCAGCATGGCGATGATCGCCATGGTCGCCATGCGCGCATCCTCCACCTGCATGACGCCCGCAGCCGCGCCGCGCTCCAGGATGGCACTCAGCCGGGCCTCGTAGTCTTGGCGCTGCGCCTCCAGCAGGGCAAAGTTTTCGGGGCTGAGGTTGCGCAGCTCCATGTAGGAGATGAAGACCTGCTCGGGCCGGGCCGCGTGGTGGCGGATGTGAAAGCGGGTGAAGGCTTCCAGCGCCGGCAGCGGCTCCGCCGGGATCTCGGCCGCCTCCACCGCCTCCAGCAGCTCGGCCATGTGTTCCGACAGAAGGCGGAACAGCAGGGTCTGCTTGTCGGGGATGTGATTGTAGAGCCCGCCGACCTGCACGCCGATCTCGGCGGCGATCTGGCGCATGGAGACGGCAGCATAGCCATGGCGCGCAAAAAGTTGCAGCGCCGCCTGGCGCAGCCGGGCGCCAGTGTCGGCGGCAGTGGATCCGACGGTTCGGGTCATGCCCCCTTCTACCCCGCCGTGCGGACCCGGCAAGGAAAAACCGGGCCACGGAGGCTCCGGGCGCCCGGCGCGACGGCAAAGCCGCCCGCGCCCGCAGCCGAGACTTGCCAAGACAGGCGCCCTGGGGCACTTCTTGGCCATGACCCGTCGTCCCGCTGCCCTCCCCCGCTGCCTGCTGACCGCCACCGCGGCGGTCCTGCTCGTCTCCGCCACGGCCTGCACCCGCACCCCGGATGTTGCCCGCCAGGAGGCGGCGGTCGCGGATCAGCCCTACCCCGACCTGATGGCCACGGCAGAACTGCTGGCCCAGGCGCCCGAGGCCGCGGAACCCCAGAGCAACCCCGAGGCGGCGCTGGCCGCCCGCGCCGCCCTGCTGCGCCGCCGCGCCGACGCCCTGCGCGCTCGGGAATTCGACACCTGACATCGCCTCCGCCGTCCGTGTGGACCCCGACAGGGCCTGTCTGGGCCGACAGGCGCAGAGTCGCGTTGCAAGGTCACCGCGAAGGCGGTAGGCCCTTGCAGCAATAGCCTTGCACGAATTCTGGAGAGACCACATGAGCGACAGCTTGCGCCCTCAACCCCTGCGACTGGGGATTGCCGGCCTCGGCACCGTCGGCATCGGCGTGTTGAAGATCCTGCGCAAGGAGGCCGCGATGCTGACCGCCCGCACCGGGCGCGAGATCACCGTTACCGCCGTTTCCGCCCGCAACCGCAGCAAGGACCGCGGCGTGTCGCTGGACGACTACGCCTGGGAAGACGATCCCGTCGCCCTGGCACAGCGCGATGACGTGGACATCTTCGTGGAACTGATGGGCGGCTCCGACGGGCCCGCCAAGGCCGCGACCGAAGCGGCGCTGGCCGCCGGCAAGGACGTGGTGACCGCCAACAAGGCGATGCTGGCGATCCACGGCCAGGAACTGGCCGAGACGGCCGAGGCCGCGGGCCGCGTGATCCGCTTCGAAGCCGCCGTTGCGGGCGGCATCCCGGTGGTCAAGGCCCTGACCGAAGGCCTGGCAGGCAACAACATCACCCGCGTCATGGGCGTGATGAACGGCACCTGCAACTACATCCTGACGCGGATGGAGGCGACCGGCTCGGGCTACAACACCCTCTTCGAGGAGGCCAACAAGCTGGGCTACCTGGAGGCCGATCCGAACCTCGACGTGGGCGGCATCGACGCGGGCCACAAGCTGGCGCTGCTGGCCTCGGTGGCCTTCGGCACCCGCGTCGCCTTCGACAAGATGGAGCTGGAGGGTATCCAGCGCATCACCCTGGACGACATCCGCGCCGCCGCCGACATGGGCTTCAAGATCAAGCTTCTGGGGGTCAGCCAGATGACCGGCCGCGGGCTGGAACAGCGCATGGCGCCCTGCCTGGTGCCCGCCAGCAGCCCCCTGGGCCAGCTGGACGGCGGCACCAACATGGTCGTGCTGGAAGGCGACGCCGTGGGCCAGATCGTGCTGCGCGGCGCGGGCGCGGGCGAAGGCCCGACCGCCTCGGCCGTGCTATCAGACATCTGCGACGTGGCGCGCGGCTTCCGCCTGCCTGTCTTCGGCCAGCCGGCCGGGACCCTGCGCGAAGTCGACGGCGCCCAGTCCAACACGCCCGCCCCCTACTACCTGCGCCTGACGCTGCAGGACAAACCGGGCGCGCTGGCCAAGGTGGCCTCGGTCCTGGGCGAATCCGGCGTCTCGATCCATCGCATGCGCCAGTACGATCACGAAGGTGCCGGCGCGCCGGTGCTGATCGTCACCCACAAGACCCAGCGCGCGGCATTGGACCTGGCGATCACCGGAATGGCCGGCACCGGCGTGGTCGAGGGCGAACCGGTCGCCCTGCGTATCGAAACCGTCTGACCCGCCCCTGCGCCGGGACCGACACCGGGGCGCGGGGCACTGCCCGCCCCGGTGACCAGGCGCAGGGCGCCACCTCCGCTGCGGAAGGCCAGGACATGGATTTTCTCGACGTCTCACGCTCCCTCACCGGCCGCCGCTGGGTCGGCCCGGGGCCGGAGATCGAACGCCTGTCCGAAGCCATCGTGCAGACCGATCACCTGCCCGATCCGCTGGCCCGCGTGCTGGCGCGCCGCGGCGTCGAACCCGGCCAGACCGAGGCCTTCCTCGACCCGAAACTGGGCGCGCTGCTGCCCGATCCGCGCAGCCTGCAGGACATGGAAACCGCCGCCGCCCGCTTCCTGCGCGCGGTGAAGGGCGGCGAACGCATCGCCATCTTCGCCGACTACGACGTCGACGGCGGCTCTTCCGCCGCCCTGCTGATCGACTGGCTGCGCGCCATGGGCCGACAGGCGACCCTCTACATTCCCGATCGCATCGACGAGGGCTATGGCCCCAACGTGCCTGCCATGCAGGAGCTGGGACGCAATCACGACCTGATCCTCTGCGTCGACTGCGGCACGCTCAGCCACGACCCTGTCGCAGCCGCGGGATGTGACGTGGTGATCCTCGACCACCACCTGGGCGGTGAAACCCTGCCCGACTGCGTGGCCGTGGTGAACCCCAACCGACAGGATGAGGACGGGGCGCTGGCGCATCTCTGTGCCGCCGCCGTGGTCTTCCTGATGCTGGTGGAGGCCAACCGCCAGATGCGCGCGGACGGAACGGCGGGGCCGGACCTGATGGGGATGCTGGACCTTGTGGCCCTGGCCACCGTGGCCGACGTGGCCCCCCTGCTGGGGGTGAACCGCGCGCTGGTGCGCCAGGGGCTGAAGATCATGGCGCGGCGCGAAAGGCCCGGGCTGGTCGCCCTGTCCGACGTGGCGCGCCTGACCACGGCGCCGGCGGCCTATCACCTGGGCTTCCTGCTAGGTCCCCGGGTCAACGCCGGCGGCCGCATCGGGGCCGCAGACCTGGGCGCGCGCCTCCTGGCCACCGACAACCCGCTGGAGGCCAAGGCCATGGCCGAACGTCTCGACGCGCTGAACGCCGAACGGCGCGAAATCGAGGCCGAGGTGCGCGCCTACGCCATGGCCCAGGCCGAGGCGCGCGGGCTGGACGCCCCGCTGGTCTGGGCCGCGGGAGAGGGCTGGCACCCCGGCGTCGTCGGCATCGTCGCCTCGCGCCTGAAGGAGGCCACCAACCGCCCCGCCGTCGTCATCGGCTTCGACGGGGACGAGGGCAAGGGCTCGGGCCGCTCGGTCTCCGGCGTCGATCTGGGGGCCTCGATCCAGAAACTGGCCGCCGAAGGGCTGCTGGTGAAGGGCGGCGGGCACAAGATGGCGGCGGGCCTGACCGTGACGCGCGAGCAGCTGGAACCGGCCATGGCGCGGCTGACCGAGCTTTTGGAGAAGCAGGGCGCGGGCACTGCCGGCCCGGCGGACCTGAAGGTCGACGGCCTGCTGATGCCCGGCGCCGCGACCCCGGAACTGGTGGCCCAGTTGGAGGCCGCCGGCCCCTACGGCGCCGCCGCCCCTGCCCCCCGCTTTGCCTTCCCCGCGCAACGGATCTCCTTCGCCAAGCGGGTCGGGGAAAACCACCTGAAGATCGCCTTTTCCGACGGCATGGGCGGCCGGATCGAGGCGATCAGCTTCGGCGCCTTTGACGGCCCGCTGGGTCCGGCGCTGGAGTCCCACGGCGGCCAGAGCTTCCACCTGGCCGGCCGGCTGGAGATCAACGACTGGGGTGGCCGCCGCAGCGTGCAGCTGCGCCTGGAAGACGCCGCGCCCGCCTCGGAAAAATAAATCAAGACAGGGACTTGCGGCGCAGATCGCGCGGTGGCGGCGGGCGGTCCAAAAAAGTCACTTGCAGGTGAAAAAACCCCTTGCAGTGGGACACGCCATTTCATAGAAACCGCCTCACGCCAAGCGCGGCCCGTTCGTCTATCGGTTAGGACGCCAGGTTTTCAACCTGGAAAGAGGGGTTCGATTCCCCTACGGGCTACCACCCTCCGCCCCTCTTCGCAGAAAGAGGTCACGTCGGAATAAGGTGGCACAGCAGCGACTTGTGCGACATAGGTTCGTAGCGTCCCGCGCCCTGAACCGTCCCGTGGCCCGTTCGTCTATCGGTTAGGACGCCAGGTTTTCAACCTGGAAAGAGGGGTTCGATTCCCCTACGGGCTACCACCCTCCGCCCCTCTTCGCAGAAAGAGGTCACGTCGGAATAAGGTGGCACAGCAGCGACTTGTGCGACATAGGTTCGTAGCGTCCCGCGCCCTGAACCGTCCCGTGGCCCGTTCGTCTATCGGTTAGGACGCCAGGTTTTCAACCTGGAAAGAGGGGTTCGATTCCCCTACGGGCTACCACTTTTTCTCAAAGGCTTAGACTGTCGCCACCGTACAGACCATCGCTCTACGGTTTGCTTGCCTCTGCGGAGGTCCGGCAGCGCGCTCGGAGGATGCCAGCGTACGAAGGACGTCGGGCGCCCTCCCGGACGCCCGCAAAGGAATCTCAGGCCGCGGCGCAGCCCGCCAGGGCGGCGGTGTCATCTAGGATCAGCTTCACCGGCACGTGCCAGGCGGTGTCCAGCGCCAGCGGTCGGCCATAGGCCTCGGCAAAGGCCGGGCCGCCGCCGTTTTGCAGCACGGCGCGCGCGACGCCGCCGGCGAAATGGATCCCCTGCCCCGGCAGGAAGGCCAGGGTCAGGTCCTGCGCCAGCATGGCCATCAGCCCGGCGTAGAAGATCACGTGATCCACCATCTCGGCGTCGTCCGATCCCATCAGCTTGGCGGGCGTCTCGCTACGACCGGTGGACAGGTGCCACAGCCGTTCGAACCCGCGCCCCGAGAACAGGTGTTCGACCGTCTCGAATCCATGCGCGGCTCCCTTGGCCCGCGCCGACACCGCCTCGTGGATACGGGCGGCCAGCTGCACATGGCCCATCTCGGCCTTGGGGACCACGGGGCCGTCGTCACGGATCACCACGGGACTGACGTTGAACCCGGTGCCGATCCCCGCGACCAGCGCCTGGTTGCCCCAGGCCGGCGTACCCTCGGTCACCATCCGCACGCCATCGGCCGACAGGGACGGCACGGAGTAGCCCAGAGCCTCAAGATCGTTGATCAGGCGCGCCTCCGGCGCGTAGTTCTCGATCAGCCGCTCGATCTGGAAGGACCAGTCGCGGTTGGTCAGCCGGGCATGATCCCCTGTCACCGGGCCGGCCACGGCCACACACACCCGGTCCAGCGCTCCGGGCGCGGCCTCGGCCAGGTAGTGATCGGCCGCGGCATAGAAGGTGGCGAAATCATCGTTGCGGAAGGCCCGGATGGTCTGCGGCAGGATCCGCGCCCCCTCGGCCAGCGCGAAGCGCACGTTGGTTCCGCCCACATCAGCAACCAGTTTCATCGTTCCCTCGCCGAAAGCTGTCGTCGCTGGCTGCATAGCCAATGTTAGCGGTAAAACCAATGGCAAGCGGCATCAGATCGCCGTTTTTCGCCACCTCACGCCGCATCGCAAGGCGGCGGCAGCGCGCCCCGCCCGGTTCACTCCAGACTGCACCTCCCACGGCCCCCTTGCAACGCCCTGACGTCACGGATCAGCGCCCCGAAGCGCGCCCCTTGCAGCCGGGGCGCCTCGCCCCTGTCCATTTGTTGGCCGGAAATATACCGGGGGGAATTGAGCCCGCGAGGGCTCAAAGGGGGCAGCGCCCCCTCCCCGCCCAAGCTCACGGGCAATGCGCCGGATCGAGATCCTGCCACCAGCGCGCCAGGGCCAGCACGTCCGCATCCGCGCCACGCGCGCCGATGATCTGCAGCGACAGGGGCAGCCCCGCCTCGCTCGGCCCGGCGGGCACCACGGCGGCGGGCTGTTGCGACAGGTTGATGGGATAGCTGAAGCCCGCCCAGTCGTACCAGCGCGTCAACCCGCTGTCCGGCGGCACCTCCTGCCCGGCGGCGAAGGGCAGCACGGCGCAGCCCGGGGCGATGAGCAGGTCATAGTCTTCCATCAGCCGATCCATCTGCGCGCCGAAGGCCGCCCGGCGCCCCATGGCCCGGATGTAGTCGGAGGTGCTCCAGCCGCCCGCCTGCTCGGCCACCGCCAGAAGGCCCGGGTCGAGCCGGTCGCGCGGCAGGTCCCCCAGCGGGCCGAAGCTTTCCAGCCTGACGCGGGCTCCGCTGAACCACAGGCAGGTGGCGATGTCGTAAAGCTCATCCGCCATGGGCAGGGTCACCTCCTCCACGACGGCGCCGGCCGCCGCAAGGCGGGCGCTCGCGGTACTGAGGGAGGCGGCGACCTCGGGATCCACGGCCCCGCGCGGCGGGGCGGACCAGACCCCGATGCGCAGGGTTTCCGGGCGCGCCGTCACCGGGTCGAGCGGCGGCAGGACCCCTGCGCCCTGATACCAGTCCCGGCGGTCACGTCCCGACAGGGCGGCCAGCATCGCCTCCACGTCCTCCACCCGGCGAGCCATGGGGCCGATATGGGCCATGGTACCATAGGGCGACGGAGGCGCGGCGGGCACGCGGCCAAAGGTGGGTTTGATCCCGGATGTGCCGGTGAAGGCCGCCGGAATGCGGATTGAGCCGCCCCCATCCGTGCCGAGATGCAGCACGCCTGCGCCCGTGGCGGCGGCCACCGCCGCCCCGCCCGACGACCCGCCCGGCGTCAGCGCCGGGTCCCAGGGGTTCAGGGTCACCCCGTCGCGGGCGCTGTCCGTCACCGCCTTCCAGCCGAACTCGGGCATCGTCGTCTGGCCGATGAAGACCATGCCGGCGGCGCGCAGCCGGGCGACGCAGGGGGCATCCTCGGTCGCCGGCGTGTCGTCCAGCAAGGTGCTGCCATGGGTCAGCGGCCATCCTTGCGTCGCCACCAGGTTCTTCAGCGTCCCGGGCACCCCGTCGATGGGCGACAGGGGCGTGCCCGCCTGCCAGCGCCGCTCGGCCTCGACAGCGGAAGCCAGGGCGCTTTCGGCCTCCAGCCGGGTGAAGGCGTTGAACCTTCCCTGCACCTCTTCCGCACGGGCCAATGCGGCGCGCGTCACCTCGACCGGAGACAGACGGCGGGCCGCATAGGCCTCGGTCAGCTCGGCGGCGGACAGGCGGCAGAGCTCGGGCGCATCGGAGATCGGGGAAGAGGCAGGTGTCGGCACGGGGCGGCTCCGGTCATTGGGAAATATGGCAACCATGCTGCCGGAAACGGGCCCGGAAGGAAAAGGAAAACCCGACGCGGCAGTTCGGGACGCCTCAGCCCTCGGGCGCGAAGCTGCGCCGCAGTTGCGGCACCGCCAGCGCGAACAGCAGCAGCGCCACGGCGAGGAAGACCACGGGGCCCGTCAGCTCATAACCCCAGACGCCCGCCAGACCACCGCCGAAGAAGGCCAACAGGGTCGCCAGGTGCAACCCCAGCCGGGCCGCGACCAGGCGGCGGGTGTCATGGGGGGCCGCGCCGGGGCTGGCCAGGGCGGCCAGTTCCAGCCCGATGTCTGTGGCGATACCCGAGACATGGCTGGTGCGCACCCGCCCGTCGGAAATCCGCGTGGTGGCCGCGTTCTGCAACCCCATCAGCGCGCTGAGACCGATCAGCATCACGTGCCCGGCAAAGGCCACGGACCAGTAGAGATCCATCAGCGCCAGCACCACCAGCAGCGCCGCCTCCAGCAGGATGCTGAAGGCATAGATGCCCCGGATGCGCCGCCGATGCCCCGCCTCGATCAGCAGGCCAGAAACGAAGGCCCCCAGGACGAAGGCCAGCACCAGCAGGAAGAACCAGAGCGCGGTGCCGATCCGACCCAGGGCCAGCATGTCCGACAGCGTCGACACGTTGCCCGTCATGTTGGCGGAGAAATAGCCCAGGGCGCGGAACCCCGCGGCATTCACGGCGCCCGCAGCCAGGGCCAGCCAGACCGCCAGGCGCAGATCGACCGAGACGCTGCGATCGGCTCCGGCATGTATCAGCATGGTGCACTCCCTGCGCGGCCCGCCGTCCGGACCCGGGCGCAGTCTATCGCCCGCACCGGTAGGTGCAATCACCCCCTCCGCCGCTCAGCCGGCAGGCGCCCCCTGCCCCTCTTCCCAGGCCGAGGCGATCTCCTGCGCCACATCCCGCAGAGCCTCCAGATGGGCGGTAGCGAACTCGGCTTCGGACTGGGCACTGAGGACCCAGGACAGGTTTACCGCCGCGATCACCCGGCCCTGCGAAAGCACCGGCACGGCGATGGCGGACACCAGCGCCTCCCGCCGGACGTTGACGAAATAGCCCGGGTGGCGCGTGGCATAGCCGCGGGCGCGGGTCTCCTCGATCAGCTGGGCCACCTTGTCGGGATGGGCCGCCAGGCGGTCGTGCGGTTCGTCGCTTTTCCGCAGGTCGTCCAGGATCGCCTCCCGCTCCGCCTCCGGGCTCCAGGCGAGGATAGCGCGGCCCATGGCCGAGGGCAGGACATGTATGCCGTAGTTGACCACCCGGTTGACCAGGAAGGGCGACATGCGGCGCGAGGTTTCCAGCACGCGGATCGTGCGCGTGTCGTAGACGCCGACGTCCGAGGGCCAGAGCACCTTCTGGCACAGCCGGTCCAGCGGCGGGCCGGAAATCTGCGCCAGACGCCGTTCCGGCGCCGGTCCGTGGACGCCTTGTGCGCCCGGATGCCACAACCCGTCGGCCAGTCCGCGCCGCGCATGCCCCGCCTCCTCCAGCGTCAGCAGGATGCGCAGCAGCGTGGCCTTGGCCAACCCGCTCTGCCGCGCCAACTCGGCCAGGCTCAGCGGCCCGCTGCCCTGCAGCAGGTCCATCACGCTCAGGCCGCGCCGCAGGCTCTCAATACGTTTCAAGCGGCTCCTCCCCGCCCCGGTCAGGGGCACGCCGGCGCCCTGCCGACGTTTCACCAAGTGAAACACGTCCGCATTTCCCTTTCAAGGCGAACTGACTTGGGGGAACCTCCGGACAGTGCATGTCGGGGAGGACATGCCAAGGGAGGATATCATGGAAAGCACCCCCAAACCGCGCCCCCTGGGGCGGGCAGTGGCGTCTTTGGCCTGGATCGGCGCGGTCGCGCTGGCGCTGGCCGGGGTCTGGATCGCGGGCTTCGGCGGCACCAGCGAGACCCTGCTGCGCATTGGCAGTTTCACCCTGGCGGCCGGCGTCCTGCTGGTGTCGCGAATCCAGCTACGGCTGGAGCAGGACAAGCCGTGGATGATCGCGCTGGACCTCGTGCTGCTGGCGGCGCTCGGCGTGGCGATGCAGCGCTACGCGGCCATCGGCGAGGCGCTGGAGATCGGCCTCTACTTCTTCCAGCCGTCCGATATCGCCATCGGCGTCGCCGGGGTCGTCGTGCTGATGGAGCTGACCCGCCGCGCCTTCGGCCTGCCGCTGGTGGTCGTCTGCCTGCTGGCGGTGGCCTATGCGCTGTACGGGCGCTACCTGCCCTGGATCTTCGAACATGGCGGCTATTCCCTGCAGCAGGTGATGCAGGTGATCTGGTATTCCTTCGACGGCGTCTTCGGGCGGCCCCTGTCGGTGGTTACCACGCTGATCCTGGTCTTCATCGTCTTCGGCGCCATCCTGGAAGCCGTCGGCGCGGGCCCCGTGCTGCTGCGTTTCGCCTTCGCCGCCACGGGGCGGATGCGGGGCGGGCCGGCCCATGCGGCCATCGCCGCCAGCGGGGTCTTCGGCACCATGTCGGGCTCCGTCTCCGGCAACGTGGTGGGCACCGGGGTCATGACCATCCCGATGATCGTCAAGCGCGGCTTCCCGGCGCGCTATGCCGGGGGCGTGGAGGCCGCGGCCTCCTCCGGCGGGCAGTTCATGCCGCCGATCATGGGCGCGGTGGCCTTCATCATGTCGGACGTGACCGGCATCCCCTACCTGACCATCTGCCTCGCGGCCCTGCTGCCGGCGCTGTTCTACTACGCCTCGCTTTTCGTCGCCGTCCACCTGGAGGCGGTGTCGCGCGACATCCGCCCCATCCCCCGGCGCGAGCTGCCGGTACTGACGGGGCACGACTGGCGTATGTCGCTGTGCTTCCTGCTGCCGCTGGCGCTGATGCTGGCGATCATGATCTCGGGCCGCTCGCCGGCCATGGCGGGTTTCTGGGCGGTGATCTCGGCCATCGGGCTGGGCTTCGTGCTGAACCCCGAGGTACGCCGCAGCCCGCAGGTCATCCTGGAGGGGCTGCGACAGGGCGGACTGGCCGCCGCGCAGATCCTGATCGCCGTGGCGGCCATCGGCATCGTCATCGGGGTGATGAACATGACCGGGCTCGGCCTGCGCTTTGCCGGGATCATCCAGGACATCTCGGGCGACTCGCTGTTCCTGTCGCTGGTCATGATGATGCTGGGCTCGCTGGTGCTGGGCATGGGCATGCCAACGGTGCCGGCCTACCTGATCGTGATCCTGGTCATGGGGCCGGCCATCCAGATGATGGGCGTGCCGGTGGTCATCGCGCATCTCTTCGTCGTCTACTTCGGCGTGCTGAGCTCCATCACGCCCCCGGTGGCCATCGCGGCCTTCGCCGCCGCGCCGATCGCGAAGGCCAACCCGGTGGCCATCGGTGTGGACGCCTGCCGCATCGCGCTGATCGGGTTCATCATTCCCTTCGTGCTGGTCTACAACCCCTCGCTCAGCCTCGTCACCGGTTTCACCTGGGCGGGCCTGGCCTGGGTCTGCCTGCGACTGACGCTGACCATCTGGCTCTTCTCCACCGGCTTCTCCGGCTATGCCTCGGCCCGGCTGGGCGCTCCGGAGCGCGCACTGCGCTTTGCCCTGGGCCTGGGCGTGCTGGTGCCGATGATCTGGGTCGAGGCGGCCTGCACCCTCGTGGCGCTGGCGCTGGTCTGGCGCGACTGGCAGGGCCGCCTGCGCGACAGCGACGACGCCCCCGCCCCGGAGCGGGCCGATACCATCCCCGCAGAGGCGCCCTAGCGCCCTGCCTCACCACCTCACGTCGATCAGGGAGGATAAGACATGAGCACACTGAAAGCGGCCCTCGGGCTGACCCTCGCCCTGGCCACGGCCCCCGTGGCCCAGGCCAAGGAGTTCTACACCATGGCCACGCTCGGCCCCGGCTCGTCACCCTACCTGGTGATGAGCACGGCAGCCCAGATCGTGGGCGACCGGCTGGATGACGTGGAGATCCAGGTCAACGCCACCGGCTCTGCCACCCAGCACGCGCTGGAAGCGGGCGCCGGCCAGCTCGATTTCTTCATGTGGTCGGCCAGCGTCCATGCCTTCATGCAGGAGGGCGCGGCGATGTACGCCAAGGTGCCCCAGGCGCCGGAGCTGAGCGGGAACCTGCGCGCCGTATTCGCTTTCCCCCTGGGCCTTTACCACATCACCACCTACGCGGATTCCGGCATCACCTCGCTGGACGATCTGGCGGGCAAGACCGTCTTCCTCGGCCCGCCGGGCGGCGGCGCCACGACGATCATGCAGCGCGTGGTCGAAGGGGCCACGGGGCTTGTGCCGGGCGAGGACTTCGAACAGGCCCGCCTGGGCTGGGACGCCGCTGCGCAGGCCTTCCAGGATGGCCGGCTGGATGTCTACGTAAACTCCACCAACGCGCCCTCGCCCGTCATCCAGCAGTTCGCCCTGGGGCGCAAGATCCGCTTCCTCGGCCTGACCGAGGAGCAGATGGCGAAGCCCCCCGTGCAGGCGATCCTGAACCGTCCCGGCGGCACGCTCGGCACCATCGAGGCCGGCACCTACGGCGACAACCAGGTGAACGAGGCGGCGGTGCAGACCCTTGGCTCCACCGTCGGCATCGGCGCCGGGCAGCACGTGCCGGCCGATGCGGTCTACGAGATCACCAAGGCCTTCTGGGACGGCGTGGCCGAGATGCAGGAAAACGCCCCCTGGCTGCGCAACATCCAGCTGGAGATCGCCCTGCAGGACCTGAACCTGCCGCTGCACCCCGGCGCCCTGCGCTATTACGAAGAGATCGGGATGACGATCCCCGACGCGCTGCGCCCTGCAGAGTGACACCGACGGCCCGGTCCCCGCGCGGGGGCCGGGCGCCCCAGACGAAGGACGATGACGTGCCCGAGACCCGCAATATCCTCTTCATCATGTTCGACCAGCTGCGGTGGGATTACCTCAGCTGCTACGGCCATCCGCATCTTAAGACCCCGCACCTCGACCGGCTTGCGGCGAAGGGCGTGCGCTTCGACCGGGCCTATATCCAGTCGCCGATCTGCGGCTCGTCCCGCATGTCGACCTACACCGGTCGCTACGTGCATTCCCACGGCGCCAGCTGGAACGGCATCCCGCTGAAGGTGGGCGAGCTGACCATGGGCGATCACCTGCGCGCCGCCGGCATGTCGTGCCACCTGATCGGCAAGACCCATATGCGCGCCGATGCCGAGGGCATGGCCCGGCTGGGGATCGAGCCCGACAGCCTGATCGGCGTGCGCGTCGCCGAATGCGGCTTCGACGTGGTGGAACGCGACGACGGCATGCGCCCCGAAGGCCCCGACGGTCTTTACGACGAAGGCGGTGCCGCGCGCTACAACGACTACCTGCGCGCCAAGGGCTACGACAGCGACAACCCCTGGCACGACTTCGCCAACTCGGGCCGCGATGCAGAGGGCAACGTGCTGTCCGGCTGGTTCCTGAAGAACTCCGACCAGGAGGCGAACATCGCCGAGGAGGACAGCGAGACCCCCTACCTGACCCGCCGCGCGATCGAATGGATCGACCAGGCGCAGGCCAGCGGTGCCGGGCCCTGGTGCTGTCACCTCAGCTACATCAAGCCGCACTGGCCCTACGTGGTGCCCGCCCCCTATCACGACATGTTCGGCCCCCAGGACGTGATCCCCGCGATCCGGTCCGACGCGGAATACCGCGAGGCGCATGAGGTGATGAAGGCCTTCATGGACGCCCCCGTGGGCCGCGCCTTCTCCCGCGATGAGGTGCGCAACCCGGTGGTGCAGGCCTATATGGGCCTGATCAAGCAATGCGACGACCAGATGGGGGAGCTGTTCGCCTATCTCGAACGGACGGGTCGGATGGAGGACACGATGATCGTCGTCACCTCCGACCACGGGGATTTCCTGGGCGATCACTGGATGGGAGAGAAGATGTTCTTCCAGAACGCCTCGGTGAAGGTGCCGATGATCGTCTATGACCCCTCGCCGGCCGCCGATGCGACCCGCGGCACCGTGTCGGACGCACTGGTGGAATGCATCGACCTGGCGCCGACCTTTGTCGAGGTGGCGGGCGGAAAGGTCGCCGATCACATCCTCGAAGGGGAAAGCCTGCTGCCACTGCTGCATGGCACCGCGACGGACACCAGGCGGGATTTCGTGATCTGCGAATACGACTACTCCGCCTCTCCCATCGCCGCCCGCTTCGACCTGTCGGTGCGCGACGCGGTGATGTTCATGGTGGCCGACAAACGCTGGAAGCTGGTGCATTTCGAGGGCGGCTTCCGCCCGATCCTCTTCGACATGGAAACCGACCCGGACGAGCTGGTCGATCTGGGCGAAGATCCGGCCCATGCCGAGGTCGTCGATGCCATGTACGAGAAGCTCTTCCGCTGGGCGCGGCGCACCGCGCAGCGCACCACCCGCAGCGCCGAACAGCTGGAGGCGATGCGTTCGAAGTCAGGCCGGCGCGGGGTGATGATCGGCATCTATGATGAGAACGACGTGCCGCTGGAACTGACGGTGAAATACCGCGACCGCAAGGTGCCCGACCGCCGCCGGGGCGCAGCCACGCCAGGCGACTGACGCCCCGCCCGCAAGGCCAGTGACCCGCAAGGCCGGTGCCCCCGTCGGGGCGCCGGCCTTTTCGGTTTGCCGTGTGGCGAAAGACTGGCTGTCATGAAAGCGTCCCGGCCAAAGGTGCTCAGATCCGACCATCAGTGGATCTTCGAGCCAGGTGGCCAAGGAGTTCCGGGTCCCGGCAGCGATCTCGAAGCGAGCGCGCCGACTGGTCTTGCTCTGCGTGATCGAATTCCGCTCCTAGGCTTGGCCGGCAGCGTAGACGTCCGCAACCTTCAGCCTGATGAGATCGCAGCCGCGACGTTTCCGGCCGTTGGTACGGCCCCTGTTCCAAGCTGGACGACGGGCACGGAGGACGGGAAGGTCGGCAGCAGGCATGACGTGTCCTGCGATCCGCCTCATACCACCTCATCGCCCATCCGATGCCGGCGTGAAATCGTATCACGCCGCGATGCCGCAAGTCTGCTCCGAGCCCTCAGTTGCCTGTTCCGCGCCGGTCAGGACGAGCATACTCGATCAGATCCCAACGATTCCCCCACGGGTCCTTCCAGACGACGACACGCCCGTAAGGTTCATCGCGCGGCAGCGTTTCGAACTCTACGTTTGCTGCTTTAAGACGCTCGTAGTCACCTGCGAAATCTTCGGTTTCCAGGAAAAGCCAGACACGTCCACCGCCCTGCTCTCCGATAGACCTGGACTGTCGATCTTCGGCAGCACGGGCGAGCAAAATCTCGGTTTCTGCGCCTGGGGGGGCGATCCGCACCCATCGTTTCCCGTTTCCAAGATCGGTATCCTCCCGGCACTCAAAACCAATGCTGCGGAAGAAATTGAGAGCTGTGTCGTAATCCGGGACCAGCAATGAAAAATGGGAGATGCGGACGGGCATAAATGGGGCTCACGACAGGATGATGACGGAACGATCGTAAAGCACAGTTTTGCTTGGCTTGCACTGTTCCGAAATTTGGATCGCAGCTTCGTCCGCACGGCAGACGCCCGGGCGCAACGCAGCAAGCGGCAGCTTTCCACCCTTCGTGTCGGTGCTTGGCGGCATGCTGCGCCTGGCACCACGGACTGCTGAGCGGACAGCGGACAGTTAGGGTACGGTTTGCACCAGCATCCACGCGACCGACACAGCGAGGATCAGTGCCATGACGCGGTTGAACAGACGCATCTGGCTTTGCCCGATCCGAGCTCCGCCCCATGCCCAAGCGGCCAGGGACAACCAGCAGATCGCGCCGAACAGGATGGTGAAAACGGCCATTCCGGTGGTGCGATCCTCCAGTGGCAGCACGAAGGTCGAGAGGGATGAGAACACCGCAAGCCAGGCTTTCGGGTTAAGACCCTGAACCACGACTCCGGACCAGAAGCCGGGAATCCCGGGGGCGCTGTCCGCAGGGTGTCCACCACCGCCCCGAAGCAGCCCCCATGCCATCCACAAGAGATAGGCGGAGCCAGCAAGGGTCATCGGCCGTGCCAGTGCCAGAACCCACTCGGTTCCGATCATCATCCCGCTTCCGACAATCACAAGCAGCGCGAGGAAGCTGGCAGTCGCACCGCCGACAAAGCGCAGCGCCCGGAACGCTCCATGCCTCGCGCCCGTCATTGCGCCGATGATGTTGACCGGCCCCGGCGTCGCAGAGGACGCCAGCGCAAAGCCACACATGGCCAGAAGCGTCTCCAGCGGCGGCATCAGCGCACCAACGGCAGGCTGCCGCAGATCCGGTCCACAGCCTTTCGAGGTCCGGCCAGCAGGATCGCCTGCGGCGCGTGACCCGCCAGTGGCGCTGCGGCGATACGGGCGGAATAGTCCGCATAGTCGCGGGCCTCGAAGGCCGCGCGCATATAGGCCAGCCGCAGCGGAAGGCCAGCCGCAGCGGCAAAGAGCGTCGGCAGGTCGGCCGCTGAGGCCCCGAGGACCGGAAGCGCAACCGTCGTGATCCCGCCCAGCACCTGACCGTCCTGTGTGGTCGTGGCGGCACCGACCAGATCGGGGCGCAGTTGCCCCAGGCTCATGCCCAGGACGGCGGCGAAATTGGCCTTCAGCCCGGTGGGCAGGGCCTCATCCAAAATGAGAACAGGTTTCTGGGACATAGCTGGATCCTTTTTTGGGACCTGCCATGTCACACCGGTTGCCATGCGGGATTGGACGAAATTGACCTTCAGTGCCGGATCAGAGCGCCCGGCGTCACACCGTAGTGGCGGCGGAACTGCCGGATCAGATGCGCCTGATCGCAGAACCCGGCAGCAATGGCTGCCTCGGCGGCAGGTGTACCGTCCAGCAGCAAGCGGCGTGCCAGGTCGACGCGCGCCCGCAGCACGTGGCCATGTGGTGTCAGGCCGGTGGCGCGGGTCGTGCTGCGGATCAGGTAGGACGGGTTTAAACCCACCTGCTCGGCCAGAACGGACAGGCTCAGGCTCTCGCCATCCGCGACACCGGCCTCGATCCGCTCCAGCAGGGTGCGAATGGCAGCGGGTTCACGGCCCGACTGCCGCAATTCGGCCCCGCCGTAATGCGCGAAAGCCTGTGCCAGCACCGCATGCACGGCCTCTTCGGCCTCCAGTCGGCCAGCAATTTCTGTCGGGCTGTTGAGGGACCGCGACAACCGCGCCAGTGCCCTCGTCACCCGCAACCCTCGATCCTGCGGAGCGATCTCTGCAAAGCCCCGCAAGTCACGCAGCCCCAGCACTGCGCGCACCGCGGCCTCCGGGGCATAGAGCATATTGTATCGCACACGATCTGCCGCTGCGCGGCCGGTATGGGGCTCATCGGGGTTCATGAGTGAAAGCGAGCCGGCAGGCAGCACCATGCTTTCCCCCCGGCATTGGTATCCACCCGCGCCCTCTCCGATCGCACCGATGGCAAAGCCTTCATGCGCGTGGCGGGCGAAAGTCTGATTGCTGAATGAGGCTTCGAATAGTTCGATGCCGTGAAACCAGCCCAGATGGTGATAGCGATTGCGCTGCATGGGATCGCTATATCGCTGCTCCACCCCATCGTGAAGGGCCCCTTTGGGCTCCTTGTGGACCTTTGCCACCTTTGCCACACCCGGCACCGATGGCCGCTACGGACTGGCTACGGCCACTCGATCCACTGGGCGCCAGTGACCGGATCTGGCCGAGAGCTTTCGTCCATATTGGCTGCGGCACGATCAGGTGCATGTCCACGTTGTTCCTGTGCACCAAGCCTCTGCAAGACACGCCCTTATGAAGGATCCTGCCACCGGGTCAGATGCTGTCGTATCAACTGCCGGAGCGCCTCCACATCACGAGATGCAACCGCTCTCGCCATATCAAGGTGATCCTGGCTCGACCGGCGGACGTTGGCGCCAACGGACCAGCTGGACCAGTCACCCGGAAGATCCCGTTCGCGCAGATCGTTGATCGTATCGGCCAGCAGGCCGTTGGCCAGCGGCGCGACCAGGGCGCGATGGAAGGCGTGGTTGAGGGCCCGCATCTCCGGGTAGGTCACCTGATCCACCCCCGCGTCGAAGGCTTCTGCAGCCTCCTGAATGCGGGCCACGTCCTGCGCGGTGGCAGTGGCGATGATCGCTTCCGCCGCCGGAAGTTCCAGCAACAGCCGCACCTCGGTAATCTCTGCGCGCACCTCGGCAGAGGGCTGCACCACGCGGAAACCACGGTTGGGGACGTGCTCCACCATCTGCCCTGCCGCCAGCGTCGCCAGGGCCGACCGCGCCGAGGCGCGTGTGCACTTGTAGCGGTCCTGAAGATCGATCTGGCGCAGCCATTCCCCCGGGCGCAGCGCGCCCAGCAGGATGTCGTTGCGCAGTCGCTCCGTCACGTCCGCGGAGACGATGGTGTCTGACTTGCTCACGCCCCTGCCCTCTACTTATCGGCGGCGAAGACCACCGCATCCTGTTCCCGGATCCAGATACGCCCGGCGCCGCGCGGCTGCGGCGTCTCGACGCTCAGCCGGATCGACGTGCCGGCCACATGGGCCTCCTGCTCGAAATGATCTCCCAGGTAGCTCTCGGCCCCGAACTCCACTTTGAGTTCAGACGCATTTTCAAGCGGTTCGCAACTGACCAGATGCGGACGCACTGCCAGAAGCTGCGCACCGGGCGCCAGCTGGGCTTCCGGCGTATGGGCGCGGATCAGCTGGCCGTCGCTCAGCGTGACCTCGCAAGGGCCAGCCTCGGGGACTGCCGGGCCGGAGACCTGGAGCAGGTTGGCGTTGCCGATGAAACTGGCCGCGAAGGGGTGGCGCGGCGCGCGCCAGATCTCCTGCGGGGTGCCCAGTTGCACCACCTTGCCACCGCGCATGACGACGATGCGGTCGGACATGGCCAGGGCCTCGTCCTGATCGTGGGTGACATAGATCGTGGTCAGGCCCAGTTCCCGCTGGATGTCCTTCAGCCAGACCCGCGCCTGCTGGCGCAGCTGCGCGTCGAGGTTCGACAGCGGCTCGTCCAGCAGCAGCAGCGGCGGGCGGAAGACGATGGCGCGGGCCAGGGCCACACGTTGCTGCTGCCCGCCTGACAGCTCACCTGGATAGCGCTTGGCCAAGGCGCCCAGTTCCACCAGCTCCAACGCATCGGCGACGCGATTCGCCCGTTCGGCCCCAGGAACCTTGCGCAGCTTCAGCGCCATGCCGACGTTGTCTTCCACCGACAGGTGCGGCCAGAGTGCGTAGCTTTGGAACACCACGCCGAAGCCGCGCGCCTCTGGCGGCAGGTAGGCGCCGGTTTCCGCATCTGCCAACACGCGGCTGCCAAAGGTGATACGCCCGCCCGTGGGCTGATCGAGCCCTGCGATGGAGGCCAGCGTCGTGGACTTGCCGCAGCCCGAGGGCCCGAGGAGGGTCAGGAACTCCCCCTCCTGCACGGTCAGGTTGATGCCGTCGATGGCCAGCGCCGGACCATAGCGGCGCGACAGGTCGGTGAGAACGAGTTCAGTCATAGATCTTAACCTTGAAGAGGACGCGGGCGAGGATCAGCAGCACAGCGATCAGCACGATCTGGAAGGAGGCGAAGGCAGCCAGCGGCCCCACGTCCCCGTTGGTCCAGAGGGACAGCATCGACACGCCCATGACCTCCAGCCCCGGGGCCATCAGGAAGATGGCGATGATGTAGGACTTCAGGTGGAACACGAAGAGCAGGATGAAGCTGCCCAGCAGAGCGGGTTTCAGGAGCGGCAGCAGCACGATCCGCATGGCACCAAGCCAGTCGGCACCGACAGTGCGGGCGGCCTTGTCCAGGTCACGACCGATCTGCACGATGGCGGGCTGGATGACGCCCAGGGCCAGCGGCAGTGTCGCCATCACATAGGCCACGACGATGATCCCGATGTTGCCCCGCAACCAGCCCATCGGCGGCAGGATCACCGCGGCGTAGAAGACGCCGAGGCCGGTGATCATGCCCGGAATGATACGCGGCGAATAGGCCAGCGCCTCCAGCGAGCCGGACCAGCGGAAGTCCGAGCGTTGGATCACCAGGGCGACGGCCACCGCCAGCACGGTCCCGAGGCTGGCCGACAGAAGCGAGATTTCAACCGTGTTCCAGATCGCCCGCACATTCGCCTCATCCGCGAAGAGCTTGGCGAAGTTGTTGAGCGTCAGCACCTGGGTGACCGGCACCAGCGGCGACAGGAAGGAGGTGAAGGCGCGCAGGATGATCCCCGCCACCGGCACGACGACCGTGGCCAGCAGCAGCGTGGCAAAGACCGCCGCCAGCGGCCAGCGCAACCGGCCAAGGCTGAGCGTCATCGGGCGCGTGCCCTTGCCCTTCACCGTTTCATAGCGGTGGCCTTGGCGCAGCAGGATGCGCTGCACGATCAGGGTCGATCCGACCAGAGCCATCAGCAGCAGGGAAGAGGCTGCCACCAGTCCGTGGTTCGGGTTCGAGGCCGCAATGCCCTCGCCGTAGAGAAAGGTCGAGAGGGTGTCGATGCGGGCCGGCCGGGCCAGGAACAGAGGGATCGACAGGGTTTCCACCGCGATGACCAGGTTCAGCGCCGTGGAGGTGATGATCGACGGGATCATCAGTGGCAGCGTGACCTTGCGCAACACCTGCAGGGGTCCTGCCCCAACGGTGCGGGCCGCGCTTTCCAGCGTCGAGTCGACCGAACGCACCGCGCCGTAGAGGCAGTAGAGATAGGCCAGCGGCGCCTGGCTGACGCCGGCCACGACGGCCATGCCGGCGATGGAATAGAGGTTCCACGGCGTGCCGCCGCCCACCTGCTGGGTGATCGACTGCGTGATGAAGCCAGAGGGGCCGTACATCACTACCCAGCCTAGGGCGAAGATGAGGTGCGACAGGTAGAGCGGCCACATCAGCACATCGCCCATGATCTTGCGCCCCGGCATGTCGGTGCGCCCGATCAGCAGGGCCGCGGCAATGCCCAGCACTTCGGCGATCACCACGCTGAACAGCGCGAAAAGGCCGGTGGTCAGGGCGATGCGGCCGATCCGCTCATCGCGGACCAGCTGGCCGATGTTGTCCAGCGTGAACTGCCAGCCATCGGAATAGAGCGGTCGGTCGACGAAGACCTGCAGCAGGATCGGCAGCGCGGGCGCCAACATCAGCGCGGCCGTGATCGCGAAGATCAGCCATTGCGCCAGTCGGGCGCGATCGTAGGGCGGCGCGGCGCCCGGGGCCGGGTCGGACCCGGTCAGGGACAGGTGGGCCATGGAAACTTCCTTTCAGGTCGGGACCGGCGCGGGGAGCGGTGCGCCGGTCCCTTCAGGTCACATCTTGAAGGCGTCGCCCCAACGGGCGTTGAAGGCCTCGAAGTTCGCGACCATCTCGGGATCATAGTCGACCAGGATCAGGTTCTCCTCGCCGCCGATGGCCGCAAGCACGTCATCCAGCGAGAAGGCGGTTTCGCCCTCGGGCGTGACGCCGGGGCGATAGGCGGTCAGCTTACCTGCCGCCACGCCGTACTGGCCGGCCTCCGACAGAACGAAGTCCAGGAAGACCCGCGCCGCTGCACCATGCGGGGCCTCGGCGGTGATGCCCATACCGCGCAGGAAGACCGGCGTCCCGTCCGAGGGGAAGGTCCAGCCCAGCACCTGGCCGATACCGTCATCAAGCTTGCCGAAGACCACCGGGCCGGACACGAAGAAGGAGGACGACAGCTCACCCGTCAGCGTGCGTTCGATCATCCCGCCTGCGCCGCCGCCCGGACGGGTCAACGGACCAGCGGAGGCGAACCAATCCCAAGCCGCATCGCCGTGGAACTTGGCGAAGGCGTAACCGATGGAGCCGCCGAAGGCGTAGCGCCCGTCATAGGTGCCAACCTTGCCCTCGAAAATCTCCGGGTGGGCCACGATGTTCTCGAAGTACTGCTGCATGGAGCTGACCTGCAGTTCCTCCGGGACGGTGATCTTGTTGTAGATCGTCACCATCGGGTCGGCCGAGAAGGTGTAGAGGCCGGGCTCAGGGTAGGACCAGGCCGGCAGGTTTGCCTGCTCGGGCGAGACGTAGTCGGCCAGGGTGCCGGCCTCGACCGCGCGGATCCAGTCGGGGATCGAGTTGGCAATGACCAGGTCCGCACTGTCGACACCGGTGCCGATCTCCGCCTCGTAGCGGGAGAAGGCCTCCGAGGGGCCCATCTCCACCGACTGCACCTCGATGTCCGGATAGGCCTCGTTGAAGGCCTCCACCACCGGGCCGAGGTTGGTGTTGGACAGGTTGGTGTAGATCAGCAGCGCCCCTTCGGTCCTGGCCTGGGCGATCAGTTCTGCGTAGTCGGCGGGGTAGCCAGCGGGGACGTCCTGCGCCTGAACGGCGCCGGCGGTCAGCAGGGCCGCGGCCCCGGCGATCCAGTAACGGGTCATGTTTCACTCCTGTTGGTGGTCTGAGGTTGGCTTGCGTCTTGGGTTTCGTCCAGCCAGCCGCGCAGGATCTGCGCAGCGGCCCCGGCGCAGGGGGCAAGCTTGTGCCCCACGCCGGCAATTTCGGTGTAGGTGACCGGGGTGCCATGGGCCGCCAGGTCGTCCCTCAGGCTGCGTGCCTTGTCCTGGCGCGACAGCCCCGCAAGGTCGGCATCGGCAGAGCCGAAGCGGGTGCCCGGTGCGCGGGACACCAGCCCCGCCGCGCGATCCTCGGCGCCGATCAGGATCGACGTGGGCAGCCGCGCCAGCCCTGCAAGGTCCGGCGCTTCGCCCAAGGCGGCCTCTGCCCCCTTCAGGCCGGGCCACCAGGCCACGTCCTCGCGCAGCAATGTCACGCCGCCCGGCGCCGCCAGGATCAGCCCGTCAAGGCGGCTGGCCCGGACGAGCGCATAGCGCTGCGCGAACTGCGCCCCACCGGAAAATCCGAAAAGCCATAGCGCCCGGGGCGCCTGCCCGAGGTGTCGAAGCGCGTCCTCCAGGATCGCGTCCATAAGCGCCAGGTAGTCAGCGCTGCCGCCGCGCAGGAACTTGTAATCATCCGCCACATCCTCCCCTTCCACCCTTTCCGGGAAATAGGGCAGCAGCAGGTTGACCTCGCCCCCGAGGTCCAACCCATGCAACAGACCACGCAGGTCGCGGTCGCTACCATGGGCCGCGATCAACAAGGGCGCGCCGGGTCGGTGCGCCGGCCGCAAGACGTACCGCCAACCGCCCGGGGGCAGCCCGCGAACGGGCAAGCCGTCCAGTCGTGCATCAAGGGTCGTCAAGGGATCGGAAGCGGTGGCAGGTGTCATTCGGAAGCTTTCAGACAGGTATTTTCGGGCGAGGCGCGTCGGGGCTGACGCTTTGCCGCCGATATTGGCGCCAATTCGAGGCTTGTCAATTTTGGAACAATTGCAAGGCTCGCCGCACCAGGGGTGTCAGGTTTCATGCCTCACACCCTCCAGCAGGCGGGTCTGGCGCAGCACCGGCAGGCGTCGACGGGTTTCCGCGACCTGCGTCGGGTCGATCTCGGCCAAGATCACCGCTGGATCATCTTCGGCGGCCGCCAGCACCTCGCCCAGGGGGGAAATGATCCGCGACTGGCCGAAGGTCGTCACCCCGTCACGGGTGCCGCATTGCGCCGCCGCCACGACGTAAGAGCCGGTTTCGATGGCGCGCGCCTTCAGCAACGGCTCCCAATGCAGCGGTCCCGTGATCGGCGAGAAGGACGCAGGGATCATCAGCACCCCCGCCCCGGCGCTGGCCAGCGCCCGGAAAAGATAGGGAAACCGCAGATCATAGCAGATGGCCAACCCCAGCGTCTGCCCCGCCGCGTCACAGGTGATGGCGCCCCGCTCGCCGGGCGCGACCACGCGGCTTTCGATGAAATCCCCTGCCCCGCCCAAGGCCACGTCGAAGGTATGCAGCTTGTCGTAGCGTGCGGTGATCCGCCCGTCCGGAGCAATCATGTGGGCCCGGTTATGGATCCGCTCCCCGTGCTCCTGCCGCAGGAGAAGAGAGCCGGTGTGCAGCCAGATCCCCAGCTCGGCCGCCAGCGCGCGGCACAGGGCCAGCGTGCGGTCCTCGGCCTCGGTGCGGCAAGTTTCGAGGTAGTCAAACTGGTCGCGCAGCAGCAGGTTGGCGGCTTCCGGCAGGCTGACAACCTGCGCGCCCTGTCCGGCGGCCTGCCGGACCAGTCTGTCGATCTCTGCATTGTTGGCCGCGACATCGGCCGTCGAGCACATCTGGATTGCAGCGAAGCAGGTCATGCGGCCACCTCGTCCAGGAAGCTGGCAACGCTGCGCATGCAAAGCGCGGGTTCTTCGACGTGGGGCATATGGCTGGACCGCCCGAGGATCACCCACTGCGCGCCGGGGATCTTCTCGGCGTAGGCCTCGGCAGCGCGCGGCGTCGCCTCGTCATAGCGTCCGGTCAGCACCAGCGTCGGCGCGGTGACCCGGTGCAGGCGGTCCTCGATGGTCCAGTCCTTCAGCGTGCCGATGACGTGAAACTCGGTCGGGCCGTTCATGGTGTGATAGACAGTCGGATCGGCGTCGATCGCGTCGAAGGTGGCCACCACCTCGGCCGGCCAGGGGTCGATGCGACAGACATGGGCGCGGTAGAAAACCTCGGTCGCGGCGAGGTAGTCGGGATGGCTGAAATCGTCGGTCGCCTCATGGGCCAGAAGCGCCTCATGCACCCCGCCCGGCAGATCCCGGCGCAGGCGCAGTGCCTCCTCCACCCAGATCGGGAAGGAGCTTGGGGAATTGGCGATCATCAATCCCTTCAGCCCGGCGGGGCGAAGGACGGCGTGTTCCGCTGCCAGCATCCCGCCCCAGCTTTGCCCCAGAAGACAATAGCGGTCGCGCAGACCGAGATGATCCAGCAGCGTATCGAGTTCCTCAAGGAACAGCTCCACCGTCCAGAACTCTGCCCCCGCTTCGGGCAGGTGGGTGGAGCGGCCATTGCCCAGCTGGTCGTAATGCACCACGGCGCGGCCCGTTTCGGCAATGGCGCGGTAGGCGTCGAGGTAATCATGGGTGCAGCCCGGCCCGCCATGGGCAACGATCAGCGGCGGCGGCCCGGCGCGCAGGTCGCCCGTCACGCGGTACCAGGTCCGGTGCCCCCGGAAGGGGCAATGGCCCTCTTCGCTGATCATCTCCTGCGGCATGCTGCCCTCCTTCATTCCGTCCACCGATCCTGCGCGAACCCGCCCCGACCACGTAAGCTGCAAGATCTTGCAGGCTGCCATGCCCCACTGCCACCGCTAGCCTTGCGCCAAAACGGAGCGATGCGATGTCCTCTTCCGACAGATCCCTGCGCCTGACCCTGCTGGGCGGCACGCCCCTGGCAGGCGCGTTTCTCTTCCTCGGCGCCCCGGACGTGGCAGAGGTGATGGCCAGTGCCGGGCTGCCCCTGCTGATCGTCGACCGCGAACATGCGGCGGCTGACCTGTCCGGCGCCCTGCATGAGTTGCGCGCCATCCGCTCTGTCTCAGACGCCTTCGTCATGGCCCGCGCCCGCGACGGATCGCCCGGAGCGATCAAGCCGCTGCTGGATGCGGGCTTCGACGGGGTGATGGTGGCCGACGTGCGCAGCGCGGCGCAGGCCCGCGCCATCGCCGAGGCGGCGCGCTATGCGCCATTGGGTCGGCGCGGGGCGCAGTTCACCGTGTCGCGCGCCGCGGACTACGGGGCCGAGGAGGACCACGCGGCGCGGGCAAATGACGCGCTGCTGGTGGCGGTGATGATCGAAAGCCGTGCGGGACTGGAGGCGATCCCCGAGATCGCCGCCGTGCCCGGCATCGACCTGCTGTTCCTCGGCCCGCTGGACCTGACGACGGATTACGGCACCTTCGGCGACCTCACCTCGCCCGAACTGGCCGACGCTCTGCGTCGGGCGGAGGCAGCGATCCGTTCCAGCGGCAAGATGCTGGGGGGCGCCTGCCTGCCCGGCGAGACGGCGCAGGACCTCTTTGCGCGGGGCCATGCCCTGGTCTCTGCCACCTCCGACGTCGGCCTGCTGCGCGAGGCGGCCAATCGCGCGGTTCAGGCGATCCAGCCCTGACGGGTGGCCAGCGCCACCGCGTGAGAGCGGTTGCGCGCCCCCAGCTTGACCGCTGCCGCCTGAAGGTGCTTCACCACCATGCTTTCGGACCGCCCCAGAACATGGGCAATCTGCTTGGCCGATAGCCCTTCGGCGGTATGGCCCAGACATTCCGCCTCGCGCGGGGACAGCGGCCCCCGCCCTGTGGCCGTGCCGATCCGGTCCTGCACCCCGAAGGCCATCAACGCGAAGCGCGCCAGAGCCGCCTCCCCCACCTCTGCCTCTACAAAGGCCGTCAGCGTGGCGAAGCCGCGCCCGGGCAGGTGCAGAGGCACCGTCATACCGCGCCCCAATCCCCAGGACAGCAGCCGCTCCCGCACCTCGCCCACCTCGGGCCGTTCAAGGTCGGCGGCGATGCGCGAGGGCTCTCCGGCGTGATAGCTCCAGGCGAAGGGTTGCAGCATCCGCGCCGCCCGCCCCTGCACCGGATCGGCCCGGTAAAGTGCCCGGCCACACCAGTCCGCCACCAGCTGCTCGGCACTGCCGCGGGCCTCGATCACCTCGGGCAAGATGAAGCGGGCCGGGTCGGGGCTGAAGGGCTGCGGGGAATAATCGTAGACCAGCCCCAGCACCCCTGGCGCAAGGGCAGCGAAGGCCTGATCGACTTGCGCCCCTGCCGCCGCCATCAGGCGATCTCCTCGGCCTGGGCAGCCACCATCTTGCTGGCGCCAGACAGCTCTCCGATGGGATGGCCAGCTGCCACGCCGGCGATGGTACGATCGGTCAGCGCCTGTAGCGCCTCGGCCTTCGCCAGAACACCGTCCAGCTCTGCTGCATGCAAGCTCACGACGCCCAGGTCGTCAGCCAGGATCGCATCCCCCGCCAGCACCGGAACGCCACCGACCGACACGGGGCGGTTCATCGCGCCCCCCTGCCCGGTCAACCGCGTGGTCAGCACCGCCATGCCGCAACTGAAGACCGGCAGGCCAAGCTCCGCCAGTTCCTGCGTATCGGTGTGGCAGCCGTCGATCACCACCCCGGCGGCCCCGGCATTGCGGATCGCCCGGGCCACGCCACCGCCCAGGCACGCCGCCCGCCGGTCCCCCCGCCGGTCGATCACCAGGACGTCTCCGGGCCGCAGCAAGCCCGCCGCATGATGCAGCAGCGTTGAATCGAACCCCGGCAGACTGAGGGTCACCGCGGTGCCCACCAGCCGTGCCACCGGCGCCACCGGGCGGATTTCCGGCGCCATCACCCCACGATCCAGAAAGTGCCCCAGCAGGACGGTCTCGAACTGGGCCAGCCGTTCCAGCCTGTCGGCGGTGATCATGACGGGCATGGGGGCAAGGGAATAGGTCATGGGATCTCCAACTCTTTTTCCCTATCACGCAACAGGTTCGCGGGCCTGGTCCACTTGAAATAGCTGATCCATGCGATAAAATTTTCCTATCACATCGGGGGCAACATGCAGATCCATAGCCTGCGCACCTTCTACTGGGTCAATCGCCTCGGCAGCTTCCGCAAGGCGGCGGAGGCGCTGAACATCTCGCAACCCTCCGTCTCGGCCAGGATCCGCGGACTGGAGGAGGAGCTGGGCGTGACGCTGGTGCTGCGCGATGCCGGCCTCAGCCTCACCCCCCAGGGCGCAGAGCTTTTGGACTACGCACGCCAGGTGCTGCGCCTGACAGACGACCTGTCGTTTCAGAACGCCCCGCAGTCCCGCGCAACCCGGCTGCGGCTGGGCGCCAACGGGCCAGTGGCGGCCACCTGGCTGATGGCGCTGGTCGACCACATGGAAGCGCGGCACCCGGCCCTGCGGCTGGAGATCGAAGTGAACCAGAGCGCGACTTTGCTCAAACATCTCACCACCGGCCAGCTCGACCTCGCCTTCCTCTCGACCGACACGGCGCAACCGGAGCTGAAGCTCGTGCCAGTGGGACAGTTCCCCATGATATGGGTCGGTGCCCCGTCCCGCTATGGCGACACGCTCGACGAAGAGGCCCTCTCCCGCTCCCCCATCATCGGCTACAATTGGGACTCCCCGATCCACGACAGCACCCGCACCCCCGCATTCGGCGCTGGCCGGCACCATCGTTTCACCCATTCCGACAGCCTCTTCATGATGATCCGCCTTGCCGTGAACGGCATGGGCCTGGCCCTGGTACCCGAGCTTGCCGTTCGGCAGGAACTGGAGAGCGGCCAGCTGGTCCGGATCATCGTCGAACGCCCCCCAGGCCCTCTCGAGGTCTCTGCGGCCTATCGCCGGGAAACCCTTTCCACCGCCGCCCAGGACGCCCTGACCTTCGCGGGCCACGCCATGCCGCCGCAATAGCCAAGGCTGAAATCCAGCAACGCGCAGCTGCGCTCAAGGTTTACCTCAGGGTGAGAGGACACACGGCGGCTGAAGTAGAACATTCAAGCCTTGCGAAAGGTGAACGTGGGCGAGGAAATGGTCTGCGGCTCCCGGTACAAGCGAGAAGCTGAAGCGAAACCAATGATTCACGGGAGTGTAATGGTGCCCGGGGGCGGAATCGAACCACCGACACGAGGATTTTCAATCCACTGCTCTACCCCTGAGCTACCCGGGCACGGGAACGGCGTTTGCCGTTGGGTGGAGGCGTTCTAGGCGAGGGGCGCGGGAGTGTCCAGAGGGTTTTTGCAAAAAGATGCGCCCCTCTTGCGACACGCCCCAAACGGCCGCGGGACGGCGCCCAACACCCCGGAACCGTTCAGGAAAACCGCTGCGACTTCAACGCCTTCTCAACCTCTTCCTCGACCGCGTCGATGGCCGCCTCGATGTCCTCCGGGTTGGTCGAGGGCACGGCATAGCTGCCGTTCATCCAGCGCGCCAGGTCGCGGTCCGCGCATCGCCGCGAGCAGAAGGGGCGATAGTCAGGATCGGTCTTTCCGTTACAGATCGGACAGGTCATCGGCATAGCTTTCCGCAAAGTGGTCCAGCGGAAGCCGGGCGCGTTTCCGCTGCAGTTCGTAGTTACCCAGGGGCGACCAACCGGCCAGGACCGTGTCCACCGGATCGCTCTTGAAGGCTGCACGGAGGACGCTTTCGAACTGGCGGCGGTCCTTCTTCCCCATGGGGGCGAGGTCCAGGTAGATGATGCCGCCCAGACCCCGCACGCGCAGGATGCGGGGCAGCTCGCGGGCGGCGGCCAGGTTGGCCTTGAACCCGGCTGCGGGGCTGTTGTCGCCGCCGGTGTTCACATCGACGCAGACCGCCGCGCGGGTGGCCTCGACGAAGACGCGTCCGCCGCCCGGCAGCGACAGGCCCGACCACATCGGCGCGGCCAGCTCCAGCACCTCGGCGAGCTCGAAGGCGCTCTGGCGCTCCTTCGCGGGCAGCGCGGCGCTGTCCAGCACGTCGCCCACCTCCCAGTCGCGCAGGGCGAGATCATGGGCGGACGGGCCGTCGAGCAAGAGCTCGGCCTCCGCCCCCTCATCCGCCAGCACCTGTTCGGCCAGATCGGCCATGGCGCGGATATCCTCGGCCACGGCCTCGGGATCCGCCTCGGCACAGACCGAGCGCAGGATCAGCCCCGCGCCCCGCGCGGCCACCGGGTGATCGGCGAAACACTCATGCGCCAGCACCTGCAGCTCATCGCGCAGGTCATCGTCCTTGATGGAGCGCGAGATGTTCATCCCGGGCGCGCCGGGGGTGACGATGGCATAGCGGCTCTTGAACAGGATCTTGGCGGTGACCGGCAGGGCCTTGCCCGGCTCGGGGTAGCCGGTGACCTGGACCAGCATCACATCGCCCGGAGCGATGCCCTTGACCTGACGCAGGAAGGCGGCGCCGTCGGGGGTGGTCACGAACATGCCCCCCTGCCCTTTCACGGGTCGGTCGGCCACGGCGCGATAGATCGTGCCGGGGGCCACCTGGGCGGGATGATCCACCAGCAGGTCCATCAGACGGCCATCCTCGATCAGGGCGGCCATTTCCACGGTTTCCTCGCCCTCGGGCGTGGGGAACACCCGGGTGTCGAGAACGATCTGACGGCCCTTCATGCGATGGCCTCCCTGTCCTGCCACAGCGGCCATCCGGCGGCTGTCAGCAGCGTGGCGGTTTCGGCCAGGGGCAGACCCATGACCGCGGAATAGGAGCCCTGAAGCCAGGGCACGAAGGCACCCGCAGGCCCCTGGATGCCATAGCCCCCGGCCTTGCCCTGCCAGTCGCCGGTGGCGAGATAACCGTTCACCTCGTCATCCGAGAGGTGCTTCATCTTCACCGCTGTCACCACGTCGCGTTGCCAGAGCTGATCGCCCCGCTTCACCGCAAGAGCGGTGACGACGCGGTGGCGCCGGCCCGACATGGCGTAGAGGAACGCGGCCGCCTCGCCCGCATCCGCGGGCTTGCCCAGAATGCGGCGCCCGAGGGCCACGGTGGTATCGGCCACCAGCACGATCTCATCCTCGGCGGCAGGCACGGCCTGCGCCTTTTCCCGGGCCATGCGCTGACAATAGGGGCGCGGCAGCTCGGCCCTAGCGGGCGTTTCATCAATGTCGGGGGGGCGGATGTCGTCGGGAACGACCCCCAGCTGGGCCAGAAGCTCCAGCCGCCGGGGGCTGCCCGATCCGAGGACGAGTTTCAAGTCAGGCCCTCTTGTTTGGGACGTGAGTCGCGCACACTGCGCGCGGCGTCACTTGAAGCGGTAGTTGATCCGACCCTTGGTCAGATCGTAGGGGGTCATTTCGACCTGCACCTTGTCGCCAGCCAGAACGCGGATGCGGTTCTTGCGCATCTTGCCTGCCGTATGTGCGATGATTTCATGGCCGTTCTCGAGCTCGACCCGGAATGTCGCATTGGGCAGGAGTTCCTTCACGACGCCGGGGAATTCGAGAATGTCTTCCTTGGCCATGTGGTCTCCTGTTTTCAGTAAGGGACGCGCGAAGAGCGCGACCGTGACGCGTAAATGGGCGCAGATCGGCAGAAATTCAAGGAAATAATCTACCTCAGCGGACAGGATTCGACGGAATCCTCACCCGCCTGCTCATGCCAGTGGGCCAGATTGCGGACGCGGCCCGAATTTCGCACATGGCGGACGGCCTCCAGGTCCACCTCGGCATAGGTCCAGCCGGGCTGGTTCAACACCCCTTCGGCCAGGACGCCCGTCGGCGGGAAGCCGTCGTCGGGCGGGCCGAAGATGCCGCCCATGCCCACGCTGACATCCACCGCATCCAGCGCGGGGAAGTCACCGATGATCGAGGACATAACCGCAACGCATTGATTTTCAAGGGCGCGCGCCATGGCTCCGATGCGCACGCGCCAGAAGCCCTCCAGCGCGTCGGTGGCCGAGGGCACCAGCAGCAGCTCCGCCGCCCGCTGTGCGCGGGCCTGCAGGGGGAACTCGCTGTCATAGCAGATGTTGATCGCGATCTTGCCCAGGGCGGTGTCAAAGACCTTCAGAGGGCCGGTGCCGGTGACCTGCCAGGGGTCCCGCTCCCAAAGGGTCATCACGACCTTGTCCTGGAACCCGGTCTGCCCGGTGGGCGTGTGCAGATGCGCGCGATTCACGATGGATCCATCGGCGCGGATCGCCGGGCCCGAGGCGCCAAGGATGTGGACGCCATATCGCGCGCAGAGATCGCGGTGCAGCTGGTTCGCCTCCTCCATCACATCGGACACCTGCCGTGTCGCCCGCGCCAGGTCGGCACAGACCGCCTCGCCGCCCAGGGTCGCCAGTTCCATGGCCCCGTATTCAGGGAATACCAGAAGATCGGCGCCCTGCCCTGCGGCCTCGCCCACCCAGTGGGTCAGCTTGGCCTCGTAATCGGCCCAGGTGTCGAACCGTGTCAGAGGATAGGCGGCGGCGGCGATCTTCATAGGGTCTTCATCCAGAATTGCAGCGGGTGGGAGGTCTGCTCGCTGTCGCCGATGTCGGTCCAGCGGAAGTGCGCGACGACGCCGGGCAGCGGTTCATAGCCGCGTTTGCGCCAGAACCCGTCCAGCGGCCGATAATCCGCGGGCCGTGCCGGATGATCCTCTGGCCGCTGCACCCCGCAGAAAGCGGAATAGCGGCGGCCCAAGGTGCGAGCATGGGCTTCACGCGCGTCGAAGAAGGCATGCCCCAGGCCACGGCCCCGGTATTCGGGCAGCAGCACCGACTCGGCGCAGTAGAAGATCTGGTTCAGCGGCTCGGGCCGGTCGGCGAAGGCTGCCGCGAAATCCTCCGCATGGGCCTCCATCGCCATGCCGGTGGCGACGCCCACGATCCGGCCCGCGTCGACGGCGGCCACGACCACGGCGCTTTCGGCCCGATACTCGGTCAGGTAGCGCCGTTCATAGGCCAGGTCGCCGTCGTAGAGATAGGGCCAGGCGCGGAAGACCTCGATGCGCAGCCGGGCTACGTCATCCAGCGCAGCCTCCAGCGCCTGCCCTGTCAGGACCTCGACCTTCATGCGGAGACCTGGGCCACCCAGTCCGCGAGGTTGTAATAGGTCGTCACGCGGCAGATCAGACCATCTTCGTCCACGTCGAAGAAGCTGCCGGCCGGCAGGCGGTAGGTCTGGCCCTTGGCCTCGGGCAAGCCTTCGTCGGTCGCCAGGTAGGTGCCGTTGACCACGAACTCGGCCGCCATGCGGCGCCCGCCCTCGGCCTCGAACAGCACCATGTCGGTCAGACGTTCCTTGTAGCAGCGGGTCATGTGGGCGTTGAATTCGGCAAAGAGCGCCTTGCCGGTGCGCACCTGGCCCTCGTTCACATGGTGACGGACATCCTCGGACAGGCAGTCGAGCATGGCATCGGTATCGCCCGCGTTGAAGGCATCGAAATAGCGCTGGAGTATCTGGGTCATGCGGCCTCTGTAGGGGGACCAAAACGGTCCTTCAGCTTCGAGATGATCTGGTCCCGGCTCTGCCGGTAGGCGTTCAGCTTCTGCTCGCGCGTCTCGCCGATGCCCGTGGGATCCATGATCGGCCAGTACTCCACGTCAAGATGAAAATAGCGCGTCAGCTCCAGCGCGGACCGCTGGCTGGCGGGCGACAGGGCGACCACCAGGTCAAAGGAGGACAGGTCATCGCCCCATTGCTGCATCTCCTCGAAGGACCGCGAGCGGTGGCGCGACAACTCCACCCCCAGCTCCTGGCAGACGGCGATGGCGAAGCCGTCGATCTCCAGATCGTTCTTCACCCCCACGGATTGCACGTAGATATCCATACCGTAGAGCTTCTTCATGATGCCCTCGGCCATGGGGGAACGGACCGCGTTGTGGTCGCAGCAGAACAACACCGATTGCGGACGTTCCGCTGGCAAGGGTCCGTTATCCTCCGAAATGCAGCACGCAGATCAGCGTGAACAGCCGTCGCGCGGTGTCGTGATCCACGATGGCCTTGCCTTCGAGACGTTCTTCGAGCACCCGCGCGCCTTCATCATGGATGCCCCGGCGTGCCATGTCGATGGTTTCGATCTGCGCGGGCGGCAGATTCTTCACCGCGTCGAAATAGCTTTTGCAGATAGCGAAATAATCCTTCACCACCTGCCGGAACGGGCCCAGCGACAGCAGGAATTGCGCGGCCGGTTCGCCCGCGTCGGTCTGCACGTCGAAGACCAGCCGCCTGTCACGGATCGACAGGCCGACCTTGTAGGGGCCTTCGGGCACCACGCGATCATCCCGCTTCGGCAGGGTGAAGGAGTTCTCCTCCATCAGATCGAACATGGCGACGCGCCGCTCCTGCTCGATCTCCGGGGTGGGAGGCGGCAGATTGCGGTCATCCAGCTCTATTTGCGCAATATGGGACATGGCGTGTTTCCCTCGGACTCCTGTCAGCGCTCCCCTCGCCGACAGACTATGCTGCGCCGCAGAAAAACGCTAGAAATTCTTACCCGAAGGTTAAGGTTTCACGACAGCACTACGACGTAAACGTAACGTCACTCAACCCTTGTTGAGCTTGTCCAGACGTGCCCGGACGGAAAGGCCATGGGCCTCAAGGCTTTCCGAGTTGGCCAGCCGTTCCGCAGCGGGGCCGATGGCCTTCAGCGCGGCGGGCGTCATCTGCGCGAGCGTCGTCCGTTTGAGGAAGTCCAGCACTGACAGCCCGGAGGAGAATCGCGCCGAGCGCGCGGTCGGCAGGACGTGGTTCGGACCGCCGACGTAGTCGCCGATGGCCTCGGGCGTCCAGCCGCCAAGGAAGATCGCGCCGGCGTGCTGGCATTTCTCGGACAGCTGCAGCGGCTCGGCGGTGCAGATCTCCAGGTGCTCGGGTGCCACACGGTTCGACAGCGCGACCGCCTCGTCCAGATCGCGCACGGTGATGACGGCCCCGTAATCGCGCCAACTGGCGCCCGCGATCTCGCGCCGCTCCAGCGTTTCCAGACGCGCCTCGACCGCCGCGACGACCTTCTCGGCCAGCTCGGGGCTGTCGGTGATCAGGATCGATTGGGCGCTTTCGTCGTGCTCGGCCTGGCTCATCAGGTCCAGGGCCAGCCAGTCGGGATCGTTGTCGGCGTCGGCAATCACTAGGATCTCGGACGGGCCGGCGATCATGTCGATGCCCACCTTGCCGAAGACGCGCCGCTTGGCGGCGGCAACGAAGGCGTTGCCCGGGCCGGTGATCTTGTCGACGGGTTTCACCGTCTCAGTGCCATAGGCGAAGGCCGCCACGGCCTGCGCGCCGCCGATGCGATAGATCTCATCGACCCCGGCCAGACGCGCCGCCATCAGGACCAGCGGGTTCACCTTGCCGTCCGGCGTCGGCACGGCGATGGCCAGACGTTCGACCCCCGCCACCTTGGCGGGAATGGCGTTCATCAGCACCGAGGAGGGATAGGAGGCCAGACCACCGGGCACGTAAAGACCCGCCGCCGACACCGGCGTCCAGCGCCAGCCCAGCGAGGCGCCGTCGGGATCGGTCCAGAAGGCATCCTCGGGCATCTGGCGCACGTGGTAGGCGCGGATGCGCTGCGCCGCCGTCTCCAGCGCTTGCTTCTCCTCCGCCGAGACCTGGGCGCAATAGGCGTCGATCTCCTCGGGCGTGAAAGCGAGCGTATCAGACGTCAGTTCCAGCCGGTCGAATTTCGCCGTCAGCTCCACCAGGCAGGCGTCGCCGCGTGCGCGCACGTCGGCAATGATCGCGGCCACCGCGTCATCCACGTCGGGGCTGTCCTCACGCTTGGCGCCCAGGAGGGCGGTGAAGCGGGTCTCGAAATCGGCGTCGGTCGTGGACAGGAAGTGCGGCATGGGTCTCTCCGAAAGTCGGACCTCTCTAGACCGAAGCAGCACAGGGGTTCAAGCGACGGAGACAGCTCGCCCCCTGCCCGGCTGCATCTGGTCTCATTCCCCGTGATCGGGTGCCCGGCCCGAGGGGGCGCGATAGGGGCGCGTCACGTCCTTCAGCACCGCCTCCAGAGCCTCGACCTTCAGGCGGATGGCCCCGTCACCGGCCAGGGTGATCTCCACCAGGCCCGATGGAGGCTCGGCATCGGGCAGGAAGGTCAGGGTGAGCGGCGACAGGATCATCTCCGGATCCTCGCGGGTCACCCCCTGGGAGGTCACCGCCATCACGTTCTCGAAGACCAGCAGCGAGCGCACCCGCTCCGCCCCGTGGCGATCCTGCGCCGTGTCTTCCCAGCGGAAGCGGTTCAGCAGCATGGCAAATCGGCGTTCATCGCGGAACCAGCGCATTTCCGACACCGGCAGGACCGCGTCCTGGATCAGCGCCGAGAGCACCTGAAGGTCCTCCTGCGTCAGGGCACCCAGGTTCAGAGGCGCCTCGCCACCGTCTTCGAAACGTGCATCTTCCGTCATTGGCCCGACACCCGCTCCACCTTGGCCCCGCAGGCCTGAAGTTTCTCTTCCAGCCGCTCGTACCCGCGATCCAGGTGATATACCCGGTTCAGGACCGTTTCGCCCTCGGCCGCCAGGCCCGCCAGGATCAGCGAGACCGAGGCGCGCAGGTCGGTGGCCATCACGGGGGCCCCTTTCAGGCGCTCGACCCCGTGCACCGTGGCGACACCGCCGTGCACCTCTATATTGGCGCCCATGCGGCCCAGTTCCGGGGCATGCATGAAGCGGTTCTCGAAGATCGTCTCCTCCAGCACCGAGGTGCCCTCGGCGGTGCACAGAAGCGCCATCATCTGCGCCTGCAGGTCGGTGGGGAAGCCCGGGAAGACCTCGGTCTTCACGTCGACGGCCTGGATGCGGTCGCCACGGCGGCGCACCTTCACGCCGTTCTCGGTCGCCTCGACATCGACGCCCGCCTCGTCCAGCTTCTCGACGAAGGCGCCCAGCAGGTCCAGGCTGCCACCCAGGCATTCCACCTCGCCGCCGGCGATGGCCGGGGCCAGCATGTAGGTGCCCAGCTCGATCCGGTCGGCCACCACCTGGTGGGTGGCGCCATGCAGGCGGTCGACACCCTGGATCTCGATCCGGTCGGTGCCCTCGCCCTCGATCTGGGCGCCCATGGCGCGCAGGCATTTCACCAGGTCGACGATCTCGGGTTCGCGCGCAGCATTGTTCAGCACCGTGGTGCCCTTGGCCAGGGTCGCGGCCATGACGATATTCTCGGTCGCGCCCACCGAGGCGAAGCTCAGGCGGATCTCTGCGCCCTTCAGCCCACCGGGCGCCTTGGCGTGCAGGTAGCCGTCGCGCAGCTCGATTTCCGCGCCCAGGGCCTCCAGCCCGTGGACGTGCAGATCCATGGGCCGCGCGCCGATGGCGCAGCCGCCGGGCAGCGACACCTCGGCATGACCTTCGCGCGCCAGCAGCGGGCCCAGCACCAGGTTGGAGGCGCGCATCTTGCGCACGATCTCGTAATCCGCGCGGGTCGAGGTCAGATCATGGCTCGACAGGGCCAGAACCTTGCCATCCGCCATCGGCATCGCCTCGCCGCCCAGCGACTGCAGAAGGCTCGACATCGTCTTGATGTCCGACAGCCGCGGCGCATTGGTCAGCGTCAGCGGCTCTTCCGACAGGAGGGTGGCCGGCATCAGCGCCAGGCAGGCGTTCTTGGCGCCCGCGATCGGGATGCTGCCCTTCAGCGGGCCATTACCCGTCACAACGATCGAATCCATCTGCCCTAGTCCTCTTTCCCGTTTTCCGCGCCGGGGGATTCGTCCGCCTCGGTCGCGTTGTCTGATTCCGCCCTGGCCCGCGCCTGCGCCTTGCGCCGGGCGAGATTCGCTTTCAGGGCCGATCTCAGCCTCTCCTCGCGCGTCTGCGCGTCTTTTCCAACGCTCGATTTCCTTGCCATAGGCCTTCTGTAAACGAGCTGGAAAAAAGCGTCCAGTTTGTGCTTGCACCCTCGGCGGTTTGCGTCTAAATCCCCGCCCACGGCAGCCGGAGACGGCAGCCGCGGCTACGGGCCACGCCAGATGCGACATCGCAAACGGCCCCCGGATGCTGCTGTAGCTCAGAGGTAGAGCACTCCCTTGGTAAGGGAGAGGTCGAGAGTTCAATTCTCTCCAGCAGCACCACTAACCACCTGGAAGAAAAGAAAATTTTTTCGCGTCTGCGCTTCATGCGTCTGCATGTCCTGCGGCGACCTGCCCGGGTTCACGGACCCTTGCGCGGTGCGTTTCAGGAACGCCCCCTGCCCTGCCTTATGCCGTCCGCCTGCCCCAAACGAAAACGGGCGACGCTGATGCGCCGCCCGCTCGTTTCGGCAACCTGCCGGTCGTCACGTCCCCGGAGCTGAAATCGCCGGGGCGGGACGTGCCAGGATCGCCAGAACGATCAGGGCGCCCACGGCGATGGCAATCATGTTGGTGGAGATCAGCAGCAGACCCGCCAGGGTCAGCACCAGCTTCTCCCAGGTGGCCAGGCTGCGACGGAACCACCCGATGTAGGCCGCCGACAGGGCCAGCACGCCCACCAGGCCCGACAGCAGCGCGGTGATGAACTCCATCCAGGTGAAGTTAACGAACAGCAGCGCGGGCGCGTAGACGAACATGAAGGGCACCAGGGCCTTGCCCATCGACAGACGGAAGGCCGTCGTGCCGGTGGTCATCGGTTCCGACCGTGCCAGACCTGCCGCCGCATAGGCGGCCAACGCCACCGGTGGCGTCACGTCGGCCAGCACACCGAAGTAGAAGACGAAGAAGTGCGTGGCGATCAGCGGCACGTCGAATTCCATCAGCGCAGGCGCCGCGATCGAGGCCAGGATGATATAGGTCGGCGTCGTCGGGATGCCCGCGCCCATGATGATGCAGGCGATGGCCACGAAGATCAGGCCGAAGAACAGCGCCATGCCATCCTCGGACAGCAGCCCGGTGAAGTCGATCATGGTGACCCAGCCCGCCAGGTCATGGGCCAGCTCGACCACGGCGGCCGAGAACTTGAAGCCCAGGCCGGTCAGGGTGGTCATGCCCAGCAGGAAGCCCACGCAGGCACAGGCGGCGCCGATGGCCAGCGCGAACTTCGCGCCATCCTCGAAGCCACGCACCAGGCGCGGCGGTGTCAGCACGGTGGAGGTGTCCATCGTGGTGTTGCCTATCTTCGACATGACCCACGGGATATAGCTGCACACGATGGTCAGGATGATGCCCCAGAAGGCGGCCAGGAAGGGCGTGTACTGCATCAGCAGCATCGCGACCATGACGCCCAGCGGAATGAACAGGTGCCAGGACTTCGCCAGGACGTTGGCGAACTGGGGAATGTTCTCCTTGGTCATGCCGGTCAGGCCCAGCTTCTTCGCCTCCAGGTGCACCATCAGCAGGATGGCGATGTAGTGGAAGGCGGCCGGAACGATCGCGATCAGGATCAGCTCGTTGTAGGGAATGCCCAGCATCTCGGTCATGACGAAGGCCGAGGCCCCCATGATCGGCGGGGTGATCTGCCCCCCGCAGGAGGCCGAGGCCTCGGTCGCACCGGCGAAGCGGCCGGAGAAGCCCGACTTCTTCATCAGCGGGATGGTGAAGGCGCCCGTGGTCACCGTGTTGGCAATCGGCGAGCCCGAGATCATGCCGAAGAAGCCCGAGGAGACGACCGACACCTTGGCCGACCCGCCCGAGGCACGACCGGCGATGATCGTGGCCAGGTCGATGAACAGCTGACCCAGGCCCGACATCTGCGCCAGGATCCCGAACAGCACGAAGTGGAACACGTAAGTTGCCACGACGCCCACGGCGACGCCGTAGATGCCTTCGGTGCCGATGAACAGGTGGTTGATGATGCGCGAGATCGAGTAGCCGCGGTGCGCGAAGATGCCCGGCAGGTAGGGGCCGAACAGCGCATACAGAAGGCAGCCGATACCGATGTAGGCCAAGGTCGGCCCCATGGTGCGGCGGGTTGCCTCCAGCGTCATCAGGATCGCGACGAAGCCCATCAGGTAGACTTCCTGCGGCGGGTTGCCGACATTCTGGATGAACACGTAGTCGAAGCCGAAGGACAGGTAGGCCGAGAAGCCCGCGCCACAGGCGGCGAAGATCCAGTCACGCAGCGCCACCTTTTCGGGGTCCGCGCCACGGCGGTTGAAGGGCAGCGTCAGCACGGTCAGCACCAGCACCACGGCGATGAAGACGTATTTCAGCGTGCCCTCGGGCAGCGTCGGCACCATGGTCCACAGCATGTAGAGGTAGAAGGCCGCGAAGATCAGCGACTCGATCCACAGCTTCCGGGTCGGTTTCGCGCGTTTGCGCGGGAACACCAGGAAGATCAGGCCCATGACGAAGGCGAGGTGGATGGTGCGGTGCATCACCTCGTTCAGCAGGCCGAAACCGGCGGTGTAGACATGGAACAGCGACAGGATGACCGAAACGACGGTCACCAGCTTCGCGGTCGGTCCGACCAGGTTGCGGAAATTCGACTCGGAATCGTATTCGCGCACCAGCGCCTCGACCTCGTCGGCGGTAAATTGGTGATCACCGTCCGCCGCGGTGTGGCCGCGGTTGTCGGTCTTCGGGGGACTACTTTGAGTCACGGGAGGGTCTCCTCGTCACAGGGGGCAAGGGTAAGGGCGGAAATCCCGAGCGTCGCCAGGGTCAGCTCGGTATCGGCGGTATGAAGGGTATTCTCGAACTGGGCCTGGATGCGCAGTGGAATCGGGCCCGTATAGCGATGCATGTCGAGAATGAAATGCCCGTTTTCGTGTCGCCAGCCCGTCGCATCCATGTCGTTCGCGATCGACGGCAAACCGGCCCCATGGGCCATGAACTCTTCGCGCGTCTGCAGGATACGGCCCTGCTCAACACGGTAGTAGTCCGTCACGGGCGTACGCGACACGGAGTGGATGAAGCTGAGGGCGAATGTGGCGTCGGGGCCCAGGGGCACCCGTTTCACCAGCGCCTGCGTGCCACGCGTTTCGCTCAGGCACAGGAAATGACTCGGCTCCGCCGCCAGTGAGACGCCGGAGCCGATGGAGAGGACCAGGAGGGCGAGCAGGCTCGCCCCTCCTGGCCGGCGCAGTAGACCGCGCCGGAGCATTACTCGGTAACGCCCATTTCTTTGTAGTAGCGCTCCGCGCCGGGGTGCAGCGGGATCGAGACGGATTCCAAAGCGGTCTCGACCGAGATCTGCTTGCCCATCGGGTGCACCTGACCCAGGGTCTCGGTGTTCTCGTAAAGCGCCTTGGTCACGGCGTAGACGACATCCTCGGACACCTCGGCGTGGGTGGTCCAGATGGCGCGCACGGCCAGGGTCGGCACGTCTTCCTCGATGCCGTTGTAGGCACCGGCGGGGATGACGGCGGAGGCGTAGTAGGGCTGCGCTTCCTGCATCGCTTCGATGGCCGGGCCGACCAGCGGAACGATGGCGATCTCGTGGCCGTTGGCCAGATCGGTCACCGAAGAGGTCGGCAGGCCGGCGGTGATCAGCGAGGCGTCCAGGTTGCCGTCCTTGATCTTGTCCACGGACTGCGCGAAGGAGGAGTAGTCCTCGTTGATGTCTTCGCGGGTCATGCCGTGCGCTTCCAGCAAGTCACCCAGCAGCTGCCACTGGCCCGAGCCCGGCGAACCGGAGGAGACGGACTTGCCGCGCAGGTCCTCGATCGAGGTGATGCCGCTTTCGGCACGCACGACCAGCTGGACGGTTTCCGGGTACAGGGCACCGATGGCGCGCAGGTTCTCGATCGGCTCGCCTTCGAACTGGCCAGTGCCGTTGTAGGCGGCGTCCAGGATGTCGGCGGAAGCGAAGGCGGATTCGATCTCGCCACGGCCCAGCAGCTGAGCGTTGGCGACCGAGGCGTTACCGGTTTCGGCGGTGGCCGACAGGCGGGTGTCGGGCAGCTCGGCGGTGTTGGAGATCAACTGCGCCAGCATGCCGCCCAGCGGGTAGTAGGTGCCTCCGGTGCCGCCGGTGGCGATCCCGAAGAAGGTGCGGCCCTGGGCGAGACCGGGGGTTGCGAGGGCTGCCAGGGTGGCGGCAGCAGCGGAGGTGCCAAGGAAATGGCGCCGGGAAAGAGACATCAGGAATCCTCCTAGATCTGTTGGTCCCCCGCCTGCGCGGAGCAGTCCGTGCGGGCCGCGGGGGGATGAACGGATCTTGACCTTAAGTTTTTGCATGTCAATATCCGATTTCAAATATGAAATCCGGCTGACACGTCAGTCAGTAGCAGGCAAGGTCATGGAAACACAACTTTATTCCAGCGCACAGGGGGGCTCTCCGCTGTTGCTGAATGTGCCACATGCGGGCACTGAAATGCCCGAGTCGGTGCGCGCGGCGCTCACCCCGGAGGCACTCGACCTCAGCGACACCGACTGGCACATGGACCGGATCGCCCGCGACGTGCTGCCCGAGGGCGCCAGCCTGATGGCCGCGCGCCAGTCGCGCTACGTGGTCGACCTGAACCGCCCCGCCGATGACGTGCCCCTTTACGCCGGGGCGACAACGGGGCTGATATCGACCATCGATTTCGACGGCATCCCCCTCTACCGCGAGGGGATGGAGCCCGACGCCGCCGAGCGGGACGCGCGCATCGCCACCTACTGGCAGCCCTACCATGATGCCCTGGCCGCGGAGATCGAGCGGATCCGTGCCCGGCACGGCTATTGCCTGCTGCTGGACGTGCATTCGATCCGCAGCCGCATCCCGCGCCTCTTCGACGGTCGCCTGCCCGACCTGAACCTGGGCACCAACGTCGGCGAAAGTTGCGCCCCCGCCTTGTCGGACGCGGCCTTTGCCGCGCTGCAGGCCAGCGGGTTCAGCGCCGTGCGCGACGGCCGTTTCAAGGGCGGTTTCATCACCCGCGACTACGGCCAGCCTGCCCGCGGCGTCCATGCCCTGCAGATCGAGATCGCGCAGGAATGCTACATGGAGGAGGTCTCCCCCTGGACCTACCGACCCGAGCGGGCCGACCAGCTGAAGGTCGCCCTCTCATCCCTGATCGCCGCCATGACATCCTTTATCCCCGAAGCGGAGCTTTCCTGACATGACCGCCCCAAAGATGACCGGCGCGCATTTCCACCTGGCCCTGACGCCCGAGGGCTGGCGCCGGAACCTGTCGGTGCACTTCGCCGCCGACGGCACGATTGCGACGATGGCCGAGGACGACAATCCCGACGCCCTGCCCGTCTATGAAAACCCCGTCGTGCCGGGCATCACCGACCTGCACAGCCATGCCTTCCAATACGCCATGGCCGGGCTGACCGAGGTGCGCCGCAACCCCGTCGACAGCTTCTGGTCCTGGCGGGACATGATGTATTTCTTCGCCCTCACTCTCTCGCCCGAGGACATGCGGGCGGTGGCGGCCCGCCTGTACCTGTCGCTGCTGAAGGGCGGCTACACCGGAATCACCGAATTCCACTACGTCCACAACGATGTGGACGGCAGCCGCTATGCCCGCCCCGAGGAGCTGTCTCTGGCGATCTTCGACGCGGCCCAGGCCACGGGGCTGGAACTGACGCATCTGCCGGTCTTCTACGCCCATTCCGACTTTGGCGGCGCCGTCCCCAACGAGGGCCAGCGCCGGTTTATCCAGACCCTGGATGGCTATGCCGAGATGATCGAGGCCCTGCGCGCGCCCGCCGCCGAGGCCGGTCACGTCCTGGGTATCGCGCCACACTCGCTGCGCGCCGCCACGCCGGAGGAAATCACCAGGCTGCTGGAGCTGCGCGCCGACAAGCTGCCCGACTGCCCGGTCCACATCCACGTGGCCGAGCAGATGAAAGAAGTGAACGATGCAGTCGCCTTCAACGGCCGCCGCCCCGTCGAACAGCTCTACGATTTCGCGCCCGTCGATGACCGCTGGTGCCTGATCCACGCGACCCACCTGACCGAGGCGGAGGTCACGCAGATCGCCAACTCGGGCGCCGTCGTGGGCCTCTGCCCGCTGACCGAGGCGAACCTGGGCGACGGCATCTTCCCCGCCACGGATTTCCTGGCGCAGGGTGGTGTCTTCGGCATCGGCTCCGACAGCAACATCGCCACCGTCACGGCGCAGGAGCTGCAATCGCTGGAATACAGCCAGCGCTTCCGCGACCGCACCCGCAATGCCCTGGCCTCCGAGGCCCAGCCCCATGTCGGCACCAACCTGTGGTCCCGCGCGGCCCTGGGCGGCGCGCAGGCCGCAGGCCGCCCGACCGGCGCCATCACCCCCGGCGGCATGGCCAGCTTCGTCGAGCTGACCAGCCCGGAGCCCGCCGCCATGGCCCCTGTTGCCGCCGAAGCCTGCCTCGACTTCCACATCTTCGCCGGACGGGGCTTCCACGTCGGTGACGTGGTCGTACGCGGCCGCAGGGTGGTCCAGTCCGGCCGGCACCCGCAGGAAGAGGCGATCCTCGCCGACTATGCCGCGGCCATGGCGAAGATTGCCGCGCGGATGGACGACCGCAGCATCAGCTAAGGCCGGGGAGGGCCGCAGGACATATGGCGAAGGAACCCGACTACCGCTCGAACTCGCTTCTGCGCGGGCTCAGCATCCTGGAGTGTTTCGACCATCGCCATGCGGAGATGACCCTGACCGAGATTGCGGAGGCGATCTCGGTCACCAGTTCTGCCGCCTATCGCTTCGTCGTCACCCTGGAACGAGAGGGGTACCTGACCCGGCGCGAGAACTGCTATCGCCTGGCACCGCGGGTGATGGACCTGGGCTATCGCTACCTGGCATCGCTGGATGTCTACGATGTCGCACGCCTGCCCGCGGATGCGCTGCGCAACGCGACCGGTTTCACCGTGCATGTGGCGGTGCTGGACGGCAACGAGATCGTCTATGTCTACCGGGCACTGTCGGACCGCGCGATGGTGTCGAACGTGCCCGTGGGCTCGCGCCTGCCCGCCTTCTCCACCACCATGGGCCGCGTCCTGCTGAGCGATCTGCCGGAGGCCGAGCTGAACCGCCGGTTCGAGGGCTACGCCTTCGACCGGATGAGTGACGCCGCCCCCGACTCCCTTGCGGAGCTGAAACAGATGCTGAAGGCCGACCGGGCGCGCGGTTACGTGGCGCAGTCCTCGCATCTGGCCACCGGCACGGTGTCGATCGCCGCGCCGCTGATCTCGCGCCACGGCGCCTATGTCGCGGCGATCAACCTTTCAGGCCATGAAATGCAGCTGACGCCAACCGATGCCCGCGTGGCCCAGGTGCTGGACACCGCGCGGGAGATTTCCGCGCTGCTGTGAGCCGGCGGGGCATCGCCCCGCCGGCCCGTGCCGCTTACTCGGCCATCCAGTCCTGGCTGATCCAGTCCGACACGTCGCCGGGCCATTCCAGCGCAGCGCCGCCCTGCCCCTTCAGCACGCCGCTGTCGAAGAGGAACCGCGCCATCGTGGCGAAACGATCCGGGTCGATCTGCCCCACGGGCGTGTCGCCATCGCGCAGGTAGTCGCCGTCGACGATCACCTCCATCGAGCCGCGCACCAGCTCCGGGTTCTGAAAATCACCGGCCCCGATCAGGATCTCGGCGGCCTCCTGCGGGTGATCGGCGGCCCAGGTGTAGCCCTGCTGCGTCGCCTGCATCATGGCGCGGACCAGCTCGGGATGCGCCTCCAGCACCTCCGACCGCGTCCCGATATAGCCGGTCTGCTGATCGGGCACGCCGTAGTCGGCATAGGTGAAATGGGATTGCTCGCGTCCCAGAAGGTCGCTGTTCACGCCCTCCCAGGTCGCCACCTCCAGGGTGAAATCGACCGCGCCCGAGGCCAGCGCCTCGTAGGCGCCCGTACCCAGAGTCACGGTGTCATAATCCGCCGTGCCGCCATCGGCCTCGATCATGGTCGAGATCAGCGCCTCTTCCCAGGCACTGCCGAAGCCCGCGTAGGTCTTGCCCTCCAGGTCCGCCGGGCGGGCGATCGCGTCGTTGTTGCTGTTGTAGACCAGCCGCCCGGCCTCATGCTGCATCGTGGCCCAGAGGGCGACGATATCGGCGCCCCCGGCACGGGCGGACATGAAGCCCAGCGAGGTCATGTAGGCGAAATCCGCCGCCCCCGCCGCCAGCAGCGCGGTGGAGGAGCTGTCGGAATAGGGCAGGATGTCGACCGACAGCCCTGCCTCTTCGTAGAAGCCCTTCTCGCGCGCCACGATCAGGCCCACGTGGTTGGTGTTCAGCGTCCAGTCGAGCGCCAGGCTGACCTCGGTCAGCTCCTCGGCCTGCGCAACCAGGGGCAGTGCAAGGCCCAGTGTCGCGGCGGTGAAAGCCTGTCGGATCGTCATGGTGTTTCCTCCATCAAAAGGGATCTCAGGTCCGCGCGGACGCCCGCCAGGGCGGCCTCGCTGCGCGCGGGGCGCGGGGTGGTCAGGGAAATGTCGGCGACGATGCGGCCCGGGCAGGCGGCCATGACCAGGATGCGGTTGGCCATCTGCGTCGCCTCGTAAAGATCGTGGGTCACCAGCAGCACCCCACGCGGACGCTCCGCCAGCCGCGCCAGCAGCCAGTCCTGCAGGCGCAGCCGCGTGACCGCGTCGAGCGCGGAAAAGGGTTCATCCAGCAACAGATAGGGGGCATCCAGCACGATGGTGCGCAGGAAGGCGGCGCGCTGGCGCATGCCGCCCGACAGCTCACGCGGGAAACGATCCTCGCAGCCTGCCAGACCGAAGCGGTCGAACAATGGCCGCACCCGCGCCTGCGCCGCGCGGCGCGACAGCCCAGACAGCTCCAACCCCAGAGCCGCATTCTCGGCCACCGTAAGCCAGGGAAACAGCGTATCCTGCTGCGGCTGGTAGGCCAGCGCGGGCGACGGCGGCACCAGGGGGGTGCGCTCGACCTCGGCCCGCCCTTCAGCCGTCAGCCCGGGGGCCAGTACGCCGGCCAGCCACTTCAGGACCGAGGATTTGCCGCAGCCCGAGGGGCCGATCAGGCAGGTCACCTGCCCCGGCACGAGGGTCAGCGAGGTGGGCTCGACCAGCAGCCGGTCGGCGGCGCGAATGGTCAGATCCTCAAGCCGCAGCATCATCGCCTCCGCGGAACCGGCGCCCGGTCACCCGGTCGATGAGGTGCAGCAATCCCAGCAGGGACAGTGTCAGGACGGCCGACAGCACCACCGCTGACAGCACCAGATCGGCGCGAAAGTTGTTCTTGGCGGTCAGGATCCAGATCCCCAGCCCCTGCCGCGCGCCGGCGTATTCGGCGAAGATCGTGGCCACGATGGCATAGGTGGCCGAGATCCGCAGACCCGCGAAGAACTGCGGGCGGGCCACCGGCAGGGCCGCGCGGCGGAACAGGGCGACCCGCCCTGCCCCCATCGACACCAGCTGGTCGTGGTAGGCCTGCGGCAGGCGGGCGTAGCCCGACAGCAGGCTGACCAGCATCGGGAAGAAGGTGACCAGGATCACCAGCAGGACCTTGGGCAGCAGGCCGAAGCCGAACCACAGCACCATCAGCGGCGCCAGCGCCACGATGGGCACCGTCTGGCTGGCCACCATCAGGGGCAGCACCCCGCGCCGCAATGCCGGCAGGAACCACAGCGCCACGGACGAGGCAAAGGCGAACACCACCGAGAGCGAAAACCCCAGCCCCGCCACCAGCAGCGTGGCGCCCGCATGCCGCGCCAGATCGGCGCGGTTTGCCCACAGCCCCCGCGCCACGTCGCTGGGCGCGGGCAGGATCAGGGGGGACACATCAGCCCGGGCGCAATAGCCCTGCCAGAGGGCCAGCAGCGCGGCAGTCAGGAAGAACGCGGGCAGGAACTGCCGCAGGACGGACATGGGGATACCTCGCGAACGGGGCGCGTCGCCCCTCGGGGCGGCGGTCGGATCAGGACAGCGGGATCAGCGCAGGCTGGGGCTGTTGGCCGAGGCGGTCAGGTCGATGGTGACATGCCCCTCCGCCGGACCGAAGCGCAGGAAAGCCTGGCGCAGGGTCTCGAAGACGGCCCCGGCATCGCCGCGCAGGCGGGTGCAGAAATTCTTCGATTTCAGGAAGGTGCCCGAGGCCTTGAGGAAGTCGATGCAGCCGTAGATCTCATCCATGTGGTGATCCTGGCCCAGCACGTAGAGAGAAAACTGCACGTCGATCCCCACGCCCAGGTCGGGCGCGGCGGCCACGGCCTCGCTGGCCAGGGCCTTGCGATCCTCCAGCAACAGGTCCTGCGCCCGCACCAGGGCCTCGCAGTGACAGCTGGGATCGTCCGGCTCGCCCGGGCAGCCGCGCGACAGGGTGACATGCATGGTCACATGCTCGGGCCGGCGGGCGGCCTCGGCAAAAAGATCGCGGATAGCATCCAGAAGCGGCTCCGGCGCGCCGACCATCAGGGTCGACATGTCGTCCGTCTCGATCCGCAGATCATCCGTGTAGGGGGTCAGGGCGGTGAGCCCGGATTTGACGACATCCACGAAATCGGACGTCATCGGATACAGTGACACCTGCGCGCCAATGAACATATGCGTACCTCGCTCCGCTGGTATTACCCAGATCAGCTTTGAAGGGTTCGCGCGGCTGCGCATCTCAGCCCCTGACGGAGCACCCCTGGTTGATGGCCGGACCGTCACGTATGCGGGCCGGGTTGTCAACAGGGCATTAACGGGGCTGACCGGAGGAGACGCAAACCAGGGCGCGAAAAAGCGTCCGGCGACCTGCCGTGCCGAGCTATAATAAAATCCTATTTAGAACTTTTATAAATCCAATTGTACGTTATTGATGCGCACTGCTATCGGTTGAGGCGCAAGAGGAGGAATGATCGCAGCGGCCCTTGCCCGGGCAGCCGCCGCGCGGTCGGCAACGAGATACGCAGCACCAATCCGGAGAGACGACATGGACGGAAACGACGTGAACACGGGCGGCAAGTGTCCGGTGATGCATGGGGGGATGACATCCAGCGGAACCTCGGTGACCGACTGGTGGCCGAACGCGCTGAACCTGGACATCCTGCACCAGCACGACAGCAAGACGAACCCGATGGGCCCCGATTTCGACTACCGCGAAGAGCTGAAGAAGCTCGACGTGGGTGCGCTGAAGGCGGACCTGCACGCACTGATGACCGACAGCCAGGCCTGGTGGCCGGCCGACTGGGGCCACTACGGCGGGCTGATGATCCGCATGGCCTGGCACGCCGCCGGCTCTTACCGCCTCGCCGATGGCCGTGGCGGCGGCGGCACCGGCAACCAGCGCTTCGCGCCGCTGAACTCCTGGCCCGACAACGTCAGCCTCGACAAGGCCCGCCGCCTGCTCTGGCCGATCAAGAAGAAGTACGGCAATGCCCTCTCCTGGGCCGACCTGATCATCCTGGCGGGCACCATCGCCTACGAATCCATGGGCCTGAAGACCTTCGGCTTCGCCTTCGGTCGGGAAGACATCTGGCACCCGGAAAAGGACGTCTATTGGGGCTCCGAGAAGGAGTGGCTGGCGCCGTCCGACGCACGCTACGACGACGTGGATGCGCCCGAGACGATGGAGAACCCGCTGGCCGCCGTGCAGATGGGTCTGATCTACGTGAACCCCGAAGGCGTGAACGGTGTCTCCGACCCGCAGAAGACCGCCGACCAGGTGCGTGAGACCTTCGCCCGCATGGCGATGAACGACGAGGAAACCGCCGCGCTGACCGCCGGGGGCCACACCGTCGGCAAGACCCACGGCAACGGCGATGCCGAGGCGCTTGGCCCCGAACCCGAGGCCGCCGGCCCCGAGGCGCAGGGCATGGGCTGGGTGAACCCCAACATGGGCGGCAAGGCTGCCAACGCCGTGACATCGGGCCTCGAAGGGGCCTGGACGACCGAGCCGACGAAGTTCGACATGGGCTTCTTCGACATGCTCTTCGGCCATGAGTGGGAGCTGCGCAAATCCCCCGCCGGGGCCAACCAGTGGGAGCCGGTGGACATCAAGGAGGAAGACAAGCCCCGCGACGCCTCCGATCCGACGAAGCGCCGCAACCCGATGATGACCGACGCGGACATGGCGATGAAGGTCGACCCGACCTACCGCGCCATCTGCGAGAAGTTCATGGCGGATCCCGAGTACTTCCGCGATACCTTCGCCCGCGCCTGGTTCAAGCTGACCCACCGCGACATGGGCCCGAAGGCGCGCTACATCGGCCCCGATGTGCCTGCCGAAGACCTGATCTGGCAGGATCCGATCCCCGAAGGTCCGTCGAACTACGACATCGGCGGTCTGAAGGCGGCCATCGCGGCCTCGGGCCTCAGCCAGCAGGACATGGTCACCACCGCCTGGGACAGCGCCCGCACCTACCGCGGGTCCGACATGCGCGGCGGCGCCAATGGGGCGCGCATCCGCCTGGCCCCGCAGAAGGACTGGGCGGGCAATGAGCCTGAACGCCTGGCCCGCGTCCTGTCGGTGCTGGAGCCGCTGGCGGCGCAGTTCGGCGCCTCGGTCGCGGACACCATCGTGCTGGCCGGCAACCTCGGCGTGGAAATGGCCGCTGCGGCGGCTGGCTTCGACATCACGGTGCCCTTCGCACCGGGCCGGGGCGACGCCACGGACGAGATGACCGACGCCGAAAGCTTCGAGCCGCTGGAGCCGATCCACGACGGCTACCGCAACTGGCTGAAGAAGGACTATGCCGTGGCGCCCGAGGAGCTGATGCTGGACCGCACGCAGCTGATGGGCCTGACCGCACCTGAGATGGTGGTCCTGGTCGGTGGCATGCGTGCCATGGGCACCAACCACGGTGGCACGGCGCATGGCGTCTTCTCCGAGGCGCCTGGCGCGCTGACGACCGAGTTCTTCACCACCCTGACCGACATGACCTACACTTGGGTCGACGCCGGTGAGGGGGTCTACCAGATCCGCGACCGCAACAGCGGCAAGATCCGGGGCACCGCGACGCGGCTCGACCTGGTCTTCGGGTCGAACTCGATCCTGCGCGCCTATGCCGAGGTCTATGCCCAGGACGATGCGGCAGAAAAGTTCGTGATCGACTTCGTGAACGCCTGGACCAAGGTGATGAACGCCGACCGGTTCGACATCGCCTGAACGCGGTACTGAACTCCGCATGAGCACCAGGGCTTCCCCGCAGCGATGCGGGGGAGCCTTTTTGCGTTTCCGGTCAGAGGGGGCTTTGCCCCCCGCCGCGCGTGCCGCACGCCTCCCCCCAGGATATTTCCGGCCCACAAATGAATGGAAGGGGGCGCTCTACCTGGTAGCCGGGGTGCCCTTGGGATGAGGGACCATCCCCTTTCTCCATTTCCGGTCCTGAAAACATCCTCGCCGAAGGCTTTCCCCGCAGGGGAAACCTGCGACGCAGCACGAAAAAGCCCCGGCGCTGAGGCCGGGGCTTGTTGATTTGATCAGGGAGCGGCGACGGCTCAGGCCAGTTCCGACACGTCCTCGGCCCATTCCCAGGGATTGGTGTAATTGCCCAGCAAGGTCTTCAGGGCGGTTTCATCCACCTCGCCCTTGCGGACGACCCGCGCGGTCAGGCCGCGTTTCTTGTCGTCGACCACCTCGACCACCTCGGCCGGGATCCCCGCCTCGGCCAGGGCGGCGTTGTAGACCCGCTGAATCGCGCTCTTGCGCAGGGCGGGCTTGAACACCTTGCCGACGGCGGTCTTGGGCAGCTCGTCCATCACCTCGACGTATTTCGGGATGGCGGCGCGTTCGTGCACGTGCACCTTGCAGTGGGCCAGCAGCTCTTCGGAGGTCACCTCGGCCCCGTCCACCAGTTCGACATAGGCGCAGGGCAGCTCGCCGGTGCGCGCGTCGGGCTGGCCGATGGCGCCCGCGAAGGCGACAGAGGTATGGGCCAGCAGCGCCTCCTCGATCTCCGCCGGGTCGATATTGTGACCGCCGCGGATGATCAGGTCCTTGGCGCGCCCGGTGATGAAGAGGTAGCCATCGGCGTCCAGACGCCCCAGGTCGCCCGTGCGCAGGTAGCGGTCATAGTGGAAGAGCTCACGGTTCTTGGCCTCTTCGGTATAGGTCGACCCCGCGTAGACGCCGGGGTTGGCGACGCAGATCTCGCCCACCTCGTCCACGGCGCATTCGCGCGGCTCGCCCCCGCCCGAGGCATCCAGGATGCGCACGTCGGTATAGGGGAAGGGCACGCCGACCGAGCCGTTCTTGCGCTCCCCCTGGTCCGGGTTGCAGGACACAAGGCAGGTCGCCTCGGTCAGCCCGTAGCCTTCGAGAATCTTCAGGCCGGCCGCCGCCTCGAACCGCTTGAACAGTTCCACCGGCAGGGGCGCCGAGCCCGAGAAGCAGAGCTTCACCGTCGAGATGTCGGCATTGACCGGACGCTGCATCAGCGCCGAGATCGCCGTGGGCACCGAGACGATGAAGGTCGTCTTGTAACGCTCGCAGAGCTTCCAGAAGTTGTCGAAGACGCCGTCGCCGCGATAGCCCGCCGGCGTCGGGAAGACCACATGGGCGCCCGACATGCAGGCCCCCATCAGCATCACGTGACAGGCGAAGACGTGGAACAGAGGCAGCGGGCACATGATGCTGTCCTCTTCGGTGTAGAGCAGCGAGGCCCCCACCCAAGCATTGTAGACCAGCCCCGAATGCAGGTGGCGCGCCACCTTCGGCATGCCCGTCGTGCCGCCGGTATGGAAATAGGCGCCGATACGGTCGGTCTGGCTGTCGGCGAAGGCCAGCTCGCTCGGCTGGCCGGCCATCTGCTCGCCGAAGTTCAGCACGTCGGCATGGTGCCGGTCCGACGTCTTGGGACGGATCAGCGGCACGATCCAGCTTTTCGGCGGGCTGAGGTAGCGGTTCAGGTCCACCTCCAGCACGGTGCGGACATTGGGGGCGAACTGCACCGCCTGGGCCACCTTCTGCGCCACGTCGGTCTTCGGGAAGGATTTCAGCGTGACCACGACCTTGGCGCCGGTCTCGCGCAGGATGGCGGAGATCTGCTCCGGCTCCAGCAGCGGGTTCACCGGGTTCACGATGCCCGCCGTCATGCCGCCCAGGGTGGCGACCACGGTTTCCATCGAATTGGGCATGACCAGCGCGACCACGTCGTTTTCCCCGACGCCCAGCTTGCGGAACATGTTGGCGCATTGCGCCACCTTGCCCTTCAGCTCACTCCAGCTCAGGGTTTCGGCCTTGTCCTTCGGCCCGGATTCAAGCTGGAATGTGACCGCCTTGTTCGACGGAAAGGCAGCAGCCGTGCGCTCCACCATTCCGAATACCGTCTTCGGAACGTCCCGCGCCTCCCAGGGCATCTCCGCTTCGATCCGCTTGACATCAGGCACGCCTGTAAAGGTCATGCGTTCTCCTCCCATCGCCTCGTGCGCCTCCTTGCGCTCTTCGCTAGATTTTCTTTCGCCGCTTCAAAGGCAAGCATTACGCTGCGTTTCCCCTCCGATGCGCAACGTGACGTAAAGCCTAGCATGGAAAGACAATTGGCGAGAAAAAATGTCGGAAGAGTCAGAGAACGCCGCCCGGACCCGCCCCGCAAGGGGCCGACGGGAGACAGGCGCAGGACGGGCGGCGGGGCCCTCAGGCCGCCGCCGATCCGTCGGTGAATTGCAGTCGCGCCAGGCGGGCGTAGAGGCCGCCCTCGGCCACCAGGTCGTCGTGACGGCCCTGGGCCACGATCCGGCCCTCCTCCATCACCACGATCCGATCGGCCCGTTTCACCGTAGCCAGGCGGTGCGCGATGATGATGGTGGTGCGCCCCTCGGACACGGTCTCGATCGCCTTCTGCACCAGGCCCTCGCTTTCCGCGTCCAGCGCCGAGGTCGCCTCGTCCAGCAGCAGCACCGGGGCATCTCGCAGGATGGCGCGGGCGATGGCGATGCGCTGTTTCTGGCCACCCGAGAGCATCACGCCGCGCTCTCCCACAGGGCTGTCGTAGCCCTCGGGCAGCGCCTCGATGAACTCATGCGCGGCGGCGGCACGGGCCGCGGCCTCGACCGCCGCATCGCTGGCGCCCGGCAGGCCGAAGCGGATGTTGTCGCGCGCCGAGGCCGCGAAGATCACCGGGTCCTGCGGCACCAGGGCCACGTGGCGGCGGAAGGCATCCCGCGCCATCTGGCGCAGGTCGGTGCCGTCCAGGGTCACCGCACCCGCCTCCGGGTCGTAGAAGCGCAGGATCAGCTGGATCAGGGTCGACTTGCCCGCCCCCGAGGGGCCGACCACGGCCACCGTCTCACCCGGGTTCACCTGCAGGCTCACTTCGTCCAGCGCCGCCCGCGCGGGGCGCGAGGGGTAATGGAAGGTCACACCGTCGAAGCCGATCCGCCCGCGCGCCGGTGACGGCGGTGCCAGCGGCACGGCCGGGTCCTGCACAGCATCCTCGACCGTCAGCAGCTCCACCAGCCGTTCGGTGGCGCCGGCGGCGCGCTGCAGCTCGCCCCAGATCTCCGACAGGGCCGCGACGGAGCCTGCGACCATCACCGCGTAGATCACGAACTGCACCAGCCCGCCGGTGGTCATCAGCCCGGTGCGCACGTCATTGGCGCCGATCCACAACACGCCGACGATGCCCGCAAAGATCAGGAAGATCACGATCACGGTCATCACCGCACGGGTCAGGATGCGCCGCATGGCGGAGCGATAGCTTTCCTCGGTCACCGCATCGAAGGTTGCGCGGCTTTGCGTCTCATGGGTGAAGGCCTGCACCGTCTGCACCGACAAGAGCGCCTCGGAGGCATTGCCCGAGCTTTGCGCGATCCAGTCCTGGTTCTCGCGGCTGAGTTTTCGTAGGCGGCGGCCCAGGGTCAGGATCGGTACCACCACCAGCGGCACGATCAGCAGGGCCAGCCCCGTCAGCTTGGCCGAGGTCAGCAGCATCATCACGAAGCCGCCGAAGAAGATAAGCACGTTGCGCAGCGCCACCGAGACGGAGGAGCCGACGACCGACTGGATCAGGGTCGTGTCGGTGGTGATCCGGCTGAGGACCTCACCGGTCATCGTGCTCTCGTAGAACGCCGGGCTCATCCCGATGACACGACCGAAGACGGCCTTGCGGATGTCAGCCACCACGCGTTCGCCCAGGGTTGTGACCAGCGTATAGCGCAGCCCCGTGCCCAGGGCGAGAAGCGCCGCGATGCCGATGGCGGCCAGGAAATACTGGTCGAGGATCTGGGCCGACCCCTCCTCGAAATTGTCGACCACGCGGCGTACCGCCAGGGGCAGCACCAGCGAGACGGAGGCGGTCAGCACAAGCGCCAGAAGCGCGCCGATCAGCAGCGCGCGGTAGGGGCGCAGGAAGGGCCAGAGCTCTCCCAATGCGCCGACGCGGCGCGAGGGGTCGCGATCAAGCTGGCCGGGATCGGTCTGGGGACGTCGGGCCAAGGGGGGCTCCTTCCTTTGCGGGCGCAAAACAGGGGCTTCATGCCCCCCCGCGCCGTCCCGGTCAAGCGCAGGCCCCGACAGGGCGCCAGGCGCGACGCCCCGCAGCGCTGCCCAGCCCTTACGCAGCCGCAGAGCAAACTTGAGCCGCGGGGGCATTTCGTGGCTCACTCCCTCTGGCGCGGGGACAGGTTTCGGGACATTGTTCGTGCGCAAGCAATTTGTCCGCCCCGCAACGACGGGACAGGGCCAGCAAGAGAGGCGCAGCCATGCGCCCGGGGAAGGGAAGGATGCGGGAGGAACTGAGGTTCACCCTGAACGGGACGCAGGTCACCTGCGGCGGTGCTGCGGGGCTAACCCTGCTGGATCTGCTGCGCGAGGAACTGGGGTTGAACGGCCCGAAGTACGGCTGCGGCCTGGCGCAATGCGGCGCTTGCACGGTGCTGGTCGACGGCGCGCCCGCGCGGTCCTGCATCCTGCGTGCAGAGCGCGTAACCGGGCGGTCCGTCACCACGCTGGAAGGTCTGGCCGATCCCGACACCGGCGCCCTTTCCCCCACACAGCAGGCCTTCCTGGAGATGGAGGGCGCGCAATGCGGCTACTGCCTGAACGGCATGGTGATGAGCGCGACGGCCCTGCTGCGCGCCAACGCCGACCCGTCCGAGGCGGAGATCCGAAGCGCCCTGCGCCACAACCTCTGCCGCTGCGGGGCGCACCTGGAAATCATCGCCTCCGTCCGCCGCGCGGCGGAATTGATGCGGGAGGCCGGCCATGCGTGACCTCTGCCCGGGTGCCGAAAAGGGGCGCCGCCCGTGACCAATGCCCTGACCATCTACCGCGCCACCGAAAGCGGGCGTGACGTCTTCCTGACGCTCTCCCCCGAGGGCCACGCCACCGGCTACAACGGCCACGTCGACCTGGGCACCGGCATCGGCATCGCCCTGACGCAGATCGTCGCCGAGGAGTTGGACCTGCCGCTGGAGGCGGTGACCATCCACTTGGGCGACACGGCCCACACGCCGAACCAGGGGCCGACGATCGCCTCTGAAACCATCCAGATCACCGCCGCGCCCCTGCGCCGCGCCGCCGCCCAGGCCCGTGCCTGGCTGGTGGCCCAGGCCGCCCGGCAGTGTGATGCCCCCGAGGCGGAGATCACGACCCTCGACGGCGCCTGCCTCTGGCAGGACCGGCGCCTGCCCTACGACGCCCTGTTGCAGAACCACGCAGAGGCGCTGCCCCTGGACGAGGCCGCGCCGGTCAAGGATCCGGCCAGCTATCGCGTCGTGGGCCGCAAGGCCGGGCGGCTGGACCTGCCGGCGAAACTTCGGGCCGAGTTCGACTATATCCAGGACGTGCGCCTGCCGGGCATGATCCACGGCCATGTGATCCGCCCGCCCTACGCCGGCCGGGACAGCGGCGATTTCATCGGTCGCAGCCTGATCGGCTATGACGCCACCAGCGTGGAGGGCATGCCGGGCTACCTGGGCATCCACCACGAGGGTGACTTCCTGGCCGTGCTGGCCGAAACCGCGCCCCAGGCCCGCGCCATCGCCGAGACGCTGAAGGTGGACTGGCGCCTGCCGCCGCCCCTGCCCGACATGGAGAGCATCGCCGATACGCTGAAGGCGCAGCCCTCGACGCCCCGGCCGCTGCTGGCCAGCGGCGACATCGACGCCGGGCTGGCCGAGACGGCGCATCGGCTCGACCGGCGCTATGTCTGGCCGTGGCACATGCACGCCTCCATTGGGCCCAGCTGCGCCGTGGCCGACTGGAACGGCGGCACACCGCTGGTCTGGTCGGGCACCCAGAACCCGCACATGCTACGCGGGGACTTGGCCGTGCTGGTCGACCTGCCGGAGGAACAGATCGAGATCCGCCGCCACCAGGCCGCCGGCTGTTACGGGCGCAACTGCGCCGATGACGTGGCGGGCGATGCCCTGCTGCTGTCGCGCGCCTGCGGGCGGCCCGTACGGGTGCAGCTGACCCGCGCGCAGGAAAGCCTGTGGGAACCGAAGGGGGCCGCGCAGCTGATGGAGATCCGCGGCGGCCTGGATGCCGCGAAGGATTTTCACGCCTACGACTTCCAAAGCTGGTATCCGTCGAACCGCGGCCCCAACCTGGCGCTGCTGCTGACCGGACGGATCAGCCCCGATCCGCGCCCCGACACCATGGGCGACCGGACGGCCGTGCCGCCCTACCGCATCCCGCACCGCCGGATCGTGGCACATGACATGGCGCCCATCGTGCGCGCCGCCTGGCTGCGCGGCGTCTCGGCCCTGCCCAATACCTTCGCCCACGAAAGCTATATCGACGAGCTGGCGGCGGAGGCGGGCGAAGACCCGGTGGCCTTCCGCCTGCGCCACATGGACGACCCGCGCCAGGCCGAACTGGTGCGCCGCACCGCCGAAGAGGCGGGGTGGGAGGAACATGATGGTCCCCGGCTGCAACGCGAGGGCCGCATGGCCTATGGCCAAGGCTTCGCCTTCGCCACCTATGTCCACGGCCCCTTCCCCGGCGTGGCAGCGGCCGCCGCCGCCTGGGTCGTCGACGTGGCGGTCGACACCGAGACCGGCGAGGTCACCCTGTCCCGCGTCTTCGTCGGCCAGGATCAGGGATTGGTCATCAACCCCGACGGGGTGCGCCAGCAGATCCACGGCAACGTCATCCAGACCGCCGGACGGGTGCTGACCGAGGAGGTCAGCTTCGACGAGATAAGCGTCACCGACCAGAGCTTTGCCGACTATCCCCTCACCACCTTCCCGCAGCTGCCCGAGATCCGCACCCTGCTGGTGGAACGCCCCGAGGATCCGCCCCTTGGCGTCGGTGAAAGCGCCGCCGTGCCCGCCGCCGCCGCCATCGCCAATGCGATCTTCGATGCCACCGGCGTGCGGATGCGCGAGGCGCCCTTCACCCCCGAAAAGATGCGCGCGGCCCTGGGACAGACGGAAACACCGGCAACAGCCCTTCCCCCGCCCCCGCGCAAACCGCGCCTGCCCCTACGCACGCGCCTGGCCGCCGGCGCCATCGGCTTGATGGGGCTGGCCGGGCTCGGCGCCGCCTCCCTGCCTCTGCATCGTGCCATCGCGCCGGTGACGCCGCAGATCGCCACCACGGCGGAGCAACTGGCACGGGGGGAAACGCTCTTTGCGCTCGGCAACTGTTCGTCCTGTCACACCGCCACCGGCGGGTTGAAGAACGCGGGCGGCAAACCGGTCGAGACGCCCTTCGGCACGGTCTTTTCCACCAACCTGACACCAGACGCCGAAACCGGGCTGGGCCGCTGGTCCTACGCGGCCTTCGCCCGTGCCATGCGCCACGGTGTCAGCCGCGACGGGCGCAACCTCTACCCCGCCTTCCCCTATACCTCCTTCGCGAAGATGGCGGAGGCCGACCTGCAGGCCCTTTACGCCTATATCCAGTCGCTGGAGCCGATCCGGGCCGAGGTGCCCGCCGCGCAGATGCAGGTCCCACGCCCGGCGCTGGCCGCCTGGAACGCGCTGTTCCACAAGGTCGACACGCTGTCCCCCGACCCGGCGCAGGATGCGACCTGGAACCGGGGCCGCTACCTGGTGGAAACCCTGGGCCATTGTTCCGCCTGCCACACGCCGCGCGGCACGTTTGGCGTCGAGGACCAGACGCGCGCGCTGAGCGGGGCGATGATTCGCGACTGGTTCGCCCCTGCCCTGGCTGGACCAGAGGCCGGTGCCCGCGGCTGGGACGTGCCAACGCTGACCCGCTACCTGAAGACCGGCACCGCGCCCGGCCTCTCGGCGGCCTCCGGGCCTATGGCCGAGGTGATCGAGGGCACGTCACAACTTCCCGAGGGGGATCTGACGGCCATGGCCACCTACCTGGCCTCGCTGGCCGAAGGCAGTGCCGCGCCGGTGCCCGAGCCCGTCCTGCCCGCAACGCCCGACCGGATGCACCGTATCTACGAATCCGCCTGTGCCAGCTGCCACGAACCCGCCTTCGCCGACCTGCTGACGGCGGCGCAGATCCCGCTGGGCCGGTCGCCCGCCCTGCGCGCCCCGAGCCCGGAAACGGCGATGACGGTGATCCGAGAGGGTCTCTCCGGCCCGTTGGGGACCGAGTTGCGCGACATGCCGGGCTTTGCCGCAGACCTGCCCGAGACGGACATCGCCGCCCTGGCCCGCTACCTGCGCGCCCGCTACGCGCCCGACCTGCCCGCCTGGCCCTGAGCCATCAGGCGGGCCCGGCGCCCGCTAGCCTTGGCATGCTGCGCGACGATCTCGCACAGCGCCTCGGTCAGCCGCGTGATCTCCGCATCATCGGTCAAGTAGCTGACCGAGGCCCGGCAGACCGAGCCCTGCGGCATCGGCAGGGTGCAAAACGGCGCATAGGAGGTGTTGACCGTGGTGATCGTCACGTCGCGACGGGCCAGAGCCAGCTGAACCTGGGCAGGCGTGATCTCCGGCATGTGGAACGTGGTGATATGACTTTCCGCCGGGCCGGTTTCCCGCAGGACCAACCCCGGCACCTCTGCCAGGGCCGCGCGCAGGCGCGTCGTTCGCTCCAGCATCCGCGCCGCGATCGCCCTGGCGCCCAGCTGGTTGGCCAGCCGCACCGCCGCGCCGAGGCCGAGGCGCAATGCCGGGGCGTATTCGGAGGCTTCAAACCGTCCGCCGTCGCGCCTCTGCACCACCTCGCCCGCGACGAGGCTGGCAGCACGCAGGTTCATCGGCCTCGGCACCATCTGCTCCAGCGCGCCCTCGCGGACATAGAGGAACCCGCTGCCCTTCGGCCCGCGCAGCCCCTTGCGCCCCGACGCCGTCAGGATATCACAGCCGATCCGGTTCACGTCGATGGGCAGGACCCCTGCCGCCTGGGCCGCGTCGACGACGAACGGCACGCCGGCGGCCCGGGCCAGCCGACCGATCCGCTCCACCGGGACGGCATGGCCCAGATGCGCCCCGATCCAGGTCACCGCGATCAGCCGCAGACGGTCGTCCATCATCTCTTCCAGGCCCGACAGGTCCATGCGGCCATCGGGCAGCTCGGGGATCCGTCCCAGCCGGGCGCCGACGGCAGCGCATTCCTGGGCCAGCGTCAGGATGTTGCCGCCCCATTCCCCGCCGCCGACCAGCACCCGGTCCCCCGGCCGCAGACGCGGCAGCGACAGGACAGCCAGGTTCCAGGCCTCGCTGTTGCTGCTCATGAAGGAGATCTGGGGGGCAGTGGCGCCGATCAGCCAGGCGATCTCGTCGCGGGCATTCTCGATCTTCTCGGCAGCGGCAAGGCCGGCGGCATGGGACGAGGTGCGGATCTCTTCGCCCAGGTGGAATTGCAGTGCCTCGACCACCTCGGACGACAAAAGTCCACTGCTGGCAGCATTGAAATGCGCCAGTCCGGGCAGAGACGGCGTAGCCTTGCGCAAGGCGGCGACATCCATGGACAGGCCTCCCGCATTCATTGTGAAACTCATCAACCAACCACACAGAAAGACACGGAAAATGACAGCGTCCGCATCTAAGCGTGATGCGGAACGGGCGATCAAGTGGTTTCTGTGCGCAAGTTGTCGCGGCCGCGGCACGTCCAGCGGAGCCAGGGGCCTACGGACCGGCCCGCCGGACGACCGCGCGGCCACCCGGGGCGGCCGCGCGTCAAGGTCAGACGACGCTGTCGAGCAACTCGGGCGGCAGACTGCAGGACGCTTCGGCGCGCGTCATTTCAGCTTCCGAGAAGTGCAGGCGGTAGCGCGCCCAGGCGCGTCCCTCCTCGCCCAGTCCAGCCAGCCGCACCGCCATCAGGGCAGATACGGCCGTCCAGCCAGCGCGCAGGTAGCCGTCGGCCTGCCCCAGCAGGACTTTCGTGGACGCGCCGGAACTCATCAGCCTGTCGGCCAGGGCGATGAAGCGGTCCAGCATTGCGGCGGCGCGGGCCGCCTCGGCCTCATGGGGGGAGGCTGTCAGCTCTGCCCGGGCGGCACGGGTGAAGGCATCAAGGCTGCGGCCCTCGTCCTTCAGCAGGCGCCGCATCAGGAAATCCTGCCCCTGCATGCCCGTGGTGCCCTCGTAAATGGTGATGATGCGGGCGTCGCGCAGGTAGCGTTCGGCGGGCCATTCGCGGGTATAGCCCGCGCCCCCCAGCACCTGCACTGCGCCCGATGCGACCTCGAAAGCAATCTCGCCGCCGAAGTTCTTGGCCAGGGGCAGCAGGAAGGCGGAGCGCATCTCGGCCTCCGCATCGCCCGCCCGGGCCGCGTCGGTGGTCACCGCCGCCTCCGCCACCAGGGCGGCCAGCAGCGCCGCATTGGACTGCATGTCCAGCAACTGCCGCCGCACGTCGGGGTGAGACAGGATCGGCACCGGCGGCTCGGAGGGCTTGCCCCCCTGCAACCGCTCGCCCGCGTAATGCCGCGCCAGCGCCGCCGCCCGCAGGGCCACACCGGCCCCCTGGCAGCCGGTCTGCAGGCGCATCAGCTCGATCATGCGGAACAGCGTGACCAGGCCCCGGCCCGGCTCGCCCACCATCTGCCCCTCGGCCCCCTCGAAGCTGAGGACACAGGTGGGCGAGCCGTGCAGGCCCAGCTTTTCCTCGATCCGTTCGACCCGGATGGCGTTGCGGCTGCCGTCGTCTTTTACGTCCGGCACCAGGAACAGCGACAGGCCCCGCGTGCCCTCCTCCGGCGTGCCGGTGCGCGCCAGGCAGAGGTGGCCGATGCGGGCCGCCATGTCGTGATCGCCGAAGGAGATCCAGCATTTCGGCCCGGTGATCGACCACTGGCCATCGCCCAGATCCGTCGCCCGGGTACGGATGCGCCCCACGTCGGAGCCCGCGTCGGGTTCCGAGATGCAGATCGTCGCCGTCCATTCGCCCGAGGCCAGTTTCGGCGCCCAGGTGGCGGCCAGCTCCGGCGCGGCGGCGATCAGGCAATGGGCGCCTGCCCGGGTCGAGCCGCCGATCATCATGAAGGGCATCGCCGCACCCTCAAACGCCAGCGAGGCGGCGACATGCACCGCCGTCGGCAGGCCCTGCCCGCCGAAGTCCTCCGGCAGGTCGGCGGCCAGCCAGCCGTCGGCACCCAGCTTGGCCAATGCCTCGCGGTAGCCCTGGGGTGTGCGCACCCGGCCGTTCTCGACCGTGCAGCCCTCTTCGTCGGCCCGCCCGGCCAGCGGCGCCAGCACCTCCTCGGCCAGGCGCGAAGCCTCGCCGAGGATCATGGTCGTATCGTCCTTCTCCAGCCCCGCGGCCTCGGCCTGGGCAGCCCAGCCGGGGGTCAGGTGCAGGATGTCGGAGATCAGCTCTGCGCTCATTTCGGCTGCATCCGCACGGCGCCGTCGAGGCGGATCACCTCGGCGTTCAGGTAGGCCGTCTCGAAGATGTACTGCACGGTGCGGCCATATTCATCCGGGTCGCCCAGACGCTGCGGGAAGGGAATGGTGGCGGCGATGGATTTTTGCACCTCTTCGCCCAGGCCTTCCAGCAGCGGGGTCAGGAAAAGGCCCGGGGCGATGGTGTTTACCCGCACCCCGAACTTCGCCAGCTCGCGTGCGATCGGCAGGGCCATGGCGACGATGCCGCCCTTGGACGCCGAATAGGCCGCCTGGCCGATCTGCCCGTCGAAGGCCGCCACCGAGGCGGTGTTGACGATCACGCCGCGCTCGCCGTCCTCCAGCGGGTCGGTCGGCACCATGCGCGCCGCGGCCAGCCGCAGCATGTTGAAAGACCCCAGCAGGTTCACCCGGATGGTGCGTTCGAAGTCCTCGAAGGGCAGCGGGCCTTCGCGGCCCACCACGCGGCCCGCCTCGCCGATGCCGGCGCAGTTCACGAGCCCGCGCAGGGGACCCTGCGCCGCGATCGCCTCGTCCAGGGCCGTTTCCGCCGCGACCGGGTCGGCCACGTCCAGCGCCTTGGCCACGCCGCCCAGTTCCGCCGCCACGGCCTCGGCCGCCTCGGCGTTCCGATCCACGATGGTCAGCTTGGCGCCCGCCTTGGCCAGGCGCCGCGCGGTGGCCGCGCCCAAGCCGGAGCCGCCGCCGGTGACGGCCACATGTGCGTCGGTCAGGTTCATGTCTTCAGGTCCTTTCCATATGCAGGGAGATCACCCGCGGGTCCTCGGACCACAGGTTCTCCACCAGGTCGGCACGGTGGCGCAGCACCGCGCGCTGGTTGATCGAGCCCTTGTCGGTCACCTCGCCCTTCTCGAAGGACAGCGGCACCTCCAGGAACATCATCCGGGTCACCCGGCTGGCCGAGCCGGTGGCCCGCGCCGCATGGGCATCCAGCAGGTCAGCGGCCACGCGGCGCACTTTGGGGTGGTTCAACAGCGCCTCGTCGGAGACGTCCTCGTCGACCATGGCGGCCAGGGCATCCCAGTCGGGCACGACCAGTGCGCCCAGTTCGGTATGCCCCTCCCCCGCCACGACCACGTCCGAGGCCAGACCCTTCAGGTCGTTGGTCAGCTGCGCGCGCAGGGCGCCGACGGCGACCCAGGTGCCCGAGGCCAGCTTGAAGTTCTCGGCCAGGCGCCCGTCGAAGTAGAAGCCCGCCGCCGGGTTGCCCGGCTCGACGAAGCGGAAGGCGTCACCGAAGCAGTAGAAGCCCTCCTCGTCGAAGGCCTCCGCCGACAGCTTCTCGTTGCGCCAGTAGCCGGGGGTGATGTTGGGCCCCTTCACCCGCGCCTCGTACTTGTCGCCCTGGGGCGCCAGTTTCAGGGTGATACCGCGCGACGGCACGCCGAGATTGCCCGCCGTTTCCTGCTTTTCGCAGCACATCAGCGAGAACGGCCCGGTCTCGGTCGAGCCGAAGCCGGTGGCCAGGACCACGCCGCCCTCGACCTCCTGGTCGGCAATACGGGTGATCCGATTCCACACGGGTTGCGACATGCCGGCGCCCGCGTACATCAGCATCTTCACCCGCTTGAAGAAGGTCTTCCGCAGGTCCGCATCACGTTCCATCGCATCCAGCAGCATCTGATAGCCGAGCGGCACGTTGAAATACCAGGTGGGTGAAACGTCGCGCAGGTTGCGGATGGTCTTGCCGATATCCTTCGGAGTCGGCTTGCCATCATCGAGGTAGAGCGTGCCGCCGTTGTAGATGATCAGGTTGAACACCTTGTTGCCGGCAGCGGTGTGATTCCACGGCGCCCAGTCGCAGACGACAGGCGGTTCATGGTTCAGGAAGCGGTAGCTGTCGTTGATCATCACCTGGTTGGAACACAGCATCCGCTGGGTCTGGATCACCGCCTTGGGGGAGCCGGTGGTGCCGGAGGTGAAGAGGAATTTCGCCACAGTGTCGGGGCCAAGCGCGGCAAAGGCGGCTTCCATCTCCGCCGAGGGCTCCGTCGCCGCCAGGTCGTCGAAGCGCAGCACCTCGCGGTCCTTCAGCTGGCCGGTGACGCTGACCACGGGAACCGAAGCGTCGAAAACCTCATGAATGGCGCGTCCGAAGGGCGTGGCGTCCTCGGCGTAGATCATGCCGGGTGTCAGCTGGGCGGCTACGTCGATCAGCTTGGCCAGGTCGCCCTTGGCCAGGGCATAGGCGGGCGCCAGCGCGGCGGAGGGCACGCCCACGTGTTGCGCCGCCAACGCCATGATCGCGTGACGCACCGAGTTGCCCGACAGAATCAGCAGCGGCCGTTCCGCCGACAGGCCCATCTGCAGCAGAGCCGATCCGATGGCGCGGATCTGTCGCGCCGCCTCGCCGTAGGTCATGTGCTGCCAGGCACCGTCCGGCCCGCCGCGTTCGACCATCCAGCTGCGGTCCGGCGCGACCTCTGCCCAATGCATGAATTTCTCGGTCATGCAGCGGGGATAGGGGCCAAGCTCCTCCTCCTGCCAGACCAGAATCGAGCCGTCTTCGCGGGTCTCGTGACGAATGACGGGCGCCCAGAAATCCTGGGCCCGAGAACTGTCGGACATGTGTCTCCTCCATTTCCAAAATGCCCGGACAATACTCTCCTCACTGCCCGGGCTTGGTTGATCAGAGATTGACTCAGCAATTTTATTTTGTCTACTAGGAAACAAATAACAGTCGAAAGACGATGTGGAAGGAGTGCGGTCCGATGGCGGAGACCGAAGGAAAGTCGTTTGTTTCCTATGAGTTGCGCGGCAATGTTGCGCTGATCGGCCTGACCCGGCCGGAAAAGCGCAACGCGATCAGCGACGCGGTGATCGAAGAGCTTGCCCTCGTGATCGAACGCGCACGCAACGAGGCGAAGGCCGCCGTGATCTTCGGTGAAGGGCAGCATTTCTGCGCCGGGCTGGACCTGGCGGAGCATTCGGAAAAGCCGCTGCTCGATTCGATCATGGGTTCGCGCCGCTGGCACGAGGTCTTCGACCGGATGCAGCGCGGCACCATCCCCTTCTTCGCGGCCCTGCACGGCGCGGTCGTCGGCGGCGGCTTCGAGCTGGCCTCCTCCTGCCAGATCCGCGTGGCGGATGAGACGACCTATTTCGGCCTGCCCGAAGGCCAGCGCGGCATCTTCGTCGGCGGTGGCGGCTCGGTCCGGATCGAGCGGCTGATCGGCACATCGCGGATGACCGACATGATGCTGACCGGCCGTGTCGCCAAGGCCGAGGAAATGGAACGCTGGGGCGGCGTGAACTACCTTGCTCCCGCCGGCGGCGCCATCGACAAGGCCATCGAACTGGCCGAAGAGGCCGCCAGCAATTCCGAGTTTTCCAACTACGCGGTGATGAACGCCCTGCCCCGCATCCGTGACATGTCCTCGGAAGACGGTCTGTTCGTCGAATCCATGGTCTCGGCCCTGGCCTCGATGACGCCCGAAGCCCAGGACCGCCTGCGCGCCTTCCTGGAGAAGCGCGCCAAGAAGGTGCTGGCGGACTGACCATGGCCAGCCCCACCCCCATAGCCCCCGCGCAGAAGATCACGACCGAGAGCCTTCGCGGCTCCCTCGGCTTTCTGCTGCGGGTCGCCCAGCTTCGCTCTTTCGGGCATTTCTTCGCCGTCTTGGGCGACGAGGAGGTGCGCCCGGGCGAGGCGACGGTGCTGGACCTGATCCGGGAAAACCCCGGGATCCGGCAGGGGATGGTGTCGAAAACGCTGAAGATCAAGCGCGCGCAGATGTCGAAGATGATCCGCGAGATGGAACGTGAGGGTCTGGTGGCCCGCGCCGTGCCAGAGGACGACCGTCGCGCGATCGAACTGCGCCTGACGAAGGAGGGGGAAGCGATGATCGCGGGCATCACTGCGCGCTTCCCGGAGATAGAACGCCGCACGCAGGCCGCGCTGACGCCGGCCGAAGGTGCCGAATTGCGCCGTCTGCTGATCAAGCTGAACGGCCTCGACAAGACCAAGGGAGAGGATTCCGATGACCCGGACGATGAACGTTGATGAGCTGATCGCCATCGACTTCCACACCCACGCCGAGGAACCCTGCAAGTGCAGCCGCGACGACGGCTACAACGAGTTCCAGGCCGGCATGGCCAAGTATTTCAAGAACCCCGCCGGGGCCGACGGGATGCTGCCCACCGTGCCGCAGACGGCCGAGTATTTCCGCGAGCGCAAGATCGGCGCGGTGATCTTCCCCGTCGATGCGGAACGCGAGACCGGCTTCCACCGCTATTCCAACGAGGAAGTGGCGGAGCTGGCGGCGGAGAACGCCGACGTGCTGATCCCCTTTGCTTCCATCGACCCGCACAAGGGCAAGGCCGGTGCCCGCGAAGCGCGCCGCCTGGTGCGCGATTATGGGGTGAAGGGGTTCAAATTCCATCCCACCATGCAGGGGTTCTTCCCCAACGACCGGATGGCCTATACGCTCTATGAGGCGATCGCCGAGGAAGGGGCGATTTCCTTGTTCCACACCGGACAGACCGGCGTGGGCTCGGGCATGCGGGGAGGCATGGGGATGCGGCTGAAGTATTCCAATCCGATGCACGTGGATGACGTGGCGGTGGATTTCCCCGACATGCCCATCGTGCTGGCGCACCCCTCCTTCCCCTGGACCGAGGAAGGCCTGTCGGTGGCCCAGCACAAGCCCAACGTCTACATCGACATGTCGGGCTGGGCGCCGAAATACTTCCCGCCGATCTTCGTGAAATATGCGAATTCGATCCTGAAGAAGAAGATGCTCTTCGGTTCTGACTGGCCGGCGATCACGCCGGACCGCTGGGTGTCCGAATTTCAGGATCTCGACCTCAAGGAAGAGGTCAAACCTTTGATCCTGAAGGAAAACGCGAGGCGTCTCCTGAAGATCTAAGAGCAAGACTGTTAAGCAACCAGGGAGGAGAAAATGGTGGCTTTCAAGAAGACGATGATGATCGCGGCAACGGCAGGGATGGCCTTTGCGGCAACCGCGGATGCACGGGACCTGCGGATCGCCTCGGGCGCCCCGCCGGCCCACCCGTCGAACGGCTTCCTCTACAAGCCCTTCGCGGAATACCTGCCGGAGGAATCGAACGGCTCTCTCGGCACGATCGAGCTGGGCACCGAGGTCGTGGGCCTGGGCCAGATGAAGGACGCGCTGCAGACCGGGCTGGTGGACGTGGGCAACCTGCTGCCGCTCTACTTCCCGGCCGAGCTGCCGAACTTCGCCCTGGCGGGCGAGTTGTCCCTGTCAGGCCGTGACGCCCATGCCATGGGCGCGGCGCTGACCGAATACACCGTCAACTGCGAGATGTGCCAGCAGGAGCTGTCGGACTTCGGCATAGTCTACCTGGGCTCCGGCTCGTCCGACCAGTATGCCCTGCTGACCAGGACCCCGGTCAGCACCGCCGATGACGTGGCCGGCCTGCGCCTGCGCTCGGGCGGTGCGCCCTATGCCCGCTGGGCCGAACACTTCGGCGCGACCCCGGTCAGCGTTTCGGTGCTGGACACCTTCGAGGCGATGTCCCAGGGCACCATCGACGGCTCCATGGCCTCCATCGGGGACCTTCTGGCGTTCCGCCTGATCGAACTGGTGGAACATGTCACGCTGATCCCGCTGGGCACCTACTTCTCCACCTCGAACATGACCGTGGCGCAGCCCACCTGGGCCAGCCTGTCGGAAGAGGACCGCGCCGCCATGGCGCGTGCGGCCAACAAGGCCAACGCGGACATGACCCAACGCTGGGGCTACGATTTCCCGCAGATCGCCCGTGAACAGGCCCTGGAGGCCGGCATCACCATCGAGGAAGCCGCGCCCGAGTTCGTCGAGGCCGCGACCCAGTTCGCCGTCGACGACCGCGTCGCCGCCGCCGAGATCTCGGCCGAGCGTTTCGACATGGACGATGCGGCAGAGCGCGTCGAGGAGTTCGTGCGACTGATCGAGAAATGGGAAGCCATCTCGGAAGAGCTGGACCACGACAAGGACGCCATCACCCAGCGTGTCTGGGACGAGGTCTGGAGCAAGGTCGACTTCTCCACCTACGGTAGCTGATACTACGTGATGCCCCTTGGCGGCCGGGTCTGTCCCGGCCGCCAGCCCCTTCCCTGCCGTCTCTCCACTCTCAAGACCAGGACACCTGCCATGAAACGTCTTGAAAAGGTCGCGGACCTGCTATCGCAGGGGCTGGCCCTGATCGGCTCCATCGGCCTGATGGCCATGCTCGTGCATATCTCCATCGACGTGATCTCCCGCAATATCTTCGACCTGCCGGTCCCCGCCACGAACGAGGTCGTGTCGCGCTACTACATGGTGCTGATCGTCTTCCTGCCGCTGGCCTGGGTCGAACGGCAGCGCACCATGATCACCGTCGAGGTGATGGAAATGGTGCTGGGCCCGCTGGGCCGTCGCCTGTCCGATGCCGCCGTGGGCCTGCTGGCCACGGTGATCTATGCCTCGCTCGGCTGGGTGACCTGGACCGTGGCCCTGAAGAACATGGAGATCGGCACCTTCGTCGATGTCCTGGGCCGGCAACTGCCCGTCTGGCCCAGCTACTTCCTGCCCACCGCAGGGTTCTTCCTGGCCGCGCTGATGACGGCCCTGCGCGTGATCCTGCTTCTGAAAGGTCCCTCGGAGGACCAAGGCTCCAGCCCGGAAAGTGCCCACCCATGAGTGTTGAAACCGGCTTCTACGGTATTGCCGCCCTGCTGATCCTGCTGATCCTGCGGGTGCCCGTGGCGCTGGCGATGATCACCGTCAGCTTCGGCGGCATCGTCAGCCTGCTGGGCACCGCGCCCGCCATTGGCATCCTGCAGAACACGCCCTACGACTTCGCCGCCAAGTGGACGATGTCGGCGGTGCCGATGTTCCTGCTGATGGGGTTCGTCGCCTTCCATGCCAACCTGACCTCGGGGCTGTTCACCGCCGCCAAGGTGCTGCTGAAACGCATCCCCGGCGCGCTGGCCATCGCCTCGGTCTTCACCTGCTCGGGCTTTGCCGCCGTCTGCGGCAGTTCCATCGCCACCGCCGCCTCCATGGGGCGCATCGCGATCCCCGAGATGGTCAAGGCAGGCTATTCGCCCTCCATCGCGGCGGGTGCCATCGCGGCGGGCGGCACCATCGGCGCCCTGATCCCGCCCTCGATCATCATGATCATCTACGGCGTCTTCGCCGAGACCTCGATCACCCAGGTCTTCATGGGCGGCGTCACCATCGGCATCATGACCGCCGTGGCCTATTCGCTGGTCATCCTGATCGGCGCCTGGATCCGTCCCGACCTGGTGCCGCCCCGCCCGATCGAGGGCGAATCGCCCCCGCTGGGCCAGGCCCTGATCGACACCTGGCCGGTGCTGGCGCTGATCGTTCTGGTCTTCGGCGGCATGTTCTCGGGCCTCTTCAGCGCGACCGAGGCCGGTGCCGTCGGCGCGGCGGGCGCGCTGATCTGCGCCCTGCTCGTCGGGCGCCTGAACTGGAAGGTGCTGCGCACCTCGCTGCTGGAAACGCTGCAGACCACCGCCTCGCTGCTGATCATCGGCATCGGCGCGGCCATGTTCACCCGTTTCCTCGGCATCACCGGCCTGTCCAACTTCATCGCCGCCCAGGTCAGCGGCTCCGACCTCAGCTACTACCACCTGATGCTGATCGTGGTGGTGATCTACTTCCTGCTGGGCATGGTGATGGAGCCGTTCGGCGCCATGCTGGTCACCCTGCCGATCTTCATCCCGATCCTGAACGCCGAAGGGATCAGCCTGGTCTGGTTCGGCGTGCTGGTGGTGAAGCTGCTGGAGATCGGCATGGTCACCCCGCCCGTGGGGCTGAACGTCTTCGTCATCCGCAACGTGGCGTCCGAGCATGTCACCACGATGCAGGTCTTCAAGGGCGTGGGCCCCTTCCTGCTGTCGGATCTGGTGGTAACGGCGATCATCGTGATTTTCCCGTCTCTGGTGCTGTTCCTGCCCTCGCTGGTCTAGAGCGGCCCGCGACGCGCAAAACAAGAAGGGGCGGCCCGGGCATCGGGCCGCCCCTTTCCGTTTTCGGGCCTGACACCAGACGGCGGGCTCAGTCGCTCTCCTCTTCGAGGTTCGTCAGGAACTTCCGCATGACCCCCATGAAGGTCTCCAGCTCGGCGACACTGACGCCCTCCAGCATACGCGCTTCGGCGTCCAGAGCGATGTCCAGCAGCGCCTCGAACAGCTCCTGCCCACTGTCAGACAGCCACCAGCTGCGGCGACGCACATCGCCGGGGCTGGCCTCCCAGTCCAGGTAGCCACGGTTCGACAGCAGATGCAGGGACCGGCTGATCGCCGACTTGTCCATGCGCAGCAGCGCGCAAAGCTGCGAGGCCGAGGCGCCCGGATGGACACTCAGCATGGCGATGACCCGCCATTCCACCACGCCCAGCTCATAGCCGTCGCGGAACGGGCCCGCGATCTGGCGGCTCCAGGCGGTGTGGACGGCAGCCAGCAGGAACGGCGCATAGTGATCGAGATCGAGGCGTCGTTTCCCCGAGGGCTGAGCCTCCGCTTCCGTCCCGGCCGCGCCCGTCCCCTGAGCCTGGCTGTCCTCCCGCGTCACGCAGTCCTCCTCAGGCCGAACGGCCCCTTTCAAGTCCTCCATGCAACTCCCCTCCCCTGGCGTTGGCTGGCGGTTTCGTGAAAATCCGTGAGGAGAATGCACGGATGGGCCCGGCAAGGCCAGCCTTTGCAGGCGATTTTACCGCAGGCGGGCGCTCCCCGGCGTCCCTGCCGGGCAAAGCCGCGACGCACCGGGGACGACAGCAGGCAAGAGGCCGCATTTCCCGACCACGTCAGGCCCAGATCCCGCTTGACCGGCCCTGCCGTGATGTTCTAGTCAGTCCCCCACCCGAGCGGGCGTTGTGTAATGGTAAGACCCTTGCCTTCCAAGCAAGAGATACGGGTTCGATTCCCGTCGCCCGCTCCATTTCCAATCTCATGTTATTTACTTTCCGGCCTCTTCCGGCTGTTCGGTCAGGGCAAAGCTATTGCTCGGGCGTCATTTCCGCCCAACGGTTGGCCCAGGCCTCCAGGTTGACGAACTGTTGGGCAAGGTCATGACCGATCGGCGTAAGGCCATAGCCCTCTGCCTCTCGCGTTACAAATCCGAGCTCCCGAAGCTCACGGACCCGGTCGTTGACGATTGTCGGAGAGATACCGTCGCATCGTCTTTGCAACTCGCGAAATGTGGCGGGGCCCTGCGTCAATTCCCACAGTATCCGCAGCGTCCAGCGTTTTCCCAACACATCAAGCAGTACCATGATCGGGCGGCCGGAGGTTGATCCGCGGCTCGGCTGGCCTGGTTTTCTCATCTCGATCTTTCGCTTGATGCTACAAATTATGTAGCGTATGGCATTTGCTACATATTATATAGCAAGCGCAGGCTGGCCGTCCAACCGGATGAGGCGTCTGGGCCGAGGAAAGGCATGACGTGGGAAACTATAACATCGACAAGGTTGCGGTTGCGCTGCCTTCTGTCTTTCTGGAAGGCGCGAACTGGGCCGACGCTTACGAATTTCGGTATCTGTCGGAGAACCTGAACGCGGCGGATGCGGTCGGGGCGATGTTCGGTCAGGCCCCGCCCCTATGGGTGCGCTTTCTGAACGTAACCAGAAACAAAATCGTCGGACTGTTCGGGATCAAGTCGGGCCAAATCTCTATCGACGAGACACAGGCAGGCGCCTTCCCCGCCGTCTTCCAATCGGAGGAGGTTGCCGTCTACGGCTTTGACGACTGGCATTTGGACTTCAGGATCGTGATCCAAGTCCTCGAAAAGGAGGCGGGTCGCGCGGTGCGGCTGACCACTCTGGTACGTCGCAACAACGGCTTCGGATATTGCTATATCTTTCTGATTTCGCCCGTACATAAGCTGATCGTAAGACGGCTGTTGCGCAACTTGTCGTATAGCTACGCACAACAGAAGCAGCCCTTGGTTCCATGACGAGGGAGACACGTCTTTCGGCCTCCCTGGTACTGCCCCTGGATCGACCGTCCGGCACGACGGCTTGATGCCCTGCGAGCGACTGTGCCGCCCGGCGCGGTACGTATGGGGTCGACCCAGCCTTTCGATTGCCGCGTCCAAACGGCGGCGTCAGGGTTGCTTCAAGAGATAGCGCTCTGACAAGAACAGGATGACCCTTCCGCCGGTATTCCGCGGAAGGGCCCCACCAGATCAACGCGCTGACAAGTTCAGGAACTGCGCGATCGCCTCCACAGACGCAGCGTGCGCCGCGCCGCGGTCCCAGTCTTCGGGATCATCGCAGATCGGATCTTCGCCCTCCTCGATCAGCAACTGCCCGGCATTCGGCTTGCAGGTCGGCAGGAACGAATAATGCCAGGCATTGGGGATCACGGCATGCTCCACATTCGGCAGCATGTCGATCAGCCCGCTGCCCTGTGTCCGTACATCCGTGGCGAACCAGGGAAAGTCATCCCCCAGGGACACGATTTGGACCGGGACGTCGATCTCCGCCGCGCTCTCGGGGATCGCAGCATAGGTATACCCAGGATCGACGGCGACGATGGAGGTGAAGCGGGGGTCCGACATATCGGCCGAGAATTCTGGCGGCAGGTTGTCGAAGTCGACCCCGCCACGCATCAGAAAGAGACAGTCCTGCGCGGTCTCGCCGAACCTTTCACAATAGGCGCGGTAAGCGTCAGGATCGAGACGCAGACCCGCAAGTCCCATCACCGTGGATCCACCAAGCGAGAAGCCGAGGGCCGTGATCCGCTCGCGGTCGATATGTTGCGCGATCTCAGGATCCGACAGGACGTGGTCAAGCGCCGCCCCCATATCCGCCGCGCGCTCCGCCAGGCGCGCTGTCCGGCGGGGAGAGCTGTCGCCGGTCGTTGTCCCGGGATGGTTCATCACCACGACAATTGCGCCACGCTCGGCCAGAGCGGCAGACAGCCAGGCGGTTCCGTCAATGCTGCTGCCGGATCCGTGCGACACGACGATCAGCGGCAGGTCTCCTTCGGGAAACGCCGCGCCGACATAGGCCTCGACCGGCTGGAATATCATGCTCTCACCGACCAGGCCGGTATAGGTCGCCCGACCGACCGGATACCAGAGACCGCCCGCGATCGGTCCGGAGCGATGATCGGCCCGGAAATCGAACCGGTCGAAGCCGACATTCGGGTCAGCAAGCGCCGGGCCGGCGAGCAGAAGGGTCAGAACGGTCGCGGAAAGCAGGTGTTTCATCTCGGGTCTCCTTGGGTTGGGTGATGCCCCCACCAGCCACGTGTCGGCCCTATTCCGCGTCCTGAAACCGGTTTGAGGTCGTGCAGAACCGGATCCTGGTCTATTCGGCCACCATGTTGACGCTTCCGATTCCGCTCATCGTCGCGCTGATCCTGGGCTTTCTGGCATTGCGCCACGCCCTTGCCGGCGACCGCTCGATCCTGTTTCTGGTGCTTCTGGCGGCCTGCGCGATGCAGGCCTTGGTGATCTCGCTGACGCAACATTATGGGCTGTCCGGTCTTTGGCCCCTCCAGCTCGCCACTGCCGTAATCATGCCGCCGCTGGCCTGGCTGACATTCCAGTCCGCTGCCCTGCGACCGTTCGATCGGAGACGGGACTGGCTCCACCTGCTTGGGCCTGCCTTCGCCGCCTTCTGCACGGTCTTTGCCCCGGTCACACTGGACGTTGTGCTGCCCGCGCTCTTCGCCGGCTACGGCGCGACAATCCTGGCTAGTCTTCGGATCGACGAAGCACTGCCGCTCGCTCGGCTCGGCGCCGGGCCACGACCGGCACGGATCTGGAAGGCCGTTGGCCTCCTTCTTGTTCTTTCGGCTCTGTCGGACGTCCTGATCGCCATTGCTCTTCGGCTCGGGCATGTCGAATGGCGGCCGCTTATCATTAGCCTCTTCACATCCTTCACGCTTCTCGGCATCGGTCTTTTGTCGCTCTCACGCGATGCGGATGGCACGGCTGAGGACCGGTCGGGCGAAGACAGCACGGGCGCGCCTGACATGCCCCGCCCATCGGAAGAAGATGCAGACCTCATCGCGCGCCTCGATGCGCTGATGCTGAAAGACAAGCCGCATCTCGACCCCGACCTGACGCTGGCCCGCCTCGCCCGGCGGCTGCATGTGCCGATCAAGCAACTTTCGGCCGCGATCAACCGGACAAAGGGTGAGAATGTCTCGCGCTATGTGAACGGTTTTCGCGTTCGCAGCGCCTGCGCGCTTCTGGAGCGTGGCGAGACCATCACCGAAGCCATGCTCGGAAGCGGGTTCAACACGAAATCGAACTTCAACCGTGAATTTGCGCGCGTGACCGGACAGTCGCCTTCTGCATTCCTTCGCAACGGTCGGGAAGGGTAGCGCTTGGCATCTGCCCAAGATAGTTCTGCAGGCAAGAGGGTCGCTTGGGAGGCCCATCTTCAACCTTTGTGGCGCTGCGTGCCCGAACGTCGACAGACAGCTGTTCAGTGCAGAGGCAGGCGTCAGGCAGAATGGGCTCAAACCGGTCATGCGGCCACGCAGCAGAGCACAAACACGTGCCCCAAGTACGCCGTCGCTCTCGGCCCGGAGCAGACCTTCGCGCCAGGCGCAGCGGGTGGCCACTCTTAGCCCAATTCGCCCGCCAATGAGCCGTCCTTCGCTTTCAGATCGACAGGGCCGATCCCTCATACCAAAATCCTGCATTGGCAGAGGCGCTTTTGATTGTACCATGTAGATCAGGGAGAGGTCTGATGATCGAGCGGTATCACGTAGAGGAAATTGCCCAAGTCCTGAATGGTCATGCCTCTGGTCGGGACAGTTATGTGGATGCATCCTGGCGCCGGTGCGTCGAGGTGTATGGCATGGACCCCACACGCAACGAGCCGGCCCATATCGTGACCGAGACGGAGTTCCGCACCCATCGGGAACAGGCCGAGTGGATGATCGGGGCGGCGCGGTCCAGCCTGAAAACCCTTTTTCGCCAGGTGGCGGGGCAGAATTACGTTCTGCTGCTGACGGATGCGAAAGGGGTCTGCGTCGACTTCTTCGGCGACGACCTTTTTGCCGATGAACTGCGCGGGGCGGGGCTCTATCTCGGCTCGAACTGGTCCGAGGATCTTGCCGGAACCTGCGGCGTGGGCGCCTGCATCGTCACCGGCGAACCGGTCACGGTCCATCAGGACGATCATTTCGGCAATGCCCATACCGCGCTCTCGTGTACCTCCGCTCCGATCTACGACAGCCTGGGACAACTGGCCGCCGTGCTCGACATCTCGTTGCTGCGCTCTCCGTCCCCGAAAAGCAGCCAGAACCTCGCGATGTCTCTGGTGACGTCAGCGGCGCGGCGGGTCGAGATGGCCAACCTGATGGCCGCGAACCGTCGCGAATGGGTATTGAGGTTTTCCTCCAGCCCGGAGTTCCTTGATGTGGACCCGGAGTGCGCGGTTGCACTGGACGGCTCGGGCCGGGTGATCGGGGCCACCCATGCCGCGACACGGATGCTCTCGCGTGAGAGGCAGTTGATCGGGGAGAGGATCGACGGTCTGCTCGGGATCAGCGTCGACGACCTTCCCGACCTGATGCGGGATCGCCCGACCGAAGAGCGTGTCGTGGCGCTTGGCGATGGCGGTGCGGTCTTCGGTCACGCCATCGCGCCACAGACCCCGCGTCGGCCACCGGGGGCGACGGTCTCGCGCACCTCCGGTGGCGTCCTGACCGGGCTTGCGGGCAGTGATCCCGGCATGGAGCGCCTCTTGTCCCGCGTCGAACGGCTCGCGCCGACAGAGGTTCCGCTGCTGATCTGCGGCGAGAGCGGTAGCGGCAAGACAAAGCTCGCCCGCGCCGTTCACATGGCCTCCAGGCGGGGCGGCTTCGTTACACTGGACTGCGCCGGGATGCCGGCCGATGAGATGGCATCGGTGATCGAGGCGCAGCCCCGACCGGCGACGCTGCTGCTTCGGCGCATCGAGGACCTTTCCGAGGCGGCCGCCCTTGCGCTGCCCGGGCTTCTGGATGCGCATCCCGACCTGCGAGCGATCGCAACCAGCGGCCTCTCGCCAAGTGCCCTTCTGTCGCACGAGATCCTGCCCTGCGCGCTCTATCACCGGCTCGCCGGAGCCGTTTTCGAGCTGCCGCCCCTGCGCGAACGGCAGGATCTTGGCTGGCTGATCGAGCGGCTGCTGCGGCGGCTGTCGGGCGGCGAGATGCGCCTCACGCCCTCGGCCCGCGCGGAACTGATGGCCCGCGACTGGCCGGGCAACCTGCGCGAACTGGGCAATGTGCTCGACGTGGCCTGTGCCCTGGCCGAAGGCTGCGTGATCGATCTGCCGGATCTGCCCGAGCCCCCCCGCGCCAGCAATCAAGAGCAGAGCCTTGAGGCCGTGCTTGACGCCTGCAATTGGAACATGGCCCGCGCCGCAAGACGGCTGGGGGTCAACCGCTCGACGGTGCTGCGCCGTATCCGCAAGCAAGGGTTGCGCGCGCCGAACTGACGTGTTGCGCGGCGTTGCGTTTGCAACATGCTGCGATGCTGCAATCTCAGAGACAGCCAAAACTGTCGGATTCACGTGGCCGAAGGGCGGGCGCGCTCGCCACACTCTCCTCATCACATTGCCTATGAGGAGGATACGCAATGCTTGACTCGACCGTCACCGCTGAAGTGCAAGACATGCTCGACAGCCTGAACGCCGCCCTGGCGCAGGGCGACGCCCAGGCGGCCAGTGCGCTCTTTGCCACCGACAGCTACTGGCGCGACCTGGTCGCCGTCACCTGGAACCTGAAGACTGTGGAAGGGCCCGCCGGCGTGCAGGACATGCTCACGGCTCAGCTGGGGCATACGAAGCCCGGCAGCTTTGCCATCCAGGAGGGCGAACTTCCCGCTGAGGAGGGCGGCGTCATCACGGCCTGGATCACCTTCGAGACCGCAGCCGGGAGGGGCTGGGGGCTGATGCGCCTGAAGGACGGTCGCATCTGGACGCTGCTGACCACGCTGCAGGAGCTGAAGGGTTTCGAGGAAAACCGCGGCAAACGCCGCCCCATGGGGGCCGAGCACGGTGCCGCGAAGAACCGCAAGTCATGGACCGAAAAGCGCGAGGCTGAGGCAGCAGAGCTTGGCTACACCGAGCAGCCCTATACGGTCATCATAGGCGGCGGTCAGGGCGGCATCGCGCTTGGCGCGCGGCTGCGACAGCTTGGCGTGCCAGCCATCGTGCTCGACAAGCACGACCGCCCCGGCGACCAGTGGCGGTCGCGGTACAAGTCGCTCTGCCTGCATGACCCGATCTGGTACGACCACCTGCCGTATATCAAGTTCCCCGACAACTGGCCGGTCTTCACGCCCAAGGACAAGGTGGGCGACTGGCTCGAGATGTATACCAAGGTGATGGAGATCCCCTACTGGACCCGCTCAGAGGTGCAGAAGGCCAGCTATGACGAGGCGTCCGGCACCTGGGAGGTCAAGGTGAACCGCGACGGCGAGGAGGTCATCCTGCGCCCCACGCAGCTGGTGCTGGCGACCGGCATGTCGGGCAAGCCGAACATGCCGAAGTTCCCCGGCATGGAGGACTTCAAGGGCACCATCCAGCACAGTTCGCAGCATGACGGCCCGGACGACTGGACCGGCAAGAAGGTGGTGGTGGTCGGCTCCAACAACTCGGCCCACGACATCTGCGCCGCGCTCTGGGAGGCGGATGCCGACGTGACCATGGTGCAGCGCAGTTCGACCCATATCGTGAAATCCGACAGCCTCATGGAGATCGGCCTCGGCGCGCTCTACTCCGAGGACGCCGTGGCCAGCGGCATGACGACCGAGAAGGCCGACATGGTCTTCGCCTCCCTGCCCTACCGGATCATGCACGAGTTCCAGATCCCGCTCTACGATCAGATGAAGGAGCGTGACGCCGAGTTCTATGCCGGGCTGGAAAAGGCCGGGTTCGATCTCGATTGGGGTGACGACGGATCGGGCCTGTTCATGAAGTACCTGCGCCGCGGCTCGGGCTACTACATCGACGTGGGCGCCAGCCAGCTCATCATTGATGGCGAGGTGAAGTTGGTCAAGGGCCAGGTCGAGCGGTTCGACGAGACCGGCGTGGTGCTGTCGGACGGCACGCATCTCGATGCCGACCTCGTGGTGATGGCCACGGGCTACGGCAGCATGAATGGCTGGGCCGCTGACCTGATCTCTCAGGAGGTCGCGGACAAGGTCGGCAAGGTCTGGGGCCTCGGGTCGGACACCACCAAGGACCCCGGCCCCTGGGAGGGCGAACAGCGCAACATGTGGAAGCCGACACAGCAAGAGAACCTCTGGTTCCATGGCGGCAACCTGCACCAGTCGCGGCATTACTCACTCTACCTGGCATTGCAGCTGAAGGCTCGGATGGAGGGGTTGGAGACCCCGGTCTACGGCCTGCAAGAGGTGCATCACCTCTCGTGATGCCCTTACAGGGCTGCGCCCGATGCGGCGCGCCCAGGCGCCCGGCTGATCCTCCCGCCGGGCGCACCTTTCAAGTATCGGAGAAAAGAAATGAAAGCAGCACGTTGGCATGGCGTGAAAGACATTCGCGTCGAAGACATTCAGGACCCTCAGCCGGGCCCGGGCGACGTGAAAGTCAAGGTGGCGTGGACCGGGATCTGCGGCAGCGACCTGCACGAATACCTGGCCGGGCCGATCTTCGTGCCCGTGGACGAAGAGCACCCCCTGAGCCACGACAAGGCACCGATCACCATGGGGCACGAGTATTGCGGCACAGTCGTCGAGCTGGGCGACGGCGTCACCGACCTCGCGATCGGCGACCGCGTTGCGATCGAGCCGATCTTCGCCTGCGGGACCTGCCCGGCCTGCCTGGAAGGCAAGTACAACCTCTGTGACAGCCTCGGCTTCGTCGGCCTGTCCGGCGGCCATGGTGGTTTCGCCGCGCACAGCGTCGTGCCCGCGCGCATGGTCCACAAAATGCCCGATGACCTGTCGATGGAACAGGGCGCGCTGGTCGAGCCGGCTGCGGTTGCCCTGCATGCCGTTCGGCTGTCCAAGATCAAGGCGGGTGACAAGGCCGCCGTCTTCGGCGCCGGTCCGATCGGGCTTTTGGTGGTCGAGGCGCTGCGCGTCGCGGGGGCGTCGGAAATCCATGTGGTCGAGCCAGCGGAGGTGCGCCGCCAGAAGGCGCTTGATCTGGGCGCGACCTCGGTCATCGACCCGACGGAGAGCGACGCGGTCGACACGATCCGTGCGGCCACCGGAGGGGTGAACGTCGCCTTCGAGGTGACGGGCGTGCCGCAGGTGCTGCCGCAGTGCATCGACGCCACCCGCCACGAAGGACAGGTGCTGATCGTGTCAATCTGGGAGAAGGAGGCGTCCTTCCAACCCAACACGGCGGTTCTCAAGGAGCGCCAGCTGCAAGGGACCATCGCCTATCGCAATGTCTACCCCGCGGTCATGGCGCTCATGACACAAGGCTACTTCAGCGCGGATCAACTCGTCACCAAACGCATCGCGCTTGACGACATCGTGGCGGAGGGCTTCGAAGCACTGGTCGCGGAGAAGTCCCACGTGAAGATCCTGGTCCAGGCGCCAGACTGAGGGATTGAAAGGCATACCCTCCGGCCGCCTGCTCGACCAACGGCGGCCGGAGCACACCAGCTGTGCGGAGCGGGCCCAGGCACGTGGGCGAGGGGCGCCCCCTCCTTCACCGCCACCGGCGCAATCGCGCCCGACCGCCAGCTCCGCACCGCTGCGCTCTTTTCCCCGCGATCTGATCCATGTCACGGTTTCTGCATCAGGATCTGCCAGCCTGCCGGCACCAGACAGGAGTTCCCATGCTGATCGAGAACAAGACCTTCGACGAGCTTGCCATCGGAGACACCGCCGAGCTGAAGCGGCTCTGCACGCCGGACGACATGATCGTCTTCGCCAACGTCTCGGGCAACCACAACCCGATGCATCTGGCCGACCGCGACGGCGATGGCGACGGGGTGAACGAGGCGGTGGCACCGGGTATGTTCGTGGGCTCGATGGTGTCGGCGGTGCTGGGCAACATCCTGCCCGGTGCAGGCACCCTCTACCGCTCGCAGCACTTCGATTTTCACGCCCGCGCCCATGCGGGGGAGGAACTGCTGTCGCGGGTCACGGTGACCGGCAAGGATCCCGCGACGGGTTGCGTCACACTGGCGACCGAAATCCGCCGCCCGGCGGACGACACGCTGATCCTGTCGGGCGAGGCCCGCGTCTATGCCCCCAAGGTGAAGATCCACCGCAATGCCCAGGATATCCCCGGGCTGATCGTCCAGCGGCACCGCCATTTCGAACGCCTGCTGGAGCTGGCCGAACCGCTGCCGGCGCTGAAGACCGCCGTTGTCTGCCCCGAGGAGCCGAATTCTCTGGGCGGTGCCCTGCTCGCCCGGCGCCGCACGCTGATCGAGCCGATCCTGGTGGGCAATGCGGTGAAAATAGCCGCCACCGCCGCCGAGCTGGGGGAAACGCTGGAGGGCATCGAGGTGATCGACATCCCCGAGCACCGCGCCGCCGCCGTCCGCGGCATTGCCCTGGTGAACGAGGGCCGCGCCCAGGCGCTGATGAAAGGGCATCTGCACACCGACGACCTGCTGCGCCCGGCCCTGGACCGGGCCACGGGGCTGCGCGCCGGGCGCCGGTTCACCCATATCTTCGTCATGGACGTGCCGGGGCTGTCGCATCCGCTGCTGGTGACGGATGCGGCGATCAACATCGCCCCCGACCTGAAGACCAAGATGGACATCTGCCAGAACGCCATCGACCTGGCCCTGTCGCTGGGGATTGCCGAACCCAAGGTGGGCGTTCTCTCGGCGGTGGAGACGGTGAACCCCGACATTCCCTCCTCGCTGGACGCGGCCCTGCTGTCGAAGATGGCCGATCGCGGCCAGATCACCGGCGGGCTGGTGGACGGGCCGCTGGCCATGGACAACGCGGTGGACCTGGGCGCGGCCCGGACCAAGGGCATCACTTCGCCCGTCGCCGGTCGGGCCGAGGTGCTGGTGGTGCCCAACCTGGATGCCGGGAACATGCTGGCGAAACAGCTGACCTATATCTCCCACGCCGAGGGTGCCGGGCTGGTGCTGGGCGCCCGGGTGCCGATCATCCTCAACTCGCGCGCCGATGACGACATGGCGCGGCTGGCCTCCTGCGCCGTGGCGGCGCTGCATGACGCGCGGATCTCGGGGAAAAGCGCATGAGCCTGAACCACCTTCTGGTCCTCAACGCCGGCTCCTCCTCGCTGAAATTCGGCCTGTTCACCGCCGAGGCCGAGCCCATGGCCCTGGCCACCGGGCTGATCGAACGGATCGGCGGCGCGGCGGAGCTGCACCTGAAACGCGCGGGCGGCGCGGTGATCGCAGATGAGACATTGCCCGAGGCCGAGGGCGCCACCCACCGGGGCGCCCTGCACGCCGCGCTGACGCCGCTCTTCGACGCCTTCCCAGAGGCGAAGATTCTGGGCTGCGGCCACCGCATCGTCCATGGCGGGCGCAACTACGCCGAGCCGGTGGTGCTGAACGATCATGCGCTGAGTTATCTCGAAACCCTGGTGCCCTTCGCGCCGCTGCACCAGCCGCATAACCTGGCCGGCATCGCGGCGGCGCAGGCCGCCTTTCCGCAGGCGCAACAGGTGGGCTGTTTCGACACCGCCTTTCACCGCCACCACCCCTTCGTCAACGACACCTTCGCCCTGCCCCGCCGATTCTACGAAAAGGGCGTGCGGCGCTACGGCTTCCACGGGCTGAGCTATGACTACATCTCCGGCCAGCTGAAACAGATGGCGCCGTCACTGCACGCGGGCCGGGTGGTCGTGGCGCACCTGGGCAATGGCGCCTCGATGTGCGGGATGGTCGGCGGGCGTTCGGTCGCCAGTTCGATGGGGTTCTCGGCGCTGGACGGGTTGCCCATGGGGACGCGGTCGGGCCAGCTGGATCCGGGGGTGCTTTTGTACCTGATGGACCAGGAGGGAATGGATCCGCAGCAGATCTCGGATTTGCTCTACAAGGACTCGGGTCTGAAGGGCATGTCGGGGATCGGCTCCGACATGCGGACGCTGCTGGCCTCCGACAGCCCCCATGCGGCCGAGGCGATCGACTATTTCTGCTTCCGTATCCGGCGCGAGCTGGGCGGGCTGGCCGCCGCGCTGGAGGGGCTGGACGCGCTGGTCTTCACCGGCGGCATCGGCGAACACGCCGCCGAGATCCGGTCGCGCACTTGCCGCGGCATGCACTGGCTGGGGGTCGAGCTGGACGAGCGGCGCAATGCGAGGAACGAAACCCTTGTCTCGACCGAGTTCAGCCGGGTGCGGGTCCTGGTCATCCCCACCAACGAGGAGTTGGTGATCGCCCGCGCTGCTGCCCGGCTGTCGCGCTAGGGGGGCCTGCGATGCAGGCCTGCCTCCGGCGGGAGTATTTTCAGCTGTCGGATGACAGGGGCGGTGGCCCGGGGAGTGCCCGGGCGCCCCTAGGTCAGTCGCGGAAGCAGGCGGCCACGGCCTCGGCCACCGGGGTCGTACCGTCGGTCAGTTCGAGGATTTCGCGGCGGATCTCCGGGCATTCGACGAGGCCGGCCAGGACGGCGGCGACATTGCCGCGCTTGACCTTGCCGTAGACCAGCGCGGGCGCCAGCGACACGGCGTCATCCCCGTCTTCGGCCAGCAGCGTGCCGGGGCGCAGGATGACCCAGTCGAGATCCGAGGCGACCAGCGCCGCGTCGGCCTCCTTCTTCACCCGCATGTAGTGCTCGAACCCCAGCTTCGGCTGCCCGCCGCGCCCGGCCTCGGGCATGGCCGAGACAAGGTAGACGCGGGCGATGCCACAGGCCTTGGCCGCCGCGATCATCTTCAGCGGGCCACGCCCGTCGATCTCGCTGGTGCGCTCGGCCCCGCTGCCCGCGGCGCCGGCGGAGAAGATGATGATGTCATGATCGCGCGCGATCTCCGCCAGGGCCCCGGCGTCCATCTCCATCAGGTCGCCGGCGACCGGGGTCACCCCCTGGGCGCGCAGCTTTTCGGCCTGGGCCAGGCTGCGGTGCAGGCCGGTGACCTGGTGGCCGGACGCGATCAACATCGGGGCAAGGCGCGAGCCGACACCGCCGGTGGCGCCGATAAGAAGAATGCGGGACATGAACGAGAACCTTTCACTGATCCGGTCAACGGCCCTTCAGATAAGGCAGGACACGGGGAAAGGTCACCCCGATGGCCCGAAAAAACGAACCGCCGGGCGTCCCTCCGCCTACTTTGTCAGGATCAGCTTGCCCGCGCGGGTGATGCGCAAGGTGTAGACCTGCTCATTCAGGACGATCTGGGCGGTCGCGCCGCCCTGGGTCAGCTCCTGGGCAGAATGCTGGGGGATTGCCGGCAGGGCCGTGTTCCGGTCGATTTTCTCGGACATCATCGCGTCGTTTCCTTCCATTCCAGCCGTTCCAGGACATGCTCCAACCCGGCCAGCCCGCCTTCCGGCCCCTCGAAGATCTTCGCGAGAAGTTCTACAGGTCGGTAAAGATCGCCCTCTGCGGGGCGTTGATGGCTGCGGGGCACGGGACGGGTCCAGTCGCTCGGCATTTCGAATCCTCGTTCGGGTCTCTATCGGCTTTGCCGCGCAGGACGGCGGCATGGCTGGACGACCAAAAGTTGATCGATCCAGTCGGGATTGTCAATCCGAGTATTTTACTCAGATACATCTTTCCGCCGGTCATTGCCGCCCGTGACACATTTTTCGTCACGCGGATCACGTCAGGTGACGCAGGGTCCCAAGCGCTTGGAACCGCCAACCCCGGGGCTGCGCAAAAACCACGTTGACCAACTGGTCAGTTCCGCCTTTCATGCGCGTGTTAACCAACCGTCACAGAACGGAGACACACCGGGTCTAGAGCGACGCAGTCGCTTGGCGGCCAAACCTCGCCCGATCGTCGAGGCGCACGCCCGGTCGCAGGACATAACCATCCACAGGGGAAATTTTCATGACCATCACTCGCCGTACCGCGCTGCAGCTGACCGCCGGCGCCGTTGCCGCACCGACCATCCTGCGCGCCTCCGACGCGCTGGCCTCCTCCGGCACCGTCAAGGTTTTCGCCTGGCAGGACTACATCCAGCCCAACATCGCCGAGAAGTTCGAATCCGAGACCGGCATCACCCTGGACCTGACCACCTTCGGCTCCAACGACGAGGCTGAGTCGACCGTGCGCGCCAACGGCGGCAAGGGCTTCGACGTGGTCTTCCCCTCGATCACCAACGTCGCCAACTACTACGACGACAACGGCGAGCACTACTTCCAGCCGATCCCCGAGGGTGTGAACACCGACGCCATCATCCCCTCCTTCCTGCGTGACAGCGCCGCCCTGGGCGGCGTGCAGAACGGCGAACAGGTCGCCCTGCCCTTCGACTGGGGCACCGAGGGCATCACCCTGAACCGCGCCGCCCTGCCCGTCTCGGACAGCGAACTGTCCTACGGCCACCTGTTCGCCGACGGCACCGAAGGCAAATCCGCCTTCCGCCAGAAATCGGCGCTGATCGGCGTGGGCCTCTACCTCGATGCGGCCGGTGAGATCGAATCGAACCGCATGCTGGACGTCTACAAGTCCGAGGCCGACGCCCGCCGCGTCTTCGGCGCCATCGTCGAATACATGGTCGCCAACAAGGACCACTTCGGCGCCTTCTGGAACAATGCCACCGAGGCGACCTCGGCCTTCAAGGATGCCGGCTGCGTCATCGGCCAGACCTGGGACACCACCGGCCTGCTGCTGAACCGCGAAAATTCGGACTACGTCTATCGGGCGCCGAAGGAAGGCATCATCACCTGGCTGGACAGCTTCGGCATGCTGCGCGGCGCCGAGAACCAGGAGCAGGCCGTCGCCTTCCTCAACTTCATGCTGCAGCCCGAAGTGGGCGGCATGTTCTCCAACAACACCGGCTACAACTCGGCCGTGGCCGGCGCTGCCGAGTTCGCCTCGGAAGAGTTCAAGTCGCAGTTCAACGAGACCTACACCCCCGAGGTCCTGTCGAACATGTGGTGGTGGCAGTCCGACACCCCGTTCTACGCGCCGGTCGTGAACGAGATGGTCGAGATCATCACCAACGCCTGATCCGCGTTGCCGGGGTGTGCCGTGCGCGGCGCACCCCTTTTTCCCATCCGTGCCGCGGGTGGCGCCGTCGGACGCCTCCGGCGGGGATATTTCCAGCCAGAAAATGAACAGGGCGCGTCAGACGCCCGAGCGACGGGGACAACCATGACCAACGGCAGCGGACGCGGACAGGACGTGCATCTGGACGCGATGCAGGTGACCTATCCCAATGGGTTCACCGCGGTGCAGCCTACGGATCTGAAGATCCGGGCGGGCGAGTTCTTTTCCATCCTCGGGCCATCGGGCTGTGGCAAGACGACGATCCTGCGCGCGGTCTCGGGCTTTGTCGAGCCGTCGCACGGCAAGGTGCTGATCGGGGGCCGGGACATGCGTGGCATCGGGCCCAATGCCCGGCCCACGGCGCTGATCTTCCAGAACCTCGCGCTGTTCCCGCTGATGCCGGTGTGGGAAAACGTGGCCTTCGGCCTGGAGGCGCGTGGCGTGGGCAAACGCGCCCGGCGCCAGAAGGCGCAGGAGCTGCTGGAGCTGGTGGCGCTTGGCGATCAGGGGGAGAAGCTGCCCTCGGAGCTGTCGGGCGGCCAGCGTCAGCGCGTGGCCATCGCACGCGCCCTGGCGGTGGAACCGGCCGTGCTGCTGCTGGATGAGCCGCTGTCGGCGCTGGACCTGAAGCTGCGCCAGCACATGCGCGCCGAGCTGCGCGAGATCCAGCAGAAGACCGGCGTGACCTTCATCTACATCACCCATGACCAGGGTGAGGCGTTGACCATGTCCGACCGCATCGCGGTGATGAACGCGGGCGTGATCGAACAGGTGGGCACCGGCGACGAGGTCTATTCCGATCCCGCCTCGGCCTTTGTGGCCTCCTTCGTGGGCGAGGTGAACGCCCTGCCCGGCCGCATCACCGGCACCGAGGGCGGCATGGCCCGGATCGAGACCGCAGGCGGTCCACTGATGGCGCGCAACCCGCGCGGGTTGTCCGAAGGCGACAGCGCGATCCTTTTCGTCCGTCCCGAACAGATGCGCTTCGACGCGCCGCAGAACGCTTTCGACGTGACCCTGCGCCGGCGCGATCTGGAAGGCGCCTTCATCAACTATGAGTTTACCACTGCCACCGGCCAGCGCCTGGTCCTGCAGGAGCCCAATACCGGCCCGTCGGGCGCACGCCCCGAGACCGCGCGCGTGGGCTTTGCCGCCGACACCGCCCTGGTGCTGCCCGAGGGCGACATGGCCCGCACAGGCCGGGAGCTGGCGGCGCAATGAGGTCGCTGATCCGGGGATACGGGCGCGGCCTGACGGCGCTGTTCTTTGCCGCAGCCGCCGTCTGGGGGCTGATGCTGATCATCCTGCCGCAGCTGACGATGCTGGAACGCGCGGTGACGCCGCCGGCGCGGCAGCTGGACAGTTCCATCGCCCGCCAGGTGGCCCGCGACGCGCGCACCTGCATGTCCCTGCTGGAGACCTATCGCCCCGTCGAAGCCCCAGCAGAGGAGAGCGCCAGCAGTTCGGGCGGACTGGCGATCCCGTCGATCTCCACGCCGTCTGCAAGCAACGAAAGCTCCGGCGGGCTGGCGGTGCCCTCGATGTCGCCCCCCTCCTCCGGCGGCATGGCCGTGCCCTCCATGGGCGGGGCCACCGCGGCGAACGACACCCGACCCTACATCCTGCAATGCGACCGGGCCGATACCCATGCCCGGCTGGTGCGCGGCGAGGGCGAGGAGATCGCCCATCTCGATACGCTCTACGGCATCCCTGCCCTGGCGGTGGACCCGGACCTGCCGCTGGACGATCAGATCGCCGCCGCCGAGGAGATCCACGTGACGGCCAACGCCCTCTACGACCGGCTGGTCGTGGAAGAGGCCAATGCCTTCCCCTACACGCTCGACAACTTCGAGACCCTGGCCGCGCCGCGCCTGATACCGATGTCCGAGGCCGCCAGGGCCGAGGAGCACAAGCTGCTGTCGAACCGGCTGCTCAGCGCCGTGGGTCTGCGATATGAGGTCGACGGCGTGGTCTACGAACGCATCGGCCTGGTCACCCTGACCCGCACCATCGTCTTCGCCCTGTTGGCCACGGCCCTGGCGTTGGTGCTGTGCTATCCCATCGCCTACAAGGTCGCCCTGGCCTCGCCGCCGCGCCAGGCGGTCTGGCTCTTCCTCGGCCTGATCATCCCCTACACCATCGTCGAGCTGATGCGGGTCTATGCCTGGACCACGATCATCGACAACCAGGGGCTGGTGAACGCCCTGCTGTCCTGGGCCGGCGTCATCTCGGACCCGATCCAGTTCAACCGCTTCCCGGCGACGATCTTCCTGGTGATCGTCTATACCTACGTGCTGTTCATGGTCTTCCCGATCTTCAACGTCATGTCGACGCTGGACCGCAACCAGATCGAGGCCGCCAAGGACCTGGGCGCCAGCGCCGTGCGGGTGCATCGCCGGGTCATCATCCCGCATTCCAAGCCCGGCATCGCCGTGGGCTGCATCGCCACCTTCATGCTGTCGGCCGGGGCCTTTTCCGTGCCGCGCATCATCAGCCGGGGCCTGCAGGCGGAATGGTTCAGCCAGACGATCTACAACAAGTTCTTCGAAAGCGAGAATTCCAACATCGGCGCCGCCTACAGCTTCGGCTACACGCTGCTGTGCTTCCTGCTGGTGGCGGTCTTCATGTGGGCCATGCGGACCCGGCTGAAAGACTTCGCAAGGGTGCAATGATGGCGAACCTCTCCTCCCAATGCGTCCGCAATCGAACCTTTCTCGTACGGGGTTGGATCGGGCGGGAGATTTCCACAAGTCCGTCTAAAAGCCCGAGGCGACGTATCCAAATGACGCCCATGCCCAAGGGAGCCCGGCCATGACCTCCAACCGTCTCCTGACCGCCTATACCTGGGCCTTCCTGATCTTCATGTTCGGCCCGCTGCTGCTGATGGTGATCTCGTCCTTCAATGACGCCTCGCCACCTTCGGTCACCGAATGGAACGGGCTGACGGGCAAGTGGTACGCCTTCTTCTGGATGCCTGAAGAGGCCCTGCGCGCCGATGACGTGTTGCGTGCCATCGACCGGGATCGCTTCGTCTCCTGCCTCGGCAATTCCTTCCGCGTGGCGGCCATCGTGGTGCCGCTGTCTCTCCTGCTGGGGCTGGCGGGCGCGGTGCTGCTGACGCGCTGGCGCTCGGCGGCCAACGGGGTGCTGTGGTGGGTGCTGCTGTCGCCGATGCTGGCGCCGGGCGTGGTGCTGGGCCTCTCGGCGCTGGTGTTCTGGGGGCGTCTCGGCGTCAATGCGGGCCTCTTCACCATCATCATGGCGCAGACCACCTTCATCGCCGGCTACCCGATGCTGATCCTCATGGCGCGCCTGCAACGCCAGCCGGTGGAGCTGGAGGAGGCCGCGCTGGACCTCGGCGCCTCGCCCTTCCGCGTCTTCCGCCGCCTGACCCTGCCCTACCTCGCGCCCGCCCTGATCTCCGCCGCCGTCATTGCCTTCATGGCCTCGATGGAGAACTACAACACCACGATGTTCGCCAAGGGCGGCTCCTGTACGCTCGCCACCGAGATCGGCGCCATGGGCCGCAACCCCAACGGCCACCCGCCGGTCATCAACGCGGTCGGCACCATCATCATCGCGGTCACCGTCATAGCGACCTTGGCCCACACCTTCCTGTTGCGGCGCGAGGGCAAGGGGGAGTAACCCGGACAGATGTCCCTGCCCGCGATCAAAGCCCGCTGCCACCCGGCGCTGGAGGCGCTGCTGCCGAAACCCGTGGCGGCGAAACGCGCCCTGCCCGACTGGGTCCGCGCCATGCCCTCCGAGGCGCCCTCTGCGGTGCTGGAGGGCGCCATGGTGCGCACGGTGAAACACTGCCCCCCCTTCCTCGACGCCCTGTCGCTGGGGATCCTGATCCCTCTGGCCTGCGACCTGCATTTCGAGGACGGCGCGGTCCGCTGGGACTGGGACTTTCCACCCCTGCCCGACACGCTGATCTCCCGCGCGCCGATCGGAATGCACGTGCCGGAACAGGCCACCGGCGCGCCCTGGCCGCTGGCGGTAAACTCGGTGCTGAAGTTCATGAACTTCTGGGCGCTAGAGGCGCCCCCGGGCTGGTCGCTCCTGTTCACCCACCCGATGAACCGCGAGGAGCTGCCCTTCCGCACCCTGTCGGGCGTGGTGGACTGCGACAGCTTCCGCGACGGCTATGTGCATTTCCCCGCGCTCTGGACCGAGCGGGATTTCACGGGCGTCCTGCCCGCCGGAACCCCGGTGGCCCAGGTGATCCCGGTGCCCGCGGAGGTGCCGGGGCTTGAGGTCGGCGTGATGGACGCGGACCAGGTGGCGGCGAACCGAGGGGTGCAGGAGGAGTTGGGGCGCGAGGCAGGGGTCTATCGGAAGCGATATCGGCGGTAGGGTCGATCAACCCCTGTCCGCCACAAGAGCGCGCGGCATATTAGCGGGCAAAGTCAGGCACACATTCGGCGATAGCATCTGCAGCGCCATTCAATGTGAACCGTGCACCATCGCGGAGGACGCGAAGCAAAGAGAAACAAACAACCAAATGGATAGACCACGACGCACCTGCGACTCTCCTGCGCTGAGAAAACCAAAGACACTATTCGTGTTAGGAGCGACCAGATCAATGCTGACGCATATGCTATCTTGCAGTCATCCCCCTCACAGATCCAACCGCATCCGCCCCTTCGCCACGCGGGTCAGCGCCTTCAGCGCCTCGGCTCGCCCCCCCTCCCGCGCCCAAAGCGCCTCGCCTTCTGCCAAGGCCTCGGGCAGCCCCAGCTCGGCCGCCGCACGATACCGCAGGGCGTCAATCTCGACCGTCTGGCCCGCCATGGGCGCCAGCAACTCGCGCACCGGGGGATAATCGCCCAGGCTCAGGCAGATGCGGGCCAGGTTCAGGCGGGCGTCGCCATCGGAGGCATCCAGCGTCACCGCATGGGCAAAGGCATCGCGGGCGGCCTCCAGCGCGTCCAGTTCCAGCTCGGTCCGGCCCAGTTCGAACCAGGCGTGGGCATGGCGCGGCGCGGCGTCCAGGCAGCGGGTCAGCCAATCGCGGGCCTCGGCCCATTTGCCCAGCTCCATCTTCACCCGCCCGAGGTTGTAAAGCACCGAGGGATGTCCGCCCGGAGCCAGCCCGGTCAGCAACCGCTCGGCCTCCGGCCAGCGACCGGCGGCAAGGGCGGCGGAAAGTTCCTCTGCAACGCTCATGTTCCCGTTCTGGGGGACTGGAACGACCAAGGCAAGCCTGTCATGAAAGGATCGCGAGACCGTCCAGAAGAGGCGGCCTCAAGACTGGGAGAGATCATGCCACTGACCGCCTTCACCCGCCCCGGCCGCTTCTGGCGCGGCAACCTGCACACCCATTCGACCCTGTCCGACGGGGTTCTGGAGCCGCGCGAGGTCTGCCGCCGCTACCGCGCCGAAGGCTATGATTTCATTGCCCTGACCGATCATTTCATTGGCCTCTTCGGCTATCCCATCGCCGATACCCTGCCCTTCCGCGAGGGCGGATTCACCACCCTGTTGGGGGCGGAGCTGCATTCCGGCGCCATGGCCAATGGCGAGCTGTGGCATATCCTGGCCGTGGGGCTGCCTGCCGATTTCGCCCCCTCCAACTCGCCCCATTTCGCCCCGGTCGAGGGGCAGGAGACAGGCGCCGAGATCGCCGCGCGGGCGGTGGCAGCGGGCGCCTTCGTCGCCGTGGCCCATCCGCAATGGTCGGGCCTCACCCTGGCCGATGCGCGCGGGATCGAGGCGGCCCATGCGGTCGAGATCTACAACCACGGCTGTGCCATGGGTTGTGACCGGCCCGACGGCTTTGCCATCGCCGATCTGCTGCTGACCGAGGGTCGCCGCCTGTCGCTGGTGGCCACCGATGACGCGCATTTCTCCGAACCCGACCATTTCGGCGGCTGGGTCATGGTAAAGGCGCCCGAGAACACCCCCGAGGCCCTGCTGGCGGCGTTGAAGAACGGCGCCTTCTATTCCACCCAGGGGCCCGAGCTGCGCGATGTACGGATCGAGGGCAAGAAGGTGGTCGTAGACAGTTCCGCCGTGGCCTCGGTCATCGTGCAGGGGGCGGGCACGGCGGCGACGGCGGTGCATGGCGAAAGCCTGACCACGGCGCGCATCGCCCTGTCGCGGTTCGCCAATTCCGACTGGATCCGGGTGACGGTGATCGACCGGGCGGGCAAACGGGCCTGGTCGAATCCGATCTGGCTGGATCGCGCGGCCCAGGGCGCGCCGGTGTCGCCGCTGGTTGGCGCCTGATCGGGGTCGAAGGTCAGGCGAGGAAGGGGGCGCTGCCCCCGTCCCGGCACGGCCGGGCCTCCCCCGGCGTATTTCCGGCTGTCGGATAGGAGGGGCGCGGCGCGGGCTGCGTCGCAACGGCATGCTTTATCCCCTCGCGCGCCGGGCGTAGCCTCGGGGGCGAGAGAGGAGACCGTCCATGACCGACCTGCCCGCCCGCGACCAGCTTGCCACCCATGAGGTGCTGAACCAACCCGCCCCCGAAGGCGACCGCGACCTTTGGGCCGGGGACGCCGCCCTGCGCGAGGCCATCGCGCGCGAAGGCGGACAGTCTGAAACCCTGGCCCCCTATGGGGCGACCCTGGGCCGCGCCGAGATGCGCGCCGCCGGCCGCGAGGCCAATGACCACGCGCCCGAGCTGGTGCTTTTCGACCGCGCGGGACGGCGCCTGGACGAGGTGCGTTTTCACCCCAGCTATCACCGCTTCATGCAGACCAGCGTCGCTGCCGGTTACGCCGCCGTCGCCTGGGAGGAGGCGCCCGGCGGCCATGTGACCCATGCCGCCCAGGTCTACCTGGCCAGCCAGGTGGAACCGGGCCATTGCTGCCCTCTGACCATGACCTATGCCGCCACCCCCGCCCTGCGCGCCGCGCCGAAGATAGCGGAGGCTTGGGCGCCCAAGCTGACCTCGCGCCGCTACGACCCGGCGATGGCGCCGGTCGGTGCAAAGCAGGGCGCTACCCTGGGCATGGCCATGACCGAAAAGCAGGGCGGATCGGACGTGCGCGCCAATACCACCAATGCCACACGCGACGGCGATCACTACCGCCTGAGGGGGCACAAGTGGTTCTGTTCGGCGCCCATGTCCGACGGTTTCCTGACGCTCGCCCAGGCGCCCGAGGGGCTGACCTGTTTCCTCGTTCCCCGCTGGCTGGAAGGAGAGCGCAACAGCGTTCAGATCCAGCGGCTGAAGGCCAAGCTGGGCAACCACTCCAACGCCTCGTCCGAGATCGAGTACCAGGATACCCTGGCATTTCGCATCGGCGACGAGGGCCGGGGCGTGCGCACGATCATCGAGATGGTGCATCACACGCGGCTCGACACCGCCATGGCCCCGGCCGGGCTGATGCGCGGCGCGCTGTCCGAGGCTCTGCACTGGGTGCGCCACCGCGCGGCCTTCCAGCGGCGGCTGATCGACCAGCCATTGATGCGTGCCGTGCTGGCCGATCTGGCGCTGGATGTCGAGGCCGCCCTGATCCTCGGCCTACGCACCGCGCGCGCCTTCGATGGCAGCACGCCAGAGGACCGCGCCTTTGCCCGCATTGCCGTGGCCCTGGCCAAGTTCCACTCGAACAAGCGCGCGCCCGTCGTCACCTACGAGGCGATGGAGGCCCTGGGCGGGATGGGCTATGTCGAGGACACGCCCCTGCCGCTGTTCTACCGCGAGGCGCCGCTGAACGGGATCTGGGAAGGCTCGGGCAACGTGATCTGCCTCGACATCCTGCGCACCCTGGCGAAGGAACCGCTGGCCGCCGAAACCCTGCGCGCCGAACTGACCGCCGCCACCGGCAGCGATCCGCGCTACGACGCGGCGCTGAAGGCCCATGAGGCGCGCTGGCCCGCCCTGCCGCCCGAGGCCGAGGCGCGCTGGTTCGTGGAACGGCTGGCGCTGCTGTTGCAGGCCTCGCTGCTGATCCGCCATGCGCCTGCCGCCGTGGCCGATGCCTTTACCGCCACCCGACTGGCGGGCGAGGCGGGGCGCATCACCGGTGCCATGGCGGGCAGCGACGTCTCGGCGATCCTCGACCGGCTGGGCTGAGCCGCCCCTCCCCGCAAACAAAAAGGCGCGCCCGGTTGACCGGACGCGCCCAATCTTACCCTGGTGACGGGATCAGAGCTTGCCGATGGTGAAGAACATCGTCTCGCCCGAATGGTCATCCACGCCATCGTTGTCGGTCGACACCCAGGCGGTGCCGTCCTCCATGATCGCCAGGCCTTCGACCTTGTCGAGGACATAGCCGCCGGTGGCCTTCAGATCCGGGATCATGTCGCGGACCTCTTCCTTGCTGACCACGGGCAGTTCGCCACCCAGGGGCGCAGGCACCATTTCGGCGGCGGGGATGCGGTAGATCTTCTTGGTCACCGCTGCGGCGCCGATCTGATTGTCGCGTTCGATGACGTAGAAGCTGTCGCCCCGGGCCACGATCTCCGACAGGCCGACCCAGCCGGTTTCGGGCGCGGCCTTCTCATAGGCCACGGCGCCCCAGTCGCCGGTCTCGATGTTGTAGGCCACCAGCTTCACGTGGTTCTCGGGATCGTCGCCCCATTCCCGCTGCACGGCCATCCAAAGGGTGTTGCCGACCTTGGTGATCCCTTCGAAGCCGAAGCGGCGCTCCACCGCCATCAGCTCGGACGGCAGGCCCACCTCGTCCTCGATCTCACCCTCGGCATTCACGTGATAAAGGGCATGCGGCACGACGCGATCGGTGCGACCTTCGGAGGCGATCCAGAAACCGCCCTCCCCGTCCAGGGTGATGCCTTCCATGTCCAGCTTCTGCGCCGGCTGACCGGCGCGGGTCACGCGGATCACGTCGACGATCTTCGCCGGCGTCTCCGACGGGTCGATCTTGAAGATCGAGGGCTGCATTGCATAGAAGCTGTCGTTGACCGCCCAGATGAAATCGCCATCGGCCACCATGCCGGAATTGGCGCCCCAGCCGACCGGCTTGCCGTCTTCGCGCAGACCCGCGGAGGTCAGCATCGGATAGCGCGCCGGCGCCTCCTGGTATTCGAAGATCATGACATGGGCGCGCACGCCACCGTCCTCGACCAGGTCTTCCTCATTGGCCGAAACCAGCAGGTTGCGCTCGGGGATGGCGACGTACCCTTCCGGCCCGATGCCCGAGGGCAGCAGCTGCGTCAGCACCGGGGCCGACAGGTCGGAGACGTCATAGACCCCCACGATGGAGGAACGTTCGGCCCCGACGAAGACCATCGGCGTGTCACCGAAGGTGCCGGTCTCGATCGACTCGGGCTCGACACCCTTGTTGCCCGACCGCTTCTCGGGATAGTGGCCCGCCTCGATCACGGCATACTCGAAGGACACGCCGGCCTCGTAGGCAACCGAGCCGTCCTTGGTGAAGATCGTCCAGCCGCGCGACCCGCCGTCCATGTCACCTTCGTTGGCGATGGCGAAATGATCGTCATCGATCCATTTCACCGCGTCGGGCTCGCGCTTGCGGCCCGGCTGTGCGGCGTTGAAGGTCAGCGCCCGCTCTTCGTCCACGTCGATGCCCTCCAGGTCGACCGCCCCGGCGGAGAAGTGGTTGAGGACCTCCCCCTCTTTCGACACGACAACCAGGTGGTTGTTTTCCTGCAGGGTGACGATGACCTCGCCCAGGCTGTTGATGTCGACGAACTCAGGCTCGGGATCCTCGGGCGCGATCTCGGCCAGGCCGGTCAGGGCCACGTGCTGAAGGCTGGCGCAGTCGGCGGCGCCGTCAGCGGCATCGACCAGCACCAGGTCGCCCGCGGGCATCTGGCCGACGCGGCCATCGCCCAGATCCTCGTCGCGCTCGTTCTCGATCGCCACGGCGACGAAGCTGCCATCCTTGGCCACGGCAACGCTGTCGGGCTGGCCGCCCAGGTCGCATTCGCCGGTGATCTCGCGCGTCGCGATGTCGATGACCAATAGCTTGCCCGAGGGATCGGTGTAGCTTTCGGAGGTATTCACGCCGACGAAAGCCGTCTGCCCGACGATGCCCACCGAGGTCGGTTCACCGCCCAGGGCGATGTTGCCCAGGGGTTGCGGGTTGGCCGGGTCGGTGATGTCGATCAGGCCGAGCGCCTCCAGCGGGCTGTCGGTATAGGCCAGCGTCATGCCGTCTTTAGTGGCGGCGATGATCTCGGCCGAGGTGGTGCGCGAGCGGTCCTCGCCCTCGGCCATGTTCAGCGGCGTCGGAAAGCTGGCGATGCGGTTGAAGTTCATCTCGGCGCTCGCCATGCCAGCCGACAGGGCCAGCAGGGAGGTCAGAGCGGTCACGCGAAAGGTCATGGTGTCCCCCGTCAGGAAATTTGTGTGGGGGAGAGATGCACCTTCGTGGTAACGCGCATGTGACAACGCAGTGAGAACTTGGCCCGGGACCGGGCCGCCGCATCCGGGCGCACCCGGTCACGCGGGGCGACCCGCGCGACGCTCCGGATCCTGCAGGCGCCGGCGCGCTCACTCTTCGGCGGCGGTCGCGGCCTCGCCCAGCAGAGTGCCCGAGGCGTTCAGATCCGCCATGACTCCCATCAGTTTCGACAGCGAGCGATAGAGCGTGCGCCGTTCCGCCGCCGTCAGCTTTTCCAGCAGGAATTTCTGCCGGGCGCGCCCGACTTTCAGCACGGAACGGCCCACCTCCTCGCCGGTCTCCGTCAACTCGAAGATGGCACGGCGGGCGTCCTTGGGGTCGGTCGCCTTGCGCATGTAGCCGCGTTCCACCAGCGAGGCGGCCGCGCGGCTGATCTGGGCGCCGTCCAGCAGCAGCTTTTCGCAGATCTCGCCGTAGGACAGCGGCTCGCTATCCACCAGCCGGGTCAGCACGCGGCCCTCGGCCAGGGTCAGGTCGAAATGCCGGGCGTTGTACTTGGAAATATTGCGGTTGAATTCCCCCGACAGCATGCCGATACGATAGGTGAGGTAATCCTCATGATCCATCATCGTGTAATCGGGGCCGCCGGTATCTTCGAGAAAGGCAGGCATCTGCCAGTAGGGTTGGCTCTTGGGCATGGGTGCGCTCTGATGTGAAAGTCAGGGTGACGATAGGGTAAATAATTTGACCCGTCAAACAATATTCCCCCCTCGATCAAACCCTTAGGCGATTTTGCACTCAATTCGTTCAATCGTCACCTGATGTTTCCTAACGTTTGCGTGTGGCCGCCTGCCGACTGCGACGGATCGTCCCGGGGGGCCTGGGCGGACGCGGGGACAGGGCTGTCCGCCGCAGGCGCGTCCGGTGGGTCGAAGTGGATGTCGTAGCGTTCCGCCAGGCGGGCATTGCCGGGCGCGGCCTCGGCCAACAGCGCTGTGCGGCGCGCCATGCTGATCCCCGATCCCTGGCCACCGCGCCCCCGGGCCACGCGCGCAACCATCGGCACCAGCGAGGCGAGGCCGTTGCGCGTCAGCCGGGCGCAGACATCCGCCACCCCGGGGGACAGCGAGGGATTCGCCCGCCGGACCGGCCCGGGATCCAGCGGCAGCCCGGCCAGCGCCAGAACCTGACCGACGGCGCCCCCGGCATGTCCGGGGTCGTAGCGGGCCGCGCGGATGCTGGCGAACTCCGCCCAGAAATCGAGGATACGGTCATAGCGCATGCGCTGGCGGGTCCACTCCCTCTGCAGGAAGCTGTCGAGCGAGGCGCCGGTCTGCCCTTCCTTGCACAACTGCCGCCAGTGGGACTCGAGGAAGATGTCCTGACGGCGGAACAAGGCCACCACCGTCACATCGAAATGCTCCGCCAGTCCCCGAAGCGGGGCGAAGCGGCGGAACGCTGGCAGCGACAAGCCCTCCTCGCTGAGGATCAGATCGGGCAGCCCAGAGGCCGCGTGATCGGCCAGGATCGCGGCCTCTTCGGCACTGTAGCGCCCCTCCAGCAGCGCCCGGTAGAGGCTGCTGTGTTTCGGCAGGCGCGGATGCGGTGGCCGGTCGGTCGCGCCGTAGTGCCAGCCCAGTGTGCCAAGCGCGGCCCGGTGGCCGGCCAGCCAGTGCTGGATCGCGGTCGTGCCGGTCTTGTGGGTGCCGATATGCAGGATCAGCCGGGCCATCAGTCCTCCCCGCCCGGTCCCCGGGCGACCGGCGGTGCCGGGGGTGCAAGGTTGTGCACGCTGAACCGATGCCGCGCCAGCACCGCCGCGCGCCAGGCCGCCGGCAGGAGATCGAGAAGCCACAGCGCCAGCACGGCCCGGCGGGGAAACGCCATGGAACTGCGGCCACGGTCGAGCGCCCGCAGGATGCGCTCTGCCGCCGCAGGGGGAGACATCAGCAGCGGCAGCGCCCCCTGGTGCTGGGCGGTCTGACGCGTCTCGACATGGCCCGGTTCGACCAGCAGCACCCCGACACCGCTGCCGGCGAGGTCTGCGCGCAGGGCCCGTGCGTAGCAGGCCAGGCCGGCCTTGCTGGCGCTGTAGGCCGGGGCGTCCGGCAAGGGGTCCCGGGCGGCCAGTGAGCCCAGCAGGACGATCTGCCCCCGCCCGGCGCAGCGCATCCTCAGCGCTCCCGCCTCGGCCAGGGCCAGGGCCCCGGTCAGGTTGACCGCGATGACCTGGCGCATCACCGCCTCCGGCGTCACGACCGCGCCGTCTGGCCGCCCGCCGAATATGCCGACGGCGACGATCAGCAGGTCAGGTGCGCGCCCCTCGCCCATCTCGTCAAGCCAGGCCGCCGCCGCCCCGGGCTGGCTGAGGTCGCAGCTGTGGCACCGCACCTGCGCTCCCTTGTCCCGACAGGCCCGCGCCGTCTCTTCCAGCGGCGGGCCGTCGCGCGCGCAAAGCCAAAGCTCCCGCCCCGGGCCGGCCAGCGCCAGCGCCAGGGCCGCACCGATCCCCCGGCTGCCCCCGGCGATGGCAATGCGGCGATAGGGCAGATCAGGCATCGACCGGCACCCCCATGGCGCGGGCGCGGGCCAGCCGTGGCGGGACCGGCTCGAAGATCGGAGGTGCCGGGGTCGGGGCCATGATCCGATCCGCCATGGCGGTGATGGCGGCCTGTTGTCCCGATCCGCCGTAGAAGGCCCCGCGGACGTGAAGATGATGGGCCAGGACCCGCAACATGTCCTCCAGACAGTCCGGGTCGGGCGGCTGCGGCGCGTGCCAGAACCTGTCCAGCCCCATCTGATGCGTCAGCCCTGGCATGTCGTAGATCGCCACCCCGCGCACCAGCACCGGAGCGCGACAGGCCAGCGCGGTCAGCCCGGCGGTGCTGTTGATCGTGACCACGCCCTGCGCGTGGCAGGCCCAGTCCTCCACCCGGCCGCCATCCAGCAGGTGCAGCCGCCCCGCCAGGCCGAACCGACGACGCAACCGGGCCAGACAGCGGCGCCAGGGCGTCAAGCCGTTGTCATGGGGATGCAGTTTCACCACCAGCTGGGCCTGCGGCGGCGCGTGCTTCGCGAAAGAGGCGGCCAGCTCCTCCAGGTAGTGGCGCTGATCGCGGTAAGGCGAATTGGCACGGATCTGGTAGTCGTTCTGCATCTGCAGGATCGCCAGGAAGACCGGCGCGCCCTCGGCCACAAGCCGGTCGGCCAGCCGCCGCGCCTGCCCCTCCCCCCGCCGGGCGCGGCGATGTCGCGGCAGATAGGACAGATACTCCAGGATCGGATTGAACAGCCGGTCACGACGAAAGCGCGGGTAAAGCGGGGCCAGCAGGTAATTGGCCAGGTGATAGATCACGTCGCCCCGAGCCTCGCGCCTGCGGTCAATCCGGTGACGCGGGGTCAGGTCCACTGCCGGCAGATCCCGCGCCGCGTCCCGCAGACGGGCAGGATCTGCGGTGAGGCAGGAATAGGTGCTCTGCCCGCCCGGCTCCGCCAAGATCCAGTCGGGCCGCAGGTAGCCATATTCGTAGGCCAGCGTGCGGACCCCGCGCCGTTCCGCCACGCGACGGGCCGCGCGGTGATAGGGCTGGCAATCGCCAAAATAGAGTAGATCGGTGATCCCCTCGGTCGCCAGGACCCCGTCCAGCCAGTCGGGCCAGCCCGCCAGGCTGCCGCGATAGCTGCGCGCGCCGGGCCCATGCCAGTAGATCCAATCCCCGGCGCATAGGTTGATCCGGTGCACGCGCGCACCGCGCTCGCCCAACTCGGCCCCGAGGGCGCGCGCGAAATCCGAGGGTGGCCCCTGCAGGAAGAGCACCCTGGGCGCGGCGGATGCGTCAGGCGCCATCGGAACGACCCTCGCTCTGCGGCCCTGCACCGGCCCCGGCAAACCGGCGCGCCCAGGCCTCCCGGTCCGCCAGCGCACCGGCCCCGTCCCGCCAGCGGCGCGCCGCGGCACGGTGGCGCAAGAGGTAGTGCAGCCACAGCGCCAGCGCGGCCAGCGCGCCCCACCAGAGCCGCGCGCGATGTGGCGACAGGATCAGGCACCGGCGCCCCTCCGGATCGGCGCGGCGCACATAGGGGCCCGGGCCGACCGCCGCCGGGGTGATCTGGTGCAGGCTGTAGCTGGCGTTGGCGGGATCGCCACGCCCGGCACCGGCAGAGATCTGGATAAACCGACGCAGGAACAGGGCCACGACGCGCCCGATCGCCTGCGGCCTGTCCCGCGCTGACCCCGGTGGGGGCGCCGGCGTCCCGGGGGCCAGCGGCTGGCCATCCTCCCGGCTGAACCGGGCGGACAACTGGCTGTGCCGCTCCGTCAGGGTGATCCGGTCGATCTGCCCGGGCCCGGCGAGGTAGTCCGACACCGCCTGCCGCACCGCCGCGGCCATGCCGTACTGATGGCACAGCAGCCGCGCGAAGAGCGCGCCCAGCACCTCCAGCGGTGCGGGCGGCGGCGCGACCTGCGGGTGGAGGGCGGCATTCACCAGAAGGTTGCGGTAGTCGTAGTAGGTCAGCCAGGGGCGCGCCTTGCCCGCGAAGGCGTCGTGCCAGACGGCGCAGCCCGGCAGGGTCACGCTGGCGACGCCCACGGCGCCCAGACGGCAGCCATACTCGATGTCGTCGCCACGGATGAACAGCGGCAGCGGCAATCCGGCGCGACGCACCGCCGTCATGGGCACGGCACAGAACCACCAGCCGTTGTAATCCGCCTTCGCCACCCGGTCGAAGAGCGCGAGCGTTTCCTGCTGCCCGAGCGCCCGACCCGTGCCGAAGGAGGCCACTCCCCAGCCCCGCTGCAACCGCGCCCCCGCTTCGTGCAGCACGCGCGGGCGCTCCGTCTCCAACATGGCACCACCCAGGGCGCGATCGGGCCGCGCATAGGACAGCGCTTCCACCAGGCGACGGACCATGCGCGGATCCAGGGCGATATCGTCGTCCATCAGCAAGTGATGGGTCGTGTCCCCCGGGCCGGTGCAGGCCGCGTCCAGACCCCGGGTGAAGCCGCCGGCGCCCCCCAGGTTCGGCTGATGAAGCAGCCGGGCGCCCGCCCGATCCAGCGCGGCGCGCGTCTCAGGCGCAGCCAGGGGATCGCCCTAGTTGACCAGGATGATGTCCACCAGCTCCGGCAGGCTCGCGCGGATCCGGGCCAGGTTGTCCAGCGTCGCCCGCAGCTGCTCTTCGCGGTTGAAGGTGCAGATGCCGATGGTCAGGCGCACGGGGGCCGGCGGGACATCGGTGCAAAAGGCCGCCTCCACCAGACGGCAGGGGCCGAGACAGTCGAGCACGAGGGCCAGCCGCCCTGCCTCCCCCGGATCCGGAAGGGGCAGCACGAAGGGTTCGCCCGCGCCCTCGACCTCCTGCCGGGCGAGGACACGGGGCGGCACACCGTCGCGGCGCAGTTCGACGGTGATGCGCAGGGCGCCGTGAAAGCTCAGCCGCAGGATCAGACCGCGGATCTGCGCATGGGCGGACCAGAAGCCGAGGTAGAAGCTGTTGAACCAGGTGCCGAAGTCGAGCCGCGTCCCCGCCAGGCAGGCCAGGGTGCCACCGCTGACCTCCACCGCGCCCGGATCCGCCTGCAGGTAGATGTCCGGCGGCCGCCCGCGCGCCGGGAACAGGACCTCCTGCAGCCGGTGGATCGGCTCGTTGGGAAAAATGCCGGGTGCGTTCACGGGGCATGCACGAAGGCCGGTGCCTCCGCCTCCCGCGCCCAGGCGGCATTGAGGGCCCCGGCGGTTTCCAGCGCCCGGGCGATGGCCTTGTCCATGTCGAGATAGGCGTAGGTGCCAAGCCGCCCGACGAAGGTCACGCCCTCCTCCGCCTCCGCACGGGCACGATAGCGCGACAGCAGTTTGCGGTCGCTCAGCAGACGCAGCGGGTAATAGGGAATGTCGCCCGGGCGCGCCGAATGGCTGTATTCGCGGAAGCAGACACTGCGCTCCGGCGGGGCCTCCACCCAGGGGGAGAAATGCCGGTGTTCGGTCACGCGGGTATAGGGCACCTCTTCATCGCAGAAGTTCACCACCGCCGTCCCCTGGGCATCGCCCTCGACCTCGAAACGCTCAAACTCCAGCGTCCGATAGCCCAGAGGCCCCAGGTCCTGACCGAAGTAGCGATCCAGAGGGCCGGTGTAGACCAGGTGATCGATCTCCGGACCGGGGCGCCCGTCGAAGGGGGCGTTCAGGCGCAACTCTATCCGGGGGGCATCGAGGATTCGCGCCACCATCGCCGTGTAGCCGTGGCGCGGCATGGCCTGGTGACGGTGATCGAAGTAGCGATCATCGTAGTCGAACCGCAAAGGCAGGCGTTTCAGGATCGAGGCCGGCAGATCCGATGGTTCCACCCCCCATTGCTTGCGCGTGTAGCCGCGCAGGAAGGTCTCGTAGACACGCGGCCCGACGAAGCGCAGGGCCTGCTCCTCGAAGCTGACCGGGGCGTCGTCCCCGGCGATGGCCTGGCTGCGAATGAAATGGCGGGCCTCGCAGGGCGTCATGGCCCGACCGTAGAGCTGATTGATCGTGTGCAGGTTGATCGGCAGCGAATAGACCCGCCCGGCGGCCACGGCCTTCACCCGGTGGCGGAATGGCACCATGTCGGCGAACCGGGTGACATAGGCCCAGACGGCGGCGTCGTCGGTGTGGAAGATATGGGGGCCGTAGGCATGGACCAGGATGCCGGTCCGCGGATCGATCTCCGTATGGCAATTGCCGGCGATGTGACGGCGTTCATCCTGCACCGTCACATAGTGGCCCGCATCAGCCAGTTCGCGCGCGACGACGGCGCCCGAGAGACCCGCGCCGACCACCAGAATGCGTTTCGGTGCAGGGACCGTGCTGCCTGCGTCTATCATGATCCTGCCCTTTCGTCGCGGCGGCTGCCGCTCATCAGACGGCCCAGACCGTCGTCGCGCAGTCGCGCCAGTTCCTCCGCACAGACCGTCAGCGCCTGGTCGATCTGCGCGGTGTCGTGATCCGATGACAGGAAGAAACGCAGCCGGGCCGCGCCCATGGGCACGCCAGGGAAGGTCACCGGCGCCACGTTGATGCCCCGGGCAAGCAACCGTTCCGACAGGCGCGCGGCCTGCAGGCTGTCACCGATCATCACCGGCAAGACGCCGAACCCCTGCCCCGCCCCGGGGTCCAGCCCGAGCCCGCGCGCCTTGGCCAGGAAATGTGCCCCGTTGGCGTGCAGCTTCTCGATCCGCCAGCGCTCTTCCCCCATCTGCACCAGCGCCGCCTCGGCCCCCGCCGCCAGCACCGGCGGCAGGGCCACCGAGAAGACATGCCCCGGCGCACGATGCCGCAGCAGGCGGATCAGGTCGGCACTGCCCGCCACGTAGCCGCCGGTGGACGCCAAGGTCTTGCTGAGCGTGCCCATCCAGATGTCGACCAGCGCGGGCTCCAGGCCGAAATGCTCGAACACGCCCTGCCCGGTCGGGCCGACCGGCCCCAGGGCATGGGCCTCATCCACCATCAGCCAGGCGTCGAAACGGTCGCGCAGCGCCAGCAGGCCGGGCAGATCGGGCAGGTCGCCATCCATGGAATACAGGCCCTCGACCACGATCAGCACGTGGCGGTGCAGCGGTCGGGCGTTTTCCAGGATCCGCTCCAGCGCGGCCAGGTCGTTGTGCGGAAAGCTGCGGCGCGCCGCCCCCGACAGGGCCATGCCGGTGCTGACGGAATTGTGGATATAGGCATCCGACAGCACCAGGTCGCCCTCCCCCATCAGGGTGGCGATCAGGCTGACGTTGGTGGCATGACCACTGACAAAGCTCAGCGCCGCCTCGCAGCCGTAGTGCCGCGCCAGCGCCGCCTCCAGCGCGTCATGGACGGGCCGCGTGCCAGAAACCATCCGGCTGCCCGAGGCCGAGACCCCGTAGGTGTCCAGCGCCTGCCGCGCCGCGGCCCGTGGCCCCGGATCGGCGTTGAGGCCGAGGTAGTCGTAGGAGGCGAAGTTCAGACAGTCCCGCCCGGCGATCCGGGTGGTATCCGCCGCCCGCCCCTCATGCAGGCGGAAGTAGGGCGAGGCCACGCCAAGCGCCTCGGTCGCCTGGTCCAGCGCCTGCATCTGCTGCCATCCCTCTAGCCGGTGCAGACCCCTGGGGCGGCCCCCAGCCACATCGGTCCGAGCCTCGGGTGCCATGTCTGGCGCTGGCGCGACAGGTCGCGAGGGCCCGCCGGCCAGACCTCTTGCGGCAGGCGCGGCGACCGAGGCCCGACGGGCGGCGCCCAGGGCGGCATCGCGGATCTCCGGCGCCAGGCCACGGCGCTGTCCTGCCCCGCTCATTCCGCGGCCTCCATCGCACCGCCACCGCCTGCGGCGCGGCGCGCGGGCAGCCCGTCCGGCGCCGACGTCCTGCCCGCCGAGGCCGCGCCCAGGTGTTGTGCCGCCAAATCGCCCAGACCACTGTCCCCGGCACCGGGGCCCGTCCCCTGAATATGGGCCACGATGCGACGCGCGATCTCTGCCATGCTTTGCGCATCCGAGATCGCCATGAGCGGGATGTCATCACCGAGCGCCTGCTGGGCGGCCAGGCCCAACTCGATGCCCATCAGGGAATCGACGCCGAAATCGGCCACCGGACGGGTCGCCGACAGGCCGCTTTCCGGGACGCGAAGGATCCGTGCCACCTCCCTAAGGAGGAAGCCGGTCAGCCGCTTCTCCGCCGCCTCAGATGACAGGGTGGCCAGGGTGGCGCGCAGATCGTCGCCCTCGGGTCCCTCCCCGGACTGCTGGCCCAGGGCCCGAAGGACCTGGTGCATCGGCCCGCGCAGCAGGCGCAGACTGGCCGCGGGCGCGGCCCAGGCCATCGGCGAGACCCAGATCACCGGGTCCGCATCCTCCTGCTGGTCAAAGGCCAGCAATTCATCCAGGGCGCGCAGGGCCTGGGCCACGCCGAAGCGCACGCCACCGCCGAAGCGGCGCACGACCTGGGCCGTCTCCGCATCGCGGGTCAGGTAACCGCAGTCGTCGATCGCCCCCCAGCCGACGGCCAGACCGGGCAGACCGGCGGCACGGCGCTGGCGCACCAGGGCCTCGGCCCAGGCGTTGCCGGCGACATAGGCGCCTTGCCCGTGGTTGCCGATCAGCGTCGCCATCGAGGTGAAGACGACAAAGCCGCGCAGCGCATCGCCCCGGGTCGCGTGATCGAGGTTGCGGGTGCCCGTCACCTTCGCCGCCAGCACCTTCTTCAGGACCGGCGCCGAAAGGTCGGCCAGCCGCATGTCCTGCAGCACCATGGCGGAATTGACCACCAGATCCAGGGGGCCCCAGTTCCGCAGCGTCTGCAGGCTGTCCTCCAGCGCAGCGGCATCGGCGATGTCGCAGCAGACCGGCCGGATCTCCGCCCCCTGTTCCGCGGCCCGGGCCATTTCCAGCAGCAAGGCCGGCGCAGGTTCGGCTCGCCGCCCCAACACGGCGATCTTTCGCGCGCCATTGCGCACCAGCCGTGCGGCCAGGGCCAGACCCAGGCCGCTGCCGCCGCCGGCGATCACCACGACGCCCTCGGGCTCTGGCCGGAACAGCACCGGCGCGTCGGGCGGCGCGGCACGCGGCGTCGCGGGCGGACGGATCACCAGCTTGCCCACATGACCCGACCGTTGCATCAGACGGAAGGCCTCCTGAACCTGCGTGCCATCGAAGGCACGCACCGGCAGGGGGGCCAGCGCCCCGTCCCCGAACAGGGTCATCACCTGGGCAAAGAGCTCTCGCGCCAGGGCCGGATCGTGCCGCAGCAGGCGGTCGATATCGACCCCGTGGTAGGTCACATTGTCCTTCAGCGGGCGCAGGCCGATGCCGGTATTGGCGTAGAAATCGACTTTGCCCAACTCCAGGAAGCGACCGAAGGGGCGCAGCAGCCCGAGGCTGCGTTCCATCGCCTCGCCGGCCAGGGCGTTCAGCACCAGATCGACACCGCCCAGGGCCCGCACCTCCGCCGCAAAGGTCAGGTCGCGGGACGACAGGACATGCTCGACCCCGAGGGCGCGCAGGTAGGCGCGCTTCGCCTCCGTGCCGGCGGTGGCGATGGTCCGGGCGCCCCGCCACTGCGCGATCTGGATCGCGGCCAGGCCGACGCCCCCCGCCCCGCCGTGGATCAGCACCGTTTCCCCCGGTCGCATGCGTCCCAGGTGCTCCAGCGCGTAGAAGGCGGTGAAGAAGGCCACGGGCAGCGTCGCCGCCTCTTCCGGAGAGAGCCCATCGGGCAGGCGCGTCAGCCAGGCAGCGTCGGTCACCATGTGGCTGGAAAGGCAAGCCGGGCCGAAGCTGACGACGGCATCCCCCACGGCGAGACCGGTCACCCCCGCGCCCAAGGCCGCGACGCGCCCGGCGCATTCCAGGCCGAGGGTCGGCCCGGCAAAGCCGCCCTCCAAGGCCTCCTCGGGCAGCAGCGCCATGGACCACATCACGTCGCGATAATTCAGGCCCGTCGCCGCCACATCCACCCGAACCTCGCCGGGCCCGGGCTCCGGCAGGGGCGCCGCGCGCCAGGCCAGGCGGTCTAGGCCACCGGCGGGATCCGCCGTGAGCCGCACCGCGGGAGACGTGGCAGCCGTGGGCGCCGCCCCTGCCCGCACCCGCAGGGCACGGGGGCCATCCGGCATCAAGCAAAGCTCCGTTTCCGGGGTGCCCGCTGCGATCAGCGCGGCGATGCGGGCCGCGGCCTCACCCGGCGGCAACCCCGTTGGATCCACCGCGTGGATGTCGAAGCCGGGGTATTCGTTCTTTGCCGTGCGCATCACCGCCCAGAGCGCCGCCTGGTCCGGATCCGGCGGCGCGAGGCCTCCGGCCCCCGCGCCGCCCGGGCAGATGAGCCAGATGTCCCGGGCGCCCCGGGCCTCTTCGCGGCGCAAACGGGTCGACAGCGCCAGCAGACGCGCCGCGAGACGGGGCGCGCCAGGGCGTTCCTGTCCCTCCGGCTCCGGCTTCGGCGCAAAGAGCACGAGGGGGCCTGCACCCTCCGCCCCGGTCAGGACCGGCAAGGGCTCCGCCGTCTCCTCCGACGGCAGGGCCTCTCCGACCAGCGCGGCGCGAAGCATTTCCTCCAGTCCCGTGCCCTCTCCTCGCTGAGCGTCCGTGTCCCTCGGCGCACCACCGTCTCTGGTGACCCCGTCCGGTGTCCGGGCGATCAGCAGCGTCAGCCCACAGGCCCCCGCGCAGGGCTGCGCCCACGTCTCTTCAAAGCCAGCCGCTCGGGCCGCCTCTTCGAGGCCCGGCGCCTCCTGCAATTTCGGCGGTCGCGGCCGATCCGCGTCCTCTTCGGCCAACGCCTCGCCAAGCAGACGGAGCAACGCCAGGTGCGGGCGCGGCCTGGCCTCGGCCAGGATCACCGCCCCTCCGGGACGCAGGGCCGGGCTCAGGGCCGCCAGCCGGGTCGACCAGGTGACCGGCGTCATCGCGGAGCCACAGCCCAGTACCAGGTCCACCGAGCCGATCTCGGCCAGATGCGCCGGGCCCACCCTGCCGATCCCATCGCCCAAGGCGGGCGGCAGCAGGGCGGCCCGGTCCTCCTCCAATGCCCAGGCTGTCCAGGCGGCGCCGTCGGCCCCGCCCTGCAAATGCGGCAGCAGACGCGGCGGGCCATCACAAAGCTCAACCACGCAAAGCGGCCGCCGCGCCCGCCCCGACCGCGCCGCCAGCAGCCTGCCCAGATTTTCTGCGACGAGGCGCGCGCGGGCCTCGGTCATGACCGAGCCGACCTCCAGACCGTCGAGCACGGCGCGACCAAAGCCGGCCTCCTCGCTTTCGGGCAGGCCAGTGGCCAGCCAGCGCGGCAGCGCCTCCGCCAGATGGGCCAGCGCCGTACATTCGGCGATCAGCGCGGGGTATTCTGCCGAGATCCCGGTGATCAGGGCCGCCGCGTCGGGCAGGTCACACTCTAGCTCCGCCTCCTGGCCAAGGGCCTGCGTCGGTAGATCCAGCGGCGCCAGAAGGTCCGAAAGGCCCTGTCGCAAAGTCTTCGCCGCAACGCCTTGCGCGTCGCCGCCGGATGCGGGGCCGACAGCCGCCAGCGTGTCGAAGGCGATCCGTTGCGCCAGCGCATCCAGCAGCAGCGCCGCCTCTTCCGGCGCCTCGGGCGCCTCCCCGGAGAGCGCACCGAGCTGCGCGACGACCTCCTCCGGTGCCGGCCAGGGCGCGGGCGCCTTCTGCGGCAGGCCCGGCGGGTCGATCGGGACCGTCTCCAGTCCGAAGGCATGGCGCGACAGGTCCACCAGCTGCGTCGCCCGCAGCGCGCGCAACTCGACCCCGTCCATGCGGGCCACCAGCCGACCGGCCGCGTCGAAGAGCGTCAGATCGGCGCGCAGGCTGCGATCCCCGCGCCGGCGCAGGTGAATGCGCCCCGCCGCGAGGGCACAGCCCGGGTGCAGAAGGTCCAGCCGGGTGATGCGGGTCGGCACGAAGGCCAGGACCTCATCCGCGAAGCGCCCCTGGTGCAGCGCTCCGATCAGCCCGTGCAGCACGGCATCCGCGCCCACCGGATCCAGCGCGTAGTCGGCCGGGTCGTAGCCATCGGGCCGGCGGGCCTGCAGGATCACCTCGATCTCGTCCTCGCCGGGCATGCGGTAGTGCGACAGGTTGCGGAAGGCCGGCCCGTAGGTCAGCCCGATTTCCGCCGCCTGGGCATAAAGCCTGTGGGCCGGGCCATCGCCCGGGCGCAGGGCCGGATCGGGCGCAGGGACCGGCGGCACCGACTGCGGATCCACAGAGCGGGCGAAGCGGCCCGTGGCATGGCCGCGCCAGGCCTCCTCGGACCAGCGGGGCCGCGAGGCGATGCGCAGGCGCCGCTCGGCCGGGACGACCTCGGTGCGGACCTCGGTCAGGCTGCGCGGCGTCAGCGGCAGGGCCGCCGTCATGTCGAAGTCATCCAGCGTGACCGCCTCGGCCCCCAGGCTGCGCTGCGCGGCGGCCAGCGCCATTTCCGCCAGCGCCGTGCCCGGCAACAGGCAGCGGTCGGCCACCCGATGCGCGGCGAAGGCCGGCTGCAGATCCGGGTCCATTTCGTTGGTCCAGAGCGTCGCGCTGGCATCCGCCTGTCGCCCGAGGAGCGGGTGGAAGCCACTGCGCCCGCTGTCGCGGCTCAGGGCGGGGGTGTCGGAGGCGGCGAGATGCTTCAGCTGCCAGGGATAGGAGCGCAGCTCCCGCGAGGGCCCCGCGGGCGGTGGTGCCAGGGCCGTGCGGTCCAGCCGCGCCCCGTTGACCAGCAGCCGGGCCAGCACCCGATCCAGCGGATCCGGCGAGGCCTCGTCCTTGCGCGCCAGGCTGGGCAGCACGGCGATCTCTCCGGCCTCCGTCCCGAGGCTGTCACGCAGGTAGGCCGCCAGCACCGGATCCGGCCCGATCTCCAGGAACAGGCGATGCCCGTCCTCGGCCAGCGCCTGCACCGCCCGGCGGAACAGCACCGGCTGACGCATGTTGCGCCACCAGTGGAAACTGTCGAGATCACCCCCGACCAGCCGTCTGCCGGTGACGCTGGAATAGATCGGCACGGCCTCCGGGCCAGGGTCGAGGACGCCAAGGTGGTCGAAGAGCGAGGCGCGCAGAGCCTCCTGGGCGCTGGAATGGAACGGGTAGTCGACGCGCAGGGGCACGCAGGCCAGCCTCAGGCCGCGCCGGGCGTGCCGGGTAAACGCCTCCAGCGCATCCCTTGGCCCGACCAGCGAGACGGAGCGGGGGCTGTTGTCGGCCGCGATCTCGATCCGTGGATCCCCATGGGTGGCCAGGATGTCCCGCGCCTCCTCGATCCCCAGTTGCAGCGCGGCCATGGTGCCCTGCCCCGCCAGCGACTCCTGCGTCAAAGACCGGGCCTGCACCAGGCGCACCGCCGAGGCGAGGTCGAGCGCGTCGGCGATGAAGGCCGCCGCGACTTCGCCCGCGCTGTGGCCCATGACCGCCGCGGGCTGCGCCCCCCGCGCCATGAGCGCCAACGCGGTCGCCGCCTGATCGGCGAAGAGAAGCGGTTGCGAGACCGGGGCCTTGGACAGCTGCACGCCGAGGTCCTCCGCGCCGAGCCGGTCCACCAGGGACCAGCCGGCCTGCGCCTGCCAGGCCCGGTCGATCCGGTCGTAGGCATCGCGGTAGTCCGGGCTACCGGCATAGGCGGCGCGGCTCATCCCAGGGTACTGCGCGCCGTTGCCCGAGAAGACGAAGACGGGCGGCGCATCGACCAGCCGCGACCCGGCCATTTCCAGCGCCGGGTGGCGTTGGCCCACCTCGAAAGCGGCGCGCGCCGCCTGAGCCGTCCGAGGCGTTCGCGCGATGATCGCCACCCGGTGCGGGTGAAGGTCGCGATGATGCAGCGCCTCGTCCACCAGCCGCGTGTTCTGCTGCCCTGCGGGATCGAAAAGACGCGCGCCCTGTTCCTCCAGCATCTCGCGCAGCGCCTCGCGGCAGAAGGCGGAGGCGAGGTGGATCGGGCGCGGCTCCGGCCCCTGCTCCTCCACTGCGGGCACCGGACGCGGATCAGGCGCCCCCAGGATGGCGTGGGCATTGGCCCCGCCGAAGCCGAAGGAACTGACCCCCGCCATCGCCGCCCCGTCGAGCGGACGCCGCTGCTGCACCAGGTCGAGGTTCAGCCGGTCGAAGGGGATCGCCGGGTTCAGCTCGGCGGCATTGAGACTGGGCGGAAGCTCTGCCCGCTCCAGCGCAATCAGCGCCTTGAGCAGCCCTGCGCTGCCGGCGGCGGGTTCGAGGTGGCCGATGTTGGTCTTCACCGACCCGATGGGCAAAGGCGCCCCGCGCCGCTGGCCCAGGGCAAGCCCCAGGGCCTCGGCCTCCACCGGATCGCCGGCGGCGGTGCCCGTGCCGTGGGCCTCCACGAAGTCCAGCTGGTCGGGATCGATCCCGGCCCGATCGTAGGCGCTGCGCAGAAGCGCCGTCTGCGCCCGCGCCGAGGGCAGCGCGATGTTCACCGTCTGCCCGCTGGTATTCGTCTCAACGTGCAGCAACCGGCCCCGGTCGCGCGGCGACAGGGGCGCCTCGGCGCTGTCGCGGACCAGAACGAAGGCCACCGCGCCCTCGCCCCGCACATAGCCGTCTGCGCCCGCGCCGAAGGCCTGGCACAGACCGCTGGGCGAGAGCATCCGAGCCGCCGCGAAACCGACGAACTGGCTGGGCAGCAACAGGGCATTGGTGGCGCCGACCACCGCGATCTCCACCTCGCCGCTTTCCAGCGCCTTGCGGGCGGCGTTCAGGGCGAAGAGGGACGAGGAGCAGGCCGTATCGATGGTCATCGACGGCCCGTGCCAGTCGAAGACATGGCTGACCCGGTTGGCGATCACCGCCAGGGAGGACCCGCTCATCGCGTAGCTGTCGGCGGCCTGCGGGTCGTAGCCCAGGCCCGCGCCGTAATCCATCAGCGAGGCGCCGGCGAAGACGCCGATCTCCTTGCCCGCAAGCTCGGACGGCTTCAGGCAGGCGTCCTCCAGCGCGTCCCAGACCACCTGCAGGAACAGGCGCTGCTGCGGGTCCATGTAGGCCGCTTCCCGGGGGGAGATGCCGAAGGGCGCGGGATCGAAGGCATGGATCCCGTCCACCACACCGGCGGCGAAGCTGTAGCAGCGCCCCGGCGTCCCCGGCACCGGGTGGAAGAAGGGCGCATGGCGCCAGCGGTCCTCCGGGATCTGGGTCACCGCTGAACGCCCGTCGTAAAGAAGCGCCTCGAAGGCGGTGACATCGGGTGCCATGGGCAGTCTGCAGGCACGGCCGGCGAATCTGATCATCTGTCCCCCTGTCCCCCCGGCCGCGCCCCCTTGTGGGACGCGCATCACGGGCGAAACGGTCATGAGGAGGGGCTGATCCAGGCAAATCCAGGCAAAGCTGCCAGGCCCGCAACCCCTCGTTGCAATTTGGAGAAAATCCGCCGCGGCTTAAAAACCGGTTAAAATTATGTGGCCGAGACGGACGGCCGCATGTCTATGCCGCATCTCGCCGCCAGCGTCCCCCTCAGAGCCCGTTCGGGCCGGTTTGGGCACAACGGAAATTTAACCTTCCCGCCCCAACACTCACCCCGTCCGCCGCCGGTCCGATGCCGGGACAGGCGAGGCTGAGGACAGCCGGGAGGGACGAAGGTGGTCACCTTTTCCTGTATCACCACCTGCTACAACGAAGGCCCGCTTTTGCGGCAGAGCCTGCAGTCGATGTGGCGGCAGGACTTTCGCGATTTCGAGCTGATCCTGGTGATGGACGGCGCCGATGCCGCGACGCGGGCAGAGGCGGAACGGCAGAACGACCCGCGCCTGCGTCTCCTGCGGCAGGCAAATGACGGGCTGTCCTCGGCGCGCAACCGCGGGCTGGCGGCCGCGCGAGGCGACTACGTCTGCTTCCTCGACGCCGACGACACACGCCCGCCCTGGGCGCTGCAGAGCCTGGCGCGGGCCATCGACACCAGCGCTCCGGATCTGATCCTGGCACCGGGTATCCTGTCGGAGGAGACAGGGCAGCTGTCACGGTTTTACGACCAGGCCACGCTGGAGGCGCTTGGCCGGCAGTTGGCCAGCGCGCCGGGCGGCGAAGGCACGCCGCATTACCGCCGCACCCAGGCACTGGCCCTGCTGGCGGAGCCGCAATCGGCGAACAAGTGCCTGCGCCGGGACCTGCTGCAGAGGGCGGGCCTCGGCTTTCCCAACGGGCATTTCTTCGAGGACCTCTACTTCCATGCGCTCTCGGTCGCGGCCGCCGAACGCCTGGCCCTCTGTTCGCAGCCCACCTTCACCTATCATCGCCGCCCCGGCGCGCGGCAGATCACCGGAGCACGCGATGCGCTGCGCTTCGACATCCTCGCGGTGATCCGCCTGCTGCTGGCCCGCTTCGCACCGCTGCCGGAGGCGCGCGATCCGCACTGCCGCGCGGCCCTGCTCTTGTCGGCGGCGAAACTGGCCGCCTGGTGCGAAAGCATGCTGTCGCATCACCATCGGGCCGTCTTCCGCGACGGGTTCGCCGCCGTGATGGCCCTGTCCGACCCGGCGGTGCGGGACCTGCCGGACGACCTGCCCCCGGCGTTCGACGCCTTCGCCCCGGCGCGCAGCTGGTTGCAGGAGGTGCTGGGCGATCCCCGACTGGCCGCCCCCCCGATCCGAGAGGTTTCCGATGCCCCCGACCCCATCCGTTTTCCACGCCTTTGGCCAAAGCGCCGCGCTTGAGATCCCCGGCGACGGCTTCACCGCCGACGACAGCCGGTGGCGCCTGCGGGAGATTCATGAACCGGCTCTGGCGCAATGGGCGCTGCTCGACACCGGGCATGCGGTGGACGTGGGGGCGGGTTTCGGCGCCTTTGCGCTGCTCTTCGCACTGGCCCATCCTGGTTGGCAGGTCACTTGTTTCGAGCCCGAGCAGAGCGCCTTCGAGACGCTCGGGCGCAACATCGCGGCGCTGAACCTTGGCGGTCAGGTCAGGGCAGAGCGGGCGGCGATCCTTCCGGGCCCGGGGGACCGTGGCCTGCTACGCCGAGACCGCAAGCGTCCGGGGTTCCTCAGCGCAGACGCACAGCAATGGCAGCGCGGCACACGCGCCGAGCCTTTTCCGGCCCGATCCGCCGAAAGCTTGCCGGATCTTGCGCCAACGCTGTTGAAACTGACCGCGCCGGGCCATGAACGTGCGATCCTCGACGCCTTCGGCACCGCCCTGCCCCCCTTCGTGCTGGGCGAATGCTGGGGTGCTCCCCCGGCCTCGACCCCGGTGGCGCAGGGCATGGGGCGGGTCCACATGCCGCTGGCCGGCAGCTCCTGGCGGCTGCAGGACGCGACGGGCTCGGCCCATCCCGCCGGCCTCGACATCGTCGTCGCCATGTACAATTCCGCCGCAACCATCGTCGATTGTGTCGACAGCCTGCTCCAGGATGCCCCCCCGGATCAGCACATCTGGGTGGTCGACGATGGCTCCACCGACGACAGCGCGGCGCGGCTGCGGGCCGCCTTCGGCGATCCCCCGGGGCTGAGCCTGCTGCACAAGCCGAACGGCGGTTGCGCCTCGGCGCGGAACTGGGGACGGATGCACTCCCGCGCCGCGCATATCGCCTTCGTGGATGCCGACGACATGGTCGACCCGGGCTTCTACGCCGCCCTGCTGGAGCTGGCGCGCTATTCCGGTCAAGGCGCGGTCCAGGGCGCCTTTCAGGCCTTTCGCGACAGCGCGGATCGCGGACGCGTCTGGCTGCCGATCCCCGAGGCGGATGCGCATGTCGACCTGCCCCGCCGTCCCTTCGGCGCGACGCAGGTCTTCGACGTGCCCTGGCCCGAGGTGGTCATCGGCCAGCCGACGATCTGGCGGCGTGTCTACCGGCGCGATTTCCTCGACGGGCACGACATCTGGTTCCCGGAGCATATCCGCGCCTTCGACGACCAGATCTTCCAGATCGTCAGCGGCTACCACGCAGGCCACGTCCCCGCCCGCGCCGACCTGCGCTATCTCTACCGCCAGCACCCGGGCCAGGACATCGCCCAAGGGGACGAACGCGCGACCTATTCGCTGGAGATGTACCGCCTGATCCTGCGCCGCGCCGTGGCCGAGGGCTGGTCCGATTTCCGTCCCGTCGCCGTATCCTTCTTCCACACCCTGGAATGGAGCCACGCGGGCCTGCGCCCCGATCTGCGCGAGGGCTTCCTGCGCGGCGCGGCGGAGTTGTGGGTCTACATGCTGAAGGTCTGGGGCCCGGACCTGGAGCCCTTCGCCCGGAACCGCGCCCTGCCCGACAGTTTCGCGCGGGAGGTGAAACGGGTGGCCCGACAGCTCGACGCCTTCGGCGACAGCTATGTCTTCGCCTACCTCGACGCACCGCAGATGCACGTGGACATGGTGCGCGCGGACCTGCCCGCCTGACGGTGCGCGGGCGCTACCCCTCGCGCAGTTCGGCGAAAGCCTGGTGCAGCGCCTGGGCATAGACATGCCGCCGGTAGAGACGCGATTGCATCGCCGCCCGGTCGGGCGCCTCGATCTGCAACTCTCGCGCCAGTTTCCCGGCCAGGTAGCGGGCCAGCAGGTCGGGCTTGAAGGGGGCCTTGCGCAACGCGCCGAGCCGGGCGCGGGCCCCCGGATCGAAGACCGGGTTGGCCAAAGGATCCTCGCTCCCCTGCCGCTCCCTGGCGTCGCGAAACCACTCATAAAGCGCCACGTCATCGCCCGCCGCCCGGCGCAGCGCAGGGTCTTCCCCGGGAAAGTCTCCGCCGCGCCCTGACGAAACGTTCTCGCGCCGCGGCTCCGGTTGCGCGATGCCGAGGTCCGCCAGCAGCGCCGCCTGGGTGGCGCTCGCCTGATCCATGTCGAAGACCGTGTCCATCCCTGCCAGCACGGCCTTCGCCCCCTCCAGGGGCGAGGCACTTTCGGCGCGGATGGTGGGAAACGGGGCCAGCAGGAAGGAGCACAGGACGTTGCGATTGCGCGCCAGGAAAGCCTCGGGGCTGGCGGGCTGCCAGCCCGGCGCGCGCAGGGCCATGTCGAACCGGTACTGACTGCGGATCCGCGCAGCAGGCTCGCGCAGCGATGTGGCAAAGCGCAGATCGCCGCGCAGGTAGGGCAGCATCGCCTCGTGCAGCCAGTGGCCGATCACCGCGCGCAGGCGATCCGGCTGGGCGATCTCCATGAAATCGGGGCGTCCGGCACGCAGGTTGGCGATAAGCGACGTGCTCTGATATACCTCATCGGCAGGCAGATGCCGTTCCAGCGCCCGGGTCAGTGACATGCCCGCGCATTTCGGCACATGCACGAAGAATAGAACGCGCGCCATCCCGCCCCCAACGGCCCGTGCGGCCTTGTCGAACCTGGGATCGAGCTAACTGGAAAACGGTTACGCAGTCGTTAACCCTGCCCGGCGCCGTCCCTCCGCGCCCCGATGGCCGCATTTTTCCTTGCGCGGGGGGGCCAAAGCGGCGAAAGGGCCACCGCGCCCCATCCACGGGAGCAGGGCCGACTCGGCCCGCCCGATGCACGCCGCCAGACCGGAGAGACGCCATGCTTCAGACCCCCTACTACCTGATCGACAAGGCCCGCCTTCTGCCCAACATGGAGAAGATCGCCCATCTGCGCGAAACCTCCGGCGCGAAAGCCCTTCTGGCGCTGAAATGTTTCGCCACTTGGGGCGTCTTCGATTTCATGTCCGATTACATGGACGGCACCACCTCCTCGTCGCTTTACGAGGTGAAGCTGGGACGCGAGAAGTTTCCGGGCGAGACCCATGCCTATTCCGTCGCCTGGGCCGACCACGAGATCGACGAGGTGCTGGCCAATTCCGACAAGGTGATCTTCAACACCGCGCAGCAGCTGCAACGGTTCGAGGCGCAGTCGGCCGGCCATATCCGCGGGTTGCGGGTGAACCCGGGCGTCTCCACCAGCGATTTCGACCTGGCCGATCCGTCGCGCCCCTTCTCGCGTCTGGGCGAACATGCCCCCGAGGATATCGAGCCGGTGGCCGAGATGATCTCCGGCTTCATGTTCCACAACAACTGCGAGAACGCGGATTTCGAACGCTTCGACGCCATGCTGGGCATGATCGAACAGCGCTTTGGCCGTCTGATCCGCCGGATGAACTGGATCAGCCTCGGCGGCGGCATCCATTTCACCGGCGAAGGCTACCCGCTGGACAAGCTTTCCGAGCGGCTGAAACGCTTTGCCGGCGAGAACGAGGTGCAGGTCTACCTGGAACCCGGCGAGGCCTCGATCACCAAGTCGACCACGCTGGAGGTGAGCGTGCTGGATACGCTCTACAACGGCAAGAACCTGGCCATCGTCGACAGCTCGATCGAGGCGCATATGCTGGATCTGCTGATCTACCGCGAAAGCGCCAAGATGAACGAGAGCGGCGACCAGGAGTGGATGATCTGCGGCAAGTCCTGCCTGGCCGGTGACATCTTCGGCGAATTCCGCTTCCCCGAAGCCATCAAGCCCGGCGATCGCCTGTCGATCCAGGACGCAGCCGGTTACACGATGGTCAAGAAAAACTGGTTCAACGGCGTGAAGATGCCCGCGATCGCCATCCGCGAGTTGGATGGCACGGAGCGCCTCGTGCGCGACTTCGACTATGACGATTTCGTCTCGGCCCTGGGGTGATCCCGGGCCGGGGCGGAGACCAACCTGAACAAAAAGGGGGTTTCCCGAACTGATGAAACGCAATGTCCTCATCATCGGCGCCGGCGGCGTCGCCCAGGTCGTGGCGCATAAATGCGCCCAGAACAACGATGTTCTTGGTGATCTTCACATCGCCAGCCGGACGAAATCGAAATGCGACGCCATTCTTGCCTCGGTCGAGGCAAAGAAGGCGATGAAAGTGGACGGTGTGTTCAAATCGCATGCTCTGGATGCCCTCGACGTGGCCGCCACCGCCGCGCTGATCCGGGAAAACGACATCCAGATCGTCATCAACGTGGGCACCGCCTTCGTCAACATGTCGGTGCTGGACGCCTGCATCGAGACCGGCGCCGCCTATATCGACACGGCGATCCACGAAGAGCCCGACAAAATCTGCGAAACCCCGCCGTGGTACGCCAACTACGAGTGGAAGAAGCGCGATCTTTGTGCCGAGAAGGGCGTGACCGCCATCCTGGGCGCCGGGTTCGATCCGGGCGTCGTCAACGCCTTCGCCCGCTTTGCCATCGACGAATACATGGATGAGGTCAAATCCATCGACATCGTCGACATCAACGCAGGCAGCCACGGCAAGTATTTCGCCACGAACTTCGACCCGGAGATCAATTTCCGCGAGTTCACCGGCGTGGTCTACTACTGGGAAGACCAGCAGTGGAAGGAGACGACCATGTTCGCCTCCGGCCGCGACTGGGATCTGCCGGTCGTCGGCACCCAGCGGGCCTACCAGTCGGGCCATGACGAGGTGCACAGCCTGGCCACCAACTACCCCCAGGCCGACGTGCGCTTCTGGATGGGGTTTGGCGAGCATTATATCAACGTCTTCACCGTGCTGAAGAACATCGGCCTGCTGTCCGAGCAGCCCGTGACCACCGCCGAGGGGCAGGAAGTTGTGCCGCTGAAGGTGGTGAAGGCCTGCCTGCCCGATCCGTCGTCGCTGGCGCCGAACTACACCGGCAAGACCTGCATCGGCGATCTGGTGAAGGGCACCAAGGACGGCCAGGACGTGGAGGTCTTCGTCTACAACGTGGCCGACCACAAGGAAGCCTACGAGGAAGTGGGCAGCCAGGGCATTTCCTACACCGCCGGCGTGCCGCCCGTCGCCGCCGCCATGCTGATCGCGCAGGGCGACTGGGACGCGGGCACCATGAAGAACGTCGAGGAAATGGACCCCAAGCCCTTCTTCACCATCCTGGATGAGATCGGCCTGCCGACCCGGGTCGAGGTGAACGGCGAAGACAAGGCCTGGAACGCCTGAGCGTTCTTCCTTTATGCATTTGGCGGCCCGCTGGAGAGATCCCGCGGGCCGTTTGCCTTTTGCCAGCGGGGGCCTCCGGCGGGAGTATTTTCAGCCATCGTATGGGGCTAGCCCGCACGCGGGCCCTCGCGTTGCGCGATGGCCACGGATTTGATGATCGCGTGGCAGGGGGTGCCTTCGGCCAATCGCAGGGCCGAAAGCGACCGGCGGGTGATGGCGGAGAGGATCGGCCCGGCGGGCGTGGTCAACGAGATCAGCACGCCGGGGCCTGCGTCCTCGCGGATCGCCGTGACGGTGCCCGGCAGGATGTTCAACGCCGAGAGGCCCTGTGGCGCGTCGCGCGCCAGCATCACATCCTGGGCGGCGATGCGCAGGCGCAGGGGATCGCCCGGCGCGCCGGGCATGCGCGGCAGATGGAGGCGGGCCGGCCCGGCCTGCACCTCGGTCAGGCCGTCGGCGTGGTGGGTGAGGATGCGCGCCTCGACCAGGGCGCCGGCGTCGCGCGGCCCCGTGGGGGAGAAGGCAGGATCTGCGAAGACCTCCACTGCCGGCCCCGAGCGGGTGACGCGGCCCTGCTCCAGTGCCACGACCGTGGTGGCCAGGCGCGCCACCTCCTCTACCGAGTGGCTGACGTAGAGGATGGGAATGTCGGTCTCATCCCTCAGGCGCTCGAAATAGGGCAGGATCTCCGCCTTGCGGGCCTCGTCCAGGGCGGCCAGGGGTTCGTCTGCCAGCAGGATCTCCGGCGCCGACAGCAGGGCGCGGCCGATGGCGACGCGGGATTGTTCGCCGCCCGAAAGCGCGCCGGGACGGCGATCCAGCAGCGCGCCGAGGCCCAGGATTTCGACCACCCGATCGACCTCGGCCCTGTCGCGGCGCCGGGGGCCGAAGCGGCGGCCATAGGTCAGGTTGCGGCGCACGGTCAGGTGCGGGAAGAGGCGCGGCTCCTGGAAGATATAGCCGATGCGGCGGCGATGGACGGGCAAGGCGCGGCCCGTGGTGCTGTCGAAGAGCACCCGGTCGGCGGTGGCGATGCGCCCCGCGTCGGGGTGCAGAAGACCGGCCACCGCCTTGATCACGCTGGTCTTTCCTGAGCCGCTGCGCCCGAAGAGCACGGTCAGGCCGGACGGCGCGCGAAAGTCCACGTCCAGGGAGAAGCCGCCAAAATCGTGACGGAGGGAGACAGACAGGCTCATTTGCCTGCCACCCGTTTCGCGACCCGCTGGGCCAGAAGTTCCGACAACAGCAGCGCGCCCATGGCGATGAGCACCGACAGCGCCACCAGGCGCAGGGCGGACGCCTCGCCGCCGGGCACCTGCAGGAAGGCGTAGATGGCCGAGGGCAGGGTCTGGGTCGATCCGGGGATGTTCGACACGAAGGTGATGGTGGCGCCGAACTCTCCCATCGCCTTGGCGAAGGACAGCACGGCGCCGGCCAGGATACCCGGCGCGATCAGCGGCAGCGTCACGGTGACGAAGCGCGAGAGGGGGCGCGCGCCGAGGGTGGAGGCGGCTTCCTCCAGCTTGGGATCGACGGCGTCGAGGGACAGGCGGATGGCTCGCACCATCAGCGGGAAGCCCATGATCCCGGCGGCCAGCGCGGCGCCGGTCCAGCGGAAGGCGAAGGTGATGCCGAACTGCCCGAGGAACTCGCCCAGAGGCGCTCTGGCCCCCAGCGTCAGCAGCAGCAGGTAGCCCGTGACCACGGGCGGCAGCACCAGCGGCAGATGGATCAGCAGGTTCAACAGCTGTCGCCCCGGAAAGCGCCAGCGCGACAGGGCGTAGGCGGCCAGGAGGCCCAGGGGCAGGCTCGCCAGCATGGCCCAGAAGGAGACCTTCAGCGAGAGCCGCAGCGCCTGCCATTCCTCGGGGCCAAGCCAGTCGGTCATCTCAGTCGGACGCCCAGGTGAACCCCTGCCCTTCGAAGATCGCGCGGGCCTCGGGACCGGAGAGGAAATTCAGCAGATCCGCCGTCAGCGGATTGGTGCTGTCTGCAAGGGCGGCAAGGGGATAGAGGATCGGGTCGTGGCTGTCCTCGGGGAAGGTGCCGATCACCGTCACATCCGGTTCGGCGGCCGCATCGGTGGCATAGACAACGCCCAGGGGCGCCTCCCCCAGGGCCACGAGGGCGAGCGCCGCGCGCACGTTATCGGCCTGGGCCACATGGGGGGCCACGCTGTCCCACAGGCCCAGAGATTGCAGGGCGGTGCGGCCGTAGATGCCGGCCGGCACCGCATCGACCAGCGCCATGGCCAGCGGCGCATCGCCCAGCATCGCGGGCAGATCGAGGTCTGCGTTCAGCGTCACCGGCGCGGCGTCAGCGCCATGGGCCACAAGCACGATTTCGTTGGCCAGAAGGTCTCTGCGTGTCTCGGGCGTGATCAGCCCGTCCGCTTCGAGCTGGTCCATCCAGCCGGGGTTGGCGGAGATGAAGACATCCGCCGGCGCCCCCTGCTGGATCTGCCGGGCCAGCGCCGAGGAGCCGGCGAGGGAGACGCGCAGGTCGGCGCCGGTGGCCCTCTCGAAGGCCGGTTCGAGCTGGTCCATGGCGGTTTTCAGCGAGGCGGCAGCGAAAAGCGTCACCTCCTGCGCCGCGACGGGAAAGGCCAGAGTGCTGAAAGCAATGGAGAAAAGGAAGGGGCGAAAGGACTTCATGGGGACATCCACGTTATATTTCGGCAAACATAACGAAATCGCCCAAAGCGCCAAGCGTTATTTTCCGTCAGACATATCGGATCTCAGGGCAGCGAGCCGCGCCAGCGCCGGGGCGCCAGCGGTGCGACTGGCCTCTTCCAGCGCGCGATAGGCGGCCAGAACCTCCTCGCCCGCCTCCGTCAGATGTGCGCCGCCGCCCTTCGCTCCGCCCCGGGAAGAAGACACCAGCGGGTTTGCAAACATGGAATTCATCGTATCGACCAGCTGCCAGGCGCGCTTGTAGCTCATCCCCATGGCGCGCCCCGCAGCGGAGATGGAGCCGGTGCGGGCGATGCCCTCCATCAGCTCGGCCTTGCCGGGACCCATCACCTGACCATCGCCGTAAGACAGGCGAATGCGAAGGCGCGGGGCGCTGTCGGGGGTGTCGGAAGGCTCTGCCATGGGGCGAAGATGCACCGGCGCGGGGACCACCGCAAGCCGAACTGGCGGGGCGATCCGCCCCGGCGGTCACGCCTTGTCAGGCAGAACGCAGAGCATTTCATAGAGCAGGTTGGCCCCGATCAGGGCGGTATTGCCGGACGGATCATAGGGCGGCGAGACCTCGACCAGATCAGCGCCCACAAGGGTCAGACCGGCGCAGCCGCGCACGATCTCCAGCGCCTGCCAGGTGGTCAGCCCGCCGGGCTCCACCGTCCCCGTGCCGGGGGCAAAGGCCGGGTCCAGGCTGTCGATGTCGAAGGAGAGGTAGCAGGGCGTGTCGCCGATGACCTCGCGCACCTCCGCCATAAGCGGCGTGAGGGATTTCCACCAGCACGCCTCCGCCTGCACCACGCGCCAGCCGCGGTCGCGGCCCCAATTGAAGTCTTCCGGCGCATAGCCGGTGCCGCGCAGCCCGATCTGGAACACCTTGTCGTCCTGCAGGCAGCCCTCCTCCCAGGCGCGGCGGAAGGGGCAGCCATGGGCGACCTTCTCGCCGAACATCTCGTCATTGATGTCGGCATGGGCATCGACGTGGATCAGGGCGACGGGGCCGTGGCGATCGCGCGTGGCGCGCAGGATCGGCCAAGTCAGGGTGTGATCGCCCCCCAGCGTCAAGGGCGTGCAGCCGTGCGACAGGATATCGGCGTAATGGCTGGCGATGATCTTGACCGACTTCTTCAGATCGAAGGTGTTGATCGGCACATCGCCGAGGTCAGCCACCTGCATCCGCTCGAACGGGGCGGCACCGGTGGCCATGTTGTAGGGGCGCAGCATCCGGCTTTCGTCGCGGATCTGGCGCGGGCCCAGGCGGGTGCCGGGCCGGTTGGAGGTCCCGATGTCCATCGGGATGCCGACAAAGGCTGCATCCAGCCCCGCCGCCGTGTCCGCCGCGGGCAGGCGCATCATCGTGGCCGGGCCGCCGAAGCGGGGCATCTCGTTGCCGCCAAGCGGCTGGTTGTAGTCGGTCATCATCGCACTCCCTTTACCGCCCACCCTTTCGCGGGCGCACAGGGGGTGCAAGCGGTCACAGCCGGTCGCGCATCGCGTACCACAACATCGCCAGCGCCAAGAGTGGCGAGCGCAGGCGTTTGCCACCCGGGAAGGGTGCCGTGGGCAGACCCGCCATCAGGTCGAACTGCCCCGCCTGCCCCGCCACGGCCTGCGCCGCCATGCGGCCCGCAAGCGTCGCCATCGCCACCCCATGCCCCGAAAAGCCCGCCACCGACAGGACGTTCTGGCCCAGCCGGTCGAAATGCGGCAGGCGCGACATGGTGATGCCCAGGGTGCCGCCCCAGGCGTAGTCGATGCGCGCCTCCTTCAGTTGCGGAAAGACCTGCAACATCGGGCCACGCACCTTGGCGGCGATGTCGGCGGGGAAGCGGTAGCCATAGCTTTCGCCCCCGCCGAAGACCATGCGGCGATCAGGCGACAGGCGGAAGTAGTTGATGACGAAACGGCTGTCGGCCACCGCGTGGTTGTTGGCGATCAGCGCCTTCGCGGCCGCCTCCCCCAGGGGTTCGGTGACGGCGATGAAGTTGTTGATCGGCATGACCCGCTGGGCCAGCGGCGCGGCGATGTTGTTGTGATAGCCGTTGAGGCCGAGGATCACGTGATCGGCGGTGATCGTGGCGTGGTCGGTCGTGACGCGGGCGGGCCGACCGCCCGTGCCGGGGGTCAGCCCGGTCATGCGTGACCCTTCGTACAGGGTGACGCCCGCCGCCTGCGCCAGTCGCGCCAGGGCGAAGGCATAGCGCAGCGGGTGGACGTGGAAGCCCCCCATGTCCAGCGCGCCCGAGACATAGCCGGGCGAGCCGACCTGCCCCTGCACCGCCTCACGGTCGAGAAAGCGGATCTTGTCGTAATCGTAGCGGTCGCGCAGATGATCGACGAAAGCGCGCGTATGGGGGGTATAGCGGGCGCGGTGGTCGGCATGCAGGATACCGGGGGCCAGCTGGCAGTCCTCGCCGCTTTCGGCGATCAGGTCGCGCACCAGATCAACGGAGTCGAGGCCAAGCTGCCAGAGCCCGCGCGCCCGGTCCTCCCCCACCAGGTTTTCCAGTTCCGGCTGCTCGACGCGCTGGCCAGTGCCGACCTGTCCGCCATTGCGTCCCGAGGCGCCGCCGCCCAGGCGGTTGGCCTCTATCAGGACCACCGAAAGGCCTTGGCGGGCCAGGTGCAGCGCCGCCGAGAGACCGGAGAAGCCACCGCCGACGACACAGACCTCGGCGCGGATCTCCCCCTCCGCCGGAGGGAAGGGGCCCGGCGCCTCGGCCGTGGCGGCATACCAGCTGGCGGGATACTGCCCCGGCCGGTCATTGATCGTCAGGATGTCCATCACGTGCCCCTTTCCCATCGGCGCCGGGTCGTACCGGCAAATCCGCGCGGAGCTTAGGCGGTGGTACGGAGAGTTGAAATCGCTTTGTGCGCCGACTGTGTTGACGGCGGGTCACCTCGCTGACGGGGCCGTCCCTCTGGGCGGACGCGGGCCGTGCCGGGGCGGCCCGCAATGGCCTGAAAAGTGAAAATGACCCGCTGCGCCGTCTTCGATCTGAACACACGGGGCCTGCTGCCCGTCGCGCAGGCATCGCCGGGGCCCTCTCCCTCGGAGGCAGGTCCATCGCAGTGTCCCGGCCCCGCGGGAACCACCCGCCGACACGCCGCGCCGCCTTCCATGGGCGAAGGCGCCTGTTCTTGTCCCCCGCCCCTATTCCCTGCCACAGCCGGGAGAGGCGGGAGCCGAGCACCAAGATGACTAGGCAGTATAACCCAGGATCCATTAAACGAGGCAGGCAGATTATTCCCGACAAGACCACTCATCTTTTCGATGATTCATTCTTTCAACCCGCGCCGCGTTCGTTGATTTCTCTCCGACTTACAGGGCGCTCAAGCTATCACAACTTAGACGCGAAATTCCTGCGTAGCTTTCAAATCGGAAGTCTGGTCATTTCCGTCGACGCTTTCCATAGAAATCTCTGTATACCTGTATTCAAACGTACTGAACCGTAATACGACAACCTTTCTCACCCGGGGCCTCTCGGGCGCCCGACCCCGGTGCAATTAACGGCACACCACTCACCCTGAAGGCGAATAGAGCGCAAATAACACACAGCCGAAAAATGCAAATACCCCTTATTAGGGGTGTTGTTGGAATTCAGCGTGCAAGCGTATGAATTCCGCAGATGGCGTGAGGCTCCACGATCTGCCGAACGGAGCTCTGACCAATCGGCGGCGCGTCGGAAGGCGGCCTGTCTACTATTGAATTGGGGGAATTTATGAGAGTCCTGTTTCTGGTGGGAGCCGGGTTGTCCCTGGCTGCCTGCGCACCCAAAGGCATGTCTTGCGACGAACGCGCGCAAGCCGTGATCTATACCAAATCCGGGACTCCGATCCTGGCGGAGCCCCTCATCGCGGGCGACACCTGCGAGGTGGCAGGGGCCAGCGCAGTGCGGATCGAAGGCACCGAAGATGACCCGAAAGGCCCTGGCCCGCAAGACCCGGACCCGCAGGACCCTGATCCGCAAGATCCCGACCCCCAGGGTCCCGGCGACACGCAGCAAAGCAATGCCAGCGCCAACGCTGGTGGTTCCCAGGCCAGCGCGTCCGACACCGGGACCGGTGAAACCAGCACCGCAAGTGCAGGCCCGGGCGGCGCCTCCGCCAGCGCCTCCGCCGGGGATCAGTCGTCTTCCGCCGGCAACGGTGGCACGGGCGCCACGGACGGCGACGAGACATCCGGCACGGATTGATCCGCCCAACTGACGCGCAGTTCAACGAGTGACCTTTCAATTCCGGAGTTTTCCATGCGTCTCTCCTACGCCATTTCCCTCGCGCTGCTGAGCATTCCGCAGATCGCTCTGGCGCAGTCCAGCCCCGGATCCTCGTGGACTGGCTCCTACAATTTCTCTTCGCCCAACAGCAACCTGGCGAACACCAGCCAGGCGGACCTGATCAAGCGTGCCGAGTCCGGCTATTACGAGACTTTCGGTGCGGACATCTACAATAACACTACGGTCTATGATCGCTCCGTCGGCGACGTCTACGTCGGCGACGGTAGCAGCGCCGATATTGATTATCGGACAGGGGAGAATTCCGGAAACGAATCCTACACGGTGGGATCGGTGAACAATTCCACGACAGAGGTAAATGTTGACGGCAGCAACAACTCCGTCGATATCAACAACTCGTCCTCCTCCCAGGGCTGCCAGAACGGCAGCATTAACGTCGGAAGCTCCAGCGGTTTCGACATCTCCAGCGGGAATTCCTCCGTTGGTGGTGCATCGGGGTGCTGACGGTGACCGCCCTGCCCTTCTCGAAACTCGCGGGCGCGGCGGCCCTGGTGGCCCTGGCCGCCTGTACCCCGCCCAGCAAGAACCTGGACCTGCTTGAAGGCCCCCCGATCGAGGATGTCGTTACACCGATCGACCAGGCCCTGCATTGCCTGGACAACCGGATTTCCAACAAGCTGGCCTTCAGCGTCGGGCCGATCCCCGATCTGACCGGGCGCGAAAGCTACAACGACGGCGGTGCCGGGAAATACGTCAGCCAAGGCGCGGCCGACATCGTGCAATCGGCCCTGTTCAAGTCCGGTGTGACGATCGTTAACCGCCGTTCCATGGGCATCCCCCAGACCGAGGCCCGCTGGGGTCTGCGCGACATCAAGGGGCAGATGCCGGTGAACCTGTTCATCAGCGGCAGCGTCAACACCCTGGATTTCATTCCTGGGGGCGGCATGTCGCTGGGCGTGCGCGGGGTCGGGCCGCAGTATCGGCAGAACCGGATTCTGGTCGGCATGGACCTGGCGGTGACCAATGCCGCCAACGGCCAGGTCGTCGCCAACATCCCCCTGCAGAAGCAGATCTTCTCGGATGAGACGGGCGCCTTCACGCACCGCTTCTTCGGCACCACCCTGGTCAACATGGACGCGGGCGTGCAGCGCCGCGAGGCGCTGAACATGGCGCTGCGACAGATGCTGTACCTGGCAACCTACGAACTGCTGACGCAGCTGATGCCGCCGGAGAAATACGAGGAATGCAGCGCCCTGATCGCCGAGGACGTGGGCGCCGTGAGCGGCACCAAGACGTCGGGCGAACAGCTGGCCATGCTGCAGGATGCCCGCGACGCGGAAATGGAGGCGGCCCAGGCCGCCGCCGATGCCGCCGCAGCAGAAGCAGAGGCCGCCGCCGATGCCGAACGCGCCGCCGCGGAGGATGCGGCCGACGCCGCGCCTGCGGAGGTCCCAACCGCCGAGGCAGCGCCCGAGACGACCGCCGTTGCAGCGCCCCTGCCCCAGGCAGACCCGGCGCCCGCCGGGGAGACCACCGAGGAGGCCCGCGCGCCGCATCCGGCGCCCGCCCGCCGGCCCGAGGCCCCCACAGACATCGAGGCACTGCCCGCCCGGGCCGTTGTCCACAGCACAGCCCCCGTTGACGGGGCCGCCGATCGCAAACTGAAGCCCACGGAGAACGCGGAAGAGGCGCTCGGCACCACGCCGGCCGACAGCGCCACGCTCTCAGACGCCTGATCGACAGACAGATTTCCACGCCTGGTACGGGACGGGGGAAGCCACCGAAATTGATTTCAGGCCCTCAGGTGGCAGGGCCAACAACTCTGGAGGAAGACAATTATGCTTCACAAGAAACTTGCTGTAGCCGCCGTCTTCGGCGCCACCGCCATGCTGCCGACCATGGGCTCCGCCCAGGTGATCCCCAGCATCAACACCCTGATTGCAGACACCGACGAAGAAGTGTCGGCTCTGATCAGCTCGATCGCTGGCAACGACGCAGCCATCGACGGCTCCATCGACATCACCGTTGACGGCTCCGCCGGCGGTGCGCTGGCTGGCGATTTCAGCACCACCACCAACGACATCCTGGATGCCGCTGGTAGCGCAAGCTTCGCCACCAGCGCCACTGACGGCGTCGCAAGCAACGCAACCGAAGGTGCTCTGGCCATCGACTGGATGGAAGATAACTCGATCATCACCGAAGGTGCCTTCTCGGGTGAGGTCGGCGCGACCACCGTTGCACTTGGTGACGTTTCGGCAACCGCTCTGGGCGCTGTCAACAACGGCACCGTGGACCTGACCGAAACGGCTGGCTCCATCAACACCAGCTCCTCGGCCGCCACCAGCTCCACCGACTCCGCGGCCAACTACGCCATGGCAGCCGGCACCGGTGTGAGCGTCGAGCAGATCGCCGCCAACACCGGCGAAATCACCGGTACCGCGACGATCAACTTCTCCGGCAACGGCTCGATCGGCGAAGTCGGCACCACCGCAGCTGGCGCGATCAACACCAGCACCGTGACCGCCGCCATCACCGGCGCCGTCTTCGGCGATCCGACCAACTGATCATCGCATCAGCGAAAACCAAAGGGGTACGCCGGACAACCGGCGGACCCCACCCAAAAAACACTTCTCCCCCTACGCGTGCAGCAACCCACACGCTTTCGTGCTGTTTTAGATGAAACGACTTGTTAAATTTGTACTCCAGAGCAAGGAGGGGAGGCCATGCTACAAGACAGTCTGACACACCCCATTCACGATCCAAGCCACGGAGGTGACACCTGGAAGGAACGTGTCTTCACGCTCTGGGATGAACTGGCCGATTTCGAGGCCAGTCGTGGACATATCGCCCGCAACCACCTGCTTCAGGTGCTCAGCGACCTGGTGGGGGCCACGAATGCCGAGTGGATCGGCTTCATGAAGCTGGATGAGGCTCCCGAGGGGGACCCGATGCTGGGCTGGCGACCGCGCCTCGTGCAGAATTGCCCGGATGACCCGGTGGCAAGCGACCGGATCCGCCAGGCCATTCGCGAAATGGAACGGGGTGAACCGGATCAGACGGCGATCACCGCGGCGCAGCGCGCCGGCCAGTTCCGCATCGAATCCCTGGACGAAATGGTCGAGGCCACCTGGTTCGAAGGCCGCGGTTTCCGCGAGTACTACACCGACATCGGTCGTGCCTCGTCGCTGTGGATCAGCATTCCCGTCTGTGACCGCGCCGAGGTGCATCTGGGCCTGCATCGCGGCCCCGAGCGCCCAGCCTTCGGCGAAGCGGAACGCTCCATCCTGCGCTTCTGCCTGCGCGGCCTGCGCTGGTTCTATCGCCAGCAGATGCTGAACGAGGGGATCGGCGTGGTTCAGTCCCCTCTGACGGAGGCCGAGCGCATGGTCCTGCGCGGGCTGCTGGATGGGCTGAGCGAGAAGGCCATCGCCGAGGTCGTCAACCAGAGCCGCCACACGACCCACGGCCATGTAAAGCGGATCTTCCGCAAATACAGCGTCCGCAGCCGATCCGAGCTGATGGCCCTGTGGCTGCGCGGCAGTTTTGGCCCCTCCGGCAAGACAGACTGCCCCGAGGCCACGGCCCGCGCCGCGGAGGGCTGATCCCACCCGCCACGAGAAGCGGCGCACGGGCAGCGCGCCTGACGGGAGGACGTCAGGCGGCGCAACAGCCTGCCCGGACGCTTTTCGAGAAGGGCCAGCCGATCCCCTCCCCCGCAGCGGCATCTGCACGTGACCCTTTGACCGTGGGGCGGTTCGCCCCGCCGTTCGGCTCCCACAGGTCAGGGTCACCGGCGCTCCCCCGGCCGCCACGTTCTCCTCAACGCTGTCCAGCGCCACCCAGGTGCGATCCGGAGCGATGCAGTTCCGGCAGGAGGACACGCTGACCGCGCCCTTCCGTCGTGCTGACCCTATCGAAGGGACAGGCGGCGAAATGCGCCGACGGCTCCTCCCGCCAGTTGGAGAATTCCGCTTGGATCGGTCCCGTCCGGGCAGCACGCCCCCTGCCTCCGGGGCCGAACTGTCGCGGCATCGGCAGACTCTGCTGCAAATCACCCGTCACTTGGGCGATCCGAACCTGCCCGCCGGTGCAATCGCCCGCGCCGGAATTCGCAACTTCCCGCTGGGAAAACGGCGCCGCTCCTGCCATTGGGGGCGCAGCCAAGACAGACAGCAGGACGCGCCCCATGACCATCACCACCCTCGTCACCCATTCCGGGGGCTTCCATGCCGACGAAGTCCTGTCGACCGTCATCCTCACGCGCCTCTACCCCGAGGCCCGCGTCCTGCGCACCCGCGCACGGGAGGAGATCACCCCGGCTGCGGACCGCGTGATCTACGATGTCGGCGGCACCTACGACCCCGAGGCGCGGATCTTCGACCACCACCAGCGGGAAAGCCCGCTGCGCGAGGACGAAACCCCCTACAGTTCCTTCGGGCTGATCTGGAAACACTTCGGCATGGACTACCTGAAAAGCTTCGACATCCCCGAGGCGGACCTGGAGAAGATCCACGGCAGCTTCGACCGCGGGTTCGTGCTGCCGGTCGACCAGGTCGACAACGGCACCGTCAGCGTGTCCGAGGCCGGGCCGCTGTCGTCGCTGACCCTGCCCGGGCTGATCGAAACGCTGAAGCCGGTGTTCGACGACACAGACCCCGAGGCCGAAACCCGCGGCTTCCATGCCGCGGTCGAGATCGCGCGGCAGTTCGTCGAGGCCCGCGTGGCCCGCAGCGCCGCCAAGCGCCGCGCCGAGCTGCTGGCGGCGGAGGCGGTGCGTGCCGCCGGGGACAGCCCGATCCTGGAACTGCCCATGGGCATGCCCTTCCGCCCCGCCGTCATCGAGGCCGGCGCCGATCACCTGTTGTTCGTGGTGACCCCGCGTCCGGGGGGCGACTGGACCCTGGGCGGCATCCGCAAGTACGACGAAGGCTTTGAACAGCGGGCAGACCTGCCGGCCGCCTGGGGTGGCCTTTCGGGCGCCGAGCTGGAAGCGGTCAGCGGTGTGCCCGGCGCCACCTTCTGTCACAAGGCCCTGTTCATCGCCGCCGCCACCAGCCGAGAGGCCATCCTGCAGATGGCCGCCCTGGCCGTCGAGGAGGCGCGCCGCCTTGCCCCCGCGCCCGACACCGCTGAGCCCTGCCCCCCTGACGTGCAGGGCTGAGGCACGGCAGACCTTAAGACAGGGCGCCATACCGGGCGCCCTGATGATCCTCGTGAGCTGCGGACCGGCACCTGTCATCGCGATGCCGAAACGGGGGAAATCACTCGCCGCGCATCGCCGACAGAACGTCCTTGGCCCCGAGGTCGCCGACGATCTGCTGCGTCACCGGCTCCGTCAACGTGTTGAAGGCGGCGGCCTCCTGCTCCGACAGTTCGATCACCGTATTGTCGCCGGCCGCCTTGATCTGCTCGGTCACCGCATTCGCGCTTTCCAGCCATCCCTCCTCGGCGAATTGCGACAGCCGGCGCCCGGCGATGCCGTCGATGGCCGCGCGGTGCGCTTCCGACAGCCCCTCGTAGCGCGCCTCGTTCATCACCAGGTAGAAGGTGATATGCCCCAGGTTCGGCCCGTAGGTGTAGCTGTTGGCCACCTCGTCCAGCTTGAAGTCGCCGACAGCAGAGGCGCCGGTTACCACGCCGTCGACCAGCCCGGTCTGCAGCGCGTTGTAGATCTCCCCCGCCGGCATCTGCACCGGCACCGCACCAAGGGCCTTTACCACCGAGGCCGCGGCCGAACCGGACACGCGCAGCTTCAGCCCCGCCACGTCCTCGGGCGTCCGCACCTCGTGGTCCTTCATGATGAAGATGTTGCGTTCGGAGAGATACAGCGCCAGCGGCACGGTGCGGGGAAACTCATCCTGCAGCAACCCGGCCTCGTAGGCATTCCAAAGCGCGTCATAGCCGGTCATGCCCTGGGGAATGGCGCCGGGCAGCTCCGCGATCATGGTGCGGGCGAACTGCGTCGAGGTATAACCCGGCAGGCCCCAGGCGATGTCGGCGGTGCCCTGGACCACGCGCACGTATTGCTCCAGCGGGCCGGAGCCCAGCTCCCCGCCCGGGTAGACCTGGATCGTCAGGTCCGGCGCGGCCTCCGCCACCCCGGCCTGAAGCGGCTCGATGGTCGAGCGCGTCACCACGTGCTGCGGCGGCACGAAATGCGCCAGGTTCAGGGTTTCCGCCGCCAGCGCAACGGTGCTGGCCGCGAGGATGGCGCCCGACGCCACCAGGTTCGTGAAATGTCTCATGCAGTCCTCCCTTGGGTATGATCCGACGCGCCGCCTGCGCGGGCGTCCCGAGGCGCCTTGTCAATTTGGGATCCCAAATTTGACTTGAAACCTCATCTCCTCCGTCCTTAAGTTCTATTAGAGTCCCAAATCAGCTGTCAATGACGGCAGTGGACGCCAAAGGAGGAGAAAAGACGATGGCATCGCTGGACGAAAAGATCGGACGGTATCCCAACCCCGCCCGAATGATGCGGAACCTGCAGACCGGACGGTACGAATTTCCGATCCCGCCGCAGTTCACCAACTGGATCGAGGAACAGCAGGCCTGGCGCAACAGCGCGGCCCTGATGGACCAGTCGTTCCACATGACCGATCTCTACGTCCGCGGCCCCGACACGATCCGCCTGCTGAGCGATCTCTGCGTCAACAGCTTCGCCAAGTTCGGCAAGAACAAGGCCAAGCAGATCGTCTGCCTGAACGAGGACGGCTATGTCATCGGCGACGCCATCTGCTTCGGGCTGGAAGACGACGAGGTGAATATCGTCGGCCGCCCGGTGCTGCCGAACTGGATCCAGTACCACGCCGAAACGGGCGGCTACGACGTCACCGTCGAGCGCGATCAGCGCTCCCTCGACGCCCCAGACAAGCCGCGCAAGACCTACCGCTACGAGGTGCAGGGGCCGAACGCCCTGGCGATCCTGAACGCGGTGAACGAGGGCGGCCCGCTGACCACCAAGTTCTTCAACATGGGCGAGATCACCATCGACGGCTGCACCGCGCGCACCCTGAGCCACGGCATGGGCGGCGCCGAGGGGCTGGAGCTTTGGGGGCCCTTCGAGGACGGCCAACGGGTCAAGGCCGCGCTGCTGAAGACGGGCGAGGCCCATGGCCTGCGCCAGGTGGGCGCGCGGGCCTATTCCTCGGCGGCGGCAGAGTCGGGCTGGGTGCCCTCCCCCCTGCCCGCGATCTACGACGGCGCGGCGATGCGCCCCTACCGCGAATGGCTGGACGAGCAAAGCTTCGAGGGGGTCAGCACCATCGGCGGCAGCCTCGACTCGGATGACGTGACGGACTACTACCTGACCCCATGGGACCTGGACTATGGCCGGGTGGTGAAGTTCGACCACGACTTCCTGGGCCGCGCCGCGCTGGAGCGGATGAAGGACGGCCCGCACCGCCGCAAGGTGACCCTGGTCTGGAACCGCGAGGACGTGCTGGAGGTATTCGGCGGCATGATGGACGACGGCGGCCTGCCCGCGAAATACATGGAGATGCCCTCGGCGCACTATGCGACGCATCCCTATGACCGCGTGCTGTCCGACGGCGGTGACGTGGGTGTCTCGATCAGCCCGGTCTTCTCGTCCAACGAACGCGCCTGGATTTCGCTGGCGATCCTCGACCCGGAGGTGGCCGAGGTCGGCACCGAGGTGACGGTGATCTGGGGCGAGCCGGACGGCGGCACCGACAAGCCCAACGTCGAGGCGCACCGCCAGGTCAAGGTCCGCGCGACCGTCCACGCCTGGCCCATCCACGAAGCGTCCCGCACGCATTACCGTCAGCAGGTCTGAGGAGCCCCCGCCGCATGAGCCAGCCCTCCGAGACGTCCAGCCCCGAGACCGGCGAGGTCGCGACCGGCACGCGCCAGCAGCAGGTCGCCGACACGCTGCGGGACATGATCGTCACCGGACAGCTCGACCCGGACTGCAAGCACTCCGAGGCGGCGCTGGCCAAGCGCCTGGGCGTATCGCGCACCCCCGTGCGCCACGCCCTTGCGGTGCTGGTGGAGGAAGGCGTTATGCGGCGGGCCGGCGGGCGCGGCTACGTCGTGCGCCGCTACGAGGCCAGCGACGTGGCCGTGGCCCTGGAAATCCGCTCCGCCGTCGAAGGGCTGGCGGCGCGGTCCGTCGCCCGCATCGGGCTGACGCCCGAGACGGCGGCCACCCTGGACGCCTGCCTGGCCGAGGGCGACGCGCTCTTCGCCCCCGGCGAAACCGGCCCGGTGGACGAGGCCCGCTATTCGCAGATGAACGCGGCCTTCCACGAGGCGATAGCCAAGGCCGCCGGCGGGTCCCTCTTCGGCGAGGTCCGCGCGGTCCTCGACCGTGTGCCCTTCGGGGCCCCTTCCGCCATCCGCTTTCACCGCATGGACCCGGCGGAACGGCGGCTGCACCTGCATCACGCCCACCTGCAGCATCACTACATCGTCGCCGCCATCCGTGATCGGGATGGCGCCCGTGCCGAGGGGCTGTTCCGCGAGCACGGCGAAATGGTCAAGGTCAGCCTGGGCCTGACCCGGGGCCCCTGGCACCGCGAAGCAGGCCCCGGGCTGCCGATCGGGCCGAGCAGCCCCGAAGAGACCGCGGGCGACTGAAAGAGGCCGTTCGCAGCCACGACAGGGGAGAAGGGGCGCCCGCGCCCGGCCTCCTGCTCTCTGCGGCCTCCCGGCGCCAGTGTCAGCCGACGGAGTGCAGCGGAGTCTGCGGCAACGGCAGCACTGCCGGCCGCTCCTGCCCCTCGACCTCGATCAGCTTGCAGCCGATGCGAAAGACCTCCTGGATCCGCGCCTCGCTCAGCACCTCCCGGGTTGCCCCGGTTGCCACCACGCGCCCCTCCTGGAACAGCACGACATGATCGGCATAGCGCATCGCCATGTTCAGGTCATGCAGCACCAGGACAATGCTGCGCCCCTCGGCGCGGTTGAGCTGGCGCACCAGTTCCAGCACCTCGAACGCATGGGACACGTCGAGATGGTTCGTCGGCTCGTCGAGGAAGATATGCGGGGTATCCTGGGCGATGGTCATGGCGATCCAGGCGCGTTGCCGCTGTCCTCCCGACAGCTGGCCGATGGGACGCGTGGCCAGCTCGGCAAGCTCGGTCGCGGCCAGGGCGCGCTGGCAGGCCTTGCGATCTTCGGCGGTCTGCCCCCGGAACCCGCGCCGGTGCGCGAAGCGCCCCAGCCGGACCAGGTCCTGCACGGTCAGTTCCGGCGGCGCATCGGGCGACTGGCTGAGCATGGCGACGACCTGGGCCAGACCCTTGGGGGACCAGTCCTGCAAGGCGCGTCCAGCCACCTCTACGACGCCTTGCGCGGGGGCGTGCAGGCGCCGCATCACGCGCAGCGCGGTGGACTTGCCGCTGCCATTGGGGCCGCAGAAGGCCGTGATCCGACCCGCCGGGATATCGAGATCGACAAGATCCAGCGCGGTCACCCCGTCATAGCGGGCGGTGACATCGCGCAAACGGGCAAGGGCGTCAGCCATGGGATCGCCTTTCCTTCAGAAGAAGCCACAGGAAGAGGGGCGCGCCGATCAGCGCCGTCAGCGCCCCGGCCGGCAATTCGACGGGCGCGGCGATGGTGCGGGCCAGCGTGTCGGCCCCGAGCGTCAGGATGCCACCGATCAGCGCGGTGGCGGTCAGGAAGCCGGGGGAGAACTGGCCATGCACGAAACGCGCGATATGCGGCGCGATCAGGCCGACGAAACCGACCGCGCCGACCTGCGACACGGCCAGCGCCGTCAGCGCGACGGCCAGACCGAGAACCGTCAGTTGCATGCGCCCGACCGGCACACCGGTGACCGACGCGCTATCCGGATCGAGGACCAGCTGACGGATCACCGGCCCGAGGCACAGCAGCACCAGCGCCGCCGCGCCGAGGCCTGCCGCAACCGTGGCCACGTCGCTCCAATGGGCGGCGCCGATGGACCCGGTCAGCCAGGTCAGCGCCTGACCGGCGCGGTAGACGGGCCCGAGGATCATCATCAGCGTGACACCCGCCTTGGCCAGCGCCGCCAGCGCGATGCCATAGAGGATAACGCGCAAGGGGCTGCGGCCCTGCGGGTCCAGCAGCGCAAGAACCGCCACGAGCACCGAGAATCCGAAGGCCCCGAGCGCCGCCGCCAGCGGTTGCCAGTGGATCGAGACCGTCAGCGCATTCGCCCTGTCCGAGAAGACCCAGAGGAAGGTGACCACCCCCAGGGCCGCCCCGTCGATGATCCCGAGGATCGAGGGCGCGGCGACGGGATTGCGGGTGATCCGTTGCAGCAATGCCCCGGACAGGGCCAGTGCCATCCCCGCCAGCAACGCCAGAGCCACCCGCGGCAGGCGCAGGGTCCAGACGATCACCTCGTCCATCTTCTCCCCCTGCCCGATCAGCGCGGCCGCCACGCGATGCAGCGGCATGGCGCTGGATCCGACGCCCGTGGCCACGACGGCAAGAAGGGCCAGGCAGAGGACCAGCAGCAGCAGGCGCGCCGGCGGGGCGATGCGGATCATAGGGCAGCCTCCCCCTTGCGGCGCAGCAGACCGATCAGGATCGGCACCCCGATCAGCGCCAGCACGGCGCCGATCGGCGCCTCCCCCGGCAGGACCACGAGCCGGGCCCCGATATCGGCCAGGACGGCAATGACGGCCCCGGTCAGCACCGTCACGACGATCTGACCGGCGCTGCCGGTCTGCGGCACCATGCGGCGGGCCAGGTGCGGCGCCACGAGCCCCATGAAGACGACCGGCCCCGCCATGGCGACCGCACCTGCCGCCAGCAGGGCGCCAAGGGCCAGCGCCCCCATCCGGATGCCCGTCACCCGCACGCCGAGCGCCCCCGCGCTGTCATCGTCCAGCCGCAATGCATCAAGCGACGGCGCCATGGCCAGCGCCCCGATCAGCCCGACCCCAAGCGTCGGCAGCCCGAGCGCCAGAACGGAGAGGGCACGGTCGGCGAAGCCGCCCGACAGCCAGAACAGCAGCGTTTCCAGCGCGGTTTCATCCAACAAAAGCAGGACCTGGGTCAGCGACCCCAGCATGGCGGCCAGGGTCACACCGGCCAGCAGGGTCGTGCCCGGCCCCGCCGTTCGGCCCGCGGCGCTGACGATCCCGAAGACGATCGCGGTGGTCACCAGCCCGCCGGCCAGAGCCAGCCCGCCGGTCGCGGCAAGGCTCTGACTGCCCCAGAGCGTGACCCCCAGCACGACGCTGAAGGCCGCCCCTGCGTTGATGCCCAAAAGACCCGGCTCCGCCAGCGGATTGCGGGTCGAGGCCTGGATCAGGAAGCCCGACAGGCCCAGCGATGCCCCGGCGCATATGGCCACCAGGGTGCGGGGAATGCGCAGGCTGGTGATGATGATCGCATCCGTCCCCTCGCCCCCGCGCAGGGCGTCCAGAACCCTCGCCGGACCGTAGACATTCAACCCGAGATGAAGGCTCGCGATGGTGGCCAAAGCCAGGGCCAGCGTCAGGACCAGGATGGATTTCTGCATGTCAGGGGCGCCTTTCCCGGCGCGATTGACATTTCCGAGTGATTTAGTCAATCAATTTCAGGAAACCCGACTGAATCAATAAACATAGGAACGTCCCGATGAAACTCTTACGGCACCTTGCCGCCGCGCTTCCCCTGGCGGCGTTCCTGGCCGCAGCTCCCCTTCAGGCCCGCGAGGTCGAACATGCGCTTGGCACGACCGAGGTGCCCGAGGCGCCGCAGCGCGTTGTCGTCCTGACCAACGAAGGCACGGAGGCGTTGCTGGCGCTTGGCGTCGTGCCTGTGGGGGCTGCGAATTCCTGGAACGGCGATCCCTGGTGGGACCACATCACCGACCAGATGGGCGAGGCCACCCCGGTGGGCACCGAAAGCGCCGTGAACCTGGAACTGGTCGCGGCCCTGCAACCCGATCTCATCCTCGGCAATGCACAACGCCACGAGGAGATCTACCCGCAGCTTTCCGCCATCGCGCCCACGGTGGTGTCGAAGGAGTTGCGCGGTGACTGGCAGGTCAACTTCAACCTCTATGCAGAGGCCCTTGGCCGCGAAGAGGAAGGCAAGGCTGCGATCGCGGACTACGAGGCCCGGGTGCAGGCGCTGCGCGACGATCTGGGAGAGGCCCTGAACGAGAAGGTCTCGGTCATCCGCTTCCTGCCCGGACAGATCCGCATCTACCAGCTCGACAGCTTCTCCGGCGTACTGCTGCAGGACATCGGCTTCGACCGCCCCGAAAACCAGAAGGTCGACGCCTTCGCCATTCGCACGGGCAAGGAGAGCATTCCCGACATGGACGGCGACCGCATCTTCCACTTCACCTACGACAATGGCGACGGGGAAGGCGATGCCCTGGCAAACGAGGTGCTGGAGGATCCGCTGTGGCAGTCCCTCTCGGCGGTTCAGTCCGGCCGCGTCCACGCGGTCAGCGACGCCATCTGGAACACCGCCGGCGGCATTCTGGCGGCCCGGCTGATGCTTGAAGACATCGCGCGCATCTATGGCGTCGAGTGACCCTTTCCGGGACGTGCAGGTCGAGCGGGTCCAACCGCTCGGCCCGAGCATGCAACGCGTGACCTTCGCGCCGCGGGATCGCGCGGCCCTGCCCGCGGAGCGCCCCCATGGCGGCCACTGTCGCCTGCGCTTTCCGGGGCGCGACGCCTCCGCTCCGCCGCAGCCACGCGCCTACACCTACCGGCGCTGGCATGCGGATGGCCGCTTCGACGTGGATTTCGTGGTGCATGCGGGCGACGGCCCCGCCGCCCGCTGGCTGCGGCAGGTTCGCCCGGGCGCCTGCATTGGCTGGCGCCACGGCGGTCCGCCCAAGATCTGCCTGGCTGCCCCCAACCCGGAGCCGACCATCCTGATCGCGGACCTGTCCGGCCTGCCGGTGATGGCGGCCCTGATCGAACAGGCCCACCCGACGCGCCAGGTCTCCCTGATCCTGACGGTCTGCCCTGACGCCGCACCCGACCCGCCCCCCCAGGGCCGCGCCCGCATCCACCACCTGCCGTCTCCGGAGGACGTCGAGCAGCACTTGCTGCAGCATGCAACCCTTCCCGGCACGCGCGTCTTCGCCGCCTGCGAAGCGACACAGATGCGCCGCTACCGCCGGCTGCTGCTGGATGTCCTCGCCTTGCCCCGCTCTCAGGTCATCACTTCGGGCTACTGGAAAACCGGCCTCACGACCGAAGACGTCGACCAGGCAAAGCGCCGGGCGGACTGGTTCGGGGATGGGCCTGCCAGCAGGCTGGGGGGCTGACAGGCCGCGAGGACGGTCCAGCTGACCGGCCCCCAAGCCGGCGGGGGATCACCCGGATTCGGACCCGGTCAGTTCCTCCCGGAGCCATGTCAGCAGGGCGTCCGTCTCCGCGTGATTGCCGCGTCGGGTGCCGCGAAACACCGAAATCTCGGCGGGCCGGAAAACGGATTCCGCGCAGACCTTCACGAGCTTTCCTTCGCTGACGAGCCCGCTCACGGTGTTGCGCCACCCAAGCGCGACACCCTGCCCCGCGACCGCCGCCTGAAGGACCAGCGGAAAGCTGTCGAAACCGGTGATCCGCGCGCCCCGCGGCAGGGCCTGTCCGACGGCTGCGAACCAATCCGGCCAATCCATCCAGTCCTGCGGCAGAACCTGGTGCGACAGCAGCGGCTGCCGCGCCATCGCCTCGACCGAGAGAGGCAGCGAAGCAGGCGACAGCAACCCCGGGGCGGCCACGGGAAAGACCTCGTCCGAGGCGGTGAACACCAGGCGGGCCGACCCCGACGGCCGCCCGGTGGTCTGCATCGCCACGTCGAAGGGCTCCGGTGCCTCCGTGAGGGGGCTGAGCGCGCTGACGACCCGGACCTCCACCCCCGGGTGCCGCTCGTGGAAGCGCGACAGGCGCGGCATCAGCCAGTAGAAGGCCTCGCAAAGCTGACAGTGCAGAACCAGTCCGCCCGCAGCCTCTCCGCCCCGCAGGCGGACCGTCTCGGCGGATATGTCGGCCAGGGCCGCGCCGATGACGCGGCCGAAGGCGCGTCCCGCTTCGGTCAGGAACACCGCCCGGTTGCGCCGTTCGAAAAGCCGCACCCCGAGATCGGCCTCAAGGGCAGCGATCTGCTTGGTCACCGCGGTCTGGCTCAGGCCAAGCTCCCCGGCGGCGGCGGTGAAACTCTCATGCCGGGCCGCCGCTTCGAAGGCAGGCAGGCGCGACAGGGGCGGCAGCGGGCGGCGATCCATTCCATATCCTCATGTGTCTTCGATCATTTGTCATTTTATCAGCCGTCCAGTCCATGGTTTTCACCAGACATGGCATGGACAATCGGACACCTCAGCCCACGCGGCGGACGCGCGCGCGGCATCCTGGCGATCCTCACGGGCGTGGCTCTGCTGTCGGCCTCGGACGCGCTGGTGAAGCGGAGCGGCGATGGCTTCGGCCTGGCGCAGCTTGTCCTGCTGCGCTCCGTGGTCGCCGCATCCCTGCTTGCGACATGGCTCCGGATCGCCCAGGGCGTCCGCGGCCTGCATCTGGCCCGGGGCGGCTGGGTCTGGGCGCGCAGCCTCTGCCTGGCCGCGATGTGGCTGTGCTACTACGCCGCCCTGCCGGCCATGTCCTTTGCGCTCGCCGCTGCCTGCTACTACACATCGCCCGCCTGGATGGCCCTGTTGGGGCGCTGCCTCTTGGGGATGAAGATCGGTGGCCGTGGATGGGCCGCCGTAGCGCTGTCGCTCGCCGGCGTGGCGCTGGCTGTGTCCCCGGCGCCCGACACCTTCACGCCCGTCGTGTTGCTTCCGCTCGCCGCCGGCGGCTTCTACGCGCTGGCCGGGATCATCACCTGGAGCCGTTGCCAGGCGGAAAGCCCGGGCGCGATGGCCTTCACGCTCAACCTCTGTCTCGTCGGCGTGGCGGCCGCCGGACTGTGCCTGCTGTCGGTCATAGGCCCCTCCAGCGACGACAGCTTCGTTCTCTCCGTCTGGCCCCGACTGACCCCTGCACAATGGCGCCTCGTGCTTCTCCTCGGGGCCCTCATGGCGGTCATCGCCACGGTCGTTGCCGCGGCCTATCGCCTGGCCCCTACACCCGTCGTGGGAGTCTTCGATACCGCCTACCTGGGCTTCGCAGCCTTCTGGGGCGCCCTCCTCTTCGGAGAGGTGCCCACATCCCGGGAAGCGCTCGGGATCGGCATGATCGCGGCCAGCGCGATCCTCATGAGCAGCGCCAGGGGCGTCGATTGAGGGCAACCATCGCTCCGCAGCCCTGCCCGGCATCCGCAAGAGGGACCCCTTCGCGCAATTCTCCCCCTTCTTCGAAGCCCTTTCCCTCAGACACGGCTTGCCATTTGCGACCGACACTATAGCTGCTTAGGTGACAACATTAATGGAAGGGCCCGCTGCGGAGTGAAACTCGAACTGACCGTCCCGAAGAGCCTTGGTGGGCAATCAGACATGCTGGAGGCGCTGGATGCCGTACAGGCCGGCGCGCAGACAAGGGCGGTATTGCGCCCGATCCTGGAGATCGTGAAGCGCACCCTGTCGACCGGGGTGCAGCAGGAATTCCTGGCCAACTTCGAGCTCCACCGTAACGACAAGACGCTTCCGGTGCAGGGCGACGGGGGGATCCGGATCGCGCTGGAGCTGCCTGACGAAGACCTCGAAGCCGCACGAGGCGATCTTCTGGATGTGGCCATGGCCGGGTCGGAACGCATCTGGCAGACCACCTCGGACGGACAGGCTGCGGCGGTCTTCGAGGTTCTCTGCGACATCCTCGAAGAGGCCATCCCCCTGCCGGAGCAGCAGCCGCTGCTTGACGCCAACCTGTCTGACCTGGCCGACTGACGAGGCTCAAGGCGCTGACACCCGTTTCTGCCGGGGTGAGCCGTCTGGGCGCCCGTGGCCTCAGCCGCCGGTGCGGAGGCAACAGGACGACACGACCCCGTCGGGGACCTCTCCGGCGAAGTCCAGGATCCCGTCATCAACCAGCGTCCCGTCGGCGATCTTGCCGTGTAGTGCGGCCCGCGCCCCCGGGAGGATGCAGCCGCGTACAGGCTGCGGGGGATCAGCAGGATATGAGCTATGGAATGTCCTTCGTGTCAGAGCCGGGCCAACCAGGTCGAGATCGACGGGAAGGCAATGAGGATCGCCAGAGCCACCACCATCGCCAGGACGAAGGGAAAGGCACCGCGAAAGATGTCGCCCACCGAAAGGTCGGGATCGTCGATGGCGGACTTGATGGTGTAGACCGACAGGCCGAAGGGCGGCGTCAGCAGTCCCATCTCGACGGCAACGACGGTCAGCACGCCGAACCAGATCAGGTCGAACCCCGCCGCTTCGGCCACCGGCAGGGCGATCGGCAGCACGATCAGCATGATGGAGATCGAGTCGATCAGGCAGCCCAGCAGCACGATCAGCACCAGGTAGACCAGCAGGAAACCGTAGGGCCCTATGGAACTGTCGAGGAAGAGCGCGGCAAGTTCGCGAGGCACCCCCGACAGGGCAAGCATGCGACTGAAGAAGGTCGCGGCGAGGATGAGGAACAGCACCGAAACGGTGATCTGCCCGGTCTCGACCATCAGCTTCCACAGTGTCCGCACGGGCAGCGCGCGGCGCAGCAGCGCGATCACCAGCGCCCCGGCGGCCCCGGCCGCCCCGGCCTCCGTCGGGTTCAGGAAACCACCATAAAGGCCGCCCAGGACCACTAGCATCAGCGCCAGGATCGGCACGGCCTTGCGCAGCAGGTCGAGGGCGGAGAAGTCCTCGAACGCGACCTCGTCGTCGGGGGTCTCGTAGACTAGGGCCTTGCGACGGGAGGCCAGCAGCAGGATGGTCAGCGAGAAGACCAGCGCCAGCAGCAGGCCCGGCCCGATGCCTGCCAGGAACATGCGGCCGACCGATTCCTCGGCCAGGACGGCGTAGACGATCATCAGCAGGGAGGGCGGGATCATCATCCCCAGCACGGAGGAGCCTGCGACGACCCCCGTGGCGAAGCGCTTCGAGTAGCCGTGCCGCGTCATTTCCGGCACCGCCACCCGGCTGAAGACGGTAGCGGAGGCGATGGAGATCCCGGTGATCGACGCGAACACCGCATTGGCAAAGACCGTCGCGATCCCCAGCCCCGCCATCACCCGGCGCAACAACCTCTGAAAGACGTCGAAGGTGTCCTTGCCGACGTTGGAAACGGTCACCAGCAGGCCCATCAGCACGAACAGTGGCACGACGGCATAGAGGTATTCGCGCAGGCTGTCGTTGCCGGCGGCGCCCAGCATGCGCAAGGCCACGGCATCGTTGCGGATCAGCGAGACACCGAGGAAGGAGACGCCCAGCATCCCGATCCCGATAGGCATGCCGAGATAGATCAGCACCAGCAGGCCGCCGACGGCGTAGTATCCGATTTCTAGGGGGGTCATCGTGTCACCTCGGAGAAACCGGCGGCAGAACGCAGGGAGCGGACGGAGCGGACCGCGAACTCGACGGCCGCCACCGTGAGGCCCAGCAGGATGAAAAGACGGAAGGGCCAGGTCGGCAGGGTGCCGAGGCCGGGCGTCCCGATGAACTCGCGGCGCTCCCAGTCCGTCGTCAGAACGCCGAAGGTCGCCCAGGCCATCAGGCCGATCATCACCGCCCCCACCAGGCTGAACACCGCCTCCAGCGCGGCACTGATCCTTGGTCGGCGTTGCCGCAGCGGATCGAGGAACAGGCCCGCCCGCGCCAGCCGGTCGGCGCGGATCGTGGCGCCGAACTGCAGGCAGACGATCATCACGAGCAGGAGCGCTCCCAGCTCCGACACGAGAGGCAGCGACGCCCCCATGCCGTTCCGCGCGACGATATCCGCGCAGATCAACAGCATCAGCCCGGCGATGAGCGCGGTGCCGAACGCGGCCAGCGCATTCACCACAGCGCCCCAGGCCCGGGCCCAGCCACTGGCCCAGGAACTGGCCCGGGTATTGGCCCGAGAACCGGGCCGCGCATCGGCGGCGACGGGGCGGTGCCGGGTCCCGGCACCGCTTGTCCTGGGGTCCTTGTCCGTCACGTCAGGACCCGGGCTCAGAGCTCATCGTCCCAGGCACGCACCGGCTCACCGCCTCGCGCCCGGACACCGTCGATATAGGCCTTCATGAAGGCGCGCGCAGGCATGCCGCGCTCCTCCAGCCCGTCGGCCCATTCCTTCGCGATGTTGGGCATGGCGTTCACCCAGGCCTCGCGATCCGCCTCGCTCATCGGCGTGATCTCCACCGGCGCCCCCTGGTCGGCCCCGGCCTCCACCATCTTTTCAAGCGCCGCCGCGTGGCGTTCGTTCAGGTCCCGCCCGTGCGCCTCGGTGTAATAGGCACCGGCCTCGACCATCGCCTCCTGCACCGGCTCGGGCAGCATGTCCCAGCTGTCGCGGTTGATCGCGATGGCCCCGGAGAAGGCCACGCCCATGTCAACCTTGGTCACATGCGGGGCCACTTCGTAGATCTTGGCCGGCAGCACACCCAGGGCCAGCGACAGGACACCGTCGGACACGCCGGTCTGGATATCGGTGTAGAAGCTGGTCAGCGAGCCATCGACGGCATTGGCGCCCGTCCCGCGCAGCCAGTTGCCCAGAACGCCCGGCGCGGACAACTTCATCCCGTCCAGGTCGGCAAAGCCCGAAATCGGCTCAGAGGTGTAGACGTCGTAGCTGTCGGTGCCGGTGAACCCCAGAACCTTGAGGTTATACTGCTCCCATTCCTCGCGGAACGCCTCGTTCGTCTCGAACAGTTCTTCCATCACCTCAAGCTGAAGAGCCGCATCCGCCGTGGTGAAGGGGGCGTAGGACGAGGCCTGGCTCATCGGCAGCTTGGCGGGCTCCAACATGGAGAAGACCCAGCCAATGTCGGTGATGCCCTGTTCGACCGAATCCAGCGTGGCATTCGCCTTGTAGAGTTGCCCGCCGAAGGCCTCGTTCCAGTTGATCTCGTACTCTCCCGCCTCGGCGAGGATTTCATCCGTGCGGGCCATGAAATGGGTCTGGATCATCCCCACCCAGGGAATGACCGTCGGGTGGCTGGAGGCCACCGTCAGGCTGATCGTCTCCTGTGCGGCAGCCGCACCGGACATTGCGAACGCGCCCACAAGGGCTGTGCCAAGCATAAGTTTCATTTTTTCTCCTCCCAAAGAAACACTCAGACGATCGCGAAGCTCTGGCTCGACATGTCGAGCCGGAGGGTCACGCTGCCTTCGTTGATCATCCACGGACGCACGCGGAACTCGCGGGCGCCTGCCTTGTGCATCGGATCGCCTTGCGCGATCCGGATCGCGGCCGACCGGGACGCGGCCCGGATCACGACCAGCCCCTCGCCTTCCCAGGCGTCCTCCGCGTCGGTCCACATGGGGCCGGCGGCATAGAGGATGCCGTCCCTTTCAAGCTGCACCTGGAACGCAAGATGCTCTTCGAGGTGCTCCAGGACCGGGCCAATGCCCGCCACGGGCGTGGTGAAGATCGCGTAGAGCTGCTTTTGCAGCATGGCCTTGCTGGCCTCCTTCACCTCCGCGGCCGGTACGGACGTCAGTGGTTCCGTCATCTTTCCTCCCCTCTCTGCCGATCTCAGCCCGGCCTGCGCCCGGCAACCTCGGCCCTCAGTTCCGGGCCATGTTCGTCCAGTTGCGGCGGCGCCAGCACATCGGTCTCCGCCTGGCCATCGAAGTTGTAGGGCGCGCGCACCGTGGTGAAGGTGCCGATCTCCGCGCTTGGCGCGCTGACCTTGATGCCCAGGTGCCGCGCCTGCGGATCCTCCAGCGCCTCGGAGCTGTCGTAGGCCGGGGAATAGGGCACCTCCGCCTCGCGCAGACGGTCGCACCAGGTGTCGCGGTCCGCGCTGGCGAAGACCGGGGTGAAATGGGCAATCAGCTCATCCTGATGCTCGATCCGCTGCAGCCTCTCGTTGAAGCGCGGGTCCTGGTCGAGATGCTGTTGACCCGTCGCCTCCAGCAGACCCGTCCAGAACTTCTCCGGGCTGGAGAGGTGGAAGGCGATCCATTTCCCGTCGGCGCACTCGAAGGTGTAGCTTTGGGAGACGGTTGGCCGCGACAGCGGGCCCATCACCTCGTCCACCGAATAGTAGTGGGTGAAACTGTCGAGGTTGAAGTGGCACATCGCCTCCAGCATGGAGATGTCGATGCGATGCCCCTGCCCGCTGCGTTCGCGTTCGAAGAGCGCGGCGATGCAGGCCATGGCGGCGTATTGCCCCGTCACCGCATCGGCGATGGCCGGACCGATGACCCGCGGGTTCTCCGGCGGCGTCAGCAGACGCAGGTAGCCGCTGGCCGCCTGGGCCACGGAATCGAAGACCGGACGGTCCCGCGCCGGGCCTGACGGGCCAAGCCCGGAAATGGCGCAGTAGACCAGCTTCGGGTTCACCTCCCGTAGCTCCGCCTCACCGGCGCCGAGCCTCTCGGCCACCCCGGGCCGGAAATTCTGGATGAAGATGTCCGCGGTCTCGATCAGGCCATGGAAGACGGCCAGGTCCTCCTTGTCCTTCGTATCCAGCGCGATCGACCGCTTGTTGCGGTTGTAGGTCTGGTAGTGCGGGGAATAGAGCCCACCCTTGAAGGCGCGGAAGGGGTCACCGGATCCGGGCCGTTCGACCTTGATGACATCCGCGCCGAGGTCCGCAAGGTGCATGCCGCACGCCGGGCCGGTGATATATGTCCCAAGTTCGACAACCCGGACGCCTTTCAGGATCTTGACCATGGTCTTCCTCCTCAGCCTCCGTGTTTCGAGGACGGCGTGCCGTCGTAGGTGATGGCCGTGACGGCGGCGTTGGACATGATGAAGCCGATCGACCGCAGGCTTTCCTCGTACAGATGCGCCGACAGCCCGGCGGCACGGGCCAGCAGCGGCACAGCCTTCACCGCCTGCAGCGGGAAGCCCGCATCGAGGATGGTGGCCGGGATCGCGCCGGAGACGTTGATCGGCAGCGGCCGGCCGGTGATCTTCGGCGCCTGGGTTCCCAGCACCCGCAGACAGTCGACGTACCGCCCGCTCACGCCGATCTCGTCGCAGAGCTGAAGCAGGACGTTGGCCCGGGGATCGCCCGAAGCGTGTTGCGGATGGCCGAGGCCCGGCACCTTCTTCTTCGCAGCGGCCAGGGCTTCGAGGCGCGCGATCGCGGCGGTTTCCACGTCGGTCCCGTCGGCCTCGGCCTTGTCGAGAACCTCCTGCAGGAAATAGGCGGCGGCCTCGGAGGAGCCCGCGACGACGCTGCCCATGCCAAGCAGCCCCGCGGACATCGCCCCCTGCCAGGCGTCCGGCCCGGCGGCCAGGGTCATGCGCGCAGCCTGGACCGAAGGAACAAGCCCATGTTCGGCAATTGCGACAAGGCAGGCATCCATCATCCGGCGCTGCGCCTGGGTGGGACGCTCGCCCAGCACCAGGAGCCAGAAATAGTCGGTGAAGTCGATCTTGCCGATCAGCTCATCGCAAAGATCCAGGCCGCGCACAGTGATGCTCTCTGCGTCAGATGTCGCGATGGCCGTGTAGGACTGATCCTGTTTCCCAATGCGCATTCCGTTTCCTTTTTCGCATACCGAAATCTTTTGCTCTTGCCGAAAGACTAGGGGCCGGATTAGGGTCGCGTCAAGCATGATTGTTGCGGGCGGAGGAGATGGCCCGCGACAGGCGCAACGGGAGGAAGCGATGCGAGATATCAACCAGTACAAGATCACCGACGCCGTGAAGGATAGCTTTGCCACGGAACCGGGAAGCCGCTTCGAGCAGCTTTTGCACGGGCTGATCGAGCATCTTCACGACTTCACGCGCGAGAACGGGCTCACCCAGGACGAATGGATGCGCGTCCTGAATTTTCTCTACGACTGCGGAAAGATCTCGACGCCCGAACGGCACGAGTTCATCCTGCTGTCCGACGTGCTGGGCTTCTCGGCGCTGGTCGACATGCTCAACACCCGGGGCGGCGCGACCGAGGGCTCGAACCTGGGCCCGTTCTACCTGGATGACGCGCCCGAGAAGAAACTGGGCGCGGATCTGTCGGACGGGCGCGACGGCGCCATCGTGCTGGTGCATGGCAAGGTCACGGACACGCTGCACAAGCCCCTGCCCGGCGCCATCATCGACACCTGGCAGGCGGACGGATCGGGCACCTATCCCATCCAGGAGCAGGAACAGGGCCAGGACAAGATGGACCTGCGCGGTAAGTTCACCACCGATTCCGAGGGGCGCTACTACTACACCACGGTCCTGCCCAAACCCTACACGGTGCCCTATGATGGCCCGGTCGGAGACCTGCTGCGGGCCGGCAACCGTCACGCATGGCGCGCGGCGCACCTGCACTACATCGTGCGCGCGGCCGGCATGGCCGATATCACCACCGAGGTCTTCTTCGAGAATACGGAATACATCGACAACGACGCGGTCTTCGGTGTGCGCAAGTCGCTCATCGCGAAGGTGCAGCCGGTGCGCAAGGCGGATCAGTTCGACTACGCGCTTGACGTCAAGCCCGATGCGGTTTTCGAGTTCGACTTCGTACTTGCACCGGAAGGCTGACCTGACTTGATTGATCCCGCTGACAAACCGTCCGAATTCGTCGATAGCCTGGCCAAGGGACTCGCCATCCTGGAAAGCCTCGACGGATCCCGCCCCGAGATGACCCTGAGCGAGGTGGCCAAGACGGTGAACCTGTCCCCCGCCGCCGCCAGGCGCAGCCTGATCACGCTGGAGCATCTGGGGTTCATCGGGCGCAACGGCAAGCGGTTTCACCTGACGCCCCGGATCCTGACCCTGGGCTCTGCCTTCTACGGCGCCACGGGCATCGAGGAGGTCCTGCAGCCAGAACTGCGCGGGCTGGTGGAGAAATTCGGCGACGCCTCCTCCATCGCGACGCTGGACGGTCATGACGTGATCTACATCGCGCATGTCTCCGTCCAGCGGGCCCGCCGCGCGTCGGCCAATGTCGGCGTGCGCTACCCGGCCTTCGCGACCTCCATGGGCCGCGTCCTGGTGGCCGGGCTGCCGGACGGCGAGCGACAGGCCTGGCTGGCCGGGCTCAAGCCGGAGGCATTGACCTCCAAGACCTGCATAGATCCCTGCCGCCTGGGCGAGGAGATCGAGGAGGTCCGCGCGAACGGCTATGCCACGACCGTCGATCAGCTCGACTACGGGATCACCGCCATCGCCGTGCCGATCCGCAACGCGGAAGGCGCCACCGTCGCGGCCCTGAACAGCTCCGGCTACACCGGCCTCGTGACCCCCGAACGCCTGGTGGAGGAGCGGCTGCCCGAGCTGCGCGCCACGGCCTCGCACATCGCGCATCAACTGACGCGATACCCGGTCCTCGGATCGGTCCTCGGCCCCTGACCGGCCCTGATCTGGCGCCGCGAACTGCCCCGCGATCCGGCCCCGCGATCCGGGAGGGATCACCGGGGCCCGTCCAAGACCTGACACAGCACTTCTGGAGGAGAGAAACCATGTGCAGACTTTGCGACCCCCGCCGTCCGAAACAACCCTGCCCCTCGCGACGCGATTTCCTGAAGGCCGGCGCGGTCGGCGGCGCGGCGATGGCCACGGGCGCCACGCTGGGCACCAGCGCCTCGGCTCAGGAAATGGCCGAAAGCTCCATCCCCGACGGCATGGGAGAGCCCGGACGCCGCACCCTGATCCGCGGCGGCGTGATCCTGTCCATGGATGAGGCGATCGGCAACTTCGCCAGCGGCGACGTCCTGATCGAGGGCGGACGGATCGTCCAGGTCGCCGCCCGGATCGACGCGCCCGACGCCGCGGTGATCGAGGCGGCCGGCAAGATCGTCATGCCCGGTTTCATCGACACCCATCACCACCAGTTCGAGACCGCCCTGCGCAGTCAGCTGGCCCACGGGATCCTGGTCAACGACGGGCGCGCGGCGAATGCGACGAACTACTACGAGACGATCCTGCAGACCTTCTCGATGGCCTACCGGCCCGAAGACGTCTACATCAACGAGCTGTTCGCCGGGATCGCACAGATCGACGCGGGGGTGACGACGGTGATGGACGTCAGCCAGATCCACCACAGCCCCGAACATTCCGATGCGGCAATCGAAGGGCTGCGGGATGCGGGACGCCGCGCCGTCTTCGGCTATTTCGAGGGCCACGGGGACCGGGCGCAATATCCGCAGGACGCGCGGCGCATCAAGCAGCAGTATTTCGCATCCGACGACCAGCTACTGACCATGGTCATGGGGGGCGAAATCTACCTGCCCGGGTACGAGACCTCCTGGGCGCTCGGTCGCGAACTTGGCCTGCCGATCGCCCTGCACGTGGTCGGGACCTTCGGCATGGCCGGCACCTTCGATGCCCTGGCCGAGGCCGGCGAATTCGGCGAGGACAACATCTTCATCCACATGACCGGCATGTCGGACATGGCCTGGCAGCGGGCCGCGGATGCCGGGGCCCATGTCTCGCTCGCTGTCCCGATCGAGATGCACATGCGCCATGGCACGCCGCCGATCCAGAAGGCGCTGGACCTCGGCATGACGACCTCTCTGTCGTCGGACGTGGAATGCACCATGACCGCGGATCCCTTCACCCAGATGCGCGGGCTGATCACCCTGCAGCGGATGTTCGTGAACGAGGCGGCGCTGTCGGGCGCGGAGGACTATCCCGCGCTCATGCAATGCGCCGATGCGCTGCGCCACGCCACGATCGACGGGGCGAAGGGGCTGAAGCTGGACGGTGTGACCGGCAGCCTGACCCCCGGCAAGGCCGCCGACATCGTGCTGCTGGACGCCGAGGCGCTGAACGTGGCGCCGCTGAACAACGCAGCCGGCGCCGTGGTCACGCTGATGGAACGCTCCAACGTCGACACGGTCCTCGTGGCGGGCCGGCCCCGCAAATGGCGCGGGCAGGTCGTCGGCTTCGACATCGCGCGGCTGCGCGACGAACTGACCGCCAGCCGCGATCACCTGTTCGAGACGGCAGGGGTCGAACAGGACCTCTTCGCCCTCTGAGCGCGCAGTGACGGGGGCACGCCCCTAACCCTAAACCTAACCCTCCCGCCCGCGCCTCGCGGCGGGAGGTACGCCACGTCCGGTCTGCGCACCGCGTTCCGCCTGGCAGGGCCGCCCGGGGAAGATCATCGCCGCGCCGTCCCCGCGCTGTCATCCCTTCCCTTGCCTAGAGCCCCTGCCCCCTGTAGAAATCCCGCAGCTACGTCATCTGCAGCGAACCCAGTCCCCTGATCCGGTTCCGCACATGGCTCTCTCCTCCTCGGCTGTCAGCACTCTTTACCAAAGCGAACGCGCGCGGCTGCAGCGCTTTGCCCGCCGGCTGACCGGCAACGCCGCCACCTCCGAAGACCTGGTGCAGGAGGCCTTCCTGAGGGTCCTGTCGCGCCGGGGCGAGGACCGGATCACGGTGGAAGAGGCCTATGTCACCCGCGTCCTGCGCCACCTCGCGCTGAACCACCAGCGGCACCTGCGCATGGGCGTGGAGATCGCAGTGGAGGACAGCGTGCTGGCCGCCATGGCCGACAGCGGCCCGGCGGTGGATGACAGGATCATCGCCCGCCAGTCCCTGGAACAGGTGCTGCGCGCGATCCTGACCCTGCCGCCCCGCCGGCGCGAGATTTTCGTGCAGCACCGGTTCGAGGATCTGACCTATGACCAGATCGCCGCACGGCTTGGGATCTCGCGCAACACCGTGATGGTGCAGATCGTCAATGCCCTGGCCGACCTGAGGCAACAGCTGTGACCGACCGCTTTGACACCAATGAGACCGGACCGGACGACCCTCTTCTGCGAGAGGCCCTGGAATGGCTGGTGCGGTTGCGGGACGAACAGGCCACCACGGCCGAGCAGCAGGCCTTCGAGGCCTGGCTGGCCAAAGGCGCCCCCCAGCGCGCCGCCTGGGCGGAAGCGACCCGCCTGTGGGAATGTTTCGAACCGGCCCGGGCACAGGTGCAGGCAATGCGACAGCGCGACCGGGCCCTGTCCCGGCGCGATCTCCTGCGCGGCGCGGGCGCGCTGACGCTTGCGGGCGCCGGAGGCTGGACGCTGCTGGCAAGGGGCGAACGCATCGGCACGGCCCCCGGAGAGATCCGCAAGCTGACGCTGGCGGACGGCACCCGGATCACCCTGGGGGCAAGATCGACGCTGGAGGCTCCGACAGACGGCGGCCCGCTGACCCTGCATCGGGGCGGCGCCTACTTCGCGCGGCCCGGGCGCAACGGCACGGCCCCGCTGCAGGTCGCCGTCGCGGGCGCCGGGATCAGCTGCGCCACCGGGGCCTTCGACCTGGCTCTCTGGCCCGACCGAGCGACCCTGGCCGTGGCCCGGGATGCGGTGGTGCTGCGCCCAGCCGGCAATAGCGCGGAACGGTCGCTGCACGCAGGCTGGGCCACCTCTCTTCACGCCGGCGGAATGACCGCGCCTTCCCCCGTGCCGCCGACGGCCATCGGTGCCTGGCGCGACGGGCGCCTGATCTTCCGCGACGCCCCTCTGGCCGAGGTCTTTGCCGCGCTGGACCGCTATCGCGGGGGACGGCTGCTGTGCCTCGACGCGCAGACCCGGCAGATCCCGGTGACCGCCGTATTCGACGCCGCGACCCCGGACGCCGCCCTGCGCACCGTGGCCGACAGCCTCGGCCTGTCGTTGGTCCCGCTGCCGGGCGGGCTGACCCTGGTCCGCACCTGAGGCGGCGAAAAAACTTCGGCGCGCCTTAATGACCCACCCGCCCCCGGGTGTCGAAGAGGGTAAGGGCCGCCTGGCCCGAAACTCAACGCCCCGGCAAGGGGCAGGAACGGGACGGACCATGACCCACTGCGACACGACCAATCACCGACGCGCGGGCGCGCGGGTGTCACACCTGGCGCTTTGCGCGATGCTTTCCCTCGGCGGCGCCTACCTAGGTTCACCCACCACAGCCCTGGCGCAGGCTGGCACAGAGACGGCGCAGGACTTCGCCATCGCGGCCCAGCCGCTGGCCGCCGCGCTGCTGGAGTTTTCGGACCGCACCGGCCTTCAGGTCTTCGCCGATCAGCGCCTGGTGCGCGGCCATCGCAGCGCCCGCGTCGAGGGGGAGATGACCCCACAGGCCGCGCTGACGCGTCTGCTGGCGCCCAGCGGGCTGAGCTATCGCGCCTCGGGCGACAAGGTCGTGGCGATCGTCGATCCCCGGGTCGGCCTGCCCGGAGGCCAGAACGAAGCGGGCCTGTTGCTGCCGCCGATCCAGGTCACCCTGCCCCAGGGCGGAACGGGCGGGCGGGGGTTCCAAGGCGCCTCCGACAGCATCTATGAAACCGCCGCCAGTGTCAGCGAGGTGACGCGCGACACCATGACCTCGGCCCGGGTCCGTCATGCCAACGACCTTCTGGACGATGTCGCCGGGGTCTACACGGCCGACAACCCCCAGGATCCCGGCCTGAACATCAACCTTCGCGGCCTGCAGGATCAGTCGCGGATTGCCACCTCGATCGACGGCGTGCGGCAGAACTTCCAACTGTCGGGTCACGGCTCCACCGGCTATGTCTACCTCGACCCGTCGATGTTCCGCGCCGCCCAGGTGGAGAAGACCGTGACCGCCGGGCCAGGTGGCGCCGCCTCGCTGGGCGGCCAGGTCGATTTCCGCACCCTCGGCGCGGAGGATCTGATCGCGGAGGGCGCGGCCCAGGGCGGCCAGGTCATCGCCGCGACCGGCAGCAACGGCTATGATTTCGCCGGATCCGCCTTCTGGGCCAAACGCCTGTCCGACCAGATCGCGGTGACCGCCGGGATCAGCCGCCGCAAGCTGGGCGACTATGACATCGGCCATGACGGCGACATCGACGGCTACTTCGGTCCGATCAGCGAGCCGGCCGATTACACCAGTTCCGAAACCCTGTCGGGCCTGGCCAAGGTCGAACTGACGCCGGATGAGGACCAGACCCTGACCCTCAGCTGGCTGGGGTTCTCGGGTGACTACAGTACAGGCACCGGGCAGTACATCGACACCAACGAGACCACCAACCACACCCTGCGCGCGGGCTACAGCTATGACCCCGCCTCACCCCTGCTGGACCTGAACGCGGATCTCTGGGCGAACCGCACCCGCGTCGACCAGTACCGCCCGCCGCGCACCAACTACGGCGCCTTCGATGTCAGCTACGAGATGATGAGTTACGGCGCCTCTGTCGACAACACCAGCGCGCTGGTGCTGGCCGGGCGGCCCCTGTCGCTGCGCTACGGGGTCGAGGCCTTCCAGGACAATACCGAGACCCGCTCCACCGGCTCGGACCCGACGGATGACCCGCAGGGCGCCTGGTACGCGGGCACCATGCCCGACGGCACCCGCGAGGTCGCCAGCGCCTTCGCCTCGGCCGATTACCAGCTGTCCGAGCGCTTCGGCCTGCACCTGGGCCTGCGGCGCGACAGCTACGACCTGTCCGGCACCGCTCTGATCTACGACGAGGGCACGCAGGACTACTCTGAGGAGCAGATCGAAAGCTCCGGCGCCCGCTGGCTACCCTCGGCCCAGCTGACCTTCGAGCCCGGCCCGAACCTCGACCTTTGGCTGTCCTACAGCGAGGGTTACCGCCCGCCCGCGATCATGGAGGTCGCGGCCAGCGGCACCCATATTGGCAGCGGCGGGCAGTTCTACATTCCCAACCCGGCCCTGCGCCCCGAGACCTCCCGCACCTGGGAGATCGGCGCCAACTACACCCGCGACGACGCCCTGCGGCCCGGCGACAGCCTGCGCCTGAAGGCCGTCGTTTTCAGCCGGGAGGTCGAGGATTACGTCTCGCTCTGGTACAACAGCGACTTCCGTTTCACGAACATGAACTCGAACGGCACCAGCACCTTCGACGGGATCGAGCTGGAAGCGGCCTATGACGCCGGGCGCTTCTTCATCGGGGGCACCTATTCCTGGATGGATGCCGATATCGACACCAGCTACTCGCTGACCCAGGTCATCGCCGGGATGGAGTTCACCTACGACATGGACGGCGGTCTTTTCGTCTACATGCCGCCCGAGCAGAAGGCGACGCTGGAGGCCGGTATGCGACTGCTGGACGACCGGCTGACGCTGGGCACGCGGGCCACCTGGGCCTCGGACTCGGTCTACGGCGGCGCGGCGGGCTACCAGTCAGATGTGTCGGGCTTCACCGTCTATGACCTGTTCGGCAGCTACGCCCTGTCCGACAGCGCCATGGTCAACTTCGGCGTCGAGAACGTGACCGACCTGGCCTATGCGGATGTGCTGGGCAATCCCAACTACGGCACGCCGGGGCGGACCTTCACGGTCTCGCTCGACACGCGGTTCTGACGGGAGAACGGCAAAGGGGCGCCGCCTGTCGGCGCCCCGGCGGCCGCAAGGTCAAAACGATACGCCAGCCCCCTTGCAGGCCGGACGGGGGACGCGCGGCGCTTGTCCGGCGTCAGCCCGTGGCCAAAGAAAACCACATCGCCCCGATCCCGCAGAGGGGGGGGACAGACGGGCGTGCCCTCCCTTTTCCGGGACTTCGCCGAACCCTAGTAAGACAGACCGTCACGGCGCCCCGGGCCGGCTCGCATCGCAGGCCCGGACGGCGCGCGCAGACTAGGCCGCACCCTTCCAGGTCACGGGCGTGAGATAGACCATGCTGTCATCGGCGCTGACCATCACCTCGCCGTCCTGGATGTTGACCTGAAGCTTCATCGCGCGGCTTGCCAGCCCGGCCAGGGCGACGGTCTCCGGCTCCGCGAAACGGATCACCTGCAGGTTGTCGAAACGGGTCAACCCGCTTCCGACCTTGTCCCACCACGCCTCGGCGGTCCGACCGCCATAGGCATAGATGATGACCTGCGCGGCCTTGTTGCAGGACTGCCGGATGATCTTCTCGCTGGGCAGCCCGAGCGTGACCCAGAGATCGATCTCGCCGCTCAGGCTTTTCTGCCAGATGTCGGGTTCGTCATCCGTCGACAGCCCCTTGGTCAGCTCCAGGTGCTCGTGGGCATTCAGGGCGAAGGCAAGAAGGCGCACCATCAACCGCTCATCCGTTTCCGAGGGATGCTTGGCAACGGTCAGCTTGTGCGTCTCATAGTAGTGTCGATCCATGTCGGAGACCGACAGCTCGACTTTGTAAATGGTGGCGTTCTGCGCCATGATCTTCCCACCCCTTCCAAGGACCGCGCTGCTTACCCCGCCCAGCCCCCGTTGGAAAGCCTTGTGGCACCACTGGCGCCGATGGCCTGCGCTTTGGCGCCCCCGTCCCCAAAGATGACACCACAGATCATCTTGTCGAGCCGGGCTGAACCGCTAGAACCTCCCTATACCCCCGACCATCCCGGCCGGGGTCTTTGGCATTGCGCCCCACATCTCCGCCGGTCCCACCGGCGGCCTACGTCGACAGGACCTTGCAGATGGAACATTGGCACGCCACCGGATCGGAAATCGAGTCGCGGCAGCGGGCCGAGCTGGGCGAGGAGACCCTGACGCCCGGGGCCCAGGTCCGCAGGGCGCTGCGCCAGACCCGCAAGGAGCTTTTCTCCCGCCCCGACTGGGTGCGCCTGGTCAATGGCCAGACCCTGCGGGCCGACCTGCTGTCGGGGCTCACCGGGGCCTCTCTGGTGCTGCCCCAGGGCATTGCCTTTGCCGCCATCGCGGGGCTGCCGCCCGAGTACGGCTTCTACGCCTCGATCGTTCCGACGATCATCGCGGCGCTGCTCGGGTCCAGCTGGCACGCGGTGACCGGCGCGACCACGGCGCTGTCGGCGCTGGTCTTCGGCGCGCTGGCCGGCGGTTTCGTCCCCGGCTCGCCCGAGTTCATCGCAGCCGCGATTTCCATGGCCTTCCTGGTGGGGCTCTTCCAGCTTCTGCTGGGCCTGCTGCGCATGGGCACGCTGGTCGACTTCGTGTCCCATTCCGTGATGACCGGCTTCGTCACCGGGGCCGCCCTGCTGATCGCCACCAGCCAGTTGCGCCATGTGCTGAACCTCGACCTGCCACGCCCCGAGGACCCTCTGGCCTTCGTCCGGGGCCTGGCCCTTGGCCTGCCCCAGGCCGACCTGGCCGCCGTCGCACTCAGCGTGACGGCCATCGTCGTCGGCCTGCTGGTCAAGCGGATCGACAAACGCCTGCCGCACTACCTGGTGGCCCTGCTGGCCGCGACACTGCTCGGCCGCTAGCTCAGCCACGAAGGGGCCCAGCTCGACACCGTGGGCTCCATCTCCTCCGTCCTGCCCGTGCCGAAGATGCCGGACCTGTCGCCGGGCCTGCTGCGTGACATCGTGTCGGGCTCCTTCGCCGTCGCCTTCGTCGGCCTGTTGGAGGCAGTCTCCATCGCGCGGGCCATGGCGGGCAAGTCGGGCCAGATGCTGGATGGCAACCGCGAGTTCATCGGCCAGGGCGCCGCCAACCTCGTCGGCAGCTTCTTCCAGGCCTATCCCGTTTCCGCCTCCTTCACCCGCTCCGCGGTCAACTACGACAGCGGCGCGCGCACGCCGCTGGCGGCGATCTTCTCCGCGCTGCTGCTGGTGGCCATCCTGCTGCTGATCGCGCCGCTCTTTTCCTACGTGCCGATCGCCGGGCTGGCGGGGGTGATCCTGCTGGTGGCCTGGCGCCTGGTCGACTTTGGGGAAATCCGCCACATTTGGCAGTCCTCCGCGGTCGAGACGGTGATCGCGGGCGCGACCTTCTTCAGCACGGTCTTCATCAGCCTGGAGTTCGCGATCTACACCGGCGTGATCCTGTCGCTGCTGCTGTTCCTCGCGCGCATCGCCCAGCCGGTCATCGCCGTGGTCGCCCCCGACCCCACGGCCCCGAGCCGCCATATGCGAAGCGCCCGGCTGTTCGATCTGCAGGAATGCCCGCAACTGATGATCACCGCCATGCACGGGCCGCTCTACTTCGGGACAGTCGAGGCGATCCGGCGCGACTTCCATCGCTTCCGCACCGAAAGACCGTCGCAGAAGCATATCCTGTTCATGACCCCCTCCAGCAGCGAGATGGACCTGCCTGCCGCACAGTTGCTGGTCGAGGAAGCCCGCAAGCGCGAGGAAGCGGGCGGGTCGCTGCACCTCAAGATCGGCAGCCTCCGGGCGCTGAACAAGCTGGCCCGTTTCCACGTGGTGAAGACCCTGGGGCGCAGCCGGGTGCACCTGTCGAAACGCGATGCCATCGCGGAAATCATCCCCGACCTCGATCCCGAGATCTGCCGCACCTGCCAGGCGCGGATCTTCCGGGAATGCGCCCGGCAGCCCGGCGCCGAAGAGGCGGCGGCGCAGGCGGACGACCAGACCGCAAAACCATCTGAAAGCTAGGCGCCGGCGCGCCGCCCTAGCGGGTTTTCGAGACCGCCTCGAAGGCCTCGACCAGCTGCGCCTCGATCTCGGGGATACCGCCGCCCCCGCGCCGGAACAGACCCCACTCGTAGGGGATCTCCGTCTGCAACGGAACGACGCGCGCGCCGTGGACGGCAATGCCGCGGGCGGTCACGCAATCCACCAGGGCGATGCCCAGCCCTGCCACCGCGGCCTGGACCGCGTTCAGGGAACTGTTGGTGTTCAACACCGCCGCCGGTGTGACCCCGGCCGCCTCCAGCGCTGCGTCGATGGCATGGCGAATGCGGTAGTTGTTGCCGACCGTCAGCAACCGCTGCTGCGCGAAGATGTGGAGGGGGATCGGACCCTCGTTCCCCCCTTCGGGCAGGACCGCAACCAGGCTGGAGCGGGCGGAGGCCAGGCAGTCGACATCCGCGTGCGAAAGCGGCAGGGCACTGAAACCATAGGCGGCCGCCCCGGAATGCAACGCCCGCGCCACATGCTCGGCGTCCATGGTTTGCAGGTTGAGCGTCGCGGGCAGCAGATCGCCCAGCCGGGCCAAGACGTCGGGGACCAACCCGGCGGCCATCGCCGGCGTCGCCGCCAGCGACAGGGATTGCACCCGCCCCTCGCGCAACCCGGCCGCCCGCTGCACCACCGCGTCGTAGGACTCCAGCAGCCGGCGCGCCTCCTCGAAGAAGGCCAGCCCCTTTTCGGTGGGCGTTATCCGTGGCCCGTTGCGCTGGAACAGCGCAAATCCGATCAGCTGTTCCAGATCACGGATCATCCGCGTCACCGCCGGCTGGCCGATCCCCAGCTTGCGCGCCGCCCCGGTCATCGACCCGGTGGCCATCACCGAGGCGAAGACCTCAAGCTCGCGCATACCAAGGGCGCCACTATTTCCGTTTGACATACTCACCCCCGAATGATCTTATTTAGATATGATGCGAGGCGCACCATGCGTTTTCAGCATAGTTAACACGCTCCCATGGATCGAGCCATGCAGAAAGACCCCTCATGACCGCTGTTCCCGACGCAATCGACCAGGCCCTCGGCATCGCGCCCGGCTCCCCCCTGCACGCGCTGCGGGCCCTGCGCCCCGAGTTCGTTTCCGGCGCAGAGGCCTGCCGCGCCGCCGTGCTTGACCCCGAAGAGACGCTGGACCTGTCGCCCGAGCTGCGCAGGGCGATCGCCCGCCGCGTCGTTGCCGGGGCCGGTCATGATCGCCTGACCGAAGGCTACCCCCGCCCCGCCGATCCGGCCCTAGCCGCCTTGGCGGATGGCGAGATGCCCGAGGATTTCGCCCTGGCCGCCCTGGCGCGCCACGCCGACCTAATCGCGGAAACCCCGGCCAAGGCCGGGCCCGAGCATCTGAGCGCCCTGCAGGAGGCGGGGTTCAGCGTGCCGCAGATCATCGCCCTGTCGGAACTGCTGGCCTTCGCCTGCTACCAGATCCGCGTCGTCCACGGCCTCGGCCTGCTGAAGGAAACCCGCGCATGACCGATACCATCCCCCAGGTCACCCTGAAGCCCCTGACATGGACGCCGCACCTGCCCCCGGTGGAGATCGAGGACGCAACGCCCCGACAGCTGGAGGCGATGAAGGTCACGCCCTCGGCGAAGAAGGTGTCGCCCTATGTGCGCACCCTGGCCCATGACCCGGACAGCTACGTGGCCCGCACCGTGCTGTTCAACGCCATCATGTATGCCGAGGGCGGGCTGAACCGCGCCGACCGCGAGCTGGGCGCGCTTGGCGCCTCGCTGATCAATGGCTGCAAGTACTGCGCCAACGTGCATGCCCGCCAGCATGCCCGGCTGACCGGCACCGCCACGACCTCCGCCCTTTATGCCGGGCGCCGCGATGCGCTGAACCCGCGCGATGCGGCGATCATGGATTTCGCCGAAGCCCTGACCGCCACGCCGCCGACGGCGGAGCAGTCCCATGTCGAGGCGCTGCGCGCGCAGGGCATGGAGGATGCGGAGATCCAGGACCTGATCCATTCGATCGCGATCTTCGGCTGGGCGAACCGGCTGATGCACCCGCTGGGCCATTCGGACTGACCGGCCACGCAGGCCAACGGCCCCCTTGCACCGACGGACCGCGCGTCTCCTCCGGAGGCGCGCGCTGTCGTTTGTCGGGGCAGGCCTGGGCCCGAAACCAGCGAAGACCACGCCGGACGCCGGGGAATCGGACCGAAGCCAGACCCCTCAATGTGAAATAATGAGACCTCCATGATGCCCATTCAAGCATCATAAGACGGCGTTTTCCGTGAAATCTGGGGGCGCAACTTGATTCATGTCATTTTTGAATTGATTGGGCGGATTAATTCACGAATCTTAGATTCATGAACCGCAAAGACCTCGCCACCTTCCTCAAAGTCGCCGAGACCGGCTCCGTCACCCTGGCGGCCGATATGCTCGGCCGGTCGCAACCCTCGGTCACCCGCTGCCTGAAGGACCTGGAAGAGAGCCTCGGATTTCCCCTGGTCGAACGGGCCGGACGCCGGATCCAGCTGACCGCCGAGGGCGTGGCCTTCGAGGAAGAGGCGCGCCGCCTGCTGTCGCTCTTCGAGGATCTGCGCGCCCGCACGCTGGCGCGGGCCGCGGGCACGGAACAGCCGCTGGCGATCTCGGCCACCTATGCGCTTGGCACCGGGCTGGTGCCGCACGCGCTGGCCCGCTGGCCGGAAAGCGACCGCCCGACGGAGGTGCGCCTGATGCAGGCCGCGCCCAATGCGGTCGCCCAGGACCTGCTGAGCGGCAACGCCCGGATCGGCTTTGCCTCCCTGCCGCTGGACGTGCCGGGCATCACCGCCGAACGTGTCTATGCTGCGCCCCTAGTCGCGGCCCTGCCCGAAAGCCGCGCCGCCGAATTTCCCGAAGGCCAGCCGGTGTCCCTGGCGCAGGTCGCCACCGACACCGTGGTGACCATGCTGGACCAGACCCGCCTGCAGGGCCGGATCCGCCAGGCGCTGGAAGCCGCGAACGTGCACCCCGCCCGGGCCATGCGGGCCAATTCCTCGGTCTCCGCGCTGCAGTTCGCCCGGCTGACCGGCGCGACCGCCATCGTCGAACCGGTGACCGCCTACGGCACCTGCCCCAGCGGGGTCATCCTGCGCCCGCTGGTCGAACAGGTGGATTTCACCTTCGGTTTCTTCGTCGCCGCCGGGGGCAACGCCGCCCGGGCGACGCAGGACATCTTCGACCTGTGCGAAGCGGCCCTGTTCGACCTGATCCCCCAGGTCCGCCGCATCGACGGCACGCCCTCTCCCAAATCAGAGACTGACCATGACTGACACACGCAGCGGCCTTTCAGCCCTCGAAACCCGCCTCGCCAAGGACCTCACCCTGCTGGAGCTGCCCTCCAAGTCCTGGGTGCCGGCGCGGGAGCATGCCGGCCAGCGCGTGCGCGACGTGATCTTCGTCGGCGCCGGCATGTGCGGGCTGGCGGGGGCCGCTCGGCTGACGCTGTCGGGGGTGGACAACATCGTGCTTTACGATGCCGCGCCCAAGGGCCTCGAAGGCCCCTGGGACACCTTCGCACGGATGAAAACCCTGCGCTCCCCCAAGACGCTGGCCGGGCCCTGCCTGGGCCTGCCCGCCCTGACCTTCCGCGCCTGGTACGAGGCGCAATGGGGCGAGGACGCCTTCGACGCGCTCGGCAAGATCCCGAAGGGCATGTGGATGGACTACCTGCGCTGGTATCGCGACGTGCTGAACCTGCCGGTGGTGAATGAAACCCGTGTCAGCGACGTGCAGGACGCAGGCGACAACCTGATCGCCGTGACCCTGACCGACGCCAAGGGCACGCGCACCGAGTACTGCCGCCACCTGGTGCTGGCCACCGGCCGGTCGGGCCTGGGCGGCGGCGCCGTGCCCGGCTTCCTGTCGGATGTCGATCGCCGGTTCTGGGCCCACAGCGCCGACGACATCGACTTTGCCGCGTTGAAGGACAAGCGGGTCATCGTGATCGGCGCCGGCGCCTCGGCCATGGACAATGCCGCCACGGCGCTGGAGGCGGGCGCCGCCCAGCTCGACATGCTGATCCGGCGCAAGGAGATGCCGCGGGTCAACAAGATGACCGGCATCGGCAGCCAGGGCGTGGTGCACGGCATGCGCTACCTGCCCGACGCCTGGAATTACCGGTTCAACGACTACGTCAACAGCCAGCAGGTGCCGCCGCCGCGCAGCTCCACCCTGCGGGTCACGGAACACCCGAACGCCCGCACCTTCCTCGGCTGCCCGGTCGAGGACGTGCAGGAGGCCGGCGACCACATCGTGGTGAAGACCCCCTATGCCGATTTCGAGAGTGATTTCGTCATCGCCGCCACCGGTTTCCGCAACGATTTCACCGGTCGGGACGAGTTCAGCGCCTTCGCCCCCTACATCAAGACCTGGAAGGACGGCGTCTATGATCCCTCGATGGGCAAGCCCATCCCCTTCATGACCGATGCGCCCTACCTGGGCGACGCCTACGAGTTCCTGGAGAAGGAGCCGGGCAGCTGTCCGATGCTGGCGCGCATCCACTGCTTCAACGACGCGGCCATGCTGAGCCACGGCAAGCTGTCGGGCGACATTCCCGCCATCTCCGCCGGGGCCGACCGGCTGATGCGCGGCATCGTCGCCGAGATGTTCAGCGCCGATGTCGAAACCCACTATCAGGGGCTGCAGGCCTATGACGTGCCCGAACTGCAGGGCGACGAATGGGTCGACAGCACCCCTACCCTCATGGAGACCGCGAAATGAGCCTCTCGGGTCGCGAAGACTACATCACCCTGAACGGCTGCCGCTTCCGCTACCGCATCGCGGGCGAGGAGAACGCCGAGACGATCATCCTGCTGCACGGCGGACGCGGCGCGGGCGACCACATCGGCGAATGGACCGCCTATGCGGCCCTGGCCGACCGCTACCGCGTCATCGCCTTCGACCAGCGCGGCTGCGGCCTGTCGGAAATCGCCTACCCGATGAACTTCCGCCAGTATGCCGATGACGTGGATGCCTTCCGCCGCCACTTCTGCGGCGAGGATGGCAAGATCATCCTGCAGGGCGGCAGCTTCGGCGGGATGATCGCGCTGACCTTTGCGGTGCACTACCAGCAGCATCTGACCCACCTGATCCTGCGCGGCACCGCCCCCAGCCACCACCACGAGGCGGAGGCGATCGAGACCTTCAAGGCGCGCATCGACAAGGTGCCCTCGGCCAGCCCGGAAATGATCGACAAGCTGTTCGGCACCACGATCACCGACGATACCGAATTCCGGCTGATCTGGTTCGCGCTGCAGCCGCTCTACTACGAGGTCTTCGACCCGAACGCGGCACTGGAACGCACGCGCACGATGCACCTGCATGCGGAAACCCACAACGAGATGTTCCGCGAGAAGGAACATGACCTGCGGGACGCGCTGAAGACCATGACCGTGCCCACCTTCGCCTTCTGCGGCGAGAAGGACTGGATCTGCCCGCCCAGCCAGACCCGGCTGATCGCCGAGCTCTGCCCCAATGCCACCGGCTGGGAAGTGCCGGAGGCGAACCATTCGTGCCACCATGAACAGAATGCCCTGGTGCTGGAACGCATCCGGGCCTTCCTGGAAGGCGAGGCGCCATGACCGGCTTCATCCTTCGCCGCCTGGGCGAATCCCTTCTGGCCATCTGGGGTGTGGTGACGATCGTCTTCTTCGTCACCCGCATCCTGGGCGACCCGGCGGCCCTGCTGCTGCCCATCGGCGCCTCGGACGCCGACATCCAGGCCCTGCGCGGCCAGCTGGGCCTCGATCAGCCGATGCTGGTGCAATACGGACAGTTCCTGCTGAACGCCGTACAGGGCGATTTCGGCGTCTCCTTCCAGCATGGCCGCGACGCCATGCAGGTGGTACTGGAACGTCTGCCCGCCACCGCACAGCTGGCGCTGACGGCCATTGCCATGGGCCTGGTCATCGGCACCGTCGCCGGCTCCATCGCGGCGCTGAAGCGCGGCCGCGCGATCGAACTGGTGGTCATGGCCGTGGCCCTGCTGGGCCAGGCGACGCCGGTCTTCTGGCTGGGGATCATGCTGATCCTCTTCTTCGCGGTGAACTTGGGCTGGCTGCCCACGGGCGGCTACGGCACCCTGGCGCATCTGGTGCTGCCGGCCTTCACCCTGGCGGTCTTCGTCTCCGCCTCCATCGCGCGGCTGCTGCGGTCCTCGATGCTGGAGATCCTGAAGGAGGACTACATCCGCACCGCCAAGGCGAAGGGGCTGCTGCGCCACACGGTCTTCTTCTGGCACGTGGCACGCAACGCGCTGATCCCGGTGGTGACCATGACGGCGATCCTGACCGGCGAATTGCTGGGCGGCTCGGTGGTGACCGAAACGGTCTTCTCCTGGCCGGGCATCGGGCGGCTGATCATCCAGGCGATCGAGGCCAAGGATTTCCCCGTCATCCAGGCCGGCATCACGCTGATCGCCGCGATCTTCGTCCTCATCAACTTCCTGGTCGACCTGCTCTACGGCGTGCTTGACCCCCGCATCCGCGCGAACCGCTGAGGAGACGGACAGATGACACATTTCCTCAAGGATCTCTCGCGCTCCAGGGCCGGCCTGTTCGGCTTCGTCCTGCTGGTCGTGATCGTCGCCCTGGCGCTGCTGGCGCCGCTGCTGGAGCTGCCCGACCCGACGCGCGGCGACCTGCGCGCGCGCCTCGCCGGCCCGACCTGGGAGGGGCTCTTCTCCCCCGGGGCGCACCCCCTGGGCACTGACGAGGTGGGCCGCGACATCCTCTCGCGGCTGATCCACGGTTCCCGCATGACGCTGATGGTGGCCTCCACCGCCGTCGTGCTGGGCGGCATCGTGGGCACGGTGCTGGGCATCCTGGCCGGCTACAAGGGCGGCTTCATCGACCGGCTGCTGATGCGCCTGGTCGACATCCAGCTGGCGATCCCGCTGATGCTGCTGGCCTTGCTAGTGGTGGCGGCCCTCGGCCCGTCGATCCGCAACGTGGTGCTGGTCCTCGCCCTGACGTCCTGGATCCGCTACGCCCGGATCATCCGCGCCCAGGTGCTGTCCCTGCGCGAACGTGAGTTCGTCCAGTCCGCCCGCGCCATCGGCGCCTCGACCGCGCGCATCATGTTCCTGCACATCCTGCCCAACGTGCTGACGCCCGCCTTGGTCGTCGGCACGCTGGAGCTGGCCCGCGTCATCATCATGGACGCCGCGCTGTCCTTTCTCGGCCTGGGCGTGCAGCCCCCGACCCCGTCCTGGGGCCGGATGCTGGCCGATGGTCGCGTCTACCTCTCCTCCGCCTGGTGGACCGTGACCTTCCCCGGTCTCGCCATCGTGCTGACCGTGCTGTCGGTGAACCTCTTCGGTGACTGGCTGCGCGACTACTTCGACCCCAAGACACGGAGCGCCAAATGAGCCTCGACACCAACAGCCCCCGCCCCCGCATCGCCCGCCTGAAGGCCGCGATGGCCGAGAAGGGCATCGACGCTCTGGTCACGTTCAAGCCGGAGCACACCTTCTACATGTCGGGTTTCAACCCGGTGCTCTACTCGCATCCGGTGGTCATGATCCTGCCCGCTGAGGGCGCGCCGACCATGCTGGTGCATGCCCTGCGCGATGCCCACGGGCGCGACGAGGGCTTCGTCGAGGACACCCGCGCCTATGGCGTCTGGTCGACGACGAAGACCATGGGTCCGACCTGGCCCGAGGCCCTGCAGAAGATCCTGACCGAGAAGGGCCTGGCCAACGCCGTGATCGGCATGGAAGCCGACAGCACTCCCATGGCCCGCTGGAGCCAGGTGCAGGCGCTGGTTCCGGAGGCAAAGTTCGAGGACAGCTCGAAGCTGATCGACCGCTGCCGCCTGATCAAGGACAGCGACGAGATCGCCATGGCCCGCGTGGCCGCCGATCTGGCGGACCGCGGCATGGACGCGGCCATTGCCGCCCTGGCCGACGGCGGGACCGAGCGGGAGGCGCATACCGCGTCCCTGATCGCGATGAACAAGCACTGGACCAACGCCCTGCCCGACGACATCGAGGTCGCTGATTTCGGCGGGTTGGAAGGCGGCATGGTCAACGGCCTGGCCACCTGGGTCCTGTCCGGCGACCGGATGTTCCGCAACTGCGACAACTCGATCTCCCGCACGCCGCTGCCGGGCGAGACGGTGGCGATCTTCATCTGGGCCGTCGCCAACGGCATCCATGCGGAGAACGAACGCACCGTCGCCATGGGTCCCCTGCCCGAAAAGCGCCGCCGCGCGCTGGACACCATCCTGGAGATCCGCGAGCAAATCACCCCGGTGATGAAACCCGGCACGCCGCTGGCCGAGCTTTACAACATCACCAAGGCGGGCCTGATCAAGGCCGGCTACGACGCCAACATCCCCGGCCGCATCGGTCACACCATCGGCATCGGCGCGCATGAGCATTTCTCGCTCGACGGCAAGACCGACGTGGTGCTGGAGCCGGGAATGCTGTTCACCCTGGAACCCAACCTGCGCGTCCCCGATCAGGGCGTGGCCACTCAGATCAGCGATACCATCCTGATCACCGAGGACGGCCACGAGTTCCTGACGAAATCGTGCGGCGGCTACATCGAGGTCTGACGTGGCACTTCTCGAGATCAAGAACCTCACGGTCGAGTTCGACACCCCGGGCGGGGTCGTTCACGCGGTCAACGACCTGAACTACAGTGTCGAGGCCGGTGAGACGCTGGGCGTCGTGGGGGAAAGCGGCTCGGGGAAATCCGTGCATATCCTGGCCCTGCTGGGCCTGCTGCCCTGCCCGCCCGGGCGCATCGTGTCGGGCGAGGCCTGGTTCGACGGCCGCAACCTGATGGCCCTTTCCGACCGCGACCTGCGCAGCATCCGCGGCGGCGAGATCGGCATGGTCTTCCAGGATCCGATGTCATCGCTGAACCCGGTGCTGACCGTCGGGCGCCAGCTGAAGGAGGTGCTGACCCGTCACACCAACCTGACGGGGCGCGCCCTGAAGGCCCGCATGGTGGAACTGCTGGACATCGTCGGCATCCCCCACCCCGAGGCGCGGCTGTCGCAGTACCCGCACGAGTTCTCGGGGGGCATGCGCCAGCGCGTGATGATCGCCATCGGCATGGCCTGCAACCCGCGCCTGCTGATCGCCGACGAGGCGACGACCGCGCTGGACGTGACCGTGCAGGCGCAGATCCTGGACCTGGTGCGCCAGCTGAAGCACGACTTCGGCACCACCGTCATCTGGATCACCCATGACATGGGCGTGGTGGCAGAACTCGCAGACACGATCCAGGTCATGTACGGCGGGCGCATCATGGAACGCGGCCCCGTGCGCCCGGTCTTTCACGACCCGCGCTCGGCCTATACCTGGGGGCTGCTGAACTCCCTGCCGGACGAGGGCGCGCGGACGCAGCGGCGCCTTTACCAGATCCCCGGCAGCCCGCCCGACATGTCGAACCCGCCCCCGGGCGACCCCTTCGCGCCGCGCAACCCCTTCGCCACCGAACGCTGTCACCGCGAGGTGCCGCCACTGCGCGACGTGGGCAACATGCCCGGCCACAAGGTCGCCGCCTGGTACGATCTGCCCGCCCTGCTGGCCGCCCAGTCCGAGAAGGAGCAGACGCCATGACGCAGCCCCCCGTCATCGAAGTGAACGGCCTGATGCGCAGCTACGGCGGCGGTCGCACCCTGCTGGGCCGCGAGAAGCCGGTGATCCACGCGATCAACGACGTCTCCTTCCAGATCGCCGAGGGCGAAACGCTGGGCCTGGTCGGCGAAAGCGGCTCGGGCAAGTCCACCACGGGCCGCGCCGTGCTGCACCTGGAACGGCCCGATGCGGGCTCCGTCCGGTTCCGCGGGACCGAGCTGTCGACCCTCGGGCAACAGGGGCTGAAGCCCTACCGCAAGCACATGCAGATGATCTTCCAGGATCCCTACTCGGCGCTGAACCCGCGGATGAAGGTCGGCCGCTTCGTCGGCGAGCCGCTGGTGGTGCATGGCGTCGACAGCGGTTCCTCCCTGCAGGACCGGGTGGCGGAGCTGTTCAAGCTGGTCGGCCTCGATCCCAGTTTCATGAGCCGTTACCCCCACGAGTTCTCTGGCGGCCAGCGCCAGCGGATCAACATCGCCCGCGCCATCGCGCTGCAGCCGGGGTTCATCGTCGCGGACGAACCCATCACCGCGCTCGACGTGTCGATCCAGGCGCAGATCGTGAACCTGTTCCAGGACCTTCAGGACCAACTGGGCCTGGCCTACCTGTTCATCGCCCACGACCTGTCGATGGTGCGCTACCTGTGCCAGTGGGTCGCCGTGATGCTGCGCGGGCGCATCGTCGAGATGGCCCCCACGGAGCAGATCTTCGCCGATCCGCGCCACCCCTATACCCGCTCGCTGCTGGCAGCGATCCCCGTCCCCGATCCGGACCGCGTGCGTCCGGACCGCCCGCCCTTCGACGTGGCCGCCAACGTGCCGCCGCGCGAAGCACCGCTGATCGAGGTCGCCCCCGACCACTTCGTCCTCGATCACCAGGTACAATGAGGCCCAAACGGCCATGACCATCACCACAGGGAAAATCACCATGACGCTCTCCAAACTCCTGACGACCACCGCCGCGGCCACGATGATGGCCCTGCCGGCCTTCGCGATGGACGTGACCATCGCGCAAACCTCCGCCGTCAATACGCTGGACCCGCACGGCTCCGCCTCGGTGGGCCTCGACCTGTCGGTCCTGTCGCACATCTACCCCACGCTGATCCTGCGCGCGCCCGACTACTCGCTGCAGCCCTCGCTGGCGACCGACTGGGAAGCGGTGGACGACAACACCTGGAAATTCACCCTGACCGAGGGCGCCACCTTCGCCAATGGCGAGCCGCTGGATGCGGAAACCGTGGCCTGGAACATCGCCCGCGTGACCGACGCCGAGAACCCCAAGCGGATCTCCTCCTGGTTCTCGCAGATCGACGGCGTGAACGTGATCTCCCCCACCGAGTTCGAGATCACCACCTCCTCGCCCTACCCCGCGCTGCCCGCGCAGCTGTCGATGTTCATGCTGCTGCCCCCCGAATGGGCGTCCGAGCATGACCCGGTGACCGAGACCATGTCGGGCTTCAAGTACCAGATGACCGAATACGTGCCGGGCGATCACATCACCCTGTCGCCCAACCCCGACTTCTGGGGCGAGGCCGCGCAGTTCGACAGCGTCACCTTCCGCGTGATCCCCGAAACCGCCAGCCGCGTCGCCGCGCTGATGGCCGGTGAGGTCGACCTGATCAACAAGGTCCCCGCCTCCGAGATCGCCCGCATCGAGGAAAGCCCGAACGCCACCGCCGGCGCCGTGGACAGCACCCGGTCCGTCTTCATCAAGTTCAACACCGAGAAGGCCCCGCTGGACAACAAGGCCTTCCGCCAGGCGCTGAACTACGCCGTCGACAAGGAGTTGATCGCCGATGCCCTCTTCGACGGGCTGGCCACCGTGTCGAACTGCCAGGTGATGACGCCCGACTACTTCGGCTACAACCCCGACCTGGAAGCCTACCCTTACGACCCCGAGCGCGCGCGCGAGCTGCTGGAGGAATCCGGCGTCGACCTGAGCCAGACCATCGAGTTCGAGCTGCCCGCCGCCACCTACCTGCAGGGCGAGGAAGTCACCCAGGCCGTGGCGCAGATGTTCGGCGACGTGGGCGTGAAGACCGAGATCCAGACCATGGAATTCGGCGCCTACCTCGACAAGTACCGCGCCGCCCATGACCTGGGCCGCCTGTCCCTGCTGGGCCAGGCCTGGGCCACGATCGACGCCGACGGCCTGCTGACCCTGTTCAAGCCGGGCAACCAGTACTCCTACTGGAACGACGAGGCCTTCGACGAACAGCTGGTCGCCGGCATCGCCACCACCGACCCCGAAGAGCGTGAGGCCGCCTACAAGAAGGCGACGGAGATCATGTGTGAAGAGGCCCCCGTGGTCTTCCTCTACGCGCAGCCCGCCACCTTCGGCGCCTCCACCCGCGTCACCTACGAGGGTCGCGGCGACGACTGGCTGCGTGCCTTCGACATGTCCCCGGCGGACTAAGACCTCCCCGACTGCGGGCGGACGGCTTCGGCTGTTCGCCCGTCTTTTTATTCCCCAGGAGCGCAGGATGGAGCTGTTCGCCAGCCATTTCGGGACCTACGAGATCGACCGCACGGGAGAGACACCCCGCCTGCGCCCCTTCCGTCACGACCCTGCCCCGTCGCCCCTTGGCGAAGGGTTCCTGGCGCTGTCCGATCACCCCACGCGGATCCGACAGCCCATGGCGCGTCGCGGCTGGCTGGACGGGGATGGCGGCGCGGCGCGCGGCGCTGACAGTTTCGTCCCGCTTTCCATCGAACGGGCCAGCGAACTGGCAGCTGCCGAACTGGACCGGGTGCGCCGGACCCATGGCAACGGCGCGATCTTCGGCGGCTCCTACGGCTGGGGCTCCGCGGGGCGGTTCCATCACCCGCAAAGCCAGCTGAAACGCTTCCTCACCCTCGCCGGCGGCTTCGTTTCGGCCCGCAACACCTACAGTTACGGCACCGCCAAGGTGCTGATCCCGCATCTGGTGGGCCCCGCCTATTCCGACCCTGGCGCGTTCAACCCGACCTGGGACCGGATCGTGGCCGAACGTCCCTTTATCCTGTCCTTCGGCGGCATGCGCCTGTCCAACGCCCAGGTCGAGGCCGGGGGCACCGGCGCGCATCGCACGCGCGGCTGGCTGACCGCCTTCGCGCAAGCGGGCGGCGAGATGCTGACCCTGTCGCCCGATCGCCGCGACGCGCCGCAGGGCGATCACCTGGCGATCCACGCGGGCAGCGATGCCTGCGCCATGCTGGCCATGGCCCATGTGCTGATCCACGAGGGCCTGGTGGACGAGGCTGCGGTGCGTCGCCTGACCACGGGCTATGACGCGCTGAAGGCGCTGATCCTGGGGCAGGCCGACGGGCCGGCCCGCACGCCGGACTGGGCCGCACCGCTGACCGGGATCCCGGCCGCGACCCTGACGCAGCTGGCGCGCAAGCTGGTCGCGGGCCCTGCCCTGATCAACCTTGCCTGGTCGCTGCAACGCGCCGTGGCCGGTGAACAACCCTATTGGGCCGCGCTGGTTCTTGCGGTGCTGTCGGGCCAGATCGGGCAGCCCGGCTGCGGCTTGGCCTGTGGACTTTCGGCTGTCTCCTCCGTCGGCAACCCGCTGCGCCGGTTGCGCGGCCCGGCGTTCGTGCAGGGCACGAACCCGGTGAGCGACTTCATCCCCGTGGCCCGCATCACCGAGATGCTGGAACGCCCCGGCGAGACGATCGCCTACAACGGCGCGTCGCTGACCCTGCCCGACATCCGGCTGATCTGGTGGGCCGGTGGCAACCCCTTCCACCATCACCAGGACCTGAACCGCCTGGCCCGCGCCTGGCGGCGCCCCGAGACCGTCATCGTGCAGGAGAGCGTCTGGACCGCCACCGCACAGCACGCCGATCTGGTCTTCCCCTCTGCCCTGCCGAGCGAACGCGACGATATCGCCGCCGCCTCCCGCGACGACTGGATCATCCGGTCCAGCAAGGTGACCGAGCCGCCCGCGGGCGTCGAAACCGACCACGCCGTCCTGTCCCGGATCGCCGAACACCTTGGCCTGGCCGAGGCCTTCCACGAGGGGCGCAGCGAGGCCGAGTGGATCGCCCAACTTTACGCGGGCTACTGCGCCGCCTTCCCCGAGCTGCCGGACTGGGACACCTTCTGCGCCACCGGCCATGCCCGCCTGTCCGATCCCGTGCCCGAGGAGGTGATCCAGCCGCTGGAGGCCTTCCGCGCCGACCCGCAGGCCTCCCCCCTGGCCACGCCCAGCGGACGGATCGAGCTGATGCCGGCCCTGCTGCGCGCCGCCGACAGCCGTCTGGGCGCGCCGCTGACGCGCGTGGTCGTCAGCGATGCGGGCGAGGATCCCGCCCTGCCCCTGCGCCTGCTGTCGCCGCAACCGGCGCAACGGCTGCACAGCCAGCTCGACGGCGCGCCGATTGCCGAGGACGCGCGGCGTGACGGGTTGGAAGTTGCCCGTGCGCATCCCGACGAGATCCGTGCCGCTGGCCTGATTGCCGGGGCGCCCGCCCTTCTCAGCAATGAACGCGGGGCCGTTCTGGTGATGATCGAGGCCGACAACCGGCTGGCCCCGGGCCATGTGGAGCTGCCCACGGGCGGCTGGTACGCCCCGCGCCGGATCGACGGGCGCTGGATCGACTGCGGCGGCAATCCCAACACCCTGACCCGCGATAGCGGCAGCTCGGAGCTGTCGCAGGGCCCCAGTGCGGGCGGCGCCCGGGTGCGCCTGGAACCGGCGCCCGCGCCGGAGCATCTGGGCGTGGCCCAGAGCGCCGGCGGAGCATAAGGCACCTACACTTCCCGACAGGATGGGAATATAATTCCCCCTCGACACCAATCAGGTCAGGCCCATGCTAGATTCCTTCGACAAGAAGATCCTCGGATTGCTCCAGAAGAACGCCGAGATGCCGATCGCCGAGATCGCGGCGGAGATCGGCCTGACCACGACCCCCTGCTGGCGTCGCATCCGCAAGCTGGAGGAGCAGGGCTATTTCAAGCGGCGCGTCGTCCTGCTGGACGAGGAGAAGCTGAATGTCGGCGTCTCTGTCTTCATGGCGATCCGCACCAACCAGCACAGCCGCGAATGGTCCAGCGCCTTCGTCAGGGCGACCCGCGACATTCCCGAGATCGTGGATGTCTTCCGCCTGGCTGGCGACGTCGACTACATGCTGCGCGTCGTGGTGCCGGACATCGCCACCTACGACAAGGTCTACCAGCGGCTGATCGAGAAGGTGGAGATCCAGGACGTCTCCTCGATGTTCGCGATGGAGACCATCCGGTCCAGCACCGAACTGCCCCTCGACTATATCTGACCCCGGCACGGCACCGCGCCGGGGACAGGGACCGGAGCCTCAGGCGGCCGTGCTGCGGAACACCGCGCGCGCGGGATCGGCCTCGTAGAGGTCGACCAGCTCATGCGCCTCGCGCGAGAGCGCCGCGACGCTTTGCAGGATGAACTCCACCTCGGCGTCGGACATCAGGACCGACAGGTTAAGGCGCACGAAGCCGGGCTTCTCCAGCTCCTTGCCCGACAGGATGTCGCCGCGAATACGCGCGACCGCCTCGGCATCATGGCCCAGCAGGTCGAGGACATAGGGCCCCGCGCAGGCACAGCCGCCGCGCGCCTGGATGCCGTAGCGGTCGCTGAGCATCCGGGTCGCCAGCTGCTGGTGGATGTAGCCGCCGCGCGGGTTGCGGATCCGGAAGGACAGGATCGGCAGGCGCGCGGGGCCGGTCAGCCCCAGAAGCTCCACCCCCGGTTCGGCGTCCCAGGTGGCGATGGCCCGGGCCGACAGCGTCGTGTTGCGCGCCGTCATGAAGGCCTCACCGATATGTTCCTTCACGATCACCGCCAGGGCTGCGCGGATGTCGCCGACGACGTTGGGCGTCCCGGCCTCCTCGCGCGCCTCCAGCGCATCGGAATAGTCGTGCCCCTGGGACGAGACGAAGCGCACGGTGCCGCCGCCGACCCAGGTGGGCCGGTCGGAGACCACGGCGTCGCGGCGCAGCACCAGCACGCCCGAGGCGCCCGGGCCGCCAATGAACTTGTGCGGCGAGAAGACCAGCGCGTCTATGCCCGCGCCCTCGGCGGGCTGCATGTCAATCTGCAGGTAGGGGCCGCCCCCGGCGTAGTCCCAGACCATCAGCGCCCCTGCCGCCTTCGCCTGGCGGGTCAGCCCGGCCACGTCGGCGATGAGGCCGGAGACGTTGGAGGCCGCCGAAAAGGCGCAGATCACCCGGTCATAGGCCCCCGCATCGGCCAGGGCCGTGGCTAGCGCCGCGCGATCCGGCCCACCGTCGGCCGCCTCGGGCAGTTCGACGACCTCGGCGCCGCATTCGCGCCAGGGCAGGATGTTGGAATGATGTTCGTAGGGGCCGATGATGACCTTCACCCGGCCCCGGTCCGCGCCCAGCAGGCTGACCAGGCGGTTGAGGCCGGCCGTAGCCCCGCTGCCGGCGAAGATGACGGCATGGTCCTGCGTCGCCCCGCAATGGGCGCCGATGGTGGCCCGGGCGGCATTGCGCAGCCGGGTCATGACGCCGCCGCAGTAGGACGCCTCGGTGTGGCTGTTGGCGTAGAAGGGCAGCACCCGCTCCAGCATGAACATCTCCAGCGTGCGCAGCGCCCGGCCGGAGGCGACATAATCCGCATAGACCAGAGGCTTCGGCCCGAAGGGGCCCTCGACCATCGCGTCCTTCCCCACCAGGTCCTTGGCAAGCGCGGATACCGGCGGCAAGGCAGCGCGGAAGGCGGACAGGAGGGAGGCAGGATCGGAAGGGGTCATGGCGGAGGTCCGGGATTGGGGAGAGGAAACGGCGCCGCGGTGGCGTCGCCGCAAATCTACCAGCCCCCGGGCGCAAGCCGGTTCCAAATTGGGGAAGGACGCGGCCCAGACCTGCAATCCGTTTCCACGGATCGGACCAACCGCAGCAGTGAATGCTCTGCCGGGCGGGATGCGCGCAGTTTGGGCCCTCAGGCGCCGCACCACGGGGCGGCCAAGCAGTCAGCCGAAGCGCGTGGGCAGGTAGGGGATCGAATCGATCCGGTTGTTGCTGCCATAAATATGGCCCGCAACCATCTGGCCGGTAGTGGCGCCAAGGGTCAGGCCAAGGTGGCCATGGCCGAAAGCCAGCACGACCCGTTCGGCGCCGGGCGCCGGGCCGATCACCGGCAGCGTGTCGGGCATCGCCGGGCGGAAGCCCATCCAGCGCGCCTCCCCTGCCCGGTTCAGCCCCGGCAGCATGGTTTCGGCGTGGCGGGCCATGACCTCGACCCGCGACCAGCGCGGCGGCGCCTTCAGCCCGGCCAGCTCCACCCCGCCGCCGATCCGCAGGCCCACCGACATCGGCGTCATGTAATAGCCCTTCTCCGGGATCGACACGGGCCGCGACAGGGTTACGCCCGGATCCGGCAGGGTGACGTTGTAGCCACGTTCCGTTTCCAGCGGGATCTTCAGCCCCAGGGACCGGGTCAGCGCCGTGGAATGGGCCCCGGCGCAAAGCACGACGCGGTCGTAGTCCACTGCGCCCCCTTCCGGCAGGCGCAGGCGCACACCGGTCTCGGTCGGGGTCACGCCCGCCACCTCGCGCAGGCGCAGCTCTCCGCCGCGCTGCTGCACGGCGCGGGCCATGCGCTCGACCAGGCCGTGGGGGTTCAGGCAGTGGCTGAGGTTGGGCAGGTGGATGGCGTAATGCAGATCGCGGGTCAGCGACGGCTCCATTTCGTGCAGGCGCTCGCCCATCACCGGCTCCACGTCGCAGGCGCCGTGTTCGGCCCTGGCCTGCCAGCCGGCGCGATCCGCCTGGAAGGCGCGGCGGCTGGTGTAGGCCAGCAGGGCGCCGCGCGTCACGCGCAGGTCCTCGGCACCGATCTGCGACAGCAGATGATCCCAGTCGCCGCGCACATGCGCCATCAGGGCCGCCATGGCGAGGGTGCCGTGACGCGCCTGCCCCGGGCGCCCGGCGGCAAGAAACCGCAGCAGCCAGGGCGCGATCTGCGGCAGGTAGCGCCAGCGCAGAGACAGCGGCCCGTCGGGCTGCAGCAACATCCGCGGCACCTGGCGCAGCATGTCCGGGGTGCTTTCGGGCAGCACCGCGTAATCGGCGAAGATCCCCGCGTTTCCGCGCGAGGCGCCGGCGGCCACCCCCTCGCGGTCAAAGACCGTCACATCGGCCCCGCGCTCGATCAGCGCCAGCGCGCTGCTCAGCCCGACGACCCCTGCTCCGATTATGGCGATACGCATGGCGCTGTACGTCCCGTCCCGATGCCCCGCATGTGCAGGTAGCTGGAGGGCACCAAAACTCAGCACGGATACGGATGGAAGAGGCTGGCGGACAGAAATGGGCCGCCAAAGATGTCCCTGACCGCTGTTTCGGCGCAGGAACAATCAAACGACGGCAAAGATTTATCCAACACCACTCTTTTGAGCGGTTAAATTCTAGCGGTCAAAGGACCGCGGTCTGTCGCCACGCATGGGAGGCGGGCCGACTTCGAAATGGAGGCCGGCCCGGCGAGGTCAGGCAAACCTCATTCCGGCGGACGCTTGCGCGCGGCCCCGGCAGCCATGCCGGCACCGACCCCCTGCATCAGCGCGCCCATGAGGCCCGGCATCGTGGCCCCGGGCACCCCGGCGGCGCCGACGCCTGCGGGCGGCGCGGGCGCTGCGGGCGGCGCGGGCGCTGCGGGCGGGTAGCCATAGGGCAGCTTGCGCCGCGGGTGTCGCATGGCCAGGGCCAGCACGATCAGGCCAACGCCAAGGAAGATGCCGCCCAGAACGGTGGCCGCGAACAGCGGGTCCCGCATCTCGACCAGCAGGATCCACAGCGCCACCGTGAAGAAGCCCAGCCCCACGAGCATGAGGATCGCGCCGACGATCGAAGCGCCGGCGCGCAGCGCCATCCGGCGCAGGGCGAATGAGAACCAGGTCAGCATCTGCGCCCCCTCAGCGGCGCGACAGGACCAGACCCAGCAGGAAGCCGACGCCACCCGCGATGGCCATGGCCGAGGCGGGATTTTCGCGTACGGCGGTCTCGGCTTGGTCGTAGGCTCCCCGGGCACGTGCCTCGGCCTCGGTCAGTCCGGCCTGGGCGTCCCGCTTCAGCTTCTCCGCACGGGCGCGCGCCGAGGCGGTCATCTGATCCTTCTGGGCCTGACCATAGGCACCGAGAGTGCGCGTCAGCTCGGCAATATCGGCACGCACCGCATCCAGCTGCGCCTGGATGGCCGCCGGATCCGAAGGATCGGTCGGTTTGGTGGTGCTTTCGGTGCTCGCGCTGCTACCGGTGGAGGATTTTGCGGTCGCCATGTCGGATCTCCTTGCGATGAATCGACGGGAATTCTCTGGGTATCAACCCATTACGCCGCCGCCCGGTTCCATGAAAATCGACATGAAAATCCAAGGAAGGCCGGCCAAAAAACAGCCGCATTCTGACCGTAGGGATACTCAAGACCTGATTCCGTTAACCCGTGAGAGCCATGTGGTTCCGTGCCTTCCTTCGCGCCTTCCCGACCCGCCCCCTGCTGGCGGGCCTGATGCTGTCGGCCTTTGCCGGGCTGAGCGTCGCGCCCTCGCCCGTGGCGGCCCAGTGGGACTGGGGCGGCGGTTGGGGTGGCGGCTGGGGTGGCGGCTGGGAGGACCCCGATCCGGAGCCGGAGCCCGAACCGGAACCTGTCGAGCCGACCGGCATCACCCATGTGATCTACCTGATCGGCAGCGACTTTTTCCCGGAAGAGGTGCACGCCCAGCTGGGCGACACTCTGATGTTCGTGAACCTGACCCACAGCAACCAGCTGATCGAGGCGAATGACGGCAGCTGGGCCTCCGGGACGCTGGGCTACCACAATACCTACCCCATCATGCTGGACCATGAGACGGACTGGGATTTCACCGGCACGACCTACAGCTACAGCTACTGGGGCACTTACGAGACCACCTTCGACGGGCGCGCGCTGGACGCCCCCCACGACAGTGAAACGGATCCGAAGGACTATCCCTATGTCGCCACCAGCCTGGCGGAGCGGTTCAACATCACCGAAGCCGTGCGTCGGATCGAGACGACCCGTCAGCACGTCTATACCGTCGACACGCAGGGCAATATCTTGAACGGCGCGCCCGGCGGCTGATCCCGTCGGCCCTGTGCTGTCGCCCCCTCAGATCGGCTCTGCGTCATCCTCGACGAGGGGCTCCATCAGCTCCGGCCCGCTGGCGCGGTTCGAGTTGACCTCTGCCCCCACGCGCCAGCCCTGCAGCACGCCCTCTGCCGCCGGACGCATCAGCGGTGCGGCCCCATGGCCCGCCTCGCCCAGCCACAGCGGCCAGTTCGGTTCCTCGATCACCACCGGCATGCGGTGATGTACCGGCGCCATCAGCGCATTGGCGGAGGTGGTGACCACGGCAACCGTCTGCAGGCTGTCCGGCCCCTCCCCCCAGGCCTGCCAGATGCCGGCCATCACCAGGGGCGCCCCGTCCGCGCGGGAAAAGAACCACGGCAGCTTGCGGTCCCCGGCCCGATGCCATTCGTAGAATCCGGTCACCGGCACCAGGCAGCGGCGTTGCCGACAGGCCTCGCGAAAGGCCGGCTTCTGGGCGATGGTCTCCGCCCGGGCATTGATCAGCAGCGGGCCGTCTGTCGGGGAGTGGTACCACCGAGGCAGGAACCCCCACCGCATGGCGACAAACCGGCGCGCCTCTACCCCGCCGTCCGACCGAACGACGGCCAGCGGCTGGGTCGGGCACAGATTGTACTGAGGCACCTGAGGCAGATCATTGTCCGGCCGAGCGCCGAACAGCCGGGCCATGGCATCATGGGGCAGCGTATTGGCGATGCGCCCGCACATGGCTAGCGCGAGAAAGCCTTGCGGGCGATGTCGATCCGGGCGTCCATCATCGAGATCTCCTTCAGGATCTCCTGGCGCCGTGTCCGGTCCCCGGTCTCCCTCAACTCCGCGCGCAGGGCACGCAGTTGGCGCGACAGGGTGACGAACTCCGGCTCGCCCCCGGCCTCCTTCACCATCCGGTTCAACAGCGCGTTTTCGGGATCGTCGACCGCCGGCAGCGGTTTGCCTGACCCCGGCAGATCCTTGAAATCCCCTCTGGCCTCGGCCTCGGAGATGCGGCTGTTGATGAGGTCGATCAGGGGGTGATCCATGGCGCGCTCCTTTCCCCAAAGATAGGTCCTGCACCCCGGGCACTGCAAGAGGCGGGCGTGGGCCCTGCGGTCGCGCAGCGCCTGCAAGATCTGCCAGACCCGACCGCCGGTTTCGGCCCTAGCTTTGCCTTCGCCCCCCCCTAGTTAGGGGAGTTGCCGGTTCCCCCATAAGCGGCTTTGCTCTTGCGCAAACACGAAGAGGACGAGAATCTCATGAAATACAAAGCCTTGACTGCCGCGGCCCTGGCCCTTGGCCTGGCCGCCCCGGCGAGCGCAGACCCGCTGATCGGCTTCGGCCTCAGCTTCGCCTTCGGAGGCGGCGGCACCGATGTGGGTGTCGGCCTGCGGGTCTTTTCCGATGACGAGGAAGACAGCACCGTTGCCTCGGTCGGCATGGACTATCTCTTCACCTCGCAAAGCTGGCGCGCCACCGCCGGCGTGGCGCAGCTGATGGACGGCTCCTACATCGGGGCTGATCTGGGCGTGAAGCTGAACGGTGGCGGCTTCGACGCCGGCCTGTCGCTCGGCGCGGCAGATACCGAGGATGACGAGCCTGCGGCCCCGCCGTCGCCGCCGATGGATCCGGGCCAGCAGCAGCCCGGCTGATCCCGCAGAGGCCAGACCACATGCGAACGCCCGCCGGAGAACCGGCGGGCGTCTTGCGTTAGGCACCGGGTGGACCCGCGCGAGCGCGGGCCCGGGCTGCGTCACTTCACGGTGATGCGGCCGTCGGTGTAGGGCTTGTAGGGCCCGTTCTCGGCCAGGTACTCCGCCGTCACGTCAGCCAGGTCGGGGCCGAAGTCGTAGGCATTCATGGCATCCTTGAACATCGCATAGCCGTCCCCGCCGTTGCGGACGTAGTTGTTGGACACGACGCCATAGACCTTTTCCGGGTCGATCGGCTCACCGCCCACCATGACCTCGGAGATGCGCGAACCGGGCTCGGCCGCCGGATCGACGGTGAAGGTCACCCCGGCCACCTGCGGGAAGCGGCCTGCGCCCTCTTCCATCTGGCTGGCGCCGTTCTCCAGAGCTTCGACGAAGGTCGCGCCGGTCACCTGGAAGGTCGACAGGGTGTTCTGGAAGGGCAGCACGGTCAGCACTTCGCCCATCGTCACTTCGCCCGCGTCGATGGAGGCGCGGATGCCGCCGCTGTTCTCGATGGCGATCTCGATGCCCTGGTCGGCGACCCGGTCCAGCATGGCGTCGGCGATCAGGTTGCCCATGGAACATTCCATGGCACGGCAGACGTCGCGCGCCCCGATGATCTCTTCCGAGGCCTCGGCGACCACGGTATTGCGGATTTCGTCCAGCGGCTCCGCGGCTTCGGCGATACGGGCGACGGTGGCGTCATCCTCGGTCACCGCGGCATCCATGATCAGCGGTGCGCCCTCGGCGGAGATCACCGTGCCCTCGTCGTCGAAGGTCACGTTCAGCTCGCCCAGGAACTTGCCGTAGGCATAGGCCGAGACGATGGCGGTTTCGCCGACCATGGTCGGGTACGGGCCTTCGGCGTCCTCGTCGTCATTGGCCAGGTAGGTGTTGGAGTGACCGCCCACGATCACGTCGACGCCGGTGGTGTTGGCCGCCACCGTCTGGTCAACGCCATAGCCGGAGTGGGACAGGACGATGATCTTGTTCACACCCTCGGCGGTCAGCTTGTCGACCTCGCCCTGCACCGCCTCGGAGGGGTCGGTGAAGGTGATGTTGTCGCCCGGGCTGGCCAGTTCGTCGGTGTCTTCCGGCGTCAGGCCGATCAGGCCGATGGTCTCGCCGCCCACCTCGATGGTGGTGGATTTCAGCAGGGTGTCGGCCAGCAGCGGTTCGGCCGAGACGTCGGCGTTGGACATCAGCACCGGGAATTCAACCGCATCCATGAAGCCGCGCAGAACCTCGGGGCCGTCGTCGAACTCGTGGTTGCCCACGGTCATCGCGTCATAGCCCATCTTGTTCATCATCTCGGCGGCGAGCTTGCCCTTGTAGTAGGTGTAGAAGAGCGTGCCCTGGAACTGGTCGCCGCCATCCACGAGGATGGAGTTCTCGGCGCGGGCCCGGGCCTCTTCCACCGCCGTCACCAGGCGGGCGGAACCGCCGAAGCACTCACCGGCATCGTTGTCCTCGGCCGAGCAGCCGGAATCGTATTTCGAGATCGGTTCGAAACGGGCGTGGAAGTCATTGGTGTGAAGAATGGTCAGCGAATAATCGGCCATGGCGGTGCCGGCGCTCAGCGCCAGGGCGGCCACGCTCGTCAGCAGACGGACGGACATTGGGTTTCTCCCCTCTAAGGTCAATTCTTATACCGGGATGCTGCCCCGGCGCATGCCACCTGTCAAAGCCGAACTCTGCGTCAGGGCCATGACACCGGCGCCCCGCGCAACGGAGTCTGACCAGACGATCAAAATAGTCACAAAACTGTCACATATGAGGGGAAAGCTGCCCCTAGGGCAGCCTGAAAGCCGCCCTGGACCCGGTCGCCGGCGGGAGCCTGTGGGGGCTCAGACCGCCCCTGCAAGTCCCGCCGCGCGGGATCATTTCGCCGGCAGCTCGGCCTCGACGAGGGCCACCATGCTTTCGGCGACGATGGGGATCAGCTTGTCGTTGAAGTCATAGGCCGGGTCATGGACCATCGGCGAGGGCGCGCCCTCCTCCGACATGCCGAAGAAGACATAGGCGCCGGGCGCTTCCTGCAACATGAAGGCGAAATCCTCCCCCGCCATGATCGGCGTCGCCTCGGAATAGGTCACCGGCGCGGCGTCGGACGACAGGGCCACGGCCACGTCGGCCACCGCCGCCGTGTCGTTGACCAGCGGCGGATAGCCCCCCGACCACTCGAAGGTCATCTCGACCCCGGCGGCATCGGCATGGCCCTGGGCGATGCTGCGGATCCCCTCCTCCAGCACCTTGCGGTCCGAGGGCACGAGGCAGCGCACGGTGCCGCCGATCCAGCCGTCGCCCGCGATCACGTTATGAGCGGATCCGACGTGGATCTGGGTCACCGACACGACCGCCGAATGCAGCGGGTCGATGCGGCGCGAGACCAGCTGTTGCAGGGCCACCACCAGTTCCGACAGGGCCAGGGCACTGTCCTTGGCCATATGCGGCACGGCGGCATGGCCGCCCTTGCCGGTGAAGGTGACGCGGAATTCATCCGCCGAGGCCATGGTCGGCCCGCTGCGCGTCGCCGCCTGGCCCAGCATCATGCGCGGTTCATTGTGAAAGCCGAAGATGCGGTCACAGGGGAAACGCTCGAACAGCCCCTCCTCGACCATCTTGGCGCCGCCGGCCAGCCCTTCCTCGGCGGGCTGGAAGATCAGGTGCACAGTGCCGGAAAAGTTGCCTTCGGCCGCCAGCGCCTCGGCAGTGGCCAGCAGGCTGACGGTGTGGCCATCATGACCGCAGGCGTGCATCTTGCCCGCCACCTTCGAGGCATGCGGCAGGTTGGTCTGTTCATCCATCGGCAAGGCGTCCATGTCGGCCCGGATCCCGATGGCCGGCCCTTCGCCGCGTTTCAGCGTCGCCACCATGCCGGTGCGGGCGATGCCGGTCGTCACCTCGAAGCCCGCGGCGCGCAACCGCTCCTCCACAAGGGCGGCGGTGCGGGTCTCTTCGAACCCCAGTTCGGGGTGCGCGTGGATGTCCCGGCGCAGGGCCTGGTGATCGTCGAAATGATCGGCGAGGAAACGGGCAACGGCGGAGGGGGTGGCAGTGGTGGGCATGGCAGGCGTCCTTGGATTTGCTTGCCCCGAGGCTGCGGGAGCCGCGGGGAAATGGCAAGGCCGGACGGCCCACGACGCAGGGGTGACCGCACGGTTGCGCATGCTGCACCTTTTCCGCGTCACATCCTGGACTATAGTCATCCCTGTTGGGACTCATTCAGATCGGCATCGGTCGATACCCGTCGGGAAACAGCGCGCTGCGCGCGTGGCCGGGCCCGAAACGGGTGCGCGCCCCGGACCACAGGCCCGAGGCGCGCGGGGATGCTTGCGGCGGCTGGTGTGTGTGTGAGTGCCGTCAGCCGCCGCAAGCCGCGGGCGAGCCGTGCCGGGCTCGCCCGCACCTGCGGGAAGAGGTGTGTGGAACCGTGTCTCTTCCCGCAAGTATGAAGGCCCGGTCCCGGGGTGCCGTCCGGGCGGGCCAAAGATGAGATGTCCTTTCCATCCTTTCCAGGTTGGACCCGGGGCGCGGCGCTATGCCGGTTCGGGTCAGTTCTGCATCGGTCCATCGTCCTGCGCCCAGGGCCTTTGGCCACGGGGCTTGGGGGGACGGCCCGCCACCGGCGGGCCGCTCCCGGGATCTTCGTCAGGCAGCCGCCGTAGTGGTGGCCGTGGTCTTGGCCCCTGCCAGGAAGATGAAGTTCTCGTCGATTGCCACGTCGGCCACCGTCAGTTCCCCTTCCAGCAGGACCGTGCCCTGCCCGGGGATCTCGATCAGCACGCCGCCCTGCTCCCGCTGGGTGAACACCAGGTCGGCGATGGAGGTCAGGCCGGGCACGTCCAGCTCGATCACATCCTTGGCGGGCTGGAAGTCGGTGATGACATCGCCCTCGACCGTGTCACCCTCGGCGAAGGCGAAGGTGTCGTTGCCGGACCAGCCGGTCAGCGTGTCGGCGCCTTCGCCCCCTGAGATGTAATCGTCGTCCTTGCCGCCGTTCATCTCATCCGCGCCTTCGCCACCATACATGGAGTCGTTGCCCTGGGACCCGGCCAGGGTGTCATTGCCCTCGCCACCGTCGATGACGTCATGCCCGTGGCCGCCCTTGAGGTAATCTTCGCCGGTCCAGCCCAGCATCTCGTCGTCGCCAGAGCCGCCGAACAGCCGGTCATCCTGCTGCCCGCCGTTCATCAGGTCCTCGCCGGCGCCGCCTTCAAGGAGGTCATTGCCCTCCGAGCCGGCCAGGGTGTCATCGCCACGGCCACCGTCGATGGTGTCATCCCCTTCAAACCCCTTGAGGTAGTCGGCATAGCCCGACCCCACCAGGTGATCGTCGAGCGACACCGTGTCTTCGGGCGCCTCGAGTTCGACAGGTTCTTCGGCGGGGTCTTCCACCGGGGCCTCCGTCGCCCCATCGGGGGCGGTGACAGAGCCCGCGTCGGGCGTGGTCAGGTCGTCGCTGCCGGCCGAGCCGGCCAGATCGTCCTCCCCTGCCCCGACCGCGAGGTCGGAGCCGGGGATCGTCACCTGAAGGACCTCATAGGGTTTCAGCGTCACGGTGATGACCGAGCTGTCGTAGGTATAGTCGGTCAGCTCGGCGCCGACGTCATGCTCGTTGTAGTAGTACTTCTCGCCGTCGATCTCGACGAAGTCCGCATCCACGCGGCCCTCGCCGGACACCCAGTGCCAGCCATTCGAGGTGCTCTGGTCGATGCCGATCTTGACGCCGGTCGCGCCCTCGACATCGCCGCCCACGAGCTCGCGCAGGTCGATCTCGATCGTTTCCACCTCCAGCGAGCGGGACGACAGGTAGACCACCGTCTCGTCCTGGTCGGCATAGGCGTTGACCTCGATGGTGCCGTCGTCGCCGGGAATGTCCAGCTCCAGCAGCTCCTTGCCCGGCAGCGCCGAGGACATCAGATCGAAGGTGGCGCCGTTGATCGAGGTGGTCACCCGACCCTGATCGTCGGTCGTCACCTCACCGTCGCGGTCGCCCGCCAGATCGGTGGAGGTGTTGTGCATCACCGCCCAGGCATCGGCGTGATCCACGCCCTGTTCGATCATGTTCTCGAACTGCTCGACCATGGTCGAGGCGGCCTTCATGCCGGTCTCTGCGGTGTTGGAGGTCTTGATGTTCCACTCGGTGATGTGAAGATCCAACTCCTTGTCGAAGGCCGCGTCCCAGACGTCGTAGTCCTTCTCGATGTAGTTGAACTCCTCCAGGCTGTCCTCGTAGGTGTCGTGGTCCTGGCGGTAGTAGTAATGTTCCACCACCCCATCCAGGTCCGCGCGCGCCTCCTCGTCCAGCTCGGCGATGATCGCCTCGTTGGCGCCCTCCAGACGTTCGATCCAGGAGCCGTCGGCGACGGAGACGTGGAAGTCCGACGCGCCCGTGGGCGTGGCCATCTGCACTACGATGTGCGGCTGATCCTCGGCCTCGACACCGGCGGCCTCCATCCCGTCGGCCAGGGCCTTCACCGCGATGTTGGCCTTTGCACCGTATTCGCTCTCGCCGATGGTGGTCCAGTATTCGTTGCCCACCTCGAAGCCCGCGACGACATCGCCGTACTGCTCCATCACCAGCTGAGAGAACATCTCGATGTCGGTGCCGAATTCCTCGTATTCCTCCAGCGACAGGTGCTGGGTCGGGATGACCAGCGTGACCTGCTTGCCATCCGACAGATCGCCGTCGCCGTTGGGATCACGTGCCCAGTCCAGCAGCTCGGTCACCTCCTGCGACAGGGTGGCATTGCCCTCCTCGTCGTAGTCCAGGTCGACGATGTTCAGCCACTTCTCGCCCTCTTCGGCGGCGATGCCGTCGCCCTTGCCGGCGGGGAAGCGGATGTTCTCGATGTCGGTGGCATCCAGCGCGTCCTGGATATTGTCATTCAGCGCGCCCCCTTCGGAATTGATCCCGAACATGACGTTGCCGCCGAACATCGCCTGGTTGACGCTGTTGCCGCTTGCCGTGGCGCCTTCGACCGTGAGGGAGATCGTGGGCTCGGGCGTTGCCTCGCCAGCGGTCTCCTCGGTGGCCTCGGCAGGCGCTTCGGCGACCGGCTCATCCTGCGCCGCGTCGACGCTGTCTTCGCCCGCTGCACCGGCCAGGCTGTCCTCACCCGCGCCGGACGCCAGGCTGTCCTCGGCCTCGGGGGCCGGCTCCGCCGCTGCCGTTTCGGTCGCCTCGGCTGCAGAGGCCTCCTCTGCCGGGGCCGCGTCTTCCTCCGGCTCGGCTGCGGCAAGCTCCGGCTCCTCGACCTGCTCCTCGGGCGCCGCCTCTTCTGCGGGCTCCTCTTCGGGGGTCTCGGCGGACGCCTCCTCCGCTTCGGGGGCCTCGTCCTCGTCCAGATCGGCAAAGATGTTGGTGGTTTCCGGCTCGGTGATCTCGACCACCTCGCCCTCATCGCCGGTGAAATTGCCGACCCAGGAGGTATCGGCGGCCAGTTCGTCGGCGGTATAATCCTCCACCACGGCCACCAGCTCGTCATCCAGGTAGAGCGCAGCCCCGCTGCCGTCCTCCATGTCGACGATGGACAGGATCCGGTCACCCGCGACGAAATCGCTTTCGGGGATCAGGTTGCCTTCGCTGTCGTAGAGATAGACCTGGTCGGATTTCAGGCTGGGATCATGGCTGGCATTGTCGAAGCCCGAGATCAGCGCCGGCGCGGCGCCTGCCAGGCCCGTGACGACATCGAACTTCACCGTGTCGTCCAACTCGTCGACCAGGCTGTCAGCCGTGATCGCATCCTCCGCGCCGGCAGCCTGCTGGCCCAGCGTCGGATCGGTTACCGCGGCTTCTCCCGTCGCGGCCTGGTTATCGGGGGAACCGGCCTGGTCGGCCGGCTCCCCTTCTTCTTGTCCTCCGTCGTCGGACGAAGCGTCCTCGGGGAAAGCGAAGTCGAGAATGCTGGTGCCGTCTTCCGCCGGCGCCTGCTCTTCCGCGATCTCGTCCTCTCCGTCCTCTGCTTCTCCCTCGACACCGAGGAGTTTACCCAAAGTACTGTCTTCGGCGACATAGCCCGAGGCCATCATGCCGAAGAGCGACACTAATAACGGTTCCACTCTGAAACTCCGCACTCACTACTGACACACACAAGAACAGCTTGACGCAAAATTCAGGGCAGTGAACCGAAATACGTGCAACGACAGCTTTACGTTTAAGTTGAGTGAATACGAACGACAGCGCTCTTCATACCGCCTGGAAACAGCAAGTTATCCAGGCAAGTCATTGGGCGCGTTGGGAAAATCCGAAGACGTAGATTAACGATCCATAAAGCGGATCGATACAATTCTAGGGAGAGCACAAAAATGCAACGCTGCCCCTGCAGGAGTCGCGCAGCCCGGAATCTGTTTAGATTTTCACCTTAAAGGCGAGTGAGAGACCCCTGAATGGGGTCTCTCACTGCCGAGATACACTCAATGACCATCGGGTGTGTGTGTGTCAGGGTGACGGAGCAAAGCTGTATCCTGACCCCATCTTAGTCCAAAACGATCCGTTTTTGGTAGATTTTATTGGGTTTTCCGCGGTCGGCGGATCACAGCCAACACACGCGCCCGAACGCCCGCCTTCCGATAGGTGATTCGAGCCGACTTTCAGACAAACAGGGGAGGAAGGCCGCCAAAACCGGGAATATTTCCCGCCAAACGCCAAAATTGACGTTCACGTCAGCATGAATGTTCCTGGCAGATTTCAGCCCGATCTGGCGGGCCAGACCGGAGGCGGACCTTAGACATTGGTCGCAATACTATACCGGATGGATATAGGGCGGCTTTGTCAGCCGTCCAGAAGACATCTTCACAGCCCGGAAGATTCGCGGTGTCTCGGCAGCCTGGGTGGCCAAGCAGGCCACCCGGAGGCACAACCTTAAGGCGATCAACCGTGGCGAAAGTGCGGCAGGTTAGGGGGCGATCCGGCAACTATCCCAGCGCCAGACCCTAAATTGGTTCCAAAGAGACACCAATCGCAGCGTGACCGCCACATTCCTGCCATCCCCTGTCGCCGGCATGAAAGCCGCGCCGACAGCCTGTCCTGCCGGCCTAGGCCCGGTCGACCACGTGATCGGCGTCGATGTGGCCAAGCGCCTGCAGCAGGGAGGAGGTGTTCACCACCCCGAACTTCTTCAGCAGCTTCGCCCGGTAGACCTCGACCGTGCGGTGCGAGATGTCGAGCTTCAGCGCGATTTCCTTCGACGTCAGCCCGTCGGCCAGAAACGAAATGATTTCCCGCTCGCGCCGGGTCAGCTCGTTGTAGGGGCGGATCGACGACAGGTCGGCGAAGGACCAGACGGCGCGTGCCAGCGGCTCGTCGGGGGTGAAGGAATGGCCACGCACCCGGCACCAGAACAGCGTGCCGTCAGAGCGCGCCATGATCCGCTCGTCCCAGTAGACGTTCTTTTCCGCCAGTGTCCGGATGCCCCGGTCGCGGATGTTCACGAATTCCTCCCGCGAGGGATAGAGGATCGAAAAGGTCTGATCGCGCAGCTGGTCGCGGGCGTACCGAAACATCTCCGCGAAGGCGATGTTGCAGTCGCGGATCACCCGGTCCTCGGTCACCACAAGGCCCACGGGCGCATGCAGGAACGCGATCTCCTCGAACCGTCCGGAACGGTAGGCCTCGTCGATAAGTAGTTCCACGATATTGCTCCCGATCCCGGGCAATGGGATCTTCCTGACGCAAGGAGATACTGAAACAGACGGCCCCGCGCAATGCGACCGTCTGCCTGACTTAAGGGAGGGAGGACCCATGAAATCAGTGTTCACACTGGTCGGCGCGCTTGCGTTCGGCCTGGGCGTCACGGGGGCTGCGCAGGCGCAGGACCCGGTGAAGATCGCCCTTATCCACGGCATGTCCGGCTCAGCGCTGGAGGCGTTTTCCAAGCAGTCGCAGACCGGGTTCGAGCTGGGCATCGAATATGCCACCGGCGGCACGAATGAGATCAACGGCCACCCGGTGGAGATCATCCACAAGGACACCCAGTTCAAGCCCGACATGGCGCGCGCCGCCCTGGAAGAGGCCTATGGCGATGACGAGGTGCTGCTGGCCGTCGGCGCCACCTCTTCGGGGGTGACCCTGTCGATGCTGCCCATTGCCGAGGAATACGAGAAGATCCTGATCGTCGAACCGGCGGTGGCCGACGGGCTGACCGGCGAGGACAGCAACCGCTACGTCTTCAAGACGTCGCGCAACTCGTCGATGGACATGCAGGCCCAGGCTCTGGCGCTGGCCCCTGATGAAAACCTTTACGTTGCCACCCTGGCCGAGGATTACGCCTTTGGCCGCGACGGCATCACCGCCTTCAAGTCCGCGCTGGACGGCACCGGCGCAACGGTCGTGACCGAGGAATACATCCCCCAGGGCACCACTGATTTCACCGCCTCCGCCGAACGGATGTTCAACGCCCTGAAGGATCACGAGGGCCGCAAGGTCATCATGATCTACGTCGCCGGCGGCGGTGACCCGATGGGCAAGATCCAGGCGATGCAGCCCGAACGCTATGGCATCGAGATCTCGACCGGCGGTCACATCCTACCCGTCCTGCCCACCTACAAGCGGGTCCCGGGCATGGAAGGCGCCATCTACTACTATTACGAGGCGCCTCAGAACGAGGTGAACGACTGGCTGGTCGACACCCACATGGAACGTTTCGAGACGCCCCCGGACTTCTTCACCGCCGGTGGCATGTCCGCCGCTCTGGCGGTCGTGAAGGCGCTGGAGACAGCCGAGGAGTGGGACACCGAGACCCTGATCGAGACCATGGAAGGCATGTCCTGGGAAACGCCCAAGGGCACCATGACCTTCCGCCCCGAGGATCACCAGGCGCTGCAATCCATGTACCACTTCAAGATCCGCGTGGATGAGGACGTCGACTGGGCGATCCCGGAACTGGTCCGTGAGATCAAGCCGGAAGAGATGGAAATCCCGATCGGCCGCGAGAACTGACCGCGACGATCCACTGCCCGGGGCCGGTCCATCCCCGGCCCGGGGATTTTCCCAAGACAGACCGCCGGCGCGACGTATCCCCGCGCCCCGGCAGACCCCAGGTTTCCCATGTCCAAACCATCCCTCATCACGCAGGATCTGACGATCCGGTTCGGCGGCCACGTGGCCGTGAACGCCGTCAGCTGCGACTTCCGCCCCGGGGAGCTGACGGTGATCGTCGGCCCAAACGGCGCGGGCAAGACCACCTATTTCAACCTGATTTCCGGCCAGCTGCGCGCCACGTCGGGCCGCGTCCTGAAGGACGGCACCGATCTGACGAAGATGGCGCCCTCGACCCGCGCCCATCATGGCGTCGGCCGGGCCTTCCAGCTGACCAACCTCTTCCCCGAGCTGTCGGTGCTGGAAAACATCCGCCTTGCGGTGCAGGCGCGATCTGGCGACGGCTGGCGCATTTTCCGATCGGCCAGGTCGCTGACCGAACTGACCGCCCGCGCCGAACGCTACCTGGAGGCCACCAAGCTGCAGGGCGTCGCCCATCAGGCGGCCTCGGAACTTAGCCACGGCGACCAGCGCAAGCTGGAGGTCGCCCTGCTGATGGCGATGGAGCCCGACATCTACATGTTCGACGAACCCACCGCCGGCATGTCCCTCGACCACGCGCCCGACGTGCTGGAGCTGATCGCCGAGATCAAGCACGACACCTCGAAGACCGTGCTGCTGGTCGAGCACAAGATGGACGTGGTGCGCGCGCTCGCCGACCGGATCATCGTCCTGCACAACGGCACCCTGCTGGCCGACGGCAACCCCGAGGAGGTGATGTCGAGCCAGTTGGTCAAGGATGTCTACCTCGGCAAGGGGGTCGAACCCGCATGAGCCTGCTTTCGCTGAAGAACATGAAGACCTCCATCGGGCAATACCATGTGCTGCACGACGTGAGTTTCGACGTGCCCGAGGGCGGCGTCTTCTGCCTGCTGGGCCGCAACGGCGCGGGCAAATCCACCACCCTGCGCTCGATCATGGGGCTCTGGTCCCCCTCCCCCGGCTCCGTCACCTTCCGGGGTGAGGATCTGACCGGCCTGCACACCGCCGACATCTCCCGCCGTGGCATCGCCTTCGTGCCTGAGGACATGGGCATTTTCGGCGGGCTGACGGTGGAAGAGAACATGATCCTTGCCACCGCCAACGGGACCTTCGACAGGACCCGGCTGAAATGGATCTACGGCCTTTTCCCCGCCATCGAAAAATTCTGGGACAAGCCCGCCGGTGCCCTTTCGGGAGGGCAGAAGCAGATGCTGTCGGTGGCCCGCGCCATCATCGAACCGCGCCAGCTGATCCTGATCGACGAACCCACCAAGGGGCTGGCGCCCTCCATCGTGGACAACATGGCCGAGGCCTTCCGCGAGATCTCGGACAAGACCACGATCCTGCTGGTGGAACAGAATTTCGAATTTGCCCGCTCGCTGGGCCGCGACATGGCCGTCATCGAGGACGGCCGCGTCGCCCATACCGGCAGCATGGCGGATTTCGTGGCCGACAAGGACCTGCAGGATCGCCTGCTGTCCCTGTCCGCGTGAGGAGGCCCGAGGAGAGACAATGGACAAATTGAATGAAACCATCGACCGGCTGGGCGGGGTCTATCTGCTGCCGGTCGCCGTGGCCGCGGTCTGCTTCGTGCTGATCGGCGCGCCATCATCCTGGGCCACGCTGACCGTGGCGGGGCTGGCCATGGGGATGATGATCTTCCTGATGGCCTCTGGCCTCAGCCTCGTCTTCGGGCTGATGGACGTGCTGAACTTCGGCCACTCGGCCTTTGTATCCCTGGGCGCCTTCATCGCTGCCAGCGTGCTGGCCTCGCTCGGCGGCTGGCTGGGCTCGCCCTCGCTGATGCTGAACATCGCGGCCCTGGTCGCGGCCTTCGGCGCGGCGATGGTCTTTGGCCTGATCGCGGGCTGGTTCTTCGAGACCGTCATCATCAAGCCGGTCTATTCCGATCACCTGCGCCAGATCCTGATCACCATGGGCGCGCTGATCGTGGTCGAGGAGCTGATCCTGGCGATCTGGGGTGGCACGCCGTTCAGCGTTGGCCGCCCGGCCTTCCTCGAAGGGGCCTTCGTCATCGGCGACGTCACGATCGAGATCTACCGCTTCTTCGCCTTCATGCTGGGCCTGATCGTCTATGCGGGCCTCTACTGGGTGCTGAACCGCACCCGCCTGGGCCTGCTGATCCGCGCCGGCGTGGAAAACCGCGAAATGGTGGAGGCGCTCGGCTTCCGCATTGACCGTCTGTTCATCGGCGTCTTCATGGCGGGCAGCGCGCTGGCCGCCCTCGGCGGTGCCATGTGGGCGGGGTATGAGACGCTGATCACCCCGCACCTGGGCGCCGACATGATGATCGTCGTCTTCATCGTCGTCATCATCGGCGGGCTGGGCAGCGTCCAGGGCACCCTGCTGGGCGCGATCATGGTCGGGCTGATGTCCAACTACGTGGGTTTCCTGGCGCCGAAACTGTCGCTGGCGTCGAACATGCTGTTGATGATGGTCATCCTGCTGTGGCGGCCCAACGGCCTGAAACCGGCGGTGAAGTGAGGCCGAGATGAAAAACCAAACCTCCCCCATCGTGAAACTGGCCGTTCTGGCCATCGCCGCGGCGCTGCTGTTCTGGCCGTTCCTGTTCCAGGACGTGCGCTCGATCCAGGTGGCGGCGCGGATCTGCGTCTTCATCGTGCTGGTGGCCAGCTACGACCTGCTGATCGGCTATACCGGTATCGTCAGCTTTGCCCACACCATGTTCTTCGGCTTCGGCAGCTATGGCGCGGCCATCGCGCTGGACCGCATGGGCGCGGGCTGGACCCCTGTCCTGCTGGGCGGTCTGGCGGGTGTCGCCGTGTCGCTGGTGGTGGCCGTGGCCGTCGGCCTGCTGTCGCTGCGCGTGAAGGCGATCTTCTTCGCCATGATCACCCTGGCGGCGGCCTCCGTCGCGCTGGTGCTGGCCTCGCAGCTGTCGGGCCTGACCGGGGGCGAAGACGGCATCACCTACCGCGCGCCCGACCTGTTCAAACCGGCAACGAAGCTGCTGGTGGACGAAGAGGGCAAGGTGGCCAGCCTCTTCGGCGTGCGTCTGAACGGCAAGCTGGCGGCCTACTACTTCGTCTTCGTCAGCTCGCTGGTGCTGTTCCTGGCGATGCTGCGCCTCGTCGCCTCCCCCATCGGGACGGTGCTGAAGGCGATCCGCGAAAACGAAGCCCGAGCCGAGGCCATCGGCTATCGCGTCGTGGCCTATCGCACCTTCGTCTTCTGCATTGCGGCCGTCATCGCCTCGCTTGCGGGCACGGTCTATGCGGTCTGGCTGAAATACACCGGGCCGGAAACCGCGCTCAGCTTCGACATCATGATCGACATCCTGCTGATGGTGGTGATCGGCGGCATGGGCACCATGTGGGGGGCGGTGATCGGCGCCACGCTGATGGTCCTGGCGCAATACTACCTGCGCGACCTGATGGGCTCCGCCTCCGAGGCGCTGGCCGGCCTGCCCGTGTTGCCCGACATCCTGTCGCCCGACCGCTGGCTGCTGTGGCTGGGCATCGTCTTCATCCTGCTGGTCTACTTCTTCCCGAAAGGGATCGCAGGCACGCTCTCGGCCCGGGGGAAAGGCGCATGAGTTCCGATCCCCGCTTCAGCTTCGTACCCGTTCTGGACCACGAACTGCACGTCACCGAATGGGGCGACCCGGCCAACCCGGCGCTGGTGATGTGGCACGGGCTGGCCCGCACGGGCCGCGACTTCGACGAGTTGGCCCGTGCCCTCTCGGACCGCTACTTCGTCCTCTGCCCCGACACCATCGGGCGGGGCCTGTCCAGCTGGTCGAGCAACCCGGCGGCGGAATATTCGGTGGAATACTACGCCGGGATCGCGGGCGACCTTCTGGATCGCTACGGCATTACCCGGGTGGCCTGGATCGGCACCTCGATGGGCGGGCTGATCGGCATGCGCATGGCCTCCGGGCCGCTGGCCGAGCGGCTGTCGTGCCTGATCGTCAACGACATCGGCCCGGAGATCCCCCAGGCCGCCATCGACCGCATCCTGGCCTATGCGGGCTCGGCCCCCGAATGGCGCAGCATGTCCGAGGCCGAGGTCTGGTTCCGCCAGTCCTACCAGCCTTTCGGCCCGGCCACGGATGCCTTCTGGCGGCGCATGGCCCGCACCTCCGTCCGGCGCAAGGGCAACGGCATGTTCACCCTACACTACGATCCACGGATCACGATCCAGTTCTCCGCCTCGCCCGACGAACTGACGACCTGGGACCGCTGGGCACGCATCGCGATTCCGGTGCACGCCATCCGCGGCGCCGACAGCGACCTGTTCCCGACCGGGGTCGCGGCCCGCATGGCCGCCGATGGCCCGCGCGCCGCCACCACCGAGATCGCTCGCTGTGGCCATGCCCCCACCCTGTCGCGGCCGCAGGACATCGCCATGATCCGGCAGATCCTGACCGATCTGGGCGGCTGAACCGCCCGGGATCGCGCGGCGCCGTTGACCGGCGCCGCGTTTCGGGGCATCCCCACCCCATGCTGATTTACAAGATCTTCCGCGATGCCGAATGGCAGGACCTGGTGACGGCGGGCGAGACCGCCGGCGCCCCCATCGACCTGGCCGACGGGTTCATCCACTTCTCCACCGCCGAGCAGGCCGCCGAGACGGCGGCGAAACACTTCGCCGGGGTCGAGGGGTTGGTGCTGGCCGCCTGCGACACCGACGAACTGGGCGAGGCCCTGACCTGGGAGGTGTCGCGCGGCGGCGCCCTCTTCCCCCACCTCTACCGGCGCCTGAAACTGTCGGAGGTGCAGACCCACTGGCCGCTGCCCCTGCAGGACGGCGCCCACGTCTTCCCCGAGGACATGGCATGAAAGCCAGCGGCGTGACCAGCACCACCGGCAGCGATATTCCCGGCGCCTGGGACCGGGGCGTGGAAAAGCTGGGCTTGATGGCCCTGCACCGGCTGGACCCGGAACGCGCCCACGGGCTGTCGATTTTCGCCCTGCGCAGCGGGCTGGCGCCCCTGCCCGGGCTGGTCACCTCCGACCGGCTGCGCACCTCCGTCGCGGGGCTGAACCTGGCGAACCCGCTGGGCCTCGCCGCTGGATACGACAAGAACGCCGAGGCGCTGGCGCCGCTGTCGCGCGCGGGCTTCGGCTTCATCGAGGTGGGCGCGGCCACGCCCCGCCCGCAGCCCGGCAACCCGAAGCCGCGCCTCTTCCGCCTGACCGAGGACCGGGGCGTGATCAACCGCTTCGGTTTCAACAACGAGGGGATAGAGGCGATCGCCACCCGGCTGGAATCCCGCCCCCGCGACGCGGTGATCGGCCTGAACCTAGGCGCCAACAAGGACAGCACCGACCGCGCGGGCGATTTCGCCGCCGTGCTGGCCCGCTGCGGCAGCACCCTGGATTTCGCCACGGTCAACGTCTCCTCGCCCAACACCGAGAAACTGCGCGACCTGCAGGGCAAGGCGGCGCTGACTGCCCTTCTGGAAGGGGTGCTGGCGACCCGCGACAGCCTCGACCGGCGCATCCCGATTTTCCTGAAGATCGCCCCCGATCTCGACGCCGAGGGCCTGTCGGACATCGCCGAGGTTGCCACCGCGCTCTCCCTCGATGGCGTCATCGCCACCAACACGACGCTGGCGCGCGAAGGCCTGCGCTCGGCCCACGGGGGCGAGACCGGCGGCCTGTCCGGCGCGCCTCTGTTCGAGAAGTCCACCCGCGTCCTGGCGCGCCTGTCGGAGCTGACCGAGGGCCGCGTGCCGCTGATCGGCGTGGGCGGGGTCTCCTCGGCTGAGCAGGCCTACCAGAAGATCCGCGCCGGCGCCTCGGCGGTGCAGCTCTACTCGGCGCTGGTCTACGAAGGTCTGTCGCTGGTGCCGCGCATCGCCGAAGGCCTGCATCAACTGCTCGCCCGGGACGGTTTCGCCAATGTGGCGGAGGCCGTGGGCACGGGCCGAAAGGACTGGCTGTGATCACCATCTGGCACAATCCCCGCTGTTCGAAATCCCGCCAGGCGCTGGCCCTGCTGGAAGAGGCCGGGGTGGATTTCACCACCCGCCGCTACCTGGACGAGCCGCCCAGCGAAGCGGAGCTGCGCGCCCTGCAGTCCCAGCTGGGCCTGCCCGCGATCGAGATGATGCGCACCAAGGAGGCCCTCTTCAAGGAGCTGGGTCTGACCCGGGAGACGCCCGAGGATCAACTGATCGCCGCCATGGCCGCCCATCCGAAGCTGATCGAACGCCCCGTCGTCATCACGGCCGACCGCGCCATTATCGCCCGCCCGCCGGAAAAGGCGCAGGACCTGCTCTGAGGCCCCGCCCCCTGTCATCGCCCCGGCGCGATGGCCAGGCTTGGGCGGCGGCGCTTGCAAGCGTCACCGTCCGGCCATGGGACGGGCCAGGCTGCGACTGCCACAGGACGGCCCACGCCCTCAGTCGAAGGTCGGCGCGCGGCCCTGCATGTTGGCGGCGATGACCTCTCTCTGGTCCTTGCCGCCGATCAGCGCGGCCTGTTCCCGGCTTTCCTCATAGAGAACCGTTTCCGCCGAAGCGCCGCTTTCGGCCAGCCCGATCAGGCGCTTCGCCGCGCGGGTGGCGGAAGGGCTGCGCCCGGCAATGGAGGCCGCCAGCGCCTCAGCCCGCGCCAGGGGATCTTCGGCCAGTTCGGTCACCAGCCCCCAGTCCAGCGCCTGCGCCGCCTCCACGGGCTCGGCGGTATAGGTCATCAGGCGCAGCACGTCGGACCGGATCAGCTGCGGCAGGATCACCATGCCGCCCATGTCGGGCACCAGGCCCCATTTCGCCTCCATGATCGCCAGCTGCGTCTCCGGATGCGCAATCCGTACATCGGCGGCGATGGCCAGTTGGAACCCGGCGCCGAAGGCCACCCCGTGCAGCGCGGCGATCACCGGCACCGGCAGGGCGCGCCAGACCAGGCAGAGCTGCTGGTAGAGGTTGCAGTCCCCATGGGTGCGCGGCATCACCCGCGCCTCCGGGTCCGTGCCGGCAAATTCGGCAAAGCTGGCCACGTCCAGCCCGGCGCAAAAGGCGCGCCCCTCGCCACGCATCAGCACGCACCGCACCTCGGTGCGCGCCATCAGGGCCTCGCCCGCCGCCGCCAGGGCCTCCGCCATGGGGGTGTCGACCGCATTCATCTTGTCCGACCGCACCAGGGTCACATGGGCCACGTGATCGCGGATCTCGACCGTGACGCGCGGGCTGCCCTCGGCGCCGAATGTCATCTGGTTTGCGCTCATGGATACTCCCTCCTCTGTTGCCGGGATCATCCGGTGCCGTCCGGCGCCTGTCGAGGGGCGGCGCGGCGGCAGCGGCACCTGCCTACGCAACGTCACGGCCGACACGTGCCCGTCGTGCCGCTGATCGGGGGCCCACTGGACGGTCCAGCGGACAGGGGGTGGCCCTACCCCCCTTCCCTTCTCGCAGGCTCCTCCCACCTCCTCATCGCGTCGGAAAACCCTCCCGGAAAGTCGCAATTGCGACATGCCCCGGGCGGCTTCTGACGGGCCCGAAAGGGCGCGCGCCGGTGCCGCATTCCGCTGCGTTCGATTCTTCTTGCGCCGCGCTGCAACCGCGGATTATGAGCCGCGCCATGACCACGAATGCCCGCTTCACGGCGCTTGCCGCCTCGCTGCCCTCGACCGTGCCCTTCACCGGCCCGGAGGAGATGGAACGCCGCCGTGGCGCGCCCTTCGCGGCACGCCTGGGCGCCAATGAAAACGGTTTCGGCCCCTCCCCCCGCGCCATTGCCGCGATGCAGGCGGCGGCGACCGAGATGTGGCAATACGGCGACCCCGCCAGCCATGACCTGCGCCAGGCGCTGGCCGCCCACTGGGGCTGCGGAGTGGACAATATCGTCGTCGGCACCGGCATCGACGGCCTGCTGGGGGAACTGGTCCGGCTGACCGTTAGCGCGGGCGAGGCGATCGTCACCTCGCTGGGCGCCTACCCGACCTTCAACTACCACGTCGCGGGCTTCGGCGGCCGGATCGAGACGGTGCCCTACCGCGACGACGCGGAGGACCTGCCGGCCCTTCTGGCGCGCGCCGCCCAAGTGGACGCCAAGCTGGTCTATTTCGCCAACCCCGACAATCCCATGGGCAGCTGGCAGCGCGGCGCGGACGTGGCCGCCGCACTCGACGCCCTGCCCGAGGGCTGCCTGCTGATCCTCGACGAAGCCTATGGTGAGTTCGCCCCCGAGGAAGCCAGCGTGCCCCTGGCCGTGGACGACCCGCGCGTGATCCGCATGCGCACCTTCTCCAAGGGCTACGGCCTGGCCGGTGCCCGCGTGGGCTATGCCCTGGCCGCGCCCGAGCTGATCTCGGCCTTCGACAAGGTCCGCAACCATTTCGGCATGAACCGCGGCGCCCAGGCCGCCGCGCTGGCCGCGCTGCAGGACCAGGACTGGCTGGCCCATGTGCGCGACGAGGTGACCCGCGCCCGGGACGAGATCGCCCGCATCGGCGCAGCCCAAGGGCTGACCGCCCTGCCCTCGGCCACCAATTTCGTCGCGCTGGACTGCGGCGGCGACGGGGCACGCGCCCGCGCCCTGGTCGCGGCCCTGGCCGAGGAAGGCGTCTTCGTGCGCATGCCCTTTGTAGCGCCCCAGGATCGCTGCATCCGCATCTCCTGCGGCCCCTCGGCCGATCTCGACGCGCTGGAAGCGGCCTTGCCCCGGGCGCTGGCACGCCTCGATCCCGTCGCCTGAGCGCCACCGGGCCGCAACCGCCGCCGTCCTGGTGATGGCGGGCGTCAACCTGCTGTGGATCTTCTTCGCCCTCTGGGCCGCCTGGGGCTTCGGCGCCGTGGTGGCCGCCGGTTACGCCCTGCATGTGGCGATCGAGGCGCTGCGGCGCCACCGCGCCCGCCGCGCCTGAAAAGGGCGCCAGCCTTGCGGCGGCGCCCCTCTCATGTCGCTATGGCCTCGTGACCTCAGAAGGCCACGGCACCGGGCTGGGCCACCACCTCGGCCGCCTTTTCCAGCGCGCCATGCCCGTGCGGGATCTGCAGAGCCTGAAGCCCCGCCTCGATCACGCCGACGGCGCCCAGCACCATGTGGGCGTTCAGGTGACCCATGTGGCCGATGCGGAAGAAGCCGGTGCCGTCGGGATCGTCCTCGGTCGACATGCCCAGTCCGATGCCCAGGGTCAGCCCGGCGTTCTCCGCCGTCCAGATCCGCAGCTTCTGGCCATTGCCGATGCCCAGCCCCAGAGCCGTCACCGCATGGCTGCGCAGGGCCGGATCGCTGACGTTCATCACCATGGCGCCGCCCTCCGCCCAGCGTTCGCAGGCCGCCCAGATCGCGCGGGCCAGCGTGGCGTGACGCGCCCAGACCCGCTCCATCCCTTCCTCGTGCAGCATGTCCAGCGCGGCGCGCAGACCGAAGAGGTGGTGCGTCGGAGAGGTGCCTCCGAAGTACTGATAGACCGCTTCCGGTTCGGTGCGCGGCACCCAGTCCCAGTAACGCGACACGCGCGGATTGGCGGCGCGAAACTCCTTCGCGCGGTCATTGAAGAAGACGAAGGACAGGCCCGGCGGCACCATCAGCCCCTTCTGGCTGCCGGTGATCGCCACGTCGACGCCCCAGGCATCCATGTGGAACTCGTCACAGGCCATGGAGGCGATGCAGTCGGCCATCAGCAGCGCCGGGTGATCGGCCGCATCCAGCGCGGCCCGCAGGGCGCGCGGATCGTTGCGGATCGAGGTGGCGGTGTCCACGTGGCTGAACATCACCGCCTTGATCTGGCGTTCTGTATCGGCGCGCAGCACCTCCTCGATGCGGTCGGCGTCGATGGTGGACTTGGTGCCGAAATCGACGATCTGCGGCACGATCCCAAGGCCCACGGCCATGTCGGCCCAGCCATGGGCAAACCGCCCCGTGGCCGGGATCAGCACCCGGTCGCCGGGCTGGAAGAGGTTCGACAGCGCCGCTTCCCAGGCGCCATGGCCATTGCAGATGTAGATCGCCGCCTCGCCGTCGGTTTTCGCCACCCGTTTCAGGTCGGGCACGATGCCTTCGACCAGGGTGACGATGTCGCCCTCGTAGATATTCGGCGCGGGCTGGTGCATGGCCTGCAGCACGGCATCGGGCATAACCGAGGGGCCGGGAATGGCGAGATAGGGGCGGCCATGGGCAAGGCTCATCTCTTGTCCTTTCGAGCTTTGGAATACACGTCCGGCGCGGGGCTGAAGCGGCCCCGCGCCGGCGGCCCGCCCAGCTTTAGCGCCGCTCCGGGCGAGGTCAATCCATCGCCCTGCCGCACCCTATCGCGCCCTGTCGCCGCCGCTGTGCAAATGGGCACCGCGACGCCCCGGTCTGGTTCAGCCTCGTGCCGCCTCCGCCTCCAGCGCCGGGTAGCGCAGGCCCAGGGTGATCCCCCGCGCGACGAAGCTGACGAGGAAGGCGGCCCAGAGACCGTGGTTGCCCATCACCGGCACCAGCACCATCACGGCGGCGATATAGACCAGAAGGCTCAGCGCCATCATGTTGCGCATGTCGCGGGCGCGGGTGGCCCCGATGAAGACCCCGTCGAGCATCCATGAGGCAAAGCCCAGAACAGGCACGGCCACCATCCAGGGCAGGAAACGGCGCGCGGCCTCGCGGACCTCCGGCGCCGTGGTCATCAGGTCGATCACTGCACCGCCCAGCAGGGCGAAGGCCAGCGCCATCAGCACCGCGATCGCCGCGCCCCAGGTGCCCGACAGAAGGACCGACCGGCGCAGGCCCGTGCGGTCGCGCCGCCCCATGGCCTGGCCCACCAGGGCCTCGGCGGCGAAGGCGAAACCGTCCAGCGCATAGGCGGTGATTTCCAGGAACTGCAACAGCACCTGGTTCGCCGCCAGCTGCACGTCGCCGAAATCCGCGCCCAGGAACATGAAGGAAATGAAGATCCCCTGCAGCATCAGCGACCGCAGCAGGATATCACGATTGACCAGGGCCATGTGGCGCAGGCGCCTCGGATCGAAGACCCGCGCCCAGTCGCGCCAGGCCGGCACCCGGAAGGCCGCACGGCACAGCCAGAACCCCAGGGCCAGTCCCGACCATTCCGCGATGAAGGTGGCGGCCGCCACCCCTTCGACGCCCCAGTCCAGACCCAGCACGAAGATCAGATCGAGAGTGATGTTGATCAGGTTCATCCCCACCTGCAGGACCAGCACGCCCGTGGTGCGCTCCTGCGCGATCAGCCAGCCGGTGACGCCATAGATCCCGATGGCCGCAGGCGCCGACAGCACGCGGATCGCCATGTAGGCGCGGGCCATCTCCTCAACCTCGGCGCTGGCGGGCGAGGCCTTAAAGGCCAGCCAGAACAGCGGCAGCTGCAGCGCGATGATCGCCAGCCCGGCGCCCAGCCCGATGATCAGGGCGCGGGTCAGCAGGGCCGCGACCTCCGCCCGGTCCCCGGCCCCGGCAGCATTGGCCGTCAGCCCGGTGGTGCCCATCCGCAGGAAGCCGAAGATCCAGTAAAGCGCGGCCAGCACGATGGCCCCGATGCCCACGGCCCCGATCGGCGCGGCCTCCCCCATCTGGCCGATGACGCCGGTGTCCACCGCGCCCAGGATCGGCACCGTGGCATTTGACAGCACCACCGGCACGGCGATCTTCAGCACGCGCGCATGGGTCAGCTGACGCGGGCTCTCGCCCTCCGGCAGCACATCCGCGCCGGGCAGCGGCGTCACGCGGCGCCCTCACCCTGGGGGGTGTCACGCGGCGGGAGGGGCATGCGGAAATGCGCCGTGGCCTGGGCGATGGGACGGGTGCGGTTGTCCTGCCAGGCCTCGACCCGGACGGAGGCATAGCGGCGGCCCGAGCGGGTCACCTCGGCGCGGGCATAGGCATCGCGTGGCAGGCCGGAGCGCAGATAGTCGACGGTAATGCCGATGGTCTTCGGCAGGCGGGGCAACTGCCCGCCGGCCACCGCCTCAGGGTCCAGCACGCCGCTTTCGAACTGCGGCCAGTAATGCGCCCAGGCCAGGCCGATCACCGCCGTCACCTCCAGGAAGGCGGCGGTGGCGCCACCGTGCAGGGCGGGCAGCTCGGGGTTGCCGATCAGCTTCTCGTCGAAGGGCATCACGGCCGTCAGCTCATCCCCGCGCCGGTCGAAATGCAGACCGAGAAAGCCGATGTAGGGCACGGCGGAGACCAGCGCCTGAAGTGCGGCATCGCGCCGCTGCTTGATGACCTGGACGGGTTCGGGGGGACGATGCGGGCTCATGCCATGTCCTCCCGCTTGGTAAAGGTGAAGGCCCCGGCGGCGGTGGCCACCGGATTGTCGTCGTCGTCATCCAGGGCGCGCGCCCGCACGAAGGCCACCGACCGTGTGACATGGGTGCATTCCGCCTCGGCCCGCAGGGCCTGGCCCGGCACGGCGGGGCGCATGTAGTCGATGCGCAGATCCAGGGTCGCCGTCAGCCCGGCCATTTCGGGATGGCTCATGACGGCAGCGCCGCAGGTCGTGTCCAGCAAGGCCGAAACGGCCCCGCCCGACATCACCCCCGTCTCGGGATCGCCGATCAACCGCTCGTCATACGGCATGGAGAAGGTGGCCCTGCCGGGCCCGATCCGTACCACCGACATGCCGAGCGCCCGGGCATGGGGCAGGCTGGAAATGAATTGCCGCGCGATCTCAAGCGCCTGGGTCTCGTCCATGGGGTCCTCTCGTGCCTCTGGCCCCGAGGAAGACAGGCGCCGATCGCCGGCGCCCTGGGGCCACGGCGGGCATCAAACCTCCGATCCGCGCCGGGGGCAAGCACCGCGCTGTTGCCCTTCGCCCCGGCGACGCATAGTTTCGGGAGTAGACAATTCCATACCGCATGGCCCCGATGACCCATCAGTTCGCCTCCGACAGCTCCGCCGCCGATGCCGACGCCCGTCTCAGCTTCAAGGAGATGTGCGAGAAATTCGAGGTGACACCGCGTACCCTGCGCTACTACGAGTACATCGAGTTGCTGCAGCCCGAGCGCGAGGGCCGATCACGGTTCTACACCGCGCGGGAAATCGCGCGGATGACCCTGATCATGCGCGGTCGCCGCTTCGGGTTCAGCCTGGAGGAAATCCGTCAGTGGCTGGAGATGCGCGAACAGCAGGGATCCGAGGCGCAAATGCGCGTCTGGATCGAGATGGCCGACCGCCAGATGACCGAACTGGCCGAACAGCGTCGCCAGATCGACGAGGCGATGGACGAGCTGCGCCAGCTGCGGGACGCCACCAAGTCAGAACTGGACCCCGGCTGACCCCATCGGCCCGGCCGCCCAGCTCCCTTGGTTCGAATCGAACTGCATCCGTGAGGCTGCGGCATGCGCCTGCCCGGCAGGTGCCTGAGCGCCAATGGGCCGATAGGCCGGGGAAGGAAATTGCGCGGCGACAGCGCCGATGCGGCTTATCTTACGTCATTTGGCAAGTGACGTGACGTATCACTTACGTCAACTTAGATCAGCGTTGTATCGAGAGGAAAGCCCCGGCATTTCCTACCAAATGATAAAAAATTCTGAGTGGGTGGAGATGACGGACACCGATGATCTGATGACGATCCGCGCCATGTGCGATGCCTTCGAGGTAACCCCGCGCACGCTGCGGTTCTATGAAGCGAAGGAGCTGCTCTTTCCGATCCGTGAGGGCCAGAAACGGCTTTTCACGCGGCGCGACCGGGCCCGGCTGAAACTGATCCTGCGCGGCAAGCGCTTTGGCTTCAGCCTGGAGGAGATCCGGCAGTTGCTCGACCTGTACGACATGGGCGACCAGCAACAGACCCAGCTGACCAAGACCCTAGAAGTGGCGCGCGAGCGGCTGCATTCCATGGAGGCGCAGCGGGATGAGCTGAACCTGGCGATCGGCGAGCTGAAAGAGCAGATGGATTGGGTGGCAAACGTGATTGCCTCGATGAAGGCAAGCGACGCCGCTGAGTAAACGCCCGGACTGCGCCTGCATCCGGGTGGGAACGCGAAGGGAGAGAGAACATGCCCAGCTATACCGGCCCCGTCGAGGACCTGCAGTTCGTTCTGCACGAGGTCCTGAAGATCTCGGAACAGGATGTTCCGGGCTATGACGAGCTTGATGCCGAGTTCACCGGCGCCATCCTCGGGGAGGCCGCCAAGATCTCCTCCGAGGTGATCGCGCCGCTGAACACGGTGGGCGACCAGGAAGGCGTGACCATGGAGAACGGCGTGGTCCGCACGCCGACCGGGTTCAAGGAGGCCTTCGACCAGCTGCGCGAGGGCGGCTGGACCGGGCTCGACTGCGACCCCGAATACGGCGGCCAGGGCATGCCCTACCTGATGCAGGTGGCCACCGGCGAGATGTTCTCGGCCGCCAATCAGGCCTTCATGATGTACCCGGGCCTGACCCACGGCGCCTATTCCGCCATCCACGCCCACGGCACGGATGAGCAGAAGGCGAAGTGGCTGCCGAAGATGGTCAGCTGCGAATGGACCGGCACCATGAACCTGACCGAGCCCCATTGCGGCACGGATCTGGGCCTGATGCGCACCAAGGCCGAACCGCAGGACAACGGCACCTACAAGATCACCGGGCAGAAGATCTTCATCTCCGCCGGCGATCACGACATGGCGGACAACATCATCCACCTGGTGCTGGCCAAGATCCCCGGCGGCCCCGACGGCATCAAGGGTGTCTCGCTCTTCATCGTGCCGAAGTTCCTCGTCGATGACGAAGGCACCATCGGCGCCCGCAACGGTGTCTCCGTCGGCAAGGTCGAGGAGAAGATGGGCATCCACGGCAATGCCACCTGCGTGATGAACTACGACGAGGCCGAAGGCTACCTGCTGGGCGAGGCCCACAAGGGCATGCGCGCCATGTTCACCATGATGAACGAGGCCCGCCTGGGCGTCGGCATGCAGGGCCTTAGCCAGGCCGTGGCCGCCTATCAGAACGCCGTGATCTACGCCAAGGACCGCCTGCAGGGGCGTGACGTGACCGGGGTGAAGAACCCCGACGGCCCCGCCGATCCGATCATCGTGCACCCCGACGTGCGCCGCATGCTGATGGACCAGAAGAGCTTCATCGAGGGCGCCCGCGCCTTTGGCCTCTGGGGCGGCACCATGCTGGACCGCGCGCATCGCAACCAGGACGACGAGGCCGAGGGGCTGATCTCGCTGCTGACCCCGGTGCTGAAGGGCTTCCTGACCGACCAGGGCTTCGACATGACCGTGCAGGCCCAGCAGGTCTACGGCGGCCATGGCTACATCGAGGAATGGGGCATGTCGCAGTTCACCCGCGACGCGCGCATCACCCAGATCTACGAAGGCGCCAACGGCGTGCAGGCGCTGGACCTTGTGGGCCGGAAACTGTCATCGGGCGGCGGCAAGCCTGCCATGGCGCTGTTCCAGATGATCAAGGACTTCTGCAAGGAGGCCGCGGCCCAGGACGAGGAAATCGCCAAGGAATTCGTCGAGCCCCTGAAGACCGCCTCGAAGCAGCTGCAGGAAGCGGCGATGTACTTCATGCAGTCGATGAAGACGCCGAACAATGCGCTGGCCGGGTCCTATGACTTCATGCACATGTTCGGCCATGTCTGCCTGGGCTACGTCTGGACCCAGATGGCGCTGGCCGCCAAGGCCAAGCTGGCCGCCGGTGAAGGCAATGCCGAGTTCTACGAGACCAAGCTGGTCACGGGCCGCTACTACATGGCGCGCCGCCTGCCGGCCTGCTCCATGCACCTCAGCCGCATCCTGTCGGGCGCCGACACGGTGATGTCGCTGGACGCCGAGGCCTTCTGATCCGGCCCCGCGCCTCCCGTCCGGGGGCGCGGGCCAATCCACCACGACCAAGCCCACTCACGGGCGAGGGCGCGCGACCGGGGATGGCCGCGCGCCCTCATTTTTTGATCGCGTGCCGGAAGCCCCCTCCCCCGGATCGGGTCGTGACGATCGAGGGAAGACAGCCCGCGCCCGCTGCGCTAGGTCTGGACCATGCCAAAGCGTTTCCGCCTGACCCGCCGCTTTCCCGCCGCCATGACCGAGGACGGCTACCGCCGCCTGCGCCGCTTTGCCCGCGAGGCCGGGCTGGACGAGGGCGAGGCCCTCTCCTTCCTGTTCGAGAATTTCGACAGCGTGACCGACGAGGAGAACCTCACCCACCGGCTGCGGGTTTTCAACTCCGAGCTGGAATCGCGCAAGCGCTAGGGCGCCGCGCTGCCGCAGTGTCGCGCCTGTGGCGCGGGATCGACGCCTCCGGCGGGAGTATTTTTGACGACGTGAAGACAGGGGCGGCAGGCGCAGGCGGGCCACCGCGGCGCGAACTCGGCCCGGGGGACCCGCCCCTGTCCAAAGTCCGCCGCACCACACCCCGGCGCCGCGCGTGATCCACCCCGGCCCGCTCCACCGGATTGGTGACCGGATCTGTCGGACCGGGGCTTCACCTCGTGCGCCCATCGGCTCTCCAGCCTGTTGCGCGGGATCCAGTCTTGGGCGAACGTCGTTAAGAGAGAGTGAAGACGGTGGAGGCCCCCCTGTCTTCATCTCGTCTGAAATACTCCACGGGGGTGCGGGGGTGTGAAACCCCCGCGGCGAAACGACTGCAAGGAGGAGACGCAGATGACCATGAAGCTGCATTGTTTCGGAGAAAGCGGCAACGCCTACAAGGCGGCCCTGCCGCTGGAGCTGTCGGGCCTGGACTGGGAGCCGGTGAAGGTCGACTTCTTCGGCGGAGAGACCCGCAGCCCGACCTATGCGGATCTGAACATCATGGCCGAGGCGCCGGTGCTGCAGGACGGCGATCTGACCCTGACCCAGTCGGGGGTGATCCAGATGTATATCACCGAGAAGACCGGCAAGTTCGGCGGCAGCACGCCGGAAGAGGCGCGCGAGGTCATGCGCTGGTGCTTCTGGGACAATCACAAGCTGTCCAGCCAGGCCGGCATGCTGCGCTTCCAGATGAATTTCCTGCCGGAGGACAAGCGCAACCCGGAGGTCATCGCCTTCATGGGGGCGCGGCTGAAGGCCGTCTTCCAGACACTGAACCAGGCGCTGCAGGGGCGCGACTGGCTCGTGGGCGACGGGCCGACCAATGCCGATTTCTCCTGCTGCGGCTATCTGTTCTATCCCGAGCCCTTCACCTTCGTCCGCGAGGACTGGCCGGAGATCGACCGCTGGCTGGGCAATATCGAGGCGCTGCCGGGCTGGAAGCATCCCTATGACCTGATGCCCGGCCACCCGTCCGACCGCGCGGGCTGAGCCGCGCTTCGCCGGGCGGGGCTCCCCTGCCCGGCAAAGCCCCTCGCGCCGCCCACGGTTGACGTGGACGTGGCGGCACGTCAGCGAAACTCACGCAACGTCGCGATGGAAATACGCGGCCTCTGCCCTGAGACTGCACGCGAACGGGAGGCGGAGGAGCCGGCCCGCATTTCAAGGAAGGAGCTGAGGATCCCATGACCGAAGCCTATATCTACGATGCCGTGCGCAGCCCGCGCGGCAAGGGCCGCAAGGACGGCAGCCTGCACGAGGTGACCTCGGTCGCGCTCGGCAAGCAGATGCTGAACGCGATCAAGGATCGTTCGGGCCTGGACGGCCATGCGGTCGAGGACGTGATCTGGGGCAATGCCACCCAGGCGTTCGAGCAGGGCGGCTGCCTGGCGCGGACCACCGTGCTGGCCTCGGAGCTGGACGAACGCATCCCGGGCCTGTCGATCAACCGCTTCTGCGCCTCCGGCATGGAAGCCGTGAACCTGGCCGCCAACCAGGTGAAGGGCGGCGCGGGCGAGGCCTATATCGCGGGCGGCGTGGAATGCATGTCCCGCGTGGCCATGGGCAGCGACGGCGCCGCCGTGGCCATCGACCCGACCGTGGCGATGGAAAGCTACTTCGTCCCCCAGGGCATCAGCGCCGACATCATCGCCACCGAATACGGGTTCTCGCGCGATGACGTCGACAGCTTCGCCATGGAAAGCCAGCGCCGCGCCGGTGTCGCCTGGGAAGAAAACCGTTTCGAAAAGTCGATCATCACCATCCGCGACGTGAACGGCCTGCCGATCCTGGACCATGACGAATACATGCGCCCGGGCACCGACATGCAAACGCTCGGCGGTCTGAAGCCCGCCTTCAAGGACATGGGTGAGACCATGCCCGGCTTCGACAAGGTCGCCATGCTGAAGTATCCGCACCTGGAGGCGATCAACCACGTGCACCACGCAGGCAACTCCTCGGGCATCGTGGACGGCTCGGCGGCCATCCTCGTGGGGTCGAAGGAATTCGGCGAGAAATACGGGCTGAAGCCCCGCGCCCGCATCCGCGCCACCGCCAAGATCGGCACCGATCCGACCATCATGCTGACCGGCCCCGTCCCCGCGACCGAGCGGGTGCTGAAGGCCGCAGGCATGGAGATCGGCGACATCGACCTCTTCGAGGTGAACGAGGCGTTTTCCTCGGTCGTGCTGCGCTTCATGCAGGCCTTCGACGTGGATCATTCCAAGCTGAACACCTGCGGCGGTGCCATCGCCATGGGTCACCCGCTGGGCGCATCGGGCGCCATCATCATCGGCACCCTGCTGGACGAGCTGGAACGCACCGGCAAGTCCACCGGCCTGGCCACGCTTTGCGTCGCCTCGGGCATGGGTGCCGCGACCGTCATCGAACTGGTGTAAGGGAGGATCAGGACAATGGCTGAATTCACCATGGAAAAAGGCGCCGATGGCGTCGCCGTGATCACCTGGGACGTGCCGGGCAAGTCGATGAACGTGCTGTCGATGGAGGGCGCGGGCGAGCTGGACGCCGCCGTGACCGATGCGCTGGCCGATGAGGCCGTGAAGGGCATCGTCATCACCTCCGGAAAGGACACTTTCGCCGCCGGCATGGACCTGAACGTGCTGGCCGGCTTCAAGGAGCAGGGCGCCGAGGGCGTCTTCGAGGGCGTCATGTCCCTGCACCACCTGCTGCGCAAGATCGAACGCGCGGGCATGGACCCCAAGACCCTGAAGGGCGGCAAGCCGATCGCCACCGTTCTGCCGGGCACCGCCCTTGGCATCGGGCTGGAACTGCCGCTGTCGACGCACCGCGTCTTCGCCGCCGACAACCCCAAGGCCAAGATCGGCCTGCCGGAGATCCAGGTGGGCATCTTCCCCGGCTCGGGCGGCACCACGCGCCTGGTGCGCAAGCTGGGCGTCATGGGCGCCTCGCCCTTCCTGCTGCAGGCCAAGCTGAGCGACCCCAAGGGCGCCGTGAAGGCCGGCATCATCGACGAGGTCTCCGAGGACCCGATGGCCGCCGCCAAGGCCTGGGTGCTGGAGGCGAAGGACGCCGACATCGTGAAACCCTGGGATGCCAAGGGCTACAAGCTGCCGGGCGGCGCGCCCTATCACCCGGCGGGGTTCCAGACCATGGTCGGCGCCAACGCGATGATCATGGCCAACACCTGGGGCGCCTATCCCGCGCCCAAGGCGATGCTGTCGGCCGTCTATGAGGGCCTGATGGTGCCCTTCGACACCGCGCTGAAGATCGAGGCGCGCTGGTTCACCAATGTCATCATGAACCCGTCTTCGGGAAACATGATCCGGTCGCTTTTCATCAACAAGGAAGCGCTGGAGAAGGGCGCAAACCGCCCCGAGGCACCGGACCAGACGGTGAAGAAGCTGGGTGTTCTGGGCGCCGGCATGATGGGCGCGGGCATCGCACTGGTTTCCGCCCAGGCCGGTATGGACGTCGTGCTGATCGACCAGACCCAGGAGGCTGCGGACAAGGGCAAGGCCTACACTGAGGCCTACCTGGACAAGGGCATCAAGCGCGGCAAGTCCACGCCCGAGAAGAAGGAGAAGGTGCTGGGCCAGATCACGGCGACGACCGATTACGCGCAGCTGGACGGCTGTGACCTGATCATCGAGGCCGTCTTCGAGGATCCGAAGGTCAAGGCCGAGATCACCAAGGCCGTCGAGGCGGTGATCCCCGCCGACTGCATCTTTGCGTCGAACACCTCGACCCTACCGATCACCGACCTGGCGAAGGCGTCTTCGCGGCCCGAGCAATTCATCGGCATCCACTTCTTCTCCCCCGTGGAGAAGATGCTGCTGGTGGAGATCATCAAGGGCAAGGAGACCGGCGACCGTGCTGTGGCCAAGGCGCTGGACTACGTGCGCCAGATCCGCAAGACGCCGATCGTCGTCAATGACGAGCGGTTTTTCTACGCCAACCGCTGCATCATCCCCTACCTGAACGAAGGGGCGCGGATGGTCAGCGAGGGCGTCAGCCCGGTTCTGGTCGATCATGCGGCGCGTCTGCTGGGCATGCCCGTCGGCCCGCTGCAGCTGATCGACGAGACCTCGATCGACCTCGGGGTCAAGATCGCCAAGGCCACCAAGGAAGCCATGGGCGATGCCTACCCGGCGGATGCTAAGGGCGTTGATGACCTGATGTTCTGGATGTTCGATCTCGGCAGAAAGGGCCGCAAGTCGAATGCCGGCTTCTACGACTACGACGAGAAGGGCAAGCGCACCGGCATCTGGCCGGGCCTGGAGGAGAAATACCCCCATGCCGAGGACCAGCCCGACCTGATCGAGGTGCAGCATCGCCTGATGTTCGCCCAGGTTCTGGAAGCGGTCCGCGCGCTGGAAGAGAACGTGCTGATGGACATCCGCGAAGGCGACGTTGGCGCGATCCTCGGCTGGGGCTTCGCCCCCTGGTCCGGCGGCCCCTTCGGCTGGCTCGACATGCTGGGCGCCGCCTATGCCGCCGAGCGCTGCGACCATCTGGAAGCCACCTATGGCCCGCGCTTCGCCTGCCCCGCCCTGCTGCGCGAGATGGCAGAGAAGAACCACAGCTTCTACGGCCGCTTCGGCCCCGAAGCCAAGGCCGCCTGAGCCACGCCACAGCGCAAGACGCAGGGCCGTCCGGGAGAGATCCCGGGCGGCCTTTTTCCTGCGACCCTCAAGAGGGGGGCTCTGCCCCCGTCTCCGTGCCGGAGACTCCCCCGGGATATTTCCCAGCCAGAGAATGGGAAGGGCACAGCGCGCGATCAGACGCCTCGCGCCCCCGGCCCCGTTGGCGGCCTTTGCAGTCAGGGCGCGGCTCCGGCTTGCGCGACGCGCCCCCTGCTCTTCTCCTTGCCACAGGTATCCCCGCCGGAGGCATCGGCTCGACACGGGTCGATAGATGACGCGACGCCTCCGCGCCGGTCGGGATCGGCACCGCGTCGCGCGCGGTCCACACAGCTTTGCGAGCCCACTTTCCCAAGCGCGGCGAGACGTCTAGATTGCAGCCATGATGCATCTGATCCTCCGGCGTCGCGGCGCCCGCCCTGCCCTTCTGCTTGGCGCGCTGGCGCTGCTGGCGCCCGCCACCGCGGCGCGGGCGCACCCGCACATCTTCATCTCCACCACGCTGGCGCTGGAGATCGACGAGGAAGGCCAGTTGACGGGGATCGACGTCACCTGGGCCTATGACGAGATGTACTCCATGCTTTTGCTGGACGAGCTGTCGCTGGATCCCGACTTCGACGGCATCCTGACCGACGCCGAACTGGAGGAACTGGACGGCTACGACTTGAACTGGATGGAGGGCTTCGCGGGCGATCTCTACGTCACCGCGCCGGACGGGCAGGACCTGGCCCTGGGGCCGCCCGAGGGGCTGGGCGTCACCTTCGACGACGGCGTCTATGCCAGCCGTCACCGCCGCCGCCCCGAGGCCCTGCCGGAGGCGGACGGGCTGGTGGTGAAGGCCTATGATCCAACCTTCTACACCGCCTACGACCTGCAAGGCGGCGTGTCGCTGAGCGGCCCGGGGGCCTCGGCCTGCGAGCTGAACGTGACCCCGCCCGAGGTCGACGACGCCTACGAGGAGCTGGCCGCCGAGCTGGCGGAGCTGCCTCCCGATGCCACAGGCTACCCGGAGGTGGGCGAGACCTTTGCCGATACGATCCGCATCCGCTGCGGAGGTTCGGAATGACCGATCACACCGCCTCTTCCGGTCTCTCCGGGCACCGCCCGCTGGCGCTGCGCCTCTGGCGCCTGGCCCGGACTGCCGTGCCGGCGCTGCTGCTGGCCGGCCTCATCGCGCTGGCGGCCTACCTCTGGGGGTGGGGCGGCATGCGCACGCTGGAAGGCTGGGCCGCCGAGGGGCAGCGCGACGCGCAGAACGCCATGGCCGGGACCCTGCGCGCCCTGCGGGCCGGCGAACCCGGCGCCTGGCTGCTGCTGATGGGGATCTGTTTCACCTATGGCGTCTTCCACGCGGCGGGACCGGGCCACGGCAAGATCCTGATCGGCGGCTACGGCGTCTCGCAGCGTGTCACCGCGCTGCGCCTGTCGGGACTGGCACTGGCCTCTTCGCTGGCGCAATCGGCCACCGCCGTCCTCATGGTGGGTGCGGGCGTGCTGCTGTTCGACTGGAGCCGGGCCCATATGGTGGGCATGGCCGAGGAATGGCTGGCGCCGCTCTCTTACGCGGCGATCGGGCTGGTCGGCCTGTGGCTGGCGCTGCGCGGGCTGCGGCACCTGTGGCAGGCGGTGCGTCGGCTGCGGCAAGATCGGCCCACTCCCTCCGAGACCGCGGGCCAAGGGCAGGACCGTGGTCACGATCACACCCACGACCATGGCGCCGAGGGCACCTGCGCCTGCGGGCACCGTCACGGGCCAACGGTGGAAGAGGCCGCCCGGCTAAGCTCGGTGCGTGATGCACTGCTGCTGATCGGCGCGGTGGCAATCCGGCCCTGTACCGGCGCGCTCTTCCTGCTGATCCTGACCTGGCGGATGGATATCTTCGCCTCTGGCGTGGCCGGGGCCTTCGCCATGGGGCTGGGTGTGGCCAGCGTCACCGTGACGGTGGCGCTGGCCTCGGTATTTCTGCGCACCGGCGCGCTCGACAGATCCACGGAGCAGGACAGTTGGGACAAAGGGTCCGCTCCGCTTCTCGCCTTGGTCGAACTGACCGCCGGCACGCTCATCGCCTCCGCTGCCACTGGCCTTTCACTGCACGTGTTCTAACCGAGGCCCTGTTGGGGAAACGAACCGGACGGGGGACACATCCGGTCACGCAGGGCACCCGGTCAGCAGACGGGGCGAGGTTCATGCGGGCCATGCGGCCCACGGTGAGCTTGTCTGACGGGAAGATGCCGGGCCCCGCCATTCGCAAGGGGCCGGCGCCGCAGATGGCGGCTGGATCCCTTCCGGATCCCGATCGGCAGCCCCCCGGCCTGATGTCGTCGCGCACGCCCCGGCCCCAGCGACCCGGACGTGGCGGTGATGACCTCCCGGCCTAGCGGGACGTGCGCATTTCCTGCTGACGTGCCGCGCTGCGGCCCCCTTCCGCCTGCCCACTGCGGGCCAGGGCGAAGGCCCATTTCTCTTCCAGTTCCCAGGTGATCTTCTCGATCAGCTCGCGGGAGGTTTCCTGGCTGAGAATGGTGTAATCGCTGGTGGCTTCCTGGCTGCGGCTGAACAGGCGGCTGAACATGTCGCCGGCTGCAGGGCAGACGCAGAGCGCCCCGGAACTGGCGAAGATCACCTGGTCTTCCTCGAACTCCAGAACGAAGACTTCGGGCGCGAAAATCGGACGACGGCGGGCTATGCCGCAGACCCCGTCCAGCGCCTCGGCGCGGATCAGGACAAAGGGATCGCCCAGTTCTTCCTCGGCGATGTCGCTTTCGACCAGGACGCCCTGGCGCGGCAACAACAGCATCTCTTCGCGGTTGCCGATGGCCCCACGCGGCACATGCAGCGGCTGGAAGCGCGACGGGCAGGCCCCGTTGCCATCCCACAGCGCCTTGCGCTTGATGTTCTGAACGGTCTTCAGGCCGCTGTCGAAGGTCAGCACGGCATCGCCGGCTTCAAGGTCCTCGACATTGCGCCAGCCGACGGCGGTGGCCACGCGTGTCCCTGCGACGATCCCGGACAACGCCGTTTCCGGCCCGAGATCCGTGTCGGAGCCGTATCCCACCTCGGCCTCCTCGGATCTTCTCGACGCGTCGCGCCGTGTCTTGATGTCAAACATTCTGTCGTTTCCCGATTTCGCATTCGCTGCTTCTGCAGCTCGCTTATGACGTGCATTTCGCAACACAACTAAGACGGGTCTTGGGGCGAAATCAGGCAGGAAAGGGGCAATCCGCAATTTCGGGCGACAGTTATTTAAATTTAGTAAATTTGTCCCCAGAATGGGATCAAAGGTGTCGTTTTCAACCTTCCAACCGATCGTATCCGAAGCGCTGAATGTCTTCCGCACAGAGATCCGCGATGAAATTACGATCTTCGTCGCGGTATACAAGTTGCGACTTGACATGCACGTCAACCTGATTGACGCGCGGCAGCGTCAACTGAAACCCAAGATGACGCCAAAGAGGATCTGCATCTTCGGAAAACCATTCCAATCGAATGAAAACACTGCATTTCTCACGCCCCGATGATTCGCGCACATAGCTCCCGTAGGGCGACGATTCGAGGCTCCGGGCGATCAGCGGATCGCGGATGAAGGCACTGAAGGACAGACGCCTGGCACGCTCGACAGCGGGGTGGGAAAACCCCTGCCCCTGCAACCAAAGGTAGTAGCTCGCGACCCGGTCCCAGGGGTTGCGCACCAGGGTGAAGACGAAGAAGTCGTCGATTTCCTCCGGCGTTGCCAACCCTTCGATATCCGCCAGGGTTGAGTGCTTCCACAGCCGCCCCCGCGCCGTCACGTCGCGCACCCGGTGCCGCCTGCGGCGCGCCTTGGGCGTGTCGCCCAGCATCACGTCGTCCTTCATCGCGCGGCTTTCCAGTGCGAGCGCCATGGAGGTGCCGCCGGTCTTGGGAATGTGAATGAAGATGTAGCGGCGCCCGCGCGATAGGATCATGGTCGGAGGCTAGCGCAGGGGGCGGCCCCGGGGAAGGCGGTCACGCTGCGCAATTGCGGGTCTTCGTCGGCTCGTGCTATTGTCCGCCGAAACCAGAGGCCAGAGGCTGGATGCAAGCCCCCTTCAGAGGGGCGCGACCGCCCTCCCCCTCGATGAGCAGGCCGGACGCAATACGCCCATGACGGCATTGGAGAAGTATCAGCGGCTGGAGGCCGCCGCCCTGTGGCGCGAAGGTCCGGACGGCCAGCGTCGCGACGTGATCCTGTCGATCGGCGAGGCGACGATCACCATTTCCGATCGCCAGGACCGGCCACTGACCCATTGGTCGATCTCCGCCCTGACCCGCGCCAACCCCGGGGCCCTGCCCGCGATCTACCACCCCGACGGCGACCCGGACGAAACGCTGGAACTGGCCGAGGACGAGGGTCAGATGATCGACGCGCTGGAACAGCTGCGCAGCGCCGTCGCCCGCCGCCGTCCCCAGAAGGGGCGCGTGCGCCTGGGCGTCGTGGGGGGCTTTGCCGCCGGCATCCTGGCGCTTGGCCTGTTCTGGCTGCCGGGCGCGCTGCAATCCCATGCCCTGTCAGTGCTGCCCCAGGTGAAACGCGACGAGATCGGGCGCAAGCTCTTCGACGAGGTCCAGACCCTGACCGGGCCTCCCTGCGCCGGACCGGGCGGTGCTGAGGCGCTGGCCCTGCTGGCCAACCGGATCACCCCAGAGGGCGGTACGCCGCCCGATCTCTACGTCATGCGCACCGGCTTGCGGGACAGCCTGCATCTGCCGGGCAACTTGTTGCTGCTGTCGCGCAGCGTGGTGGAGGATTACGAGGATCCCGAGATCGCTGCGGGTTTCGTCGTGGCCGAATATCTGCGCGCCCGCGCCCAGGACCCGGTGGACCGTCTGCTGGACGAGGCCGGCACGGGCGCCGTGCTGCGCCTGCTGACCACCGGCGAGCTGACCCAGGACACCCTGGGCGACCACGCCCGCACCCTGGTCGGTGCCGAGCCGCGCGCCCTGCCCGCCGATGCCTTGATTGCGGGCTTTGCCGCCGCCGGGATCCAGACCCGCCCCTATGGCTACGCCGTTGACATCACGGGCGAAAGCACCCTGCCCCTAATCGAGGCGGATCCCTACCCCTCCGGCGCGCCCGAACCCGTTTTGCGCGACAGTGACTGGCTGCGCCTGCAGGCGATCTGCGGCGGCTGAGGCACGGGACCCTTCCCCTTCGGCAAAAGAAAAAGGACCGTGCAGCGCGCGGTCCTCTTGTCGTTTGTCAGATCGGGGACCCGTCCTGCGGGCCCGGGCCTCAGTTCCGCGGGTAGGCGTCGTCGAAGCCCGCGCGCCGCGCCGCCGACAGGGCATGGGCCATGTCCGCCTCGGAGCCGAAGGGCCCGAGCAGAACCACGTTGTAGCGCCCGCTGTTGACGACCCGGCCGCCATAGGCCCCGAAGGCGCGCGCGGTGCTGCTGGCATTGCCGGCCTCGGTGAAACTGCCCACCTGGACATAGCGATAGGCCGCCGCCCGCTGTCCCTGCGCGGGCCGGGCCGGGGCCGCGGCCGGCGCACGGGTCTGGGTGGAGATCACCGGCCCCATCACCCGCCCGGTCTGCCCGGGGCGAAGGTGCGGAAACTGCGCGGTCACGTCACGACCCGTGCGGACCTCGACCAGGCGGCGTGGCACGGTGTTGGTCCAAATCAGCTCCATCCGGGCCTTGCCGTCAAAGGTCTGTTCCGCGCGATGCGGGTTCAGGCGACCGTCGTCGAAGACGCGCTGATACCCCTCGGGCACCTGCGGGGCGTTGGCGCCCTGCGCGACGTAGCGGTTCTCGTAGACATGCTTCGGCACCACCCGGGTGCCCGGTGGCACCTGCCCCGGTGTCACCACTTGCACGGGCGGCGTCACGACGACGGCGCCGGAGGGACGGCGGTAGCTGGTGGTCTGCATCTGCGGCGGGGTGTAGCCCGAGGGGCCGCAGCTGATCTCGTAGGGGCCGGGGCGGACATACTTCTGTCCGACGGCCGAAAGGTTCGGGCAGGCCGTCGTGCCGGAGGTGGGCGCAGGGCGGATCACCTGGGGCCGCGGTGCCGGGGTGATCGCGGCGGGCAACACGGGGCGACGTTCCGTCACCGGGCGGGCGGCATAGCGCACGCCGCCGCTGCTGGCCGGGCGGGTCGTGCGCGGCACCTGCGCGCTTTGCGTCGCGGCCCGGGCCTGTTGTGTAGCCGGCGCCGCTGATGTCGCAGTCGTCTCCGCCCGCGCCTGCGCGGAGGCGGCGGGGGCCGGGGCGGGCGCGGTGTTCTCGGGCTGGGCGGCGGTGATCGTCACCGGGGCCGCATCGGCGGAGGCGCCGCCTGGGGCCGCGCTGCGGGCACCGGCGACCTGGGTCGGCTGGTAGCCGCAGACCACCTTGCGGTCGCGACTGACGCGCGGGACCCAGGTGGTCGATCCGTCAACGCCCGCGCGGATATAGATGCAGCCCTCGCTGTCGACATACTGGCTGCCCCGGTAGGAGGCCGGCGGATATTCCGCCGGTCCGTCATCGCGACGCAGGCTCTGTGCCGACCCCGCAACGGGATCGAGCAGCAGGCCAAGGGCCAGGCAGGCAAAGGGCAGATAGGTCTTGTGCAGCAGCTTCATCGTGTCCCCCGACAGATGCTCGCCCGACTCTGCCGCAGGTCACGGCCCGAGTAAAGCCGGGACGGCTTATTTTGTGCCGAACATGCGGTCGCCCGCATCCCCTAGGCCCGGAACGATATACCCATGCTCATTCAGCTTCTCATCCAGCGCGGCGGTGACGATCGGCACATCGGGGTGCGCCTCCTTCATCCGGGCCACGCCCTCGGGCGCCGCCAGCAGGCAGAGGAAGCGGATGTTCGTCGCGCCCGCCTTCTTCAGCAGGTCGATGGCCGCGACGGAGCTGTTGCCGGTCGCCAGCATCGGGTCGACAGCGATCACCAAACGGTCCTCCAGGTGCTCGGGCACCTTGAAGTAGTATTGCACCGGCTGCAGCGTTTCCTCGTCGCGGTAGAGGCCGACGAAGCCCACGCGCGCGGCCGGCACCAGTTCCAGGATGCCGTCCAGCAGGCCGTTGCCCGCCCGCAGGATCGAGATCAGCGCCAGCTTCTTGCCGTCCAGCAGCGGCGCATCCATTTCCTGCATCGGCGTCTGGATGGTCTTCGTCGTCATCTCCAGCTCGCGGGTGACTTCATAGGCCAGCAGCTGGGAAATCTCGCGCAGCAGCTGGCGGAACTTCGCGGTGGAGGTCTCCTGCTCGCGCATCAGGGTCAGCTTGTGCTGGACCAGCGGGTGAGTGACGACGGTCAGATGATCGGTCATGCGGATATCTCCAGGCGTTTGGCGAGTGTGTCTTTGGTGGCTTGGTCGCAGAAAGCGGCATCCAGGGCGGTGCGGTTGATCTGGGCAAAGACCTCCTCCTCCCAGCCGAAGGCATGATGCAACGCTTCGTATTCCTTCGCCATGGTGGTGTGGAAGAAGGGCGGGTCATCTGTGGACACGGTGACCTTCACGCCGCGTTCTCGCAGCATCTCGATGGGGTGGCGTGCGACGTCGGGGTAGATCCCCAGGGTGACATTGGACCCCGGGCAGACCTCCAGCACCACGCCCTCTTCCGCCAGGCGGTCAACCAGTTCCAGGTCCTCAATGGCGCGCACGCCGTGGCCGATGCGTGCGGGCCGCAGCGCCTCCAGCGCGTCGCGCACCGATTGCGGGCCGCCCCATTCGCCCGCATGGGCGGTCAGAGCCAGCTCTGCCTCGCGCGCCATGTCGAAACTGTAGGCGAAATCACGGGGCTTGCCGGCCTTCTCGTCACCGGCAATGCCGAAGCCGACGATCCAGTCGCCCGCGGTCTCGGCGGCGCAGAGCGCGGTTTCCTTGGCCTTGTCGGGGCCGAAGTGGCGGATGCAGGTGATGATGCCCCGGGTGACGATCCCCATGTCGCGTTCCGCCGCGTCGGCGGCCTCGCGGATGGCATGCAGGTATTCGCGCCAGGCCCCCACGTCCCGACCGCCGCAGAAATCGGGGGACAGGAAGGTCTCGGTATAGATCACGCCCGAGGCCGCGCTTTCCTCCAGCACGGCAGTGGTCAGACGCGCGTAGTCCTCCGGCGTCTTCAGCACCGAGGTCGCGGCCTCGTAGACCTGCAGGAAGTGCCAGAAGTCGTCGTAGGCGTAATGGCCCCTCTCGTCGAAGACCTTGTCGATGTTCACCTTCTTCTCGGAGGCCAGGCCCCGGATGAAGGCAGGCGGCGCTGCCCCTTCGTGGTGCAGGTGCAGTTCCAGCTTGGGGATGGCGGCGAAATCGGCACCCTCTTGGGTGAGGCTCATATCAGGCTCCTGCCCGGCCCCTCGGCCGGGATCGACAGATGCGCGGCCACGGTCGCGGCCACGTCGGTGAACTGGCACAGGCCCGGAGAAAGCTCCCCCGCCCCGTCGAGACCGGCGATCAGCACCGGCACGCGTTCGCGGGTGTGGTCCGATCCGGTCCAGCTGGGGTCGTTGCCATGATCGGCGGTGACCAGCAGCAGGTCGCCGGGGCGCAGGGCCGCGATCACCTGGCCGATCCGGGCGTCGAACCATTCCAGCGCGCGGGCATATCCCGAAATATCGCGCCGATGTCCATAGAGGCTGTCGAATTCCACGAAATTGGCGAAGGTCAGAGAGCCGTCCTGCGCCTCTCCCAGCAGCCGGTCGAGGTGGTCCATCAGCTCGGCGTCCGAGCCTTTCACCACATCGTCGATACCCGCCATCGAGAAGATGTCGCCGATCTTGCCCACGGCGTGCACCTTGCGCCCCGCCGCCTGCGCCCAGTCGCACAGGCCCGGGCTGGGCAGCGCCACCGCATAGTCGCGGCGGTTGCCGGTGCGGATGAACTGGCCGGGCGTGCCGACGAAGGGGCGGGAAATGACGCGCCCCACCTTCATCGCGTGCAGGGTCGGCGCCAGATCCTTGCAGAGCTTTTGCAGGCGGTCGTTGCCGAAGCTGTCCTCATGCGCGGCGATCTGGAAGACGCTGTCAGCGGAGGTGTAGCAGATGGGCCAACCCGTCCGCATGTGCTCCTCCCCCAGTTCCGCGATGATCTGCGTGCCCGAGGCATGGCAGTTGCCCAGAATGCCGTCGGTGCCCGCCAGCTCGCAGACCTTCGCCACCAGTTCTTCGGGGAAGGCCGGCTGCGTGTCGGGGAAATAGTGCCAGTCCCAGGGCACCGGCACACCCGCCAGCTCCCAGTGGCCAGAGGGGGTATCCTTGCCGGGCGACACCTCGGCGGCGGCGGCGTAGCGTCCCGTCACCTCGGCCTCGACCCCCGGTGCCACGGCGCCGGAGGCCAGTTTCACCGCCTCGCCCAGGCCAAGCGCGGCCAGGTTGGGCAGCGACAGGGGGCCGCTTCGCCCCTCCTCGGCACGACCAGAGGCACAGGCCTCGGCGATATGAGCCAGGGTATTGGCGCCGGTGTCGGGGGTGGAGCCGTTGAAAAAGCGGTCGGCATCCGGCGCGCCGCCGATGCCGACGCTGTCCATGACGACGAGAAAAGCGCGGGTCATGCGGTGATCCTTTGCAGAACCAGCGGCGCCGGGGCGGGCGCTGTGGTGGTTTCGGAAATTGTGATGGCAGCGCGCACCTCGGCCACGGCGGCCTCTGCCGCCTCGATCCGCGCGGCATGGACGCGGGCCAACACCTGGCCCTTCTCCACCGGCTGGCCGATCCGCACCAGGTCCGACAGGCCCACGGAGGGCTCGATCCGGTCGCTTTCCACCTGGCGCCCGCCGCCCAGGGCGACGACCGTCAGGCCCAGGGCCTCGCCATCCATGGCGGTGACATGGCCGGGACCCTGGGCCGTGACCTCCAGGATCACGTTGGCCTCGGGCAGCAGGCGCTGCCAGTCCTCGGCAAAGCGGACGGGACCGCCCATCAGGGCCACCATGCGCCCGAACCGCTCCATCGCCGCGCCGCTGGTCAGCGCCTCTTCCAGCGTCGCCGCGCCCTCTTCCGGTGTAGCGGCCAGGCCGCCCTGCACCAGCAGGCCCGCGCCCAGGGCGATGGACAGCTCGGCCAGCCGCCCGCGTTTCGTGCCAGAGAGCACCGCCATGCTTTCCGCCACCTCCAGCGCATTGCCAAGGGCGGGCGCGAGGGGCTGGCTCATGTCCGTCAGCAGGGCCTCGGTCGGGCAACCGGCGGCATTGGCGGTGGAGACCAGCGCGCGGGCCAGTTTCGCCGCGTCCTCCTCGGTCTTCATGAAGGCGCCCGCGCCGCATTTCACGTCCAGCACCAGCGCATCCAGCCCCGCCGCCAGCTTCTTCGACAGGATCGAGGCGGTGATCAGATCCAGGCTTTCTACCGTGCCGGTCACGTCGCGGATCGCGTAAAGCCGGCGGTCGGCCGGCGCGATGTCGGTGGAGGCGGCGACGATGGCGCAGCCCGCCTCCGCCGTCACGCCACGAAAAGCCGTTTCCGTCAGCTCGGTCGACAGCCCCGGGATCGCCTCCATCTTGTCCAGCGTGCCGCCCGTGTGCCCCAGCCCCCGGCCCGAGATCATCGGGACGTAGGCGCCGCAGGCCGCCAGCATCGGTGCCAGCACGAGGGAGACGCAATCGCCCACCCCGCCGGTGGAATGCTTGTCCAGCGCGGGCGCGGGCAGATTCCAGCTCAGCACCCGGCCCGAATCGCGCATGGCCCGGGTCAGGGCCACGCGCCCTTCCTCGCCCAGCCCGCGCAGCAGCACGGCCATGGCGAAGGCGCCCGCCTGGGCGTCGGTCACGGTGCCGTCGGCCAATCCCTGGGCAAACCAGCGGATCTCGCCGTCGCGCGGCACATGGCCGTCGCGCAGCGTGGCGATGATGTGGCGCGCGTCCATGATCAGTCTTTCATGTGGTCCTTGGTGAACTTGCCCGGCAGCAGGTCGGCCAGCGTCGTCTCCAGCCGGTCGCCGGTCAGCGTGTACATGGTCACCTTGATGTCGGGCTTGCCGAACTCCGCCAGCTTCTGCCGGCAGCCACCGCAGGGGGGCACGGGGGCGGTGGCATCAGCGATGACCGCGACCTCGACGATCTCCGTCTCGCCGCCCGCGACCATGGCGGCCAGGGCGCCGGCCTCCGCACAGGTGCCTTCCGGGTAGGCCACGTTTTCCACGTTGCAGCCCGAATAGATCGCGCCCGAGGGCGTGCGCACGGCGGCACCGACCTTGAACCGGGAATAGGGGGCATAGGCCTTTTCGTAGACGGCCGTTGCCGCCGTAAGCAGATCCTTCATCACTGTCTCCCGTGATCTTCACTGTCCTGAAACATCGGCACGCGACAAGCGGCGCGCCGGCATTGTTCGGCGCAGTCTTTCGGGGGCTGCCGGGGTTTGCAAGGGGGGACCCCTCGGCAGGGCAGGTCCGGGCCGGATAAACCGGCGGAATGCCCCTGCGTCAGGGGCAGGACCAAAGGCGGGGCTTCCCCCCGGCGCCAAGATAGTTTAACGCCAAACTACTTTTCGGAGAGAGAGGCACGACATGTCCGACACCGGCCCGAACACCGACAAATCGACCTTCCGCGCCGCCGCCCTAGGCTACCACGAGAACCCCAAGCCCGGGAAACTGGAAGTGCGCGCGACCAAGCCGCTGGCCAATGGCCGCGACCTGTCTCTGGCCTATTCCCCCGGCGTGGCCGAGGCCTGTCTGGAGATCAAGGCGGACGTGCAGGCCGCCTCGCGCTACACCTCGCGCGGCAATCTGGTGGCCGTGGTGTCCAACGGCTCTGCCGTTCTGGGCCTGGGCAACATCGGCGCGCTGGCGTCGAAACCGGTGATGGAAGGCAAGGCCGTCCTCTTCAAGAAGTTCGCCGGCATCGACTGTTTCGACATCGAAGTGAACGAGCCTGACCCCGAGAAGCTGGCCGAGATCGTCTGCGCGCTGGAGCCGACCTTCGGCGCGATCAACCTCGAAGACATCAAGGCGCCCGACTGCTTCATCGTTGAAAAGCTGTGCCGCGATCGGATGAATATCCCCGTCTTCCATGACGACCAGCACGGCACCGCGATCGTCGTCGGCGCCGCCGCCACCAATGCCCTGCGCGTGGCCGGCAAAAAGTTCGAGGACATCAAGATCGTCTCCACCGGTGGTGGTGCGGCGGGCATCGCCTGTCTGAACATGCTGCTGAAACTGGGGGTGAAGCGGGAAAACGTCTGGCTCTGTGATATCCACGGGCTGGTCTACGAGGGCCGAGAGGAGGACATGAACCCGCAGAAGGCGGCCTTCGCGCAGCCCTCTGACAAGCGGTCGCTGGAGGAGGTGATCGAGGGCGCGGACATGTTCCTGGGTCTCTCCGGCCCCGGTGTGCTGAAACCCGAGCTGGTGAAGAAGATGACGGCGCGCCCGATCATCTTCGCCCTGGCCAACCCCACCCCCGAGATCATGCCGGACGAGGCCCGCGCCGTCGCCCCCGATGCGATCATCGCCACGGGCCGCAGCGATTTTCCCAACCAGGTCAACAACGTCCTGTGCTTCCCCTTCATCTTCAGGGGCGCGCTGGACGTGGGCGCGACCGAGATCAACGACGAGATGCAGATCGCCTGTATCGAGGGGATCGCGGCGCTGGCTCGCGCCACCACCTCGGCCGAGGTGTCCGCCGCCTACCAGGGCGAGCGGCTGACCTTCGGCGCCGACTACCTGATCCCCAAACCCTTCGACCCGCGCCTGTCGGGCGTCGTGTCCGTCGCCGTGGCGAAGGCCGCGATGGAAACCGGCGTGGCGACGCGTCCGATCGAGGACATGAGCGCCTACAAGGCGAAGCTGAACTCGTCGGTCTTCAAGTCCGCCCTGCTGATGCGCCCGGTCTTCGAGGCCGCCAGCACCGCCGCGCGGCGCATCGTCTTTGCCGATGGGGAAGACGACCGCGTGCTGCGCGCCGCCCAGGCCATCCTGGAAGAGACCCCGGAACAGCCGATCCTGATCGGTCGTCCCGACGTGATCGCCGCGCGCTGCGAACGCGCCGGGCTGACCGTCCGCCCGGGCGAGGATTTCCACGTGGTGAACCCGGAAAACGACCCGCGTTATCGCGACTACTGGCAGACCTATCACAAGATCATGGCCCGCCGTGGCGTGACGCCGGACCTCGCCAAGGCGATCATGCGCACCAACACCACCGCCATCGGCGCGGTGATGGTCCATCGCGGTGAGGCCGACAGCCTGATCTGCGGCACCTTCGGCGAATACCGCTGGCACCTGAAGTACATCGAACAGATCCTGGGCCGGCCCGATCGCACGCCGCACGGCGCCCTGTCGCTGATGATCATGGAAGACGGGCCGCTGTTCCTGGCTGACACCCATGTCTGGTCCGACCCCACGGCGGAAGAGATCGCGCAATCCGCCATCGGCGCCGCGCGTCACGTCAAACGGTTCGGCCTGGTCCCGCAGATCGCCCTGTGCGGCCGGTCGCAGTTCGGCAACCAGGATACTGAAACCGCCCGCCGCCTGCGTGGCGCGATGGAAATCCTGGACGCCAAGCCCCGCGATTTCGCCTACGAGGGCGAGATGAACGTGGACACGGCCCTGGATCCGGAGCTGCGTGACCGCGTCCTGCCCGGCGCGCGCATCCAGGGGCCTGCCAATGTGCTGATCTTTGGCCAGGCCGATGCGGCCTCGGGCGTGCGCAACATCCTGAAGATGAAGGGCGGCGCGCTGGAAGTGGGGCCGATCCTGATGGGCATGGGCAACTGCGCCCATATCGTCAGCCCCTCGATCACTGCACGCGGGCTGCTGAACATGGCCGCCATCGCCGGCACCCCGGTCGCCCACTACGGCTGATCCCGTCGGCCATCCCGACCCGAATCCCTGCGCGGCAGATATGCCTTTCGCCGCGCAGGATTTGCAGCCAGGACTTTGCAGACTTTGCAAAACCCCGCTGACTTTGCCGATTTCTGCATAGACCCAATGACTTTGCAAAAATTTGCAGGCGCTAACATGGCGGACCTGCAAATTCTGCATACCATGTTGCCGCAGGGGGCGCCTGCACGCTTGCCGCGCGCCGAACTCCTCCCGTACCCTTCCGGACATTGGGTTTAAGGAGGAGGAGGCCAATGACCTATTCCGAGGTCTATGCCGCCTGGAAGGCGGACCCCGAAGCATTCTGGATGGACGCCGCGCAGAGCATCGACTGGGCTGAGGCGCCCAGCAAGGCCTGTTTTGCCGATGCCGAACCGGCGGGCGAATGGTTCGCCGACGGCATGGTGAACACCTGCTGGAACGCGGTGGACCGCCATGTCGAGGCCGGTCGCGGCGATCAGATCGCGATCCAGCACGAAAGCCCGATCACCCACGCCACCAAGGGCATCACCTATGCCGAGCTGCAGAAACGCGTGGCGAGCCTCGCCGGCGCGCTGCGCATGCGCGGGGTGGAAAAGGGCGACCGGGTCATCATCTACATGCCGATGATCCCCGAGGCGCTGGAAGCCATGCTGGCCTGCGCGCGCCTGGGCGCCGTGCATTCCGTGGTCTTCGGTGGCTTTGCCGCCCATGAACTGGCGGTGCGGATCAACGACTGCACCCCCAAGGCGATCATCGCGGCCTCCTGCGGCCTGGAGCCCAACCGGGTCGTGCATTACAAGCCGCTGCTGGACGACGCCATAGACCAGGCTGACCACAAGCCCGAGTTCTGCGTAATCTTCCAGCGCGAACAAGAGGTTGCCAAGCTGATCGAGGGGCGCGACTTCTCCTGGCACGGCTTCCAGTACGGGGTGAAACCGGCCGATTGCGTGCCGGTCGAGGGCAACCACCCGGCCTATATCCTCTATACCTCCGGCACGACCGGCCAGCCGAAGGGCGTCGTGCGCCATACCGCCGGCCATCTGGTCGCGCTGAACTGGTCGATGAAGAACATCTACAACATCGAGGCCGGCGACCGCTTCTGGGCCGCCTCGGACGTGGGCTGGGTCGTGGGCCACAGCTATATCTGCTATGGGCCGCTGATCGCGGGAGCCACCACCGTGGTCTTCGAGGGCAAGCCTGTCGGCACGCCCCACCCGGGCGTCTTCTGGCGGATCATCCAGAATAACCGCATCAAGAGCTTCTTCACCGCCCCCACGGCGCTGCGTGCCATCCGCCGCGAGGACCCCGACGGCGAATGGATCCGGCGCTATGCGAAACACGATCTGCAGGCGATCTTCCTGGCGGGCGAACGCGCCGATCCGGCCACCATCGAATGGGCCGAGAAACATTTCGGCGTGCCGGTGATCGACCACTGGTGGCAGACGGAAACCGGCTGGGCCATCGCGGCCAACCCGCTGGGGATCGAACTGCTGCCGGTGAAACCGGGCAGCCCCTCGGTGCCGATGCCGGGCTACGACGTGCAGGTCTTGGACGAGGGCGGCAGCCCCCTGCCCGCGGGCGAACTGGGTGCCATCGCGATCAAGTTGCCGCTGCCGCCGGGCACCCTGCCGACGCTGTGGAATGCCGAAGACCGGTTCAAGAAGAGCTACCTGACCACCTTCCCCGGGTATTATGAGACCGGCGATGCGGGCATGATCGACGAGGATGGCTATCTCTACATCATGGCGCGCACCGATGACGTGATCAACGTGGCCGGTCACCGCCTGTCGACCGGCGCCATGGAAGAGGTCCTGGCCAACCACCCCGACGTGGCCGAATGCGCAGTGATCGGTGCCGCGGACGCGCTGAAGGGCCAGGTGCCGCTCGGCTTCCTCTGCCTCAGCGCAGGCGTGACCCGCGAACACGCGGAAATCGTGAAGGAATGCGTGGCCATGGTCCGCGATCAGATCGGCCCGGTCGCGGCCTTCAAGCAGGCGGTCGTGGTCGACAGGTTGCCCAAGACCCGCTCGGGCAAGATCCTGCGCGCCACGATGGTGAAAATCGCCGACGGCGACAGTTTCAAGATGCCGGCGACCATCGACGATCCCGCCATCCTGGATGAGATCGCCACCGCGCTGAAGACCATCGGCTTCGCCCCCGAACCGCAGGACGCCTGAGAGGCGCCCCTGCATGACCAAGGCAGCGAAGGAGGGCGCCCACCTGGGCCCTCCTTCTTCCGTCAGGGTCGGGCCACCAGCAGCATTGCCAGTCTGGACGACCCTGCCCCGGGACGCCGAACAGCAAAAGGGCGACCCCTTGGGGCCGCCCGTTCTCACACCAGCTTGCGTCCAAGCGCCGATCAGGCGCCGTGCTTGGCCGCGAATTCATCCACCTGGCGCTCCGCCTCGTCCTTGGCCACGCCGTAGCGTTCCTGCACCAGGCCCACCAGTTTCTGGCGATCGCCGTTGGCGACATCCACGTCGTCGTCGGTCAGCTTGCCCCACTGCGAGATGGCCTCGCCCTTGATCTGTTTCCAGTTGCCTTCGATACGATCCCAATTCATCGGAATTCTCCTTTCGGGTCATCTGTGGCGGGAGGTCCCGGCCTCCGTCACCCTATCAACCCGACACCCGCCCGACAGGTTCCGTGACGGTTCGATGACGCGGCGCCGGAATCGGCCGGAAATGGCCGCCTTCCGATGAGCCCTCGGTCAGGAAAACTGTTCGCGGATCAGCCGTTCTTCCAACCCGTGGCCGGGGTCGAAGAGAATGCGATGCTCCACCCGCGGCTCCGAGCCGATCTCCACCGACAGCACGTTGGAGACGGAGCGGCGGCTGTCCGCATCCGCCATGATCGGGCGCTTTTCCGGCTCCAGGATGTCGAAGCGGATCGTCGCCTCCTTCGGCAGCAAGGCGCCGCGCCAGCGACGCGGGCGGAAGGGGGCGATGGCCGTCAGCGCCAGCACGTCCGACCCGATGGGCAGGATCGGCCCATGGGCGGAATAGTTGTAGGCGGTCGAGCCCGCGGGCGTGGCCACCAGCGCCCCGTCGCAGACCAGCTCCTCCATGCGCACGCGGCCATCGACCGAGATCCGCAGTTTCGCCGCCTGGGGCCCGGCGCGCAGCAGCGAGACCTCGTTGATCGCCAGCGCCTCCTGCACCTTGCCATCGGCCCGGGTGGCGCGCATCAGCAGCGGGTTGATGACCTCTTCCTCGGCGCCCGACAGGCGTTCGACCAGGTCGTCCTCGGAAAAGGCGTTCATCAGAAATCCGATGGTGCCGCGATTCATCCCGTAGACCGGAGCTGACAGCGCCTGGGTGCGATGCAACGTGGCCAGCATGAAACCATCACCACCAAGCGCCACGATCACGTCCGCCTCGGCCTCCGGCACCGTCCCGTAGCGCGCCGACAGCAACTTGCGCGCGGCCTGGGCGGTCTGGCCCCGGCTGGCGGTAAAGGCAATCTTGATGGGCATGCGTCGTCGTCTCCAGCGCGGGCCGGGGGCCCCGGCGCACGCCGGTTTCCGAAAGCCCTCATCCGGTTCCGAAACAAGCATAAATGTCCCGGAGGCACCAGCCCCGCCGGGAAACCTGCGCCCGACGCCGCTTTTCATGATCATCATGACGATTTGGGGCCTTCCGACCGCGCCTCTTGCGCGCTAACTAGCGCTGAACCTGACCAAGGAGAACGCCCATGTCGGACACCGGCTTTTTCACCGAGACCCTCGAAGCCCGCGACCCCGAGATCTTCGGCGCCATCACCAAGGAGCTGGGCCGCCAGCGCCATGAGATCGAGCTGATCGCCTCGGAGAACATCGTCTCCCTGGCCGTGCTGCAGGCACAGGGCTCGGTGATGACGAACAAATACGCCGAAGGCTACCCGGGCAAGCGCTACTACGGCGGTTGCCAGTTCGTCGACATCGCCGAAGAGCTGGCGATCGAGCGCGCGAAAGAGCTGTTCGGCTGCAACTTCGCCAACGTCCAGCCGAACTCCGGGAGCCAGATGAACCAGGCCGTCTTCCTGGCCCTGCTGAAGCCCGGCGACACCTTCATGGGTCTCGACCTGAACTCCGGCGGTCACCTGACCCACGGCAGCCCGGTCAACATGTCGGGCAAATGGTTCAACGTCGTTTCCTACGGCGTGCGTCAGCAGGACGAGCTGCTGGACATGGACGACATCCGGGCAAAGGCACGGGAACACAAGCCCAAGCTGATCGTCGCCGGCGGCACCGCCTATTCCCGCGTCTGGGACTGGCAGGCCTTCCGCGAGATCGCGGATGAGGTCGGCGCCTACCTGATGGTCGACATGGCCCATATCGCGGGCCTCGTGGCCGGCGGCCAGCACCCCTCGCCCATCGGGATCGCGGACGTGGTCACCACCACCACCCACAAATCCCTGCGCGGCCCGCGCGGCGGCATGATCCTGACCAACGACGAGGCGATCGCCAAGAAGGTCAACTCCGCCGTCTTCCCCGGCCTGCAGGGTGGCCCGCTGATGCATGTGATCGCCGGCAAGGCCGTGGCCTTCGGCGAGGCGCTGCGCCCCGAGTTCAAGGACTACGCGGCCCAGGTCGTCAAGAACGCCCAGGCGATGGCCGACCAGCTGATGAAGGGCGGGATCAACATCGTCTCGGGCGGCACCGACAACCACCTGTGCCTGGCCGACCTGCGCCCCAAGGGCGTGACCGGCAAGGCCGCCGAGGCCGCCCTGGGCCGTGCCAACATCACCTGCAACAAGAACGGCGTGCCGTTTGACCCGGAAAAGCCCTTTGTCACCAGCGGCATCCGCCTGGGCGCTCCGGCCGGCACCACCCGCGGCTTCAAGGAAGCCGAGTTCCGCCAGATCGCCGACTGGATCGTCGAAGCGGTCGATGGGCTGGCCGCGAACGGTGAGGACGGCAACGCCGAGGTCGAGGCCAAGGTGAAGGCCGAAGTCGAGGCTCTTTGCGCCAACTTCCCGCTCTATCCCGAGATGTAAGAGCGGCTTGCGGAGGCACTGTGCGCCTCTGCGCAAAGCATAAGGGGGGCGGGCCTTTGCCCGCCCCTTGCCTTGTCCGGGTTTCGGGGGTAGGCGAAAGCGCATGAAGACCGTCCGGGATTACATTTTCGTTTCCGATGCCGACCGGGGCGCCGTCGCCGCGATCGGCAATTTCGATGGCGTCCACCTGGGCCACCAGGCGGTGATCGACATCGCGCGGGCCGAGGCAGAGACGCTGGGCGCGCCGCTCGGAGTCATGACCTTCGAGCCGCACCCGCGGCAGGTCTTCGCCCCCGACAGCCCCCCCTTCCGCCTGACCAACGCCGCGTCCCGCGCGCACCGGCTGGAAAAGCTGGGGGTCGACATGCTCTACGAGCTCAGCTTCACCCACGCCCTGGCTGCCTTGTCGCCGCAGGACTTCGTCGAAAAGGTGATCGTGAACGGCCTGGGCCTGCGCCACGTCGTCGTGGGCGCCGATTTCCACTTCGGCGCCAAGCGCGCCGGAAATGTGGAAATACTGAAAGAATTCGGCAAGAAGTACGGTTTCGGCGTCTCCGTTGCGCAGCTTTTGGAAAGTGGCGAACGGGAGATTTCGTCGACAGAGATCCGCACGGCCCTGGCCGAGGGCCGCCCGCGTGACGCCGCCGCCATGCTGGGCCACTGGCACCGGATCGAGGGCACCGTCATTCGCGGCGACCAGCGTGGGCGCGACCTGGGCTTCCCGACCGCCAACATGGCGATCAGCGGCCTGCACCGTCCGCGCTTCGGCATCTACGCCGCGCTGGTTGACGTGCTGACCGGCCCGCATAAGGGCAGCTACCTCTCCGCCGCCAACCTCGGCATGCGACCGATGTTCGACGGAGAAGAGCCGAACCTGGAAAGCTACCTCTTCGATTTCCGCGGTGACCTTTATGGCTGCGAGATTTCCGTAGGCCTGGTCGACTTCCTGCGTCCAGAGATGAAATTCGACGGGATTCAGGCGCTTATAGATCAGATGGACCGCGACTGCGCCCAGGCGCGCGAGATCCTGGCGGCGCTATGAGCGATGCCATCGACCGCACCGGCCTGCGCGACCGCTTCTGGGAGCACGTGCCCCTGAAGAAGATGACGCAGCGCGAATGGGAAGCGCTGTGCGACGGCTGCGGCAAGTGCTGTCTGAACAAGCTGGAAGACGAGGAAACGGGCGACGTGGCCCTGACCCGCGTGGCCTGCCGCCTGCTGGACGGGGAAAGCTGCCTCTGCTCGCAGTACCCGATCCGCCACCAGTTCGTCCCCGAATGCATCACCCTGACGGCCAAGACGCTGGAAAGCCATCTCTACTGGATGCCGCAGACCTGCGCCTACCGCCTGCTGCATGAAGGTCAGCCGCTATACGACTGGCATCCTCTGATTTCCGGCGATCCAGAAAGCGTGCATCGCGCCGGGGTCTCGGTCCGCAACTTGACCGTGCCCGAGTTCGAGGTGGATGACGACGACTGGGAGGACCACATCATAGAGGAGCCGCTCTGATGTTCTTTGCATCCGACAACGCCGGGCCCGCCCACCCCTCGATCACCGAGGCGATGATCCGCGCCAACGAGGGCTTCGCCATGCCCTACGGCAATGACGAGATCATGACCCGTGTGCGCGCCCGCCTGCGCGAAATCTTCGAGGCTCCGGACGCCGTTGTGCACCTGGTCGCCACCGGCACCGCCGCCAATTCCCTGGCGCTGGCTACGCTGTCTCAGCCCTGGCAGCAGGTCTTCTGCACTCCCGTGGCCCATATCAACGAGGACGAGTGCAACGCGCCCGAGTTCTACATGGGCGCCGGCAAGCTCTGCCCTGTCGGTGACAGCGACAAGATCGACCCGGCACTTCTGGCCGCCGCCATGGGCGGCAGCCCGGACATCACCGTGCACAGCGCCCAGCCCGGGCCGCTGTCGATCACCCAGGCGACCGAGAAGGGCCGGATCTACACCTGTGCCGAGATCGCGGACCTGGCCAGCATCGCCAGCCGCGCCGGCCAGCCGACGCACCTCGACGGGGCGCGGTTCGCCAATGCGCTGGTCGCCCTGGGCTGCACCCCGGCCGAAATGACCTGGCGCGCCGGTGTCGACGCCGTCAGCTTTGGCGGCACCAAGAACGGCTGCGTGGGTGTCGAGGCGGTGATCTTCTTCGATCCCGAGAAGGCCTGGGAGTTCGAGCTGCGGCGCAAGCGTGGCGCCCACCTCTTCTCCAAGCACCGCTACCTCTCCGCCCAGATGGAGGCCTACCTGGCTGACGACCTCTGGCTGGACCTGGCCCGCCGCTCCAACGCGCGGATGGGACTGCTGGCTGAGGGGCTTCGCGCCCTGGGCGCCTCCTTCCTGCAGGAGCCGCAGGCCAACATCCTCTTCGCCTCCTTGCCACGCGCGATGCATCGCCGCCTGCAGGAAGCCGGGGCCGTCTACTACCTGGACGGGTCGGTCGAGGGTCCGGATGACACCATGCTGCAGGCGCGTTTCGTCTGCGACTGGTCCCTGCCGGAAGAGGAAATCACCCGTTTCCTCAACATCGCCGCGGGCTGAGCCGCCAAGGACCGGCTTCATCGCGTCAGATCAAGATTTGAAAAGGCGCACGACAGCAGGTCGCGCGCCCTTTGCGTAGATTCATCCTGAAAGTAAAACCCCTTGTCGTCTTGAGTTCATCTAAAGCCTCAACAAGCAACCGTTTTCGCTTTTCGTCGAGAATGTATAGAAAGTGAAAATGGTTTCTGCCGCCAGTCGCAGGCTCTGCCCCCCAATCAGGCACCCGCAGGCAGGGCCGACGGCGCAGCGCCTTCGAGATCAAGGAACGCCTTGAGCAGCGAAGCCACCGCCTCGGGCGCAGTCAGCACCCCCATGTGCGCCGCCCCGGCCACCACCTGGCGCCGCGCGCCGGGGATCTCGGCCAGCAGCGCCTCGTTGATCCGCGGCGCGAAGATCGGGCTGTCGGCGCCATCCATCAGCAACACCGGCAGGTCCAGGGCGGCCAGCTTGCCTTCAGACAGCATACCGGCCGGATCGCCGTAATTCGTATCCCGGATCGCGTCGATCAGATGGATGCGCGCCACGAAGCCAGCCCGTTGCGCCTCGGGCAGCGACGCCCAGGGGCGACCATCGCCCCAGACCCGCATGAAGGCCCGCGCAGCCCCTTCCCGGTCGCCTGCGGCAAAGGCAGTGGCGAAATCGGCGAGGTCGCGATCATGCTGCGCCTCCATGCCCGGAAAGGCCCGGAAGGCCGCGGTGAAGAAGACGGGTTCGTACAGCGCCAGAGAGCGCACCAGGTCCGGCCGGTCCACCGCCAGCCGAAGCGCCACGGTGGCCCCGAAACTGTGGCCGACCAGGTCCACCGGCCCGCCGCCCCAGTCCTCGATCACCCGCACCGCCATGTCACGGGCCTGTTCCTGGAAACTCTGCGCGGGGTCCCAATCGGCACTGCGCCCGTGCCCCGGCAGGTCGAAGGCGCGCATCTGCGCCAGCCCGTCCAGCGCTTGGGCGACCCCGCCCCAAGCCCCGGAATGCGCCAGGGAACAGTGGATCATCAACAGCTTGCGGCCCGTCTGCCCCCAGGTGCGCAGGCCGATCCCGTCCAAGGCGTCACTCATCCCAGCCGCCCCGCAAGGTAGGCGTCCAGGTCCGCCAGCCGGTCCTGACCCCAGAACCGCTCGGTCCCGTCGACGATGTAGAAGGGGGAGCCGAACACCCCCTCCGTCACCGCCTCCTCGGTGTAGCGCAGGAAGGTTTCGGCCCCGGTCAGCAGCCCGCTGTCGGCCAGGCCGGGATCAAACCCCGCCGCCTCCAGGGCCGCACGGATCACGTCATCCTCGGCAATGTTCTTTTCCTCCGCCCAGCAGGCGCGCATCAGAAGACGCACCAGCAGGCCAGTGTCACCGCCGCCCGCCCGATCCGCGGCGATGATGGCGTAGCAGGACGGCGCGGGGTTGGTCGGGAAAAACGCCGGCTCCAGCACCAGGTCCATACCCGTCTTCGCCTTGGCCCGGCGCAACTCCTGCATCCGGTACGCCTGCCGCGCGGGTGGCCGCTCGCCCAAGGGCTGCCCGCCGCTGCGGGCAAAAACCGCCATCAGATCAACGGGTTTGTAGCGGATCTGGGCCTCATGCTCGGCCGCGATCCGTTCCAACCCGTCGCCGGCCAGATAGGCCCAAGGCGAGATCGTCGTGAAATAGTAGTCAATGGTCCGCGACATCCTGGCGGCCCTCCCCTGCAGCGTGGTTTGGCAAGACGTTACCGGGGTGCTAAGGCGTGTTCAACGTCACGAATCTGTCATCCCCTGCCCTGTCGGGCCTGCTGCCTCCCGGAGACATCCTCATGCCGAATATCATCGAACCCAAGCTGATCGCGGGGAATTCGAACATGCCGCTTGCGACCTCGATCGCGCGCCGCATGTCGATGCACCGCGGCATGAACGTCGGCCTGGTCGACGCGCGGGTCGAACGCTTCAACGACGGCGAGATCTTCGTCGAGGTCTTCGAGAACGTCCGCGGCGAGGACATGTTCGTGATCCAGTCGACCTCGAACCCCGCCAACGACAACCTGATGGAACTGCTGATCATGACCGACGCCCTGCGTCGCTCCTCGGCCAGCCGCATCACCGCCGTGATCCCCTACTTCGGCTATGCCCGCCAGGACCGCCGCACCAAGGCCCGCACGCCCATCTCGGCCAAGCTGGTCGCCAACATGCTGGTCGAGGCCGGCGTGGAACGTGTCCTGACCATGGACCTGCACGCCGCGCAGATCCAGGGCTTCTTCGACATTCCGGTCGACAACCTCTACGCGAGCCCGATCTTCGCCCTGGACATCAAGGAGAAGTTCAAGGACCGCATCGACGAGATCATGGTCGTGTCCCCGGACGTCGGCGGCGTGGCCCGCGCCCGCGAACTGGCCAAGCGGATCAATGCGCCGTTGTCCATCGTCGACAAGCGCCGCGAGAAGCCCGGCGAAGTGGCCGAGATGACCGTCATCGGCGATGTGAAGGACAAGATCTGCGTCATCGTCGACGACATGTGCGACACCGCCGGCACCCTGTGCAAGGCGGCAGAGCTTCTGCTCGACTTCGGCGCGAAGGAAGTGCACGCCTATATCTCCCACGGCGTTCTGTCCGGCCCCGCGGTGCAGCGGATCACCAACTCCGTGATGGAGAACCTGGTGATCACCGATTCCATCGCCGCCACCGAACCGGTCGCCGCATGTGAGAAGATCCGCGTGCTGCCGACCGCCCCGATGTTCGCCCAGGCGATCCTGAACATCTGGAACGGCACCTCCGTCTCCTCGCTCTTCGAGCAGGGCACGCTGGAGCCGATCTACGAAGGCTTCTTCCGCGGCTGAGGCGCCAGTCGCCCGGCTCGACGGTTGCCCCCGAACGGATCCGTTGAGACGGGCTGCCCCGGCACGCCATGAGTATTTGAAACAAGGTGAAGACAGGAGGGCGCCGCCGCAGTGGCGCCCTCCTTTTTTAATGGAGAGCGTGCAACCTCCGCCCCCCGCGCCACAGGCACCGGTCAAACACCTCCCCTGTTCCTTCACGTCGTCAAAAATACTCCGGGGGAGTCCGCGTCAGCGGACGGGGGCAGAGCCCCCCTTCCCCTCACCGCTTCGCCGCGAAGAAGTTCTTCAACAGGGCTTCGGCCTCGGCGGCGGCGATTCCGTCGATCACCTCCGGCACGTGATGCGCCTGGGGGTGGGCGAAGATGCGCGGCCCCTGGGCCACCCCACCGGACTTGGGATCCGCTGCCCCATAGACCACACGCGCGATCCGGGCCGCGGAAATCACCGCAGCACAGAAGGGGCAGGGCTCCAGCGTGACGTAGAGCACATGGCCCGGCAGCCGCTCCGACCCGGCAGCGGCACAGGCGGCGCGGATCGCCAGGACCTCGGCATGGGCCGTGGGATCCGACAGCTCCCGCGTACGGTTGCCGGCCCGGGCCACGACCCGCCCATCGGGGGCGACCAGCACCGCGCCCACGGGGACCTCGCCGCGCGCCGCAGCCGCACTGGCCTCGTCCAGGGCCGCGTCCATGTGGGAGGTGAAGGGGGGCTGCGTGACGCTCATGCCCCTGTCTGGCGCGCGATGAATGCTTTCGCAAGCGCCCAAGCTGCGCTAGAGCCGGGACATGAGCCCGAAAAAACCGACGCGCCCCGGCGGCCCCCGCCCCGGCAGCCCCCGCCCTGACCGTCCCGCCAAACCCGGCCGCCCCCGGCGCCCCGGCCCGAAAGGGGCAACCACCGCCGACAGCGCCCCTGTCGCCGCCGCCCCGCAGGGCAGCGGATCCGACCGGATCGCCAAGGTCATGGCGCGCGCGGGCGTGGCCAGCCGTCGCGATGCGGAGAAGATCATCGAGGCAGGCCGCGTCAGCGTGAACGGCAAGGTCATCACCAGCCCGGCGCTGAACGTCACCGGCAAAGACAAGATCGTGGTGGACGGCAAGCCGCTCGGCCCGGCGGAACCGCCGCGCGTCTGGCTCTACCACAAGCCCACGGGGCTGGTGACCACCGCAAAGGACGAACAGGGCCGCGAGACCGTCTTCGACGCCCTGCCCGAGGATCTGCCCCGGGTGATGAGCGTGGGCCGGCTCGACCTCAACTCCGAAGGGCTGCTGCTGCTGACCAACGACGGTGAGGTGAAACGGCGGCTGGAGCTGCCCGAGACCGGCTGGGTGCGCAAGTACCGCGTGCGGGTCAAGGGCGCGCCGACCGATGCCACCCTCGCCCCCCTGCGCGACGGCGTAGTGGTCGACGGCGAACACTTCCAGCCCATGCAGGTCACCCTGGACCGGCAGCAGGGCGCCAATGCCTGGCTGACCGTCGGCCTGCGCGAGGGCCGCAACCGCGAGATCCGCCGCGCCATGGAAAACATCGGCCTGACGGTGAACCGGCTGATCCGCGTGAGTTACGGCCCCTTCCAGCTAGGCACCCTGAAGGCCGGTGAGGTCGAGGAGCTGCGCCCGCGCGTCCTGCGTGACCAGCTGGGGCTGGAGATCGACCCCGACGCCGCCCCCCGCCCGAAACGCTTGCCCCGCAAGGGCGCGGAGGCCGACAGCGGCACGCGCGGCTTTGCCGGGCAAGGCCCCCGGTCCGGCGCCAAGGAGACCCGCGCAGGCAAGGGGACGCGCGGCGGCAAAGGCGGGCTGATCGGCCGCGCCGAGCTGCGCGGTGGCAAGGGCGGCGCCCGTGACGGGCGATCTGCGGACAGCGCGCGGGAGGATGGACGGTCGGGCCGCAAGCCCGGTGGCGCCGCGCCCTTCGGTGGCAAGGGCGATGCCGGCAGGCCGCAGGGCGGCAAGGGTAGCCCGCGCCGCGACACCGGCGGCCCCTCGGGCCCGCGCAGCGGCCCCCACAAGGGACGGCCCGGCAACGGAAAGCCGCCGCGCGGATCGCGCTAGGCGCCGCTCCGTCCGGGGCCCCTCTTCTGACAGTTTGGTGACAATCCTCCTGGTGCGCCCCGTCTGGCCCGGTTTCCGGCGGGCCAGGGGTTTCACCTGCCCGTGGTCAGGGGCTAACCTGCTCCGACACCGCAGCGCCGGACATCGACCAAGGATTTGTTACATTCCGGTGCTTTGGCTGTGAGACACCCGCGAGAGGTGTCGGTCCATCCCGCGCGCCGCGAAGGCCGGGGGGCCGGCCCTCCGTCGGGCGCGATGAACAGGAGGAGAGCAGCAGATGTTGGAGGCCCTCCGCCAGGCCGCCAGTGCGACCCGATCCGAGGTCGACGCCGTCTCGGCGCTGGAATTGCCCGAACCCTCCCCCGCGCACAGTGCCCTGTCGCTGGAGGCGGTCAGCGATGCCTTTGCCGACCAGATCCGTGCGCGGATGGCCGATCTGGACATGGCAGATGCCGAGGCCCTGCGCGGGTTCGGGCGCGCCGGGGATGACGGGCTGGGGCGGATCAGCCGCGAAATGCTGCTCGCCCTGGACGCCGGGGAGAATACCCATATCGCGGGGGACCTGACGGCCCTGGCCCGGGCGCTGGCCGCGACCCAGTCCGGCGCCGCCTCTGCGCCCGATACCGCGTCAGCCCGCCTCACGCTGTGGCAAAGGCTGCGCCGCCGCCCCGCGCCCCGCGCAGGCCGGCAGGCGGCGGAGGCCTGGCGCCAGGTCGGGCGGCTGGCCGAGGACCTGCTTCGGCGACACCGTGACCTGATGGCGCGCCTGCGGCGGCTGGATATGCTCTATGAACAGGGGCTGGACCACTACGACGCCCTGGCCCTGGACCTGGCCGCCGGGAAGGAATGCCTGCGCCTGGCGCGGCTGGAACTGGCCATGCCCCGCCAGCCGGACCCAGCCACCCTAGCGGTGCCCCCGCCCTGCTGCGACGTGCTGGAACGGCGGCTGGAGGAGATGGCCGCCACACGTCACCGGGTGGCGCAGGCGCTGCCGCTGGTGCGGCTGGCGCAGGAGGAAGACAAGCGCCTGCTGGGGCATCTCTCGGACCTTCTGAGCCGCGCGCTGCCTGACTGCGCCCGCGCCGCAGAAACCACCCAGCCCGGCCCACAGGAGATAGCGCGCCACGACCATTGCCTGACCGCCCTTCTGCAGGGCCAGGCCCTCGCCGAACAGGGACAGGCCCGTCAGGAGATGGCGCGAGAGGCCCTGCATCAGATGGCACAGGCGCTGGCCGACCTGTCCGCCGGCGGCCATCCGCCGAAACCCTGACCCCGTCCCGCCCGGCGCCTCCCGATACGTTCACGGACCGGCGAAACCCCGCCCAGACAGGGGGCGACGGCACCCCGCCCGAGGGGGGCGGTCCTTTCCACAAAGGCCGTCCTGTCGTATGGGGAAGCGTGTAAATCGTACTCGGTGGGGGCCGAACGGTCATGACAGACAAGGCAGAGCCGCCCGCAGGCGGTCTTTCGCGGTCCGCAGATCCGCGCTCATCCGGGCGGCGGAGGGGCGCCGAGCGCTGGTCCTCGCGGATCCGTCCGCTGGCCCTCGGCCTGACCCTGCCGCTTCTGCTGTCGGGCTGTACCGACATGGCCGACCTCTTCGGCCCGAAGGGCCCGCCACAGGAAAGCCTGCGCCCCGTTCCGCGCACCGAAACCGCCGCACGGCCCGAGGTCGCCTCGGTCGAAAGCCGCCTGCTGGCGGCCTATTACGCCGAGGCCCAGACCCGGGATCTGGCCGCCGGGCTGTTGCGCCAGGACGGCGGCGGCGACGCCGAAGCGGCCCATGATCGCGACGACCTGGTGCGCAACTTCGAACGGATCGCCTTCTACAGCGAACACCGCCCCGGGGCCGGGCTGGCCGCCGGCGACGGCATGCCGGGCCAGTTGCTGCGCTGGCAGCAACCTGTGCGGATGCGGGTCACCTTCGGCACCTCCGTCGACGAGGCGACCCGGGACGATGACCGCGCGGTCCTGCGCGGCTACGCCCGCCGCCTGGCCCACGCCACGGGCCATTCGATCGGACTGGGCACCGGTCCGGGCGGCAATTTCCACGTGCTGGTGATGGGCGAAGACGACCGCGAAGAGGCCATTGCCGAGCTACGCAGCCTCGTGCCCAACCTGTCGGCAAGCACGAGGAACACCCTGCGCACCCTGCCCCGCGACATCCCCTGCCTGGTGATGGGCTTTGCCGCGGCGGGCAACCCTGCGACCTATGACCTGGCAGTCGCCCTGGTGCGGGCTGAGCTGCCGGAGCTGATGCGCCGCGCCTGTTTCCACGAGGAGATCGCCCAGGGCCTTGGCCTGCGCAACGACAGCCGTGCCGCGCGTCCCTCCATCTTCAACGACGATGGCGAGTTCGCCTTGCTGACGGCTCAGGACGAGATGATGCTGGAGATCCTCTACGACAGCCGACTGCGCCCGGGCATGTCGCTGGACGAAGCCCACCCGATCATCGAGCAGATCGCGGCAGAGCTGATGCCGGAGGTCACCGCGGACGCCAGCACGCTCTGACCGCAGGCTTACCAGCCTGCGGGGGGCACCGGGTCAGGCGGCTTCGGCCAGAAGTTCGGTGATCCGATCGGTCAGCGCGCCACGCCGCCCCTCGAATTCCATCCCCGTCAGGGCCGCAATCGCCGCGTCGGCCCGGCCCTGCTCGATCATGCGCTGCACCGCGCCGGCATAGGCGTGGAAATCATCGTGCAGCAGGCAAAGCTCGGCCACATAGGGATCGGAGGGGGCCTGCCGCCGCATCTCCCCCAGGCACCGTCCCAGCCGGCACTGGCTTTCATCCTGCGAGCGCAGATGCACCAGGCCAGAGCGGCGTCCGCGCCGCAGGCGCAGGGCCATTTCCAGATGCAGGTCGCGCCAGCGGTCCAGCGCATCTCGCGCCGCTTCCAGTTCGTCGATCAGGTCGGGTCGATAGAACATGTCACACCTCCTCATCACGGCAACATGCAAGCATCCTCGGCGCTTTTCCTTTCCCCGATCTTGAACCCCGGGCATTTCGCCCGCGGCGCCCCCCTCGCGCCGCCTCCCCGGATCGGCTAGGCCTTGGAAAAAGAAGGAGAGATGCGATGCGGGCATTGCTGCAACGGGTGAACGAGGCGAAGGTCGAGATCGACGGCGAAACGGTGGGACGCTGCGGGCGCGGCCTGATGATCCTGGTCTGCGCCATGCAGGGCGACACGACGGCCCAGGCGGAGAAGCTGGCGGCGCGGGTCGCAAAGCTGCGCATCTTCGAGGATGAGGCCGGCAAGATGAACCGCTCCCTCCGGGACATCGAGGGGTCAGCGCTGGTGGTCAGCCAGTTCACCCTGGCCGCCGACACCTCGCGCGGCAACCGCCCCGGCTTTTCCGCGGCCGCCGCGCCGGAGGACGGCCGCGCCTTGTACGAGCATTTCGCCAAGGCGCTGGCGGAGCAGGAGAGCATCCCCGTCGAGACGGGCCGTTTCGGCGCCGACATGCAGGTCAGTCTCACGAACGACGGCCCGGTGACAATCTGGGTGGAAGTCTAGTATCGTCTTCGCGCCCGATCCGCCCGGTGGGGGTGTCGCGCACCGCGCGACGGAGCGGAGCGCCCGGGCGTCACTTCAGACGGACACCTCGGCCATCAGCTCGTCCTTGGTCAGCTCGGACTTGCTGCCCGACGCCGTGACCGCGCCACGGCGCAGCACGTAGAACTTGTCCGCCAGTCCATAGGCGAACTCGAAATACTGCTCGACCAGCACGATCGCCATGTCCCCCCGGTCGCGCAGGTATTCGATGACCCGGCCGATCTGCTGGATGATGTTGGGCTGGATCCCCTCCGTCGGTTCGTCCAGCAGCAGCAGCTTCGGCTTGGTCAGCATGGCCCGGGCGATGGCCAGCTGTTGCTGCTGCCCGCCCGACAGGTCGCCGCCGCGCCGGTTCAGGAAATCCTTCAGGATCGGAAACAGCTCGTAGATCTCGTCGGGTATGTGGTGTTCGGACCGCGGCAGGCAGGCATAGGCCGTCTCCATGTTCTCCTGCACCGTCAAGAGCGGGAAGATCATCCGCCCCTGGGGCACATAGCCGATCCCCTTCTGCGCCAACATATGGGCGGGCAGCCGCCCCAGATCCTCGCCATCCAGCGCCATGGTTCCGCCCGAGCGCGGGTGCGTCCCCGAAATGGCCTTCAGCAGAGAGGTCTTGCCCACCCCGTTGGTGCCCATGATGCAGGTCACCTGCCCCTGGGCGGCAGAGAGGTCGATCCCGTTCAGGATCTGGCTTTGACCGTAGTGGAGGGTCAGTCCGTTCACTTCCAGCATCTCAGCGCCCCAGGTAAACTTCGATGACCCGCGGGTCGGCGGTGACATGATCGATAGAGCCTTCGGCCAGCACCGATCCCTCGTGCAGTACGGTCACCTTGCAACCGAGGCGGCGGACGAATTCCATGTCATGTTCCACAACCACCACGGCGCGGGTCCTGGCCAGCGACACCAGCAGGTCAGTCGTATGTTCGCGTTCCGCCAGCGTCATGCCGGCGGCGGGTTCGTCGACCAGCATCAGGCGCGGCTCCTGCGCCAGCAGCATGCCGATCTCCAGCCATTGCTTCTGTCCGTGCGACAGCTCACCAGAGGTGCGCGACAGGAAGGCGGCCAGGCCCACCTCTTCGGCCAGTTCGCCCACCCGGGCGCGGTCGGCGCGGGTCGGGCGGTAGAAGAGGCAGGCGAAGGCGCCGCGCGGGTTCTTCAGCGCCATCAGCAGGTTGTCGAAGACCGACTGGTCCTCGAAGACCGTGGGACGCTGGAATTTCCGCCCCAGCCCGGCCTGGGCGATCTTCGATTCCCGCATCTTCAGCAGGTTGCGCGACAGCTCCCCCCACAGCACCTTGCCCTCATCCGGTTTCGTCTTGCCGGTGACGATATCCATGAAGGTGGTCTTGCCGGCCCCATTGGGGCCGATGATGGCGCGCAGCTCCGCCTCACCGATAGAGAAGCTGAGGTTGTTGATCGCCTTGAACCCGTCGAAGCTGACGGAGACGCCGGAGACTTCTAGAAGCGCGCTCATTTCCGGCCCTCCTCTTCGCGCAGGGCGCCCTTGTCGGGGCCGTAGTCGGCGCCGTGGCGATCAGGGGCCACGCGGGCCGAGACCAGATCGACCAGCCCGCCGATGCCCTTGGGCGCAAAGAGCGTGACCAGAACGAAGCTGAGGCCCAGCAGGACCAGCCACCAGTCCACCCAGTCGACGGTGTAGACCCCCAGCGGGATCGAGGGCACCATGCCGCCGGTGAACCAGGTTGAGACGAGGCTGACCACCGCCGCGCCGATCACCGCGCCGTAGAGCCGCCCGCGCCCGCCGATGGCGACCCAGACCGCCAAGTAGATCGAGGCAATGGGCGCCACTTCGCCCGGGTTGATGATGCCCGCCTGCGGGTAGTAGAGGGCGCCGGCCACGGCGGCGATGATGGCCGTGAAGGTGAAGATGAAGAGCTTGTAGCCCTCGACCGAGTAGCCGAGGAAGCGCACCCGTGCCTCGTCATCGCGGATGCCGCGCACTACCGAGCCGAATTTGCCCGAGACCACCCAGGCGCAGAGCACATAGCCCAGGCCGAGCGCCAGCGCGGAGGCCCAGAGGAACCACAGGGAGATCCAGTCCTGCCCCGCCTCCACGCCCGGCAGGTTCTGCAGACCCGACAGGCCATTGTTGCCGCGCAGCCCGCTTTCGTTCTGGAAGAGGTAGAGCGACAGGGCCAGGGTCATCGCCTGGGTCAGGATCGACAGATAGACGCCGGTGACGCGCGAGCGGAAGGCCAGCCAGCCGAACACCAGCGCCAGCAGCCCCGGCACCAGCACCACCAGCGCCAGTTGCAGCGGCAGGGAATGGGCGAAGGCCCAGATCGCGGGGAAGTCCGAGCTGCCGACGACGCCGAAGATCTGGCTGCCGATGGCATCGCGCACCTCATCCGGCGTGGGTGGTATGGCGGCATTGGCCAGGCTTTCGGCCACGATGATCTCGGTCCGGGCGTACATCAGCCACATGCCGATCATGTAGCCGCCCAGCCCGAAGAAGGCAAAATGGCCGAGCGACAGGATCCCGCAGTAGCCCCAGACCAGATCCATGGCGATGGCCACGAGGCAGAGGCAGAGGGTGCGGCCCAGCGTCTTGATGAAGGAGGTCGAGATCATCTCGGCGCCGAGCGCGTGCGACATCAGCGTCACCGCGAGGGTGAAGACCGCGAGGCAGGCGAGGAAGATCAGGACCGACGGGTTGCGGGCGATGAAGCTCTGTCTCATGCGGGGGCCTCCGTCGCGGGGGTCGCGGGGGGGCGCTGCCCCCCGGCGCCGGGGGCGCCGCACCCCGGAGTATTTCCGGCCGTCGGATGAACAGGGAGGGGCGCGAAGATCAGGCCCGCCAAAGGGGTGGTGAGGGAGATCACGAGCTGCCCTCCTCATCATTGTCCGGGCGGCCGCCGTCGATGACGGGCAGCGGCGGGCGGTCGAGATTGGCGGGGGGGTGGTACTGGAACATGGGGGTCAATCTCCGGCTGCGCGGCCCTTGAGGGCGATGATGCCGCGGGGGCGGAACTGGATGAAGATGATGATGAAGACGATCATGTAGGTCTGGGCCGCCAGGGTGTTGGACGGGTAGACCCACTCGATCCCCTTCTGCAGGAAGCCGATCATCGTGGCGCCCAGAAGCGTGCCCCAGATGTTGCCGACACCGCCCACGACCACGGTCATGAAGCTCTGCACGATGTACTGCTGGCCGATTTCCGAGGTGACCTGAGCATAGAGCCCGATGGCGACGCCCGCGATGCCGGCGATGCCGGAGCCCAGGCCGAAGGTCAGCATGTTCACCCGGTCGGGGTTGATCCCCATGGAGGCGGCCATCTTCGGATTCTGGGTCACCGCGCGGGTTTCCAGGCCAAGGCGCGTCTTCTTCATCATGAAGAGGAAGAGAGCGAGGAAGATCAGCGCCAGCACGAAGATGGCGATGCGGATGTAGCTGATGCCGACGATGTCGTTCATCACCCAGGATCCGTTCAGCCAGTCGGGCGAGGTCAGCGGGCGGGCCTGGGTGCCGAAGATGTTCTTGGCCAGCTGTTGCAGCGCGATGGAGACGCCGAAGGTGGCCAGCAGGGTTTCCAGCGGGCGGGAGTAGAGCCAGCGGATCACCAGCCGCTCCATGGCGACGCCGGCGGCGAAGGTCACCGCGAAGGCCGTAGGGATCGCGACGAGGATCGACACGGTATAATCGGGGATCACCTGTTGCAGCACGTAGCCGGTATAGGCGCCCATCATGATGAACTCGCCATGGGCCATGTTGATGACCCCCATCACGCCGAAGGTGATGGCCAGGCCGATGGCCGCCAGGAAGTAGATCGAACCGAGCGACAACGCATCCAGCGCCAGGTCCAACACCTGGTTCAGCGCCACCATGCGCGAGATCGAGGCCAGCGCGGCATTGGCGGCGCCGGTCACCTCGGCATCGGCTTCGGCATAGGTTTCATAGAAGACATGATCGGCCAGGGAGCTGTCGATGTCGGCCTCGGTCGCCGCCGGCTCCACCAGCCCCTCGGCCACCAGCGCGTCGAAGGCCCGATCGCGGGCGGCCGGATTCGAGAGTTCGGAGAGCGGAACGCCGGCCACGGCGCCGTCCTCGATATGATCGGCCAGGGTGCTGCGCAGATCGTCGGAGGAGACCAGCGGCGGCGCCAGCCCCTCGTCGACCAGCAACTGGTAGGCTTCGGTGCGGGGGAGCGCCTCGGAGCCGGGACGCAGCTCTCGGGCGATGTTGCGGCCCTCGGGCAGATCCGTGGCCGCGCTGCGGGTGGTGGCGACCAGCGGGTTCAACGCCGCGCGCACCGCAACATCCAGGTTGCCCGCGACGCTTTCGATGGCCGCGATCCGGTCGACCTTGTCGTCGGCATAGCCGATGGTCAGCAGGGTCAGCAGCTGTTCCTTGCGGGCGCGCAGGCCCTGGTCCGTCTCACTGTCGATGGAGGCGCGCAGGGGGCCAAGGTGGCTGGCCTCGCCGTTGCGGTCGATGCTGTCCAGCGCCTCGGCGCGGATGGCCGGATCGGGATCCTCCAGCTGGAAGCGCACCAGCGCGGCCCCGATCAGGCCCCGGATGCCGGAATTTGGGCGCAGGTCCTCGTAGCCATCGTCGTCCTCCAGCGTCATCACCTCGGCGCCGGTATCGACGTCGAAGAGGTGATAGATGCGGTCGTCGTCACGGGTCACGCGGTAGAAGGTCAGGTCGGCCTCGTTCACCCAGATCTCGCGCTCCGCCCAGGCGACCAGGAAATCCGGCGCCTGCGGCAGGCCGGATGCGGCCACGGCGTCGATGGCGGGCTGGATCGTACGGCGGGAGCTGTCGAGGAAAAGCTCCGCCTGCTCCTGCAGGATCGGCTGGAGCGAGGCGGCGTCCTCGGCGCTGTCAGTCTGGGCCAGGGCCGACGGCACCGGCAGGACGAAGGCGGCACACGCGATCAGCAGCGTCGCGACAACCTGAATGAGACGTTTGGGCATTTTGGTCCTGCGGCGGAAGGTCAGCGAGCCGGGCGGGACGGCAGGGAGGAGGGTGCCGGCCCGCCCGGACCACCCGGGCGAAGAAGTTCCGCCCGGGACGTTCGGGGTCAGATCAGTAGTTGGATTGTTTCTGCACGCAGGTTTCGGTCTCGGTGTTGTACATACCGCAGTCGAGGCCCGGCCAGTCGGAGGTCAGCACCGCGGATTCCGGCAGGAAGTCGGTCCAGGCGTCGCCCGGCACCGGATCGGTTTCCGAGATGATGTCGAACTGGCCGTCTTCGAGGATCTCACCGATCAGCACCGGCTTGGTCAGGTGGTGGTTCGGCAGCATTTCCGCGGTGCCGCCGGTGAGGTTCGGGAAGGTCTGGCCGACCATCGCCTCGATCACCGTGTCGACATCGGTGGTGCCCGATTCCTCGACCGCGTTCGCCCACATGTTGAAGCCGATGTAATGGGCTTCCATCGGGTCGTTGGTCACGCGGTCCTCACCGGCGAAGTCCTTCCACGCGGCGATGAACTCTTCGTTCTCAGCGGTGTCGGCGGACTGGAAGTAGTTCCAGGCGGCCAGGTGGCCGACCAGCTCAGAGGTGTCGAAGCCCGACAGTTCCTCTTCGCCCACGGAGAAGGCGACAACGGGGATATCCTCGGCCGAGACGCCCTGCGCGGCCAGTTCCTTGTAGAAGCCCACGTTGGCGTCGCCGTTGATGGTCGAGATCACGCCGACCTTCTTGCCGTCAGCGCCCAGGGCCACGACGTCCGACACGATCTTGGACCAGTCGGAATGGCCGAAGGGGGTGTAGTTGACGAAGATGTCTTCCTCCGCGATCCCCTTGTCCATCAGGTAGGATTCGAGAATGTTGTTGGTGGTGCGGGGATAGACGTAGTCGGTGCCCAGCAGGGCGAACTTCTCGACGCCCAGTTCCTCCAGGTAGTAATCCGTGGCCGGGATCGCCTGCTGGTTCGGCGCGGCGCCGGTGTAGAACACGTTGTAGGAGCTTTCCTCGCCCTCGTACTGGACCGGGTAGAACAGCAGGCCGTTCAGTTCCTCGATCACCGGCAGGACGGATTTGCGGCTGACGGAGGTCCAGCAGCCGAATATCACGTCGACATCGGACACGGTCAGCAGCTCGCGCGCCTTTTCGGCGAAGAGCGGCCAGTCGGAGGCAGGATCGACAACCACCGCTTCCAGCTGCTTGCCCATGACGCCGCCCTTGGCGTTCTGCTGCTCGATGAGCATCAGCATGGTGTCCTTCAGCGTGGTTTCCGAGATCGCCATCGTGCCGGAAAGCGAGTGCAGGATGCCGACCTTGATCGTGTCGTCCTGCGCCATCGCCGCGCCCGACATCAGGGCCGTGGCCGCGGTCGCGCTCAGCATCATTTTCTTGAAATGCGACATTGGATGGTATTCCCCTTCATGGTGCCGCCTCGGGCACAGGGGATCGGCCACGGTTGGAACCGCGGGCTAACCGTCCTATATCTCCCCGAGCGACTTTTTATAAAAGTTGCTTCTCCGTGCGATGGTGACCGAACCGCCAGATTGGAAGCCACCGCACATTTTGCTTTCACGCCGTCTTGCGCGGCGCGTTTCGATGAACGCCGGTTCGGCAGTTTTTTCCTACATTCACGGCCAAGTGACCGCGTGAAAGCCCGGGCCTCGCGGGCAATTGCACATTTAACATGCAGGTTTTGCCGCGAATGCCCTGAAAACAGTCACCCAACGAGGGCGCCGGCCTTCCATGTGAAGATGTCGCTGCGTCAGCCCGTGTCGCGTCTCCCCCGGGACAGCGCTGCTGAACAGGGGGCGGATGCGGCTTCGAGGCTATTCCGGCCTGCCTCCGCCCCGCTGATGGCGGGGACGCGCAACGGGTCAGACAGCGGAAGGTGTCGGACGAGGGGCCGGCTCAGGCGCCGCCGGTGTCCTCATGCGGCGCGGCACTGTCCTCGAAACTGAACTCGGGCAGCGCAGCAAAGGCATCGCGCAGGGCCACGCCCCAACCGGAGGAGATGTCCTGGAAATAGGGATCGTCGGCCTCGATCCGGCCCGTGCGGCCAAGGTGCAGGCTGTCGGCCTCGTAGACGTGGTAATCCAGCGGCAGGGCGACCGAAAGGTTGGCCTTAATGGTGCTGTCGAAACTGACCAGAACCAGCTTCATCGCATCTTCGAAGGACATGTCGGCCTCATAGGCGCGCACCAGGATCGGGCGGCCGTACTTGGTCTCTCCGATCTGGAAAAACGGTGTGTCGGCAGAGGCTTCGATGAAATTGCCCTCGGGGTAGATCAGGTAGATCCGCGGTTCTCCCCCGGCGATCTGCCCCCCCAGCAGGATGGTGGCAGAGAAGGTCGAGCTGGCCTTCTGCCCGTTGTCGTCATGGCGCGAGATCACCTCGCGCAGGGTCTGCCCGATCAACCCGGCGACCTGGAACATGGTCGGCAGTTGGAGGATGTCGGGGCTGCGTTCGTCGGGGCTCTTGGAGCGTTCCTGCAACAGGCTGACCACCGCCTGGGTGGTGGCCAGGTTGCCCGCCGTCATCAGCGTGATGCAGCGTTCCCCCGGCACCTCGAAGTGCACCATCTTGCGGAAGGTGGAGATGTTGTCGACGCCGGAGTTGGTCCGCGTGTCCGACATGAACAGCAGGCCACGATCCAGTTGCAGGGCAACGCAATAGGTCATCTGGCGTCAAAGCTCCGATAGCAGGCCCGCGAGGGAATCGGGCAGCGTCACTCTATTGCTGAACCTGCAAGGAAACGCAAAGCTCTTCCGAGGCGCCGCCCTGGCGCAGCCCGTGCACCGGGGCCGCCTCGGAATAGTCGCGACCGACGGCCACACGTACGTAGCGATCATCGGGGCAGATGGCGTTGGAGACGTCGAAACCGACCCATCCCAGCCCCTCCAGCCAGACCTCGGCCCAGCCGTGGGCGGCCTCCTGGTCGATCCGGTCCGACAGCAGCAGGTAGCCCGAGACGTAGCGCGCCGGCAGGCCCAAGTGGCGGGCGGCGGAAATCAGGATTTGCGCGTGGTCCTGGCAGACCCCCTGCCCCGCACTGGCGGCCTCCTCGGCGGAGGTGGCAACATGGGTGGTGCCCTTGGCATAGGACACGGCCTCGGCCACGCGATCCGACAGGTCGTGCACGCCCGACAGCGCGTTCTCCGCCAGGGTGTCCTTGGCGCCAGCGGCCAGCTTGCGGATCACCGGGCCGGCGGTGGTGGCCTTGGTCGGCTGACGGTAGAGCCAGAGCGGCGCCAGCCCGCAGCCGGGGCCGACCACGCCGGTGCGGTCCTCGGTCTCGATCTCGCCCGAGCAGTGGATGCTGACGCTCTGGCTGCCGTCGTCCATCTGGACCATCTCGACCGCGTTGCGGAAGTGGTCCTCGTAGGCGACCTGCAGGGTGGCGCCCTCGTAGCGCGTCGACCACGATAGCACGTTCTGCCCCGCGACCCCGCCGCGCGGTGTCAGGCGCAGCTGCAACAGGGCGTAGTCGACCGGACGGTCGTAGGCGTAGGTGGTGGTGTGGGAAATCTTCAGCCGCATGATGTCACCCGTAGAACCTGAAATCTTCCTGGATCTGGCTGCCCAGTCGCCCGGTCTCGCTGATCGCCACCTTCAGGAACTCGTGCAGCCCGTCGTCGATCACCCGGTCGATGTTGCGCCCCGACAGCCGGGCATGGGTCTGGGTCGCCATCCGCAGGCAGGGCAATTCGGGCGCATCCGGCCCGTTGAGGTAGTTCAGGTTGCCCACGATCTTGGAATAGCAGAAGGCCAGGCTGCGCGGCATCCGCCGGTCCAGGATCAGGAAGTCGGCGATCGTGTTGGGGCTGACCTCGCCCTCGTGCAGCCAGCGATAGCTGCGGAAGGCAGAGACGGAGCGCAGGATCGTCTCCCACTGGATGTTGTCCATGCGAGAGCCCACATGCGCCGCCGAGGGCAGCAGGACGTAGTATTTCACATCGAGGATCCGCGCCGTGTTGTCGGCCCGCTCGATGAAAGTGCCCAGGCGGCAGAAATCGAAGATGTCATTGCGCAGCATCGTGCCGTGCAGCGCGCCGCGCACCAGGCTGGAATGCTGGCGGATCGTGGTCAGGATCTCCGCCAGGTTCTTCACCGAAACAGGTCGTTTCAGCTCTTCCTTGAGGATCATCCAGGCCTCGTTCACGGCCTCCCAGACCTCGGTCGACAGCGCCGTGCGCACCATCCGCCCGTTGGATCGCGCCGCCTCGATGCAGGACATCACCGACGAGGGGTTGTCGCGGTCGCGCAACAGGAAGTTGGTCACGCTGGCCTGGTCGAAGTCCTCGTATTTCTCCAGGAACTCCTCCCGCGCGCCGGCGGTGGTGACGATGCTTTCCCATTCGCTTTCGGCATTGTCCTGCACGGTCAGCGCCATGCGAAAGCCGGTTTCCAGAAGACGCGCGGTGTTTTCGCTGCGTTCGAGATAGCGGAACATCCAGAAGAGTCCGCCTGCGGTCCGTCCCAGCATTGTCGTCAGTCCCCCAGAACCCAGGTATCTTTGGTGCCGCCGCCCTGGCTGGAATTCACCACCAGCGAGCCTTCCTTCAGCGCCACGCGGGTCAGCCCACCGGGCGTGATATGCACCCGTCCGGGCGCCACCAGCACATAGGGCCGCAGGTCCACGTGGCGCGGCGCCAGCCCCTTCTTGGTCATGATCGGCACGGTCGACAGCGCCAGCGTCGGCTGGGCCACGTAGTTGTCGGGCTTGGCGCGCAGCTTGGCGCCGAACTCCGCCAGTTCCTTCTTCGAGGCCGCGGGTCCGACCAGCATGCCGTAGCCGCCGGAGCCATGCACCTCCTTCACCACCAGCTCATTCAGGTTATCCAGCACGTACTGCAGGCTGTCGGGTTCCGAGCAGCGCCAGGTCGGCACGTTCTTCAGGATGGCCTTCTCTCCGGTGTAGAATTCGACGATGTCGGGCATGTAGGAATACAGCGCCTTGTCGTCGGCGATCCCGGTGCCGGGGGCGTTGGCGATGGTGATGTTGCCGGCGCGGTAGACATCCATGATGCCCGGCACGCCCAGCATGCTGTCGGGGTTGAACGACAGCGGATCGAGGAAATCGTCGTCGACACGGCGATAGATCACGTCGATCGGCTTGTAGCCCATGGTCGTGCGCATCTGCACCTTGCCGTCCACGACCCGCAGATCGCCCGCCTCGACCAGTTCGGCGCCCATCTGGTCCGCCAGGAAGCTGTGCTCGAAGTAGGCCGAATTGTGGATGCCGGGCGTCAGCACCGCCACCCGCGGCTTCGCGCGGTCGAAGTTGGGCGGCGCGCATTCCGACAGCGACCGGCGCAGCTCGGCCGGATAGCCGGAGACGGGCCGCACCTTCATCTTGGTGAAGAGCTCGGGGAACATCTGCAGCATCGTTTCCCGGTTCTCCAGCATGTAGGAGACGCCCGAGGGCGTGCGGGCGTTGTCTTCCAGCACGTAGAATTCGTTCTCGCCGGTGCGCACCAGGTCGGTGCCGACGATATGGGTATAGACCCCACCCGGGGGCGTCATGCCCACCATCTGCGGCAGGAAGGCGTCATTGCGGGAGATGATATGCTCCGGCAGGCGTCCGGACTTGATGATCTCCTGCCGGTGATAGATGTCGGCCAGGAAGGCGTTCAGCGCCCGCACCCGCTGTTCGATGCCCTTCTCCAGCAGGCGCCATTCGCGGGCGGCGATGATCCGGGGCACGATGTCGAAGGGGATCAGGCGTTCCTGCGCCTCCTTCTGGCCATAGACATTGAAGGTGATCCCGATGCGTCGAAAGAACGTCTCGGCCTCGTTGGATTTCTTCAGCAGGACCTTGGGGTCCTCGCCGGAAAACCACTTGGCGTATTCGGAATAGGGGACCCGCGCATCGCCGGCGCCGGTCAGCATCTCGTCAAAGAACCGATTGTCGGTCATGGTCTCCCTCAGCCCTTGCTGTCCCTGTCACGGCACCCAGATGCGGCAGGCGGGCCAGCCAACCGTCACTCTCACCCGACCCCGGCGCCACGGTTCTAGCCGCGGCGTCCGGACCCCGATCCTCGCAGAGCCCCGGAGGCGAAGCGAGGGGCGGATCACCGCATGTCGTCTGCGGGTCGGTGAAAATCCGGGCCTGTGCCCAATTCTCGGGCGCTCGTCCCCCGGCCCGGTTGGCTCCGGTCCTGTGGGTCTGTCGCGCCTCATCACTCCCACCAGCCATGCGGTTGATCCAAGGAGGCGCGTTTTGGCATCAAAGGTCAAGGGTTTGGGCAAGCGCGCCGGGGCGCGAGGCCGCCGGACGCCACGGCAAGGTCCTGACAGAGCATCCGAAACGCGCCGTGTCCCGCCCGCCTGATGGGGTATCCGGCGCAGCACTGCAGCGCGGCACCGGCCAGCCTGACCGCACGCCTCCAGAGGAACCGCCGCCCATGACAATGCCCGCCCTGCCCCACCAGCCGCTTGCGCCCTGTCCCGGGCCATGCCTGCCCTGAGGCACGCCCGCCTTTTCCGCCCCCGGCTCCGCGCGCGGCCTCCTACACCACCACCCGGGACACTACCTGCTTCACCGACGAGGGCTACCGCGCGGCCGTCACCGGAACGGCGCCCGAATGGGTGGTGATCTGCGGCGTGTGGACCGAGGCCTGCGTCGCCGCCAGCTGCCGCGATGCGGTGGCGGCCGGATACCGGGTGCTGCTGGTCAAGGATGCCTGCGGGTCGGACAGCCGCCACATGCACGAGACCGGCTTCATCACCCTGGCAAACCGGCTCTATGGCGGGGCGGGCTGCGACACCGCCTGCCGCCTGAAGTCGGGGGAAACGGCCCCGGCCTGGCGATTGCAGGGCGCCGCGCCGCTGCGCTTTGACGGGCTCCAGGTGCAGCACCCGGGCCGGAAAAGCTTTGCGCGATCAGCGACTGTCCGCCTATCCTGCCCTCGCACCGGACCGACATGCCCGGTGAGCGACGGATATTGACGCAGCGACGCCGGGGGATTTCAGGCAATGGATTGGGCAAGGCGGCTGCTGCCGCAGATCATGCTGGTGCTGATCGTCGGCGCCGTGCTTCTGGCGGTGAACCCCACCGGCGACCTGGACGCCATCGGGGCGGTCTATGCCGGGCTGGTGACCTACGCCGCCATGGCGCTGAACATCCTGCTGGGCGCCCGGGTGCGGCCCATCGAACGGGCCTTCGGCGGGATGGACAAGATGTTCCTACAACACCGGCAGTTCGGCTACCTGGCGCTGATCGCCGCCGCGCTGCACTGGATCGGCCCGCCGGACTTCTCCGGGCGCCTCTACCCCTGCGACGACAGCTGCAAGGCGGCGATCGAGGGGGGTGAGCTGGCCTTCAACTGGCTGATCGTGCTGGGTCTGGTCAGCGCCCTGCGCCGGGTGAAGATCCGCGGCCACGGCCTGCCCTATCACTGGTGGAAGCGGACGCACTACCTGATGCTGCTGCCCTTCGGCGCGGCCACCTTCCACCTGGCCTTCAACATGAAGATGCCGGTGACCTACCAAACCCTGGCCGAAGGTTTTGCCGCGCTCGGCGCGATCTGTGCGCTGCTGTGGATCGTCAGCTTCGCCTGGCGGATGATCTGCGCGCGCAAGTACGAGGTGGTCGAGGTCACACGCCTGGGCGACGTGACTGGCATCCGTGCCCGCCCCCTGGGACGACCGCTCAAACACCGCGCCGGGCAATTCGCCTATATCCGCGCCAACCGCGCCGGCCTGCGCGAGGCGCATCCCTTCTCCATTTCCGGCGGCGAAGGCCGTGACGGAGAGCTGCAGTTCAACATCAAGGCTCTGGGCGATTTCACCGGGCGGCTGCCCGACCTGCAACCGGGCGACCGGCTGACCGTCGAAGGGCCCTATGGCCACTTCCGCTACCCCGCCCGCGACGGGCGCCAGCTGTGGATCGCCGCCGGGATCGGGGTGACGCCCTTCCTCAGCTTCGTCCGCTCCCTGCCCGAGGATCTGAAGGGCGAGGTGGAGATGGTCTATCTGGTCCGCACCCGGGACGAGGCCCTGGCCCTGGATGAGCTGGAGGCGGCAGCGGCGCGGGTGCCCAACTTCTCCTTCACCCTGCATCCCTCGAAGGAGAAGGGCCGCTGGCAAGCCCCCGAAGAAACGCCTGCGGACCTGCGCGCCGTCCTCTTCTGCGGCCCGCCAATGGTGCGCGACGCCCTGCGCAAACGCTTCGGCCGCAAACTGCATTTCGAGTATTTCGAGTTCTGATCCCCCGCCCGGCGACACCGGAGGGACGCCCCGTCCCCGCATCGAGCGGGGCCGTGGCGTGGGGCACCCTAGCGCAACGGTGCGATCCCCAGGTAGGCCATCAGCACATCGACCATCCGCCGCTGCGCCTCGCCCGCACCGAACTGCGCCTCGATATTGTAGTAGTCCCCCAGCCCGTTCATCCGGGTGAAGAAGGAGAAGGAGCAATCGTTCCGCTCCGGCCGGACGTGTTCGTAGATCACGTTGACCCCTTGGGCATGGAAGGCCGCCGTCGCCTTGCGCGAGGCTGGGCTCTGCGCAAAGGGGCGCGTGTCGGCCAGCAGGATCGCGTTGTCCTCGTCCGACAGGGCGCCCTGCGGCATGGGCGTCATCATTCCCGTCATCGAGGCTGAGCTGCGCCGGGCCGAGATATGCCCGCGCCCGCCCGCGCCGGAATAGCCCTCGTCGTTGTTGTGCAGCGTCAGAACCGGGTAACGGTCGGAGAAGAAGCTGGTGATCGCGCGTGTGAAGCCAGGTGTGGGCTTGGCCGAGATGTCCCGACAGGTTGCCGCCCTGGAGGCGGAGAGGGAGAAGTTGCGGTTCGGGTCCTGCCCCTGGAAGGTGCGGCTTTCGCCGGCTTCCACCGCGACCAGCGCGCCACCGTAGCGTCGCACGGCGTAAAGCGCGCTGTCGAAGGCCGCGTTTTCATTGTCATGAAGTACCGCCCAGACCGGCCCGCGCCGGGCCGAGAGGTTGCGCACCACGGTCAGCTGCCAGGTGCGGCCATGTTCGGTGAAGCCCGCGCGGGACAGGCAGAGGCCGGCATCGGCCTGGAAACTGGCCAGGTTGCGGCGCACGTCCGGATCCGGAAAGCCCGCCGCCGGCAGGCAGGGCGCATCGGGCTTGCTGAACCAGGCGGCCGGCGTGGCGGCCAGCCCCTCGGGCCGGGCGCGGGGGCGCAGCGGCGTCACGGCGGCGACGGCTTCGGCGGGGGACACCCCCTCGGCCACGGGGTTCAGGGCGCTTTCGACGGCCAGGGCTGCGGCCACCACACCGTCACGCCCGGGCGCGGTGGTGGTCGAGAGCACGCCCATGACCGAGCGCGCCAGGCTGCGGCTTTCGGGATCGGGGGCCTCCACGGCGGCCGCGGCCAGGCTGGTGGTGGCAGAGGCCGGGGTCCCGACCAATTCGGCGGGCCGGGCCACGGGACGCAGGACGGCGGGCGTCTCCCCCGCCGAGGTCAGCGGCACGAGCGAGGCGGCGCCAGCCGCCTGCGCGCGGGCCATGTCCCAGGCAGGCACGCCTGCGGCCAGCGCCAGGGGCAGCACCATGGCGCTGGCGGTCGGGCCCAGGGCCGACAGAACGGAAAGGCGGCACGCCAGGGCCGCCGGGCCAAACCGGCGTCGCGACGAAGGGAGAGGCCGGGCCGAATCCTTGGACGGGGTCATCTGGGTCGTCTCGCTTTCTGCTGTCTGGCTGCCCTCCAAGCGCCTGGAGGGCAGTTCTTGGGCCGCGTCATCGGCGCGCCTCAATACCCGCTCAGGCGGAAATAGCCGTTGCCGCAATAGCCAGAGTACATCGCCGCATTGCCGACATGCCCCTGGATCCAGAAATCGGTGCGCGACCTAGGGCTGAGGCCGTTGCGATCCAGGGAGATATTGCCGGCAAGGTCGATCTGGCCGGTGAAGGTCCGCCCATCGGACCAGAAGGTGATCGTGCCATTGTCCACCTCGGCGGTGAAATCATAGCGTTTCTTGCATTCCACCGAGGGGCTGCGGCGCCCGTTGTCGGTATAGCCGCGCTGGCCGGCATAGCTGCCGTTGCGCCCGTCCCAGGGGTCGGAGGACTGGCGGAACTGGTCGAGGCTGCCCCCGCCGCTGGCCGGGCGGGCAATGGCCGCCAGATCCATCTGCAGGGTCTCGCGGTGTTCCTCGACCTCCGGTCGGCGGTGGTCGTCACGGCCTGCGCGGGTCAGCCAGCTGTCGGTGCAGTCCACCCCCTTCTCCAGCTTGCTTTCCTCGCTGAGGGACTGCTCCGCCTGTTGCAGGCAGGAGATCAGCTCGGACCAGAGGCTTTCGGCGTCCACCGCGCCACCGCCGCCCGCGCCGACCCGCTCCAGCGCCGCCTGGGCGCGCATGTTGCCGCGTTCCTGCGCGCGGGTGTACCAGATCCGCGCCTGTTCCAGGTTCTGCCCGCCATGCACGCCGGTCTCCCAGGCCTCGCCGATCTGGTAGGCCAGGTTGCCGTCCTGGAAGCGGAAGAACAGGATCTCGTAGACGTCCGAGGGTGAGAGCTTGCCCGCCTGCCCTTCTGGGAACTGGCGCAGGTGGGCCATGACCTGGCGCGCCTCGCTGGCGCGGTTGATCAGCAGGGCATAGGCATCCATCGCCGCCGCCGGATTGCCCATCTCGTTCTGCAGCTCGATCACCCGGAACAGCGCCCGGCGCTGGTCCTCGGAGGAGATGGTGGAGGAGTTGGCGGCCCGTTCGTACCAGAAAAGCGCCTCGTTCAGGTCGCGCTGCGGCAGCGGGATCTCGGGCGAAGACAACACGTCGCCCAGCTTCAGCGCCGCGCGGGGCACGGTGCCGGCGGCAAACTTCAACGCGTCCAGCCCGCGCGCCTGTTCCCCCTGCTCCAGCAGGATCAGGGCCCGGCTGAAGGCAATCGCCCGACCGTCCACCGTATCGGCGGTGGCGGCAATGGCGCAGCTCTGGTCGGCCTCGGCCAGGGTGGCGGCGTCGACGGTGGAGAAGACGGAGCCGAGCCGCGCGGCGGTGGTTTCACAGCGCACGACATGGGCGTTGATCTCCTCCCGGGTCATCTGGCGGCAGGCCTCTGCCTCGGCGGCGCGGGCGGCCTCGGTATGGGCGCTGCCCTCGTGGAAGGTCAGATAGGCGCGGTAGGCGGCGCAGGTGTTCTCGGCCTTGGTCTCCTCCCAGGCCAGCGTGGCGATGCGGGCGTTGATCTGCTCGCGTAGGTCATCGCACTGGATGTAACGGTCGCGCTCGGCCCGGGCCTGTTCGATGGTGGCAATGGCGTCGATCGCGCCGCGAATGGGCGCCGAGGTGCAGACCGCATCCAGCGCCCCCGGGGCGATCGGCGCGGGCACGCCGCCCGGCCCGGTGCAGCCCGGGGCGCCGTTGATATTGGCCACTGCCAGGCAGAACTCGTTGCGTTCAGAGCGCGAGTAATCGAGGCCATTTTCCATCACCGGGTTCTGTGAATGGGACCCGCCGGGCTTGTTGCGGGCCATGCGGGCGACGCTGGATTGCAGCTCTCGGTGCAGGTCCGACAGGCGGATGGTGGGGTTGCGCGACAGCTGGGTGACCAGAACGCGGGTATAGACCGACAGGCGCACGTCATCGTCCGTCGACAGGGCCGCCAGCGAGGTCTCGCCGTTGCGGGCGGAATAGAAGATCGCGGTGCCCTCGACCTTGGCCGGCACGAACCCCTGTTCCTGGCCCACGGCCTTGGTGGGATCGGCGGAGGCCAGCGGCGAGTTGCGACAGGCATCGTAGAAGACCACCACGCCCTTCGGCCCCGCGGCCTTCACCACCCCCAGGATGTCGCGATTGAAGTTCACCGCGCGGCGCTTGAAGAAGGCCTCGCGCGTGGCCCGTTCGGCGCCCGGCGCGCTGGCGGTCATGTTGACCGGCACGATGTAGTTCGACGGATCGCCCTCGAAGGTGATCCCGTGGCCCGAGTAGTAGATGACGACGGTGCTATCGGCATCCAGCTTCTCGGCGAAGAAATAGACCTGGTCCTCGATCTCCTGCTTGGTGCCGTCGCCGACCAGCATGATGTTCTCTTCGGGATAGCCCATGTCGATGAACAGCTTCTGCATCGCCTTTGCGTCCAGCTCGGTCACCGCCAGGTCGCTGATCGCATCGTCGTCGTAGGTCGAGTTGTAGACGATCAGGGCGTAATTGTCGACGCTGGCCTCGCGGGTGACGGGGCCGGTGACGCGCACCTCCGAGAAGTTCTTGAAGGCCACATCCTGGGCCTGGGCGGGCGCGGCGAAGGGGGCCAGCAGCAGCGCCGCAAGGGCAAGGACAGGCCGCATCAGAAGGCGGCGGGCGGCGGGCAGCGGGGTCATCCGTCTCTCTCCATGGTCTTCGGACCACCGGGGCAGAACCGGCGGCAGGTCGTCTGGGCGCAAATGGCACGAGCGTCGCCGGTGCCACCGGCAGCGCCGCAAAGGCTTGTTTTCGTCCCGTGCCGCCTCACGGCAGGCAGGATCCGTTGGCATCCAGCGCCGAGCGGTCCTCGGCGATGGTGAACCGCAGCACCGAGGTGATCGGCACCTGGGACGCCGCCAGCGGATCGCGCTGGCCCTCCCGGGCCGGCGCCAGGGTCTGTTCGGTCACGGTGCTGACCACCTCGGAGAAGTTCTTGGTCTGGGTCGGCGCCCTGCGCTGGTAGTCCTCCAGCGTCTTCATCAGGTCGGTGCCCAGCTGGTCATAGCTGGTCAGGCCCGGGTAGCAGTTCACCGCGATATCGACGCCGGTGGACGGCGTATGCGATTGCAGTTCGCGTCCCGGCTGGGGCACCTGGCGCACCTCGCCCGGTTGCAGCACCGGGTTGCCGATGGCCGCCGGGCTGAGGCGGAAGAAGCTGCCGACGGAGGTGTCGGGATAGATCACGTCCAGCAGGCAGGCCTGGTCGGTCTGCACGGTGAAGCTGACGCCCTCGCAGACCTTAAGGTGCGGGTTGGCCACGTTGATGGTCAGGCCAGGGCGGCCCGCCTTCACCGCGCCGGGGGCGCTGGTGACGGTCTGGCGATCCTGCGCGACGGGTTTCGGCGCGGGCGCGGGCACATGGGCGGCGGCCTGCACCGGCTGGGCCGGGGCGGTGCCAGTCTCAGCGCCAGCGCCGGCATGTCCCGGCACATAGGCGGCCAGATGCTGCTGGATCTCCTGCGCGTCGACGCCCGGATGCCCACGCGGCGAAGTCAGGTAGAGGCCCGCCGCCACCTGTTGCCAGGCCAGTTCGACATCCAGCCGTTCCACCTCGCCCCGGGTGTCGATCTCCGCCAGCCAGCCGGAGACGCGGGCGAAGGCCTCGCTGTGGCGCGGCAGGGACAGGATCTGTTGCTGGAACGCCTCCCAGGTCAGGCCGAACTGCGCCGCCAGCAGGTCGCGGTCGAGGTTCTCGGCATAGACGCTGGCGGTGTGGGTGACGGGTTCGGGGTGGAACCGGCCCGGCCCTTCCATGATCGTCATGTCGGCGCCGGCGCGCGACAGGGCCGTCAGGTAGCGGTCGGTATCCTCGGCATAGGCCGCCTCCAGCACGTCGTCCTCGGGATGCAGCCGCTGCACCGCCATCAGGGTCAGCGCATCGGCCCCGGTCGCCTCCACCGCCTCGCGCAGGTTGTCATAGGCCTCGATCGGGCCGCGCGTATGGCAGACCATGCAGGCCTTGCCATTAGAAATGGTGGTGCCGTAGATCGGGCTGGGATCTTTCAGGAAGACCACCGCCGTCGGCCCCTTGTCCAGATAGCCCCCTGCCGGGTCGGTCAGGTAGTAGCCCTGCATCCCGTTGGGCAGCGAGAAGATCATCTCGCCCCCGTCTTCCTCGAAATGCGGCGAGTTGGGGAAGGCCGCCGCCGGCCCCAGGGGCGTTTCCTTCAGCCGCCGCGACGGGTCGACACCGCGGTCGAAATCGTAGGAGGTCCAGTAGTAGCCGCCCGCGGGCTGTTCCAGCCGCTCGATCAGGCGGTTGTTCTGGCTGACCGCCGAGGCCCCTTCGAGGAAGCCCGCCCGCATCACGTCGAAATTGCGGATGTCGGCGATGCGGTCGACGCGCAGGCGCGTGGCCTCCAGCGTGGCGACATCATCGGGCAGACCCAGCATGAACTTGTAGGTGAAGGGCAGACCGGCGTTCGACACGAACCAGTCGCCGCGCATCACCGGCACCTGCGTCCCGGTGACCGAGGCCAGCATCTTCAGGTTGGGGTCGGCGTTCAGGCCCTGCGGGTCCATGCCGTAGGGATAGGGACGCGCCGTCTCGATCCCGGGGATCTGGCCGGAGACCAGCACTTCCCACTGGAAGGGCGTCCAACCGAAATCGCGGATGTCGATGACGAAGATCGAGGCCCCTTCGGCGATCGGTTCGACCCGGGTGATGCGCGGCTCCCACGACAGGGAGTTCACCATCTTGTTCAGCGCCGCCACGTAGCCCGACAGGTGCTGCATGCGGAAGTCGTCCATCGACTGGCACGGCAGCTGGCCGTTTTCCAGATGGCCGAAGGAGAAGTAGCGCAGGAAGGGACGGTCCAGCTGATCCTGGGCGGTCAGGTGGCCCTGGACGGCGGCAAACTCGGCGGCAAAGCCCTCATGCATCCGGCTGGGGTCACGCGGCGGCGGCTTCACCTCGGCCGTCAGCAGCTCCTTGTTGACCGCCAGGCTTTCGATCCAGTCGGCGATCAGCGCGCGGTCGGCATCGCTCGCCGCCTGGCTCGTGGGCATGCGGTTCAGCGACTTGTAGAGGGCCGAGGCGCCCGGGTCGCCCGGCACCACCAACGAACTGTCGGCGGCGGTCTTGGCGGCCGAGACCAACGTGGCCTGGGCCGCCGCCGATCCCCCCCGCGCGTGGCAGGCCTTGCAGTCGGAATTGAAATAGGCATCGACCCGCGCCGTCAGGTCCGGCGAGGCGGTCTGCACCAGCGGCGTGGGCGCCGCGCATTCCATCTCGATCACGGGTTTCGGCAGCTCCGGCATGTCCGCGAGGTACTGGAAGATCGCCTGCCGGTGCTCTTCCGGTGCCTGGCCAAGCTGCCCCGCGACCCGCGCCATCGACCCCTTGACCGGCGTCGTCAGGTCCAGCCCCATGCCATCGCCCAGCACATGGGCCACGAAATCTTCCGGCGCCAGGCCGGAGACGGCCCCCTTCGTGATGTCGCCCGCGACTTCGCCCAGCACGGAAATCCCGCCGGTCAGCGCCTGGTCTTCCTGAAGGATGAAGGCCGAGTTGCGCGGCGTGTGGCAACTGCCGCAGGCGGCGACGTTTTCCACAATGTATTGCCCCCAGGCGACCGGATCGGCCTGGCTGTCGCCCGCGCCGTCGTAGCTCGCGGGTTCAAAGGAATAGCGCCAGGGGTTCGACCGTTTCAGCCGGTAGCGCAGGGTCAGCTCGTGATCCTCGCTGGGCCGGTCGGACCTGGGCGCCTCGGCCTTCAGGTATTCGAACAGATCCACCACATGCTCGGGCTTCATCCCCGAATAGAACTCATAGGGAAAGAGCGGCGTATACTCGCCCCCGTCCGGCGACAGGCCATAGAGCATCGCGTTGAGGAAATCGGCCCGGGACCAGTCCCCGAGGCCCGCCGCGCTGCCGGTGATATTGGGCACGGAGATCAGGCCGTAGTTCGGGCTGTCGATCTTCATCCCCCCCGCCAGAAGAGGCGCCGCCGGGTCCAGCGCCGCGGCCGGATCCTGGTGACAGGAGGCGCAGGCGCCCAACTGGAACAAACGTTCGCCCCGAACCATGTCGGGCTGATAGCTGTCGAAGGCGCCGGCCTCGAAGGGCTCGGCCAGGGCACCACCCGGCAGGGCGGCTCCGAGACAGGCGATGACCCAGAAGGGCCGGGCTGAAGAACTTGCTTTTGGCATAATCGCACCGGTCAGAATCTGTACTCCGAGGTAGGATAGGCGAAAAAGCGCCGTCCCGGAGATAACTTTTCCCGGCCTGACGGCTTTTGTCACCTGCGTCAGCCCGGTTTTCGGGCCGCAAGTCCGGTATTCCCGCCCTGCGCGGCCCGCTTCGCACCCGATGTGGCACCCGCGCTACGGCGAAGCGAACACTCTGGGTTGCGTGGTCAGGACCGCTCTCGCCACCACCGCGATTTTCCGCTTTCACCGCACCTTCCAGCCCCTCTGAAGCTGGCCATTTACCCTCAATCAAACTAGCTTGCTCCCTGATGCTCTCTCTGCGCCGTCCCGCCGTTCAATCCTGCGCGGGACAGGGATCTGCCCCCGGCGCGGTCGGGCGTCGCCGATGACGACCACCGGCCTCGTGCCGACAGGAAAGGCCCCGCGCCCGATGACGCCTCGCTGCCCCGCTGCCCCCGCACCTGCCTCGTCCCGCCGCCAACGGTCCGGCCGCCGCAGCGCCCTGCGCGCCGCGCTCTGGGCCACGACATTAGGGGCCGCCACCCTGACGCTGCCCCTGCCCGGCCCGCTGTCGGCGGCCGATGTCTCTGTCAGCGTTGCAGGCGACGAGGATCTGGAGGGCCGGATGCGCGCGGCCTCTCTTGCGGTCTCGGCCGAGGACGAAGGCACCACCGACGCGCAGGAACTGATCGCAGCGGCTCAGGCCGACTACCGCCGGCTGCTGGCCGCTCTTTACGAGGATGGCTATTTTTCCGGCGCGATCTCTATCCGCATCGACGGGCGCGAAGCCTCCTCGATGTCGGTGCTGGACCGCGACGCCCAGGTGAACCGGATCGACATTTCCGTGACGCCCGGGCCGCGTTTCAGCTTCGGCGCCACATCCGTCGCGCCCCTGCCCGAGGGCGTCAGCCCGCCCGAGGGCTTCGCCACCGGCGACCCGGCCGGCACCGTCGTCATGCGCCAGGCCGCCCAAGCGGGCCGCACGGCCTGGGCCGAGCGTGGCCACGCCAAGGCCCAGATCACCGAGCAACGCATCACCGCCGATCACGCCGACCGCCGCGTCGACGCGGCCTTCACCATCGCCCCGGGTCCCCGGCTGACCTTCGGCCCGACCCTGCTGTCGGAAACCGCACGGATGAGCGCGGTCCGCCCCGAGCGCATCCGCGCCATCGCGGGCCTCCCCGAGGGAGAGGTCTATGCGCCCTCCGAGATCGACCGCGCCGAGTCCCGCCTGCGCACCGCCGGCGCCTTCGCCAGCGCCGTGGTGACGGAGGCCGAGGAGATCGGGCCCAACAACACCCTGCCGATGACGCTGGAGGTGGAGGACGCCAAGCCCCGCCGCCTGGGCGCCGGCATCGAATACGCCACTACCGACGGGCTGACCCTGTCGGGCTACTGGCTGCACCGCAATATCTCCGGCGCCGCCGACCGGCTGCGCTTCGACGCAGAGGTGGCAGGCATCGGCGGTGAGACCGGCGGCATCGACTATGCCCTGGGCGCCACCTACACCTACCCCGCCTTCCTCAGCCCGGACCGCAGCCTGATCTTCGGCCTCGACCTGGCGCGCGAGGATGAGCCGAACTACATCTCGACCTTCGCCGAGGCCTCGGTGGGCGTCGACCGCTACCTGACCGAGACCTTGTCGGCCAACTACGAGCTGGGCTTCCGCATCTCGGAAACCGAGGATGCCAACGGCACCCGCGACTTCACCCACCTGCTGCTGACCGGCGGGCTGACCTGGGACAACCGCGACAACAGCACCAACCCCACCGACGGCGCCTATGCCGAGGTGACGGCGATGCCCTTCCTCGGGGTGTCGGATACCGAAAGCGGCGTACTGGGCACCGCCGACCTGCGCGGCTACCGCGGCTTTGCCGAGGGACGCTTCGTGCTGGCGGCACGGCTTCAGATGGGCGTGGTCGCCGGCCCGGAGATCGAGGAGGTGCCCGCAGACTGGCTGTTCTGGTCGGGCGGCGGCGACACGGTGCGCGGCCAGGGCTATCAGTCGCTGGGCGTCGGGTCAGGCAACACCGCCACCGGCGGGCGCGGCTTCGCCGCCGTCTCGACCGAGCTACGCACGCGGATCGGCGAAAGCTGGGGCGCGGCGGCCTTCGTCGATTACGGATATGTCTCCGCCGATCCCGATTTCGCGGGCGGCGAATGGCAGGGCGGCGCCGGTGTCGGCGTGCGCTACTTCACCTCCATCGGGCCGATCCGCGCCGATCTCGCCGTGCCGGTCACCGGCTCGGTGGATTCGGTTTCGGTCTATGTCGGAATTGGACAGAGCTTCTGATGCGTTTTTCCCGCTCCCTTGCGCTGGCCACCTGCGCCGCCCTCGCCCTGACGCCCGCCGCGGCTCAGCAGACCCCTTCGGCCGATGACGACGGCGAGGGTTTCCTGACCCGCACCCTGCAGAACGCGCTGTCCTCGGACGGCATGACGGTGGACATCACCGGCTTCGAGGGCGCGCTGTCGTCGCAGGCCACGATGCAGCGCCTGACCATCGCGGATGAGGACGGCATCTGGCTGGACCTGGAAGGCGCCACGCTGGACTGGAACCGCTCCGCGCTGCTGCGCGGACGGCTGGACGTGAACACCCTGTCGGCGGACAGCATCACCCTGACCCGCCTGCCCGAAAGCGAGCCTACCCCCCCCTCGCCCGAGGCCTCGGGCTTTGCCATTCCCGACCTGCCGGTCGCCATCGACATCGGCGAGCTGTCGATCGGCCGTTTCGACATGCGAGAGGCCGTGGTGGGCCAGGCCGCGGAACTGTCGCTGAACGGCTCGGCCAGCCTAGCCGGCGGCGCGCTGGCCACGGACCTGGCGATCAACCGCCTCGACCGGCCCGGCCAGATCGCCATCTCCGCCGACTACGCCCCCGAGGACGAACGCCTGGCGGTGGACATCAGCGCCTCCGAACCCCAGGGCGGGCTGGTGGCCTCCCTCATGGGGCTGCCGGGCACCCCCTCGGTCGAACTGACCGTTGCCGGCGCCGGCCCTCTGGACGACTACGACGCGAACCTGCTGCTGCTGACCGATGGCGAGGAACGGCTGACCGGCCAGGTGGCCCTGCGCGGCCGCGACGATGGCGGGCGCGAATTCACCGCCGATCTGGGCGGCGACCTGACCGCCCTGCTGGCGCCCGACTACCGCGAGTTCCTGGGGGCCGACATCGGCCTGACGGCCACCGGCACGGCCGCGGCTGACGGCGCGCTGGACCTGCAACTGTTCCGCCTTCGCTCGGCCTCGGTGAACCTCGAAGGGCGACTGGCGCTGGACGCCGAGGGCAGCCCGCAGAGCTTCGACCTGCGGGGCCTGATGGCCGCGCCCGACGGCTCCGACCGGCTGGATCTGCCCATGGGCGACGGCCTCTCGTTGGCCTCGGGCGAACTGACCGCCACCTTCGACCGGGACAATTCCAACCAGATGGAGGCGCGGTTGGATGCCAGTGCCGCACGCGCCACCGGCTTCTCCGCCGACACCCTGTCGCTGAGCCTTTCGGGCCCGCTGCGCCAGGGTCGCGCCAGCGACCTGGCCCTGGCGCTAGAGGCCTCGGGCCTCTCCGCCGAGGATCCCGCCGTGGCCGAGGCCCTGGGCAACCGCATCACCGGCGCCGCCGACATCACCTTTGGCGAAGGCCCGGTCAGCATCGAGAACCTGGTGGTCGAAGGCCCCGCCCTGCGTCTGACCGGCGCGGCGCGCTATGACGGCACCACCGAGGCGGGCGAACAGGCCGGGCTGACCGTCGAGGCTGGTGCCGAGGTCGCGGATCTGGCGGCCTTCGCCTCCCTCACCGGGTTGGAGCTGGCTGGCCAGGCCGATCTGTCGGTCACCGCCGACATTCAGCTGCCCGCCGGCACCGGGCGCATCACCGCCGAGGGCACGGGCGAGAACCTGGCCACCGGCATCCCCCAGGCCGACGCCCTGCTGGCTTCCCCTGCGACGCTGGCGCTGGACCTGACCCGCGATGAGACCGGCATCACCCTGTCGGAACTGACCATCGGCACCGACGAGATGTCCCTGACCGGCGAGGGCCGACTGGCCTCCGACGATGGCCAGATCACCTATGAGCTGTCGCTGACGGATGCCAACCTGCTGACGGGCGCTGCGGGCGATCCCGCGCCCTTCGCCGTTGCGGGCGCCATTACCCAGACGCCCGAAGCGATGACCCTGACCGCCCAGGGCGGCGGCGACCGCCTGGCCCTCGGGATCGAGGCGCTGGACGACCTGCTGTCCTCGGGCCTGTCGCTGGACGCGCTGGTGACCCTGCCCGGCGACGGCGCCCCGCGCATCGACCGCGCCCGGATCGAGAACGACGCCCTGCGCCTGACCGCCTCCGGGCCGCTGGCCGGCGCGGACAGCGAGATGGCGCTGGACTTCGGCGCCTGGCTGGCGAATTCCGCCACCTTCACCGGCGGCACTGCCGGCCCGCTGGAGCTGTCGGGCCGCCTGACCAGCGAGGGCGAGGCCCTGCGCGCCACGCTTTCGGGTGGCGGCGACCGCATCGGCACCGGCATCGAGGCGGTGGACGCCCTGCTGACCGGCCCGACGCGGCTGGACGCGGATGTGACCCTCGCCGGCGAAAGGATCACCGTCAGCCGCGCCGATCTGGACGCGGGCGGGCTGGACCTGACCGCCTCGGGCCTCGTTGCCGGCGCCGACACCGCGCTGGACCTGGCCCTGACGCTGCCCAACTCCGCCGCCCCCCTGGGCGCCTCCGCCGGCCCGTTGGAGCTGACGGCCAACGTCAGCGCCGACGACAGGGGCGCCTACCGGATCGACGCGCGTGGTGAGGGGCGCAACATCGGCATCGGCAACCCGCAGATCGACGCGCTTTTCGCGGGTGACACGACGCTTTCGGCCCTGTTGTCACTGGCCCCCGACGGTGTCCTGACCGTGGAGACCGCGCAGGTCGCCTCGACCGCGCTGGATGCCTCCGCCTCGGGCACCGTGGCGGGCAGCGAGATCGAGATGGATTTCTCCGCCGGCCTCGACAACGTCGCACGGCTGGCCGACGGTTTCTCCGGCCCGCTGGAAATCACCGGCAACGTGGCCCCCGGCCCCGACGGCGCGCTGCGGGTCGCGGCCCAGGCGACGGGCCCCGCCGGCTCCGACGCGACCCTGTCGGGTCTGGTGGCGCGGCCTGACGGCTCCGTCGACATCACCCTGCGCGGCTCGGCCCCGCTCGGCCTGGCCAATCCCTTCGTCGCGCCGCGCTCCGTCGCGGGGCTGGCGCGGTTCGATCTTTCGGTCGCGGGCCAGCCGGCACTTTCGTCGGTCTCCGGCCAGATCACCCTGTCGGACGGGCGCCTGATCGCCCCCAGCCTCAGCCAGGTGATCGAGGGGATCTCGGGCAGCGTGCAGCTGTCCGGCGGCCAGGCGCGGCTCGACCTGTCGGCACGCCCCGCCGAGGGTGGCCGGCTCACCGTCTCCGGCCCGCTCGCCCTCTCGGCGCCCTATACCGCGGGCCTCGACGTCGGCATCGACGGGGTGATCTTTACCCAGGCGGGCCTGCTGACGACGACGCTGAACGGAACGCTGGACGTCTCCGGCCCGCTGACCGGCAATGGCGCGATCTCCGGCCGCATCGGCCTGACGGACACCGAGGTGCGCGTGCCCTCCGGCGGTTTCGGCGGCCAGGAAGCCATCCCCGAGATGACCCATGTGGCCGAGCCTGCCGCGAGCCGCATCACGCGCGACCGGGCCGGGCTGACCGGCTCGGGCGATGGCGCCTCGGTCGTCTCCTCCGGCAGCGGCGGATCGCGGGGCCTCGGCCTCGACATCCGGGTGATCACCGACGGCTCGGTCTTCATTCGCGGCCGCGGCCTCGACGCCGAGCTGCGCGGCGACCTGACGGTCGGCGGCACCACCTCCGATCCGCGCCCCGTGGGACAGTTCGAGCTGGTGCGCGGCCGCCTGTCGATCCTCACCAAGCGCCTCGACCTGTCGGAAGGCGAGCTGCGCCTGGCGGGCGGCTTCGAGCCGATCCTGCGCTTCGTCGCCACCTCGCAATCGGGCAGCTACGTCTACCAGATCGGAATCTCCGGCACGGCGTCGGAACCGGAAATCACCTTCTCCTCCAACCCCGGCTTGCCCGAGGACGAGATCCTGTCGCGCCTCTTCTTCGACCGGCCCCTGTCGGAGCTGTCGGCGGTGCAGGCCGCCCAGCTGGCCGCCGCAGTCGCCACGCTGACCGGCCAAGGCGGTGGCGGCGTCCTGGGTCGCCTGCGCGAAAGCACCGGGCTGGACAACCTGGACGTGGCGACCGACTCCGATGGCTCGGCCTCGCTCACCGCGGGCAAGTATCTGTCGGAAAACGTCTACACGGAAACCGAGGTCACGGCAGAGGGCGAGACCTCTCTGTCGATCAACCTCGACCTGACGGACAACATCCGCGCCAAGGGCTCCGTCGATACCGACGGCGGCACCGGGCTGGGCGTCTTCTTCGAGAAGGATTACTGATCCCCTCACGCCCGGGTTCGACAACGAAACGGCGGCCCGGTCCCCCGGGCGCGCCGCTCCCCATCATGCGCCTCCCCCATCTCTCCATTTGTTGGCCAAAAATATCCCGGGGGGAATTGAGCCCGCCAGGGCTCAAGGGGGGCAGAGCCCCCCGCCCCCCTCTACGTCTCGCATCTTGCGCGACGGCGCGGCCCTTCAGCCCTCGCCCACGATCTGATCGTAGAGATGCCAGGTGGCGTGACCCAGAAGCGGCAGCACCAGGAAGAGACCCAGGAAGGCCGGGATCAACGCCAGGAAGGTCGCGACGGCAATGAAGATCCCCCAGCCCATCATCGGACCGGGATTCGCGGTCACGGTGCCGAAGCTGGTGATCATCGCGGTGACGAAATCCACCTCGCGATCCAGCAGCAGCGGCAGGGCGATCACCGTGATCATGTAGAGCAACAGGGCAAACCCCGCCCCCACGACCGAGCCGAAGCCCAGCATCATCAGCCCCTCCGGCGCCAGGAAGACTTCGACCGAGCTGGAGACATTGGTCATCACCGAAAGCCCCAGAAAGAGGGCAAAGATCATGTGGCCGAGGAAGAACCAGAAGAGCAGCAGAAAGATGATGATGGCGCAGATCGACGGCAGTTGCCGCCGCGACTGGCGCAGCACCACCGTCAGGATCGCGCGGCGATCCAGCGGCTGCCCGCGTTCCAGCCGGCGCGACACCTCATAAAGACCGACCGCGGCGAAGGGACCGGCCAGCGGGAAGGACAGGGCCGCGAAGATCAGCCAGTAGCTTTGCCCGGTGGCCAGGGTCACCCAGGCCAGGAGCCATCCGATCACCACGTAGACCCCGGCGAAGAACAGCCCCCAGACCGGCGCGCGTGTCAGGTCCGCCCAGCCCCGGCGCAGCGCTTCGCGCAGCATTCCGGCGGTCACGGGGCGCAGCGGCGGCACACCCTCTTCGGGCATCGCGTCTTCGGGCCGTGCGCCCGGCGTCATGGTGTCCATCCGTTTCCTCCTCCCTCACCTGCAACGGCGCGCCCCGACCCTCATCCGGCCGCCTCCCGGGCGCGGCGACAGGATGCCCCCCTTCTGCCGCGCCGATCAAGCTTTCCGTACGGGGCGCAACCGGCCGGGGACGCGCGCAGGCTTGCCCCGTTACCCGGCGCAGCCTAGGCTTCTTTCGCCTTATCCGAAGATTTCCGCAGGTTTTTCATGATCGCTTTTCCCTCGTTCCGCCGCCTTGCCCCTGCCCTTGCCCCCACGCTTGCCGGCCTTCTGGCCCTGGCCGCACCGCTGTCTGCCGCGCCCTGTGGTGACACCTCCGCCGGCTTCGCCGCCTGGAAGAGCGCCTTCGCGGAGGAGGCCCGCGCTGCCGGCATCGGGCCGGCCGGACTTTCGGCCCTGGCCGCCACGCAATATTCCCATGGCACCATCGGCGCCGACCGCAAGCAGACCGGCGTGCGCTATTCCTTCGAAGAGTTCAAACGGATCCGCGGCGTTGACTACATCGCCGCCGAGGGCCGGAAACGTCGCGCCCGCAATGCGGCCTTCTTCGATGCGCTGGAAGCGGAATACGGGGTGCCTGCCGGGATCCTCATTTCCATTCACGGGATGGAAAGCGGCTTTGGCCAGTTTTTCGGAAAATACCCGGTGATTTCCTCCAATGCGACGGTGGCCTATGATTGCCGTCGGTCGGAGTTCTTTACCGCGCATCTGCTGTCCGCGCTGAAAATGGTTGATCGCGGCTGGCTGCCCGCCGATGCCATCGGCGCCGCCCACGGCGAGATTGGCCATACGCAGTTCCTGGCCGGCAATGTGGTGAAATATGGTCGCGACGGCAATGGCGACGGGCGGGTCAACCTTTACGACGCGGCGGATGCGCTGGCCTCGACGGCGAACTACCTGCGCGGCCACGGCTGGCAGCCCGGTCAGCCCTACCACGAGGGCACGGCGAATTTCCGGGTGCTGAACGACTGGAACGCGGCCACGGTCTATCAGCAGGCCATCGCCTATGCGGCCGCCCGGATCGACGGCTGAAACAGTTGCGCCCGGCGCAGTTGCCGGGCCTCAGCCCGTGAAGACGACCCGCGACAGGCGCGCCTGGGTGTCGGCCAGGATCTGTTCAGCCTCTTCCATGTCGTGATGGGCGGCATAGGCCTTCATGTCCTCGACCACGTCGAGCATCCAGCTGCCGCCGTTCACACTTCCCGGAGGAAAGGAGCGGGTCCAGCCGCCTTTGTGCATGGTGCCGAAATGGCCCTTGATCACTACTTTCCGGTTCATTGCCCCACCTTTTCAGAAAACCCACGGGCGGGATCGAAAGAGAGCTTGGCCAGCCCCGCCCACACACAAACACTGCACGGCGCGCAGCCCCGGAACGTGCCCCGACACGCATCCGGCGGCGTCGCGCAACGTCCCGACGAAATCAAATGGATTTCACGCAGTACCGGATCAATCTACCCCATTCCCCCGTCCTGTCGCGCGACCTCCGCCGCGTGGGAACGAAATTGTGACCCGATGACGCAACCTTTCAGGCGTTATTGCCAGAGGGAATGGCGAATTTGATCAGGTTCGGCGCCCAAAAGTCTCGACCCGTCCCAATACATTGAATTGAGATTCGCAACCGTGACCATAAGGTAATGTAAATAGGGACTGAATTTCAGGGGCTCACCGCATTGCCGCAGCGACGCCGTAAAGGCACCGGGCCAGGCGGCCCGGGCCTCGCGCCGGGGCTTACTCGCCCGCAGCCTCGGCGCGGCTCTTGCCGGCGACGTTCTGCGCCAGGGTGGCCGCCATGAAACCGTCCAGGGCGCCGTCCAGCACGCCGGAAGTGTCGGAGGTCTCGTGGTTGGTCCTCAGGTCCTTCACCATCTGGTAGGGCTGCAGGACGTAGCTGCGGATCTGGTTGCCCCAGCCGGCGCTGCCCTTGCTGTCGTGGGCCTCGTTGATGGCCGCGTTGCGGCGATCCAGCTCCAGCTGGTAGAGGCGCGATTTCAGCGCCTTCATGGCGATGTCGCGGTTCTGGTGCTGCGACTTCTCCGAGCTGGTCACCACGATCCCCGTGGGGTGGTGGGTGATCCGCACGGCGGAGTCGGTGGTGTTCACGTGCTGACCGCCCGCGCCCGACGACCGGTAGGTGTCGATGCGGATGTCGGCGGGGTTCACCTCGATCTCGATATTGTCGTCGACCACCGGATAGACCCAGACGGATGCAAAGGAGGTCTCGCGCGTGCCCTTGCCGAAAGGCGAGATGCGCACCAGCCGGTGCACGCCGCTTTCCGACTTCAGCCAGCCATAGGCATTGTGGCCGGAAATCTTGTAGGAGCAGGACTTGATGCCCGCCTCGCCGCCGGCTTCCTCCGACTGCAGCTCCACCTTGTAGCCGCGCTTCTCGGCCCAGCGGACGTACATCCGTTGCAGCATCGAGGCCCAGTCGCAGGCCTCGGTGCCGCCGGCGCCGGCGTTGATCTCCAGGAAGGTGTCGTTGGCATCGGCCTCGCCGTTCAGCAGGGCTTCCAGCTCCTTCTCGGCGGCTTTCTCCTTCAGCGCCTTCAGCGCCTGCTCGGCCTCCGTGACGACCTCCTCGTCCTCTTCCATCTCGCCCAGCTCGATCAGCTCGACGTTGTCCGATAGCTCCTGCTGCAGGGCATTATGGGTGTCGATGGCATCGACCAGGGCCTGGCGGTCCTTCATCAGGGCCTGGGCCTTGGCGGGATCATCCCAGAGGTTCGGGTCCTCGACCCGGGCGTTGAACTCCTCCAGGCGGTGCTGGGCCGTGTCCCAATCCACCCGCTGGCGCAGCAGCTCCAGGGATTTCTCGATCTCGGTGACGGTGTTCTGTGCCTCGGCGCGCATCGTGGTTCCTTACTGGCAGGTCTGAGCCCGGGGTGTATCCCATGGCCCGGGGCGGAACAAGAGCGGGCCGCATCGCCGCACGCGGCGCGCAGCCCCTTGCAGCCACGCGCCCGGCCCCGTCTTCTCTTCGCCGAAAATACCCCCGGGGAGTCGCCAGCCTGGGGACCGGGGGGCGCAAAGCCCCCCGCGCCGTCATTCGGCTGCGCGGCGCTGCAGGCTAGTCAGTACAACCCGCCCGAGGACAGCGTACCGAAGCCTGCGTTCGGACCCACGGTGGCCGTTTCGCCCGTCGACGTCGTCACCTGGCGCTGCGCCTGGTTGCGCGCCTCTGCGGCGCTGTCGAACAACGGCAGGTCAGACCCCATGGCGAAGCCGCCATCGTAGAAGATGCCGAAGATCGGCTCCTCGCCATCGCGGAAGTATTCGGCGACGACATTGGCACCCGACGCCTCCTGCGGCAGACGCGCACCGGTGTAGCGGTCGATCTTGATGAAATGCCCACCCTCGGGGATCTCGAAGGGCCCGCCACCGAATTCCTTAACGGCCTCGGTCATGAACTCCTGGAAGACCGGACCGCAGAGCGTGCCGCCATAGCCGCGCCCGCCCAGCATGGGCCGGGGGGTGTCGTAGCCGATGTAGCAGCCCGCCACGATGTTGGAGGTGAAGCCGACGAACCAGGCGTCGCGGGCGTCGTTCGACGTCCCGGTCTTGCCCGCCGTGGGCACCGGCAGGTTGACGACGCGGGCCGCCGTGCCGCGCTGCACCACGCCCTGCATCATCGAGGTCAGCTGATAGGCGGTGATGGCATCCATCACCCGCTGGCGGTTGGGCAGGATCCGCGGGCTCTGGCTGGGCGTCAGGGACAGATCCTCGCAGTCGACGCAGATCCGCTGGTCGTGGCGATAGATGGTCTTGCCGTAGCGGTCCTGCACCCGGTCGACCAGGGTGGGTTCCACCCGCTCGCCACCGTTGGCGAACATCGCGTAGGCCGCCACCATCTTGTAAAGCGTGGTTTCCTCCGCGCCGAGGGAGTTGGCGAGATAGGGGCTCATATCGTCGTAGACGCCGAAGCGTTCGGCGTATTCCGCGACCACGTCCATGCCCACCTCGCGCGCCAGGCGCACGGTCATCAGGTTCCGCGACATCTCGATCCCGGTGCGCAGGGGCGTGGGTCCGTAGAACTTGTTCGACGAGTTCTTGGGCCGCCACAGGCCCTCGCCGGTGTCGATCTCGATCGGGGCGTCGATGACGATCGTGGCGGGGGTATATCCGCTGTCCAGCGCCGAGGCATAGACGAAAGGTTTGAAGCTAGACCCAGGCTGGCGACGCGCCTGGGTGGCACGGTTGAAGACCGAGTCCTGGTAGCTGAAGCCGCCCTGCATGGCGATGACGCGGCCGTTGTTGACGTCCATCGCCATGAAGCCGCCCTGCACCTCGGGCACCTGACGCAGCGACCAGTGGTCGAACTCGCCGCCGCTGGTCTTCACCTCGCGCACCAGGACGACGTCGCCGACCTCGAAGTTGTCGAAGAAGTCGCCGCGCAGCCACTGGATGTCGCTGCGGGGGACGGAGGTGCCGCGCGGATCGTCCAGCGCCACGTCCTCAATCCCGATGGTCAGGCTCTGGGCCGCGATCTCGCGCACCACCGCCGGCCGCCACTGGCCGCCCAGGTCGATGTCGCGCGGCACGTCGGCACTGTCCAGCGCCGCACGCCAGGCCTCTTCGCTGGCCAGCTGATCTTCGGTCAGCGCCGCGCCGGTGCCCCGCCAGACGCCCAGGTTGCGGTCCACCTCTTCCAGCTTGTGACGCAGCGCCCGGGCCGCGACGTCCTGCATGTCGGGATCGACCGTGGCGCGCACGGTGTAGCCGCCGGAGAAGAACTCTTCCTCGCCGAAGTCATCGGAGAGCTGGCGGCGGATCTCGTCGGTGAAGTAGTCGCGCGGCGGCAGCTGGTTGCGGTAGGGCTCGAAATCGCCCGCCTGAACGGAGCGCAGCGGCTGCGCCACCTCAGTCTCGTAGGTCGCCTGGTCGATATAGCCGTTTTCCAGCATCTCGCGCAGCACATAGTTGCGGCGCTGCGTGACCCGTTCACGCGCACGCACGGGATGGTAGTTGCTGGGCGCCTGCGGCATGGCCGCCAGCGTCGCGGCCTCATGCGGGGCCAATTCCGTCAGGGACTTGTTGAAATAGACCCGTGCGGCAGCCGTCACCCCGTAGGAGTTCTGGCCGAGGAAGATCTCGTTCAGATAGATGCCAAGGATCTCGTCCTTGGGCAGGCTTTCCACCAGGCGCGAGGCCAGGATGACCTCCTTCACCTTGCGCTCGATCCGCCGGTCACCGGACAGGAACAGGTTCTTGGCCACCTGCTGCGGAATGGTCGAGGCGCCGCGCACACTTTCGCCGCGGGTCTGGATCGCCTCGAAGATCGCGGCGGCGATGCCGCGCGGGTCATAGCCCGCGTGGGTGTAGAAGTTCTTGTCCTCCGCCGAGATGAAGGCGTTCTTCACCAGGTCGGGGATCTCCTCCGTGGGGGTATAGAGGCGGTGTTCGCGGGCAAATTCGTCGATCAGCTGCCCCTCGCCGGAATAGATCCGGGAGATGGATTTCGGCTGATACCGCGCCAGGGCTTCGTGGCTGGGCAGATCCCGGCCATAGACCCAGAAGATGGCGCCCACCGACAGGGCCACCATGGCAATGCCGGCGGTCACCAGGGTGAAAATACCGCCGAGGAAGGAAAGTACGAATCTGATCACGCGCCCGGGCCTCTCTGATTAGGCTCGACCATATAGACCGCGTGCCCATGACGGTCAAAACACATCCCCGCAAGGAGGCGTCACCGGCGGTCCGATGCTGCCGCTACTGCCGCGCGCGCAGCCTCCCCACCCCGCCATGGACGGGCGGAGGCGGATCCGCCCCGCCCTGCTACTTCAGCCGCAGGGGCGCCAGGGTGTCATCGGCGATCTTCCAGGCCTGGATGCCGTCGCGGATCGCATTGGCAAGGCGCGCACGGAACACCGGGTCAACCAGGTTCTCCCGGTCCCGGGGCGACGAGAGGAAGCCCGTCTCGATCAGGACCGACGGCACATCGGGCGCCTTCAGCACCGAATAGCCGGCAGCGCGGCGCGGGCGGGTGTTCAGCGGCATCCCCTCGCTGCGCAGCGCAAGGACGATGGCATCGGCCAGTTGCTCGCTGCGCGGCTGCGTCTGGGTCCGGGCCAGGTCCATCAGCACGCCGGCCACCTGGTCGTCGCTGTCGCTCAGGTCGATCCCCGCCAGCAGGTCCGCGCGGTCGTGACGTTCCGCCAGCAGGCGGCTGGCCTCGTCGCTGGCCGACCGCGCAAGGGTATGCACCGTGGTGCCAAGCGCCCGGCCGGAGGCCAAGGCGTCCGCGTGAAGCGACAGGAACAGGTCCGCCTCCAGCGCATGGGCCATGGCGACCCGCCCTTCCAGGCTGACGAAGCTGTCGTCCTCGCGCGTCAGATAGACCTCGGCACCGGAGCGCACCAGCGCCTCCTGCAACTCGCGGGCGAAGGTCAGCATCAGGTCGGCCTCGACCACGCCCGCACGCTCGGCGCCCGGGTCGATGCCGCCATGGCCCGGGTCCAGCAGGATGCGCATCGGCCCGTCAGGTGCCTTGGGCGGCACCTGCATCGGCAGGGCAACCAGACCCTCGCGGCCCCAGCCCGGGGTTGCGGGATAGCCCGAGAGCCGGGTGAACTCCTCCGCCGCCACGGGGCCGAACCGCGCGGTCAGCCGGGCGCGACCGCTGTCCTCGGTCAGGCGCAGGTCCGCCTCCTCCAGCGCCAGGGGCTCTGCCAGGTCGATCACCATGCGCGACCAGCCGGGGCGGAACTGCCCCATGCGCACCGCCGTCGCCAGGTCAGATTTCAGCAGGACCGCCGGATCGACGCCGCGCCAGTCAACCTCGCGGAAGTCCAGCACGATGCGACGCGGGTCCTCCAGCGTGAAAATGCGGTAGGGCACCCCCTGGCTGAGGTGCAGTGACAGCTCCAGCCGGCCGCGCCGGTCGCGGATCCCGCTGTCGCCCGGCAGGACCGTGGCGCGCGCGGTGAAGTCCTGTGCCATCGCGGTGCTGCCGGAAACGCCGGCCAGCGTCATGCCGGCGGTCACCACCAGCCACAGGGCGATCCGGCGCAGGGCCCCCGCGCCGTCCGGTCTCTTTCTCATGCACCCACCTCGTCTGCTCTGGCCCATCCTATCCGATCCCGGCGGCGGATCGAAGCCCCGGCGGCCCCCTGGGCCAGCCGCCGCCGTCGGGCACGCCACGTTGACAACGGGGAGCGGAATTGCAACCTGTGCCCCTCCCCGTCCGCCCCCTGCCGGAGCCCACCCCGATGCCCGCCGCCGCCCGTGATCCTGTTGCCCTGCCCGCGCTTCTGCCGCTCGGCCTGGACGGGGTGCTCGTGCGCTTCGGCACCACCTTCACCGAAGAGGGAAACCGGGCCGCCCGCGCCTTCGCGGCAGAGGCCGCGGCGCTGGACGGCGTGACGGAGGTCGTTCCGGCCCCGGCCTCGGTCCTGCTGCGCCTCGATCCTCGGGAACAGCCCGCCGCCCAGGTCCAAAGCGCCGCGCGCGCCCTGCTGGACAGCCACGACTGGCTGTCCCTGCCCGCCGCACCGGCCGCCCGGTGCTGGCACTTGCCGGTCTCCTTCGCGAAGGCGGATGCACCCGACCTGCCCGAGGTGGCCCGGATCACTGGCCTGCCCGAGGCCGACGTCGTGACCCGTATCCTGGCCGAACGGCCCCGCGTCCTGGCCATCGGCTTTGCCCCGGGGCAGCCCTACCTTGGCCAATTGCCCCCGGTCTTCGACCTGCCCCGTCGCGCACAGCTGCAGGACGTGCCCGCCGGGGCGCTGACCCTGGCGATCCGGCAGATGGTGCTGTTTTCAAACGCCTCGCCGACCGGATGGATGCAGATCGGCCGTGCCGCCTTCCGCCCGTTCCAACCGGACGCGACAGACCCGATGCCCCTGCGCACCGGCGACGAGATCCGCTTTCACGCCATCCCCGACGGCGAGTTGAAGGCCCTGGGTGAAGATCCGATGGGTGGCGCCCGGCTGGAGATCCTGTCGTGACCGGCGCCGCGCTGATCGTCTCCGCCCCCGGCCCGGCACTGACTGTCCAGGACCTGGGCCGCCCGGGCCGTGCGGGCCAGGGGCTGTCCCGCGGCGGGGCGCTCGACCCGCTGGCCCTATGGGAGGCCGCCGCCCTGCTGGGGCTGAAAGGCCCCGTGGCCTCGGTCGAAATGCCCGGCATGGGCGCCACCTTCGCGGTCACGGCGCCGATGCGCCTGGCGCTGACCGGGGCGCCGATGCAGGCGACGCTGGACGGCCAGCCGCTGGCCTGGCACGCCGCCCACCCGGTCCGCCCGGGCCAGGTCCTGCGGATCGGCGGCACCACCGGCGGCACGGTGGGTTACCTGACACCCGCTGGCGGCCTCGCCACGCCGCCCCTGATGGGCAGCCGCGCCGCGCACCTGGCCGCCGGGGTCGGCACCCTCCTGGCCGATGGCACCTCCCTGCCCACCGGGGACGACCCCATGCCGCACCGCCCGGCTTGCGCCCTGCGCCCCGAGCCACGCTTTGGCGGCGGGTCCCTGCGTCTGCTGCCCGGCCCGCAGACTCACCTTTTCAACCGCGCCCGGATGGAAAGCTTTCTGGCCGCGCGGTTCACCCGCGGCCCGCGCAGCAACCGCCAGGCCATCCAACTGCTCTGCGAGGCGGCGCAGGACTGGCACCTGGACGCCGGCGGCATGGCGTCCGAGCCGATCCAGGTCGGCGACGTGCAGATCACCGGGGATGGCACCCCCTTCGTGCTGGGTCCGGAATGCCAGACCATCGGCGGGTATCCCCGCCTCGGGTCCATCCATCCCGAGGACCTGCCCCGCCTGATCCAGGCCGACGCGCGCAGCCCGCTGCACTTCACCCTGCTCGACGATGCAGGAGCCGCCCCCCTGCCCGTGGCCCCTGCCGCGCGACTGAAGCGCCTGGCAGCCAACGTCACTCCGCTGCTGCGCGACCCGGCGCATATGCATGACCTGCTGGCCTACCAGCTGATCTCCGGCGTCACCGCCGGGGACGAGCTGGACCGCCCGTGATCCTGCGGCGCTCCGCAGAAATTATCTCAAATTTCACTTAGAATCTCCGGATTCCCAGGGGACTCTGCGGAACCACCCCCCGTGTGCGGCGTTTACTTATCCAAGACGGATGGAAACGCCTGAAGCGACACGAAAAACGGAGGTGTGCCATGATCTGGCCAATCACTTTCTTTGCTGTCGCGCTCATCGCCGGAATCTTCGGATACGCGGGGATCGCGGCAGCCTCTGCGGGGATCGCACAGATCTTGTTCCTGCTCTTTGCAGGTCTCGGGATCCTGTCGCTCCTGCTGCACATGACGGAGGATCAGAACCAAGACGAGTTCGACGAGAACTCTCGCGGGTACTGACCTCGGGCAGAGCAAGAAACGTCAACGAAAATGCCCCGCCGATCGCGAAGATCGGCGGGGCGTTTCTTTCGTCAAAACAGGGATATGGCGGGCACTCGGTACAGCCGGGACCCGCAGCATCCTCAGGTTTTCAGCGTCTCGGTGGAGGCGAAGAACATCGCCTGGCTGACAGCCGAGCGAACCTGGTCTTCGCGGTAGGGCTTGGAGATCAGGAAGGCGGGTTCGGGACGATCGCCGGTCAGCAGGCGTTCGGGGAAGGCCGTGATGAAGATCACCGGACGGTCGCCCAGCTCGCCCAGGATCTCGTTCACCGCGTCGATGCCGCTGGAGTTGTCGGCCAGTTGGATGTCCGCCATGATCAGGTCCGGCGTTTCCGCCTTGGCCAGATCCACCGCCTCACCGTGGGTGCGTGCCACGCCGGTGATCTTGTGACCCATTTCGGCCACCAGGGCCTCCAGGTCCATGGCGATGATCGCCTCGTCCTCGATGATCATGACCCGGCCGGAGACTGCGTCGGCCATCTCCTGGCGGGCGGTATCGAGAAGGGTCTCGACCTCGGATTCGTCGGTTCCCATAACGCTGGCCACCTCGCTTACGTTGAAATCTTCGATGGTGTGCAGCAGCAGCGCCTCGCGCGTGTTCGGGCTGAGCTTTGCCATGTGCCTCTGCGCCTGCGCCTCAAGCCCCGAAGCCTCGATGGAAACGGGGGCCCCGGAGCTGGCCCAGATCGTATGGAACACCTTGAAAAGGGCAACTTTCTCGCCAATGCCCCCTTCGAAGACCGACCGGTCCTGGAGGATCGCCTCCAACGTCGCGGCCGCATAGGCGTCACCGCTGGACTGCGCCCCCGTCAGCGCCCGCGCGTAACGGCGCAGGAAAGGCAGATGCGCACCGATCAGTGCAGCAAGATCACCGGTGTTCGATGCGTTGCCGGAAGAGACTGACATTTTATCCCCTTTTTTGCATTTTTCAGGAACCTAACTCCGGATGGCGCGTTGGGTTCCGCCAGCGATGAGAATTTCTCGGACTATCGAAAGAGGAACATGACATTGGGTCAGACAAAATCAAGCTCACACGGTGGGATCGACGACAACCTGCGTCGCGTGTTCCAATCCACTCTGGAAGAGGACATCCCCGACCGGTTCAAGGACCTGTTGCAGCAGCTGCAGAAGCAGGAGCCCCAGAGCGCTTCCGCTGACAACGAGGAGCACCGGGAATGACGACGCGAGCGACCTCCGCCAATGGCGGCGCCGGCGACGACACCAGCGGCCTGTCCGGCCCCAACCCGCGTGATGAGCTGGTCAATCACCTGCCCGCGCTGCGTGCCTTCGCCCTCGGTCTGACCCGGAACTCGGCCACCGCCGACGACCTTGTTCAGGACGCGATCGTGAAAGCCTGGACCAACATCGAGAAATTCCAGGTCGGCACCAACCTGCGTGCCTGGCTGTTTACCATCCTGCGCAATACCTATTACTCCTCGCTGCGCAAGACGCGCCGCGAAGTGGCGGATGTCGACGGCGTCTTTGCCGAAAGCCTGTCCGAGAAACCGGCCCATGACGGCCGCCTCGCGATGGCCGATTTCCGTACCGCCTTCAACCAGCTGCCCGACGAACAGCGCGAGGCGCTGGTCCTTGTCGGTGCCCTCGGCGCCTCCTACGAGGAAGCCGCGGAATCCTGCGGTGTGGCTGTCGGCACGATCAAGAGCCGTGCGAACCGTGGCCGCGCCAAGCTGGCCGAACTGATGAAGCTGAACGAAAATGAAGCCCTGGAACTGACCGACCCTGCCACGATGGCCGTGGTGACGTCGAAACCCATGACGGCTCGCTGACCGGCGGGAGCCCAAATGCCGCATAGCGCGAATACGCCCTGGTTCCGGTCGCTGTCCTTCCGGATCGCAGGTGTCCTCTCTCTGGCGCTGGTCCCCATCGGGTCCATCGCGATCTACCAGACCAACCAGGTCTCTTCCCAGGCCGAAGAAGTCACACGACTGTCCCTGCTGGCGCTGACCCAGCAGGGCGTCGAGGAAGAGCGCGCCGTGCTGCAACAGGCCTTCGGCGCGACAGCGGCGCTGGCGCGCATGATCCAGACCCAGGGCCCTGACGCGCCGGGCTGCCGCGAGGTGATGCAGGAGTTTAACGCCGCCATGCCGGATTTCAGCCTGGCGGCCTTCATCCCGGTCGACGGCCAGGTCAGCTGCTCCTCGCGCGGCGTGGGTCAGGACGTGTCCGAGCGGGCGTCGCATCTGGAAGCGATCCGTGAAAAGCGCCCTCGCGTCATGGTGGTGAACCACGGTGCGATCAGCGACACCTCCGTCCTTGTCGTGTCCCATCCGGTCGAGATTGACGGCACCTATGTCGGCTACACCGCGATCTCGGTGCCCCATGCCAACCTGAACCTGGCACATCAGCCCAGCTTCGGCGCCGCGCCTGACTACCTGATGACCTTCAATGCGTCCGGCGAGGTGCTGACCAGCAGCATCGAGGACGCCGCGCCGGACGGGGAAAGGACACAGAGCCTGTTGCCGATCCGCTCTTCGCTGGAGGATATGTCGCGGCTGGCACCGATGGTCTTCTCCGGGCAGAGCCGCGCCGAAGGCGATCAGCTTTATGTCGTCGTCCCGATCGTCGAGGACGAGGTCTTCGCCCTGGGCATCTGGCCCTCCTTCGAGAACATGAGCGACCAGATCCAGGTCCCCGTCATTCTCTTCCCGCTGCTGATGTGGATCGCCTCCGCCGTGGTCGGGCTGGTGGCCATCGACCGCATGGCCGGCCGCCATATCCGCCAGCTCAGCCGCCGCATGCGCCGGTTTGAACGGGTGCGCACCTTCGAGGGCCAACGCTCGATGCGCTATGCCGCCGATGAGCTGAAGAACATGGAAGAGGATTTCATCCTCATGGCCGAAACGATCCTGCACGACCAGGCGGAGCTGGAAAACGCCGTGCGCCAGCGCAACGTGCTGCTGAAGGAAGTGCACCACCGGGTGAAGAACAATCTTCAGCTGATCAGCTCGATCATGAACATGAACATCCGCCGCGCCCATTCGCCGGAGACCAAGGCCATCCTTTCCCGGTTGCAGGATCGCGTGCTCGCCATGGCGTCGATCCACCGCAACCTGCACCAGGTCGAAAGCCAGGGTCAGGTCAACGTGGGCAAGCTGGTGCGCGAAGTCGCGAACCAGACCCTGCAGGCCTCCGCCTCGGGCGGGCACCGGATCCGGGTCAAATACGACGTGGCCGACGTGATCCTCTACCCTGACCAGGCCGTGCCTCTGTCGCTGCTGGCTTCCGAACTGATGGCCAACGGGGTGAAATACACCGGTAGCGACCAGGGTCCGCCCTGGATGACCCTGACGCTGGTGCAGGAAGGGAACCGGGCGCGCCTGGTCGTCGTCAACTCCAAGGGCGCAGCGCACCACCTGGAAACCGATGGCGAAAGCACGGGACTGGGCAACCAGTTGATCCGCGCCTTTGCCACCCAGCTGGGCAGCTCGATCGAGATCAAGGAAACCGAGAAGGAATACCGCGCCTCGATCAGCTTCGAAGTTGCCAGCTTCCAGCCGGAACCGCTGGACTACTGACGCCGACCGGGCGGGCGCCGACGACGGCCCCGCCCGCTCACCCCGAAAGGAACGCACCCGATGTCCTTGCGCCACAGCTCCGTCATCCCCGCCCTGCCCTCTCCGCAGAACGAGGACGGAGAGACCCGCCTGCTGGGCGTCGAGGTGGAATTCGGCGGGCTGACCGAGGGCCGCGCCGCGGATATCCTGGCCGGAATGACGGACCGCGAGGTCACGCAGGGCGATGAGGACTACCGCGTCGAGGACACGCCCTTCGGCACCTGCAAGCTCTACATGGATACGGCCTATCGCAATCAGGATGACACCGCGCTTGGCCGGGCCGCCCTGGACCTGGCGCGCAACGTCGTGCCGGTGGAGTTGGTCACCTCCCCTTTTCCGCCCGACCGGCTGGGCGAGCTGGACGAGGTTCTGGCACGCTATCGCGCCGCCGGAGCCAGCGGCACCCATGGCGGGATCCTGCTGGGCTTCGGCGTGCATCTGAACGTGCAGATCGCCGCGCCCACGGCCGCGCATCTCTGGTCCGTCACCACCGCCTTCGCCATGGCCGAACCGCTGCTGCGCGACGCCTACGACCTGGACATGTCGCGCCGCGCCCTGCCCTTTGTCGATCCCTACCCGCAGCGCCTGCTGGATGTCCTGGCCCAGGGCTGTCCCGAGCGGCTGGATACCCTGGTCGAAAGCTACCTGGGGGCCACGCATTCGCGCAACCATGCGCTCGACATGCTGCCGATCTTCGCCCACCTGTGCCCGGACCTGACCCGCGACGCCCTGGCCCGTGGCGCGGGGGGCACCGTCTCGGCCCGGCCCGCCTATCACTACCGTATGCCCGATTGCCGTATCGACGAGCCAAGCTGGAGCCTGGCCGGCGAATGGGCCCTGTGGTGCGCCGTGGAACGGCTGGCTGAGGATCGCGACACGCTGGAGGCGCTCTGCACCCGTTGGCGGGCGATGCGCCAAGACCCGATGGAACGGCTGCGCCTGCAGCTGAACGGCTGGGTCGAGACCTCGGAAGACATCCTGACCCGCGCCGGCCATGGCGATCTGCGGCAGCTGGCCGAGGCGCTGCGTTCATGAGCCTGCTGTTCGGCAAGCGGGATGGCCCGCGCCCGAGGATCGGCGTCACCGTCTCGGCCCGCTCGGCCTGGCGGATCTTTCCGCTGATCCGCCTTCAGGTGGCCCTGGCGGGCGGCAAGGCCCTGCGCTGGATCCGGGAGGATGAGGTCGATCTGGACAAGGTCGACGGCGTGGTCATCGGCGGTGGCGATGACATTGCGCCGATGCTCTACGGCGGCGAGGTCCGTGCGGGCGTCACTCTGGACCCGGCCCGCGACCGGATGGAATCGCGGGTGATCGAAAAGGCCCGTGGCCATGGCCTGCCCGTTCTTGGCATCTGCCGCGGCGCCCAGATGCTGAACGTGGTGCTGGGCGGCACGCTGCACCAGGATGCCTTCGAGGTCTACGACAGTTCGCGCCGCTACCGGACCATCCTGCCCCGCCGCAAGGTCGAGGTGCTGCCCGGGACCCGCCTGGCCGACCTGGCCGGCACCGAACCGATGAAGGTCAATGCCCTGCACAGCCAGGCGGTGAACCGGCTGGGCGACGGGCTGCGCCTGTCGGCCCGCGACCAAGGCGGCATGCCCCAGGCCCTCGAAAGCCTGTCGGATCCCTTTGCCATCGGTGTGCAATGGCACCCCGAACACCTGGTCTACGCCCGCCGCCAGCGCCGCATTTTCCGCGCCCTCGTGTCCGCCGCGCGCGCCCGTCAGAAGGGCCTTGGGCAGATGCAGGAAGTCGACCGCATGCCCGCTGTCGACGCGCCGACAACTTTTTTCGAGAAATCCTGATTTTTCTTGGAACCCATTCCGGGGCCGCGCGTTAGCTTCCCGTCCGATGTCCTCGTCCCGTACAGATAGTGCATCGGTTCTGGGGTCGTGTTTTTTCCTCGTCTCGCCCCCGGACTTGGCACCGGAGACATGTCCCCCCGTCTCCGGTGCCCTACCCCCCCCTTTTATCTGCCGAGACAGGCTCGCTTCCCAGACAGGCGAACGTCCGTCGTCATCCCCGGCGCGTCGTGCGCCGCGCGCGCCCCAGGGCGCGGTTGTAGGCCGTGGGGGCCACGCCGAAACGCGCCTTGAAGCAGCGCGAGAAATGCCCGACCGAGCCATAGCCACAGGCGGTCGCCACGTCGATCAGCTCCAGGTCGGTCGAGCTCAGCAGCATCCGCCCGTGGTCCAGTCGCAGCCCGCGGTAGAACTCCCCCGGAGTCTTGCCGAAGACCGACATGAACAGCCGCTCGATATGGCGCCGGGAATAGCCCGAGGTCAGCGCCAGCTCTTCCATGGTCAGCGGATCTTCGAGGTGGGATTTCATCAGCTCCACCATCGACAGCAGGCCCGGGTGACGGGTGCGGATCAGCACAGAGGTCGAGCTGCGCTGCTCTTCCTCGCGGCCCACGGCCACCTTTCGCAGGCACATCTCCGACACCATCGCGGCGAAGGCCTCGCCATGGTCCCGGCCGATCAGGTCCAGCATCATGTCGATGGCCGCCGAGCCGCCGCCGCAGGTCATCAGGCGACCGTCGATCTCGTACTTGGTTTCCTTGGGCAGCAGATCGGGGAAATGGGTGCGGAAGGCGGGCAGGTTTTCCCAGTGCAGGGTGAAGGCCTTGTCGCCCAGCAGGCCCGCGCGAGCCAGTGCCACGGCGCCGGTGCAGATCCCGCCCACCATGCCGCCGAAGCGGTGGTGGCGCTGCACCGCGCCCACCACGGCCGGCGTCATCGCCTCTGCCGCCGGGTTGCCGGAACAGACGAAAAGGCCCGTGTCGCGCGGCAGCTTGTCGATTGCCCCTTCGACCCCGATCGGGATGCCGGAGGAGGAATAGACCGGCTCACCATCCACCGACAGCACACGCCACTGATACAGCGGCTGCTGCGACAGCTGGTTGGCGATGCGCAGCGCCTCGACCGCGGCCGAAAAGGCCAGCAGGGTGAACCCGGGCACCAGCAGGAAGGCGAAGACGGTCGACGTCTCCGGCGCCGGCAAGGGGAAGAAGGCATCGCCCTGCGGAACCACGGGGGCGGCGGTGGTGAAGCGGTCCTTGAAACTGTTTTCCACGGGATCGGCCTCCTGCTGTGCCTTGGCGGCATGGGGATCTGGATCGGATGACGGTGCGGCACCCTGCGCATCCGTGTGACGTCAGCATGACAGATCGGTCAAGACAGAAGCGCGCGAGGCGGCCCCTTTCCCCGAAAACTCGCCCACCGGACGGGCATCAGATGCCCCTGGGCCCTGTTTAAGAGGGGCACGCCGTTGCCACGACGCGCCGCCCGCAGGGCCGTGGCGAATCTCTCCCCGCTCACTCCCGCGGCGGTGGCATCTCCGGCACGCCGCCCAGATGCAGGCTCAGCGCGTGGGCCGCCTCACGCACCTGGGCGCCCACCTCCGGGATCCGTGCCAGGGTCAGCCGCACCGCCAGGGCAGAGATGGAAATGGCGCAGACCGGCTCACCGCTGGCCGCCCAGACCGGGGCGGCGACGCAGCGCAGGCCGGGATTGCGTTCCTCGTCGTCCACCGCGTAGCCACGTTCGCGGACCTGTCGGATGTCGGCCATCACCGCCTGAAGCGAGGTCAGGCTGTGCGGCGTCATCGGCGGCAGGCCGGTGCGCGCGACCAGCGCCGCGATCTCGGCATCGGGCCAGGTGGCGAGCAGCGCCTTGCCCATGCCCGAACAGACGATGGGCGCCTGCCCGCCCGGCGGCGCGATGGCGCGTACGATCTCGCGGCTTTCCACCTGGCTGATGGTGACCAGGTGGTCATTGTCCAGCACGCCCAGGTTCGCCGTCTCGCGCGTCAGGTCGCGCAGTCGCCGCAGGTAGGGCATCGCCGGCACGGCAAAGCTGCGCCGCCGCCCGTAGGTGCTGCCCACGGCGAAGGCGGTGCGCCCCACGTGCCAGGCCGCGCTGTCGGGATCGCTGTGGGCAAAGCCCCGCCCCTCCAGCGTGGTCAGCAGCCGGTGCGTGGTCGACACCGCCAGCCCCGACAACCGCGCCAGATCGCTGGCCCGCAGGCCATCCTCGTTCTGTGACAGCAGTTCCAACAGGTCGAGCGCACGGCCGACCGATTGGACTCCATCCTGACCGGATGTCGCCATGTATACCTCCCTCAATGAAACATCGCCTCCCACGATGTGGGAAAGTCTGCCGATCCCTCTGCGAGGATCAAGAAAAATAGTGTATCCATGATTCAACGACGATACTGGCGGTCAGGAATCGCCTGTGGCGGGCGAAGGAGGTGTATACATCCTTCGCAGTAATAGGCCGTGACCGCGCGGACGGGAGACCGCGACGGACCGGCACGCAACACGACGCGACCCATGGCAGACAAGGCCCTGCCAGCGCGTCAGACGACCAGACCGCGGGCGGCTGATCGCCCCGCCCCGGTCCTGCCATCCGACGGCGCCGCGGACCTTTGAGGAGGGGTCCGGGTACAGACGCCCGAAGACGGCCTCGCCGGTTCCAGGGATGCCTGCCCCGAACCGGCTCCCCGGCGGTCCACATGGGAGGAAGACATGAAACCTGGAATGACCAAGACCCCCGGCGCCCTGGCGGCGTCGGCCCTGACGGCGATGCTGGCGCTAACCGCGCCGGCCGGCGCGCAGGTGCTGGATCTCGACGGCAAGACCGTGACCCTGGTCCACAACGCCTCGCCCGGCGGCGCCACCGGCCTCAGCGCGCAGGTGCTGGCCGATGCCTGGGCGCAGACCATGGCGGGCAACCCCACCATGGTCGTGCAGTCGGTGGCCGGCGGCGCCCTGACCAAGGGCATCGACCACGTGATGGAGGCGCGACCCGACGGTCTGACCCTGGGCTACCTGGCCTGGCAGGGCACGACGCGGATCCTCGATCCGGAAATCCTGCAGATCCCCTTCGAGGAGTTCGGCACCATCGCCGGCATCGGCGGGTCCAACTTCCTGGTGCATGCCCGCACCGACCTCGGCGGCGGTCTGGAAGGCCGGGACGAGTTCGCCAGCCTCGAAAGCGTCAAGGTCGGCGGCTATTCCCCCAAGATGACCCAGGGCATGCAGACCCTGGCCGCGCTCGACCTGCTGGGCGTCGACTGGTCCTATGTCTCCGGCATGTTCGGCGACGGGCCCCTCTACGCCGCGCTGCAACGGGGCGAGATCGAGGCCTACCCCGCCACCACCGCGCAATACATGAACGAGCTGGAGGCTGGCCCGATCGCCGATGGCACCTCCATGGCGGTCTGGCAGATGGGCCCGATCCTGGAAGATGGCACCATGAAGAAGGACCCCGCGCTGGAGGGTATCCCGACGGTGGGCGAATACATCGAGGCCGCCACCGGTGCCGCGCCCGAGGGGCCGATGTGGGACGTGGTCATGTACCACGCCGAAGCCTCCGCGCCCGTGAACTGGATCGTCGTGGCGCCCCCCGGCACCCCGGAAGAGCACCTGGCGATGCTGCGCGAGAGCTTCGACGCGGCGGTGGCCGACGCGGCCTACCTGGAACAGGCGACGAAGGTCTACGGCTCGCCCCCCAACATCGTCAACGCCGAGGAGATGAGCGGCATCATCGCCGACGTGCAGAACACCCCCGAAGAGATCAAGGACGCCATGCGCGGCCTGATCGACCGGATGGAGCGGTAAGGGCCGGCGCGCCCTTTCCGCCCTCATCGCAGGCCCCGGCGGATCCGGCCGTGCGGTCCCGCCAGCCATGGCGGGCCGTGACCGGAGGGGGCTTGCCCATCCGACCCTCCCGCGCCCGGGGCCTCCTGCCCTGGCCGGCCTCCGGGCGCGGGCCCTCGACCTTCTTACGGGCTGACGTCTCATGTTCGATTCCTTCCTGGCGGGGCTGGGCCTTGTCCTGACCTTTCCAACCTTTTTCTACCTGCTGGCGGGCATCGCCGTGGGGCTCTGGCTGGGCGTGGTGCCGGGCCTGGGCGGCGTGACCGGCATGGTCGTGCTGCTGCCGCTGACCTTCGGCATGGATCCGGCGGCGGGGCTGGCAATGCTCCTGGGGCTTTTCGCCGTGGTCTCGACCTCGGACACGATCACCTCGGTCATGCTGGGCATCCCCGGCACCATCGCCAGCCAGGCCACCGTCATCGACGGCAATGCCATGGCCAAACGCGGGCTGGCGCAGACCGCCTTCGGCGCGGCCTTCGCCAGCTCCGCCTTCGGCGGCGTGCTGGGCGGGTTGGCCATGGCGGCCTCCCTGCCCTTCGCGCTGTGGATCATCCTGGCCTTCGGCTCGCCCGAGTTCTTCCTGCTGTCCCTGCTGGGCCTGCTGATGGTGGGCGCGGTCAGCGGCAACGCGATCTCGAAGGGGCTGGGCGCCGCCGCGCTCGGCCTGATGCTCAGCCAGATGGGCTACCCGGTGGCGAGCTCCATGCCGCGCTACTTCTTCGATCAGCGGGTATTGCTGGACGGGCTGCCGCTGGTGCCGGTGATCCTCGGGCTGTTCGGCCTGCCCGAGATGATGGACCTGGCCGCCCGGCGCAGTGCCATTGCCCATATCAGCGACACCCGCGCCGAAGACGACGGCATCCTGAACGGCATCCGCCAGGCGATCCGCAACCGCTGGCTGGTGGTGCGCTGTTCGCTGATGGGGGTCTACGTGGGAATGCTGCCGGCGATCGGCTCGTCGGTGGTGGACTGGCTGGCCTATGGCCATGCCACCCAGGGCGCCAAGGACCGCAGCCAGTTCGGCAAGGGCGACGTGCGCGGCGTGATCGCGCCGGAGGCGGCCAACAATGCCGTGCTGGGCGGGTCGCTGATCCCGACGCTGGCCTTCGGCATTCCGGGCTCAGGCGCCATGGCCGTCCTGCTGGGGGCGCTGACGATCCACGGCTTCTCGCCGGGGCGCAACATGCTGGGCGAGAACCTGGACACCACCTTCTCCATGGTCTGGACGATCATCATCGCCAATATCATCGGCGCCGCCGCCCTGATGATCTGGGGCCGCCAGGTGGCCCGCGCGGCCTTCGTCGACGGCAACTTCATCGTGCCCGCCGTGATCCTGTTCATCTTCATGGGCTCCTGGGTCTGGGAACCGGGCATGTTCACCTGGATCACCCTGCTGGGCGTGGGCCTGCTGGGTTACGTGCTGAAGGCCGCGGGCTGGCCACGCCCGCCCTTCATCCTGGGCTTCGTGCTGGGCCCGGTGCTGGAAAGCGCGCTGTCGATCACCTGGCAAAGCTACACGCCGATGGAGGTCATCAGCCGGCCCACCGTGATCGGCCTGGTTCTGGTGCTGGGCGTCGTCTTCGCCTTCGCCCTGCGCTCGACCCGGCGCGGCCTGGCGGAGCACTCGATCGAGAACACGGTGGAAACGAAGGCGAGCCTGCTGCTCTCCTCCGGCCTCGCCGTGCTGCTGGCGATGGTCTTTGCCGGGGCGGTCTGGATGGCGCTGGACTGGAAGCTGCTGGCGAAGCTCTCGCCCATTTCCTTCGGGGTGGCCGGGCTGGTCATCATGGGCTTCGTCCTGCTGCAGGACCGTGTCCGGCTGGGCCGCATCGCCGCCGCCCGGGCCGCGGGCGACCAGTCGGCAGGAGGCACGCTGGCCGGGTTCGTGGCCGACCACGGGCGGCAGATGACCCTGCTGGCGGCGGTGACCCTGATGGTCGCCCTGACCCCCTGGATCGGCACCTACGCGGCGATCCTCGGCTTTGCCGGCCTCTACGCCGCGCTCTGGGGGCGGTTCCGCTGGTGGATCGTGGCCCTCTACACCGCCGCGATCGGGCTGGTCCTCTACGGGCTTTACGACCGCGTGCTGCACACCCCCTTCGAACTTCCCTTCTTCATGTAACCGCAGGAGACCGAGACATGCTGACAGAGCTCGATCCGAAGACAGAGACCGCCGCCGGACCCCTGAAGGGCCTTGGCGCCATCGACTGCGACGTGCATCCGCGCAGTCCCGAACAGGCCGACCTGATGCCGTTCATGGACAGCTACTGGCGCGACATGCTGCCCTATCGCGACATCGGCCACATGGAGCTGACCTCCTACCCCTTCGCCACCAAGCCCTTCCGGGCCGAAGGCGCGGACGGCGGCGTCGCCACCCCCGCACGGCTGGCCGAGGCGCATCTGGATCCGCTGGGCCTGTCGGCGGCGGTGCTGAACGTGGTGAACGGGGTGCAGGCGCTGTTCGATCCCTACATGCAGACGGCGATGTGCCAAGCCACAAACCGCTGGCTGGCCGCCGAATGGCTGGATCACGATCCGCGCCTGCGCGGCTCTCTGCTGGTGCCCTTCCGCCACGTGGAGGAGGCCGTGGCGGAGATCCGGCGCTATGCCGACGACAAGCGTTTCGTGCAGGTGCTGGCGATCTGCATGGGCGACGGGTTGCTGGGGCAGCGCGACTACTGGCCCATCTGGCGCGCCGCCAGCGAGGCGGGTTTCGCCCTGTCGATCCACCCGGGCAGCAACTATCGCCATGCGCCCACCCAGGCGGGCTTCCTCAGCTATCTGGTGGAGGAACAGGTGACCTGGACCCAGGGCTTTGCCAGCCAGACGGCCAGCCTGCTGTCCGAAGGGGTGCTGACCGAGTTTCCCGACATGAAGGTCGTCATGGCCGAAAGCGGCATCTCCTGGCTCTTCGGCCTGTCCTGGCGGATGGCCAAGGACTGGCGCGGCAGCCGGGTGGAGGTGCCCTGGCTGAAGGAAAGCCCCGAGGTGGTACTGCAACGCCAGCTGCGGTTCACCCTGCATCCCTTCGACCTGCCCGACGATCCCGAGGAGGTCGCGGCCGTCATCGACTGCGTAGGCGGGTCCGACATGCTGCTGTTCTCCTCGGACTTCCCACACGACCAGGGGCCGCGCGCCGCGCTCTGGCCGGCCGGGCTGGCGCCCGATCTGGCCCCGGCGATCTGCCGCGACAACATCCTTGCCACCTACCCCAGACTGGAGGTGTGACATGTCCGTCACCGAACTGGAAAAGACCGAAACCACCGAGGCGAAGCTGGGCATCGTCGATTGCGACATCCACCCGGCCCTGACGACGCGGGGCGAGATTGCCGCCTTCCTGCCGCTGCGCTGGCGCGACCATGTCCGCGACTGGGGGATGCGATCGGGCGGACCCTTCGCCGGGGCCCTGCAATATCCCCGCATGGGCCACGGCATGCGCCAGGACAGCTATCCGCCCGACGGCGGTGCGCCGGCGTCCAACCTGGCCTTCATGCAGACGCAGTTGCTGGATGATCTGAACATCGAATTCGGCCTGCTGCATGCCCTGAACGCCGGCCCCTCGCTGCAGAACCAGGAGCTGGGCGCGGCGGTCTGTTCAGCCTTCAACGACTGGCAGATCGACAAGTGGCTGTCGAAGGAGCCGCGGCTGAAAGGCGGCATCTCGATCCCGCAGGAGGACACCGCCGCCGCCCTGCGCGAGATCGACGAACGCTCGAAGGACCCGCGCTTCGTGCAGGTGGCCTTCGTGCCCCGGTCCATGGAACCGGCCGGGCGCCGCCGCTACTGGCCGATCTACGAAAGGGCCGAGGCGCTGGATCTGCCCATCGGCGTGCATTCCGCCGCAACCGGCTGGCGCGCCAATTCGGGCGCGGGCTGGGGAAGCTTCTACGTGGAGGAGCACTACGGTTTCGCCCACACCGCACAGACCATGCTGACCTCGATGATCTTCGAGGGCGTCTTCGAGCGCTTCCCGAAACTGAAGGTGGTGCTGGTCGAAGGCGGCTTTGCCTGGCTGGCGCCGCTGATGTGGCGCATGGACCGTGAATGGGAACGCATGCGCGAAGAGGTGCCCCATGTCACCCGGCGCCCCTCGGACTACGTGAAATCCAACGTCTGGCTGACCACCCAGCCGGTGGAGGAGCCGCCGAACGTGCGCCACATGACCCACCTGCTGAACTGGATCGGCTGGGACAAGCTGATGTTCTCCACCGACTACCCGCACTGGGATTTCGACCACCCCGACCGCGCCTTCCGCGTCGGCATGTCCGAGGAGGCCCGGCGCGGCATCCTGCGCGACAATGCCCTGGGCGTCTACAACCTGACCTGAAGGAGGCATCATGGCCGATCACATCATCTGCCGCACCGACGAGATCGCCGAAGGCGCCGCCCGCCGGGTGGAAATCGGGGGCCGCGTCATCGCGATCTTCAACCTGGGCCATCGCTTCGCCGCGATCACCAATCGCTGTCCCCACGAAGGGGCGGAGCTGTGCCACGGCAAGGTCGCGGCCTTCATCAGCGCCGACGGGCCAGGAGACTACCGCACCGAGGACGAGAAGATCATGGTGCGTTGCCCCTGGCACGGCTGGGAGTTTGACCTGGCCAACGGGCGGTCCTACTGCGACCCGAACCGCATGCGGGTGAAGACCTTCGACGTGGAGGTGAAGCCGGGCGAGACCCTGGCCGAAGGCCCCTACCAGGCGGAGATCTTCGAGGTGCGGACGGAGGATGACTATGTCGTCCTCTCGATCTGACGCCTCGACGCCCAAGCCGGGCGGCGCGCTGGCGCTGCCCGATCTGCCATTGACCGGTGGCTGCCAATGCGGCGCGGTGCGCTACCGGGTGACCGGCGCGCCGGTCACCTTCTACCTCTGCCACTGCTCGCGCTGTCAGCGGCAATCGGGCAGCGCCTTCGGCGAGAGCCTGCAACTGCGCCCCGAGGATCTGCAGATCGAGGGCGAGCTGCAGGCCCGCGCCGTCACCGGCGGCTCGGGGCGCGCAGGCGAGATCCGGTTTTGCCCGGCCTGCGGCACCCGGATCACCCACCGGGTGGAGGGCAGCCCGGTGGTGGTGCTGAAACCCGGCACGCTGGACGCGCCCGGCTGGCTGCGTCCGGTGGCGGAGTTATTCATAGAGGAGCGCCAACCCTGGCTGCCCGCCCTGCCCGGCGTGGCGCAATACGAAGGCGCCCCGCCGATGCCGGAGCTGCACGCGGCCTTCGCGCGCATGCTGGCGGAGGGCGCGGCATGAGCGGCATCGTCGTCATCGGCGCGGGCCAGGCGGGCTGTGCCCTGGTCGCGAAGCTGCGCGCCCTGGACCATGACGGCCCCCTGACCCTGCTGGGCGCCGAACCCCATCCGCCCTACCAGCGCCCGCCCCTGTCGAAGAAATACCTGCTGGGCGAGATGCCGCGCGAGCGGCTGTTCCTGCGCCCCGAGGCCTTCTATGCCGACCAGGGGATCACCCTGCGGACGGGCTGCGCGCCGGATGCCATCGACCGCGCCGCGCGGTGCGTCCGCATCGGCGACGAACGGCTGCCCTACGACCAGCTGGTCCTGACCACCGGCGCCACGCCCCGCCGCCTGCCCAACATGATCGGCGGCGGCCTCGACGGGGTGTTCACCCTGCGGGGCATCGCCGATGTCGACGCCCTGGCCCCGCGGATGCGCCCCGGCGCGCGGCTGCTGGTGGTGGGCGGTGGCTACATCGGGCTGGAAGCAGCGGCGGTGGCGCGCGGCCTCGGCCTGCAGGTCACCCTGATCGAGGCCGCGCCACGTATCCTGCAACGGGTCGCCGCGCCGGAAACCTCGGACTACTTCCGTGCCCTGCACCGCGCCCATGGCGTCGACCTGCGCGAAGGCACGGGGCTGGCGCGGCTTCTGGGTGCGGGCCACGTCACCGGGGCGGAGTTGTCGGATGGCAGCCGGGTCGAGGCGGACCTGGTGCTGGCCGGGATCGGCGTCGCCCCCAATGTCGCCCTGGCCGAAGCCGCGGGCCTGCCGCTGGACAATGGCATCGCCGTGGACAAGTTGGGCCGGACGGGCGATCCGCACATCTGGGCGGCGGGCGACTGCGCCAGCTTCCCGTGGCGCGACACCCGAGTGCGGATGGAAAGCGTGCAGAACGCCATCGACATGGCCGAATGCGTCGCAACCAACCTGCTGGGCGCGCAAACGCCCTATGATCCACAGCCCTGGTTCTGGTCGGATCAATACGACACCAAGTTGCAGATCGCCGGGCTGAACGCGGGCTACACCCGCGTCGTCGCCCGCCCCGGCGCCCGCGCCGGCAGCCTGTCGCACTGGTACTACGCCGGGGACCGGCTGATCGCGCTGGACGCGATGAACGACCCGCGCGCCTACATGATCGGCCGCCGCCTGCTGGCCCGGGACACCAGCCCCGACCCGGCGCTACTGGCCGCGCCGGAGACCGACCTGAAGGCCCTGGCGGCCGCCTGACACCCCAACAAGACGGAGGAAAGACCCGTGGTGAAGATCACCTATATCGAACATGACGGCACCACCCACGCGCTCGATCTGGCCGAAGGGCTGACGGTGATGGAGGGCGGCCGCGACAACGGCGTCGAAGGCATCGTCGCCGAATGCGGCGGCGCCTGCGCCTGTTCCACCTGCCATGTCTACGTGGCCCCCGACTGGGTGGACCGGCTGCCGCCCATGGACCCGATGGAGGAGGACATGCTGGACTTTGCCCCAGGCAGCGACCCGGCCCGCTCCCGCCTGTCCTGCCAGCTGAAGATCACGGCGGCGCTGGACGGGCTGGTGGTCGAGGTGCCCGAGGAACAGGCCTGAGCCCGCGCGCGGCCGCCTCAGCCCCCCGCGCGGATCCAGCCGGCGGCCTTTTCGGCGATCATCAGCGTTGGCGCATTGGTGTTGCCGCTGGTGATCCGGGGCATGACCGAGGCATCGACCACCCGCAGCCCGGCCACCCCCTTCATCCGCAGATGTGGATCCAGCGGCGCGGTGGCATCGTCCTTGGCCCCCATGCGGACCGTGCCGACGGGATGGAAGATCGTGCTGGCGATGTCGCCGGCCAGCCGCGCCAGCTCCTCGTCGCTCTGGTATTGCACCCCGGGCCTGTATTCCTCCGGCGCATAGCGCGCCATGGCGGGCTGTTCCATGATCCCGCGCACCTGGCGCAGGCTGGCGGCGGCGACCTGGCGATCCTCCTCGGTCGACAGGTAGTTCGGCGCGATCTTCGGCGCGTCGCGGAAATCCCCCGATCCGATCCGCACCTGCCCGCGCGAGGTGGGGTTCAGGTTGCAGACCGAAACCGTGATTGCCGGGAACCCGTGCAACGGCTGACCGAAGGCATCGAGGCTCAGCGGCTGCACGTGATATTGCAGGTTGGCATGCGCCCGGTCCGGGTCTGACCGGGTGAAAGCACCCAGCTGGCTGGGGGACATGCTCATCGGGCCCGAGCGGCGCAGGGCGTATTCCAGCCCGATCGCCGCCTTGCCGAAGAGGCTGGCGGTCAGCGCGTTCAGCGTCTTCGTCCCGGCCACCTTGTAGACGGCGCGGATCTGCAGATGGTCCTGCAGGTTCTCCCCCACTCCGGGCACATCCCGCAGCACCTCGATCCCGTGCGTGCGCAGCAGCTCCGCCGGCCCCAGCCCCGAGAGCTGCAGCAGCGCCGGGGAGTTCACCGCCCCCGCCGCCAGCACCACCTCGCGCCGGGCCCTTGCCGTCACGCTGGCGCCGCCGCGCCGCACCACCACGCCGTCACACCGCAGGGCGCCGGTACGCTCGAAGGTCAGCCGCTCCGCCTGCGCGCCGGTCCAGATGGTCAGGTTCGCGCGGTGTCGCGCGGGCCGCAGGAAGGCCTTTGAGGCGTTCCAGCGCCAGCCCGCGCGCTGGTTCACGTCGAAGTAACCCACGCCCGCGTTGTCGCCGGTGTTGAAATCCTCGGTCGGCTCTATCCCGGCCTCGGCGGCGGCTTCGGCGAAACTGTCCAGCACGTCCCAGCGCAGGCGCTGTTTCTCCACCCGCCATTCGCCGCCCGACCCATGCAGGTCGGAAAAGCGGCTGTTGTCACCGGTGACCGGATCGGCCCCGCCGTCCAGCCGGTAGTGATCCTCGTGGCGCTTGAAATCTTCCAGCGAGGCCTGCCAGCCCCAGGCGTCCTCTCCGGTGATCTGCGCCCAGCCGTCGTAGTCCCGCGCCTGGCCGCGCATGTAGATCATGCCGTTGATCGAGGAACAGCCCCCCAGGGTCTTGCCGCGCGGATAGAGCAGGCTGCGCCCGTTCAGCCCCGGCGCGGCCTCGGTGGAATACATCCAGTCGGTGCGCGGATTGCCGATACAGTAGAGATAGCCGACCGGGATATGGATCCAGTGGTAGCTGTCCTTCGGACCCGCCTCCAGCAGCAGGACACGTGTGCCGGGATCGGCGCTCAGCCGGTTGGCCAGCAGGCAGCCCGCCGTGCCCGCGCCGACGATGACGTAATCGAAGGTCTCCCCCTCCGGTGTTGCCTGCGCCATGGCCCCCTCCCTGCCCTGTACCCCTTCGGTGCTACAGGGCCGCCGGACGCTTTCCAACGGAAAATGGGCCCCCGCCGTCGGTCCTGCGGCCAAGGGGCGCCCAATTCATGAGGCAGGCTCATTGCTCCTATCTGGCCGCCGCCCTGAGCGTAAGGCGCCCATGGGGGTCATCCTTGCGCCGGCGACGCAATGCCGGCGCGCCCTGCCCTTCGCAGGATGCCTGCGCCGGACAAGCCATACGAGGGCCTGCAAGGAGGCCCGATCCATGGGGATCCTCGACAAGATCACCCCTGCCTCGCGCCGCAAAACATCTCGCGCCGTGGCTTCCTGGCAGGCTCCGGCGCCCAGACGGGCGGCGTGGGCGAGCCCGACCTGCCCGCCGTGCCGCCGGCGGCGCTCAATACCGTGGCCCGGCTGACCGGCCAGCGGGTGTGCAGCCTGCCTATCAAAAGACAGAAGACCGGCGCGATCTGCGCCGGTCTTTTGCGTTTCAGGCTGTGCCCCCGGGATCAGCTGCCGTAGCCGCCGGGCGTGGGGGTGGTGACGATCACCGCCTCTCCGGCGGCCAGTTCGGTCTGGTCGCAGGCCTTCAGCACCTCGACCTGCCCCGACAGGCGCCGCACCTCGGTCTTGCCGCAGCGGCCGGGCTGGCCGCCCTTCAGGCCCTGTGGCGGGTTCGCCCGGTGCGAGGACAGGATCGACAGATCCATCGGTTCGAGGAAGCGGATCACCCGGCTGGTGCCGTCGCCGCCCGCAACCCGGCCCTGACCGCCCGAGCCTTCGTCGATGCCGAAGCGTTCCAGCAGGACCGGGTAGCGGCTTTCCAGGATCTCCGGATCGGTCAGGCGCGAGTTGGTCATGTGCACATGCACCCCCGCCTGGCCCGCGAACTCCCGCCCGTCGTTGAACCGACCGGCGGGCGAACCCGCGCAGATAGTTTCATAGTACTGGTAGGCGTCGTTGCCGAAGGTCAGGTTGTTCATCGTGCCCTCGCTGTTCGACATGGCCCCAAGCGCCCCGAAAAGCGCGTTGGTGACATGCTGCGAGGTTTCGACGTTGCCCGCCACCACCGCCGCCGGGTAGGTGGGCGCCAGCATGCAGCCCTCGGGCACGATGATCCGAATGGGCCGCAGGCAGCCTGCGTTCATCGGGATCGGCGCCTCGACCATGACCCGGAAGACATAGAGAACAGCCGCCCGCGTCACCGGTTCCGGTGCGTTGAAGTTGTTCTCGGCCATGAGCGACGTGCCGGTGAAGTCCACCGTGGCCTCGCCCGCGTCACGGTCGATGGTGATCTTCACGCGGATCACCTGGCCGGTGTCGGTGGGGTACGCGTAGTCCCCGTCGTCCAGCCGGCCCAGCACCCGCGCCACCTCGGCGGCCGCATTGTCCTGCACGTGGCCCATGTAGGCCTGCACGACCTCCAGCCCGAACTGCTCGATCATCCGGCGCAATTCCGCCGCGCCGCGCGCGTTGGCGGCCACCTGGGCCTTCAGGTCAGCGATGTTCTGATCCGGGTTGCGGCAGGGGTACGGGTGATCCGTCAGCAGCTCGCGCAGCGGGCCGTCGCGGAACCGCCCGCCCTCGACCAGCAGGAAGTTGTCGATCAGCACGCCTTCCTCGTCGACGCTGGTGGCGCGCGGGGTCATGGACCCGGGGGCGATGCCACCCACATCCGCGTGGTGCCCACGCGAGGCGGTCCAGAAGAGGATCTCCTCCCCCTCGAAAACCGGCGTCACCACGGTGATGTCCGGCAGGTGGGTGCCGCCGTTATAGGGCGCGTTCAGCGCGAAGACATCACCCGGACGGACGCGGCCCTTGTTCTGCCGGATCACCGCCTCGACCGACCGGTCCATGGAGCCGAGGTGCACCGGCATATGCGGCGCATTGGCCACCAACGCGCCATCGGCATCGAAGACCGCACAGGAGAAATCGAGCCGTTCCTTGATGTTGACCGAGCGCGAGGTTTTCTGCAGGGCGACCCCCATCTGTTCGGCGATGTTCATGAAGAGGTTGTTGAACACCTCCAGCAGGACCGGGTCGGCCTCGGTCCCCGCCGCCTCGGCGCGATTGGCGGCCTCGGTGCGGGTCATGATGACGTGGTCATGCTGGCTGACCTCGGCGCGCCAGCCGGGTTCGACGACGATGGTCTGGTTGGGTTCGATCACCAGCGCCGGGCCCTGCACGTGGCGGCCGGGCGTCAGGGCGTTGCGGCGCAACACCGCGGCCTCGTGCCAGGTGCCGCCCGAGAAGACCGGCACGCGGGCCTCGATCTCTGCCGCGCCCTCGGTCAGGGCGGAGGTGCCGTCGATGCGATCGCCCTCGGGCGCCTCGCCCTCGACCTCCACCGCCTCGACGATCAGCGCCGCCTGCGGATCGGTGAAGCCGAATTCGGCCAGGTGCGCGGCCTCGAAGGCCTCGCGCGCGGCCCCCTCGTCGCCGTCCCAGGCGACCGGCAGGGCGGTGTCGGTGCCGGCATAGCGCAGGTGCAACCGGCGGCGGATCTCGACACCGTCGCGCACGCCCTGTTCGGCCAGGGCGGTCAGCACCTCACCCTCCAGCCGCTCCAGCGCGGGGGGGATTTCGGTGGTTTCGCCAAAGGTGCCTTCCAGCCCCTGCTGGCGCGCCTCGGTCACGCGGGCCAGGCCGATACCGTAGGCCGACAGAAGGCCCGACAGCGGGTGGATCAGAACCTGGCTCATCCCCAGGGCATCGGCCACCAGGCAGGCGTGCTGCCCGCCTGCGCCACCGAAGGCGTTCAGCAGGTAGCCCGTCACGTCATGGCCGCGCTGCACCGAGATCTTCTTCACCGCGTTGGCCATGCTTTCCACGGCGATCCGCAGGAAGCCCTCGGCCACCTCTTCGGGGGCACGGCCATCGGAAATCTCGGTGAACTTCGCCGCCACGGTGTCGCGGTCCAGTCGCTGGTCCTGATCGGGGCCGAAAATGGCGGGGAAGTAGTCGGGGTTCAGCTTGCCCAGCATGACATTGGCATCGGTCACGGTCAGCGGCCCCCCGCCCCGGTAGCAAGCCGGCCCCGGATGGGCGCCGGCGCTGTCGGGGCCGACGCGGAAGCGGCCCGGGTCGGCATGCAGGATGGACCCGCCCCCGGCGGCGACGGTGTGCACCTGGACCATGGGCGTGCGCATCCGGACGCCCGCCACCTGGGTTTCAAACGCGCGCTCGAAGGCGCCATCGAAATGCGCCACGTCGGTCGAGGTGCCGCCCATGTCGAAGCCGATCACCTTGTCATGGCCAGCGATCTGCCCGGTGCGTGCCATGCCGACGACCCCGCCTGCGGGGCCCGACAGGATCGCGTCGCGGCCCTTGAAGCGGTCGGCGGCGGTCAGCCCGCCCGAGGACATCATGAACAGAAGCGTGGGTCCCGCCTCGTCCGGGGGCGTGGCGCCCAGGGCGCTGGCCACCCGTTCGACATAGCGCGACAGGATCGGTGTCAGATAGGCGTCGACGACGGTGGTATCGCCCCGGCCCACCAGCTTGATCAGCGGCGACACCTCATGGCTGACCGAGATCTGGCCGAAGCCCACCTCGCGCGCCAAAGCCTCCAGCGCCAACTCGTGATCGGGCGCGGTCCAGGCGTGCATCAGCACGATGGCCACCGCGTCGATCCCGTCGGCCTTCGCCTTCTCCAGCTCGGCGCGGGTGCCTTCCGCATCCAGCGCGACCTCCACCGTGCCGTCGGCGCGCACCCGTTCCTCGACCTCGATCACCCGTTCGTAAAGCTGTTCGGGCAGGATGATTTCCTTGGCAAAGATGTCGGGCCGGTCCTGGTAGGCAATGCGCAGGGCATCGCGGAACCCCTTGGTGATCAGCAGAAGCGTCCGGTCGCCCTTACGTTCAAGCAGCGCATTTGTCGCCACGGTGGTGCCCATGCGGACGGTGCCGACGCGGGACGAATCAATTTCATCCTCGCCCAGGTGGCGACGAATCCCCTCGATTGCGGCATCCTCGTAGACGCCGGGATTCTCCGACAGGAGCTTCATCGCGGTCAGTCCCCCTTCGGGGGAACGGGCGATCACATCGGTAAAAGTGCCCCCACGGTCGATCCAGAAATCCCATTCCGCGCCGCGCTGCTGCTTATTCATTCATCTTCTCCCTGCATCTTGCAGTCATTTCGCTGACAATTTGTTGACGAACTTTCAGCGTATCTGTCAAGGTCGGGGCACGAAGCGAGGTGGCGGACCTGATCCGCTGCTCAGAAAATCGACAACTGGGAGACCCAAGATGACCAAACACCTTCGCATGCCGCTCTTCGCCGGGGCCCTCGCCGCCCTGGCCGCCCCTGCCGCCATGGCGGAAACCTGGGACATGCCCACGCCCTATGGCGACAGCGTGTTCCACACCGCGAACATCATCGAGTTTGCCGAGGACGTGACCGAGGCCACCGATGGCGACCTGGAGATCACCGTGCATTCCGCCGGCTCGCTCTTCGCCCACCCGGAAATCAAGGATGCCGTGCGTCGCGGCCTGGCCCCGATCGGCGAGACCCTGATGTCGCGCCTGGCGAACGAGGATCCGATCTTCGCCATCGACTCGATCCCCTTCCTGGCCTCCAACTACGATGACGCCATGAAGCTGTGGGAGGCCTCGCGCCCCATGGTCGAAGAGAAGCTGGCCGAACAGGGCCTGACCCTGCTCTATGCCGTACCGTGGCCGGGCCAGAGCCTGTTCACCGCCGGCCCCGTGGAAAGCACCGCCGACCTCGAAGGCGCCGCCTTCCGCGCCTACAACAACGCCACCGAACGCCTGGCCCAGCTGATGGGCGCCGTGCCCACCCAGATCGAGACCGGCGACATTCCCACTGCCTTCTCCACCGGGCGCGCCGACGCGATGATCACCTCGCCCTCCACCGGTGTCTCCTCTCAGGCCTGGGACTTCGTGTCGAACTACACCGAACTTCAGGCCTGGCTGCCGAAGAACATGGTGATCGTGAACTCCCGCGCCTTCGACGCGCTGTCGGACGACACGAAGGCCGCCGTGTTGGAGGCCGCCGCCGCCGCCGAAACCCGCGGCTGGGAGATGTCCAAGGCCGAAACCGCCGAGAAGCTGGCGGTGCTGGAAGAGAACGGCATGACCATCTCGGACCCCTCCGAGACCCTGTCGGCGGAACTGGCCGAGATCGGTGAGACGATGACCGCCGAATGGCTGGAAGAAGCCGGCGAGGAAGGCCAGTCGGTCGTCGACGCCTACCACGCCGAGTAAGACCACCGGACCGGCCGGGGCGCGCGGATGCCGTGCCCCGGCCGGTTTGCATCCTCCATATGGACAAGGCCGGGGCACACCGGCGCCGCGCAGGGAAGCAAGACAGATGAGACAGACACTCGACCGGCTTTACACCGGCGCATTGATGCTGGCCGCGGCGGCCTTTGCCGCCATCGCCGCGCTGGTGCTGGTGCAGATCCTCGGCCGCCTGATCGACCGGGGCGCCCGGCTGATCGGCGCCGCCCCCCTTGGTATCACCGTGCCCTCGCTGGCGGAAATCGGCGGGATGCTGTTCCTCTCCGCGGTCTTCCTCGGTCTTGCCGGCACCTTCTGCCGGGGCGGCCATGTCCGCGTCGGCCTGCTGACCGGCGCCCTGCCGCCGCGCATCGCCCGCCCGCTGGAGGCGCTGGTGCTGATCCTCGCCGCCGGGCTGTGCCTTTTCGCCACCTGGTCCTCGGTGCTGCAGACCTGGGACAGCTGGGTCTATGACAGCGTGTCCTTCGGCATGGTGCGCGTGCCGCTGTGGCTGCCGCAGGGCGTGATGACCCTGGGCCTGATCCTGCTGCTGGTCGCCCTGCTGGACGGGCTGGTGACGCTGCTGCGGGGCGGCACGCCCGGCTACGCGGCCCAGGAACAGGGAGAGGCCTGATGGAAATCGCCGTGCTTGCCCCCCTCCTCGTCGTCGTCCTTTTCGCCGCCCTGGCCGCCGGCCTGTGGATCGGCTTTGCCCTGATCGCCGTGGGCCTCGTGGCCATGCTGGCGGCCTCCACCGCGCCGGTCACGCTGGTCTTCGCCACCAAGGTCTGGGGCAGCCTGACCGTCTGGGACCTGACCTCGCTGCCGATGTTCATCTGGATGGGGGAAATCCTGGTCCGCTCGCGGCTCTCGTCGGACATGTTCGAGGGGCTGGCCCCCTTCACCCGCCGCCTGCCGGGGCGCCTGCTGCACGTCAACGTGCTGGGCTGCGCTCTGTTTGCCGCCGTGTCTGGATCGTCGGCCGCGACCACGGCCACCATCGGCCGCATGTCCATCCCCGAACTGACGGCGCGCGGCTATGACCCGAAGATGGCCATCGGCACCCTGGCCGGCGCCGGCACCTTCGGCTTCCTGATCCCGCCGTCGATCATCCTGATCGTCTATGGCGCCGCGACCGAGCAATCCATCGCGCAGCTCTTCCTCGCCGGCCTCGTGCCGGGCGTGATGCTGGCCGCGATGTTCTCGGGCTACATCATGATCTGGGCGATGCTGAACCCCACCCGCATGCCCGACATCGAACCGGCGGTGAACGGTCGCGACAGCCTGCGGGCGCTGGCCCGGCTGCTGCCCGTGGTGGGTCTGATCATCGCCGTCATCGGTTCGATCTACGCAGGCATCGCCTCGCCCACCGAGGCGGCCGTGATCGGCGTCGTGGGCGCGATGATCCTGGCCTGGGCCACAGGCGCGGCCAGCTGGCGCGGCATCGGCGACAGCCTGATGGCCGCCTCGACCACCACCTGCATGATCGCCTTCATCATGGCCGGCGCGGGGTTCCTGACCGTCGCCATGGGCTACACCGGCATCCCGCGCGCCCTGGCCGCCTGGATCGGCGCGATGGATCTGTCGCCCTACGCCCTGCTGGCGGCCCTGACGGTCTTCTTCATCATCATGGGGATGTTCCTCGACGGGATTTCCATCGTGGTGCTGACAGTGTCGATCATCCTGCCGATGGTCACCGCCGTGGGCCTCGACCCGATCTGGTTCGGCGTCTTCCTGGTGATCGTGGTGGAGATGAGCCAGATCACCCCGCCCGTCGGCTTCAACCTCTTCGTGCTGCAGAAGATCACCGGGCGCGACATCCTGCAGCTGGCGGGCTACGCCCTGCCCTTCTTCCTGATCCTGGTGGCGGCCGTTGCACTTCTGTCGGTTTTCCCGCAAATCGCGCTGTGGCTGCCGAGGACGATGTGACCATGACCGACGAAGACCGTTTCAACGTAGGGCCGGTGGTGTCATCGGCCCACCTCGCGAACTCCGCCATGCCCGAGGTCTCGGAGATGGAGTTCGCCATGGCCATGGGCAATCACGCCTTCCAGCGCTGGATGACCCGCTGCATGGACGCCGCCGGTGCGTCCGGCATGGCCCCGCTGGAGATCCAGGTTCTGCACCTGGTCCATCACCGCGAACGGCCCAAGACCCTGGCCGACATCTGCCTGGTCCTGAACATCGAGGACACCCACACGGTCAACTACGCCCTGCGCAAGCTGGTGGAGCGCAAGCTGGTGACCACGGGGCGCAAGGGCAAGGAGAAGACCGTCTCGATCACCGACGCGGGCGCCGAGCTGTGCCGCAAGTACGGTACGGTGCGAGAGGCGCTGCTGATCCGGTCACTGAAGGCCACGGGCATCGACCCGGCGGAGGTGTCGCGCCTTGCCGCCCTCCTGCGGGCCATGTCCGGCGGCTATGACCAGGCCGCCCGCGCCGCCGCCAGCCTCTGACGCGATACGACAGCCCGCCCCGGGGCCCTGCCCTCCCGGGGGCCCTGCCCGCCGCGGGGACAGGCAGGACCGGGGTTTACACCGGGTTCAGACGATCCCGCCGCCGCTGCCGTCCGAGACGGGCCGCGTTTCGGCCACCGCCGCGCGGTAGCCTGACTGCCGGTAGGCGGCCACGGGATCAATCGCCGCGCCCTTCTCCAGCCGGGCCATCTTCAGGATCGGGGTCACATCCGTGCGGAAGGCCGCCTTCAGCGTTTCCGACGCCATCAGCGCGTCGTTCCCGTCCTGGAAGCCCGCCAGCGCCTCGCGATCCACCAGCAGCGCCTGGGCATAGGCGCGCTGCACCTCCATCGCCGAATTCATCAGGCTTTCGATCGGGTCGGTGACATTGTGGCTCTGGTCCAGCATATGCGCCGGGTCGAAATCGGGCGTGCCCTCGGCCTCCACCAACTCGTTGAACACCAGGAACAGGCGGTAGGGGTCGATCGACGCGGTGTCGAGATCGTCATCGCCATACTTGCTGTCGTTGAAGTGGAAGCCGCCCAGCTTGCCGAACTGGATCAGCCGCGCGACGATCATCTCGATGTTCACATTGGGCGCATGGTGGCCCAGATCGACGAGGCACTGCGCCTGCGGACCCAGTTCCTGCGCGATCATGTAGTTGGTGCCCCAGTCCTGCACGACGGTCGAATAGAAGGCAGGTTCGAACATCTTGTGTTCGGTCAGCAGGCGCCAGTCGTCGGGCAGCCCGGCGTAGACTTCCTTGGCACTGCCCAGGTAGCGTTCAAACTGGCGGGTGAAGTTGCTTTGCCCCGGAAAGTTCGATCCGTCGCCAACCCAGATGGTCAGCGCCTTCGACCCGATCTTCTGCCCCAGCTCGATGCAGTAGAGGTTATGCTCCACCGCCTGGGCGCGGGTCGCGGCATCGCTATGCGACAGCGAGCCGTACTTGTAGCTGTGCGCCTGCCCCGGCTGATCCTGGAAGGTGTTGGAATTCATCGCGTCGAAGGCCAGCCCGGTTTCCTCGGCCTTGGCCAGCAGGTCGGCCGGGTCGGCATCGTCCCAGGGGATGTGCAGCGACACGCGCGGCGTGGCGCCGGTCAGCTGGTGGATCACCCCGCAGTCGTCGAGCTTGTCGAAGACATTGGCCGGCTCCCCCACCCCGGGGAAACGGGCAAAGCGCGTGCCCCCGGTGCCGACGCCCCAGGAGGGGATCGCGATGCCATAGGCGGCGACCTTGTCCTTGATGGTGGCGATGTCGATGCCGCGACGAGCCAGGTGATCGCCAAGCGCGTCGTAATCCGCGCGCAGGGCGGCGTCCGCCGCCGCGTTGGCGGCGGTGATGGTGGTTGCGTCGATCATGGGTTTCCTCCCTCGGGGTGCGCGCGCCGCCCCATCGGGCGGGCGCGGCCCCGTCAGTGTCAGCGCGTGAAGGCCTGCACGTTGCCGGCATCGACGTTCAGGATGTTGCCCGTCGATTTCGCGCTCGTGTCGGCGGCGAAGAAATAGCAGGCCTCGGCGATGTCCTCGGGCAGCACGCTGCGTTTCAGCAGCGAGCGGTCGCGGTACATCTGTTCCAGCCCGTCCTTGTCGGTGCCATAGGTGGCGGCGCGCTGATCCAGCCATTCGCCGGTCCAGATCTTCGAGCCGCGCAGCACCGCGTCGGGGTTCACCACATTCACCCGGATGCCCTCCGGCGCGCCTTCCAGCGCGAGGCAGCGGGCCAGGTGGATCTCGGACGCCTTTGCGGTGCAATAGGCCGAGGCGCCGGGGCTGGCCGCCAGCCCGTTCTTCGAGGCCACGAAGACCATCGACCCGCCGATGCCCTGGGCCTTCAGCACGCGGAAGGCCTCTCGCGCGACGAGGAAATAGCCGGTCGACAGGATCGACATGTTCTTGTTCCACAGCTCCAGCGTGGTGTCCTCGACCTTGGCCGAGGAGGCGATCCCGGCGTTGGACACCACGATGTCGACGCCGCCGAATTCCACGGCCATGTCGGCATAGGCGGCGGCCACCGCTTCCTCCGAGGTCACGTTCATCTGCACGCTGCGCACCATGTCGCGGCCATAGCGCTGTACCAGCGCCTCGGTCGCCTGGGCCAGGGCCTCGGCGTCGATGTCGGCCAGAACGGCGCAGGCGCCTTCCGCGAGGTAGCGTTCGGCCGTGGCCATGCCGATGCCGCCCGCGCCGCCGGTGACGATGGCGATGCGGCCCGCCAGGCTCTTGGGCTTGGGCATGCGTTGCAGCTTGGCCTCTTCCAGAAGCCAGTATTCGATATCGAAGGCCTCCTGCTCTGGCAGGCCCTGGTAATCGCTGACGGCGTCCGAGCCACGCATCACGTTGATGGCGTTGACGTAGAACTCCCCCGAGATCCGCGCCGTCGCCTTGTCCTTGGCAAAGGTGATCATGCCGACGCCGGGCACCAGGTAGACCACCGCGTTAGGATCGCGCATGGCCGGGCTATCGGCATGCTTGCAGCGGTCATAATAGGCGGCGTAGTCGGCGCGGTAGTCCTCGATCATGCCCTTCAGCTTGTCCAGGGTGCCGTCGATGTCCGGATTCGACGGGTCGAAATCCACCACCAGCGGCCGGATCTTGGTGCGCAGGAAGTGGTCCGGGCAGGAGGTGCCGAGCGCCGCGAGGCGCGGCATGTCCTGGGCGCCGACGAAATCCAGCACCGCGTCCTGGTCGTCGAAATGGCCGACCTTGTGGCTGTCTTCGGAGATCATGCCGCGAATCGCGGGCATCAGGGCTGCGGCGACACGGCGGCGTTCGGCCTCCGGCAACGTCGGGTGCACGGACCCGCCGAAGGGCGCGACGCCCTCGGTCTGTTCCTCGAACCAGGCGATGGCGCGGTTGATGGTGTCGAGGGTCAGCGCGTAGCACTCTTTCGCGTCATCGGCCCAGGTGAACAGCCCGTGGCTTTCCAGCACGACGCCCTTTGCGTCCGGGTTTGTCTTGCAGAAATCCTCCAGCCAGAGGCCGAGTTCGTACCCCGGTTTCTTCCAGGGCAGCCAGCCGATCTCATCCCCGAAGATCTTCTGCGTCAGCTCCTTCGAGTTCTTCGAGGCGGCGATGGCAATGATCGCGTCCGGGTGGACGTGATCGACGTGCTTCTTCGGCACATAGGCGTGCAGCGGCGTGTCGATGGAGGAGGCGCGCGGGTTCAGATCGAAGGTGCAATGCGGCAGGTAGCCCACCATCTCGTCCTCATGTTCGAGGCCGCGGTAGAGGCCCTTCAGCGCCTCCAGCTTCTCCATGTAAAGCGTGGCGAACCCCGACTTGTCCATGGTGCCGATGTCCCCGCCAGAGCCCTTGACCCAAAGCACCTCGACCGCCTCCCCGGTCAGCGGGTCGGTTTCCATCACCTTGGCGGAGGTGTTGCCGCCCCCGTAGTTGGTGACCCGCTTGTCCGAGCCCAGCAGGTTCGAACGGTAAAGCAACTTGTCGGACTCGGTCATCCCGGACGTCCTGGCATCGTCCCACAGGTTATCGAGCCCGGTTCCGGACACTGTCTTGAGCATGGCGTTTCCTCCCATCAGGCCCGCGAGGGCCGGTCGTGATGTCGAGGACAGGATGAGTTCGCCGCCCGCCATTGTCAATCACAAACGATCAATACCAATCATTATGCAGATGCAGAAAGATCGGTTACGATCATTTATGATTGACAATGATCGAAACACCGCGTCATGCTGAACCACCAAGGGAGGCATCCATGCACGAGAATGAGCGACATCGCGTGATCCTGTCCGCCGTCGAGGCCAAGCCGTTCGTGTCGGTTGCCGAGATGGTGGAGATGACGGAATCGTCCGAGGCGACGATCCGGCGCGATATCGCGACGCTGCACATGCAGAAGAAGCTGCGCCGGGTGCGTGGCGGGGCCGAGTCGGTCGCGCCGCCTGCCGTGACCGGCCTGCTGGGCCGGCCGTTTTCGGTGAACCAGTCGAAGAATGCCGCGCAGAAACGCGCCATCGGGCGCGCCGCGGTCGAGATACTGGAAGACGGCGAGGCGATCATCATCAACGGTGGCACGACCACCTTCCAGATGGTGCATCCGCTGGCCACGCGCCGCTGCCAGGTCTTCACCAACTCGTTTCCGATCGCCGAACACCTACTGAAGCAGACCAAGAACACCGTCGTCCTGCCGGGCGGCACGATCTACCGCGAACAGAACATCATCCTGTCGCCCTTCGACAACGACGTGACCCGCAATTTCTACGCGCGGCGCATGTTCATGGGCTGCCAGGGGATCGCACCGCTGGGGATCATGGAACCCGACCCGCTGGTCATCCAGTCCGAGCAGAAGCTGATCGGACAGGCGGAGGAGGTGGTGATCCTGGCCGACAGTTCGAAGTTCGAGAAACGGTCGAGCCTGATCCTGTGCCCACTTGAACGGGTGGACACGCTGATCACCGACGACCGCATCACAGATGTCCACGCCGCCATGCTGGAAAGCGCCGGCGTGACACTGATCGTGGCGCCCTCGGGGGCCGCGAGTGAGGAGGAGGCCGAGGCGGGCTGACCCGTCCGGTCATTTCGGGAGTCATTTCAAGGGAGGAATGCAAATGACACTGACAAGACGTTTCGCCATCGGGCTCGGCCTTGCCGCGTCGCTGATGGGATCAACCGCCATGGCGCAGGACAATGTCCGCATCGCGCTGGTGGCCAAGTCGCTGGGCAACGGGTTCTTCGAGGCCGCCGCGCGTGGCGCCGAGGAAGCCGCCGAGGAGCTCGGCAATACCGAGATCATCTACACCGGGCCGACCTCGACCACCGCCGAGGGCCAGATCGAGGTCATCAACAGCCTGATCGCCCAGCGGGTCGACGCCATCGCGATTTCCGCCAATGACCCCGATGCTGTCGCCCCGGCCCTGCAGAAGGCCATGCAGCGCGGCATCACCGTGATTTCCTGGGATTCCGGCGTCGCGCCCGAGGGCCGGGAAATGCACCTGGCGCCCTCGTCGGATGAGCTGATCGGCCAGACGATCATCAAGCTGGCCGCCGACCAGCTGCCCGACGGCGGCAAGGTGGCCCTGCTGTCGGCCACCTCGACCTCGACCAACCAGAACACCTGGATCGAGGAAATGAACAAGGTCATGGACCAGTATCCCGACATCGAAGTCGTGGCGACGGTCTATGGCGACGACCTGGCGGACAAGTCCTACCGCGAGGCGCAGGGCTTGATGCAGTCCTACCCCGACCTCGACGCGATCATCGCGCCGACCTCCGTCGGCATCGTCGCCGCCGCCCAGGCGGTGCAGGATGCCGGCAAGGTGGGCCAGGTGAACGTCACCGGCCTGGGCCTTCCGTCGGAAATGGCCGGCGCGGTCGAAAGCGGCGCATCGAAGTCCTTCGCCATCTGGAACCCGGTCGACCTGGGCTACACCACGGCGATGATCGCCCATGCCCTGGCCACCGACGCCGCCACCGCGGAGCCGGGCGCCGAGATCCCGACAGGCCGCATGGGCAGCGTGACGCTGGACGAAGACAAGACCGCCGCCATGTCCGAGCCCTTCACCTATGACGCGAGCAACATCGACGAGTTCAAGAGCATCTTCTGATCCTCTGATCCCGTTCGCGCGCGGGGCAGATCCCCTGCCCCGCGCGGCCGCTCCTGCTTCATCCACCGTCCTGCGGGGGGTCCATGAACTATTCCGAGAACATCGCCAGCGCCCCGGTCTCCGTCGATCCGATCCTGCGGCTCGACGGCATCACCAAGACCTTCCCCGGCGTGCGCGCCCTGGGGGACGTCGAACTGGCGCTTTACCCCGGCCAGGTGACCGCCCTGGTGGGCGAGAACGGCGCGGGCAAGTCGACGCTGGTGAAAATCCTGACCGGCATTTACCAGCCCGACGCCGGCACGATCACCGTCGACGGGCAGCCGACCCGCTTTCCCACCGCCACCGCCGCCGCGGAGGCGGGCGTGACGGCGATCCACCAGGAAACCGTGCTGTTTGACGAGCTGACGGTGGCCGAGAACATCTTCCTGGGCCATGCGCCCCGGGGCCGGTTCGGCCTGATCGACTGGGCCGCGATGAACGAGAACGCGCAGAAGATCCTGACCCGCATCGGCGCGCAGATCGACCCGAAGACGGTGCTCCGCGAGCTTGGCATCGCGTCGAAGCACCTTGTTGCCATCGCCCGCGCCCTGTCGGTCGATGCCCGCGTCGTCGTCATGGATGAACCCACCGCCTCGCTCTCTGCCGCCGAGATCGAGGAGCTCTACGAGCTGGTCGACCGGCTGAAGGCCGAGGGCAAGGCGATCCTGTTCATTTCCCACAAGTTCGACGAGATTTTCCGCATCGCCGACCGCTACACCGTCTTCCGTGATGGCGAGATGGTGGATGCCGGGCTGATCGCCGAAGTGACCGAGAACCAGCTGGTGGAGAAGATGGTCGGCCGCGCCGTCGACACAATCTTCCCCGAGCGCCACAGCACCCCGGGCGAGGAGGTGCTGACCGTCTCCGGCTATTCCCACCCGACCGAATTCGCCGACATCGGCTTCACCCTGCGCCGGGGCGAGATCCTGGGCTTCTACGGGCTGGTCGGCGCCGGGCGGTCCGAGTTCATGCAGGCGCTGTTCGGGGTGACGAAGCCCTCGAAGGGGGCCTGCCGCATCGACCGGCATATCGCCGTGATCCGCTCCCCCGCCGAGGCCATCGCGCGCGGCATCGTCTATGTCCCCGAGGACCGGGGCGCGCAGGGGGCGGTGACGGCCATGCCGATCTTCCAGAACGTCACCCTGCCCTCGCTGAAGACCACCTCGAAAGAGGGCTTCACCCGCATGGCCGAGGAATTCGCCCTGGCCCGCAGCTATACCGAACGGCTGGACCTGCGCGCCGCCTCGCTCGACCAGAACGTGGGCGAACTGTCGGGCGGCAACCAGCAGAAGGTGGTGATCGCCAAGTGGCTGGCCACCAAGCCCAAGGTCATCATCTTGGACGAGCCCACCAAGGGCATCGACGTGGGGTCCAAGGCGGCGGTGCATGAGTTCATGGCCGAACTGGCCGCCGAAGGCCTGTCGGTCATCATGGTCAGCTCGGAGATCCCCGAGATCCTGGGCATGTCCGACCGGGTGATCGTGATGCGCGAGGGGCGCATCGAGGCGGAATACGACCGCGAGGGGCTGACGCCCGAAAAACTGGTGCGCGCCGCGGCCGGTTACGACGGAGGGGAGGCGGCATGATCCGCGACTTCATCAAATCGCGCGAGGCGATCCTGGTCGCCGCGCTCATCGCCCTGGTGCTGGTGGTGGAAAGCCGGTTTTCCGGCTTTGCCGCGCCGGGCAACCTAGCCTCGGTGTTCAACGACACCTCGATCCTGATCATCCTGGCGCTTGGCCAGACGCTGGTGATCCTGACGCGCTGCATCGACCTGTCGCTGGCGTCGAACCTGGCGCTGACCGGGATGGTCACGGCGATGATCAACGCCGCCATGCCGGGCGTGCCGGTGGCCGCCCTGATCGCCATCGCCATCGCGCTCGGCGTCATCATGGGCATGTTCAACGGCATCCTGGTGTGGAAACTGGACATCCCGCCCATCGTGGTGACCCTGGGCACGCTGACCATCTACCGCGGGCTGATCTTCCTGATCTCGGGCGGCGAATGGGTCAACAGCCACGAGATGGGCGCGGCCTACAAGGCGGTGCCGCGCTTCGAGCTGTTGGGTCTGCCGGTACTGTCGTGGATCGCCATCGCCGTCATCGCGGGCTTTGCCGTGCTGGTGAACCGCTCGGCCCTGGGCCGCGCCTTCTACGCCGTGGGCGGCAACCCCCATGCCGCCGTCTACACCGGCATCGACGTGGGCAAGACCCGCTTTGCGGCCTTCACCATCGCCGGCGGTCTGGCCGGGCTTTGCGGCTATCTCTGGGTGTCGCGCTACGCCGTGGCCTATGTGGATGTCGCCGGCGGGTTCGAGCTCGACGTGGTGGCGGCCTGCGTCATCGGCGGCATCTCCATCGCCGGGGGCCTTGGCACGGTGACCGGCGCGGTGCTGGGGGCGCTTTTCCTCGGCACGATCAAGAACGCCCTGCCCGTCGCCGGCATCTCGCCCTTCTGGCAACTCGCCATCTCGGGCGCTGCGATCATCATCGCCGTGGCCTTCAACGCCCAAAGCAACCGCAAGCAGGGCCGTATCATCCTGAAATCCGCGGAGCATGCGCAATGAGCCTGGCCGAAGACACCCGCAGCCGCAGCCTGCCCGACCGCTTGCACGGGCGCGGCACCCGTATCCTGAAAAGCTGGGAGCTGCTGCTCTTCGGGATCGCCGTGCTGATCTTTGTCGCCAACACCCAGGCCAGCCCCTATTTCCTCGATCCCTGGAACCTGTCGGACGCCACCTTCAACTTCACCGAAAAGGCGATGATCGGCTTCGCCATGGCGCTGCTGATCATCTCGGGCGAGATCGACCTGAGCGTGGCGGGCATCATCGCCCTGGCTTCCACCGCCATGGGCTGGGCCCTGCAATTCGGGGTGGGCACGCCCGGCCTCGTGGCCATCGGCCTGGCCGTCGGCCTGCTCTGCGGGGCGTTCAACGGCGTGCTGGTCACCCGGCTGGGCCTGCCGTCGATCGTCGTGACCATCGGCACCATGAGCCTCTTTCGCGGCATCAGCTACATCGTGCTGGGCGACCAGGCCTTCAACGGCTACCCCGACAGCTTCGCCTGGTTCGGGCGCGGCTACGTTTTCTGGGTGATCTCCTTCGAACTGACACTGTTCGCGATCTTCGCCGCGATCTACGCCCTGGTGCTGCACAAGACGAACTTCGGCCGGCACGTCTACACCATCGGCAACAACCCGACGGCCGCACGGTTTTCCGGCATCCGGGTGGAGCGGGTAAAGATGATCCTCTTCCTTCTGACCGGCCTGATGTCCGGTATCGCCGCGATCTGCCTGACCGCCCGGCTCGGCTCCACCCGCCCCTCCATCGCCTACGCCTGGGAACTGGAAGTGGTGACCATGGTCGTCCTGGGCGGCGTGTCGATCCTGGGCGGTTCCGGCTCCATTCTGGGCGTGGTCATCGCGGCACTGGTCATGGGCATGGTCACCTTTGGCCTGGGCCTGCTGAACGTGCCGGGCATCGTCATGTCGATCTTCATCGGCGCGCTGCTGATCGGGGTGATCGCCATCCCGCGGCTGGTCGCGAAACTGCGGAGGGCGTGATGGAGAAGATCGCCTTTCGCATGACTCTGCGGCCCGGCATGGCCGCGGAATACCAGCGCCGCCATGACGAGATATGGCCAGACCTGGTGGCGCTGCTGCGCGACGCCGGGGTGCAGGATTACTCGATCCACCTCGACCCGGAGACAGACGCGCTTTTCGCCGTGCTCTGGCGGGCCGAGGGGCATGGCATGGACGACCTGCCCGACCATCCGGTTATGCAGAAGTGGTGGGTCTACATGGGCGACATCATGGAAACGAACTCCGACAACTCGCCGAAGTCGGTGGACCTGCGGACGGTCTTTCACCTGCCATGACCGAGCTGCGCCACATCGCCGTCCTCGACGTGGGCAAGACCAACGCCAAGCTGGCGCTCGTCGATGCCGCCAGCCTGCGCGAAATCGCCGTCGAGACCCGGCCCAACAGCGTGCGACCGGGGCCGCCCTGGCCGCATTTCGACCTCGACGGGCACTGGGCCTTCTTCCTCGACGGGCTGGCCCGTTTCCACGCCGCCCATGGCATCGACGCCATCTCGGTCACGACCCACGGCGCCTCGGCGGTGCTGCTGGATGCCAATGGCGATCTGGCGGCGCCCATGCTGGATTACGAACACGACGGCCCGGACAGCCTGCGCACCGACTATGACGCGCTGCGCCCCGATTTCGTCGAGACCGGATCGCCCCGGCTGCCGGCGGGGCTGAACCTCGGTGCGCAGCTGCACTGGATGCTGCGCAGCGACCCGGGGCTGGACGCGCGGCTGGCCCATGTCGTCACCTATCCGCAGTACTGGGGCTTCCGCCTGACCGGCGCGCTGGCCAGCGACGTGACCTCTCTGGGCTGCCACACCGACCTCTGGGATCCCTGGCGCGCGCAGCCCTCGGCCCTGGTGGACCGGCTCGGCCTGACGGGCCGACTGGCCCCGCCGAAACGCGCGACCGAGATCCTGGGGACCGTCACGCCCGAGGTGGCAGGCCAGACCGGGCTTTCGACCGCGACGCCGGTGGTGACGGGCATCCACGACAGCAACGCCTCGCTCTACCCGCATATCCTGTCGGAAACGCCGCCCTTCTCCGTCGTCTCGACAGGCACCTGGGTCGTCGCCATGGCCGTCGGCGGAGCCCCCGTCACGCTGGACCCCTCGCGCGACACGCTGGTCAACGTGAACGCCCTGGGGGCGCCCGTGCCCTCCGCCCGCTTCATGGGGGGACGGGAATACGAGATCATCCGCGATGGCTGCGAGGCCGTGCCGACCGACGACGACCGGCGCGCCGTGCTGCGCCGTGGCCTTCGGCTGTTGCCGGGGATCGAGCGTGGCTCGGGACCCTTCGCCGGACGGGCGGGCGGCTGGGAGGGCACACCTGCGACGGCGGGAGAGAAGATGCTTGCGCTGTCTTGGTACCTCGCCTTGATGACCGACACCTGCCTGGGCCTTGCTGGCGCTGCGGGGCCGGTCATAATAGAGGGGCCCTTCGCACGCAATGCCGATTACCTCGACATGCTGGCGGCGCTGCGGCCCGAGGGCGTTCGCGCGATGACCTCGGCCACCGGCACCAGCATCGGGGCCGCCCTGCTCTTCGCCGAGGGCCGCGGGGCCACCGGCGGCGATACTGTGCCCCTGTCCAACGCCGACGCCTTGCAAGGCTATGCAGCGGAGTGGCGGCGCGCGCTTGACCAGAGCGCGGGCGGGCCCGGGTGACGACAGCAGGATAGCGCGGCCCTTGCGCCTGCACCCCCTGCGGAGAGCAGAGAGCCGAGCATACCCTCCGGCACACCAGGCGCGGGACCGCTCCCCTGTCCTCGGTGCTTGCCCATGGGGCCTGCCACCGCTAAACCCCGGCGAAACCGGCGGAGGCTTTCCATGAACATTCTCATCCTCGGCGGCGGTGGCCGCGAACATGCGCTGGCCTGGGCCGTGCTGCAGAACCCGAAATGCGACAAGCTGATCGTGGCGCCGGGCAACGCCGGGATCGCGAACATCGCGGAATGCGCCGACCTCGACATCCTGAACGGTGGCGCGGTGACCGAGTTCGTCCAGGACAACGCCATCGACTTCGTCATCATCGGCCCCGAGGCGCCCCTGGCCGCCGGCGTGGCCGACCGCCTGCGCGAGGCGGGCGTGCTGGTCTTCGGCCCCAGCCAGGCCGCGGCGCAGCTGGAGGCCTCCAAGGGGTTCACCAAGGCGGTCTGCGACGCCGCCGGCGCGCCGACGGCCGCCTACGCCCGTTTCGATGACGCCGAGGCCGCTAAGGACTACATCCGCCAGCAGGGCGCGCCCATCGTGGTCAAGGCCGACGGGCTGGCCGCCGGCAAGGGCGTGATCGTCGCCATGACCGAGGCCGAGGCCCTGGCCGCCATCGACGACATGTTCGGCGGCGAGTTCGGTGCCGCGGGCGCCGAGGTGGTGATCGAGGAGTTCATGGAGGGCGAAGAGGCCTCCTACTTCATCCTCTGCGACGGCGAGGATGCCCTGCCGATCGGCACCGCCCAGGACCACAAGCGCGTGGGCGAAGGCGACGAGGGCCCCAACACCGGCGGCATGGGCGCCTATTCCCCCGCCCCCGTGCTGACCGACGCCATCGCCGAGCGCGCCATGGAAGAGATCATCCGCCCGACCCTGGCCGAAATGGCGAAGCGCGGCACGCCCTACCAGGGCGTCCTCTATGCCGGGTTCATGATCAAGGACGGCCAGGCCCGGCTGGTGGAATACAACTGCCGCTTCGGCGATCCGGAATGCCAGGTGCTGATGATGCGCCTGGGCGGGCAGGCGCTGGACCTGATGCAGGCCGCCGCCGAAGGCCGCCTGCCGGAGGCCAAGGTCAACTGGGCCGACGACCATGCCATGACCGTGGTCATGGCCGCCAAGGGCTATCCCGGCGCCTACAAGAAGGGCACCGAGATCAAGGGGCTGGAGGCCCTGCCCGAGACCGCGTCGCAATACTGCTTCCACGCCGGCACCCGGAGCGACGGCGGCCGCGTGCTGGCCAATGGCGGACGTGTCCTGAACCTGACGGCGCGCGGTGCCACCCTGGCCGAGGCGCGGGATCGGGCCTATGCGATGGCCGATGCCCTGGACTGGCCCGACGGCTTCCTGCGGCGCGACATCGGCTGGCGCATCCTGGACTGACCCCCCGATCAGGGGAGAGTCGTCGGCGCGCGCTACGGCGCGCAGCGCCCAAATACCCTTATTTTCAAGGCGCAATTGCGGCAACTTCATGGCATTTTCGCCGGAGTGTAGCAGCCGCGACGCGCTTTTGCGACCGCCCTCCGGGCACGGGCGAGTTTTCTTGCGCGACTCACCCTTTAGGCTACCCTTCGGCCGCATGATCGCTGCTGCCACGCCTCCAGAGGACCAGACGCATGTGTTTCGCCCAGCCAAGCTGCGGAGAACGCAAAGCTGGACGCTGCGCGGGGACAGGCTGACCGGACCGGGCGGCTCGGTCGCGCTGCGCAGCGTGCAGCACCTGACGCTGGTGCAGATGCGCAGCGGTGGAATGCGGATGATGCGCTTCGATCTGGAAACCGGAAGCCAGATCGCACGATTGCAGATCACGACCTCGGCCCGCCGGCGACAGGAGGATCCCGACCACACCGCCTTCCTGGCCCTGCTGTCAGAGATTTCCGAACGGCTGGCCGAGGTACGGCCCGGGCTGACCTACCGCATGGAGGAAACCGGGCGGGCCCGGCTGGCTTTCTTCCTGATCGGTACGGCAGCCCTGCTGGTCGGCGTGGCCCTGACGCTGCTTCTGGGGGTCGGCTTCCAGCATCAACCCCGGATCTTCCTGATGGCGCTGCCGGGACTTCTGTCGATCAAGGTCGCGGGGGCCGTCGCCGCATGGCGGTTCTGGCCATTCCGGCAGCCGGAGGAATACCCTATCGCCACCCTGCCCTTCATTCTGTGGACACTGGGCGGGCCACGCCCGGCGCGCCTGCCCGAGGGGCGTGACCTGCCGGAGGCCTTCGGCAAGTCGGGCTAGGCCCGGCCGGCGTCAGTCACAGGCCACGAGGGCCGCATCCAGGCTGTCCGGCCCCAGATAGGGACCGAGGGGGCGGCGGGTGATCTGCCCTGTTTTCGTCAGGCGCAGGGCCAGTATCGACTGCCAGTCCGCGTCGGCCAGGATCATCTCGGGGCCCGTGCCGCAGTCCCGCAGGCCCCCGGGGATATACGCCCAGCCGATACGATGATTGCTGACGCCCGGGGCCTGCGCGACCTCGTCCAGCGTCCGGGAGGTCGGGTCGTATCGCCAGATCCGCAGCGTCTTGGCGAGATGCGGGCGGTCGACATAGGCGATCTCGACACGGCCATCCCCGTCCAGATCCGCGGCACCCAGCGGGGCCAGCCAGCGGAAGGCTTGCCCGATGGCGGGTGTTGCGGTGATCCGTCCTTCAGCCGCCCAGACGGCCAGCCGCGCGCCGCGGCTCCGGTGGCTTTCCACCACGATCACCTCCGGCGCGCCGTCACCATCCAGGTCCGCCAGCCGTGGTGCCACATCTTCAAAGACCAGCGAGGGATCGAGGGTGAAGCGACGGATCACCCCGTTGGAGAGCGTCAGCTCAAGGGTGCCATGCTCGATCTCATCCCCCAGAACCCCGTGCGCGTAGCGCGTGGTGGGGTCCAAGTAGCGGGCCGAAAGGACTTGCGACACCTCCTGCGCGGGCAGGTCCGGCGCGGTCCACAGCAGCGCGGCGGCCAGAGACAGCAGCGCGGCGTGTCGCCCGCCCCTGCCCCGGCGCCACGCGCGGGCCATCAGATCTGCCGCTCGGGCATGGTGACCACCAGCCCGTCCAGCGCCTCGGTCACCTTGATCTGGCAGGTCAGGCGCGAGCGGAGGGGATCGGGCTCATAGGCGAAATCCAGCATGTCCTCTTCCATCTCATCACGCTCGGGCAGCTTTTCGACCCAGTCGGCGGAAACATAGACATGGCAGGTGGAACAGGCACAGGCGCCGCCGCAATCGGCCTCGATCCCGGGCACGCCATTGTCGCGGGCGCCTTCCATCACGGTCAGCCCCGGCTTCACCTCGACCACATGCTCGGTCCCGTCGTGTTCGATATAGGTGATCTTTGCCATTGCCGCGTCTCTCCTGTTCTGAGGGCCGGCCTCGCGCGCGGCAACGCCTGCGCTGGCGGCCCGGACATCGTCCCCGTGTCCTAGCCGCGAGTTCCGTTCCAGACCAGCCTTTTTCCCAAGCCGGGACAGGTGCCACGCGATCGGGCCGGGGCGCGCGCCCGCCTGCGACCAACAGGCAGGCTTCCGGGGGGGCGGCAAAGCGACTAGGATGCCGCGAAAGAGGCAAAGCAGCAGACCCCGATAGGCATGACAAAGCCAGGCCGCGACCTTGCGACACCGCCCCCCGGGGCCCGCCCGGCGGCGCGCCTGCGCGCGGCCGTGACGCGCGGCTGCGCCGCCCTGACGCTGACGGCGCTGGCGACGGCCTGTCAGCCCGTGCTGCCCGAGTTCCCCACCCTCGGCACGCCGGAGATCACCCGCATCTACGACCGACCGCCCCCCGGATCGGACCCAAGCGACTGCTGGGGCAAGGAGGTGCAGCCGGCGGTGGTGGAAACCGTGACACGCCAGATCATGCTGCAACCGGCCCAGGTCCACAGCGACGGACGGGTCGAGCAGCCAGCGGTCTACAAGACCGAAACCCGGCAGGAGATCGTCCGCGAGCGGCGCGAGATCTGGTTCCGCGTCCCCTGCGACGAAGCCATGACGCCCGCCTTCATCGCCTCGGTGCAGCGCGCCCTGGCCGTGCGCGGCCACTACAACGGCCCGGTCAACGGCGAGATGTCGTCGCGCACCCGCCGCGCCATCCGAGCCTACCAGGCGCCCCAGGGCCTGGACAGCGGGATCCTGTCCCTGGCTGCCGCCCGCCAGCTGGGACTGGCGGAACTGGAGATCGCGCCGGAGGACTGAGCCACCCTGGGCGGACATGCAAAAGGGGCGCCCGAAGGCGCCCCTTTGTCTTCTCCTAGGTCCGGAAGACCTGCGATCAGTCCTCAGACAGCGGCAGCGCGACGAAGCGCGGATCGCCCTGGCGACGGATCAGAAGCAGGATGGATTTCCGCCCCGCCTCCTCGGCGACAGAGATCTGCTCTTCCAGTTCGGCCACGGTGGAGATCTTCTGCTGGCCCGCGTCGGTGATCAGGTCACCCGCGCGCACGCCCTTCTCATAGGCCTCGGCCATCTCGTCGACGTCGGTCACCACCAGGCCATCAATGTCCTGGCCCAGGTCGAGCTGCTGACGCAGGTCGGGGGTCAGTTCGGACAGGGACATCCCCATCAGGTCGAGGACCTGCGGCTGTGTTTCGTCCTGGAGCTCGGCCTCTGGCATGGTGCCTTCAGAGGTCTCGCGACGGCCCAGGGTGACGCGCAGCGTTTCCGTATCGCCATTGCGCCAGACGGTGACGCGGACGGTCTTGCCGACCTCGGTGTTGCCCACCTGGCGCACCAGGGCGCGGGTATCCTCGACCTCGACCCCGTCGAAGACGGTGATCACGTCACCCGACTCCATGCCGGCATCCATCGCGGGACCTTCGGGCACGTCGGTGACCATCGCACCGGAGGCCTCTTCCAGACCCATGGCCTCGGCCATGTCGGGGGTCACGTCCTGAATGCGCACGCCCAGCCAGCCACGACGGGTCTCGCCATACTGCTGCAGCTGGCCGACCACGCGGTTCACGACGTTCGACGCCATGGAGAAGCCGATGCCGATCGAACCACCGTTGGGCGACAGGATCGCGGTGTTCACGCCGATCACCTCGCCGTCGGTGTTGAACAGCGGCCCGCCGGAGTTGCCGCGGTTGATGGCGGCGTCGGTCTGGATGTAATCATCATAGGTGCCCGACAGTGCCCGGTTGCGCGCCGACACGATGCCCGCGGAAACCGAGAAGCCCTGCCCCAGCGGGTTGCCCATGGCCACGACCCAGTCGCCGACGCGGGCAGTGTCGCTGTCGCCGAAGCTGACGAAGGGCAGCGGCTGATCCGCCTCGACCTTCAGCAGCGCGATGTCGGTCTTCGGATCGGTGCCCACCAGTTCCGCGTCGATCACGTCGCCGTCGAAGAACTCGATCTGGATCTCGTCGGCGTTTTCGATGACGTGGTTGTTGGTGACGATATAGCCGTCTTCCGAGATCACGAACCCGGAGCCAAGCGCCTGGCTGCGACGCGGACGCGGCTCGCCGCCATCACCGCCGTTGCGATCCTGGAATTCACGGAAGAAATCCTCGAAGGGGGAGCCCTCGGGGACGATCGGCGACGGGCCGGTGCCCGCGGTCACGGTGGTGGAGGTGGTGATGTTCACCACGGCCGGGCTGATCTTTTCCGCCAGGTCGGCGAAGCTCTCGGGCAGCGCGCGGGCCGAGATGGCCTGTGCCAGCAGCAGCGCGACCGCCAGAAGACCCATCCACATGGCGCGCGCGGAGCGCACCGACAGGGTCCGAGCCTCTGCCATGGCGCCTCGATCCATCGGGGATCGCAGGGCCTGTGCCTGTCTCATCATTCCCAATTCTCCTTCTTCTTGCTGAAGATGCCTCGGAGGCGCCCGGGGGAGCCGCCGTGTTCCTTGTTTCTAATGTAGGCCTGCCGCGCCGCAACACAAAGACTATCGCGCCCCGTCAACAGGGTGTGAAAGCCGGGTGAAAGCGCGCGGGGCCGCAACCACGTCCCGGGGCCGCAGGAGTCACCGGGACAAAACGCATGACTTTTCAATATATTGAACCCCGCTTTCCGGGTTTCAAGGGGCGTCTGGACTGTCCCCTGGTGCCGCTCTTGGCAAATCACGTCACGCCCCGAGGGCATGTGCAAGCCAAAGCAGCGCCAGCCCCGCGACCAGCGCCAGGGCGCCGACGCGGCGCCGGTCCGCCTCGGCCAGGGTCGCCATGAAGGCCAGCAGGCGCTCCACGAAAGAAGGGGCCAGCACCCAGGCCAGCCCCTCCAGGAGAAACACCAGACCAAGGGCAAGACAGCCCGTGGCAAGCGCCTCGATGATCATTCGGTCGCGCTGTCGTCCAGCGGCATGGTCGAGGCGTTGCCCGCCCCGCCCGCATTGCCGGCCTCGGGCGCCTCGGCACCCTCATCAGCGGTCTGCCCGGAAGGCTCCGAACCCGCGTCCGAGGACGTCGCGCCGTCCTCGTTGGCCGAACCCTCGTCGGAGGCGGCTGCCTCCGTGGCCGGGGCCGGCGACAGCGCCACCCCGGAGGGATTGTTGGACTTCAGGTAGCTGAAGAACTCGCTGTCCGGGGACATGATCATCGTAGAGGTATTGCCCGACAGGGCCGCGCGGTAGGCATCCAGCGAGCGGTAGAACTCGAAGAACTCCTCGTCGGCGCCATAGGCCTCGGCGAAGACCGCGTTGCGGCGCGCATCGGCCTGACCACGGATGATGTCGGCCTCACGCTGTGCCTCGGACACGACCTCGACCCGCTGGCGGTCTGCCCCGGCGCGGATCTCCTGTGCGCGTTCGTTACCGCGGGCGATCTGGTCGGCCGCCTCACGCTCCCGCTCGGCGCGCATCCGGGCGAAGGTGGCGTCGAGGTTCTCGGCCGGCAGGTCGGTCCGCTTCAGGCGCACGTCGATGATCTCCAAGCCCAGCGACTGCGCCTCGTCGAAGGCACCGTCACGGATCCGCGCCATGAGCGCGGCCCGGTCGGCCGACAGGATCTCGTCCGAACGGACCGAACCGAGGATCTCCCGGGTCTGCGACCGCAGGATCGAGTCGATCCGCGACTCCGCCGCAGCGATGCCCCCCACACCGTTGGCGCGGCGGAACTGGCGCACATCGGTGATCCGATAACGGGCGAAGGCATCCACCACCAGGCGGCGGTCGTCCAGCGGGGTCACTTCCAGCGGGTCGATATCGCGCGACAGGATACGGTCGTCATAGGTCACGACCTCCTGGATCAGCGGGATCTTGAAGGCGAGACCGGGCTCTTCCTTCACATCCACAACGCGCCCGAATTGCAGAACAAGGGCGTTCTCGCGCTCATCGACGATGAACAGCGAGGAGAAGCCCAGAAGGCCAATGACCACCACCAGGGGCAGAAGGATCGTTGTCTTTTTCATGATCTCGCTCCCTTACTGGTTCGACTGGCCGGCAGAACCGGGCGCAAGCTGGTTCAGCGGCAGGTAGGGCAGCACGCCCGAACCGGCTTCGCCGTCGACGATCACCTTGTTCACATCGCCCAGCACCTCTTCCATGGCTTCGAGGTACAGACGCTTGCGCGTCACCTCGGGGGCCTTGCGGTACTCATCCAGAACGGCGGAGAACCGGCTGGCCTGACCTTCGGCCTCGTTGACGACCTGGGCGCGATAGCCTTCGGCCTCCTGACGCAGCTGCGCCGCCTGACCACGGGCCTCGGCGGTGACGCGGTTGGCATAGGCATCGGCCTCGTTGGTCAGCCGTTCACGCTGCTGCTCGGCGGCCTGCACTTCGCGAAAGGCATCGATCACCTCCGACGGCGGGTCGGCCTTGTCGAAGTTGACGCGGATCACGTTCATGCCGGCCCCATAGCTGTCCAGCGTCGACTGGATCAGATCCTGAAGCCGCGAGGCGATGGCCCCACGATCCCGGTTGAGGATCGGCGACAGCTCGGACTGCGCGATGATCTCGCGCATGGCGGATTCGGACACGGCAGAGATCGTCATCTGCGGATCGCGCAGGTTGAACAGGAACTGCGCCGGATCGGTGATGTTCCACACGACCTGGAAGTCGATGTCGACGATGTTCTCGTCCCCGGTCAGCATCAGGCCCGCCTGTGCGCCACGACCACCGACGCCCACGTCGACGATGCGTTCGCGGGTCACCGCGATCACCTCGTGCGTGACCAGCGGCCAGGGGGCGAAGTTCAGGCCCGGCTGGCCGGTCGAGGAATACTCGCCCAGGAACAGCTCGACCGATTGTTCGTCCGGCCGCACGGTGTAGACGCTGGCGAAGAGCCAGCCGATAAAGGCCAGGATCAGGCCCAGGCCCACCATGGAGCGCGAGACCAGGGGACCACCGCCCCCCATGCCGCCACCGCCGCCGGACTGGCCGCCGCCGTTGCCACGACCGCCCATCAGGACGCGCAGCTGGTCCTGGCCCTTGCGGACCAGTTCATCGATATCCGGAATATTCGGCTTGTCATCCCGACCGCCGCCGCCCTGGCCACCATTCTGGCCACCGCGGTTGCCGCCATTGCCTCCCGAGGGCGGTGTGGGTCGGCCGCCGCCGCCGCCGCCCCAGGGGCCGCCATTCTCTCCAGCCATTGTCTCCCCTTCTCAGTCAATATGCTTTGCCCCTAGCTGTGCAGCCGAGGCGTGAATTTCAAGTTTTCGCGACCACTTGCCGCCCTCAGCTCAGGGTACGGACCGGGTTGCGCATGGTCACCATCTCTTCCGCCGCGGTCGGGTGCACCGCCACGGTCCGGTCGAAATCCTCCTTCGTGGCCCCCATCTTTACGGCGATGCCGGCCATCTGGATCATCTCGCCTGCCGAGGGGCCGACGATGTGACAGCCCAGAACGGTGCGGCTGTGGGCGCCCACGATCAGCTTCATCAGGATCTTCTGCGCCGCGCCGCCGGCGAAGCTCTGCTGCATCGGCTTGAAGGACGTGGCATAGATTTCCAGCGGTTCCTTTACCGTATCCCGCGCCTCTTCCTCGGAAAGGCCGATGGTGCCCATTTCGGGCTGGGTGAAGATTGCCGTGGGGATCAACTCGTGATCCGGCTTCGTCGGGTTGCCCTTGAACACCGTCTCGACGAAGGCCATGCCTTCGCGGATCGCGACGGGGGTCAACTGCACCCGGTCGGTCACGTCGCCGATGGCCCAGATCGAGGGCACGCCGGTGTGGCTGAATTCATCCACCACGACCTCGCCCTTCTTGCCCAGCGTCACGCCCGCCTCTTCCAGGCCCAGCCCTTCGGTGTTGGGCGCGCGCCCGGTGGCGAAGAGTACCTGGTCGAAGGTGGCCGTGCCGCCCAGAGTGTCGTGCACCAGGATACCGTCGTCAGTCTTCTCCAGCTTCTCGACGTCGATGCCGGTCTTCAGGTCGATGCCGGCGATCTTCATCTCGTCCGCGATCAGGGTCCGGGCTTCCTCGTCGAAGCCGCGCAGCACCTGCAGGCCACGGTAGTACTGGGTCACATGGCTGCCCAGCCCGTTGAGAACACCGGCGAATTCACAGCCGATATAGCCACCGCCGACGATCAGGATCCGCTTGGGCAGCTCATCCACATGGAAGATGTCGTTCGACGTGATGCCCAACTCGGCGCCCGGGATCTCTGGCTTCACCGGGCGGCCGCCGGTGGCGATCAGGATGGTCTTGGCGCTCTTGGTGGTGCCGTCGGCCAGGCGCACGGTATGGGCGTCGGCCAAGGTCGCGCGCTGGTCGAACTTGTCGACGCCGGAGCCATCCAGCAGCTTCTGGTAGATGCCTTCCAGGCGGTCCAGCTCGGCCTCCAGCTTGGGCTTGAAGACGCCCCAGTCAAAGCCGTTCTCGGTGATGTCCCAGCCATAGGCCTGAGCCTCGGCAGCCATGGTGCCGTAGCCGCTGGCAAAGACCATCAGCTTCTTCGGCACGCAGCCCCGGATCACGCAGGTGCCGCCGTAGCGGCTTTCCTCGGCGATGGCGACCTTGGCGCCCGCTTCGCCGGCGGCCACGCGGGCCGCGCGCACGCCGCCCGATCCGGCGCCGATCACGAAGAGGTCATAGTCGAAGGTCGAAGGGGTATCGGATGCCATGGGCCGTTGTCCTTGCGTTGTACCGCGCGCCCCTGGCGGCCGGGGGAGGACAGCCGAACCCGGGGCGCGGCGGACCGGGCGGCCCGCTGCGGCTGGGAAATGTCAGTCGGAGAGATCCTTGAAAAGGTTGTCCTCTTCCACGAAGTCGAGGCGCGTGTCCTCGGTGGTACCATTGTTGATATCGCGGGTCTCGATCCGGCCGTCGCCGTGGCCGATCACCACCGTATCGCAGATATCGATGAAAAGGCCATTTTCAACCACGCCCGGGACCTGATTCAGCACCAGCGCCAGCTCGCGCGGGTTGCCGATGCGGTTCAGGTGAAGATCGAGGATGTGGTTGCCCTCGTCGGAGATGAAGGGCGCGTCGCCCTGCATCCGCAGGGTCACGTCACGGCCCAGCACATCCATCGAGATCAGCATCTCTTCCACCAGCGCCTGGGTGGTGCGCCAGCCGAAGCGGATCACCTCGATCGGCAGGGGGAAGGCGCCCAGCGTCTCCACCTCCTTGGCGGCATCGGCGATGACCACCATGCGGTCGCTGGCCGTGGCCACGACCTTTTCCTGCAGATGCGCGCCGCCGCCGCCCTTGATCAGGTTCAGGTCGCCGTCGATCTCGTCGGCGCCGTCGATGGTCAGGTCCAGCCACTTCGCCTCTTCCAGCGACACCACCTTGATGCCGAGGCTGCGGGCCAGGTCCGCGGTGCGGGTCGAGGTGGGCACGCCGGTGATCTTCAGTCCTTCCTTGCGCACCCGTTCGCCCAGGCATTTCACCATCCAGGCGGCCGTGCTGCCGGTGCCCAGGCCGACACGCATGCCGTCCTCGACGAAATCGGTGGCCCTCTTCGCGGCCACGAACTTGGCCTTGTCGATGGGGGAAAGCTCTCCGCTCATCCTGCGTCTCCCGCTGTTTGTCCCGCTTATAGGAAGTTGGGGGCGCGGATGCGAGGGGGGATTCGGCCCCGCGAGCGAGGAAAACGGCCCGCCGCGCGCCTATCGCGCCGCGGCGGGCTTCGGCGGTTTCGCGACGTCAGCCGTCGGGCAGCGCCTTGGCGCGGTCACGCAGCTGGAACTTCTGGATCTTGCCGGTCGAGGTCTTGGGCAGCGGGCCGAAGACCACCGTCTTGGGCGCCTTGAAATGCGCCATGTGATCGCGGCAATAGGCGATGATGTCGGCGGCATCGACCTCAAGGCTCGGCTTCAGGTCGACGAAGGCGCAGGGGGTCTCGCCCCACTTCGCGTCCGGCCGGGCGACCACCGCCGCCTCCAGCACCGCGGGGTGACGATAGAGCACCTCCTCGATCTCCACCGATGAGATGTTTTCGCCGCCCGAGATGATGATGTCCTTCAGCCGGTCCTTCAGTTCCACATAGCCGTCGGGGTGCATCACCCCCAGGTCGCCGGTGGCGAACCAGCCGCCGCGGAAGGCCTCGGCCGTGGCCTTGGGGTTCTTCAGGTAGCCGCGCATCACGATGTGGCCCTTCAGGAAGATCTCCCCGATGGTCTGGCCGTCCTGGGGCACCGGTGCCAGGCTTTCGGGATCGGCCACCATGATCTCGTTCAGGGCGATGTTGCCCACCCCCTGGCGCGCCTTCATCTTCGCCCGCTGCTCGGGCGGCAGGCTGTCCCATTCACCTTTCCAAGCGCAGATCAGGGCGGGGCCGTAGACCTCGGTCAGACCATAGACATGGGTGACCTCCACGCCCATGGCCTCCATCGCCTGGATCACGGCGGCGGGCGGCGAGGCGCCTGCGGTCATCACCTTCACCTCGTGGTCGAACTGCTTCAGCTCCGGGTTCTGGGCCAGCATGTTCAGCACGATGGGCGCGCCGCAGAAATGGGTGACTTTCTCCTGCGCGATCAGCTCGAAGATCGGCTCGGCCCGGACATGGCGCAGGCAGACCGAAGTGCCGGCATTGGCCGCCATCGCCCAGGGGAAGCACCAGCCGTTGCAGTGGAACATCGGCAACGTCCAGAGGTAGACCGAATGGGTCGGCATGTCCCAGGAATGGATCTGTGCCAGGGCGTTCAGATGCGCGCCGCGATGGTGATAGACGACGCCCTTGGGGTTGCCCGTGGTGCCGGAGGTGTAGTTCAGCGTGATCGCATCCCATTCGTCGCCCGGCGGCGACCAGGCGAAGGAGGGATCCCCCTCGGTCAGCAGGGCCTCATAGGTCAGCGCGCCGATGGGATCGGCCGGGCCATGCACCGGGTCCTCGATGTCGACGATCAGCAGGTCGCTGCGATGGCACATCGCCACCGCCTCTGCCGCGACGGGCGCGAACTCGGGATCGACCATCAGCACCTTCGCCTCGCCGTGGTCAAGGATGAAGGCGATGGCCTCGGCGTCCAGCCGGGTGTTTATGGCGTTCAGCACGGCCCCGATCATCGGCACGCCGAAGTGGGCCTCGAACAGCTCGGGGATATTGGCGGCGATCACCGCGACCGTGTCGCCGCGCCCCAGGCCGCGACCGGCCAGGGCGGATCCGAGGCGGCGGCAGCGGGCATAGGTTTCGGCCCAGTCCTGGCGGCGGTCGCCGTGCACCAGCGCGATGCGGTCGGGATAGACCCGCGCGCTGCGGTCCAGGAAGGTGATCGGGGTCAGCGGGGCATGGTTCGCCGCGCAAGCGTCCAGATCCACGTCGAAAATCGTGTTCATGTTCTCCTCCGGTGCCTGCCCCTCTCCACCGGCGCCGGGTGGCGCATCGGCCCCGGGGCAGACCTCTCAGCCGATATAGCCAGACAGAGGCCGCCCTTGCCAACAGGTTAGCGTCGAAACCGGCGACGGATCGCGGAGGGAGACACCGGCAGGCCTGGCCGCCCTACCCCTTCAGGCTCTCGCCCGGGCGCTCAGGCGGGCAGCGGCCCAGCAAAAATGTTATCCAAATTACAAAATGTAAGAAAACTTACATATGCAGCTGTCATGAGGGGCGGCGGGTGCAGTTGCACCGACCCATTTCTGTCTGCCAGTCAAACTCAGGGACATCTTCATGCCTCTCTCTCCCCTTCCCCTTTCGCGCCGCGCCGGTCTGACGACCGGGCTGCGCGCCGCGCTTCTGGGTGGTGTCGCGACCCTCGGCCTGCTGGCCGCCCCCGCCGCCCTGCAGGCGCAGGACGCCACCCCCGCCGGCACCGTCCGCGTGCTGACGATGAACACCTGGGGCGATCAGTTCCGCAACAACCTGGACGCCATCGCGCCGCTGTTCATCAATGGCGACTATGACGTGATCGCCTTCCAGGAGCTGCGCAACGACACCTACCTGGCTGGCCTGCAGCAGATCCTGCGCGACGCAGGCCTGGGCGAATACGAATACATCCGCCAGGGTGACAGCGGTGTGCTCAGCCGGATCGGCGGCGACTTCGACACCAACACACTGGGCGATGCGGTAGCCTACCAGCACGCCGAGCTGGGCAATGGCGCGCCCGAGACCGTCATCGGCTCGCTGCACCTCGACTACCGCGACCCCTCGGCCACCCGCCTGAAGGAGGCGCATGGCATCACCGAATGGGCCCTGTCGACGAACCGCCCCGTGATCCTGACCGGCGACTGGAACGCCGGTGACGTCTCCGAACGCGGCCTTCACCGCGCCTCGCAGCAGAAGCTGATCCTGCAGAACTACCTGCGCACGGGCAACAGCTTCTACGGGACCCTGCTGGAGGAATACGCCGTCGACCCCGACGCCATCGCCGACTTCATCGACGCCCATGACGGCGAAAATCTCAGCCTCGACCAGATCCCCGACGATCTGTTCGCGGATGAGATGTACCCGGTGGAAAACAACACCCCGGTGACGATGAACTATCTGAAGCGGAACTTCATCCTGCTGCAGACCGAGGCCGAGCGAGAGCATTTCGCCCCGCATGAGCTGGGCGATGGCTCCGTATCCTGGCCCTCGGCCGAGGAGGACGGCACCAACACCTGGCCCAGCTGGGACCGCGTGCGCATCGACCACTTCATCGCCTCGCGCCCCTTCGGCAAATGGTTCGTCATCACCGATGACCCCGCCGACGCCTACACCGGCACCCTGGACCAGACCGACGTCCTGCCCGATGGCACCGCCTTCACCGATCATGAGGTCGTGGCGCATGACTTCCGCTGGATCGGCCCGAAGCTGGAGCATGAGAACGCCGGCACCGTGGACGAACGCACCCGCCTGGTCTGGAGCGACGAGGCCACCACCTTCGCCAAGGGCAACGAGTTCTTCCTGACCCGCAACAACATGCGGACCGATGTCTACCTGGGCCAGATCGCCGACGACAACGGCAATCCGATCCTGACCGGCCTGACCGAGGCCGAGAAGAAAACCCTGCTGGACTGCACCAGCGACGACCCGCGCCTGGCCCAGGCCATCGTGGACTACTGCATCGACGATCACAGCTTCATCGACGAGACGCTGGTGACCTCGGGCGGGACCGTCCTGGTCGAGGAAGACGCGGCCCTGGGCGGCAGCGACGCGACCCTGCGCCTGTCGAACGGCGGCCTGGCCGTGCGCGGCACCGCCATGCAGAGCCTGTCGCGCGACGTGTCTCTGGAAGGCACCGGCGGCTGGATCGAGATCCGCGATGCCGAGGCCGCGGTCGATGCCGAGGGTGAGGTCACCGGCACCGGCGCGCTGGCCAAGCGCGGCGCGGGCACCCTGATCCTGTCGGGCGACAACAGCTACACCGGCGCCACCGATGTCGAGGCCGGCACGCTGGTCGTCAACGGCTCCACCGCCAGCTCCGCCCTGACCAACGTCATGAACGGCGCACACCTGGGCGGCAACGGCACCACCGGGTCGGTCTCCGTCCTGTCGGGCGGCACCTTTGGCGCGGGTAACAGCATCGGCGCACTGACCGTCGATGGCGATCTGAGCTTCGCCAGCGGCTCCACCTTCGAGGTGGAGACGGACGAGGACGGCAATGCCGACACGGTTGCGGTGACAGGCCAGGTCGACATCCTGGGCGGCACCGCCCTGGTGATCGGTGAGGGCCTGAACTACGCGCCCGAACTGTCGATGCAGATCCTGACCGCCGATGGCGGGCTGACGGGCACCTTCGATCAGGTCAATTCCACCCTGGCCTTCCTCGATGCCGATCTCGCCTACGGCAGCAACGCCCTGACCCTGCAACTGGCGCGCAACGATACCGCCTTCGACAGCGTGGCCGACACGGCCAACGGGCGCGCCGCCGCTGGCGGGATCGAGAGCCTGGGCTTTGGCAACGCGCTCTACAACAGCGTGGTGATGCTGGGCGAGGCCAATGCCTCCGCCGCCTTCAACAGCCTCTCGGGGGAGCTTTACGCCGCCTCCGCCGGGGCCCTGGCAGGGCAAAGCGCCCTGGTCGGCGGCATCGCCGGCACGCAGCTGGACGCCGCGCTGGACCTGGCACCGGGCACCACCGGTTTCTGGCTGAAGGGCTACGGCGAGGATGCCGAGGTTGACGGCACCGGCGACCTGCGCGACCTGGACCGCAGCGCCACCGGCACCCTTCTGGGCGTCAACGGCATGCTGGAAAACGGCCTGACCCTGGGCGTGATGGCCGGGTTCGGCAGTTCCGAGGCCAGCCTCGATGGTCTGGCTGGCAAGGCCGACAGCGACGACACCCACTTCGGCCTCGTGGCAGGTCAGCGGTTCGGCCAGACGGCTCTGACCGGCGGCCTGCTCTACACCCGCAGCGACGTGTCGGTCTGGCGCGGCGCGGATTACGCGGGCACGACCGAGGTCCTGCGCGGCGGCTACACGGCCGACACCACCCAGGTCTTCGCCGAGCTGTCCCAAGAGCTGGAGCTGGGCGGCACCCGCCTGACCCCCTTCGCCGGCCTGTCGCATATCGAGGTCGACGGCGGCACCGGCGCCGAGACGGGTGGCGACGCGGCCCTGGTCCTGCGGGGCATCGACGCCTCCGCCACCCTGGCTGAGCTGGGTCTGCGCGCCGAGCATGCGCTGGATCAGGGCACCACGCTGGGCGGTGAACTGTCCTGGCGCCACGTCATGGACGGTGAAACTGGCAGCGCCGACATGGCCTTCGCCGGGGGCGACACCTTCCACGTGGACGGCACCGACCTGGCCGAGGACGTCGTGACCCTGGGCCTGAGCGCGGCCATCGCGATCAGCGACACCGCCAGCCTGTCGGTCGGCTACCAGGGCCGCTTCGGCGACCAGGGCAGCGCCAACGCGGTGACCGCCGGGGTCGGCCTGCGCTTCTGACGCGCTCCTCCCCCTGAACAACCGGGCCGCGGTGGCAACGCCGCGGCCTTTTGTTGCAAGATCGAACCGCGCCCCTTTACACAGGCGGGGCGCAGCGCGGGCAAAGACGGATACGATGGACGGCACAGGATCAGACAAGAAGACCCAGCGGCAGGAACTGCTGATGGAGCAGCTGGCCCGGCAGCGGCATGTCTCGCTGGAGGAGGTCGCACGCCGGTTCTCGGTCACCACCCAGACCGCCCGCCGCGACATCATGGAGCTGGAGAAGCAGGGCCGCCTGCGTCGCCTGCACGGCGGCGCCATGATCGCCGATGCCGTCGGCCCAGAGGAGCTGCGCCGGCGCCGCATCCGCAATGCCGAGGCGAAGGAGCGGATCGCGCGCCACGTCGCGGGTCTGGTGCCCGATGGCGCGTCGATCTTCCTCGACACCGGCACCACCTGCGAGGCCATCGCCCGCGCCCTGCTGGCCCGACGCAACCTGCGCGTGGTCAGCTACAGCCTGCGCATCGCCGCCTACCTGCGCGAGACCACGGATTTCACCATCGCCATCCCCGGCGGCTTCGTCCGCCAGGTCGACGGCGGGGTTTTCCAGGGCCAGGCAGACAGTTTTATCGCAGGGTTCAAGTTCGACCTTGGCATCCTGTCGGTCTCGGGCGTGGACGACGAGGGCGACCTGGGTGACGACGACAGCGCCGAGGTCGAAACGGTCCGCGCCGCCATCCGCCAGTCGGCCCGCGTGCTGCTGGCGGTGGACAGCAGCAAGTTCGGCCACCGCGGGCTGGTCCAGCTGGGCAGCTTGCGGGACGTCGACCTGTTGATCTCCGACGCGCCGCCCCCTGCCCCGATCGCCAGCCGCGCCGCAATCTGTGGCGTCGACGTCGAAACCGTCTGAAGCAGAGACCCTGCTGTCAGAATTGCAAGGCCCCGCGGCGATCGCCTCTCCGCCACAGCATACCGCCATGCCGGATCAGGTGCTTTCGATCCATGGCAGAGCTACGCTCTCGAACTAACCGCATGACCGAAGCCAAGCGGCACTTTCGAGGTCAATACAGAACAGGTTGGCGATCCCCGCCAACCGTATCCACCTACCGAGATTGGAGCCCGTGCCCTGGATCACCAGGGCCCGCATTCAGAACTCGACGCCCTGCTGGGCCTTGATACCGTCACGGAACGGGTGCTTCACCAGCGTCATCTCGGTTACGAGGTCCGCCGCCTCGATCAGCTCGGGTTTGGCATTGCGCCCGGTGAGACAGACATGGGTCATCTCGGGCTTCGAGGTCAGAAGGAAATCGACCACCTCGTCGATATCCAGATAATCGTAGCGCAGCGCGATGTTGATCTCGTCCAGCAGCACGAAGCGGATCTCGGGATCGAGGATCTGTTCCTTCGCGATCTCCCAGCCACGCCTTGCGGCGGCGATGTCACGGTCGCGGTCCTGCGTTTCCCAGGTGAAGCCCTCGCCGGAGACGAAGAAGCGGCATTCGTCGGCAAAGCGCGAGCGGATCATCTCGGCCTCGCCGGTGATCCAGGTGCCCTTGATGAACTGCACCACGGCGCAGGGCATCCCGTGCCCGATGCAGCGCAGGATCATCCCGAACCCGGACGAGGACTTGCCCTTGCCGCTGCCGGTATGCACGAGGATGAGCCCCTTTTCGCCGGTCTTGCCTGCCATCATGCGATCACGGGCCGCCTTGATCTTCTTCATCTTCTCGTTGTGGCGGGCGGCGGTCTCATTCGTCATTGGAAACTCCGGGCTTGACCTGTCAGCGGATTTGGCGCCATCTGGCCCGGTGTTGGTGCCTGTGTAAACAGGTGAAAAGGGAATGGTCAGCCTGCGGTGCCTGTCGGCATTGCGGGTCAAGACAGCCGCCCCCGCGACCGTGAACGGAGAAGGTGCTTCGATGCCACTGGCCCAAGGGCCGGGAAGGCGGAGCACCGCAGGGCCATGTGCCCGGGATGCCGTGAGCCGGGAGACCTGCCAGCCCGTATATTGACCGACCGGACGGGGTGTGCCGGTGTCGGAGTGCGCCCGGCCTGCTGTGCCCCTGCGCGTTTCCGCCTGTGCCCCCGTTTGCCAAACCGATGGGGCCGCGAGAATGAAAGACGTCCTTACGACAGAGACCGAGCTGCTGGTCTGCGTGACCTGCCGCCGCAAGGGGGCGCCGCCCGACGACGCGCGTCGTCCGGGCCGCGTGCTGTTCGACGCCATCACCGCGCAGGACAGGCCGGAGGGCCTGCGGGTGACCCCTGTGGAATGCCTGCAGAACTGTTCGCAATCCTGCACCGTCGCGCTGCGCGGGGGGGATGCTAAATGGACCTACGTCTTTTCCAACGTCGACGAGACCGATCATGCCGCGATGATCGTCGCCGGCGCCGCGCAGTATCATGCCGCGCCCGACGGGGTGATCCCCTGGCGCGAGCGCCCCGAGCATTTCAAGCGCAATTGCCTTGCGCGCATTCCTCCCGTCCGCCCCAAGGAGTCCTGATCCATGAGCGATCTGTCCAAGCTTCCCGTCACCGTGATCACCGGCTTTCTTGGCTCGGGCAAAACCACGCTTATCTCGCAGCTGATGCAGAATCCCGGCGGGCGGCGGCTTGCAGTGGTGGTGAACGAGTTCGGTGATGTCGGTGTCGACGGTGAGATCCTGCGCGGCTGCGCGATCCCCGACTGCCCCGCCGAGAACGTCGTCGAGCTGGCCAACGGCTGTATCTGCTGCACCGTGGCCGATGATTTCATCCCGACGATCGAGGCGCTGATGAAGCTCGATCCGCGCCCCGATCACATCCTGATCGAGACCTCGGGCCTGGCGCTGCCGAAACCGCTGCTGAAGGCTTTTGACTGGCCCGAGATCCGCGCGAAGATCACCGTCGACGGCGTGATTGCCCTCGCGGATGCCGAGGCGGTGGCGGCAGGCCGCTTTGCCCCCGACGTGGCGAAGGTGGACGCGCAGCGTGCCGCGGATGACAGCATCGATCACGAGACACCGCTGTCCGAGGTCTTCGAGGACCAGCTCTCCTGCGCCGACATCGTGCTTCTCACCAAGCCCGACCTCGCCGGGCCGGAAGGCGTCGCCAAGGCGCGCGATATCATCGCAGCCGAAGCCCCCCGCCCGCTGCCGGTGGTCGAGGTCGCCGAGGGCGTGGTGGATGCACGGGTGATCCTCGGGCTCGGGGCCGCCGCCGAAACTGACCTCGATGCGCGTCCAAGCCACCACGATGGCGTGCCCGAGCATGACCACGAAGATTTCGAGAGCATCGTGCTGCCGCTGCCCGAGGTGCCCGACGCGGCGGGTCTCGCCGCGCTGCTGGAACGTCTGGCGCGCGAGCACGACATCCTGCGGATCAAGGGCTACGCCGCCGTTTCGGGCAAGCCGATGCGGCTGCTGGTGCAGGCGGTGGGCGCACGGGTGCGTCACCAGTACGACCGCATGTGGGCCGCGGATGAGGCGCGCAATGGTCAGCTGGTGTTCATCGCCGAGGACGACCGGCTCGACGCCGCGGCACTGCGCGCGGCGCTGGCCCCCGTAGCAGCGGGCTGACCGATGCACGTCGTCTTCCGCGAAAGCCACGGGCTCGAGGACAGCGCGGTTCCGACCGACCTCGCGCAGGATCCGGCGGATCTGGTGGTTCTGTCCTTTTCGGACAGCGATCTGGGGGCCTTTGCGGAAGGCTGGCACCGGGCGGACGGCGGTCTGCCCTCGCTGCGGCTGGCGAACCTCTCGGCGCTGCGGCACCCGCTGTCGGTCGACACCTACGTCGAGCAGACGCTGGCGGGGGCGAAGGGCATCCTCGTGCGGGTGATCGGCGGGATGCCCTACTGGGACTACGGGCTGCGGCAGGTGCAGGTGCTGGCCCAGGCACGTGGCATCGCGCTGGCGGTGCTGCCGGCCGACGGGCGGGAAGATGCGCGGCTGGATGCGGTCTCGACCCTGCCGGTCTCGACCCTGCGCCGGCTGGCGGAGCTGTGCGACACTGGCGGCGCGGTGGCCGCGCAGGCGGCGCTGGCGCAGATGGCACTTGCCTCGGGGCTTTACGCCGCGCCGGTTCCCGGCTCGAAGGCCTTGCCGACGGTCGGCCTATGGACGCCCGAAGGCGGCGCACTGGCGCCTGCGGCGGCGAAAGGCGCGGCCCCTCGCGCCTGCCGGAGCATGTGCGGAAAGATGAAGGGGCGGCGGGTGCTCATCGTGTTCTACCGCTCCTATCTCATGGCCGCCGACATGGCCCCGGTGGAGGCCTTGTTCGAGGCGTTCCGCGCCGAGGGGGCCGAGGTGACGGGGCTTTACGCGCCGTCGCTGAAGGGTGCGGCGCAATCCGGGCCGCTGGCGGAGGCGATCCGTGATGCGGAACCGGACGTGATCGTCAATCTCACCGCCTTTTCCGCCGCCTCGGGCGAAACCGCACCGGTGCTGGACGCGGCGGGCGTGCCGGTATTCCAGGCGGTGATGGCGACCTCCTCCCGGCTCGCCTGGGCAGAGGCGGAGCGCGGTCTTTCGCCTGCTGACCTGGCGATGCACGTTGTGCTGCCCGAGGTTGACGGGCGGCTGATGGGCGGCGTGATCTCGTTCAAGCAGGCGGGCCGGCGCGACCCCGATTTGCAGCATGCGCGCAACCGTCACTGCCCCGAGCCCACGCGCATCGCAGCGCTGGTGGCGCGGATCGGCGGCTGGATGGCGCTGGCGGGACAGGCGCCTTCGGAACGCCGTGTGGCGCTGATGCTCTCGACCTATCCCGGCAAGGACTGGAACGTCGGCCATGCGGTGGGCCTCGACGCGCTCGCCTCCGCCGAGGCGATACTGTCGGACCTGCGCGATGCCGGCCACGACGTGCCGCCCTTTGCCGGGCTCGAGGCGGACCTGCAGGCCGCGAATATCCGCCTGCCGCTGGAGCGCTACCGCGCCGCACTGCAGACCCTGTCGCCGCAGTTGCGCAAAGGTCTGGCCGAGGCCTGGGGGGCGCCCGAAGAGGACGCCCTGTGCCACGACGGCGCGTTCCACCTTTCCGGACTGCGCCTTGGCAAGGCGCTGGTGCTGCTGCAACCGGAACGCGGCAACCCGGCGCGGCGTGCGGAGGACTACCACGACCTCTCCCGCCTGCCCTGCCACGCCTATGTCGCCCTCTACCTCTGGCTGCGCGAAGAGGCCGACGCGCTGGTCCACATCGGCGCCCATGGCACGCTGGAATGGCTGCCGGGCAAGTCGGTCGCCCTGTCGGATGGCTGCTGGCCCGAGGCGCTGACCGGCGCGCTGCCGGTGCTCTACCCGTTCATCGTCAACGATCCCGGCGAGGCGGCACAGGCCAAGCGGCGCATCGGGGCGCTGACCCTCGGGCATCTGCCGCCGCCCCTGCGCGAGACCGGAACGCCCGACAAGCTCGGCCCGCTGGAGGCGCTGCTGGACGAGTTCTCCACCGCCGACGGCCTCGACCCGCGCCGCCGTGACCGGCTCATGCAGGACATCCGGGCCGAGGCGCAGGCGCGGGGTCTCGGGGCCGATCTGGGACTGGGCGAGGTCTGCGGCGCCGAGGCGATCACCCGCATCGACCGCTTTGTTTGCGACATCAAGGACAGCCGCTTTCCCGAGGGGCTGCACGTCTGGGCCCGCACCGGTGCCTGCGCGGATCAGGAGCGCGATGGGCTGCTGGCCGCGCTGAACGGGCGGCGGATCGCGGCGGGGCCGTCGGGCTCACCCTACCGTGGGCGCAGCGATGTGCTGCCCACCGGGCGCAACCTCTTCACCACCGACCCCCGCGCCGTTCCGACCCGTGCCGCCCATGCGCAGGGCGTCGCGCTGGCCGAAGAGCTGGTGCGCCGCCACCTGCAGGACGAAGGCGACTGGCCGCACGGGCTGGTGGTCGATCTCTGGGGCTCGGCCACGATGCGCACGGCGGGCGAGGAATTCGCCATGGCGCTGCACCTTCTGGGCGTGCGCCCGCGCTGGGACGAAGGCTCGGGCCGGGTGAGCGGTTTCGAAATCCTCCCCGTTGCAGAGCTGGACCGTCCACGCATCGACGTGACGCTGCGGGTCTCCGGCCTCTTTCGCGACGTGTTCGCACCGCTTTCGTCTCTGTTCTCGCAGGCGGTGCGCGCGCTGTCGCAACGCGACGAGGCGCCGGACTGGAACCCCTATGCCGGCCGCGATGCCGGCGCGCGGGTCTTCGGGCCGGAGCCGGGGCGCTACGGGCTCGGGATGGGACACCTGCCGGAGGGGGACCGCCATGCCGCCGGACAGGCCTGGCTTGCCGGGTCGTCCTGGGCACTCGACGGCGAGACCGCGCGCCACGAGCCCGAGGCGCTGTGCGCGCAGGTCGCGGCTGCGGATGCCTTCGTGCACCTTCAGGACCTGCCCGAAACCGACCTCCTGATGGCGGCCGATTACGCCGCCCACGAAGCCGGGTTTGCCGCCGCGCAGACGGTAACGGGGGGCAATGCGCGGCTGTGGCATCTGGATGCGACGGATCCGGCACGGCCCCGCGCCCGTGCGCTGCCGGAAGAAATCGCCCGCACCGTGCATGCCCGCGCCGCGAACCCCGCATGGATCGCCTCGATGCGCGCCCACGGGTTTCGCGGGGCCGCCGAGATCGCGGCGACGCTCGATCATATGGCCGCCTTTGCGCAGCTCGCCGGAGCAGTGGCCCCGCAGCTCTTCGATCTCTTCCACGAAGAGACGCTTGGCGATCCCGAAACCGACGCCTTCCTGCGCGGGGCAAACCCCGGCGCCCATGCGGCGATGCTGGACCGCTTTGCGGCGCTGCAGGCAGCAGGGCTCTGGACGTCGCAGCGCAACGCGCGGGGGGTAGCATGAGTGTGGTCAAGGGATGGTGTCCGGGGGCCCACCGGCCAATGCTGTCCGGGGACGGGCTCGTCGTCCGGGTTCGCCCTTTTCGCGGTGAGCTGAACCGGGCGCAGGTTCTTGGGCTGTGCGATCTTGCCGAGCGGTTCGGCAATGGGCTGATCGAGCTGACATCACGCGCCAACCTGCAACTGCGGGGCATCGCCCATGAGGATCACCCGGCGCTTCTTGCAGCGCTGCAAGGGCTGGGCCTGCTCGACCTCGATCCATCGCTCGAGGCGCGGCGAAACATGCTTGTCGCGCCGGACCGGTCCCCGGGCGATCTCACGGACCGTCTCTGCACCAGGTTGATCGAGGCGCTGCCACAGCTTCCCGACCTGCCCGCAAAAATGGGCTACGTGATCGACACCGGCGCCCGGGCCTGGCTCGGCGAGGCGATCGGCGACTTCCGGCTGGAACTGGCCGAGAACGGCGCGCTCCTGCTGCGCGCCGACGGTGTGGCCCTCGGGCGGCCCGTCTCCGAGGCCGAGGCGGTCCCTGCGATCATCGAACTTGCGGAATGGTTCGTCGCCACCGGCGGTCGCGACAACGGACGCGTGGCGCGCCATGTCGCAAAGGCCGCGCTTCCCGAGATGTGGCAGCGGGCCGCCCCGCGCGCGCTAGGCTGGCCGGAGCCGGGCATCGATCCTGAACTTGGCGCGGTGCTTGGCGTCCCCTTCGGCGCGCTTGAACCGGATGCGCTGCGCGGCCTCATCGCCCAATGCGGCGCGACGGCGCTGCGCCCCCTGCCCGGCCGGATGCTGCGCCTTCTCTGCCCGCAGCCCGAAGCGGCGCTGCACCCCGGCTTTGTCGCGGCGCCGGGCGCGCCCGAGATGCGCGCCTCGGCCTGCCCCGGCGCCCCCTACTGCCCCGCCGCCAGCGTCGAGACCCGGTCCCTGGCCCGCAGGCTTGCGCGTCGCGCCAGTGCCGACACCGACACCAATACCGGGGTCAGCCTGCACGTGTCGGGCTGCGCCAAGGGCTGTGCCCATCCGCGCCGTGCAGACCTCACGCTGGTGGGGCGGGATGGCCGTTTCGATCTTGTCCGGGGCGGAGCGCCCTGGGACCCGCCGAGCCTGACGGGCCTTGACCCATCGCAAATATCCGACGCCATCCGGAGCGCCTGAATGCCCTACGATTACCAGAAGGATGGCGCTGCCATCTACACCGAGAGCTTCGCGACCATCCGCGCCGAGGCCGACCTTGGCCGTTTTGACGCGGATGAAGAGCCCGTCGCCGTCCGCATGATCCATGCCTCGGGCATGGTCGGGCTGGAACGTCATCTGCGCTTTTCGGACGGCTTTGCCCGCGTTGCCCGCGCCGCGCTGGCCAAGGGCGCGCCGATCCTCTGCGATGCGCGCATGGTCTCGGAAGGTGTCACCCGCAAGCGCCTGCCGGCAGAGAACGAGGTCATCTGCACCCTGCACGATCCCTCCGTGCCCGCGCTGGCGCAGGAGATGGGCAATACCCGCTCGGCGGCGGCGCTGGAACTCTGGCGGCCGCATCTCGACGGCGCGCTCGTGGCCATCGGCAACGCACCGACCGCGCTGTTTCATCTGCTGAACATGCTCGAAGACCCCGCCTGCCCGCGCCCGGCAGCGATCATCGGCTGCCCCGTCGGTTTTGTCGGCGCGGCGGAAAGCAAGGAGGCGCTCTGGGCCGAGCAGCCGGTGCCCTGCTGCATCGTCCAGGGCCGCTTGGGCGGCAGCGCGATCACCGTCGCGGCGATCAACGCCATCGCGAGCCGGGCGGAATGAACGTGCGGGGGGACCTGGCCCGTACCCAGGCAAACCCTGTCCGTGGCACCATCCGCGGCGTGGGGCTCGGCCCCGGCGATCCCGATCTGATGTCGGTCCGGGCGGACCGGCTGCTGCGCAGCGCGCGCCATGTCGCCTATTTCCGCAAGGCCGGCCGCGCGGGTCAGGCGCGCCGCATCGTCGAGGGGATGCTCCCCGCGGGTGTCGTCGAGATCGCCATGGAGTATCCGGTCACCACGGAGATCCCGCTGGACGATCCGCGTTACAACCAGATCCTGTCGGCGTTCTATGCAGAGTGCACCGCGCGGCTCAAGTCGCTGGCGGACTCAGGCCATGACGTGCTGGTGCTCGCCGAGGGCGATCCCTTCTTCTACGGCTCGTTCATGCATCTCTACACGCGGCTGACCGGGCTGGTCCCGCTCGAGATCGTGCCGGCGATCACCGGCATGTCCGCGGCCTGGGCGGCGACCGGGGCGCCGATTACCTGGGGCGACGACATCCTCAGCACGCTGATGGGCACACTGCCCGAAGAGGTGCTGACCCGGCAGATGCGCAACGCCGATGCGCTGGTGGTCATGAAGATCGGGCGCAATATCGACAAGGTGCGCCGCGCCCTGCGCCGCGCGGGCCGCTACGAGGACGCCTGGCTGGTGGAATACGCCGCCATGCCGAACCAGACGGTGCAACGCCTCGCCGAGGCCGAGGGCCGCGTGACCCCGTATTTCTCCATCGTCATCGTGCACGGACAGGGGCGCAGGCCATGAGCGGCAGCATCACCATCGCCGGGCTCGGGCCCGGGGCCGAGGCGCTCGTCACCCCTGAGGTCACCGCCGCGCTGGCCGAGGCCACCGACGTGATCGGCTACATCCCCTATGTCGCCCGCGTCGCGCCCCGCCCCGGCCTGACGCTGCACCCGTCCGACAACCGCGTCGAACTCGACCGCTCGCGTCACGCGCTGGAGCTGGCGACCGAGGGGCGGCGCGTCGTGGTGGTCTCTTCGGGGGACCCCGGCATCTTCGCCATGGCCTCGGCCGTGTTCGAGGCGGTGGAGGCGGGACCGGTCGCCTGGCGTGACCTCGATATCCGCGTTCTGCCCGGCATCACCGCGATGCTGGCAGCGGCGGCGCGGGCCGGCGCTCCACTCGGGCATGATTTCTGCACCATCAACCTTTCGGACAACCTCAAGCCCTGGGCGCTGATCGAGCGCCGGCTAGAGCTTGCCGCTCAGGCGGATTTCGCCATGGCCTTCTACAACCCGCGCTCGAAGTCCCGCCCCGAGGGGTTCGCCCGCACGCTGGAGGTTCTCAGGGAGGCTTGCGGCGACGCACGCCCGGTCATCTTTGCCCGGGCGGTTTCGACCCCCGAGGAACAGATCCGCGTGGTGCCGCTTCCGCGGTGCAGGCCCGAGATGGCGGACATGCGGACGATGGTGATCGTCGGCAACTCTGCGACACGGATCATCGAACGCGCGGGGGCGCCCATCGTCTACACCCCAAGATCGGTCCCCGCATGAGCCAGCCACGCCATCACCTGCGCGATCTCGTGTGTCTCATGCCGGGGCGGCACCTGCGGCCGGTCGATCATCAGGACCGGCAGGCCGAGACGGCGCGCCGCCTCGATCTTGGCATGGGCCCCCGCGCCGCCGGAATTCTTCGAGACGACGATCTCGATGTCGTGCTGCTGCATGAGGGCGATATCGTCGTCGAGGGCAAAGGGGCCGCGGTCCACGATGACGGTGCAATCGGGCAGCGGCCGCGCCTCGGGCGGATCGACGAGCCGGAGCAGGTAACGGTGCTGCGGCTGGTCCGCGAAATCCGCAAGGTGCATGCGGCCCACGGCAAGCATCACGCGCTGGCGCGGGCCCGCAAGCGCCTGCACCGCCCCGGCAATGTCCGGAACGTGGATCCAGCGGTCCGCCGGCCCGGCGTGCCAGGGGGCGCGGGTGAGCGCGATCAGCGGCACGCCCGCCCGAGCGCAGGCAGCCACGGCGTTGGCGCTCATCTGCGCGGCAAAGGGGTGGGTGGCGTCGATGACATGGGTGATGCGCGCCTCGACCAGGTACTGCGCAAGCCCCTCGACCCCGCCGAAACCGCCGATGCGCAGCGGCAGCGCCTGCTCGGCGGGACTGGCCACGCGCCCGGCCATCGAGATCGTGCCGGTCACCCCCGCCTCGGCGAGGGCGCGGCCCAGGCGCGTGCCTTCGGTGGTACCGCCCAGCACCAGAAGGTTGCATGTCATGTCTGAGGCTCCGTGGCTGACCATCGTCGGTGTCGGCGAGGATGGCCCGGACGGGCTGTGCTCTGCAAGCCGACGCGCGCTGGACGCGGCAGAGGTGGTCATGGGACCGCCCCGTCATCTTGCGCTGCTGCCCGAGGGGGAAGCCGAACGCCTGTCCTGGCCGGTGCCCTTTGCCGACGGGGTGGAGCAGTTGCTTGGCCTGCGCGGCCGGCGGGTTGTCGCGCTGGCCTCGGGCGATCCGTTCTGGTTCGGCGCGGGTGCGGTACTGGCACGCAGGCTGTCGCCCGGGGACTGGCGCGCCCTGCCCGGGCGGTCCTGTTTCGCGCTGGCCGCCGCCCGACTGGGCTGGCCGCTTGAGGATACCGTCTGCCTCGGCCTGCACGCCGCGCCGCTGGCACGGATGCGGCCCGCTCTGGCCCCGGGCCGCAGACTGCTGGCGCTGCTACGCGACGGCGCGGCGGTGGCGCAGCTTGCGGGCTACCTCGCGCAGGAAGGGTTCGGCGCGTCGGACCTGCACATCATGGAACGCCTGGGCGGCCCGTCCGAGCGTCTTGCCCGCCAGCGCGCCGATGCCGCTGTCGGATCGCACGAGGCACCGGTCTGTGTCGGCGTCGAGGTGGACGGCGCGGGCCGGGTGCTGCCTCTGGCCTCGGGCCGGGCGGATGACTGGTTCGACAGTGACGGCCAGATCACCAAGCGCCCGGTGCGCGCGCTGACACTTTCGGCGCTGGCGCCCCGGCCCTTCGAGCATCTATGGGACATCGGCGGCGGCTCTGGGTCCATCGCCATCGAATGGCTGCTGTCCGATGCCTCGCTGACGGCCACGACCATCGAGCCCCGCCCCGACCGGGCTGCGCGCATCACCGCCAACGCCGCGCGGCTAGGGGTCGAGCGGCTGCGCGTGGTGCCCGGCGCGGCCCCGGCGGCGCTCGAGGAGTTGGAGCCTCCGCAGGCGGTCTTCGTCGGCGGCGGGCTGGATGCGGACCTGCTGAAATGGCTGACCACGCGGCTGCCGCGCGGCACCCGGATCGTCGCCAACGCGGTGACGCTGGAAGCTGAAAACTTGCTGATTTCGGCGCAGGCGGCGCATGGCGGCGATCTGTTGCGGGTGCAGCTGGCCGAGACTCGCCCGCTGGGGCGCAAGCGGGGCTGGCAGACCGCCTTCCCGATCCTGCAATGGAGCACGGTCTCATGATCGTCGCGGGGTTCGGATTCCGCGCGCAGGCCCGGCCGGAAAGCCTGCACGACGCGCTTGCGCAGGCCTGCCAGGGGCGGCGTGTGACGCAGCTGGCCACGGCGCAGGACAAGGTCGCGACCGCGACCTTTGCAACCTTTGCCAGCGCCGTGGCACTGCCCACCCGGGCGATTCCGCCCGAGGCGCTTTGCGCGCAGACCACCGCCACCAGTTCGGCCCGCGTGCTGGCCGAACGCGGCACCGGCTCGGTGGCCGAGGCCGCCGCCTTGGCTGCAGCAGGCCCCGGTGCGCGGCTTCTGGGGACGCGCGTCTTTTCATCCGACCGCATGGCGAGCTGCGCGCTCGCCCTGCAAGATCACGAAGGACAGGACACATGACCGTTCACTTCATCGGCGCCGGTCCAGGCGCGCCCGACCTGCTGACCCTGCGCGGCCGCGACATCATCGCCTCCTGTCCGGTGTGCCTTTATGCCGGATCGCTGGTGCCCGAGGCGATCCTTGCCCATTGCCCGCCCGGCGCGCGCATCGTCAACACCGCGTCGCTGAGCCTCGACGAAATCATCGACGAGATCCGCACGGCCCATGATGCGGGTCAGGACGTGGCGCGGCTGCATTCAGGCGATCTTTCGGTCTGGTCCGCCATGGGCGAGCAGATGCGTCGCCTTAAGGCCGAAGGAATCCCTGTGTCGGTGACGCCGGGCGTTCCGTCCTTTTCCGCCGCCGCCGCCGCTCTGGGGGCCGAGCTGACGCTGCCCGGCCTGGCCCAATCGCTGGTGCTGACCCGCACGCCGGGGCGGGCCTCTTCGATGCCCGAGGGCGAGACGCTGACCAATTTCGCCGCCACCGGGGCGACGCTGGCGATTCACCTGTCGATCCAGAACATCGCCGCAGTGGTGCGTGACCTCGCGCCCGCTTATGGCGCGGACTGCCCTGTTGCCGTGGTCTTTCGAGCCAGCTGGCCGGACGAGCGTATCATTCGCGGCACGCTGGCGGACATCGAAACCCGTCTCGACGCCGGCATCACCCGCACCGCGCTGATCCTCGTCGGCCCGGCGCTGCAAGGCGAAGGATTCACGGAAAGCTGCCTCTATGCTGCCGATTACGACCGGCGCTACAGGCCGCAAACCGCAGACAGCCCGTGGCAGAACTGGACCCCGGAGCCGCAGGATGTCTGACGGGCTGATGATCTCGGCCCCCGCCTCGGGGACCGGCAAGACCACGGTGATGCTGGGCCTGCTCCGGGCGCTGGCCGAGGACGGCTTCAAGGTGCAGCCCTTCAAGTCCGGCCCAGATTACATCGACCCGGCCTTCCACCTTGCGGCGGCGGGGCGGCACAGCTTCAACCTCGACGGTTGGGCGATGGGCGACCGACTCTGGCACGCCATCGCGGCGCAGGCGGCGGGGGCAGATATCTGTGTCGCCGAAGGGTCGATGGGGCTCTATGACGGGGTTGCCACCGAAGGCCTGCGCGGCTTCGGCAGCAGCGCCGAGACGGCGGTTGCGATGGGCTGGCCGGTGGTGCTGGTGATCGACGTCAGCGGCCAGGCCCAAAGCGCCGCCGCCACCGCACTTGGGTTCCGGCACTACATGCCCGAGCTGCCCTTTGCGGGCGTTATCCTAAATCGCTGCGCCTCGCCCCGGCATGAACGCCTGACCCGTGCGGGGATGGAACGCGCCGGGCTGCCGGTGCTGGGCGTTCTGCCACGGCGCGGAGACCTCGCGCTGCCCGAGCGGCATCTGGGGCTGATCCAAGCGGTCGAACATCCCGACCTCGACAAGGCCATCGCGGGCTATGCCGCATTCCTGCGCGAACACGTGGACCTTGGCGCGATCCGGGCGACGGCGCGCGGACATGCGCTGCCGGCTGCAAGCGCCCTGCCCGGCCCCCCGGCGCAGCGCATCGCGATTGCCCGCGATGCGGCGTTCTCCTTCACCTATCCGCACCTGCTGGAAGGCTGGCACGCGGCGGGGGCCGAGATCCTGCCCTTCTCGCCGCTGGCCGACGAGCCTCCTGCCGCCGATGCCGATCTTGCGTGGCTGCCCGGCGGCTACCCCGAGTTGCATGCCGGGCAACTTGCTGCGGCCCGGAATTTCCGGGACGGCTTGCGCACGTTCGCAGAGACCCGCCCCGTTCATGGCGAGTGCGGCGGCTACATGGCGCTTGGCGCCGGGCTGATCGACAAGGAGGGCACGCGGCACGAGATGGCCGGCCTGCTCGGTCTCGTGACAAGCTACGAAAAGCGCAAGTTCCACCTCGGCTACCGCCGCGCGGTGCTGAGCGCGCCGATGCCCGGCATCGCCCCCGGCGCGGCGCTGCGCGGGCACGAGTTCCACTACTCGACCATTCTTGAACAGCCCGACGCCCCGCTGGCAAGCGTCAGCGATGCCGACGGCGCTCCCGTGCCCGAGACAGGTTCGGTGCGCGGCAACGTCACCGGCACCTTCTTTCACCTTATTTCGCAGGAGACCCCGTCATGAGCGGTTTCGTCAGTTTCGTCAGCTCCGGCCCCGGCGATCCCGAGCTGCTGACACTCAAGGCCGTGGACCGTCTGGGCCGCGCCGATGCGGTTCTTTACGACGATCTCTCGGCCGGGCCGATCCTCCAGCATGCGCGTGAGGGGGCGGACCTCGTCGGCGTCGGCAAGCGGGCCGGGCGGCCCTCGCCCCGGCAGGATCACGTCAGCCGCCTGCTGGTGGATTATGCCAGGGTCGGTCAGCGCGTGGTGCGGCTGAAATCCGGCGATGGCGGCATCTTCGGGCGGCTCGAGGAAGAGCTGACCGCGCTCAGGGAGGCCGAGATCGACTACGAGATCATCCCCGGCGTGCCCTCGGCCTGCGCCGCGGCGGCAGCGGCGGGCATCCCGCTGACCCGGCGGCTGACCGCGCGGCGGGTGCAGTTCGCCACCGGCCACGACATCACCGGCGCCCTGCCCGAGGATGCCAATATCGCGGCCCTCGCCGATCCAACGGCGACCACGGCCATTTTCATGGGCAAACGCACCTTTCCCAGCCTTGCCGCGCGCCTGATCGCCGGTGGGCTGCCGCCCGATACGCCCGCGATGCTGGCGGAATCCATCAGCCGCCCCGACCAGGAGATCTCGCGCCATACCGTCGCGAGCCTGGCCGAGCGGCTTACGACCGAGCCCGGCGACAAGGCCGGGCTCATCCTGTTCGGAGCTTTGGCAGAGGAGTGACACGACCCGGCCCCGCAAGGGGCCACCGCCGAGGGGGTGTGCCGCCATGCGCGGCCGCAGGGAACCGGGTGAAAGGCCCGGACTGCCCCCGCAACTGTAAGCGAAGAGCGCCAAGGATCATCCCACTGGCAACCCTGCCGGGAAGGGCCGAGGCGCGATGAGACGCAAGTCAGGAGACCTGCCCTTCGGCACCTCAACCGCCCCGCAAGGGGCCATCGCTGCCGGTGGGGCAGCATAACGAGAAAGGACATATCAATGCATATCGAACCCGGCGTCGTCGACGGCGCCAAGATGATCCTCGCGGTTGCCACGGCGGCGGGCGCGGCAGGTTATACCGCGAAGGAAGTTATCCAGGACATCAAGGCGGGCGGTGCCCTGTCGCTGCTGCCGCGCACCGTTCTGGCGGCCGCCGGCACCTTTGTCTTCTTTGAACTGCTGCCGCATTTCGCGGTCGGCATCTCGGAGGTGCACTTCATCCTCGGCTCGACCCTGTTCCTGTTGCTGGGCACCGCTCCTGCGGCCATGGGTCTGGCGCTTGGCCTGCTGATCCAGGGGATGTTCTTTGCACCGACCGACCTGCCGATGTATTTCGTCAACGTCACCACGCTGCTGGTGCCGCTGTTCGCAGCCTCCGCGCTGGCCAGCCGCGTCGTCGCACCGGGCACCGCCTATGTCGATCTGCGCTATGCGGACGTGCTGAAACTCTCGGCGGTCTACCAGGGCGGCGTTGTCGCCTGGGTGGCGTTCTGGGCCTTCTACGGCCAGGGCGTTTCGGCCACCACGCTGGCGTCGGTCGGCACCTTCGGCGCGGCCTACATGATGGTGATCCTGATCGAGCCGCTGGCCGACCTGGCAGCCCTCGCGGCAGCCAAGTCCGCCCGTGACAGCGGTATCGCCCGCCTGCTCACCCCGCGTCTCTACGCGGCCTGACGCCATTGCCGCCGGAGCCCCTTCATTCGGGGCTCCGGCCTTTCATGCAGGCCAGCCTTTTCACGCAGGAATCACACGGATGGACGATCTCTGGCTCATCGGCATCGGCACCGGAAGCCCGGCGCATGTCACGCTCGAAGGGCTGCAGGCGCTGCGCGACGCAGCGGTGATCCTCGTCCCCCAAAAGGGCGAGGGAAAGGACACGCTTGCCGCGCTGCGATACGGGATTATCGAGGCCTCGGGGGCGCAGGCCGAAGTCCGAAGCTTTGACTACCCTGTGCGCGATCCCGCCCTGCCCTACGGTCAACGGGTCATCAAATGGCACGACGAAATTGCACGGCGCTGGATCGCCGCGATTCAGAGCGCTCCGCCGGGGCCGGTAGCGCTGCTGGTCTGGGGAGATCCCGCGCTTTACGACAGCACGCTGCGGATCGCCGAACGGATAGTGCCGCGTCCCCGTCTGAGGGTGGTGCCCGGGATCACCGCGATACAGGCGCTGACGGCGGCCCATGCGATCCCGCTCAACACGCTGAACGGACCGGTCAAGATCACCACTGGACGGCAGCTGCGCGACCATGGCTGGCCGGAAGGCGAGGAAACGGTGGTGGTGATGCTGGACGCCGAATGCAGCTTTCAGGGCCTTGATCCCGAAGGACTGCAGATCTGGTGGGGCGCCTATCTGGGCTCCGAGGCGCAGGCGCTCGAGGCCGGATCTCTGGCCGAGGTCGGCGGGCGGATCGTGGAGCGCCGTGCCAAGCTGCGCGCGCGGCACGGCTGGATTATGGACACCTACCTGCTGCGGCGGCTGTAGTGCCCGGAGGGCACGTCGCTGCTGCGGCAAACGCGGTAGGCAGGTGGCCAGTTGCGGGATCAGGGCTAAGGCGACCAGGCCTTGGGCCCTGGGTCTCGCGCTGCGCCAGCCCCAATGCGCCACGCGCAGCCTCATACAGGGAGGGCACAACGGTCCTCCGCCAGATCCGCCGCTTCATACCACGAACCGCACATCCCCTTCATACGCGAAAGGCGCCGGAGCGTCAGCTCCAGCGCCTCTATCACCGCCTTTCAGAGAGTAGCCCAAGAACACCAGGCGGTACGTTTCGCCCTTGACACCCCTTGCGCAGACTTATGCTTCCGTTTGCGCATTCATCTGCTTTCTCTGACTTTCACCCTGCCCGCGCCTCAGCCGCATTTGCTGTGCCCGCAGGAAGTGCAGGTCATGCAGCCCTCGATCATCGCCAGGCTGTATTGGCCGCAGCTCGGGCAGGCCTTGCCGCGGTTCTGGCTGGTGCCGCCCGCGCCGGTGTCCAGGCCCACCACATTCGCGGCCGGGTCGGTTTTCAGGCCCAGGCCCTCGCTTTCCATGAAGCCGGTGGCGATCAGGTGCGTTTCGATCACGCCGCCGATGGCCGCCAAGATCGAGGGGATGTACTTGCCCTTGATCCAGGCACCGCCGCGCGGGTCGAAGACCGCCTTCAGTTCTTCCACCACGAAGGACACGTCGCCGCCGCGCCGGAACACGGCCGAGATCATCCGCGTCAGCGCCACGGTCCAGGCGTAGTGCTCCATGTTCTTGGAGTTGATGAAGACCTCGAAGGGGCGACGGTGGCCGCCGATCACCACGTCGTTGATGGTGATGTAGATGGCATGTTCGCTGTCGGGCCACTTCAGCTTGTAGGTATTGCCTTCGAGCGCCTGCGGGCGGTCCAGAGGCTCGGCCATGTAGACGACCTCGCCGCCCTCCTCGGGCATCTCCGGCTTGGCCTCTTCCTTCTTGTCCTCGACCGACAGCACCGACCCGGTGACGTCGTTCGGACGATAGGTGGTGCAGCCCTTGCAGCCCGTTTCATAGGCCTGCATGTAGACATCCTTGAACGCCTCGAAGTCGATGTCCTCGGGACAGTTGATGGTCTTGGAAATGGACGAGTCGACCCATTTCTGCGCGGCCGCCTGCATCTTCACGTGATCGGCGGGCGCCAGGGTCTGGGCGTTGACGAAGTAGTCCGGCAGAGGTTCGTCACCCTTCACGTCCTTCCACATCTGCACGGCGTAGTCGACGACCTTCTCCTCAGTGCGTGAGCCGTCCTTCTGCAGGACCTTGCGGGTATATTCATAGGCGAAGACCGGCTCGATGCCGGAGCTGACGTTGCCCGCGTAGAGGCTGATCGTGCCCGTGGGGGCGATCGAGGTCAGCAGGGCGTTCCGAATGCCATGCTCGGCCACGGCCGCGCGCACGTCCTCGTCCATGGCCTGCATCGTGCCCGACGCCAGGTACTTGTCGCGGTCGAAGAGCGGGAAGGCGCCCTTTTCCTTCGCCAGATCGACAGAGGCCAGGTAGGCGGAGCGGGCGATCTGGCGCAGCCATTCCTCGGTCTGGGCGGCGGCCTCGTCGCTGCCGTAACGCTGGCCGACCATCAGCAGGGCGTCAGCCAGGCCGGTGACCCCCAGGCCGATGCGGCGCTTGGCCTCGGCCTCGCGCGCCTGGGCCTCCAGCGGGAAACCCGAGGCATCGACAGTGTTGTCCATCATCCGCACGGCGGTCCGCACCAGGCGATCCAGTTCGGCGAGGTCCAGCTTCGCCCCCTCCTGGAAGGGCTGGGCCACCAGTCGCGCCAGGTTGATCGACCCCAGCAGGCAGGCGCCGTAGGGCGGCAGGGGCTGTTCGCCGCAGGGGTTGGTGGCGGCGATCGTCTCGCAATAGGCCAGGTTGTTGGCCTGGTTGATGCGGTCGATGAAGATCACGCCGGGCTCGGCATAATCATAGGTCGCCTGCATGATCTTGTTCCACAGCTCACGCGCCGGAAGGGTCTGGTACACCTTGCCGTCGAAGACCAGCTCCCAGGGGCCGTCAGCCTTCACGGCCTCCATGAAGGGATCGGTGACCAGCACGGACATGTTGAACATGCGCAGGCGGGCCGGGTCGCTCTTGGCCTCGATGAACTTCTCCACGTCGGGGTGGTCGCAGCGCATGGTGGCCATCATCGCGCCGCGGCGCGAGCCGGCAGACATGATGGTGCGGCACATGGCATCCCAGACATCCATGAAGCTGAGCGGGCCGGAGGCATCCGCCGCCACGCCCTTCACATCCGCGCCGCGCGGCCGGATGGTCGAGAAGTCATAGCCGATGCCGCCGCCCTGCTGCATCGTCAGCGCGGCTTCCTTCAGCATGTCGAAGATGCCCGCCATACTGTCGGGCACGGTGCCCATGACGAAGCAGTTGAATAGCGTCACCTTGCGTTCGGTGCCAGCGCCGGCGGTGATCCGACCGGCGGGCAGGAACTTGAAGTCCTCCAGCGCGCCGTAGAACACCTCTTCCCAGTGATCCGCGTCCTGTTCCACCGTCGCCAGCGAACGGGCGATGCGGCGCCAGCTGTCTTCGACGCTGCGGTCCACGGGGCTGCCGTCAGCCTCCTTGAACCGGTATTTCATGTCCCAGACTTGTTCGGCGATCGGGGCGGCAAAGCGGCTCATCGGGATCCCTTTCAGGGTGGCAGTGGTCGAGCGAAAGGATTACATATTCGACCCGCTGGCGGCCAGCCTCCAGCAGCGGAGACTTGCGCGCCCGGTCGGGCGGGCTACCTTCCTAGTCGTGACGCAACGCGGCTGCAATCAGGAATGGTGGCGGAACACACACCACATCTTGTATTCTGCTGCGCTGCCGCCACCATAACTCGCGAGCGCTGCTCCGTCAAAGAAACTGAAACAGGTTGCCCATGTCCGTCCATCTGATCAAGCTCTCCGTCGGCACCGACTCGGTCGAGGATCTGGCCGCCTGGCAGGCCGTGCGGATCGAACAGACCGGCCAGGCCCCGCGCCACGTCACCCGCATGTGGCCCAAGCGCGAGGCGGAACTCCTCGACGGCGGGTCGATCTACTGGGTGATCAAGGGACAGATCCAGGCGCGCCAGAAGGTCGTCGCGCTGGAGGAAGTGGACCGGGGCGACGGCATCCGCCGCTGCGCCATCGTGCTGGACCCGACGATCTACCGCGTGGCGCCCAGTCAGCGGCGTCCCTTCCAGGGCTGGCGCTACCTGAAGCCCGAGGATGCCCCCCGCGACCTGTCCGCCGCCCGCAAGAGCGATGACAGCCTGCCGCCCGAACTGGACGCGGCCCTGGCCGAGATCGGCGTGATCTGAGCCACCGGGCCATCCCGCCTGCCCCTTTGACTGACCGTTCCGCCCGCGAATTGCGGCGAGGAAACGAAAAACGGCCCGCGCGATGCGCGGGCCGTTTCCGTTTCACGCCGAGGCGCGAAATTCCGTCCGGTGACAGCCTCAGAAGGCGGTGACCAGCGCGTCGGAGATGGTGTTCGGCGACTGGTTGAAGGCCGAGCCGGCAACGCTGTTGAGCGGTGCGGAGGCGGTGCCCTTGTTGCCGAACGGCAGGGTCACGCCGAAGCGCCACACGTCGACGTCACCCAGCATGTCCGCGTCGGTCTCGGCGTATTCGATGCTCGCGATGACGGGGATCGGGGTGTAGGCGGAGGCGTCGTAGCTGGCGCCCAGGCCCCAGGTGTCGACGTCCATGCCTTCGAAGTCACCCCAGTTGGCGCCGGCGAAGACGGTGATGTTGTTGCCGAAGTCGTAGGCTGCGCCCAGCTTCCACAGGTCCAGGTCCAGATCTTCGCCAAAGGCGTCGACCTCGGTGCGGGCAAAGCCGCCGGCCACGGCCAGGGTTTCACCCATGGCGTAGGTGGCGTTCAGACCCCAGTCGGTGGTGTCGTCGTCCAGGCCGTCGATGTCGGTTTCGCCGTAGAAGGCGCCGATGGTGGCACCGGCGATGGCGAATTCGCCGTTCAGGCCGTAGGAGAGCATGTCAACGTCTTCGCCGATGCTCAGCTCCGACTTCTCGACGTACAGGCCAGCGGTCAGACCGTTGGAGAAGTTGTACTTCGGCGCGATGCTGGCACGGTCCATGTGCAGGTCGAAGGGCACTTCGTCCACGTCGACGCGGTTCATCGACAGGCCCAGGTCCAGCTCGAAGCCGGAGTTGAACGCGATGTTGGCATCGAAATCGGTGGTCAGGTTGGTGGCGTCGGTGTCACCATCGATGTCGGCGTAGCCGAGGTTCACTGCGCCGGTGTAGGCGACCTGCGCGGAGGCAGTGCCTGCCACGCCAGCCAGCAGAGCGGCCAGGGCGACGGTATGCTTGAATGCAGTCATGATCGTAGTCCTAAGTATGAGAGTGTCGCAGGAAGGCCGAACCGAGGGAAGGTTGACCGACGCAACCTGCGTCAGGGCTGCTTGTGCGCCATGGCATCGCGGAGTTCGAGTAACGAAAAACTGAACTGCGATGTTCAGTTGAGTTCGTGGCAAATTCGCAACATGGAAGCTGAAACACGACTCCCTTACCAGATGTCACCCCCACGTCACAAAACCAGGCAAATACGCCACGCTGGCGGGATTTCCCTGGCCGAAAAAGCCGACGGGCGCCCGAAGGCGCCCGCGTTCAATTGGCCTGATCTGATTGTGTCCCGCCGCCAGACGGCACTCAGTCCAGGTCGAGACGTCGAATCAGCTGTGCCATCGCGGCCCGATCCTCTTCCGCCATCGGCGCGGTACGCGAGCGGAAGAGAGTCGCCTGGCTTTTCAGAACCAGGCCGTCACCAAGGATCTTCAGGTGGTTCGCGCGCAGGGTCTCCCCGGTGGAGGTGATGTCGGCCACCGCCTCGGCGGTCTCGTTCTTCACCGTGCCCTCGGTGGCGCCCTGGCTGTCGACCAGCTGGTAGTCCGCCACGCCGTGCGATTTCATGAAATCGCGGATCAGGCGGTGGTACTTGGTCGCGATCCGCAGGCGGAAGCCATGGCGGCGACGGAAGACTGCGGCGGCCTCGTCGAGGTCATCCAGCGTTTCCACGTCGACCCAGAGCTGCGGCACGGCAATGATCAGGTCGGCATGGCCGAAGCCCAGTTCGGCCAGTTCCTCGACCCGCTGCTCCCACTGGCCCAGCTTTTCACGCACCAGGTCGGTGCCGGTGACGCCCAGATGGATGCGGCCCGCGTTCAACTCGCGCGGGATCTCTCCCGCCGACAGCAGGACCAGCTCCACCCCGTCGATTCCCTCGACCTTGCCGGCGTATTCGCGATCACCCCCGGCGCGGCCCAGGGTGATGCCCCGGCTGCCGAACCAGTCGAAGGTCTTCTCCATCAGCCGCCCCTTGGACGGCACACCCAGCTTCAGGCTCATGCCGCGTCCTCCAGTTCGACCATCAGGCCCGGGCGCAGGATGCCTCCCACGGCCGGGATGCCCTCGGGTTTGCCCGCGCCACGGCCCAACTCGCGGGTCAGCGCGTCATAGCGCCCGCCCGAAGCGATGGCTGGCAGATCCGGGCGACCAGCGACGACAAAGCCGAAGACGAAACCGTCGTAGTATTCCATGTGGGTCCGGCCGTAGCTGGCCTCGAACTCCAGCGCCTCCACGTTGACCCCGTGGCGGGCCAGCGCGGCGGCGCGCCGTTTCAGCCGCTCGACAGCGTCCGAGATGGCCGGCAGGTCGACGGCGATGTCGCGCATGTGTTCCAGCGCATTGGGCAGCGTCTCCCGCACTTGCAGGAGGCCCTCGATCAGCTCGATCTCGGCGGCCGGGATCGGCGTCTCCGCCGCATCGGCGCGCAGGGCCTCCAGCCGGCTCTCGATCTCCGCCCGATCACGCAGGCCGATCTCCGGGCCCGCCTCGGCGAAGGGGTCGGACTTTTCCAGCAGGGCAAGACGGCTGGGCGGGAACGGCGTGCGCCCGGCGAAGCGGTCCAGCAACTGCTTGAAGCGGGCCGGACGCCACAGGTGGCGGCGCAGCGCGCGTTTGCGCGCGTCCGAGGTCGACAGACCTTCGACCGCCGCCCGAAGAATGCCGATGTCGCCGGTGGTGGCGCGCAGGCCCACCTTCTCGCGCAGCGGCTCCACCGCGTCGCGCATCCGGGCAAAGACCTCCGCATCGGCGGCCTCGGTGTCGGAGCCGTCGAAAATCTCGAAGCCGACCTGCAGGTATTCATTGGCCCGCGCCTCATCCTCTTCCTGGCGGCGGAAGACCTCGCCGGAATAGGTGTAGCGCGCGGGTTCGGCGCCACCGGCCATGTGCATCTGCACCACGGGCACGGTGAAGTCGGGGCGCAGCATCTGTTCACCGCGCAGCGCGTCGGAGGTGGTGTAGGCCCGCGCGCGCAGGTCCTCGCCGTAGAGATCCAGCAGCGCCTCGGCCGAGAGCAGCACGGGCGCCTCGACCACGGCGGCGCCGGCGGCCTCGAACCCCGCACGCAGGTCTGCGGCGCGCGCCTTCACCCGGGCGCGATCAGGGGGGCTATAGGCCATCAGGCGGTCCCTTCGGCGTCACCGGCATCGGCATCGGCATAGAGGGCCAGGATCTCGGCGATCTTCGCCACCATCTCGGCGCGGGGCACTTCGAACTGGCTCGGGCGTTCCTTCCACTCTTCCAGCGTCGCGTTCTCGGCAATCTTGGCGCCCAGGATCAGGTCCTTGATCTGCACCACGCCGCGCGCCTTCTCGTCCTCGCCCTCGATGACGGCGACGGGGGAGTTGCGCTTGTCCGCGTATTTCAGCTGGTTGCCGAAGTTCTTGGGGTTGCCCAGATAGACCTCGGCGCGGATGCCCGCCTGGCGCAGTTCCGCGACGATGGCCTGGTAGTCGGCCATGCGGGTCTTGTCCATGACGGTGACCACGACGGGCCCCTGCGGCGTCCCGCCCAGCCGACCCTTGGCATGCAGGGCGGCCAGCAGGCGGTCGACCCCGATGGAGATGCCGGTCGCCGGCACTTCCTGCCCGGTGAAGCGTTTCACCAGACCGTCGTAGCGCCCGCCCCCCGAGACCGAGCCGAACTGCCGCTTGCGGCCCTTCTCGTCCAGGATCTCGAAGGTCAGCTCGGCCTCGAAGACCGGGCCGGTGTAGTAGCCCAGACCCCGCACGACCGAAGGGTCGATGACGATGCGATCGGCGCCATAGCCCTGTGCCTCGACCAGACCCGCGATCTCGGCCAGTTCGTCCACGCCCTCGGCGCCCACGCCACTCTCGCCCACGGCGGCGCGCAGGTTTTCCAGCGTCTCAGCCACGGTTGCGCCCTTGGAGGTCAGGAAGGCGATCACTGGCTCGGCCTGGGCCTCGTCCAGCCCCACGCCGTCGATATAGGCGCCGGAGGCATCCAGGCGGCCCTTGCCGAGCAGCTGGCGCACGCCCTCCTCGCCGACCTTGTCGAACTTGTCGATGGTGCGCAGCACGTCGGCGGCCTGGGCGTCGTCGGTGACGCCCATGGCCTCCAGCACGCCGTTCAACACCTTCCGGTTGTTCACCCGGATGATGTAGTCTCCGCGCGGGATCCCCACCTCTTCGAGGCAGTCGGCCAGCATGGCGCAGATCTCGGCATCCGCCGCGACGGAGGCGGAACCCACGGTGTCCGCATCGCACTGGTAGAACTGGCGGAACCGCCCCGGCCCCGGCTTCTCATTGCGCCAGACAGGCCCCATGGCGAAGCGGCGGTAGGGGGTCGGCAGGTCGTTGCGGTGCTGCGCATAGACCCGCGCCAGCGGCGCCGTCAGGTCATAGCGCAGGGCCAGCCAGTCGCCCTGATCCTTCTCGTCGAACTCCTGCCAGGCGAAGACACCCTCGTTCGGGCGATCGACGTCGGGCAGGAACTTGCCCAGGGCCTCGACGGTTTCGACGGCCGAGCTTTCCAGCGCCTCGAAGCCGTAACGATGGTAGACGGCGGCAATCTTTGCCAGCATTTCCGTCCGTTCCGTCACCTCCGTCCCGAAGTAGTCACGGAACCCCTTGGGGGTCTCCGCCTTGGGACGCGGGGTCTTCTTCACCTTGGCCATCGTTTTCCCTCGCGGTCTATCGCGTGCGGGGCATAGCCCATGGGCGGGGACGGGGCAAGCAGGGGCGGCCCGCGCAGACCGCCGAGTTTCCCGTAGAACCTGACTATGGACGTGCTAGAGTCACAGGCCCCGGCCTCATCGCCGGGCAGTGTTTACTGGTTTCGGAGGATAATGAATGACAGCCCTGGAAGAGAAGATCGCGCACCTGACCCGGGCGGTCGACGACATGTCCGACACGATCGCGCGGCAACAGGGAGAGATCATGATGCTGACCCGCCGGGTCCAGCTTCTGATGGAACGCGAGGCGGAGCGCGAGGCCAATGCCGCCGGCGGCCTCTTCATCGGCGACGAACGCCCGCCGCACTACTGAGGGCGCAGGGCGCGGCGGCCCCGACCCAGACCGCAGGGGGCCAGGCACACCCCGGCCCCCAGGCCTAGACCTCTTCGACCGCCAGCACCCCCGGCAGCGACTTGATCGCCCCCTTGATCTGGGGCGTCACCGGGAACTCGGCATGGGCGTCGACCTCGACCTCGCCGGGCAGGGCCGGATCCATCAGGCAGAACAGGATCGGCCCCTTGGTCACCCCGCGCACCGTTTCGGCGGAGCCCTGCAGTACCGTGGCGACCGAGGGGATCGCCTCCGTCCCCTCGATGAAGATCTTCAGCCCCACGGCGCCGGCATCCGTCACCACGCCATCCATCGGCGCGATGGAGCGCGCCAGCAGCTTCAGCTGGTCGGCTTCGACGTTGGCCTCCACCTGGATCACCACCTTCGACCCGTTTTCGAGGAAGTCGCGCGACTTCTCCAGCGTCTCGGAGAAGATGGTGACCTCGTAGGCGCCTGTCGGGTCGCTTAGCTGGGCAAAGGCGAACCGATTGCCGCGGGCCGACTTCCGCTCCTGCCGGCCGGTCACGATGCCGGCCAGCTTGGCGATCACCGGCTGGTCCATGGCCAGCTTGTGCACCTCGTCCAGCGTCTTCACCTGCTTGCGCTTCAGCGCGCCCATGTAGTCGTCCAGCGGATGGCCGGACAGGTAGAACCCGATGGCCTTGAACTCTTCCGCCAGCCGTTCCGCGGGCATCCAGTCATTGACCGGCGCCAGGCGCGGTTCGGGCAGGTCGTCCCCCGCATCGCCGAACAGCGACACCTGGTTGGAGCTTTTCTGCTCCCAGAAGGCGGCCGAATAGGCCATCAGCGGCTCCAGGCTCTCGAAGATCCGGCGGCGGTTGCGGTCCAGTTCATCGAAGGCACCGGCGCGCGCCAGCATTTCCAACGGCCGCTTGCCGACCTTCTTCAGCTCGACCCGGCGGGCGAAATCGAAGACCGTGGCAAAGGGCTTCTCTCCCCCACCCTCCTGCATCCGGCCCAGTTCGACCAGCTTCATCGCCTCGACACCGACGTTCTTCAGCGCCCCGAGGCCATAGACCAGCGCGCCGTCCACCACCTTGAACATGGCGTCCGAGCGGTTCACGCAGGGCGGCACGTAGGGCAGTTCCAGCCCCTTCTTCACCTCCTGGAAATAGATGGTCAGCTTGTCCGTCAGGTGGATATCGCAGTTCATGACCCCGGCCATGAACTCCACCGGGTGGTTGGCCTTCAGCCAGGCGGTGTAATAGCTGACCACCGCATAGGCGGCGGCGTGGGACTTGTTGAAGCCGTAGTTGGCGAATTTCTCCAGAAGGTCGAAAACCTCGGTCGCCTTCTTCTTGTCGACCCCGTTCTTGGCGGCCCCCGCCTCGAACTTGGGACGTTCAGCGTCCATCGCCTCCTTGATCTTCTTGCCCATGGCGCGGCGCAGCAGGTCGGCGCCACCGAGCGAGTAGCCCGCCATTTCCTGGGCAATCTGCATCACCTGTTCCTGGTAGACGATGATGCCCTGGGTTTCCGCCAGGATATGGTCGATCGACTCGTGGACAGAGGTGATCTCGCGCTGGCCGTTCTTCACCTCGCAGTAGACGGGGATGTTTTCCATCGGACCGGGACGGTAGAGCGCCACCAGCGCCACGATGTCCTCGATACAGGTGGGTTTCATCTGCTTCAGCGCATCCATCATGCCGGTGGATTCCACCTGGAACACGGCCACCGTCTTGGCGCGGGCGTAAAGCTTGTAGGTCTTCTCGTCGTCCAGCGGGATCAGGTTGATCTGGTTCTCGCCGCCCGGCGTGGGCTCATAGAGCTGGGTGCCGTCGGCGGCCACGTGCAGGTCGCGGCCAGAGCGGTGGATCTGCTGGATCGCGTTCTGGATCACCGTCAGGGTCTTCAGGCCGAGGAAGTCGAACTTCACCAGGCCGGCCTGTTCGACCCATTTCATGTTGAACTGCGTGGCCGGCATGTCCGACCGCGGATCCTGGTAGAGCGGCACCAGCTCATCCGTGGGCCGGTCGGCGATGACCACACCGGCGGCGTGGGTGGAGGCGTTCCGCAAAAGCCCCTCGACCTGTTGGCCGTAGGTCAGCAGGCGGTTCACCACCTCCTCGTTGCGGGCCTCCTCGGCCAGGCGCGGTTCGTCCCGCAGCGCCTGTTCGATGGAAACGGGTTTCACCCCCTCCACCGGGATCAGCTTCGACAGCCGGTCGACCTGCCCGTAGGGCAGCTGCAGAACCCGGCCGACGTCGCGCACCGCGGCCTTCGACAGCAGCGCACCGAAGGTGATGATCTGCCCCACCTTGTCGCGGCCGTACTTCTCCTGCACGTAGCGGATCACCTCTTCGCGGCGGTCCATGCAGAAGTCGATGTCGAAGTCGGGCATCGACACACGTTCCGGGTTCAGGAAGCGTTCGAACAGCAGGCTGTAGCGCAGCGGGTCAAGGTCGGTGATGGTCAGCGCATAGGCCACCAGCGAACCGGCGCCCGAGCCCCGCCCCGGTCCCACCGGGATGTCGTGGTCCTTGGCCCATTTGATGAAATCGGCAACGATCAGGAAGTAGCCGGGGAAGCCCATCCCCTCGATGATGCCCAGCTCGAAATCCAGCCGCTTCTGGTACTCCTCGACCGGCACCGCGTGGGGGATCACCTCCAGCCGGTTCTTCAGACCCTCGTTGGCCTGGCGGCGCAGTTCCTCCACCTCGTCGTCGGCGAACTTCGGCAGGATCGGGTCGCGGCGGTAGGCCATGAAGGCACAGCGTTTCGCGATCTCGACGGTGTTCTCGATCGCCTCGGGCAGATCCGCGAACAGCGTCGCCATCTCCTGCGGCGACTTGAAGTAATGCTGCGGCGTCAGCCGGCGGCGCGGCTCCGCCTGGTCGACATAGGCGCCCTCGGCGATACAGATCAGCGCATCATGCGCCTCGTACATGTCCGTCGTCGGGAAGTAGACGTCGTTGGTGGCGACCAGCGGCAGATCCATGGCATAGGCCATTTCGACGAAGCCGCGCTCGGTCAGCTGCTCGGCCTGCGGCAGGCCGCCGTCCTCGGGGTGGCGCTGCAGCTCGACGTAAAGACGGTCGGGGAAGGCCCGCGCGAAGCGATCCATCATCGCCTGCGCCTCGGGGCGGTGCCCGGTCTGCAACAGCGCGCCCACGGGGCCGTCGGGGCCGCCCGTCAGGCAGATCAGGCCCTCGGAGTGCTGCTCCAACTCCGCCAAGGATACGGTGGGCAGCGCCCCGTGCTTGTCAACGTAGAGGCACGAGTTCAGCTTCATGATGTTCTGGTAGCCGCGTTCGTTCTGCGCCAGCAGGACGACCGGGCCCGGGGGCTGCACCCGCTCCCCCGGCTGCGGTTCATGCCAGGCGACGGAGACCTGGCAGCCGATGATCGGCTGCACCCCCTGCCCGCTGGCGGTCACGGAAAATTCCAGCGCCGCAAAGCAGTTGTTGGTATCCGTCACGGCGACGGCGGGCATTTCCATCTTCTGGCACAGGCCCGGCAGCTTCTTCAGCCGCACGGCCCCTTCCAGCAGGGAATATTCGGTATGGACGCGGAGGTGGATGAATCGGGGATCGCTCATCCCCCAGTTCTAGGCGCGGCGGACGGGGCCAACAAGAGCCGTGCTTGCCCCGTGCGCCCCGGCCCGCCATAGTTGCCGGGCAGCCAACCGGAGGCCCCTGATGGACGAGACCCGAGACCTCTCCCTGCGCCGGGACATCGCCGCCCCGCCGGGCGCGATCTGGCGTTGCTGGACCGAACCGCACCTGCTGTGCCAGTGGTTCGCGCCGGCACCCGTGGAAACGGTCGAAGCGGTGATCGAGGCCCGCGCCGGCGGGCGCTTCTTCACCCGGATGCGATTGCCCGAGGGTGAGGAGGTCGCCTCCGAAGGCTGCGTTCTGGCCGCCGCACCCGGGCAGATGCTGGCCTTCACCGATGCGCTCGGCTCCGGCTTCCGCCCCACGGCCGAGGGGTTCATGACGGCCATCATCTCCCTCACGCAGATCGAGGGCGGCACGCGCTATTCGGCCACCGTGCTGCATGCCACGCCCGACGCGCGCCAGCGCCATCTCGACATGGGGTTTCACGAGGGCTGGGGCGCGGCGACGGACCAGCTCGCGACACTTGCGGCAAAGATCAAACCCTAGGCAGCCGCCCGAAAAAGCAGCAGTATACAGGCGGTAATTGCTTGCCAAGCCGCGCCATCGCCGCTTTTCTGGGCTGCAACACGGGGAACGCCGCCACTCCTACGCCGCATCGGAGAGGCACGAACGGCGCAACGGTAATGCGGCGGTGATGACCAATATGACACTCTCCTTTCACCTGAACGGAGACCGGGTGGACCTGACAGGGGCCGAGCCCACGATGACGCTGCTCGACTGGCTGCGTATCGAGCGCGGCCTGACAGGCACCAAGGAAGGCTGCAACGAAGGCGATTGCGGCGCCTGCACCGTCATGGTGACGGATGAAAGCGGGCCGCGTGCGCTGAATGCCTGCATCCTGTTCCTGCCGCAGTTGCAGGGCAAGGCCGTGACCACGGTCGAAGGGCTGGCGCCGCCCTCGGGCGGGCTGCATCCCGTGCAGCAGGCGATGGTGGATCACCACGGCTCGCAATGCGGTTTCTGCACCCCGGGCTTCACGGTTTCCATGGCCACGGCGCAGCTGACCGGCGAGACCGATCACGACCTGACCCTGGCCGGCAACCTCTGCCGTTGCACCGGCTATGCGCCGATCATCCGCGCGGCGGAGGAGGCAGCGGCGAAACCCGCGCCCGATCACCTGCCGACAACCTTCAAGATGCCGGTGGACGCCCCCGGCCCCGCCTTCCAGCCGGAGACCGCCGACCAACTGGCCGCCTGGTACGTCGACCACCCCGAGGCCACCCTGGTCGCGGGCGCCACGGACCTGGGCCTGCATGTCACCAAGCTGATGCGCGACCTGGGCGAGGTCGCCTTCCTCAACCGCTGTGCGGACTTGAAGGGCGTGACGGTCACCGACGAGGAGATCCGCATCGGCGCCATGGTCACCTGGGCCGAGCTTCTGCCCGAGATCGCGCCCTACCATCCGGGCCTCGCCGCAATGCTGCGCCGCTTTGCCTCCGTCCAGGTGCGCAATGCCGCAACCGTGGGCGGCAATATCGCCAACGGCTCCCCCATCGGGGACGGCCCGCCCGCGCTGATCGCGCTGGACGCCACGCTGCACCTGCGCCAGGGCGACACCCGCCGCGCGATCCCGCTGGAGGAGTTCTTCCTCGACTACGGCCGCCAGGACCGCGCGCCGGGCGAGTTCGTTGAGGCCGTGACGATCCCGCGTCAGCCCGACCGGCTGGCCTGCTACAAGCTGTCGAAACGGTTCGACCAGGACATCTCCGCCGTCTGCGGCTGTTTCAGCATCACGGTGGAGGACGAAATCGTCACCGCCGCGCGTATCGCCTTCGGCGGCATGGCCGGCATCCCGAAACGCGCCCGTAACGTCGAAACCGCCCTGCTGGGCAAACCCTGGACCCAGGACACGCTGGTGGCCATCGCCGGGGAATGGGAGACGGATTTCACGCCCATGTCCGACATGCGCGCCTCGGCCCGCTACCGGCTGACTGCGGCCCGCAACATGCTGACCCGCTACCTGCTGGCCGACCTGGGCCAGAGCGTTGACGTGCTGGAGATCGAGGCATGACCGAACAAGTCCGCAAGCCCCTGCCCCATGATTCCGGCCCGCTGCATGTCACGGGCCGCGCCCGCTACATCGACGACATCCCGCTGCCGGCGAACACGCTGCACCTGGCCTTCGGCATCTCCGCCGTGGCGCGCGGCCAGATCACCGCGATCGACCTGAACGCGGTGCGCGCCGCGCCGGGCGTCGTCGCCGTCTACGAGGCCGCCGATCTGCCCTTCGCCAACGACGTGGCCTCGGCCCCCGTCCACGACGAGCCGCTGCTGTCGACCGGCCGCGTGAACTACGTGGGCCAGCCGATCTTCCTGGTCGCCGCCACCTCGCACCATGCCGCGCGCCATGCCGCGGCCCGCGCCAAGGTGGAGATCGCGGAAGAGACGCCGATCCTGACCGTGGAAGAGGCGCTGGAGGCCGAGAGCTACATCGAATACCCGCCGCTGGTCTGGTCCAAGGGCGATGCCGAGGCGGCGATCAAATCCGCCCCCCGCATCATCGAGGGCCGGATCGAGATGGGCGGGCAGGAGCATTTCTATCTCGAAGGCCAGGCGGCTCTGGCCCTGCCGCAGGAAAACGGCGACGTGATCGTCAATTCCTCGACCCAGCACCCGACCGAGATCCAGCACAAGGTGGCCGAGGCCATCGGGCGCCCCATGCATGCGGTGCGCGTCGAAAGCCGCCGCATGGGCGGGGGCTTCGGCGGGAAGGAAAGCCAGGGCAATGCGCTGGCCGTGGCCTGCGCCGTCGTGGCCAGCCTGACCGGGCGGCCCGCCAAGATGCGCTACGACCGCGACGACGACATGCAGATCACCGGCAAGCGCCATGATTTCCGCATCGACTACACCGTCGGCGTCGATGACACGGGCCGCATCCTGGGCGTCGATTTCCGCCAGTACACCCGCGCCGGCTGGTCCCAGGATCTGACCCTGGCGGTGGCCGACCGGGCCATGCTGCACGCCGACAACGCCTACCTGCTGCCGCACGCCCGGATCGAGAGCCATCGGCTGCGCACCAACATGTGTTCCGCCACCGCCTATCGCGGCTTCGGCGGCCCGCAGGGCGTGGTGGGCATCGAGCGCGTCATCGACCATATCGCCCATGACCTGCGGCTCGACCCGGTCGAGGTGCGGCGGGTGAACTACTATGCCGACCGTCCGCTGGATGCAGCGCCGTCGGAAGGGGGCGTCGCCCCCCGGCCTGCGGCCACCACCCCCCGGGATATTTCCGGCCAGGAAATGGATGTAGCCTCGCGCGGGGCGGCGGGCGCCTTCCCCGTGGAGGGCACCCCCGAGGCGGCAACCGATGGTCAGACCACGCCCTATGGCATGAAGGTGGAGGATTTCGTCCTGCACCGGCTGACCGCAAAGCTGCTGGAGAGCTCCGACTACGCGGCGCGCAAGGCGGCAATCGAGGCCTGGAACGCAAACAACCCGGTGCTGAAGAAGGGATTGGGCTTCAGCCCGGTGAAATTCGGCATCTCCTTTACGCTGAGCCACCTGAACCAGGCCGGCGCGCTGGTGCATGTCTACCAGGACGGGTCGGTGCACCTGAACCACGGCGGCACGGAAATGGGCCAGGGCCTGTTCCAGAAGGTGGCCCAGGTGGCCGCCTCGCGCTTCGGCATCGGGATGGAAGACGTGCGCATCACCGCCACCGACACCGCCAAGGTGCCCAACACCTCGGCCACGGCGGCCTCGTCCGGGTCCGACCTGAACGGCATGGCGGTGAAGGCCGCTTGTGACACGATCCGCGACCGCATCGCCGGCGTGGTGGCCGAACTGCACCAGGTGGCCGTCGAGGAGGTGAGCTTTGCCGACGGCATGGTGCGCGCGGGCAGCAACGAGATGCCCTTCGCCAAGGCGGCGCAGCTGACCTACGAGGCGCAGGTCAGCCTCTCGGCCACCGGGTTCTACAAGACACCCGAACTGAACTGGGATCGCCTCAAGGGCGTCGGGCGGCCCTTCTTCTACTTCGCCCATGGCGCCGCGCTGACCGAAGTGGTCGTCGATACGCTGACCGGCGAGTATCGCATCCTGCGCACCGATATCCTGCATGACGCGGGCGCCTCGCTGAACCCGGCGCTGGACATCGGCCAGGTGGAAGGCGGCTACGTGCAAGGCGCGGGCTGGCTGACCACCGAGGAACTGGTCTGGGACGGCAAGGGGCGGCTGCGGACGCATGCGCCCTCGACCTACAAGATCCCCGCCTGTTCCGACCGGCCCCGCGTCTTCAACGTGGCGCTTTGGGACGAGCCGAACCCGGCGGCCACCATCTATCGTTCCAAGGCCGTGGGCGAGCCGCCCTTCATGCTGGGCATTTCCGCCCTGCTGGCCCTGTCGGATGCGGTGGCGGCCTGCGGCACCACCTATCCCTGTCTCGATGCCCCGGCGACGCCGGAACGGGTGCTGGATGCCATCGACCGGGTGAAGAATGCTTGACCGCGCGGCCCTCGCGCGCGCGCTTGCGCAGGTCCCCCGGGTGGTGCGGGTCGTCGTCGCGGACACCCGCGGCTCGGTCCCGCGCGAGGTGGGGGCGGCGATGATCGTCGGCCCCGCGGGCCTTCTGGACGGCACCATCGGCGGCGGCACGCTGGAGCATGAGGCGATCCGGCGGGCGCAAGGCCTGCGCGCGGACCAGTTGGACCGGCGCGCACTTGGCCCCGACCTGGGGCAGTGCTGCGGCGGGGCTGTCACCCTGCTCTACGAGATCTGGGATGCCACGCGGCTGGAGGCGCTGCAGGGCGACCTGCATGCCCGCCCCCTGCCCGACAGCACGCCCGAGATGCCCTTTGCCGTCAAGCGCCTGCTGGCCGAGGCCCGCGCCCAGGGCACGCCCCCCGAGGCACAGATGCGCGAGGGCTGGATGATCGAGCCGCTGGCGCGCGCCGCCCGCCCGCTCTGGGTCTGGGGCGCCGGCCATGTGGGCCGCGCCATTGTCGCCACTTTGGCCCCGCTGCCGGGGATCGAGGTGACTTGGGTGGATACCGCCCGCGACCGCTTCCCCGAGCAGATCCCCGAGGGGGTGACGATGCTGCCCGCCGCCGATCCGGCGCTTCTGGTGCCCCATGTGCCGGTCACGGGCGAACATCTGATCCTGACCTATTCCCATGCGCTGGACCTGGCGCTATGCGATGCCCTGCTGCGTCGCGGCTTCGCCGCCTGCGGGCTGATCGGCTCGGCCAGCAAATGGGCCCGGTTCCGCAAACGCCTGGCCGCCCTTGGACATGAGCCTGCCCGGATTGCGGGCATTTCCTGTCCAATTGGTCAACCTTCCTTCGGGAAGCACCCGCAGGAGATTGCGGTCGGCGTCGCCGCCGAGATACTGGGACAGACGGCGCGACAAGACGCCAAGAGGGGGAGAACCGCGTGACGGGGACGCTGTTGAAAATCGTGGGCCTGACAAAGGCCTACCCGGGGGTGGTCGCCAATGACGACGTGTCCTTCAACATCCAGGAGGGCGAGGTGCACGCCCTGCTGGGGGAAAATGGCGCGGGCAAGTCGACCCTGGTGAAGATGATCTACGGGCTGGTGAAGCCCGACAGTGGCGACATGGCCTTCAAGGGCACCGCCTATGAGCCGTCCGAGCCGCAGGAAGCGCGGGCGCGCGGCGTCGCCATGGTGTTCCAGCACTTCTCGCTCTTCGATGCGCTGAACGTGGCCGAGAACGTGGCCCTTGGCATGGCCGAGCCGCCGAAGACCCGCGAGCTGGCCGAGCGTATCCGCACCGTCTCGGAACAATACGGGCTGCCGCTGGACCCCTGGCGCCTGGTCGGCGACCTCTCGGCCGGCGAACGCCAGCGGGTGGAGATCATCCGCTGCCTGCTGCAGGACCCGAAACTGCTGATCATGGACGAACCGACCAGCGTGCTGACCCCGCAGGAGGTGGAGATCCTGTTCGCCACCCTGCGCAAGCTGAAGTCAGAGGGGACCTCGATCCTCTACATCTCGCACAAGCTGGAAGAGATCCGCGCACTGTGCGACGAGGCGACGATCCTGCGCCTGGGCAAGAAGGTGGGCACCTGTACCCCGCGCGAGGTGACGGCGGCGCAGATGGCCGAGATGATGGTGGGCAACGAGCTGCACCGCCCCGAACGCGAACCCACGACGCCGGGCGATGTGCGGCTGGCGCTGAAGGACCTGTCGGTCGCCTCCCCCAGCCAGTTCGGCACCTCGCTGAAGAACATCACGCTGGAGGTCCGCGCGGGCGAGGTCCTGGGCCTGGCCGGTGTCGCCGGCAACGGGCAGGACGAACTTCTGGCCGCGCTGTCAGGCGAGATCACCAACGCGCCCGGCATGGTCGTGCTGGATGGGACCGAGATCGGCGCCAAGGGCCCCGGCCCCCGTCGCCGCATGGGCCTGCTGACCGGGCCCGAGGAACGGCTGGGCCATGCCGCCGCCCCCAACATGACCCTGACCGAGAACGCCCTGCTGACCGGGGCGGAACGCGAGGGGCTGATGTCCAACGGCTTCCTCAAGTGGGGCAAGGCGAAAAGCTTTGCCGAGGCGATCATCGACCGCTTTGACGTGCGCACCCCGGGCACAGAAACGGTGGCCCGCGCCCTGTCGGGCGGCAACCTGCAGAAATTCGTCATCGGCCGCGAGGTGATGCAGCGCCCCGAGGTGCTGGTCGTCAACCAGCCCACCTGGGGCGTCGACGCCGCCGCCGCCGCCACCATCCGCCAGGCGATCCTCGACCTGGCCGCCGGCGGCACGGCCGTAATCGTCATTTCGCAGGACCTGGATGAGCTGATGGAGGTCTCCGACAATTTCGCCGCCCTGAACGAGGGCCGCCTGTCGGAGATCAAGCCCGCCAAGGGTCTGACGATGGAAGAGATTGGCCTGATGATGGGCGGCGCCCACGGGATGGAGGTGGCCCATGTCTGATCGGCAACCGTCTGATCGCCAATCCTTCGAACGCCCGCCCCTGTCGGGCCGTCGCATGAGTATTTGGAACGAGATGAAGGGGATGGGCCGCGCGTCCACCTGCGGGGGGAGCCGCGCATGATCTTCCTGGAAAAGAGGCCGCAGCCCTCCAAGACGCTGTCCTACATCACGCCCGTGCTGGCGGTGCTGATCACCATGGTCGCCGGCGGGCTGCTGTTTGCGATCCTCGGCAAGGACCCGGTGGCGGCGATCCGCATCATCTTCTGGGATCCGCTGTTTGGCGAGTTCGCCTTCTACTACCGCCCGCAGCTTCTGGTGAAGGGCGGGCCGCTGATCCTCATCGCGCTTGGCCTGTCACTGGGCTTCAAGGCGGGGATCTGGAACATCGGCGCCGAGGGGCAATACATCATGGGCGCCATCGCGGGCGCCGGCGTGGCGCTGGCCCTTTACCCGCTGGAGGCCTGGTGGATCTTCCCGCTGATGATCCTCGCGGGTGCGCTCGGCGGTTGGGCCTGGGCGATGATCCCGGCCCTGCTGAAGGTGAAGTTCGGCACCAATGAGATCCTTGTCTCGCTGATGCTGGTCTACGTGGCCGAAAACTTCCTGTCCGCCATGGCCATCGGCGCGATGAAGAACCCCGAGGGCTTCGGCTTTCCCGGCTCGCGCAATCTGCAACAGTACCCTTCGGCCCATAACACCGAGATCATTGCCGGATCGGGCATGCACTGGGGCGTGGCCGCGGCCTTCATCGCCGCCATCCTGGCCTATGTGCTGCTGAACCGGCACCTGCTGGGCTTCCAGATCCGCCTGACCGGGGAGGCGCCGCGCGCCGCGCGCTTCTCCGGCGTGAAACCGGCCCGCCTGGTGCTGTTCTGCATGGGCACCGCCGGCGCGCTGGCGGGCCTTGCGGGCATGTTCGAGGTCGCGGGCCCCGCCGGCCAGATCACCACCGGATTCAACGTGGGCTACGGCTTCACCGCGATCATCGTGGCCTTCCTCGGGCGCCTGCATCCCATCGGCATCGTGCTGGCGGGTCTGCTGATGGCGCTGACCTACATCGGCGGCGAGGCGGCGCAAAGCGCGCTGCAGCTTCCGGCCGCTGCCATCCAGGTCTTCCAGGGGATGCTGCTGTTCTTCCTGCTGGCCGTCGACGTGCTGACCAACTTCCGTATCCGCATCACCCTGGGGGAGACCGCCTGATGGATTTCTCTGCGATCAATCCCGCCCTGCTCATCGCCTCGCTGATGGTCGCGGCCACCGCCGTGATGATCGCCGCCATCGGCGAGCTGATCACCGAAAAGGCCGGTGTGCTGAACCTCGGGGTCGAAGGGATGATGATCACCGGCGCGGTCTGCGGCTTCGCCGTGGCCGTGGGCACCGGCTCGCCCTTCCTGGGCTTCCTGGCTGCGGCGGGCGGCGGCGCCGTGCTATCCTTCCTCTTTGCCGTCCTGACACAGTTCGCCCTGGCCAACCAGGTCGCCTCGGGCCTGGCACTGACGCTGTTCGGGCTGGGGCTGTCGTCGCTGATCGGGCAGAATTACGTGGGCATCCGACCGCCGCCAACGCCGCGCCTCGACTTCGGCCCGCTCAGCGATCTGCCGGTCGTCGGGCCGATCCTGTTCAACCACGATCCGATGGTCTACGCCGGGCTGATCCTGGTGGCGCTGACCTGGGCCTTCCTGAAATACACCCGGGCCGGGCTGATCCTGAAGGCCGTGGGGGAAAACCACGACGCGGCCCATGCGCTTGGCTACAAGGTGATCCGCATCCGCATCCTGGCGATCCTCTTCGGCGGCGCCTGCGCGGGGCTGGGGGGCGCCTACATCAGCCTGATCCGCGTGCCGCAATGGACCGAAGGGATGACCGGCGGGGTTGGCTGGATTGCCCTGGCGCTGGTGGTCTTCGCCAGCTGGAAACCCTGGCGCGTCCTTTTGGGCGCCTACCTCTTCGGGGGGGTCACCGTGCTGCAGCTGAACCTGCAGGCGGCGGGGGTTGCGATTCCCGCAGAATACCTTTCCATGTCCCCATACCTGATCACCATCGTGGTGCTGGTCCTGATGTCCTTCGACCGCAGCGGGGCACCTGCCTCCCTCGGTCGCACCTTCCACGCCTCGCAGTGAGGCCTGGCAAAATCGCGCCCCCAAGGGGCCAACCAACCAAGCAATGGGAGATTGTAATGCTTCTGAAAAAACGGAGTTTCCTCGCCGGGGCCGCCACGGCCGCCGCGATGACCGCCCTGTCCACCGGGGCCGCCTTCGCACAGGACGACGTGACCAAGGTGGGCTTCGTCTACGTCGGCCCGATCAATGACGGCGGCTGGACCCAGCACCACCATGAATCCGCGATGAAGATGGTCGAGGAGATCGGCTCGGACAAGGTCGAGCTGGTCTACCAGGAAAACGTGCCCGAAGGCCCCGATGCCGAACGCGCGATGACCCAGATGGCCCTGAACGGCGCCGACATCATCTTCTCCACCTCCTTCGGCTACATGGACCCGACGGTGAACGTCGCGGCCAAGTTCCCTGACGTGAAGTTCGAGCATGCCACCGGCTACAAGACCGGCGACAACATGGCCGCCTATTCCGCGCGCTTCTACGAAGGCCGCGCCGTGCAGGGTACCATCGCCGGCCACATGACCAAGTCGAACGTGATCGGCTACATCGCCTCCGTGCCGATCCCCGAGGTCGTGCGCGGCATCAACTCCGCCTACCTGCACGCCAAGAAGGTGAACCCGGATGTCGAGTTCAAGATCATCTGGCTCTACACTTGGATGGACCCGGCGAAAGAGGCCGACGCGGCGCGCACCCTGATCGAACAGGGCGCCGACGTCATCCTGCAGCACACCGATTCCACCGCGCCGCTGGCGGCCGCGCAGGAAGCCGGTGGCGTGATCGGCTTCGGCCAGGCGGGTGACATGGCCGAATACGCCCCCTCCCCCCGCGTCTCCTCGATCATCGACAACTGGGCGCCCTACTACATCGAGCGCGTCGAGGCGGTCATGGACGGCACCTGGGAAAGCCACAACGTCTGGGAAGGTATCGACACCGGCATGGTCGGTATCGGCGAGATCACCGAGGCGGTCCCCGAGGACGTGAAGGCCGAGGCCCTGGCCATCAAGGATGCGATTGCCTCGGGCGAGTACCACCCCTTCACCGGTCCGATCAAAAAGCAGGACGGCTCCGTCTGGCTGGAAGAAGGCGAAGTGGCCGATGACGGCACCCTGGCCGGCATGATGTTCTACGTCGAAGGCATCGAAGGCTCGGTCCCGCAATAAACGCCCCCGCCTGACAGACAGCAACGCCCCGGTGGATCCCTCCGCCGGGGCGTTTTCATCTCCGCCGCCCGCGCAGAAGCCCCGAAACGAAAAGACGCGCCCGGTTGCCCGCGCGCGTTTTTCATATCCGAAAGCTCAAAAGACGCCCGCCGGAGGCATCGGCCCGAAGGCCGAAACCTGGGCGCCGTCGTCAGCCGTCCATGCGGATGGTGGCGTTCTTCGGATCGTAGGGGCTGTCCTCCACGATCTCCGCATCCCACAACTGGTCGAACATCTTCACCTTCAGCTTCTGGCCCACGACCGCCTGCTCCGGTTTGACGTAGCCCATGCCGATGGACTTGCCGAAGGCCACCGAATAGCCGCCCGAGGTCAGACGTCCGACCTTGGTGCCATCGAGGTACAGCGCCTCACGCCCCCAGGGATCGGCATCCTCGGGCCCGTCGATCAGCAGGGTGACGCATTTCGAGCGGATGCCCTTGGCCTCCATCGCCGCCTTGCCGAAGAACTCCTTCGAACTGTCGATGAAGCGCGGCAGATCGGCCTCGGCCGGGGTCGCGTCGCGGCCCAGCTCGTTGCCGAAGGCGCGATAGCTCTTCTCCTGGCGCAGCCAGTTCTGGGCGCGGGCGCCCACGAGCTTCATGTCGAACTCGGCCCCGGCGGCGACCAGCGCATCCCAGAGGTGGTTCTGCATCTCGATCGGGTGATGCAACTCCCAGCCCAACTCACCGGTATAGGCGACACGGATGGCGTTCACCGGCACCATGCCCAGTTCGATCTGGCGCGCGGACAGCCAGGGGAACCGCTTGTTAGACAGCGCGGTTTCCGGCTCGGCGTCGCGGATCAGCTTCTTCAGCACGTCCCGCGACTTCGGCCCGGCGATGGCGAAGACGCCCCATTGGGTCGTGACGTCCTGCACGATGACCAGCTTGCCGGTCTCGGCCATGAAATCCTCGGCCGCCTTCAGCAGGTAGTCGCGGTCATAGGCCGCCCAGGCCCCGGCGGAGACGAGGTAGTAATTGTCCTCGCCGTTGCGCACGATGGTGTATTCGGTGCGCGTGGTGCCGGCGGTGGTCAGCGCGTAGGTCAGGTTGATACGGCCAACCTTGGGCAGCTTGTTGCAGGTGAAACGATCGAGGAACTCGGTCGCGCCATTGCCGGTCACCGTATGCTTGGTGAAGGCGGTGGCGTCGATCAGGCCCACGCCCTCGCGCACGGCCTTGGCCTCCTCCACGGCGTATTGCCACCAGCCACCACGGCGGAAGCTGCGCGAGGCATGATCGTCGAAGCCTTCGGGCGCGTAGTAGTTGGGGCGTTCCCAGCCGTTGACGGAGCCGAACTGCGCGCCGGCGGCCTTCTGGCGGTCATAGGCGGGCGAGGTGCGCAGCGGGCGGGCCGCTTCGCGTTCCTCGTCGGGGTGGTGCAGGATGAAGACGTGCTCGTAGGACTCTTCGTTCTTGGCCGCCGCCCAGTCGTTGGTCTGCCAGTCGCCGTAGCGTTTCGGGTCGAGCGACGCCATGTCGATCTCGGCCTCGCCCTCGACCATCATCTGCGCCAGGTAGTAGCCGGTACCGCCCGCTGCGGTGATCCCGAAGGAGAAGCCCTCGGCCAGCCACATGTTGCGCAGCCCCGGCGCCGGGCCGACCAGCGGGTTGCCGTCGGGGGTGTAACAGATCGGCCCGTTGAAATCGTCCTTCAGGCCGACGGTTTCGGAAGACGGCAGACGATGGATCATCGACATGTATTCTTCCTCGATCCGCTCCAGATCCAGCGGGAACAGGTCGGCGCGGAAGCTGTCGGGCACCCCGAAGCGGAAGCGCGAGGGCGCGTTGAGTTCATAGGGGCCGAGGATCCAGCCGCCCCGTTCCTCGCGCACGTACCACTTGGCATCGGCATCGCGCAGCACCGGGTGCTCTTCGCCACCCTGCTTGCGGTACTCGACCAGGGCGGGGTCGGGTTCGGTGACGATGAACTGGTGTTCGACCGGGATCGCGGGCGTCTTGATGCCCAGCAGGCGCGCGGTGCGCTGTGCGTGGTTGCCCGTGGCGGTGACCAAATGCTCGGCGGTGATGACGATCTGCTCCTCAGAAGGCACCAGGTTGCCGCCCTTCTCCACCATCTTTGTGCAGGTCACTTCCCAGGCCTCACCGGTCCAGTGATAGCCGTCCACCTGCCACTTCCGCTCGATCATCACGCCGCGCTGGCGGGCGCCCTTGGCCATGGCCATGGTGACATCGGCGGGGTTGATGTAGCCGTCGGTGGGGTGGAAGATCGCACCCTTCAGCCCCTCGACATTGACCAGCGGCCAGCGCTCCTTGATCTGCGCCGGGGTCATCCATTCGTAGGGCACGTCGCAGGTTTCGGCAGTGGTGGCATAGACCATGTATTCGTCCATGCGGGCCTGGGTCTGCGCCATGCGCAGGTTGCCCACGACCGAGAAACCGGCGTTCAGCCCGGTCTCTTCTTCCAGGGTCTTGTAGAAATCGACCGAGTACTTGTGGATGTGGGTGGTGGCATAGCTCATGTTGAAGAGCGGCAGCAGGCCGGCGGCGTGCCAGGTCGAGCCGGAGGTCAGCTCGTCCCGCTCCAGCAGCATCACGTCCTGCCAGCCGGCCTTGGCCAGATGGTAGGCGATGGAAGTGCCGACGGCACCACCGCCGACGACGAGAGCTTTGACGTTGGTTTTCATGATGACCTTTCCCTGAAGCACGGCCTGAACGCTATCTGGCCCAGCTTTAGCAGCACGGGCAGATTCCGAAGGGTCCAGCCGACGCAAAGTCGTCCGAATGCGACCTCGCGTCGATTCCGCTTCGTTTTTCCGCCCCGGCCCCGGCACCGTGCAGGGCCGTGCGGATCTCATGAGCCGGATGCATGGTCCCGGTTCCCGGGCCTCATAGCCCCACCGACCTGCGGAACAACCGCCGCATTGCGGAAAAAACGTGACGTTGCCGTGTCGAAGAGCGTCCCTTTTTGCCTGTCAACGCGGGGAACGAGCCTATATCAACTCCGGGGAGAAGTATGGCCCTTGCCGAATCCAGCTGGGCCGCAGTTGCAAAGGGAGTGACCGCCGATGAAGGTGCTGGTGCCTGTCAAACGCGTGATCGACTACAACGTGAAAGTTCGCGTGAAAGCGGACGGTTCGGGTGTCGATCTTGCGAATGTGAAGATGTCGATGAACCCGTTCGACGAGATCGCCGTTGAAGAGGCGATCCGGCTGAAGGAAGCCGGCGTGGCCACCGAGGTGGTCGCCGTGTCGATCGGTGTGAAACAGTCGCAGGAAACCCTGCGTACCGCGCTGGCCATGGGCGCCGACCGCGCGATCCTGGTGACCGCCGCCGAAGATGTCCACCAGGACATCGAACCGCTGGCCGTCGCCAAGATGCTGAAGGCGATCATCGACGAGGAAGAGCCGCAGCTGGTCATCGCCGGCAAGCAGGCGATCGACAACGACATGAACGCCACCGGCCAGATGCTCGCGGCCCTGCTGGGCTGGTCCCAGGCCACCTTCGCCAACGAGCTGAAGGTCGAGGACGGCGCCGCCCTGGTCACCCGGGAAGTCGACGGCGGTCTGCAGACCATCAAGGTCACCCTGCCCGCCATCGTCACCACCGACCTGCGCCTGAACGAGCCGCGCTATGCCTCGCTGCCCAACATCATGAAGGCCAAGAAGAAGCCGCTGGACGAGAAGACGCCGGCGGATCTGGGCGTCGATCCGTCGCCGCGGCTGGAAGTGGTGAAGACCTCCGAGCCCGAGGCCCGTCAGGCCGGCGAGATGGTCGGCTCGGTCGATGAGCTGGTGGCGAAACTCAAAGAGAAGGGGATCGTGTAATGGCCGTTCTTCTGCTTGCTGAAATCTCCGAGGGCACGCTGGCGCTGGACGCCACCGCCAAGGCCGTGTCGGCCGCCGCGAAACTGGGCGACGTGACCGTCCTGTGCGTCGGCGAAAGCGCCCAGGGCGCCGCCGAGGACGCCGCCAAGATCGACGGTGTCGCCAAGGTGCTGGTCGCCGAGGATGCCCTTTACGGCCACCGCCTGGCGGAACCCGTCTCGGCGCTGGTCGCCAAGCTGGGCGCCGACTACGACCACATCGTCGCGCCCGCCACGACGGACGCCAAGAACATCCTGCCGCGTGTTGCCGCGCTGCTGGACGTGATGATCCTGACCGATGTCACCGCCGTCGTCGACGCCGACACCTTCGAGCGTCCGATCTACGCCGGCAACGCCGTGCAGACCGTCAAGTCGCTGGATCCGAAGAAGGTCATCACCTTCCGTACCTCGACCTTCGACGCCGCCGGTGACGGCGGATCCGCCGCGGTCGAGGCCACCGACACGGCCGAAGATCCGGCGCTGTCGTCCTGGGTCGAGGACAAGCTGGCAGAAAGCGACCGCCCCGAGCTGACCTCGGCCGGCATCGTCGTCTCCGGCGGCCGTGGCGTCGGTTCGGAAGAGAACTTCGAGCTGATCGAGAAGCTGGCGGACAAGCTGGGCGCCGCCGTGGGTGCCTCGCGTGCCGCGGTCGACTCGGGCTTTGCGCCCAACGACTGGCAGGTGGGTCAGACCGGCAAGGTCGTGGCGCCCGAGCTTTACGTGGCCGTGGGCATCTCCGGGGCGATCCAGCACCTTGCGGGGATGAAGGATTCGAAGGTCATCGTGGCGATCAACAAGGACGAAGAGGCGCCGATCTTCCAGGTGGCAGACTACGGCCTGGTCGCGGATCTCTTCGACGCCGTGCCCGAGCTGCTGGAAAAGCTCTGAGCGGCAGGCGGAGCTCTCTCCCGCCGCGCGAGATCGGAAAGGCCCGCTTCGGCGGGCCTTTTTCGTGGGCGCTCTGATCTCGTGCCCTGCCCTGCTGCCTAGTCCTGACGGCTGCACGCAGATGGCCGAACAGGCGGGACGGGGTGCCGGGCGCGCGCGCGCCCCGCCGCCGAGGCGCCTCGATGGCGCCGAGGGGGCCCCGCAGAGGCCGCCGGTCTCTCGTCTTCGCCCGAAGAATGCGCGGACCGGCGCCTGAACGCAAAACACCCGGACCTGTCGGCCCGGGTGTCGGATCTTTCGCGGTGTGCGCCCGAAGGCGCCCAGATCACTCCTGCGGGATGACCCGCAGGTTCAGCTCCATCAGCTGTTCAGCCGTCGGCTCGGAGGGGGCGTCCATCATCAGGTCCTCCGCGCGCTGGTTCATCGGGAAGAGGATGACCTCGCGGATGTTGCTTTCCTCGGCCAGCAGCATGACGATCCGGTCGATGCCCGCCGCGCAGCCGCCGTGCGGCGGCGCGCCGTACTGGAAGGCGTTGACCATGCCGCCGAAGCGTTTCAGCACTTCTTCCTTCGGGTAGCCCGCGATCTCGAAGGCCTTGAACATGATCTCCGGCTTGTGGTTCCGGATCGCGCCCGAGACCAGCTCGTAGCCGTTGCAGGCCAGGTCATACTGGTAGCCGCGCACGTCCAGCGGGTCGCCTTCCAGCGCCTCCATCCCGCCCTGGGGCATGGAGAAGGGGTTATGCTCGAAGTCCAGCTTGCCGGTTTCCTCGTCCTTCTCGTAGATCGGGAAATCGACGATCCAGGCAAAGGCGAAACGGTCCTTGTCGGTCAGGCCCAGCTCTTCGCCGATGACGTTACGGGCGCGGCCCGCGACGGCCTCGAAGGACTTCGGCTTGCCCCCCAGGAAGAAGGCCGCGTCGCCGACGCCCAGGCCCAGTTGCTGGCGGATCGCCTCGGTACGTTCCGGGCCGATGTTCTTGGCCAGGGGACCGGCGGCTTCCATCTCGCCGTCCTTGTCGCGCCAGAAGATGTAGCCCATGCCGGGCAGACCTTCCTTCTGGGCGAAGGCGTTCATGCGGTCGCAGAACTTGCGCGAGCCGCCCGTGGGGGCGGGGATGGCGCGGATCTCGGTGCCCTCCTGCTCCAGCAGCTTGGCGAAGATCGCGAAACCGGAGCCGGCGAAATGCTCAGAGACGACCTGCATCTCGATCGGGTTCCTGAGGTCGGGCTTGTCGGAGCCGTATTTAAGTGCCGCATCCTTGTAGGAGATCTGCGGCCAGGTCGCCGGGTCATCCACCTTCTTGTCGCCGCCGAATTCCTCGAAGATGCCGGCCAGAACGGGGCTGATCGTGTCGAAGACGTCCTGCTGGGTGACGAAGGACATCTCCATGTCCAGCTGGTAGAAGTCGGTGGGCGAGCGGTCGGCGCGCGGGTCCTCGTCGCGGAAGCAGGGCGCGATCTGGAAATACTTGTCGAAGCCCGAGACCATCAGCAGCTGCTTGAACTGCTGCGGCGCCTGGGGCAGCGCGTAGAACTTGCCCGGGTGCAGACGCGAGGGCACCAGGAAGTCGCGCGCGCCTTCCGGGCTGGACGCGGTGATGATCGGCGTCTGGAATTCCTTGAACTTCAGGTCCCACATGCGGCGACGGATCGAGCTGACCACGTCGGAGCGCAGCACCATGTTCTTCTGCATCTGCTCGCGGCGCAGGTCCAGGTACCGATAGCGCAGGCGGGTTTCCTCGGGGTATTCCTGATCGCCGAAGACCATCAGCGGCAGTTCCTTCGAGGCGCCCAGCACCTCGATGTCGCGCACGAAGACCTCGATCTCGCCCGTCGGCAGCTTGGGGTTCACCAGCTCGGGGTCGCGGGCCTTTACCTCGCCGTCGATGCGGATGCACCATTCGGACCGGACCTTCTCGACCTCGGCAAAGGCCGCGCTGTCCGGGTCGCACAGAACCTGGGTGGTGCCGTAGTGGTCGCGCAGGTCGATGAAGAGGATCCCGCCGTGATCTCGCACCCGGTGCACCCAGCCGGACAGGCGAACGGTGTCGCCCACGTTGGCCTTGGTCAGGTCGGCGCAGGTGTGGCTGCGATAGGAATGCATCTCGTGTCCTCTTCGTCTCTCGGGCTGGATGGGGCGCGGCATGCCCCGCATCTTGGGCCAGCGCCGGTTCACACGGAAGCGCGCGGAAAGTCAAGTCGGACAGGCGTGCAAAGGCGCCCCGCCCCCCTGAGGACAGGCCCATCGCGGGCCATGTGACCTCGGCTCCGGAAGACCCGGGCGGCCTGCCCGAGGGGCGCGCGGGGGGGCGGATCTGCCGGCCTGCTCCCACCCGGGCGCACCGCAAGATGGGCCGCGGGACGAGCCGCCGTGTCACCGCAGGCGGAGCGCCGGGCTGGCGACGGTTTTCGGGCCAACACCCTGCCCGGCCCGGATTTTCGTCCTCACGGACAATAGATCTGCGCAGGAACGCAGCAACCCCACGCTCAGCCCAATCATTTGTGCAGTCATACACAATCTATCCGCATTCATGACATTTACATCTATTATGAATCCCTGCCATTGTCGGGGGTAAGCGAACGGTCCGGGCCACGGCCCCGATTGCAGTTTCCTGAGCGCGTCCCGCACTCTGGCTGTCGTGACCCAATCCTATGTGACCGCCGCGCTGATTGGACCCTTCCGAGGGAGAGAAAGGCATGTGGGAAAATCTACTTAAGGCATACCTCGCCCGGGCGATCCGAAAGGGTCGGCTGACCGTGACCTTTGCCGACGGCACGACGGAAAGCTACGGCACCGGCGTCGACGGGCCCGAGGTGGCCGTCAAGATCAACGACCCCGCCCTGGCGCGCAAGATGATCTCGGACATCGAGCTGGGCTTCAGCGAGGCCTACATGGACGGCCGGCTGGAGATCGAGAACGAGGACATCTACGGAGTCGTCGTGCTGGCCATGCTGAACCTGCGCGGCGAAGGCGCCCATCGGGGCACCATTCACAAGCTGGTGGCGGGCAGCCGCAAGCTGTTGCGCCGGATGGCGCAGTTCAACCCGGTCGGCAAGGCGCAGGAAAACGTGGCGCACCACTACGACCTGTCGGGCGAGCTCTACGACCTGTTCCTCGACGAGGACCGTCAGTATTCCTGCGGCTACTGGCCCCGCCTGGACATGACGCTGGAAGAGGCCCAGGAGGCCAAGAAACAACACATCGCCGGCAAGCTGCTGCTGAAGCCGGGGATGCGGGTGCTGGACATCGGCTGTGGCTGGGGCGGCATGGCGTTGACCCTGGCGAAGGACTACGGCGTGCAGGTTGTCGGCGTGACCCTTTCCAAGGAACAGCATGCCCTCGCCGTGAAGCGCGCCAGGGACGCCGGCCTGGACGGTCAGGTCGAATTCCGCCTGCAGGATTACCGCCATGTGGAAGAGACCTTCGACCGCATCGTCTCGGTCGGCATGTTCGAACACGTCGGCGTGCCGCACTACCGCGAGTATTTCCGCCATGTGAAGAAGCTGCTGGCGCCGAACGGCGTGGCACTGATCCACACCATCGGCCGGTCCGACCCGCCGGGCACCACAGCGGCCTTCATCACCAAGTACATCTTCCCCGGTGGCTACGTCCCCGCCCTGTCCGAGGCCAGCGCGGCCATCGAGAAGGAACGGCTGGTGACCACCGATGTCGAGGTCTGGCGCCTGCACTACGCCGAGACGCTGAAACACTGGTATGACCGGTTCATGGAAAACGTCGACAAGGCCGAAGCCCTGTATGATGCGCAGTTCGTGCGCATGTGGCGCCTCTACCTGATCGCCTGCGAGATGACCTTCCGCATGAACGACCAGGTGGTATTCCAGTTCCAGCTGGCCCGCGACCAGGAAGCCGTGCCGCTGACGCGCGACTACCTCTACACGCCCGACCGTCCCGACGTGTTGAAGGCCCCGCTGGAAGAGACCAGCCAGGTCGCCAGCGCCCCGGTGCGCGCCGCCGAATGATCCCGCGCGTTCCGGGCACGACCCGGGACGCCTCCCTCGCGCCTGGCGCGTTCCGCACTCCCCCTGCCCCGTTCCGCCATAGTGGCCGCAGACCGCCCCTTCCGCCGGGCGTCCCGTCGGGCCTGCCCGCGTCGGCCCGCTATTCCCCGCGGTCAACCGGATGGCGATGAGGGGTTGAACCCCAACGCGCGCTGACTATAACGCAGACAATTTTGCGCGGGGCTGTTTGCCCTTCCCTGTCCGCTGTCACGAGGTCCCTCCCATGCCAAAAAGAACCGATATCAACTCAATCATGATCATCGGCGCGGGGCCCATCATCATCGGCCAAGCCTGTGAATTCGACTACTCGGGCGCCCAGGCCTGCAAGGCGCTGCGCGAAGAGGGCTACCGGGTGATCCTGGTGAACTCGAACCCCGCCACGATCATGACCGATCCCAACATGGCCGATGCCACCTACATCGAGCCGATCACCCCCGAAGTCGTCGCCAAGATCATCGAGAAGGAGCGCCCCGACGCGCTGCTGCCGACGATGGGCGGCCAGACCGGCCTGAACACCGCGCTGGCCCTCGACGACCAGGGCGTACTGGAGAAATTCGGGGTCGAGCTGATCGGCGCCAACCGCGATGCCATTGAAATGGCCGAAGATCGCAAGCTGTTCCGCGACGCGATGGACCGCATCGGCCTGGAGAACCCCAAGGCCACCATCGTCACCTCGCCGAAGATGGACAACGGCAAGCGCGACATCGCCGCCGGCATGAAGGACGCCATGGAGGCGCTCGAACATATCGGCCTTCCGGCGATCATCCGTCCCGCCTTCACCCTGGGTGGCACCGGCGGCGGCGTGGCCTACAACCGCGACGATTACGAATACTACTGCCGCTCCGGCATGGAAGCCTCGCCGGTCGGCCAGATCCTGGTCGACGAGTCGCTCCTGGGCTGGAAGGAATACGAGATGGAGGTCGTGCGGGACCGCGCCGACAACGCCATCATCGTCTGCTCCATCGAGAACGTGGACCCGATGGGTGTGCACACGGGCGATTCGATCACCGTGGCGCCCGCGCTGACGCTGACCGACAAGGAATACCAGGCGATGCGCGCCGCCTCGATCGCCGTGCTGCGCGAGATTGGCGTGGAGACCGGCGGGTCGAACGTGCAGTGGGCCATCAACCCCGAGGACGGTCGCATGGTCGTGATCGAGATGAACCCGCGTGTCAGCCGCTCTTCGGCACTGGCGTCCAAGGCCACCGGCTTCCCGATTGCCAAGATCGCCGCGAAGCTGGCCGTGGGCTACACCCTGGATGAGCTGGACAACGATATCACCAAGGTGACGCCCGCCTCCTTCGAGCCGACCATCGACTATGTCGTCACCAAGATCCCGCGCTTCGCCTTCGAGAAGTTCCAGGGCTCCGAACCGCTGCTGACCACCGCGATGAAATCCGTGGGCGAGGTCATGGCCATCGGCCGGACCTTCCACGAATCGCTGCAGAAGGCCCTGGCCTCGATGGAGACCGGCCTCAGCGGCCTGGACGAGATCGAGATCCCCGGCGCCGACGGCGACACGCCCGACAAGGCCGCCATCGTGAAGGCCCTGTCGGTGCAGACCCCCGACCGGATCCGCGTCATCGCCCAGGCGATGCGCCACGGGCTGACCAACGACGAGATCCAGGGCGTCACCTCCTTCGACCCGTGGTTCCTGGCCCGCATCCGCGAGATCGTCGAGGCCGAGGCCGAGGTCTCCGCCAAGGGCCTGCCGGTGACCGAGGAAGGCCTGCGCAATCTGAAGATGATGGGCTTCTCCGACGCCCGCCTGGCGATGCTGTCGGCCCGGGACGAGGACCAGGTGCGCCGCGCGCGGCACAACCTGGGCGTCACGGCCGTGTTCAAGCGGATCGACACCTGCGCCGCCGAATTCGAGGCCCAGACCCCCTACATGTACTCTACCTACGAGGCGCCCATGATGGGCGAGGTGGAATGCGAGGCGCGTCCCAGCGACCGCAAGAAGGTCGTCATCCTCGGCGGCGGTCCGAACCGGATCGGCCAGGGGATCGAGTTCGACTACTGCTGCTGCCACGCCTGTTTCAGCCTGACCGACGCGGGCTATGAAACCGTCATGGTCAACTGCAACCCCGAGACGGTCTCGACCGACTACGACACCTCGGACCGTCTGTACTTCGAGCCGCTGACCTTCGAACACGTGATGGAAATCCTGCGCGTGGAACAGTCCAACGGCTCGCTGCACGGCGTGATCGTGCAGTTCGGTGGCCAGACGCCGCTGAAACTGGCCAATGCGCTGGAAGAGGCCGGGATCCCGATCCTGGGCACCACGCCCGACGCCATCGACCTGGCCGAGGACCGCGAACGCTTCCAGGATCTGGTGAACCGCCTCGGCCTGAAGCAGCCGAAGAACGCCATCGCCCATTCCGACGAGGAAGCCCTGGCCCTGGCCGAGGAAATCGGCTTCCCGCTGGTCATCCGCCCCTCCTACGTGCTGGGCGGCCGCGCGATGGAAATCGTGCGCGAGATGGAAGGGCTGAAACGCTACATCCGCGACGCCGTGGTGGTGTCGGGCGACAGCCCCGTGCTGCTGGACAGCTACCTGTCGGGCGCGACCGAGATCGACGTGGACGCGCTCTGCGACGGTGAGGACGTGCACGTGGCGGGCATCATGCAGCACATCGAGGAGGCCGGCGTACACTCCGGCGACAGCGCCTGCTCGCTGCCCCCCTATTCGCTGTCGGATGAGGTCATGGCCGAGCTGAAGCGCCAGTCCCGCGCGCTGGCGCTGGAGCTGGGCGTGGTCGGCCTGATGAACGTGCAGTTCGCGGTGAAGAAGGAAGACGGCAAGGAAGTCATCTACCTCATCGAGGTGAACCCGCGTGCCTCACGCACCGTGCCCTTCGTCGCCAAGGCCGTGAACAGCCCGATCGCCTCCATCGCCGCCCGCGTCATGGCTGGCGAGAAGCTGGCGACCTTCGATCTGGTCGATCCGCAGATCGACGGCTTCGCCGTCAAGGAAGCCGTCCTGCCCTTCGCCCGCTTCCCCGGCGTCGACACCCTGCTGGGGCCGGAAATGCGTTCTACCGGCGAGGTGATGGGCTATGACACCACCTTCCCCCGCGCCTTCCTGAAGGCCCAGCTGGGCGCCGGCACCGTGCTGCCGACCGAGGGCCGCGTCTTCATCTCGATCCGCGATCTGGACAAGACGCCCGAGATGCTGGAAGCGGCGCAGATCCTGGCCGACCTGGGCTTCCGCCTGGTGGCGACGCGCGGCACGGCCAACTGGCTGACCGAGGCAGGCCTGGCCTGCGAGACGGTGAACAAGGTCTACGAGGGCCGTCCGAACATCGTCGACATGCTGAAGGACGGGGGCATTTCGCTGGTGCTGAACACCACCGAAGGCGCCCAGTCGGTCGAAGACAGCCGCGAGATCCGCTCGGTCGCGCTCTATGACAAGATCCCCTACTTCACCACCGCGGCCGGCGCCCAGGCCGCGGCCCAGGCAATGCAGTCGCGGGTCGAAGGTGAGATCCACGTCACGGCTCTGCAGGAATGACCAGCAGCGCGTTCCGCCTGGCGGCAGGGGCGGCGCTGCTGGCGCTTGTCGGCTGCGGCGGCGTCCCGCTTGTGCCGCTGATCTGACGCGACAGGCGTCACAGGCCCCTCCTCAACAGCCCCCGCCGAGCGATCGGCGGGGGTTTTTCGTGGCCCCTCAGCGGCCTGCCCCGCCCGCGCCCGCCCTTCATCTGCACCCGTCCCGCACCGGCGCGCCTTTCCGGGCGAGCGCAGCGGCGCCTGCAGACGGCATGGAACTTCTCCACCCGTCAGGTCGTTGGTCCGGCAACTCCAGACGCAAGGGAGACATCCTATGAAAGACCTTCACAGCGAAACCGCAGAGAAATTCTTCGACCGCATGGGCGACGTAACCGCCGGCATGCTGATGACCGGCGACGACCATCACATCCCGATGAGCCACTATGCCGACGCCGAAGAGGGCGTGATCTGGTTCATCACCGCCAAGGGCACGGCTGCCGACCAGGCCGCGATCGAGAAGCGGAACGTGAACTACCTGATCGCGGACAGCGGCGCCAAGCTCTACGCCGATGTGCGCGGCACCCTGCATGAGGTGAACAAGCCGGGCAAGCTGGACGAGCTGTGGAGCCGCGCCGCAGGGGCCTGGTTCGAGGACGGCCGCGACGACCCGGACGTGCGCCTGCTGTGCCTGCGTCCTACCCATGCCGAGGTCTGGTTGACCGAGGGCGGGGCCAAGTTCCTCTACGAGATCGCCCGTGCCCACACCAGCGGCAAGACCCCCGACCTGGGCGAGCATGAGGTCATCACCTTCTGATCCGATCGCTGCGAAGCGAAGCAGCATGGCGGGCGCCCCTTGGGGCGCTCGTCGTGTTTCTGCACGGCCGCGCAGGCGGGCCTCAGCGGGGCGGTTTACCACCTTGCCCCCTAGCCCGCGCCCGGCCTATCTACCGCCATGGCCAAGCTCTATTTCCACTACTCCACCATGAACGCGGGCAAGTCGACGATCCTGCTGCAAGCCTCGCACAACTACCGCGAACGCGGCATGGACACCTACCTGCTGACGGCGCAATTCGACAATCGCGCCGGCGAGGGCCGGATCGGTTCGCGCATCGGTATCGGGGACGAGGCGGACACCTTCGCTGACGGCGATGACCTCTTCGCCCGGATCGAGGCGCGCCGCGCCGCCGCGCCCTTCGCCTGCGTGTTCATCGACGAGGCACAGTTCCTGACCCGTGCCCAGGTCTGGCAGCTGGCCCGGGTGGTGGATGACCTGCGGGTGCCGGTGATGTGCTACGGCCTGCGCGTCGACTTCCGTGGCGAGCTGTTCCCCGGTTCCGCCGCCCTGCTGGCCCTGGCCGACGAGATGCGCGAGGTGCGCACCATCTGCCATTGCGGCAAGAAGGCCACGATGGTGGTGCGGCGCGGGGCCGACGGCACGGCGCTGCACGAGGGCGCCCAGATCCAGATCGGCGGGAATGAAACCTATATCTCGCTCTGCCGCCGTCACTGGCGCGAGGAAATGGGCGAGGCCGCACCCTGACGGACGCGCGTCGGTCCCAAGGTGACCCTGGCTGCGGTTGACCTTGGCCGGCGGAGGTGCTTTCTCCGCCTCAGGCTTTTCGACAGAAGGCAGGCTGCCCGTGCTCCGATCCGTCCTCCTGCTGGTCCTGGCGGGTCTTCTGCTGAGTGGTTGTTCGGCCCGGCCGGACCCCGCCGTGCTGATCCCCCATCCGGAGGTGGCCGAGGCCGCCGATCCCGACCGCGTGATCCGCGTCTACGCGGCCAGCAACCGCGCCGCCGTCAACGGCTACGAGAACCTGCCAGCCTTCGCCACGACCTACCGCTACTACGATATTGCCGTGCCGGACGAGGCGCCGGGGGCACAGATCGCCTATCCCGAGGGCGACAGGCCGGATCCCACCCGCAGCTACGTGGTGCTGGACAGCGGCGTGCTGACCCGTCCCGCCTTCCTCGCCGCCACCCGGGGCGCCGGCACCGGCCCGGACAGCGAGGCCGGCCTCTACATCCACGGCTACAACACCCGCTTCCAGGAGGCGCTGTTTCGCCTGGCGCAGATCGCGGTGGAGGCCGACGCGGGCGTGGCGCCGGTGCTCTTCTCCTGGCCCTCGACCAGCCGGCCGCTGGAATACGAGGCCGACCGCCAGGCGGCGCTGTTCTCCCGCCAGGAACTGGCCGACCTGATCACCGACCTGACCGCCGGCAACCGGCGGCTGATGGTCTTCGGCCATTCCATGGGGGCCTTCCTGACGATGGAAAGCCTGCGCACGCTGAAACTGACGGGTCAGGAGGACGTGCTGGCGCGGCTCGACGTGGTGCTGGCGGCGCCTGACATCGATGTCTTCACCTTCATCCGGCTGATGCAGGAGGTGGGGCCGCTCTCCGCCCCCATGGTGATCCTGTCCTCCCCCGACGACCGGGCCCTGGCCCTGTCTTCGCGCCTGGCGGGGGGCCGCCCGCGCCTCGGCGCCCTGCCCGCCAACTCGCCGCTGGTGGCCGAGGCCGCACGGCGCGCCAATATCCAGATCATCGACATATCGGAGCTGGAAGCGGACCCCATGCGCCACCTGCGCTACATCCGCATGGCGGAGCTTTACACCCGGCAGTTGGAGGCCCCTCCCGAGTTGCGCCTGCCCGGCGCCTTCATCTTCGATGCGCTGTCGCGCTCTCTGGTAGCCCCTTAGGCGCGGCCAGACGAGGCCGGACGCCCAGCCTCATGGGGTCTGGGGCGCCGCCCCCGTCCGCCTGCGGCGGCCTCCCCCGGAGTATTTTCGGCGATCGGATAGGAAAGAAGGCCGCGCCCGGAGGGAAGGTCAGTTCACCCGGTTGGGGCAGTCCTCGCCGGCGAAGAAGGCGCGCAGGTTTTCCACCGCCATGGCGCCCATGTCCTCGCGCACCTCCAGACAGGCGGTGCCCAGATGCGGCAACAGCACGGCGTTTTCGTGGATCAGCAGCGCCTCGGGCACCTCCGGCTCGTACTCGTAGACATCGAGACCCACGCCGCCGATCTCGCCCGCCTCCAGCGCGGCGATCAGCGCCGTCTCGTCCACGATATCGCCGCGGGCGATGTTGATCAGCCGGGCATGGGGCTGCATCGCCTTGAAGACCGGGCGGCCCACCAGGTGATGGGTCTCGGGGCTGGCCGGGGTGGCGACCACGACGATGTCGGCCCAGGCCGCCAGTTCCTCCAGCGTCTCGTAGCGGGTGGCGGGCATCTCCGTCTCCTTCTCGGAGCGGTTGAAATAACCCACCTCCATGCCGAAGCCGTAGTGGCAACGCCGCGCGATGGCCTGGCCGATGCGGCCCATGCCGATCACGCCCAGCTTGGCGCCGGTGACATGCTGGCCCAGCATCTGGGTCGGGTGCCACCCTTCCCACTGGCCCGCGCGCACCAGCCGCTCGGCCTCGCCCGCGCGGCGCGAGGTCATCAGGATCAGGGTCATGGCCACGTCGGCAGTGGCATCTGTCACCGCCCCCGGCGTGTTGGTCACCGTCACCCCATGAGAGCGGCAGGCTTCGGTATCGATGTGGTTATAGCCCACGCCGAAGTTCGCCAGGATCTTGCAGCGCGGACGGCCGAAATCCTGCAGGACCTCCGCCGTGACCTGGTCGCCCAGGGTCACCATCATCCCGTCGTAGACCGCCAGGCCCGCGCGCAACTCGGCGGCGGACATGGGCCGAGTGCTGTCACGCACCTCGACGTCGAACAGCGCCGAGGCCGCCTCGATCGTGCCGGGGGGCATCGGGCGGGACAGCAGGATCCGCTTGCTCATCAGTGCATCCTCTGGCCAGGGGTCACGTCCTGGTCGGGGGTGACCAGCACCACGCCGCCCTCGTCATCGGCGACACCCAGGGTCAGCACTTCCGACCGCACCGGCCCGATCTGCCGCGGCGGGAAGTTCACCACCGCCATGACCATCTTCCCCACCAGGGACTCCGGCGTGTAATGCGCCGTGATCTGGGCCGAGGTCTTCTTCTCCCCGATCTCGGGGCCGAAATCGATCCACAGCTTCAGCGCAGGCTTGCGCGCCTCCGGGAAAGGTTCGGCGCGGACCACCCGGCCGGCGCGGATGTCGACCTTCAGGAAGTCGTCGAAGGTGATTTCCTCAGCCATTGGCCAGCTCCCGTCCCCGGTCCGCAGCGGCCTTCACCGCGCGTTTCAGCAGCGGCGGGAAGCCTGTCTGCTCATCCATCAGCACCTCCAACGCGGCCTGGGTGGTGCCGTTCGGGCTGGTCACATTGACCCGCAGCTGCGCCGGGTCTTCCTCGGCCTCCTCAGCCAGGGCGCCGGCCCCGGCCACGGTGGCCTTGGCCAGCTGCATCGCCAGCTCGGGCGCCAGGCCCTGGGCCTCGCCCGCCGCCGCCAGGGTCTCGATCAGGTGGAAGACATAGGCGGGGCCGGAGCCCGAGACGCCGGTGACCGCGTCGATCTGGCTTTCGTCGTCGAGGCGCACCACCTGACCCACGGCCGACAGCAGCTCGTCCGCCAGGTCCAGGTCGGCCTCGCTGGTGTGGAGGTTGCCAATGATGGCCGTGATGCCCCGGCCGACGGCGGCAGGCGTGTTGGGCATCGCGCGGATCACCGGGCTTTGGGCGCCGAAGGCCGCCTCGAAGGCCGCGATCGGCGTGCCGGCGGCGACCGACAGGAACAGGGTCGACCCGTTGCCAAGCGCCGCGAGCCCGGGCAGGGCATCGCCCATCATCTGCGGTTTCACCGCGATCAGCGCCACGGCGGGCGCCTCGGGCAGGCCGTCGTTCAAATGCACGCCGGTCGACTGCAGCCAGTCGGAGGGGTTCGGGTCCAGAACCCAGACAGATGTCGCGGGCAGACCGCGTTTCAGCCAGCCCGCCAGCATGGCGGATCCCATCTTGCCGCATCCCAGCAGCACCAGGCCGCGTTCGGCCACCTTGTCCAAGGACATGTGTTCCCCCTCAGCTAATCTCGCGTCGGGGGCCAGTGTTACGCGCGGCCGTAGGCCTCTGCAATGGCGACCTCCAGCGCGGCGCGCGGGGACTTGCCACCGTAGACGTTCAGCTGGAACGCCGGGTAATAGCGTTCGGCCGACAGCACGGCGGCGGAGATCAGGGTGGAGATCTGATCGGCGCTGGCCATCTGTTCGCCGGTCAGCAGCAGCCCGTACCGGTAGACCATCAGCTGATGCTCGGCCCAATAGGTGAAGGCCCCGGCCCAGCACTGGTCATTGACGTGGTTCAGCAGCTCGTAAAGCCCCGGCAGCGCCTCGGCGGGGGGCTCCATCTCGAAGGTGCAGACCAGCCGCAGCGTTTCGTCATAGGCCGACCAGGCCAGGGTGATGGAATAGGTGCGCCATTGCCCCTCGACCGCCATGGCGATCTGGTCGTCGCCGATCCGGTCGAAATCCCAGGCGTGGTGCTCGGCCAGGGTCTCGACGATGTCGATCGGGTGCAGTTCGTCGGAAATGAAGGATTCGGACAATGCCATGACGCCACCTCATTTTATGGTAGCGCGAGGGGCTGGCAGCGCCCCAAGCGCTAGGTGCCTGCTCTAGAAGCGGGGCGATTTCCGCCGCTCCTTACAAGATATGGTGTGGCCGGGGCGACCCTCTGTAAAGCCTAAACTTGGGGACAACTACGATTTGTTGTGGAAAGCTCTGGGGAAACCCCAAAAAGTGGACCAAAGCCCAGGTGCCCGGGATTTGCCCGCGACGCCCCCGTACCGGTCGGCCTTGAAGCGACTGTCAGACACTCCCAAGGCCCGGGTCCGGCGGATCCGACGGCCCGCGAGCGAGCCCTGGCGCGGTCGCGGCCTTGGATAGCCGACCACGCCCGCCTCTTCTTTTTGCCGAAAATACCCCGCGGGTGTCGCGGCGCCGCGCGACGGGGGCAGAGCCCCCATCGACCACCGTCGTTGGCACGGTCCTCGGGACAAGGGGACGATGTCGCAGCTGACGGCCTGGCCGCGCGCCGGGCGCCGGTTAAGCTGGCACTCTCCCCTGTTGACAGCTTGGCTCAACGCCTCAGGAGAAATCCATCGGCAAGGTGAAGGTATAGCTCGACTGGGTCAGCCCGTTCGGCGCCGAGGGCAGGCGCCCGGCCCGCTGCACCGCCTGCACCGCTGCCTGGTCGAACGCCGCCTGGCCCGACGACCGCGCGATGGAGGCACCCAGGATCGTCCCGTCGCGCCCCACGGTGATGCGCATCACCACGCGCCCGGTCTGGCCCCGCATCCCGTTGGGGAAGCGTTTACGGCGCTCGATGCGCGAGCGGATCTTGGCGCCCCAGACCGCCTGCAACTTGGCTTCCTGCTGGGCGTTGCCGGTGCGCACCTGGGCGCTGCCGGCATTGCCGGCCTGCGAGGCGCCGCCCGACCCGGCGGCACGTTGCGTCACGCCCCCCGCGCCGCCCTGGCGGGCCTGCTGGGTACGATCGGCGGGGCGAGCCTCGGGCGTCGGTTCCGGGGCGGGCTGCGGCTCCGGCGGGGGCGGCGGGGCCGCCTCGACCCGGGGCGCGGCGCGTTCGGGGCGGGTCATCGGGCGCAGGCTGGCCGCGGGGGCCAGCGCCGGCGCCGCGTCCTCGACCACCTCGGGCTGCTCCTCGGCCGGGGTGGGCTCCGGCTCGGGCTGCATCTCGGGGACCTCCTGCGGCACCTCCTCGGGGGGCTGCGGGGGCGGCGGCACCTCGGTGTCGAAGCTGGGCACGCTGACGGTGTCGGTGCTGGCCTCGGCCACGTCGAGGCTGGGCATGCTGGGCGGCGGGGTCTCCTCGATCACCGGGCGGGCGATCTCCTCCACCGCCTCGGGTTCCACCGGCTCCGGCGCCTCGGGGTCCACCTCCGCCTCGGGCGGGGTTTCCCAGGCGCGGATCATCTCTTCCATCCCCTCGGGCGCGCCCTGCAGGGTGACCATGGCCTCGCCCCCGGCGCCACCGGATTCGCTGCCCGACGCGGGCACGCGGATCGCAAGGGCCAGGTGCAGGCCCAAGGCCAGGGCCACGAAGGCCAGGGCTTCGGCAAGGCGTTTCATCGCGGCGCCACCACCAGCGACACCTCGGAAAGGCCCGCCTCCGTCAGCGCCTTCAGCACGCGGGCGACCTCGGCCGCCTCCGTCTGGGCATCGGCGCGCAACTGCGGCGCCTCAGCGCCCGGCGCCGCCTGCGCCCGGGTGGCGAAGGCCGCGATGGCCGCCTCACCCCGCGCCCCCTCGAACCCCGCCTCGCCCTCGGGCGAGAGGTAGAGGACGGGGGTCTCCACAGCCTCGGCGCCCTCCTCGGCGCGCGGCGGCTCCACCTCGAAAGGTTCCGGCGGCGCCAGGCGCGAGGTCATCAGGAAGAAGATCAGCAGCAGGAAGACCACGTTGATCATAGGCACGATGCTTTCGCCCTTCGGCCTGCGCGGCGGCGGGGTGAAGCTCATGGTCATGGGCGACTTTGCCATCGGATCACTCCACCAGCACGAGGTTGGTAAAGCCCGCGGCGCGCAGGGCGCTGGCCACGTCCACGACCCGTTGCAGGGGCGCGCCGTCGCGACCGCGCAGGATGATCGTGTCCGAGGGTCGCTCGGTCAGCGCGCCCAGGCGTTCGGCCAGGGCCTCCGCCGTCGTCTCGCGGCCGTTCAGGGTCAGCCCCTCGGGCCCCACGTCCACCAGGCGGGGCGGCCCGGCATAGGCGCTGCCCCCCTGGGACGAGGCCAGCGGCAAGGGCAGCACCTCGTCAGCGCCGAAGCGCGAGGCCAGCATGAAGAAGACCAGCAGCAGGAAGACCACGTCGATCATCGGGGTGAGCGAGGGCTTCCGGCGCGGGCGCGGGGTATGGTCGAGGAAGGACATCGGGATTTCCCGGCGCAGGCTTACTGCGCGGCCAGCTTGGTGATGTTCTCGCCCATGCCGTCGCCGGGCAGATCAGCCACGAAGATCCGGGCGGAGATATCCTCCAGGTCGGCGCGCAGGTTGTCCAGCACCGCCTCGAACCAGGTCAGCGCGGCGGAGGCCGGGATGGCCACGGCCATACCGGCGGCGGTGGTCAGCAGCGCCTCCCAGATGCCGCCCGCCAGCATCGACGGATCGGCCCGGCTGCCCGCTTCCTGCAGGGCCTGGAAGGCAGAGATCATGCCCATCACCGTGCCCAGAAGACCCAGCAGGGGTGCGATGGTCGAGATCAGTTCCAGCGCGCGCAGGGCAGACCCCTGCCCGGCCAGCAGGCGGCGGGCGACACGGCTGGTCTCCTCGCGGGCGGCCTCGTCCGACAGGGTCAGGCGGGCGCGCATGGCGGCGCGGGTCAGGCGCGAGCGGACGCCCTTGCGGCCCTCGATCGTTTCCATGGCGACACCGGCCTCGCCGTTCTCCCAGGCCTCGACGGCCTTGCGGGAGGTGCGGCGCGACCAGGCGCCGGCCAGGACCAGGCGCCAGATCTTCCACAGGATCAGCGCGACGGTGACGACCGACAGGGCCGCGATGGCCCAGATCGCCGGGCCGCCGTTGACCAGGAAGTCCTGGGTGCGGGCCCAGGCGCCGGCCAGGCCAGCCTCGGGAGCCGGCGCCGGGGCGGCGGCGTCCAGATCGGGGGCCAGCTCCTCGGCGGCGGTTTCGGCCAGGGTCGTGGCACCGTCGGTGGCCGGCGTGGCCTCCGTCGCGGTGGAGGTCTCAGCGGCGGCATCGGTTTCGGGGTCGACCGTGTCGGTCTCCGCCGTCTGCTCCGTACCCTCGGCGGTCGTGCTTTCGGCGACCGCTTCCGGGGCGCTTGGCGCCGGGGCGGTAGTCGTCTCGGCGGGGGCGCTGTCCGTGGTGGGCACCGTCGGTGCCTCGTCCGTCACGACGCTGCCCGCCTCGGGGCTGCCCATGGTAGGCGCCATGTCGCCCGAGACCTGCGGGGCGGTGTCCCCTGCGGGGGCCGTCGGGGCCTCCTGCGCGATCCCCGGCGTGGCGGAGAGCAGCGCGGCCATCGCCGCCGAGAGGATCAGGGCCTGTCGTGCCTGCCGAATTGCCATTGTAATGCTCCCTTTCAAGCTCCGGGCGTTTGCGATCGGGCTCCTTGCCCATACCCGTTGCCCCACAGCCAGGGCAAATGTTTCGCGCGCCACCCGACCCTGCCGGGGGACTGAGAACCCCTTGGGTGGTGGCGCGCCATCTTGGCTGGCAAAGCGGCCATGGGGCGCGTGATTGCTGGCGTTGCGCCGGAAGTAAGATAACCGACAATTACTGTCAACATTCCCTGTCACGCCGGGGAAGGCAAGGCCCCTGCCCGTCCGGTGCCGCCTCCGGTCGCTTTCGCCCCGGACCGAGCCCGCGGATGCCTGCCGGATCAGCAGGATCAGACCAGGACCACGGGCCGCCCGTCCTGGTGGGAAATCTCGGCATCGGTGCCGAAGACATCGGTCAGCAGGTCCTGGGTCACAATCTCTTGCGGGGCGCCCATGGCGGCCACACGGCCCTCGTGCAGGGCGATGATCCGGTCGGCGAAACGGGCGGCGTAGTTGATGTCATGCAGGACGATGACGATGGTCTTGCCGTCCTCGTCGGCCATCTGCCGCAGCAGGCGCATAAGGCTGCGCGCGCCCGCGATGTCGAGGTTGTTCAGCGGCTCGTCGAGCAGCAGGTAATCGGTGTCCTGGGCAAAGGCCATGGCGACGAAGGCGCGCTGGCGCTGACCGCCGGAAATCTCGTCGAGGAAGCGATGCCGCATGGTGCCCAGCCCGAAACGGGCGATGGCGCTTTCGACGATGGCATGATCCTCGGGTCCCGGCCGTCCGCGATGCCAGGGATAGCGGCCGAAGCCAACCAGTTCCTCGACCCGCAGCCGGGCGGAGACATGGGTCGACTGCGCCATGATCGCCAGGTGGCGGGCCAGTTCGCGGTCACTGACCTGGCCGATCTGCAAGCCGTCGACCTCGATCTCCCCCGTCTTCAGGGACGACAGCCGGGCGATCAGCGACAGCAGCGTCGACTTGCCCGCGCCATTGGGGCCGATCAGCGCGGTGATGCCGCCCTTGGGGATCTCGACCGAGATGTCGTGCAGGATCGGCGCGCCGCCGATGGAATGGCTCACGTTGCTCACGCGGATCATGCGCGTTTCCTCTTCAGCAGGAGGGCCAGGAACAGCGCCCCGCCCAGGGCTTCGATCACCACGGCAATGGGGGTGGTCAGGGCCAGGACGCGTTCCAGAACGGTCTGGCCGCCGACCAGCACCACGCATCCCGTCAGGGCCGCCGAGGGTAGCAGGATAGCATGGCGTTCGGTGGGGGTGACGGTATGGGCCAGGGCCGAGACGATCAGGCCGAAGAAGGCCGCCATGGGCCCGACCAGTGCCGTCGCCGCGGCCACCAGCACGCAGATCAGCACCAGCACGATGGACTGTCCCCGGCGCGGTGGCTCCCCCAGGCTCAGCGCCACGGTATCGCCCAGGCCCAGCACGTCCAGCCGGTGCCGCATCCGCCAGGCCAGCCACAGGACCGGCAGGGTGACGGCGGCGGTCAGCGGCAGCAACACCGGATCCACCGTGTTGAACCGCGCGTAGCTGACCGAGGTGACGACCGAAAACTCCGCCGGGTCGATCAGCCGCTGCACGAATTCCGTGGCCGAGCGCAGGAAGACGCCAAAGATGATGCCCGTCAGGACCAGCCGCATCATCTCCCCCCGCGCGCCACGGCGCAGGACGACGAACAGACCAAGCCCCAGCAGGGACATCATCGCGGTGTTCAGCGCAAACAGCAGCCCCGTCGGCAGGGCGATGTAGCCCGTGGCCCCGAAGAGATGCACCAGCAGCGCCAGGATCATCACGTACAGCGCGTCGAACCCCAGAAGCGAGGGCGTCAGGATGCGGTTGCCGGTGATGGTCTGGAACAGAATCGTCGCCACCGACAGGCAGCTGGCCACCAGCAGCATCGCCGCCAGTTTCTGCCCCCGGAAGGGCAGGATGAACCCCCAGGCCCCCTTCGCGCCGTAGACCATGTAGACGGCAGAGGCCAAGGCGACCGCCACGGCCAGCCAGATCAGTCGGCGCCCCATGGCGGGCGGCCGCGCGGCCCGCGCCCCCTCCGCCCCGGCCTTCGCGCGCGGCGCGGTGGTATTGCCGGTCAGCTCAGCCATGACGCGGCTCGTTGTAAAGAAGGTAGAGGAAGACACCGGCCCCTACGACGCCCACCAATGTGGCCACCGGGATCTCGTAGGGCGCGCGCAGCACGCGGCCCAGGATGTCGGCGGCCAGCACCAGGGCAGCGCCGGTGAAGGCGGAGACGGGAATGGCGCGGCGCAGGTTGTCGCCCATGCGGCGGGCGATGATGTTGGGCACGATCAGCCCGACAAAGGGGATGGCGCCCAGGGTCACCACGACCATGGCCGTGGTCACCGACAGCGCGGCCAGGCCGGCGGCGGTGATCGCCTGCACGTTCAGGCCCAGCCCGCGCGCCGCATCCGTGCCCAGGGCCAGTACCGTCAGCCGGTCGGCGATCAGCCAGGTGGCGGCAGCGGCGACGCCAGCGATCCAAAGCAGCTCGTACCGGCCCGCCAGCACGCCCGATAGCTCGCCGGTCAACCAGACACCGATGAACTGCAGCATGTCGCCCTGATAGGCGATGAATGTGACGACGGCCCCAATCAGCCCGCCGTAGATCAGCGCCACCAGAGGCACCAGCAGGGGCTGGGTCGGCGGCAGTGGGCGCAGGATCAGCAGCAGCCCCGCCGAGCCGATCAGCGTGGTCAGCGCCGCGATGGACATCTTCGCCCAGATGGCGGTAGCGGGAAACAGCATGGCGGCGATCAGCACGCCCAGGGCCGCGGACTGGCCCGCGCCGGCCGTCATCGGCTCGACGAAGCGGTTCCGGGCCAGGATCTGCATGATCTGCCCGCTGACGGCCAGGGCGGCCCCGGCCAGCATCGCGGCGAAGGTGCGCGGCAGGCGCGAGATCAGGAGCAGCCGCTGGCTGTCCGGATCATGCAGGAAATCCCCCAGGCTCACCGGCACGGCACCGATGAACAGGGACAGGATGGCGAGAGGCCCCAGCACGGCCAGGGCCTGCATGGCTAGCGGCAGTTTCAGGACGCGGTCTCCGCAAGACCCTCGGTGATGGCGTCCAGCACGGTCATCAGCGACTGCACCCCGCCCGAGGAGATGTACATCTCCGCCGCCGGCACGAAGAGGACGCGCCCCTCCTTCCAGGCGGTGGTGGAATGGACCAGCTCGTTGTCCAGCGTGGTCAGCCCGCTTTGCGTGTCGGCCTGGATGGCCGCGCCGCGATCGACGACGATCAGCGTATCGGGGTTCACCTCGGCGATATACTCGAAGGAAATCGCCTCCCCATGGGTGGTGGCGTCGATATAGTCGGCGGCGGCGGGCCAGTTCAGCTGGCTGTGGATCCAGCCGAAGCGCGAGCCTTCGCCATAGGCCGACACCTTGGGGCCGTTGGTCAGCACGATCAGGGCGTTGCCCCCCAGCTCGGCCACGGCGTCCCGGGCGGCGGCCAGTTTCTCCTCGACCTGGGCGGCCAGCTCGTCAGCCTTCTCCTCTTCGCCCAGCAGGGCACCGAAGGCCTCCAGGCGGGCCAGGCCGTCGGTGACGGCATCGGGTCCCACGGACATGTCGGCCACCGGCGCGATCCGCTCCAGCGCGTCCTTCTGTTTCAGCGAGCGCAGGCCGACGACGATGAGGTCGGGCTGCATGGCGGCCACGGCCTCGAAATCGGGCTCGAACAGGGTGCCGACGGTTTCCGCATCTGCGGCCTGCTCGGCGATATGCGGCACGTAGATCGGGCCCGGCACACCGGCGGGCACATGGCCCAGGGCGGCCAGGGTGTCGACCGAGGCCAATTCATAGGCGACGATGGTCTCGGGCACCGTGGGCAACTCCATCGCGCCCTCGGCGGTCTCGAAGGTGACGGGCTGGGCGTGGGCAGCACCGGCCATCAGGGCAGCGGCGGCACAGAGGGCGGCAGGGCGCGGAAGATGCGCGGCAACACGCTCGAAAAGGGTCATGCATAACTCCTGGGGCTCGGGGTCCCGCCGATTGGCTGGTCCCCGGTGCGCGTGGATACGCGCGGCGGGAGTGGGCTGACGGCATCGGCTTCGGGCTATCGCGTCGTCCGCAAGTGGTCAAGAACATACCTTAGAGAAATAATCAGAGAAGACTTTTCCAAGTCCCGCAGCCCAGGCCCGGGACACCACCGCCCACAGATCCAAATACCTGCAAAAGCTGTGCGATCACTTTGCCCACAAGGTCGAAGTGGACGTCACTGCGACCGAGGGTCGTGCCGCCCTGCTCCCGGTCCGGCGCCCCCGCGCGCGGATGCCGACAGGCTTCACATGCATGTGAGCGCCGAAGATGACGCCGGCCTGGCGCAGGCCAGACACATCGTCGTAACCGACCTGGTGACGTTCGCCTTCCGCAAGGCCCCGGAAAGCCTCGGCTGGCACTGGCCTGAACGGCGCCCGCCCCTGCACGCCCCCGTCCCCGCATGCAAAAGGCGGCCCCGCCGGGACCGCCCTCACGCCCAGGCCATCGCCAGCGGGCGCGTCAGAACGCCTTGAAGGTCAGCGTGGTCAAGGTCCGCTCGATCCCCTCGATCCCCTTGAAGCACTCATCGACGAACAGGCCCACGTCGGCATCCTCGGGCGGGTAGACCTTCAGCAGCAGGTCGAACTCGCCGGAGGTGGAATAGAGCTCGGAGTGGAACTCCCGCAGGACGATCTTGCCCGCGACATCATAGGTGGTGCCGGGGCGGCAGCGGATCTGGATGATCAGGGGGGTGCTCATGAACTGTCCTTTTCGGTCTCCTCGGGCGGCAAGATGCGCCGGGCGGCGCCCGGGTGCAAGAGCGCGCGACGCCCTGCCCCCCCTCGCGCCCCGTCGCCCATCCCGCGCCGCGCCGCTGTTATCCGACAGCTAAAAATACTCCGGGGGTCCGGGGGCAGCGCCCCCGGCGGTCAGGCTGCAATGCCCCGTTGAGGCCCGGCGGACCGCGCCCGCCGGGCGAGACCTCTGAACCGGAACCTCCCGGCCCCGACACGCCGGGCAGGCGCGGCCCGCCTCACACGTGCAGCCAGCGCTCCTTCACCCCGCCCACGTCAGCCAGCAGGTCGGCGTTGCTGCCCGTCCAGACCACCTGGCCCTTCTCCAGCACGTAATGCCGATCGGCAAAACGGCTCAGCGCATCGGCATTCTTGTCGATCACCAGAATCGCGGCGCCCTCGGCGCGGATGCGCGCCAGGCAGGCCCAGATCTCCTCCCGGACCAGCGGCGCCAGCCCCTCGGTGGCCTCGTCCAGCACCACCAGCCGGGGGTTGGTCATCAGCGCACGCGCCACGGCCAGCATCTGCTGTTCGCCGCCCGACAGCTGATCGCCCATGTTGCGCCGCCGTTCCTTCAACCGGGGGAACAGATCCCAGACGGCCTGCAGCGACCAGGGGCCGCGGCCGCGCGCGGTGGCCACCAGGTTTTCCTCCACCGTCAGGTTGGGGAAAACCTGCCGCCCCTCGGGCACAAGGCCCAGCCCGGCCCGTGCCACCCTATGCGGCCCGGCACCGGTCATGTCCCGCCCGTCGATGCTCACCACGCCGCCGCGCGCGGGCAGCAGGCCGAACAGGGTCGAGATCGTCGTGGTCTTGCCCATGCCATTGCGGCCCATCAGGGTGACCACCTCCCCCGCACCGACGCTGAGGTCCACGCCGTGCAGCACCTGCGCCTCGCCATAGCCGGCCCGCAACCCCTCGATCCGCAGCATCACGCGCCCTCCTCTTCGCCGAGATAGGCTGCCCGCACCGCCGGGTCCGCACGCACCGCCGCGGGCGGGCCGGAGGCGACGATGCGCCCGTAGACCAGCACCGAGATCCGGTCGGCCAGCTGGAACACCGCGTCCATGTCATGTTCGATCAGCACCAGCGTCAGCCGCTTCTTCAGCCGCTGCATCAACGCGATCAGCCGCTCCGCCTCGGCCCCGCCGGTGCCCGCCAGCGGCTCGTCCAGCAGCAACAGGCGCGGCTTGGTGGCCAGGGCCACGGCCAGTTCCAGCTGCCGCTGCTCGCCATGGGAAAGCGCAGAGGCCAGCGCGCCTGCGCGGTCGGCCAGCCCGACCTCGTCCAGCGCCATGCGGGCCTGGGCATTGGTGATTTCCTCCGACCCGGCATCGCGCCAGAACCGGAAGGAGGAGCCGGAGCGCGCCTGCACCGCCAGCGCAACATTTTCCAGCACCGTCATGCCCGGAAGCAACGCGGTGATCTGGAAGGACCGCGCCAACCCGGCCTCGACCCGGGCGGCCATGTCGGCGCGGGTGATGTCGCGCCCGGCATAGATCACCCGGCCACTGTCGGGCGCCAGTTGCCCCGACAGCTGCGCGATCAGCGTCGTCTTGCCCGCGCCATTGGGGCCGATGACGGCGTGCAGCTCTCCCTCCGCCACGCGCATGTCGACGCCATCGGTCACCGCCAGCGCGCCGAAATTCTTGCGCAGGTCGCGCACCTCCAGAAGGTCAGTCATCGCCGCGCCCCTCCCCATCGTTGCGCAGGCCGGGCGCCCGCAGCCCGAGGCGCCGCATCAGCCCGGTCAGACCGTCGGGCGAGAACAGCACCACCAGCACCAGGATCAGGCCGAAGCCCAGGCGCCAGTGCTCGGAGAAGACCGCCAGCAGCTCTTCCAGCCCCACGGCCACCAGCGCCCCCGCCACGGCCCCGGTCAGCGTGCCGATGCCGCCGAAGACCAGCATCACGATCAGCTCGCCCGAGCGGTGCCAGCTCATGTAGGCGGGCGAGACGTATTCAGTGAGGTTTGCCAGCAGCACGCCTGCCACGGAACACAGGCAGGCGGCGATGACATAGGCCACCAGTTGATAGCGGAAGGGGCGATAGCCGATGGCCTGCATGCGCAGCGCGTTTTCCCGCGTGCCCTTCAGCACCCGGCCAAAGCGCGACAGGGTCAGCCGGTAAAGCCCCGCGTAGATCGCCACCAGCGCGCCGAGGATGGTGTAGTAAAGCGTCTGATCCCCCTCCAGCGGCAGGCCCAGCAGGGTGGACCGCGCCTGCAGGGCCACCCCGTCGTCGCCCCCCAGCGAGGACTGCGCCACGAAGAAGAAATAGGCCATCTGCGCGAAGGCCAGGGTGATCATGATGAAATAAACGCCCCGGGTGCGCAGGCTGATCGCCCCGGTCACCGTGGCAAAGGCGGCGGACATCCCCATGCCCAGCAGGATCTGCGCCAGGAGGTCGGTCACCCCCCAGCGGGCGCCCAGGGCCACCGCATAGGCGCCGATGCCAAGGTAGGCGGCGTGGCCGAAGCTGACCATGGCGCCGTAACCCAGGATCAGATCCAGCGACAGGGCGGCGATGGCAAAGACCAGCATCCGGCTGGCGATGACCATCAGGAACGGGTCGTCCAGGGCCAGCGCCAGGGGCGGCACGGCGGCCATGACGACGAAGATCGCCAGAGCGGCGCTCAGGCGCGGGGCCAGGGTGCGGGTGGCAGGGGTGCTCATTTCGCCCCCTTGCGGCCGAAAAGGCCCGTGGGTGACCAGAAGAGGACCGCGGCCATCAGCAGGTAGACCAGCATCGGCGCCACCATGCGGCCCGTCTGCGAGGCCGCCGCCGGGTCCATCACCATGCGCAGCCAGATCGGCCCGAAGGTGCGGCCCACGGTATCGACGACGCCCACCAGGATCGCGGCCAGGAAGGCGCCCCGGATGGATCCCACCCCGCCGATGACAATCACCACGAAGGTCAGGATCAGGATCGACTCGCCCATGCCCGGATCCACCGACAGGATCGGCGCCACGATGGCGCCCGCGAACCCCGCCAGCATTGCGCCGCCCGCGAAGACCAGCATGAAGAGGCGCGAGATGTCGACGCCAAGCGCCGCAACCATGGGCCGGTTCGACGCACCCGCCCGCAGCAGCATCCCGGCCCGCGTGTGGTTGATCAGCGCCCAGAGGCCGACCGCACTGGCCAGCCCCGCAGCGATCACGGCGATCCGATAGACCGGGTATTGCAGCGGCCCGGCCAGCGGCACGGACCCCGACAGCAGCGCCGGCATGTCCACGTTCAGCGGCGCCGAGCCCCAGAGGATCTTCACCCCTTCCGACAGCATCAGGATCAGCCCGAAAGTCGCCAGCACCTGATCCAGATGGCTGCGGTCATAGAGCCTTCGGAACACCAGGAACTCCAGCACCAGCCCGAAGACCAGCGTCGCTGGCAGCGCCAGAGCCAAGCCGAACCAATAGCTGCCAGTCATCCCGGCGAAGGTCGCCATCAGGTAGGCGCCGACCATGTAGAGGACGCCATGGGCCAGGTTGATGAAGTCCATGATGCCGAAGACCAGCGTCAGCCCGGCGGCGACGAGGAACAGCAGGATGCCGAACTGCGCCCCGTTCAGAAGCTGCAGCAGGAAAAGATTGAACACGGGATGGCGCCTCCGGCAGGCAGGGGGATGGCAGCGAAAGGGGCCGGGTTCCCCCGGCCCCTCGGTTCAGCCCGTCACGGGCGTTTTACATCTTGCACTGGTCGACATAGGTGTCGGCGTAGTCTTCCCAGACCGTCTCGACGATCTGGGTGGCGTATTTGCCATCCTCGCGCTGCACCGCCTCGGCCAGGTAGAAGTTCTGGATGGGGAAGTGGTTGGGCGAGAAGCTGAACTTGCCGCGCACCGAAGCGAAATCGGCCTCTTCCAGAGCCGCGCGCAGGGCGTCCATGTCGTCGAGGCTGCCCACCTTCTTCACCGCGCTGTCGATCAGCATCATCGCGTCATAGCCACCGGCGGCGTACAGGGCGGGAACATAGTCGTACTTGGCCTCAAACGCCTCGACGAAGGCCAGGCTTTCCGGCACGTCCAGCGAGGGCGACCAGTTGGTGCCCGACAGCATGCCCAGGGCCGCGTCCTGTTCGGCGGGCAGCGTGGTTTCATCCACGGTGAAGGCGGTCATCAGCGGGATGCTTTTCAGCCCCGCCTGATCGTATTGCTTGACGAAATTCACGCCCATGCCGCCCGGCAGGAAGGCATAGACGGCCGAGGGCTGCATCGCGGCGATCTGCGCCAGTTCCGCCTGATAGTCCAGCTGACCCAGCTGCACGTAAAGTTCGGAGGTGACGGTGCCCTCGAAGACGGACTTGAAGCCGTTCAGGCTGTCCTTCCCGGCCTGGTAGTTGGGCGCCAGGATGAAGGCATCGCCGATGCCCTCGTCGTTCATGTGCTTGGCGATCACCGTGGGCATCTGGTCGTTCTGGTAGGCCACGACGAAGAGGTTCGGATCGCAGCCCTCACCGGCAAAGACCGACGGCCCGGCGTTCGGGCTGAGCAGGAAGGCGCTTTCGGTGACCGGACCCGCGATGGCGCCCATGACGTTGGAAAAGATCGGGCCGATGACGAAATCGACCTCGTCACGCTCCACCAGTTCCCGCGCCTTCTGGGCGGCCACGTCGGGCTTGCCCTCGGCGTCGACCACCAGGATCTCGGTCTCCATGCCGCCGACCATGCCCAGCTGCTCGGCCGCCAACAGGGCACCATCGCGGGCGTGTTCGCCCAAAACCGCCGGCGGGCCGGAGGTGGTGGTCAGGATCCCGATCTTCAGGGTCTCTGCAGCGCTCATGGCGGGGGCCATGGCGACAGACAGCATCAGGGCGGCGCCCAGCTTGGTGCGGTTCATTCTCACTCTCCCTTTGGCAGGGCCGCTGCGGCCCCTTCACGGGGTGGATCCCCGCTGGCAGGGGCGATCAAACCGGGCCGGGCGACGCAGTGCAAGGCAAAACTCGGGTCAGCCAACGCGCCCGGGCGGGGCGTCCTCAGTTGCGCCCCAGAAAGGCCTCGCCAAGTGGCGATCCCGGCACGCAGAGGCCGTCGACCACGTCGAAATGATGGCGCCCGTTCTCGATCACCCGGCGCAGGCGGGCGATGCGGCCCTGCCAGGCCTCGGCCATCAGGGCGGTCTGGCGCAGGAACTCCGGCCGCTCCTCACCGCCGACCCAGAGGATCGCATCGGTGTCGGCACGCGGGGCCAGCAGCGCGGGGCTTTCGGCGGTGGCTTCCTCCGCGTCGATGCTCAGGGTGTCGTTCATCGGGCTGCGGCGCAGCGGGCGCAGATCATGCAGGCCCGAGATCGAGACGACCCGCGCGATGCGCCGCGCCACGGCAGGCGCCAGCGGCGCATCCTCGCAGGCCAGGCGCAGGGCGAGGTGTCCGCCCGCGGAATGGCCCGCCACCCGGATCGGCCCCTCGACGCGCCGCGCCGCCGCCGTCACCGCGCGCGCGGCCTCGCGCACCATGTCCGACAGCCGCGCCTTGGGCGCCAGCGTGTAGGAGGGGATCGCCATGGCCCAGCCCTGTGCCAATGCGCCTGAAGCCATGTGCGACCAGTCGTCCTTCGACAGCTTGTGCCAGTAGCCCCCGTGCAGGAAGACGGCAAGGCCGCGGGGCGCACAGCTGGGCCAGTAGAGGTCCATCACCTGCCGGGGCCCCTCGCCATAGGGCACGTCGAACTCGGCGTTGGAGACGGATTCGCGGAAGGCGACGGCCTCTTCGCGGCCGCTTTTCAGCAGCTCGGCTGCGCCGGGCACATGGCCCCGGTTGTCGAAGGCGTCCGCCCAGTCGATTCCCGTCGCGGGGATCGAGGCCAGCTCACCCTCAGGCGATTTTTCCTCAGTATTTTCAATACATTCCACCGCCGCGCGCGCCTTGCTCGCCATGCCTGCTCGTCCTCTGATGCCGGAACTTTCCGGGCAGAGTGCCGGGCGCGCGCGGGGAAGTAAACCTGACCTTCCGATCCCTCGGGCCTACTCGGCGGGCAAGCCCGTCGGGGCAACTACACGGGCCGCGCCGGCCTGCGCCTGGTCCGCCCCGGGCGCCCCGGTCCAGCGGCCGTGGATCTCGCGCCAGCGGGTGATGACGGGGGACGGATCGGCCTCTTCCGGGCTGCGGAACAGCCAGTTGTCCAGCGGCAAAGAACTGGCCCAGATCAGCAGCGGCGCCAGCAGCATCGGCCCACCCACGGGCAGCAGCCAGAGCGTCAATTCGGGGGCGACCCAGGCCACCAGGCCGAGACCCGCCGCGCCGATGACGCTGATCCAGGCGCCGGCCGCCAGGCTTTCGCCGAAGGTCAGCTGCCCTTCGCCGCGCTGGTTGGCGGGCCAGCCACCATCGGCGCCAGACAGGACCTGCAGAACCGCGCGGGTCTGGTAGGCCAGGTGCAGCGGCGCCAGCATCGACGACAGCAGCAGCTCTGCCAGCATCGACGGGGCGGCGCGCCAGCCGCCGAAGCCCTGCCGCGCCCGGCCAGAGATCAGCGCCCCGGCCAGGATCGCCAGTTTCGGTAGCACCAGCAGCCCCAGAACGCCGATGCCAAGCGCCACGATCTGGCGCGTGCGATCACTGGGGAAGACCGGGAACAGCTGGTGCGGATCGGGGAAATAGTCCGGCAGGGGCGCCCAGATCGCGGCCGCGATCGAGGTGACCAGGAACAGCCCCCAGACCAGCGACACCAGGTAGCTGAAGATGCCCTGCAGGAAGGTGAACCGCGACCAGGGGTGCAGCCCCGGCGTGGTCAGCAGGCGGATGTGCTGCAGGTTGCCCTGGCACCAGCGGCGGTCGCGGCGCGCGAAGGACAGGATGTTGTCGGGGCCTTCCTCGTAGGAGCCGGGGATCGTCTCGTCCAGCGTCACACGCCAGCCGGCGCGGGCCAGCAGCGCGGCCTCGACGTAGTCATGGCTGAGGATCGGGCCGCCGAAGGGCGGGCGCCCGCGCAGCGGCGGCAGGGCGCAGCTTTCGGCGAAGGCGCGGATGCGGATCATCGCGTTGTGGCCCCAGAAGGGGCCGGTGCGGCCCTGCATCCGGGCCAGCCCGCGCGAGAAGACGGGGGAGAAGAAGGCGGCGGAGAACTGCAGCGCGCGACCGAAGACCGAGCGCGCGGAATGCAGGTTCGGCAGGGTCTGCAACAGCCCGAGATCCGGTTCCGCCCGCATCCGGTCCAGCATCTGCGCGACGGCACGGCCCTCCATCAGGCTGTCGGCGTCCAGCACCAGCGCGTAATCCCACGCCCCGCCGGAGCGGCGGATGAAATCCTCGACGTTGCCGGCCTTGCGGCCCCAGTTGTCCTGGCGGCGGCGATAGAACATGCGTCCGCCCGCCCCGGTTTCCGCCAGCAGCCGGGCGAAGGCGTCGCGTTCCGCGCGGGCGGCCTCCTCGTCGCGGGTGTCCGACAGCACCGCGACATCGGCAGAGACGCCGGCCTCGTGCAGCGAGGCATCCATGGCCGCGATGCGCGAGAAAGTGGCGACCGGATCCTCGTTGCAGATGGGCACCAGGAGGACCAGTTCACGTTCCGAACCTTCGCCGGGCACCCGCTGGGCCGCGTCTGCCCCTGGGGAGTCCAGGGTCGCCTCGCGCCGCTCAACGCGGCGCCGTGGCGCCAGCCCCGTCAGCGCCTGCACGGCCCCCCAGGCCAGCCAGGCCGTGGTCACGCAGACCAGGGCCGAGCGCAGCACGTCGAGCCAGTCGAACCCGTCGGCCAGCGCCGCATCGGCCATGAAGCCGGTAGCGGTCAGCGCCGCTGCGGCTGCGAGGGTCAGCGCCACCGCCCGGGTGACGCGGGTGGCAGTGTCGGCACGCGCCCAGCGTCTTTCACCCATGGGGAACCTCAGGCCCACTGCGAGGGCTGAAGCAGCCGGGCCAGAAGGCTCTGCCCTGCCCCCTGCGCCTCGGCACCGTCACGTTCCAGCACCTGGCGCGGCATGGCCAGCGGCGCCTCCGGCGGCGCCCAATGCGGCCCTTCGATCGCTTCGGCGCTGGTCATGCTGGTGGTATTCCCGTTCCCGAAGATATTGTCCTGTTTCATGCGTCTCTCATCCATTGATAGGCCCAGGTTTCACTGAGGACCTGGCCGTAGCCCTCCAGATGGGCCGTCACTTCCGCAATTTCGTCGCCATTTGCTGCGACCTCGGCCACGAGGCGCCAGATGTCGCGGCCCTCTATCGGGCTCAGCACCACCTCGCGCAATTCACCCCCCGTGACCTGCACTACTGGCGAAACCTCGGCCTCAGCCGGAAGTTCCCGCAAAAGCGCCCCTTCGAAATCGACAACGAATTTTCGGCGATCCGTCGCCGGTTCGGTGCCCGAAACGCCGCCATGGCCGGCAAGGCTTCGCCGAACGCCGGCGACGCGGGCGGGCACTTCGCCCGGGCCGATGCCCCAGTCCATGTCGTAGGCCAGGTGGATTTCACGGCCCGGAGTGAAATCCCCTTCGGGCACCCAGAAGGCGACGATATTGTCGTTGGTTTCCAGCTCGGTCGGGATCTCGACCAGCCGCAGCCGGCCCTTGCCCCAGTCCCCCCGCGGGCGGATCATCAGCGAGGGGCGCAGATCGTAGCGCGCGCCAGCGTCGAGGTAATGTTCGAACCCGCGCCGACGCTGCACCAGGCCGAAAGCGCGCGGGTTGTCGGCCTCGAAGTAGGAGTTCGCCAGCCGTCCGGGGTTCTTCAGCGGCCGCCAGATGCGCTGGCCACCCACCTCCAGCAGCAGGGCCTCGCTGTCATGCACCGCGGGGCGGTAGTCGTCGAAGTCGCCCTGATCCACCGGCCCGTAGAGGAACATCGAGGTCAGCGGCGCCATACCCAGCTGTTCGACCTCCTGCCGCAGGAAGAGGTGGCAATCGACCTCCATCCGCGTGGGGTCGCCCGGGGTGACGATGAAACGGTAGGCGCCGGTGACGCTTTCGCTGTTGAGCGCGGCGTAGACGGTGACGCTTTGCGCGCCCTCGGCGGGACGTTCCATCCAGAAGCTCTCGAAGCGGGGGAATTCCTCGCCCGGGGCCAGGCCGGTGTTCACCGCCAGACCGCGCGCCGACAGCCCGTAGCGGCAGCCCTGGCCGAGCGCGCGGAAGTAGGAGGCCCCGAGGAAGGCCAGCACCTCGTCGTAGAGATCGGCCCGGTTCAGCGGCGCGGCCAGCCGGAAGCCCGCCACGCCGGGCATCTGGCGATGCTCGGGCACCTCGATGCCCAGCGGTTCGTGGTAGATGAAATCGTCGGTGGAGAAGGTCATGGGCCGCGCCTGGCCATCGGTGACCTCGAAGAGACCCACCGCCTCGGAGAAGAGCCAGCCCAGGTGGAAGGCATGAAGACGGAAGAGCCCCCCGTCGTTCCACCTGGCCTGCTTGGGGTCGTACTGGATGCGCTGGTAGCCGTCGTAGCTCAGCTCGGTGAAGAAGCCCTCGGCCTTCGGGGGGGCCTGCCAGTCCTCGCCCGCGCGCTGGCGCATCGTCTCGATCAGCGCCTCGTAGCTGAACGGCTGGGCCTCGGGTGCAGTCGGCGCCTCGGGCGCCTGCGCGTCGGTCGCGCCATCCTGCTCCTGGGCCCGTGCGGCCCCGGCAAGACCGGCGCCCACCAGCGCCGTGCTACCAGCCAGAAGGCCCAAGATCTGGCGCCGGCGGAGCGCGCCGGGTCCGGTGTCAGCCTGGGCGGCCAGCTTGGTGACAGAGGTCTTCGAGGAAGGGGTACCCGCCTTGGGGCGAGCAGAGGAGATGTTCGGCAGCATGCAATATCCCTTGATGAAACCATTTTCCCGTTGGGTCACCGAAAGCTCCCGCGCAGCGGTCGAGAAGGCAATCCCGTGCCCGGATTCCGGCAGGGGACTGCCAGAACGTTCCTTCCGCAACGCGGCAAAGCCGCCGATGGTTCACGGGCAATTTCGCAAGCGCCTGTCTTTCTTGGGTGCAGCAGGATTAATGCCGCGACTCCGGGGGGTTACGGATCGGCAGAATACCGCCAATCACCCGAGAAGCGCTAGATGAATCGTGAAGGTCGCCACATCCCATGGGCGAAAAGGCGCCAGTGATCGCCGCAGCGCGGCGGGGCGGGCCCGCCCGATGCGCATGTCGTTGCCGCACCTCCGGCGGCAGGTCGCGCAAGGCCCCTCTGCACCACGTCGGACAGGCGGCACGCCCCTACCCCCGCCCCCCCCCCGACGCGCAGATCCGGACGCCACGGCATACGAAAAACGCGGGCCCCCGAGGGGACCCGCGCGCAGTCATTTTCCGATGTTCGGGTCGGGTCAGACCAGACCTTCGGCCTTGCACCATTCCAGCGTGCGATCCAGCGCCCGGCCCATGCGGGTGATGATCTCGGCTATGTCGTCCTCGGTGACGATCAGCGGCGGGCAAAGCGCCATGGTGTCCCCCACCGCGCGGCTGATCAGCCCTTCCTCGGCGGCGATGTCGGCACATTTCGCGCCCACCTTCTTCTTCGGATCGAAGGCCGAGCCGACGGTCTTGGCCGCCACCAGCTCGATCCCCGCGATCAGGCCGGTGCCGCGCACCTCGCCCACCAGCGGGTGATCGGCGAAAGCCTTGCGCAGCCCCTGCTGGAAGGTCTCTTCCAGGGCGGCGGCATTGGCGACCAGGCCCTTCTCCTCGATGATTGCCAGGTTCTCCAAGCCGACGGCGGTGGCGACGGGGTGACCCGAGCCGGTGAAGCCGTGACCGAAGGTGCCCAGCTTGGCGGTATTGTCGGCGATGGCGTTGTAGACGGCATCCGACACCATGATCGCGGCCAGCGGCATGTAGGAGGAACTGATCTGCTTCGACAGCACCAGGATGTCCGGCTGGAAGCCGTATTTTTCACAGGCGAAGGTCGTGCCGCAGCGCCCGAAGCCGCAGATCACCTCGTCCGCCACGACCAGGATGTCGTTCTTGCGGCAGATCTCCGACACACCTTCCCAGTAGCCCGCGGGCGGCACCATGACGCCGCCGGCGCCCATAACCGGCTCGCCGATGAAGGCGGCGATGTTGTCGGCGCCCTCGGCCTCGATCGTGTCCTCCAGTTCCTTCAGCAGGCGGGCGCAGAAGGCGGCCTCATCCTCGCCCTCGTTGGCGAAGCGCCAGTGATGCGGGGTGGTCAGGTGGGTGACGGGAATCGCGGGCAGGTCGAAATCGCCGTGGTTCGCCGGCAGGCCGGTCAGAGAGCCGGAGGCGATGGTAATGCCGTGATAGCCCTTGTTGCGCGCCAGGAACTTCTTCTTGTTCGGACGGCCCAGGGCGTTGTTCATGAACCAGACCATCTTCACGACGGTATCGTTGGCCTCGGACCCGGAGTTGGTGAAGAAGCAGTGGTTCAGATCGCCCGGGGTCATCTCCGCCAGCTTCTCGGCCAGGCGGATCGAGGGTTCATGCGCCTTGTGGGCGAAGGTGTGGTAGTAGGGCAGAAGCTCCATCTGCTTCATCGCCGCATCCTTCAGCCGGCTCTCGGAGAAACCGACGGCGACGGACCACAGGCCGGCCATGCCCTCGATGTATTCCTTGCCCTTGTCGTCGAAGACACGGATGCCCTCGCCGCGCGCGATCACCATCGGGCCTTGCTCCTCATGGGCGCGCATGTTGGTGTAGGGGTGCATGGAATGGGCGATGTCGGCCGCGACCAGCGAGTTGGAGATCTCGTTCATGGGGCTGTTCCTGTAGGCTTGGGGTGAAGAGGCCGGGCGAACCCGCGCGCATATGCGCTCATTATATTGAGCAAGACCCCACTTGAGAACCCCCTTTCCCGGCGACGTTCCAAGAGGGAGGCCGTCACGGGCGATCCCGTCGCGCGCCGAGCTCAGCCCGCCTTCATCGCCGCCACGCGGTCGTGACAATGGCACCCCACGAGATGGTCGTTGACCAGGCCGCAGGCCTCCATGAAGGCATAGACGATGGTCGGGCCGACGAAGCGGAAACCGGCCTTGCGCAGATCCTTGGACACCTGTTCCGACAGGGTCGTCGAGGGAGGCACCTCGGCCTGGGTGGCGAAGCGGGGCTGCAGGGCCACCCCGTCGACGTAGCGCCACAGGAACTGGTCGAAGCCCTCGCGCGCCTCGATCTCGATCCAGGCGCGGGCATTGCCGATGGTCGCCTCGATCTTGCCGCGATGGCGGATGATGCCCGGATCGCCCAGCAGCGCCTGCACCTCCGCCTCGCCCCAACCGGCGATGACATGGGGATCGAAGCCGTTGAAGGCATTGCGGAAATTGTCACGCTTCTTGAGGATGGTGATCCAGCTGAGCCCGGCCTGGAAGCCGTCCAGCACCAGCTTTTCCCAAAGCGCGCGACTGTCGCGTTCGGGCACGCCCCATTCCTCGTCGTGATAGGCTTGGTAGATCGGATCGGACCCGACCCAGTTGCAGCGTTGCAGTTCCTGTTGCGCCATGGACTTAACCCCCTGTTGACCTCTGTCCTGCTATCACCCGTGCGGTCAGGAGGCATCAAGTGATGGCGGGATACAAGTCGAACTGGACAGAGGTGCCCAAGGGTTGGGAGGATCCCCTGACCTATGCCATCACCACGCGCGACGCCAACCTTCTGGAAACCGTCGCCCATGCCGCCGAAGCAGGGGAGGTCGCGCTGGCCTACCAGCCAATCCTGCGCGCCGACACCGGGCAGATCGCCTTCTACGAGGGCCTGCTGCGCATCTTCGATCCCGCCGGCCGCATCATCCCCTCCCGCGAATTCATCAACCAGACCGAGGGGCTGGAACTGGGCCGCATCCTGGATTGCCAGTCGCTGGAAATCGGGCTGGCGGCGCTGAAGGACACGCCCGGCCTGCGCCTGTCGGTCAACATGTCCGCCCGGTCCATCGGCTATCCCAACTGGATGCTGACCCTGCAGCGCGGCCTGGAGGCTGATCCCACCGTGGCGGAGCGACTGATCCTGGAGATCAGCGAACGGTCGGCCATGCATGTGCCGGAACTGGTCACCTATTTCATGCGCGACCTGCAGGCGCGCGGCGTCTCCTTCGCACTGGACGATTTCGGGTCCGGCTACACCTCCTTCCGCTACCTGAAGGATTTCTATTTCGACATCCTGAAGATCGACGACAGCTTCACCCGCGGGATCGCCGAGACCCCGGACAACCAGGTCCTGGTGAAGGCGTTGCTGGTCATCGCGCATCAACTGGACATGTTCACCGTCGCCAAAGGGGTGGAGCGGGAGGAGGATGCCGCCTGGATGGCCGAGAACGACATCGAGTACCTGCAGGGGTTCTACTTCGCCGCCCCCACGCTCTACCCGTCCTGGGCCAAGAGCAACAGCTGACCCCGCGCGACCGGCGGCAGCGCGCCCGGGTCGCCCCTTCCCTGCTGGGCTGGCCACTGCCGGCGTCGCTGCGCCGCAGTATGGACCATTGAGGCAAGGCGTCAGATGTTCTATCCACAAGGCAAGGGCCTGGGGACAGCCTCGGCCCATCAGGTGGAGGACCTACATGACCAATGTCGTAATCGTATCCGCGGCCCGGACGCCCGTCGGATCCTTCCTCGGTTCTTTCGCGACCACGCCCGCCCATGACCTGGGCGCCGCCGTGCTGAGCGAAATCGTCGCCCGCGCCGGCATCGACAAGTCCGAGGTTTCCGAGACCATCCTGGGCCAGGTCCTGACCGCGGGCCAGGGCCAGAACCCCGCGCGCCAGGCCCATATCAACGCCGGCCTGCCGATCGAATCGGCCGCCTGGGGCATCAACCAGGTCTGTGGCTCGGGCCTGCGCGCCGTGGCCCTGGGCGCCCAGCACGTTATGCTGGGGGATGCCGCCATCGTCGCCGCCGGCGGCCAGGAGAACATGTCTCTGGCCCCCCATGTGGCGCACCTGCGCACCGGCACCAAGATGGGCGACGTCTCCTATATCGACTCGATGATCCGCGACGGGTTGTGGGACGCCTTCAACGGCTACCACATGGGCCAGACCGCCGAGAACGTGGCCAACCAGTGGCAGATCTCCCGCGACATGCAGGACGAGTTCGCCGTCGCATCGCAGAACAAGGCCGAGGCTGCGCAGGCCGCCGGCAAGTTCAAGGATGAGATCCTTCCCTTCACCGTGAAGACCCGCAAGGGCGAGACCGTGGTCGACCAGGATGAATACATCCGCCACGGCGCCACGATGGAAGCGATGCAGAAGCTGCGCCCCGCCTTCACCAAGGACGGCTCGGTCACTGCGGCCAACGCCTCCGGCATCAACGACGGTGCTGCCGCCGTGTTGCTGATGTCCGCCGAGGAAGCCGAAAAGCGCGGCCTGGAACCGCTGGCCCGCATCGCCTCCTACGCCACCGCCGGTCTCGACCCGTCGATCATGGGCACCGGACCGATCCCGGCGTCGAAGAAGGCGCTGGAAAAGGCCGGCTGGGCCGTCAGCGACCTGGACCTGGTGGAGGCGAACGAGGCCTTCGCCGCCCAGGCCTGTGCCGTGAACAAGGACATGGGCTGGGATCCGTCGATCGTGAACGTGAACGGCGGCGCCATCGCCATCGGCCACCCGATCGGTGCCTCGGGGTGCCGAATCCTCAACACGCTTCTGTTCGAGATGAAGCGCCGCGAGGCGAAAAAGGGCCTCGCCACGCTCTGCATCGGTGGCGGCATGGGCGTTGCCATGTGCCTCGAACGCCCCTGACCTGCGACAGAAAGGCGCCCCAACGGGCGCCTTTCTTGTATCTGTGATCTTCATCGTCTCAGATACGTGAAAACACGTACCCCGGCGCCCGGCACAGCCGAAATCGGTTGAGAAATTTTATTGCGTCATGGAATTGTGTTTTGTAACCGTATTACTGAGCAAAGTATTTTAAGTGGGAGGAAAACATGGCTCGTACAGCTCTCGTCACCGGCGGCACGCGCGGCATCGGCGCGGCAATTTCCAAGGCGCTGAAGGGGGCGGGCTATCAGGTGGCCGCGACCTTCGCCGGCAATGAGGCCGCCGCCGCCGCCTTCACCGAGGAAACCGGCATTCACACCTACAAGTGGGATGTCTCCTCCTACGAGGACAGCAAGGCCGGCATCGAAAAGGTCGAGGCGGACCTGGGTCCGATCGACGTGGTGGTGGCCAACGCAGGCATCACCCGTGACGCGCCCTTCCACAAGATGAGGCCCGACCAGTGGTCCGAGGTGGTCAACACCAACCTCACCGGCGTCTTCAACACCGTGCACCCCGTCTGGCCCGGCATGCGCGAACGCAAGTTCGGCCGCGTCATCGTGATCTCTTCGATCAACGGGCAGAAGGGCCAGTTCGGGCAGGTGAACTATGCCGCCACCAAGGCGGGCGATCTGGGCATCGTGAAATCCCTGGCTCAGGAAGGCGCGCGTTTCGGCATCACCGCCAACGCCATCTGCCCTGGCTACATCGCGACCGAGATGGTCATGGCCGTGCCGGAGAAGGTGCGCGAGTCGATCATCGCGCAGATCCCCACCGGCCGCCTGGGCGAACCGGAGGAGATCGCCCGCTGCGTGCTCTTCCTGGCTGACGATGACGCAACCTTCGTCAATGGCTCAACCATCACCGCCAACGGCGGACAGTTCTTCGTCTGAGCCTGCACACACCGCAAACACCCTTCAAAGGCGCCGGCACCCCCGGCGCCTTTTCGCATCTCCGCTGTCGTGCCGGTGCCCCCCGACGCCGCGCCCCCTCGGGCCTCCGCGCGCTGCCGCAAATGAAAGGGCGGCGAAGCCTGATGCTCGCCGCCCTGGGTCTTGGGGGGATTTTCGGAAGGTGTTCGGTCGTGGCACCCTGGCCGACGACGGTCAGGGTGATCGTCACACCCGGGTCACGCTCAGTGCGCGGGGGCCAGGCGGGTAATCTCTTCCTTCAGGCGAAGCTTCTGCTTCTTCATTGCGGTGATCTCGGAAGACGAGACGCCGGGCGACCGTTGGGCTTCATCCACGGCCGCCGAGAGGTGGGCATGTTTCTTCTTCAGTTCCTCAACATGGGAAGACAGGCTCATTGGGGACACTCCTCTCTATGGTGAACATCTTCAGTGCAGCACATTTTCATATTTCTGTCACGCACCACGATGAAGCATCCTTCCCAAGCGCTTAAACCGGCGTAAATGTGCGGGTTTGGGCGGGGGAAAGGCGCAAATCGCCCGCATCTTTTCGCCTAGACGGCGAACTCCAGCGGCGCGGCAGCCCGCATGATGCGACTCGCCTCATCCGTGTAATCGCTGCCCAGCTCCGAATGCGCCTCCCCCTCATGCAGCAGAAGACCCGCGTGCAGGCGGAAGGCGGCGCGCCCGCCCTTGCGCCCGCGCAGCAGCACAAGCTGGCTTTCGCGTCCTGCGCGCGGCACCAGCGGTTTCAGCTCCAGCGAGCCAAGTCGCGCGGCGAAGGCCGTCATCAGATCCGGCAATCGTTCGGCCCGGTGGATGAAGGTGACGGTGCCTCCGGGCCGGCAGCGGCGCGCGGCGGCATCGACCCAGAGGGCCAGCGGGGTTTCCTCGCCCAGGGCGCCTTCGCGGTCGTCGGCCCGGGCGCGGACAGAGGCGTCGCGGCGGAAATAGGGGGGATTGGCGATGACATGGTGGAACTGCTGCTGGCGCAGCGCCTCGGGCATCACCGTCAGGTCACCGCAGGTCACCGTCATCTCCAGCCCGTTCTCGCGGGCATTGCGCCGGGCCAGCTCGGCATAGGCGGGCTGACGTTCCAGCCCCGCCAGGCGCAGCCCCGGCACTCGCGCTCCGGCACAGAGCGCCGCCGTGCCCGCGCCGCAGCCCAGGTCCAGCAGGCTTTCGCCCGGCCGGGCCAGCACCGCGGCCGCCAGCAGCACCGGATCGGCCCCGGCGCGATAGCCCTTGCGGGGCTGGCGCAACACCAGCCGCCCGCCCAGGAACTTGTCGGCACTCAGTTCGGCCTCGGGCCAGCCCCCTGCGACGGCCTCCGGCGTGCTCACGACGTGACCGGCAGGCCGTTGTCCCGCATCACCTCTGCCGCGGCGTCAAAATCGTCATCGCGCACCATCAGACGGCGCGGCAAAATGCCGAGCGAACCATCCAGAACGCTCATGTTTACGTCCATTTCAAAGCAGTCTATATCCTCCCCCTGAAGCAGGGCCTGGGCGAATGCCATTTGTGTCGGATCGGTACTGCGCAGAAGCTCTTTCATGCGCCCAGCCCTACAGAAGCCCTGCGCCGAACGCCAGTTTCTTGACGGGCCAGCCGCCCCACCGGGGCCATGAAATGACGGGAGAGCCTGGGTGAGCCAAGCCGAGATGAAACCCAACGACGCACTGGCCGCCGCCCTGTCGGCCGAGCTGGACGCAGTGAATACCCTCATCAAGGAGCGCATGGCGTCGAAACACGCCCCCCGCATCCCCGAGGTCACCGCGCACCTGATCGAGGCCGGCGGCAAGCGCCTGCGCCCGATGCTGGTGCTGGCTGCGGCCAAAATGTGCGGCTACACCGGCCCCTACCACATCCATCTGGCCACCACGGTGGAATTCATCCACACCGCCACCCTGCTGCATGACGACGTGGTCGACGAAAGCCAGCAGCGGCGCGGCCGGCCCACGGCCAACCTGCTGTGGGACAACCAGTCCTCGGTGCTGGTCGGCGACTATCTCTTTGCCCGTGCCTTCCAGATGATGGTCGAGCCCGGCAACCTGCGCGTCCTCGACATCCTGTCGTCGTCCGCGGCGGTCATCACCGAGGGCGAGGTGCTGCAGCTGTCGGTGGCGCAGGAACTGAAGACAACCGAAGAGACCTATCTGACGGTGGTGCGCGGCAAGACCGCCGCGCTGTTCTCGGCGGCGACGCAATCGGGCGCCGTATTGGCGGAGGCGCCGGAAGAGCATATCGAGGCGCTTTATACCTATGGCGACGCCCTGGGCATCGCGTTCCAGATGGCGGACGACCTGCTGGATTACCTGGGCGACAGCGGCCAGACCGGCAAGAACGTCGGCGACGACTTCCGCGAACGCAAGATGACCCTGCCGGTGATCCGCGCCATAGCGGCGGCGGATGAGGAGGAAATGGCCTTCTGGACCCGCACCATCGCCCGCGGCAAGCAGGTCGAAGGCGACCTGGATCAGGCCATGGCGCTGTTCGCCAAGCACGACACGCTGGAAAGCACCCGCCAGACCGCGCTGGACTGGTCCGAGACAGCCCGACGCGCCCTGCAGGTCCTGCCGCAGAGCGAGCTGCGCGACACCCTGTCGGACCTCGCCGCCTATGTGGTCGCCCGGCTGAACTGAGCCAGCGAGCGATCGGCCCACAGGATGCGAAAAAGGCGCGCCGGCTGTCCCGGACGCGCCTTTTTCATGTCTCCTGCAAGCGGGATCAGTCGAAGATCCCGGCCACCCGTCCCAGCAGCATGAAGGCGCGGGCGGTGCGGGTGTCGGCCAGGTCCTGGATGTCCTGGTCGCTGCCGGTCTTCTCGAACTCCACGAACATCTTGTCGAAGCGGCGCAGGAAATGATGCGCGGCATCGCGGAAGATCGGATCCTGTTTCATCCGGCCCGCCGCCAGCGCCAGCGAGCTGCGGTCGCGGATGCCACCCAGGGCCGCGATCTGCCGGCCGCGTTCCCCGGCGGCGAAGCGACGCCAGATTTCCGACCGCGCGGTGTCGGGGCGCAGGTCATCCATGTAGATGCCGTCCTGGCTGAGCAGAGTCAGCACGTCCTGCGCCGCCTGGATCAGCAGGGCCGTCTGCCGGTCCTTCAGCGCCTTGCGCAGCGCGGCGAAGCCTTCCTCGTCCTCCGCCGTTTCGGGGAAGTTCAGGGCGCGGACGAAATCGTCCTTCACCACCGGCACCTGCGGCGCCTCTTCCGGCGTGCCCAGGGGAAGCGGCGCCTGGTCCGCATCCTGCGGCCTGGGCGCGGGCGTCGCCAGCGCCGGCTGCGGCGCGGCATCTGCCGGGGCGGAATGATCGCGGATCGAGGAGAAGGTCAGCAGCGCCGTCTCGGTCTTGCGCTGTGCCATGGCGATCTCGTCGAGCTTGCGCGCGATCGAGGCGTCGCCCCCCTTCTGGTTCTGGCTGACATAGGCCTGGCGGATCGCGTCGATGGCGGTGCGCAGCCGCAGGCTCTCCTCGCGCATGACCCGGGCCGAACGCGCGGCCATCGCCGCCACCCAGATCATCGCCACCGGCATCAGCACGGCAAAGACCGTCAGCACCAGTTGCAGCGACCGCAGGCGGTCGCCGTCGCCGGCGTCCGCGTCGTAGAGAAAGAGGAAATAGACCGCCGCGCCCAGAACCCAGGCCAGGCTGGCCAGCACGGCGACCGCTTCGGCCACCGACACTCCCGGGCGGTGCTTGCTGTCATAGGCGCCGACAAGGGTCGACTTGCTTGTCTGGCTCTCGCTCATCCCGGCCCTCTGCAGACCACTGTCAACCGGGGTACGGGCCGCAGCGGCCCTTTCCCCAAGCTGCTTGTTGGCTCCGAAACGGCTTTGGGCGAAGACGCGGCGCCATTGCGGCGCCGTGCTCCCCGTTCCACCTTTGTGGTCCGCGGCACTGTCGCCGCCTGGCTTGGTCAAGGCAGGTATCCGTCTCGTCAGCGTTCGTCTTATTGATAGCTGATCTTCAGCACTTCGTAGGATTTTTCACCACCCGGCGTGCGGACCTCGACGGAATCGCCTTCTTCCTTGCCGATCAGCGCCCGGGCAATGGGCGAGCGGATGTTCAGCAGGCCCTTCTCGATGTTGGCCTCCTGCTCGCCTACGATCTGCCAGGTCTTCTCCTCGTCGGTATCCTCGTCGACCAGGGTGACGGTGGCCCCGAACTTGATGCTGCCCGACAGGGTCTTGGGGTCGATCACTTCGGCCAGGCCCAGCAGGCCCTCGATTTCCTTGATCCGGCCCTCGATGAAGCTCTGCTTCTCGCGGGCGGAATGGTACTCGGCGTTTTCCGAAAGGTCGCCGTGCTCCCGTGCTTCGGAAATCGCGCGAATGATCTCGGGACGTTCCACGGATTTCAACTGTTTCAACTCGGCTTCAAGCTGCTGGAAGCCAGTGCGGGTCATCGGTACTTTTTCCATTCGGCCCTCCATGGCACGGAGAAAGGGGCCTGCGAGGGCCCCTCTCTCAAATCTCGTCGTTCGGTTACCTGACCCAAAGCAGGGCGCCTTTGCAAGCGAATTGCGGGCGCTGCCGGCAGGGCCCGTCTGCGCGTGAGCGGTGGCGCGCTACCCCTGCCGCGCCGCCACTTCCCATTCGATTCCATCGTGGTCGAGGAAACAGAAGCGCCGGCGCGCACCGGCCTCGCGGTGGTTGATCGGCTCGAACCCGGCGTTGGCCACCCGTGCTTCCACCGCGCCGATATCCTCCTCCGTCAGCACCGACAGCTGATTCAGCATGCCCTGTGTCCGGTATCGCGCCGGACGCGGCGCATTCGGCCCGCCGAAGGTGAAAAGCGCGATATAGCTGTCGTCGGTGCCCACATGGACCGTCCGACCGACCTCGATGCCCGACCCGCGCCACAGCACCTGCCAGCCAAAGACATCGCACAGCCAGGCGGCGGTCGCGTCGGGGTCGTCCACGGTGATGTTGGCGTGGTCCAGTCGGATCATCTCTTCGGTGTCCTGTCTTGGGCTGAATTTCGACCTTTCCAATCCTGATAGCTAAAGTAAACTTTAGGGCAAGGGGAAAGAAATGAGACAATCCAATAGCATACGTAGAACTGCGCGTCGCGACAGCCTGTCCATCGGCGCCATGGCCACCCGAACGGGCCTGTCGGTCTCGGCGATCCGCTACTACGAAAGCGAGGGGTTGATCGCGCCCTGGCGCAACGAGGCGGGCCAGCGCCGCTATGAGCGGGCCGACATCCGCCGCCTGTCCTTCGTGCTGATCGCCCAGAGCCTGGGCGGCTCGATCGCCGAGATCCGTGCCCAGCTGGCCACCCTGCCCCGGGGCCGCACGCCCACGGCCGCCGACTGGCGCCGCCTGTCCGCCCACTACCGCGCCGACCTGGACCGCCGCATCGCCCAGCTGACCAAACTGCGTGACGATCTGGATGGTTGCATCGGCTGCGGCTGCCTCTCTCTTGAGCGCTGCGCGCTCTACAACCCGGGGGACCGGGCCGCTCGCCTTGGCGCCGGTCCGCGCTATCTGTTGGGCGACGACACAGCGGAAACGCCGGAAAACGCGAGCGATAACAGCAGTTCATGACGCATCGTTGCAATTGACCAGCGCGCCGCGAAGCGGCTAACGATGCGAAAGAAAATTTCGAAGCCCATAACAAAGCCACGCCGACAGGGAAGCCAACATGTCCGAGACACAACGCGAAACGATGGAATATGACGTGGTGATCGTCGGGGCCGGCCCCGCCGGTCTGTCCGCCGCCATCCGCCTGAAACAGCTCGATTCCGACCTGGAGGTCGTGGTGCTGGAGAAGGGCTCGGAAGTGGGCGCACACATCCTCTCGGGCGCCGTGCTGGACCCCTGTGGCCTGGACGCGCTGATCCCCGACTGGAAGGAAAAGGGCGCGCCGCTGAACACGCCGGTCAAGGACGACAATTTCTACATGCTGGGCGAAGCGGGCCAGATCCGCGTGCCCAACTTCCCCATGCCGCCGCTGATGAACAACCACGGCAACTACATCGTGTCGATGGGCAACGTCTGCCGCTGGATGGCCGAACAGGCCGAGGAGCTGGGGGTCGAGATCTTCCCCGGCATGGCCTGTTCCGAGCTGGTCTATGACGGCGACGTGGTGAAGGGCGTCGTGGCCGGCGAGTTCGGCCGCAACCCCGACGGCACCGAGGGCCCGGGCTACGAGCCGGGGATGGAGCTGCACGGCAAGTATGTCTTCATCTCCGAGGGCGTGCGCGGCTCGCTCGCCAAGGAGCTGATCAACAAGTACGAGCTGTCGAAGGGCCATGAGCCGCAGAAGTTCGGCCTCGGGATGAAGGAAATCTGGGAAATCGACCCGGCCAAGCACAAGGAAGGGTCCGTGACCCACACCATGGGCTGGCCCCTGGGCAAGAACGCCGGCGGCGGGTCCTTCATCTACCACCTGGAGAACAACCAGGTCTACGTGGGCTTCGTGGTGCACCTGAACTACAAGAACCCGCACCTCTTCCCCTACATGGAATTCCAGCGATTCAAGCATCACCCGATCGTCAAGGACCTGCTGGAAGGCGGCAAGCGCGTGGCCTACGGCGCCCGCGCCATTTCCGAGGGCGGTTATCAGTCGATGCCGAAGATGACCGTGCCGGGCGCCGCCCTGCTGGGCTGTTCGGTGGGCATGGTCAACGTGCCGCGCATCAAGGGCAACCATAACGCCATGCTCTCGGGCAAGGCCGCCGCCGAGGCCGCCTATGAGGCGCTGCAGGCCGGCCGCAGCTCGGATGAGCTGACCGCCTACGAAGACGAGGTGCGCTCGGGCGCCATCGGCAAGGACCTGAAGAAGGTCCGCAACGTGAAGCCGCTGTGGTCCAAGTACGGCCTGACCGCCAGCCTGGCGCTCGGCGGCATGGACATGTGGACCAACACCTTCGGCTTCTCCCTGCTGGGCACCCTGGGCCACGGCAAGACCGACGCCGAGGCGACCGAAGAGGCATCGAAGCACAAGCCGATCGACTATCCCAAGCCCGACGGCAAGATCAGCTTCGACCGGCTGACCAACGTCTCCTTCGCGGCCACCAACCATGAGGAAAGCCAGCCCTGCCACCTGAAGCTGGCCGATCCGGACCTGCCCGTGCGGGAGAACCTGCCGAAATACGGCGGCCCCTCGGCGCGCTACTGCCCGGCCGGGGTCTACGAATTCATCGGCGAAGGGGACGACAAGCGGTTCCAGATCAACTTCCAGAACTGCGTCCACTGCAAGACCTGCGACATCAAGGACCCGGCCCAGAACATCAACTGGACCACGCCCCAGGGCGGTGACGGGCCCAACTATCCCAATATGTAAACTTCGCGGGAACAATTCCGCGAGCAGGGGCGTCCATCGGGCGCCCCTCATTGCTTTCGCGACCGCCCGCTTCTAGTCTCGGCTGACCAGAAATACCGAGAGGTACGGCATGACAGGAATGAAGCTCTCCGCATCGCTGACGGCGCTGACCTGCGCCGTCCTGCTGCCGTTGCCCGTGGCGGCGGCGGACCTGGCCGGCAACTACCTTGCCGCGCGCCAGGCCCGGCTAACCTCCGACTATGATGCGGCGATCCACTACTACATGCGTGCGCTCGGCGACCAGCCGCGCGAACCGCTGCTGCTCGATGGGCTGATCATGGCCCAGGTCTCCGCCGGGGCGGTGGATGCCGCCCTCAGCCCGGCACAGCGGCTGGACGAGATGAACATCGACAGCCAGGTCGGCCACATGGCCCTGATCGTCGATGCGGTGAAACGCGAGGATTACGCCTCGGTGCTGACCCGCATCGAGCAGAGCCGTGCCATCGGCCCGCTGGTCGACGGGCTGCTGGCCGCCTGGATGGAACTGGGCCAGGGCAACATGGGCGCCGCGCTGGCGCGGTTCGACAGCGTCGCCGGTGAACCCGGCCTGGCTCGCTTCGCCCGCTATCACAAGGCGCTGGCCCTGTCCTACGTGGGCGATTACGAGGGCGCCGAGGCGCTCTATGCCTCCGACAGCGAAAACCCGGTGCAGATGACACGCCGCAGCGTGCTGTCCCGGGTCGAAGCCCTGTCGCAGCTCGATCGCAACGAGGATGCGCTGAGCCTGCTGGACAGCATCTTCGGCTCCGACCCGGGGATGGAGATCAAGGACCTGCGCGAACGGCTGGCCGCCGGGGAAACCCTGCCCAACAGCCATGTCAACTCCGTCGCCGACGGCGTAGCTGAGGTGTTCTATTCCGTGGCCGCCGCGCTGGAACAGGAAACCGCCGAGGCCTACACCCTGCTTTACGCCCGCGTCGCCACCGCGCTGCGCCCCGACCACGTCGATGCCATCCTGCTGTCGGGCGAGCTGCTGGAGGACCTGGGGCGCCCCGAACTGGCGACCCGCGCCTACCGCGCCGTGCCGCGCGACAACCCGAATTTCTACCTGGCCGAGCTGGGCCGTGCCACGGCGCTGCGCCGCGCCGGCCGCGAGGATGCGGCGATCGAGGTGCTGGACCAGCTGGCCGCCACCTACCCTACCCTACCCAAGATCCAGGCCTCGCGCGGGGATCACTACCGCTGGCAGGGCCGCCACATGGATGCCGTTCAGGCCTATGACGCGGCGCTGGATCTCTACAGTGGTGACGACCCGTCGAAATGGTTCGTCTACTACGCCCGCGGCATGAGCCAGGAACGGCTGGACAACTGGGAAGACGCCAAGACGGATTTCCGCGCCGCCCTCGCGATCAACCCCGATCAGCCCAACCTGCTGAACTATCTCGGCTACGCCATGGTCGAGAAGGGGGAGAACCTGGACGAGGCGCTGACGATGATCGAGCGCGCGGTCGAGCTGGACAACTCGTCGGGCTACATCGTCGACAGCCTGGGCTGGGCCTTCTACCAGCTGGGCCGCTACGAGGACGCGGTGGTGCAGATGGAACGCGCGGCAGAGTTGATGCCCGTCGACCCGGTGATCAACGACCACCTGGGCGATGTCTACTGGAAGGTGGGCCGCATCCGCGAGGCGCAATTCCAGTGGACCCGCGCCCTGTCCTTCAATCCCGAAGAGGACGAGGCCGACCGCATCCGACGCAAGCTGGCCGCGGGGCTGGACGCCGTGCTGGCGGAAGAGCAGAAGGGCACGGAACAGGTCGCCGCCGACGGCGGCTGATCCGCCCCTTCAAGGCTGCCCGAGGTTCCGATGACCCAGACCGACACGCCCACCGGGTCCGCGCTGCTGGCGCCGGCCAAGGTGAACCTGGCCCTGCACGTCACCGGCCAGCGCGCCGACGGCTATCACCTGCTTGATTCGCTCGTGGTCTTCGCGGACCTGGGCGATTGCCTCTCCGTTACCCCTGCCGAGGACTATTCCCTGACCGTCACCGGCCCCCGCAGCGCCGGTGTGCCGGTGGATGACGGCAATCTGTGCCTCAAGGCCGCGCGCCTTGCCGGGCGCCCCGTCGCCATCGCGCTGGAGAAGCATCTGCCGAACCAGGCGGGCATCGGGGGCGGATCCTCCGACGCCGCCGCCGTGCTGCGCGGGCTGGCCGATCTGGGCACGCCCCTGCCCGATCACCCGGAGGTGCTGGGCGCCGACGTGCCCGTCTGCCTGGCGGCCCGTGCCGCGCGGATGCAGGGGCTGGGAGAGGTGGTGACGCCCCTCCACGGCCTGCCGCCCCTGCCCGCTGTGCTGGTGAACCCTGGCCGCCCCGTCGCCACGCCGGCCGTCTTCAAGCGTCTGGAAAAGCGCGACAATCCCGGGATGGGCGAGATCCCCGAAGATCTGGCCACACCCGCCGACCTGACGACCTGGCTTGCCACCACCCGCAACGACCTGGAGGCCCCGGCGCTGGCGCTGGAGCCTGCCATCGGCGCCGTGTTGGGCGCGCTGACCAGCCTGCCGGGCTGCCTGATCGCGCGCATGTCCGGCTCCGGCGCCAGCTGTTTCGCGCTCTTTCCCGATGGCGTCACGGCGGCGGAGGCTGCGCGGATGCTGCGCGCCGCGCAGCCTGGCTGGTGGGTCGTCGATACGCGTCTCAGCTAGGCAAAAAAGGGCTCTCGACCGGCTGCGTTGCGCAACCCTCCGCCTATCGTGCCCCGCCGCGCTTTGCGATTTCGCCCCCCTGCCGTAAGCCCTTGGTAACCGAGTTTACCGGAGCCTGGCCGATGCGCCCCCTCACCACCCTGACCCTGGTTTTTGCCTGCCTTCTGCCCCTTGCCGCCTGCAGCACGCCCGATCCCGAACAGCCCTACATGGCCTTCCGCGACACGGCGCCGCTCTACCCCAACGAGACGCCCGAACTGCGCGGACTGATCGAGCAATACGCGGCGGAATACGAAGTGCCGGTGACCCTGGTCCAACGGGTGGTGATCCGCGAAAGCACCCATCGGCCCGGCGCCCGCAACGGCCCCTACTACGGGCTGATGCAGATCCTGCCGGCCACCGCCCGCTCCATGGGCTTTGCCGGCCAGCCGCGGGACCTGCTGGATGCGGAAACCAACCTGAAATACGCGGTGAAATACCTGCGCGGTGCCTGGCTTCTGTCCGACGGGGACGAGGCGACGGCAGTGAAATGGTACGCCCGCGGCTACTACTTCGAGGCCAAGCGCCAGGACATGCTGGTCGAGACCGGCCTGCGCAGCGAATAACCCCTCAGCCGTCCATCAGCGCCTGCGCCCGGGCCAGATCCTCGGGCGTGTTGATGTTGAAGAAGGGGTCGAGGCCGGGCGCGGCGAACTCCACCGCCCGGGCGCCCCGGCTTTCCGCCCAGCCCATCATCCGCCGCTGCCCAGCCTGAAGCGCGCCGCGCAGATCCTCGGCCAGTGCCACGGGCCAGAGCGCACAGGTCGGGTGCAGGCGCATCTCACCCGCCGCGTCGCGGCTTTGCGCCAGCACCGGACCGTCGTGGTCCTCGGCGGCCATCAGCAGGCGCGGCACGAAATCCCCGGGCAGGAAGGGCTGATCGCCCGCGAGGGTAAAGACCCGCTTGGCCCCCAGCCCCGCCGCCCAGTCCATCGCGGCCAGCACGCCGGCCAGCGGGCCAGGGCGCTCCGGCACCCCTTCGGGCAGGTGATCGGGGACGATCAGCAGGCCAAAGCGCTCCAGCCGTGCGGGATCGCCATTGGCGTTCAGCGCCAGGTGCGACAGCTGCGGCTCCACCCGGTCGATGACATGGGACAGCAGCGGACGCCCCGCCAGCGGCAGCAGCGCCTTCTCGCGCCCCTCCATGCGGCGCGACAAGCCACCAGCCAGGATCATGCCGGGCCGCATCATGCGCGCGCCCCGTCACGCCCCTGACCGGCCCTGCGTCCGTCCATACCGGAAGATGCGGAATATGCGTTGTGCATGTATCTCGGATTGCCTCTGGCCGGGTTGCCGGGTAGCGATACGACCCATGACAGCCTACGCCGAAACCCCCTCCCCCGCCAGCGCCCGCGCGACCTTCCTCCGAGGCATGCGCGATGGCGCGCCCTTCCTCCTGGTCGTCGGCCCCTTCGCCATGCTCTTCGGCGTGGTCGCCTCAGAGGCGGGGCTGAAGGTCTACGAGGCGCTGGTCTATTCCATCGCCGTGATCGCCGGGGCGTCCCAGTTCGCCTCGCTGCAACTGCTGCGCGACGGGGCGCCGGTGGCGGTGGCGCTGGTTTCGGCCCTGGCGGTCAACCTGCGCATGGCGATGTACTCGGCCTCGCTGACCCCGCATATCGGCGGCGCGCCCCTGTGGCAGCGGGCGTTGGCGGCCTATTTCCTGGTGGATCAAAGCTATGCCTGTTCCGTCATGGCCTTTGAAAAGCATCGTGACTGGTCGGTGTCGCAGAAGGTGGGGTATTTCTTCGGGGTGATCATCCCGATCTGCCCCTTCTGGTACGTCTTCACCGTGATCGGGGCCATGGTCGGATCGACCATCCCGCCGGAACTGGCGCTGGACTTCGCCCTGCCGATCACCTTCATCGCCATGGTGGCGCCAATGCTGCGCTCGGTCGCGCACCTCGCGGCCTGCGGCGTGGCCATCGCGCTGGCGCTGGTCTTTGCCGGGCTGCCCTACAACCTCGGCCTGCTGATCGCCGCCCTGGCGGGCATGATGACCGGCGCCGCGATCGAGAAACGCAGCCAGACGGAGGCCAGCACATGAACGGGACCGACCTCGCCACCGGCGCGGCCATCGACCGCGTCGACCTGTGGATCGTCATCATCGGGCTGGGCCTGGGCAGTTTCGCCCTACGCTTTGCCTTCCTCGGGCTGATCGGCAAACGGCAGATGCCGGAATGGCTGCTGCGCCACCTGCGCTACACCCCGGTCGCCGTGCTGCCGGCGCTGGTGGCGCCGCTGGTCGTCTGGCCCGGCGCCACGGGGGGCGAGATGGACCCGCCGCGCCTGACCGCCGCGCTGGTCACCCTGGCCCTGGGGGTGATATTCCGGCGCACCCTGCTGGCCATCGTCTGCGGTCTGGGCACCCTTTACCTGATGCTGTGGTTGATGGGCTGACACCGCAAAAGCCGCGTCCCTTCCGGGCAGAGAAAAGGCCGACCCGTCACCGGGCCGGCCTTTTTCATGTCCATCGCGTCGGGGCCTGTCAGCCCTCGGCGCGGGCGACCGTGGTTCGGTCAATGCCCAGGATCGCGCCCTCGGGCACCGGGCTGTAATCCTCGTAGTAGGAGGTCGGCGCAACGCCCGTCACCTGCTCGAAGGACTCCTGCAGCTGGTTCGGCCACCAAGTCTGACGGATACCGCCGAAGCCCGGCAGCTTCGACAGCAGCCCCGAGGTCGACAGCGCGCATTGCGCCCCCGCCACGCCGCCACGGGCGTAGGCCAGGCGCAGCGCCTGTTCGGCCACTTCAGGAGAGACCGTCACGGTCTGGGTGTCGAAATGATGCGTGTCGCGCGCGTGCATCGAACGGTAGCCTTCCCAGAAGGCCGGGCTGATGCCCACCAGGACGTCGCCTTCGCGGCGAATCTGCGGATGGTGGAAGGAGCCGGCGGGATCGAAGATCACCCGCTCCGACCCGCTGATCAGCAGCGCCGTATGCGCCCCCTTGCCGGTGTCATTGGAGCGGATGGTGATCAGCGTCAGCGACGGCGGGCCGGGGTGGCGATAGGAATCCTCCGCCATCTCGGGCGCCGGCTGGTCGTAGTCGGCGTTTTTCGCAGCACAGCCGGCAAGCACGCCGATGGCGGCCAGGGCAAGAATCAGGCGTTTCATGGAAATCTCCGTAGATCGGCCCTGCTGGGCTTGCCCCCCGACGCGGCAGGCGCGGGATCAGCTGTTGAACAGGGCGAGGATGACCAGCACGCCGATCGAAATGCCGCAGACCCACATCGCGGCCTTGATAAAGCCCTCGAAGGTCTTTTCCTGCGGTTCAATGTCCATTTCGCCATGCTTGTGCTCGGCCATCGTCTATCCTCCCGGTGGTCGTTACAGGGCCGGGAATACTGCAAAGATCGGCCCCTGTCACCTGTTTCGGTCGCTCAGGTGGCGGTGTTTTCCAGATCCCGCCGCAGGCGGAAGCCGATGCGGGCAGGCTCCGCCACCTCGGGGCGTTTCGGCATCGCCCGCAGGATCACCGACAGCTGGCTGACATGCTGCACCAGCTGGGTTTTCGCCCCCTGGGCATCGGTGCCGGTGAAGGTCACGATATCGGGGTCGAAATAGCCCATCCCCTCGATCCGCAGAACGCCCGCGTCACCGCCGGCGAAGCCCATGGCGACCTCCTCGTCGCCGTTCAGACTTTCCTCGAACTGCTGGATGTAGAGGATCAGCCGCTCATAGGCCCAAGCGGCGGGGCTCTTCTTCTCCACCGGCTTGTCGATCACGTTCTCGGGCAAGGGCCCCTGCGGCGCGCGGCCATCGGAATGCACCTCGTGCCGGCAGGGCAGCACCGCGTCCTCGGCCATCTCGGCACTGGTCGATACCATGGTTTCGCGCATCTCGGTCCTCTCTCCTGCCCACTTGGGACGCGGAGGCGGCCGGTCAGTGGCTCTGCCACTCCCAGGCGCCATCCGCGCGCAGCCGCCGGGTGATCTCACCCCGCTTGTGAAGGTAGTTAAGATGCGCGAGGGATTCGGCCATGGCCAGCCCGTAATTTCCCTCGTCGATGCGGCGCATGAACAGCTGCGGGAAGCAGTCGACCACGGTGCGCGGGGTGGCGAGGAAGTCCTTCAGCCGCTCCACCCCAGAGACATGGTTGTCGATCATCTGCCGCAGCCGCATGGGCAGCCCTGTGTAGGGCAGCTTGTGACCGCCCAGCACCAGCTGGTCCTCGCGGGCATGGGCGGCCAGGCGACGGCTGGCCTCCAGGAACTCGGCCATGGGATCGGCCTCGGGTTCGGTCACATGGACGCCGATGTTGGGGCTGATCGACGACAGGAGCTGATCGCCCCCCAGCACCAGAGCGTCGTCCCGGGACCACAGCGTGACATGCTCGGGCGCGTGGCCGTTGCCCATGCGGATGTCCCAGTCGCGACCGCCTGCGCGGATCACATCGCCTTCCTGCAGGCGGGTGTAACCCGGCGGCAGGCGGTGAACCGCGTCGACGAAGTTGAAGGGCCGGCCCCCCTCGCGCTTGGCGCGCAGCTCCGGGTCCATCCCGGCGCGAGTCCAGAAGGTCACCGCCTGTTCGGTCGGGCGCGTTTCCTCGTCGAGGATCAGCATCCGCGCCATCAGCCAGGAGGTGCGCGAGGTCAGCAGCTCGGCCCCATGGTGTTTCATGAACCAGCCCGCCATGCCGATGTGATCGGGGTGGTGGTGGGTGATCAGCACGCGGGTGACGGGTTTGCCCGCCAGGGGGCCCGCCAGCAGCTCCTGCCACAGCGCCTTCGCCTCACGGGTATGGATCCCGGTATCCACCAGGGTCCAGCCGTCACCATCGTCCAGCGCGTAGATGTTCACGTGGTTCAGCGCCATGGGCAGCGGCAGACGGATCCACAGCACGCCCTCGGCGATCTCCACCGCCTCCCCCGGGGCTGGCGCCTCTTCCCAGGGGAAACGGATGGCGCCCGCGACGGTCACGCCGACAGGTCCTCTATGCTCAGCGCATAGAGGTCCGCGGCCCCTGCGGTGGCGTGGGCCAGCAGGCCCGCATGTTCCGGCAGCAGACGTTTCAAGTAGAAGGCGGCCAGGCGCGAGCGCGGTCCCTCCCCGCCCTCGGCCAGTGCGGCCTTCAGGTGGTAGTAGCCGCCCAGCACCCGGGCGAAGCCCATCAGGTAGGGCACGCAGCCGGCGAACCGCTCGTTCAGGTCGCCCTGTGCCAGCATCCACTCGGTCGCCTCGCGCAGGGTCTCGATGGCCTGCCACAGCGGTTCGGCCAGGGTGTCGCAGCTGGCGCGCGCCGTTTCGGTGAAGGCCTGCATCTCGTCGATCAGGGCAAAGGCCGTCTCGCCCTTGTCCATCATCTTGCGCGCCACCAGGTCCATGGCCTGAATGCCGTTGGTGCCTTCGTAGATCGCGGTCACGCGGACGTCGCGGTAATACTGCGCCGCGCCCGTCTCCTCGATGAAGCCCATGCCGCCGTGCACCTGCATCCCCATCTCGGAGACGCGCATGCCGGTTTCGGTGCCGAAGGCCTTGGCGATCGGGGTCAGGAAGGCGGCGCGCGCCTTCCACTCCGCCTCGCCGGTGGCGTGGCCCATGTCGATGGCCACGGCACAGGCCAGGGCGATCGAGCGGGCGGTAAAGATGTCGGCACGCATCTCGCCCAGCATCCGGCGGACGTCGGCGAAATCGGCGATGGCGCCGGTGCCCCCCTTGCCCTCCAGCGGGGTGCGGCCCTGCTTGCGCTCCAGCGCGAACTCCAGCGCCTTCTGGTAGGCCCCTTCGGCCGCGCCCAGCCCCTGGATGCCGACGCCGAGGCGCGCGTTGTTCATCATGGTGAACATCGCGGCCATGCCCTTATGCTCCTCGCCGACCAGCCAGCCGGTGGCGCCGTCGTATTCCATCACCGCGGTCGGGCTGCCGTGCAGGCCCATCTTGTGCTCCAGGCTGACCACGCGCAGGCTGTTGGCCTCACCCAGCGAGCCGTCCTCGTTGGGAATGTACTTGGGCACCATGAAGAGGCTGATGCCCTTGGTGCCCGGCACCCCGTCGGGCAGGCGTGCCAGCACCAGGTGGCAGACGTTGCCGCCGAAATCGTGATCGCCCCAGGAGATGTAGACCTTCTGCCCCGAGATCGCGTAGGTGCCGTCGCCGTTCGGCACGGCCTTCGAGCGCAGCGCGCCCACGTCGGACCCGGCCTGCGGCTCGGTCAGGTTCATCGTGCCGGTCCATTCGCCCGAGATCAGCTTGGGCAGGTACATCGCCTTCAGCGCGTCGCTGGCGTGGTTTTCCAGCGCCTCGATCTGACCCTGGGTCAGCAGCGGGTTCAGACCCAGCGACAGACAGGAGGCCGACAGCATGTCGTTCATCGCCGAGGTCAGCGCCAGCGGCAGCCCCATGCCGCCGTTGTCTTCCGCCGCCGACAGACCCAGCCAGCCGCCCTCGGCCAGCGCGCCGAAGGCCTCCTTGAAGCCCTTGGAGGTGCGCACGACACCGTTTTCCAGCATCGCCGGATCGGTGTCGCCATCGCGGTTGATTGGCGCCCAGACCTCTTCGGACAGGCGGGCCAGCTCGCCCAGAATCGCGTCGACCGTGTCGGAGGAGGCTTCGGCAAAGCGATCGGTTGCGGCGACCTTGTCGAAATCGACGACATGATCGAAGATGAACCGGACGTCATCGACGGGGGCGCGGAATGGCATTTGGGTCTCCTCCCTCAGCATCTTGGCAAGCTGCGGCACCGGCTGTAGGACAGCCCGGCCCGAGTACGACATCTAACCGCGACCCGGTGGGCATCAAAGTCAAACGCGGCGTCACAACTCCCGCATTGCGGAAGAGCGGAGCCGGGCCAGAGGCATACGTATCAGCATGGTAAAGACCGAGATCCTGGGCACCGATGCCACCGCGCTGACCCGCGCGGCGGATCTGCTGCGGGCCGGGTCGCTGGTGGCGATGCCCACGGAAACGGTCTACGGGCTGGCCGGGGACGCGGGGTCCGACGCGACGGTGGCCGCGATCTATGCCGCCAAGGGCCGCCCCTCGTTCAACCCGCTGATCGCCCATGTGGCCGACATGAACATGGCACAGCGCCTGGCCGATTTCCCGCCCGAGGCGCTGGCGCTCGCCCGCGCCTTCTGGCCGGGCCCGCTGACCCTGGTGCTGCCCCTGCGCGCCGGGGCTGCCGTCGCGCCGCGCGTCACCGCCGGCCTGCCCACCCTGGCGATCCGCATGCCCGCCCACCCGGCGGCGCGTGCCCTGCTGCGCGAATTTGGCGGCCCGCTGGCCGCCCCCTCGGCCAACCCCTCGGGCCGGATCAGCCCGACGGAACCGGCCCATGTGATCGAGGGTCTCGGCGGGCGCATCGCGGCGGTGATCGACGGCGGCCCCTGCGACGTGGGCGTCGAATCGACCATCCTGTCGGTCGCCCCCGACGGCGCCCTGCGCCTGCTGCGCCCTGGCGGTATCGGCGCGGAGGAAATCCTGGAGCGCACCGGCCTGACCTTGCCCGCCCCCGAGGCGCAGGCCCAGAAGATCGAGGCGCCGGGCCAGATGCTGTCACACTACGCGCCACGTGGGCAGGTCCGGCTGAACGTCACCGATCCGCGCCCGGACGAGGTGCTGCTGGCCTTCGGCCCCTCCGACAGCCGCTACTCGCTGTCCGAAACCGGGGACCTGGCCGAGGCCGCGGCCAATCTCTTCCGTCGCTTGCATGAAATGGACCGCGACGGGATCGAGCGGATCGCCGTGGCGCCAGTGCCAGAAACGGGCATCGGCCGCGCGATCAATGACCGGCTGCGCCGTGCCGCCGCGCCCCGGGGCTGATCCCGGCAGGCAGATTTGCCGAAAATCGGAACGGCGACGGGCGGTCTGCCCCGGTCAGGCGCGGCCCGCGACCGCCGAGAGGCTCAGCGGATCGATCCCCAGGCTGGACATGGCCAGGTCCCACTTGCGATCATCCTCGGCCTCGAAGACCAGGCCGCCGGTCGGATCGCCGACCAGCCAGCCGTTCTGCGCGATCTCGTCTTCCAGCTGTCCGGGTGCCCAGCCGCAATAGCCCAGGGCGACCATCGCCAGCATCGGGCCCTGCCCAGCGGCGATATCCTCCAGCACGTCGAGGGTCGCGGTCATAGCGAACTGCTCGTTCACCTGCAGCGTCGACATCTCGGTATCGTAATCGGGGGAATGCAGGACGAAGCCGCGCTCCATCTCCACCGGGCCGCCGGCATAGACGGATCGGCCCGACAGGTCGGCGCAGCGGGGGATCTCCAACTGGTCGAGAAGGGACGGCAGGGACACATGGTCGGCGGGCTTGTTCACCACGAGGCCCATTGCACCTTCGTCCGAATGTGCGCATAGAACGATCACCGTGTTGGCGAACCGTTCGTCAGACAGGCCTGGCATCGCGATTAGGATCTTGCCAGTGAGATCGAATAGTCCAGGCAATTGCTCTGCCCCCACGACTTGTACCTAACCCCACCTCGTCTCTTTTGACGCGCTCTCGCATCATTTGCAACCGTTAAGGCGCTGTTCAGCACCCAAACCTGAAGCCCTCTCACGCCTGTCTCTGCTTTGTGAGTTGGCAATTCGCCCGTCTGTCGCCATGTCTAAGGCCATGATCAGACCTGTTGCTCGCCTTCTCTCCCTGTTCTCGCTGCTGATGGCCGCCCTGGCGCCGCCGGCGGTGGCAAATCCCTACGCCGAGTATCTGACTGCCCGCATCCTGCCCGGCTGGCGCGAGGCCGACGGGACCCATGTGGCGGGCCTGGAACTGACCCTGGCCGACGGGTGGAAGACCTACTGGCGCCAGCCCGGCAGCGCGGGCATCCCGCCCAGCTTCAACTGGTCGGGGTCCGACAACCTCCAGCGGGTCGAGGTGATCTGGCCCCGACCGGAGGTCTTCGAGCTGTCGGGAATGCGCTCCATCGGCTACCACGATCACGTGGTGCTGCCCCTGCGCATCGCGCCGACGCGCGACGGTGCCCCGGTGGAGCTGCGCGGCGATATCTTCCTGGGCATCTGCGAAAATGTCTGCGTGCCGATGGATATCAGCGTGGCCGGCACCCTGCCCGCCGGCGGGGATCGCACCCCGGCCATCGCCGCCGCGCTGGCCGGCCGGCCCTACAGCGAGCAGGAGGCGCGGGTCAGCTCCGTCACCTGTGCCGTGCGCCCCAAGGACAAGGGCCTGCTGATCGAGGCGCGCATCCGCATGCCCTCGGCCGGAGGCACCGAGGTGACGGTCTTCGAGCCGCATGTGCCCGGTGCGGTCGTGTCGGATTCGGTCAGCCGCCGGGAGGGCGACACGCTGGTGTCCAAGGCGATCCTGAGCCCCGGCGCCTCGGGCCTGCACCTGGATCGCTCGCGCCTGAAGATCACCGTGCTGGGCCACAACTACGCGGTCGAGATCGAGGGCTGCCCGGCCCGCTGAGGCGGGGAAAGCCCTGCTCCTGCCGTCCTCCGGGTCTGTTCGCAGCTGATGTCACCGCGCTGCCCGGTGTGAGCCGTCCGGTGTCAGCCCCCTGTCTCAGGCCGTGCCTCTGGCGTGCCGGCGCAGGGTCAGTCCCGCCACCGCGAAGAGCGCCAGCACGATCACCGCCGCCCCGGCGAGATAGAGCAGCAGCGCCGACGCCAGTCCCCCGCTACCGGGCACCAGCCCCGCCAGGACCGACGGCAGCGCCCCCTGCCACAGGACATGGCCCAGGGTGGCCGCGAACCATCCCAGCACCAGCGCCAGACCCAGCCCCATCAGGGTCCGCAACCCGCCCGCGCGGCGCGTACGCAGCGCCCGGCCCAGCCCCGCCCGCATCCGTCCCATATCGTCCTGCATCGCCATCAGCGCCGGCACCACCAGCAGCACCAGCACCATGCCGAAGCCCAGCCCGTAGACCAAGGTGATGACCGTGGGCATCAGGAACTGCGCCTGGCTGGATTTCTCGTAAAGCAGCGGCGCCAGCCCCATCACCGTGGTCAGCGTGGTCAGCATCACGGGCCGCAGACGGTCGGCGGCGGCGTCGATGATCGCCGGGCGCAGGCCCCGCCCTTCGGCATATTCATCGACCGTGGTCACTAGCACGATGGAATCGTTGATGATGATCCCGGTCATCCCCAGCAGGCCCACCACCGTGAACATCGACAGCGGCACCCCCCAAAGGGCATGGCCCCAGAAAGCCCCGACCAGGCCGAAGGGAATGATCGCCATGACAACCAGCGGCCGCGTCCAGCTGGCAAAGACCCAGGACAGCACGAGGTAGATCCCCGTCAGCACCATCATCAGCCCGAAGAACGCATCGTCGAGGAAATCATCCTCCTGCTCCGCCAGGCCCGAAAGGCGGAACTCCACCTGCCGTTCGGCGGCGATGCGCGGCAGGATCTCGGTTTCCAGGGTGCGCAGGATCTCCTCGGCCCGCGCCGGGTCGTCGTCGGAAATCTCTCCGTTCACCGACAGCAGGCGCAAGCCGTTCTCGCGCCGCACGGTGGAGAAGCCGGAACGGCGGTCGACCGTCACCAGATCCGCCAGCGGGACGTAGACGCCCTCGGGGCTGCGCAGCATCATCCGTTCGAGAAAATCCGCCGACAACTCCTCCTCCGGCAGTTCCACCCGGATCTCGGCCGATCGCGGCCCCACTGGGTAGGTCGCCGCCTCGATGCCGTTCAGACGGTTGCGCAAAACCCGGCCCAGCTCATCCACCGAGAAGCCAAGCGCCTCCCCCTGCGGGGTCAGCTCCAGGATCATCTCTTCCTTGTCGTAGGACAGGTTGTCCTCCACCGCCGAAACCTCGGGGTAGCGCAGCACGGCTTGCTGCAGGTCCTGGCTCGCGGCCTTCAGGGTATCCGGGTCCGCGCCCGAGAACTGCACATCGAGCGAATCGCCCGCCGGGCCGGAGCCCCAGCCGCGGAAGCTGACCACCTCGGCCAGGGGGTGCTGCTGCACCTCCTCCTGCAGGGCGCTGACGAAGGCGGAGCTGGAATAGGGGCGGAAATCGGGGTCGATCAGCTCGATGGTGATCGAGCCCAGTTGGTCCGGCTCCTTGCTGTCCGATCCCGACAGGGGCCGGCCCGAGTTGCCGCCGATCTCGGCAATGGCATAATCGACCGGGTTCACCCCGTATTCGGCCTCATACCGCGCGCCCAGGGCCTCGGTGGCGCGCTGCATCTCGCGCATCATCGCCAGCGTGTCGTCGCGGGTGGCGCCCGGGGCCATCATGAAGTTGCCGGTCACCGACCCGCGTTCCGGCGAGCTGAAGAAGCGCCATTGCAGATCGCCACGGATGAAGTTCGACATCTGCCCGGCGAAGATCACCAGCACCAGGGCCAGCACCGGGTAGCGCAGGCGGATGACCAGCCCCATGGCCGGGCGAAACAGCCGGTCGCGCACCCAGCCGAAGCCGCGGTTCACCTGGCGCGACGGCCAGTCGTACCAGCGTTCCTCGCCGGAATGGGCCAGGGCGTGGGACATGTGGTTGGGCAGGATCAGGAAGCATTCCACCAGCGAGGCCATCAGCACCACGATGACGGTGAAGGGGATGTCGGCGATCATCTCGCCGAAGCGGCCCTCGATCACGGTCAGGCCGAAGAAGGCGATCACGGTGGTCAGCGTGGCCGAGAAGACCGGCATGGCCATGCGCTTCGCCGCGCCCTCGGCGGCCTCCACCGGGCCTTCGCCCCGGCGGCGCACGCGGGCATCGGCGTATTCTGCGACCACGATGGCGTCATCCACCACGATGCCCAAGGTGATGATCAGCGCGAAAAGCGAGATCATGTTCAGGGTCAGACCGAAGGCATACATTAGCGCGATGGCCGTCAGCATCGACACCGGGATCCCGGCGGCCACCCAGAAGGCGGAGCGCGCGTTGAGGAACAGGAACAGCAGGCACAGCACCAGGCCCAGCCCCATGGCGCCGTTCTCGATCAGGATGTCGAGGCGGCCGGTGATCTGTTCGGACCGGGTGCGGATCAGGTCGATCGACGTGCCCTCGGGCAGGGTCGGCAGCATCTCGGCCGCGACCTTCTCCACGCTGTCCTGGATGGCGATGGCGTCGCCCGTGTCGGACCGGTCGACGCGGACGGAAATCGCCGGGTCGTCGCCAACGAAATAGGTCCGCTCGCGGTCCGTGCCCTCGACCCGCACGCGGGCCACGTCGCCCACGGTCAGCGCCGCGCCATCCTCGCCCCGGCGCAGCACCAGCGCCTCGATCTCCTCGGCGGAGCGTTTCTCGCGTCCCGTCCGGACCCGCGCATTGGCCCCGGTCACGTCGCCCGCGGGGGAGGCATCGACCTCCGCCCCGATGGCCTGGGCAATCTCGGCCATGGTCACGTCATGGGCGATGAGGTTCAGCGAGGGCACCTCGACGATCACCTGCGGCGCCGAGAGGCCCCGGATCGTGGTGCGGGTCACGCCCTCGGCAAAGAGCCGGGTGACGAATTCATCGGCAAAACGCGCGATCTGGTCCACCCCCACAGGGCCGGTAATGACCACGTCGGTCACCCGATCGCGCCAGGCGGATCGGCTGACCTCCGGCTCCTCGGCCTCCTCGGGCAGGTTCGACACCCCGTCGACGGCGCTTTGCACGTCATCGGCGGCGCGGGCCATGTCCCAGCCCGGCTCGAACTCCAGGCTGATGCGCGCCGACCCTTCGGTGGAGCGCGCCTCGGAGGACATCACCCCCTCGACCGTCATCAGTTCCGGGTCCAGCAGCTGCACGATGGCGCGGTCCACGTCCTCGGCGCCCGCGCCATCCCAACGGACGGAGACACTGATCGTGTCAACGATGATGTCGGGGAAATACTGCGCCCGCATGCGCGGCAGGGCGGCGACGCCGGCGGCCAGCATGACCAGCAGCAGCAGGTTGGCGACCGTGCGGTGGCGGGTGAAATAGCTCAGCAGGCCGGTGGCGCGGCGGGGGACGGGGCGCATCGGCTCAGCCTCCGCGCCGCTGTTCGAGGCGTTCGATCACCTGCGCCGGCACCTGCGGCTGATCGAGCTGCGCCAGAAGACGTGCGCGCACCTTCTGCGGCAGGCGGTCGTTGCCCTCGACCATGGCCACCAGTTCGGCGCGGCGCTCGGGCGTCAGGGGGATCATCTGCGCGGCCTCGGCGGGGCCCGCGGCACCCTCCGCGCCTGCGTCGGTCGCGGCCTCCGGGCCGCCCAAGGGGCGCACCAGGATCCCCTGCCCCAGAAGCGGCGTGCGTTCGGCCACGATCAGGCGGCCTTCCAATGCGGGCGCGCGCACCAGGATGTCATCGCCCTGGCGGCGCACCAGCTCGGCGGGCCATTCCTCCAGCCGGCTGTCGTCATTGATCGCCAGCACCAGCCCATCGGCCGACAGCGCCGTGGCCGGCAGGCGGATCAGATCCTCCAGGGGGCGTTCCTGCACGCGGACGGTGACGAAATCGCCGGGCTTCAGCCCCGGCGCCGGGCCCAGTTCGGCCAGCAGCATCCGGCCCGTCTGCCCCTCGCCCACGGCGGCGCTGTCGCGGCGGATCTCGCCCTCGGCCGAAAGGGTCGTGCCGAAGACCTCCAGCGCGGCCTCGACCGGCAGCGGCGGCAGGCGGCCCGCGTCATCCAGCAGGCGCACGTATTGCGGGGTGGAGACGCGGAAGGCGACGTTCAGCGCATCGGGGTCGATCAGCTGCGCCAGGGCCTCGCTGGCCGAGACGCGGCGGCCTTCCACCAGGTCCACGCCCGACAGCTTCCCGTCGAAGCCCGCGCGGATCACCGTGTCGGTCAGGTCACGCTCGGCCTCGTCGCGGTCCAGCTCCGCCCGGCGCAGGGCGGTAGCGGCGCTGTCGACCCGTGCCTCGGCTACGGCCAGGGCGTTGCGCGCCGACAACACGGACTGCCGCGCGGCGGAGGCGGCCAGCTCGGCGTCCTCCTCTGCAGCGGCGGATCCGACACCACGTTCGATCAGGGTCTGCTGTCGTTCCAGCGCGCGCTGACGCAGCGCCGCCTGGTCCTCGGCGGCAACAAGCGTGTCGCGGGCGATCTCCAGCGCGCGGGTCGCGTCGCGCTGTTCGGCCCGGGCATCGGCCAGGTCCGCCTCGGCGCGGTCCCGCGCGGTTTCGGCCTGCGCCGGGTCCAGCCGCAGCAGGACCTGCCCCGCACTGACCTGCCCGCCTTCAACGAAATCGTCCGACAGTTCCACCACCTCGCCGCCCACGGCGGCGCGGATTTCCAGGGTGCGGCGGCTTTCGACCTCGCCGAAGACCGTCAGCACCGGAGCCACGGTGCCCGCGCGGGCCTCGACCACGTTCACCGCGAACTCCCGTTCGCGCCCGCGCGGCATAAACGGTTCGCGCGCCATGCGCACCTGCACCGCGTCATAGACCAGGCTGCCCGCGTAGGTCAGCAGGCCCAGGGTCAGGGAAAGGAGGAACAGCCCCAAGAGGCTGCGGCTGAGAAATCTCATGCGGTTCGGTCCCGTCAGATCGGCGCGGCAAGGGTCATGGCGGCCAGCCTGCACCACGCCCGGTCAGTCTCCAACAAACAATACGGTTATGACGATCTACACGATCACTTGGAACGTCTTACGCAGAGGTTCACGGTTTCCGTCGCAGATGTTCATCCAGACGGGGCATAATTTCGACGAAATTGCAGGGCGCGTGGCGGTAATCCAGCTGTTTGACCAGGATCTCGTCCCAGGCATCCTTGCAGGCGCCCGGGCTGCCGGGCAGCGCGAAGAGGTAGGTCCCCCCCGCCACGCCGCCCGTGGCGCGGCTTTGTACCGCGCTGGTGCCGATCTTGTTCATCGAGACGATGGTGAAGACCGTGGCGAAGGCCTCGATCTCCTTCTCGTAGACATCGCGGTGCGCCTCGACGGTCACGTCGCGCCCCGTCAGCCCGGTGCCCCCGGTGGAGATCACCACGTCGATGTCCGGATCGGCCACCCAGGCGGCCAGCTGGTCGCGGATCCGGGGGCGGTCGTCGGGCAGGATGTGGCGCGCGGCCAGGACATGGCCCGCCGCCTCGATCCGCGTCACCAGCGTGTCGCCCGACCGATCCTCGGCCAGGGTCCGGCTGTCGGACACGGTCAGCACGGCGATGCGCACGGGGATGAAGTCTTTCTCGCTCATCGGATCTCCTCCTCGGGGCGCACCAGGTCCGGGCCAGGCGTCAGCCCCGGTCCTCCAGCCGCGCCTTCAGCGACAGCAGGTCCGCCCAGGCCTCGCGCTTGGCATGGGGCTGGCGCAGCAGGTAGGCGGGGTGGGTCATCGGCAGGGCGGGCAGGCCGAAGGCCTCGGCCCAGGTGCCGCGCAGTTTCAGGATACCACGTTTCTTCAGCGCCGCCTGGCAGGAAATATTGCCCATCAGGATCAGCACATCGGGATTTGCCAGCGCCACGTGCTTCTGCACGAAGGGCAGCATCATGGCGATTTCCTCGGGCTTCGGGTCGCGGTTCTGCGGCGGCCGCCAGGGCAGCACATTGGTGATGTAGACCGCTTCCTCCGGCTCCTCGGCGTCGCGCGCCAGGCCGATGGCGGCCAGCATCCGGTCCAGCAGCTGGCCCGCCCGCCCGACGAAGGGGCGCCCCTCGCGGTCCTCGTCGCGGCCCGGCGCCTCGCCCAGGATCATCACCTTCGCCGCCGGATTACCGTCGGCGAAGACCAGGCTGCGGGCGCCGCGCTTCAGCTCGCAATGCTCGTAGGCGGCCAGGGCCTCGCGCAGGCCCTCCAGGCTGGTGGCGCCCTCCGCGGCCTGGCGGGCGACCTCCACCGCATCGATCTCCTGGCGCGGCTGCACCGGGGTTTCGGGGGCGTGGGTCTGCCCCTGCGCGCGCGCCGGCGCCTTCGGGCGCTCGGCCTCCACGGCGAAGCGATCGACCGGTGCCTCGGCCATGCATTCGTCGACGCCCATCTCGATCTGCCATTCCAGAAGGGCACGCGCCAGGTGCCAGTCCATCTGGCCGGCGGGCATCTCTGCGATCATGTCGAGGGGGGGCTGCGATTCCATGGCGCCACCCTATCCTGCCGTCTGCGCGGGGAAAAGCGCGCCCCGCTTGCCGCGCGCCCCTGCCCGCGCCTATAAGGCCCCAAACGAGCGGGAGACAGCAGATGAGCTTCAGGCAACAGCACCTTCTGGGCATCGAACGGCTGGCCCCGGATGAGATCACGACCCTTCTCGACCTGGCGGAGGATTACGTCGCGCTGAACCGCTCGGATGACAAGCATTCCGAGGCCCTGGCAGGTCTCACCCAGATCAACATGTTTTTCGAGAATTCCACCCGCACCCAGGCCAGTTTCGAACTGGCGGGCAAACGACTGGGCGCGGACGTGATGAACATGGCGATGCAGGCCAGCTCGGTGAAGAAGGGGGAGACCCTGATCGACACCGCACTGACGCTGAACGCCATGCACCCGGACCTGCTGGTGGTGCGCCACCCGAACTCGGGCGCCGTCGACCTGCTGTCGGAGAAGGTGAACTGCGCCGTGCTGAACGCCGGGGACGGGCGGCACGAACATCCCACCCAGGCGCTGCTGGACGCGCTGACCATCCGCCGCGCCAAGGGGCGGCTGCACCGGCTGAACATCGCGATCTGCGGCGACGTCGCGCATTCGCGCGTGGCGCGGTCGAACCTGCTGCTGCTGCACAAGATGGAAAACCGCATCCGCCTGGTCGGCCCGCCCACCCTGGTGCCCGGCGCCTTCGCCGAGCTGGGCTGCGAGGTCTACGACAGCATGGAAGAAGGTCTGAAGGACGTGGACGTGGTGATGATGCTGCGCCTGCAGAAGGAACGCATGGACGGCGGTTTCATCCCTTCGGAACGCGAGTATTACCACCGCTACGGCCTGGACGCCGAGAAGCTGGCCCATGCCGCGCCCGATGCCATCGTCATGCACCCCGGCCCGATGAACCGCGGCGTCGAGATCGACGGCACCATCGCCGATGACATCAACCGCAGCGTGATCCGCGACCAGGTGGAAATGGGCGTGGCCGTGCGCATGGCCGCCATGGACCTTCTGGCCCGCAACCTGCGCGAGCGCCGCGCGGCAGAGGCCGCCGCATAGCGGCGCGCGCCCCGTCGGCCTCCGTCGCCGAAGCACGGCATCTGAGGAAACGCGGAACCCAGACCCCGAAGATCGGGTTTGAATGTATAGCAGACGGTCAGAAGGTCTTTTCCCTGATCGAGGGGATCCGCGACTGACAGACCGCCTGAGCACAGTCGCAACACGAGGCCCGCCATGTCGCCGTCAGACCCCGTCATCCCCGCCAGCGCCGAGGTGCTGACCCTGACGCCCGCCGATCGCAGCGCCGTCTACCTGCTGGCCGTCGACCCCGAGGCACCGCAGATGGCCGCCCTTCTGGCGCCGCGCCGGTTGAACGGAGAGACCGGCGCCACCCTCGCCACCCTGCTGGGCCTGCCCCCCGAGGCCGAGGATGAGCTGGAATTGGTGAACCCCGCCGACCTGGAGGGCGTGGGCCTGTCGGGCTATCTGACCGAAGGGCTGGGCCTGGATCCGGAGGAGGTCACGCCGGACCGCGCCCGGCTGGACGCAGTGACCGCGCCGGTGGTCCTGCTGCGCGGGCGGCTGACGGGGCTGGAGGACCGGGTGCTGCCGCTGCCGCGCGGGCTGTCCCTGCTCGGACGGTATGACGCCGATTACACCCCCATCGGGCTGGGCCAGATCCCCACGCGCACGGCCACCGCTGGCACACTGCCGCCACCACAGGGGCCCCTGCCCGGCCCCTTCCGCCTGTCGCGGCCCTGGCAGATCACGCTGATCCTCACCGGGATCGTCGCCCTGGGCCTGCTGTTGTGGGTCGCCCTGGCGCTGATTTGACGGCGCGGGGCCATCGGCGGCGGGGCCACGGGGCCGGACCCAGACCGGACGGGGGCCATTTCCCCCCTCCCCCCTCGTCCCCCGATGGCGTATAGCGGGCGCAACGACGCAGACGACAGGCAGGCGCGCCCATGACCACGACCCTTCTCACCAATGCGATCCTGATCGACCCCGAGGCGGGCACCGAGGCCCCCGGCAGCCTGTTGATCGGCGAGGGCCGGATCCTGGCCACCGGCGCCGAGGCGGAGGCCCATGGCGCCACCGAGGTCGTGGATTGCGGCGGCAAGTACCTGGCGCCGGGCATCGTCGACATCGGCGTAAAGGTCTGCGAACCGGGCGAGCGCCACAAGGAGAGCTTTGGCACCGCCGGACGCTCCGCTGCCGCCGGCGGCGTCACCACCATCGTCACCCGCCCCGACACCGATCCGTCGATCGACAACCCCGAAACGCTGGAATTCGTCACCCGCCGCGCGCGCGAAGCCGCGCCGGTGCGCGTCCTGCCCATGGCCGCGCTGACCAAGGGCCGGCAGGGGCGCGAGATGACGGAGATCGGCTTCCTTATGGATGCCGGCGCCGTGGCCTTCACCGATTGCGACCATGTCGTCACCGACACCAAGGTCCTGCAACGCGCCCTGACCTACGCCCGCGCCCGCGGCGCGCTGGTGCTGGGCCATATCCAGGAACCGGGCCTCTCGGCGGGCGCCTGCGCCACCTCCGGAAAGTTCGCCGCGCTGAAGGGCCTCTCGGCCGTGTCGCCCATGGCCGAACGGATGGGCATCGACCGCGATGTCTCGCTGCTGGAGATGACCGGCGCGCGCTACCACTTCGACCAGGTGACCACCGCCCGCGCCCTGCCCGCGCTGGAACGGGCCAAGCGCAACGGCCTGGACGTGACCGCCGGCGTCTCGATCCACCACCTGACGCTGAACGAATACGACGTTTCGGACTACCGCACCTTCTTCAAGGTGAAGCCGCCGCTGCGCGCCGAGGAAGACCGCCAGGCGGTGGTCGAGGCCGTGGCCTCCGGTCTGATCGACACCATCAGCTCGATGCACACGCCCCAGGACGAGGAAAGCAAGCGCCTGCCCTTCGAAGAGGCGGCAAGCGGGGCGGTGGCGCTGGAAACCCTGCTGCCCGCCGCGATGCGGCTGGTGCATGCGGGCGATCTGACCCTGCCGGTGCTGTTCCGCGCCCTGTCGCTGAACCCGTCGAAACGGCTGGGGCTGGAAACCGGGCGGCTGGCCACCGGCGCCCCCGCCGACCTGGTGCTGTTCGACCCACATGCGCCCTTCGTGCTCGACCGGTTCAAGCTGCGTTCGAAATCGAAGAACACCCCCTTCGACTCCGCCCGGATGCAGGGCCGTGTCCGCGCGACCTGGGTGGGTGGGGCGCTGGTCTTCGGCGAGGTGTCCTATGTGGCTGCCTGAGCTGACCTCCCCCGCGCTGACCCTGCTGCTGGCGGGCGGCCTGGGCTACCTGCTGGGGTCGATCCCCTTCGGCATCGTCATCGCCCGCGCCTTCGGACTGGGCGACCTGCGCCAGATCGGATCGGGCAACATCGGCGCCACCAACGTGCTGCGCACCGGCAACAAGCTGGCCGCGCTGCTGACCCTGATCTGCGACAGCGGCAAGGGCGCGGCGGCGGTGCTGATCGCGCGGGCCCTGGCCGATGCGGATGCGGTGCAGCTGGCGGGCTTCGCCGCCTTCCTGGGCCATTGCTTTCCGGTCTGGCTGGGTTTCAGGGGCGGCAAGGGCGTGGCGACCTATCTGGGCACGCTGCTGGCGCTGTTCTTCCCCGTGGGTCTGGCGGCCTGTGCCACCTGGGCCTTCACCGCGCTGGTCTTCCGCATTTCGTCCCTGTCGGCGCTGGTGGCCGCAGCGGCGGTGCCGGTCTGGCTCTGGGCCTTCGACAGACCCGGGATGATCGTCCTGGCGATCGCCCTGGCGGTGCTGATCTACATTCGCCATGCGCCCAATATCCAGCGCCTGCTGGCCGGCGAAGAGCCCCGGATCGGGAAAAAATAGGCGAAGGTCGCGCTGCGGGCTCGGCTGTGTTTTGGAATAGACCGGACCCGTGCTAAGTCTGTTCACAGCACAGGGCAGACGGAGAACCGGTCACATGGTCGAACTGACCCCGGCGATGCAGGCGATGATCCTGCATTGGGGTGAAATGGGCAGCACGTGGGGCCTGAACCGCTCTGCCGCGCAGATGCTGATCCTGCTGCACCTGTCGCCTGATCCGCTCAGCGCCGGCGAGATCAGCGAGACCCTGGGCCTCGCCCGCTCCAACGTGTCGGCGGGTCTGAAGGAGCTGCACGGCTGGCAGGTGATCGAGGGCAGCCGCCACCTGGGCGACCGCAAGGAATATTTCACCGCCCCCCGGGACATAACCGTGCTGGCCCGCGCAGTGATCGCCGCGCGCCACGAACGCGAGGTCGCCCCCTATCGTGCCGCGCTGGACACCCAGATGGCCGCCGCCACCCGCGACGGCACCCCCGCGCCGGTTCTGGCGCGCCTGCGCGAAACGGCCCGGGTCATGGATGCGCTCGACAACAGCGCGCGCCAGGCCCTCGACGACACGCTGACCGCGCTTGCCGATGAAGCCGCAAGCCAAAGCCAGAACGACACGGCCAAGCCGAAGAAGAAAAAGAAGAAGACCAGCTGACGCGAAGGCCCCCTCGCCGCTGATGCGGCGCCAGCGCCCTGGCCCCGGGTTCACTCCGTGGGGGTGGTCTCGATCAGCTTCACCAGGCGGGTCATACGGCGGTAGATCCCGGTCAGGGTCAGGGCCGCGCCGCTCAGCAGGATGATCGACAGGTAACCGGCCAGAAGGACCGCCCCGGCGCTGAGCCAGACCGCCAGCGCGCTGCCCTGCACGGCGTCGGGTAACGGCTCTCCCGTGATCTCCGCAGCCATCCGCTGCGCCTGCATCTCCGTACCCATGCCCAGCATCGACAGCGGACCGTCCAGCTCGGCCAGGGTCACCTGGCCCATCACCATGCCGGCGGCGGCCAGCGTCACGCCCAGAGCGGCCAGCAGGCTGAAGGCCAGGATGACGGCCTCGAAGGCCCGGATCATGAAATTGCGCATCACTGTCCCTCCGACGGGCCCGCCGCAGCAGGCAAAGGCCCGACACCCGGGCGGCTCACCAGATACCAACGTTGCCGTGGGCGGGGCGGTTTCCCGCCCGCGCCATGACCTGGCGTTCAGGCCGTCTCAGTAGGAGTATTCACCGAAGACGCGGGAGATGTCGCCACCCCATTCGCCGTTGTACTTGTCCAGAAGTTCGTCGGCCAGCACCTTGCCGCTGTCGACGCTTTCCTTCAACGCGTTCAGGAAATGGGTCTCATCGGGGATCAACCCGCCGGCCCCGGGGCGCGCCCGCGCCTTCAGACCGCTTTCCGCGATTGCCAGGACCTCACGCGCCAGGTCGTGCATGTCGATGCCGTCGACCATGGCCTGCAGCCCCTGATCGGCGGCGGCGATGCGCAGCGCCTCGCGTTGCGGCGCGGTCCAGCCCTTCACCAGGTCCCAGGCCGCATCCAGCGCGCCCTGGTCGTAGGTCAGCCCGACCCAGAAGGCCGGCAGGGCGCAGAGGCGGCGCCAGGGGCCGCCATCGGCGCCGCGCATCTCGATGAACTTCTTCAGCCGCGCTTCAGGGAAGATCGTGGTCAGGTGATCGGCCCAGTCCGACAGCGTGGGCTTCTCACCCGGCAGCGCCGGCAGCTCGCCCTTCAGGAAATCGCGGAAGGACTGACCCAGGGCATCGATGTACTCGCCGTCGCGATAGACGAAGTACATGGGCACATCGAGGGCGTATTCGACGTAGGCGTCAAAGCCGAAGCCCTCATCGAAGACGAAGGGTAGCATGCCGGTGCGTGCCGCATCCATGTGGCGCCAGACCCAGCTGCGATAGCTCTTCATGCCGTTGGGCTTGTTCTCGAAGAAGGGGGAATTGGCGAAAAGCGCGGTGGCCACGGGCTGCAGGGCCAGGGCCACGCGCATCTTCTGCACCATGTCCGCCTCGGACCCGAAGTCGAGGTTGACCTGCACCGTGCAGGTGCGGCGCATCATGGTGGTGCCCGTCGTGCCCACGGTGTTCTGGTAGGCATCCATCAGCTTGTACCGCCCCTTGGGCATCAGCGGCATCTCGTCATGGGTCCAGGTGGGCGCCGCGCCGAGGCCGATGAAGCCCACGCCGATATGGTCGGCGATGCTCTTCACTTCCTTCAGGTGCTCGTTCACCTCGTCGCAGGTCTGGTGGATCGTCTCCAGCGGAGCGCCCGACAGCTCCAGCGCGCCGCCCGGTTCCAGGCTGACGTTGGCGCCGTCCTTCTGCAGACCGATCAGCTTGCCGCCCTCCTCCACGGGCGCCCAGCCGTAGCGGTCGCGCAGGCCCGAAAGCACCGCGTGGATCGACCGCTCGCCCTCGTAGGGCAGCGGTTTCAGGCTGTCGGTGCAGAAGCCGAACTTCTCGTGCTCGGTGCCGATACGCCAGTCTTCCTTGGGCTTGCAGCCCAGCGCCAGGTATTCGGCCATCTGCTCGCGCCGCTCGATGGGGCCGCCGCCCGATTGGGGAATGGACATGGGGAGGATCTCCGTCGGGGTATCTGTGCCCGGTCAAGGGGCGTCGGGATCCATTACCTCAGCCGAATTCCACCGGGTGTCAATGCAGGCGCAGCCTTGCCCGTTCCCAGATCACGACCGATTGAGCCCCGGATCCCCCCGCTTGCCCGCTCGCCGCGCGCTGCACCTCGGCCACAAGGCGCGAGGTGCGAATGTCCGGCAAGGCCGCGAAGACGTCGAAAAGCGCCTCGGCGCCTTCGGCGTTCAACGGGATCTCAAGCGGCGGCTGGCCGGGCTGGCTGAGGCGCCAGCAGGGCGGTGTGCGGCCCGCGTCCAGTTCCAGTTTCGAGATGTCCGACAGGGCCACCACGCCGCCGGTGAAAGGGCCAAAATATCCCACCTGGCCCTCGGTCACCTGCACCACACCCGCGCCGCCCGCCCCGGTGCGGAAGCGGCCGCGCTGCACACCGGTCACCGCCAGCGCCAGGCCGATCAGCGCCATGACGCCGCCGATCCAGGGGATGTAGCCATGCGCCGTCAGCGCCCACCACAGACCCCAGACCAGCAGGGCCGCGCCGATCAGCGCCTCGCGCCAGCGCATAAGGGCGGTCTTCACCTCGGGTCGGATCATGCGGGCCCCTCCCCGGGAATGGTCAGCAGACGGTCGGCAAGCGCCACGCGGTAGTCGCCCACGCGGACGAAGCCCAGAGCCTCATAGGCGCGGGCCGCGGCGGCATTGTTGGCGAAGAGGACGGCCAGACGGGTGTCCGCCTGCGCCTCCTCCTGCAAGAGCGCGCGGGTGACACGCCGGCCCAGCCCTTGGTTGCGCGCCTCCGGCGGCACGAAGACGCCGCCGACCTGCACCACGTCCCCCACGCGGGCGTTGATGGCTGCCATGGCCACCGGCTGGCCGTTGTCCAGCATCAGCCGCATGGGGAAGCCAGCGATGGCGGCACGGGCCCGCGACAGGGCGTCGGCGCGCGCCTGCACCGCGTCGGCATGTGCCGTGCCGATCTCGGCCTCGTAGGTCGCGAACCAGTCGGTCAGCAGCGCCTCGTCCCCGGGCTGCGCCGGGCGGATCACCTCGTCCCCTGCTGGCAGGTCGCGCAGGGCCAGACGGTACAGCGGCTCGACATTGTCATGCGCCACCGCACCCGCCAGCCCCAGGGCCGACAGCAGCCGCGCGGCCATTTCCGCCTCGCCGGTCAGTGCACGGAAACCCTGTCCGGCCCAGGCGCGCGCGGCGCTGGCAAAGGCCTCGGGTTCCAGCCCCGGGCATTGCACCAGGGTGTAACCGCCCGAGGTCCGGCCGAAGACAGCGCGGAGCGGCCCTTCGGCGGGGAAGATCAGAAACTCGGTCGCATGGGGATGATCGCCCGGCCCCACGCCATGGGCCGCCAGGTTGCTGCGCAGGAACATCGAGGTTTCTGGATAGCGGGCCAGAAAGGCCTCCAGCGCCGCTGCATCCTCGGGGCCGGCGCGCCGCAGGGTTTCGGACGCGGCCATCACCAATCCCCCAGGGTCGCCTGCCACAGGGTCAGCGCGGCCACGGCGGCGGTATCGGCGCGCAGGATGCGCGGGCCGAGCTGCACCGGCCAGACGAAGGGCTGGCTGTGCAGCCGACGACGTTCGGCGGGGGAGAAACCACCCTCGGGGCCGATCAGCACGGCCCAGGCCCCCCTGGGCGCATCGGAGAGAGGCCGCGGGGCGCCGTCGGGCGTGCCGTAGCTGGCATCGGCGAAGGCCTCGTCGCAGACCATCAGCTGCCGGTCTTCCGGCCAGTCGGCCAGCAGGCGATCCAGCTTCACCAGATCCTCCACCTCGGCAACATGGGTGGCACCACATTGCTCCGCCGCCTCCACCGCATGGGCCTGCAGCCGGTCGCGGCGGATGCGTTCGGCATTGGTGAATTCGGTCTGCACCGGCTGGATCTTCGCCGCGCCCATCTCGGCCGCCTTTTCGACGATGAAGTCGGTGCGCGCCTTCTTGATCGGGGCGAAGAGCAGCCAGAGGTCGGGCGGATGGGATTGCGGCCGCGACTGGCTGCGACAGACGAGTTCGCCGCCGCGTTTGCCGGCCTGCGTCACCTCCGCCTGCCATTCGCCATCGCGTCCGTTGAACAGCGCCACCATGGTCCCTTCGCCCTGGCGCATCACGCCAAAGAGATAATGCGCCTGGTCGCGTTCGAGCGGAACGGTTTGCCCTTGCCCCAGCGGGTGCTCTACACAGAGCCTGATCTTCGCCATATCCATGAGGCCTACATATGACCAGCGGACCCACGACGCCAGAGCAACGCACCCTCGCCGGTCAGGTCTCTGACGCGGTCAGCGGCAACTGGGTCGACACGCTCGCCCCTGCCTGGACCCGTCCCTACCTGCGCCTCAGCCGCGCGGACCGGCCGATCGGCACCTGGCTGCTGCTGCTGCCCTGCTGGTGGGGTCTGTTCCTGGCCATGGCGGCGGGCGGCGATCCGCGCTGGCAGGACCTGTGGATCTTCCTGGGCTGCGGCGCCGGCGCCTGGCTGATGCGCGGCGCGGGCTGCACCTGGAACGACATCACCGACCGCAAGTTCGACGGCATGGTCGAGCGCACCAAGTCGCGGCCCATCCCCTCGGGGCAGGTGACGACGCAACAGGCGGTGGCCTGGATGGTGATCCAGGCGCTGGTGGCCTTCTGCATCCTGCTGACCTTCCCCCTGCCCGCCATCGTGCTGGGAATCATCGCGCTTGGCCCGGTCTGCATCTACCCCTTCGCCAAGCGGTTCACCTGGTGGCCGCAGATCTTCCTCGGACTGGCGTTCAACTGGGGCGCCCTGCTGGCCTGGACGGCGCATAGCGGATCCCTGGGCTGGCCGGCGGTCGTCCTTTACGTCGCGGGCATCGCCTGGACGCTGTTCTACGACACCATCTATGCCCACCAGGACAAGGAGGACGACGCGCTGATCGGGGTGAAATCCACCGCACGGCTGTTCATGGACCGCACGCCGGCCTGGCTGGCCCGCTTCCTGGTGGCCGCCGTGTCGCTGATGGGTCTGGCGGTGATCCTCGCCGTCATGCCGCGCCAGGACCCGTCGGCGCTGATCCTCGCCCTGCTGGGCCCCTGGGCCATGGGGTTCCACCTGCTGTGGCAGCTGAAAACCTTCGACAGCGAGAACATGGACGGGCTGCTGATGCTCTTCCGGTCCAACCGCAATGCGGGCCTCCTGCCCTTGCCGTTTTTCGCCGTTGCCTTTCTGCTGTGATTGCAACCCCTCCCCCGCGCCTTTAGAGAAAGCGTGACTTCAACGACGCAAGACCGCCCATGCGACTTTCCGCCATCGCCATCCTTTCCGGTGCCTTCGCGACCGCAGCCGCCGGCAGCCTGGTCGCCGCCGGCTTCACGGTCCGTCTGGTCGAGAACAACTCCGAGATCACTGTCCGCAATTCGCTCGACATGAACGACCTCGGCTGGGCCGAGGTGAAGGCCGACGGGCTGCAGGTGATCCTGTCGGGCGTGGCGCCCACCGAGGCGCGCCGTTTCTCGGCGAAATCGGTGGCCAGCTCGGTCGTCGATGCCTCGCGGGTGATCGACGAGATGGAGGTCGAATCGCGGACCGGCATCGCCCCGCCGCGGTTCTCGGTCGAAATCCTGCGGAACGGGGCGGAGCTGTCGCTGATCGGGCTGATCCCCATGCAGTACGACCGCGACGCCCTGGTCGAACGCGCCGGGCGCCTGAGCGGCGTCGACGAGGTGTCGGACCTGCTGCAGACCGCCGATTACCCCGTGCCCGAGGGCTGGGGGGACACGATCGACTATGCGCTGGAGGCCCTGCGCGAGCTGCCGCAGTCGAAAATCTCCCTCTCCGCCGGCGAGGTGTCGATCACCGCGATGAGCCGCAGCGCCGATGAAAAGCGCGAGATGCAGGCCGCGCTGACCCGCGCCGCGGGCACCGACATCGACCTGACGATGGATATCTCCGCGCCGCGCCCGATCATCGCGCCCTATACCCTGCGCTTCGTGCTGGATGACGAGGGCGCGCGTTTCGACGCCTGTTCCGCCGACACCGAGGCGGCGCGCGACCGCATCCTGTCCGCCGCCCGCTCCTGGGGGGCACCCGACACGGCCGGCTGCGTGATCGGCCTGGGCGTGCCGTCCTCGGACTGGTCGCGGGCCGCGTCGATGTCGATCCGCGCCGTGGGCGAACTGGGGGGCGGCACCGTCACTTTCTCGGATGCCGACATTTCGCTGATCGCGGCCCAGGGCACCGGCTCCGGCCTTTTCGATCGCGTCGTGGGCGAGCTGGAGAACAGCCTGCCCGAGGTCTACTCCCTGTCCGCCGTGCTGCCCGAAGCCCCCGACGAAAAGGCCGAGGGTCCGCCGGAATTCACCGCCACGCTCAGCCCCGAAGGGATGATGCAGATCCGTGGCCGCCTGGGGGACGAGATCACCCGCCGTGCCGCCGAATCGCTGGCCCGGGCGCGCTTCGGCTCTGAAAACGTCTATGCCGCCGCGCGGCTGGACGAGACACTGCCGGAGACCTGGCCCCTGCGGGTGCTGACCGCGCTGGACGCGCTGTCGCAGCTGTCCAACGGGTCTGTCACCGTCACGCCCGATGCCGTTGAGATCCGCGGCAACACCGGCAATGCCGAGGCCAGCGACGCCATCGCGCGCCTGCTGAGCGAGAAGTTGGGCGCCTCGGGCACCTACGACATCGCCGTCACCTACCGGGAAGAACTGGACCCGGTCGCCTCGATCCCGACGCCGGAGGAATGCCTGGCGGATCTGCAGGCGATCCAGACCGCCGATCAGAAGATCAATTTCGAACCCGGCTCGACGAATGTGGACGCCGCCAGCCTCGATCTGCTTGACCGCATGGCCGAGGTGCTGAAGGAATGTCCCAACCTGCCGCTGCAGATCGCCGGTCACACCGACAGCCAGGGGCGCGAGGAAATGAACCTCAGCCTGTCGCAGCAACGCGCCCAGGCCGTGCTGAACGAGCTGCGCCTGCGCCGCGTTCTGACCCGCACATTCGAGGCGGAAGGCTATGGTGAAACCCTGCCGATCGCTGATAACGGGACCGAAGCGGGCCGCGAGGCGAATCGCCGGATCGAGTTCAGCCTGATCGGCACCGCCGACGAAACGGCGGAAGATGCGTCGGAGGAAACGGGCGCGACCGCGCAGGACACGGCACAGGATACGGCGGAGGCCGCAGACGAAAGTGACGACGCGGCGGCGGAGGATGGCGATGGCGCTGACGACGCGGACACAGAGGCCGGCTCGGGCGACGAGTAAGAGATATTCCGGCCGGGCGCCCGCCCGGCCACGACGACGAGGACCCACCGGGTGAACAGGACCGAATTCATCATAGCCACGGCCATCATTCTGTTCGTGGCCTTCTGCCTCGGCTGGTTCGCCTACTGGCTGATCCATCGCTTCACCCGGGTGGCCAGCGCCGACATCGGCGAGCTGGAGCGCATGGCGCAGGAGTTGCACGAGGCCGAGGAGACGCGCGACCAGGCGATCACCTACCTGCAGCAACGCGAGGCGGAGCTGACCAACCAGCTGTCGCAGACCGAGGCGGAGCTGTCGGCAGCGATGGACGGTCTGCGCGAGGCCCGGTCCGAGGCGGAGGAACTGCGCGCCTACATCGAGCGCGTCCACCAGCCCGGCTGAGGCGCCCTGACAGGCCACGGCAGGGGGCTCTGCCCCCGTCTCCGGTCCGGAGACTCCCCCGGAGTATTTTCAACGAAGTGAAGACAGGGGCGTGACGCCCTGCAGGCCAAGGTGTCAGCCCGGACTGCCGCCGAGGCCTCTCGTGCAGCCCCTCAGGCTTCACCTTGTCTGAAATACTCCCGCCGGAGGCATCGGCCGCAGGCCGACCGGGGCGGCGCGTCAGCCCTGACGCCAGCGGTCCAGGGCGGCTTCATCCTCGGCCTTGGCCGCGACCCAGCTTTCGCCCGCCTCGGTCGTTTCCTTCTTCCAGAAGGGCGCGCGGCTTTTCAGGTAGTCCATCAGGAAATCCGCCGCCGCGAAGGCCGCCGCGCGATGCGCCGAGGCCGTGGCGACCATCATGATCGGCTCTTCGGGGCGCATCAGGCCGTAGCGGTGCAGGATCAGGACGGGGCCCAGATCCCAGCGGCCCGCGGCCTCCTCCGCGATGGCGGTCAGCGCCTTCTCGGTCATGCCGGGGTAATGCTCGATCTCCATCGCGTGCAAACCGCCACCCGGCAGGTCCCGGACCAGCCCGGTGAAGGTGACCACGGCGCCGGCGCCGGACCGGGCGGCGAGCTGGTGAAAATCGCCGAGCAGCGCGCCGGGATCGAAGTCCGCCTCCTGCACGCGGATTTGCAGGTCGCCCATCTCAGCCTCCGGTCATCGGGGGGAAGAAGGCCACCTCGCGCACGCCGGCAAGCGGCGCGTCGAAATCGGCCAACTCCTGATCCAGCGCCACACGCACCGCCGAGAGGTCGGAAAAGGCCAGGGCATAGCGATCCTCGCGCGCGGCCAGTTCGGCGACCAGTTCCGCCGGAGTTTCGGCCTTCGTCTCCCAGGTTTCGCGCGGCAGGCCGATGCGTTCACGCAGCCAGGCGAAATAGACGATCTGCAGGGATTGCATGGTTTCCTCCGTCGCGTGTCGGGGGCGCGTCACTCGTCGCGCAGATGCGGGCGGGCCTTGAGGAAGTAATCCGCCCCGGTGATCACCGTCAGCACCGCCGCGATCCAGACCAGGGCGAGCCCGGCCCAGGTGGCGAGGTCGTTGAGCAGGAAGAGCGGACGCAGGCCCACGTCATCCGGCGCCTCGCCATCGAGGATAGCCGTGACATGGCCGTTGTCGAGGCCGAAGACCGCCTCGCCCAGGGTGTGTTCCACGATGCCCTGCGCCAGCAGCACGGCGATGGCGACCATCTGCGCCGTGGTCTTCCACTTTGCCAGCTTGGTCACCTTCAGCAGACCAGCGGTGTCGCCCAGGTATTCGCGCAGGCCGGAAACGAAGACCTCGCGGAAGAGGATCAGCGCGGCGGGCAGGATCAGCAGCGCCGAGAGTGTGGAGAAATGCGCCAGCACCATCAGCGCGATCACCACCATCGCCTTGTCGGCAATCGGGTCCAGCATGGTGCCCAGTTTCGACACCTGCTGCCATTTGCGGGCCAGGTAGCCGTCGGCGTAGTCGGTCAGCGAGGCGACGACGAACAGGACCAGCGCGCAGGCGTCGGCAAAGGGCCGGGGCAGCGCCAGGAAACAGATCGCGATGCCGGGCGCGGCAGCCAGGCGCAGGAGGGTCAGCAGGTTGGGCAGTGTCAGTTGCATGCCCCCCTCCTACTCCGCCGCGCACGCCGGGGAAAGATCCTTCGCGCAGGCGTGAGGTGCCGAATGTTTTTTCCACCTTTGCCCCGGGATTGCCGCCCCCCATCTTGCCTGCCGCAGGCCCTCGCCTTACATGCCCCCCATGGCAGTTCGGAACCCCTTCAAGAAACGCGGCCCCACCGTCGCGGTCGTCAGGCTGAGCGGCATGATCGCCACCGGCGCACGTGCCTCTCTCAACGATGAGGCGCTGGCCCCGGTGATCGAGCGCGCCTTCAAGCGCGGCAAACCCGCCGCCGTCGCCCTGGTCATAAATTCGCCCGGCGGTTCGCCGGTGCAAAGTTCGCTGATCGCCGCGCGCATCCGGCGGCTCGCCGAGGAAAAGAAGATCCCGGTGCTGGCCTTCGTCGAAGACGTGGCGGCCTCGGGCGGTTACTGGCTGGCCTGCGCCGGGGATGAGATCATCGCCGACGAAAGCTCGATGCTGGGCTCCATCGGGGTGATCTCATCGAGCTTCGGCGCCCATGTCTTCCTGGCCCGCCAGGGGATCGAGCGCCGCGTCTACACCGCCGGCGAAAGCAAGAGCATGCTGGACCCGTTCCAGCCCGAGAAGGAAGAGGACGTGGCCCGGCTGAAGGACCTGCTGGGCGATATCCACGGCCATTTCATCGCCCATGTGAAGACACGCCGCGCCGACCGGCTGAAATCCGATCCCGATCTCTTCACCGGTCGCATCTGGCTGGGCCAGGCGGCGGTCGATCTGGGCCTGGCCGATTCCATCGGTCACCTGGTGCCGGTGCTGAAGGAACGCTACGGCAAGGACGTGAAGCTGCGCCACTACGGGCGCAAGCGCGGCTGGATGCAGCGCCTGGGCGCCTCGGTGCTGGGCGAGGCTCTGGTGACGGTCGAGGAACGCGCGGCCTACGCGCGGTTCGGCCTGTGATCGCAGCCCTTGGGCCCTTCTCGATCAGCGGCCCGGCCGTTTCGCGCGCAGGGATATCCTGCTCCTGTCAGGACAGGGTGCAGACGGTAAGACCGGTCCGTCCATGCTGCTGAAGATCGTCTTTCTCTTTCTCGTCGGTATGGCCGTGCTGGCCATGTTCGGCAAGCTGTCGCTGCTGCGCAAACTGGGCAGCGATGTCCTGAAACCCGCACGCCGCGTCTCTGCCACCTGCCCCGACTGCGGGCGGCACCGGATCGGCAAGGGCCCCTGCCCCTGCAAGGCCGGCACAGAAAACCGTAAGGGGAGTTAATCCGCGAATGCTCGTCTGGCTCATGGCCGCTCTCGGCCTCGTCATCCTGCTTCTGGCCGGCGACATGCTGGTGCGGGGCGCCGTCAACCTGGCGCTGCGCATCGGCATCCCGGCGCTGCTGGTCAGCCTGACCATCGTCGCCTTCGGCACCTCGGCGCCGGAACTCCTGATCTCGCTGAAGGCCGCCGCGCAGGAAAAACCCGGCCTGGCCCTGGGCAACGTGGTGGGATCGAATACCGCCAACGTGCTGCTGGTGCTGGGCCTGCCCGCGATCCTGGCCACCATGCGCACCGCCGGCCACGACACCCGCAAGAGCTATGTCGTGATGCTGGGGGCATCCTTCATCTTCGTGCTGCTGGCCTTCCGCGGCTTTACCCATCTGGACGGGCTGATCCTGCTGACCATGCTGGCGCTGATCCTGTTCGATCAGGGCCGCGAGGCGATGCGTCACCGCAGCGAAGCCAATGGCGCGGCCATCGACGAGGAGGACCTCGAAGGCGCGGACCCGAAGATGCCCGGCTGGAAGATCGGGCTCTATCTCCTGCTGGGCCTCGCGGGCCTGCCCCTGGGTGCCTCTCTGCTGGTCGACAGCGCCTCGGAGATCGCCCGCGACTACGGTATCAGTGAGACGGTGATCGGCCTGACCCTGGTGGCCCTCGGCACCTCGCTGCCGGAACTGGCGACCACGGTGATGGCGGCGCTGCGCCGCCAGGCCGACGTGGCCCTGGGCAACGTGATCGGGTCCAACCTGTTCAACCTGCTGGCCATCATCGGCATCACCACGATCTTCGCCCCGATCCCCGTCGACATGCCCGAGCTGGCCTTCGACTTTGCCGTCATGCTGGGGGCCTCGCTGCTGCTGATCCCCTTCGTCTTCTTCGCCCGCGACATCGGCCGGCTCTGGGGGATCGTGCTGACTGCGCTATATGGCCTCTACATCGTTCTTGTCCTGACCTGATCCCAAGCGGAGGAAAGCCCCATGTCCCGCGCCCTCGTCACCGGAGCCGCCAAACGCCTTGGCCGTGCCATGGCCCTGACCCTGGCCGAGGATGGCCATGACGTCGCGGTGCATTACAACGGCTCCGCCGAGGCCGCCGAGGAGGTCGTGGCCGAGATCCGCGCCATGGGGCGCCAGGCCGTCGCACTTCAGGCGAACATGACGCAGGAGGCCGAGGTGGCCCCCCTCATAGATCGCGCCGCCGAGGCCCTAGGCGGGCCGCTGACCTGCCTGGTCAACAACGCATCGGTCTTCGACTACGACAACATCGAGACCGCCGACCGCGCCGGCTGGGATCGCCACATGGAGGTGAACCTGCGCGCGCCCTTCCTGCTGACACAGCTCTTCGCGGAGCAGGCCCCCGCGGCCGCGACCGACGATCACGGCGAGCCGGTGGCCCAGGCGCTGGTGATCCAGATGCTGGATCAGCGGGTGCACAAGCTGACCCCGGAATTCATGTCCTACACGATTTCCAAGATGGGTCTCTGGGCCTTCACCCAGACCGCCGCCCGTGCCCTGGCGCCTGCAGTGCGCGTCAACGCCATCGGTCCCGGCCCCACCCTGCGCGGCGCCCGGCAAAGCCAGGCGCATTTTGACAGCCAGCGGCAGAACACCGTGCTGGAACGCGGCTCCGACCCGGAGGATATCTGCGGCGCGCTGCGCTATTTCCTGGGGGCAAAAGGGGTCACCGGACAGCTGATCTGCACCGACGGCGGCCAGCACCTGGCCTGGCAGACACCGGACGTACAGGGCGTCGAGTGATGTGTCGCGGACAGAGTTTTGCACCTGTCACGGCGCCTTTACAAATCCGTTACCAAAACCTCAATGTTTTCAGCTGGTTGTCCTCCGCAATAAAAATTTCCCAGCAAAAACAACCAGTTGAAAATCCGCATAAAATTTAGTCAACTCAAGGAAAGCGCCGCGTAACAAGGGTTTTTTTCGGATGTCTAAATCCTATCCCCGGACTTATCCACAGAATGCGGGGAAAGCTTTGCTCTTGTCTCCACACGCGGAAATTTGCAGCCCTTCCGAGAATCGAGACGGAATCGCATGACCGACGGAATCGACAGCACGACCGAGACGGAGACCGGCGAAAACCGGCCTCGCGGGCGTGCCGTGATCCAGTCCTACCTGTCCACGCTGGACAGCTCTCCCGGCGTCTACCGGATGCTCGATAGCGAGAGCCGGGTGCTGTATGTCGGCAAGGCGCGGAACCTGAAGGCGCGCGTGTCCAGCTATGCGCGGCCCACCGGTCATTCCGAACGGATCGCCCGGATGATCCGCCAGACCGCTTCGATGATGTTCCTGACCACGCGCACGGAAACCGAGGCGCTTTTGCTGGAACAGAACCTCATCAAGCAGCTGAAACCGCGCTACAACGTGCTGCTGCGCGACGACAAGTCCTTCCCCAATATCCTGGTCGCCAAGGACACCCCCTTTCCGCAGATCCGCAAGCATCGCGGCGCGAAGAAGGACAAGGGCGCCTACTATGGCCCCTTCGCCAGCGCGGGCGCGGTGAACCGCACGCTGAACCAGCTGCAAAGGGTCTTCCTGCTGCGCAACTGTTCGGATTCGATGTTCGACAGCCGCACGCGCCCCTGCCTGCTCTATCAGATCAAGCGCTGCAGCGCGCCTTGCGTGGGCTATATCTCCGAGGCGGATTACGCCGCCACCGTGGCCGACGCGGAACGCTTCCTGCAGGGCCGGTCCACGGACGTGCAGGAGAAGCTGGCCGCCGAGATGCAGAAGGCTTCCGAGGAGATGGAATTCGAGCGCGCCGCCGCCCTGCGCGACCGGATCAAGGCCCTGACCCAGGTGCAGTCGACCCAAGGCATCAACCCGCGTTCCACCGCCGAGGCGGACGTGGTGGCCCTGCACATGGAACACGGCCAGGCCTGCGTGCAGGTCTTCTTCATCCGCGCGCACCAGAACTGGGGCAACCAGGATTTCTATCCCCGCGCGGGCACCGACGTCAGCGAGGCCGAGGTCATGCAGGCCTTCCTGGGCCAGTTCTACGACCAGAAAGAACCGCCGCGGCAGATCCTGCTGTCCCATGACATCGAGGACACCGACCTGATGCAGGAGGTGCTGTCGGAAAAGGCCGGCCGCAAGGTCGAGATCCTGGTGCCGCAACGGGGCGAGAAGCTGGAGCTGATCGCCGGCGCCGCCCGCAACGCCCGCGAAAGCCTGGGCCGCCGCATGTCGGAAAGCGCGACGCAACAAAAGCTGCTTAAGGGGCTGGCCGAGGCCTTTGGCCTGGAAAAGGTGCCCGAGCGGATCGAGGTCTACGACAACTCCCACATCCAGGGCACCAATGCCGTCGGCGGCATGATCGTCGCCGGGCCCGACGGGTTCCTGAAATCGCAGTACCGCAAGTTCAACATCCGCGGCGACGAACTGACCCCCGGCGATGACTTCGGCATGATGAAGGAGGTGCTCAAGCGCCGCCTGAAACGGTTGCTGAAGGAAGATCCCGACCACGGCAAGGGCATGTGGCCCGACCTGCTGCTGATCGACGGCGGCGCGGGTCAGGTCAGCGCGGTACAGGAGATCCTGGAGGAAATGGGCGTGCCCGACCTGCCCATGGTGGGGGTCGCCAAGGGTGTGGACCGCGACCACGGCAAGGAAGAGTTCCACCGCCCCGACCAGCGGCCCTTCGCCCTGAGGATGAACGACCCGGTCCTCTATTTCGTGCAGCGGATGCGCGACGAGGCGCATCGCTTTGCAATCGGCACCCACCGGGCCAAGCGCGCGAAGGCGAACATGGCCAACCCGCTGGACGAGGTGCCGGGCGTCGGCGCGGCGCGCAAGCGGGCGCTGCTGGCGCATTTCGGCTCGGCCAAGGCGGTCAGCCGGGCGAACCTGGCGGACCTGAAGGCGGTCGATGGCGTCTCCAGCAGCCTGGCCGAAAAGATCTACGATCACTTCCATTCCGGCGGCTGAGGGTGCAGGCCCGAGGCCGCGCGCCTCACGAACACGCGAGGCGCGGGAATTTCGCGCGCCCGCGTCCCGGCCGCTCTTGCGATCAGTCGCCGCGCCGCGTCTAAGGCCCGGAAACCGCCATGGAGAGTGACGCATGAGAACGCCGCCCACCGAACGAGAGATCCAGGCCCAGTCGGATCCGAACCACCCGCCCCACGACGACCCGATCGAACCGATCAAGCCGTGGAAACTGGTGGCGCTGATCCTCGGCCCCGTCGCCACCCTGATCCTGTCGCTGCTGCCTGCCCCGGCGGACATGTCGCCCGAGGCCTGGCACCTGGTAGCGCTGACCGTCTGGATGGTCGTCTGGTGGCTGTCGGAGGCGGTGCCCCTGCCCGCCACGGCCCTGCTGCCGATTCCGATGATGCCGCTTCTTGGCATCCAGGAGGTGCCGGCGATCACGGTGAACTACGGCAACCACCTGATCTTCCTCTTCCTCGGCGGCTTCATCCTGGCAGGTGCCATGCAACGCTGGGGCCTGCACCGGCGCATCGCGCTGACCATCGTGCGCGCCATCGGCTCGACGCCCACGCGGATCGTGCTGGGCTTCATGCTGGCCACGGCCTTCCTGTCGATGTGGATCTCCAACACCGCCACCGCCGTCATGATGTATGCCGTCGGCATCTCGGTGATCGAGTTCGTCGCCGCCAAGGTCGAGGACCGCGCGCTGGTGCGCAACTTCGGCGTGGCGCTGATGCTGTCGATCGCCTTCTCCGCCTCCATCGGCGGCGTCGGCACGCTGATCGGCACGCCGCCGAACGCCCTTCTGGCGGGCCTGCTGGGGGAAACCTACGGAATCGAGATCGGCTTCATGCAATGGATGCTGATCGGGGTGCCCGTGGTGCTGGTGATGCTGCCGGTGGCCTATCTGCTGCTGACCCGCGTGATCTTCCCGATGAAGGGGCTGGATCTGGGCGGCGTCAACGCGGTGATCGACGAGGAATACCAGCGGCTGGGTCGCATGGACCGGGGCGAGATCATCGTCGCCGTGGTCTTCGGCGCCGCCGCCTTCTTCTGGATCACCCGCAGCTTCCTGGGCCTGCCGCTGAACGACGCGGGCATCGGCATGGCCGCCGCGCTGCTGCTTTTCGCGATCCCCGTGGGCCGGAAGCAGGGCTTCGTACTGGACTGGTCGATCACCCGCACCCTGCCCTGGGGCGTGCTGATGCTGTTCGGTGGCGGCCTGGCCCTGGCTGGCGCCTTCAGCGCCACCGGGCTGGCCGAATGGATCGGCGATGGCGTCGCGGGCCTGCAGGGCATCAACCTGTGGCTGCTGGTGCTGATCGTTGCCGTGGTGATCGTCTACCTGACCGAGATCACCTCGAACACCGCCTCCACCGCCACCTTCCTGCCGATCCTGGGTGCCGTGGCCGTGGGCCTGGGCGTCTCGCCCGAACTGCTGATGGTGCCGGTGGCGCTTGGCGCCTCGATGGCATTCATGATGCCGGTGGCCACGCCGCCCAATGCCATCGTCTTCTCCTACGAGGAGATGCACCTGAGCGACATGGTGAAGGCGGGCTTCCTGCTGAACATCGTGTCGATCGCCGTGGTCTTCGCCGCGATGTACCTGCTGGCGGGGCCGGTCTTCGGCCTGTAAGCCGGGCGACATGACAAACCCAAAGGGGGCCACCGGCCCCCTTTTTCATGTCCGCCGAATGGCCCTACCAAATGTCAGGGCGGTCCAGCGCCGCCGCACAGCGCGACGGCCCGCGCAGGCTCGGGGCGCCCGCCCCGTCCAGGCGTTGCCCGATCCAGCCCTGAGGCATCGACAGGGGCAGCGGGGGCTGCACCTGCGCCTCGGTCACGGGACCGAACCCCAGACGGCCATAGAAGGCCGGATCGCCGTAGGTCATCACCACCTCCACGCCGTCGCCGCGCAGCGCGTTCAGCGCGTGACGCAACAGGGCCTGACCGATACCCTGCCGCTTCCAGGCCGGGGCCACGGCCATCGGCGACAACAGGAAGACCCGTGCCGGGTCCTCTGGGAACAGCAGCCGGGTAAAGATCAACCCGGCCACCGGCGCCCCGTCGCGCATATCTCGAAAGACGCGGATGTCTGCGCCGGGCGTCTTGGTCAGCAGATCCCCCACCAGATCACCGATCAGCGGCCCTTCCTCGGCGCCAAAGGCCGCGACGAAAAGCGCGCGAAAGGGCTCTTCGGGCCCCTCATGTCCTGTGGTGATCGTCATCGCCTGCCTCTCTGGTCTGGCAGCCACCAGTCTGCGGCTCCGCGGGCGCCCTGGCAACGGCAAAGAAAAAGGGAGGCCCGAAGGCCTCCCTGTCGTGTCAGTGCCGCGCGCCCCGCCTCAGTCGCGGATGCGCCAGCCGGTCTGGAAGATGCGCGCCACCAGCCCGAGGCAGATGGCAAAGAAGATCGCGACGGCCAGCAGGCTCCAGCCCACGGCGACGTCCGCCACCCCGAAGAAGGCCCAGCGGAAGCCCGAGATCAGGTAGAAGACCGGGTTGAAATGGGTGATCGTCTGCCACACCGGCGGCAACATCTCGGTCGAATAGAAGGAGCCGCCGAGGAAGACCAGCGGCGTCACGACCAAGAGCGGCACCAGTTGCAGCTGCTCAAAATTCTTTGCCCAGATCCCGATGATGAAGCCCAGAAGGGCGAAGGCCAGGCAGGTCAGCACCAGGAACAGCACCATGGCCACCGGATGCAGGATCGTCAGGTCGATGAAGACCGCCGCAGTGCCGAGGATCACCATCCCGATGAACAGCGCCTTGGTCGCCGCCGCCCCCACGAAACCGATGACGATTTCCAGGAAGTTGATCGGCGCCGAAAGCAGCTCGAACACCGTGCCGGTGAACTTCGGGAAATAGATCCCGAAACTGGCGTTGGAAATCGACTGCATGATGACCGACAGCATGATCAGGCCGGGCACGATGAAGGCGCCGTAGGACACGCCCTCGACCGTTTCGATGCGCGAGCCGATGGCGGCCCCGAAGACCACGAAGTAGAGCGAGGTCGAGATGACGGGTGAGACGAAGCTTTGCAGGATGGTGCGGAAGAACCGCTGCATCTCGTTCATGTAGATGGCCTGGACGGCACGGAGGTTCATTGCGCCTCTCCTTCTCCTTCGACGAGACCGACGAAGATCTCTTCCAGCGAGCTTTGGCTGGTGTGCAGGTCCCGCAGGATGATGCCGGCCTCGGAAAAGGCGCGCATCAGCCCGGCGATGCCGGTGCGGTCGGCCTGGGTGTCATAGCGATAGGTGAGCGACAGACCGTCCGCCGACAGCTCCAGGTCGTACTCCGCCAGGGGGGCGGGGATCTCGGCCAGCGGCTCGCGCAGCTCGACCGTCAGTTCCTTGCGGCCCAGGCGGCGCATCAGGTCGCCGGTCTTTTCGACCATCAGGATCTCGCCGCCCCGGATGACCGCGACGCGGTCGGCCATGGCCTCGGCCTCTTCGATGTAATGGGTGGTCAGGATGATGGTCACGCCCTGCTTCTTCAGCTCGGCGACCACATCCCACATCTCCTTGCGCAGGCTTACGTCGACCCCCGCGGTCGGCTCATCCAGGAACAGCACGCGCGGCTCATGCGCCAGCGCCTTGCCGATCAGCACGCGGCGTTTCATGCCGCCAGACAGTTCCCGCACGCGGTTGGACCGCTTTTCCCACAGGGCCAGCTTGCGCAGCACCTCCTCGACCTTGGCGGTGTCGCGCGGCTTGCCGAAGATCCCGCGCGAGAAATGCAGGTTCGTCTCCACGTAGGAGAAGGGCTCGAGGTTGATCTCCTGCGGGACCAGGCCGATCAGCTTGCGCGCTTCGCGGTACTGGGTCTTGATGTCGTAGCCGGCCACGGTCGCCGTCCCCGAGGTGGGCTCGGTGATGCCGCAGAGGGTTGAGATCAGCGTGGTCTTGCCCGCCCCGTTGGGGCCGAGCAGGGCCAGGATCTCCCCCTCCTCGATGTCGAGCGTAACGCCCTTCAGCGCCTCGAACCCGCCGTCGTAGACTTTCCGCAGGTCGCGGATTTCCAGGATCGCTGACATGCGTCCCTCCGGTTGATGTCGGTTACTCGGTCCGCGCAGGCCGCGCGGCCGGAAAGGCAAACGGGCCCGTGGGGCCCGTCAGTTGCACATCAGGTAGCCCGGGGCGGGCCGGGTTTCACTGTGCCATTTCACACAATGGGTTCGCATCTTTGCGCCGGGCCTCCCCTCCCGTCACGGCTGCGCCTGCGTGCGGGCCTATTTGCCGCGCCAGCGCGACAGCCAGCCCTTCTTCTCGGCCTCCGACACCGGAGCCTCGTCGCCCTCGGCCTCTTCGCCCTCTGCCGGGCCTTCCAGCACCTCCTGGAAGCGGGTGAAGAACTGGTCCGCCATTTTCTTGGCGAAACCATCGACCACGCGCGAGCCGAGCTGCGCCAGCTTGCCGCCCACCTTGGCGTCGACATCGTAGGACAGCTCGGTGCCCTCCTCGACCTCCGCCAGGCGAACGCGGGCGCCGCCCTTGGCGAAACCGGCCGCGCCGCCCTTGCCTTCGCCGGTCAGGGTCAGGGCCTCGTTCTCGACAATGTCCGACACCGTGACCTCGCCCTTGAAGGTCGCCTTCACCGGCCCGACCTTCTGCGCGACGACGGCGTGGAAGCCCTCTTCCGGCGTGCCGGTCACCTCCTTGGCGCCGGGGACGCATTCCTGCAGCACCTCTGGCGAAAGCAGCGCCGCGAAAACCTTTTCCTTGTCCGCGCGGATCACGCGGCTGTCGCTCATTTCCATGGGGCGCGCCTCCTGTCGTTCCTGTCGCGTCAGGCTAGAGGATGTGCGGGCAGTTGAAAAGTCAGTGGAGGTCGGAGGCGGGCACAAGCTGTCCGGACCGGCGGTGGGACTTCCGCCGGTCCGGCTCCCGGGCAGCGCTGTGGGCGCGCGGGATACACGCCCGGGAAGCTTGTGAGTCAGGTCAGACCATTTGGTGTGTGTGTCAGCTGGGCCGACCTGACTCGCTATCATTGGCAGGAGGGGCGTGCGTGTGTGTGTCGCGCCACCGCCTGTCCGGTGTCCGGAGGCCGCCGGCGCAGAGCCCTCTTGCCGCGGTCCCGACCTCGCCCCGGCCTGTCGTGCCGGGTGTCTACCGCCAGGTGGTACCGCACCTATATACATGCCTGAATTCTGCAGGAATTTCAGTTGCTCAATCGTGTCACATGGCGCGCCGAGGGATAGCCGGATTATCCGAACGGATAGGCGCGGCGCGCGGCCTGTCGCGACCTGCAAGCCCGACCGATATAAGGGCGCCCCGATGCCGCCTGGCAGGGGCGCCCTCCGTCAGCGGGCAGGGCGGAAGACGCCCGCCAGGACCTCCGACAGGGCCGCCACGTCCGTCAGCGGCAGCACGTGGGAAACGTGCTGATCGGGCCGCACCAGCACCATGGCGCCCTGCCCCCGGTCGATGCCGCGCGCGTCGAAGATGTCGGGGCCGTCCTTAAGGTCCGGGCAGAAGACCTTCTCCTGGTCGATCAACCCGTAGCGGCCCTTCGCCGGACGCAGAATCGGGTGCATCTGCGGCAGGGACAGGTCGCGGTGGCCCTGCTGGACGACCGCCCGCAGGTCGAGGACCGAGTCGATGTCGTTGCCCTCCGGCGTGATCCGCCGCAGGGGCGAGGTCGGATCGGTGCCAAGCGCCTCGCACAGCCGCCAAAGGGCGCTGTCGGGCGTGGTCGGATCGCTGGCGTCGGCAAAGGCAAAGAGCCGCCAGCGCCCGTCGGCCCGCACCACGTGGCCCAGCTGCAGGGGTTTCGCATCCGCCAACCGGATCACCGGAGCAGAATGGAACCGCATGCCGATGTCGAAGCCGCGCGCCAGGCCCTGGTGCGTCTTCTGCCCGATCAGCCGCGAGGGCGCATAGCGGATCGCGGTGCCGGCGGTGAAACGGCCATGCTGCTGGAAGTAGTCCTGGAAGACCGCCGGATCGACGCCATCGTCGTTGCCCTCACCACTCTTGGGGCGGGCGCTGAACATGGCGGCGAATTCCCGGTCGAAGTCGATCAGCATCTGCGCCACGCCCTGGCGTTCCGCGCTGTAGCTGTCCAGCAGATCGGGGTCGCTGCGCCCCCGCAGCACGGCGGCCAGTTTCCAGCCCAGGTTGAAACCGTCGCGCATCGACACGTTCATCCCCTGCCCGGCCTTTGGGCTGTGGGTATGGCAGGCGTCGCCCGCGATGAAGACATGCGGCGCGCGTCCCTCCGCCCCGTCGTCGTATCGATCGCACAGGCGCTGGCCGATCTCGTAGACGGACCACCAGGCGACCTCCTTCACGTCCAGGCTGTAGGGATGCAGGATCCGCTGCGCCGCCGCGATCAGGTGATCGACCTTCAGGTTCTTGTCGCGGATGCGTTCCTCGGGCGAGAGCTTGTCCAGCTCGATATAGAGCCGGACCATGTAGCCGCCCTCCCGCGGGATCACCAGGAGGCTGCCCTGGTCCCGCGAATGCACCGTCGCCTTCAGGCGGATGTCGGGGAAATCGGTGACCGCCAGCACGTCCATCACGCCCCAGGCCTGGTTCGCAGCATCCCCCTTCAGCTCTCGCCCGATGCTGGCGCGCACCCGGCTGCGGGCGCCGTCGCAGCCCACCACGTAGCGCGCGCGCACCTCCTCGACCTCGCCGGCGCGGTCGGGGTCGGTGCTTTCGACGCGCACCAGCAGCGGATGCTCCGCGTCGTCATCGCGGATCAGCTCGACCAGGCGGCGGTTGTAGTCGGGCAGGATCCCCGCCGGGCCGTCGCGCATCAGGTCGAGGAAATGGTCATGCACCCGGGCCTGGTTGAGGATCACATGGGGAAACTCCGACAGCCCGTCCTCGGTGTCCTGGATCCGGCCCGAGCGGGCGATGCGCGACGGCTCCGCCGGGTCCGGTTTCCAGAAGGCGGTTTCGTTCACCCAATAGGCCTCTTCCTCGATCCGGCGGGCGAAACCGAAGGCCTCGAACATCTCCATCGAGCGGCAGGCGATCCCGTCGGCCTGGCCTACCAAGAGGCGGCCCGGTTTCTGTTCGATGATCCGCGTGGTGATCCCCTCGAAGGCCGCCAGCTGCGCGGCCACCACCAGCCCCGTGGGCCCGGCGCCGACAATCAGCACATCGACCTGGTCGGGCAGTGGGCGGTACGGCGGGGTCTCTTTCAGCGGATGGGCGATGGCCGGATTGCCGGGCCGGAACCCGTTCAGATGAAACTGCATGTCTCCTCCCAGAGCGATCTCTCAAATTTTAGTAAGTCAACTTATGATAAGCATGCATCTTATCTCCGGTCAAGAAATTGATGTGCCCACTTATCAACTGCGCTAGACTGGCCCGCGACACCGCGGATGGCGAAGGAGAGAGCATTGGAGATCACGGGCATGGCCGGGCATCTGATCCGGCGGCTGAACCAGCATTCGACCCATGTCTTCCAGCAGCGGACGAAGGCGGCCGGGCTGGATCTGACCCCGGTGCAATTCGCCGCCATGGGGGCCGTGCGCGACAATCCCGGCATCGACCAGGCGGGTGTCGCCGGGCGGATCGCCTATGACCGCGCCACCATCGGCGGGGTGATCGAACGTCTGGTGCAAAAGGGCCACCTGCGGCGCGAGGTCAGCGCCACCGACCGCCGCGCCCGGGCCGTCTACCTGACGGCAGATGGCGCGGAGCTTCTGGCCCGCGCCCTGCCCGTGGTGGCGGATCTGCAGGCGGAGATCCTGGCCGGGCTGACGGCGGAGGAAAGCGCGCAGTTCCACGCCCTGGCCGGAAAGGTGCTGGCGCGCCTCGACGCGCCCGACGCGGCACCCGCCCCTGCGTCACAAGGTGGCGACGCGGGGTGAGGGGCTTCCCCGACCGCCCGCAACCGGCTAGGAACAGGGCATGAGACCCGCGATCGGACGCATTTTCCTGGCGCTGTGGCTCACGCTGTTGCTGGCGTGGGGGTCTGTGCTGTCCGCCGCCCACATGACGCCCACGGCCGATGATATCGCCCGCGAACGCAGCGTGCTGGTGCTGGAGGCGGGATATGACTCCCTCTGCGCCGAAGAGGGTGGCGCGGGCCATCATTGCCCCTTCTGCCACGCCCTGCCGAAAGCCGCAGCGCCGCAGGCCCCCGAGGCCCCGGCGCGGCTGATCTTCGCCCTGTCGCGGGCCCCCTCGGCCCATCTGATCCCCGGCGCCCGCCCCGACCAGCGCCACGCGCCCCGCGCCCCTCCGGCCCCGATCCTCTGAGCGGACTGCCCCGACCGGGCGCCGCATCCCTGATCGAAAGAGACATGGCACCGCCCGCGCGGTGCCTCGGAGGAGACGCGCAGGACGGCCGAGAGCCGCCGCGCGAGACCGGAGACAACAGATGAAGACTCTCACCCTTTCCGCCCGCACCCTGACTGCCGCCGCCCTGGCTCTGGCCGTGACCGCCGGCAGCGCCGCCGCCACCGTCGCCCTGCCCGGTGCCACGGCGCCCGTCACCGGCTTCAGCCAGCGCGCCGCGCCCGGCGATGCCTGCGCCCTGCCGATCTCGGACATGGTGGCCAGCCATGACCACGTCATGGCCGGGCCGCTGAAACTCTCGGGCGGCTTTTCCCGCGCGACCCTGCCCAATGCCCCCGTCGGCGGCGGCTTCCTGACCATCACCAACACCGGCGACAGCGACGACCGCCTGATCGGCGCCGAAAGCCCGCTGGCCGGTCACATGGAAGTCCACGAGATGGCCATGGAGGGCGACGTGATGCGGATGCGCGAACTGGCCGACGGGCTGGTCATCCCCGCCGGCGAGACCGTGGAGCTGAAGCCCGGTGGCTACCACCTGATGCTGATGGAGCTGCAGGCGCCCCTGGTCGAGGGGGAGACCGCCACCATCACGCTGATCTTCGAGAACGCCGGCCGCGTCGAGGTCCCGCTGGCGATCGGCGCGCCCAATGCACGCGGTCCCGCCGGCCACGGCATGTCGCACTGACCCCTCCCGCCATGCGCCGCCGCGCCCTGCGCGTGGCGGCCGGGCCGACAGACAGAAAGGAACCCGCCATGACCTCCAAGAAAGCGGCCATCATCGGCCTCTGGGTGATCGCCGGCGTCGCCGTGATCCTCTTCGCCGCCTTCCGCATCCTGCAGCCGATGCTGAACCGCACCCTGGCCGATGAGCTGGGCCGGGGCGACTACGTGCTGACCACCACCACCGGGGAGACCTTCACCGAGGACAGCCTGCGCGGCGCGCCGACGGCGGTCTTCTTCGGCTTCACCCATTGCCCCGAGGTCTGCCCGACCACCCTGGGCGACATCGCCACCTGGCAGGAGGAACTGGCGACGACCGACCAGTCGATCCGCAGCTATTTCGTCACCGTCGACCCGGAGCGGGACCAGGTGGACCAGCTGCGCGACTACGTGTCCTGGGTGCCGGGGGTCGAAGGCGTGTCGGGCGACCCGGAGGAGATCGAGAAGGCGATCAAGGCCTTCCGCATCTACGCCCGCAAGGTCGACCTGGAGGATGGCGACTACACCATGGACCATTCCGCCTCGGTCCTGCTCTTCGATGACCGTGGCCGCTTCTTCGAGCCGATCGGCTACCAGGAGGACTACGACCGCGCGGTGGCCAAGATCCGGCGGTTGCTGGACAGCTGATCCGACGTCAGCGGGACACGACAGTTGCAAGGGGGCGTCCACCGGGCGCCCCTTTTTGCTTTGGTCTCGGCGCGGACTTCCCCCTGTGGCGTGAAAGCCCCTCTCCCGGCGGCTGACACATTGCGCCCCTTGCTGAAACCGGGCCCCTGCACTAGCAAGATCCTGCTTCGGTCCGGCCCTTCCGGGGGCCGGTGAATAGGGAATGCGGTGCGGAGGATCCCCTCCCAGACCGCGACTGCCCCCGCAACTGTAGGCGGAGAGCGACACCGGACCATGTCACTGCGGCGCACCCGTGCCGTGGGAAGACCCGGTGAAGCCGTGACCCGCGAGTCAGGAGACCTGCCGAGGCCGATCACCCTGTCCGGGCGCGGGGCGCGCACGAGGCAACGGACCTTTCCGTCGTGGTGGCATGCAAGCAACCGCCGCGGCAGGGTCTTTCCCTTCCAAGGCTTCTCCACAGGCTCAGCCCGGGATCACGTCCCGGGTCCGAAGGGACAGCAGATGACACGAACCCAGGCCGCGCTTTCGCGCACGACCGCCCTCACCTCCGCCGCCCTACTGGTGGCCGTCGCCACCCCCGGCCAGGCGCAGGAGGCCTTCGACCTCGACGCGATCACCGTCACCGCCAATGCCGAGGCCACCGCGGTCGAGCGCTCCGGCTCCACCGTCGAGGTGGTCGAGGAAGAAGAGATCCGCGCCGCCGGCGAGGTCCGCCTGTCGGAGTTCCTGAACCGCCTGCCGGGCGTTTCGGTCTCCAACAACGGCCCGGCTGGTACTACATCCACCCTGCGTATCCGCGGCGCGGGCGGCGCCTACATCGGCGTCTTCGTCGACGGCATCAACGTCAGCGACACCGCCAGCACCCAGATGGCCTTCAACTGGGCCAACATGATGACCTCGGACATCTGCCGGGTCGAAGTGCTGAAGGGCGCGCAATCCGCGCTCTACGGATCCGAAGCGGTGGCCGGTGTCATCAACATCACCACCAACCGCGCGACCGAACCGGGGCTGAGCAACCGCTACGCCGTCGAGCTGGGCAGCTACGACACCGTAAAGCTGGGCTTCAACTCCAGCTACGTGACCGACAACGGCAGCGTCTCCGCCTCGCTGACCCACATCCGCACCGACGGCTTCTCTTCCGCGGATGAGAACCTGGGCAACACCGAGGCCGACGGGTTCGAGGCGACCCGCCTGTCCTTTGCCGGCGAATATGATGTCAGCGAAACGATGACCATCGGCGGCGCGGGCTTCTACCAGACGAGCGAGGGCGAATACGACACCAGCGCGGGGGATGCCGACAACACCAGCGACACCGAGGAATACGGGCTGCGCGCCTTCGCCCGCTTCGAGACCGGCGCGGTCGAGAACGAGGTCGCCCTGCAATATTACGCCATCGACCGCCGCTACCAGGAAGGCAGCGCCTCGCGCTACCTGGGGGAACGCTATGGCCTGTCCTACAGCGGTTCGGTCCAGCTCGCCCCGACCTTCGACCTGTCCTTCGGCGGTGACTACACCCGCGAAGAGTTCAAGAGCGACGCCTTCGGCACCGCAAATGACGGCACCTACAAGACCGCCGGCGTCTTCGTCGAAGGCGCCTGGGCCCCGTCCGAGGCGCTGGACGTCGTGCTGACCCTGCGCCAGGACGACCATTCCGAGTTCGGCGGCGCCACGACCGGTCGCGTCTCCGTCGCCTATCGGCCGCTGGACGACCTGATCCTGCGCGCCGCTGTCGGCACCGGCTTCCGCGCGCCTTCGCTCTATGAACTCTACTCCAACTTCGGCAACCCGAACCTCGATCCAGAGACCTCGGTCAGCTACGAGATGGGCGTCGAGAAACGCTTCGGCCCTGACGCCTTCCTGCGCGCTACGCTGTTCCGGATGGAAATCACCGACCTGATCGATTTCGCCGGCAGCGGCTACAACCAGGTGCCGGGCACCAGCACCATGCAGGGGCTGGAACTGTCGGGCGGCGTCCCCCTGAGCGAGACGCTGCATCTTTCGGCCGCCTATACCTACACCGACACCGAGGATGCCGACGGCGACCGCCTGGTGCGCGTGCCCGAGCATGAGTTCAACGTCAGCCTGGACGCCGAGCTGACCGAGGCGCTGAACGGCAGCCTGACCCTGCGCCAGGTCTACGACACGCTGGACAATGTCCCCTGGCCCGGCTCCGGCATCGTCGCGCTGGAGGATTACACGCTGGTCGACCTCAGCCTAGGCTATCGCCTGAACGACAGCGCGGAGGCCTACATGCGAATCGAGAACGTGCTGGATGAGGAATACCAGACCGTCTACGGCTACGGCACCTCGGACCGCGCCGTCTACTTCGGCCTGCGCGGGCGCTTCTGATGCTGCGACGCGCCGCACTTGCGCTGGCCCTCTGCGCGGCGGGCCTGCCCGTCGCGGCGGAGGAGGGGCCGCGGCGCGTCGTGTCGATCAACCTGTGCACCGATCAGATCGCCATGCAGCTGGCCGCCCCCGGCCAGTTGCACTCCGTCTCCTGGATCGCGCGCGATCCGCGCAGTTCCGCCATGGCGCAAGAGGCGCAGGCCTATCCCGCCAACCATGGCCGCGCCGAGGAGATCTGGCTGATGAAGCCGGACCTGGTGCTGGCTGGCTCCTTCACCTCCCGCGCCGCGGTCGAGATGCTGAAACGGCTGGGCACCCCCGTGGTGGAGGTCGCCCCGGCCTACAGCCTGGACGATATCCCCGACCGCATCCGCAGCATCGGTACCGCCCTGGGGCGTGAGGCGCAGGCGGAGGAGATGATCGCCACCTTCGAGGGGCGCCTGGCCACCCTGCGCGCCCAGGTCGATGACCGCCCCTCGGCCGCCATCTACTATGCCAACGGCTATACCACCGGCGACCGGACCCTGGCCGGGGAGATCCTGATCACCGCCGGCTTCGACAATATCGCCGGCGACACCATGGGCGGCCACCTGCCGCTGGAAACGCTCGCCATGGCCGATCCCGACGCCATCATCACCGGCACGCCCTACCCCGGCGCCTCGCGCTCGGAGGAAATCCTGGAGCATCCGGTGGTCGAGGCGATCCGCGACCGCGCGGCCTCGCGCGCCGTCAGTGACAGTGACTGGATCTGCGGCACCCCCTATGTTCTGAAGGCGATCGACGATCTCGCCGCCTTCCGGAAAGGACTGGAATGACCCGTCTCTTCGCGGTCCTCGCGACCCTGGTGATCCTGCTGGCGCTGGCCGCGCTGATGGTGGGGCCCGCCGATGCCGGCCTCGCCGCCTCGCTGCGTGCCCTGCTGGGCGAAGGCGGTCCGCTGGTGCTGGTCATGCAGGAGATCCGCCTGCCCCGGATGATGCTGGGCCTGATGATCGGCGCCTCGCTGGGCCTGTCGGGCGCCGCGCTGCAGGGCTATCTGCGCAACCCGCTGGCTGAACCGGGGCTGATCGGCATCTCCTCCTCAGCTGCCCTGGGCGCGGTGATCGCCATCCAGACCGGGCTGGCCGCGGCCTTTGCCCTGGCGCTGCCGCTGATGGCGCTGGCCTTCGCGCTGCTGGCGGTGGTGATCCTGCTGGCGCTGTCGGGCACGCGGCGGGGCGACACGCTGACCCTGATCCTGGCGGGGATCGCCATCTCGGCCACCTCGGGCGCGCTGACGCAACTGGTGCTGAACCTCTCGCCCAACCCCTTCGCCACTTCGGAAATCGTTTTCTGGCTGATGGGGTCGCTGGCCGACCGCTCGATGACCCACGTGGCCCTGGCCGCGCCCTTCATGGGCCTCGGCTTCCTGCTGATGGCGGGCCTTGGCCGGTCGCTGGACGCGCTGACCCTGGGGGAGGACGCCGCCGAATCCATGGGCGTGAACCTGACCAGGCTGCGCCTGCGGGTGGTGATCGGCACCGCCTGCGTGGTGGGCGCGGGCACCGCCGTGGCGGGCGCCATCGGCTTCATCGGGCTGGTGGTGCCGCACCTGCTGCGCCCCTTCACCGGGCACCGGCCCGGCCCGCTGCTCTGGGCCTCGGCGCTTGGCGGCGCCGCCATGCTGCTGGCCGCCGACGTGGCGGTGCGCGTCACCCTGCCCGACCGCGACCTGAAACTGGGCGTGCTGACCGCGCTGGTCGGGGCGCCGTTCTTCCTGCACCTGATCTGGCGCAACCGGAGGGCCCGCGCATGACCCTTCTGAGCGTCGACAACCTGTCGGTGTCCCTGCGCGGACGCGAGATCTTCCGCGATGTCAGCTTCGACATTGCCCCCGGGGAATTCGTCGGCCTGATCGGCCCCAATGGCGCCGGCAAGACCACGCTGATGCGCGCCGCCCTGGGCCTGATCGGCGCTGCGGGACAAAGCTCCCTTGCCGCGCTTTCGGCCTCCGACCGCGCCCGCCAGGCCGCCTGGATGCCGCAGGCGCGCGAAATCGCCTGGCCGGTGACGGTGGAGGCACTGGTGGCCCTGGGCCGTCTGCCCCATGGCGGCGGCCGGCCTGCCGATCACGCTGCCATCGTGGCCGCGATCGAGCGCATGGCCCTGGCCGAGTTGCAACAGCGCACCGCCACGCGGCTGTCGGGCGGCGAACAGGCCCGCGCCCTGATCGCCCGCGCCCTGGCGCAGGAAACGCCGCTGCTGATGGCGGATGAACCGACCGCCGGCCTCGATCCCGCGCACCAGATCTCGACGATGGAGGTCTTCGCCGATCTGGCCGCCGCCGGTCAGGGGGTGCTGCTGTCGCTGCATGATCTGGGCCTCGCCGCGCGCCACTGCACCCGCCTGCTGCTCCTGGCCGAGGGGCGCCTGCTGGCCGATGGCCCACCCGAGGCGGTTCTGACGCCCGACCTGCTGGCCCGCGCCTTCCACATCACCGCCCATCACGCGCAGACGCCCGACGGCCCGGTCTTCCAACCGCTGAGCGTGATCCGATGAGCCTGACCCTCTCCCCGCCCTGGCTGTGTTTCGACCTGGGCGCGCCGCATCGCGTCCTCAGCTGGGCGCCCTACCGCCCCGGTTTCGTCCGCGCCGAGCAGATCCTGTGGCGCGAGGTGCGCAATGCCGACCTGCCCGAGGATCTGGATGCCCACGCCTGGCTGTCCGGCGAGGTGGCCGGGCTGAAGGGGCCCGAGGCCGTCTGCTTCCTGACCTCGCGCGACATCCGCGCCCATCATCACCGGCGCATCCGGGTCAGCAGCGCGGAGGCCGAGGTGGTGGCCACCGTGGGCCTGTCGAACGCCGAACGGGTGGGCACCCGGCTGGACCGCAGCGGCACCGACTGGGGTACGATCAACGTGGCCGTCCGGCTGGGCGGCGCCTTTTCCGACATTGCCCTGCTGGAGGCCATGTCCATCGCCACCCAGGCCCGCACCGCCGCCGTGATGGATCACGGCGCGCAGCTGCCCACCGGAATTGCCACGGGCACCGGCACCGACTGCGTGGCGGTGGCCGCCCGGGCCGGTGAGAACGCCTATGCCGGGCTGCATACGGAAATCGGCGAGGCCGTGGGCCGCGCCACCTATGACGCCGTGCTGGCGGGCGCCACGGAATGGCAGACCTACTGGCAGGCGCATGGGCGCGGCTTCTTCTGAGCCGCCGCGCCGGCGCCAGCCACAGCTTCTCCCGCTCCTATTTCGGATCGTAGAAGGGCCGCAGGCTGACCTCTGCCGCCTATGGCCAAGCCCAGATGATGGCCATAGGCGCCCGAGGTCAGATGCGATACCGCCTACCCGTCCCGCAACAGCGGCTCGGCATGGTAGAGCAGCGGCTCCGGCGCGGGCAGCTTCAGCTGCACCAGCCGCATTGCCCCCCGCCGTGGTAGGTTCCAGACACAGGGCCTCCACGGTGTCGGGACCTTCGCGCAGGATCACCGCCTCGATGGCATCGGCGGTGGTCAGGCCAAAGTCCTGCGCGTCCGGATACTGGCGGCGGTAGGTCAGGAAATGGGGACCTCGACGACGCCGGGGTTGAAGGGGCCGTAGTCGCGCACCCGGTCCGCAGGCCTCCAGGGCGGTGACCGAGGAACCGTGGTCGTCCCGGGACAGTCCCCGCATCTTCTCGATCAGTTTTTCGGCAGAACGTGCCCCCGGGACCGATCCGATGGTCTGGGCGAAGACGTTCATCTCGACCAAAGCCTCCTCCACCGCCACGGCAATCGAGAGCCGCCTGTAGCCCAGGTTCCCCATCCAGACCCCGTCCGACTCCGCGTCCAGAAACGCCGCCCCGTCAGCATCCCGGACGCGCGTCCCGCGCCCCTGCATCAGAAGGCCCGGGTCTCTTGTTTCAAAGGGTTTGTGCTGGGTCAGGTGATGCCAGACACGGGCCCGGTCGGCGCACAAGGCATGCCTCAAGCGGGTCCGGGGCTGGCCGAGGGTCATGGCGGTTTCCTTTTGCCGGGAGGGGAGACTTCTGCGGCGCGGCGGGGCCGGTGCCCAAAGGAAATGCACCGAAAACCACCGCCCGTCAGAGCCAGATGCGCGGTTGCAATGACGTCAGCTGAGGTCGAAGATTATCGGCGGGAGGCACGTTCGGAACGCTCTCCCCGATTGACCGGCCGACCGCCCGCAACGGGCCCAGACAAGGCCGGAGATCGCTGCAACATGGAGATGGACCAGATGAAACGAACCAAACTTCTGTCGGGGGCCGCGGTCCTTGGCGCGCTGATGTCGGCCAACGCGGCCTTCGCGCAGGAAGAGATCACCGTGGGCTACTTCCTCGAATGGCCGATGCCCTTCGAGTATGCCAAGGCCACCGGCATGTACGACGAGGCGCTCGGTATGACCGTCAACTGGGTGTCCTTCGACGCCGGCACCGCCATGTCGGCCGCCATGGCCTCGGGTGACGTGCAGATCTCGGTCAGCCAGGGCGTGCCGCCCTTCGTCGTCGCCGCCTCCGCCGGGCAGAATCTGGTCGCCGCAGACGTGGCCGTCTCCTACGCCGAGAACGACAACTGCGTCGTGGCCGAGATGCTGGAGATCGACAAGGACAGCGCGATGGAGCTGGAGGGCAAGAAGGTCGGCGTGCCGATCGGCACCGCGGCGCACTACGGCTTCCTCAAGCAGATGGACCACTTCGGCGTCGACATCACCACGATGGACATCGTCGACATGGCCCCCGCCGATGGTGCGGCGGCCTTCGCGCAAGGCTCGCTGGACATGGTCTGTGGCTGGGGCGGTGCCCTGCGCCGCATGAAGGAACACGGCAACGTCCTGCTGACCGGCGCCGAGAAGGAGGAGCTGGGCATCCTGGTCTTCGACGTAACCTCGACCACCGCCGATTTCGCCGCCGAATCCGGTGACGTGCTGACCAAGTTCCTGGCCGTCACCGCCGAAGCCAACGCCATGTGGGCCTCGGGCGAGCATACCGACGAGATGCTGCCCGTGATCGCCAAGGACGCCGGCATGGACGAGGAGGCCACCGCCGAGACGCTGGCCACCTTCGAGTTCCCCACCGTGGAAGACCAGCTGACCGAGAAATGGCTGGGCGGCGGCATTCAGGAGTTCATGCTGGGCGTGGCCCAGGTGTTCAAGGATGCCGGTTCCATCCCCAGCTCGCTGGACAGTTACGAGGACAATGTCGACACCAGCTTCCTCGAAGCCGCCAGCGAGATGTAGGCGGCGGTCCCGCAGGACCGGACCGGGGGCGCCAGAGCCGCGTCCCCGGCTTTCAGATAATCATAACAAACGCATAGGGGACGGCGCCGGCCATGGGAGATGGGCTACACATAGAAAAGCTGTCGATGCGGTTCGACCTGCCGAACGGGTCCAGCGTGCAGGCGCTGAAGAACGTATCGCTTGATGTCAAGGCGGGGGAGATGGTGACGGTGCTGGGCCCGTCGGGCTGCGGGAAGACCACCCTGCTGAACATCTGCGCAGGCTTTCTGGCGCAGACCGAGGGCAAGGTGCGGATGAACGGCCACGAGGTCGCCGGCCCCGGCGCGGAACGCGGCATGGTGTTCCAGAAGGGCGCCCTGTTCGAATGGATGTCGGTGCGCAAGAACGTCGAGTTCGGCCCCCGGATGAAGGGTATGCCCAAGGCGGAACGCGACGCCATCACCGATCATCTGCTGGAAATCGTCGGCCTGCAGGATTTCAAGGAAAAGGCCGTCTACGAGCTGTCGGGCGGGATGCAGCAGCGCGTTGCCCTGGCCCGCTGCCTGGCCAACGAGCCGGACGTGATCCTGATGGATGAACCGCTGGGCGCGCTGGATGCGCTGACCCGCGAGAAGATGCAGGGGCTGGTGCTGAAGCTGTGGAAGGAAACCGGCAAGACCGTGATCCTGATCACCCACTCGGTCGAGGAGGCGCTTCTGCTGGGCGAGCGGCTGATCGTCATGGCCCCGCGCCCCGGGCGCATCCACAAGGAATACCGCCTGCCCTTCGCCGAACGCGGCGTGAATGCCGACCTGCGGCAGGTGAAGAAAAGCGAGGGCTTTGCCGAGACGCGGGACGAGATCCTGTCGATGATCTGGGAGATGGAAGAGGAAATCATGGGCCGGTCGGAGAGCGCGGCATGACCGGTTGGATCGTTCTTCTGGCCTATATCGCGCTGTTCACCGCCGGGTATTTCCTCGTGCGCCTGGCCAGGTGGCTGGGCCGCCCGAACCGGGACTTCACCTCGCTGAAGACCGTCACTTTCGGCGACGAAAGCGCGATCCGGCCCGACCGGGCGGCGTCCTTCCTGTCGGTGCTGGTGGTCTTCCTGATCTGGGGCGCCTTCACCGGCTCGAACTGGGCGCCCTTCCACGTGCCCGGCCCCTTCGTGGGCGACGCGCAATTCACCTACACCGCCGAAAACGCCGCCGGTGACACCGATGACGGCACCGTCACCGTGCGGGTCCATCCGGTGGGCGAGGATGCCGAGGACCCGCAGGTCGATCCCGGCACGGGCTTCGCGCTCAACGATGTGGACACCGTGGGCGCCTGGCGCTCCACCCTGATCCGTCCCACCTCGAACGACGAGGGCGAGGACCTGACCGTGACGGCCGTGGACGGCCAGTCGATCGCGCCGGGCGAGACGGTGAAGGTGGCCGACGGCGAGGTGACGATGACGCCCAAGGGCTCGCTGAACTTCCAGCCCGCCAAGGGGCTGCAGATGGAGCCGATCTGGATGCCCCCGCCCGAGGACGTGCTGCATCGCTTCATCGAGATCGCAACCGAGGGCTACCAGAACTTCACCCTCTGGCAGCACCTGGGATCGTCGTTGATGCGGGTGCTGGCGGGCTTCTTCCTCGGCTCCCTTGTCGGGATCCCCCTGGGCTATGCCATGGGGCTGTCGGGCTGGTTCCGCGGCTGGTTCGACCCGATCGTCGAATTCATGCGCCCGGTGCCGCCCCTGGCGCTGATCCCGCTGGTCATCATCTGGTTCGGCATCTGGGAGACGGGCAAGATCGTCCTGCTGTTCCTGGCCGCGCTCTGGGTCATGACCATCGCGGCGCGCGCCGGCGTGTCGGGCGTCGCCATCTCGAAGGTGCACGCGGCCTATTCGCTGGGCGCCTCGAAGCGGCAGGTGCTGATGCACGTGATCCTGCCCAACTCCCTGCCGGAGATATTCACCGGCGCGCGGGTTGCCATGGGCGTCTGCTGGGGCACCGTGGTCGCCGCCGAGCTGGTGGCGGCGCAGAAGGGCGCGGGCATGATGATCATTGCCGCGTCGAAATTCCAGCTGACCGACATCGTTCTGATGGGGATCATCCTGATCGGCATCATCGGCTATGGCATCGACATCGCCATGCGCTTCGCCGAGCGGGTGCTGGTGCCCTGGAAGGGCAAGGTCTGACGCAGGGCGCGCAGGCAGACAACAAAAGGGCCCGGTCAACGCCGGGCCCTTTTCCGTTCAGGTCACGCGCGGCTCAGGCCGCGAGGTAGACCGACTTGATGTTCACGAACTCCTTCATGCCAAAGCCGCCGTGTTCGCGGCCATAGCCCGAGTCCTTCACGCCGCCGAAGGGCATGTTGGGGATGGCGACGTTGAACCCGTTGACCGAGATCATGCCGGTGTCGAAATGCTTCGTCGCCAGTTCGCGCGCCCGCTTTTCGTCCTTGGAGAACAGGCCGCCGCCGAGGCCATAGCGGCTGTCGTTGGCGATGCGCATGGCGTCATCCTCATCCTTGGCCTTGATGATCGAGGCGACGGGGCCGAACAGCTCATCGTCATAGGCGGGCTGACCGGGGGCCACGTCGACCAGCACAGTCGCGGGATACCACGCGCCCTTGCCTTCGGGGATCTCGCCGCCCACCAGGGCGCGGGCGCCTTTCTTGACGCTTTCCTGCACCTGCTCGTGCAGCTCATCACGCAGCTCGACGCGGGACATCGGGCCCAGCTTGGTGGTCTCGTCGGTGGGATCACCGGTCTGGATCGCCTTCACCTTCTCGACGTAGCGCTCGACGAAGGTGTCGTAGTTCTTCTCGGTCACCACGAACCGCTTGGCGTTCACGCAGGTCTGGCCGTTGTTGTAGATACGGCCCGCAACGCAGGCCTCCACGGCAACGTCCAGATCGGCATCGTCCAGCACCACGTAGGCGTCGTTGGACCCCAATTCCAGCACCGTTTTCTTCAGCTGCTCGCCTGCCTTGGCCGCGATCACCCGACCGCCCTTGTCGCTGCCGGTCATGGTCACGCCGCGCACCAGCTTGTGGGCGATGATCTCATCCGAGGTGTCGTGGTCGATCACCAGCACCGTAAACAGGTTCTTCGGCAGGCCCGCGCGCTCCATCACGTCGCGCAGCATCAGGCCGCTGCCGGTGCAGTTGGCGGCATGTTTCAGCAGAACGCCGTTGCCGGCCATCAGGTTGGCGACGGCATAGCGAACGGCCTGGTAGCAGGGGAAGTTCCAGGGCTGGATGCCGTAGATCACGCCGACGGGGGCATAGCTGACCACGCCGGTCCCACCGGGGATCTTGCGCTCCTCATCCGCCAGTTCGGACGGGCCGTTCTCGGCGGTGAAATCGCAGATCGACGCGCAGAGGTCGATCTCATCCCGGCTGTCGCCGATCAGCTTGCCGACCTCGCGGGTCATCAGCTGGGCGAACTCCTCCTTGCTCTTGCGCAGCTCCTCACCGATGGCGCGGATCACCTTGGCGCGCTCCTCGGGGGCCTTCAGCCGCCAGGCATCGAAGGCCTCATGGCAGGCCTCGACGGCCTCGAAGGCCTGGGTGCGGTCCATCAGCTCGTAGGAGCTGATCGGGCTTTCATCGACAGGGTTCACGGTCTGGATCTGGTTGGACATGGGCTCGTCCTTTCTCCAAGGGGTGTTTCCCGATCAACGCCCCCTGCCGCGCCCCGGTTCCGGCGCGGCGACCTGACGCCGGGGCACCGGCGCCTCACCGCGCACCGGCGGCATGATCGTCCCCGGGCGCCTTTGCCGGGCCTTTCCACCGGGCCTTCGCACTGACCTGAGAGACTCTGCACACGCCGGGCCGGCCCGTGCCCGGTCAGCATCCACAGCCGCGTGACGAAGAGCAGACCCGCCCACTTCTAGGCGCCAAATGACTGCCGAAAAAAAACTCAGTGGCCGCAGGCCGGCGAAGCCCCTGAAAAACGGGCGCTTCCGCCGGGCACCATCCCCTGTCGTATCTCCCGAAGGGCGGATTTGCGGAAACCATATATTGACAGTTTTTGCCGAAACGCACACAAGATCGGGTAGCTATTCGGTTGTCCGGCCCTGTCGGACATGAAGAGGGAACCCGGTGCAAATCCGGGGCTGCCCCCGCAACTGTAAGCGGACAGCACGGCCGGACGCGCCACTGGGGAACACCCCCGGGAAGGTCGGCCAAGCGTCCATCCGCGAGCCAGGAGACCTGCCGATAGCGACTTTGGATGAGCCGAACGGAGGGTTCGGAAAACGTCTTTGCGGCGCAGGCCAACGGTCCGCGTGGCCCGGCGTCTTCTGCCCTTCGCGACAAGAGATTGAGGATGCAGATGACCGTCACCGTCTACTCGAAGCCCGCCTGCGTGCAATGCACCGCCACCACCCGCGCCCTGGAGGCCAAGGGCATCGACTATGCTCTGGTCGACCTGACCGAGGACGCCGAGGCGATGACCCGCGTGACCGAACTGGGCTACCGCCAGGCGCCCGTCGTCATCGCTGGTGACGACCACTGGTCCGGCTTCCGCCCCGATCTGATCGGCCGTCTGGTCTGATCGCCACCCGCTGACATCCAGGAGGGGCGGATCATGCCCGGTCTCGTCTATTTCAGCTCTGCTTCCGGCAACACGGCGCGTTTCATCAGCCAGCTCGGCCTGGCCGCCGCCCGCATCCCCGTGTCGCCCAAGGAGGCGCTGCCAGAGCTGCCGGACGACTACGTGCTGATCTGCCCCACCTATGCCGATGGCGAAGGCCGGGGGGCGGTGCCGAAACAGGTGATCCGCTTCCTCAACGCGCCGGAACACCGCGCCCGCCTGCGCGGTGTCATCGCCACCGGCAACCGCAATTTCGGCCGTTTCTACGGGATGGCCGGCGACGTGATCGCGGCGAAATGCGCCGTGCCGCTGATGTACAAGTTCGAACTGGCCGGGACCACGGCCGACCTGGCCCGGGTACGTGAGGGGCTGAGCAAGTTCTGGGGGACCGAATGCTTGATGACCGCGTGAGCGAAACGCTCGACTACCATGCGCTGAACGCGATGCTGAACCTCTACGACGCAGAGGGCAACATCCGCTTCGACGCCGACCGCAAGGCCGCGCGGCAGTACTTCCTGCAGCACGTCAACCAGAACACCGTCTTCTTCCACTCGCTGGACGAGAAGCTGGGCTACCTGGTCGATGAAGGCTATTACGAGCGTGAAGTGCTGGAGGCCTACCCGGCCGAGTTCCTGGCGAAGATCTGGGACGCGGCCTACAAGAAGAAGTTCCGCTTCCCCACCTTCCTCGGCGCCTTCAAGTACTACACCAGCTACACGCTGAAGACCCGCGACGGGAAACGCTACCTCGAACGCTACGAGGACCGCGTGGTGATGTGCGCCCTGGCGCTGGCGCGCGGCGACGAGGCGCTGGCCATGTCCTTCATGGACGAGATCCTGTCGGGCCGCTTCCAGCCTGCCACGCCCACCTTCCTCAACGCCGGCAAGAAGAGCCGGGGTGAGCTGATCTCCTGCTTCCTGCTGCGGCTGGAAGACAACATGGAAAGCATCGGCCGCGGCATCAACTCGGCCCTTCAACTGTCGAAACGCGGCGGCGGCGTGGCCCTGATGCTGACCAACATCCGCGAGCATGGTGCGCCGATCAAAGGGATCGAGAACCAGTCCTCGGGCGTCATCCCGATCATGAAGCTGCTGGAGGACTCCTTCTCCTACGCCAACCAGCTGGGCGCCCGTCAGGGGGCCGGTGCCGTCTACCTGAACGCGCACCACCCCGACATCCTGCGGTTCCTCGACACCAAGCGGGAGAACGCGGACGAGAAGATCCGCATCAAGACGCTGTCCCTGGGCGTGGTGATCCCCGACATCACCTTCGAACTGGCGAAGCGCAACGAGCCGATGTACCTCTTCTCGCCCCATGACGTCGAAAAGGTCTACGGCGTCCCCTACTCGGAAATCTCGGTCACCGAGAAATACGAGGAGATGGTCGAGGACAAGCGCATCCGCAAGAAGAAGATCAACGCCCGCGACTTCTTCCAGACGCTTGCGGAGATCCAGTTCGAGAGCGGCTATCCCTACATCATGTTCGAGGACACGGTGAACAAGGCGAACCCGATCGAGGGGCGCATCACCATGTCGAACCTCTGCTCGGAAATCCTGCAGGTGGCCGAGGCCTCGACCTTCCGCGAGGACCTGGGCTACGAGCACCTGGGCACCGACATCTCCTGCAACCTCGGCTCGCTGAACATCGCCAAGACGATGGACGGCGGCGACCTGGGCCGCAGCGTCGGCACGGCGATCCGGGCGCTGACGGCGGTGTCGGAAATGTCCGCCATCGACAGCGTCCCCTCGATCCGCCGCGGCAATGACGAAAGCCACGCCATCGGCCTGGGCCAGATGAACCTGCACGGCTTCCTGGCGCGTGAACACATCCACTACGGCAGCCCGGAAGGGATCGAGTTCACCTCGGCCTATTTCGCCGCCGTCGCCTATCACGCCATCCGCGCCTCCAACGCGCTGGCCCGCGAGAAGGGCGAAAGCTTTAAGGGCTTCGCGCAGTCCGATTACGCTGACGGCTCGTTCTTCGAGAAATACGTCACCCGCGACTGGCTGCCCGAAAGCGAAACCGTGCGGGAGCTGTTCAAACGCTTCGGCCATGAGTTGCCCACCCGGGCCGACTGGGTCGAGCTGCGCGACGCGGTGATGAAGGACGGGCTCTACAACCGGAACCTGCAGGCGGTGCCGCCGACGGGCTCGATTTCCTACATCAACAACTCGACCTCCTCGATCCATCCGATCGTGTCCAAGATCGAGATCCGCAAGGAAGGCAAGATCGGCCGCGTCTATTACCCGGCCGCCTTCATGAACAACGAGAACCTGGAGTATTATCGCGACGCCTACGAGATCGGCCCGGAAAAGCTGATCGACACCTATGCGGCCGCGACCGAACACGTGGATCAGGGCCTGTCGCTGACGCTGTTCTTCCCCGCCGAGGCCACGACGCGCGACATCAACAAGGCCCAGATCTACGCCTGGAAAAAGGGCATCAAGACGATCTACTACGTCCGCCTGCGCCAGGCCGCGCTGGAAGGCACCGAGGTCGAGGGCTGCGTGAGCTGCACGCTTTAAGCCGCGGGGCTCTGCCCCGCACCCCGGAGTATTTATGGCCAACGTATAACCAGGGGCGCCACGCTCTTTCCCCATACTTGGGCTGAAAATACTTCGGGGGAGTCTCCGGCACGGAGACGGGGGCAGCGCCCCCTCCCCAACCCGGCGCCAGGCGCCGGCCTTAGAATTTTCCGAGCGGCCCCGCCGCCACCGCCGAGAGGATGGGCGAGATGAAAGACGACGCACAGCGCATCGCGATTCCGCGCGCGATCAACTGGAACCGGTTGCAGGACGACAAGGACCTGGAGGTCTGGAACCGCCTGACGGTGAACTTCTGGCTGCCCGAGAAGGTGCCGCTGTCCAACGACGTGCAGTCCTGGGCCACGCTGACCCCCGAGGAACAGACGCTGACGATCCGCGTCTTCACCGGGCTGACCCTGCTGGACACGATCCAGAACGCCGTCGGCGCGCCGGCGATGATGGGCGACGCGATCACTCCCCACGAGGAGGCCGTGCTGTCCAACGTGGCCTTCATGGAAGCCGTGCATGCGCGCAGCTATTCCTCGATCTTCTCCACGCTGTGTTCCACCAAGGAGGTCGACGAGGCCTTCCGCTGGTCCGAGGAAAACCCGCACCTGCAGGCCAAGGCCCGCGCCGTGCTGGAGACCTACGCCCCCGGCGCCGACCCGCTGAAGCGCAAGATCGCCTCCGTCTTCCTGGAAAGCTTCCTCTTCTACTCGGGATTCTACCTGCCGATGTATTGGTCCAGCCGCGCCAAGCTGACCAATACCGCCGACCTGATCCGCCTGATCATCCGCGACGAGGCGGTGCACGGATATTACATCGGCTACAAGTTCCAGCGCGGGATGGAGACCCAGACCGAGGCCCGCCGGCAGGAGCTGAAGGACTATGCCTTCAACCTGCTGTTCGAGCTCTATGACATCGAGAGCCGCTACACCGAAGAGCTCTACGATGACATCGGCCTGACCGAAGAGGTGAAGGTTTTCCTGCACTACAACGCCAACAAGGCGCTGCAGAACCTGGGCTTCGAGGCGCTGTTCCCGCCCGAGGCGGCGGAGGTGAACCCGGCGATCCTGGCGGCGCTGAGCCCCGACAGCGAGAACCACGACTTCTTCTCCGGCTCCGGCTCCTCCTACGTCATCGGCCGCGCCGTGGCGACCGAGGACGAGGACTGGGATTTCTGATCCCAGCCGCCAGACAGACAGCAAGAAGGGGCCCGCGCGGCCCCTTTTTCATGCGCCAGAACCAGCGGGATCAGAACATCCCCATCACCTGCCACCACAGGTAGTTCAGCGGGATCAGCGCCACCACCGTGACCAGCGTCAGTGCCAGGGTCATGCGCAGCAGGTGCGACAGGCTTTCCCCCGCCAGCCCCATGGCCACGATCAGCGGCCCCGCCTGGTAGGGGAAGATCACCGTGGAGAATCCCACCACCTGGGTCATCACCACCGCGTCCAGCGTCAGGCCCGTCGCCTCCGACAGTTCGCCCGCCAGGGAGGTCAGCACCGCCGGCACGCCGGGGATCGTGGTGAAGACGCCGGTGATCATCGAAAGCCCCGACAGCGACAGGTAGTTCAGGAAGTCCTGCCCTTCGGCCAGCGGCAGCAGGCGCACGGCGGCATGGGCGATCACCTCGCCCAGCCCGCTGTCCTTCACCACCGCGCCCAGACCGAGGGCGCCCGAGACGAAGAGCAGCGTTGCGAAGTCGCTGGAGCGGCGGAAGTCCGGCGGCGCGAGGAAACCGACCCGCGGCAGCAGCAGCACGATCGAGGCCGCCATGCCGATCCAGGCCGGGCTGATGCCGTGCAGCGTGTCGGTCATCCAGAAGCCCAGCGTCGCCAGCAGCACCGCCATCAGCCAGAGCTGACGCGCGGTGCTCTCCTCGGGCTTGGTCTCGTCGGAGGCCTCTCCCAGGTCGGCCACCTGCGCGGGGTAGAGCCGCGCCACCAGCCAGGTGATGACCAGTCCTTTCAGCAGCCCCAGCACAGGGTAATGCAGCGACAGCCACTCCGCATAGCCCAGGCGCAGCCCGTAGATCCGTTCGACAGACCCCGCCAGCACCACGTTGGGAATGTTCGACGGCAGCACCCCGTAGCCCGCCATGTGAGAGCCGAAGGCGATGATCAGCGCGATGCCGATCCGCCCGTTCGATCCCTTGTCGAAGCCCAGCCGTTCGGCCAGCGCCATGCCCACAGGCATCAGCACCACCGCGCGGCCCAGCGACGAGGGCATGAGGAAGCCCAGCACCATCGCCAGCCCCATCAACCCCAGCAAAAGCGCGCCGTAGCTGCGGCTGAGGTGCGGGCCGATGGCGAAGGCCAGCCGGTGGCCAAGACCCGAACTGCGGATCGCCTCGCCGATGACGAAGCCCGACACGATCAGCCACATGGCCTGCGAGGTGAAACCGGAGAAGGCCGCCTCTGGCGGAGCCAGCTCCAGGATGACTACGCCGGTCAGGAAGGTCAGGCTGGCCAGGTAGCCTGGCACCACCCCCGTGCCCCAGAGAGACAGGGTGAACAGCACCAGGCCCAGGGTGCGGGCCTGTACCGCCGGCAGGCCCATCGGGTTGGCCAGCGCCAGGGTCAGGGCGAGGAGGGCGATCAGCGCCACCAGGGCATTCTTGAACAGCGTCATCGGGGTGGCACCTCGTGTCGGGATCGGCAGCCCCCCGGTTCTAGACCCGTCTGGATAGATGATCTATCAATACATCATGTCCAAGGATGTAGAGTTTCGGCCACTCTTGCGCAGTGACAGCCCCGGGGCGCTGGTGGATCCGGCGCGCCCTGTCACCGCCCATGGCCGGCCGATCGAGGCCGGGCGCCGCGTGATGCCCCATGCCCACCCCCGCGCCCAGCTGATCATGATCCTGTCGGGCGTCATGCGGCTGGAGGCGGGCAGCGACACCTGGATCGTCCCCTCGGGCCATTGCGCCTGGGTGCCCGGCGGGCTGGAGCATGCGCTGAGCAGTGAGACCGACATGGAAACCTGCAATGCCTTCATCGACCCGGCCCATGCCGGGGTCGCGCGGGCTGAAACGGCCTGCCGCGTCCTGCGCCTGACGCCCCTGCTGCGCGAGATGGCGGCGCGGCTGTCGGAGGCCGGGCGCAACGGCTCCGCCGCGCCGGAATGGCAACGGCTGGGCCTGGCGCTGATCGACGAGATCGCCCGGCTGGAGGTCAGTGATCTGGGCCTGCCGGGCGGCCGCGATCCACGGCTGGTCCGGCTGACCCGGCACCTGAACCGTACCCCTGCGGAACCGCGCGGCCTGGGCGAGCTGGCCCGGGCGGTGGCCGGCAGCAGCGAACGCAGCCTGGCGCGGCTCTTCCGCGAGGAGACCGGGCTGAGCTACCGGCAATGGCGCACGCGACAGCGGATGCTGGTGGCCATGCAGGCGCTGGACCAGGGGCAGAGCAGCGCCGAGGTTGCGACAACGCTGGGTTATGGCTCGGCCTCGGCCTTCATCGCCGCCTTCCGCCGGACCCTGGGCACACCACCGCAACAGGCGCGGCGCCGGATGACCCGCGCAGGTCAGGCGGCGCGTCGGTCCGGCCCGCCATCGGGGGGCGGCAGCGCCTGAAGCGCCCGCGCCGTGCGGGCCATCAGCGCGCCGGTTTCACCGCCCAGACGGCGGGCCAGCCGGTCATAGGCCCCGGCCACCCGCTCGCGCCGCTGGACCAGCGCCCGGCTGCGCGCCAGCGCCAGCGAGACCGCGCGGCGGGTGCCGGGGTCCAGCCCCTCGTCCGCCATCATGCGGTGGCATCGGGTAACGGCCCGACCCAGTTCCATCAGCGCCTCGGCGCTGGCCAGCGCCTCCGCCCGCAGGGAGGCGGAATGCTGGGTCAGGCGCAGCAGCCGCAGCAGGCGGTGGTACATCCGCGCCCGCCAGTGCAGCGGCCGGGCGACGGCGCCAGGGGCGGCGGCGATGGCCGCGATATCCTCCAGCATGGCGCGGATCAGGGCGGCGCTGCGCCGGCGGGCGGAGGCCGGGAAGATCCAGCTATAGGCGCCGAAGGCCGCCAGCGGCGCCGCCACCACCGCCGCGCCAGAGGCCAGCGAGGCGCCGAAGCTGCCCGTCAGCGGCAGCCCGGGGTGCAGCAGCAGCAACATCACCATGTTGTAGTCGAAGGCCACCGCGACCGTGCGCCGGTGCCCCACCAGAAGCGGGCCCAGCAGGATGAAAGGCAACACCATCAGCACCTGCTGCAGCTCTGTCCCGGCCAAGGGCCAGACAAGCCAGCGGATCACCAGTGCCCCGGCCACCCCCAGGCATTGGCCCAGGAAGACGAAGCGCATCATCCCCGCCGGGTTCTCGAAGGTGGAGAAAAGCGAGGTCATCACCGACAGACCCAGCAGCATGTAGCCAAGGGCGGCCCAGCCCGTCAGCATCCACAACAGGCCGAAGACCAGCAGCGTGCCGCCCGCGCGCAGGCCCGCCTGGGTCGCGCCGGGGCGGTCGCGATGCGGGATCACCGGGTAGCCGGCGGCGGCATCGCCATCGGGTGTTGCGGCATCGGGCGCCCTGGCCCAGCCGGTCAGGGCGGCCTGAAGCGCGGTGAGGTTGGCATGGGCCTCCGCCTCGGGCGGCAGGGCCTGCAGCCCCGGGGTCAGGGCCTTTGCCGCCCGGCCCGCATCGCCATGGCGCAGGGCCTCCGCCGCCTTCGCCAAGGCAGCCGCCGTTGCCGGGCGCGGCACGGCCGGCCCGGTAAACAGCAGCGACATCGCCGACAGCAGCAGCGAGCGCGCCGCGCGGATCCGGGCCCGAGCGCGGGGATGACCCGCGCCGTGAGGCTCCAGCGCGTCATCCAGAGCCGCGATCCGCGCCAGCAGCGCCGCATCGGCCTCACTCGCGCCATGGGCCGCGCGCCGTCCCTGGGCCACATGTTCCAGCAGGTCGGCCAGCAGTTCAGCTATGGTGGCGCGCAGGTCGGCGCCGTTGGCCGCCGGCGTCCACAGCAGGCCGACGAGGGAGGCGGTGAGCACCCCGGTCAGCACAGTGGCCAGGCGGTCGGCGCCAAGCGCCAGCACCTGGTCGGGGTGCCCGGTGTCCAGAAGCGCCACCATGGCGGCGGTGTAGCCAGCCAGCACCGTGGCATAGGCCACGAAACCGCGTTGCAAGTTGCCGATGGCCGTGCAGGCGCCCACCCAGGCCGCCAGGCCGGCCACCAGGATCGCCGGATGGACCTGCATCCCCAGCACCAGAAGAATGCCCACGGCGGTGCCGCTGATCGTGCCCAGCAGGCGAAACAGGCTCTTCTCCAGCAGTTGGCCGCGCAGGGGCTGGGCGGCGGCCCAGACGGTCATGCCGGCCCATTGCGGATGTTCCAGCCCCAGCCCCCAGGCCAGCAGGAAGGCGATGCAGACCGCCACGGCGGTCCGGGCGGAGAACAGCGTACGGGGGGCGTCGAAGCCCAGGCGGGTCAGGAGGTCATGCATGGGGCGGCGGTCAGTCGGTTGCGGAGGAGGCGGAGCCGGGCGCGGCGAGAACGGCTGAGAGGCGGGTCTCGATCCGCTCCATGTCGCCACACATCCGCTCCAGCGCGGCATCGTCGAGATCAGCCAGAAGGACCTCCTCCAGCTCGCCCACCCGGGCGCGGATGCGGGCGACCTCGGCCCGGCCTGCGGTGGTCAGCAACAGGCGGCGGGCGCGGCGGTCCCGGGGATCGGGCGCGCGTTCCACCAGTCCGCGCCCTTCGAGGATGTCGATCAGCCGCACCAGGGTGGAGGCGTCCAGCCCCACGCGGCGGGCCAGGTCGACCTGGCTGATGCCGTCGCCGCTTTCTGCAAGGTGGATCAGCGGCGTCCAGGTGGCATCGGTCAGCCCGGCCTCGGCCAATTTCTGTTCGACGGCGCGCCGCCAGGCGCGGGCCAGGGTGACGAAGCGAAAGCCGAAGCGATCCCGCACGGAGCGGGGATCGGGCCGGGGCGGGTCGGGGCGGGGCGCGTCAGGAGACGAGGGTTCTGTGCTCATGCCGCACTCTTTGCGCCACAAATGATTTGAAGTGCAAATCATTTGTGGCGCATATGACCCTTGCCCCGGGCGCAAGGCGCCGCCGCGCAGAGTCCAGGCCCCCACCTGACGCGCAGAAGCGCGGCAAATGGCGATGCGTCGATCAAACAAGCGGCAGCGCGGCAAAATATGTGACTTTTCACCAAGAAGGGCGCTATCCGTCGCTCGCTCCCGCGCCTAGGATCATCGGATCAAGCCGGAGTGAGCCCATGCGCGATGCCATCGCTGCCCAGGAATTCGCCCATGTCGAGGCCTTTCGTGCCGGGATCAAGTCGATCTGCGGCGCCTACCACGTTGAACCCTGCCCCAGGGGCTCGGGCTTTGCGGCCCGCGCCGGCCTCGCCCGCGTCGGCGGGCTGGAGATCGCCCGCGTCGCCCTGACCGCCCGCGAGGTGCGCCGCGACGCCCGCGCCATCCGCCGCGACGAGGCCGATCATTTCGTCCTGACCCTGCAGCGCCGGGGCGAGGCGCAGATGCTGCAAGGGGAGCGCCAGACCACGCTGCGGGCGGGCGACATGTTCCTGTCCGACGCCGCTCTGCCGTCGCTGTTCGATTTCGGAGGCACGGCGGCGGAACAGCTCTCGGTGCATCTGCCGCGGGCCGAGATGACCAGCCGCTTCGGCGCGCTTGCCCGCGGCGGGCTGTCGATCCGACGCGAGGACAGCCTGGCAGTGGCGATGACGGCCCTGCTGCAGCGCGCGCAGGAGGAAACCCCGCCGCAGATCGACGAGGCCTTCCTGTCGCTCGTGGGCGCCTGGCTGCAGGATACCGCGCGTGGCGAGACCCGGCGCGATGCCCGCGCTGACGGGTTGCTGGGCCAGGCACTGACGCTGATCAACCTGCACTACCGTGACCCCGATTTCGGCCCCGGCGCCCTGGCCGAGCTGCTGAACGTGGCCCCGCGCCGGTTGCAGCGCGCCTTCGCCCCCTTGGGCGAGACGCCGCGCGACCGCATCCTGGCCACCCGGCTGGACCAGGCGCGCCATCAGCTGGAACACCGGGGCGGGCGCAATATCTCTGACGTGGCCTGGGACATGGGCTTTGGCGACCTGTCGCATTTCTACCATGTCTTCCGCGCCCGTTTCGGCCATGCGCCGGGCGCCACCGCCGCGACGGGTGACGCATAGGGCCAAGCCCCGCGACGCCTGCGCCCAAGACCCCTGCCCCGCGGAGCCCCTAGCCTGCTGTTCAACGACGCCCCGCAGGACAGAGGACAACAACAATGGCACTGGATCAGGACGCCCCCGGCCCCTACCCGATGATCATCGGCGGCAAGCCCGTCACGACCGAGGACACCTTCGCGGTGACCAACCCCGCCACTGGGGCCGTGGTCGGCCACGCGCCCCAGGGCACCGCCGCGCACCTGGAGGATGCCGTGGCCGCCGCCCGCGCCGCCTTCCCCGCCTGGGCTTCGACGCCTGACGCGGACCGTGCCGCCGCCTGCCATGCCATCGCCGCCAAGATGGAAGAACACGCCGAGGAGCTGGCGCGCCTGATCACCCTCGAACAGGGCAAGCCCCTGGGCGGTGTCGGATCGCGGTTCGAGATGGGCGGCGTCAGCGCCTGGAGCCACTACACCGGCACCCTGTCGGCACCGATGCAGGTGCTGGTGGACAGCGACAAGGAAAGGGTCGAGATGCAGCGCCCGCCGCTCGGCGTCGTGGCCTCGATCACGCCCTGGAACTGGCCCGTGCTGATCGCCACCTGGCACATCCTGCCCGCCATCCGCACCGGCAACACGGTGGTCGCGAAACCCTCGCCCTACACGCCGCTGTCGACGCTGCGATTTGTCGCCCTGATGAACGAGGTCCTGCCTGCGGGCGTGGTCAACGTCGTCTGCTCGGATGAGACCACCGACAACCTGGGCGCTCTGATTTCGGGCCATAGGGGTATCGACAAGATCGTCTTCACCGGCTCTACCGCCACGGGCTGCAAGGTGGCGGCCTCGGCCGCGCCCAACATGACGCGGATGACGCTGGAGCTGGGCGGCAACGATGCGGGCATCGTCCTGCCCGACGTGGACCCTGCGGCAATCGCCGAAGGGCTGTTCTGGTCGGCCTTCATCAACATGGGCCAGACCTGCGCCGCGCTGAAACGCCTTTACGTCCATGAAGACGTGCATGACGCGGTCTGCGAGGCCTTCGCCGCCTACGTGAAAAATATCCCCATGGGCGACGGGTTGGACGAGGGGTCTGTCATGGGTCCCATCGCCAACCAGATGCAGTTCGACAAGGTCGCCCGGCTGGTGGCCGATGCCGCGCGGAAGGGCACCGTGCTGACGGGCGGCGCCCCGGGCGAGGGGCTGTTCTTCCCGCTGACGCTGATCTCCGGCCTCGACAACGGCGATGCGCTGGTCGACGAGGAACAGTTCGGCCCCGCCCTGCCGATCATCAAGTACCGCGATCTGGACGAGGTGATCGCCAAGGCCAACGCCGGGCCCACGGGGCTGGGCGGCTCTGTCTGGTCGGCAGATGTCGAGAAGGCCAGGGAGATCGCCAAGCGTCTGGACTGCGGCACCGTCTGGATCAACCAGCATGGCATGATCCGCCCCGATGCCCCCTTCGGTGGGCGCAAGATGTCGGGCGTGGGGGTGGAGTTCGGACAGGAGGGCCTGAACGCCTACACCGACATCCAGACGATCATCGCCTGACGCCTTCCCCAACAGACCGGCCCATTTACAGACCGGCCCGACACGTCGCGGGCCGGCAGACCAACAGGAACTGAAAATGACCAAGATGGACAAGACCCAGAACGGCATGACCCGGCGCAGCTTCATCGGCCACATGGCCGTGGCCACGGGCGTCATCACCACCGCCGCCGGCACGCTCGGCGCCTCGCTGAACCCGGCCCATGCGCAGGACGGCACCTTCGATTACGTGATCGTCGGTGCGGGCAGCGCGGGTTGCGTGCTGGCCAACCGGCTGACCGAGGAAGGCAAGACGGTGCTGCTGCTGGAGGCCGGCGGGCCGGATGACACCGACATGATCTGGACGCCGATGCGGGTGATCGAGCTGTGGAATTCGCCCTATGACTGGGCCTATTGGACCGTGCCCCAGGCCCATGCCCAGGACCGCGAGCTGTTCTGGCCGCGTGGCAAGACCCTGGGCGGGTCCTCTTCGCTGAACGGCATGATCTACGTGCGCGGCGCGGCCACCGACTACGACGGCTGGGCAGCCCAGGGCAACGACGGCTGGAGCTGGGACGAGGTTCTGCCCTACTTCCTGAAATCCGAGGACTATTCGGGCGACCCGTCGCCCATGCACGCCAAGGGCGGGCTGCTGCATGTCACGGCGGAAATCCAGCCGCATGTGATCAACAAGGCCATGGTCGAGGCCGCCGTGCAGGCGGGCCATGCCTACAACCCCGACTGCAACTCGGGCGACCAGATGGGCGTCGGCTTCTGCGATCTGAACACCCGCGACGGCAAGCGTCAGTCGACCGCCGTGGCCTTCCTGCAACCGGCGCTGGAGCGGCCGAACCTGACGCTGATGACCAATGCCCGCGTGCATCGGGTGGAGATCGAGGACAGTCACGCCACCGGCGTGACCTACATGCAGGCGGGCGAGATGCACACCGTGTCGGCCGCATCCGAGGTGATCGTCTGCGGCGGCGCGATCGAAAGCCCGCGCATCCTGATGCTGTCGGGCGTGGGCCCGGCCGATCACCTGGGCGAGATGGGGATCGAGGTGAAACACCCCCTGCCCGGCGTCGGTCAGAACCTGCACGATCACACCCTGCTGCCCGTCACCTGGGAGGCCGAGGGCCAGGTGCCCCCGCCCCCGCATATGGGCATGACGCCTCTACACACGCATCTTTTCGCCAAGTCCTCGCCGGAGCTGCCGGAGCCCGACATGCAGCCCCTGGGCCTCTTCGGCCCCTATTACGCCCCTGAGCAGGACGCCAGCGTGGCCAATGCCTTCACCTTCAACGCGGGCGGCGTGAAACCCACCTCGCGCGGCGAGGTGCGCCTGTCCTCGGCCGATCCCGAAGATCGCGTGCTGCTGGATCCCAACGTGCTGGCCACCCAGTATGACGTCGACACCCTGATCGCCTGTGTGAAGATGATCCGCGAGATCGCCGAACAGCCCGCCCTGTCGAAATGGATCAAGCGCGAGATCTACCCCGGCCCCGAGGCCCAGACGGACGCAGAGCTGGCCGACTATGCCCGCTCGGCGGTGATGAGCTATCACCACCAGTGCGGCACCTGCAAAATGGGCAGCGACGACATGGCCGTGGTCGATGCGGAGCTGAAGGTGCACGGGGTGCAGGGGCTGCGCGTGGTCGATGCCTCGATCATGCCCTTCGTCACCACCGGCAACACCAATGCCCCGGTCATCATGATCGCCGAAAAGGCCGCCGACATGATCAAGGGCGCCTGAGGCGCCGCCTTGACCGAAACGAGGGGCCGGGCGCGGGATGCGGCCCGGCCCCTTCGTTTGCCCGGACCTCCCCAGCCCGGTTCAGGAGGCGCGGGCGGCCTGATGCCCGGCGCACTCGTCCTCGCCCCGGGCGGCGGCCAGGATCATTGCGGCGGCGCGTTCGGCGATCATGATCGTGGGGGCGTTGGTATTGCCTGAAATGAGCGTCGGCATGACGCTGGCATCCACCACCCGCAGCCCCTGCAGCCCATGCACCCGCAGTTGCGGGTCGACCACCGCGCCCTCGTCCACGCCCATGCGGCAGGTACCCACGGGATGATAGATCGTGTCAGCCCGGGCGCGAATGTGCCGCTCCCACTCGGCATCGGTCATGTCGTCGTGCATCCCGTGCAGCTCGCGGTCGCGATAGGGCGCCAGGGGCGCGCCCAGCATCAGCCGCCGCGCCTGGCGGGCGCCCGCGATCAGCAGGTCGAGGTCGCGGCGGTCCGACAGATAGGCCGGGTCGATCAGTGGATCGGCCAGCGGATCGCCCGAGGCCAGGCTGACCTGCCCGCGCGAATGGGGGCGTAGCACGCAGACGTGGCAGGAATAGCCATGGCCCAGGTGCAGGCGCCGGGCGTGATCGTCTACCATGGCGATGACGAGATGCAGTTGCAGGTCGGGCCGGTCCACCTGCGGAGTGGAGCGGAAGAAGGCCGCCCCCTCGGCAAAGGGCGTGGCGGCCATCGACCGCCCGTCGCGACGCCAGCGCGCCAGGTGGCGCAGCAGTTGTCCGGTGCCGCGCAGGCCGATGCCGAAATTGTCGGTGTCGCGGGTTTTCCAGGCCAGGATGAAATCCAGGTGGTCCTGAAGGTTGCGGCCCACGCCGGACAGCTCGTGCCGCATCTCGATGCCGTGCGGCGTGATGTCTTCGGGCCGCCCGATGCCCGACAGCTGCAGAAGCTGGGGCGAGCCGAAGGCGCCGCACGCCAGGATCACCTCGCGCCGGGCGCGGATCTGCTGCACCCGCCGCCCGCGCCGGATCTCGACCCCTGTCGCCCGGCGCCCCTCCAGCAGGATCCGCTGGGCCCGGGCGCCGGTCAGCACCGTCAGATTGGCGCGCTGCCCCATCACCGGATGCAGATAGGCGGCGGCGGCCGAGCAGCGCTCGCCATTGCGGGCCGGGTCGTGGAACTGGGTCACCTGAAAGAGGCCGATCCCCTCATTGTCGCCGGTGTTGAAGTCTTCCCGCTCGCGCAGCTGCAATTCCTGCCCCGCCGCGATGAAGGCCCGGGTGATCGGGCGCGGCGCCTTCTGGTGCGACACCTGCAAGGGCCCGTCGCCACCGTGAAAAGCATCGGCCCCGTCCTCATGTCCCTCGGCGCGGCGAAACCAGGGCAGCACGCTGTCCCAATCCCAGCCCTCGCAGCCCAGATCAGCCCAGCCATCGTAATCCTGCCGCTGGCCACGCACGTAAAGCATGGCATTGATCGCCGAAGACCCGCCCAGGGCGCGCCCGCGCGGCTGGTAGCCGCGCCGCCCGTTCAGTCCGGGTTGCGGCACGGTGTGAAAGGCCCAGTTGTTGATCTTGCCATAGCCCGGCAGCATGGCCACCGCCCCGGCGGGGATCCGCACCAGGATCCCGTCGCCGCGCCCGCCCGCCTCGATCAGACAGACGCTCAGCCCCGGGTCCTCCGACAGGCGTGCGGCCAGGGTCGCCCCGGCGGAGCCCCCGCCGACGATGACGTAGTCGAATTCCATCTGTGCCTCCCACAGCGGCCCCCTCCCCGGGCGCCTCTGCGAGCGATAGTGGCGCACGGCGCGCCATCCGTCGACAACCGTATGGGACAGGGCCGCCACCGGGACGCAACGTCGGCCAGACTGCCCCCTGACGTAAGGGGGCCCAAGGGCCGTGGGACAACTCTGGCCCTGTCGGACCGGGGGCGATCAGATCAGCGGTCGGGGGGTGAGGGAGCGGTCCTCCTCCATCTCGGCCAGTTCGCAGAGGCCGGAATAGTCGAGGATCTTCATGCTCCCGCCGCGCCAATCTGCCAGACCGCGTTCGCGCATGGATTTCAGCGTCTTGTTGGTGTGCACCAGCGACAGGCCCAGGGCATCCGCCAGGTCCTGCTGTCGGTAGGGCAGCGGCATCTCGCGGTTCTTCACCATGCCCAGGGCGGTGCCGCGATCCTGCAGGCGCAGGAAGGCGCGGGCGATCCGCTGTTCGGCGCTCATATGTCCCAGCATGGCCAGGCTTTCACCCAGGAAGCGTTCCTCGACAGCCGAAAGCCAGGTCAGGTCATAGGCCCGTTCGGGCTGTTCCTCGAAGAGCGACCACAGCGCGGCCCGGTTGAAGACGCACAGCCGCATGCGCGTGGTGGCCTCCACCGTGTGGTACATCACGTTCATCACCCCGGCCTGAAGCCCGATAAAATCGCCGGGCAGGACGAAGTTGATGACCTGCCGCTCCCCGGTCTCAAGGGTCTTGTAACGAAGGCCCTGACCCTCCAGCGCGGTATACAGGTGCGGGGCGTTCGCGCCCTCCATCATCAGCTGCGCGCCGGCCTCGACCTCCAGCTCTCCGGTCTTGAAGTTGCGCATGAAAGCCAGTTCGGACTCGGACATGTCATCGAACAGCGGGCGGGGGCGCAGCGGGCAGTTACGGCAATCGGTCGCCAAGGCATTAATCCTCTTCAGACTTGTCACAGTTTAATGCGCCGGAAGCCAAGTTGTTCCAGACGGGGGATAACGAAAGGAGAATCATGACCTATTCCCCCGACCGGGCCGGCGCTGCCGACCTTCCGGTCTACCTCGTGTTGGAGGGCGATCTGCTGATCGCGACGGACATTGCCGATGCGCTGAGCGCTCATGGGCCCTGCCGTGTCCTGCACGTCACCTCTCCCGAAGAGATCGCTGCGACGATCGAGGCCGAACCCGCGCTGGCGGCCGCCTTCCTGGAGATGCGCCTGGCCCAGTTGCAGGACATCGGGCTGGCCGAAACCCTTCACGCGCGCGGTGCGCGCATGATCCTGACCGCCGGTGAGGCGGACATGGACGCGGTGCTGGACCTTGGCTGGTTCATGCTGCTGCGCCCCTTCAGCGACGAGATGATCCGCGCCGTCCTGCCGGTGCCGCAGCGCGCCTGACGCGCCCCCCTGACGAAGTGCCGCCGGAGCAAGCCCCGGACGGTTCGCTTCGCCCATTATTTCGAAAATCTGCGCTTTCGCATTTCGCCCGTCGCGGCAGGCGGTTACTCTGCCCGGACAGCAAGGGAGGCCCGCGATGGCGTCTGAAAACCTGACCGAACGCCAGCCTGACCAGACCCTGGGGCAGCTCGCCTATGACAGCATCCGCGCGGACATCCTGAAGGGCCATTTCGCGCCCGGCAGCCCGCTGCGCCTGCAGGCGCTGAAGGAACGCTACGGGTTCAGTTTCTCGCCCCTGCGGGAGGCGCTGAACCGGCTGCAGAGCGAACAGCTTGTGGTGTCCTACGCCGCGCGCGGCTTCCGCGTGACGGAGATCTCGACGGAGGAGATGTGGGACGCGATCGACACCCGCATCCTGATCGACTGCGAGGCCTTCCGCCGCTCGATCCGCCGCGGCGACGACGACTGGGAAGGCCGCGTGATGGGCACCTTCCATGCCCTGTCGCGGGCCTTTGAACGCAACCTGGAGCTGGGCGCCGAGGTGACCGAGGAGCAGGTGCACCAGCTGGAGGACCGCCACCGCGCCTTCCACCATGCGCTGGTCAGCGAAAGCGGGTCGAACTGGATGAAGGTCTTTTCCACACAGCTTTACAACCAGACGCAACGCTACCGCTGGCCCTATTTCAGCACCCGGGGCGGCAATGTCTTCCTGAAGAAATCCTACCTGGCCGAGCATCGCGAGATCGCCGAACGGGCCGTGGCCCGGGACGAAGAGGCCGCCGTGGCGCTGATGGCCAAGGGGTTCCGCCGCACCGGCGAGATCATCGAGAGCCTGCTGAAGGGCGAGGATGAAACCGACCGGGGCACCTGACCGGCCGCGAGTCTCCCCATGCAAAAGGCCCGCGCCAACAGCGCGGGCCCTTGTCGTTTCCGGCGGGCCGATCCGGTCGGCTGTCGCGCTAGCGGATCATGCCGGGCAGCCAGGTGGCCAGCCCGGGCCAGATCACAAGGGCCAGGATCAGCAGGATCGAACAGGCCAGGTAGGGCAGCACGGCGCGCGCGATCTGGCCCAGCGTCGTGCCCTTGGGCGCCACCCCCGCCATGACAAACAGCAGCAGGCCGAAGGGCGGCGTCGCCAGGCTCATCTCCAGCGCCAGCAGCATGGCGACGCCGAACCACACCGGGTCGATCCCGTACATCTGGGTCAGCGGGATGAAGATCGGCAGGGTCAGCATCATGATCGACAGCTGATCCATGAACATGCCCAGCACGATCAGCACCGCCAGCATCGCCGCCAGCATCCCGTAGTGGCCCAGATCGAACCCCGTAGCGAAGGAGATCATGCCCGAGGAGGCCCCCGAAAAGGCCAGCAGCTGCGAGAAGGTGGTGGAGCCGATGATGATCATCAGCATCATGCCCGACACCTTCAGCGTGCCCATCAACGCCTTCATCAGCACCTCGACCGACAGCTTCCCGTAGCACAGCGCCAGCACGCCCACCGACACCGCGCCGAAGGCCGCGGATTCCGTGGGCGTCGCCCAGCCCAGCAGGATCAGCCCGATGACCGAGAAGACCACGAGGCTCATCGGCAGGACGTTGACCACCAGGGTGCGCAGGATGGTTGTCAGCGGCGGGCGATCGACGTCGTAGGAGGGCGCGGCGTCGGGGTCCAGCGCGATGGAAATGCGGATCACCGCCACGTAAAGCGCCATCAAGATCAGCCCCGGGATCAGCCCGGCGATCAGCAGGCCGCCCACGTCGATGCGGGCCAGCGAGCCCAGCAGGACCGCCAGCGAGGACGGCGGGATGATCATCGCGACGCCCCCCGTGGCGATGATCGGCCCCATGATCAGATGCGGCTTGTAGCCCCGGCGCAGCATGTCGGGCATCAGGGTCGAGCCCAGCATCGCCGTGTTCGCCATGGACGAGCCCGAGAGCGTCGCGAAGAGCGTTCCGCCCCCCACGGTCATGTAGCTGAGCCGCCCGCGCAGGCGGCCGAAACACATATCCAGCGCGTCGAAGACCCGCACCGCCAGGCCGGTGTGGAACAGAAGCTCCCCCATGATGGTGAACAGCGGCACCGGCACCAGCGAGAAGGTGGTGATCGAGTCGGTGGCATTCGACACCAGCTGGTCGATGCCCCCGAGGCCGCCCATGAAGACCAGCACGCCCAGGGTGTTGATTGCCAGGAAGGCCACGGCCACGGGCATCCCGAGGAACATCAGCAACAAAAGACCGCCCAGCAGGAGGGCGGTGGCGGCATACCACTCCATCACGCGCCCCCCGCAGAGCCGGTGTAGACCCGGCCGCGCAGGGCAAGGCGCGCGAACTCCACCGCCGTCAGCGCCAGCCCCATCGACAGCCAGGCGTAAAGCAGCCAGCCCGGCAGGGTGACGGACCGCATGTCCATGTTGCCGGCGGCGTAGCGGTCCCAGCCCACGGCGCCCGCGCGCCAGGCCAGCACGGCCAGCACCAGCACCGACAGGATCTGCACGGCCATCGATACGGCGAAACACAGCCGCGTCGGCATCATCGAGGCGAAGGCGGTGATCGCCACATGCCCGTTCTCGCGCACCAGCCAGGGGGCGGCGCAGAGGGTCGAGTAGAGCATGGCATATTCCGAAAGCGCGCTGGTCGACTGCAAGGGACGAAAGCCGGTGTTGCGCAGCACCACGTCCACCACGATCATCAGCGTGATCCCGAGGAGACTGAGCGCCCCGGTCGCGGCCAGCAGCGTGATGGCACGGTCATAGAGCCTGGCCATGGGTCTGGATGTCCTGTTGTCTTGAAAGAGAACGGGGGCGCGGCCTGGGCGCACCCCGCCAGGGTCAGCTCAGGGGCCGACGCTCATTCCTGGTAGAAGGCATCGCGCAGTGCGTCGTAATGGGCGCTGTCCGAGGCCTCCAGCCGTGCCCAGGCGGAGCCGTAGGCGCCGTCGAGGTAGGCCTGGGCCGCCTCGCCCTCCAGGGTGATGACCTCGATGCCGCCCTCCCGCACCGCCGCGTCGGTCTCCGCCGTCACGCTGGCCAGGCGATCGCGCGAGGTCAGCTCATAGTTCAGGGCAGCGGCGTCGATGATCTCGCGCGCCTCATCGCTGAGGCCCTCGTAGCTTTCGGGGTTCATGAAGATCACCAGGTCGGTGTTGAAGAAGCCCGGATCAATGCGATATTTCAGGTACTTATCCCAGGACATATCGGTCACGCCGGCGATCGGCCAGCCGATGCCGTCGAAGGTACCACGTTCCAGCCCGGTATAGACCTCCGGCACGGGGGCAGAGACGGGCACGGCGCCGAGGCTCTCGAAGAAGCCCTGGTAGATCGGCTGCGAGCGCAGGCGTGCACCGTTCATGTCGACGCTGCCATCCTCGCCCACGGTGGGTTCGTCCACCGACCAGATGTGGAACTGCAGGCCGGACTGGCCAAGCGCCATCAGCCGCACGCCCAGACGCTCCAGCAGGATGTCCTGCATCAGATCGAAGCCGCCGCCTTCGCGCGCCACTTCGGGCGTCACGTTGGAGCCGACCAGCGCGTCGATCTCGGGCGCCGAGCCCAGGTGATAGGTCGAGGGGCCGTACTGGATGTCGACGATGCCACGTTCCAACGCATCGACCTGCTGGGTCGGCGGGAAGACCTCGGGGCCGCCCATCATCTGGATCTGGACGACACCTTCGCCGGTCTCGTTCACCTCGTCGACGAAGTGCAGGAAATCCTGGGTCCAAAACATCGGCACGGGGAAAGCGCTGACGGCTTTCAGCACTTCCTGGGCCTGGGCAGCGCCGGCCTGCAGGCCGAGCGCCGCGAGGGCGGCCAGGGCGAAACGGCCTGCGGGGCGGGCCGGACGTCTGGAACGGCTTTCGTGGGTCATGGGTCTCTCTTTCCTGTTGGGGTAAGACGCCGGTTGTCCGGCTTGTTGCCCCTGCCTCGCACAGGCGGGACGGGGCCTTGGGATAGGTCGATGATTTTGCCGCCCGGGCGGGGGAGTCAAAACATATTTTGCACAATAGGGATTTCTTTCGAAAATCCCATCTAGTGCTGTCGCACGCGGCCCAATTTCTCAGCCCGCGCGCAGAGGGGATTCAACCGTCAGGCGACGGGCGGGCGCATCAGGTCCTCGGCCTTCAGCCGTTCGGCCAGGGCCCGCAGCTTCGCCTCGCGGTAGGCGGCCACGTCCATCCCCTCGTAGTTGAGGAAGCCCTGCCGGGTCTTCAGGCCGATATGGCCCGCATCCATGTTGTCGCGGATGACCTGCGGCGCCTCGTAGCGGGGGTTGTCCAGCGCCTTCGACAGGTACTCGGAGGCGTAGTAGAGGATGTCGCCCCCGCCCCAGTCGATGAACTCCAGTAGCCCCAGCACGGAGAAGCGGAAGGAGAAGCCGTAGCGGATCGCCTTTTCCAGATCCTCGGCGCTGGCGACTCCTTCCTCGACCATGCGGGCGGCCTCGTTCATGGCGACCTGCTGGATGCGCGGGATCATGTAGCCCGGCGCCGCGGCGCAGGTGACGGGCACCTTGCCGGTCGCCTCCAACAGCGCCGACAGCTGCGCAGTGACCTCGGGCGCGGTGGCCTTGCCCGGCGACAGTTCCACCAGCGGCACCAGGAAGGCCGGGTTCAGCCAGTGGGCATTGAGGAACTGTTCGGGCCGCGCCAGGGCGGGCGACAGGTCATCCACCAGGATGGTGGAGGTGGTCGAGGCCAGGATCGCATCGGGCTTCATCAGCGCCTCGGCGCGGGCCAGGGCCTCACGCTTCAGCTCGGGCACCTCGGGGAAGCCTTCGAAGACCACATCGGCCGCGCCCAGCGCCTCGGGCGCCCCAACCTCGGGCACCACGGTCACCCGGGTGGCAATGGTCGGCACCAGGGCCGCCTCGAACATGCCGAAGCGCGCCATCATGGTCAGGGTCTCGGTGATCTCCGTCCGGGCCTCGGCCTGCAGCCGGTCGAAATCAGCCGCCTCGCGCGGTTTGAAATCGACCAGGGCGACCGGGTGACCGGCATAGGCGAAGACCAGGGCGATCCCCCGCCCCATCCGGCCGGCGCCAAGACAGGCGATGGTCTGCGTCATGCCGAGGGTCCTTCCGCCTTGGCCTTAAGCTCGTCCATCGACAGGCCGCCCAGGCCCACGGCGGACAGGGGCCGACCGGTCTGCATGAAGTCCTGGTGGTTGATGGTACCGCCCAGCGTCATCAGGGCGCGGGCCACGGGCACGTCGATGCCCGCCACCTCGGCCATGGAGCAGATCAGCGACAGGCCCAGGCGGGTGTCTTCCATCATGTAGCGATGCGCGTGCAGGTCGATCTTCTCGCGCCAGTCGCCACTGTCGGTCAGGTTGGCGCGGGCCTCGCGGTCGTACATCCACATCTCGCTGTCGTCGCGGTAGTAATCCGCCAGCGGGAAGTGCGGCGCGCCGTAGCCGAAGGCCTCGCGCACGGCGATGCGTTCCGCGTCCAGCTGGTCGGTGACGGTGCGCACGCAGGGTTGGGTGCCCTCGTTGTGGATGTCCCAGGCCTCGAAATGCTCCAAGGGCGCGGCGTTCATCATGATCAGCGGCGCATGGATGATGGCGCCGGCGTTCATCAGCGCGGCAGACAGCACGTCCTCGCAGCGTTCGATCACACCGGGGAAGGCCGTGTCGATCACCTTCAGCGCGCGATCGGTGTCGGCCACCGGGTAGACGCCCGTGGGCAGACGCACGGCGCGGGTGGAGATGACGACCTCGGAGAAGTCATGCTTGCGCACCAGCCAGGGCAGCGTGCCCGTCTCGGCGAAGGCCACGCCCTCCAGCGTGCCGGCCTCGCGCGCGGCATTGGCCAGGATCATCGTGCCCAGCGTGCCCGGCGGCAGGTAGATCACCATGCCCGGCTTCAGGTGCGGGGCGATGACGCTGGCCAGGTCGGCATGGGCCGGAGCCGGGATCGGGCAGAGGATCAGCTCCGCCCCCTCCAGCGCCTCGGCGATGTCGCTGGTGACCAGCGCCAGCTTGCCCTCATGGGTGCCCTTGCCGTCGCGCACGGTGATGGTGTCGCCGCGCTTGGCGTGTTCGGCCACATCCTCGGGGTTGCGCCGCCACAGACGCACGTCGTGCCCTGCCAGTGCGAAATCCCCTGCCCCGGCGAGCGAGCCGTTGCCTCCACCCAGAATTGCGATCTTCATCTTGTCCCCGCTGTCGTTCCGGGGCGGCCTGTTGCGACCGCCCTCTTGTCTCTGTCCTCGCCAACAAGCCCCGGGAGCCGCGCCTCCGTCAACCATTTTTTATAAAATATGGTTTTTATATAAAATATCGCACCCCGCGCGCCCAGCATCGCGGCAGATTGGCCGCCGCCAGAATGGAAGAACCGCCCGCGACTGAAAGCCGGGGCGGCACTAAGCCAATTCGCATGAGATGTGAGGAGCGCAGGGAAGCGTTCGGTCGGGCAGTCACACCGGGCAGCGCGGGCCCTGCAGACGAGCCGATGCGCCACCCGGCGGCACGGCCCCCAGGGGACTGCGAAACGCACCGGGGACGATAGAGGTCCGCCCACAGCCCTGTCCGTGCATGCCGCTGGTTCTGCCCGGGCCTGCGGCCCATGACCATCCCCCGGATCAGGTGGAATGCGGAAGGCCGCGCGCGGCCACCCCCGGGCCGTCGCCGGGTCGGCTCAGCCGCGCGGACGCGGCTGGCGCCCCAGCCACAGCGCCATCAGCTCGGACCGGCTGGAGACACCGTACTTGCGGAAGATCCGCTTCACATGGTCATGAGTGGTATGCGGACTTTGCCCGTTCGCATGGGCGATGTTGGCCTCGCTGATCCCCTGCAGCAGGCCCGCCAGCACGCGGTGCTCGGTCGGCGTCAGCCGGGCCGAGGCGATGCCGATCCCGTCGCTGACCATTTGCTGGCGATAGAACCAGGCCAGGCCACGCAGACAGAAACTGGCCAGCCGCAGATCGGCCCGGGTGAAGGGCTCCTGGTCGAACCCGCGGTGCAGCCCCAGCATCAGCTCCGCCTCGGCATTGACAGGAATCGCCGCCCAGATGGAATCGCGCCGGTCGATCGCCGCATACCATTCCCGGTAGGCCGGGCCGTTGAACCAGCCGTCGGGCGCCAGGTCGCTGAGCAGCAGCACGCGGTAGCTGCCTGCCAGCTCCGCATTGCGGGTGGTGGTGACATCCGGGTGGCCCACGTCCATGCGCTCGAAGGCCTCCGCGATCCGGCGCTTGATCTCCTTGTCGGGGTTCAGCACCGTCAGGCTGTAGGGGCGCCAGCCGAAGAGTGGATCATCGGCGGGCCCGTCGGGCAGGCGCACGCAGCCGACCCAGTCGGCATTCTTCGCCCCGGTCAGCGCGCAGAGCCGCTGCAACAGGTGCAGCTTCGACTCCCTCGCCTGGCCGGCGTCGAAACCCGACAGCTCATCCCAGAGGCGAAAGACCTCCGCGGCCTTTTCCGGGGGAATGTCGCCCAGCATGTCGGAGGGATCCTCCACGTCGAGGGGCGGGTACAGCCGTGCCCCACCGGAGTTCGCATTCACGTCTATCTGCCCCCACGTCATCGCATTGCCTGATGTCGGGAAATACTGAAATTACGAACTGGTGCAATACTTGCGGCGGTGAAGTCGGCCCTTCTCACGGCAAAATTCAAACAGCTGTTGCACATTACCCATCACCAGGTCCCGGCCATGCTGTCGCGCAGCCGTGGCGCGGCATAGTCGACGAAGGCGCGCAGCTTCTGCGGAACCACGCCACCGCGATAGAGCAGATGCACCGGCCAGCGCGGCGGCTCGAAGTCCTCCAGCAGGATGCGCAGGGCGCCGGCCTTCACCAGCGGCGCCACCTGGTAGGACAGGACCCGCGTGATCCCCAGCCCGGCCTCGGCGGCCAGGATCGCGGTGTCGGCGGCGTTCATCGACAGGCGCGAGCGGACGCGCACGTGGCGTTCGGCCGCCCCGTCGGTGAAGGTCCAGCGACCGGACCGCATGATCGTTTCAAACGACAGGCAATCATGCCCGGCCAGGTCCTCGGGCGTTTCAGGCACGCCGCGCGCCTCCAGGTAGCCAGGGCTGGCGACGACCACCTTGCGCACCTCCCCCAGGCGACGCGCGCGCAGGGAACTGTCGGTCAGGTTGCCGATGCGCACCGCCGCGTCGATGTGTTCCTCGCCCAGGTTGATCGGCCGGTCCGTCTGTTCCAGCCGCACGTCGACCGCCGGGTGATCGCGCAGGAAATCGGTCACCACCCCCAAGACGTGGATCCGACCGAAACAGATCGGCGCGGTGATGTTCAGCAGGCCCTTGGGTTCACGGAACTCCCCCGCCACCATCCGCTCCGCCTCGCCGACCTGTTCCAGGATGCTGCGGCAGGCGGCCAGGTAGGCCTCTCCCGGTTCGGTCAGGCTCAGCCCGCGCGGCGAGCGCTGCACGATCTGGGTGCCCAGCTCCTCCTCCAGCTCGGCCACCCGGCGGCTGACGGTGGCCAACGGCATGCTCACCCGACGGGCCGCGGCGGAGAGACTGCCGGCGTCCACGGCGGCGACGAGCAGGGACATGGCCGCGAGGCGATCAGACATGCTTCCACTTTCCGAGAGGCTACTTCCCGATATTGCCGCCTACTGCCGGATTCTGGAAGCCGTATATCCCTCTGACATCAGCACAGACCAAGGAACACAGGATGTCGCGCCTCTCCATCCCCGCCTCGATCGAGGCCGCCCCCGAAGCCTCCCGCCCGCTGCTGGAGCATGTGAAGAGACAGCTCGGCAGCACGCCAAACCTCTTCCGCCTGGCCGCGCAGAGCCCCTCGGCGCTGGAAGGCTACCTCGGCCTCTACGCCGCCGTCGGCAAGGACAGCCTGGGCCTGGCCACCCGCGAACGCATCGCCCTGGCCGTCGCCCAGTACAACAGATGCGGCTAATGCCTTTCGGCGCACAGCTATCTCGGCGCCAACCTGGCGAAGCTCTCGCCGGAGGAGATCGCCGAGAACCGCAAGGGCCGATCCACCGATGCCCGCGCCGATGCCGCCGTGGCCTTCGCCCTGAAGGTGGCCGAAACCCGGGGCCATGTGTCCGGCGCCGACCTGACCGCCGTGCGCGATGCGGGCTACGCCGAGGCGCAGATCATCGAGATCGTGCTGAACGTCGCCCTCAGCGTCTGGACCAACTACCTCAACGAGGTGGCGCAGACCGACATCGACTTCCCCCTGGCCGAGGGCGTCACCGCCTGAGGCCCGCGGGCGGCCGCGCCCGTTCTGCGGCCGCCCCCCGTTTCCCAAGCCCCCGTCCCTCTCAAGACACCGCCCGCAGGAGCCCCGTCATGTCCCGTCCCCCGCTGCCCCCCTTCACCGCCGAGACCGCCGCGCAGAAGGTGCGCCTGGCCGAGGACGCCTGGAACAGCCGCGACCCGCAGTCGGTCTCGCTGGCCTATACGCCGGAGAGCCGCTGGCGGAACCGCGACACCTTCATGACCGGCCAGGCCGAGATCGTCGCCTTCCTGACCGAGAAATGGCGCCGCGAAACCGCCTATCGCCTGGTGAAAGAGCTCTGGGCCTTCACCGAGACCCGCATCGCCGTGCGCTTCGCCTACGAATGGCGCGACGCGGGCGGGCAATGGTACCGCTCCCACGGGAACGAGAACTGGGCGTTCGACGCCACCGGACTGATGGCCGAACGCCACGCCTCGATCAACGACGAGAAGATCGCCTCGCTCGACCGGCTGTTCTACTGGCCGCAAGGGCGCCGCCCCGACGATCACCCCTCGCTCAGCGAGATGGGGCTGTGACCATGACCGGCAGGATGGACGTGGCCTTCAGCCCCGCCGTGCGCGCGATGCAGCGCGCCCGGGGATCGCGCGAGGCCTATCAGCGGATGGAGGACCGGCATCCCTGGCCGACGCGGCTGACGCCCGACATCGCCGGATTCGTCGCCCGCCAGACCTCGGTCTTCCTGGGCACCGCCAATGCCGCCGGCCAGCCCTACATCCAGCACCGTGGCGGCCCCGCCGGGTTCCTCAAGGCGCTGGACGACAGCACCCTGGGCTTCGCCGACCTCGAAGGGAACCGCCAGTACATTACCTTGGGCAACCTCCACGAGAACCCGCGCGCCGTGCTCTTCCTGATCGACTACGAGGTGCCGCGCCGGGTAAAGATCTGGGGGCGCGCCCGGGTGGTCGAGGATGATCCCGCCCTGCTGACGCAGCTTGCCGCCGAAGGCCAGCCCGCCGGGGCCGACCGGGCCATCGTCTTCGACATCGAGGCCTGGGACCTGAACTGTCCGCAGCATATCCCGCGCCGCTTCGGCATGGGGCGCATCGCCACGCTGCTGGCCGAACGGGACGCGCGCATCGCCGCGCTTGAAGCCGAACTGGCCGCCGCCCGTATGGGCCGGGACATCGAACCGGGCCGCTAGGCCCGGATCGCCCGGAAACTAAGACCGAAGAACCAGTTCCGGGGACGCCTCCCCGCTGCCACCGGCCGGACGCCTGTCCGCCCGCCCGAACGCCCTGTGCCGAACACCCGCCTGTCCGTAAGGAGACCCGCCATGTGCGCCCCCGCGCCGCTCATCATGCTGCCCCCTCGCCCCCTAGCCCCCCGCTGGGCCCGCAACCGGGCCCTGTCTTGGGGCCTGCGTCTCGCGCTCTGCCTCGGGCTGGCGAGCCTGGGGGCCGGGTTGACGCTGGCCGCCGGCGCCCTGCCACCCGCGCCGGGAGGCGCCCCGGGCACGGTCGCGGCCTGCGCCCTCGACATCGGGGCGCCCGACGCGCCCGCGGATCTCCTGCGCCCGGCGGCGGCTCCATGACGGTGCCCGGCCTTCTCATCCGGGGGTGAGCACCGCCTCGGCTGGCGCCCGCACCCGCTCCCCGGTGGTGCGTCATCCCCTGTCCGGTCCCCCTCCCCGTTGCTGCCTCGCGAGGGGGCGGGGCCGGACAGCCGAAACACCCAAACGCCCCGGCTTGTCCCCAAGCGGCCCGGGCGTCCCGGCCCGCGGTGTTGCCTGCACCCGGGCCCTCCAGAGCCCCGGGATGCGCCTCTGCGTGTCTCGTGTCCCCGGGCCCCCACCCGCTCTGACGTCTCGACGTAGGAGATCCGCGCGCGGCCTTCGGCCCGCAAACCACCAGAAATGGCCCAATTGAAGGAAAGACCATGACCCTGAAATCCACGATCACCCCGCTGCTGAGCGCCGCTGTCACCCTGGCCGCCCTGGCCGCCGCACCGGCCTTCGCCGCCGATGAATATAACGTCATCAACGGCCTGGGCACCGAGGGCAACCCGATCGGCATGCACGCCATGGACCCGGTCGCCCTGACCACACTGGGCGCCGTCACCGCCGGGGATCCGGGCCAAGCGGTCACTCATGACGGCGTCAGCTACTACTTCGCATCCTCGATCTCGGCGGAGACGTTCAAGGCCGACCCCGAGGCCTTCCTGCCGCAGTACGGCGGGTTCTGCGCCTTCGCCATCGGCCTGGGCCTGAAGCTGGACGGCGACCCGCACTATGCCGACATCCGCGATGGCAAGCTGTATCTCTTCGTCAGCGAAGGCGCGATGCGCAAGTACCTGGAAGACCCCGAAGGCATCCTGGCCAAGTCCGACACCCTGTGGGGCGACATCCGGCACACCGCGATTGCGGACCTGCAATCGTAGGTCCCCTGCCCCGGACCGCGGCGCCCTGGCGCCTGCGGTCCGGTCACATCCCTTGACCCGGCGCCCCGTGCGCATCGCCAGGTGGCGCCTGCGGATGACAGCCCGCCGCCCGCGTCGTATGACGGGCCATGACCGAGGCGAAAGGCGCAGGACCGCATGACACCGATCACCGTCACCCGTGACCTGGCCCTGCCCGATCCCCTGCGCGTCGCCCGTGCGGAGAACAGCCCGCACCTCGGGCCGCGCGTGCTGGTCTTCAGCGGCGGCAGCGCTCTGAACGGGATCTCGAGGCAGCTGAAACGCTACACCTTCAATTCCCTGCACCTCATTACTCCCTTCGACAGCGGCGGCAGTTCGCAAGAGCTGCGCCGTGCCTTCGACATGCCCGCCGTGGGCGACCTGCGGTCGCGCCTGATGGCGCTGGCGGACGAAACCGTGCTGGGCCAGCCCGACATTTACGCGCTTTTCTCCCACCGGCTGGACCGGCAGGGGGCGCAGCCCGCGCTGCGGGCCGAGGTCGTGGCGATGCGCGCCGGGAACCACCCGCTGATGACCGCCATCGCCGAACCCATGCGGCGGCTGATCCAGGGGCACCTGGGCCAGTTCCTCGACGCCGCGCCCCCGGCCTTCGATTATCGCAACGCCAGCATCGGCAACCTGATCCTGGCGGGCGGCTACCTGGCCAATGACCGCGCGCTGGAGCCGGTGCTGTTCCTGATGTCGAAGATGGTCGACGTGCGCGGCACCCTGCGCGCGGTGGTCGACGAGACGCTGCACCTGGACGCAGAGTTGTCGGACGGGCGCCGGGTCATCGGCCAGCGGGAGATCAGCGGCAAGGAAGTCGCGCCGCTGAGCGCGCCGATCCGGCGCTGTTTCCTCAGCGACGGCACGCAGGAGATGGCCCCCAAGGCCGTTCGCCTGCCCGCCCGCAACCGCCGCCTGATCGAGGAGGCGGAGGTGATCTGCTATCCCCCCGGCAGCCTCTATTCCAGCGTCGTCGCCAACCTCTTGCCGCAGGGCGTGGGCCGCGCCCTGGCCGCGCGGCGGGTGCCCAAGGTCTACCTGCCCTCCCTGGGCACGGATCCGGAGGCCCTGGGCCATGACCTGTCGGACCGGGTCGCGGCGCTGCTGACACCGCTGCTGGCCGACGCCGGACCGGAGGCGACGCCGCGGGACCTGATGACCCATGTGATCTGCGACCGGGATACGGCTGTGACGGAGTGCGAAAAGGTCACGGCCCACCACGGCATCCCCTGCCACCGCCTGCCCCTGGCCGGGTCAGAGCCGGGCAAGTACGACGCGGGCGAAGTGGCCCGGCTGCTGGTCTCGCTAGCCTGACGGCGCCGCCCTAGCGTGGCGCCACGAAGAAGGCGGGGCGCAGCACCCGCAGGGTGATCGCGCCCACGCCCGCCAGCACCAGCGCCAGGATGAACAGCCAGCCCAGCAGCGGGATCAGCCCGATCAACCCCGCGACCAGCGCCCCCAACCCGGCCGCCGCCGCCCGGGCACCGATGCTTTGCGGCTCCTCCCGGCTCGCGGCCAGGAAAAGGCCCACGCCGAAGGCATAGGTGGCCACCACGTAGCCCGCGACCCCACCCGCAAGCGCCAGCACCACCATCGCCGGGGTCAGCAACAGCCCGATGATCGTCAGCGCGAAGAGCACCCCGGCGCCGATCACCGCCGACTGGGTCAGGAAGCCCAGCAAAAGCGTGTGGAAGGGCCGCGCCAGCACCTCGCGGCGCATCTCGGCCAGACGGTCGGGCACCACGGCGGCGATCAGCGCGCCCAGGGCCGCGACCACGACGACGCCCTTGAGGAACTGCAACACCAGGTAGCCCCAGCCCGGGGGCGTCGGCCCCTCCCATTCCTCGGCCTGGCGTCGTTCGATCCGGGCCTCGGGCGCCACCGCTTCGGGCACCTCCAGGGTGCCAGGCGTTTCCTCGTAGAGGGTCAGCGTGCCACCCACCCGGGCGCCCTCGCCCCAGGCGACCTGCCCGGCGGCCAGGCCCAGGTCGCCCTCGACGACCCCATCGAAGGTGATCTCCTCCCCAGCCACCAGGGCGTAGCCCGAAACGGTGCCGCGTAGCTCCACGGTCGCACAGGCGATGCGCAGGTCACCGCCCACATCGCCGACGCTCAGATGCCGCCCCGTGACGGTGGCATCCCCCGCGACCGGCCCCCGCAGGGTGACCTGATCGCCCACGGCATAGACATCGCCGCCGACCTCCGCCTGTGCCCTCACCGCGCGGCCCGCCAGATGGGCGCTTCCAGTGATCGGGGCCGAGATGGTCACCCGCTCGCCCGCCATGAAAAGATCGTCCGTTCCGGGCGCGTCCAGCGTCACCGCCCGCCCAGCGCGGAAGCTGTCGCCGCCGATGGCGAAGGCCTCCGGCGCGTCATCCCACGCCAGCGCAGGTAGGGCCGCCAGGCAGGCAGCCAGGATCAGAAGTCGTCGCAGCCTGGCATATCCCAGCATCGAATCCCGCCGATATTGAAGCGTAGAAGCCCACGCCGCCTTGCGGCAAATCAACCGCCACAGCAGAGGCGGCCCCGGGCGCGCCGGCCCGGGGCCCCGGCCATCACTTCGCCCACTCGCCCTTGCGGAAGACCGGCACGCGGCTGCCGTCGGCGCGGACGCCGTCGATGTCGGTCTCCGGCCCGCCGATCATCCAGTCGACGTGGATCATCGAGCTGTTGCCGCCCTGCGCCTCGATCTGTTCGGCCGTGAGGTTGGCGCCATCGAGGAAGCACTTGGAATAGCACTGGCCCATGGCGATGTGGCAGGCGGCGTTTTCATCGAAGAGCGTGTTGTAGAACAGCATCCCCGTCTGGGAGATCGGCGAGCTGTAGGGCACCAGGGCCACCTCGCCCAGGCGCCGGGCGCCCTCGTCGCTGTCCAGCATCTGCTGTAGCACCCGCTCGCCCGAGCTCGACCGCGCCTCGACCGCGCGACCGCCCTCGAAGCGCATCTCGATCTCCTCGATCAGGTTGCCGTTGTGCGCCAGCGGCTTGGTCGCGCGCACCGTGCCATCGACCCGCTGGGCGTGGGGCGTGGTGAAGACCTCCTCGGTGGGGATGTTGGGGTTGCAGACCACACCGTTCTGCGCGGTGGAGGCACCGCCGTGCCATTCGTGCCCTTCGGCCAAGCCCACCATCAGGTCGGTGCCCGGTCCGGTGAAATGCAGCGCGTCGAAGCGTTCCTCGTTTAGCCAAGAGGACCGGGTCTTCAGCGCGGCGTTATGCGCGGCCCAGGCCGCCACCGGGTCGTCACCATCGACGCGGGAGGCGGCGAAGATCGCATCCGCCAGCTTGGCCACCGCCTGATCCTCGGGCAGGTCGGGGAAGACCTGGCGCGCCCAGCCCACCGTGGGGAAGGCAGCAATGGACCAGTTGATGGTGAAGGTCGACACCCGTTCCAGCGCGGGCTTCGAGGCCATGGAATTGGCCTTGTTGGCGCGGGCCACCTTGTCGGGATCCTCCGCCGCCAGGGCCATCGGATCGGCCCCGGCGATCGCCATGCGCGCGGCGCCCTGATCGAAGGCATTGGCCATGCCCTTGTAGAGCCAGTCGGCGGCACGGTCGAAGCTGTCATCATGCGCGTTGCGGAACCGCGCACGGGCCACCTCGTCGTCCGACAAGAGCGGGGTGACCACGCCGGCCCCCGCGCGATAGGCGCTGGCGGCCACGGCCCGCACCAGCGGCAGGGCCTCGGCGGGGGCGGTCAGCACCAGGTCCTGCCCGGGCTGCAGGTTCAGCCCGACGTTCACCGCGACATCGGCGAGACGGGCAAGGCGGGCGGGGTCGATGACGGGGTCGGTCATGAAAGCTCCTTCACTGGGGGCCCTTGGGCGGGCCTGTCCCCGTCAACCTGCCGATACGCGCGCGAAGTTCAAGGCCCGGCCCCGTCACGCCCCCGCGATGCGAAAAGAGCTTCCCCCGCAGGGAAGACCCAAAGGCGGCCCCGTGTCGGGGTCGGCTGCAGGGGCCGGAGGAGCGCCCCCGAGACAGGGAGGGATCGGACGGGAGGAGAGATCAGGGGGCGGGGAACATCCGCTCCAGCCGTTCCTGCCAGAGCGTGCCGGAGATCCAGACCGCCAGGCCCGCCTCGGACACCTCGTTCCAGGCCTTCTGCTGCACCGCGACCCAGACCAGGGCCACGTTGCACGACACCCAGGGTATCCGGCAGGGTTTGCCGACCATATTACCATTCTCTGGCCCTGAGCCCATCTAAGACTAGTCTTGTCCCGGGGAGAACTCTCCCTATAAGGGCCATGTGAATTGAATGGGGTCATCGTGACCAGGAACGACGGGACAGGTTTGGGCGGCAGGGCCGGTCTCTGGCTGGGCGCGGGCCTCTTCCTTCTATTCAGCTGTGCCGTTTTCTGGGGCCTCGCCAGGTTCCTCGGCGAAGGCATCCCGCGGATCGATCCTCGGCTGATCGAACCCCAGTCGCTCGCACTGATCGGCCTCTTCCTGGGGATCTACTTCTTGGCCGACGGGATGCGCCTGCACTTCGTGCTGCGAACGCTCGACGCCCAGGTGTCCTTCGGTCAGGTGATGCCGCTGGTGTTCGTGAACATCTTCTTTTCCAACGTCACGCCGATGGCGACAGGTGGCGGCTTTGCCCAGATCTACTATCTGCAAAGGCGCGGTGTTCCGCTGGGCCTAGCCGCCGCAGCGAGCACGATACGCACCATTCTCGCCATGCTGGCGATCTTCATCGCGGCCCCGCTGTTCCTGATCGGCGCGCCGGCCGTTGAGATCGCGGGCGGATCTGGCGCACTGGTCAGCTCCATCGCAGTGGTGATCGCCCTGTATCTGGTCGGTTTCCTGGTGCTTCTGCTGCGGCCCGACTGGCTGCTGCGGGTTCTGGACGGCGCCTTGGCCCTGCTGGTGCATGCGCATCTTCTGAAGCCGGATCGCAAGAGCCGCTGGACCGATGCCCTGCGTCGCGAGTTCGCCACCTTCGCGGAGGGTTTCCGACGGTTCCAGTCCGGGCCGCGTCGGCACGCCGTCGCTGCTCTTCTGTCGACGCTTCTGTTTCTGCTCACGCTCTTCGCCTTCCCTGCCCTGCTGATGGCCCTGCTCGGGCAGGAACCGGACTGGCTGACGGTCATCGGCACGCTCTCGGTCGTGACCTTCCTGATGTATTTCGCGCCGTCGCCAGGCGGCGCCGGCTTTTCCGAGCTGGCCTTTGCCGGCCTCATGGCCGGGCAAATCGCCCCCTCTCAACTGGTTCTGGTGATCTTCACCTGGCGCTTCCTGACGATCTATCTCGGGATGGCCATCGGGGCGGTCGTCTCGATCAGCGCGCTGCGGCCACGGGCGGCGCGGGCATGACGCGCCGTCGGCTCCTGTCGATCCTTCTGATCCTGAACGTGGCAGTGCTCGTGTCAGTGCTCGGCTACAAGACATATCTCTATCTGAACGCCCCTGCCTCAAGCGCGCTTCTGGTGTCGCAGATCGACAGGATCGAGGAGACGACCCGGGACAAGGGAGACCTGTCGATCGCCGTGATCGGTGATGCCAACAACTCCATCGGTGTCTTCGAGAACGAGATCGTGCCGCGGATCAATGCCTCGGGCGTCGATTTCGTCGTTTCGGCCGGGAACATCGTCAGCAGCGGGGGCGAAGACAAGTACCGTGCGATCCTCGGCACCCTGTCGCACCTGCACAAACCCTACCTGCTCACCTTCGCGAAGAACGAGTTCGAGGAATTCGGCGGCACCCGTTTCTACCAGCGGTTCGGGCCGTATTTCTACTCGGTCGACCTGCCCCCGGTGCGGCTGGTGTTTCTGGATGCGACCGGCCGGACCCCGACCGACTGGCAGGAAAGCTGGCTGCGCGACATTCTGCGGGACCAGGGCGACCGGCCGGTGCTCGTCTTCCTTGGCACCCCCTTGGTCGATCCGGTGGCCGAAACGCTGTTCCAGCCGGATTCCGGCGCATGGTCCGAACCCGAAGACCGGGAACGGCTGTTGGAGCTGCTGGAAACGCTGGGCGCGGACGTGGTGGTGTCCGCAGGCGCATCGACATATTCCGACCAGGTGGTCGACGGTGTCCGGCACATCATCACCGGCGGGGCCGGCGGGTTCGTCCTGAACGACGAGACGAGCTTCTATCACTACCTCGAACTGACCGTGGGGCCGGACGGCACCAACGTGACCCTCGTCCCCCTCGACACCGCGCCGACGACGATGGCCCGCCGGATCGAGGGTCTCTGGTTCTACGTGTATTCTCTGTTCTACGTCGGCATCTGGAACTTCCTGCTGATCTTCACCGGCCTCGTCTTGCTGGGGGTCTACCTCTACAATCGGCTTTTCCGCGACCGCCACTATTACCCGAGCTACGAGATGCCCGAGCCGGTGGACCTCGGACGGCCGATGCGGATCGCCATGTTCACGAACACCTACCTGCCGTTCACCGGCGGGGTACCGGTCTCGGTCGAGCGCCTGAAGCGCGGGCTGGAAGCTCAGGGGCATGAGGTCCTGCTGGTCTGTCCGGCCTACGGGCCGACGCAGGACGAACCAGGCGTGCTGAGGGTGCCCACGATCTTCCGCTCCGGTGCGATGATCCGCCTCGCCAACCCGCTGCATCCGCGCACCTGGCGGACCGTGCGTGACTTCGCGCCGGATGTCGTCCACCTGCACCACCCGTTCTGGCTGGGCTCGCTGGGTCTGCGGATGGCGCGGGCGCTGAAGGTGCCGACCGTCTTCACATATCACACCCGGCTCGAACATTTCGCGCATATGGTACCGCTGCCCGGCGCGGTGTTCCGCAACGTGGTCGCGCACTGGATCATCAGCCGGTTCGCCAACCGCTGCGACCGGGTCATCGTGCCGACGCCGGTGACGCGCGACTACATCCGCCTGATCGGTGTCGATGTGCCCGTCGACGTGCAGCCGACCGGTGTCGAAATACAGCTCTACGGCAACCAGCCGGCGGCGCGCCTGGACGCGCTTCGTCAGCAGCTCAATCCGGACGGGCGCCTGCTGCTGGTCACTGTCTCGCGCCTGTCGCCCGAGAAGAACCTTGGCTTCATCCTCAGCGCCATGGCCCGACTGAAGACGGAGGGGGCCCCGTCCTTCCGCCTGCTGGTGCTGGGCGATGGAGAGGAGCGCACCGCGCTGGAGACCCAGATCGACACTCTCGGGATTGGCGGCGACGTGTCGATGTTGGGAGACGTTCCTTCCGACGAGGTGCCCTCGCATCTCGCGATCGCGGACATCTTCGTCTTCGCCTCGGCCGCCGAGACGCAGGGCATGGTCGTGCTGGAGGCGATGGCCGCAGGGTTGCCCGTCGTCGCCGTCAATTCGAGCGGCATCGACGCTTTCGTCAAGACCCGCTGCACCGGCTATGCCACGCCGGAGAACCTCGCGATCTGGACCGACACGCTGCACGGCTTGATGGTGGCGCGCACCGAGCGCGAGAGTATGGGCGCTGCCGCCGGTGAGGCGGCGGCGAAATATTCGATCGAGGCTTTCTCGGAACGGGTCGTGTCGATCTACCAGGCCGCCATCGCCGCCAGCCGCGCGCGCTAGGGGCAAGGCCGCCCTCTGGAGCCGTTAAGAACGTCCACGTCCAGCCCTTCCGCGACGTTCGTGCCCGACGCAGCATGACGCCAGTCACCGACAGGACGGTCGGAAAGCGGTCATTCGCCGCCTCCTGGATGAGCGGCCACTTTGCACAATCAGCATGGGCAATCAGGCGGCCCTCAACAGTGGGGCCCGGCTTTGGGCAGGATGCGGGTGGATCTGTTTCTCACGAAAGACCAATGCCCGGCATCACGACGCGCGCATGTGTCATAGGTCCGGCAGCGGACGTGGGGTTCCCGGCTGGCCCGGCGGCATCCAAGGCAGGACTGACAGCGTCTGCTCGCCGAACCGCGAGGCAGACGCGCCAACAGGCCGCAGGCATGTTGCATGATAAACTTGTTGATATATAAACCTCCATAAGGAGGACCAACATGACCCGAATCGTATTCCGGACATCCGAAGGCGACGACCACCCGGTCGAGGTGGAACCCGGCACCAGCCTGATGCTGGCCGCCATCAGCAACGGCCTCGACGGCATCGTGGGCGAATGCGGCGGCTCCGCCATGTGCGCCACCTGCCACGTCTATATCGCCGAGGAGGACGACAGCCGTGTCCCGCCACGGGCCCCGATCGAGGATGACATGCTGGAAAGCGCCGCCGACGAGGTGACCGCGCGCAGCCGTCTGGGCTGCCAGATCCCGGTCACCCCGGAGATGGACGGCATGGTCGTGCAGATGCCGTCCTGTCAGTACTAGGCCAATGCGACCTCAGCTCTTGCCGGTCAGTTCGCGATCCACGGCCTCGACCTTCGACAGGTTCTCGGTCATCCGGCGCAGCAGGCCGAAGAGCACCTCGCGCTCCTCGCCCTCGATTCCGTCCAACAGCGCCGCCTCACGGCGCAGGGCGATCTCGATGATCCGGTCGTGCATCTCGGCGCCCTTCTGTGTCAGGAACAGGCGTCGCTTGCCCAGTTCCAGCCGCGCCACGGCCAGGCCCAGCTCTTCCAGCCGGCGGGTCGAGCGGCTGACCACGGACTTGTTCATCGCGACCATCTCGGAGACGCGCAGGGCCTGCACCCCGGGTTCGTTGCGCAGGGCGGACAGGATGCGCCATTCGTTCAGACCCAGGTCGAAAAGGGTCAGGTAAAGCTGCGACGCCCCCCAGGAGAGGCGGTTGTTGATCAACGACAGGAAGTAGGGGGCATAACTGTCGGCGCGAACGGAGAGGTCCCCATCGGTGACAATCTGGTCATCGGCCATCGGCGCTCTCCTCTTGATGTCGCAAGATGCTACGGAAACAAGTTTAATTGCAAACTGCAATGGGAGGAACCAATGAAAAAGCTGATCAACGAGGTAGCCTCGGTCGTGCCGGACGCCCTGTCGGGCTATGTGCGCAGCCAGCCGGGCCTGCGCCTGATCGAGGGTCGCACCATCGTCCTGCGTGCCGACCTGGAGGCGGTGACTGGCGCGGGCAAGGTGGCCCTGCTGTCCGGGGGCGGCTCGGGTCATGAGCCCGCCCATGCGGGCTTCGTGGGCAAGGGCATGCTGACCGCCGCCGTGGCGGGCGATGTTTTCGCCTCGCCGTCGACGGACGAGGTTCTAGACGGGATCCGCGCCGTGGCCGGACCGGGCGGCGTCCTGTTGATCGTGAAGAACTACACCGGCGACCGGCTGAACTTCGGCCTGGCGGCACAGATCGCCCGCGGCGAAGGGATCGAGACCGAGCTGGTGGTGGTCGATGATGACTGCGCCCTGGGCAGCGCCGAGGAAACCGCCGGGCGTCGCGGCATTGCGGGCACCGCGCTGGTGCACAAGATCGCAGGCGCGGCCGCCGAGGCCGGGCTGCCCCTGGCCGAGGTCAAGGCCCGCGCCGAGGCGGCCATCGCCGCCGTGGGCTCCATGGGTGTGGCCCTCTCGCCCTGCACCGTCCCCGCCGCCGGGCGTCCGAATTTCGAGCTGGGCCCCGAGGAGATCGAGCTGGGCCTGGGGATCCACGGCGAGGCCGGGCTGGACCGTGTCGCCCTGTCCTCGTCCCGGGAACTGACCGCCCTGATGGTGGAGAAGATCGTGGCCGACCGGGACCTGGCCGCCGACACTCCCGTCTGTCTGCTGGTCAACAACCTGGGTGCCACCCCGCCCATGGAGCTGGCCATCGTCACCGGCGACGCCCTGACCGCCTGCGCCCGCCAGGGTCTGCGGGTCGAACGGGTGGTCGCCGGCACGCTGCTGACCGCCATCGACATGGCCGGTGTCTCGCTGTCGCTGATGCGGCTTGATGAGGACAGCCGCACGGCGCTGGACGCCTCCACTGCGGCGCCCGCCTGGGTGCCGGCCACCTGCCCCGCCGCCACCTCGGTGGTGCCGGCCCCTGCACAGCCGACCGGGGAGACGTCCACCGGCGAAGGGGATCCCACCCTGCTGCGCGTCACCCTGGCCTGTTGCGACGCGATCATCGCCGCCGAGCCCGAGTTGACCCGCATGGATCAGATCGTGGGCGACGGCGACATCGGCCGCTCTCTCGCCTCCGGGGCAGAGGCCATCCTGGCCGCCAAGCCGCGTCTTGCCACCCTGTCCGGCGCGCCTTTCTGGCGCGAGGTCGGCGCCATCGTGCGGCGCAGCACCGGCGGCACCTCCGGCCCGCTCTACGCGATCCTGGCCACCGCCGCGGGCAATGCTCTGGACCAGGCCGAAGGGGCCGCGGGCGCGCAACTGGCCCGCGCCTTCGCCGCCGGGGTCGAGGCCCTGCAGGCACTTGGCGGGGCGGAACCGGGGGACCGGACCATGGTCGACGCGCTGCGGCCCGCCGCCCGCGCGATGGAGGGCACCGAGGATCCGGCGGAGGCCCTGCGCCGCGCCGCGCAGGCCGCCCGCGACGGGGCAGAGGCCACGAAGGACATGCGCCCCCGCCGAGGCCGGTCGAGCTATGTCGGCGATCGCGTGCTGGGACACGTGGATCCGGGGGCCGAAGCCGTCGCCCTCTGGCTCGACGCCGCCGCGCGCACCCTCTGAAACGATCCCAATGCGGAGAATTTGGCCGCAGCACAAAATTTGAGTTGCAAAGTAAATTTGTTGCTCATTAAACTATTCTGAGGAGGAGACCCCAGATCATGACACTGACCGACACGCGGCCCGTGCTCGACGTCGATCCGTTCTGCGCCGAGGCCCGTAACGACCCCGACGCGCTGGACCGTGCGATCCGTGAGGCCGGACCGGTGGTCTGGATCCCGAAATACGGGTTCTGGGCCACGGGGCGCGATGCCGAGATCCGCGAGATCTTCGACGACTGGAACCGGTTCTCGTCCGCCTTCGGCACCGGGATGACCAATGTCGTCCGTGATGAACCCTGGCGCAAACCCTCGATCATCCTCGAAGCGGACCCGCCGGTGCACACCCCCAACCGACAGGTTCTGGCCAAGGTGCTGTCGCCACGCGCCCTGCGCGCCCTGGGCGACAGGCTGGCCGCCGAGGCCGACCGCATGGTCGACGACCTGGTGGCGCGCCGCCGCTTCGACATCGCCGCCGACCTGGCCTTTGCCTTCCCCTTCAAGGTACTGCCCGACGCCGCCGGGCTGAAGCCCGAGGGGCGGTCGCATCTGATGCCCTATTCCACGTTGAATTTCAACGCGATGGGACCGAAGAACGAGCTCTACCAGGAGGCCCGCCGCATCGTCGAGGAGAACGGCACCTTCGCCTATGTGACCGAACAGATGCGCGAAGAGAACATCCTGCCCGACAGTTTCGGCGCCGAGATCTACGCCGCGGCCCATGCCGGAGAGATCAGCCACGAGGACGCGGGCATGCTGGTGCGCGCCTTCATCTCGGCGGGGATCGACACCACCGTCTTCGGCATCGGCCTGACCCTGCTGTCGCTGATCGAACGGCCAGAGCAATGGGACATGCTGCGCGCCGACCCGACGCTGGCCCGCCCGGCCTTCGAGGAAGGCCTGCGGTTCCGGGCGCCCAGCCCGGTGATCGGGCGGACCACCCGTGCCGCGACCGAGTTCGCCGGCGTCCATATGGGGGCCGAGGAGAAGGTTCTGATGTGGCTGTCGGCCGCGAACCGAGACCCCGCCAAGTGGGACAACCCCGACAGCTTCGACATCACCCGCCGTCCCGTCGGCCACCTGGCCTTCGGCACCGGGATCCACGGCTGCGTCGGCCAGATGATGGCCCGGCTGGAGGCTGAAAGCGTGCTGAAGGCCTTGGCCCGCAAGGTGCGCCGCATTCACCTGACCGGCACGCCCGAACGCATCCACATCAACTGGCTGCGCGGCTATCACTCGATCCCGGTCGAGGTGGAGCCCGCCTGAGACGTCACCACAAATCTCGCCGCGCCGGAGGGGGGCGTGGCGGTCCAGCAAGGGACCAATTCAAGGGAGGACCCAAGATGAAAATCACCATGACCCTCGCCGCCACGGCGGCCCTTTTCGCCGGCACGGCCCTGGCCGACACGCCGATCTACGGCTCCTGGCCGCCGGCGTCGGACTACCTCAACACCGACACCCTGCCCAAGGCCTTCGCCCAGATCGAAGAGGAGACCGGCGGCGAGATCCAGTGGGAACTGATCGCCGGTGGTCAGCTGTCCGACGGACGCGGCACGCTTGCGGCGGTGGACGACAACCTGATGCAGGCGGGCCTTGCGATCCCGGTCTACACGCCCGAGGCCATGCCCTCGCTGACGCTGCTCTATTCCACCGTGGTCCCCGGCGATGATCCGGTGGCCGTGGCCGGTGCGGCGGTGCAAACCCTTTTCCTCGACTGCCCCGAGTGCCTGGAAGAGGCGAAGGACAACAACGTCCTGCCCTTCGGCGGCTTCGCCTCGGCCTCCTACCGCCTGATGTGCACCAAACCCGTCGCGACCATGGCCGACCTGAAGGGGATGCGCGTGCGCTCCACCGGTGGCTACGGCGAGATGGCGGCCATGGGCGGGGCGACCCCGATGTCCGTCACCCTGACCGAGGCGGTCAGCCTGCTGCAGCGCGGTGGCCTGGACTGCCTGATGGCGGCACGGGAATGGCTGCAGACCTACGGCTACGGTGAATATGCCAAATACGTCACCGATCTGCCGCTCGGTGTGTCCGCACCGGCCGTGGGCTTCGTGATGAACCGCGAAACCTTCCTCGACATGACCCCCGAGGCGCAGGCCGCCCATCTGCGCGCCTCCGCCCTGGTCACCGCCAAGCACACGATCGGGAACTACGTCCTGCGCGACCAGCAAAGCTTCGAGGCCCAGCAGGCCGAAATGGGCGTTGAGCTGGTTGCCGCGGGCGAGGATATCACCGCCATGGTCGACGGTTTCGTCGAGGCCGACCGCGCGCGGCTGATCGAGAACGGCAAGCAGCTCGGGGTCAGCGATCCCGCGGCCCTGCTCGACACCTACCTGGCCAACGTCGAAACCTGGCGCGGCTACTCCGCCGAGATCGGCACCGATGTCGAGGCTTTCTCCGCCAAGCTCTGGGACGAGGTCTTCTCCAAGGTCGACCCCGGATCCCTGTGATCCCCTGAGCCTGGCCGGCCGGGGCGCTTCGGCGTCCCGGCCTCCCTGCCTTCCCCCGTTTTCCTCTCCCCGCTCCCAATTCCCCTGCAACCGGAGGCGTCATGACCCGCCTGAACCGAATGCTGTCGCGCCTGGCCGATGCCCTCTTCTACGTCGCGATGCTGGCCGGTGCGCTGATGATGGCCCATGTCACCGTCGACGTCGTCTCGCGCACCGTCTTCCACCACCCGCTGCCCGGCACCGGCGAGATCACCGCCACTTACTACATGATCGCCGTGGCCTTCCTGCCGCTGGCCTGGGTCACCCTGCGCGACCAGCATGTCAGCGCCGACCTCTTCACCTCGCTCATGCCCGACGGGATGCGCAAGGGCTCCGAGATCTTCGTCGAGCTGCTGACCATCGCCTATGTCGGCGCCTTCGTCTGGCAGACCTGGGTTTCCGCCATGTCCAAGACCCGCCGCGCCGAGGTCTGGGAAATCTTCGGCGGCTACCTCCCGATCTGGCCCACCCGCTGGCTGCTGCCCGTGGCGGGCGCTGCCATGGTGCTGGTGCTGCTGCTGCGCCTGGCCGAACGGCTGACCACGCCGACCCCAACCTCGAAGACGGAGACCGAGTGACATGGACAGCCTGATCTTCGGCCTGGTCACCCTGGCCATCCTCCTGACCCTCATCGGGTTGCGCACGCCCATCGGTGTCGCCCTGGGCGTCGTCTCGGTCTGCGGCCTGGCATATGTGCGCAACTGGCCCATCGCCCTGTCGATCCTGCGCGAGACGCCCTTTGCCTTCGCCGCCAGCTGGGATCTGACGGCCATCCCGATGTTCCTTCTCATGGGGGCCATCGCCAACCAGACCGGCATTTCCAGCGCCCTGTTCCGCGCCGCCCGGCTTTGGTTCTCGGCCCTGCCCGGCGGGCTGGCCGTGGCCGCCAACATGGCCAGCGCGGGCTTCGCCGCCGCCTGCGGCTCGTCACTGGCTTCGGCCGCGGCCATGGGCCGGCTGGCCATTCCGGAGATGCTGCGCACCGGCTATGACAAGGGGCTGGCCACCGGGGTAATCGCCTCGGCCGGCACGCTCTCGGCGCTGATCCCGCCCTCGATCCTGCTGGTGCTCTACGGCGTCTTCGCCGAGGTCTCGATCTCGCGGCTGCTGATCGCCGGTGTCATCCCCGGCCTGCTGACCGGCGCCGCCTATGTGGTGATGATCCTGGTCCGGTGCCGTCTGAACCCGACCCTGGCGCCGAAGCTGGACGACGCGGATCTGGCCACGCTGAAACGCGACCGCATGTCCTCGCTGAAGGAAACCTGGCCGCTTGGCGTGCTGATCCTCGGCATCATCGGCGGCCTCTACGGCGGCATCGTCACGCCCACCGAAGCCGGGGCCGTGGGCGCCGCCCTCGCCCTGGCCATCGCCCTGGTCCAACGCCGCATGACCACCCGCCGCTTCATCGAGGCTCTGAAGGAGACGATGTCGGTCACCGCGCAGATCTTCTTCGTCGGCATGGGCGCGGTCATGTACACCCGCTTGCTGTCGCTGACCGGGGTCAGCTCGATGCTGGTCGACATGGTCGGGGGCTGGGCCGGCGATCCGCTAATGGTGGTGATCGCCCTGTCGATCGTCTTCCTGATCCTTGGGATGTTCCTCGACCCGCTGGGCATCATGCTGATCACCATGCCGGTCTTCCTGCCGATGATGAAGGCGCTGGACCTGGACCTGATCTGGTTCGGCATCATCGTGGTGAAGTATATCGAAATCGGGATGATCACCCCGCCCATGGGGATGAACGTCTTCGTGGTGAAATCCGTGGTCGGAGACGAGGTTCCCATGTGGACGATCTTCCGCGGCGTGGGTTGGTTCCTGATGTGCGAGGTCGTGGTGATGACCCTGCTCATCGCCTTCCCTTCAATTACCCTCTTCCTGCCGGAGTTGATGCAATGAACCAGGTCGTCATCATCGGAAGCGGCCAGGCCGGCGTGGACTGCGCCTTCGGTCTGCGCCAACAGGGGCACGCAGGGCAGATCACCCTAGTCGGCGACGATCCGGAGCTGCCCTACCAGCGCCCACCCCTGTCCAAGGACGTGCTGAAATCGCGCGGCGAAGCAGGCTGGCTGCCCCTGCGCGGCGAAGCGCTCTACACCAAGCAGGACATCTCCCTGCAGCTTGGCCAGCAGGTGCGGGAGATCCGGCGTGCGGACCGTCAGGTGATCCTGGAGGACGGCAGCACCCTGCCCTACGACCAACTGATCCTGGCGACGGGCGCGCGCAATCGCCTGCCTCCGCTGCCCGGCCTGGCCGAGGCCACACCGATGGCCCTGCGCAATGCCGCCGACACCCGCCGCCTGATCGCCGCCCTGCCCGACATGGACCGCCTGGCGATCATCGGCGGCGGCTTCATCGGTCTGGAAACCGCGGCGGCGCTGCACGGCAGCAGCACCGAGGTCACCCTGTATGAGGCCGCGCCCCGCCTCATGTCGCGCTCCGTCTCGCCCGAACTGTCGGACTGGTTCCGCCGCTTTCACGAGGCCCGGGGCACGATCATCCGGACGGAGGCGCGGATCGAGGAGGTGCTTCCGGGCCAGCTGCGTCTGTCGGATGGAGAGATCCAGGCCCATGACGCCCTGCTGCTGGCCGCAGGCGTGATGCCCAACGTGGAACTGGCGGCCGACGCGGGCCTTGAGATCGGCAATGGCATCTGCACCGATGCCACCCACGCCACAAGCGACCCGGCCATCTTCGCCATCGGCGACTGTGCCGAGGCGCCCAACCCCTTCTCCCCCGCCCCGGTCCGGCTGGAATCGGTGGCCTGCGCTTCTGAACAGGCACGCCGCGTCGCCGCAATCCTCACCGGAAAGACCCCACCGCCGCAGGGCCCGCCCTGGTTCTGGTCCAACCAGGGGAACGCGCGACTGCAGATCGCGGGGCTGGCCCGGCCGGACGACGCAACGGAGGTCGAGGGTGATCTGCAGGACATCTCCGACACCGCCACTCTCACCATTCGCCGCTACCGTGATGGATCCCTCACCGCGGTTGAAACCGTCAATCAGGCGCGCGTGCACATGCAGGCTCGCAAGACGCTCAGCGAAGCGATGGAAACCAGCGGTAGGGGGCAATAGCGCCCTTCCAGGTCTGGCAGGAAGCTGGGCTTTTTCTCCGATTGGCCGCGCGCGGATACGGCGCCCCCCTCACCGGGCAGATTGCTCCTGACCGGTGAGGGGACCGCCGGGGAACCGAACAGAGCGGCCTGATCTGGCCCAAAGGAAGCGGCAGGCAGGCAGCGTGCGAAGGCCAAGTGGCTCGAAGCGCGCTTTCCTCCCCTCTCTGACCAGCAGGTTTCGACGCGCTTCCGGATCACGCTTCTTTCCACGCCTTCGCCAACCAAATACAGGGTCCTTGGACAGCACCTCAGCAGTTGCTACGTTTTCCAGCAGTAGTCAGCCAAGGCAAAGACATGACCCAGCGTTTGACGGCCTCTACCGCGGACCAACCCTCCTTCGAGGAGAAATATGGCCCACGTCCGCTGTTCGAGCGATACGCCCACGCCCGTCTGCGCCAGCTGCTTCTGAGGCAGATCGCGACAGCGATCGGCGCGGCGGCGGTCTGGTACTTCGTCGGCGCCATCGCCGCGGCCTTCTGCGTGGGGATCACCCTGTTGGGCGAAGGCATCGACGCGCTGACGCTCAAATTCGCCCTGGCACGGTCGAAACAGGGTCGCCCCCTGCCGCCGCTTCTGAAACTGACGGCCCTCTCCGCCGCCCTGCAGTCGGCCACGATTGCCGCCTGCGTCCTTCTGCTGCTGTTCGGGGCGCCGACGGGCGAGCCCGTCCTGATCGCGCTGTGCTTCCTGATGGCCGCGACGATCAACGCCGGCTTCGTGATGAGCCACCACCCCCTGGCCTCCCGGGCCAAGCTGGTGATCCTGGCCTGCGCGATCCCGATCTACGTCGCGCATGTACTGTCCTCGCCGGCCCCCCTCGACAGTGTCTTCTGGGTGCACATGCTCGAAGTGCTGCTGCTTGGCTATCTCGCCTATACCTTTGCCGGGTTCGGTCTGCGCAGCTGGCGCAAGCGCCTGTTGAATGAACGGCAGCTGATGGAATTCACCGCCTACCTGGAGGCCACGAACAGGGAGCTGGAGGCCGCACGGCTGGAGGCCGAAGCCTCCGCCCAGGCGAAATCCGCATTCCTGGCCACCATGAGCCACGAGATCCGCACGCCGTTGAACGCGATTTCCGGCATGGGGGAGCTGCTGCAGAACCGCGATCTCGATGCCGAGGCCGGCCGATACGTCACGACCATCCGCGATGCCTCGAAATCGCTGCTGCGGATCGTCAACGACGTGCTGGATTTCTCCCGTCTCGACGCGGGACAGCTCACGCTCGAACACCGCCCCTTCTCGCCTCGGGACACCCTCGAAGCGACCAAGCGCCTGATGCAGCCTCTCGCCGAAGAAAAAGGCCTGCGTTTCAGCCTGGTCTTGGACGGCTCCCTTCCCGCCCATGCCGTCAGCGACGAAACACGACTGAAGCAGATCCTCATGAACCTGACCAGCAATGCGATCAAGTTCACCGAAGAGGGCGAGGTCAATGTCCACGCCAGCGCCACCGAAAACGACGAGGGCTGGCGCCTGCGTATTCTGGTGTCGGACACCGGCATCGGGATCCCGCAGGACAGTCTGGAAAAGGTCTTCGACCCCTTCTACCAGGGCAACAACGCCTCGACCCGCCGCCATGGCGGAACCGGGCTGGGCCTGTCGATCAGCCGCGTCCTCGCCCGCCGCATGGGCGGGAACCTGCAGATCCTGCCCGCGGGGCCGTCGACCGGCACCCGGCTGGAGCTGACGCTTCAGCTGGAGAAGGCGGAGCAGGGTTTCACCGGCGGCGAAACGACCGAAGCCTTGCCGGCGGCGTCGACCCCCTTGCCCGCGATGACCGTGCTGATCGCGGATGACAACGCGATCAACCGCGTTCTCGTAGAGCAGTTCCTGAAGACGAGCCCGGTGACCGTGATCACGGCCGAAGACGGCCGACAGGCCGTTGAGACCACGCGCTCCCGACGGCCCGATGTCATCCTGATGGACCTGTCCATGCCAGAGCTGGACGGGCTGGACGCCACGCGTGAAATCAGGGGCCTGGATAGCCGGCAACCCTACATCATTGCCCTGACAGCAAACGCCTTCTCCTCGGATCGGGACGCCTGCATGGCCGCGGGAATGAATGATTTCCTGAGCAAGCCGCTCAGCCAGAGCGACCTTCACAGGGCCTTGGCCCTTGCTGCCAGCGCTGTGGAGCTGGGCGACTGAAAGTCGAGGCCTGCGCCCTGGCCTTCTGGCTCCGTCACGTGGACGTCTCGTTCTGTATCGTCGAGCCGACGGAGTTGCCAAACGAGCTGACATTTCAGCAGTTCCGCACGGTGAACATGGTTGCCGTGACCCGCAAGAAGGACCTCGCCAAGCCGCAATCCTGGGAGGCGCTCACCCACGAGCAGTGGGTGCTAAACCCCTCACCTGCGACCACGGATGCCTACTTCCACAGCTGGATGTCTCGCAAGGGTGTCAAATTGCGAAACAAGACCATCCTCTGCCGCTCGGCGCAGATGCTTTCTTCTCTTGTCGAGGAGCTGGACGTGATCGCTGTCTGTCCGGAACCGCTATACTATGCTCGGCTGGCCCCGGCGGGAATCTACCGTGTCGGCCTGCCGGAACTACCCGAGCCCATACCCATGGGCGCGCTCACGATGACACATATGCCCAAGAGCCAGGCCGTTCAGGACCTGATCTCCATCGCTGAACATATCAGCTTGAAGATCTAGC
>NZ_PGTC01000008.1 GCF_002786295.1 Pseudooceanicola marinus | reverse complement strand
TCAGAAGACCACCACGGAGCGGATGCTCTCGCCGGCGTGCATCAGGTCGAAGCCCTTGTTGATCTCTTCCAGTGTCAGGACATGGGTGATCATCGGGTCGATCTCGATCTTGCCGTTCATGTACCAGTCGACGATCTTCGGCACCTCGGTGCGGCCCTTCATGCCGCCGAAGGCGGAGCCCTTCCAGACGCGGCCCGTCACCAGCTGGAACGGACGGGTGGAGATCTCTTTGCCCGCCTCGGCCACGCCGATCACGGTCGACACACCCCAGCCCCGGTGGCAGGCTTCCAGCGCCTGGCGCATCACCATGGTGTTGCCGGTGCAGTCGAAGGTGTAGTCGCCGCCGCCGTCGGTCATGGCGATCAGGTGCTGCACGATGTCGCCGTCGATCTTCGAGGGGTTCACGAAATCGGTCATGCCGAACTTGCGGCCCCAGTCGGCCTTGGCGTCGTTCAGGTCCACGCCGATGATCTTGTCCGCGCCGACCATGCGGGCGCCCTGGATCACGTTCAGACCGATGCCGCCCAGGCCGAAGACGATGACGTTCGAACCGGGCGTCACCTTGGCGGTGTTGGTCACGGCGCCGACGCCCGTGGTCACGCCGCAGCCGCAGTAGCAGGCCTTGTCGAAGGGTGCGTCCTCGCGGATCTTCGCCACGGCGATCTCCGGCACCACGATGAAGTTCGAGAAGGTCGAGCAGCCCATGTAGTGGTAGATCGCCTCGCCCTTGTAGGACATGCGCGAGGTGCCGTCGGGCATCAGGCCCTGGCCCTGGGTGGCGCGGATCGCGGTGCACAGGTTGGTCTTGCCCGAGAGGCAGGATTTACACTGGCGGCACTCGGGGGTGTAGAGCGGGATGACGTGATCGTCCTGCTTCACCGATTTCACGCCCGGACCCACGGCCCGGATGACGCCGGCGCCTTCGTGGCCCAGAACGGAGGGGAAGATGCCTTCGCTGTCGAGACCATCCAGAGTGTAGGCGTCGGTGTGGCAGATGCCGGTGGCCATGATCTCGACCAGGACCTCGCCCTCCTTCGGGCCTTCCAGGTCGAGCTCGACGATTTCCAGAGGTTTCTTCGCCTCGAAGGCGACGGCTGCACGGGTTTTCATCTGGCGTTCGGCCCCTCTTGCCTCAACTTGTGACAACCGGGGGCGCCCCTCAGACCGTCGGACACGGAGCAGCCCTCTGCGGCCCGCGGTCCATCAACCCAATTCGGATACCTCCCGTTGTGGCGGCCTCCTCCAACCGCCGGTTGACGAATCAACCTATGTCACCATTGCCCACATGAGTTGATACGTCAACGGATTCATATGACGGGCTGTGGCGCGAGACCCGCATCGTATAGCGATTTACGCTTGGACCTGCATGTTCCCCGCCATCATGTGGCTGCGCGCAACGATGATGATGTGGCGCTCAGCGAACGCATTGAGCTGCCGACGTTCAGCACCAACGAGGAAGCGCGGGTCCTCGAAATGTTCCATGGCACCAACGCGGAGAGGATCATCAAAGCCCAGATGGAGGAGTGGCGGGTCACAGATGCCTCTCAAGGGGACCGCGACCAGGAACCCCAGAGGTCCACCTGCAGGAGGAGCATGAGCATGACGAACGCAAAGGAGAACATGTCAAGGACATCGACGAAAAATGGCGTGCCACCTCCCGTGGCATGTCATACCACCGGCAGCTAAGATTTTGAGATTAAGAGCAAGTATTGCGTGTGAACGCAAAGAATTAGGCGGCGCTCGGGTCTTCTGCGGGCGCGTGTGAAATTCTACGCTAAGCCGACAGCGGTCGTTCGGACAGCCCGTGGCGAACGGCTGGACTGAGCCCTTTTCTCCTGATTTGGCGGTCGGTATTCTAGGCGTGATCTGACAGGAGACGAAGTGTGAAAATCTGGGGCCGCAACAATTCCACCAATGTCCGCAAGGTACTGTGGTGTGCCGAAGAACTTGGACTGAAGTACGAACATATCCCTGCTGGAGGTGCGTTCGGTGTTGTAAATTCTCAGGAGTTTCGCGCGCTCAATCCAAACGGCTTGGTGCCGTCTCTCAAGGACGGGGATCTGGTGCTTTGGGAATCGAACGCCATCGTCAGATATCTTGCAAGACAATATGGGACGACCCCGTTTGCACCTTCGGACCCGCGCATCTGGGCGGTGGCCGACAAATGGATGGACTGGGCATCGCTTTCTTTCGCAGTGCCTTTCCGGGATCTGTTCTGGAATCTGGTGCGCTCTACGCCGGAACAGCGTGATGATGTGGCCGTAGAACGGGGTCTTGCGCAGTGCGCCACTCTCATGAGCATTGCTGATGATACCCTTTCAGAAAGCGAATGGCTTTCAGGCGCTGAGTTCGGGTTCGGCGACATTCCCTTGGGCTGCATCGCCTATGCCTGGTTCAGCATGTCAATCGAACGGCCAAAGCATCCTGCGCTTGAGGCATGGTATGGTCGCCTCTCTGAACGCCCGGCCTATCGCAAGGCTGTCATGACGGGGCTAACCTGAAAAAAGGCCGAACGGCAGAAAAGTCCGAACTGCAGACCTTCGCCTTCCGAACCATGCTGTGCGATGCCACAGAAGACCGGTTCGTGCCGCAACCGGCGCCATGGGCCCAGCGATCCCGAGCCTGCGGCTGCATCAGGACGCCTGAACCTCGTGGCTAGTCGCTCCAAGCCAGACATGCACTGCTATAACGTATACTTTGTCTGGTTGTTCTGAAGAGCGCGCGGTGCCTTCAGCCGGTGGAAGGCCAACATTGCCGTAGTGCCCCTTGTCATGAGCGGAACATGCCATTGCGCACTTTGGTCCGTCAGTTCTTAAGAGCCCTTAGCCAACAAAGAGACGAGACCACTGCGGCGAATTGGCTCCTTTCCCGACCTGGCCGCAGGTGGCAAAGGGCGTAAATGATGACTCGGAGCCCCATGGTTTTCGCCTTCGCGCTCAGCCTCTGCCTGGCGCTGACCAGCGTGGTCTCCGCCGTCATGATGGCCCCCGATCGCGCCAGTCACGCCCGGATTGTCCAGGCCGTGACCCATGGCCCCCTATTTGCGGATCTGTGCGCGGATCAGGCCCTTCCCGGGCACCACTGTCCCTTCTGCCATGCCACGCCGGAACCGCCCGCGTCCCGTGTCCCGGCCCGGACCTACGGGTTCATTCCGCAAGATGACTGGCAGCATCTCAAGGCGCTCCAGCGCGCGGCCCAGGGCCGCAACATCAGCCATTCCACCAGAGCACCCCCGCGGGCCGCCTGACGTCCCCAGTTCGACCGCCCGCCCCTCTGCGCGGGCCAGCTCTATCTCCGTCCGATTGACGGACCTTGTGGAATGCAAAAATGACAGCCCCCCATCCACGCGCGGCCCGTGCCGCGCTCTATCGCGCTATCTGGCGCTGGCACTTCATCGCGGGGCTGATCGTCCTGCCCTTCGTCCTGATCCTCGCCATCACCGGCGGGATCTATCTCTTCAAGGATGAGATCAACAACGCCGCCCACTCCGACCTGCGCTTCGTCGAGGCGCAGGACACGGCCCCCCGGCCCCCGTCCGAGATCACGACGGCCGCCCTTGTCGCCCATCCAGGGAGCCTGAAAGCCTATACACCGGCGCCCATGCCTGATCGCAGCGCCGAGGTCGACATCCTCGGTCCGGACGGGTTGCGCAATACGGTCTATGTCGATCCTCATGACGCCCGCGTCCTCGGCACGCTCTGGGACGGCGGCGCGGCGGGCAGCCCGACCATGTACGTGGTCCGCAAGCTGCACTCGCTTGAGTATGTCGGCTGGTTCGGCAACCGGCTGATCGAGGCGGCAGCAGGCTGGATGGTCCTGCTGGTCGGCACCGGGGTCTACCTCTGGCTGCCGCGCGGCCGGAAGAACATCGGCACGACCCGCATCAAGGCGACGCGAGGCCGCCCCTGGTGGCGGGACCTGCATGCGGTCACCGGGATCTACACCGGGATCTTCATCCTTTTCCTGGCCATGACCGGCCTACCCTGGTCCGGCGTCTGGGGGGCCAAATTCTACGACACCGCCTATGCGCTCGGCCTTGGCATGCCGGATGGCTACTGGTCCGGCGTGCCGCTTTCGACGGTGCCCACCGAGGCGGTCGTTGACCGCGCGCCCTGGATCATGGAACGGCAGCCTGTCCCGGCGTCCGCACCGCCCGAAGGTGGCGCCCACGCGGGCCACGCTGCGGCTGAGCCCGCCGCCGGTGCGGTCCAGACCGTGGCCCCACGGATGCTGGATACCGTCGTTGCGCGGGTCGAAGAGCTAGGGATCGTGCCCGGCTACGCCGTCACCATTCCGGGCGATCCGACCGGGGTCTTCACCGCCTCGGTCTATCCCGACGACATCACCCATGAACGGGTCATCCACCTGGATCAGTACAGCGGCGAGGTGCTCTACGATGCCGGTCTGGAGGATCTCGGCACGCTGGGTCGCTGGGCCGAATGGGGGATCAGCGTCCACATGGGACAGGAATGGGGTCTGCTGAACCAGCTGGTACTACTGGCGGCCTGCCTCGCGATGGTCGGGCTCTGTATCTCGGGCGCGACCATGTGGTGGAAGCGCCGCCCCTCCGGCGCCCTGGGCGTGCCCACCGTGCCGACCGACTGGCGCATCCCCCGCACCCTGCTGGTCCTGGCCGTACTGGCTGGCTTCTTCTTCCCGCTGGTCGGGCTGTCGATGCTGGTGCTGGTGGCGGGCGAGCTCGCAGCCCACCTGTATCGCCGACGCCTGCGCAGCGCCTGAGCGCAGCCCTAAGGGCCTCCAGGCCCTCTGGCGGCGAGGGCCACCCCTCTCGCCGCAGCCTTCCTGCCCCCACCCTGAGCGCAAGCATGGCGAACGCCGACATTGAAGGACACAACTGACATGAAACTGACGGGAAAACGGATCTGCATCACCCTAACGGCCGTCGCGGTCGTGACGGTCTTCACCCTGGTACTGCTGGCACAGCGCATCGAGGCGAACAAGATTGCCCTGCTGGGACGTGGCGACTACGAGCTGCAACTGACCGGCGGCGGCACCTTCACCGAGGAGACGCTGAAGAACGGCCCCACGGTTGTCTTCTTCGGCTTCACCCACTGCCCGGACATCTGCCCCACCACCATGGGCGACATTTCCATGTGGAAGGATGCGGTACCGGGCGCGGCGGACCTGCCGGTCTACTTCGTCTCCGTCGATCCGCAGCGCGACACGCTGGACCTGCTGGGCGACTACGTCTCCTGGGTGCCCGGGGCCCAGGGGGCCACCGGGTCCTTGGCCGAGGCGGCCAAGGCGGTGAAGTCCTTCGACATCTACGCCAGGCGCATGGACCTGATCGGTGGTGGCTACACGATGGCCCACACCTCCTACGTCATGCTCTTCGATGCCGACGGCATGTTCGTCGAAACGATCCCCTATCAAGCTCCGCCAGGGGTCGCGGAGGAAAAGCTGGCCAACCTCATCGCCGGCAACCCTGCCGGGCGCGGCGCGCAGATGTCCGACGATCTGCTGGGCCTTATCTGCTACACCGTGCGGGGCCAGATGATCTGAAAGGCGCGAAGGCCCTCGGGACAGGGGGCCTTCCGTTGTCAGCGAAGAGATCGGCTGGGCTTCAAGGCACGATCAGGCGACCACCTTTCCAACTCCGGCAGGTGGGCTTTTTTCTCCAATTAGCCGAGCACGAAAACTGCGGTCCCCTCACCGGTCAGGAGCATTTGGCCCAGATTTTCAGGGTACCCCCCGGGGGGCGGAAGGTGGCACCCGCGAAAGCTTATAGCCTTGGTCCTTGCCCGGCGCAGCATGAACAACTCCCTACCGACGCACCCCCGCTCAACAGACTGCATCAGGGGGCGTGGACACGGACTTTCCGCGCAGCAAGCGAATGTTTCGAAGCACGAGATTGTTCCAGATCAACCGCGGCAATCCCCGCAGGAAGTCGGCCAAGGACCCCTTTCCTCCTGCACGCAGAATCCTGAGGCTCACCGAGGGCGCGACCGGCTTGAACCAGGCTTTCAGGTTGGCTGGCTTGCCCTCCAGAAGTAGGGACAATGCTCGCCCCGTGGCTTCCGGGTTGTTCCAGTCAGAGGCATAGACCACGCAGCCATTGCGATTGATGATGAAGACCGAGTTCGGATAGCCTCCGAAGGCGCGATGAGCGGTTCCTTCGAGGTCGTCCACCAGGATATTCCGCCGCTCCCCGTCTGAGTGCAGCAAGGTCGCGCATCCCTTCTTGTCTTCATTGGACTGATGCGAGGAAATGGCGGCACCAGGATGGGCCTCCCTAACGTAAAGCACGGCGAAGTCGACGTTCGGGTAGTCAGTGTGGAGACTGCTCATGGTCTTCCGGCGCCCTTGGAACAGAGGGCAGGTCAGGCTCCCCATTTCCAGGACCAGGAAGTCCCCCTCAAAATCCAGAAGCCGAGAAGGCGTCCCGTCGAGCCCGGCAACCGTGACATCAGGCGCAGGGCTACCCGGCATCGGCCCACGAAAATTGACAAGATCATAGTCATTCGCACTGAACTGGTCGTAATTATACATCTTGCTTCCTTTCTGGAGCGGATAGGTTCTCGGACATCTTCTTCAGGACTCGAAGCGCCTGCGCCACGTCCTCGGGGCCGATGCCTCTCATCGAGGTATCGATGACGGTCTCAGCGGCTTTTGACAGGTCAGCGAAGATGGAACGGCCGGCAGGCGTCATCACCACATCCACGACCCGGCGATCCCTGCGCGTGCGGATCCTTTCGACCAGGTCCTTACTCTCAAGCCTGTCCACGAGCCGGGAGACGGTTGTGGGATCGCGCAAAGTCAAGCGTGACAGGTCGCGTGGGCTCAACTGCTCATGCTGATCAAGGATCAGCAACAAGGCCCATTCCTCGCTTGTCACCTTCTTTCCGGCCGCGGCAAAGGTTTCCTCAAGCTCCTTGCGGAGCTGAAATCCCAGGTGATTGACCCAGTACTGTATGAAGTTCTCATAGCTCATGGGTAACTGCTATATACAATCAGTGCATATAGCAATCAGTTTCGCATCGCTCGTGTTCGAGCTGAGTATGCCCGCCCGATCCTCTAGGAAGCCGACGCACAAAACGGTTGCAGCGTTAGGTGAAGAAAGCTCCGAGCCTCTGCGCAGCCCGTTAGCGATGGTCGCAAGGCTACAGCTCTCACCTGGCTGCCTAATCGATAGATCCCCTCAGTCACATAGAGGCCACCTGCGCCAGGCGCAGAGAACAATCGAATCCATCCGTTAGGGCTCGTTCATGGCCGACGCAGCAAAAGGCCGGTCCCAGCCCTTCCGCGACATCCGTGCAAGCCGCAGCATGACGTCAGGCGCCGACACGAAGGGCGGAGAGCCGACTTTCGCTGCGCTTGGCACGAACGGCCTGGTTGCGGACGGAGCGGACATCCATGAAATTCTTCTGAAGGTCCGCGTGTTCCAAGTCCGAAGAAGCCATGGTGTCAATCCTCGCTTGGGACCTAGAAACAGTCGGCCAAAAGCTAAGGTCTCATATGCCGAGCCAGCAGCATCGCAAATGCGACGGCAGCTGCGAGACCAAATGTTCCGGCAATCCAGGCAATATCCACACCTTCCGTCTCGCCTACCGCACCGAGGACAAGCAAACCCACCATCGCACCGAGCTGTTTGAGCAGCGACTGAACCGAAAGAATAGTGGAGCGGCGGTTGTCCGGCGAATAGGCGTGCAAGATGCTTGCTGCAGGAGATTCTGAAAGCCCGAGCATCACGGAAAAAACGAGAAAGACAACGATAAACCCGATAAGAGACGCCTGCAGGGCGAGCGCAATTTGACAAACGATGAGCGCTGCAAGAACCGCCGCAAGCATCAGCGCGTGACAACCACCAAACAGTCGACCAATTTGTCCGGCGAGGCTCGCGCCCGCAGCAATAGCTAAGAAATATCCTGCAGTCAGAATCCCTACCATGGTGGCCGCGCGTTCGGGATCGAGCATGGTCTGCACCACTGTCGGCCAAAGCACCTCGACCGGATTAGTGGCGAAGAGCATGAGGGTCAGAATCCCGAGAAGCAGAAGGAGCGCGCGGTGCGAGATCGCAAGCCGTGCCCCTTCAATGATCGTACGCGGGACGGCGCGTATTTCACGCCGAACACCTGCACCATTCATCGGGCGAGCCGGTTCCCGGACCAAAAGGACCGTGTACACAATCACGCCCAGCGTTAGCAAAATTCCTGCACCGTACGACACGTCATAGACTGTGCGGCCAACCAATGGGTCGGAAGGATCATTGCCTGCGACGAGGCCAGGAAGGAACCCGCCCACAATCGCGCCAAATCCTAGACCCGCGAAATTTGCGGTCTGTGCACGCGCAAGAAGGGGCTGAATTTCGACACCGGGCGCGCGAACATGCAGCTCTTCCACATACCAAGCGTCCAGCGTTCCCGACCGCAATGCACGCCCCAGGCCCACCAATCCGAACGATGCGGCGAGTGGCCAGAACGCATCGGATGTGATGAACATGATGGAGGCCATCAGGCTCGCAATTGTTGCGATCAGAAAGACTGGCTTGCGCCCCACACCATCGGCCACCCCGCCAAAGGGCAGTTCCGCGATCATGGCGACAGCGGCGTAGACGGCAAAGAGTGCGCCGATCTCACCAACACCCAAGCCGCGTCCTTGAAGGGCAAGAGCTGTCACGGCAACGATCACGCCCATGGCAAAACGATCTAGAAATTGGTGTCCTTGAAAGAGATAGACATGCCGACGCACGGGGGGCGGTAGCTTTGCAAAGGGTATATCTGCGTCAGGCACCATGCCCGGAAACTTCAGTCACAAATGGACAAAGGGCAACCGTCATTGTGGCGTTTCCACTGAAGCGGGTATTCATAACGGGCGCAATACTCGGTAGGTTTGGGCTCAACGCCGCCATCCTCAGCAAGTGTCCCGAACACTCGTTTTGGGCCGGTCTTGGCCGGGCTACCCGTCTCACCTGTGCCTCCGGAGCGTCGACCAGTCGCGAAGGTCGGCTTGGAGTCCGTTTTGGACCTTCCCACTACCGCGAGGCCGGATGTATAGCTACTCGCATGCGTCGTATCTTTAAGTACCTTAGCTTGGTGGTCGCCTTGCTCGTAGCAGCCCTCGCGGCCTACGGAGGAAAAGGGTTTTATGATGCCAATCTCGCCTCAGAGGACCTGCGCAGTCAGGCGAACGAACTGATTAAGGTAGGTCGAGGCGGCGCAGATTTGGGGGCAGAACGTCTTCAGTGGCTACTGCGCGTTCAGGACCCTGCCTATCGGACCCACAGTGGTGTGGACTTCAGTACGGTCGGCGCCGGCGCTACAACCATTTCCCAGTCCGTCTCTAAAAGGCTCGCCTTCGAGCACTTCCAACCCGGTATCGGCAAGGTGCGGCAGACCGGCTACGCCCTGGGCCTGGAGCAGAACCTGACCAAGGATCAAATCCTCGCTCTCTGGCTCGACACCGTGGAAATGGGCCGCGGACCGCAAGGCTGGATGACTGGATTTTTCGAAGCGAGCGCCGAGGTCTTTGGTGCCCCGCCGTCTCAGGTTGCAGAAAAAGAATTCCTCAGCCTGGTTGCCGTGCTAATTGCACCGAGTTCGTTCGATCTGCTGCGAACCGACGAGGAGCTTGCGGCTCGGGTGGAACGGATCGAGCGCATGATTGCGGACGAGTGCGCGCCGCTCGACCATGGAGATGTTTGGCTGGAGGGGTGCCGGCGAACGGCAAGTTAGTCCCGCACTGCTGACCTTGGCGTGCCAGACCTTGCTGCGCGATGCCACTGACGTCCAGTTTGTGGAAGCTGCGCTGCAGCGGAGCCAGCTTGGCGAATGTCCGAAGTGGGCCGGAAGCGCCTATACGTGCGGCCGAAGACAGCCCGCTTGGCGGGTCCGCTTCCTGCGCATAGCAGCCATCGACGCTCCGCTCCATCAAGGTCCGCTTGCAAGGTGCCCACCACTGCAATCCCGGAGCGATCGCGTACCTCTCTCACCTTCCCCGTACTCGCTGCTTTTGCGCTTGTCCTCGGCGACGCCCAAAAATAGAACATAAACAGAACACGAAGAGGAGGATCTGATGCAGCGGCCCAACCTGACCCCCAGTGCAAGCGCGCTCCTCGCCGCCTACTTTCCCAAAGCGGACAGCTCCCTGACGTTCGACATGACGCGCGCTCAGCCCTCTGCGCAAGCGCGCAAGGTTCTGCTGGAGCTCATCGGCTGCCGCATCCTCCTTGAGGTGGAAGAGCCCGACGGTGCCCGGACCTACCGGCTGACCATCCTCGGCCAGGTCCTCGCACGTCAGAACCATGGCGTCGTGCAAGACGACCGCTCTTTCAAACCGGCCTCCCTGGGCTTTACCATCCGCGAAGCTGTCGAGGGCAGCGAGCCAGCGCCACGCCTCATTCCAAAGCGCCTGCGGCCAACCTCGAGGTTCATCGACATCACTGCGCTCGAAAGCCAGCGCAAAGCCGAGGCGCACGCGGCCCTGGCCGCCAGGGCGCGCGAGCTGGGCTACTCGCTGGATGACATCGCCGCAGAGAGCGCCAGACGTCGCAGCAAGCTGCCTGCCAAGTACCGACATCCGGAAGACCCGACGCTCACCTGGGCGGGCAAGGGCCGGAGACCGCGGTGGCTTCACGAGGCCATGGAGGCCGGTATGGATTTGGAAGCCTTTTCGGCCTGATCCGCCAACACAAAGGGCCGCGGCATCCGCCCCGACCCTCCTCTGCCCTGCCCTAGATCTCCTCAGGCTGCCCGCGCGGCCAGCTCCCCTTCCCAGGGCTTCATCGGCGGCAGCGCCTCGGTGATCTGGTGCGCGGTCAGCCCGCCGTAGATCCGGAAGGTGTCGCTCAGCTCTTTCATCGCCGACCACCACAGCAGGTAGTCCCGCCGCGCCCGCGTCTGGTCACGGGGGTAGTTCTCGATCGTGATCGGACAGCAGCGCAGGTCCACCTCGCGCACCTTGCCGCGGCTGGTGTAGCGTGCCTTGCCGCAAGACTCCGTGACGGCAAAGCGCCCATTCCTTGCCGAACACAGCTGGACCCCGAACGAAATCGGCGCCTGGACGGGGCATGACAGCCTGACTGAGATCGCACACTATACGCGTGGCGCGAAAAAGAAGGCGATGATTATGGGAAAGCAGGTTGGAAAATACGAGCCGCAGCAAACGCAAGCGGCTGATAAATAAAAACAATATAAGGAAAATGGCGCACCCGATAGGATTCGAACCTATGGCCTCTGCCTTCGGAGGGCAGCGCTCTATCCAGCTGAGCTACGGGTGCCTGTCGCGGACCTATAGCCGCTCGGGGCGCGGGTCGCAATGGGGGCTGAGGGCGCGAGGGCAACTTTTCGCATCATACCCCGCCTGCCCCGTCCCGCACCGGGGCGCGAAACGGGAGGAGAGCGAAAACCGTGGCCCGCCAGACACCTGGCGGCGGGCCACGGCGAGGATCAGGCCTTGGTGCCAGTGGCCAGCATGGTCATTTCGGGAATCATCGTGCGCACGCCGACATCCTTGAACCCGGCCTCCGACAGGGTGTCGGACAGCCACCCCGCGTCGAGCGAGCGCGCCTCGGGAGTGAAGGCGGTGTGCTGCAGCTGCCAGAGCGCGGCCAGCGCAGGGCCGGTGCGATCCGCCTCGACGATGAAGTCGTGGATCAGCAGGATGCCACCGGGTTTCAGCGCCGCTTTGGCCCGCGCGATCAGATCGTCATGGCTATCGCCCGGCACGCCGGAAAACAGGTAGGACATCAACACAATATCCTGGTCGCCCGGGAACTCGGTCTCCAGCGCGTTGCCGTCCAGGTAGGTGATCCGGTCCGACAGGCCCGCCTTCTCGACGTATTCGCGCCCCAGCTTGGCGACGTTGGGAAATTCCAGCACCGTGGCGGTCAGCTCGGGGTTCTTGCCGCACAGAACGATGTCGAAGGCCGCGGTGCCGCCGCCCACGTCCAGCATCTTGGTCTTGCCGCTGAGATCCAGCGACTTGGCCAGCGCGCGTGCCGGGCCGAGGGAGCCGGCGTGCTGGCTTTCGGAGTAGAGTCGCGCCTCTTCGGGGTCCGAGAACCAGTCGGCGTAGGAGCCGGTGTCGTCGTCGGACAGCTCGCCTTTCAGGGCCGGTTCGATCTGGTCCAGCAGCGGATACATCTGCTTGCCGACCTGCAGGCGCAGGTAGTCGCCGAAGTCGTACTTCGCGCCCTTCACCAGGAAGGCCTGCGAGGCCGGGGCATTGCTGAATTTGCCGTCAGAGACCGACACCAGCCCCATGCCCGCCAGCGCGGTCAGCAGGGTCATGGCGCGATCCTCGTGCACTCCGGCCTCTGCCGCCAGCTCTTCGGCGCTCTTGGCACCGTCGGCCAGACGCGAGAAGACATCGAGCTCCAGCGCTGCGAACAGCGCCTTTGAGCCCATGAACCCAAACGCGATCTGCGAGATCTGGTCGGCTTCGGTCAGCAATGTCATGTGGCTCTCCTAGTCTTGTTTCGGTGGCTGCACCCTAACGCCTCAGTTGCTGAGTGAAACCCATGAGGGCGAAAAGCGACACATTTCGGGTCGTAAGCGCCCAAGAGCCATGCAACTGGCCGGTCGATCGGCGTTTCCCGGGCGCTTTTGTCATTTTCGTGTCATATGAACGCCCTAGCAGCCGGGGCCGATGTGCCCCGCCCGATCAGGAGAGACGTGATGCCCCACCCGGAGATTCCGCAACTGACCACGCCCCGCCTGCGCCTGCGCGCGATGACCCATGCCGATTGGCCAGACTACGCGGCCCTGATGATGTCCGAGCGCGCGCAGTTCATGGGCGGCCCTTTCGATCAGCCGCGCGCCTGGGGGATGTTCTGCGCCGATCACGCGCAATGGGACCTGCTGGGCTGCGGCGCCCTGATGATCGAGGACCGCACGACCGGCCGGGCCCTCGGCCAGGTCGCCATCAACGGCGGGCCGCTCTTTCCGGAATGGGAGCTGGGATGGCTGCTCTACCCCGCGGCCGAGGGGCGCGGACTGGCGTTTGAGGCTGCCAGCACCCTGCAAAACTGGGCCCGCGAGACGCGGCGCTTGCCAACACTGGTCAGCTATGTGGATCCCGGGAACCACCGCTCCCGCCGCCTTGCCGAACGCCTGGGGGCGGTTCAGGACGCGGCCGCATCACGCCCGGATCCGGCGGACCTGGTCTATCGTCATTTCGGCACGCCGCAGGGCACGGCAGAGGGCGCCGGCATGGGCTGACCCCGAGCCGGAAAGGGGCGCCGGGTCAAGAGACCCGACGCCCTCCCCCATACGTTGGCCGAAAACACTCTCGCCGAAGGCAGTCCGGCCCGTTCAACCGCGGCCGCCGCCGGAATGGCGCGCCGCCTCAGGCGAAGAGATCGTGGGCCAGCTCCAGGGCCTCGATCAGCACATCCACCTCGTCGCGGGTATTGTACATGGCAAAGCTCGCCCGGCAGGTGGCGGTCACGCCAAGGTGCTCCATCAGCGGGCCGGCACAGTGGTGGCCGGCGCGCACCGCCACGCCCTTCTTGTCGAGGATGGTGGAAATGTCATGGGCATGGGCCGCGCCGTCCAGCGTGAAGGAGAAGATCGCCCCCTTGCCCGGCGCCCGCCCCTGCACATTCAGCCAGTTCAGCCCGTGCAGGCGTTCGCTGGCATAGTCGGCAAGGTCGGCCTCATGGGCGGCGATTGCCTCCATGCCGACGTCCATCATGTAGTCCAGCGCGACGCCCAGGCCGATGGTCTGGACGATGCCCGGCGTGCCCGCCTCGAACTTCATCGGACCGTCGGCATAGCAGACGCCGTCGCGGGTCACTTCCTTGATCATGTCGCCACCACCCATGAAGGGACGCATCTCCGCCTGGCGTTCCTTGCGGATATAGATCGCGCCTGAGGCAGAGGGGCCATAGAGCTTGTGCCCCGTGATGGCGAAGAAATCGCAGCCGATGGCCTGGACGTCCACGGGCATGTGCACGGCGGACTGGCTGCCGTCGATCAGCGTGGCGATGCCGCGCGCCCGCGCCGCGGCGCAGATCGCGGCCACGTCGACCACGGTGCCCAGCACGTTGGACATATGGGTCATGGCCACCAGCTTGGTCTTCGGGCCCATGGCGTCGATGACCTTCTGCGGATCCAGGGACCCGTCGGCCTCCGGTTCCACCCACTTCAGCACGACCCCCTGGCGTTCGCGCAGGAAATGCCAGGGCACGACATTGGCGTGGTGTTCCATCACCGAAAGCACGATCTCGTCGCCCGCCTGAAGGCGCGGCGCGGCCCAGCCGTAGGAGACAAGGTTGATGCCTTCGGTGGTGCCGGTGTTGAAGACGATCTCGTCCTCATGGGCAGCATTGAGGAAGCGCTGGATCTTGCCCCGCACGGCCTCATATTTGTCGGTCGCCAGGTTCGACAGATAGTGCAGCCCACGGTGGACGTTGGCATATTCCTCGGCATAGCCGCGCGTCACCGCGTCGATCACCGCCCTCGGCTTCTGCGCCGAGGCGCCGTTGTCGAGATAGACCAGCGGCTTGCCGTTCACCTCTCGCGAGAGGATGGGAAAATCGGCGCGGATCGCGTTCACGTCATACATAGTCGGTCCTCCGGGCCAGCCCTGCGGCCCTGTGGTCATCTCTGGTCAGCGATCCGGAAGCCCCTTGCGGGCGTCCGGGGTTCCCCCCCCGGCCCGAGGGCCGGCGCGGGGGCTATCTGTTCGGCCCCGTCAGGGCCTAGATCTCGGTCAGTGCCGCGCCGCCCACCAGGGACAGCAGCACCGACGCGGCCACGATGGTGGCGACGAAGACGACGCCCAGTGTGCCAAGCGCCTTCAGGCGATTGTCGAAGCCATGCGCCTCGGTCAGGAAGTAGACCATCATGAAGATGCCCCAGATCCCGGCCGCCAGGCTGACGATGGCCGCGATCGGCGGCACCAGCACGCTGAGCACCAGCAGAGCCACCTGCGCGAAGATCCGGATCACCTGCAGAAACAGCACCATGCGCAGCAGCGCCGGCAGCGTGCCGCCTCCGCCCATGTACTGCCCCACCTTCGTCAGCAGCCAGGCGCTGAGCCAGATGATGCCCCCCGCGACAACCGCCATGGCGATCGGCGAGAATACCATGCCCGGCGGCAGGATCAGGGTGTAGAGGATGCCGTTCAGAACCGCCACCAGCGCCAGCAGCACGGGCGTCGCGGCCTCCGGCCAGGGAGACGCCATCAGTTCCGCCGCGCCGCGTCGCGGGTCGATCACGCTGATCCGCATCAGCTCCAGCCAGTCTTTCATCATGCGCCCGTCCCGGCTCCAAACTCGGCCCGCCGCAGCCCGGCGATCCAGATCCATCCAAAGCCCACGATCCAGGCCAGGCCGATGAGGCCCTTCGCCGCGCCAGGCCCGATGAAGCCGGCCACCAGACCATGCAGCAGCATCAGCGGCGTCGCCGCCACCAGCGCCCAGAAAAGCGCCAGCCGCGCGCCGAAGCCTGTCCCCTGCCCGCCCAGCAGACGGCACAGCAGATGGCTCAGCCCGGCCAGCAGATACAGCGCCAGCGGCAGGATGAACACCACCCCCAGGAGCGACCCGCCCAGAAGCATCTGAAGGTCGTCCCCGCTCAGGTAGGCCTCTCGTGACAGGCGCGGCCACTGGGCCACGAACATCGCGATGCAGCCGCCCATGCAAAGCGCCAGCGCGCGGTCCTCCCGCGCACCCTCCGCCAGCATCCGGCCCAGCACGTCGCCGGGCCGGCGATAGCTGGCAGCGATATTGGCCACCAGCGACATCAGCCGCGACGACGATCCAGCCAGCCGGTCAGCCGGTCGAGCAACTCGGCCCGCAGGCCTTCGTCCTCGATCTCGTCCAGCGCCTCGGCGATGAAGGCGATGACCATCAGGTTCTGCGCCTCCGCCATCGGCACCCCGCGCGAGCGCAGGTAGAAGAGCGCCTCCTCGTCCATCGCGCCGGAGGTCGAGCCGTGCGAACAGGCCACGTCGTCGGCGTAGATCTCCAGCTCCGGCTTGGCGAGGAAGGTGCTGTCACCATCCAGCAGCAGGGACTGGCTGATCTGGTAGCCGTCGGTCTTCTGCGCGCCATCCTTCACCAGGATCTTGCCCTGGAAGATGCCCTGGGCGCCGTTCTTCAGCACCTTCTTGAACACCTGGCGGCTTTCGCAGTTCAGCGCGTCATGGGTGACGAAGACGGTGTCGTCGTGGTGAAAATCACCGTCGCCCATGCAGGCGCCGGCCACGTGGGCCATGGCGTCGTCGCCCAGCAATTCGATCACCGCCTCGTTGCGGGTCATCACGCCGTTGGCGGTCAGGGTGAAGCTCTTGAACAGGCTCTCCCGACCCAGACGGGCAAAGATGTGGGTGGCGGCACGGCGTTCATGGTCGCGGCCCTGGGCCCGGACATGGTGGAACCGCGCCTCGTCGGCCACGTCCACCTCCATCACCTTGTTGAAGCGCGCGGCGGCGGGGCCGTTCTCCAGCAGGGTCAGCTCGGCGCCCTCTTCCAGCTTGATCACGTGGTGCAGCGTCGCGTCCGAGGTCTCGGAGGCATGCTTGTAGATCAGGCTGATCGGCTTCTCGGCCTTGCCCGTCACGCGGATCAGCAGGCCGTCGGTGGCGGCCCAGGTGTTCAGGGCGGCCAGCGGACGCTCCACCGGGCTCTGCCCGCGGGCCTCCAGCTTGCCGTAGAGCTCGGACGCCCAGTGGATGTCGCTGGTCGCCTCCACCAGACGCTCGATCGAGACACCGGCCAGTTCCAGCGGGTCACTTTCCTCGGCGGAGAAGACACCGTCGATGAAGACGACCTTCACCCGGTCCACCGCGTCGAAGATCGGCGTTTCCGCCGGGTCGAAGACCGAGGCCGTGGGGGCCTCGGGCGCGATCAGGCTCGCCGGGCGGGTCCAGCGCCAGTATTCGTCGCGCGGTTGCGGCAGGCCCATGGATTTCACCCGCTCCAGCGCGGCCTCGCGGTTGGCGACGCTCCAGCCTTCGGTGGCGCCGGCGGACATCACCGCCAGGCGCGCGGCGGTCTCTTCATCGCGGCGCGCCGAGGGCTTCGTCTTGATGGTTTCCGACAGGATCGCCGTCATTACTGCACCTCCGCCAGCAGGTCGGCGTAGCCGTTCTGCTCGACCTCCAGGGCCAGCTCCGGTCCGCCGGTCTTGATGATGCGGCCATCGGCCATGATGTGCACCACGTCCGGTTTGATGTGGTCCAGCAGGCGCTGGTAGTGGGTGATCACGAGGAAGCCGCGGCCCTCGTCACGCAGGGCGTTCACCCCGTCCGAGACCAGCTTCATCGCGTCCACGTCCAGACCGCTGTCGGTCTCGTCGAGGATGCAGAGCTTGGGCTCCAGCATGGCCATCTGCAGGATCTCGTTGCGCTTCTTCTCACCACCGGAGAAGCCGACGTTCACCGGGCGCTTCAGCATCTCGGCGTCGATCTTCAGGGTCTTGGCCTTTTCGCGCACCAGCTTCAGAAAGTCCGCGGCGCTGATTTCCTCTTCGCCGCGGGCCTTGCGCTGTGCGTTCACGGCCGTGCGCAGGAAGGTCATGTTGCCGACGCCGGGGATCTCCACCGGGTACTGGAAGGCCAGGAAGACACCGGCGGCGGCGCGTTCCTCGGGATCCATGTCCAGCAGGTCCTCACCCAGCAGGGTCGCTTCGCCCTCGGTCACCTCGTAGCCGCCACGGCCCGACAGCACGTAGGACAGGGTGGACTTGCCCGACCCGTTCGGGCCCATGATCGCATGCACCTTGCCAGCCTCGACCGTCAGGTCCACGCCCTTGAGGATCTGCTTATCCTCTTCTTCAAGTTTCACATGCAGGTTTTTGATTTCCAACATTTTATTACCTTTCCTCACGCAACACATCAGGGCTGCGTCATCATCCGTATCACATCCAGAAGCCGGGTCGCGGGGACCGGCATGGGGTTTATGTCGAACACGGCCAGACGGCCGATCAGGGTTGGCTGGCCCACGAAATCCTCGATCTCGTGGTATTGCTCGCGGTGCTTATAGTCGTCCAGCAGCAGGGTCACCGGACGCGAGATGTGAAAGGCGGTCGCCAGCACGCAGCCCATGCGGAACCGCCCATCCACCAGCACCAGGTCGGGGTGCGGCATCTCGCTCCGCTCCCAGACCGCCAGGGGATAGGCGGCGTAGCGCCGCCAGCCCCTGTCATCCTTCGGGTGGCCCCATTCCTTGGTCCGCCCGATGTCGGCATGGATCACCTCCACCGCGCCCTTCGGCGGGTTGTCGGCGAACCAGTCGCGCATCATCTGCGCCCAGGCGCCATCGCTTTCCACGCTAGTCACCCGCTTGCCCAGGTCGCCCGCCAGCACCGTAGAGCCGCCCGATCCGTATTCCAGGATCACCTCCGCCTCGCCGTAGGCCAGGCGCACGGCCTCGGCCTCCGCCTCGGGGAAGGTCAACTCGGGGCGCGTCATCGGCGCGTCGGAGGGCGACAGGTCGCTCACGTCACTCCACCACCACGGCAGTGCCGGAAACCGAGACCATCAGCATGCTGTCGCCCACCACTTCGTAGTCTAGGTCGACACCGACCACCGCATTGGCGCCCAGGGCCGCGGCACGGCCCTCGATCTCGCGCATGGCGATGTCGCGGGCATCCTGCAGCTTGGTTTCATAGGCGCCGGAACGGCCCCCGATGACGTCGGTGATATTGGCGAAAAAATCACGGACGATGTTCGCGCCCATGATGGCCTCGCCCACCACCACGCCCCGGTAGTCGGTGATCCGGCGGCCCTCGATGGAATTCGTCGTCGTGACGATCATTGCGTCACCTCCTCGCTTGCTGTCAGCCGGGCCGGGAAAGAGGCCCGCAGATCCGCTTTCGACCGCGCCACGCCCTCGGCATAGGGCAGATCGCCCTGAGGCAGCGACGCCAGCCGTCCCGGCAGATCCGCCAGCGCCAGCGGACGCGGCAGCGCCCGTTCGATGCCTGCGGCATAATCCAGGAACTTCAGCTTCGGCGCGGCGTGGATGCCCTCCGGCGACAGCCAGGTGTTGGGCACCCCGAAACTGTCGGCCACGATCAGCCCATGCAGGGACGAGCTGACCACATGGGCGCAGCCGGCGATCTGGCGGCAGACCTCCAGGGCGTCGCCCCGCACGTCGATCAGGTCGAGCACCGGATGGGCCTCGACCATGGCGCGGAAGGCCGGGTCGCCCATTTGCGCGTAATGCGGGATCAGCCCGATGCGATCGCCGCGCGGCACCTCGCCCAGGATCTCGGCCATCAGCAGGCCGGGATCGCCGTAGCCCGGCACCTCGATGCCCAGAAGGCTCTCGGTGATCGGGCCACGGACCAGGGCGAAATCGACGTTGGCAACGAAGTCGGTGTTCACCGGCTTCATGCAGCCGGAGCCCCAGACCACGGGCCGGGCGCCATCACGCGGATCCTTGTTGCCGCGCCGTACCACATGCATGATCGAGCCGATGGCGAAGACATCCACGGCGCCGGGCTTCGCCCAGGCGACCTCGCGGCCCGACACATGGGCCACGATGGCGCGCGAGATGGCATCGCCGAAATTCGGCTTGCCCGCCCACCAGTAGAGCTTCACCGGCTCGCTCATCAGCCGACCGAGCCTTCCAGGCTGATCGCCACCAGCTGCTGCGCTTCCATGGCGAATTCCATCGGCAGGGCCTGCAGCACGTCCTTGCAGAAGCCGTTGACGATCAGCGCCACCGCTTCTTCCTCGTCCATGCCGCGCGACTGGCAGTAGAACATCTGGTCGTCGTCCACCTTGGAGGTGGTCGCCTCATGCTCCACCCGGGACGAATTGTTCTTCACCTCGATATAGGGAACCGTGTGGGCCCCGCATTCGGATCCGATCAGCAGGCTGTCGCACTGGGTGTAGTTGCGGCTGTTGGTGGCCTTGGGATGCATGGCGACCTGGCCACGGTAGGTGTTCTGCGCCTTGCCGGCGGAGATCCCCTTGGACACGATGCGCGAGCGGGTGTTCTTGCCCAGGTGCAGCATCTTGGTGCCGGTATCGGCCTGCTGGTAGTTGTTGGTGATGGCAATCGAGTAGAACTCGCCCTGGCTTTCCTCGCCGCGCAGGATGCACGACGGGTATTTCCAGGTCACGGCAGAGCCGGTTTCCACCTGGGTCCACATGATCTTCGCCCGGTCGCCACGGCAATCGGCACGCTTGGTGACGAAGTTGTAGATGCCGCCCTTGCCCTCGTCGTCGCCCGGGAACCAGTTCTGCACCGTGGAGTATTTCACCTCGGCGTCTTCCTCGACGATGATCTCGACCACGGCCGCGTGCAGCTGCGCGGTGTCGCGCTGCGGTGCGGTGCAGCCTTCGAGGTAGGAGACGTAGGACCCCTTGTCGGCGATGATCAGCGTGCGCTCGAACTGGCCGGTGTTCTCCGCGTTGATACGGAAATAGGTCGACAGCTCCATCGGGCAGCGGACGCCCGGCGGCACGTAGACGAAGGAGCCGTCGGAGAAGACGGCCGAGTTCAGCGTGGCATAGAAGTTGTCAGAGACCGGCACGACAGACCCGAGGTATTTCTTCACCAGCTCGGGGTGTTCGCGGATCGCCTCGGAGATCGAGCAGAAGATGACGCCTGCCTTCTTCAGCTCCGCCTGGAAGGTGGTGCCGACGGAGACGCTATCGAAGACCGCATCCACGGCGACCTTGCGTTCCGGGGCGGCCTCATCCTTGATTTCCTCGGCGCCCTCGACGCCCGCCAGGATCATCTGCTCCTTCAGCGGGATGCCCAACTTCTGGTAGGTTTCCAGCAGCTTGGGGTCCACCTCATCCAGGGACTTCGGCTTCTCTTCCATGCTCTTCGGGCGGGCATAGTAGTACTGGTTCTGGAAGTCGATCTTGGGGTATTCGACCATCGCCCAGTCGGGCTCTTCCTTCTCCAGCCAGCGGCGATAGGCGGCCAGGCGCCATTCGGTCATCCACTCGGGCTCGTGGTTCTTTGTGGAGATCAGGCGGACGATATCTTCGGACAGGCCCAGGGGGGCGTAGTCCATCTCGATATCGGTCTCCCAGCCGTATTTGTAGGTGTTGATCTTGGCGACGGCGTCGACCGTTTCCTGATCCACGCCTTCCTTCACTTCGGGGGTATCCATCTTACTCATGATCTCATCCTGTCCGGCTTGTCGCGGCTTGTTCTCGTGTCTTCAGGAATGGAGGCCCGGGGGTCATGGTCCGGGGCATCCTCGGGGGCGCAGGCTCTGGGCGTGTCACGCTGCCCTGGCGCGCCGTTTCTCTCTCTGCGTCAGCCATGCCGTGGCGAAACGCGTGATCTCTTCCTCGGTCGTCTCGGGGCCTAGGCTGACACGCAGGGCGCCCATGGCCTCGTCCTCGGCGTAGCCCATGGCGCGCAGCACCTGGCTGGCTCGGACCTTGCCGCTGGAACAGGCCGATCCCGCGCTGACGGCGAACCCGGCCAGGTCCATCTGCATCACCTGGGTCTCGCCCTTCCATCCGGGCGTCACCAGGCAGGTGGTGTTGGGCAGGCGCTCGGCCCCTGCCCCGGCAATCTCGGCCTCCAGCCCCATGGCCTGAAGCCCGTCGCGCAGCAGCGCCTCCAGCCCGTCCCGCAGGACGCGCACGCGGTCCCAGGTGCCGGCCTCCAGGTCGCGCGCCGCGGCCTCAGCGGCGGCGCCGAAGCCCGCGATGCCGATCACGTTCTCGGTGCCCGCACGGCGGCCCATTTCCTGCCCGCCGCCCTTCAGCTGCGCCGGCAGATCGGTGCCGCGCCGCATCACCAACGCGCCGATGCCCTTCGGGCCACCCAGCTTATGGGCGCTTACAAGGGCCATGTGGCAATTCAGCCAGTTGAAGGCAATGGGCAGCTTGCCGAAAGCCTGGGTCAGGTCGCTGACTGCCAGCCCTTCGGGAAGTCTCTGGATCACGCCCGTTTCGCTGTTGGCCAACTGCAGCGCGCTTTGAGACGGATCCGCGACCGTGACCCGGCCGTCGTGATCGACAGGCAAAGGATCGCCGGTGCCCCAGGCCCGCACGGCGTCATGTTCGATGTCGGCGGCGCGCAACCCGCGCCCCGCCATCGCCAGCGCCGCCCCCTCGGTGGCGCCGGAGACGAAGACGATATCGGCGCCTTCCGCCCCAAGGGCAGCGGCGAGCTGCGCTCGCGCACGCTCGACCAGCGCCTTGGCCGCACGCCCCTCGGCATGGACCGAGGACGGGTTGCCCGTCACCTCCATGGCCGCGATCATCGCGGCGCGCGCCTCCGCACGCAGGGGCGTCGTGGCGTTATGGTCCAGGTAGACGCGGCTCATGCGGCACCTGCCCCGGTCCGCAGACCGGCCAAGGGATATGCGAGACGCAGGATCACTCGTCCACCACTTCGAAGAGGTTCGGCACCGCCGGGCACGGGGCCAGCTCGTTCTTCACCACGTCGCCAAGGGTCGTCTGGTGCAGGAAGACGTAGACATGGGCCGACAGCCCTTCCCAAAGGCGGTTCGTCACCGACTGCGCCCGCGACCCCGACAGACCGCCGGAGACGCCCGCGCCCTTGTGCATGGCGCTGACCGTCTCATCGACTGCGGCGAGGACATCGACGACACGGATCTCCGTCGCCGGACGCGCCAGCTTGTAGCCGCCGCCCGGCCCCCGCACGGAGGCCACGAGGCCCGCGCGGCGCAGCTTCACGAAGAGCTGTTCCAGGTAGGGCAGCGACACCGATTGCCGTTTGGAAATATCGCCAAGCGCCACCAGGCTGCCATCCGGCTGCAGCGCGATATCGGCCAGCGCGACCATGGCGTAACGTCCCTTGGTGCTGAGTTTCATGCGCCTTGTCTCCCATTGCCGCGCCCGTCATCTCGGCGCCTGTCACGGTTTCTCACTCGTGGCTCGCCGCATCGGTCGGCGGAGCTGCGGATCAGGGGTCACGGAGAGCCCGGCAAGGCCGCCCGCGACGGTTGATTTCATTGACCTTGGTCGCCGCCCGGATTATCCCGCTTTGCAGCGCGTCGCCAGAGGCAGCAGTCTCTTTAGAACATTTCTAAGGTGCCCGATAATATTCGTCAAGAATGAAGGTTCAGCCGCGCGGACTGCGCGGCCCGGGCCCGGGGCGGATTTGGGCCTGACTTTGGCACGCAAGAGGACAGTCGGACCGCGCCGCGGACCGCGCCAAGGTTGAGGACGTATTGAATGCCCGAGGTCATCTTTCCCGGACCCGAAGGCCGCCTAGAAGGCCGCTATCACCCGCAGAAGGACCGTGACGCGCCGATCGCCATCGTGCTGCATCCGCATCCGCAGTTCGGCGGCACGATGAACAACAAGGTTGTCTACAACCTGCATTATGCCTTCTACAACATGGGCTTCACCGTTCTGCGCTTCAACTTCCGCGGCGTCGGCCGCAGCCAGGGCGAATACGACCAGGGCGTGGGTGAGCTCAGCGATGCGGCCTCGGCGCTGGATTACCTGCAGTCGATGAACTCCAACTCGAAGCACTGCTGGGTTGCCGGTTTCTCCTTCGGGGCCTGGATCGGCATGCAACTCCTGATGCGCCGCCCCGAGATCACCGGCTTCATCTCCGTGTCGCCTCCGGCGAACATGTATGACTTTTCCTTCCTGGCGCCCTGCCCGTCCTCTGGCCTGATCGTCAACGGCACCGCAGACCGCGTCGCGCCGCCCGCCGATACGCAGTCCCTGGTAGGCAAGTTGCAGGAGCAGAAGGGAATCACCGTCACCCACGAGGAAATCGAAGGCGCCGGCCACTTCTTCCAGGAAGAGGAGCAGATGCAGTCGATGCTGGGCTCCGTCAGCGACTACGTGAAGCGTCGCCTGACCGAAACCACCCGCTGAGGGACGCGCCATGGCCTCCTCCGTCGAAACGCTCGCCGCCGCTCTGGCCGAGGATTGCCTGAAGGCGATGAAGGCGACCGGCGAGGACCGTCTTTACGTCGAGGTGGGCCATGTTCTGGGCGCGTCGTCGCAGACCCTCGAAGAGGCCTTCCTGACCGAGGTGCGGGTCCGCCTCGCCGAACGCGCCGCGCGGGACTTCCTGATCCGCCGGGTGAAGGAGTCCAAGGCGGCGCGCGGCGACTGACCCCGCGCCCATCTTCAGAACATATCACGGGGGGCTTCGGCCCCTCGTTTGCGTTCTACCTTCCCCGAGAGGCTTTCGGGCCTTCGGTCGGCGCAGAGCCACCCCTTGCACCCGTCGCGCGCCGGGGCTAGGCCGGGCCTGTTCCCCCACCGGAGATTTTGCCATGGATGCCCAGAGGCTCGACGCGCAGCTTTCTTTCCTGCAGGAGGCCGACCGGCTGAAGGGCGTCACCCGCGCCTCCACGCTGACCGACCAGTCGCGGGCCGAGAACTCGGCCGAACATTCCTGGCAGGCGGCCCTGGGCGCGCTGATCTGGCTGCCGGAGGTCGAGACGGCGCGGATGGACCGCATCCTGTCGATGCTGCTGCTGCATGACCTGGTGGAGATCGACGCGGGCGACCAGCCTATCGACCTGCCCCACGACGCCGCGGCCCTGGCCGCCGCCGAACGTGCCTGTGCCGACCGGCTGTTCGCCCTGCTGCCCGCCGACCAGGGGCCGCGCCTGCGCGCGCTTTGGGAAGAGTTCGAGGCGATGGAGAGCGAGGACGCGCGCTTGGCGAAGACTGTGGATTTCGCCATCCCCGTCCTTCAGGTCTGGGCCGCGGCCCCCCGGCGCCCCGATCACGAGGCGATCGCGCGGGACAACACCGCGGCGGGCCGCGCCCGGCTGATCGCCGAGACCCGGCCTGATCTCTACGCCCACCTTCATTCTGAATTGACCGAGGGACCTGCCGAGGTCGCCGCGCGCTCCGCCTTCCTCGCGGAAGCCGATCGGCTGAAGCGGATCGAGCGGGCCACGACCTTGTGCGATGCCTCAAGACCGGAAAATTCTGCTGAACATTCATGGCACTTGGCCCTCTATGCTCTGGTACTGGGTGAACATGCCCCCGAAGGCGTCAGCCTGTCGCGGGTGCTGCGCATGCTGCTGCTGCACGACCTGGTGGAAATCGACGCGGGCGACGTGCCGATCTACGCCCAGACGACCCAAGGCCAGGCCGAAACAGAGGCGGCGGAGCTGGCGGCGGCGGAACGGCTGTTCGGATTGCTGCCCGAAGCGGAGGGCGCGCCCCTCCTGGCCCTCTGGCAGGAGTTCGAAGCGGCCAGTACGCCCGACGCGCGCTTCGCCAAGGCTCTGGACCGCTTCCAGCCGCCCCTTCAGAACCTCGCCTCGGGCGGCGTGTCCTGGCTGGCCCACAACGCGACCTTCGAGATGGTCGAGGCCCGCGTGGGCCGCGCCATCGCCCGTTCCATGCCCGCCTTCTGGGATCACATCGCACCGCGTATCCGCGCCTTTCTGGGCTGACAGTCCGCCGCGGGGCGCGACGACAGCGACCGCAAAACGTATAGTATATGCAACGATTTCCGCGTGATCGCGGGGAAGTCGCGCAGTTTTGTTCGCAAATGGTAAGGGCGTCGATCGTCCGTCGCACCGCGCCGCCAAAGCGCCGAAAAGCGCATCCACTTGCTCCAAATTTCCCTGACACAAGTCAGTCAATAGCTTGACGGCGGGACGGTATCAGACAAAAGTCAGCTACATGACACCTGATCCCGTTTCCCGATTCCGCCGTTTCTCCCGTGCCGTCACCTCCGAGGTGGGCGCGCTCGATCAATCCTTTCTGGGACGGGGCCGCCCTCTGGGCACGGCCCGCGTGCTGAACGCCATCGGCCAGGGCCGGACGGAGGTAGCGGCGATCCGCGATTACCTCGGGCTCGATTCCGGGCTGATGTCGCGCCTGCTGCGCGGGCTGGAAGCCGAAGGGCTGGTCACAACCGGACCGCACCCGGAGGACGCCCGCGCCCGCGTCGCCGTGCTGACGCCCGACGGCGAGGCCGAGTTCGCCGCCTACGAGGCCCTGTCGGACCAACGCGCGGCCGACACCCTGGCGCGGCACCCCCGCCCCGAAGCCCTGCTGGCCGCGATGGACCTGGTGGCCTCGGCCCTGGGCCGCGACCGCATCACCCTGGAGGAACGCGACCCGCGCGACGAGACCTCGCGCTATTGCCTGCAGGAATACTACGCCGAACTGGCCCGCCGTTTCGAAACCGGGTTCGACCCGCAGTTGTCGCGCGACCCGGAGGCCACGGACATGATCGCCCCGCGCGGCGCCTTCCTGGTGGCCTTCTCCGACGGGCTGCCCCTGGGCTGCGTCGGGCTGAAGGGATCGGGCGGCCCGGTGGCCGAGATCAAGCGGTTGTGGATTGCCCCCTCGGCCCGTGGCCTGGGCCTGTCGAAGCGGCTGATGGCGGAGATCGAGGCACGCGCCCGGACGCTCGGGATCACCACGCTGCGGCTGGATACCAATTCCGCCCTGCCAGAGGCGGTGGCGCTCTATCGTGGCCTGGGCTGGACCGAGATCGATCGGTTCAACGACGATCCCTACCCTGACCACTTCTTCGAGAAGCACCTCTGAGACGCTAGGCGCGCAGCGACAGAGGCCGCGCGCCCAAGCGTCATTTCTTCGCCTCGGCCTGCTTTTCCGCCTCGAGCAGCTTCGCGGCCAGGTCGCGGGCGATGGCGAAGGCGCCCTTGATCCGCTCAGCATCGCCCTTCCAGTCGCGACGCACGACGATCTTGTTGTCCTTCACCTTGGCCAGGCCGTTCTGTTCCTTGATGAAGTCGACCAGCCCCTGGGGCGCGGCGAACTTGTCGTTGTGGAACTGGATCGTGGCCCCCTTCGGCCCGCCGTCCAGCTTGGCGATGCCCGCCCGTTTGCACATGGCCTTGATCCGAACCACGAGCAGCAGGGTATTGACCTCCTTCGGCAATTTCCCGAAGCGGTCGATCAGCTCGGCGGCGAAGCCTTCCAGCTCCACCTTGGTGGTGAGGCCCGACAGGCGACGGTAAAGACCCAGGCGCAGATCCAGGTCCGGCACGTAATCCTCGGGGATCAGCACCGGCACGCCGAGGTTGATCTGCGGCGCCCAGGTCTCCTCGGTTTCGGTCAGCCCCTCGGCCTCGCCCGACTTGATCTTGGCAATCGCCTCTTCCAGCATCGACTGGTACAGCTCATAGCCCACGTCGCGCATGTTGCCCGACTGCTCTTCGCCCAGCAGGTTGCCGGCGCCGCGAATGTCGAGGTCCTGCGAAGCCAGGGTGAACCCCGCCCCCAGCGTATCCAGCGAACCCAGCACGCGCAGGCGTTTCTGGGCCGTGTCCGTCAGTTTGGCGCGCGGCTCTGTCGTCAGGTAGGCATAGGCGCGGGTCTTGGCGCGACCGACGCGCCCCCGGATCTGGTAGAGCTGGCTGAGGCCGAACATATCCGCCCGATGCACCACCATCGTGTTGGCGCGCGGAATATCCAGCCCCGATTCCACGATGGTCGTGGCCAGCAGCACGTCGTATTGCCCGTCGTAGAAGGCATTCATGCGCCGATCCAGTTCTCCCGCCGCCATCTGGCCGTGGGCAGTGACGAAACTGACCTCGGGCACCTGCTCCTTCAGAAACGCCTCGATCTCCGGCAGGTCGCTGACGCGCGGCACCACGAAGAAGCTCTGCCCGCCGCGATAGTGTTCGCGCAGCAGGGCCTCGCGGATGGTGACCGGATCGAACTCGCTGACATAGGTGCGGATCGCCAGGCGGTCGACGGGCGGCGTGCCGATGATCGACAGATCCCTCACCCCGGACAGCGACAGTTGCAGGGTACGCGGGATCGGCGTGGCCGTCAGGGTCAGGACGTGCACATCGGTGCGCAGCTGCTTCAGCCGTTCCTTGTGGCCAACGCCAAACCGCTGTTCCTCGTCCACGATCAGCAGACCGAGGTTCCTGAACTTGATGTTCTTGGCCAGAAGCGCATGGGTGCCAACGGCGATATCCACCGTGCCATCGCTGATCCCGCTGCGGGTCCGGGCCGCTTCATTTGCACCAACAAAGCGCGACAAGGCGTTGACTTGAATAGGGAAACCCCTGAACCGCTCGGCAAAACCCTGAAAGTGCTGGCGCGCCAGCAACGTGGTAGGTGCGATCACCGCAACCTGCACCCCGGACATGGCCGCCGCAAAGGCCGCGCGCAGGGCCACTTCGGTCTTGCCGAAGCCCACGTCGCCGCAGACCAGCCGGTCCATCGGATGCCCCGAGGCAAGATCGCCCAGCACGTCGTCGATGGCGCCCAGCTGATCGTCCGTCTCCTGGTAGGGGAAGCGGGCGAGGAAGGCGTTCCACTCGGCCTCCGGCGGCTCCAGCATGGGCGCACGGCGCAGGGCGCGTTCGGCCGCCACGCGGATCAGCCGGTCCGCCATCTCGCGGATGCGTTCCTTCAGCCGCGCCTTCTTGGCCTGCCAGGCGCCGCCGCCCAGCTTGTCCAGCAGCCCCTCTTCGTGGCCATAGCGGGACAGCAGTTCGATATTCTCGACCGGCAGATACAGGCGCGCGTTCTCGGCGTATTCCAGCACCAGGCATTCGTGGGCGGCCCCGGCGGCAGTGATGACCTCCATCCCGTGATAGCGGCCGATGCCGTGGTCGACATGGACCACCAGATCGCCGGGGCTGAGGCTCTGCGCCTCGGTCAGGAAGTTCTCGGCCCGCCGCTTCTTCCGGGCCGAGCGGATTAGCCTGTCCCCCAGCACGTCCTGTTCGGAGATGACCGTCAGCGGCCGGTCCTGCCAGGTGCCCTCAAACCCGTGTTCCAGCGCCCAGACCGCCAGGTGCAGCCCCCTGCGACCGATGCGCCGCGCGTCGGTGACCGGGATCGCTTCCTTCAGGCCTTCGTCGGCGATCAACCCTTCCAGCCGCTCCCGCGCGCCCTCGGAATAGGAGGCGATGACGACGGGGCCATCCTGAAGTTTCTCCTTCACATGGTCCGCCAAAGCGCCGAAAAGGCTTACATTTTCAAGTTGACGCTCGGGCGAGAAATTGCGCCCGATGTGCCCGCCGGCATCCAGTACGCCCGGTCCCGGGCTCTGCGCCAACGGCGAGAGCTGCAACAGGCGGCGTCCCTTGGTCTGGGCCTGCCAGGCCTCATCGTCGAGGTAAAGAAGCCCCGGTGGGACGGGTTTGTAGACCGATCCCAGACGCGCCTTGTCGGCCAGGGCGATGCGGCGGCTTTCATGTTGATCGGCGATCGTGTCCCAGCGGGCCAGCCGCGCCGGCGTCGCCTGGTCGTCGAGGGTGATCGTGGCCTGTGGCAGGTAGTCGAACAGAGTTTCCAGTCGCTCGTGGAAGAAGGGCAACCAGTGCTCCATGCCCTGCTGCTTGCGCCCGGCACTGACCGCTTCGTAGAGCGGATCATCGGTGCCCGCGGCGCCGAACTCGATACGGTAGTTCTGGCGGAAGCGGGTGATCGCCGCCTCGTCCAGGATGACCTCGCTCACCGGGGCCAGTTCGATCACCTCCCGCTTGTCGGTGGTGCGCTGGCTGCCGGGGTCAAAGCTCCGTGCGCCGTCGAGGATGTCGCCGAACATATCGAGGCGCACCGGGCCGGAGGGGCCCGGCGGGAAGATGTCGATGATGCCGCCGCGAATGGCATAGTCGCCCGGCTCAGTGACCGAGTGACTTTGGGAAAAGCCCATGCGCACCAAGAAGTTGCGCAGCGCAGCTTCATCAATCCGCTCCCCCACGCGAGCGGTGAAGGAGGCCTCCTGCAACACCTCGCGCGCCGGGATCCGCTGGGTCGCGGCGTTCAGCGTGGTCAGCAGGATGAACTGGTCCGGCATTCCGTGCACCAGCCCCGCCAGCGTCGCCATCCGCGTGGCAGAGATGTCGGCATTGGGCGAAATGCGGTCATAGGGCAGGCAATCCCACCCCGGGAAGGTCAGCACCGGCATCGCGGGATCGAAGAAGTTCAGCGCGTCGGCCATGGCCGCCATGCGCTTGTCGTCCCGCGCCACGTGCAGCACGGGCTGCCCGGTCTTCGCGATCTCCTTCAGCAGGAGCGCGGCATCATAGCCCTCCGGCGCCCCGCCGAGGATGAAATGGCTGTCATCTGCCAAGAACTTAGCCTCCGAGAACGCCGACAGAGGCATTCACGTACATGCCCCAGAAGGAGGTGGTCAACACCGAGAGCATGCCGATCACCTGAATGACGAAGCGCAGGCGCCGCAGCCGCAGGTACAGCTCCGCCGTCGTCTGCGGCGCCAGCGCGATTTTCCGGGCGGTGCGCACCGACAGGATCCACACGATGGTCAGTGGCAGGCCGATCAGCAGAAGGGCCTGCGCGAACTCGACCCAATAGAAGAACCCCAGGATCGCCAGCACCGTCAGCAGGAAGCTCATCACGCCCACGGCGATCTCTCCCGCGGCGTCGGCGATATAGAGCATCCGGTTGACGTTGATGCGGATCAGATCGCGCAGATCCTCCTCGACGGAGCCGCCGCGGCGATGCGCGCGCAGCACCAGGTCGAAGGGCACGCCCAGCACCCAATGGCTGGCGGAAGACCAGACGACCGCCAGCGCAATCCAGAACCAGAGGTTCGAGAAGGACCGGAGGTCGATCAGTTCGAGAGTTGTGGCCATCGACCCCAAGGGCGCCCGTCCTTTCTGCTCACCTCCACTCCTTCCCGGATATAGCTCCGTCACCGGGCCTTGCCCACCCCCGCAGGGCCGGAACTGAAGCAGAAAGCCACGTCTGCGGAAGGACTTGAGCTTGACCGGCGATCCGTGCGACCTGAGGGAAGACCTTCGGAGTTGAGAACATGCAGCCCATCCAAGCCCCCTTCCCCGCGACCCGCCTTCGCCGCACCCGCAAATCCGGCGCGATCCGCGACCTGGTGCAGGAAAACGTTTTCACCGTGAAGGACCTGATCTGGCCGGTTTTCGTCTGCGAGGGCGAGAACCACGAGGAACCCGTGCCCTCGATGCCCGGCGTCTTCCGCCGCTCCGTCGACCGGGTGGCCGAGGCTGCGCGCGAGGTATTCGATCTGGGCATCCCCGCGATCTGCCTCTTCCCCTACACCCCCGGCGACAAGCGCAGCGCCGACGCCTCCGAGGCCTGGAATCCGGAAAACCTGTCGAACCGCGCCACCCGCGCCATCAAGGCCGCCGTGCCGGAAATGCTGGTGATGACCGACGTGGCCCTGGATCCCTATTCCGACACTGGCCAGGACGGCTTCGTCATCGACGGCGAGATCGTTAATGACCTGACCGTGGAGGCGCTGGTGAAGCAGGCCGTCAGCCAGGCCGAGGCCGGCGCCGACATCATCGGCCCGTCGGACATGATGGACAGCCGCATCGGCGCCATCCGCGCCGCGCTGGAGGCCGGCGGCCATCAGAACGTGATGATCCTGTCCTATGCGGCGAAATACGCCTCTGCCTTCTACGGGCCCTTCCGCGATGCGGTCGGCGCGTCCGGTGCGCTGAAAGGCGACAAGAAGACCTACCAGATGGATCCCGGCAACTCGGACGAAGCCGTGCGCCTCGTGGCCCGTGATTTGTCCGAGGGCGCCGACATGGTGATGGTGAAGCCGGGCATGCCCTACCTCGACATCTGCCGCCGGGTGAAGGACAGCTTCGGCGTGCCGACCTTTGCCTACCAGGTGTCCGGGGAATACGCGATGATCCAGGCCGCCGCGCAGAACGGCTGGATCGACGGCGAGAAGGCCATGGTCGAGAGCCTGATGGCCTTCAAGCGCGCCGGCTGCGACGGCGTTCTGAGCTACTTCGCCCCCGCCTTCGCCCGCCTCGCCGGTTGAGGCGCCGCTGCGCGCAGCGCATCGAAAGGCGCGGCAAGCAAGGCAATTCGCTTGCAGAGACAGAAAAAAAGGGGCCGATGTCGGCCCCTTTTCGCTTTATCCGCGGCCTGACACGTCTGAGAGGATGACACCCCCGCGGGCCGGGGCTAGAAAAGGGCGTATATCAAGCCGGGCCACCGGCAGAGCAAAAAGCCGGACCACCGGCAGAGGCAGTAGACCGGCGCACCCCGCGCCGCATGAGGGCAGAGACATGAGCCAACTGACACGACGCGCATTCACCCTTTCCGCGCTGGCCGCCGTGCCGGCGGTGGCGGCCTGTTCCGGCAACGGCTACGGCAACAACGGCGCGGCCACGATCGACGCGCGGGTCGATGCGACCCTGGCGCAGATGTATTCCGACTATCCGCAGACCCGCGATCTGGCGGCAAAATCCGCCGGTATGCTGGTGATGCCGCTGCTGACCGAAGCGGGCCTCGGCCTGGGCGGCGGCTATGGCCGCGGCGCCCTGCGCGTCGGCGGCGCCACGGTGGACTACTATTCCGCTACCCGCGCCAGCGCCGGCCTGCAAATCGGGGCGCAGCAATATGCCCACGTGCTGTTCTTCATGACAGAGGACGCGCTGCAGGACTTCCGCATCAATGATGGCTGGGCCGCCGCCGCGGACGCCGACATCGTCTTCAACAACCTGGGCGAGAACCTGAGGGCCGAAACCACGACCTCGATGGCGCCCGTTGTCGCGGTGATCTTCGCCCAGGCGGGGCTGCGCGTCGGCGCGACGATCGAAGGTCTGAAATACTCGCGCATCATCCCCTGATCGCGTGACACCCCCAGGAAAACGGGCCAAGGAAAACAGGGGCGCCTTCGGGCGCCCTTTCGCATTGGGGGCCTTGGCACGGTCCCGGCAAACGTCAGTGATAGCGCAGCTCGCCCACCACGTTGCGCCAGTCGGTCGGCGACAGCGCCTTGCTGTGGCAGAAGCGGACCGAGTGCAGCGGCCCCTCGATGTTCTCCTGCCAGAATTCGATGAAACCGAAGAGCTTCGGGTAATCCGGCGCCAGATCGTAGTCCTGCCAGACATAGCTTTGCAGCACGTTTTGGTAGTCCGGCAGGCGGTAGAAAATCTCGGCCGTGGTCAGCCCGTAGCCCTTCAGCAGAAGTTCCGTTTCGCCCATGGTGGCGTCCTTCCTCGTTTCGGATCCCACCAGCTTTCCCGCCTTAAAATTAACTTTCAACAAAAACAGAATGTTAGCCACCTTACCCGGTGGCTGCCAGCTTCGCCCCGGGGCAAGCATTGCACCCCAGATCATGGCGGTGCTATAGTTGCGCCAACAAGATATAGAAGCCATCCCCAGACAGGCAGACTCAGTGACCGATACACCGGAACCCCCTGAAAACGAACAGGAAACCCCGTCTGCGCCGGCCAGCGGCCCGACCATCTCGATTTCGGAGGAAATGCGTTCCTCCTATCTCGACTACGCGATGTCGGTCATCGTCAGCCGCGCCATCCCGGATCTGCGCGACGGCCTAAAACCTGTGCACCGGCGAATCCTCTTCGCCATGCACGAGGTCGGCAACACCCACGACAAGCCCTACCGGAAATCCGCGCGCCCCGTCGGCGACGTGATGGGTAAGTACCACCCGCACGGCGACAGCGCGATCTACGACGCGCTGGCCCGGATGGCGCAGGATTTCTCGATGTCGCTGCCGCTCCTGGACGGCCAGGGCAACTTCGGTTCGATGGACGGCGATAAACCCGCCGCCATGCGCTACACCGAGGTGCGCATGGACAAGCCTGCGGCCTACATGCTGAACGACATCGACAAGGACACGGTCGATTTCCAGGACAACTATGACGGCAAGGACAAGGAACCCTCGGTCCTGCCCGTCCGCTTCCCCAACATGCTGGTCAACGGCGCCGGCGGTATCGCCGTCGGCATGGCGACCAACATCCCGCCGCACAACCTGGGCGAGGTGATCGACGCCACTCTTGCGCTGATCGAGAACCCCGACATGTCGGTCGAGGAACTGATCCAGTACGTGCCCGGCCCCGACTTCCCCACGGGCGGTATCCTGCTGGGCCGCTCCGGCGCGCGGAAGGCCTACCTGGAAGGGCGCGGCAGCTGCATCATCCGTGCCAAGACCCACGTCGAGGAGCTGCGCAAGGATCGCTACGCCATCGTCATCGACGAGATCCCCTATCAGGTGAACAAGGCGGCGATGATCGAGAAGATCGCGGAACAGGTCCGCGACAAAAAGATCGAGAACATTGCCCACGTCCAGGACGAAAGCGACCGGCACGGCGTACGCGTGGTGGTCGAGCTGAAGCGTGACGCGACGCCTGAGGTGGTGCTGAACCAGCTCTTCCGCTTCACGCCGATGCAGACCTCCTTCGGCTGCAACATGCTGGCCCTGAACGGTGGTCGTCCGGAAACCCTGACCCTTTACGGCTTCCTGTCGCATTTCGTCGACTTCCGCGAAGACGTCGTGGCACGCCGCACGGCCTACCTGCTGCGCAAGGCGCGCGAGCGGGCGCATATCCTGTGTGGCCTCGCCGTTGCGGTCAGCAACGTGGACGAGGTCGTGGCGACCATCCGCTCCTCCGCCGATGCGGCCGAGGCGCGTGAGAAGCTGATGACGCGCAAATGGCCGGCGACCGAGATCGCGGATTACATCCGGCTGATCGACGATCCGACCCACACCATGAACGAGGACGGCACCTACAACCTGTCCGAAACCCAGGCCCGCGCCATCCTGGAGCTGCGCCTGCAGCGCCTGACCCAGATCGGCGTGAAAGAGGTGACGGACGAGCTGCAGGAACTGGCTGGCAAGATCAAGGAATACCTGGAGATCCTGGGCTCTCGCGATCGCATCATGGGCATCATCGCCGATGAGCTGCGCGAGGTGCGCGAGCTCTTCGCCGTGCCGCGTCGCACCGAGATCGTCGACTGGGCCGGCGACATGGACGACGAGGACCTGATCGAACGCGAGGACATGGTCGTGACCGTGACCGCGGGCGGCTACATCAAGCGGACCCCGCTGGCCGACTTCCGCGCGCAGAAGCGCGGCGGCAAGGGCCTGTCGGGCGGCGCGATGAAGGATGACGATGCGGTCACCACGCTGTTTGTCGCCAATACCCATACGCAGCTGCTGTTCTTCACCACCGAGGGCATGGTCTACAAGCTGAAGACCTGGCGCCTGCCGGTCGGCGGACGTACCTCCAAGGGCAAGGCGGTGGTCAACATCCTGCCGATCCCGACGGGCGTATCGATCGCGGCCATCATGCCGGTCGACCGTCCGGAAGAGGAGTGGGGCGATCTGCAGATCGTCTTCGCCACCTCCGCCGGCACCGTGCGCCGCAACGCCCTGTCCGACTTCACCAACGTCATGCGCAACGGCAAGATCGCGATGAAGTTCGAGGGCGAGAACGAGGGCATGCGCCTGATCAACGCCCGCATCTGCGGCCCCGAGGACGACGTGATGCTGTTCACCCGCTCCGGTCGGGCGATCCGCTTCCGTGCCGATGACGTGCGGGTCTTCAACTCGCGCAACTCCACCGGTGTGCGAGGTGTCCGCCTGAACGAAAACGACGAGGTCGCCTCGATGTTCGTCCTGCCCCACTTCGCCGCCGAAAGCGACGAACGGGCCTCCTACCTGAAGATGCGCCGCGCGATGGCCGGTGACACCGAGGCCACGGAGGAGGAAGAGGGCAACGCCGACATGCCGCTGAGCCAGGAGCGTTACGCCGAGATGTCGGCCGCCGAAACGCTGCTGCTGACTATTACCGCCGGCGGCGCGGGTCACATCAGTTCCTCCCACGACTACCCCGTTCGGGGCCGCGGCGGCATGGGTGTGACGGCATGGGAAAAATCCATGCGCACCGGCGAGATCATCGCGGCCTTCCCGGTCGATATGGATGACCAGATTATGCTCGCAACCTCGCGCGGACAGTCGATCCGCGTTCCGGTTGAAGGTATTTCCTTCCGCTCCCGTAGCGCGGGTGGTGTTCGTGTGTTTAATACAGGTAAAGAAGAACACGTCGTCTCCGTCGCCCGGATCATAGAGCAGGGAGAAGAGGAGGACGGCGACGGCGAGACCGGCTGACGGGGACATCGGCCGCTTGGGAGCAAAGTGAATTGAAGAACTGGGACGACCTTCGCTACCTGGTCGCGGTCCACAAGACGGGCTCGATGAGTGCGGCAGCAAGATTGCTTGATACCAACCCCGCAACCGTTTCCCGAAGGCTCGGGCGCTTGTCGGAAACCCTTGGTTTCGATCTGTTTCTGAAGACGCCGCAAGGCTGGACGGCGAATGAATCCGTCGGCGATCTCATCGAGTCGATCACCGCGTTTGAGAACGAGATCGAGTCCTACCTCAATACCCGGGACAGTGACGGGATCACAGTGGCGGGCCATGTCGACATCGGCTGCGACCCCACCGTGTCCAACCACGTGCTGCTGCCCGGGCTGAGGGACCTGATTTCCGAGAACCCCGACCTCGAAATCACGTTCACCAACCAGTTCTACCAGGAAGCTCTGGGCGACAACGACCTGTTCATCTCGGCGGTCCGCCCGCAACAGGGTCGCCTGGTGGTCCGCTTCGTCGGGAAATTCGCCACGAACCTCTACTGCTATCCCGACAGCCCGCGCGACGGTCGCTGGGTCGGGCTTCACAATCTGCATGATCGGTACCCCCCGGCGCAGCATTGCCGCACAATCATGGGGGGACGGGATCCGATCATACGGGTCGAGACCTTGCTGGACACCTACCGCACGATCCGCGCCACTCGCCTGCCCGGCACGATCCCCGTAGGGGCCGCGCAGGAGGATCCCGAGCTGATCCCCTTCGACCCGGAAAGCCGGCCCATGCAGACCCCGCTTTACTTGTGTTTTCATGAGACCCGGCGCAAGGATCCCCTTGTTCAGATGATCGCGGACTGGGTGGCGGATCGTTTTAACGCATATAACAGCATTTGACCGGCCTTGCAGGAATGCAAGCACAGGTATGCGCCCCAGGGTTATTGTGCGCTTTTCGCATGCACCGCATAGTCCGGGTACAGAATTTTCGCAGACGTATGAATGGTCTCCTTCCCGGGTTTCATTTTTCGCCCTAAGGTAGAGAGACATATCGGCGTTCCGGTTGTGCCGTCGGACAGGCGGTGGAGCGACGACATCAGACGACAGTGTCCCAGGAGGTGGCTCGACGCGCCCGTTCAGCGGCGAACCTCGGTTCGCAGCCACGTCCAACCAAAGGCTTGACGCTTCTACCCCGTCAAACCCTTCACTGGGCCGGCCCGAACAGCCGGCCCCTTTTCTTGTAAGAGACACCCTGGGCTAAACGCCCCCGCAGCGATGCAGCAGCGCGGCATTTGTGCAGCAGCGCAGGTCTAATGGGCGCTCACAGCCTTTTCCTTTCAACGCAAAGCTTACAAATATCGGCTAGCCAAGGCTTGCCGACCCAACCTCCACAGCGCGTCTGCGGTGCCTTTCACACGATTGACCGGCCTCCGCCGGACCAGAAACGGACCTTTCGCCATGTTCAAAAGCCATATGTCGCGCGCCTGCCTCTCTGCCTTCGCCATGCTGCCGGCCACCGCGTTGCTCCTGTCGACCGCCCAACCGGCCCAGGCCCAGCTGACCCTGGACGGCACGTTGCGTCTGGAGCTGGCCCATAACGAGGACACCTCGGTCAACACCAAGCGGTTCCGCGGCTCCTTCGACGGGCTGGTCTGGAACGACATGGGGCTGCAGCTCGACATCGGCGTCGGCAAGCATGAACACCACGAATCCACCCAGCCCTCGGCCACCCTGCACGGCTACTACCGCCTGGATGACACCCTGTCCTACGGCGTGTTCCTGGCCGCCGAGGATCGCCGTCCAGGCAATTCCTACTTCTACGGGGCCGAGGTCACCTATCAGGGCGACGCCTTCGGGATTGAGGCCTTTGCCGCCTACCGCGACGACATCGCCGAAAGCACCGATGGCGGCCGCTACGGTCTGGACGTGACCTATGCCCTGCCGGCCGCGCCGCGCTGGACCCTGCTTGCGGGCGGCGTCGGCGATGATGGCGCGCCGGTCGAACAGGGATTCGGCTACCTCGGTGCCCGCTACGAGGTCCGCGACGGGATCGACGTCGGCATGACCGCCGGCAGCACCGACGATGGTGCGGGCATCGTCAGCGCCCTGGCCACCTTCACCTTCGGCCGTGGCGCCACCTTCCGCGCCCGCGACACGATGGAGCTTTACCCGGGCTACTGACCCGGGATCGCGCTGCAACTACAAAGGGGCCGCAGCAACTGCGCGGCCCCTCTTTGATCTGCGGGCAATATCCGCTCAGAGATCGTAGAGATCGCTGAATTTCGCCTCGATATACTCCAGCAGCGGTTCGGCCGTGGGCGCGGCGCCACAGGCCCGGGTGATGACCTCGCGCGGCTCGTAAAGCCCGCCGTGGCGCTGTACGTTCTCGCGCAGCCAGTCCGTGGCGGGCGCCGTGATCCCCTTCGCCAGCTCCGCGTCCAGATCCGGCACATCCACGCGCAGCGCCTGTGCCAGGCAGCCCGCGTAGACATTGCCGAGGCTATAGGTCGGGAAGTAGCCGAACAGCCCCACCGACCAATGCACGTCCTGCAGGCAGCCCAGCGAGGCGCGCGGCACGGCATAGCCGAAATCGGCCTCGAACCGCTCGTTCCAGGCGCCTTCCAGATCGGCCACCTTCAGATCGCCCGAGATCAGCGCCCGTTCCAGGTCGAAGCGCAGCATGACGTGCAGGTTGTACTGAAGCTCATCCGCCTCGGTCCGGATGAAGTCCTTCTGCACCCGGTTCACGGCGGCATAGAAGGCTTCGGCACTGTCGACGCCTATGTCGCCGAAATCGGCCCGCATCTGATCGTAGATCCAGCCGGTGAAGGCGCGCGAGCGGCCCAGCTGGTTCTCGTAGATCCGGCTCTGGCTTTCATGCACCCCCATCGACACGCCCTGTCCGAGGGGCGTCAGGGCATAGCCCGCGTCGATGTTCTGCTCATAGCAGGCGTGGCCGACCTCGTGGATGGTCGAGAAGAAGCAGTTGAAGGGGTCATCCTCGGCGGTGCGTGTGGTGATCCGTACGTCGTGGCCCGAGCCGGAGCTGAAAGGATGCACCGCCTTGTCGATGCGGCCGCGCGTCAGATCATAGTTGAAGGCCAGCGCCAGCTTGCGGGCAAAGGCCATCTGCGCCTCGGCGGGGAAGTCACCGGACAGTCCCGCGGGCTGCGGCTTCTCCAGGACCTTGCCGCGCAGATCGACCAGGCGCGGACGCATCTCGGCGAACATCGCCTCCAGCTGGGTCGCGGTGGCGCCCGGCTCATAATCGTTCAGCAGGGCATCGTAGACGTCCCCGCCGCCGGCAAGCGCCTGGCCCTCCTGCTGGCGCAGCTCAATCACCCGGGACAGGACCGGGGCGAAGGCGGCGAAATCATCGGCGGCGCGCGCCTCGGCCCATTGCCCCTGCGCGACCGAGGTCACGCGCGCCAGCTCGGCGGCCAGATCGGCGGGGATCTTGCGGCTGCGGTCGTAGTCGCGGCGGATATGGCGCAGCTTGGCGGCATCCGCCTCGCTCACCTCCGCGCCCTCGCAGGCATCCAGCCACTCTCCCAACCGGGGATCGGTGCGGCGCGCGTGCAGCACGGCCTCCATCGCTGCCATCTCCTCGCCGCGTTGATCGGCGGCGCCGCGGGGCATCACGGTTTCCTGGTCCCAGCTAAGGCGGCCGGCGACCTGCGCCAGGGCTTCGGTCTGTTTCTGGTAGGCCAGAAGCTCGGCCAGGGGGGTATTCGTCTGGGTCATCTCAGCCTCGGACACTGGTGGCAACGGGATAGGCGGCGGCGAAGCGGGCGCGCAGGATCAGCACCCACAGCAGCACCGCGACAACCTGGTGAGTGATCGCCACATGCAGATGCGCGGCGGTCATGACGGCGGCCACGCCCAGGGCCACCTGGCCCCAGAGGGCGATATAGGCCGCGGTGAAGGCGCGCCGCGTGGCCGGGTTGGCGCTGCGCCGCCCCCGCAGGAAGGCCACGGTGCCGAAGATCAGCAGCAGGTATCCGGACATGCGGTGGATGAACTGCACCAGCCCGGGGTTTTCCAGGAAGTTGCGCCAGACCGGCTCGATGTCGAAGGCATAGGGCGGGAAGAACTGCCCACCCATGGTCGGCCAGTCGGTGAAGGACCGCCCGGCGTCGATCCCCGCGACCAGCGCGCCCAGCAGGATCTGCAGGAAGGCGAAATGCATCCAGCCGGTCGCCAGGCCGAACTGTTTCGCCTCGCGCACGCGGCGGGCCTGCATCAGGTCGCGTTCCTCGCGGCTCAGCAGGAAGACATACCAGGCGATGGTGCCCAGGATCGCGAAGGCCAGGCCAAGGTGCACCGCCAGCCGGTAGGAGGCGACGCTCAGCATCCCTTCCCCGAGACCGGAGGAGACCATCCACCAGCCGATGGCGCCCTGTGCGCCGCCCATGGCCCCGATCAGGAGCGAGCGTTTCACCCAGCCCGTGGGCATCCGCCCCGAGATCCAGAAGCCCAGGAACCCGACCGCCCAGACCAGCCCGATGGCACGGCCAAGCTGGCGGTGGCCCCATTCCCACCAGTAGATCTGCTTGAAGTCCGACAGCTCCATCCAGGAGTTCATCTCGGTGAACTGCGGGATCTGCTGGTAGAGGGCGAATTCCGCCTCCCAATCAGCCTGGGTCATCGGCGGCAGGGCGCCCGACAGGGGTTTCCACTCGGTGATCGACAACCCGCTGTCGGTCAGCCGCGTCAGCCCGCCCACCACGATCATCACGGCGACCATGAGGAAGAGAAGGACCAGCCAGGCGCGCAATCCCTTGCGCGATCCCCGGCGCCCGGCGTCGATGCCGCCCTTGCGGATCTCGGGGCGCGCGTCGTCGCTGCCCACCTCTTCGAAAATGCTGCGTTTCTCGCTCATGCGGCCCTCGCTGGCTCTGATTGGCCGGCGGACCCTAGCCCCGGGCGCACCCGGGGGCAAGGCGGCGCAGGGGCGCAGAGAGCACAAGCGGGCGGCTCAGTCGCCGCGTTCCTTCCAGCGCACCATCTGGCGCAGGATGCCGTGCATCATCTGCACGTCGGGCCGGGTCAGCGGCATGCGCGACCAGAAGTTGCGCAGCACCAGCTTCATCCCCTCCGCCTTGGTCTCGGGGAAGAAGAACCCGGCCTCTTCCAGCCGGCCCTCGTAGTGATCCGCCAGCTTCTCGATCTCGATCTGGCTGGCCCAGTCGGCCCCCGCCATCTCCATCCGCTCGGCCTCCACATCCACGGCCTGGCGGCGCCATTCATAGGCCGTCAGCAGCACGCATTGCGCCAGGTTGAGGGAGGCGAATTCGGGGTTCACCGGCACGTTGATGATGGCGTTGGCCTTAGCGATGTCGTCGTTCTCCAACCCGGCCCGTTCCGGACCGAAGAGAACCGCCACCTTTTCACCCGCCAGGATCTTCTCCCGTGCGATCTCCATCGCGCGTTCGGGCGTCACCACGGGTTTCGTCAGACCCCGCGCCCGGGCGGTGGTGGCGAAAACGTAGGAGCAATCCTCCAGCGCCTCGGCCGTGGTCTCGCACAGCTTCGCCTCATCCAGCAGGCGGCCGGCGCCGGAGGCCATGGCCACCGCCTTCGGGTTGGGCCAACCGTCGCGCGGGCTGACCAGACGCATCCGGTCGAGGCCGAAATTCCACATCGCCCGCGCGGCTCCGCCGATGTTTTCCCCCATCTGGGGGCGGACAAGCACGAAAGCGGGTTGCGACATGGGTCAGGCTCCTTGAAAGACTGGCCCCTCCTAGACGCGCCGGGCAGCGCTGTCGAGGCCCCTGCCCCCGGGATCCGCCGCGCTGGTCCTGCACGCTCTGCCGTCGCAATCCCTTTGCACCAGCGCCGGTGGCACGCTATATCGGCCCGAAACGTGAGAGGCCCCGGAATGTCCCAGGAAGAGCAGCCGCAGATCTATCTGATTTCCCCGCCGGAATTCGACCTGATGGAATTCCCCGATCGCCTGGCCGCCGTGCTGGACGCGCAGGAGGTCGCCTGCGTCCGCCTGACCCTGGCCAGCCACGACGAGGATCGCATCTGTCGCGCCGCCGACGCCCTGCGCGAGGTGACGACGCCGCGTGACGTGGCGCTGGTGATCGACCGGCATATCGTGCTGGCCGAACGTCTGGGTCTCGACGGGGTGCACCTGGATGACGGCGCGCGGTCGGTGCGCAAGGCGCGCAAGGCGCTTGGCGCCGATGCCATCGTCGGGGCCTTCTGCGGCACCTCCCGGCACGAGGGCATGAACGCGGGCGAAGCGGGTTGTGACTACATCTCCTTCGGGCCTGTCGGCACCACCGCGCTCGCCGATGGCGAAACCGCCGATTTCGAGGTCTTCGAATGGTGGTCGCAGATGATCGAACTGCCCGTGGTCGCCGAAGGCGGGCTGAGCCCCGAGGTCGTGGCGCGCCTCTCGCCTGTCACCGATTTCTTCGGCGTGGGCGAAGAGATCTGGCGCGAAGTCGATGCCGTCGCCGCGCTGAAGGCACTGACCGAACGGTTCTGATCCCGGGCAAAGGGCGCCTCAGGCGTCCTTCTGCCAATCCCAGGGCATGGCGCTGCGCACCCGCCGTTCGCATTCGGCGGCCAGCGCCTTGCGATCGGCGAAATCGGCCACGGCCAGCGGCGGGTGATAGATCACCTCCACCCCGCCCTGGCGCTTCGCCCCGAAGACCTTCAGGAAGCTCGCGCCAAAGTCCATGTCGCCCCACCATCCGTAGAACCGCGGCTCCTCTCCTTCGGGCGCGCGGTAAAGCAGCGTGACCGGCTGCACGTGGCAGAAGTCACGCAGTTCAGGTGCGAAGAAGGCGGCGAACAGCGTGGTCTTGAAGGGCAGCACCCGCTTGCCGTCGGTCGAGGTTCCCTCGGGGAAGAACATCAGCCTCTGACCGGCGCGCAGGCGGTTCAGGAACACGTCCTGCTGGGCCTTCGCATCGCCGCGCTTGCGGGTGATGAACACGGTGCCGGCGGCCCGAGCGAGAAAGCCGATGCCGGGCCAGCTGCGGACCTCGGATTTCGACACAAAGAAGACCGGGCGCGGCGCCGACAGGGTGAAGATGTCCAGCCAGCTGACGTGGTTCGACACCATCGCGCCGCGATCGCGCATCGGCGTGCCGGTGACCTTCAGCCGGATACCGGAGAGGCGAAAGAAGGCCCGGCAGACCTGGCGCTGGAAGATCGGCGTGACCGGGCGGCGCAGCCCGCACAGCAGACGCTCGACCAGGCGCACCAGCAGCAGCAGGACGAGGCACAGCAGAAGGAACAGCGCCAGCGGCCCGGCGCGGCGCGCGATGCGCCACTTCGCGGCGCCGTCCAGCGGCGGTGGCGGCGCGGGCGGCTCGGGCGCATACCAGGTGCTGCTCATGCCCTCAGCCCTCGCGCCGGAACAGGCGGCTCTGCTTTTCGTTCAGCAGCTGCGTGTCCAGCACCAGGCAGACGTCCACGGTGTTGAAGGCATAGTCGATGTAGGCGCCTTCGCCGACAAAGCCGCCCAGCTTCAGGTAACCCTTGATCAGCGCCGGCACGGCGCGCATGGCCGCTACGCGATCCAGCTCGGCCTCGGGGATCAGGTCCATCCGCTGGAAGGAATCCTCCAGCGCACGCACGCGCAGGGCTTCGGGCGCCAGGTGGCGGGCATGCAGGGCCGACAAGGGCCCGGCCAGCGCTTCGACATCCGTGCCGTGGAACGACGCCACACCGAAAAGCACCTCGATCCCGCGCTCGGTCACGTAGTCGGCCAGCGCGGCCCACATATGCATCATCGCCGCCCCGCCGCGATAGTCGGCGTGCAGGCAGGAGCGCCCCAGTTCCAGCAGCTTGCGCCCCGAGCCGGTCAGCTTCGACAGGTCGTATTCATCGGCGGAATAGAACTGGCCGATCCTTGCCGCGGCGTCATCGGTCAGCAGGCGATAGACGCCCACGACCTGCTCGCGCAGCGCACCTGCACGGGCGTGGTCGATCAGCAGCAGGTGATCGAAATGCGGATCGAAGCGATCCCGCTCCAGCTCCGCCTCGTGGTCGACCATGGCGCCACTGCCGCCCAGTTCCTCGACGAAGACCTTGTAGCGCAGGTGCTGCGCCGCGCGCAGTTCCTCTTCGCTCGCGGCCAGGCGGGTCTCGAACTGCGGGGCGGCGGTCTGGGTCATGAGGGGCGCTTGGGTCCTGCGATCATCCTGTCCGGCCGGGCATGTCCCGACCTTGCGGCGTTGTAGGCAAGAGGCGCGATACAGGCAAGCGTGGGCACGTAGCTCTTTGGTCTTTCGGCGCAACCCTGGCCTGTATTAACCTCCTGTATACCACTTAACGGTTTCAGTGGTCGAAGACCGGGATCAACGCGATTCTGGACCCGTCGATGACGATCTTGCCGGCCTCGGGGAAGTTCACCGTGATCCGGCCGCCGATGTTCGATTGCACCTGCCCCGTGCCCCAGTCGGGCTCCATGGGATGGCGCACGAGCATGCCAGGTTCCAGCAGGGCGTTCAGATCGGACATCGCGGGGCTTTCGACAGTCAGGGTAAAGGGTAAGTCACATTGCAGTCTACGCACCTTCTCGCCTCGCTCATAGGGTCGCGGATCTGTCACGACCTGATTTCTCCGGTCGGCGCGATCCAGAACGGTCTGGAACTGCTGTCGCTGGAAGGCGCGGCGCAGGGGCCGGAAATGGGCCTGATCTCCGACTCGGTCTCCGCCGCCTCCGCCAAGATCCGTTTCATGCGGATCGCCTTCGGCCTGGCCGGCGAGGGACAGCGCATCGGCTCGCGGGAGGTGTCGGACCTGCTCGACGATCTCAGCCGGTCGGGGCGCCAGACCTACGATTGGACACCGACCGGCGATCTCCAGCGCCGCCGCATCCAGGAGGTCTTCCTGGCGCTGCTCTGCCTGGAAAGCGCCATGCCCCATGGCGGCGTCATCTCGGTCACCCGGCCCGATGACGACCCCACGGGGTGGGAGGTTTCGGGCCCGGCGCGCGGGACGCATCCCGATCCGGGGTTGTGGCAGATCCTGGCCAGTGGCGAAGGCACCGAGACGGTCATGCCCGCCCATGTGCAGTTCGCCCTGCTGCCCTCTCTGGTGGCCGAACGGCACGGCCAGATCGCCGTCACAGAACAGGACGGCAGCCTGACCCTGCGGTTTTGACCGCGCGACACGACAAGGGCCCCGCCACGGCGAGGCCCCTACCCGAACCTTGCCTCCGGCGGCCCGTCTCTTTCCGGGCCACCCTCCGAGGCCGGCCCGCGCCTAGGCGCGGGTCGTGCCGTCTCCGGTCACCAGGTACTTGAACGAGGTCAGCTGTTCGGCCCCCACGGGGCCACGGGCGTGCATCTTGCCGGTGGCGATGCCGATCTCCGCGCCCATGCCGAACTCGCCGCCATCGGCGAACTGGGTCGAGGCGTTCCACATCAGGATGGCACTGTCGACGCGCTGGAAGAAGCGCTCCGCGACCTCCGGATCCTCGGTGATGACACCCTCGGTGTGGCTCGACGAATGCTTGCGGATATAGGCGATGGCGTCGTCGACGTCATCGACCACACGGGCCGCGACGATGCTGTCGAGGTATTCCCGGCCCCAGTCATCCTCCTCCGCGGCGGAAATGCCCGGCAGTTTCGATAGCTCGGCATCGCCGCGCACCTCGACGCCCTTTTCGGCCAGCGCGCGCAGCACGCCCTGCCCGATGGTTGCCACGACGTCGCGGTGGATCAGCAGGCATTCCACGGCGCCGCAGATGCCGGTGCGCCGGGTCTTGGCGTTCAGCACCACGTCCAGCGCCTTCACCGGGTCGGCGGCCTTGTCGATGTAGATATGCACGATGCCTTCCAGGTGGGCGAAGACCGGCACCCGCGCCTCGCGCTGCACCAGCCCCACAAGGCCTTTGCCACCCCGGGGCACGATCACGTCGATGTAGTCGGTCGCCGTCAGCATCTCGCTCACCGCCGCGCGATCGCGGGTCGGCACCAGCTGGATCGCGGCCTCAGGCAGGCCCGCGGCGCGCAGGCCCTCCAGCAGACAGGCATGGATGGCGCGCGAGCTGTGAAAGCTCTCCGAACCACCGCGCAGGATCACCGCATTACCGGCCTTCAGGCAGAGCGCACCCGCATCCGCCGTGACGTTGGGGCGGCTTTCGTAGATCACGCCGACAACGCCCAGGGGGGTGCGCACGCGGCGGATCTTCAGCCCCGTGGGCTGTTCCCACTCGGCGATCACCTCGCCCACAGGGTCTTTCTGGGCAGCAATGGCGCGCAGGCTGTCGACGATGCCCTTGATGCGGGTCTCGTCCAGCTTCAGCCGGTCCATCATGGCCGGCGTCAGGCCCTTGTCCTCCCCAAACTTCAGGTCCTCGGCATTGGCGGCGATGATATCGGCGCGCGCGGCCCAGACCGCGTCGGCGGCGGCTTCCAGCGCGCGAGCCTTGGCCTCGGCGGGGGCGAAGGCCAGCTCGGCGGCGGCGTCCTTGGCGGCCCGACCGATCCCGGTCATCACTTCTTCGATCGTCAGGGTGTCGTTCATCCCATCCTCCTTGGGCGGCGGCGCCTGCGGCGATCACCCTGCCCTTGCAAACAAAGTCATGTCGTCGCGATGGACCAGCGCGGCGCGGCCCGGATAGCCGAGGATCTCCTCGATCTCTCCGCTTTGGTGGCCGGCCAGCGCGCGGGCTTCCTCCGCCGTGTAGCGGGTCAGGCCCTGGCCCAGGAAGATCCCGCCTGGGCCGAGGATTTCGACCGGCTCGCCCCGGCCGAAGACACCCTCCACGCCGGTGACACCCGCAGGCAGCAGGGACCGACCTCTTTCCAGCGCGCTGACCGCGCCCGCATCCACGATGACCCGCCCCTGCGGTTTCATCGACCCGATCCAGCCCTTGCGGGCATGGGCCGGATCGCCTTCGGCGGTGAACCAGGTGGCGGTCTCGCCTTCGGCCAGCCGCGCCAGAGGGTGCATCCGCGTGCCCAGGGTGATCGCCATGGCGCAGCCCGCGCCGGTCGCGGTCTTGGCGGCCATCAGCTTGGTCTTCATGCCGCCCTTCGACAGGCCGGAGCCCGCGTCGCCCGCCATCGCCTCGATCTCGGGCGTGATGCGCTCGACCACGTCGAAGCGGCGGGCGGTCTCGTCCTCGTTCGGATTGGCGGTGTAGAGACCATCCACATCCGACAGAAGCACCAGGTGGTCCGCGCCCACGGTCACGGCGACCTGCGCCGCCAGGCGGTCGTTGTCGCCATAGCGGATCTCGTCGGTGGCGATCGTGTCGTTTTCGTTCACGATCGGCACGGCACCGAAGCCCAGCAAGGTTTCCAGCGTGTTGCGGGAGTTCAGGTAGCGGCGGCGGTTGGCGCTGTCTTCCAGCGTCACCAGCACCTGCGCCACGGTGATCCCGTGGCTGCGCAGCGCCCGGTCATAGGCCGCGGCCAGGCCGATCTGGCCGACGGCCGCAGCGGCCTGCGCCTGTTCCAGCGCCAGATTGCCAAGGCCCAGCCCCAGCACCCCGCGCCCAAGCGCAATGGAACCCGAGGAGACCAGCACGACCTCGGTTCCCTGCGCCTTCAGCGCTGCCACATCATCGCAGAGCGATTGCAGCCAGCGCGCCTTCAGCTCTCCGGTGGCGGCATCGACCAGCAGGGCCGAGCCGATCTTCACCACCAGGCGGCGCGCGCCTGCCATCGAAGGGGGCGTCAGGGATGCCACGGCGCATCCTCCTCGTCGCCGCCCTCTTCCTTCTTGCGGCGCAGGCGGTCCTCGTCGATCTGGGCCCGCAGGGCGCGCAGCACCTCGGTCACCCCTTCGCCCGAGGCGCCGGACATGAACATCACCAGTCCGCCGGTGACCTCTTCCAGGAACTCGCGCTGCATCTCGCGCAGCTCTTCATCCAGCGCATCGACCTTGTTCAGCACGGTTACCCGCGGCTTGTCGGCCAGGCCTTCGCCATAGGCCTCGATCTCGTTGACGATGGTCTGGTAGTCTTCGGCCACCTCGTTGGCGGTGGCGTCGATCAGGTGCAGCAGCACGGCGCAGCGCTCCACATGGCCCAGGAACAGGTCGCCCAGGCCGCGGCCTTCGCTGGCGCCCTCGATCAACCCGGGGATGTCGGCCACGACGAATTCCACCCCGTCGACGCCGACGACACCCAGGTTGGGGTGCAGCGTGGTGAAGGGATAGTCCGCGACCTTGGGCCGGGCGTTGGACGTCGCGGCGAGGAAGGTCGACTTGCCGGCATTGGGCAGGCCCAGCAGGCCGACGTCCGCCAACAGCTTCAGCCGCAGCCAGATGGTCCGTTCCACGCAGTCCTGGCCGGGGTTGGCGCGGCGCGGCGCCTGGTTGGTCGAGGTCTTGAAATGCGCGTTGCCGAAGCCACCGTTGCCGCCCTTGGCCAGCACGACGCGCTGGCCGACCTCGGTCAGGTCGGCGATCACCGTCTCTTCGTCGTCTTCCAGGATTTCGGTGCCCACGGGCACGCGCAGGATGATGTCGTCCCCATCCCGGCCCGTCGACAGGCGGCCCATGCCGCCCTGCCCGTTCTGGGCGAAGAAATGCTGCTGGTAGCGGAAGTCGATCAGGGTGTTCAGCCCTTCGACCGCCTCGGCGATCACGTCACCGCCACGTCCGCCATTGCCACCGTCGGGGCCACCGTATTCGATGAACTTCTCACGCCGGAACGAGATGCACCCGTTCCCGCCTGCGCCCGAGCGAATGTAGACCTTTGCGAGATCGAGGAATTTCATGGTTCTTTCCCTGCCGCAAAGGTCGCTCTATCTCAGGCGGGCCGGCGGCTCAATCGAGTTTTCTGATATAGGTCCAGGTCGCCACCTTGGCGCCCCGTGCCACCGAGAAGGCCTCGGCGTCTCCCACGTATTCGAACCCGGTCTTGGTCAGCACGCGGGCTGCACCGGGATTGTCTTGAAAAACGGTGGCGAAATAGGTCCGGTCGCCAAGCGGGTTCGCCGCCACCAGTGCCTCGACCGCGGCCGAGGCCGCATTGCCGTTCCACCAGCTTGGCGCGACCCAGTAGCCGATCTCACTCTGCCCGCCGTCCATGCGTTTCAGGCTGATGACGCCCTTGAAGTCCGCCCCGCCCTCGGCAGAGGCATCCATCGCCCAGATCACCTCGCGCGGCGAGGGTTTCAAGGCCCGGGCAACGAAACTGTCCGTCGTGCCCGGCGGCAGCGGGTGCGGGACCGAGGTGGTCATCTCGGCCACCCGCGCATCGCTGGCGTAGAATTCGATCATCCCCGCATCGGCGTAGGTCAGCGGACGCAGCACCATGCCATCGGCCTCGATGACCGGCTGGTCGAATGCCTCCGCGTCGCCCGCGGCCTTGCGGTCCGCCGCGGCGATCATCGCGCCACTGCGCGATTTCAACGGATCCTTGATATCTGCGTCGTCCATGGGGTGCTCCTCTCGGGGTCGGGCCCCTTTCACCACCGAAACGGCAAAGGGGACCGGCTGGTTGCCGATCCCCTTTTTGTCTGTCGCGAGGGCAGTCGGCTTACTCGGCGGCCTCGGCCACTGGCATAACCGAAATGAAGGTCCGGCCCTTCAGGCCCTTGTGGAACTTCACGGCGCCTTCAACCGTGGCGAAGATCGTGTGATCCTTGCCCATGCCGACGCCTTCACCGGGGTACCATTTGGTGCCGCGCTGACGTGCGATGATGTTACCGGCCAGAACGGCTTCGCCGCCGAACTTCTTGATCCCGAGGCGGCGGCCCGCGGAGTCGCGACCGTTGCGGGAAGAACCGCCAGCTTTCTTGTGTGCCATCTTGCGTGTCTCCTGTTAACGGGGCCCTTACTGGGCCAGTTCCTTGGCTTCGGCGATCCAGTTGTTCGACTGAGCCTTGCCCTTGAACGCGTCATCGAGGGCTTCGATGTCGGCGTCGGTCCAGGCAGCGATCTGGGCGAAGGAGGTGATGCCGGCGGCAACCAGCTTCTTCTCCAGTGCGGGGCCCACGCCCGAGAGCTTCTTCAGGTCGTCAGCGCCGGCGGCCGCTTCGGCCTTCGGAGCTGCGGCCTTCTTCTCGGCCTTGGGGGCCGGAGCTGCGGCGACGCCGTCGATCGAGCCGGCACCGACAGCGGCTTTCACGCCGGACTTGTCCGCGCCTTCGGCCAGGATCTCGGTGATCTTCAGCAGGGTCAGCTGCTGACGGTGACCCTTGGTGCGCTTGGAAGAGTGCTTCCGGCGGCGTTTGACGAAGTTGATGACCTTGTCGCCCTTGATCTGGTCGATGACCTCGGCCTGGACGGCGGCGCCGGCCACGAAGGGCGCGCCCACGGTGACCTTGTCGCCACCGAGCATCAGAACGTCGTTGAACTGGATTTTCTCGCCAGCGTCAGCCGCCAGCTTCTCGACGCGCAGCAGGTCGCCGGACTGGACCTTGTATTGCTTGCCGCCGGTTTTCAGAACCGCAAACATGTGCTCTTCCTTTTTCTGTCGCGTCCTGCGGCCCCCTCAATCGGGTGTTCCTGACCGGGCCCTGCCCGCTCGCCTTCGAACTGCGCGCCCTCTCTTGGGCGAAATTGAAACGCCCGGCAGGGTACGAGACCCGCCGGGATGGGCGCTATATCAAGGCAAGTGTCCTGCTTGTCAAGCCTTGCGTCCCCTCGCCATGGGGAAATCGGATCACGCGGGCACCCGTCGACGGGTCAGGCAGATCACGCGGATCAAAGCTCCTCGCCACTCAACAGGGTCGACACCCCGCGACCGAGGGCGCGGTAGAGATCATTGTAGAGCACCCCGTAGGCTTCGAACAGGGCCGCGTTCAGCCGCTGACCCTCGGGGCTGCGGACAAGGGCCAGGTAGTCGTCCAGCGCCGCATCGGGCACATCCTGGTAGGCATGGGTCAGGAAGGCGCGCAGCCACAGCTCAATGTCCAGCCGCGCCGCCTCCTCCTGTTGCCAGACATCGGCCAGGATCTCCTCCTCGGTCATGCTGTAGGCGCCGCCGTCCATTAGGCCGAGGTAGAAATGGTAATTCGCGGTCAGCACGCCGCCGAGGTTCATCTCGATCAGGTCGCCGGCCTCGACGTAGGCGCCGACCGCCGCGTAGAGGTCGGGATCCTCCACCCGCGCGATCTCCGCCTCACGCCCGGCCTCCGTCTCGACCTCGGGGTCCAGGAAATCGCGCCGCGCGCCCAGCTCGGCGCGCACGATGCGCTGCGCCGGCGGGCTGCCGTAAAAGGCGACCAGATGATCCAGCTCCCAGGGCGCCGCCTCGCCCAGACGCCGGACGAAGGCACGCCGCATCACGCGGTCCATGCGCTCCGTGTCGTAGATCCGGGCTGCCATGTCGTGAAAGGCGGGCGTGGAGGGCGCGTCGAGGTAATCCTCGGCCAGCTGCGCGCTCATCCGCAGGCCCTCTGCCCGCATGGTCTCGACCAGGCGCGGCAGGCCCATCAGGTCATAGATGCGGTTGGCCTCGGCACGGCCCGGTGCCAGCACCCGGGCGTCCTCGGCCACATCCGCGCCTTCCGGCGCCGGCGGCGCAACAGGCACGCCCGTCCCGGCGCCCGCGGCCCACGGCCAGAGACCGCAGAGCAGCGGCGCCAGGAGGGCGCGCGCCCGCATCCCTCAGAGCTCCTGGCCCGGCTGCGCACCTTCCAGCAGGCCTGCGGCGGTTTCAAAACGGTCCGCCATCACCTCATATTGCACCGCGTTCATCAACTCGTAGACGCGCTGCATCGCCGGATCCTCCAGCGCCTCGGCATAGGCGTCGATCTCCTCTGTGGTGAAATCGCGATAGGTCCAGGCCGCATGGGCCACGGCGTCCTGAGATCCGTTGTCCGATTGCATCTCACGGAACTGCTGGATGATCAGGTCGCGCAGCGCCTCATCATCGACGCGCAGCTCGATCACCCCGGCGTCGCGGGCAGCGATCATGAATCGGGTCTGCACCTCGGCCATGGCGGCAACTCCGTCCGAGGTATCGTCCAGCGCCGACACCAGCCGATCCAGCGCGGCGATGCGGTCGACCTCGCGTTCCTCGATCAAATGCGCCAGCAGCGCCTCCGACAGCTCCGGCCGGTCCTCGCTCTCATCCATGTGCGAGGCGTTCTCCACCTCGACCAGGCGGCGGCCCAACTCGCTGCCGTAGAACGCATGGGCGGTCTGGATCGCCTCCTCGTCCAGCGTGTCCTGAAGCATGGTCACCGCCATCTCCTGCATCTGCGCCGGATCGAAGACCGGGGCGGCCATCAGGTTCCAGACGGTGGCAAATCCCGGATCGTCGAGCCCCAGCATCGCGGGGCCGCGGTCCGACGACAGCGAGATCGAATCGATGGCCGCATCGAATCCCGTCACGTTCAGGAAATCACGCACCTCCTCGCGGCTGGCGGCCCGTCCCGGCAGAGCCAGGCTCAGCAGCAGCGCTACGGCCAGCAGAAGGCTCAGGATCGGGGCACGCAGATCCGGCATCTTCCGCGTCGCGGCCACGGCACGCGAGCGCGGGGCGCGATCTCTCTCGGGATAGGTCATCCGGTCACTCCTCATATGGTCTTCTTCAGAATGAGGCCCGACCGAGCGGAATTTCAAGGGCCGGGGCGGTCACGTCCCCGCGCGCGACGGGATCCGCCGATGTCCCACAGGACAAGGCGCCGAAGGCATGGGCGGCGGGAACCGGCACGCCCCGGCACCGGCCGTCTGCGCGCGCTCGCGGCCAAGCTTATGACATTTCTGCCCTCCAGCGATGAAAACCCCTCTTGAACCCCCCGGAATTTCTCTTTAGACGGCCCTCCACGACCCCCGCGGAGAGGTGCCGGAGTGGTCGAACGGGGCGGTCTCGAAAACCGTTGACCCTTCACGGGGTCCCAGGGTTCGAATCCCTGTCTCTCCGCCACTATTCCCAAGAGAACAGTGCCCAAAGCCCCCGAAAGGGGGCGTCGGCACGTTCTTTTCGGTCTGGCCCGCCGGGCCAAGGCACCGGGCATCCCGACCAATCCGACGATCACCCTGGCCCGCCCGAGAGCGCGCGCAACGCGCCCGGACGGCCGCTTCGGTCGTGGGCCGTGCCGCCGGGCCCCGGTCCGCTCAGCCCGGTCCGGTCAGCATCCACTCATGCGGGCCGCCGCGCAGGGCCGCCGCCACGGCGTCGAAATTGCCGATCAGCGATGACAAGGGCTCCGGGTTCATCTTGAGGTTCCCGGGCCGCGAATCCACCGGCAAAGGTGCCACGATCCGCCCTGCCAGTTCCGTGACCGCGGGGGCAAAGAGGCCTTCGGGCGTGAACATCTCCTCGTAGTCCAGCCGCGCAGCGCCGGGCCCCGCCGCCAACATCCGGGCCACGCGGGTATCCTGCGCCTCCAACCGGGCGATGACCCGCAGAACCTCCTCCGGGTCCAGCTCCAGTCGGGGCTTTTCCGACAGCAGCTGATGGTCCTTCTCGGCCGACCAGCGGCCGGTGGCGATGGAGATCTGCTCCGACACATGCACCCGCAGCTTGTTGCGCCGCACGATATGGACCACATGCGCGCCCTGCTCGCGCATGAAGCGCATGAGGAAGGGCGACTGCGCATCGACGTCTTCGCGCGCGGGAATGAGGTTCAGGCCGAAGTATTTCACGTCAAGCGCGATCGGCCGCCCTCCTGCGACGCGCCGCAGTTCACCGACGAACTGGCGAAAGACGGTGGGATGGGTCTGTGGATGGACGAAACGCGCCTCCTCGGCGATCCGGTCGCGCAGGTAGGCGTAGAACCGGTGCTTCGGCGCCAGGTCGCCATGAAAGATCTCGTCGGCATTCATTGCGCCGGCCCGCACCAGAAGGTTGCGAAAGACGGTGGTGCCGCTGCGCTGACGCCCGATGATGAAGACAAGATCGCGGCCCGCCCCGCCGTCCCGTGCTGGCTGGACCTCCGGGGCCACAACACCCGCCGTCTGTACCGCGACCGCCGGCTGCGCCTGCGACAGGGTGGCCTGGGCCTGCGTCGCCGCGCTCTCCCCCGGCGCGACCCAGTGCTGCGCCGGAGACCCGGACGGGCGCGCAGGCGTCATCCCATCCGCCCGCCCGGCCTCACTTCCCCCGGCTCTGCCCTTTCTCGTCAGATCCATCTGCGTCGTCCTTTCCTCTGCTGCGCCCTGCCCTTCACCGGCTGACCCCGGCGACATAGAGCGCCCGCGCCAGTGTCATTGCCTGTTGCGGATCGTTGCGACACATCTCCAACGCAGCGTCCCGCACCATCTGCCGACTGCCCGCGTTCTGCCCCTGCGACCAGGGCCAGGACATGGACCCCTTGCGGAAGCGGTAGAGGAACCCCTGTTCCGGCAGCAGCGCGCCGGTCAGACCGCGCGCGGTGAACTCCAACCAGAAGGCCCAGTCGTCCCCTTCGCCGTTGCGGCGCGTCGCGTCGAAGCCGATCTCGCGCAGGAGGCGCGTCGGGATCAGCGCGGTCATGCGGTAGTCGTTTTCCAGCAGGTGCAGATGATCCCCCAGCAGGTGGTTCAGCACCAGCTCGGCGCTTTCGCCGAAGTTGCGTCTTTGCGGCAGGATCGCATCGGGGCGAGCGGGGTGACTGTTCCAGGCCTCCAGCAGATGCTCCAGCAGATCCGGTGCCAGTACATCGTCGGTGTCCAGAAACAGCGCCAGCTCGGTTTCACAGGCCTCCGCCAGGGTGTTGCGCGCCGCCAGGAGACCGCCGTTCGGCTGCTCGATCACCCGGCATTCGGGCAGCAAGGCGCGGGCGTAGTCGAACCAGGGACGGGAGGCCTCGGGGCTGCCGTCATCGCAAATCAGGACCCGGGGTGGGCCGCCCCGTTGCCACGTCAGGCTGTCGACCGTTTCCATGAACTCCGCATCGGGCCTGTAGGCCGGGATCAGCACCGTCACGTCCCGCCGCGTGGCCGGGCGACGTGGCGCCCCGTAGAGCCTCCGCCCCCGCTTCTCTCCCAGCGTCCGGTCGTAGCAGCACCCCATCTCCTCGGCGATCCGTGCCGGATCCAGGGTTTCGCGGCAATGGGCTCGCACCCGCCCGGAGACCTCTCCAGCCTCGGTCAGCATCCGTTCCATCTGCTGCTGCATGCCCCTGACCGACCGCATGCGCGGGTCGAGCAGGTGGTGCAGCATGTCCTCGGGGAAGAACTCCGCCATCGGGGTCCCGTCGCGCACCACCGGCAGAAGGCCGGCGTCGATGCTCTCGACACAGGCGTAGGAGAAGGTCTCGGCCGAGCCGAGCTGCGGGCAGATCGCCCCCGGCTCCAACAGGTCCAGCGCCTTCTCGCGCGGCAGGTAGTCACTGAAGAAGACCGCATCGCGCAGCTCCGGTCGCAGGCGGGCGCGCACGTAGGCGCGCATGTCGGACTGGCGGAACGGCGTGTCGATCACCCGGCCCACCAGGCGGATCTGGCGCAGCGGGTGCACATCCTGCAGCAGGTTGGCGAGATAGATCAGCTTGTCGATACCCTTCGACAGGGCCAGGCGCCCCATGTACTGGATCTCGTCCCGCAGTCCCGGCCATGGCGCGGCGGCGTCGTTGCGAAAGATGTAGGGTTCGCGGATCACTTCGACCCGGTCCGATATGCCGTAGCTGGCCAGCCGCGCCGCCGCCGCATGGGACGGCGCCACCACCAGGTCGGAGCCGCGCAGCTGCTGTCGTTCGCACAGGTTGTTGAGCCGTGCCGCCGCAGTCAGGGACAGCTGGTCGGCCTCGTAGAAATCCTCGATCAGGCCGTGATTGTAGGTGACGAAAAGCCGGTCAGCCGCACCGCGCCGCGCCTGCATCGCCTGGAAGGCGGTCAGGCAGGGGGCGAGAAAATCCGTGGCCTCGACCACGTCGATGTCCCAGTCCCGGACCTTTTCGGCGATGCGGTCGGACAGCCAGGTGGACAGGAAGAGATTATGCGCCGGCACCGGGCAAATGCGCCAGACCTCTCGCGGATCCACCGCCTCGATATGCACCCGGTCGGCCCTGAAGGGCGCATGGCGCAGGGGCCGGGCCGGACGTTCGGCCTCGGTCCAGGAGAAGAGGAAGACCTCATGTCCCGCGGCCTCCATGGCCGGCACCATATACTCCAGGTAGGTCGCGATGCCGCCGGCCGGCGCCAGCGGCGTCTCGCGGGAGACGTAGAGGATGCGCATCGCTTAGCCCTCGTCGATCGCGAGCAGCGCGAAGTGATCGAGGTGCAGCGTGTAGTTCCCGGCGAGAGGCAGTTCTAGGATGATCGTGGCCTCGCTGACGTCCTTCAGGTCAATCTCCGCCAGAGTGTCGCGTGAGACCCGCGCGGCATGCTCGAACGGCATGGTGGAGACCGGGATGCGGTGGCCCAGGTGGTCGCTGGTCTTGCCGCCAGGGCGATGCAGTCGCAGATTCATGGTGACGCTGCGCGGGATTTCGGCGGTGTTGCCAGGGCCGATCTGGAAGAAGCTGATGGTATCGATCCGCAGCGCCCGGGCCTGGCGCAGGGCCTCGACCGAGACGGCGGTTTCAAGCGTAACCCAGCGCGGCTTGCGCGCCAGCGGGAACACGGGATTGACACTGAGACGAGCCACCCCCCGGCCCTCGCCGCCCGGCCCTGGACGCCGCAGGGCCTTCATGGCGACCGTAGCCCCGGCATCGGTGACCTCATGGTCCAGCCCGATCCAAACGTCGGGCGCGAAGTGGCCGTAGGGGTCGACGGCCAACGAGGCGAGCGGTGCAGCGGCACGAAACAGCGAGCCGAGGCCCGAGGAAACCTCATCCTCATGCTCCATCGTGCCGGGGGCAAAGCCGCTGATCTGGCTCTCGATCTCGGCCCGCAGGATGCGCGTCATCCGTTCCATCCCGCTCAGTTGGGCCCGAATGCGCCCCAGGCTCGTCTCTAGATCCATCTGTCTCTCCTCTATCGCCGCGGCCCGAGGGCCCTCTCCCCAGCATGCGCCCCGGTGACATCACGCACGGGGACACGCCACCGGCCCACCTTGGCATCGCCGGGCCATGGCACTTGGGCCTATCCCACAGGCCGATCCGACCGCAGGACCGGAGGGCGCAGGCCAGCGCACTGGGGACCGCCCGGTGGTGTCACTCTCGGCATAGGTTGGTTAAATCGCCGTTAAACGCTGCGCGCCGACAGGTGCGGTAATCTGTCCGGCCATCGAGGGCTCAAGGCTCAAGGCTCAAGGCTCAAGGCTCAAGGCTCAAGGCTCAAGGCTCAAGGCTCAAGGCTCAAGGCTCAAGGCTCAAGGCTCAAGGCTCAAGGCTCAAGGCTCAAGGCTCAAGGCTCAAGGCTCAAGGCTCAAGGCTCAAGGCTCAAGGCTCAAGGCTCAAGGAAAGTCGTGATGGCGCCGAACCGCTTTGCAAAATGCAAAGTTGAGATTTGCATATCGCTTTATGCAAACGACACTTCGCAGACCTGCATTTGCATACCCTCCAATCGGGTTTGCAAATCCGCTGCAATTACGCCCCTTGGCACCGGGCCTCTGCCATCCGAAGCGCCTGCGACAGGGCCAGGGACATGGAGCGTGGATCAGCCTTGCCGGTACCGGCGATGTCGAAGGCGGTCCCATGGTCGGGGGAGGTCCGCACGAAGGGCAGACCCAGCGTGATGTTGACGCCCTCCTCCAGCCCCATGTACTTCACCGGGATCAGGCCCTGATCATGGTATTGCGCGACAACGACGTCGAACTGCCCCTTGCGGGCCTGCATGAAGACGGTATCCCCGGGCCAGGGGCCGGAGACCTCCATCCCCTCGTCGCGCGCTGCGGCAATGGCGGGGGCGATGATCTCGATCTCTTCTCGGCCAAACAATCCGCCCTCCCCCGCATGGGGATTCAGGCCGGCAACCGCGATGCGCGGTTGAGCGATGCCGAAGGCAAGACAGCCCTCATGAGCCAGCCGGATCGCCCGCAGGTTGGCGTCGAAATCCGCCAGCGCCACGGCGTCGCGCAGGGCCACATGGATCGTCACCAGCACCGTACGGATCTCGTCGTTGGCCAGCATCATGGCCACCTGCACCCCGCCCGCGTGATGGGCCAGCATCTCCGTATGACCCGGAAAGGGAACACCGGCGGCGCTCAGGGCTTCCTTGTGGATGGGCGCGGTGACGATGCCCGAAACCTCCCCCGACATGGCCAGTGCGATGGCACGGCGGATCGCGGCATAGGCCGCCTGTCCGGCCTCGGCAGCAATGGCACCATAGGGCGCCGGGGCCGCGACCGACGGGCCGGTGTCGATCAGGCGCAAGGCGTTCGGGGCCGAAGTGGCCTCCGCCGCGCTTTCAACCTCTTGCAGTATCCAGTCGTCGGGGAGCAGCGTCAGGGCGCGCTCAGCCGCCGCGCGTTGACCCAGCAGGACACCGGCCTGCGTCCCCGCGCCCGCCAGGGCTTTCAGCGCGATCTCGGGACCGATTCCGGCAGGGTCGCCGAGAGTGATGGCAAGGGGGGTCATGGTCTGCTCCTTCCGCGGGGTGTGCACGGGATCGGCACGGGGCCTGCGTCGGCACCATAGCTCGCTGGTGATTGACCGAAAGGGCGAAAGTGGCGCGCCGGGGCCTGGCGTCAGGCGCCCCCGGGGACGCTTGCGCGCATTTCGGGCTGGAAGTCCCGCCGAAAGACATCCAGCGGCGGCGTCGGGGTCAGCACAGTGACAGACCACTCGTTCAGGGGAAAGGCCTCGCCGTCCCCCCTCGCCCCCCCCAGCGGTGCATGGCCTCCTTCATAATCAGGAAGGCGTTCCCGCTCCCGGGCGATGATCGTCCCGTCGGGCAGATCGGCGGCCCCCGTCGTGCCGTCGCGCCCGATCCGCGCCCGGAGCAACTGCGGTCAATCGTCTGCGGCAGACTGCGCCCCTCTGCCGGACCATCGTGCACGCCCACCAAGACCGCGATGAACGCCTTGAACCGATCGCGGCGACAGGTGGTCCAGGGACGCTGTCCGGTGGCCAGGGCTATCGCTTCATCAGGCAAGAATAGTTCTGCGTACCAGCCGCGCCGCGCCAGCGGCTTGCGGTCCCGCCCTTGTCGCTCACGCGCAGGCAACCCAAGCCTCGTGGGCTTGGCTGCACTGCACGACACCTCGTTCGTCGAGCAGGATGCATCGGTTCGCCGTCAACTGGCCAACCCTGGGCACAGCGCGGATCGCACCGTAAGCCCCCCTGTTCTGCAAGGTGATCTGGTCTCTCCCTTGCCCGTTCTGCAGCGGCACCAGGGGGACACCGACGGCGTAGGCTCCTCCTGCCGGGTCAGCCGAGCGGACCGGCCTCGGGATCCTCGTCCTCCTTGGGCTCCGCCACGCGCCCGCCACGGAAGCCTGTGGCGACGACGAACTTTTCAGAGCTGTCGGACCGGGACGAGGGCGGCTTCATGTGGTGCACCTTGGTGAACTTCTGCTTCAGCAACTGCTGCAGATCCCCTTCGGCGCCGCCGGCCAGGACCTTGGCCACGAAGGTGCCCCCGGCGGCCAGTACGTCGAAGGACAGATAGGCCGCCGCCTCGCAAAGCGCGATGATCCGCAGGTGATCGGTCTGCTTGTGCCCAGAAGAAGAGGCCGCCATGTCGGACATGACCACATCGGCCTCGCCCCCCAGCCAGGCCTTCACCTGCTCGTCGGCGCCATCGGCCATGAAATCAAGCTGGTGGATTTCGGCGCCGGGGATCGGATCGACCTCCTGCAGGTCAACGCCCAGGATGGTGCCCACGGCCTTGCCCTTCTTCTCACCCAGGGCATTGATCCGGGGCACGGCCACCTGGATCCAGCCACCGGGGGCACAGCCCAGATCGACCACTCGCGCACCGGGCACGAGAAAGCGGAACTTGTCGTCCAGCTCCATGATCTTGAAGGCCGCGCGCCCGCGATAGCCCTCGGCCCGGGCGCGGGCCACGTAGGGATCGTTCAGCTGCCGCTGCAACCAGCGCGTCGACGACAGCTTTCGGCCCCGCGCGGTCTTCACCTTCACGGTCAGATCCCGCTGGCCACGCCCCGATGTATTCTTGCCGGTCGGTTTCTTGGCCACGGCCCACCTCTTCTCTTTGCCAAATGTATCCCGGGGGGAGCCACGGCCTGCCGCGACGAGGGCAGCGCCCCCTTCCCCGTTCGCACGGAAGCCCCGCTTAGAATAGCAAAACCGCCCCGCTGTCAAAGGGGGCGGTTTCGCAAAGGTCTGATCCGGCCTTAGAACGGACCGTCTTCCAGCACGCCGTCGGCGCTCATCTGAGCATAGAGCAACCCTTCGCGCAGGCCACGGTCCGCCACGCTGAGCCGGTCCGTCGGCCAGCAGCGCAGCAGCGCCTGCAGGATCGCGGCCCCCGACATGATCAGGGCCTGACGGTCCTGACCGATGCGCGGATCGCGCCGGCGCCCTTCGGGACCGGCATCCAGATAGCCGCGGATCACCCGATCGATCTGGTCGGAGGTCATCCGCAAGCCATCAACCTTGGTCCGGTCATAGCGTTTCAGCCCGAGGTGGCTGGCCGCGACCGTGGTCACCGTGCCGGAGGTCCCGATGATCTGGAAACCCTCCCGCGCCTGTTCGTCCTTGTAGGGCGCGAACTCCGCCAGGCTTTCCTCGAAGAACCAGGACATCAGCGCGAAGCGCGCGCTGTCGTCCTCCACGTCGCGGAACTGGTCGCGCAGGGTCGCCACGCCCAGGGGCACGGAGATCCAGTCGACGACCTTGGCCGCCGGAAACGGGCTTTCGGGCGGGTGGAACCCTGCGTGCAGCCGCATGATCGCCTTCGGCCGGTCGCGATGCGGCACAGAGGTCAGGTCGATCCAGACCAGCTCGGTGGACCCGCCCCCGATGTCGACCACCAGAAGCTGCTCCGTGCGCGTGCTGACAAGCGGCGCGCAGGAAATCACGGCAAGCCGTGCTTCTTCCTCCGGCTCGATGATCTCGAGCCGCAAACCGGTCTCCCGACGCACCTGCTGGATGAAGTTCTTCGCATTGCAGGCCCGCCGACAGGCTTCGGTGGCCACCAGCCGCATGTGCGACACCTTGTGGCGCTGAAGCTTCTGCTTGCAGATCCGCATGGCCTGCACCGTCCGCGCCATCGAAGACCTGGACAGCCGACCAGAGCGTTCGAGCCCGGAACCGAGCTGAACGGATTTCGAGAAACTGTCGACCACATGGAACTGAGAGCCCTTGGGTTGGGCGATCAGCATGCGACAGCTATTTGTGCCCAGGTCCAGCGCAGCATAGAGCTCCGCCGGGTCTGGGGCGTTGGATGCGGGGCCTTCGACCGGTTTCGGGAATGCGCCCGCACCTTTGGGACGCCTGGGCGCCATCTTTGCGCCCTCCTATATCGTGTTGGGATCGAAGGTAGTGTGTCGGGGGCTGAGGCGCAAGATGGTTGCTCACCATGCCGTGATCGCGAAACGCCCGTTCAGCCATGTCGCGGGCCGCAGGACCCTGAATTTACAGGTGCGGCCGTGATTTCAACCTTTTTGCACGTCAGCCAAGGCACCCTGCGGAAACCGTGCTTCAGCGCACCATACGCCAGTCACGTTTGCACAGCGGGCCCAGCACAGTGCCGGAACCGGCCAGCCTGGACGCCTGGCGCACAACCGCCGCCCAGGTCGCATTCCCGCGCGGGCAGGTCGCGCCCCGGCACGCCGCACGGCCCGTCTGCGCGCAGGGTCGGACAAAGACAGGAGGACCCGATGCCCCAGCTTACCATCCTCTACTGGCGCGATATCCCCGCCCAGGTCATCGTCGGCAAGGGACGGCGCGCGGCCAAGGCACCGCTGCCGGAACGGTTCGAACAGGCGATCGACCGCGCCGCCATGGCCTCCGGCGCGGCCGGCACCGACGATTATCTGGCCGAATGGCGCAAGGGTGACCCGCAGGAGGTCGATGGCGATCCACAACAGGTCGCAGATGACGCAATCGCCCGGCTCGACGCCGACTACGATCAGGACAGACTCAAGACGCTTATCGCCAACGGCGGCCGCGCGCCCGCCTGATGCCAACCCGGCGCCCCGGCGCCCAGATGCGGAGCCGCCCATGGCCCTCCTTCCCTTCCGCCGCAAACAAGCCGCCGGTGGTGGCGCCGGTCAGCCCACCGACATCTCCGGTCTGCTGGCGGGCTACTCGATCGAGGTGATGCCCCGCACCGCCGCCAAGATCGACGATTTCAAGGCGCTGCTTCCGCAAGGCACCCGCGTCTACATCGCCCATATCGAGGGCACGCCGATCGAGGAAATGGTCGAGACCGCCGCGCGGCTGTCCGATGACGGCTTCGACGTGATGCCCCATTTCCCGGCGCGCATCATCGCCGATGCCCAGGTGCTGGAAGACTGGATCGCCCGCTATCAGGGCGAGGCCGGCGTCCGCCAGGCGTTGCTTCTGGCGGGCGGGGTGAAGGCCCCCCATGGCGATTTTCACTGCTCCATGCAGCTGCTGGAAACCGGGCTGTTCGATCGCGCCGGCTTCACCCGTCTGCACGTGGCCGGCCATCCCGAAGGCAACCTGGACATCGACCCGGATGGATCCGACGCCACCGTGATGGAGGCGCTGCGCTGGAAGCAGGCATTTTCGGAACGCACCGATGCGCAGATGGCCATGGCGACGCAATTCGCCTTCGACGCCGCGCCGGTTCTGGCCTGGTCGCGCCGTCTGCGCGACGAGGGGATCACCCTGCCCGTCCACCTCGGCATCGCCGGCCCGGCAAAGCTGCAGACGCTGATCAAGTTCGCCATCGCCTGCGGCGTCGGCCCCTCGCTGAAGGTGCTGCAGAAACGCGCCATGGATGTGACCAAGCTGATGATGCCCTACGAGCCGGTGGAGATCCTGTCGGATCTTGCCAGCGCCGACGACCTGGGCCTGATCGAGCAGATCCACGTCTTCCCCCTGGGCGGCATCCGCGCCTCCGCCGAGTTCGCCGCCCGCCATGGTGCCGGCGTCCTCGCCCCTGTCCAGGCCGAGGCCTGAACACCGCCCCCCCCGGGGGCCCTACACAGAGACCTGCGCTGGTCCCTTGGGGCGCCCGGGCCGCGCAGTCCGACGTTTTCACTCTCGCGTCTTTTCAAAGGGGACACCACATGACCCGCACGACACTGGAATCGGCCACCAAGACCGTCACCATCGGCTTCGACGAACCCTTCTGCGTGATCGGAGAGCGCATCAATCCCACCGGCCGGAAGAAGCTGGCGGCTGAGCTGGAGGCGGGCGACTACTCTACCGTCGAGAAGGACGCGCTGGAACAGGTGGCCTGCGGGGCGGCCGTTCTCGATATCAACGCGGGCGTGGTCTACAACTCGAACCCCAACCCGAATGAGACCGAACCGCCTCTGATGCGCTCCATCGTCGAGCTGGTGCAGGGGCTGGTCGATGTGCCGCTGTGCATCGACAGCTCGGTCCCCGGGGCGCTGGAGGCGGGTCTGGAGGCCGCGACGGGCCGGCCGCTGGTCAATTCCGTCACCGGGGAAGAGGACCGGCTGGAGCTGGTGCTACCGCTGATCAAGAAATACAACGTGCCGGTGGTGGCCATCTCCAACGATGACACCGGCATTTCCGAGGACCCGGAGGTGCGCTTTGCGGTGGCCAAGAAGATCGTCGAACGGGCCGCAGACTACGGCATCCCGGCCCATGACATCGTCGTCGACCCGCTGGTCATGCCCGTGGGCGCCATGGCCACCGCCGGGCGCCAGGTGTTCGAACTGGTGCGCAAACTGCGCGACGAACTTGGGGTGAATACCACCTGCGGCGCCTCCAACATCTCCTTCGGCCTGCCGCATCGCCACGGGGTCAACGCCGCCTTCCTGCCGATGGCCATCGCCTCCGGCATGACCTCGGCCATCATGAACCCGGTCCGCCAGGTCGAGATGGAGGCGGTGAAGGCCGCCAACCTGCTGATGAACGCCGACCCCAACGGGGGCGACTGGATCCGCTTCTCGCGCGTGGTCGATGCCGTGGCCGAAGGCAGCACCTTCGCCGAGGCCGCCCGCGCCTCCGCCAGCGCCGGCACGGGTCGCGGATCGCGCCGTCGCCGTCGTGACTGACCGCTGACACCAGACCGGCAATCCGGCCCAGATGACTGCCCCGCGTCGATTGAATCCGACGTGGGGTTTTCTCTTTTCAGACCTATTTTCAGAGATTTGTTGCTGTTCACCGGCGGCCCTGACAGGCGCCGGAGCCAAAAAGCCCGTCAAAGCCCATGCCGCGTAACTTCGTCTTAACGGGGCAGACCCTATCACCGTCCCGACGCAATGGAATGATGGGAGACCGGCATGCAATCGCTCCGCCTTCTGAACCCCGGCAGGTGGCCATGACTGAGCCGCTGGTCCTTCAACCCAAGCTGGATCTGCCGGCGGCGGCCCCTCTGGCCGAGGCGCTGCGAGGGCGGCTCGACGGCGATGTGGTGCTCGACGGCAGCCAGGTCACCCAGATCGGCGCGCTTTGCCTCCAGGTCCTGCTCTCCGCCGCCACCTCCCTGCGCAGCAAGGGACACGCGATGTCGCTGACCAACCTCAGCGACAAGGTGGTCGAACAGCTCGCCCAGATGGGGTTCTCCCCGGAAACCCTCGCGGAGGGGCGCGGATGAGCATGAAAGTTCTCGCGGTGGATGACAGCCGCACGATGCGCGACATGATCCGCATGGCGCTTATGCCCGCCGGGATCGAGGTGCACCTGGCCGAAGATGGCGTGCATGGGATCGAGGTGCTCGACGGGCTCAGCCCCGACGCGATCATCACCGACATCAACATGCCGCGCATGGACGGCTTCGGCTTCATCGACGCCGTCCGCGACCAGGAAGAGCACCGCGCCACGCCGATCCTGGTTCTGACCACCGAAAGTGCACCGGAACTGAAGATGCGGGCGCGGGAGGCTGGAGCCACGGGTTGGATCGTCAAACCCTTCGATCCTGCCAAGCTGGTCAAAGCCCTGCAGATGGTCGCCGGATAAGAGGAGAGCCTGGAATGTCCGATCAGAACGACCCGATGGCGGAAATCCGCGCCTCCTTCTTCATCGAATGCGAGGAGTTGCTCGAAGCCCTGCAGGATGGCCTGCAGGAGATGGAAGAGGCCGAGGACGGCAGCGAGGACCCCGAGACCATCAACGTCGTCTTCCGGGCGGTCCATTCCATCAAGGGCGGCGCCGGGGCATTCGGCCTGGAAGCCCTGGTCCGCTTCGCGCACCGCTACGAGACCGTTCTGGACGAGGTGCGCAACGGTGTCCTGCATCCCGACAGCGACGCTATGAAACTGTTCTTCCTGGCCGCGGACCACCTGTCGGATCTCGTTCGGGCCTGCCGGGATGAGACCCCCCTGCCAGAGGAGACCAGCGAAGAGCTTCTGACCCGGCTCGACGCCCTGCTGGGGGACGAGGGCGGCGCGGAGGAAGTCGCTCCGGAGGACTTCCAGCCAATGGGGCTGAGCCTGGGCCTTGATCTGCCCGATCTCGACGCGCCGACGGCCAATCACTTCACCATCCGGTTCAAGCCCGAGCAAGAGCTGTTCGCGACAGGCAATGAGCCATTGATGCTGCTGCGCAACCTTTGCGATCTGGGCACGTCGAGCGTTCGCTGCAACCTGGCCGACCTGCCCGCGCTGGAGGATCTGGCGCCCGAGACACCCTATATCGAATGGCTGATCGAGCTGGAAACCGAAGCTGCCGAACCGGAGATCCGTGACGTTTTCGAGTTCGTCGACGGGCTGTGCGAGATCGAGATCACCGGCGCGGCCCCGGAGCAAGGCCCCACTGAAATTGCCCCCCTGCCGGAGGAACTGTCCAAGGCGCTGCCCGAGGAGGCAGAGCCTGAGGCAGCCCTTCCCGAAACGCTGGAACCGCAAGTCGCTCCCCCCCCGACGACGGCTGGGAAATCCGAGGAGAGAGAGTCCGCGAAGGACACCGGCGAGGCCCGCAAGGGTGGCGCGGCCGCGGCGAAGTCCGTCGTGCGGGTCGACCTGGAGCGCATCGAGCGGCTAGTGAACCTGGTCGGGGAACTGGTGATCAATCAGGCCATGCTGTCGCAAAGCCTGGACGAGGCAGGCCTCTCCCCTCATTCCGACGCGATGAACGGCCTGGAAGAGTTTCAGCGGCTGACCCGCGACATCCAGGACAGCGTGATGATGATCCGTGCCCAGCCGGTCAAGTCGCTGTTCCAGCGCATGTCGCGGATCGTGCGTGAGGCCTCCGCCGCCGTCGACAAGGACGTCCGCCTGATCACCGAGGGCGAGGGCACCGAGGTCGACAAGACGGTCATCGAACGGCTGTCGGACCCGCTGACGCACATGATCCGCAACGCGGTGGATCACGGGCTGGAAGGCGCAGCGGACCGGGAAAAGGCCGGGAAACCTCGCGCTGGCACCGTGAAACTGACCGCGGCCCACCGCTCGGGCCGCGTCATCATCGAAGTCGCTGACGACGGCGCTGGCATCAATCGCAAACGCGTGCAGGAAATCGCGGTCAGCAAGGGGTTGATCCCTCCCGAAATCCAACTCAGCGACAGCGAGATCGACAATCTGCTCTTCCTGCCGGGCTTCTCGACCGCCAAGACCGTATCCAACCTCTCCGGCCGCGGCGTCGGCATGGATGTCGTCAAGACCGCGATCCAGAGCCTCGGCGGGCGTATCACCATCAATTCGGAACCGAACAAGGGAACGACATTCTCGATCAGCCTGCCGCTGACGCTGGCTGTCCTCGACGGGATGGTGGTGAACGTCGCGGGAGAAACGCTGGTTTTGCCCCTGAACGTGGTTGTCGAGACCTTGTCCCTGGGCCCCGACGATGTGCAGATGCTGCGCCCGGGGCACTATGTCGTTCGGGTCCGTGGAGGGTTCGTGCCGCTTTACGATCTCGGCGTGATGCTGGGCTACCGCCAGCAGCGCAAGACCGAGGCCGGTGCCATCGTCCTGTTGATCGTCCTGGAGGATAGCACGCGGGCTGCCCTGGTGATCGACGGTATCCAGGACCAGCGTCAGGTCGTCATCAAGGGCCTGGATGATAGTTTCTATCGCGCGCCGGGCATCGCCGCGGCAACGATCCTCGGGGACGGGCAGATCGCACTGATCCTCGACCCCGCCGATGTCATTGCCGGGATGGGCCACATGCGCGGCGCAGATCTCATGCTTTCGGAAAGGATGATCGCCAATGAGTGAACAGGGCCAGAACAACGATCTTGAGCTGTTGACCTTTCGAGTCGCGGATCAGGAATACTCGCTCGACATCATGTCGGTCCGGGAAATCCGCGGCTGGACGCGCACGACACCGATGCCCCATGCGCCCGACTACATGCGGGGCGTGATCAATCTGCGGGGCACGGTCCTGCCGGTGATGGACCTGGCGCGGCGCCTGCATCTGCCATCCCAGGAAACCAATGACCGCAACGTGATCATCGTGGTCAACCTGAACGGCACACTCACCGGCCTGCTGGTCGACGCGGTCTCCGACATCGTCGCCATCACCGAAGATGACCTGCAACTGCCCCCCGACATGTCCACCGATCCACAAATGTCGGTGGTCCGCTCGCTGACCGTGATCGATGATCGGATGATCCGGGTTCTGGACCTTCGGGCCGTCGTGCCCGCCGCAAGTGACGAGGTCGCATGACGCGCACCGCCTCGGATAGTTCGGGAACGGTGATGGACGGCAAGTCGTTCGCCACCATAGCCGAGATGGCCAAGAAAGAGGCCGGGCTTGTCCTGCCGGAAGGCAAGATGACCATGGTTCAGTCGCGCCTGCGCAAACGCCTGATGGCGACCGGCCAGCCGAACTACGAAAGCTACTGCCGCTTCGTTGTCTCTGCGGCCGGAGACGAGGAACGGCGTCAGATGATCTCGGCCCTGACCACCAACGTCTCTCATTTCTTTCGGGAGTCCCATCACTTCGACATCCTGCGCGAAAAGGTTCTGCCGGTCCTGCTACAGAAGGCACGCAATGGGCAAAGGGTACGCATCTGGTCGGCCGGCTGTTCCTCCGGGCAGGAGCCGTATTCGATCTCCATGTGCCTCCACCAGGCGGCACCGGATCTGTTCACCCGCGATATACTGATCCTCGGCACGGACATCGATCCGGTGATCCTCGACAAGGCTCAGGCGGCAACTTACTCGGAACAGCAGATCAGCGGGATCCCCGCGGAGATGCGGAAAAGCTATCTTGAACGCGCGGGCACATCCGGCCAGTACCGGGTCAGTGAGCAGATCAGGCGGGTCGTCCGCTTTCGCGAACTTAACCTGCTGCGCGACTGGCCGATGAAGGGGCAATTCGACGCCATCTTCTGCCGCAACGTGGTGATCTACTTCGATGCGGACACCCAGGCCTCGCTCTGGCCCCGCTTCCGTCAGCGCCTTGGCGACGGCGGCTGGATCTTCCTTGGCCATTCCGAGCGAATCTCGGATTCGGCCATGACCCTCTTTGACCCCAACGGGATGACGGCCTACCGCGCGGCCGCCTCCGCGACACGCTAAGCCGGGAAGGAATGCTTGAATGGCCCTGAGAGACCAGATCAGAATCATGGTGGTGGATGATATGTCGACCAGCCGCGGGCTCATCACCCAGGCCCTGGACGCCTTCGGCATTACCAACGTCGCCAGCACGTCGGACGGCCCCTCGGCGCTCAAGACCTTGGAAGCCAAGCCGGTGCACCTGGTGATCTCTGACTTCAACATGCCGGGGATGGACGGCCTGCAACTGCTGCAGCACCTGCGCAGCGGCGCCAAGACCAAGGGCGTCGGTTTCATCCTGATCACCGGCAAGGCGGACAAGGCAATCATCGACAAGGGCAAGCAACTCGGAATGAACAACTTCCTCAAGAAGCCGTTTGAGCCCAATGACCTGCGCGCCTGTATCGAGGCTGTCGTCGGACGCCTGTGATGCAGACCGGCGCCCCCGACCGACCCGGCGATCCTCCGACCGACCATGTCGAGATCGAGGCCCCGGAACTGGCCGAGATCCTTGCGGGACAGGTCGCCGGACTGCGGGCCCTGACCACCGGCCTGGAGGAGGCGCTGTCCGCCAGTCTCTGCACTTGCAAGCCCCTGGCTGAGGACGCTTTTCTGAACCTGCAGCGGATCGACTACATGCGTCAGGCGCTGAAGGATCTGGAGGGGATCCTGCTGCGCTTCGGCCCGGCCCTGGGCTGGGCGGAAGGGCAGCGGATGACCCACTCCGCGCTGCAGGAAACGGTCGACATGCAGGAATCCATCGCGCCCATCCTGACGGCATCGAAGAGAAGCATAAGACAGACCGGGGCTAAGGAACATCCGCCTTCCCACGGCGCCGGCGACCTCGACCTCTGGTGACGGCGCCAAGCTGGCGTGACCCGCCCCAGGGCTGCGATGCTGCGGCAGACAGCAGCGCGCGGCCGCAAGGCGTCGCAGGGCCTCTGGACCCGAGATCGGTTTACGGCTGGGACGCCGCGCTTCACGGCGCGGGAATTGTAGGCCACGGCGCGACGCCCGTTGCGCAGGCAGGTGACACCAGCCAACTGTCCAAGCGGCCAACGCGTTGATACCGCGCTCGACAAACCAGCATCTCTCGGGCTAAACCCGCTGGGTGCTGTCGGACATGCCGGGCCTCTGTCACGCCGTCCCGCATGTCCGACACCCCGCATTCACAGGCCAGGTCTACCGGGGGGAAAGGACCAGAATGATGCGCCGCGAATACTTGGAACAACTCACCAACGCGCCATCAATCGAGGCGCTGTGGGATCTGCATTGCAAGCGCATGGGAGAGTTCGGCTTCGACCGTCTGCTTTATGGTTTCACGCGCTACCGTACCGCCACCTCGCTGGGCGACCCCGAAGATTTCGTCATCCTGACTAACCATTCCGCGACCTACCGCGACGCCTTCCTCGGCAAGGGGCTTTACTTCCATGCGCCCATGGTCCGCTGGGCATTGGACAACGAAGGCGCCTGTTCCTGGCGCCTGCTCGGGGAAATGACGGCCTCGGGCGTGCTGACCGAGAGTGAGCGGAAGGTGATCGAGTTCAACCGTTCCATGGGCGTCCGCGCCGGCTACTCGATCTCGTTCAAGAGCATCTCGCCGCGCACAAAGGGCGCCATCGCCCTGACCGCGCGCGCCGACATGAGTCAGGACGAGGTGGATGCAGTCTGGGCCGAACATGGTCGCGACATTGTCATCATGAACAACGTCGCCCACCTGAAGATCCTGACCCTGCCCTATTCCGGCCCCGCGCGGGAATTGACCCGACGCCAGCGCGAGGCGCTGCAATGGGTCGGCGACGGTAAGACGACACAGGACATCGCCCTGCTCATGGGGCTGACCACGGCCACCGTGGAAAAGCACCTGCGCCTGGCCCGCGAGAACCTAAACGTGGAAACCACGGCACAGGCTGTGCTCAAAGCCGCCTTCCTGAACCAGATGTTCATCCTGGACGCTTGACGCCGCTTGGCGTCTTGCGGCAAAGGTATGGAATACCAGTCTTTTAGGCCATTTTCGCTAAGTCTCTGTGATCGGGTAAGGTTTCCCTTACTTTCGATCACGCGGTAAAAAACGCATTGTCCAGATGTTCCGTGAGTGGTGGCTTTGAGCCATGGAGCATCCGGCCTGCACCCCTGTGATTTCAGGGCCCTGCGGGTTGGCCGGGAAACCGGAGTCGGTTGGGGGGCGTATTGATCCGCCCTCCCATCCGGCAGTCTGGCAAGGATCTCGTGCCATCCCCATTAGACGAGCACCTGCCAAAGGCGGTGTCGGTTGTCCCGACCGACACCGTTTTGGGCGCTCGCCTTTCCTTCAGGCCGAGGGAACGCCGGGCGGGCGGCCGAAGCCGCGACCGATCCCGCGCCAGGCCAGCAACGTCATCACGGCGACCCCGCCCCCGGCAACGAGGAAGGGAAGCGTCAGCGCGACCTCGCGGGGCATGATCCGTTCGCCCAGGTCCACGACCAGCCCCGACACCATTAGCCCCACGGGCATCATGCCCCAGGACGCCATCCGGTAAAGCGCATTGACCCGCCCGCGCATCTCGTCCGGGACGGCGCGCTGTCGATAGGAGATCGACACGGTGTCCCACAACAGCCCTAGGAAGGAGAACACCATCAGGCAGGCCGCCACCCCCACGCCACCGCCCGCCAGCGGCACGGCCAGGAAAGCCAGGGCAATGACCGCCGACGACAGCTGCGCCAACCGTGCCCCGCCGACGCGTGCGATCAGGGGCGCGGCGACCAGCCCGGCGACCAAGCCACCCGAGGCCCCGGCGGACAAGACCAGGCCATAGGCGCCAGCGCCGAGGCCCAGTACCTCCTGTGCGAAAAGGACGAGGCCCACGACGACCATTTGGTGCAACCCGTTGAAGACCCCGGTGAAGAGCGCCAGCAACCGCAGTGTCGGCTGCTGGATCAAGAAGCCCGCCGCCTCGGTGAACTCATGCCGCCAGTGCCGGCGCGTGCCGGCAGGGCGGCGCTGGCGAATGCCGACCCCGGCAACCAATACGGTGGCCGAAAGGTAGGCGGCGGCGTTAAGCAGGAAGGGCAGCGGCAACGCGGCGGCGATCAGAAAGGCCCCCACGGCGGGACCGAGCAACGTGTTGCCCAGGATTTCCACCGCCGAGAAGCGCGCGTTGGCGCTTTCCAGGCGGTCGGGGTCCACCAGCGAGGGCAGCACCGTCTGAGCAGCGGTGTCGCGGAACACTTCGGCCAGGCCGATGGCGGCCGCACAAAGCGCCAGGGTGACGAACAGCCCGACCTCGGCCACGCCGTCCTCCGGTGGATCTGCCAGCGGCAGGGCCTGCCAGATGGCGGCCGCCGCCAGGGCAAAGGCCAGTCCGCGCGCCACATCCATGGCCAGCAACAGCTTCTTGCGGCTGACGCGATCGGTCACCAACCCGGCGGGAATAGCAAAGAGGAACCACGGCAGACGCAGCGCCACGGGCATCAGCGAGATCAGGAAGGGGTCGCGGGTCAGCTGCGTGGCCAGCCAGGTCCAGGCCAGCGTCGCCACCCCGTCCCCGAGGTTCGTGAGCCCGCCCGCCACGAGGAAGCGGTGGAAATGCCCCTGCCTGCCTGCCATGCCTGCACCCCTCCCCCCGGGCCTTGAACGATACAAGGGCGAAGGTAACGCCTCGACCAAGGTCGAGGACAAGGGCAAAAGCCCCAGCCGTTCCAATATGTTGCAAAGGACGGGCCGGGCGCGCATGAAAAGGGGCCGGGAAACCCCGACCCCTTTTCCGGATCTTAGCGGAACCAGCGGACGCCGTGGCGCCCGGATCGATCAGCCCTGAGCGGCCTTGGCCACTTCGGCTGCGAAGTCTTCCTGTTCCTTCTCGATGCCTTCACCGACCTGCAGGCGGACGAAGCCCAGGATTTCGGCACCGGCTTCCTTGGCGGCTTCCTCGACGGTCAGGTCGGGGTTCACCACGAAGGCCTGACCCAGCAGGGTCACCTCGCCGAGGAACTTCTTCATGCGGCCGACGATCATCTTCTCGATGACCTGCTCCGGCTTGCCGGATTCGCGCGCGATGTCGATCTGCACCTGGCGCTCTTTCTCGACGACGGCCGGGTCCAGCTCTGCTTCGTTCAGCGCGGCGGGGTTCGCGGCGGCGATGTGCATCGCGACCTGCTTGCCGAAGGCTTCGTCGCCGCCCTTCAGGGCGACCAGCACGCCGATCTGGCCGAGGCCAGGCGCGGCAGCGTTGTGGACGTAGGAGGCCACGACGTCACCTTCGATCTTGGCCATCCGGCGCAGGGTCATGTTCTCGCCGATCTTGGCGATCTTGTCGGTGACCACCTCGGAGACCTTCTTGCCGTCCAGCTCGGCGTCGGCCAGGGCTTCGACGCTGTCGACACCGGTGGCAACCTTGGCGATGCCGGCGACCATGTCCTGGAACTCGGCGTTCTTGGCGACGAAGTCGGTCTCGGCGTTCACCTCGACGGCGACGCCGGTGGTGCCGGACACTTCGACGGCCACGAGGCCTTCGGCGGCGGTACGGCCGGATTTCTTCGCGGCTTTCGCCAGGCCCTTGGTGCGCAGCCAGTCAACGGCGGCGTCCATGTCGCCGTCGGTTTCGGTCAGCGCCTTCTTGGCATCCATCATGCCTGCGCCGGTCATTTCGCGCAGTTCTTTAACCTGTGCAGCAGTGATCGCCATCGGGAGATCTCCTTACGGTCTGAAATGGGGTCCGGCCGCCGTTAACATGCGGCCGGTGACAGTTCTGTAAAGCGCGGGCTTACGCCTGGGCTTCGGCACCTTCTTCGGCCAGGGCTTCCTCTTCGAGGCCCTCGACGAATTCGCCGACGTCGACGCCAGCGGCGCCCAGCTGGGCGGTCATGCCGTCCAGGGCAGCGCGCGAGGCCAGGTCGCAGTACAGGGAGATGGCGCGAGCGGCGTCATCGTTGCCGGGGATGATGTAGTCCACGCCCTCGGGCGAGCAGTTGGTGTCGACCACGGCCACGACCGGGATACCCAGCTTCTTGGCTTCGGCGATGGCCAGCTGCTCTTTCTTGACGTCGATGACGAACAGAAGGTCCGGCACGCCGCCCATTTCACGGATACCGCCCAGGGACGCCTGCAGTTTGGTCTGCTCGCGCTCCATGCCCAGACGCTCTTTCTTGGTCAGGCCCTCGGCGCCGCCGTCCAGACGTTCGTCGATTTCCTTCAGGCGGTTGATCGACTGGGAGACGGTCTTCCAGTTGGTCAGTGTGCCGCCCAGCCAGCGGTGGTTCATGTAGTACTGCGCGCATTTCTCGGCGGCTTCGGCGATCGGGCCGGAGGCCTGGCGCTTGGTGCCGACGAACAGCACGCGGCCGTTCTTGGCAACGGTATCACGGATCACGTTCAGCGCGGCGTCCAGCATCGGGACGGTCTGCGTCAGGTCGAGAATGTGGATGCCGTTGCGGGCGCCGTAGATGAACTCGCCCATGCGGGGGTTCCAGCGCTGCGTCTGGTGGCCGAAGTGAACGCCAGCTTCGAGCAGCTGACGCATGGAGAACTCGGGAAGAGCCATGCTTCTATCCTTTCCGGTTTGCGCCTTGGCGGGGGTGTGAACCATCTGGTCAACCGGTGGACGCATGGGGATGTCTCCCCCATAGGCCCGACCCCGCCTGCGGGATTAAGTGGCGCTCTCATAGAGGCAAACGCTCCGGGGCGCAAGCCCGCTTGTCCCGGCCCGGTCCGGGGGCCATCGCGCAAGTCTGCGGCAGGGACGAAATATCCCGGCCCGCGCGCCCTGCCAAGGCTTGCGCGGCCCGCGCAACGCCGCCAAAAGAGCGCATGACCAGACAGACCGCCCCCCTGCCCGAGATCCTCTGCATCGGCTCCGTCCTTTGGGACATCATCGGCCGTTCCGCCAGCCACATGCGCCAGGGCTCGGACGTGCCCGGCCGCATCACCCGCCTGCCCGGCGGCGTGGCGATGAACATCGCCATGACCCTGGCCCGCTTCGGGATGCGCCCCGTCCTGCTGACCGCCGTGGGCCAGGACCCCGAGGGCGACGAGCTGATCCATGCCTGTCACGAGCTGGGAATGGAAACCGCCCACGTCTACCGGTCCGAGGATCTGCCGACCGACCGCTACATGGCCATCGAGGGCGCCAACGGCCTGATCGCCGCCATCGCCGACGCCCATTCCCTTGAAGCCGCGGGCGCCAAGATCCTGCGGCCCCTGACCGATGGCAGCCTGGCCAGCGAGGCCGCACCTTTCGAAGGGCCGGTGGCGCTGGACGGCAACCTGACGCTGATGCTGCTGGAAGAGATCGCCGCCTCCCCCGCCTTCGCCCGCGCCGACCTGCGCGTGGCGCCTGCCTCGCCCGGCAAGGCCGAACGGCTGCGCCCCTTCCTGGCCCATGGCCGCGCCTTGCTCTACGTGAACCTCGAAGAGGCCGGGCTGCTGTGCCAACGCGAATTCGACACCTCCGAAGCCGCCGCCGCCGGGCTGATCGAACGGGGCGCGGCGCGCGTGCTGGTGACCAACGGCAACAAGCCCGCCTGTGACGGCAGCGCCGAGGGCCTGGTGACCGGCTGTCCGCCCGAGGTCCTGGTGACCCGGGTGACCGGCGCCGGCGACACCTTCATGGCGGCCCATATCGTGGCCGAGGCCGAGGGCTGCGACCGGCAGGAGGCGCTGGATCGCGCGTTGCGCGCCGCCGCCCGCTACGTCTCGGGCGAAACCGCATTCTGACCCCTGTCCGCGGGCCGCGCTGCCCGCAGGCAGGCGGATCGCCCCCGCGCCCGGCCCTCACTGCAATTTGCCTCACTGAATTGACGCTGGCCCATTGCGGGCCAGCAAATTCGTGCCTACGTTCCTGAGCCGAACCCCTTTTTTGCGGCGAGCCATGAACGACCCCCTGTCCGAGACCTCCTCCTCCACCCAGCGTCCGGGCGTCCTGGCCCGGCTGCGCTCGTCCTTCCTGACGGGCATCGTGGTGATCCTGCCTGTCGCGCTGACGATTTGGCTGCTCTGGTCCCTGCTGGGCTGGGTCGATGGCTTCGTCCTGCCGTTGGTGCCTGAACGCTTCCAGCCCGAGCAGTACATCGGGATCAACCTGCGCGGCGTCGGCATCATCTTCTTCCTGGTGTTCACCATCCTCATCGGCTGGATCGCCAAGGGGCTGATCGGCCGCTCGCTGATCCGCTACGGCGAGAACGTGGTGGACCGGATGCCCTTCGTCCGCTCGATCTACTCGGGCGCGAAACAGATCGCCGAAACGGTCTTCGCCCAGTCCGAGCGCTCTTTCGAGGAGGCCTGCTTGGTGCAGTACCCGCGCAAGGGGATCTGGGCCATCGGCTTCGTCTCCACCGAGGCGCGGGGCGAGGTTGCCCGACGCGCAGAGACCGGCTCGCAGCTGCTGTCGGTCTTCGTGCCAACGACGCCCAACCCGACCTCGGGCTTCCTGCTGTTCTTCCCCGAAGAGGACGTCATCAAGCTGGACATGACGATCGAGGACGCGGCGAAGCTGGTGATTTCGGCAGGGCTCGTCTACCCCAACGGGATCGACCCGCGAAAGCTGCCCAAGGCCTGAACGGGCGCGTCAGCCGAACATTTCCTGCAGATTGACGGTGGAGCGTTCGTTCAAAGCGTCGCGGTTCTCGCCCAAGAAGCGATCCGCGGCCGCCCGCCCGGCCGCCTTCAGCGAGGTCAGGACGTAGCTGTTGGGAAACATCTTGGTCACCATCGACAGATCCTGCATCACGCTGTCCTCGGCGATCAGATGCACCAGCACCTCCTTCTTCTCGGCGGTCGACACCTTCCCTTCCGACAGCAGGCGCTGAACGAAATCCACCGCGCGCAACTCGCGCAGCAGGGAAGAGTTGAAGCTTATCTCGTTGATCCGGTTCTGGATCTGGTTGGGCAGCATCGGCAGCTCGTCCCGTTCCAGCGGGTTCAGCGCCACGATCAGCACGTCGCCCGGCAGATGCGCCTTGAACAGCGGGAACAGCGCCGGGTTGCCGGAATAGCCGCCATCCCAGAAGGCCTCCATCCGGTCCGACCGGGGGTCGTGAAACTCGATCGCGGTGAAGACCGTCGGCAGGCAGGCCGAGGCCAGGATCGCATCCGCCGTCACCTCCGGCCCCTCGAAGACGCGGATCTTGCCATCGCGCACCTTGGTGGCGGAGATATAGAGTTCTGGCCCCTCACCCGCGCAGACGGCGTCGAAATCGAACCGTTCTACCACCGGGCGCAACGGGTTGCGGTAGAAGGGCCCCAGGGCATAGGGCGTGGACATCAGCGACAGCATGTCGGCCACCTGTCCCGCGATGGAATATTCCACCGCCATGCCGATTTCACGCGTGCCGGGCACCGGGATGCCGGCCATGAACCAGGGCCAGAACCCCTGCTCTTCCACCGCGCCCATCTGCGACCAGAACCAGTTCAGCTCCTCCCGCGCACCGTCGCGCCCGCCCTTGGCCCAGCCGGCCTTCAGGGCCGCGCCGTTCATCGCCCCCGCCGAGGTACCGGAGATCCCGGCGATCTCCAGGTCCTCGTCCTCCAACAGCCGGTCCAGCACGCCCCAGGTGAAGGCCCCGTGGGCGCCGCCGCCCTGCAGGGCCAGGTTGATCCGTTTCTTTTGCGCCATGGGTCCGCTCCGGTGTGGCCAGGGGAAAGGCGAAGGCCCCGCGATTGCGGGGCCTGTCCGGGGATCAGAGGGCGGTCCAGCCGCCGTCGATGCTGATCGTCGTGCCTGTGATCTGTTCGGCCGCCGGCGAACAGAGGAAGGCGACGGTGCCGCCGATCTGTTCGGTGGTGGCAAACTCCTTCGAGGGCTGGCGTTCCAGCAGGACGTTGCGCACCACGTCCTCGCGCGACATGTCGTATTTCTTCATCGTGTCGGGGATCTGCGCCTCGACCAGGGGCGTCAGGACGTAGCCCGGGCAGATGGCGTTGCAGGTGATCGGCTGTTCCGCCGTTTCCAGCGCCACGGTCTTGGTCAGCCCGACGATGCCGTGCTTGGCGGCGACATAGGCCGACTTGTAGGGGCTGGCGGTCAGACCGTGGGCCGAAGCGATGTTCACCACGCGGCCCCAGCCCTTCTCGCGCATGCCCGGCAGAGCGGCGGCGATGGTATGGAAGGAACTGCTGAGGTTGATGGCGATGATCGCGTCCCACTTCTCTGTCGGGAACTCGTCGATGGCGGCGACATGCTGGATCCCGGCGTTGTTCACCAGGATGTCACAGCCCCCGGCCTTTTCGACCAGCGCACGACAGTCGTCGCCCTTGGACATATCCGCCGCGATGTAGCGCACCTCGGTACCGTATTTCGCCGCCAGCTCCTCCGCCAGCTTGTGATCCTCGTCCCGGTCGGTGAAGGAATTCAGCACCACCTTGGCGCCGGCCTTCGCCAGTTCCTCGGCCACGCCCAGGCCGATCCCGCTGTTCGACCCGGTCACGATCGCCGTCTTGCCGCTCACACTCATTGGTCTCTCCTCTTCTCTCCGGGACAACCCGGTCGAGGCTGACAATAATGCTGCGCCTGCAAAAAGCGAGGGAAAGGCGCGGCGCGCGCTCTGTCTCGTGAGATTTCCTGATGGGCCCGTGTATGGACTTCGGCCCGGATCAGCCGGAAAAGCCGCCCAGCCGCCTGCTCGGATTGCGAATAAAAAAAACGCCGGCACGAAGCCGGCGTTCAGTTATTGAGGCAGGTTTCATACAGGCAAGAAACCTATCGAGCAGTGGCTTCTTTATAAGCAATCCGGCGCCGTCATGAAAGCTAAAAGTTTGAAAAGGCGAAGGTCCGCGGTTACCGTGAAGCCCAAGAAAACAAGGTTTCCAGGGAGCAGTGCCAAAATGAAACCCTTCCGACGTCGTCTCCAACCGGCCCCGATAGCGCAAGCAAGACAGCTTGTCACGCGTCTTTCGGCGGGGGCGATTCTCTGCGTCGCGGCAGCGATTCCCGCCTTGGCAGAGCCCTCCCACGGGCTTGCGATGTACGGCGAACCGGCCCTTCCCGCCGATTTCACCCACCTGCCCTACACCAATCCCGAGGCGCCCAAGGGCGGAACCTTCGTCACCGGCAATACCGGAGGCTTCGACAGCCTCAATCCCTTCATCATTCGCGGCACCGTGCCCTGGCAATTGCGGTTCATGACCCATGAAAGCCTGATGTACCGCACCCAGGATGAACCCTTCACCCTTTACGGGCTGCTGGCCGAATCGGTGGAAACGGATCCGAATCGCAGCTGGGTGGAATTCACCCTGCGCCCGGAGGCGGCATTTTCCGACGGATCGCCGGTGACGGTCGAGGATGTAATGTGGACCTATGAGACCCTGGGCACCATCGGCAACGCCCGCTACCTCGGCCTGTGGCAGAGCATCGACAGCATGGAACAGACCGGCCCGCGTTCGGTCCGGTTCAACTTCCGCGGCGAAGACCGCGAACAGGCCCTCGTGATCGGCCTCTGGCCGGTGTTGAAGAAGGCACAGTGGGCGGATGAGGATTTCACCCGCTCCGGCCTCGACGTGGTGCCCATCGGGTCCTCCCCCTACGTGATCGACAGCTTCGAGGCGGGCCGCAACGTGGTGCTGAAACGGAACCCCGACTACTGGGGCAACGACCTGCCGATCCGCCAGGGCATAGCCAATTTCGACGAAATCCGGATCGAATTCTTCGGCGACCAGGCGGCGCTGTTCGAGTCGTTCAAGGCCGGCGAGATTTCCTTCGTGCGGGAATTCAACGCCGAGAAATGGGACCGGGATTACGACTTCCCCGCCATCCGGTCCGGTGACATCGTGAAGGCGGAGATCCCCTCGGAACGCCCCTCGGGCATCACAGGCTTCGTGATGAACACCCGCCGCGCGCCCTTCAACGACATCCGCGTGCGCGACGCGATGATCCACGCCTTCAACTTCGAATACATCAACGAGACGATCACCGGCGGCAAGCAGCCCCGGATCACCTCCTACTTCTCGCATTCCCAATTGGGCATGCGCGAGGGCCCGGCCGAGGGCCGCGTGCGCGAGCTTCTGGCGCCCTTCGCCGACCGTCTCGCCCCCGGCGCGCTCGACGGCTACGCCCTGCCCGCCGGCGACGGCTCGGCCCGCAACCGCGCCAACATCCGCACCGCCGCCGGTCTTCTGGACGAGGCCGGCTGGGTCACCGGCGATGACGGGGTGCGCCGCAACGCCGCCGGCGATCCCCTGCGGTTCGAGATCCTGCTGCGCCAGGGCGACCAGCAGAACGAGGCGATCATCGACATCTACATGAACGCCCTGGAACGGCTGGGCGTGCAGGCTGGCGTGACCACGGTGGACAATGCGCAATACGCCATGCGGATCGAGAGCTTCGACTTCGACATGACCGACATCCGCCGCCAGTTCTCCCTGTCGCCGGGCAATGACCAGCGCATCTACTGGGGTGGCGATACCGCCGACCAGCCCGGATCGCGCAACCTGATGGGGGTGAAGAACCCGGCGATCGACGCCATGGTCGAGGCGATGCTGGCCTCGCGCAGCTCCGAGGATTTCACCGCCGCCGTGCGGGCCCTGGACCGGATCCTGACGACGGGCCGCTACGTGATCCCGATCTTCATGTTCGACAAGGGCCGCGTGGCCCATGATGCGGCGCTGAAATACCCCGAGGAGATCCCGATCTACGGCGACAGCGTCTACTGGCTGCCGGAGGTCTGGTGGATGGACCCCGAGGGCTGATCGCCTGGCCCATCGACACGACAACATTCACACGACAAGGGAACGCCGGGCCATCGCCCGGCGTTTTGCTTCTGACAGACGACAAAAGGAGTGCCCCCATGCAATGGCCCGACATCGCCCGCAACTGGACCGCCTATGTCCCTGCCGTGATGGATCAATGGCCCGAGGCCGAGGAAGAGGACCTGCTGGCCCTCGACGGCTCGCGCGACGCGCTGGCGGCCTACCTGGCCCAGGCCACGGGACGGGACTACAACGACCTTCAGGACGAGATTGCCACCTGGCGCGAGGGCGCCATGCCCGCCGATGTCCGCATGGACGAGGCAGAGGACATGGAGGCGATCAAGGAGTCGGGTAAATACGTGCCCGCGGGCGAGGATCCGTCGGATGACGACGCGGCCTTCGGCGATGAACAGATGGCCGACCGGCCCATCGGGCGCAGCGGCTGATCGCCACTCGCGCTCAGCTCAACGAGGTCACCCAGAGGATCGTCGCATCCTCCGGGCTGACCGAGATCACGTTGTGCCCCATGGAGGCGTCGTAATAGGCGCTGTCGCCACGACGCATCTCCACCGGTTCGTAAAACTCGGTGTAAAGCTTGATGACCCCGGTGAGGACATAGAGGAATTCCTCGCCATCGTGGCGCACCCAGCCGTCGAACTCTTCCATCGAGCGGGCGCGGATGCGGGCCCGGTAGGGCAGCATCTGCTTGCGCGTCAGGTTGGCGGCCAGCAGATCGTGTTCATAGGTGGCGGTGGCATAGGCCTGCCCCTCGCCCTCCCGGTCCACGGCCATGCGGCCCATGACCTGCTGCGCCTTGGGCGGGGTGAACAGCTGCGGCACGGAAATGCCCAGCCCCGTCGCCAGCTTCTTCAGCGCGTCATAGGTGGGCGACATCTGCCCGTTCTCGATCTTCGACAGGGTCGAACGCGCCATGCCGGCCTTCACGGCGGCCTGTTCCAGCGTCCAGTCCCGTTCCCGGCGCAATTCGCGCACGCGAGTGCCAAGATCCAGCGGCTCGGCACCGATGTCCTCTCCCGTCTCGCGGGCGATGCGGATCAGCTTGCGGGGGTCACTCTCGCTCATGGCGCAGTCTATAGGGCCGCCCGGCCCCGCTTGCAACGCCCCCGCTTGCCAGCGCGCGCCCATCCCCCTAGCAAGGATCCATGACGCGTCTTTCGATCTGTGATCGCGGCCCCGCCGCGCCCTGCCCCGAACCGTTCAACATGGCCGCCCATGTGCTGGCCAAGGGCCAGGCCACGCCCGACAAGGTGGCGCTGGCCATCCTCGGCCTTGGCCGCGCTGAACGCTGGTCCTATGCCCGGCTGGAGGCCGCCGTGCGCGGCACGGCCACGGGCCTCATGCAGGCCGGGTTGGTGCCGGGGGACATCGTGCTGATGCGCCTGGGCAATACGGTGGAGTTTCCGCTGGCCTACCTCGGCGCCATCGCCGCCGGGCTGGTGCCCGTGCCCAGTTCTGCCCAACTGACCGCGCCCGAGGTCGCCCGGCTGATCGAGATCACCCGCCCCGCCTCCATCCTGCTGGGCGACGGCGTGGCCTGCCCCGAGACCCGCCTGCCGGTGCTCGACCAGGCGGCGCTGTTGGCGATGCGCGACCTGCCCGCCGCAGACTATCACATGGGCGATCCGGATCGCCCCGCCTATATCGTCTTCACCTCCGGCACCTCCGGCACGCCGCGCGCCGTGGAACACGCGCACCGCGCCATCTGGGCGCGGCAGATGATGCACACGGGCTGGTACGGGCTGGGGTCCGACGACCGGCTGCTGCACGCCGGCGCCTTCAACTGGACCTTCACCCTGGGCACCGGGCTGATGGACCCCTGGACCGCGGGCGCCACCGCGCTGATCCCGGCCGAGGGCGTGCCGCTGACCTCCCTGCCGCTCTTGCTGAAACGGCATGAGGCGACGCTGTTTGCCGCCGCGCCGGGGATCTACCGGAAACTCTTGTCAGATCATCCGGTGCTGCATCTGCCGAAACTGCGCCACGGGCTGGCGGCGGGCGAGAAACTGTCGGATCGCATCCGGGACGAGTGGCGCGAGGCCACCGGGCTGGAGATCCACGAGGCCTTCGGCATGTCCGAGATCTCGACCTTCCTGTCGGGCTGCCCCGCCGACCCCGCGGCCCCCGGCACCCTGGGCCGCCCGCAGCCGGGCCGCCGCGTAGCGATCCTGGGGGAGGACGGCGCGCCGGTACCCCTGGGCGAGGACGGCACCATCGCCGTGGACCTCGCCGACCCCGGGCTGATGCGCGGCTACCTGAACGCACCCGAGGCCACTGCCGCGCGCATGTCCGGCGACTGGTTCCTGACCGGCGACCTGGGCCGCATGGACGAAGACGGCGCGATCACCTATCGCGGACGTTCGGGCGACATGATGAACGCCGGTGGCTACCGCGTGTCCCCGGCCGAGGTCGAGGCCGCCCTGTCGGACCTGCCCGGCGTGACCGAGATCGCCGTCACCGAGATCGAGGTCAAGGAAGACGCCAGCGTCATCGCCGCCTTCTACACCGGCACCGAACAGGATCCCCTCACGCTGTCTTCACTGGCGGCCCAACGGTTGGCCCGCTACAAGCAGCCCCGCATCTGGCAGCACTGCGACGCGCTGCCGCGAAATTCGAACGGAAAACTGCAGCGCCCGGCCCTTCGCGCGCTCTGGGAGAAGACGCCATGACCGACACCCCCGTGAAGATCGACATCCTGTCCGACCCCATCTGCCCCTGGTGCTACATCGGCAAGACCCTTCTGGACCGCGCCCTGGCGGAACGGCCGGGCCACCCCTTCGTCATCGAATGGCATCCCTTCCAGCTGAACCCCGACATGCCACGTGAGGGCATGGACCGGCGCGCCTACCTGGTGTCGAAATTCGGCGAGGAAACAGCCGACAAGGTCTATGACCAGATCGCCGAACGGGCGAAGGCCGACGGGGTCGAGGCCGATTTCACCCAGATCACCCGGACGCCGAACACCCTGGACGCGCACCGCCTGATCCACTGGGCGGGGCTGGAACAGGTGCAGGGCAAGGTGGTCGACGCGCTCTTTGCCGCTAACTTCCGCGACGGGCGCGACATCGGCGATCACGAGGTTCTGGCCGATATCGCCGACAGCGCCGGCATGGACGCCGCCGTGGTCCGCCGCCTGCTGGAAAGCGATGCCGACGAACAGGCGATCCGCGACCGCGACGCGCATTCGCGCAAGATGGGGGTGAATTCCGTGCCCACCTTCATCGTCGCGCAGCAGCACGCGGTGCCCGGCGCCCAGCCGGTGGAGCTGTGGCTGCAGGTCATCGACGAGATTACGGGCAAGCTGGCCGAAGGCGACGCCCCCGAGGCCTGATCCGCCAGGGCAACCGCCACGATCCTCCGCAAGGGCCGGATAGCCTCCCTGCCCGCCCCATTTGGCGGGCAGATGCCTCTGTGCGGGAATGCGCAGGCGGGCAACTGGCCCGCCCGCAGAAAACGTGCTAGCGGCATGCATCAAGACCAGTTTCCTCAGACGAAAGACATTTCCATGCCCAAACGCCTGCATCCCGTCGAATTCGTGGCGCTGATGGCGATGACGATGGCGACAGTGGCCTTCTCCATCGACTCCATGCTGCCGGCCTTGACGGAGATCGGGCGTGAACTGGCCGGGGGCGACGCCAAGGATGCCCAGTTGGTGCTATCGTCCTTCATGGTGGGCATGGGCGTCGGCACCCTGTTCACCGGGCCGCTCTCGGACAGTTTCGGGCGCAAGACGGTGATCCTCTTCGGTGCCTTCGTCTATATCGCCGGGGCGCTGATCGCCTGGCAGGCGCCGACGCTACAATGGCTGGTGATCGGGCGCGTCCTGCAGGGCCTGGGCGCCTCGGCGCCGCGCGTGGTGGCCATCGCCATCATCCGTGACCTTTACGCGGGCCGCGAAATGGCGCGGCTGATCTCCTTTGTCTTCATCGTCTTTACCGTCTTCCCGGCCATGGCGCCGATGATCGGTGACTGGATCATCACCGCCGGCGGCTGGCGCTCGATCTTCCTGGCCTATTTCCTCTTCTCCATCGTCGGCTCCACCTGGCTGATGGCGCGCCTGCCGGAACCCCTGCCCCGTGAACGCCGCCAGAAGTTCCGCGTCGTCGCCCTGTGGCACGCCCTGCAGGAGATGTTCGGCATTCCCATGGTGCGGCTGTCGCTGCTCGTCCAGACCGCAATCTTCTCGGTGATGTTCACATCGATCTCGATGATAGAACCGACGTTCGCACATATTTTCGATCTGGGCGATGCTTTCCCCGTCTGGTTCTTCGGCATCGGCCTGTTCTGCGCCACGTCCTCGATGGTGAACGCCGCCTTGGTCGTGCGCTTCGGGATGCGCCTGATCATCACGACAACCCAGGCAATCTTCCTGCTTCTGTCCCTGGCCCTTCTGGCGGCGCATATGGTTCTGCCGCACACCCCGGGCTACAGCCCCTATTTCTTTGCCTATCTGGTCTGGCAGGGGGCAGCGATGTTCCAGATGGGTCTGTCGATGGGCAACCTGAACGCACTGGCCATGGAACCCATCGGCCATATCGCCGGGCTGGCGGCCTCGGTCCTGGGCGCCATTTCGACCATCGTCGCCGCGGTGATCTCCACCCTCGTTGCCCAGGCCTTCAACGGCACCATCCTGCCGCAGCTTCTGACCACCATCGTCCTGTGCAGCATCGCCATGCCCATGCTGCTGCGCATGCGCCGGCTGGAGCGCAAACGCGACGTCTGACGCCGATCCGCCCCGCCCGTTCCGGCGGGGCGCAGATCCCGGCTCACTTTTCTGTATACAACAGCATACCTAGGGTTTCCGCTAACGTCTCTTTAGTCTACAGAGGCGATGAAAGCCGCGCGCGGCTTGATTCCAGCCCGTTCCAGATATCGCAGGGAGCCAGCCCATGACGAAGATCAAGGTGGAGAACCCCGTCGTCGAACTCGACGGCGACGAGATGACCCGCATCATGTGGGATTTCATCAAGAAGAAGCTGATCGAACCCTATCTCGACATCGACCTGCTGTATTACGACCTGTCGATCCAGGTCCGGGATGAAACCGACGACCAGATCACCATCGACGCCGCCAACAAGATCAAGGAAGTGGGCGTCGGCGTGAAATGCGCCACGATCACCCCCGACGAAGGCCGGGTCGAGGAATTCGGGCTGAAGAAGATGTGGCGCAGCCCCAACGGGACGATCCGCAACATCCTGGGCGGCGTCGTCTTCCGCCAGCCGATCATCTGCCGCAACGTGCCGCGCCTCGTGCCGGGCTGGACCTCGCCCATCGTGGTGGGCCGCCATGCCTTCGGCGATCAGTACAAGGCCACCGATTTCACCTTCCCCGGCAAGGGCCAGCTGACGATGAAATTCGTCGGCGAGGATGGCACCGAGATCGAGAAGGTGGTCTATGACGCGCCCTCGGCCGGCGTCTACATGGGCATGTACAACCTCGACCAGTCGATCCGCGACTTCGCCCGGGCCTCGTTCAACTACGGTCTGAACCTGGGCTGGCCGGTCTATTTGTCGACCAAGAACACCATCCTCAAGGCCTACGATGGCCGCTTCAAGGACATCTTCCAGGAGATCTATGAGGAGGAGTTCGAGGAACAGTTCAAGGCCAAGAAGATCTGGTACGAACACCGGCTGATCGACGACATGGTGGCCTGCGCGCTGAAATGGAACGGCAAATTCGTCTGGGCGTTGAAGAACTACGACGGCGACGTGCAGTCCGACACCGTGGCCCAGGGTTTCGGCTCCCTCGGCATGATGACCTCGCAGCTGATGACGCCGGACGGCAAGATCATCGAGGCCGAGGCGGCGCATGGCACGGTGACCCGTCACTACCGCCAGCACCAGGAAGGCAAGTCCACCTCGACCAACTCCATCGCCTCGATCTACGCCTGGACCGGCGGGCTGAAGCACCGCGCGAAGCTCGACGGGAACACCGCGCTGATGGCCTTTGCCACCACGCTGGAGAAAGTGGTGGTCGAAACCGTCGAAAACGGCTTCATGACCAAGGACCTGGCGCTGCTGGTTGGTCCCGACCAGGGGTGGCTCACGACCATGCAGTTCCTCGAAAAGGTGGACGAGAACCTGAACAAGGCCCTGGCTGGCTGAAGCCGCCTCGCGTCATCACGAATGCAAAGGCCCGCGCCCCGCGCGGGCCTTTCTCGTTCATGGGGCGCATCCTGGCTGGTGCGGGTGCCCGCTGATCAGTCGCAGCGCCGGACCTCTCGGCTCAGCCAGTCCCGCAGGTCGCCGGAATAATCCACGGCCTCCAGCGACACATCCCGGTTGAAGCGGGCATCCTCGCTGAGTTGGAGGTAGTAGCCGTCCCGGGTCGAGTTATAGGCATCGGCGCAGGCGAAAATTGCCTTCCGATAGCTTTCGGCCGAGTCCCGGAAGGCGCCACGGGCCTCCCCGATCATCCCCCGATAGCTGCGGATCGCATTGCAGGTGGCGGCGTCCACCGAGGCGCCTCTCAAGCTCTCGATCCCCCGCTCGGCCCACAGGTACAGGGCATCGGCGCGATCATACAGGCGGTCGCCCTCATCCCAGTAGCCGTCGCAGGAGGCCGCGGCGGCGCCTGCAATGCAGGTGGACAGCAAGACCGGCGCGACAGCGCGCCCGAGCAAACTGCGTAGTGGCGAAAGCCACCGTAGAATAAATGCCATTGAATAAATCTCCCTCCATGGACAGCCTCCGTCCGGCAACCGCCGGGGCACGTCCCATGGCAGATTACTGGGCAAAGTGACCCATCTCAAACTCTGGAAGATGGATAATCGCGTCATGAAGACTGGCGCTGGCGCAAATTGCGCCGCGTCGCATCACCCTGCGAGAATATACCGGAGTTGCCGCGCACTGAACGCGCTCTGCTCATCGCCTGCACTGTCGACGCCCCGGCGCCGGGCCACGCACCTGAACCGCGGTGCCCCGGCCTGTCCTGCGATCATTCCTGCGATGCCTCGCCCCATACACATGCTTGTCGCACCAACCCTGAGGAGGCTCGTTCCGGACCGGCAGCCGGCGTCGCCGCGAAGGTGGTCGGCAGGACAGGCCGGGAGGGAATCCTGGTTCCGACAGGGCGCATTTCACCTAGCGGTCTCTGCGCCACAGGGGGCCCCTGATCCCGCCTCTAGCCAGCGCGGCGCAGGGACGGTCCGCGCGGTGCCCCGGCCTGGGCGGCACCCGCGAAATAGCTGACCGCCTGCTGCACGTCGGCGATGCCTTCCGCCAGGGTCTGGATCGCCGCGCTGGTTTCCTCCGCCATGGCGGCGTTCTCCTGCGTGGCGTGATCAAGGTCGCTGACCGAGGAATTCATCTCGGAGATACCCATGGCCTGCTCCCGGGAGGAGGTGGCGATCTGGGCGACGATGCGGTTGATCTCTCCGAAGCGGCTGTCGATCTCCTCGATCGAACGCCCCGCGCGGCCAACCAGGTCGACACCCTGGCCCACCTGACGGGTCGACATGGCAATCAGCTCGGCGATTTCGCGCGCCGCGTCCGAGGACCGTTGCGCCAGCGCCCGCACCTCCTGCGCGACGACGGCGAAGCCACGCCCGGCATCGCCCGCCCGTGCCGCCTCGACGCCCGCGTTCAGCGCCAGCAAGTTAGTCTGGAATGCGATGTCGTCGATGACATTGGTGATCGAGGTGATCCGGTTGGAGCTTTCCTGGATTTCCGTCATCGCGCCCACGGCGTCGCCGACGACGCGCCCCGTTTCCTCGGTGCTCTTTTTCGCCAGGTCCGCCTTGTCCTGCGCCTCGCTCGCCGCCTCGGCCGCATGCTGGACCGAGGCCGACAGTTCCGTCAGTGCCGCAGCCGTGGTCTGCAGCGTTGCCGCCTGCTGTTCGGTGCGCTGCGACAATTCCGTGGTGGCCCCGGTGATCGCGCCGGTTTCGCCGTAGACATCGCTGGCCCGCGCCAGCACCTGACCGATCACCTCGTCGACCTTGCCGACCGCCTCGTTGAACTTCTGCCGGATCATGTCCAAGTCGCCCAGGTTCTGTTCCAGCCGCACCGACAGGTCGCCGGCGGCCAGCCGGTCGAGCCCTTGCTGCATCGTGTCCACCGCCAGTTGCAGCGCGGTGGTGTCTATGGCGTATTTCACCACCTTCACCACCTCGCCTGCGGCATTGAGGATCGGGTTGTAGCTGGCGCGGATATGCACGACCCGCCCGCCCTTGCCGATCCTCTGGAAATTGCCGGCGTTCTCGCGCCCGGCGCGCAGGTCTTCCCAGAACTGACGATACTCATCCGAGCGGGCATAGTCGGCGGGCACGAACATCGAGTGGGGCCGACCGACCAGTTCTTCCCGGGCGTAGCCCATGGCCTCGCAGAAGCGGTCATTGACGCTGAGGATCTTGCCGGTGGTGTCGAAGGCAATAACCGCCTGAACCTTCTGGATCGCGTCGATCTGACTGGCCGCATCGGCCTCCAGGTTCTTGGCCTCGGTCACGTCGAAGGCATATTCGACGACCTTGAAGGGGCGCCCTTCGGGGTCGATCAGGGTCTCATAAGTGGCCTCCAGCCAGCGGATCCGCCCCATGCGGTCGCGCCGCTGCACCTGGCCCTTCTCGGACGAGCCTTGGCGCAGCCGCTCCCAGAAGGCCTTGTAATTGGCGTCTCCGGCCTCTTCAGGGGCCATAAAGATGCGGTGATGCTTGCCCTTCACGTCACCCAGGTCGTAGCCCATGGGCTTCAGGAATATCTCGTTCGCGTCGAGGATCGTGCCGTCGAGATCGTATTCCACCACGGCCATAGAGCGTTTCACCGCATCCACCTGGCTGCGGTTGTCGCGGCGGCGGAAATGATGCGCCGATATCTTGCGCGCGACGGAGATTACGTGGCTGTAGCCGCCCTCGGGCGCGGCGACGGGGGCATAGGTCACATCGAACCAGTCCTCTTCCTGTTCGCCGTTCAGACGGGGCACGATACGGTTGATGACCTTGCCCTCGGCCATGTCGCGCCAGAGGTTGCGCACCTCCGGCAGGTCATGATCCTTCTGACGCACCAGCGTCAGGTAGGGTTGGCCGACGACCTCCTCTCGCCTGTGCCCGGTTTCCCGGCAGAAGGTGTCGTTGACCGACAGGATCGTGCCCTGCATGTCGTAGCGCACCAGCAGGTGCGAGCCGTCGATCGCCGCAATCTCATCGGCACAGGTCGCCGCCGCCTCACTGCGCTTGCCGCCGAAAATCTGGATCATGCTGCCCTCTCGCTCGCTGACCGGGGCGACGCTAAGGGGCGTCCCTTGCCGGGCGGTTAAGCGGACAGCTCAAATGATGAAAATTGAAGGCACCGCGCAAGACAGAAGGGCCGGCCCCGAAGGACCGGCCCCACGGTCGGGCTGTAGAGAGCGCCTGTATCAGGCAGCCCGCCGTGTGTGACGCCCCTCGCGGACTTCTTCGACGATCTTCGACACGAAGGCCTCCAGATCGCCGGGGTTGCGCGAGGTGACGATCCCTTTCTCGCAGACGACTTCGCTGTCTTCCCAGATGCCACCGGCGTTTTCCAGGTCGGTGCGGATCGACGGGAAGGAGGTCACCGGCAGGTCCTTCACTATGCCGGCCTCGACCAGCATCCAGGGGCCGTGACAGATCGCGGCAACGATCTTGCCGGCGTCGTGGAACGCCTTCACCAGCTCGACCGCCTCGGGCTTGGTGCGCAGGACGTCGGGGTTGATCTGGCCGCCCGGCAGGACGATGGCATCGAAATCAGGGGCGCGGGCATCCGAAAGCGACAGGTCGGCCTCGACCTCGTTGCCCCAGGTCTTGTCGTCCCAGCCGCGGATCGGCTTGCCGTCCAGGCTGGCCACCTTCACGTCGGCGCCCCACTCACGCAGCTTGTCGCGGGGGAATTCCAGTTCGGATTGCTCGAAACCATCGGTCGCGAGGATCAGGATACGGGATTGTGCGATGTTGGGCATCGGGATGTCTCCTTTCGGCTCATGTCTTTGGGGCGTCTCATCCCCGTTCATGAGATCAACACGCTGCCCCCCGGTAAGGGTTCCATCGCGTGCCGGGGCCGGAGGAAAGCCGCCGCCCGAGGCTTTCGCGACCGTTTGTTGGGCAGATCCGGAGAGATCGTCCCGGTGACTCGCCGTTCTGGCGGGCCCTCCCTCATGGCCTCTGGTCTCTCGCGGCGAAGGCACGATATAAAGGAAGCATTGCTGACCTATTTTGTCGCCTCTCGCCCGTCCGAACACGGAGTTGACCATGCCGGCCCCCTTTCTGATCCCGACCGAATATCGCCAGTCCCACACGCCATTTGAAGACGCGCAGGGCTTTGCCATCGCGCTTCTGACCACGGCCACGGGGATCGTCTTCATCTCCTCGCTGGGCTTCATCACCGGTCAGACCGCGGGGCTGGCCCTGATCATCGCCTATGTCACGGGGTGGAGTTTCGGCACGGTCTTCTTCCTGGTGAACCTGCCGTTCTACGCCTTCGCCTGGAAACGCCTCGGCGCCGAGTTCACGCTGAAAAGCTTCTTCTGCGTCACCGCGCTGTCGCTCCTGGCGGACTACATCCCCCTGGGACTGCAGTTCGAGTACCTGAATCCGATCCTGGGCACGGCGATCTTCGGGGTGCTGACGGGCTATGGCCTGCTGGGCGTCTTTCGCCACAAGGGGTCACTGGGCGGCCTGGGGGTGATCGCGCTGATGGTGCAGGATCGCACCGGGTTCCGCGCGGGCTACGTGCAGCTGATCGTCGACGCGGTGCTTTTCGCGGTGGCCTATTTCCTCTTCGACACGCGCACCGTGCTTTACTCGCTTTTCGGGGCGGTCATCCTCAACACCGTCATCGCATTCAACCACCGCCGCGACCGCTACATCGCGGACTGACCCGTCCGCCTGCGGGCCGGACAGGCTCTGGACAGGCCTCCGACCCCGGACTAGGACGGACGGGACGACAGGCGCCCCACGGGAGGGGACGACGGGGAGATCTGCATGAGCAACGGAACGGAAACCGCGACCGAGGCCGAGGCCCAGGTGGCTGTGCGCAAGGGCAATCACACGCTTCTGGAAGATACGCAGGGGCTGATCTACGGCACCACGATGTGCGGCTTCGGCATCGTCATCCTGACCCATCTCGGGCTGGTGACGGGCCAGACCGCCGGCCTTGCCGTGCTGATCTCCTACATCACCGGGTGGAGCTTCGGCCCCGTCTTCTTCGTGGTCAACCTGCCCTTCTACTGGCTGGGCTATTCGCGCATGGGCCTGCGGTTCACCATCAAGACCTTCATCGCGGTGGCCATGCTGTCGCTGCTGTCGAAGTTCCTCGGCACCGAGATCCTCTTCGCCGAGCTGACGCCCTGGGTCGGCGCCATCCTCTTCGGCTTCGTCACCGGCTCGGGCCTGCTGGCGCTCTTCCGGCACGGTGCCTCGCTGGGCGGGATCGGTATCCTTGGGCTCTACCTGCAGGACAAGACCGGCTTCCGCGCTGGCTGGACCCAGCTGACCTTCGACCTGTGCCTGTTCACCGTCGCCTTCTTCGTGCTGCAGGGCGGTGCCTTCCTCTGGTCCCTGCTGGGGGCCGTGGTGGTGAACTTCGTCATCGCGATCAACCACCGCAAGGACTGGTACGTCGCCACCTGACGGGCCAGCTGGCCCGCCTCGCCCCAATCCAGGACAACGCCCTTGCCCGCCTACCTCACTCTCATCATCGCCGTGGCGCTGGAAACCATCGGCACCTCGGCCCTGCACGCCAGCCAGCAGTTCACCCGGCTGGTGCCCGCGATCATCACGGTCGTGGCCTATGGCGCCAGCTTCTACTTCCTGTCGCTGACCCTGCGCCACATGCCCGTGGGCGTGGTCTATGCGCTGTGGTCGGGCATGGGGATCGTCTTCATCGCGCTGATCGGCTTCGTCGTCTTCGGGCAGAAGCTCGACCTGGCGGCGGTTCTCGGCATGTTGCTGATCGGCGCGGGCATCGTGGTGATCCAGGTCTTCTCCAACGCCTCACCGCACTGAGCGGCCTGTTCAGCGGACAGAAAAGGGGCGAAGAACGCCCCTTTTTCATTTACGGACAAAGGCTTATTCGAAGGCCTTCAGCCGCTTGATGAGGCTGGAGGTATCCCACCGACCACCGCCCATGGCCTGCACGTCCTTGTAGAACTGATCGACCAGGGCCGTGACGGGCAGCGGCGCGCCGATCTCGTCACCCGTCGACAGGCAGATCCCCAGGTCCTTGCGCATCCAGTCGACGGCAAAGCCGTGCTCGAATTCATCCGCCAGCATGGTCTTGTAGCGGTTGGCCATCTGCCAGGATCCGGCCGCGCCCTGGCTGATAACCTCGACCACCTTCTCGCCGTCCAGCCCGGCCTTCTCGGAGAAATGCAGCGCCTCGCTGAGGCCCTGCACCAGTCCGGCAATGGCGATCTGGTTGCACATCTTGGTCATCTGTCCGGCGCCCGAGGGCCCCATCAGGCGGCAGATCTTGGCATAGGCGTCGATCACCGGCGCAACCCGCTCGAAGACCTCCGTATCGCCGCCGCACATCACCGACAGGGCGCCGTTCTCGGCCCCCGCCTGCCCGCCGGAAATGGGCGCATCGACGAAGCCCAGGCCCTTATCGGCGGCCAGGGTGTAAAGCTCGGCCGTGACCTTGGCCGAGACCGTGGTGTGATCGACCAGCACCGCGCCCTTCTCCATGCCTGCAAAGGCGCCATCCTCGCCCGCGCAGACGGCGCGCAGGTCATCGTCGTTGCCGACGCAGGTGAAGACGATCTCGGCGCCCGTCGCGGCCTCGGCGGGCGTCGCCCCGAAGGCGCCGCCATGTTCGGCCACCCAGGCCTCCGCCTTGGCGGTGGTGCGGTTGTAGACGGTGACGTCATGGCCCTTGGCGGCCAGGTGGCCCGCCATCGGATAGCCCATCACGCCCAATCCCAGAAAGGCGACTTTCACCATGGCTCATTCCCCTGTATTGGTGCCCCCGCCGGGTCATCCCCCGGCAGGTCTGTTCTCATCTGACGCCACACTGTCCGGCTGCCTGCCGGAAGGCAAGGGCCGAGGCAGGCCGCAGACCGGACCGGTTTTCGGGACGGGACAAGGACATAAGGGCTGAAGATCGCATGACACTCCTGTTCCGCTGGCTGCTCCGCCTGGCCGGAGGCCTCGTCTTTCTCTCCGTCGTGGCCATCGCGGGGATCTACTATCTCGCCGCGCGGTCTCTGCCGGAATACGACAAGACGCTGACCGTCGAGGGGCTGTCCGCGCCGCTGGAGATCGTGCGCGACACGGCGGACGTGCCGCATATCTTCGGGCAAAGCGACGAGGATGTCTTCTTCGGCCTGGGGTACGCCCATGCACAGGACCGGCTGTGGCAGATGATGACCCTGCGCCGTACCGTGCAGGGCCGTCTGTCGGAGGTCTTCGGCGCGCGCACCCTGCCCGTCGACCGCATCATGCGCCGCTTCGACCTCTACCGGTTGGCGATCGAGTCGGTCCCCGACCAGGACGCACGCACCCGTGCCGCCCTGACCGCCTATGCGGCAGGCGTCAACGCCCGGCTGACCGAGATCAACGAGGATGCCCTAGGCCGCGGCGCGCCGGAGATGTTCCTGTTCAACGCCCCCGTGGCCCCCTGGCAGCCCGCCGATTCCATCGCCATCGGCAAGCTGATGGCCGTGCAGCTGTCGGGCGCGCTGGACAGCGAGGTGGAACGCGCCCGCGTCTCCCTGGCGCTGCCCGACGCCGACATGCTGGCCGACATCCTGCCCGATGCGCCGGGGCCCGCGATCGCCGCGCCCGACTATGCCTCGCTGATGCCCGAGGGCAGCCTGACCCGCTTCGCCGCGCTGGAGGCCCCCGCGCCCGGGATGACCGCCCAGGGCCTGCCGGAAACCGGCCTCTCGCCCTTCCCGGCCCGCGACATGGCCGGCGCCTCCAACGCCTTTGCCGCCGCGCCCGCGCGGTCGGCCACCGGCGGCACGCTGCTGGCCAATGACCCGCACCTGGGCTTCACCGCGCCGGCGATCTGGTATCTCGCGCGGATGGAGCTGCAACAGGGCGGCGTTATCGGCGCCACCATCCCCGGCCTGCCCTCGATCCTGTCGGGACGGTCGCATTTCCTGGGCTGGGGGCTGACCTCCTCCTACCTCGACGATCTCGACGTCTACATGGAAGAGGTGAACCCCGAAAACCCGGAGGAATACCGCACGCCAGACGGCTGGGCGCCCTTCCGCACCCGACAGTCGATCATCAACGTGAAGGACGCGGCGCCCGTCACCCTGACCCTGCGCTGGACGGAAAACGGCCCCGTCATGCCCGGCAGCCACTACAAGCTGGCCTCGGTCACGCCATCGGGCCACGTCGCCTCCGTCGCCTGGACGGCGCTGTCGCCCGATGACACCACGGTCACCGCCGGGGTCGAGCTGATGTATGCCCGCAATGTCGAGGAAGCGATCGACGCCGGGCGCTATCATGTCGCTCCGTCGCAGAACCTGACGCTGGCCGATGCCGCGGGGATCGGGTTCAAGACCATCGGCGCCATGCCCGCCCGCGATATCCGCCACGACAGCCAGGGCCGCCTGCCGTCGCTGGGCTGGAAGCCGGAAAACCGCTGGCAGGGGCTGCTGCCCTATGAGGACAACCCCGAGTTCATTGACCCCGAAGGGGGCCTGCTGGGCAATACCAACAACAAGTTCGTCGACCGCCCCTTCCCCGAGCACGTCAGTTTCGACTGGGGCGACACGCAGCGCATCCATCGCTGGCAGCGCCTGATGCAGACGCGCCAGGTGCACACCCGCGACAGCTTCATCGAGGCGCAGCTGGATACGGTGTCCTTCACCGCCCGGTCGCTGCTGCCGCTGATCGGCCGCGACCTGTGGTTCACCGGTGACGCGGCACCCGAAGGCACGCCGGAACGGCTGCGCCAGGATGCCCTCACTCTGCTGGCCAACTGGAACGGCGAGATGAACGAACATCTGCCCGAACCGCTGCTTTACGCCACCTGGCTGCGTACCCTGCAGGAGAAGCTGATCCGCGATGAACTGGGGCCGGTGGCCGATGATTTCACCCATGTCGATCCGGTCTTCATCGAACGGGTCTTCCGCGACATCGACGGTGCGGCGCGTTGGTGCGATGTCCTGCAATCCACGGTGACAGAGACCTGCGCCGACGTCTCGCGCCAGGCGCTGGATGCGGCCCTGCTGGAGATCTCGGAACGCTACGGCAACAACCTGGAAAGCCTCCGCTGGGGCGACCTGCACCAGGCCACCCACGACCACCCGGTGCTGGGCGAGGTGCCGGTGCTGCGCCATTTCGTCAACATTCGTCAAAGCACCTCGGGCGGGGACAACACGCTGATGCGCGGGCTGACCAAGGGCACCGGGCCGAACCCCTTCCTGAACGTGCATGGCGCGGGCTACCGCGGGGTCTATGATTTCGCCGATCCCGACAGTTCGGTCTTCATCACCGCCACGGGACAGTCGGGGCATTTCCTGTCGCGCCACTACGACGACCTGGGCGAACGCTGGCGGCGCGGGGAATACATCCCCATGTCACTGGACGAGGCCCTGGCGCGCGCCGCCGCCGTGGGTGTCACCCGCCTGCGCCCGGCGCGCTAGCCGCCCGCCCGACTGGCCGTCCAGCGCCCTGCCCTGCGCCTGTTTCCGACCCATCACAGGCCATCCATTGGACCCGCCGCCGCGCCCGCCCGCCGCGTCGGGGGAATTGAATTGACCCTTTTCGGGCAACCTGCCATGCAGGTCATTCAGAACGGACGTTCGGCGACACGAGCGACAAGACGGGATCGGGACCCATGAAAGTCATCATCTGCGGTGCGGGCCAGGTCGGCTGGCAGATCGCGCGGCATCTTTCCGGTGAAAACAACGACGTGACCGTCGTCGACAACAACCCCGACCTGGTGCGGCGCGCGACGGATACGCTGGACGTGCGGGGGATTGCGGGCTTTGCCTCCTACCCCGACATCCTGGACCAGGCCGGTGCGCGCGACGCCGACATGATCATCGCCGCCACCTTCTCGGACGAGGTGAACATGGTCACCTGCCAGGTGGCGCATTCGGTCTTTTCGGTGCCGCGCAAGATCGCCCGCCTGCGGGCGCGCAGCTACCTCGACGCCATCTATTCCGACCTCTACCGCCGCGACCACATGCCGATCGACGTGGTGATCTCGCCGGAGCTGGAGGTGGCAGAGGCCGCATTGCAGCGGCTGGCGGCGCCCGCGGCCTTCGACGTGGAGCAGTTCCTCGGTGGTCGCGCACAGCTCCTGGGGATCCAGATCGACGGCGATTGCCCCGTCGTGAACACGCCTCTGCGCCAGCTCACCGATCTCTTCTCGACCCTGCGCGCCGTGGTCGTGGGCGTCCGCCGCGACGGGCGCCTCTTCGCGCCCGAGGCCGACGACCAGATCTTCCCCGCCGACGAATGCTATGTCTGCGTCCATTCCGAGGACGTGTCGCGCTGCCTTGAGGTCTTCGGCAAGTCGAACAAGCAGCAGGATCGCGTGGTGATCCTGGGCGGCGGCAACGTCGGCCAGACGGTCGCCAAGCGGCTGGAGAGCCAGAGCCGCCGCATCCGCGCCAAGGTGATCGAGAAAAGCCGCAAGGTGGCCGAACGGGCTGCCGACGTGCTGGAACGGACCATCGTGCTGAACGGCGACGGGCTCGACAGCGCGTTGCTGGCCGAGGCCGGTATCGCCCGCGCCGACGCGGTGCTGTGCATCACCGATGACGACAAGACCAACATGCTGGCCGCCGTGCGGGCCAAGAACCTGGGCTGCCCGATGGCCATCGCCCTGATCAACGACCCCACGCTGGTGCCGCTGATGGGTCCCCTGGGCATCGACGCCTACATCAACCCGCGCGCCACCACCGTCAGTTCGATCCTGCGCCACATCCGCCACGGGCGCGTGCGCGGGGTCTATTCCATCGGCGACGCCGAGGCCGAGGTGATCGAGGCGGAGGTGCTGTCGACGTCGCCCATGTCCGGCAAGCCTATCCGCGACATCGCCTTCCCCGAAGGCGTGCTGGTCGGTGCCGTGCTGAAGGGCGAAAAGGTCGTGCGCCCGCAGGCCGACCTGGTGATCGACGAGGGCGACACCATCGTCCTCTTCGCCCTGTCGGCGGACGTGCCGGAGGTGGAGCGCCTGCTGCAGGTCTCCATCGACTACTTCTAGGACGGGCCGGTGCGCGCCGCCTCCCCGTCCGATGCCCGCGGGCTGCGCCCCCTCCTGGAGGGGCAGCCGCTGTTCCTTGTCCTGTTCGCGCTGCTGTCGCTGTCGATGCTGGTGCCGGCGGCCCTGGCCCTGGGGGTCGAGGATTTCTCGACCGCGCGGCACTTCTTCTACACCTCGCTTCTGGGCACCTCAGTGGCGGTGATGATCGGCCTGGCGCGCGGCGCGCGCGCCGAAGAAACGACGGGACGCGCCGATCTGCTGGCACTCCTGTCGCTTTTTGCGGCTTTCCTGGTGCTGCCGCTGCTGCTGGCCGTGCCCTTTGCCGAGAGCCTGCCCAACACCCATTTCATCAACGCCTACGTGGAGATGGTGTCCTCCTTCACCACCACCGGCATGACCTTCTTCGACGATCCGCGCCGGCTGAACGCGCCGCTGCACCTGTGGCGGGCCCAAGTGGCCTGGATGGGCGGTTTCATGATCTGGGTCTGCGCCGCCGCCGTGATGGCGCCGCTGTCGCTGGGCGGGTTCGAGATCACCGCCGCCGGCCGCGACGAGACGACGACCCGCATGGCCCGTTTCCAGCGCGCCGGCGTCATGCGCCGGGTGGTCCGCGGTGCGATCCAGCTGGGGCCGATCTACATCGGGCTGACCTTCGCGCTTTGCGTGCTGCTGCTGATAGCGGGCGACCGGCCGCTGGTCGCGCTGATGCATGCCATGGCCACAATGTCGACTTCGGGCATCAGCCCTGTGGGCGGACCGTCGCACTCGGGCTCGGGCGTGCTGGGCGAGGTTTTCATCGCGCTCTTCCTGCTCTTCGCCCTGTCGCGCGTGGCGTTTTCCTCGGACACGGTCACGGCCCGCATCGGACTGCACAAGGACCCGGAGTTCCGCGTCGGCCTGTCGCTGGTCGCCGTGGTGCCGCTACTGCTGTTCCTGCGTCACTGGATCGGGGCCTTCGACGTCCAGGCCGCCGATGATCTGGGACTGGGCTTCGGCGCGCTCTGGGGCGCTGTCTTCACCGTGCTGTCCTTCCTGACGACGACCGGATGGGAAAGCCAGCAGTGGCAGACCGCGCAGGACTGGTCGGGGCTTACGACTCCCGGCATGGTCCTGATGGGGCTGTCGATGATTGGTGGCGGCGTGGCCACGACCGCAGGGGGCGTCAAACTCCTGCGGGTCTACACGCTCTACCTCCAGGGCCGACGCGAGTTGGACCGGCTGGTGCACCCCTCCTCGGTCTCGGGCAGCGGCATTACCGGGCGCCGCATCCGCCGCCACGGCGCCTTCCAGGCCTGGGTCTTCTTCATGCTCTTCGCCATCGTCCTGGCCAGTTCGATGACCCTGCTGGCGCTCTTCGGAATCAACTTCGAGGAGGCCACGGTGCTGTCGGTCGCGGCCCTGGCCAATGCCGGGCAGCTGACGGTGACGGGCGGCGCCGAACCAGTGGCCCTGCTGGAGTTGTCGACCGCCGCCAAGCTGACGCTTTGTGCGGTGATGATCATGGGGCGGCTGGAATTGCTGGCCATTCTGGCGCTTTTCAACCCGGACCTGTGGCGGGACTGACGCAATCGCGCGTTCGGGCATTGAAAACCCAAAGATCGGGGGTGGAAACTTCCCCGTATGGCCCCCATACTCGATGCGTTAATTCTGCAAGAGCCGCGAACGGCAAATAATAAACGAAAAAAAGGCGTAACAAGAATGGCTTCCGATAGACAGAACCTTCAGGACGCATTCCTGAACCACGTTCGGAAAACCAAGGTTCCGGTAACGATTTTCCTGATCAACGGCGTGAAACTTCAGGGCGTGATCACCTGGTTTGACAATTTCTGCGTGCTGCTGCGCCGCGATGGCCAGGCACAGCTGGTTTACAAGCATGCGATCTCGACCATCATGCCCTCGCAGCCCATTTCCCTTTATGAAGGCGACGGCGACAATTGATCGGACATGAGACGGCGCCGACCCGCGCCTTCGTGATCCATCCCGAGTTCAAGGGAGAAGAGGCGCGTCATGCGCCCCTTTACGCATTGGCGGAGGCCGTGAGCCTCGCCCATGCTCTGCCCGGACTCGACGTGGTGGGCGAACAGCTGGTGCGGATCGCAACGCCCCAACCCAAAACCCTTTTCGGATCCGGCAAGGTCGAAGAGCTGAAGGCGACGCTGGCGGCTGCCGAGGCGGAGCTGGTGCTGATCGACGGCCCCGTGTCGCCGAAGCAGCAGCGCAACCTGGAAAAGGCCTGGGACGTGAAGATCCTGGACCGCACCGGGCTGATCCTGGAGATCTTCTCGGACCGCGCCCGCACCCGCGAAGGCGTGCTGCAGGTGGAACTGGCGGCGCTTGGCTACCAGCGGACCCGCCTGGTGCGTGCCTGGACCCACCTGGAACGGCAGCGTGGCGGCCTTGGCTTCGTCGGCGGTCCCGGCGAAACCCAGATCGAGGCGGACCGCCGCGCCATCGACGACCAGATGGTGCGCCTGCGTCGCCAGCTGGAGAAGGTGGTGAAAACGCGTGAGCTGCACCGCGCCTCGCGCGCCAAGGTGCCCTTCCCGATCGTCGCCCTGGTGGGCTACACCAACGCCGGTAAATCCACGCTGTTCAACCGGCTGACCGGGGCCGACGTGCTGGCCAAGGACATGCTCTTTGCCACGCTGGACCCGACCATGCGCCGGGTGAAGCTGGAAACCGGGGCCGAGGTGATCCTTTCGGACACCGTGGGCTTCATCTCGGACCTGCCCACGCAGCTGGTCGCGGCCTTCCGCGCCACGCTGGAAGAGGTGCTGGAAGCGGACCTGGTGCTGCACGTGCGCGACATCTCGCACCCCGAGACCCGCGAACAGAAGGCCGATGTCGAGGACATCCTGACCGACCTTGGCCTCAGCGAGGACGTGCCGGTGCTGGAGGTCTGGAACAAGATCGACCTGCTGCCGCAGGAGGAAGAGGCGCGGCTGCTGACGGCGGCCGACCGCGATCCCAAGATCCTGCCGATCTCCGCCATCACCGGCGCGGGCCTCGACGCGATGCTGACCGAGGTCACCCGCGCGCTGGACGCCGAGCGCCGGCGCGAGACGGTGGTCCTGCCCTACTCCGACGGCAAGCGCCGCGCCTGGGCCTTCAAGGAAGGCATCGTGCAGGCGGAACGTCAGACCGAGGACGGGGTGGAACTGGACCTGCTGTGGACCGCGCGCCAGGCGGAACGGTTCTGGGCGCTTTGAGTCCCTTGACGGCGCGCCGCCCCTCGAGGTCCGGCGCGCCGATTTCTTTTTGCCCTCAGGCGGCAGCCAGGGCCGCCAGGCTGTCCAGCGCGGCAGACCAGCCCCCGGCGTAATCGTCGAACAACTCTGGCCCGGCCAGGCTCGTGACCTGCAAGGTCACCGTCAGGCGGCTGCCGATGCCAAGGGCCGCGATTTCCTGGCCGCAAAGCGACACCGACAGGATCTCGCCGCCAATCGTCAGCACCTCTGTCATCGACAGGAAGTCCGGGGTGACCAGGTGAAAATGTCCTGTGGTGGTGTAGTCCGGGGCCTCCTTCGGGCCAGAGCGCGTTTCTTCGCGCCCGCCGGTGCGGCAATCGCAGTATTCCAGCACCACCTCGCTGCTGTCGTCCGGGGCGATCCAGGCCGCGCGGTGGCGCGGGTCCGTCATCAGGGCAAACAGCCGTGCCGGGTCGCAGGGCATGTCACGTTCCAGTTGCACCGTCCGGTAGTCCGTCATTCTCGTCTTCCTCTTGTGTCGCGGCCAGGGCCGCCAGCCGGTCCAGCCGGCCCTGCCAAAGGGCTTGGGTTCGGCGCAGCCAGTCTTCGGCCCCCGCCAGCCCCTCGGCCTCGATCTCGACAATGCGGACACGGCCGATCTTGCGCGATCGGACAAGTCCAGCCGCCTCCAGCCTGCCCAGATGCTTCAGGAAGGTTGGAAGCGCCATGTCATGCGGGGCGTGCAGGTCCGAGACCGGCGCCGGGCCGGTCATCAGTCGTTCCACCACCGCCCGCCGGGTGGGATCGGCCAGGGCCGCGAACAGCCCATCCAGGTTTGCAGTCATACAGGCACCCTAAAACGGGCCACGCGCAGCACGCAAGCAAATACTTACCCATTCAGCTAAGTATTAAGGCCGGGGTTGAAGGCGGCCCTATCTCCCCGCGCTTTCCGCCTTCTTTTCCCAGCGGCCGGATTCCTCGGACCAGTAGACGGCGGCGCAGCCCGCGCCGGTCAGGGCCTTCCACTGCACGCGGGCCTGCTGCACCGCCGGGTCGTCGTGGCCGTCGAAGAGGATGCAGGCCCGTTTCACGCTGGTCACCTCCTCGGGCTCCAACCCGGCGCCGTCGATGGTCATCAGGCAATCGGGCGCATTGGCGGGCTGGCCAAGGGTCAGCAGGACGGGTTGCAGCTCCGCATGGGGATCCTTGTCCTGGCCATGGGGCAGGAAGCCCTCTTCGGGCCCCAGCCACAGCTTCTGGTCCAGCCAGTTCAGCCGGTCGGCATCCTGCCCGCGCACAGCGACGCGCCAGCCGGCGGCCAGCGCGCGCGGCAGCAGGTTCTGCAGCGCCCCGTCCACGGTGGAGCGGGTCAGGTGGTAGAAATAGACCTCGCCCAAGGGCTCAGTCCTCCCCGCGTTCAAAGGCATCGGCGACCAGCCGGTTCAGTGCCAGAACACCCCAGCCCGTGGCCCCGGCGGGGGCCAGATCGGTGCCCGCCTTGATCGAGGCGGTGCCGGCGATGTCGAGATGGATCCAGGGGGTTTCGTCCTTCACGAAGCGTTTCAGGAACTGCGCCGCGGTGACCGAGCCCGCAGGACGCCCACCGAGGTTCTTCATATCGGCGATGCGGCTTTTCAGCTGATCGTCGTAGCCCTGGGCCAGTGGCATCCGCCAGGCACCTTCGCCCTCGGTGCCCGCCGCCTTCAGGAACTGGCCGCAGAAATCGTCCTCGTTGGCATAGACCGCCGTCATCTCGTGACCCAGGGCGATGATCGCAGCCCCGGTCAGCGTGGCCAGATCGATCATCCCCGCCGGTTTGAAACGGTCCTGCGCGTACCACATCACGTCGGCCAGGACGAGGCGTCCCTCGGCATCGGTGGAGATCACCTCGACCGTATCGCCCTTCATCGTCGTCAGCACGTCACCGGGGCGATAGGCGTTGCCCGCGGGCATGTTTTCGACCAGCCCCACGAGGCCCACGACATTGGCCTTGGCCTGGCGCAGGGCCAGGGTCTTCATTACGCCGGCGACGGTGCCCGCGCCGCCCATGTCCATGGTCATGTCTTCCATGCCGCCCACGGGCTTCAGGCTGATGCCGCCGGTGTCGAAGACCACGCCCTTGCCGACCAGCGCCAGCGGGGCGGCACCCTTTGCCCCCCCTTTCCACTGCATCACCACCACCTTGGACGGCGTGACCGAGGCCTCACCCACGGCGAGCAGCGCGCCCATGCCCAACTCACGCAGGGCCGGTTCTTCCAGCACCTCGATCTCAAGGCCCAAGGCGTGCAGCTCAACCAGTTGATCGGCGAAGGCCGGCGTCGTCAGCACGTTCGCCGGCGCATTGACCAGGTCGCGGGTGAAGAAGACGCCCTGGGCAAGCGCATCCACCGCGCCCGCCTCCGGCAGCGGCGCGGCGCACATCATCGTGACGGCGCCCTTGGGATCGGCCTTGGTGGTCTTCTGCGCGTCGTAGTCGTAGGCGCGCAGGCTCAGGCCCAGTGCCAGGTCTTCGGGCGCCTTCAGGTTGCCCGCCAGCACCAGCATCCCTGCTTTACCCAGTAGCTTGCCCAGCTTGGCGCCGGTGCATCGCGCCAGCGCCGCCTCCGGTTTCTTCGGCAGGATCATCACGTCCAGCGCCTCGGCGGCGAGGCCCTGAGGCCAGGCCAGGGTGATCACCTCACCCGATTTGCGGTCGGCCCAGCTCTCGGCCTCGGTCAGTCGGGAAATGGCGCCGCGCGTCAGCTTGTTCACCCGCCGCACCGGCGCCGTCATCTTGCCCTCGGGTTCGATCACCAGGGCAATGCGGCCCGGGCGCGTAGCAAGGTCAGCGAGATCGGTTTCGGCGAATGTCAGGGCAACGGGATCAGTCACGGGTGTCTTCCTTCCGGATCAGGTGAGCTGCCGGGTCTATGGGGGGACGCCACCGGGGCACGGGCCGCGTCCCGGCCCGCCCGGCGCCCCCGCCACCCGGCTTTGCGGCGAAGCTAGCCTGCCATTGCCGCAATGACCAGAATGCAGTTTTCCCGGCCCGGGAAACCCGCTAGACTTTCCTCCACGCGGGGCGCCGGGGGGCGAGCCGCGGCTGCCTGTGTCCGCTGCGGCGGACCGAATAGATCAAAGAACGAAGGGCCGACGAGACGCGGCCGCCTTGGGGGGTGCGCGTGGCGCGATTCGACAGATATATCCTGTCGCAGCTGATGATGCTCTTCGGGTTCTTCGCCCTGGTCCTGGTGGCGATCTACTGGATCAACTCGGCCGTGCGCCTGTTCGATCAGCTGATCGCGGACGGGCAATCCGCCGCCGTCTTCCTGGAATACACCGCGCTGACCCTGCCCAACGTGATCCGGCAGATCCTGCCGATGGCCGTCTTTGCCGCCGCCGTCTACGTGACCAACCGGCTCAGCTCCGAATCCGAACTGGTGGTGATGCAGGCCACCGGGTTCTCGCCCTGGCGCCTGGCGCGCCCGGTGCTGTGGTTCGGCCTCATCACCGCGCTGATGATGTCGATGCTGACCCATCTGCTGGTGCCGATGAGTCATGCGGAAATCGAGCGGCGCGACCAGGAGATTTCGCAGAACGTCACCGCGCGGATGCTGACCGAGGGCACCTTCCTGCATCCGGCGGCGGGCATCACCTTCTACATCCGCGCGATCGACGCCGACGGCACGCTGCACGATGTCTTCCTGTCCGATCGCCGCGACAGCGAGGAGGTGCAGACCTTCTCCGCCGCCCGTGCCTACCTGGTCAACGCCAACGAGGACCCGGAGCTGCCGGCCGACCCGAAGCTGGTGATGATCGACGGGCTGGCGCAAAGCCTGACCCTGGCCACCAATCGCCTCTACACCACCCACTTCCAGGACTTCGCCTACAACCTCGGCGCGCTGATCGACACCTCGGGCGCGGTGCGCTACGGGCTGCGCGACCTGTCGACCTTCGAGCTGCTGCTGACCCCGGAAGAGGCGGCGCTGCGCACCAGGTCCACCCCGGGCCGCGCCATTGAGGAGGGCAACGACCGCATCGCCCAGGCCCTGCTGTGCCTGGTCGCGGCGCTGATCGGCTTCTCGGCGCTGCAGATCGGCAGTTTCTCCCGCTTCGGAGTCTGGCGGCAGATCATCTTCGCGATCCTGCTGCTGGTGGTGGTGAAATTCGTCGAGGGCAACGTGACCGACACCGTGCGCCGGGACGGCACGCTCTGGCCGCTGCTCTATCTGCCCTCGGCCACGGGGATGGTGATCTCCATCCTGCTGCTGTGGTGGGCTGGCCGTGCCCGCCGTCCGCGCCGCCCACGGGGCGACACCGGGCTGGGGGCCGCCGCATGATCCTGCACGCCTATTTCGCCCGCCGCTTCGCCCGCAGCTTTGCCATGGTTTTCGGCATCTTCTTCCTGCTGTCGTCGATGATCGACCTGGCGGAACAGGTGCGGCGGATGTCCAGCTACGACGTGAACCTGGGCCAGGTCCTCGGCCTGGTGCTGCTGAACGCGCCGCGCGGCCTCTATGAAATCCTGCCGCTGATCATGATCCTGGCGACGGTGGCGCTGTTCATCAGCCTGTCGCGGTCCTCGGAACTGGTGGTGGCCCGCGCCGCCGGACGCTCGGCGCTGAAGACCCTGCTGGCGCCCCTGGGCGTGGCGCTGGTGATCGGCATCGTGGCGGTGGCCATGTTCAACCCGATCGTCGCCTCCACCTCGAAACGCTACAACGACGTCTCAGAGGGCTACCGTTCCGGCGGGCGCGACACGCTGTCGGTCTCTGCCGAGGGGCTCTGGCTGCGCCAGGGCGGTGACGAGGGGCAGACGGTGATCCGCGCCGCACGGTCCAACCCGCAGGCGACCGAGCTTTACGACGTCACCATGATCTCCTACGCGCCGCTTGGCCCCAATGGCGAGGAAGGCGGGCCGCTGCGCCGTATTGAGGCCGGACATGCGCAACTGGTGCAGGGCGCCTGGGAGCTGGACAACGTGAAGATCTGGCCCCTCGCCAACGGCATCAACCCCGAGGCGGAGGCCGAAACCCACGGCCACTACTCCCTGCCCTCGACCCTGACCGAGGAGCGCATCCGCGACAGTTTCGGCGACCCGTCGGCGATCCCGGTGTGGGAGCTTCCCTCCTATATCGCGCAACTTGAACAGGCCGGGTTCTCCGCCCGGCGTCACGCGGTGTGGTTCAACATGGAACTGGCCCGGCCGCTGTTCCTGCTGGCGCTGGTCGTGGTGTCGGCGGCCTTCACCATGCGTCCCGCGCGCTTTGGCAAGACCGGGCAATCGGTGCTGATCGCCATCCTGCTGGGCTTCACCCTTTACTACATTCGCAACTTCGCGCAGGTGCTGGGCGAGAACGGGCAGATCCCCGTCCTCCTGGCCGCCTGGGCGCCCCCGGTGGCGGCGCTGCTGCTGTCCACGGGGCTCTTGCTACAGATGGAGGACGGATAGATGGCCGCCCCCTTTGCCCGCCTGCGCCACGCGCCCCGTGCCGCCGCCTTGGCGCTGGCCCTTGCGGCCCTGACCACACTGCCGCGCCCGGCCCTGGCGGCTGATCCGGCGATGCTGATCGCCGACCAGGTCTACCTTGCGGGCAATGACCGCATCGTGGCCGAAGGCAATGTCGAGGCGCTTCAGGGGCGTACCCGCCTGACCGCCACGCGCATCAGCTTCGACCAGGCCGAGGGCACCTTGAAGATCGAGGGGCCGATCCGCATCACCGAGGAAGGGGGCGACACGCTGATCCTGGCCGACGCCGCCGAACTGGACGCCGAGCTGCGCAACGGGCTTCTCTCCGGCGCGCGCATGATGCTGTCCAGCCAGGTGCAACTGGCCGCCGCGCAGCTGACGCGCAGCGAGGATCGCTACAACTCGCTCTACAAGGCCACCGTGTCCTCCTGCCAGGTCTGCGAGACCGGCAAGCCGCCGCTGTGGCAGATCCGCGCCAAGCGGGTGACCCACGACGAGGCGGAGGGCCAGCTCTATTTCGACGAGGCGCGGTTCGAGGTGATGGGCGTGCCCCTGCTCTACCTGCCGCACCTGCGCATGCCCGATCCCAGCCAGACCCGCGCCACGGGCTTTCTGATCCCATCGATCCGGCGCAACTCCCTGCTGGGGACCGGGCTGAAACTGCCCTACTTCTGGGCCATCGACGACCAGCGCGATCTGCTGCTGACGCCCTACGTGTCGCAGAACACCAAGACGCTGGAATTCCGTTATCGCCAGGCCTTCCGCACCGGCGCCATCGGGGTGTCCGGGGCGCTGTCCAGCGACGACTTGATGACCGACGAGGACGCGCGCGGCTATATCGAGGCCGCCGGGCGGTTTGACCTGCCGCAGGATTTCGTCCTCAGCTTCGATATCGAGGCGGTGGCGGATGACGCCTACCTCAACGACTACAACTATTCCGACAAGGACCGCCTGGACAGCCGGCTGGCGGTGGAACGGGCGCGGCGCGACGAATGGGCCTCGGTGGCGCTGACGCATTACTATTCGCTGCGCGAGGACGAGGACAATTCCACCCTGCCCTCGATCATCGGCGACGCCAGCTATGAACGCCGCGTCTTTCCCGACCGCACCGGGGGCGAGCTGCGGCTGCGCACCGAGGCGCACAGCCATGTCCGCTATTCCCGCGATGACACCGACGGACCCGATGCCGACAGCGTGGTCGATGGGCGCGATGTCACCCGGCTGACCGTCAGCGCCGACTGGCGGCGCTGGTTCACCTTGCCCGCCGGGATCCGTGCCGAGGTGATGACCGGCGTCGCCGCGGACGCCTTCCACACCGTCCAGGACGTGACCCTGCCCTCCTACCAGACCGGCGTGACCCCGACCACGGCGCTGACCCTGCGCTGGCCCATGGCGCGGTCGACCGCCGCCGGGGCGACACAGGTGATCGAGCCGGTCGCCCAGATCGCCTGGTCCGGTGGCCACGACCTGGAGGTGGCCAACGACGAAAGCACCCGGCTGGAATTCGACGAGGGCAACCTGCTGGGCCTGACCCGTTTCACCGCGCCGGATCGGCGCGAACGGGGCTGGCGCGGCGCCTACGGCATCTCCTGGGCCCATTACGATCCCTCCGGCTGGCAGGGTCGGTTGGTGCTGGGCCAGGTGGTGCAGGAAAACCCCGACCCGGCCTTCTCGAGCACCTCCGGTCTCACCGGGGAGGTCTCGGACCTGCTGGTGGCCGGGCAGCTCGCGGGCCCGGACGGTTGGTCCCTGGCGGCCCGCGGGCTCTTCTCCGACGCGCTCGACCCGTCCAAGGCCGAGGCCCGCGCCGCCTGGGAAAATGACCGCGCCGCCATCGCCGCCGCCTATGTCTGGCTGGGCAACGACCTGGCCGAAGACCGGCCCAACGTGATCTCCGAATGGGTGCTCGACGGCGACTACCGCTGGAGCGACAGCTGGCTGACCTCTGCCAACTTCCGCTACGACGTGGCCGACGACCGCCTGGCCGAAGCCGGGCTGGGCGTGACCTGGTCGAACGAATGCGTCGATGTCTCGGTCGCCATGTCCCGCAGCTTCGCCTCCTCCACCGTGCTGTCGCCCTCCACCGACTTCAGCTTCACCATCGGCCTGCGCGGCTTCTCCGCCTCCTCGGGCGGCAGCGCCCAGGCGAAATCCTGCAGCTAGGCCGCCGGATAGGGACGCAGGCGAAGAACGGCACGTCCAGGGCAGGAAGCGATTGAGACGAGACGCGAAAACGATATAGATAGGGCAAGACGGCCAGCGCAGCCACGGCAGGCGCCCCGGCCGGTCCCGGCAGATGGCCCGGCCAGGGCAGAAAGAGACTTGAGGCAATGATCAGATCCGCACAGACCCGCCCGCATCTCCGCAAGGCCCTTTCGCAGGTCCGCGCCCTGGCGCGTCCCGCGGTGCTGGGCCTCGCCCTGACCCTGGGCCAGGCGCTGCCCGGCCAGGCGCAGAGCTTCGGCCCGGTGATCCGCGTCAACGACAAGGTCATCACCGGCTACGAGCTGGACCAGCGGGCGCGGATGCTGCAGGTGTTCAACGCGCCGGGCAACCCGCGGGACCTGGCCCGCGAACAGCTGATCGAGGACCGCCTGAAGGCCGGCGCCGCCGACCGTTTCGGGCTGACCGCCGACGCGGAGGAGGTCGAGGCCGGCATGACCGAATTCGCCGGCCGCGCCAACATGGAGCTGCCGCAGTTCATTCAGGCCCTGTCGGGCGAGGGCGTGTCGCAGCAGACCTTCCGGGATTTCGTCGCCTCCAACGTGGTCTGGCGCCAGGTCGTGCGCGGCCGCTTCGCCAGCCGCGTATCGGTGACCGAGGAGGAGATCGACCGCGCCATTGCCACCCGCGGCCAGGAAAGCGGCGTGCAGGTGCTGATCTCCGAGATCTTCGTGCCGACCGCCCGCAATCCGCAGCAGGCGGCGCAGATCGCCGACCAGATTTCCCAGATCACCACCGTCGACGCCTTCGCCCAGGCCGCGCGTCAGTATTCCGCCGCGCCCAGCCGGGACCAGGGCGGCCGCGTCAACTGGATGAGCGCCTCCAACCTGCCGCCCGCCCTGCGGCCGCAGATCATGGCCCTCAGCCCCGGACAGGTCACCCAGCCGATCGAAATCGACGGCGCACTGGCCCTGTTCCAGCTGCGCGCCATCCAGGAGGCCAGCGCCTCCCGTCAGGAGTACTCGGAAATCGAATACGCCAGCTACTACATCGCCGGTGGCCGGTCCGAGGACGCCCTGTCCACCGCCGCGAAGATCCGCGCGGAGATCGACACCTGTGACGACCTCTACGGCGTGGCCAAGGGCCAGCCCGAAGACGTGCTGGAGCGTGTGACCCTCGCCCCCTCGGAGATCCCGCAGGACATCGGCATGGAGCTGGCGAAGCTCGATGACAACGAGGTCTCCACCGCGCTGACCCGCAACAACGGCCAGGCCCTGGTCTTCCTCATGCTTTGCAGCCGGACCCCGGAAGGCGTCCCGGACGAGGACGAGATCGACCGCAACGCCGTGCGCACCCAGCTGCAGAACGCCCGCCTGGGCTCCTACGCCGAGGGCTACCTGGCTCAGCTGCGCTCCGAAGCGCGCATCGTCGAGTAAGCAATGGCTGCCATCGACGGGCTTCCGCCCCTGCGCGAGGTGATCGCGACCCATGGCCTGGCGGCGAAGAAGTCGCTGGGCCAGAACTTTCTTCTGGATCTGAACCTGACCGCCAAGATCGCCCGCCAGGCCGGGGATCTTGAGGGCTGCGACGTTCTGGAGGTCGGCCCAGGCCCCGGCGGCCTGACCCGCGGCCTGCTGGCCGAGGGCGCGCGCAAGGTGCTGGCGATCGAGAAGGACGCCCGTTGCCTGCCCGCCCTGGCCGAGATCGGGGCGCAATACCCGGGCCGCCTACAGGTGATCGAGGGCGACGCCCTGGAGATCGACCCGCTGGCGCATCTGACGCCACCGATCCGCGTGGCGTCCAACCTGCCCTACAACGTGGGCACCGAACTGCTGGTTCGCTGGCTGACCCCGCCCGAATGGCCGCCCTTCTGGGAGAGCCTGACCCTGATGTTCCAGCGCGAGGTGGCGGAACGGATCGTGGCGCAACCCGGGTCCAAGGCCTATGGCCGGCTGGCGCTGCTGGTCTCGTGGCGGGCCGAGGCGCGCATCGCGCTTTCGCTGCCGCCCGAGGCCTTCACCCCGCCGCCCAAGGTGTCCTCGGCCGTGGTCCATGTGACCGCCCTGCCCGAACCCCGCTATCCCGCCGATCCCAAGGTGCTGGAGCGTGTGGTCGCCAAGGCCTTCAACCAGCGCCGCAAGATGCTGCGCGCGGCCCTGAAGGGGCTGGCGCCGGACATCGAGGACCGCCTGCTGGCCTCGGGCATCAAGCCCACCGACCGGGCAGAGACCGTGACGCTGGAGCAGTTTTGCGCCCTGGCCCGGAACGTCGCCGCCGGCTGAGCGGTGGTGACCGGCGGGGCGAGCCCCCGCGCGCCCCGGTATCTTTTCGGCAAAGAGAAGATGGAACGGGCCGCGCCGGCGCGCTGCCCCGACCCCACGACAAAGGGCGGCCCCTTGGGAGCCGCCCTTTTCGTGTCTGTCAGTCTTGGGTCGCTCAGCCTTCGACGGCGGCGGACCCCTCTTCGTTCGGCGTCTCGACCTGGGCATCGGCGGCCGGCTTCTTGGGGCTGCGCTTGCGCGGGGCGGGCTTGGTACCGGCATCCTCGGGGGTTTCGACCAGCATGGAGCTGTCGTCGCCACTCATCTCGATGATGTCATCGGAATTGCCGGACTTGGCGGTGCGCCCACGGGACGGTTTCGGCGCGGCCTCGACGTTGTCATCGCCCGAACCGCCCTTGCGGCTGCGCGACCGCGAGCTGCGCGGCTTCTTCTCGGGCTTGTCGCCCTCGGCGGCCTCGGGCTGCGCCTGCGGCTTGTCCTGGCTCTTGCCGTCCTGCGGCTTGCCGTCGTCCTGGCTCTTCAGGCCGTCGTCGGCGCGGTTGTCCTGCCCCTTGCGGCCGCGGTCGTCGGATTTTCCGTCGCCCTTGCCATCGTCGCCACCGCTATCGCGCTGGTCCTGGCGGGCGGCGCGTTCGCGGTCCCGTTCGGCCTGGCGCTGACGGTTTTCCTGTTCCTGCTGCTCGCGGCGGCTGTCCTGCTCTTTCTGGGCTTCGCCCAGCATTCGCAGGTAGTGTTCCGCATGCTGCTGAAAGTTCTCGGTCGCCACCCGATCACCGGCCAGTTGAGCGTCCCGCGCCAGCTGGTTGTACTTGTCGATGATCTGCTGCGGCGTGCCGCGCACCTTGCCCTCCGGCCCCGAGGAGTCGAAGACTCGGTTGACGATATTGCCGACGGAACGGTTGCGCGACTTGCTGCGCGAACGTGATTTCGAAGATCTCATAAGGTCAGCTGTCCAGCCTTGTTCTGTCTAGGTGCCGCTGCGCTGTCTCGGCGCATCCTGCGTCGGATCTTTGCGAGCGGCTTCTCTCTGGCTTGGCATCCGGGGGGCGCGGTTGGAAAAACGACGCGGCCTCAGGCCCGGATGGTCCCGACTAACCATGCCGGGATGATGAAGACAAGGGGGAAGTGACAGTTTTACGCAGATTGTGCGACTTTAGACCGGGCTATGTGGCGCCCGGGCCCTGACGACCCTGTCCCTGCCATCAAGATCGGTGCGAATGCCGATCTCTTCAAGGCCGGCGGCGCGAAAAATTTCGACCACGTCTTCGCCCTGCCGCCAGCCGATCTCCACCGCCAGCCGCCCGCCGGGAGACAGGTGAGCCACCGCGCCGGCCGCGATGAGTCTGTAGGCCGACAGCCCGTCGCCGCCCGGGGTCAGCGCCATGGCCGGTTCGCGCCGCACTTCCGGTGCCAGTTCGGCCATCTCCGCCTCGGTGATATAAGGCGGGTTCGAGACGATCAGATCGAAACGCCCCTCGACACCTGCAAACCAGTCCGACACCGCCAGTTCGGCCTGCTCTTCCAGCTCCAGCTCGGTGCGGTTGCGCTCGGCCACCGCCAGCGCCTCGGGGGACAGGTCGACGCCCAGGCCCGTCGCCGCCTCGCGTTCCGCCAGCAGGCTCAGCAGGATGCAGCCCGAGCCGGTGCCCAGGTCCAGAACGCGGGTGAAGGGGCCGGACAGACCTTCGGCCACCAGTTCCTCGGTCTCGGGGCGCGGGTCCAGCACGTCGGGCGTAACATGGAAGAGCTGGCCCCAGAAGAACCGCCTGCCGGTGATGTGGCTGACGGGCTCGCGCGCGGCGCGGCGGGCGATGGCCTCGCCAAAGGCAGGCTCGGCGCCGCCCAGATCGGCGGGCATGTCGATCGACAGCCGATCCGGCGTCATTCCCAGGACATGGGCCAGCAGCCAGCGGGCGTCGCGGGCCGGATCGTCGATACCGGCGGCGCGCAGGTCAGCCACCGCCTGCGCCAGGGCCAGGCGTGTCTCGGTCATGCGTCATCCTCCGCCAGCAGCCGCGCCTGGTGATCGGCGATCAGCGCGTCGATCACCTCGTCCAGGTCACCCTGCAGGATCTGCTCCAGCTTGTAGAGGGTCAGGTTGATGCGGTGATCCGTCATCCGGCCCTGGGGGAAATTGTAGGTGCGGATGCGCTCGCTGCGGTCGCCGCTGCCGACCTGGGCCTTGCGGTCGGCGGCGCGTTCATCAGCGGCCTGCTGGCGCTTCAGGTCAAACAGCCGGTTGCGCAGAACCTGCATGGCGATGGCGCGGTTCTGGTGCTGGGATTTCTCCGAGGAAGTCACGACGATCCCCGTGGGCAAATGGGTGATGCGCACGGCCGAATCCGTGGTGTTCACGTGCTGCCCGCCGGCGCCCGAGGCGCGCATGGTGTCGATGCGGATGTCGTTCGGGTCGATGCGGATGTCGACCTCCTCCGCCTCGGGCAGCACGGCCACGGTGGCGGCGGAGGTGTGGATGCGCCCGCCGCTTTCGGTCGTGGGCACGCGCTGCACCCGGTGCACGCCGCTTTCAAACTTCAGCCGGGCGAAGACACCGTCGCCGCGCACAGCCGCCGTCAGCTCTTTGATGCCGCCAAGCTCGGTCAGCTGCTGTTCGACAATCTCGAAGCGCCAGCCCTTAGCCTCGGCATAGCGCTGGTACATGCGCAGCAGGTCCCCGGCAAAGAGCGCGGCCTCGTCACCGCCCGTGCCGGGGCGGATCTCGATCATGGCGGGCCGGGCGTCGGCGGCGTCGCGCGGCAGCAGGGCGATGCGCAGGGATTGCTCCATCTCCGGCAGGCGCTGGCGCAGTCCGGGCAGTTCCTCCTCGGCCAGGGCGCGCATCTCGGGATCCGAGAGCATCGCCTCCGCCTCGGCCAGCTCCTGTTCGAGGGCCTGGTAGGCGCGCACGGCCTCCACCACCGGCTTCAGCTCGGCGTATTCGCGGGCCAGCGCGGCGAAGTCGCCCCCGCCCTCGGCCATTTGCGCCTCGATGTATTCGTATCGCCCGATGATACGGGCCAGCCTGTCTTCGGAAATCATGGGGCGAAGCTGTCCCCTAAAGCGCGGCTTTGGTCAAGCCTTGCCCCGTGCTAGACTAGGCCATGCTGCGTTATGCCCTGATCCTTGCGGCCCTGCCCGCCACGGCGCAGGAGGCCCCGATGCCACCCCTGAAGGCGATCGAGTGCTATTGCACCGACCGCCAGGGCGACCGGGTCGAGTTGGGCGAGGTGATCTGCCTCAGCGTCGATGGCCGCAGCTACCTTGCGCAATGTCAGATGTCGCTGAACGTGCCCATGTGGCGCGAGGTCGGCCCCTCTTGCCTGTCGTCGCGTGCCGCGGCACCGCAGAGGGGGGCCAGCCCCCCGTCAGCCGGAGACTGACTCCCCCCGGAGTATTTTCGGCAATCGGATAAAGAAAGGGCCGCCCGTGCGGCCCCCCGGGGGCGATCTACTTTGCAGCCGGGGCGCCGCCAGGGCTTTGACGTGCCGCGCCCCTCTCTTCTCATTGCCAGAAATATCCCGGGGTGAATTGAGCCCCCGGCTCAAGAGGGGGCAGAGCCCCCCTGCCCGCCCTCAACCCTGACGCCGGTTCCAGCACCAGAGGGCGATCAGCTCCATCGCCACATGGGCGCCGGCAATCGCCGTGGCGCCGGTGGTGTCGAAGGGGGGCGAGACCTCGACGATATCGCCGCCCATCAGGTTGACGCCCGCGATGCCGCGCAGGATCGCCGCCGCCTGGGCAGAGGTCAGCCCACCCCAGACCGGGGTGCCGGTGCCGGGCGCAAAGGCCGGGTCGAGGCAGTCAATGTCGAAGCTGAGGTAGGCGGGGTAATCGCCCACGATCTCGCTCACCCGGGCGGCGACGGCTTTCGGCCCGATCTCGTGCACCTCCGGCGCGTCGATGATGTTCATCCCAAACGCCCCGTCCTCGTTCACCGTGCGGATCCCCACCTGGACCGAGCGCGCGGGGTCGATCAGCCCCAGCTTGATCGCCTTGTAGAACATCGTGCCGTGGTCGATCCGATCCATGTCGTCATCGCGCCAGGTATCGCTATGCGCATCGAAATGGATCAGCGACAGCGGCCCGTATTTCTCCGCATAGGCCTTCAGGATCGGGAAGGAGATGTAGTGATCGCCCCCCAACGTCACCGACCCCGCCCCCTGGGCCAGGATCCCGCGGATGTGGTCGGTCAGGGTTTCAGGAAACTCCGCCACCTTGGCGTAGTCGAAGGCCAGGTCGCCGTAGTCGGCGATGGCGAACTCGCCCAGCGGGTCGAAGCCCCAGCCATAGGGCGGGTCGTAGGGTTGCAGGGTCGAAGCCTCGCGGATGGCGCGGGGCCCAAGGCGCGTGCCGGTGCGGTTGGTCACTGCCTGGTCGAAGGGTACGCCGGTCACCGCCAGATCGAAGCCCGACAGGTCCTTGGTATAGCGCCGCCGCAGGAAGCTGGTCGCCCCGCCGAAGGCGTTCTCATAGCTCAATCCGCGTGAGGTTTCGCGGGTAAAAGCCTGATCCACCTGGGTCTTTGCATCTTCGAGGGCCATGTCATGCCTCCTTCAGGGGCAGCGCGGTCTCCACGGTGCGGGCAAAAAAACTGGCCCCCACCGGCGCGATCGCGTCGTTGAAATCGAACTTCGGGTGATGGACCGGGGCGGTGTCGCCCTGGCCCAGGAACAGGTAGGCGCCGGGGCGGGCGTTCAGCATGAAGGAGAAATCCTCGGCCCCCATCTGGCGCTCATCATTGACCACGACGGCCTCCGCCCCGGCCACGTCGCGGGCCACGCGGGCGGCGAACTCGGCCTTTTCCGGCGTGTTGATCGTGGCCGGATACCAGCGTTCGTAGATCAGCTCCGCCTCGACGCCATAGGCCGCCGCCTGCCCCGCCACGATCTCCCTCAGGCGTTCCTCGACCATGTCCTGCACGACGGGGTCGTAGGTGCGCACGGTGCCGTTGATATAGGCCTTTTCGGGGATCACGTTCTCGGCCGAGCCGGTGTGGATCTGGGTGATCGAGACGACCAGGTCCTGCAACGGATCGTGGTTGCGCGACAGGACGGTCTGGATGGCGGTGTAGATGCCCACGGCGGCAGCGATGGGATCGCGGGTCACATGGGGTTTCGCCGCGTGGCCTCCGACGCCGGTGATATGGATATGGAGCGTGTCAACGGCGGCCATCATCGCGCCGGGGGCGGTGCGGAACCGGCCCAGCGGTTCGCCGGGGGCGTTGTGCAGCGCATAGACCTCGGCGATCTCGAAGCGGTCCATGACGCCCGCCTCGACCATGCGTCCGCCGCCGCCGCCGTCCTCTTCCGCCGGCTGGAAGATCAGCGCGACACGGCCCGCGAAGTTGCGCGTCTCCGCCAGGTATTTCGCCGCGCCCAGCAGCATGGTGGTATGGCCGTCGTGACCGCAGGCGTGCATGGCGCCCTCGTGGGTCGAGGCATGCTCCAGCCCCGTTTCCTCCTGCATCGGCAGGGCGTCCATGTCGGCCCGCAGCCCGATGGTGGGCCCGGCCTGCCGCCCCTCGATGATTGCCACAATGCCGGTCTTCGCGATGCCTTCATGGATCTCGTCCACGCCGAACTCGCGCAGCTTGCCGGCCACGTAGGCGGCGGTCTGGAAACAGTCGAACCCGATCTCGGGGATGGTATGCAGATGCTTGCGCCAGCCTTCCATTTCCTCGGCGAGACCGGCGATGCGATTGACCACGGGCATGGTCTGGACTCCTTGGGGTTCACTCGTCAGGTTGCAGGAAATCCCAAAGCACGAGGCGCTGCAATGGCCGATCAAGCCCGCGATCCCATCCATGACGTTCCGGCAGGGCTGCCCCGCCTGCGCGAGATCATGCGCCGCCTGCGCGACCCCGACGCGGGGTGCCCCTGGGACATCGAGCAGACTTTCGCCTCCATCGCGCCCTACACCATCGAGGAAGCCTACGAGGTCGACGATGCGATCCAGCGCGGCGCCTGGGATGAGCTGGAGGGAGAGCTGGGCGATCTGTTGCTGCAGGTGGTCTTCCACGGGCAGATGGCCGAGGAAGAAGGGCTGTTCGATTTCGACCGTGTGGCGGAGACCGTGGCGCAGAAGATGATCTTCCGCCATCCCCATATCTTCGGGGATGAGAGCCGCGACAAGTCGGCGGCGCAGCAGACCGTCGACTGGGAGAAGATCAAGGCCGCCGAGCGCGCTGCCAAGAAGGAAACCCGCGTGCTGGACGGCGTGGCCATGGGGCTGCCCGCCCTGATGCGCGCGGTGAAGCTGCAAAAGCGCGCCGCGCGTGTTGGCTTCGACTGGCCGCAGACCGGCGAGGTTGTCGACAAGATCGCCGAGGAGGCCGCCGAGCTGGTCGAGGCCCGAGACGAGCTGACACAGGCAGAGGTGGTCGAGGAATACGGCGACCTGATGTTCATCTTGGCCAACCTGGGCCGCCACCTGGGTGTCGATCCCGAAGAGGCCCTGCGCGCCGCCAACGCCAAGTTCACCCGCCGCTTCAACGCCATTGAGGACGCATTGACTGCCCAGGGCCGCAGCCCGGCGGACAGTGACCTGGCAGAAATGGACGCCCTGTGGGACGCCGCCAAGGCCGCAGAGAAGGCAGCGAAGGCGGCAGAGTGAACCCGATCGAAAACCCTATTCTTTTAATCGGGTATTGACCGGCAGCTAGGACCTTCGCCATAACCGGGCACAGTCAACAGTATGCGACCCGGAGAAGCCCATGTTCCTGCGTTCCACCACCACCCTCGCAACCCTTGCCGCCCTGACCGTGCCAGCCATGGCGGACGAGCTGAACATCTATTCCTATCGTCAGCCCGAGCTGATCGCCCCCCTGGCCGAGGCCTTCACCGAGGAAACCGGGATCGACGTCAACATCGCCTACCTGGAACAGGGCATGGTGGAACGACTGAAGGCCGAGGGCATGCGCTCTCCCGCCGACCTGGTGCTGACCGTGGACATCGCGCGCCTGTCGGCCATCGTCGACGCCGGCGTCACCCAGGCCGTCGACAGCGAGGTCCTGCGCGAGGCGATCCCGACCGCCCTGCACGACCCCGACGGCCACTGGTGGGGCGTGACCACCCGTGCCCGCGTCGTCTATGCCAGCAAGGAGCGCGTGGCCGACGGCGAGCTGGAAAGCTACGAGGATCTGGCCGACCCCAAGTGGACCGACCGCATTTGCACCCGTTCCGGCACCCATGCCTACAACGTCGCCCTGGTCTCGGCCTACCTGGCCCATCACGGCGAAGAAGCCACCAAGACCTGGCTGGAAGGCGTGAAGAGCAACCTTGCACGCAAGCCGCAGGGCAACGACCGCGCCCAGGTGCGGGCGATCTGGGCCGGGGAATGCGACATCTCGCTGGGCAACACCTACTACATGGGCAAGATGCTGGAGGACCCCGAGCAGCAGGAGTGGGCCAACTCCGTGCGCATCATCTTCCCGCACTTCGAGGAGGGTGGCGCCCATGTGAACGTCTCTGGCATCGCCATGACGCAATCCGCGCCCAACCGCGACAATGCGCTGACCTTCATGGAATTCCTCGTTTCCCCCGAGGCGCAGCAGATCTATGCCGAGAAGAACTACGAATATCCGATCGTGCCGGGCATCGAGGCCTCCGAGCTGGTGGCAAGCTGGGGCAGCTTCACCCCCGATGACGTGCCGCTGATCGAGCTGGCTCACCTGCGCCCCGACGCTCTGCGCCTGATCGAGGAAGTCGATTTCGACGGCTGATTACCCTGGGCTGGCGCGGCGGACCTCCGTTGGGCCAGCCCCCCTTTGCCGCGGCCCGCTGAAGGCGCATATCGCCCAGCCTCACCGCAGTCCCTGACCCGGCCAGAGGGATTTCCGCCGGCCCATCGTACATGCCATGGACAATTCCGCCGCACGGCCACATGGTCCGCGCGAGACGAGGACGAGCAAGGAAAGACACATGGCGCGCAAGATCATCATCGACACGGATCCCGGGCAGGACGATGCCGTGGCCATCCTGCTGGCCCTGGCCAGCCCGGAAGAGATCGAGCTGCTGGGAATCACCGCCGTGGCCGGCAACGTGCCGCTGTCGCTGACCGGCGTGAACGCCCGCAAGGTCTGCGAACTGGCCGACCGCCCCGACGTCCTGGTCTATGCCGGCTGCGACGCGCCGATCAAGCGGCCGCTGCATACCGCCGAGCATGTGCACGGCAAGACCGGCCTCGACGGTCCGGAACCGCCGCTGCCCGAACCCGTCATGCCCCTGCAGGACAAACACGGCGTCGATTTCATCATCGACACCCTGCGCACCGAACCCGCAGGCTCCGTCACCCTCTGCCCCATGGGTCCGCTCACCAACATCGCCACCGCCTTCAAGAAGGCCCCCGACATCGTCGAGAGGGTGCAGGAAATCGTCCTGATGGGCGGTGCCTACTTCGAGGTGGGCAACATCACCCCGGCCGCGGAATTCAACATCTGGGTCGACCCCGAAGCCTCGGACATCGTGTTCAAATCCGGCGTTCCGATCGTCGTCATGCCGCTGGACGTGACCCACAAGGTGCTCTGCACCCCGCCCCGGATCGAGGCGATCCGCGAGCTGGGCAGCAAGGTGGGCATCGGCGTGGCCGAGATGATCGATTTCTTCGAACGCTTCGATACCGAAAAATACGGCTCCGACGGCGGGCCGCTGCATGACCCCTGCGTCATCGCCTACCTGCTGAAGCCCGATCTGTTCTCCGGGCGCCACATCAATGTCGAGATCGAGACCCAGTCCGAGTTGACCCTGGGCATGACCGTCGCCGACTGGTGGCGGGTCACCGACCGGACGGCCAATGCGCTGTTCATCGGCGACGTCGACGCGCAAGGGTTCTTCGATCTGCTGACCGAAAGGCTGGCGCGTCTGTGACGGTTCTGCATCTGGCCCGTGAGGGCGACGAGACGCGGCTGCTGCCGATGCTGCGGGCCTGCCATACGGAACTGGGCCTGCAGAGCGAGGAATGGGCACTGCGCGAGGCGATGACGCCGATCCTGGAGGGCGCGCCGTACGGGGCGATCTATATCGCCGGCCCGGCGCGGGCGCCCATCGGCTATGCCGCGATCAGCTTCGGCTGGTCGTTGGTGGCCGGCGGTCTGTCGGCGGAGCTGGACGAGATCTGGGTGCGTCCCGCGATCCGCGGGCGCGGCATCGGCGGCGAACTGCTGTCGACCCTGCCCCGCGCCCTCTCGGCCGCCGGGCTGCGGCGCCTGCGCCTGCAGGTGCCCGGCCCCGACCACGCCCTGGCGCGGCTGGCGCGCGCCGCGGGCTATCGCACCACCGAGGGCGCGCTGAGCTTCTCCCGCGCCTTCTGATCGCCTGCGTCGCCCGGGTTTTGTCGGGCGGGTTTGGTCGGGCGGGCTGGCAAAAGGCACAGCGAAGACCTAGCTTTCCCTCATGAGCATCACCTTCCCCTTCGACAATTCCTTCGCCGCCCTGCCCGAGGGGTTCTTCCTGCGCCAGGAACCGCGCCCGGCCCCCGCGCCGGAGCTGCTGGCCTTCAACACGCCCCTGGCGGCGGAACTGGGCATGGGCGGCACCCCGACCGAGACGGAGCTGGCGCAGTGCTTTTCCGGCAATGCCCTGCCCGAAGGCGCCGAGCCCATCGCCCAGGCCTACGCCGGGCACCAGTTCGGCGGCTTCTCGCCCCAGCTGGGTGACGGGCGCGCCCTGCTGATCGGCGAGGTGGTGGATACCCAGGGCCAGCGCCGGGACCTGCAACTGAAGGGATCGGGGCGTACGGCCTTTTCCCGGGGCGGCGACGGGCTGGCCCCCATGGGGCCGGTGCTGCGCGAATACATCGTCAGCGAGGCCATGGCGGCCCTTGGCGTGCCCACCACCCGGTCGCTGGCTGCCGTGGCCACGGGCGATACGGTCCACCGTGAAACCGCCCTGCCCGGCGCCGTGCTGACCCGGGTGGCCAGCTCGCACCTGCGCGTCGGCCATTTCGAGTTCTTCGCCGGCCGCCGTGACGGCGCGCGCATGCGGGTCCTGCTGGACCATGCCATCGCCCGCCACGATCCTGAGGCCGACAGCCCCCTGGCCTTCTTGAAGGGCGTCATCGCCCGGCAGGCCGAACTGGTGGCGCAGTGGCTGTCGCTGGGGTTCATCCATGGGGTGATGAACACCGACAACACGACGATTTCGGGCGAAACCATCGACTACGGCCCCTGTGCCTTCATGGAGGCCTACCACCCGCAGACCGTCTTCTCCTCCATCGACCGGCAGGGGCGCTATGCCTACGACAGCCAGCGCCATGTCCTGCCCTGGAACATGGCGCAGCTGGCCTCGGCCCTGCTGCTTCTGGAAGAGGACGCCGAAGCGATGGTGGAGACCTACACCCAGGCCGTGCATGCCATGCCCGCGCTGATCGACGCGGCGACCCTGCGGCGCTTCGGGCAGAAGCTGGGCCTGGCCGACGCGCGTGAGGCGGATCGCTCGCTGATCGAAGCCTGGCTGGCGCTGTTGCAGAACCAGGGGGCGGATTTCACCAACAGCTTCCGCGCCCTGTCGCTGGACGTGGCCCTGGCCGAACGCCTGTTCGACGATGGCGCGGGCTTTGCCGCCTGGCGCCGGGAGTGGGAGGCACGGATCACCAGCGAAAGCCTGCCGCAGGAGCGGATGCAGGCGACCAATCCGGCCGTCATCCCCCGCAACCACCGCGTCGAGGAGGCCCTGGCCGCAGCCCAGATCGGCGACATGGCGCCGTTCCACCGGCTGACCCAGGTCCTTCAGACGCCTTTCACCCTGTCGGGCGAGAACGCCGATCTGGCACAGCCCGCGGCGCCGGGCGAAGAGGTCGAGGCGACCTTCTGCGGGACCTGACGCCGGACGAGCCGAGACTGGTCGCCGCAGCCCGGATCACCGGGTTCCCGGCAGTGGTCCATGAGGCACGCCGATGCCCCGGACCTCGCGCGCGCCCCTCGGTTCAGGGTAAAGCCGCCCCGGCCTAGCCCTGTGTGTCGTCGTGCTTGTGCTGCCAGTCCTTCAGTTTCTTGAAGAAGCGCGGGTTCCTCTTGACGAAATCGTCGATCATCCGCGTCAGCCCGCCGCGTTCCTGCCCCTTGAGGTAGGCAAAGCCTGCCGAGGCGCCAAGGATCGCACCGACGTGGTCGACGATCAGATCGCCCATGGTGTCCCTAAGCCCGGATTTCTGCATGTTGGTGCCGAAAAGCTGGTCCATGGAGAACTCGAACACCTCCCAGCTGGCGCCGATCGACACGGCGAAGCAATAGGCGAAGAAGGCGATGGCAATGGGCGGCGCGGCGTAGCGGTCGCCCTGGAACATGATCAGCACCAGAACCGTGCCGATCAGGCCGAAGCCGATGGCCGAGCCGCCGTGCATCACGATGTCCCACCACCAGTAACGGTTATAGAAATCAAAGACTTCCCCGAGGAAGATCGTGCCCCACACGAACAGCACCACCGCCGCCATGAAGCTGGGCGGGACGCGCACGTGCATCCAGCGCGCGACGTAAAGCGGCGTCATCGACAGCCCCAGGGTCGCGGCGGCGATGAAGGCCAGGGACCAGCGCCCCAGCACCAGGGATTCCGCTATCGAAAAGAGCAGCGAAATCCAGATCAGCCGCGTCACGAGGGATTGTTCGGAAAACATGCTGGAAGCTCCGCCGGGGGGATGTCACATCATGACTCATGAAAGACCTGACGCTTCGGATCGCAACCTACAACCTGCAGAAATGTGTCGGACTGGATCTTCGGCGCAACCCCCGGCGGGTCCTGGAGGTGATCGAGGACACCGAGGCGCAGATCGTCGTGCTGCAGGAGGCCGACAAGCGCTTGCCGCCGCGGCCCGCCGCCCTGCCCCATGACATGATCCGCGCCGAAGGCTGGCAGATCGTGCCCTTTGGCACGGCGCAGTCGCTGGGCTGGCACGGCAACGCCATGCTCTACCGCCCCGAGGGGATCCGCCTCACGGCAACGGACCGCATGGACCTGCCGGGGCTGGAGCCGCGCGGCGCCATCCTGGCCGAATTCGACACGGCCCTGGGCCCGCTGCGGGTGATCGGCACCCACCTGGGCCTGGTGGCCCGGTCGCGCCGCATGCAATGCGCCGCGCTGCGCCGGGCGCTGGAGGATCGCGCGCCGATGCCCGTGCTGATCGCCGGCGACTTCAACGCCTGGGGATCAGCGGCGGACCTGGACGCGGAACTGGGCATGGTGGACCTGCTGCCTTCGCCACCTTCCTACCCGGCGCCACGCGCCGTGGCACCGCTGGACCGCTTCGGCATCGGCGGCGGATTAATGGCCGGGCCGGTGACGGCCCATCGCGCCCAGCCTGCGCGCATCGCGTCGGACCACCTGCCGGTGACGGTGCAGATCTGGCGCCGCGACAGCGACGCGCAATAGCCTTGTCCCCACCCGCGTGCTAGGCCCGGGGCATCCTCCTATTCGCGGACCCCTCCCATGACCATCCTGCAAATCGCCTCTCTCCTGATCGTGCTGGCCGCGGCCTTCGGCACGGTCAACTACTTCGTCCTGCGCCTGCCGTCCTCCATCGGCATCCTGCTGGTGGCCCTGGTCACCTCGCTGGCGATGCTGGGCCTGGACCAGTTGCTGCCGCATTTCGCCCTGGCCGACCAGCTGCGCGACATGGTGCTGGGCATCGATTTTTCCGATGCGCTGCTGGAGGGGATGCTGGGGCTGCTGCTGTTTGCCGGCGCCCTGCACGTGAAGGTGTCCGAGTTGCGCCAGCAATGGGCGATCGTACTGCTGATGGCGACGCTGGGGGTGGCCGTCTCCACCGTCATCGTGGGCCTGGGCTTTGCCTGGCTGACGGGCATGCCCCTGCTGGTCGCGCTGGTCTTCGGCGCGCTGATTTCGCCCACCGACCCGGTGGCCGTGCTGGGCGTGCTGCGCGAGGCGGAACTGCGCAAGAGCCTGGAGACGACCATCGCCGGCGAGAGCCTGTTCAACGACGGGGTCGGCTATGTCGTCTACCTGGTCCTGGTGGGTCTGGCCTTCGGCGCGACGGGCCATGGCGCGGGCGGGGGCGAAGAGCAGTCGCAGGTGGCGGCGGCCGCGCAGCTCTTCGCCCGCGAGGCCCTGGGCGGCGCCCTGATCGGGCTTGGCCTGGGCTACTTGGTCTTCCGCATCATGCGCCACATCGACGACGCGGCGCTGGAGGTGCTGATCACCCTGGCGCTGGCCTTCGGCGGGTATGAGCTGTCGGTGGCTTTGCATGTCTCGGCGCCGATCATGGCGGTCTGCGCTGGCCTGCTGATCGGTGACATCGGGGCGCGCCACGGCATGTCCGAACGCACCCGCGACTATGTCGAGACCTTCTGGCACCTGATCGACGAGATCCTGAACGCCGTCCTCTTCCTGCTGATCGGGCTGGAGGTCTTCGCCGTGGCCTTCGAGCAGGACTTCCTGCTGGCCGCGGTCCTAGCCGTGGGGCTGGCGCTGGTGGCGCGCCTGGGCGCCGTGGCGATCCCGATCCTGCTGCTGCGGCCCTTGCGCAGCTTCGGCCCCGGCACGGTGCAGATTATGACCTGGGGCGGGCTGAAGGGCGGCATTTCCGTCGCCCTGGCGCTGTCGCTGCCCGAGGGCGAATGGAAGGGCCTGATCCTGACGGCGACCTATTGCGTGGTGATCTTCTCCATCGTGGTGCAGGGGCTGACCGTGGGCAAGCTGGCCAACCGCGTCGGCCGCCAACCCGACCTGATGTGACGGCGACCTGGCGCCGGGGCAGCGACAGGCTTGCACCCCCGGCCCATCCCGGCCAAAAGGTCCCTTGACCATGCAAGGAGCGCCCCCGTGACAACCCGCCAAGACATCCTGCGTGCCGTCCTGTGGATGAGCGGCGCAGTGGCCAGCTTCCTGACCATGGCCTTTGCCGGGCGCGCCCTCAGCAGCAGCCTGGACACTTTCGAGATCATGACCTGGCGCTCCGTCACCGGGGTCATCATCATGGTGGCCGTCATCAGCCTGCGCGGGGACTGGGGGCTGATCGACACGCGGCGCATGGGCCTGCACATCGGGCGCAACATTGCCCATTTCACCGGCCAGAACCTGTGGTTCTTCGCCGTGGCGGTCATCCCCGTGGCCCAGGTCTTCGCGCTGGAGTTCACCTCGCCCCTGTGGGTGCTGGTGCTGTCGCCGCTGGTGCTGGGCGAACGCCTGGCGCCGATGCGCGTGCTGGCCGCCGGACTGGGGTTCATCGGCATCCTCGTGGTCACCCGACCCGGCGCCGAAAGCCTGTCACCCGGTATCCTCGCGGCGGGCTGTGCGGCCATCGCCTTTGCCATCACCATGGTCACCACCAAACGGCTGACCCGCGACGTGCCAACACTGTCGATCATCTTCTGGATGACGGTGACCCAGACCGTCTTCGGTTTCCTCTGCGGCGGATATGACCTCGACTTCGCCTTCCCCACGCTGGACACGCTGCCGCTGCTGGTGCTGGTGGGATGCTGCGGGCTGTTCGCGCATTTCTGCGTGACCACCGCGCTCAGCTTCGCCCCGGCAACCGTGGTCGTGCCCATCGACTTCACCCGGCTGCCGCTGGCGGCGATCCTCGGGGCGATCTTCGTCAACGAACCCTTCGATCTGTGGGTGCTGGCCGGGGCCGCGATCATCTTTGCCGGCAATTACCTCAACATTCGGGGCGAGACGCGCGCCCGCTGAGAAACGCATCCGGGACCGGCAATGCGCAATCTGCGCAACACTGCCGCCTAACCGGTGTCACGGCCTGCGCCAAGCAGACGCCAATGTACGCCAAATGAGAGATTCTCGGTTAAACGATCGATTGCCATCAATACGTGCCATTTGCCAAATTCATTCGACATTCCGCAATTCGGAAATTGGCGCAGATCTAATTCCGCTGGATCCCATCGAATATTGCAAAGCCGCCACAGGTTGCGCGGCATTCCGCTACGTCAACTGCAACTGAATGGCATATTACGCTCAGGACAATTGATAGGGAAATAATCACGCAATAATCTTTCCCAAGAGCGGACACGGGAGCAATGTCCGCCAAGGGAGGAAAACCATGAAACTCTATACAGGCGCCCTTCTGGCGCTTCTTGGCGCGTCCGCCGCGCAGGCTGGCGGGATCGAACGCACCACACAATCGGCCATGATCCTGTTCTCGGACGGCAACCGGGTGGAGCTGAGCTTTGGCCGCGTGATGCCGAAACTGACCGGCGAGATGAATGACAGCCTGGGGTCCGGCGATATCGCCAACGACTTCACCTCACCCTCGTTCGCGCTGAAGATGGATGTCAGCGAGAAGGTCGCGCTGGCCTTCATCTACGACAAGCCCTTCGGCTCCGACGTGGTTTACGACGACGGCGACAGCGCGTTCCTGTCCGGCCAGGCCGGCCTGGCGGAAACCAAGGCCTACACCTTCCTGGCGAAATACCAGGCGACCGACAGGGTCAGCGTCTTCGGCGGGATCCGGGTGCAGGAATCCGGCGGCTCGACCGTGCTGGATGGCACGCCTTACGACATCCTCCTCCCCGCGACCCCCTACGAGGTGTCCTTCGGAGATGACTGGGGCACGGGCTATGTTCTCGGCGCGGCATACGAAATCCCGGAGATGGCCCTGCGCCTGGCGCTGACCTACAACTCGGAGGTGGAGCACAGCTACGACACCGACGAGAGCTTCGGCGGAGTGGGCGCCGGGCCGACCAGCCAGACCAAGAGCGTGACGCCTCAGTCGGTCAACCTGGAGTTCCAGACCGGCCTGAACCAGCGCACCCTGCTGATGGCCTCGGCCCGCTGGGTGGAACATTCCGCGTTCAAGCTGCGGCCCGAGGTCTTCGATCGGGAGCTGGTCAGCCTGCGCGATACCACGACCTACCGGATCGGCATTGGCCGGGCGTTCACCCAGAAGCTGTCCGGCTCGGTCACCTATGCCGTCGAGCCGGAGGGCAGCGATAACGTGTCGTCGCTGTCGCCCTACAACGGCTACAAGCAGCTATCGCTTGGGCTGAGCTACAAGGCGACCGAGGCGCTGGAGATCTCGGGCGGGATCACCTACCGCCTCTACGGCGATGCCAACGCCACCGTCAGCGGCACCAGCGTGGGCCGCTTCGAGGACAACAGCCTGACCGGCATCGGTCTGAAGATGGCCTACACCTTCTGAGCCGAGCGGCCGACAAGGCGCCCGCCGGGAAACGGCGGGCGCCGCAGCGCGGAATGAAACGGTGCTGCACTGCGGAAAGGACGTTGCCGTCCGCCCAACCCCTGCAGGGTAATGCAGCCCCCGAGGCGGCAAAACGCCGCCCTCGCACCGGACCTATTGCAAGCGAGCCACACGCCAGCTCGAAAAGCCGCAGTTTACCTAAGCTTCCCCCAACGTCATCTGGCACAGCCGATTGATTGGGTCCACCTTGGCGCGAATAGTGGACTCAGGCAGAGGATGCTCTGCAAACGGGAGGAGTTTACCATGAGATTCAAGTCGAGCGCCCTGCTGGCGCTGCTTGCCGCCACCACCGCGACCTCGGCCTACGCCGGGGGCATCGAGCGCACGCCGCAATCCGCGATGGTGCTGTTTGGCGAAGGCAACCGTTTCGAACTGAGCTTCGGCTCGGCCAGCCCGTCGCTGTCCGGCACGGACGCGACCGGGAACAACACCGGCAACGTGGCCGATGATTTCACCCTGCCCAGCTTCGCCCTGAAGATGGACGTGACCGACCAGCTGTCGCTGGCGATGATCTACGACAAGCCCTTCGGCGCGGACATCTACTACGACTACACCAGCGCTGGCCCGACGCAGCCCGCCCTTCTGGCCGGCACCACCGCCAAGGCGGATGTCGATGCCCTGACCGTGCTGGCCAAGTACCAGGCAACCGATCGCGTCAGCGTCTTCGGCGGCCTGCGGTTCCAGAAGGCCAGCGGCGAGATCACGCTGGATGGTGCGGCCTATGGTGGACCGCCGCCGGGCGGGCTGTCGGGCTACAATGTCGAGCTGGAGGAGACGACGAGCACCGGCTATGTGCTGGGCGTGGCCTACGAGATCCCCGACATCGCGCTGCGGGTCGCGCTGACCTACAACTCGGCCATCGAGCATGATTTCGATACGGTCGAGAACATCAATCCCGGCGCGACCACCAGCACCAAGACCAAGACGCCGTCGTCGTGGAACCTGGAATTCCAGTCGGGCATCGCACAGGACACCCTGTTGATGGGCTCGATCCGCTACGTGAAGCACTCGGAGTTCAAGATCGAGCCGGTGGCCTTCACCGCGGCTTCGGGCGGCGGCCTCGTGGACCTGAGCGATACCACCACCTACAACCTCGGTATCGGCCGTCGGTTCACGCCGAAACTGGCCGGGTCGATCATGGTCGGCTACGAGGCAGAGGGCGACACGCTGGTCTCGCCGCTGGCGCCTTCGACCGGCAAGACCTCCCTGTCCATCGGCCTGTCCTACAAGGTGACCGAGACCTTCGAGGTCTCCGGTGGGGTCAGCAAGATCTGGCTCGGCGACGCAACCGCCGCGCCCGGCGGCAACCCGGTGGCCCCGTTCGAGGACAACGACGCCACGGCCTTCGGCCTGAAGGTCGCCTACACCTTCTGATCGCGCCCTGCCGCGCATCGACGCCTCCGGTTCTGTCGGGCCGGGGGCGTTTTCATGTTCAGCCGCCCCGCGCGAGCCCCTTTCCGGCGTTTCCGATTTGACCCGCGCCACGCTCTCCCCTAACGATTTTCAGGTCGTATTCCCCAGCGGGCGGAGGCGGCGAGCGGACATCCAGACGACACTGCCGACGCAGAAGATCGCGAAAGGGGCGAAATGATTTACAAATCCGGACAGGAGTGGCTGGAGGCCACCGAAAAGCGCGTTCTTCTTTTCGGCATGTCGGGACTGGGCAAGACCCATGTGTCGAACCTGCTGCGCGATGCGGGCACCTGGTTCCACTTCTCGATCGATTACCGCATCGGCACCGGCTACATGGGCGAACACATCGCCGACAATGCCAAGCGCCACGCGATGCAGATCCCCTTCCTGCGCGACCTGTTGATGACGGATTCGATCTTCATCGGTTCCAACATCACCTTCAACAACCTGAAGCCGCTGTCGGCCTACCTGGGCAAGCCCGGCAACCCGGCCAAGGGTGGCCTGCCCTTCGAGGAATACATGATCCGGCAGGAGCAGCACCGCCTGGCCGAGATCTACTCGCTGATGGACACGCCCCGCTTCGCCCGGCGCGCCATCGACCTCTACGGCTATCCCAATTTCGTCTGCGACAGCGGCGGCTCGATCTGCGAGGTGGTGGACCCCTGGGACCCCGAGGACGAGCTTCTGAACGTTCTCGTAGACACCGCGCTGATGGTCTGGATCAAGGGCGACGACGCCCATACGGAGGAACTTGTCCGCCGTTTTGACCGCGCCCCGAAACCCATGTACTACGACCCCGTGTTTCTGCGCGCCGCCTGGGAAGAATACCGGGGCGAGACCGGCGAGGCCGAGGACGAGGTCGACCCGGACGCCTTCGTGCGCTGGACATATGCCCGTGCCCTGGCCCATCGGCAACCGCGCTACGAGGCCATGGCGCGCCGCGGCGTGACCGTGCTGGCCGACGAAGTGGCCTCCGTCAAAAGCGCCGAGGATTTCGAAGTCTTGATCGCAGACGCGCTTGAACGGCGCGAAAGCGAACATATCTGAGCGGCCCCCGCCGCGTGCAACCGAGCCACAGGAGCCAGCATGCCCATCAAGATCCCCAACGACCTGCCCGCTTTCGACGTTCTGACGAAAGAAGGCGTAATGGTCATGTCGGAGGATCAGGCGGCCCGCCAGGACATCCGGCCCCTGCGGATCGGTCTGCTGAACCTGATGCCGAAGAAGATCCAGACGGAGACGCAATTCGCGCGACTGATCGGATCGACGCCCCTTCAGATCGAGCTGTCGCTGGTCCGCATGACGGAGCACCGCAGCAAGCACACCGCGGCCGAGCACATGGAGAGCTTCTACCAGACCTTCGAGGAGATAGAGGCCTCGGGGGAGAAGTTCGACGGCTTCATCATAACCGGCGCTCCGATAGAGCACCTGGAGTTCGAGGAGGTCACCTACTGGGATGAGCTGACCCGGGTCTTCGAGTGGACCCAGAGCCATGTGCATGCCACCTTCGGCGTCTGCTGGGGCGGCATGGCGATGATCCACTACTTCCACGGCGTGCCCAAGCACCTGCTGCCGGAAAAGAGCTTCGGTTGCTACCCGCAGGAGAACCTGGATCCCTCATCGGTCTTCCTCAACGGTTTCTCCGACCGGCTGGTCGTGCCGGTCAGCCGCTGGACCGAGATGCGCGAAGAGGACATCCGGGCCGCGGGCGGCGGGTTGCGCACCCTGCTGGGCAATGCCGACACCGGCCCCTGCCTGGTGGAGGACCCGGAGCACCGCGCCCTCTATGTCTTCAACCACTTCGAATACGACAGCGACACGCTGAAGCAGGAGTACGAGCGCGACATGACAAGTGGCGAAGGCATCCTGACCCCGGTGAACTACTTCCCCGGCGACGACCCCGCCCGCAAGCCGCTGAACCGCTGGCGCAGCCATGCGCATCTGCTTTACGGCAACTGGATCAATCAGATCTACCAGACTACGCCCTATGACCCGACCCTGATCGGCTTTGCCGAATACGACGACCAGCTGGCCGCCGACGTGCCGGTCTGATGCCCGATGCGCGCCGTCGCCTTTCGCGGCGGGCGCAGCCCGACACTGTCCCCGCCCCGATCCAATCTCCCGCGCGCGCGGCCCTGCCGCAACGCGCGGATTGCGCCGCGAAGCCCGGCCCGCCATATAGAGGGAAAAGGATTTTTCCGATGGAGCTTCCCTTCGACGGGGCGATCAGCGCCTTCTACGACACCGACGCGCCCGAACCCGTGCGCAACGCCATCCGGCGCGGGGACAAGGACGACATCCTGGATCCCTCCTACCCCTACAGCGAACGCATGCCGCGCAAGGCCTACGAGAAGGAGCTGAAGTCGCTGCAGATCGAGCTGGTGAAGATGCAGGCCTGGGCCAAGGACAGCGGTGCGCGCATCCTCTGCGTCTTCGAGGGGCGCGACGCGGCCGGCAAGGGCGGCACCATCAAGCGGTTCCGCGAGTACCTGAACCCGCGCGGGGCGCGTGTCGTGGCGCTGCCGAAACCATCGGACACCGAACGCGGGCAGTGGTATTTCCAGCGCTACATCTCGCACCTGCCCGCCGCTGGCGAAATCGCCTTCTTCGACCGGTCCTGGTACAACCGTGGCGTGGTCGAGCATGTCTTCGATTTCTGCACCACGGCGCAGCGCGAGCATTTCTTCAGCCAGGTGAACGAGTTCGAGGCGATGCTGGCCGAGGACGGCATTCATATCTTCAAGTTCTGGCTGAACGTCGGCCGGGCCGAACAGCTGCGCCGCTTCCTCGATCGCGAGAAGGATCCGCTGAAACAGTGGAAGCTGAGCGAGATCGACGTGAAGGGCCTGGCCCGCTGGGACGCCTATTCCGCCGCCATCGTGGAAAACCTGGGGCGCAGCCACAGCCATGCCGCGCCCTGGACCGTCGTGCGGTCGGACGACAAGCGCCGCGCGCGGCTGGCGGCCATCCGCCAGGTGCTGCTGCACCTGCCCTACGCCTCCAAGGATCCGAAGGCGATCGGCCTGCCCGATGACCAGATCGTCGGAGGCCCCGAGATCTGGGATGTCTAAGAAACGCGGCTATCACCACGGCAACCTGCGCCAGGCGCTGGTCGAGGCCGCGCTGTCGCTGATCGAGGCGAAGGGCCCGACCGGCTTCACCCTGTCGGAAGCGGCGAAGCAGGCCGGCGTGACGCCCGCCGCCGTCTACCGCCATTTCGAGGGCCGCGAGGACCTGATCGCCGAGGCGGCCCGCCAGGGCTATGAGATCTTCGCCGACGTGATCCGCTACGCCTACGAGAAGGGCCAGCCCTCGGCCCTGGCGGCCTTTGAGGCCACGGGCCGCGCCTACCTGGCCTTCGCGCGCAAGTATCCGGGCCATTACATCGCGATGTTCGAAAGCGGCATCTCGGTGAACCGCACGCCGGAACTGGCCGCCGTCGCCCGCCGCGCCTCGGAGGTGATGGAACAGGCCGCCCATGACCTGTCGCAGCATATCCCGCCGGAGAAACGCCCGCCCGCCTCGATGTTCACCGCCCATATCTGGGCGATGAGCCACGGGGTCGTGGAACTCTTCGCGCGGAACTCACCGGGGCGGCAAAGCCCCTTCCCGCCTGAGGACCTGCTGGAGACCGGGATCGGCGTCTACCTGCGCGGGTTGGGCCTGATCGAGGGCGACCGCTAGGCCGCGCGCGCCCTCAGCCCCGGTTCAATTTCCGGTCTATCTGCTGATGGAAGTTTGCGCGCCGACGGTTCAGTGACCGGGTGCGCAGCCGGCGCGAGAACATCTTTGTCTTGATCAGCACGATATCCCCCAGCCCGTCGATCAGCACGAACTTCTCGTTCGGCCCTTCGCGCAGGACGATATTGCCAAGGTGCAGCCCGCTGACCACCGCATCGCTGGCGATCAGGTCATCGAAAAAGCGATCCACCAGCCGGTGCAGGTGATCCGCCTCCAGGCGCCCCTCCTTCAGCAGGCTCTCCAGCGTCTGCGCCATGGAGCCGTCCGGCCCCAGAACCTTTTCCACCACCATGCCGGGGCCGAAGTTGGTCTGGCAGAAGCCGAAGTAGCGCGAGATGTAGTCGGGCAGTTCGCGGGAACGCCAGAGCAGGGCGATATATTCATCGTATTCCCGCGCCCAGACCCGCATCCCGCCGAACCGCCAGACCGAATAGCGGCGCGGGCGCGCGTTCTCGAACCGCTCCTCGTCGCGGCTCCCCGGGCGGACGACCTTGATCAACAAGCTGTCGAAGGCCGGGTGCTGGTAGACGATCCGGCTCTTGCCCTGGGTCAGCGGCGCGACATCGGACAGGTCGTAATAGGCTGCGACCGGGTCGATGATGGACCCGGCGGAGGGATCAGGGGACATGGCAGGACCTTCGGGCAACTTGCGCCCCCGGGAAAAGCCGGGGCGCGTCAGGGCGTTTTCAAACCTACCGCCGCCCGGGGCACAAGTAAAATCGATGTGCAGGACGCCACAGCCGGTTGCGGAGGACAGCCAAGCCCGGGCCAAAGCAAAAAGGCCGCCCCGGAGGGCGGCCTTTCGCGATCTCGATCCCGAAGCGATTAACGCTTGGAGAACTGGAACGAACGGCGGGCTTTGCGCTTACCGTATTTCTTACGCTCGACGACGCGGCTGTCGCGGGTCAGGAAGCCGGCGGCCTTCAGGGCGCCACGCAGCGAGGGATCGTACAGCTGCAGGGCCTTGGAGATGCCGTGCTTGACCGCACCGGCCTGGCCGGTCAGACCGCCGCCCTTGACGGTGGCGTAGACGTCGAACTCGCCTTCCACACCGGCAACCTGGAACGGCTGGTTCAGGATCAGCTGCAGCACGGGGCGGGCGAAGTAGACTTTCATCTCCTTGCCGTTCACCACGACCTTGCCGGAGCCCGGCTTGATCCAGACGCGTGCGACGGCGTCCTTCCGCTTGCCGGTGGCGTAGGAGCGGCCCAGCTCGTCCCGAACGGGTTCGCGCGGGGTTTCGATCTCGGTCACCACACCCTCTTCGGCGACGGCGTCCTTCAGATCTTCCAGGGAATTCACTTGATCAGCCATCGTTATCAGCTCCGGGTGTTCTTGGAGTTCATGGACTTCACGTCCACCACTTCGGGCGACTGCGCCTCGTGCGGGTGCTCGGAGCCGGCGTAGACGCGCAGGTTGGTCATCTGCTGGCGCGACAGGCGGTTGCCGGGCAGCATGCGCTTGACCGCCAGGGTCACGACGCGCTCGGGGTGCTCGCCTTCCAGGATCTGGCCGTAGGTGCGATCCTTGATGCCGCCCGGGAAGCCGGTGTGCCAGTAGTAGCGCTTGTCTGCGCGCTTCTTGCCGGTCAGCTGGACCTTGTCAGCGTTGATCACGATGACGTTGTCGCCCATGTCCATGTGAGGAGTGAAGGACGGCTTGTGCTTGCCACGCAGACGCATGGCGATGATCGAGGCAAGACGGCCCAGCACCACGCCCTCGGCGTCGATGATGATCCACTTCTTGTCGATATCTGCCGGAGTTGCAGAGTAGGTTTTCATGTCGGGTGCCCTTTGGAAATTGGCAGCCCGCGAGATCGAAGGACCCGCGGGCGAAGTGATGGGCGGGTTATACAGCCGCGAACGGTCCAGTCAAGCGCCACAAACTCCAATTTCACAAGCCATATCAAAGGCTTGAAATTTAGGTATTAAAATACCCCACAAAATTGCCTCCCGCTACCGCTCCGGCGGGATGGAATAGGTCAGCGTGGCCCGTGCCACGGGGGCCAGCCGGCCCGCCCGGGCGGCCTCCGGCCCCGTATCCGACCACATCACCACGTCGCCGACGGCCAGCACCCGGCCCAGTTTCAGCAGCCGCGCCTCGGCCACCAGGTCCTGCCCCGCCGCCGGCTTGCGCATGAAGTCGATCGAACAGTTCGTCGTCACCGCCAGCGCCTTCGGCCCGATCATCGACAGCACGCCCAGGTAGACCGTGACATCCGCCAGCGAGAACATCGACGGCCCCGAGATCGTGCCTCCCGGCCGCAGGTGCCGGTCATCCACCACCAGGCGCACGCGGATCAGCTTCTCCTCCACATGGTCGACGATGTAGTCGTCCGAGACCTGGGGGAAGGCCTCCTTCAGGAAGGCCATCAGGTCCTCCCGCGTCATTGCCAGCGTCATGCTTTCCTCCCTCGCGTAACCGCCCTAGAGTTCCAGCAGGAGAGGGAGGAGACAAGATGACACTTCTGGAACGTCACGACACGGACGGGATCGCCCGGCTGACCCTGAATGCGCCGGACCGGCTGAACGCGCTGAGCGATGCGATGCTGGCAGCGCTGAGCGCCGAGATCGCCGCGCTGCGCGAGGACCGCGAGACGCGCGTCGTCCTGTTGTCGGGCGCCGGTCGTGCCTTCTGCGCCGGCCACGACCTGAAGGAGATGCAGGCGGGGCGCCAGGCCGAGGACGCGGGCGCGGCCTATTTCGCCGACCTCTTTACCCGCTGCGCCGCGGTGATGACCGGGCTGCGCGACCTGCCCCAGCCGGTGATTGCCCTGCCCCACGGGATCGCCACCGCGGCTGGCTGCCAGTTGATCGCCTCCTGCGACATGGCGATTGCCGCCGAGGGCACCCGCTTTGGCGTCAACGGGGTGAACATCGGCCTCTTCTGCTCCACTCCCATGGTGGCCCTGTCCCGCAACATCCCCCGCAAACAGGCCTTCGAGATGCTGACCACCGGCGAGATGATCGACTGCGCCCGCGCCGCAGAACTGGGGCTGATCAACCGCGCCGTGCCGCATGAGGCACTGGAGGAAGAAGGGCTGGCCCTGGCCCGGAAGGTCGCGGCGAAACTGTCGACCGCGATCCGCATCGGCAAGTCGGCCTTCTACCGCCAGATGGAGATGGACCTCGACAGCGCCTATGCCTTCACCGGTGCCGCCATGGTCGAGAACATGCTGGACGGCGACACCAACGAGGGCATTCAGGCCTTCCTGGAGAAGCGCAGCCCCGGCTGGGCCCGCGACTGACCGCGACGACCGCCCGCGCCCCGCGTTGGCACGATTGCCGCCGCAAGCGGGGCGAAAAGACGGCCCCTTGGCGCCGGATCGGCGCTGATCCGGCGCCGAAGAGCGGATCGTTTCCGTATCGCGTCCAGTCTTGTTCCGGATTCGCCACTTTCCGACCGCAAGGGCATCCGCTACCTCTTGGGGCCCAAGGCGCGCGGGATACGCGCCGCACGAACGCGCGAGTTCGGGTCACCGTCTCCCCCCTCCAGGCCAGCTCTCTCTGGCATTCGACCAGGGACACGGTGACCCGCTGGCAACTCCCCCGAAGACTGCCACGCGGCCGGCCACCGGCCCTGCCCCGAAGTCCGCCTTCCGCCCCCTGTTTCTCTTTGCCCGAACTCCCCTTGGGGTGGCGTGGCGCAAGAACCGGGGACTAGCCAAACGCCCTCACTTCGCCTAGATCGCGCCCATGACACACAGCCCTTCAGACGTTCTTCACATCATCGGCGGCGGCATGGCCGGGTCCGAGGCCGCCTGGCAGGCAGCCCAGGCCGGCATCCCCGTGGTCATCCACGAGATGCGCCCGCAGGTGGAAACCTTCGCCCACCGGACCGGCAACCTGGCCGAGATGGTCTGCTCCAACTCTTTCCGCTCCGACGACAGCGAACAGAACGCCGTCGGCCTGCTGCATTGGGAAATGCGCGCCGCGGGCGGGCTGATCATGCAGACCGCCGACCGTCATCGCCTGCCCGCTGGTGGCGCGCTGGCCGTCGACCGCGATCCCTTCTCCGAAGAGGTTACGGCGACGCTGCGCGCCCATCCGCTGGTCACGGTGGAGGAAGGCGAGATCTCCGAACTGCCCGCCGAGGGTCACTGGATCATCGCCACCGGCCCGCTGACCTCCGGCGCCCTGGCCGAGGCGATCCGGGCCGAGACCGGTGCCGAAAGCCTGGCCTTCTTCGACGCCATCGCCCCCATCGTCTATGCGGACAGCATCGACATGGACACGGCCTGGATGCAGTCGCGCTACGACAAGGGCGAAACCGAGGAAGAGCAAAAGGCCTACCTCAACTGCCCGATGACCAAGGACCAGTACGAGGCCTTCATCGACGCGCTTCTGGCCGCCGACAAGACCGAGTTCCACGAGGGCGAAACCGCCGGCTACTTCGACGGCTGCCTGCCGATCGAGGTCATGGCCGAGCGTGGCCGCGAGACCCTGCGGCACGGGCCGATGAAACCCGTGGGCCTGACCAATGCCCACAAGCCGGATGAAAAGGCCTGGGCCGTGGTGCAGCTGCGCCGCGACAACAAGCTGGGCACGCTCTACAACATCGTCGGTTTCCAGACGAAGATGAAGTACGGCGCCCAGACCGAGGTCTTCCGGATGATCCCGGGGCTGGAGAACGCCAGCTTCGCACGTCTGGGCGGCATCCACCGCAATACCTTCCTCAACTCGCCCACCCTGCTGGACGGCGAGATGCGCCTGCGCTCGCGCCCCAACATCCGTTTCGCGGGCCAGATCACCGGCGTCGAGGGTTATGTGGAAAGTGCCGCCATGGGCCTGCTGGCCGGGCGCCTCGCGGTGGCCGAGATCACCGGCAAGACCCTGCCGCCCGTGCCGGCGGAAACCGCCATGGGCGCGCTGGTCACGCACATCACCGGCGGCGCGGAGGCCAAGACCTTCCAGCCGATGAACGTGAACTTCGGGCTGTTCCCCCCGGTCGAGGGGCTGAAGGGCGGGCGGCGTGGCCGCAAGGACCGCTACAAGGCCTACACCGACCGCGCGAAATCTCTCTGGACCGACTGGCTGCAGTCGACCGTGACCGGCGCCGAGGCCAGCCCCGCCGAGTAAGACCCTCCCGACATCCGGCCCGCGCCGGGTGTCGGACGACAGGCCCCAAGGCCCCTATTCAGGCCCTGCCCGCCCTTATTTCCAAGCCCCTTTTGCCGGACTTGTGCATCCCTGCACGCGACGCGCCGGACCTGTGGGTGGAACTTTCCGCCCTCTTGGGCCATATAGGGGGCATGTCTCAAAATTATCTGGATAAAATCTACGGCGTCGATGACGCCGAAAAGCAACGCGACGTTTACGACCAGTGGGCCGAGAGCTACGACAGCGAACTCGAAAAGGCCAACTACCTGACCCCTGGTCGGCTCGTCGATGCCCTGAAATCCTGCGTCAAGGAAGGCGACCTGACCACTCCGGTCCTCGACTTCGGCTGCGGCACCGGTATCTCCGGCGAGGAGCTGGCCAATGCCGGCTTCAAGCGCCTGCATGGCGCCGATGTCTCCGAAGGCATGCTGAAGATGGCCGAGGCGAAAGGCGTCTACGAGAAGCTGGTGACCCTGCCCTTCGGAAACCCCGACCCGGGCCTGGTGTCCCGCTATCGCCTGGTGACGGCCGTGGGCGCGATTTCCCACGGGGCCGCCCCCGCCTCCTGCCTGCCGGCGATTGTCATGGCCCTGCCCTCGGGCGGTCGCCTGGCGCTGAGCTACAACCAGCAAACGCTGGAGGACGAGGAGTATATGACGACCCTCGACCGCACCGTGAACAGCTCCGAAGCCGTGCTGGAGTTCTCCGAGGACGGGCCGCACCTGGAGGGGCTCGACACGATCTCGCGCGTGATGGTGATCCGCCGCCGCTGACGGCAGATCCGTTCTATCGAAACGACGCAAGAAGGGCGGCCCTGATCGGGCCGCCCTTCCTGTTTACGGCATCCTGCGCAAGGCTGCGGCGGCTCAGTGCCCGTAGGTCGCCCGTAAGCTGGCCTTGCCCAGGGCCGTGGCATTGACGGTGAAACCGACACGGCCTTCGACGACGAAGGGCATCTTGACGGTACTGCCATCGGCACTGTCGGCGCTGGTCAACGTCAGCGCAGGGGAGAGGCCCCGCCCCAGTTTGCGCCGACCGCGCCCGTGCCAATATGGAGCAACCCCGGAATTGTGAGACGCCCCGTCTTGTGATGGCCCGCCCGGCTTTCTAGGGTGGATCGCCATGATCACCCGCTTTGCCCCTTCGCCCACGGGCCCCCTGCACCTGGGCCACGCCTTTTCAGCGCTGACCGCTGCCCGCCGGGCTCAGGCAGAAGGCGGCACATTCCTGCTCCGGATCGAGGACATCGACCAGAGCCGCGCGCGGCCCGAGTGGGAAGAGCTGATCTACGAGGATCTGCACTGGCTGGGCCTCAGCTGGCCCGAACCGGTGATGCGCCAGTCCGAGCGCATGCCGGCCTACCGCGCGGCATTGCAGCGGCTGTGGGACATGGGGCTGCTCTATCCCTGCAGCTGCACCCGCCGCGACATCGCCGCCGCCGCCAGCGCCCCGCAGGAAGGGGGCGATCCGGTCGTCGGCCCCGATGGCATCGTCTATCCCGGCACCTGCCGCCCCGCGACACCGCCCACCGGCCCCCTGCCCGAGGCCGTGCTGCGTCTGAACATGGCCGCCGCGATGGAGCGGGCCTGCCGCCACGAAGCGCTGCAGTTCACCGAGACCGGTCGCGGCCCCAATGGCGAACACGGCCGGCAGGAGATCGCCCTGCGCAGGATGATCGACAAGATCGGGGATGTGGTGCTGGCGCGGCGCGAGATGGGCACCTCCTATCACCTGGCGGTGGTGGTGGATGACGCGGCCCAGGGCGTGACGGAGGTGGTCCGCGGCGCGGACCTCTTCGAGGCCACGCCCATCCACGCTCTGCTGCACCGCCTGCTGGGCCTGCCGACGCCCGTGTACCATCACCACCGGCTGATCCGCGACGCGGACGGCAAGCGGCTGGCGAAACGCGACGACGCCCGCGCCATCCGGCTTTACCGGGAGGACGGCCGGACGCCGGCGGAGGTCATGAAGATGGTCGGTCTACCCCCAGCCCCGACAGGCTGAGGCACGATCACACCATCGGGTCGGCGATCACCACTTCCTCGCCGTCGCGCACGGCGGTGTAGAAACAGTTGCGGCGGTTGGTATGGCAGGCTGGCCCCGTCTGATCGACGATCAGAAGCAGGCAGTCGCGGTCGCAATCCACCCGCAGTTCCACCAGTTTCTGCACGTGGCCGGAGCTTTCGCCCTTGGCCCAGAAGCTCTGGCGCGAGCGTGACCAGTAGGTGACATGGCCGGTCTCCAGTGTCTTCTCGATAGACGCCGCGTTCATCCAGGCCATCATCAGCACCTCGCCGGTGCCCTCCTGCTGGGCGATGGCGGGGATCAGCCCCTTGTTGTCGAATTTCAGATTGCTCGGGTCAAAGCGCATGGGTGTCCTTTCCGCCCCTTTCCCATGGGGCCGTTGCGGCCTATCTAGGGGGAAACGCCCTGAAGAACCAGCGCCGCCGTGCCGCGCCGGAAAGGATGCTCCATGAGCGAGACCGACCTGATCAAACTCTATTCCTCGCGCATCCTGGCGCTGGCGGCCGAGATCCCCCACCAGGACCGTCTGGCCGACCCCGATGCCACGGTGAAGAAACGCGCGCCGCTCTGCGGCTCCACCGTGACGGTGGACGTGGATGTCGAAGACGGCAAGATCGCCCGCTACGGCCAGGAGGTACGCGCCTGTGCCCTGGGCCAGGCCTCGGCCAGCGTCGTGGGCAGCGTCGTGATCGGTCGCACCAAGGCGGAGATCCTGACCGCCCGCGATCAGCTGCGCGCCATGCTGAAGGATGGCGGCCCTGTGCCTGACGCGCCCTTCGACGGGCTGGAGGTGCTGCAGCCCGCGCGCGAGTACAAGAACCGCCATGCCTCGATCCTGCTGGCGCTGGAGGCCCTGTCCGAAGCCCTGGAACAGGCCGAAGCCAGCAACTGCGCTTAACCGCATCGCAGGGTTTGCCCCTTAGGTCTGAGGTCGCGCAATCAGCAGCGGCCCCAGATGCAACACGACCCAACCTTCCCGTCCCGTGACGCCGATCCCCCCCGGCCCGCCGGTGTTTCCCTCGACCGGCTGGCCCGCAACGCCTCGGCGCTCGGGCAGGAGATCGTCGATGTCGACGGTTTCCTCGAAGACATGACCCAGCAGACCGAACAGCTGTTGCGGCAGCTGAAGACAGTGCGCGAGGGCACAGGTCAGGTGTTGCAGATGAACGCGGCCATGGTGACCACGATCCGCGATTCCTGCGCCCAGCTGGAAGAGACCCAGGCCAGTTTCGAAAAGGCGCTCGGCATGGCCGATGTCGCGGGCCGCCAGTCGCGCGAGGTACTGACCTGGGTGCTGACGCTGGCCACCCGCACCCTGGACGTGGAAAGCGTGCTGGAGGACGTCCAGCAGAGCAACGACCAGATCGCCGACATCGCCGCCCAGGTGAACATGCTGGCAATCAACGCCAAGATCGAGGCCGCCCGTGCCGGCACGGCCGGTCAGGGCTTCTCGGTTGTAGCCGATGCGATCAACCAGCTGTCGCAGCAGACCGGCGCCACGGCCGACACGATCAGCGACAACATCCAGCGGCTCGTGGACTGGATCACCACGCTGCAGCAGGAAACCGGCCAGGTTTCCGCCACCTCGCGAGAGCTTTCGCATACCGGCGACAAGGTGGCCGAGATGAATGGCGCCGTGAAGGAGGCGATGGACCGTTCCGTCACGCGGATGAAGCTGGTGCGCGACGATGCGGTGGAGGCGGACGCGGCACTGCGCGACTACACCCCGCGGATCGAGAGCATGTTCAACAGCGTCCAGGACAGTGCCGACGGGGTCGAAGATGTTCATCATCGCCTGCAGGTGCTGCGCAACCTGTCCGAGGCGCTGGTGCAGGATTCGATCGCGGTTGGCGGCGACACCGAGGATGGCCCCTTCATCGCCGATGTGCAGGCGCGTGCGCGCCGCATCGGCGCCGCCTTCGAAGAGGCCGTGGACGAGGGGCGCATCAGTTTCGACGATCTCTTCGACACCGACTACCGACCGGTGCCCAACAGCAGCCCGGAACAGGTCACCACCCGCTTCACGCGGCTGACCGACCTGCTCCTGCCCGAGATCCTGGAAGAGGCGCTGGCGCTGGATGACAAGGTCGCCTTCTGCGCCGCGGTGGATCGCAACGGCTACCTGCCCACCCACAACCGCAAGTTCTCGCACCCGCAATCCGATGATCCGGTCTGGAACATGGCCCATTGCCGCAACCGCCGCATCTTCGACGACCGTGTCGGGCTGAAGGCCGGACGCAACAAGGATCCCTTCCTGATGCAGGTCTACCGGCGCGACATGGGCGGCGGCGACTACGTCCTGATGAAGGACCTCTCGGCACCGGTCTTCGTCAAGAACCGTCACTGGGGCGGGCTGCGCCTGGCCTATCGGTTCTGAGAGGCATTGCGCGCTTGCTGCCGTCGGGATCGGCCCGCGCAGCAGCGGGGCACCGCCATGGCCCAGCCCGGACAAGGGCAACGCAGGACGAAGCGCGTCAGACATAAAAAAACCGCCGCACGTCACGGGGACGGCGGCGGCAAGGATGCAGATCGCTTGGGACTGAGGGACGCGCACCGGGGGATGAGGCAGACCCGGCCGGGCGGACAGGCGATCCGACCCGTGGGATGGGGATCCGGCGCGCCCCTCGCGATTTGCAGGCAGAAACGGCTCAGGTCAGAGCCGGCAGATAGAGTGACCCCAGAAGAAGGACGACAAGGGCCGCGGCCCCGAAAAGATCCTGAACCAGCGCCGAAGGCGAACGGCGGGCAACCTGGATGAAGTCTTTCAGCATGTCTTGGCTCCTTGCGATCGGTGTCATTCCTCTGCGTTGCCCCTTTGTTCTCACATTCCTGGCCCCACGTAAAGAACTTTTTAAGAACATTTGAGAACAAAAAGGGTTTCACCGGAACATCAAGGTGTTAGCCCGTTCTCTGTCAGACCGGCACAGGGGTGTTCGCCGTCTCTCCCAGATGGAAGGACGGGCGGCATCGTCTCCGAATACGGGGGCGCCTCAGCCGACGTTGATCAGGCGGATCGCCTCATCCTGACCCATCAGCCACAGAAGCGTGCGTGCCGCCTGCCCGCGCGGGCTTTCCAGCGACGGATCCTTGGCCAGCAGGGTGCGCGCGTCGCTTTGGGCGATGGCCATCAGCGCGGTCTGGCGTTCCAGGTCCGCGATGCGGAACCGAGGCATCCCGCTTTGTGCCGTACCGATCAGATCACCGGCGCCGCGCATTTCCAGGTCGGCCTCGGCGATGCGGAATCCGTCCTCGGTCTCGCGCAGCAGGGTCAGCCGTTTCATCCCCGCCTCCGACAGCGGCGCCTGGTAGAGCATGAGGCAGGTCGAGGCCGCCTCCCCCCGGCCGACCCGACCGCGCAGCTGGTGCAGCTGCGCCAGGCCGAAGAACTCGGCCCGTTCAATCACCATGATCGAGGCATTGGGCACGTTCACCCCCACTTCGATCACGGTCGTGGCGACCAGCACATCCGTCTCGCCCCGTTGGAAGGCAGCCATGGCGGCGTCCTTCTGCTCCGGTGGCATTTGGCCGTGCACCAGCCCCACGCGCCCCTCGCCCAGACGGGCGCGCAGATGCTTGAACCGCTCCTCGGCTGCGGTCAGGTCGCTTTTCTCGCTCTCCTCGACCAGCGGACAGACCCAGTAGGCCTGCCGCCCGTCGCGCGTGGCACGGTCCAGATGATCGACGATCTCTCCCAGCCGCTCGGTGGAACTCAGCGTGGTCTTCACCGGGGTCCGCCCGGGCGGTTTCTCATCCAGCACCGAGATGTCCATGTCGCCATATTGCGCCAGCGACAGGGACCGCGGGATCGGCGTCGCGGTCATCACGAGGATGTCCGCCTGGCGCCCCTTGCGCCCCAGTTCCAGCCGCTGGCGGACGCCGAAGCGATGCTGTTCGTCGACGATGGCCAGGCGCAGGTCGGCGAAATGCACGTCCTGCTGGAAGACAGCGTGCGTGCCGACCAGAATGTCGATCTCTCCACCTGCCAGCCGGGCGAGCTTAGCCGCGCGATCGGCGCCCTTGTCGCGCCCCGTCAGAATCTCCAGTGTGACGCCTGCGGCCTCGGCCAGGGGCGCCAGGCCTTCCATGTGCTGTCGCGCCAGGATCTCGGTCGGGGCCATCATCACGCCCTGCCCGCCCGCCTCGACGGCGATCAGCAGCGCCAGGAAGGCGACCAGGGTCTTGCCCGCGCCCACGTCGCCCTGCAACAGCCGCGACATGCGATCCTCGCGCCCCATGTCGGCGGCAATCTCGCCAACCGCGCGGGTCTGCGCCTCGGTCGGCTTGTAAGGAAGCGATTTCAATACCTTGGCGCGCAGGTGCCCGTCACCGTGACTGGGGCGCCCGGCGCGTTTGCGCTCGACCATCCGCGCCAGGGCCAGGGTCAGCTGATGCGCCAGCAGCTCATCATAGGCCAGCCGTTCCCGCGCCGGATCCTCCGGACTGACGGCATCCACCCCATCGGGCCCATGGGCCTGGCGCAGCGCCGAGAGCCAGTCCGGCCAGAGCTTCGACGCCCGCTGCCCGGTGTCGATCCACTCCGGCAACAGGGGCGCACGGGCCAGGGCCGAGGCCGCGGCCTTGGCCATCACCCGCTGGGTCACACCGGCGGTCAGCGGATAGACCGGTTCGAAATCCGGGATCTCGTCCCCCTGGTCGAGGGGCAGCACATGGTCCGGATGGGGCATGTTGGCGACCCCGTCGTACATCTCCAGCTTGCCGGAGACCAGGCGCCGGCTGCCCTCCGGCAGGATCTGCTGCAGGTAGTTCGACCGGGCGTGGAAGAAGATCAGGTCAAACTCCGTCTCCGCATCGGCCACGCGGATGCGATAGGCCCCGCCCCGGCTGCGCGGCGGATGATGGGCGCCCACCGTGACCTCAACCGTGGCCGTGGCCGGCAGGGTCAGACCCAGGATCGTCTCGCGCCGGCGCCGGTCGATGACCCCGTGAGGCAGCAGGAACAGCATGTCCCGCGGCACCTCCACGTCGAGCTGCGCCAGGTGCTTGGCCGTCTTCGGCCCGACGCCCTCCAGCGTTTCCAGCCCCGCGAAGAGCGGGAAGAGGATCTCGGGCCGGCCGGTCATGCGTCACCGATCAGCGACAGCCAGCCATCCTCGTCGATGACGCGCACGCCCAAGTCGGCGGCCTTGGTGGCCTTCGACCCGGCGCCCGGCCCGGCGATCAGGATGTCGGTCTTCTTAGACACCGAGCCGGAGACCTTGGCGCCAAGCGCCTCGGCGCGGGCCTTGGCCTCCGGTCGGGTCATCTTTTCCAGCGTGCCGGTAAAGACCAGGGTCAGCCCCGCCACCGGGCTGCCGCTGTCGTCGGGCGCCTCGACGTCCAGGATCGTCAGCTCGGCGGCCAGCCGGTCGATGGAGGCGCGCTCGGCCTCCTGGCCGAAGGCGGCAACAAGCGAGGCCGCGACCTTGGCGCCGATGCCGTCGATGCCGATCAGCTCTTCCCAGGCGTCCCGCTGCTCCTTGGTCAGGGCGGGTTCCGCCGCCCAGGCCGCATCCCGCGCGGCCTTCAGGCTGGCCCGACGCCCCGCTTCGCGCGCCGCCGCGCGTTCCTCGGCCTCGGCGGCATCGGCCTGCAGGTGACGTTCCTGCGCCGGGCGTGCCAGGTCGACGACCTGCGTCAGCCGCGACCAGCTGCCGAAATGGCGCGCCAGATCCTGCGACACGACCTCCCCCACGTGGCGAATGCCAAGGGCGAAAAGCGCGCGGTTCAGCTCAATCTCGCGGCGGGTGTCGATGGCGTCGAAGAGGTTCTCGGCCGACTTCTCCCCCCAGCCCTTGATCTTCGCCAGCGGAGTTTCGGCCAGGTGGCGGATGGCTGCGGCCACATGGGCGGGGTCGGTATCGTCCACCGGCACACCGGCGGTGCGCAGCATCTCGGCCAGTTCGGACAGCAGCGCGGCGCGCCGTTCGGGGTCGCCCTCGTAGCGCGCGGTCACCTCCTGCGGGTCCCGCACCAGGCGCCGGTCCTCGGCATCCCGGGCGCGCAGGGTGAAGATGTCCGCAGGCTCCGCGATCCAGCACATGTCGTAAAGGAACTCGGCCTGCTTGGCCCCCAGCCCCTCGATGTCGAAGGCCGCGCGGGACACGAAATGGCGCAGTTTTTCAACCGCCTGCGCGGGGCAGATCAGCCCCCCGGTGCAACGGCGGACGCTGTCGCCCTCCTCCCGGATCGCCTGGGATCCGCATTCGGGGCAGGTTTCGGGGAAGCTGTAGGGGGTCGCATCCTCGGGGCGCTTCGACAGGTCCACGTCGGCGATCTTGGGGATCACGTCGCCCGCGCGGTAGACCTGCACCCAGTCGCCCGGCCGGATGTCCTTGCCCGCGCGGATCCGCTCCCCCTTGTTGTCGCGGCCCGCGATGTAGTCCTCGTTGTGCAGCGTGGCGTTGGAGACGACGACGCCGCCGACGGTGACGGGATGCAGACGCGCCACGGGGCTGAGCGCGCCGGTACGGCCGACCTGGATGTCGATCGCCTCCAGCCGGGTCCAGGCCAGTTCGGCGGGGAACTTGTGGGCGATGGCCCAGCGGGGCGTGGTGGAGCGGAAGCCGAGGCGCCCCTGCAGCGCCAGGTCGTCGACCTTGTAGACGACGCCGTCGATGTCATAGCCCAGCGTCGCGCGCTGTTCCTCGATGTGGGCGTAATGGGCCAGCATCTCCTCCGGTCCGTCGCAAAGCCGGGTCAGGGGGTTGGTCTGGAAACCAAGCGCCGCCAGCCGGTCGATCGCGGCCTTCTGGGTGTCCGCCAGCGGGTCCGACAGGGCGCCCCAGGCATAGGCGAAGAAGCGCAGCGGGCGGGCGCGGGTGATCTCCGCATCCAGCTGACGCAGGGAGCCGGCGGCGGCGTTGCGCGGGTTGGCGAAGGTCTTGGCCCCGGCCTCCTCCTGGCGCGCGTTCAGCGCCTGGAAATCCTCGTGGGACATGTAGACCTCGCCCCGCACCTCCAGCCGGTCCGGGGCGCCGTCAAGGCGGGTCGGGATGTCGGCGATGGTGCGGGCGTTGGCGGTGACATTCTCGCCCTCCTCGCCATCGCCGCGGGTGGCGGCGCGCACCAGCTCGCCGTTCTCGTAAAGCAGCGACAGGGACAGGCCGTCGATCTTGGGTTCCGCCGTGTAGGCCAGCGGCGCGTCCGGGCCGAGGCCGAGGTAGCGCCGGATGCGCGCATCGAAGTCGCGCACGTCCCCGTCCTCGAAGGCATTGCCGAGCGAGAGCATCCGCACCTCGTGGCGCACCTTGCCGAAGCCTTCGGCCGGGGCCGCGCCCACCTGGTCGGAGGGGCTGTCGGCGCGTTTCAGGTCGGGGAAACGCGCCTCGATCTCCGCGTTGCGGATCTTCAGCGCGTCATACTCGGCATCGGATATTTCGGGCGCATCGCTCTGGTGATAGGCCAGATTCGCCGCATTCAGCGCCTCGGCCAGGCGGGCCAGTTCGCCCTCTGCCTCTGCCGGTGTCAGCGTTTCCACTGCCTTCTGCGCCGTCTCACCCGTCATGCACGATCCCCTTGTCCTGACCCTCGGCCGGTCCGGCCGATTGGGGAAAGAGATAGGCGGGGTGGAAAGCGAGGTCCAGCGACTTGCGCAACCGGCAGGGGCTGGGGCGTCAGCCCGCAGGGACCAGCGTCCGGCTCTGCGACGCCCCCTGCCAGGGTTGAAACGCGTGCCGAGCGGGCAACGCCTCGTCACCGGTGCGAACTGGGTCGACGTGCGGGATGGGTGCCGGGCTCCGGCAGAACGACATAAGGGCGCGAGCTGCGCAGACCCATCCGGCCGGCGACAGCCCTGGCCCTGCGGTCGTCACTTCATGCGCGGACCGCCCAGAAAACCTGAGCGGTGGCCGGGCGCGGGTCAGCCGGCGCCGAGCGCGATCCTCTTCTCGTCCATCTGTTCCGGCTCGGGATCGCGCAGCACATAGCCGCGGCCCCAGACGGTTTCGATATAGTTGTCGCCCTCGGTAGCGGTCGACAGCTTCTTGCGCAGCTTGCAGATGAAGACGTCGATGATCTTCAGCTCCGGCTCATCCATGCCGCCGTAGAGATGGTTCAGGATTGCTCGGAATTCTAAACTCTTTCAACATCTTATAGGTCACACCAGACCCCGACAAAACGAAAACAAATAGTGAATATTGAAACGCTTCTGAGCATGATTTTTAGACCTTAGGATAGTGTTCCCTGAAACCGGAGGACGCTATGCTTAGGAGTGTGTTCCTTGCTCCTTCTCCAGCTTTGTGACGACTGCCCTGATGACCGCCCCCGCGTTTCCACCCACCAGATTCGACCACCTTGCAATCGACCGCTCTTGCTCGGCCTGTGGCGCCTTCACCAGGATGACGATTTCAGATGTGAGGTACGCGACGACGCCGGCGTGTCCTCAATGTGCCGAACCATGGGCAGATGGCATGAAATGGCTACTGCGCGGGCTCAACGTGACTGAGCGGTACTTGCAGTCCAGATCTACGAGCGAGCAGAAACCCAAGGCCTCCGGTCAACTAAAAGGCCACATACACACTTAGAACCGCTCTCTTCGCCTCCGCCTAACAGAGACGCTGCAACGAAGGCTCAGCCAAACGCGTGCTCTTAGGCTGCGCCTTGGAAGAATGGCAGCGATAATGCAGTAATCCGCTATAGCTGAACGCCAATAGGCCTGTGGGCTGGTCGAGGCTTCCCGCCCAAAGCCTTCATTCGTACCAGGCGCAGCGAATGACTGGACCGCGCAGGGAGCTGCCGTTCAGGACAGGACTCCTGGACGACCGCTAAGCGCAGGGGCCTGCCGTTCGTGCAAGTGCGCCTGGATGACCGCTAAGCGCAGGGAGCGGACACTTCTCGCGACCTGCCTAAGGCCGCTCCCTCGGGCACTTTCGGCCGAGGCTGTGTGGAAACGTGCCGGCAGGGGCAGTCGGCTGCTGGTTGGTCGCGCTGCTCGCTTTCAGCGGGCTCCGACACTCTTTGCACGCGTGGCGGCGTGGTGATCCCTTTCAGGCAAGGCCTGGCGTCTGCGCTTGAGGCGCGGCAGGTCCCGATCGGGCGGCAATGGCCCGCATCAGGCCCCGAATGCCGATCAACGCGACCACCCGCTTGATGTTGTAGGCTAGGACATTCAGCGCCATTTCGGTGCGGACGTTCTTCAGCCTCCGCGTCAGGAAATGGGTGTGCCCCATCCAGGCCTTGAGGGTGCCGAACGGGTGTTCGACCGTACAGCGGCGCAGGGTCATCGGATCCGCCTCCCCACCCAGTCTTTTGCGCATCGCATCGACCAGGTGCTCATGCTCCCAGCGGGTGATCCGACGTTCCTTGCCACTGGTGCAGCGGTGACGAACCGGACAGCTCTGGCATTCATTGGTCCAGTAGCGGCCGACCCGCAGCCCGTCCTCCTCACGCGTGTAGCGGTAGGTCAGCTCTTCGCCCGCCGGGCAGAGATAGGCATCGCGGGCCGGGTCATAGGCAAAGTCAGCCTTCACATACATGCCCTTGCCCCGGTTGCCGGATGTCTCGGGGCGCGGCACGGTTGTGGTGATCCCAGCCTGATGGCAGGCTAGGATCTGAGACCCGCTGAAGTATCCCTTGTCAGCGATGGCGTGCAGGTCATCGCGCCGAAGAGCCTTCCTGGCTGCCGCCGCCATCGGGCTCAGCTGGTCGCGGTCGAAGCTTTGATTGGTCACGTCATGCGCCACGATCAGATGCGTCTCGGTATCGACCGCGGTCTGGACGTTGTAGCCGACCATGCCGCTGTGTCGGGCGCTGGTCGCCATGGCCCGGGCATCGGGATCCGTCAGCGAGATCTGCCCATCGGGCGCCTCGGTCAGGGCCTATTCCATTGCCTTCAGACGTGCAAGCCGACCGTAACCTCATGAAACTGGACGAAATCTTGTTGCGAAAGCTCGAGAACATAAAAAGCACAAAACATGAATATCGCGACCTGACTCTAGGACCATACGCCATGCCGCTTGCTCCGTCTTTGTTGAAACGCACACCGGCAGTCGCGCTAGGGCTTTTCGAAAGCTAGCCCCCAGCCATGTACTGACTGGAAAGACGCGATGAATGCCGCTCACTCTAGGACGAATGAGCGGATTAGGACTTCGACCTGAGGACGCATCACCTGAACCGAACCAACGAAGATTCTTTGGTTAAGCCATGCATAGGGCCCCTCGGGCGCTTCCACGTGGATGCGCGAGCGCGAATAGGCTAGGCCGCCCTCGGCATCATAGGTCAGCAGCGCGTGGTTGCGGATCTCGATGCCCGTGCCGTCATCGGTCTCCATGTGGTAGATCGCCTCCAGCTCCTTGGCACCATCAGCGCGCAAGCGTTGCAGGTCGAAACCACCCGGCAGGACGCGCCCCGAGAAGGCGCGCGGCGCAGGGCCGCCGGGATCGAGGGTCCCTTCAAAATGGCCCCCGGTGATCGGCACGATCAGGCGGGTGCCCAGGGGCCCCTGCCCCTGCTCTCGGGTCGGCTCCAGCAGGACATGGGCGGTCCAGCAGGGGCGCAGGGTCAGGGTGCCGGCGGGAAAGTTCACGGCGCGTTCCTCAGCTTGCGTTGACCAGGGCCAAGGCGATCCATGGCAGGGTGATCAGCAGTCCCAGCCGCAGCACGTCGATGGCGATGAAGGGCAGCAGCCCGCGGAAGATAGTCGGCATTGAGACACCCGGCAGGCAGGAGTTCAGTACGAAGACGTTCATGCCCACGGGCGGTGTGATCAGGCCGATCTCGGTGACCACCACCACGAGGATGCCGAACCACACCAGGTCCATGCCCATGGCCTGCACCACCGGCGCGAACAGCGGCACGCAGATCAGGATGATCGCCAGGCTTTCCATTACGCAGCCCAACACCAGGAAGATGCCCAGGATGGCCAGCAGGGTCTGGTAGGGGCCAAGGCCGCTTTCCGTCACCAGCGCCTGCACCGCGAAGCCCATGCCCGACATGGAAATCAGCTTGGCCAGCAGCATGGCCCCGAAGAGCACCACGTAAAGCATCACCGTCGTCATCACCGTCTCGCGGAAGGCCTCGCCCAGGATCTTCAGGTTGAGGCGTCCCAGCAGCATGGCGATCAGGATGGCGAAGCCCGCCCCCATGCCCGCCGCCTCGGTCGGGGTGAAGAGCTTCAGGTAAATGCCGCCGATGATGGTCAGGAAGAGCAGCGCGAAGGGCCATACCCCCGACAAGGCGCGCAGCTTCTCGTCCAGCGGTTGGGGTTCGGCGCGGGGGGCCTCTTCGGGGCGCAAGTGGCTGATCACTACCACGACCAGCGCATAGAGCAGCAGGCCAAGCACGCCCGGCCCGATACCGGCAATGAAGAGGTCTCCGATACTGGTCTCGGTTAGGATGCCGTAGAGAATGAGGATGGTAGAGGGCGGGATCAGGATGCCCAGGGTGCCTCCTGCGGCGATGGTTGCCGAAGCCAACTTGTCGGAATAGCCGAAGCTCTTCATCGGCGGATAGGCCACCTTGGACATGGTCGCCGCCGTCGCGAAGGACGAGCCCGAGACCGAGGCAAAGCCCGCGCAGCTGACCATGGTGGCCAGTGCCAGCCCGCCACGCCTTGCGCCCAGCCAGGCGTTCGCCGCGCGGAAGAGGTCATCCGAGATGCCGGTGGCGGCCAGGATGTTGCCCATCAGAACGAACATGGGCAGCACGGCCAGATCGTAGGAGAAGGCGTTTTCGGAAATCGTCATGGCCAGCATGGAGCCCGCCAGTTGCGGCCCCGCCAGCCAAGCCAGCCCGGACAGGGAAACCCCGAGCAGCGCGAAGCCAAGCGGCACCCGCAGGAAGGCCAGCATCAGGATCGCGGCCAGGGAAGTGACGCCCAGGATCATTGCGCACCCTCATTTGATTGGCCCGTATAGCCAGCACGGGCCAGGCGGCCGGCAGTGGCTTCCCAGCTCTGCACCAGCACGGCCAGCGCCGAAAGCCCGGCAGATATCGAGAAGAAGACATAGAGGCCGTCGCGCGGGATGTTCAGCGCCTGACTGACCTCCTTGAATTGGCGCGCCTCGGCTGCGGCCTGCCACATGACCCAGGCGAGGAACAGCAGCAGTGCCGCCATGAGGGCCGCGACCGCCAGATGCCAGGGCCAGAGGGCGCGACGCAACAGGTAGCGGTCGAAGAGATCCACGGTCAGATGCCCACCCTCGAGCGAGATCAACGGCAAGCCGAGGAAGATGATCAGCGCCATCAGATGCTCAGTGATGTCATGCGCACCGAACACCGGGTGGCCGAAGAGATGCCGCCCCAGCACGTCGCAGAAGGTCAGCGCGACGATGGCGGCAAGCGCCGCCATCATCCCAAGGGTAATCACAGCCCTGATCCGCGCTGCAATGCCTTTCAGCGGATAGGTCATTGGCCCTCCTGAAGTGCCTTGAGCTTGGCCTCGTAGCTGGCTTCGTAGAAGTCCACCACTTCCTGCGCGTTCGGCAGGTCGAAATCCGCCCCGTCAGTGACCCATTCGGAAAGCATGGTGGCGCGCACCTCTTTGATTTTCGACTGCAGCGCCGGCGAAGGGGAGACGAAGGTATGGCCCATCCCCTCGAGCTCGCCCCGCGCTTCGGCGTTCTGGCGGTCGAAGAAGGCGCCCCACTGGCGCGAGAAGACCTCACCCGAGACCTCCTCGATCGCCGCGCGGTCCTCTTCCGAGATGCGCTGCCAGCTGCGCTCGTTGATCACCACGAAGAAGAAGCCGTCGTAGAAGCCCTCATCGACAATGGTGTGATTGGTCAGCTTGTCCTCCACGTGGAAGCCCAGCACCGATTCCAGCGGGTGCAGCGAGCCGTCGATGACACCGCCGTCGACCAGTTCGTAGGCCTTGGTGGCGGGACCGGCGACGGGGATCGCGCCCATTTCTTCCAGCAGGCGTTTCTGGATCGGGCCGCCCATGCGGATCTTCTCATTGGCGAAGTCCTCCGGATCGTCCAGCGCCTTCGAGGAATGGTGGATCGAGCCGCCGCCCAGCAGGCCGGTCGCCAGCATGTGGGTGCCATCGAAGACCGGCAAGTCCTTCAGGTGGGTCTGGTAGGTCTCCCACAGAGCTGCCGAGGCCGCCTCGCCATTGCCGCCCGACAGGGGAAGCTCGGCAAACCAGACGGATTTGAAGCGGTCGGGCTCATAGGTCAGGTTGCCCCAGGTGACATCGGCGATGCCCTTGCGTGCCAGCTCGTAGTGCTGCGCCGGGGCCCCGAGCGCATTGGGCATGGTCTGGATCGTCACCCGACCCTCCGTCGCCTCCGAGACGGCTTCGGTCCAGGGAGTGAGAAGCTTGGTCACCAGGTCCGATGTCGAAGGCGCCCAGCTCGACATGCGCAGCACGGTCTCGGCAGAGACGGGGGTGGCCAGCGTCAGACCCAGGGCCGCGACAAGAGAGAGTTTGGTCAGGCTGTTCATTTGAGAGCTCCTTGTTGGAATGCATCCTCCGCCAGCCCGGCCCAGTACTCGGCACCGAGGGGAAGGATCTTATCGTTGAAGTCGTAATGGGGGTTGTGGACAGAGACATGCCCGATGGGCTTGCCGTCGCGATGGCCGCTGACGCCGTTGCCGAGGATGAAGAAGGCCGACGGACGGCTGAGGCCGTAGAAGGCGAAGTCCTCGCTGGCGGTGACCGGCTCGGCCTCGGGCTCCACCACCTCTTCGCCGAAAAGCCGCCTGGCCGTTGCGATGGCAAGGTTGGTCACCGCCGGATCGTTGAAGACCGAAGGATAGCCGTAGTCGGTTTCGATCTCGGCGGTACAGCCATAGGCAGCCGCCTGGGCATGGGTCACCTCGGCGATACGCTCGTGGATGCGGGCGGCCACTTCGGGTCGCAATGCACGCACCGCCAGCACCAGTTCGGCCTCGCCGGGAATGACGTTGAAGACCGTCCCCGACGACAGCTTTCCGATGGACAGGATGCCCGTATCCAGCGGGTTCAGGTTGCGCGAGACGATGCTGTGCAGGGCCAGCACCGTTGCCGACATGGCCAGTGCCGCATCCCTGGCCAGATGCGGCGTTGCCCCATGGCTGGCGCTGCCTTTGAAGCGCAGTGTCACCGTGTCGGAGGAGCACATGAAAGCGCCGGGGCGAAAGTGCATGTGGCCTTCCTCTTCGGTGGGCCCGTTGTGGATACCGAAGACGGCGTCACAGGGGAATTTCTCGAAAAGCCCCTCCTTGATCATCCGCTGGGCGCCGCTATCGCTGCCGCCGACTTCTTCAGCGGGCTGGAAGATAAGCACCACCGTGCCATTGCCGACCAGCTCGCCGGCGGCAGCGCGCCGCGCCATCAGCTCGGCCCCACCCAACAGCATGGCCGTGTGACCATCGTGCCCGCAGGCATGCATGGCACCTGGGGTGGTCGAGGCATAGGGCAAGCCCGTCGCCTCGGTGATCGGCAGGGCGTCCATGTCGGCGCGCATGCCGATCACCGGACCCTTGGCAGGATCGCCGAAGCTCATCCGACCGACGACGCCGGTCTCGGCCAGGCCCTTGGTCACCTCGTAGCCCCAGCCTTCCAGCAGCTTGGCCACCATGGCAGAGGTTCTAGGCAGCTCGAAGCCGATCTCGGGGTTCTGGTGCAGCTCATGGCGCCATTGGCGCATCAGCTCCGCGTCGGGGCGCTCTTGGTAGTGTTTGTCATTCATGGCGACACTCAAAGCAGCCTGCCCCCAAGCTGGGGAGACATTAAATTATGGCGGTTGACAACTTTATGTTGCCCTCCTCTTCTCCCCTGACCAGACCAGAAAGAGACTCCTATGCGCCTGACACAGTTGCGCGCCCTAGTGGCGCTATCCGACAATGGCTCCATCCGCAGTGCCGCCAATTCCCTCGGCCTCAGCCAGAGCGCGCTGACCCGCTCGCTCAGGGAGCTTGAACGGGACACGGGGGCCGCCTTGCTGGACCGGCGGCAGCATGGCACCGAGTTCACGGAGGCGGGCCGCAGCCTGCTTCAGCACGCCCGCCTCGTGCAGGCCACGCTGCGCCGTGCCGAAGAGGATGTGCGTCGAATATCCGGGCAGACCGTGCCCCGCGCCCGCATTGCGGTAACGCCTTTCCTTGCCTCGCTGGGAATCTCTCGCCTCTACAACCAGTTCCGCCGCCGCTATCCCGACGGGCAGCTGGAGCTGGATATCGGTATCCTATCCTCCTCGCTGCCTCGGCTGATCGACGGGTCCCTGGACGTCTCGTTCTGTATCGTCGAGCCGACGGAGTTACCAAACGAGCTGACTTTTCAGCAGTTCCGCACGGTGAACATGGTTGCCGTGACCCGCAAGAAGGACCTCGCCAAGCCGCAATCCTGGGAGGCGCTCACCCACGAGCAGTGGGTGCTAAACCCCTCACCTGCGACCACGGATGCCTACTTCCACAGCTGGATGTCTCGCAAGGGTGTCAAATTGCGAAACAAGACCATCCTCTGCCGCTCGGCGCAGATGCTTTCTTCTCTTGTCGAGGAGCTGGACGTGATCGCTGTCTGTCCGGAACCGCTATACTATGCTCGGCTGGCCCCGGCGGGAATCTACCGTGTCGGCCTGCCGGAACTACCCGAGCCCATACCCATGGGCGCGCTCACGATGACACATATGCCCAAGAGCCAGGCCGTTCAGGACCTGATCTCCATCGCTGAACATATCAGCTTGAAGATCTAGC
>NZ_PGTC01000007.1 GCF_002786295.1 Pseudooceanicola marinus | reverse complement strand
CTGGATTTCGTCCATGACCAGTTCGCCAATGGCCAGCGCTTTCGTGTGCTCAATGTGGTCGACGACGTCACCCGTGAGTGCCTTGCGGCAATCCCGGACACTTCGATTTCGGGGCGCCGTGTGGCACGTGAACTGACGGCCCTGATCGAGCGCCGCGGAAAGCCGGGGATGATCGTCTCCGACAACGGCACCGAACTGACCAGTAACGCAATCTTAGCCTTCGCTGCCGCGCACCGGATCGAATGGCACTACATCGCGCCGGGAAAGCCGATGCAGAACGGCTTCGTGGAGAGTTTCAACGGACGGATGCGAGACGAGCTGCTCAACGAGACCATGTTCCGTAACCAGGCCCATGCGCGGATCGTGATTGCTGCCTGGGCCGCCGACTACAACACCGAACGCCCACACTCGGCCTTGGACTACCAGACCCCCGCCGACTACGCTCGAACCCTGACCACCGCAATCGCCCGCCCCGCTGCGCAAGATGAAAGCTCCGCGCGTCGGGCGATTGCTCAACCTGCGCCGCTCGGCGTAAATACCAACCGGACTCCGGTCGCGGCTGGATGAAAGACCGGTGGCAGGTCACGCTTGATCCAGGTCGAATCACACTCTGATAGCCTCGACGATCTCGTCTCGCATTCCTCAATGACGATCGAGGAGACGCGGGATGCGAACGCCGCTCTGCTCGAACTGATGGCGGCGTCGGACGCCGACCATACCAAGGCGACCCGCAAGCAATGCAAGGACGCGTGAAACAGCCCAAGGACCAAGGAAAGCTCGGCCAACAAATCAGTTGCACGAGCGTTTGAATCGATGGCGGCGCCCCTTCAAGCCCTGACGACCAGCTGACTTGGAGCCGAAGCGGGCGTTGGCATGAGGGGCATTGAACGTCAGCTCAGGGCCGGGAGCGACGGCCAAAGTCCAACCCGAACGAGCGTTCCCGCCGCGCTGCCGCAGGTCCGCTTCGAGCCCATTCGAGACATCACGAGGACGGTGAATTGTAGGCCCTGTTGAGGTCTGACAGCAATCTCCCGACCTTTCTTCATGGCAGAATGCGTAGATTCCCGAGAGGGACGATCCGCAAGGATCCGAACCGCCGGCGGCACTGCTCCGAGGCTTATCCATGAGCCGCTATGACAAGGGCCGCGGGGGCCCGGGCAGGCGCTTCAGGCTCAGTCCACGGCAAGCTCGTTTGAAGTCTTGATGGACCTCAGCACGATGGATGAGCGCAGCGCCGCCAGCCCCCCGGTCACCCCGATCAAACGGTCGATGAAGTCTGCCAAAGCGTCGAGGTCCCGGACGGCGACCTTCAGGAGCAGGTCGATGTCGCCGCTCTGCATGTGACACTCGAGCACTTCCGGCGCGTCCATGACGAATTTCCGGAACGCCTCGTTTTGTTCGCGTTGATGCTCGCGCAGGCTGATCAAGAGGTGGGCCAGCACGGCCAGCCCGAGCTTCTCGCGGTCGAGAAGCGTCACCGTGCGGCCGATGTAGCCGTCGCGCCGCAACCGTTCGAGGCGGCGGGCGCATTGACTGGCGGAAAGGTGCACCTTCTCCGCGAGCTGCGCCTGCGTGAGATCCCCGGAGCGCTGGATCGCGCGCAGGATTCGAATGTCGAACTCGTCCAGCAACCCGCCTCCTTAGTTTTCTGCTGATTATTCTGCGCCTGAAGGGCACTTGATGCAAGTTTCCTTAGTAAACAAGCATAAAATCCGTCGAGAATGCGCGCTTTCCGCACGAAAAGCGGGGCAAACAGTCGGTCAGATCAATATCAGACCGTGTCATGGAGCACAGCATGTTCGTCATTCCGCCCGACCTCGCCACCTTCGTCGCGGCATCCGTCCTGCTGGCCTTCGTTCCCGGTCCGGACCTGCTCTTCGTCCTCACCGAGTCGATGCTGCGGGGCCGGCGCGCAGGTTTGGTTGCGACCATGGGTCTTTGCACCGGCCTCATTGTCCATGTCGGTGCCGTTGCCCTCGGCGTCGCCGCACTGGTGCAGGCCTCGCCCATGGCCTTTGCCGGCCTGCGCTATGCCGGGGCCGCCTATCTCGTCTATCTCGCCTGGCGAGCCTTCCGCGCGGCGGCGACCCCCTTGTCGCCCGACGAGATCGCCCAAGCGTCCCTGCGGGCGATCTATGCCCGTGCGGTGACGATGAACGTCACCAACCCAAAGGTCGCGATCTTCTTCCTCGCCTTCCTGCCGCAATTCGCCGATGTCGAACGGGGCTCGCTGACCGGGCAGATGCTGATCCTGGGAGCTATGTTCATGATCTGCTCGCTGGTCTGCTTTGCAGTCGTCACTTGGCTTGCCACCTGGATCGGCGGATGGGTGCGGCGTCAGCCTGAACGACAAGCGGGTCTGAACCGTATGGCGTCATTCGTGTTCGTCGCCCTCGCCGCGAAGCTCGCGTTGTAGGCTTGTCCGTCCAACGCCGGCTTTGTCCGCTCTGCCGACCTTCACCCTCCGAAAATGCTGCGCGATGGACGAAAGACCGGTTCGACGAAGCTGCGCCGCAGCGCCCGGCTAAGAAGCGAACGGCAGCAACGGGCCGTCCTTGCGGGAAGGCCCCGCCTGTCAGATCTCCACCGCTTCCGATATCGCCAGAGCGTCCTCGAGCTCGACGCCGAGGTAGCGAACGATGCTGTCCATCTTCGTATGGCCGAGCAGAAGCTGGACCGCCCGCAGGTTTCCTGTCTTGCGGTAGATCTGCGCGACCTTGGTCCGGCGCATGGAATGGGGTGCCATATAAACTCGGCTCGAGGCCGATCGATCTCACCCAGTCGCGGACGAGCCGGGCGTATTGCCGCGTCGAAATATGCAGCCATTCGTGGAAGCGTCCAGGCCAGAGGTGTTCTGACCCGATCATCGCCGGGTCCTCAAGCCATGCGGCGATGGACTTGCGGGTCCCTTCAGTGATCTCGAAAAGCACAGGGTGCCGCGTCTTGCTCTGAGTGATCGACGTGCGCTCTTGACCTGACCGGCCGAAAAGACATCGGCAACCTTCAGCTGAACGAGGTCGCAGCCGCGCAGCTTGCTGTCGATCGCCAGATTGAACAGCGCGAGGTCCCTGACGCGTTTCGCGATCTTGAGGCGAACCCGAATGGCCCAGACGTGTTTCGGCAGGAGCGGGCGTTTCTGGCCGACGATGCGGCCCTTGTTCCAGACAGATCGACATGCACGAATGGCGGGAAGGTTGGCAGGGGGCATGAGCACTACGTCGCGCAGACCGCGAACAACTTCTCGATCCTGATGGACCGCACCGAAGGGGAACGCCTCGCCGCGCTGATCGCGGAGTTCGCCGACCGCCGGCTCGACTGAACCGACGCCGGTCCCGGATAAAATCCGAACCCGATGTTTCCCAACCCGCCGGGCCTTCTGCGTCTCGAGCCGCATTCCGAAGGGCTGCGCGACCGCATCTGGTGGGGCGCGGGCTCGAACGCGACGGCGGTCTGGGCGGCGAAGCCGGGTATGAACCTGCAAAGCTCGACGCGGAAGGACGACGAGACGGGGCAGGCCTTCCACATCCAGCAGGCCGAACAGATCCGCGCCTATCGCGCCGCGTGGAAGGAAGCCGGCCACGCGCGCGCACACCGTGGGTGTCGGTCAGCCGCAGCATCTTCCCGCTCCTGTCGGACGAGGAGCGCGCCTATTTCGGCCGCGGAAACCAGGGGCAGGACAAGATCGGCTATCTCGATGCGCAGACGCGGGCGATCTTCGGCCGCAGCTACGCGGACGAGCCCGACAGGCTGGCCTCGCAACTGGCCGGCGACGAGCGCATCGCCGAGGCGGACACGCTACTGCTGACGATCCCCAATCCAGGCTGGGGTCGACTACAACGCGCATGTCATCGAGGCGATACTGAAGCATGTCGCTCCTGCGCTCGGCTGGCGCTGATAGATCAGGCAGCTCTCGCGATGGCCCGTTCTGCGGCGACGTCGCAGCAGATCCGGATACTGATGCGACTGCTGCACGGTCGACGAACGGCCGGTTCGGCGAAGCCGCGCTGCGGCGCACCCTCACCATCGACGCCACCTTCGCGGCCGGCGCCTGGCGCATGGTCAACGCTATCCTCGCCCCGGCTCTGGCTGGGTGATGTCGTCGGTACATGGGTCATCGCGTCCTCATATCGCCGGAACTCCTTACCGATGCCGAACTCGATGCGCGGCTCATGTCCGGTCCCGAGACGGTCTGGCGAGAAGGCGAACACTGGCGGGTGTGCCGATACGCGAGTGCGCACGAGGCGATCCGGCTGTTGCGGCAAGGCTGGGAGCTGTTCGAGGACGGCGAGGAGGAGACATGACGCAGACCGCCGCTCTCTTGGTCGTTGCCGCGCTGTCCGGGGCTGGTCAGTTGCTCGCCGGCTGGATGCTCTGGCCTTGGCGGCCGCGAAAGACAGACAAAGGCGTAGACCTCAATGCATTCGTCCGAGACGCGCCCTGTCATCTGCTCGATGACAGAGGCTGAGGAATACTACCGCCGGTGCACGGACGACATTTCCGACACCGAGTTCCGCGAGCTTGGCATGTCAGCGCATGAGCTCTTGCGTGTCCGGAGCCTGCAGCAGCCGGCGCGCTACGAGGCGATTTCGGCGTCCATGCTGTCGGTGTCGAGGGGAGGTCTGACCAGGCGTGCCATGAAAGTTTGGCTCAGCGCCCTCGACAGGTCTCGAATACTCGACGACTGACTTTGGGAGGCCAGCCCAGATGCCCTGGAAACCCACCACCGACATGACCCGCGAGGAGCTGGTCGCGCATGTCGAGCAACTACGCGCCGCGGTCGACCGGCTTGCTGCTCGGAATCCCAGAAACCAGCGCGGCCTGGTCGATCTGCTCGCATCGTGGGAGGCGCTCTCCGACGAAGACGCTCTGCCTGATGTGGATGGAGATGGGCAGCATAGCCTGATCGTCGCCGACCCCGACATCCGCGGCGGCCGCTCGACGATCCGGGGCATGCGAACCACTGTTTCCGACATCCTTGGCTGGCTGGCATCAGGTATGTCCGACGCGGAGATCATCAAGCACTTCCCCGAGCTGACGCAGGACGACATCTGTGTGGCCCTGGCTTACGGGAAGACCAACGACGCGAGATTCCGCCGTGCACTCCGCCGGGCCCGCGGGACCGTGCCGGATGACATCGGTATTGGAGGAGAGGACGATGCAGATCGAGATTGATCCAGCCTGCGTAGAGCTTGAGATCCTGGAGGACTTCGGCCAGATACGTCTCGTATCGGACAGTCTATCGCGGCTACCGGTTCGGTCGCTTCTTTGCACTTCCGGGCGACGGCGATCCCGTCAGGTCCCAGTATGCTGCCCTGGTGATTGTCGCCTGTCGGCTGATCGAGTGTGAAGTCGCCGTCATATCCGCCCATGGCGCTGAACGTCCTCGCCTATAACATCAAGCGAATGGTCGCACTGGTCGGCATCCGCGGCCTGATAGTCGCGATCCCGAGCTGAGGCGACTCATCAAATTACATTTGCGATGTCAGCAAGAACGAACCCGACAAACCCGCCGCCCCTCGGTCTCCAGCTTCCAGTTTCCACACAGCCTCGGCCATGAGCGGCGCCATACCTCAGCCAGTAAGGCACCGCCATATTGTGGATTTTTATCGCGGCTTGGTTTCGCTGGATATCTCGAGGGCAACTATGAGATCGCGATGTTTCTCGGAGTGCATCTTTGCCAGTCGCCGGCTTCGTCGGTTGCGGATATTGTTCGCGTGAATCTCTGCAACCTGTTCGGCGATATAGTGGGACTTCACGATCTCCGTGCTGGAATGATGTGCTGCCGGCTTGGCAAGTTCGATCCCGTCTGCACCGTGATGGGCGATTGCGTCCGAGTAGAGCATGACGCGAAGCGTCGTGAAGCTGTTGCCCGTGAGGGCCTGGAAGACGCGCGGGATGTATGTTGCCGCAGCCGGATGCCCGTCGGGCAGCACGAAAAGCTGGCGTCTGTCCCGGATCAGCTTTTCCCTCAGAGTGGGCAGCATGGCCGGAGACGCGTCCCCGAGGACAAGCGCATCGACGAAACGACCTGCCTCTGGGTGGAGAGGGAAATCGAACGGTTCCGGCCGCCGCGCGTGGGTTTTTTGGATTTCACTCCGGATCACCCATTCGTCGTGCTTCCAGAACAGGCTCTCACCGAACGCGAGCTGGGCTGAGGCGTTGCGAAGTGGCGCATTGGCGAAGATAGAAAGGATGGCCGCGCCATTGCGCATCTGGTGCCGTTTTCTGGGCCTTTCCTCGGCATCGACGGCTGCAAGGAGTGCCTCGGCCATGTCGAGGATCCGATCCGTCGAATTCCCCGTCCGCGCGAGGGCGAAGAACTTGAGAGCGCGCTGTCCGCTTTCCCGCACCTCATAGTCCCGGCGGTAGTCGCCGAGATGCCGGGTGATCTCGGGCTGTGCTCCCGCGTATCTGGCGAACAGGAGGAGCGCATCGGCCGTGGCGAGCATGCTCGCCCACCTCAGTCCCTCCGGCCGCGGCAGGAGGCGAGCCTTCAGGTCGGCAAGGTATGCGTCTATTCCTGGCAGGCTAAGCTCTGCATCGAGATTGTGCTGCGCCACCGACCAGGCATATTGACAGAGCTTTTCACGCATTCTCAAAACCATGCTGCGGGCGGGCACCTGCATGCCCGGGTCTTGGCCGGGCAGCCCGTCGGCTGCGCGGCGCAACTCGGTCTGGTAGTTCGAAGGGAGGTCCCAAGGCGGTATGGAGACAGAGCGCTTTCTCGGCGGGCGCCGTGTCGGAGGGGCTATCGGATCCCAATCCTGTGTTTCGTAGAGCGGCCGGAGCACGCAGGACCTGTTCTTACGCGGTTCGAAGGACACAGGGTGCGCGGCCTTGAAGTCTGTGTTGCTGGGAGGTTTGGAGGGCGCGAAACGACGCGCTTCGCGGATAGCCTCAAGGAATGACGGCTGGCAGACGGCAAACACTTCCTGGAGATGATCGATCCGAAGCGTCCGCTCAGGCTCGGGGCAGTCCCCGAGCCAGTTTCCGATATCGCCCGCCGTTGGTGACGCGAGTCCGTGTGCCACGATGAACTCGAAGAACCCGTTTGTCGTCTCTATCGACGGTATGGACAGGTGGGCGAACCCGGGACGTTGCGCGAGGCTTCTCCAGACCGGTTTTTCGAGGGTCCGGTGGATCTTCATGCCGGTATCTCCGCAGCAAGTGGCGAGACTTGCATTCTCTGGGCACGACGCTCGTATCTTTTCTGCTGCAGGGTTCTCGACTGGCGCGCCCGGTCGATGAACGCGTAGTGCTGCCGCAGGGTTTTCTCGGTGTCACCGGTCAGTGTCTCGAGCTCCGGGTAGCAGGTCGGATCATAGAAGATCTCGATCTTGCAGAGACCGTGCCGGAAATTGTGCGGCAGGAGCGGGAGCCCGATACTCGTGGAACATTCGGTCAGCCAGCCGTCGAATGTCGAGATCACCAGGGACCGGTGTTCGGCTTCGATCGCTGGGACGACGTGATCGGTGAGATCCGCCCCGCCGAACAGGGGACGGATGCGGTTCAGGTAGAACGACAGGATACGGTAGCCTTCGGCTCCGAGCCCATCCTTTTCGAAGACGAAGCGGGGCAAATATTGGTTGCGCCGGGTCATCGCGTCGCCGTTCTTCAGGAGCTCATTGGGAAAGTGAATTTCGAGACGCGGTCGTGTCTTGTCGTCACGATGATCGAAGAAGGTCTGCGGGTGATCAGAGGACCTCAGGTCGGAGATGACGTTGGATTTGCGGAACGGCGCGCCCTCGAGTTCGATCGCGGCAAACGCGGCGCAGACACCGAACATTCTCGCTTGCCGCAGCAGATCCGCAGCAAGGCGTGCCCTGTCCGCGCAGAGAGGTTGTGTGTGCGGGGACCGGCTGAAGGCAAGAAGGTCAATGCCTTCAAGATCGGCCAGTTCCAACGCCGCGAGTGCCTTTTCCGCATACAAGAAATGCTGCGTCTCAAAGATCTCCATGGCATTGGGGTCGTTCAGAAGATCCCGGCACCAGGTCTCGACCTTCGGCGACATCATCTTGCTTGCCGCTTGGCCTTCAACGAGGACGGGCAGCGTCTTGATGAGCTGTTCGACTTTTGCGGCCTCTTCGACAAGGCCCTGAATGGACAGGGCCCGCTTGAGGTTCAGCGAGTAGGAGAACAGTGTGCGCGGTGCGAGTCCTCCCGAAGTTCCGGACTTCTTGCAGAGCCGGATCAGTGTCTTCTCGATCAGCTCGGGCCGGAACAAGGCCGTCAGGCCGTTGACGGTGTCGAGGTCGCAGTCGGCCTGGACGGCACGCATATAGGTGCGCAAGGACGCAATGTAGACGGCTTTGCAGCTCTCCGAGTATTCCTTGGCCGTGGCGCAGCGCGCTTCGACGGTGAGCATGTCGTCATGATAGACGACCGTGGCGTCCCGCACCCATGTCCTGGCTTCCTCGTCGAGAAATGCCGGGAGTTGCGTGTCGAGGCGAAGAACGCCGGCGAGAGTGCCGATCTCCTCCTGCGGCAGGAGCGGCAGACATGTCGGAAATTGCCGAAGGTAGTCCAGGCACCCGGCCGCTTGCTTGACGCGGGTCCATTCGTCGGTGCTCAGGCAATCTTCGCGCAGGGAGATGATGCGCTCTCGCGTGATGTCGCACATGTCCCAGCCCCCGACCCGGGCGAGATCGATGAGTCTCGGCAGGTTGCGGGCTTGGCTCGCTTTGAGGAGGCCTACGCTGACGAGGTCGGGAACGACTGCCTGCAATCGCGCGAAGCCGTCCTGCCGCTCTCGGCGTGCGCGCCGCGCGAGAAGTTCTCCCGCGTAGGTTTCGATCATGCGTCGGCCGTCCGATTGGTATTGCTTGTAGGTGCGGGGGGTAATGCCCCAGTCCAGGATCCTCGCGTTCAGGTCGGCATTCCCTTTCCGATACTTTGGCGCGACCTGCAGGTAGACCTCCAAAGTGCCCTCGAGCGTTTCGAGATGGCGATCCTGGTATCCGCGCTTGCGGAACATCCGCTCGAAATGGGTCGCGTATTGCCGCTCGGTCCCACCCTCGAGGGCCTGACCGAAGTGAAGGATGTCGAGCATGGTTGGAGCGTTGCTGGTCAACTTCATGTCCTCTTGATGTTGTCGTTATCGGGAAGATTGGCCGTTATCGGGATCGCGGTAATAAAAACCGGGAAATTTACCTACCCCGCAAATTGCCGGGGGGATGTTATTTTCGGCGTTATCGGGGCGCGATCGCGGCGTCGGACAAAAGAGCTGAAAACACGTCTTCGGACGGCTCGTCACCAACGCCTTCGGGTGGAAGAGTATGGTGCGTTTTCGATGGCGACGAATGCGTGTCGGCGTTATCCGAGTCGGCGGGATGAGGAGCAATGCGGTTGAACGCCGGGAGTGGGGAGCCGCATGTCCGATGGCGGATCAGCGCGGGTAACCATCGGCGCAACCGGCGGGCCTGCGTCCCACTCTGGTCGCCGAGTTGAACGCCGCGGTCGTATTTCCAATGCCCAGCCCGAAGGTGGTCGCGGATCGTCGACTGCGGCACGCCTGTCGCGGTAGACACCCAGTTGATGTCTGCAAGAGGCTCGCGCAGCGCCGCTTGGGCGGCTTCGTCATCCGGCACGAGGCCGAAGAGCTGCCGCCAAACGATGCATTCCGGGTAGATGCCATGCAGCAATTCGATGCCGAATCGCCGCGCGATAGGCGCGACGTTGTTCCGGCCGACACCGAGGTAGCGCCGCAGTTCTTCTGTCGTGAGGCCCGCGGCAGAGGCCGGCACGATTGGTGCGTGGAAAAGCTTGAAGCGCATGGGACCCATCTCCTTTCCGAGGAGATGGGTCCCTCCGGGTCAGCCCGGAAAACCGAAAAATGGCACAGCCCTGCTATTCAGGTCCGACAGCACTGTGCCGAATTGGCTAACCGGCCATGCGGAGTATGCTGGGTTCCGGTCTCACCAGAACCACCGGTCTCTTGCCAATCAGTCTGCGATCGCTTGAGACAGGGTTGTGCAGATGTCCTGCAGCCTCGCACCCGACCAGCGTATCCATGCGTCGATATCCGACGGAGCCCGCTCGAAAGACGCGTGCGGGGGGATCGTTTGCATGACGTCCAGCAGGCGCAGGAGTGACGTCTGCGCGCACTTGAGAAGCTGATGGACGTCAGCCGCTGTTGCATAAGGACCGAGATGCAGCGCATGAAGCGCCTGGATATCAGGGCCAGCAGTCTCACGCCCCGTGAGTTCCAGTAGGGTCTCGAGAGACCCGGACTCCGTGTCGAGATATGCGCCGAGGCGCGCCAACGCCGTATGCAGGAGGGTCTCACCCGTCTGGGCCGGGACCTGTGTGAGGACAATCGAGTTCATGGATGCTCTCCATTTCTTGGGCGCCGGGAGCAGTTCCTGCTCGATGGTCGCTTCCGGGATGCGACGACACGAATGTCGACACGACCGTCAAGTTTACCGGAGTTCGGGCCCGTCTGGAGTTTTCCTCGGTTCGCATATCTCCTTTGCGAGGATGACATTGGCCCATCGCAGGAATGGCGAAGAAGAAACTTCGGGAGGTTGAAGAGAAACCTCCCGGAGAGGGATTAAGCCATTGGTTTGCCACTCATGGCTTCATGCGCGGTGTTTGAGATGACGCGCCTGCCGGCTCTCGTTTCAACACGCTCAGCGGATCGTTTCTTCGGAGAGAAGGATCAGGTTCGTCTCGGTTCCCGCATGCGCGTCAAGCCGCTGACCTCTCGCGGCAGAACGTCTTGCGGAAATTCTTTATGTTGGATCAGTTCATCCAGAACGAAGATCCCGCTTCGAAAGGCATTTCGCTCTTGGCGTGGTAAGACTTGCAGAGTCTCCTGAATCCACTCAGGCGTCATCTTTGCAGGAGATATTCCTGTCCGGATCGCGTGTGCTGACACGCCGAAGGTTCTTTGGATCATTTTTTGAAATCCACGCTGTCGCATCAGATTGCGCAAGTCGGTCCAGGCCTGAGGGACCGTGGCTTGCACTGGTGTCGGCAGGGCATAGTCGGCGCCGGCATGTAGGCCGATGCGCCTGATATAAGCCTGTAGAGCAACCTGCGATGGCTTCTGGAAACCATGTTCCTGCGGATCGACGTTCCATAGTGACAGGCATTTTTCGGCGAAGTCATTGAACGATGGATCCAAGTCGGGTGACAGGATTTCGGCGATCAGAGATAGCCGGTAAAGGAAGGGCACCGCAGCCCTGACCCGTGACGGCGCGACAGAATAGACCGCGTCGAGCTTCGGCGGGAGAGGGGCATGGTAAAGATGGCCGGTTGGCGGTGGGAGCCGCCCGATGATCTCTGCTGGAAGAAAATGGCGCGACCCGGCTGCGAGCGGCGCATCTTGTAGCCGGTCAAGCAACCCAAGAGCCGCCCGGTAGCTCTGACGCAATGGTCCGTCCAGATGCCGATCGATCTGAAGTGCACTCGAAGGAGTGAGATCCTTGATCTCCACGGTAGGGGGCAGGGCATGACGCAGTGCGTAGAGTTCATTCGTGTGTCGCTTGAATTGGAGACGGACGATGCGCTCAAGTCCTGCAATCAAGTCTTGGTCTGCGAAGGAGCCGGTCTCGAGAAGAAACAAATCAAAAAGAGTGCGACGCCAAGCTTGGTAACGCGTGAGTTCCAACTTGAAGAATTTTTGGGCGCACAGGGGAACCTCGTGACTGGGAAACCGAGTTTGCAAATCACTGGCCGAATAGGAAAGGGCCAAAAGCGGAACGTTTTCGATCTGGATCAGCAGCGCAAGGGCGCTGGCCGTCGCGAAAGGAGAGCCGGCACGAGCAAGGTGCGCGGGTGGAGTCGGGCAGGACAAGGCGTGATAGATGTGAGCGATATTCATGGACAGGATGTTGGTCGATTTGCCTCCGGCCAAAGCGATCCGCATTGAAAGTGACGCCACGTCCAGTTTTTCCCTAATGCCCAACTGACCAGGACAGGAGTCTCCTGCGTTCGACGCGAGAAGGCACTCGCTACAGTGTGAAGAGAACGGTAGGACGAAACGATGGCGATGCGGCGCCCTTCTTCTCGCGCGGAGACATGTCGTCACACCACGGAGAAATCGCGTCAAGACGCGGGAAAATGTCGTCATCTCCCGGAGTTTTTGCGTCATGTTCCGGAGAAATCGCGACAGAGAAGGCTCTAAGCTGCTGATTTTCCGAAGCGAAACAGCCTCTGAATCAAGAGAATCCTGAATCCCCCTGAAAGAGCCGCAGAGCGGCGGAGTCGGGATAGTCTTGGGGGCACCAGGCGTCCGCTCAAAGAAAAGTCGATCGGATGCTTTTTCTCTCCGGCGAACGTTCCAATGTACTCTTCGTGTCGGGTGCACCTCGACAGGGACTGGAACAGACGAGGCTCTGCGGCGCGCAGTAGGGTCTATGGCTGGAGCAGGACTTGGCGAGATCGGTCCGGCGCTGGCTCGCAGACGTGCGAGCAAACGCTCTCGCCCTTATTGCGCGGGAGTTGAGAAGGTTGCTGTCTCGGGAGGGTCGAGATGTGAAGCCTGCTGCGGCGCGCAGCAGTAGGCTCTGCTGATCGACAGTTTCCGGGGCAGTGGCCACCTTCGTTCGGTGCTATCTGTTCGATCGGACGCAGGGTTTTGAAATTCCGACGATCTTCACCAATGGCCGGTGGCGGGGCGATCTTCGCTCACCTCGGAGCGGCACGTCATGCGGAAGACCAATTTGTAGACCAATTTGGAAAAGGGGCAGTTACGCGCGGACTCAGTTCGAGGATGCGCGAATGCTTTCCATCATCATATTGGTCGTGGCGGGTCTGCTCGCCGGTATGGTCAATGCCATCGCAGGTGGCGGGACACTCATTAGCTTTCCTGCCCTGGTCTGGCTGGGAGTGCCGCCAATCATGGCCAATGTCACGGCGACGCTGACTGCCTTGCCAGGCTATATTGGCAGTGCATGGGCCTACAGGCACGATATAGCCGCAGAGGGAAGCCTCAGGCTTAGGAGCATTATCGTGATCGCGGCATTCGGCGGCTTGGCGGGGGCGGGGCTGCTATTGATTACGCCGGGCGATGCCTTTGTTGGGATCGTGCCTTGGCTCCTGCTCACCGCCACTCTGCTCTTTGCTGTCGGTCCGCGTCTCGTAGAGCCGGTTCGCGCGAGGGGACTGACGATCGGACCGGGTCTCTCGGCTTTCGCGATCTTCCTCGTCGCTGGATACGGCGGCTATTTCAATGGTGGCCTTGGAATCATGTTGCTGGCGGTGTTCAGTCTGATTGGCTTCCAGAACCTGCACGGGATGAATGGCCTGAAGAACCTGCATTCTGCCGTGCTCTCCCTGGTATCTGTCACGACGTATGCGACCGCTGGCCTGATCGCTTGGGAGTCCGCTGCGATCCTGGCAATCTCGACAACGATTGGAGGATACATCGGCGCCCGACAGGCGCGGCGGATTCAACACACCGAGTATCTCCGGGCTTTGATCGTCGGTATCGGCGCATCGATGACGCTGGTGTTCTTCGCAATCTGACTGTCGAGGTTCCTCGTAGAGCCGACTTACTGGAGCGTTCCATGCAACAGACAATCCGTCGTCATCGGGACAACTCACGGCATTGGGTGTATGGGCGCCAAGGGGCGGCCGGAGAAACGGACACCGAGGATCCGCGGCCCTGAATAAGCGCCGCTGTCTCCCACTCGCGCCCTTCCGACGACACAGCGGTTGGTGCGAGGAGCCGGGCCGTCTCTGCGCGCCTGCGTGCGCTACGATCCGTGCCGTCTACGGGATGACCGGATGGCCGTCGACAAGTGGATGAGTGAAGCAGGGAGCGGTGCCTCCGAAGGTCTCATTGTCGATTGTCACGCCGTTCGAGCGGTCCATTGAGGCGGGGAAAAGGGTGTCGTAACCCCAGGTAAAGACAAAGGCGTAGCCCATGTAGAAAGCCGCAAAGGAGATCTCCATTAGCAGTGCGGCGATCAGCGAGACATCGAGCCACCAGGCGAAGAGTGGCAGCAGGAGGACCAGAAGCGTCGCTTCGAAGAGCACGGCATGAAAGATCCGAAGCGGCATGGTCTTACGGACATCGCCTCGTCGCCAATTCAGAACATGGTCGAATACCAGGTTGAAGATGTAATTCCACATCGTCGCGGCAGTGGCGCCGAGCACGACCAGTGCTCCCATGTCGCCTATGGGGTGATCGAAGACCCAAGCGAAGAGCGGCGTGACAATCACAATGCCGATGAACTCGAAACTGAGAGCTTGGCGAATTCGGTCTGCGGTGCTGCGCATGATGGCTCCGATAGTTGTCAGGGCCGTCCCGCGTGTTGACCATCTGGCCGGGCGAAGTCGTCCTCGCTTGTCGATAGGATGTGTTCGGGATGTTCGTTTTTCAAGCGGCCTTCATGCCGCAGGACGTTCCTCTGCCCCAGCAAGCAGTAGCCGCATGATATCAGATCGGGTCAGGATCCCGACCAGTCGCTGCTCCCGGGTCACCGGAACAACCTCGCTTCCTTGCGCTGCCAGTCTGTTGAGGAGCACGCCAACGGGCATATCGTCCGGCACCGCACGGTCGGCGGGTCGCATCACGTCTGATACAGTGGGACGCGGAGATCTCTGCTGCCAGGCCGCCGGTCGGTCCTGCGCCGCGACAACGTGGAGAAGATCTGCCTGGAGCACGAGGCCGCGCAGTATCATGTGTTCGTCTACGACTGGGAGGCTCTTTATGGAATGGCTACGGAACAGGCGTGCCGCATCCGGTAGCGGCGTGTCAGGCCGGACTGTGATCAGACCGGTTGTCATGACATCCGCACAGGTCGTTCCGTCAAAACGATGCTGGGCCGCCTCTGCTTCGGCAGCGGCCAGCAACCGGCCGAGGTCTGCCACACCAAGGTTGGTCGACTGGTTGAAGCGGTCGAGCAGCTCACCGAGTTGCTCGGTCGTCAAACCCAGGCGCAGCGCGGGATTTACCGTCTCGTCCGTCTCAGGCTGGCGGAACGGATATACCCGGCCCGTTGCCCTGTTGTAGACGATGGCGGCAAGGACCAGCACGGCGGTGGTCAGCCCGACCGGCATCAAGGCGAAAAGCGGCCCCGCTTCCAAGGCCACGCTTGGATCGAGTGCGGTGAGCAATGCCACTGCCCCTCCCGGCGGGTGTAGGGCCCGAACGAACATCATGGCGGTGATCGCTGCGCCGACGGCGACGGCGACAGACCAGGGAGCGGGCACGATCTGGAGCACGAAGAAAGTGACCAGTGCTGCCGTTGCATTGCCGACGACGGCCGACCATGGCTGGGCGAGGGGCGAGTTTGGAACGCAGAAGACAAGCACTGCCGTCGCCCCAAGCGGTGCCATCAAAAAGAAGGACGATGCCCCCAGCCTGGCAGCCAAGCTCACTACGAGTGCGCACAGGCTGATCCCGAGAACTGCGCCAAGGCCGGCCCGCAGCTGTTCGCGGCCGTGGAATGCCGGCAGCGCCGGGTAGAGATGATACCATGCCCGCATTTGAAGGACTCCTGCGCCGCCCCAAAAGAGAGCAACATTCGCTTGCTATGCCTGAAATGGCGGCAGAATGTGAACACAGGAAGCCGACGAAAAGGACATTGGTCCTATTTACAATTGAACGGAGGATCGTGGTCCTGCGTAGACGTCAGGATCGAAACGACCGATCGCGCGCAGTCTCCCGCTTGTCTTCAGCAGTGAATGGTCTGAATATTGGCCTGGACGAGGGAATCGAATGCGAACAGACAAGGATGCGGCACAGGCGCGACTCTGGCAGATTCTCGAGGATCGTGCGCCGGCGTCGGGAGATCGGTTACCACCAGAGAGGGTGCTGAAGGATCTCGTCGGATGCAGTCGTGAGACGCTTCGTGGGGCGCTCGCCGCCCTCGAGGCGCGCGGCGAGGTCTGGCGCCATGTTGGACAGGGGACCTTTCGGGGTCGGGCGCCCCTGGGTCGTCCTGTGAAGGATACGCTCCTACTCGAGGCGACGACACCCGGGGACCTTATGGACGCCCGCCGTCTACTTGAACCGCAGGTCGCAACGGCTGCCGCGATGCGCCGTGCGCCGGAGGACATCGCCCTGCTGCGTCTGCGCGTCACCAACGGACGTGCCGCACGAGATCGCGCGGAATGCGAACGTGCCGATGACGCCTTTCACCAGTCGATCGCGCAGGTCGCGCGCAACCCGCTCGTGATTGCCCTCCTGCGTCATTTCTCAAGCGCCCGATGCCGTGTGGTCTGGCAGAGAGAATGGGACCGCACATACCGCCGAGTCGGCGTGGAAGAGTTCACCCGCGTGCATGGCGATCATCATGAACAGGTCGTCGACGCGATTGCCGACGGCGACGGGGCAGCCGCTCATCATGCCATGGCCCATCATCTCGAGGCTGTCAGCATCGACATGGGCGTTCTCAGCCCCATGCCGTCGCGCTGATGATGACACTCTCACCGAGGCCGGACTCTCCGGCTTTTGTGGGCGGTCGGCAGCATGGATGCCGGCGCACGTGATCTCTCCCGGTAAACGACGTAAAGGCCCGAGGCGAGGATGACTGCAATCCCCAGCCAGGTCATCCCGTCCGGAAACTCCCCGAAGACCAGGTAGCCGGCGGCGGTGGCGCCGATGATCTCGAGATACTGGAACGGCGCCAGGAGACCGGCTTCGGCGTGGCGAAAGGCTTCGGCGATCAGGACATAACTTGCAGCGGCGAGGAGGCCGCTACCCAGGATGAGGACCGAGGCCCAAGTCGAAAGGGCGCTCGGGTCCGGAGTCACAATTCCCGCTGCGTGAAGACCGGAAGAAAGCGCTACCATGCCGAGGCAGGCATAGGTTGTGGCGCCGCACTGAATGGTCAGCCCGGAGCGGGTGCGCGCGGCGCGGCGGAGGACAATCATGTTGAGCGCATAGGAGACGGCCGCGAGGAGCGGCAGCAGCGCAGCGACCTCGAACTCGGGCCCCGGCCGGATCACGATAAGCGCGCCCGCGAGCCCTGCGCCAACTGCTGCGAGGCGTCGCGGTCCGACTGTCTCGCCGAGGAGTGGACCTGCCAGCACAGTCAGGATCAAAGGCTCAACGAAAAAGACGGCGATTGCGGTGGCAATCGGCATGACCGCGAAGGCGCCGATCAGGCAGATGAGCGTGATCATCACCAGAAGACCGGACAGCGCGACAACCGGCGAGAACATGGCGCCCCTGAGACGATTCCGCAGCAACACCGCCGCCGGCAGGAGGAAGGCCCCCTGGGCGAGAACGCGCACGGTCGCGACCTCGATCGGGTTCAGTGTCTCCGTCAGCAGCTTCGAAAACGTGTCGCCCAGTGGTAGCAGGAGCATCGCCGCGGCCATGCAGGTCATTCCTGCGAAAGAGCCAGTCCACATGGTCTGCGACCTGTCGAGCAAGGCAAGAGTCATAGGACACCTCATAACTTCAGGCTCCGCAAGATATGTGCGAGAGCAAGTCCGGGCGTTCAGGACATCGTTTGAAAATATCGGGGCGGGGCAGCGGACGCGCGACGCCATCGCATGCTGCCTTGCAACGCGCATATAGGGGTCTTCAAAGGACTTGTCCAATCCGGAAAGCAGGTAGCTCTCTGGCTTATTGTTTGGCAAGGCCCTTGACGTCAGGCAAGAGCGCTCAGAATGAAATCGGCTCGCGCTTCGACTTTGCGCTTCGGCAGAATGACCAGATCATATCCGAGCCAGTCGAAAGCCTCGATCAGCCGATGATACTCGGCGATACCGTCCTTCAGGTTTTGCTGGCGTTCACTGTCCCTCTGGTGGATTTCTGGCCAAGGTGGAGTCAGAAACACTTGGTGATGGAAGTGGGCGTGTCCCGACAGGCTGACGGAGGCCGCCAATCCGGTTGCATGTTCCAGCGCGATGGCCGCATCCAGCAGCCCGCGATCGAAGAACACCCAACCCTGCGAAGACGCGACGCGGTTGCGGTCTCCGGTCGCCATGTCGATGGCGCGCCTTGAGAAGGCTTCGAGAGCGACCCAGGGAAGTGCCACACCTGCGCCGTTCAGCTCCTGCTGCACGATCTTCCTGCCGGGCTCCTCGACAGTTCCGAAGCCTCGGGAAGCGAGTTCGGCCAGCAACGTCGACGTCCCGCCCCCCCCCGAGCAGCCGGAAAGGACCACGTGCTGGCCGCCATGGCCGTTTGTCATCGGATGTCTATCCATGTTGTCAGCCGTTCCTCACGCGTCGATGCGCTCTGTCTTGGGCGGCGCTGCGAATATCCGTGCGACCTCCGTTTCATGATCGACGGGGAGCATGGTTTCCCTGCGGGGCCTATTCAGCTCGATCTGCATGCGTGGGGTCGGGACTTTCGCCTGCCGCATCGCGCGGTCGATCAGAGACAGCAGCTCGTCGCGGCAGTCAACGTCCCGTTCGAAGCGCGACAGCCAGAACCGGACCGCATAGGAATTGCCTTCGCTTCCCAGCTCCTGCACGCGGACATCCGGTGCCGGTTCGCTCTGGATCAGGCGCGCCTCGCCAACGGCCTTCAGGATCATTTCCTTGGCGGCGTCCACGGAAACCTCACGCGATAGCTTCAGAGACAGCTGCGCGCGATACTGCGGTTTCGGAGCGGAGTAGTTGATGATGCGTCGGCGCGCGATCTGGCTGTTCGGCAGGATCATGTAGGTCGAGTCCAGCGTTAACACCCGTGTCGAGCGCCAGCCGATCTCGATGACCTTGCCTCGTGCGACCTGCTCGATATCGACCCAGTCACCGATCCGATAGGGGGCCTCCACGCTCAGTGCGATGCCGGACAGCGTGTCAGCCACGACGTTCCGGATTGCGAACCCCAGCACCGCGAGTATCAAGCTCGATCCAGCAAGCGCGCCAAGGAAACCTTGTTCCAGCAAGAGCGCGGCAGAGGCAACGATGGCGGCGAAGAACAGCAGAACCGCCACGAGATCCCGAAACAGGCGCGGGTATGGGCGCTTGTGGCGTCTCCGGCGATCTGCGAACAGACCGAACAGTCGGCTACCGAGCCAGGCCGCAGCAAGGCAGCCGACAACGCCGCCAAGCAGGCGGAGAGAAAGTCCGACCCGCTGCTCGACATCCTGGTCGAAGAATACCAGACCGGCGGCGACAAGAAGCAGAACGGAAGGCCACACCAGCCGACGGAGAAAAGAGAGACGTCTCATGTCAGCAGCCCTGTTGCTGGTGCCGCGATGGTCGGCGAGACCGGCACTGGAGGCAGGTCACGGCAGCGCCGGCATGTCGCTCGACGGCAGAGCCACAACGACGACAGGAGATTCGGATAGTGGGGGTATTGCCCCCGAGAATGTGCCGACAGCTGGGACACCGATGGGCGGCCGCCCGGGGAAGCGATGTCTGGCAGGACGAGCAGGCAAGCGGAAGGTGACGATACATGAGACCCTCTTTCAACGGGAAGAAAAGACGCCGAAGCGGCGATTGCCGATATCCCGGAAGGAGCGTCGGGGCTTCGTCAGCGCATCGAGCGGCTCCTTCCGGGCAGAGCATGGGCTTCGGCAGGGCCCAGGGAATGTCTGTTCATTGTGCCTCCAGACCTTCGGGGACATCCTGGGACGCGACGTGGAGCACGGTCAGAACCCGCCGCTTTCCATCCCTGGTATCCCAGTGGAGCGATGCGCCCTCTGCCAGTCCGATCAGGGCAACCCCGATCGGTGTCAGGATCGAGATCCGCCCGCGTGCGATGTCGGCGTCCTCTGGATAGACGGGCGTTACCGTCTTTTCCTGGCCGGTCGACTCATCCCGATAGGTGACCGCGCGACCGATGGCCACGACGTTCTGCGGGAGTTTCGCCGCCGGAACGATACGGGCCCGGCCGAGTTCGCCGAGCAGCCGGTCGGCAAGGTCCGGGTTGCGCTGGATCGCGCCCTCCGCCAGTGCTTCGAGCCTTTCCAGGCAATCAGCACCTATGACGACCCTGGGCCGCCGGCCGGTGCCGCGTGACGTAGAGACTTGTTTGTTCATCGTAGTTTCCTTTCCACCATCTGGTGGTGTGAGTGAATTATGGGTGGCCACGGTCCCTGATCCGCCAGGGGGGGATCAGAGCATCAGGCCGCGGCGTGGTCCGGAGACGGATGCACATCCAACACCACGACGACTTCGATCTGACCGTCGTCCCGCAGAAGCGGAACCTTCTGCAGTTTTCGCATCCCGATCAGGGTCGCCCCAAGCAATGAAGCAACGAGAATATGTCCCGGGACCGGCATGGGGCTCATGGAAAGCACGCCGGTGCGAGCGCCCTCACCGCTGATCATGTAAGTGACATGGCATCCGGCAACGACGAGATCGGGTGAAGCCGACTCCGTCGCTCCGCGCGAGATCCGCAGCTTGTGGCGGAGTAGCCCGTTCAGAAGAGGGGGATTGGGCGAGTTTCTGGTCCCGCGATAGCGAAGCAGGTGCTCGATGCCGAGCCGGTCGTCGACAGTGAGTAGAAAGCCGCTCTCGGCAGCGGAGCCTTCGAAGAGCGATCGAAAGTCACTGCCGAAAGGCAGGCGGGTGATCCTGGTAATGGTCATGATATGTCTCCCGGGGCGGTGAAGCCCGCGTTCTCAGATGCAAGGATGTGAGAAAGCCCCGGGTGGTCGAAGACGCGCTTATGCGCAGACCGCCCGGGGACCCGGGCGGTTCAGAAGCAGAAACCGGAAAAGGTTCTCGTGCGTGACCATGAGGAGACCTTAGTCTTTGGGCGCAACCTGTCAATCTTGGAGATCGGGCCGGTTCTGGGACGGACAAGGATGCACAGATCTCGAGACGGTGAAGAAGGCGAATTGATGAAGAGGTCCACGAGGCGGACTTCGACGTCAGGGGGCACCGACGGCGCATCTCGAAGAATGAGCCACGTCGAGCTTCCTGGATCGGCCGGCGGTGTGGCAGCGGGATGATGTTTGCGGATGTCGTGCGACCCCCATCGTCTTCCCAACGCGCCAGGCATTTGGCGCTCGGCTCAGCGACCGATTTCACCATGTCACTTGGCCGGAAGAGCTCCGGAAACAGTTCTTCGAAATCTGCCTTGCAAATCATCATGTTGTCACTCCTTTTCATCGCTCCATAGGGAGCCACTACATGGCGAAGGTTGCGTACCACTGCAGTCCAGTGGTGCGCGTTCTGGAGAATAGGACGGGCTATGCCGTTCGGCCGCCGCGCCACCGCGCATCGACCTCCACATCCGGAGAAACTGGACGCATGCTCAGTTCGCGATCTGTGAGACCATCGACGACGCGCGGGATATCACTGCGATCAATCCCGATGTCGCGCAGCAGGCGATCGTCCATGCTTCGAAGAGTCTCGATCATTTTCCGGCGTTGCCAGCGGTGGAATACCGTCCGGAGCCATCGTCGGAACGCTCCGGGATTGCGGTTGCGCTGACTGGCCGTTCGTGGGGGTGGGAAGTGAGGGGTATTGGATTTGAAGACGTGGGGGGTGCATGTCATGCTCCATGACGAAGGAACTGAGCCGGGACGCACGCACCACGTCAGCCGGGCGACCCGCACAGGCGTGATCTTCCGGCCAGATTGGCGCGTTTGCCACTTCGACTGATCTGTAAGAGATCGAGATGACCCCGAGGCGCGGACCGGCAAGCGGCCTGATCCCGCCCGGGGCTACCGGCGGTTCAGTGTGTTTCCTGCGTTGAGCAGGAACCTCGTATGAAGACTGAACATGGTCATGAATGAGATATCGGCAAGCCGCGTGTGTTTATCAAGAGGAAGACGCAGTTTGCGACTTTCTGGCGCTGACGCCATCAGAGGCGGACGAGGCTCATGGATGATTTTGAACCGCCCCGGGTTTGCCGGAGGCTGATTGTCGTTAGTTACGCGGCCATGTCTTCAGTTTCCAGAGCTGCGTAGAAGTTGGCTTCTGCCTCGGCTGGTGGGATATTCCCGATGGGCTCGAGCAGGCGGCGGTTGTTGAACCAGTCGACCCATTCGAGGGTGGCATATTCGACGGCCTCGAAGCTGCGCCATGGGCCGCGACGATGAATGACTTCGGCCTTGTAGAGGCCGTTGATCGTTTCGGCCAAGGCATTGTCATAGCTGTCGCCAACACTGCCGACCGATGGTTCGATGCCGGCTTCGCCCAGCCTTTCGGTGTAGCGAATGGACAGATATTGCGAGCCGCGATCGCTATGATGGACCAGCCCCATGGCCTTTGTCGGCCTTCGGTCATGGACTGCCTGCTCCAGTGCATCCAGGACAAAACCAGTCTGCGCCGAGGTGCTGGCGCGCCAGCCGACGATCTTGCGCGCATAGGCGTCGATGACGAAAGCGACATATACGAACCCCTTCCAGGTGGCGACATAGGTGAAGTCGCTGACCCAGAGCATGTTGGGAGCCGGGACGCGGAACTCGCGGTTCACCTTGTCCAGAGGACACGGGGCCTTCTTGTCGGGGATCGTTGTCCGATGCGGTTTGCCGCGGATGATGCCCTGGATGTCCATGTCCCGCATGAGCCGTGCCACCGTGCAACGCGCGACAACGAAGCCTTCCCGGAAAAGCTGCCGCCAGATCTTACGGACGCCGTAGACCTTGTAGTTCTCCTCCCAGACGCGTTCGATCTCGGGCCGCAGGGCAGCATCTCGGCGGGCACGGTCCGACAACCGGGCCGGATTGGCCCGCTTCGCAAGATGATCATAGTAGGTGGAGGGGGCGATCGGCAGCACCGTGCAGATCGGCTCGACCCCATGCGCATCACGATGCGCCTCAATGAAATCCACCATCACTTCGACCGGCGGTCGAGCTCCGCCATCGCAAAATACGCCGACGCCTTCCGAAGTATCTCGTTGGCCTGACGCAGTTCGCGGTTCTCCCGCTCCAGCGCCTTCATTCTCTCGGCCATCTCGCTGGGAACGCCTGAACGCTTGCCGCTGTCCACCTCAGCCTTCTTGACCCAGTCGTTCAGCGTGTTCGCCGAGCAGCCGATCTTCGCTGCGATCGAAGTTATCGCCTGCCAGCGAGATCCGTGCTGGCCCTCGTTGTCGAGAACCATCCGCACGGCGCGCTCACGCACTTCGGGGGAAAACTTGTTCGTGGTCTTGCTCATGATGCTCCATCCTACTCAAGAGTTGGACTCTCCGGCAAACCCGGGGCGGTTCATTTCCTGCCAAAGGAGATCGCTGACCTCGGTTATATTGTTCGCCGCACCACGGTCGTGACGCTTGACAGAATCCATTTGTTTCATAGCTTACATGTATGGTTACGAACGAAAACCTCTTCCGGTTTCTGCTTCTGAACCGCCTCCCTGCCCGGGCGGCGAGCGCGTAACCGCGTTCACGGCCACCCGGGGATTTCTCGAACATTTTGATAGAGACATCGGGTCTGCCGAGATCAGCCCCTGGGAGATAATCATGACCAACGCACAACATGTGCGGGTGCCGAATAGCTTTGCTTACGACACCACGCCAGAAAATCACCTCAACGACGCCGAGTTTTTCCTTCGGCCTTCTGACCGCGCCGACATCGAGTGGCTGCTTTCCCGAGATGACCCCGCGGCACGGAATATGCCGCGTCTGGTAGAACAGATCCTGCGCTACAAGATGCGGACGGCCGGGAAAGCGATTGGCAAAGGCATCGACCAAATCGCATTGCCTATGAAACGCATTACATATTCTGAAAGCAATGGCCCGGTACGGAAGGGCATTTTGACAATGAGCATAGTAGAACGGCCGGGCCGCATTCCGGTGGGGTCCCAGCTCGGCGCAACACTCTTGGGCATGTCAAGACACCAAGAAGAGCCCCTGAAGAAAGAAGACGGTCGCACTGTCATTGTTGGCGTTTTGAAGATCGAAACAGTGGAACCGGTCTAATGCGTCGAGTAGCAGATCGATCTGCGGCAAGGAACCGCGTGTAACGTGCCGTGTCGGTTAATCTGCGCCGACGTAGCGCCACGATCGCCGTGTCATGCGGGTTCCGGTGCGGGAAGGGCGACGTCGGCAAGGGTCGAGCGGTTGAGGTTCTCGATAAAGGCCATCTCGGCAACCCGAAGCCGGGTCTTTAGGCGACAGCATCCGTCGATCGTGCAATCCCCGCCGTTCGGTTGAAAGCACTCGACAAGGGCTTGGCCCTCCTCCAACACTCGCACCACGTCCCCCAACCGGATTTCGTCGGGGGCGTGGGCCAGGGTGGCACCGCCACCGCCTCCACGACGTGTCTGCACCAGCCCGGCCCGACCGAGTTTCTGCATGATCTTAATGAGATGGTTGCGGGAAAGCTGGAATTCCTCGGCGAGATCAGCCGTGGAAAAAGCCCGGTCCGGCGCGCTGGCAAGGCGCATCAGCATGCGGAGTCCGTAGTCGGTGAAGGAGGTAAGGCGCATCTGCCATCCATGAAGTGGTATTTACAGTGCCTATTATGGCGCTTATCCAGAGAAGTGAATAGTCCCGGCGCAGAGAGGCGGCTCCTGCCACGAGGATGACTATACCTGAAGTTGGGAGTTCGGACATGGGCAATGGGTCCAACAGCTTCAAGAGTGAGGGAAACTTTGCCTCGCCGCCTTGCATGGCGGCAGAGGTCGATCCTGGGTATTTCGACCCCTTGGCCATAGATCCCGAACAAGCTCGCGACGTGGCCCGGTGGCGCACGGCGGAACGCAAGCGGCTTCGCGAGGCGCGTCGGACGCTGGCCTCGCCCCAGAGGAAAGCAATAAGTGAAGCGTTGATGGCAGGATTGGCGAGATTGCTTGCAGCGCACTCTGCCGGCACTGGTGGCGGGGTTGTCGCCTTCTATTGGCCGATCAAGGACGAGCCGGACCTGCGATCTCTGATGGCCGAGATGCAGGCGTCTGGCCGCCGCATTGCGCTGCCTCTGGTGGAGACGCGGTCGGCGCCCTTGGTGTTCCGCCTGTGGACTCCGGAGACGCGGATGGAGCGCGGATACTGGAACATCCCGGTGCCGCCACGGGACGCGCAGGAGGTGATACCGGATGTCGTTCTCGCGCCTCTCATGGGCTGGGACAGCGAAGGGTATCGTCTTGGCTATGGCGGGGGGTATTTCGATCGAACCCTCGCGGCGCTGTCGCCGCAACCCTTCAGCATCGGCGTCGGCTTAGCCTCGGCGCAGCTGCCCACGATCTATCCGCAACCCCACGATATTCCGATGGATGCCATACTCACCGAGCGTGGGACCGAAGTCGGAGGCTAACGATGGACAGGGAGCAGATTGCGCGAAAACTGTTCGAGGGCATGCCCGATGCGCTGGTGGTCGCGGACCGCGAAGGCATCATCCGCGTCTGGAACGGGGGCGCGGAGCGGATATTCGGCTTTGCAGAGGGGGAGGCGCTTGGCCACTCATTGGACATCATCACGCCGGAGCGCCTTCGCGAGCGACACTGGATCGGCTATGAAGCCACCATGCGGACGGGCCAAACCAAATATGGCGCAGGCGATCTTTTGTCAGTTCCAGCAATCCGTAAGGACGGAGCACAGATCTCGATCCAGTTTTCCATCGTTCCGTTGCGCGGCGAGGATGGCGACTTGCAGGCGGTCGCGGCGATCATGCGCGACGTCACCGAGGACTTCGAAGAGCGCAAGAGGTTGCGGCGCGCGCTTCGCAGTTGACGGGACTGTCGAGGCGCTCTCTCTGCATGTTTTGAGAGGGCGGATTATCAAACTATCCGCTTGATCTTCGGCGATCCGATCTTCGAAACTTGGCTCGCGGCTATAGAGATAGCGGACCGCCTCCCCGCGCGGTCGCTCGTATCAGGATGCTGAATGAACGGTCGAATTATGGTCCAGAGTTCGCGGCCCAGACTGTCAGGCACTGGATTCGCCCAGCGTGGCCGAGACAGCCTACTCCGAAACGGGCTTACCTTGGGAAAACGGATGCTGCGAGAGCTTCAATGCCCGGTCTGGCGACAAAATGTTCAACGGAGAAATCTTCTATAGTCTCAGAGAAGCGCAGGCTCTGATTGAGCGACGAAGGAAGCACCGCAACACCAAGCGACCCCACAGCGCTCTGGACTATCACCCTTCAGCTCCTGAAACTATCGTCCCGATGAACTGAAAGCCGGTCATTCTCCATCATTCAAACTGGATTTTCCGTGTGAAACAGAGCATGGCCGCAGAGCCACAAGATCCCAGCGTGGTGCAATTCGCTCACGAGGATCACCGGATTTGTCCAGCAGTTCATTCACACGTGTAGACAGGCTCTTGTCCTCGATGGGATATGGTGCCCGCAAGGACATCGCGCGGCTGGCGCGATCTGGTGGTATTGTCTTCGATCAGGCTGAGATCCTGGACGCCTCCGTCCGCATCCCTGTCAGCGCGGACCTGCTCTGCCGCATGACGGTCGCGGGCAGGCCGCTTGATCCGCTTGCTGGCTTGGTCGTCATGATGAACAAACCCTTGGGCGTGACCTGTTCGCACAAGGAGGCAGGCGAACTCGTCTATGATAGGCTGCCTGCTCGCTGGCGACGCCGCAAACCCGCAATTTCAACCATTGGGCGTTTGGACAAACAGACCTCGGGCCTTTTGCTTCTGACCGACGACGGAGACCTTCTGCACCGTATCAGCAGCCCCAGAAGTCGGCTCAGAAAGACCTACCGCGCCACGCTTGCCCGTCCACTCGACGGCACGGAAACCGCACTGTTTGCGTCCGGCAGACTCACGCTCAGAGGCGATGACAAACCCCTGGCGTCGGCAGTGCTGGACATAATCTCGGAAACCGAAGCCCTGATCACCGTGACCGAGGGCCGATACCACCAAGTTCGCCGCATGTTCGCCGCCACCGGCAATTTCGTAGAAGCTCTGCGACGTGAACGCCTGGGCGATCTCTGCCTGCACGACTCCTTGGCCCCCGGACGATGGAAGCTGCTGAGCCAGGAAGAGATCGCTCTCGTCTTTCGATGACCGAGGGGATCGGCTCAGATCACTCCCAGCATCCGCATGGCTTTCGCAACCCGCTCGAAACCGGCGATGTTCGCGCCCAGGACGTAGTCGCCGGGAGCGCCATATTCATCGGCAGTTTCGGCGCATCTGTCGTGGATGCTTTTCATGATCTGAGCCAACCGCTGTTCGGTCTGCTCAAAGCTCCAACGGTCACGGCTGGCGTTCTGCTGCATTTCCAGTGCCGACGTTGCAACGCCCCCCGCGTTCGCAGCCTTGCCGGGCCCGAACAGGATGCCGGCCTCGCGCAGGATACGGATCGCCTCGGGGGTGCAGGGCATGTTCGCGCCTTCGCCGACAGCCAGAACGCCGTTCTTGACAAGTGATTTCGCGTCCTTGCCCGTCAGTTCGTTCTGGGTGGCCGAGGGCATTGCCACGTCACAGGGTAGATCCCAGACAGAGCCTTTCCCGACAGGGCACAAAATGAACCCCGTCCCCACGCAACCGGGCATATTCCGAAATGCACTTTCGGCGCACGATCTTAATCTCCTGGAGCAGGGCAAGATCAATCCCGGCTTCGTCTATGACGTAACCGCTGGAATCCGAACAGGCGATGACCGTGCCCCCAAAGGATTGCACCTTTTCGAGGGTATGGATGGCGACATTGCCCGCGCCCGATACCACGACGCGCTTACCGTCGAAGTCGCTCTGGCGCGTTGCAAGCATGGCCCTGGTAAAATAGGTGTTGCCGAAACCAGTTGCCTCGGTCCGGGCGCGGGATCCGCCGTAGGCGATGGCCTTGCCGGTAAACACGCCTGATTCATAACGGTTGGTCAGGCGCTTGTATTGCCCGAACATGTATCCGATTTCACGCCCTCCAACGCCGATATCGCCGGCCGGGACATCCGTCTGCTCGCCCAAGTGGCGGTGCAGTTCGGTCATGAGAGATTGGCAAAAGCGCATGATCTCGCCGTCGGATTTGTTCTTGGGGTCGAAATCCGTTCCGCCTTTTCCGCCACCGATCGGCAGGCCGGTCAGGGCATTCTTGAAGGTCTGCTCGAAGCCCAGGAACTTGATGATCCCCAGATTGACGGACGGGTGGAAGCGCATCCCTCCCTTGTAGGGGCCGAGGGACGAGTTGAACTGGATGCGAAATCCTCGATTGATCTGAACATTCCCTTGGTCGTCAACCCAAGGGATGCGAAAGATAATCTGTCGCTCGGGTTCGCAGATCCGTTCGATGAGCGCTTGTTCGAGATAATCAGGGTGCTTTGCCACGACGCGCCCGAGGCTTTCCATCACCTCGTGCAGGGCCTGGTGAAATTCCGGCTCGCCGGCATTGCGCCTCGCCACTTGGGCAAGGATCGGTTGTAGCTTTTCGTCGATATTGTTCATGTGCCTCGTCGCATCAAAGGGGGGGGGCTGGGTGCGGAAAATGTGTGCATCAGGACCACGAGCGCCCATTTGCTAATCAGCTATTTGATCCTCGACTATCGTGCAAACCGTTCTCGCGCAGGAGGACGTCGAAGGGGATGTTGTGCGGTTGTGGGGCGGTGAGAGTAAGCTGCGCTGCATCTATTGTGACCCCGATGACAATCGGTTTCGGCTGCAGCACCGGTGATGACCCAGACATTTGCCTTGCCGCGACCGGCCTCACATCAGGTAGCAGGCTTCTGCAGCTTCGCCGATGGAGGATCAGGCCGGACGAATGAACATGCGATCATCTTCACGCGCGGCGGCATCGTCGGAGCGGATGGTGCGGTAGCAATGCCACGTGGCGTGTCCCAGCAACGGAAACACCAGGATCAGCCCCAGTCCGGCCGTGAGTAGGCATAGGACGAACAGCACCACCACGATGGCGCCCCAGGCGATCATCACCCCAAGGTTGTTCCAGACCATCGCCATGCTGATCCCGAGCGCGGAGAGTGCGTCGGTCCGTTCCGTCAGCAGCATCGGAAAGGCGAAGACGCTGATGGCGAAGGAGAAGGCGGCGAAGAGCGCACCGACGGCAGAGCCGACCAGCAACAGGGCCCAGCCAGTAGGAGTCAGGAGAAGCATCGGAACGATCTCCTCGGTGCCGGGAAAGGCCACCATGCCGAAGAACAGTGCATAGATCAGGACCGCCGCGCGCATCCACAGCAGGAAAAGCCCCAGCAGCATGACCCCCATGAAGACACCGGCACGGCCGGACCGAAGCCGGACGAAGAGCATCGGCACGAGGCCGACGGGTTCGCCTGCCTCCAGTCGCCGACTTTTCTCATAAAGCCCGCCGGCGATCAGCGGCCCGACCACCATGAAACCCGCGAGCGCCGGGAGCAGCGCATAGTCGAATTCCAAGTGGAACAGGAACCAGACCACGGCGACTGAGACGAGGAAAACGCCGAGGCCGTAGACCAGACTCGGAAGCGGGTGGGTCCACAGATCGCGCCACCCGGCCCGTAGCCATGTGAAGGCGGTGCGCCACGCCAGATCGCGGGCGTGCGGGCTCGGGCGCGCAAGGGGGGGGACCACCTTCGGAATGACGCCCCCGGCGTGCGGATTGTCGGGCGGCGGCGGGGCGTTATTCTGGCTCAGCATGACGGTTTCGCCGGACGGTAGGTGCCGGCGCCTTCCTTGGCGGTTTCAACGCAGCTCGGTTGCGACGACAGCGAGACCGAGACGAGATGGATATTGGCGGCCGCGAAGACGGCCACTACCAGCAATGCGGCGGAGATCGCCAGAACACGGGGCCGCTCAATGGTCATTCCGGGCCTCCATCGGCCAGCGAGGTGATATAGATGGCAAGCATCTTGCGCTGCGCTTTGGTCAGGCGGTTTTCCCATGCGGGCATCCAGCCCTGTCGGCCACCATAGATCGTCTCGAACAGCGCCTCATCGGAGCCGCCGTAGATCCAGTGGGTATCTGTGAGGTTCGGGGCACCAAGGTCCTGCACGCCCGCGCCATCCTCGCCGTGGCAGCTTGCGCAATTGTCGGCGAAGAGCGCGGCGCCTTCCTCCAGGCGCTCGGGCGAGGCGCCGCTGTCGAGGCCCGCCAGCGACTGCACGTAGTCCGCTGCGATGCGGATCTGTCCCCGGTCGAGCATGCCATCGCGGCCGAACGCCAGCATCTCGGCATAGCGCGTGTCGGGATGAGGTGAATTGATGCCGACGCGCAGGGTTTCGAGAATCGTTTCATCGTCACCGCCCCAGAGCCAAGCGTCATCGACCAGGGAGGGATAACCAGGCCCGCCTTCGGCGCGGCTTCCGTGGCAGGCCGCGCAATTGTCACCGAAGAGTGCGGGCGCTGCCCGGTCGACGTTGGCCATGAGCAGGGTATCGTCACGGATTTTGTCCAACGGGAGCGCGGCGATTTGATCCGCCCAGATGCCACGGGTGGCATCCGCGGCGGCTACGCGCTCTTTCACCTGTTCTTGTTGGTCAATGCCCAGCAGCCCGCGAGTATAGGTGTTCACCAGTGGCCAAGCCGGCATGAGCACCCAGTAGACCAGTGCCCAGATATGGGTGACAATTATGAAGAACCACACCGCCCGCGGCACGCGGGTGTTCAGCTCGGTGATCCCGTTCCATTCGTGACCCGTGGTCTGGTGCCCGGTGAGGGGATCTCGTTCCTTTACCGACATGGCCCGTCCTCGTCATCCAAGATGCTGTTGGCGGCCTTGTCGAAGCGTTTGCCCAGCGACGGCCAGTAGGCGTAGACGGTGATCCCCACGGACAGGGCGATGAGGTAAAACAGCCCGAAGGACTTGGCGATCACCGAGGTCAGGTCATGGGTAAGATCCATCCTGTCACTCCTCCCCGAGTGGCTGATTTGCGAAGGCGGCGTCGGTGAGCCTGCCAAGGATCTGGAGGTAGGCCACCAGCGCGTCCATCTCCGTGACCCGATCCCGCTGTCCGTCGAAGTGACGGACGCCGGTCGCGTCGCCATATCGCTCGCTTATCCCGTCGGCCGCATCGGTGTCGGGCCGGGCCTGGCCGCGAGCGTCGGCAGCGGCATTGGCGATCTGTTCATCGCTGTAGGGCACGCCCACCGCCCGGAGCGCCGCGAGGCGGTCCGGCAGGTTCTCTGTCTCGAGCGTCCGGTCCAGCAGGAAAGCGTATTGCGGCATGACCGATTCCGGCACCACGGCGCGTGGATCGACCAAGTGGCGCACGTGCCAGTCATCGGAATACTTGTTGCCCAGCCGCGCAAGGTCCGGCCCGGTCCGCTTGGACCCCCAGAGCATCGGGTGATCGTATTGCGATTCCACCGCCAGCGAATAGGGGCCGTAGCGATCCACCTCGTCCTGTAGGGTGCGGATCATCTGGGAGTGGCAGGCATAGCAGCCCTCACGAATATAGATGTCGCGCCCGGCCTGCTCGAGCGGCGTGTAAAGCCGCATGTCCGGTGCGGCCTCGACCGTTTCGTCAATGGTGAAGAGCGGCGCGATCTCGACGAACCCGCCCACACCGGCGGCGACGATGATGCCAAGGGTCAGGGCCATCGAGTGCCGCTCGGTGCGGTAGTGGGTCCGGGCGTGGAACTCGAACAGGCGGGCGAAGGGGGAGAGGATCTTGCGAAACATCGTGTCACTCCGCTGCCGGAACGGCAGGTTCTACCGCTTCGGACGAGGTGGGGTAGTCGCGTTCCGGCCGTTTTTCGGGGGCGTGCCGGATCGTCATGTAGACGTTGTAGGCCGCCAGGATCGCCCCGGTCAGGAACAGGGCCCCGCCGCAGGCCCGTGCGACGTAATAGGGATGCATGGCCACCAGCGTGTCGGTGAAGGAATAGGCCAGCGTGCCGCTGTCGGTGTAGGTGCGCCACATCAGCCCCTGGATGATGCCGCTGTTCCACATCGCGAAGACGTAAATCACCGTGCCGGCCAGCGCGAGCCAGAAGTGCCATTCCACCAGCTTCCAGGAATACATCGTCTCGCGCTTCCACAGCAGTGGGACGACGGAGTAGATTGAGCCAAAGGTGATCAAAGCCACCCAGCCCATCGCGCCGGCATGGACATGCCCTACCGTCCAGTCAGTGTAATGCGACAGCGAGTTCACCGCACGCACAGCCATGAACGAGCCTTCGAAGGTGGACAGCCCGTAGAACACCGCCGCCACCATCATGAAGCGCAGCGTGGCGTCGTCGCGCACCTTGTGCCAGGCGCCGTTCAGCGTCATCAGCGCGTTGCCCGCGCTGGCCCAGGAGGGCACCAGCAGCATGACCGAAAAGGTCATGCCCAGCGTCTGCACCCATTGCGGCAGGGCGGTGTAATGCAGGTGATGCGAGCCGGCCCAGATGTAGAAAAACACGATGCCCCAGAACGACAGGATCGACAGGCGGTAGGAATAGATCGGCCGCTCCGCCCGCTTGGGTAGGAAGTAGTAGAGCATGCCGAGGAACCCGGCGGTCAGGAAGAAGGCGACCGCGTTATGGCCATACCACCATTGCGTCATCGCGTCCTGGACTCCCGCGAATGCCGAGTAGCTCTTTGCTCCTGTCAGGCTGGCGGGGACAGCGAGGTTGTTGACGATATGAAGGATCGCCACGACCAGGATGAAGGCGAGGTAATACCAGTTGGCCACGTAGATATGCGGCTCGTTGCGGCGCGCCAGCGTGCGGATGTAGAGCACGAAGTAGACCACCCAGACGATGACCAGCCAGATGTCGGCATACCATTCCGGTTCGGCGTATTCCTTCGACTGGGTTACCCCCATCAGGTAGCCAGAGGCGGCAATGATGCAGAAGAGGTTGAAGCCCAGCAGCACGAACCACGGTGAGACATGTCCCGCCAGCCGGGCCCGGCTGGTGCGTTGCATGACGTGATAGGAGGTGGCGATGAGGGCGTTGCCACCGAATCCGAAGATCACCCCCGATGTGTGAACGGGGCGGATGCGGCCGAAGCTCGACCACGCCGCGTCGATGCGCAGGTCGGGCCAGGCAAGTTGCGCCGCCACCCAGACCCCCATGCCCATACCGACGACGGCCCAGAACAGGGCAATCACGAGGCCGGCCTTGGTCGGGTCATCATAGTAGTCGACCGTGCGGTCCTCGGCCGGTTCGGGCTCGCCAATCGCACGCAGGACGAAGAAGGTCGTGATACCGGCTGCAATCAGCACGATCGCGCCGTGGCTCCCCATCGGATCGCCATGACCCGCTGCGGCCATCACCAGCCCGACAATCGCCATGACGACACAAATTATCAATGCGATCTGGCGTTCGGCACCTGTCAACCGCTCCATCATCTGGCAACCTCCCGGTCAGTTCTATGTCTTGGTGGCAGCGGACGGTCCTCCGTCTGGAGGATCCGGCGGGCATCGCCTTCCGGGTCGTCGAACTGGTCAGTCTTCATCGCCCAGAAAAATGCTCCGAGGCCGATGGCACCCATCATCAGCGTTACTGGTATCAGCAGTAGAAGGATGCTCATGTCCGCCCCACCGGCGTTTGCCGGCCTGATGCGAGGCGAGCCTGAGCCTCGGCACACAGGGTGTTCAGGCGCTGCGCCGCCGGGACAATCTCGTCGATCTCACCCGCTCCGGTGCCGCAATAAAGCGGCATCTGTTCAAGATCTCCGGTCGTGGTGCGCAGGGGCGAGTCCGTGCTCTGGCGCAGCCGCGGGATGAGGCCGTCGCGGGCGATCACCTTATGTGCGATCCTCTCGGGGTCATGTCCCATCAGGGCCGGGCCAAAGGTCTCGGTGACGCTGTTGCGGAGGACGCGCACGACCGATCCCTTGGGCCAGTTCAGCACGAAGCCGTCGGTCAGGACGGTATCCTCCCCCTGCGCGGTCACGACCCGTTGCTTGTGGTAGTCGTGGGCGAAGGATTCGGCCGTGGCCAGGAAGGCGGTGCCGCACTGGACGCCCTGCGCCCCGAACGAGAGCGCCCGGGCCAGCCCCTTGCCGTTGCTGATGCCGCCCGAGGCGACAACCGACAGGGCCGTGGTGTCCAGCACGGCCCGGAGCAGGTCGAATGTCGGGGTGCGCCCGTGAACGTGGCCGCCAGCATCCTGCCCCTGTGCGATCAACACATCCGCACCGGCGGCTTCGGCCTCCCGTGCCGCGCGCAGCGTGCCCACCTGGTGCAGCAGGAGAGCGCCTGCCGTCTTCACCCGGGCAATGGCCTCGGGCACGACATCCCAGAAGAACGAGAAGACCGCCACTTCCATCGCGAGGCAGGTTTCGATTTGCTGGTCCAGCAGGTCTGGGTCGGTGGCTGCGGGGATAAGGTTGACGGCAAAAGGACGGTTTGACAGCCGGCGATAGGCTCCGATCTCCGAGGCGATCAGTGAAGGCGCTTCGCGCACCATCCCCAGTGTCGGGAAACCGCCGGCATTGGCGACCGCGGCGGCCAGTTCGGAACGCGCGACGCCTCCCATGCCGGCCAGGATGACGGGATACTCGCATCCCAGAAGGTCGCACAGGGGCGTGCGAAGGGACCCGTCTTCAAGCGTCATGACTTGCTCCCCTTGAGCCGCTGCTTCAGGTAGTCCCGCAGGACCACAGCCTGGTTGTGGTCCCGGTCCTTCGCGGCGAAGAGCAGAGTGACGGGGCCGGCTCGGCACCATGCGAGGCAGCGGTCAACGGCGTCCGTATTGTCAGCCAGTTCTTGCAGGTAGCGGTTGCGGAATTCCCTCCATTTATCCGGGTCGTGGTCGAACCATTTCCTGAGCTCGGTGGTCGGCGCGATGTCCTTGATCCAGTCATCGTGTCCGAGATCGGCCTTTGGAATACCTCGCGGCCAGATCCGGTCCACGAGCAGCCTCGTGCGGTCCGTATCGGACGCCTCGTCGTGAACGCGGGCAATATCGATATCGAATTGCTTCGCCATGCGAGCCTCAAGCCAGGTTCGGGATGCCGGTCCCTCGTGCATCCTGGACCGCGAAGTTGAGCGACCGGGCGATGCGTTCGGCCCGTTCGACGACATGGGCGGCGCCTGCGGGCGTGCAGATCTCCGTTGCAGTCTCGCGAAAGAGCATGATCCACCGCTCGAAATGGCCCCAGTCAATCGGCAGGCCGACGTGCTTGGGCACTGGGGCGCCATGATAGCGGCCTGTCATAAGGGCAACTGACGACCAGAAAGCAGTCATCCGCTCCAGATGCGGTGGCCAGTCATCGATGCGCGCCGCGAAGATCGGGCCAAGAACAGGATCCTTGCGGATCTTGTCATAGAAGGCATGGACCAGCTCGCGCAGGACCGCCTCATCGAGCCCAGTCCGTGCCTCGAGATCGGCTGTGATCTCCGGTCGCGCGGAGGGGCTTCGCGAAGAAGTCTGGATGGAGGTCATCGGAGTGGCACCTTGGTCGCAGTTGTATTGACGGGGTACGTTCCCCAAGTGGTATTGTAAATACCTATTGGAGTCGAGCGCAATCGCGCGAAACCGCGCAGAGCCCGACAGGCGCAGATCGGCGCGGGACCAGGGAATGGGAGACAGTGCGATGAGCGAAGTATCCAAGACCGACAGTGGGTTCGTTGTGGAAGCAGCCGCCATCGCGCGGGCCTTCAAGATCACGGAAGAGCAGGTCCGGGAAGAGATGCGGAATGGGCTCATCAGCAGCCGCTCCGAGAGCGGGACAGACGAAGACGAAGGACGTTGGCGCATGACCTTCTATCGCGCCGACCGCGCGTTCCGTCTCGTTGTCGACGAAGAGGGGGAGGTGCTGTCGCGGGGAAGCTTTCCCGTCACTCCGCGAGCGCGGTCAGGGCGTCGGGATTGACACTCGTCAGGCGGCAAGCAACGATCAACCCATGGTCAGGTATCAGATCAAGTTCCGGTTTCTTCTGCTGAACCGCCCTTAGCCCCGGGCGGATCGTGGGCGTTTTATGCGCAGCGATCTCCCGGGGACATCTCGAGAAAAGTTCTGAGATTGTAGGAGGGAACTCCAGGGGGAAACATGGCCATACCTGACGTTACGGGATCAACGATACCGCGACACGGAAAGCCGGAAGCGGGTGGCGGGGATTGCAAGTGCCGCCTGACAAAAGCCGATCGGCTGAGAATCGAGAGATTTCTGAGCTTCGCCAACAACAGCAGTGTCGCCTACTCCCAGCTCATGCTGGATACTCTACACCAGAAACTGCAGGTGGCCGTTGCGATTGAGGGTGCGGCACCGTCCGATGTTGCCACGTTTGGCAGCTACATTTCTTGCGTGGTGGATGAGAAAGATATCGAATGCGGGGTTCTCAGTTTCGGCCTTGTGACGCGTGCTGGAGAAATCCCGATTCACTCCCTCTTGGGGGGCGCGCTCATCGGAATGTCGACCGGGCAACGCACTAAGCTGCTGTCCGAAGACGGCACCACCCGGTCATTGGTGGTAACCCAGGTGGGCGTGCCTTTTGCCGTGTAGTGACGGGTTGCAACTAATGCGGTCACTGGAGCATCCGACGCGGGGACTACCGGCATCAACGGCTTGCCTGGAGACGGGACAGCCTCACTGGTCTTCATTTTCCGTCTCACGGAAAGGTTTCCCACCCCGCCTGAAAGGATCAGCCCAGCGGGTGGTGGCATCTGCTGCTCCGAGGACCCGGCAAAGTTTGACTTGGCGTCGGAAACTTCATAGCGTGGCGTGATGTCTGTGTCGTCATGCAAAATCAGAGGCCGGTCGTTTCCGGGATCTCTGCTGAACCGCTCCCTGCCCCGGGCAGGGGGTCGCATGCGCTGACCTCCACGCTCGGGGATCTTCTTCACCAACAACTTTGGTTTCTTGAGGCTTGCGTTGAGCAGGCCGAGGAGAAGATATGCGAACATCAAGTGAAATGGCGACTCTCGCCGGAAGATCGGGCAACGAGGCTGCAGCGATTGATACCCGGACGTTCGGAAGCGTCGAGGCCATGCGACCGATCCAATCGTTCCTTTCCAAGCGGGACATCTGGCATCTGCAAGAGCTGGGGAGGGAATGCGCAGCTATCGAAGGCGGTGTCTTTCCTCTGCTCTCCCACCTGATCCGGGCAAAGCTTCAGGATGCACATATTCTGAATCCCGAAGAAGAGGCAGGAAGCGTCGCCACCCTGGGCTCACGTGTGACCTACTCTATCCGGGGGACGGCACCATTAACTCGGACACTCTTTGACCATGGTTTTGCACATGACCAGGGAGGTATCCCGATCAAGACATTCCTCGGGGTCACCTTGCTCGGCATGAAGGTGGGACAGACGGTGCCGCTCCTAAACGCAAGTGGGACGACAGAGCCGCTCGAGCTTGTTGCGATACCGTGGCAAGTCGAGGCGAGAACGTAGCTGACTTGCGCAGGACGACGGATCGCGAAGACCTTTGCAACTTGCCCGCCGACTTAAACCAGGTCGGCGGGTCGATCCTTTTCCATCGCAAGGGTGCAAGCACCTGAGCCGCGAAGTGCTGGAGGTATCATGACAACGAATACGCGCCGAATGCTCGATGTGGTCTTGACCGCCATTGGCGTCTCCCTGCTGCCTGGCATCTTGAGTGCGGAGATTGATGGGCATGGTCCCGACGCATGGCGGGTGACCGGGGTTGCTGCAGATGATGTTCTGAACGCTCGGATGGGGCCCGGCACCGGCTATCCGGTGATCGAGACCTTTGCCCATGATGCGCGGGGATTGGAGGAGATCGCCTGCGTGCCGTTCTTCACCATGGCGCATTACTCAGCCATGACCGAGGCAGAGATCGAGGCTCTGCCGCCACGATGGTGCCTGGTGCGTTCGGCGGACATGAGCAAGGCCGGCTGGGTGGCACAACGCTACCTGATTGCCGAAGGCTACGAGAAGGTAGAGACGCCCGCCGCCGATACGGACGAGGCGCCGGGTGATGCGATGATCCGCGAGGCGCAGGAGCTTGTCAGCGCCCTATATGAGAGCGCGCGCCTGGCACGGATGGGTGGGCCAGAGCCGCTCGATCCGGCGCATGCGGGCACTTTCTTCTCTGCGGATGTCGTGGCGGCCATTCAAGCGACACCGCTTCAGGCCGACCCGATCTATGGCGCGCAGGATTTCGATGGCAGCGTAAGTGTCCCGCAACCCGATCCCGAACAGCCCATGGTGCGCGGCATGATCACCATCAATGTTGGGATTGAGAATTTCGGGCGGAGGCACACCGCCGTCTTCCGGCTGCGCCCAAACACGGGCCGGCCCGGCGCGCCGTTGCGTATCTTCCGCGTCGAACATGACGGCTGGACATTCCCGTAAGTGGCGCAAGACCTATGGAGACTATTATGAACACGAAACTTCTTTCGGTCCTTGTGACCGGCCTGCTGATAATTTCCCAGGCGGCGACGGCCCAGATCGAGACGGTCCCGGTCGGCACGGTAACCGCCACCCTCGGCGAGGCGGCCTACGAGGGTGAAACCCTCGACGTTCCGTCCGAAGGAACGTCAACCGCGGAATGGCGCACCTTCGGTCCGGTGTCCTCGCTGAGCATCCAAGCACATGACCCGAATGCGGAGAGCATCATGCAGGGCATCCTGACGATCGAGATATCCCTTATGGGCACAGACGCCCCGGCCGCGATGATGGATGCCTCTGTGTCGTGGTGGCCAGAGGGCATGAATGCACCCTTCTACATGAACGAGGAGATCGGGGACGACCTGAGCATCTCGATCGACACGCTCTCCCTCGAAGAAGAGGGGTCGACGATCACAGGCAGCTTTTCCGCGAAGTTGTGCCGCAAGGAAAGCTTCTTTGACGATGCTGACAAGGAGGACTGCCTTCCGGTCGCCGGGCATTTTGACACGGCCCTGAAGAGGGCGGAGTAAGGGCGTCCCGGCCGGCCGGCTCACGCCATTCGGCGTGGTTTCAACCGTCTACGAACTGTCTCCCAGCCTCAACCCTTGCGGGGGCCCAGACATTCATCCGGCAGAGTGGAGGCTGAGGGCGGAGCTGTCTCCAGGGCGAGTGCGCTGGATCTTGGCCGCCGACGGTGCCGATCGAGGCCCGATAGTCAGTTTTTGCGGACAATGTTCTGGCTCGCGGGGCCGTAGTGCAGCGCATGCAGAGCGACGGCCAGACCCACGCGTTCGAGCAGGCATAGAGCCACTCGCGCGAAAAGATGCGCTTGCCGAACCGGTCCCTGATCCAGAGCGTCCGCGGCCGCGCCGCGTCAAATAAGCAATGCTGCAGGTCCTCGACGTTGCTCCTTGAGGGAGGTGACACTATTCTTGAGGAGAATTTCACGCCCCTTGGCGATAGCCGGCACGATGCAGCTGCTGCGCGCCAATTAGGTCGTGGAGCTCGGACGACCCGGAGGGGATGGGATGGTGGGCCATATCTTGTCTGAGAGGCCCTCTCAGAGGCACATATGGCGGGTTTTGCGCGTCCCGAAATTTCATGGATGCGGAAAACCGGTCCCGAGGATCCTTCGCGGCACACCGTCGAGACGGCTATTAGTCGCTCGTATGGGAGGGCATGAGCGCCGTTTTTTCCGTGTGAGGAAAGTTGCTTACTGAAGGTCTGCGGGAGTGAGTGATGGTCCACAGAAGGGTGCTGCGAGGCTCCAGAGGGCCGAATCAGCGCTTGGGATCCGTTCGTTGAGGTTCCGATTCGGCTCTCGGGACCGGCGGAGCGTGCTCATCTCGGGACCGGCTCCGCCGCGGAGCAGGTTCTTGGTGCAGCGTGATACCTGTCTGACGGACTGAATCGGTGATCGGCTTCGGGAGGGCTTGCGCCGAGGACGACCTCAAGGAAGTCCTCGGACTTCAGTGCAGGTGCGGTCGTCGCGAACTGAATGCGGCTTCCGAGACCGGTGTCCCGATGATCTGTCTATCCGACCCAAGCATCGGGTTGTAGGGAATTTGTCATGAGGAGCAACCCTCTGCGCAGCTCCTCGCGCGATATGGAGCCGCCCAGGCAGACGCGGACATGCTCGTCAGGGCTCCCGAGGACAGTGAACGCATCGGAAGGCATGATGCCGATGTGCCGTCCTGCCAGTCGGCCCATCAGGTCCGCGCGTCCCGCCCCCTCGGGCAGCCGTAGCCAGACGTTGAAGGCATTCGGCGCCGATCGATATTCCAGCCCGGCCAGCAACTCGGTTGCGATCGCTTGTCGTGCTGCGCTTTCGACACGAATGTAGCCGAGGATTTCATCAGCGGTGCCGTCCTCGATCCAGCGGGTTGCCAGTGCGGAGGAGATCGGTGAGGCCATGACGGCCGTGCTTCGCAGGGCGTGCCCCAGGCTGAGGGCACACCGGCTGGAGGGTGCGGTGCAGTAGGCGAGTCGCAATCCGCCTCCAAGGCACTTCGATAACCCTCCGATATACCAGGTGAGGTCCGGAGCATGAGTGGCGAGGGCCGCAGGCGCATCGGAGGGAACGAACCCGTAGGCGTCATCCTCGATCACGTGGAGCCCGTGCGCGGTCACGACGTCTGCGATCTGCCGCCTGCGCTGCGCCGGAACGGTCACGGTGGTCGGGTTGTGCAGGGTGGGGGTGAGATAGAGAGCCCTTGGCTTGTGCTCCTGGATCGCGCAGTCGAGCGCGCCCGGGATGATCCCCTCTTCGTCCATGGGCAGGCCCTGGAGGTTCAGGCGCAGTCGTGCCGCGATGGCGCGCAAGCCGGGATAGGAGACGGCCTCGCATAGGATCGTGTCTCCGGGATCGGCCAGAATGGTCAGGATCGCCAGGATGGTCGCATGAGCCCCGGGCGTGATCGCCACGCACTCAGCGCTCGGATTCAGTCCCCGCTTGCCGAGCCAGGTCATGGCTGCGCTTTTGTCTCGATCGCTTCCCGTGGAAGACTGGTATCGAAGCAAAGGCGTCATGTTGTTGCCAACATATCCGAGGCCTTCCCGCATGCGGCGCAGTAGCCGCTCGTCGCGCGGCTCCGGCGGCATGTTCATCGTCAGATCCTCGTCCCGAGTTCGTTCCGGATCAGGCCCCGAGGCTCGAGCCAGCTGCGCCGTTACGAAAGTCCCCCTCCCGACATGGCTTTCCACCAGCCCCCGCTTCTGGGCCTCCGAATAGCCACGGGAGACGGTCGTGAAGTCCAGGCCCAGGAGATCCGCGAGCTTTCTCTGTGGCGGCAGACGATCTCCCGCACGTAGCACGCCCCTCTCCAGATCCCGCACGATGGCGTCAGCGATCGCGACATAGCGTGGGCTTCCGTTTTGCGAGATCTCGGGACACCAGTCGTTCATAGCCATACCACTCCATGCCTTTTCCGACATATAAGGTCATCTCTCAGGAGATTGAAGGTATGATTGTATGCATGACTGTCCCAGGAACGCCTCATACACGCACATAATGTCGCATGCACAGGGCGCAACATATGCCTTCAACAACCAATCAATGATCCCTATATTCTGGCTGTCATGATCCGAGTCGAGAGGGATGAGATGACCACTTCTGAAACCCGTGAGATGAAACCGGCCATCCTGCGTGGCCTGCGCCATCGCTGCCCCGCTTGTGGCGAAGGGCAGCTTTTTGCGCGCTACCTCAAGGTGAAAGACACCTGCTCCGAATGCGGTGAGGAGTTGCATCATCATCGCGCGGACGATGGTCCGGCCTACCTGACTATCCTGATCGTCGGGCACGTGATGGGCTTCGCCCTCCATGGCCTCTTCGGCTACATGCGGGATGATCCCCTGATGCTGGCGCTCGTGCTCTGCACGATCGCTACCGGGCTGGCTCTGCTAATGCTTCCGAGGATGAAAGGGCTGGTGGTCGGCTACCAGTGGGCGAAAGAGATGCACGGCTTCGGCAAGTCGCAGGCCTCCCGGTCGGCCTTGCCCGAGCCATAGAAAGATCGCAGCCAAGATGCGCAGCGGACAAAGGAAAGCGTCCCCAGTCTGAAATGACGGGGAAGGTTGGCAGCTGCCAACACGGGAATGAAGGTCCGCTATCCAGAAGCGGCAGATTCCGGGGCTGGCTTCGTGCAGAGACCGTAACCGGCCGTTTGTTACCGCGGTGACCGATCCTTGAGGCGCGCGATGAGGTCCTCGTCGTCCGCGAAGTCGTCGAGGAACTGGTGCCAGCGCTCCGTCGTGACGCAGGCTCCTCGGATCATGCCGTGCCGCTCTTTGACTCCACTCCAGGCTCGGTAAGGGCGGTGACGCTGTCCCAAGCCCCTTACCAGATTTGTTGCCGTGTTATTCAGGTTTGCCGGCAGTTCATTCCTGCCCCGGCACCAATGTCGATGGCCCACCCGTGTTGCCGCCGACCTCGCCGGGAGGCGCTTGACCCTCACCGGGAGGCAGGCCGGCGTCAGGCGGGGGCATGCCGGGCCGACCGTCGCCGCCGGACGGACCTCCGGGGCCGCCGCTCTGACTGGTCGCCTCAGGGTTCACCCCGATGACCAGAGTTGCCACATACCGATCTGTGGCCTCGCGCACTGCGGCGTAGGCGCTCTCGCCAGCTTGCGCCGCGATCCCGTCGCTGCTGTTGACCGTGTCGCGGGCTGAGGCCCGATCGTTGTAAGGCGGCAAGTTATTGTAGAGGTATTGGGACAGCGCGTCGGGGAAGAAGATCTGCCCGGTGAGCACGTTCGTCTCGTCGACAAAGACCTTGTGGTGGATATGCGTCGTCCGCCCGCGATACCAGCCCGGATAGATGCTCCTGAAGGTGACGATCCCCTGCTCGTCCGCCATCTGCGTGCCGCGCAGGAAGGTCTCGGACGAGGTGTCGAGGGTGCCGTCGCTCCCCTGATTGGCATAGCCGGAATAGTTGCCCTGCGCGTCGCAGTGCCAGATGTCCACCCGGACTCCAGCGATAGGTTGGCAGGAGGCATCCACGACCTGGATCATCATGTCCATGGCGACCCCCTCCTTGCCCTCGGTGATGTCGGCGCGGACAAGTTCCGGATCGGTGTAGTATGGCCCCTCCGTCACCTCGGTGGCGAGGAGGCAGACGTTGGACGAGATGAGCCCGGCCGAAGCGGCGGCAGTCTCCTGAGCGGCGAGAGGGCGCGCGCCCAGCATCACGGCCGGCGAGGCGGCAAGCGAGGTCAGAAGTGCGCGGCGGGTCGGATCGGGTCGGCTCATCGCAAGGTCTCCAATGGTCGCATCAAACCTGTAACGCCGAGAAGGATAGTTTCCGTCGTCGACAGTTCCACCCCCAGCACTCCAGGCCCAGCGATCAGCCAGCGCTGTCCTTCTGCCCCAAGTAGACGCTGACGACGTTGCTACAGCTGAGGTTGTCGTCGCTGCTGACGATCGCCTCCAGCAGTTTGAGGACCTCCCCCAGCACCTTCGCGACGTAGTCGAGGGCGCTGACATGTGTGATGGTCGCCATCAGGCGGCCTCGGCAGAGGAGGGAGCCGCCGGTGCCCAGTGCCAGGGCAGCCGCTCGCCGCTCTTCCAGTGCTCGGCCGCGACTGTCTCGCCGTCGGTGGCGATCAGGATCGCCGGCTTGTGCTTCGCGGTCCGCTTGCTGCCCTTCAGCGCATCGAGGGTGGCCTCGACCCCGAGGGCGTCGGCCGGGGCGTAATGGAACTTGAGGTTCATCAGGACACCGCCCTCGATGTCCGACCTGTTCAGTGACCCGACGCGGAGCTTGGAAACCGTCGCCTGTGCATTGTCGGTCGCCTCGGCGAAGGAGAACCCGAATTCCGCAGGATCGAAGGGGGCCTTGGCGAGGGCATCGAGGGCCTCGAAGATGTCTGTCGGATTCATGCGCTCACTCGAAAAATCGTTGCTGAAATGAATATTGCTCGCGGGGGAAGGTGTCTCAAAGGCGGGCCTCTCCCGGCGTGGCTGATCCCAGGGACTCCAAGGCAAGGACCCGCGCCGCATGCTCGGTGCCGGAAAGGGTCTTGATGAACCGGCGGTCGGCGGTGATGAGGCGACGATCAATGCGCTCGGCAAGCGCTAAGTAGACGCAATCGTAGATCGGGTGCTCGAGCGCCAGCGCGAGGTCGAGGGCACGTCGCTCCAGGATCTCGTCGGCATCGATGATCGTCACTGGGGCCGTCTGCAGAAACAGGAAGAGGTCGATCGCACGATCGTTGGCGAGGATCTGTTTCGCCGCGAGGGTGCGAAGGACGTTGCCGGCCTCGATGCGGAAGAGGGCAGGGGTCACCATGTCGGCACCCTGGAGGAGCTCTGCCTTGTCGCTTCCCTCTTCGTCGATGATCCACTTGATCGCGACCGAGGTGTCGACAACGAAGCTTTCGCCCGCTGTCATGACGCCTCGTCGCGATCACGATCCGCGCGCAGGATCTCCGTCGTGGTCGGAGCTCCTGGGGCCAGTTTCAGGCGCCTGGTGCGAGCCTCGGCGAAGAAATCAGCCCTTTGGCCGGGGCGGAGGGCTTCCTCGAGAATTCGCCGATGCTCCGCTTCTGCAGATCGCCCTGCCTTCGCTGCCCGCTCCTTCAGGGCGGCGGCGATCGCATCGTCGACATTTCGAACGGTGAGTTGTGCCATGACACGCATCCTGACTGCGAAATGATGGCACTATGAAGGCAATATGCGGGTCTGACAAGCTTCCTATGACTGCCGGATTACCGTCAGTCGTTAGGGCATGCGCCTTCAACCTTGATCCCGGTGCCCTCCAGGAGGTGATACGGGGCATTACGGACCACGGCGTCGATGTCGACCTTGGGTCGATCGTCCTTTGGTTCGCGCATCATGAGGAAGCCCATGATCGTCACCAGCAGACTGTTCCCCAAGATAGCCGTCGTGAGAATGACTTCAGTGGTGAATATCTCGGTCATGCACTCCTCCCTTCGAGCTGCAGAGATGTCTGATGCTGGCTCGCCCGTAGCCAGCCGCGAGCGAGACGCGCAGTGTCTGGGCCCGCGCGATGCGGGGCAGGGCGTCGCTCAATGGTCTCGTAGAGCATGTCGAGGGCGTAGCCCGAGAACACGGCGAACGAGACAGCGTCGAAATCCTCGATCGAAGGGGTCTCCGCGCGGCCGGTAGTTCGCAGCAAGCGCGAGAGCCAGCGCCCCTCGAACTCAGGGGCATCTGAGGTGAGTCTGCGGCGCCCGACGACATCAAGAAAGGCTTCCGCCACCTCCGCGGCAGAGGGTGCATCCTGGAGATCTGAAAGAGGGATGCCGTGGACCTCGGCGCTTTGCGGAGACCAGTCGCCGAGATTCCATGCTGGATCGGGGCGGATGAGAGATGACCAGGTCCGCACATAGCCGTTCTCAATCCAGCTGAGCCCGACCTCGATCGGCCAACTCTCCTGGGAGAGGCTGGACGCCTCGAAGTCCAGGATGGCGAAATTCTCGATGCTGGCTTTCATCATCTTGAAAAGGTAGTTCATTCGGAACGATTAGGGAACGTGACGTCCATGCAGAAGATTTCGGGATTTGTCCCGCTTGCAGGAAAGGTGAGGAGTGTTGCCGGTCGTTCGTCTGCGGCGAAAGCGGGCCTCTTCCTGCTGATGGCCTACCTGTTCCTTTGGGTGCCGGACCTGGATCTCCTGCTGCTCGACCTCCTGCATCACCGCTCAATCGTCACACATTCGGTGCTCCCGGCCCTGCTACTCATTCTCCTGGGATGGCGGGCAGGCGCCGCGCCGATCGCCGGAGCGCTCGTCGGGATCGCGGTGCATCTCTCCTGTGACCTGCTTTCGCCGATGGTCGGTTACGGTCAAATCTGGCTCCCGGAGCCCTACCAGATTCCGCTTGGGCCTTTCAGTTACCTGTGGCTCGGAACGAATGCCTTACTGGCCTTCATCTGGGCCCGCCGTCTTGCTGTCCGTAGTCTGCCCGACCCATACGGAAGCCTGCTCGTGGCGGCGACCGGGACGATTACCGCGGTCACCTATGGCTGGGTGAACGAGGAGGCCGTCTCAGCCGTGATCGTCACAATGGCGATCTTCCTGTTGAGTTATGTCGGTCCGTTTCTCTCGTCGCGACGGCGGGTGAAGAAAGACAGACAGGCTAAGTGGGAAGACGGATAATACCGGAATAGATGGCGCCGAGCGCAGGTCGAGGCGGCCGCTATAGGATGAGCTGCCTGTCAGTTCTCGCTGTTCGTGAGAGACCAATGAGGCGCGACAATGCCTTCGGCCGACAGGGCGCGCTGAACGCGATTAACGGCCGCCAGCCGAGCATGCGCGGATTTCGCGGGGCGGTAGAAAGCTGAGCGGACATCGCGCCCCTCCGGGTGCAGAGACCATCCCAGTGCCGTGAGGGCCTTCTCTGCGGCATCCCGAACTTCATGTCGCCGCGGGCGCTCCGTCACTCGCGGCTCGACATGTGCGACTTCATGGTCCTCGCAGGAGTAGTGGCGCTGCACCTCCATGCTGACGACGAGGCCCGGGAATTCCGCGTCGAGCCAGCACACAACGGCACGCGCATCATCTTCAAGCTGCTGCGCGGCTTCGTGGGTCCGCTGCATCGCAAGCAGATCTTCACGCGACCTCTGGGTCGGTGATGTCATGGGCATTGCTTCTCTGTCGTCCGGCAAGATCGGACCCCCAGGTACTTTGTCTTGCTCAGTCATCGTCGAGTGGCGCGTTCAGATCGATCTCCACGCCATCCACGAGCCTTTCCGCCAAGCACGTGGTTTCACCCCCGAAGGGCTTCAGGCGTTTCGGATCGGAGCTGATCTCCTTCTCGAGGAAGCCGAGAAATGCCTGGGCAGTGGGAGCGATGTTCAACGTCATGTCCTTCATTCCCTGTCAGGCAGCAGCCGGGACGCGCGTTCGAGATGTCTCGACAGCCAGACGCCCCGATCCGGCGGCTTCCTTTTCCCTGATTGCGATGTCGATGTCGCAGCCAAGCTTCAGCAGCATGCGCAGCATCCTGTCGGCGGTCATCCCCTCGAGCTTCCCTTTCATGATCCTGGAGACATGGGACTGAGGAATCCCGAGCATCTCTCCGGCGTCGCGTTGGGTCAGCTGACGGCGCTTGATGGTGGTCGACATCTGCATCGCAAGAGCGGCCTTCAGGCTCATCTCCTGGGCGTCTTTGATGTCGATATCGTCGAAAACATTGCCGGACCCGTCGATGATTTCCTCGTCCATGACACGCTTTCTCGGCTCTGCCGCACGTTACATCTCGTTATACTCATTTAAGTATATCGCGTCGATCCTCAAGACGCCCGGAAGGTAAGGTTGGCAGCTGCCAACGGCAATCGTCTTGGATACAGGAGTGCTCCGGCGTTGGCGCCCCACGGGCGTCACTGAGAAAACCGATGCAGGCCGAAGGCCGCCTGAGGGCGGCCGGGATCCAGAAGACAGGCCGGTCGCGCTTCACGGCTGGACCCTGCGCTGATCAGGATCAAATGCTGGTGTGCTCAGGCCTTCGTGCGGAACGACAGGCTTGCCCCTGTGGTTAATGTAAGCATCACAACAAACCTACGAGCAGTTCATGACAACAGTGGCGATCGTGGAGGACGAGGCGATCCTTGCCCTCGACATGGCGGATTTGTGCGAGGCGAGCGGCTGTCGAGTCCTGGGGCTCGCGGCCTCGGCGCAGCAGGCATCTGTTTGCTTTGTCGGCGTCGAGCCCGAAATCCTGATCACCGACATGGATCTCGCGGAGGGCTCCAACGGCGTCGAGGTGGTGGAGATTTTGCGGAGAAGATGGCCGGGCATTCGCGTGATCTTCGTGACGGCCGCCACGTCTCCAGGAAAGCTCGATCTCATTCGCAGCGCCCGTCCAGCGCGCATACTGGCCAAGCCGGTGTGCCCTTCCGAACTCGCGAAGGCTCTACGCGCGCTTGCCCCGGCCTCGACTTAGTCGAAGGATCGGGTCGATGAGGTTGGCAGCTGCCAACGCGAAACCGTGTGTGCCGGAAACGGCATCTCGTCGGCCCGAATGAACGCCAGTGCTCCTGTCTGGGTAACTACATGGCGACGGCGATATCCGGTTTCGAGAAATGCACCTTCGCGCCCCATGGGAAGATCCCCAGTTCGCCTGTCGTCTCATGACGGGGGCGGCGAAAGGCAGAGGACCATCTTGTGTGGCTCACTCCAGTCTCGTCTCAGGGGTCACTCCGCGCAGCTATCTGCGGACATGGTCGAAGCCCTCTTCTCTCCGCCAGTTGCGGCGACATTTTCGTCGGACGAGCGACTGGGCGAAGATCCCGTTACCAATGCCAGGTCGAGATCGAGCGTCGCCGTCAGGCCTTCGGTATTGAAGTCCCGGGAGAAGGTGCCTCCAAGAGACGAACTGACAGTGCTCTGGGTCATGCGGGTTCCGAAGCCTACATGGTCAGCTTCGCCGGATGCGGGTGCGGGCGCCGAGGATTCCTTCCAATGGATGATCAGTCGATCGCCGAGCCTGTTGGCGCGGATGGCAATACCTTCGCCATTCTGGGAGAGGCCTCCGTATTTCACGGCGTTCGTGGCGAGCTCGAACACAACGAGAGAGATTGGCGTGAGGGCCGCTGGACAGACATGAACCTCCGGGATCTCCATCTGCGCCGGACTATCGCCGGTGAACGGCTCCAATATTGCGCCGAGGAGTTCGGAAAGGGTGGTCCCCTCGGCCTTTCTCCCGGACGGATCGCTGACGGCCTGCGAATGGACCGCCGCCAAGGCATTGAGGCGCTGGCGCATCACCGTGACAAGCTCCGGGACGCTGCCGGCATGACGCGCGGCGATGGAGAGAAGTCCACTGGCGACGGCAAAGGAGTTGCCGACTCGGTGACGCATTTCGGATAGCAGAAGTTGCTGACGTTCTTCTGCCTCGCGTTGGTGTGTGATGTCGCGGGCGATCTTTGACGCCCCGATGATGTTGTCCTCGTCGTCGCGCAACGGCGAGACGGTCAGAGAGATGGGAATAGGGGTTCCGTCTTTTCGCTTTCGGACAGTTTCGAAGTTGGCGATCCGCTCCCCACGGCGTAGCCTTGCAATGAAGTCCGCCTCCTCATCCTTGCGGTCGTCGGGGATGAGAATGGTGATCGGCCTGCCGATGACCTCATCAGGGGAATACCCGAAAATGCGCTCGGCAGCGGGGTTCCAGGTCAGAATGATGCTGTCGAGGTTCTTCGCAATGATGGCATCCTCGGAGCCCTCGACGATCGCCGCAAGGCGGCGCTGAATGTTCCCAGCCGTGTCCATTGGAGATTCCCCGTCGTAACCCGCGCAGCATACCCGGATTCAAGAGAGTCGCAAAATTCTCCCGGTGTGGCCACGTGGAAGGGCTCCTACATCCGCCCCCCTGTGGAGCGTGGTCGCCCGAATGGTGCGATCGCTCTGGACGGGGACAAGCCTCCTGTTGGCAGCTGCCAACAACAGCGACACGCAAGACTCTACGCCGAAATCCTGGTGCCATCGGAGAGCACGACCTCGTCCATCGGAACGTCCCAGGGCAGAGGATAAATGGTCGGCAGGAGGCATCCGGCGAAGCCGACGCCGATCGCCCGCGCCCGCGGCTCGAGGTGCGCGAGCGTCCGGTCGTAATAGCCTCCGCCATTGCCCAGCCGGTAGAGGGCTTCGTCGACACCCACGAGCGGCGCGATGACGGTATCCGGACGGGCTACCTCTCCATCGGTCGGGACCGGGATGTTCCAGAAACCGCGCGTCATCCGGCAGTCCGGCGACCAGGTGCGAAACTCCAGGGGGGCGTTTTCATCGATGATGACCGGAAGCAGGATCCGCGCGCCCGCCGCATACGCGGTGTGCATCCAGGAGCGGAGATCCGGCTCGCCGCGGATCGGCCAGTAGACGGCGACCGTCATGCCTGCGGCCGGGGCGATGAGATTGGCGAGTTCGGTGATCAGATTTGCCGTGGCCCTGCGCCGCTCCTCGGCAGAGAGGGCGCGGGCCGCGATGAGCCGTGCCCTCTCGGCGCGCCGGAACCGCGCCACATCGCGGGCGGCCTCCGGGTCGACCGGATGCCCGTCGACAAGCAGATGTGCGAAGCAGGGATCGCTGCCGCCGTCGGCCTCCTTGTCCGTCATCACGTTGTCCGTCTCATCCCCGTGGGTGGGAACAGGATATCGTAGCCCCAGGTGAAAACGAAAGCGTAGACCATGTAGAAGGCCGCGAAGGACATATCCATCACCAGCGCCGTGACGAGAGAGACGTTCAGCCACCATGCAAAGATCGGCAGGAGGATGACGAGAAGTGTCGTCTCGAAAAGCACGGCATGCAGGATCCGGATGGGAAACGTCTTGTGAGGATTGCCGCGCCAGCGATGCAGGCCATGATCGAAGGCGAGATTGAAGACGTAGTTCCAGACGGTCGCGGCCGTGGCGCCGAGAAAGGCCAGAACGCCCATCTCGCTCATCGAATGGTCGAACACCCAGGCGAAGAGCGGGGTGACGATCAGAAGACCGATGATTTCGAAGCTGAGGGCCTGGCGAATACGATCTGCGGTGCTGCGCATGGTGGACTCCGAACTGTTGTCGGGCCGTCCCGTGTGCAGGCCGTGTGGCCGGGCGAAGTCGTCCTCGCCTTCCTCCATATGTCCATCCCAATTGCAGAGTTCAATGGACGGGTCGCGCCCCTCCATGACGAGGTCAGGGTGGTGAAGCTCGAACCACTGCATCCCGTCGGGGCCATCCAAGTCCAACTTTCTGAACGAATTCCGCTCTGGCTCGAAGGGAGAGCTTGAGGGTGAGTGAACGATAGCGCTCCTCCTGCGGCTTGGCGTTGGCAGCTGCCAACGCCGTGTCACCCCTCGATGCGAATGCGTTTCACGGCCTCGGGATCCGCTTCGATCATCTGGAGATACGACAGAACAGATGAGGCCGGGATGCTGTCGCCGTGCTCGTATTTCTGCAGGGTCTTCAGGTCCATGCCATAGGTGACAGCGAACTGTTCCTGGGTCAGGCCCGCTCTCTCACGAACCTTCTTGACCCACTTCTTGGCGACACTCTTCGACGTGATACGAAGTCTCTTTCGAAGGAATTTGCCTTGCAGCCCCGCGGCGGCAAGTTCCTCGACCAGCTGATCTCGCGAGGCCACTTTCGGAAGAACGAGTGTGACCTCGCCCCCGGCGATGACAGCTTCCACGGCGCGCTTTGCCCTGAGAAGGGTGATCCCGCACTGCGCCAGGGCGCGTGTCGCCGCAATGGCGTTGATCGCGGAGGTCGCGCCCTCAGGACGCAGGACGAGGCTTTCTCGTGAACCGGACTGGTTTCGGTCGACGTCCTGGACTTGCCCCAGTCGTCCGAACACCTCCTTCAATCCTGCATTCGTCATAGTCCAACTCCTCGAGCATGGCCCTTGCAATCTGCCGGAGCCTGATGGGCCCCAGGGCGTTCACATCAAAGCCCACACCGTGCAGATGAAGGCCCCTCGCAATGATCACCCGGCCTTCCTCGTCGATCTCGATCTCGGCCATGACCTCGAGATGCCCCTCGGCAATCTCGATAGACACGATCACGACCGGATCTTCCGATTCATCGATAGTGACCGACAGGAAAACCGCGTCTTGCACGAAACATATACCCTATTGGGGGAGTAAAATCAATGAGTGCTCACGGGGCCTTGATGGCGGCGCGCACCTCCCGGAACAGCGCCTTGATCTCCCCCACGGCCTTTGAGCTCGGCCGGTCGAATTCCGTGATCGCCTGGCCCGAAATCAGCGCCTGCATGAAGGCCTTGCGCTGGCCGAGCCGGGCCTTGGCCACCGGCACGTCCGGGTAGAGCTCCTGCAGGACCGCCGCGGTGTCGTCGCCTTCCGGCCCGACCGCCGCGACCTGGCTCAGCACGAAGATCCCCGGCCGGCCGGTCTGCTTCATGATCTCGACCGTGCCCGCGGCTGCGTTGATGTCAAAGGGGCCCGGACGAATGGGAATGACAACCAGGTCCGCCGCGCGGATCGCCGCGTCGATCGTGCCGCCGGCATGGGTCGGCGTGTCGATCACCACGTAGTCGGCGCCATCCTCCTCAGCCTGGGAGAGATAGGCGGAGAGGTTGCCCGGCATGGCTTGCAGCACAATCGGGTCCTCGAGCTCGCGCAACTTCGCCCAGTCAGCGACGGACCCCTGTGGGTCGAGATCCAGCAGGATCACCTGGGCGGACTTCTTCGACTGCATCGCCTGGACCGCAAGATGGATCGAGATCGTGCTCTTGCCGGCGCCGCCCTTCTGCGTGGCGACCGCGATGATCTTCGTCTTCCGACTCATTCGTCCTCCTGCTCATCGTTCACCGCGTCGCTTATGTCCTCGACGAAACGGTGCGCCTCGTATTCTCGGAGCATCTGCACGACGAGCAGCTCTCCGTTCTCGGCGAGCCAGTCGAGAAACCCGGGTTTCGGGGCATCACGGAGCGTCAGCTGAACACCGGACCCGGTCCGCTTGATCGTCCCAACGGGCTTGTCATGCGACGAGACCCAGATCTCGTGCCCAGCCGGAGGCTTGGCCTCGGTCGGCTTGGAGCTGGGCTCGGACCGGAAGGCAGCCTCGTAGAGATAGGAGAAGCGGGCATCGGAGTCGCCCACGCCGCCATCCTCGGTGTTGGCAGCTGCCAACGCTTCCCGCATCCGGGGGAGCGCCGTCTCGTCCGCCGCCATCTGGGCCACGAGCTTCTCCCACCGGGGCCGCCCGATCCCGGGAGCCTTGCCCACGAAGGACAGGATGTCGTCCGGGACGCCGCGGCCGATCTTGAGATACCGTGATCTGTCTGTCTTTCCGCAGGAGAAAGCGGTGTCGATGTCCTTGTCGTCGAGTCCGGCCTCGTCGACCATCCGCGCCGCCAGCTTCGCGCGCTCGATATAGGTCAGGTCTTCCCGGGCGATGTTCTCGATCGCCTGACCCATTACCAGGGCAGTATCGTCGAGGTCCTGGATCTCGGCACGGACGCTGATCCCCGCGAGCCGGCAGGCCGCGAGGCGCCGGCGGCCGGCGACGATCTCGTATTCTCCGGGCCTCTCGGGATGCGGCCGCACCAGGATCGGCACCTTCTGCCCGGCATTGCGCAGGCTCTCGGCCAGAGTCGCTATCTCGGCCTGGCTGACATCCAGGCGACCCGCGAGACCGCCGGTATGGACCAGGCCCGGGTCGAGCTCGGCGATCCGGCCTGCCACCGGTCCAGTGTTGGCAGCTGCCAACCCGTCCTTCCTGGATTTCGCGGCCAGGTCCCGCAGGGAGCGTTTGCGTGCCGCCATGGGGCGTTCCTTCTCTGGGTGCAGGGGCCGCGTCAGCGGCCGGCCTGCGGATCGGCTTGTTTCTTGACCTGGCGCACCTCCGGCATCACGGCGTTGCAGACCGAGGCGTCGGGGCAGCGGGCACAGGTATCGGTCTCGCAACAAGGTGGCGCTTCAAGCGTGTCAGTGCCAAGACCAATTAGGACAGCCTTGGGGATCGGTCTGCTCGTCGACCACCGACTACTGTTCGCTACCTTGAATTTGGCGGACGCACGCTCCTGCTGCGTCTCCGTTCTACAACCAAAGGCCGCTGTTTTCTGGTCGGTTCTGCGACCGGCTCTGGGGACACGTCACCTGCATAAAGAAGACCTTCCCTAAGTCTGTTTTCGGCACTCTTGCTGATGCGTCCGAGGCGATGATGCAGCCTTGCGGTATCCTCCTCGGGCACAAGGAAACGCCGCCGCAAATTGAAGCGCGTCGGAATGTCGAGCTTGGCTTCAGCCATCTCGACGGCTTGCGCAATCGCGAGTTCATGCGGTGCCGGACCCGCAGTCTCGATCGGGCCGCCCCAGGCGATATCGAGGAATTTACGGCCAGCCATGGTCCGGGTGTTCACGACAATTCCCGGACGCGCAGTGGACTTGGTGGGTTCAGCACGTCGGCTCGGAAGAGCGCACACCACAAGGTCCCCTGCCTCGAGATCGACTGGGCGGCTATCTGGGTTATCGACGATCGGTTTGGCATCAACCACAGACGGATTTTCGATTTCCTCCGTTTCCTTGTCGACGCTCGGCTTCGTGGCGGGAGCGTAAAATGGTTTGTCGTCGACCAGGATCAGCAGATGCTCGAGTGCTGCCGTGGCCTCTTCGCTTGCCGGCATCGTGAGCGAATATTGCCGGCCGAGCGAAACGATCCGCGCGGCTACGTCCTTTTCCTCCAGTGCTTCGCAATCATTCCACGTATATTCCGCCGGGGCCTTCCGGCCTGAGATGGCGGCCTCGAACACGATCTCGTCGGTCTCGGAGTCTCGGAGTTGAACGGCAGAGATTTCCCGCCGATCGGTCAAGGCCACCTCGACATCGAGAGCCGTCTGCATGGCGGTTCGGTTGCCGACGATAATCGGGAAATCGAACCGCCTGTCGCGGCCGACCTCAATCCCGTAATCCACGGAATCTAAGAGGTCCTTCAACTCCAGAAGACCGTGATCCGAATAGTGCCGGTCGATGGTCGTGCCCTCGAGGTGGCCGAGAATCCTCTGGCGAGTGCCGGTATCGATGCCTCGGCTCAAAAGCTTGGAAGAAAGCGTGCGCCGCATGGCGTAGATGTCTTCGCGCGTGTCGTGGAGCTTCAGCGTCTTCAGGAGGTTCCGCAGGCGGTCGCCGAAGATCTGGGAGCGTCGACCGTGGCTCTTGTCGGGCTGGATCTCCGGGAAAAGCCAGGTTTCCCCGAATTTGCGTTTCGCCACGACCCACTCCCGGAACCCCAGTTCGAGGAGGATCTCCGGAATCGGTAGAACGCGCCGGGATTGCTCGTTCTTCAACACCGCGTCCTCTTCCTCTCCGACAAAGAGGCAGAGGATCCCGTCCCGGCGCACCACGTCCGGCACCGCGGCCTGGAGGATTTCCTCTGGGCGGACGCCCATGGTGATCATGATGAGCGGGACCCAATAGATCGCGTCTCGAATGATGATGCGATTGCGCGCGGTGGCCTTCCGGCTACGCTGCTTCGGTGACGATGTGCCGACATAGATCGGCGAGCGCAGGAGCCTCGACACGTGCTCGAGCGACCACGACATCCGGCGCTTCGGGCGCGACACCCGTTTCGGAAGCTTGCAGGGTGTCTTCTGAGACTTGTGCCAGGCGCGCAACCGGTTCTTCAGCTGCGCGTGGGAGGGGACGAGGCGATCTTCGTCATCGACATCCCGTCCGACGCGCTTCCGTCCGAGCGCGGCGCGGAATATGCGATTGAGCATGTCACGCTGGACGAAGAGGTATCCGTCGGTGAGCCTCGGAATCAGTTCCACCACAAGCCGGCGCCGCTTGTCGGGCACCGACAGCGTGTCGAGATTCAGGATTTCCTCCAACAGTTGAGCGTCTCTCGCATCGGCGTCGCGGATTTCCTGCAAAGGGCACAAGTCCTTGCCGATCTTCTCGTGCCTGTTTCGGCCGTGGCCTTTTCCCCAGCGCTTCGGAAGCATCCAGACCTGGAAGAGGAACTCGAAGGACTGTTCGAGCACGATCGAAGCCACGGGCACGTCCCCGAAATACGCCAGGGCGACTTTCCCGATAACCCGGATCTTGATTTCCACGTCATGCGGGGCCTCTTCGCAGGCCTTCTCGATCGCCTCCGACAGCAGCATGGGCGGCTTCATGGCCTCCCGGGTCGGGTTCAGCCCATGATCGATCAGCAGATCCCGCCCGACATCGAGCGGGTCATCGAAGTCGCGCTCGACCCGGGCGCTCAAGTCGTTGAGCCGGCGCAGGAGGGAGAGCACTTGCCGAGCAACCGCTGGCGACTCGACGGCCTCCGGGCCGAGGCCGTTTTGACGCGCGATCTCTCCGGCGAACGTGGAGGCCACCGACCAGTCCCTGGCCCGCTGAGCGTCCCGGATGCGTCCGGTCTCTTTGTCGATCCGGCCCAAATAGGACTCGGGAATCTCGGTCACAGACCCGCTCTCCTGACGGGCGATCATGCCAGCCACAGCCCGCCGCACAATCTCTTTCAGCATCGCCTGAACCCGGGCCTCGCTGACCGGGCTGTCCTGTAGTTCTTTGAGCACGTGCTTCTCTCCTGCCTCGACCGCGGAGAGCATGTCGGCCGACCGCTTTACCGCTTCGGCGAGGAGGTGGGTGCGGAGCGAAACCGACAGAAACGCAGGCGCGCCGAGACAGCGGATTTTTTCGGGCCAGCGCCGCCGGAAATAGAAGATCCCGTTTCTGCGAACGAGGTGAAGCCCCCACTTTCTCGACGGTTCGCGCGGTCTACACCCCGCACGATGTGAACCAGTTTGTGAACCATCACGACGTGGAGACGGGAGGCTGGCCGCTTGATCAACGGCTATCCCATTGGGAAGTATGCAATTTTTCGAGGACATTGGCTGGGGTGGTAGGATTCGAACCTACGGTACACTGTACCAAAAACAGCTGCCTTACCACTTGGCTACACCCCAACGGTGACGCGCTAACTAATGAATGCCCGTCCGGTGTTCAAGCCCTTTTTGGCAGAAATCGGACGGGTTTTTTGCCGGCCCCCGGAAGGCGTTCGCAGGGGGCTGTTGCGACAGGGGTGTGCGCATCTCGACCCGTTTGCGTGGCGCCCCCGAAAGGGAGCCGGTCCTGGCTCTCGCAGGGGCGAATGCGCCGCGTCCGTTGCAGGCGCCTGCCTTCTTCTTCGTGCCGAGTCGGCGTGGGGCAGTGCCGCCAGTTTACCCGGTCACCGGCGAATCGAAGCGGGGAGCGCGGCAAGGGGCGTCGCGCGGCGGAGGCTTCTATCGGCAGCGGGCGAGGGACAGGGGCGGGCAGGGGGCTTGTGCTGTGCCGGGCATCTGGGCGGCGTCGGGCCGCCGCAGGTTCAGTCGCGGATCTCGTCCGCAGTCACGCCCCAGAGAGAGGTTTTCGGCGCCCAGCCCCGTTGACCGCCGGCGGCCACGCGGCACCAGTCGCGGTCGCATTTGCCCAGATCGGCGATGACACCCTGTTCCAGCCGGGCGACCACGCGCGACTCCGAGGAGGGCTGGAAATGCAGGTCGAGCATCTCGTCCTCCACCAGCACGGTGCGGTTGCCCGAGATCAGCACGTAATGGACCCAGCCGCCGACCCCGTCATGGTCGCGGATCTGGCGCCAGTGGCCATATTCAGCCACCACTTCCACCGGCATGTCGCGGCGCAGGAATTCCCAGTCGACCCGGTGAGTCGTCGAAGGTCCGCGCCGCACATGGGCGCGATCGCTTTTCATCGAGACGAAACGGGGCAGGGGCAGGTTGGTTTCCGGGCCCAGCTGTTGCACCTGGGCGGGGGGCGCCTCGCTGGCGGCAACGGCCACCTGGGTGTCGGTCGCGGCGCCCGGTTCGGGCCCGGCCTGGGCGGTTTGCTGCCGGGGCTCACCCGGCTCTTCGGCGGATTGCGGCGTTTCGGATGCCGTCAGGACACCGGCGATCGCGAAGAACGACACCGAAAGCGCCAGGACGCGCTTGCGCAATGGTCTCATGATGTTGCCCGTTTCTGCTGCCTCCGCGGGGTTATTCTTGTACCCTCACGTTCTTTGGGCCACTTTGCCTGCGAAACGCCGGAATGGGAAGACAGAGGAGCCCGCCCATGCCATCTCGCCGCCTGAGTGTTGTCGTCACGCGACGCCTGCCGGACCGGGTCGAGGCCCGCCTGGAGGAGCTGTTCGACACGCGGTTCGGTCCCGCCGACCGCCCGATGACCCGCGAGGAGCTGGCCGAGGCGGTGCGTGACGCGGATGTGCTGGTGCCCAACCTGCGCGACAGGATCGACCAGTCGCTGCTGTCCCAGGCCGGCGAGAACCTGCGCCTGATCGCCAACTTCGGCGCCGGGGTTGATCATATCGACGTAGCCACGGCGCGACAGCGTGGCATCTTGGTGTCGAACACGCCTGACGTGGTGACCGAAGACACCGCCGACATGACTATGGCGCTGATCCTGGCCCTGCTGCGCCGCATGCCCGAAGGCCTGGCGATGATGCAGCGGGATGACTGGGAAGGCTGGGCGCCCGACAGCATGCTGGGCGCGCGGGTGGCCGGCAAACGGATCGGCATCCTCGGCATGGGCCGCATCGGCCAGGCGGTGGCGCGGCGGGCCTCGGCCTTCGGGATGCAGGTGCATTACCACAACCGCCGTCGGCTGCGCGCAGAGATCGAGACGGATCTGAAGGCACGCTACTGGGAAAGTCTGGACCAGATGGTGGCGCGAATGGACGTGATCTCCATCAACTGCCCGCATACGCCCTCGACCTTCCACCTGATGAATGCCCGGCGGCTGAAGCTGATGAAACCCGAGGCGGTCATCGTGAACACCTCGCGCGGCGAGGTGATCGACGAGAACGCCCTGACCCGGATGCTGCGCTCGGGCGAAATCGCGGGCGCCGGCCTCGACGTCTTCGGCGGGGATCGTCAGTCGAACCCGCGCCTGCGCGAGCTGGACAACGCGATCCTGCTGCCGCACATGGCCTCCGCCACCCGCGAGGGGCGGCTGGAGATGGGCGAGAAGGTGCTGATCAACATCAAGACCTTCGCCGATGGCCACCGGCCGCCGGACCTGGTTCTGCCCGGCATGCTCTGACGCTGCCCCCGACGGAAGGCCCGACCATGCGCTCTGCCCGCAACACGCTCCTGTCGCTCGTGCTGGCCGCGCTCTGCCTCGTGCTGGCGGCGATGCCGCGGGAAAATCCCCTGACCACCCGGGCCGAAGCCTACCAGGGCGAGATCGCCGTGGCCGCAGGCGCCACCTATGTCAGCCTGCGGGCGATCAACGCCTTCCTCTCGGCGGCGCAGGAGGTCGAGGTGGGCGGCTCGCTTGTGGTCGAGGGATCGGTCCACCCGCTGAAATGGCTGGAGCCGGTGGACGACACGGTGGAACGGGTCTCGGCGGCGATCTTTGCCGTGGCAGTGCTGACCGGGGTGCTGAAGATCTCGCTGGCGCCCGTCGCCTCGGTGGGCTTTGCCCTGCTCGCCCTGGCCCTGCTGACGCGCGGAGGCTGCGAGGCCGTGACCGGCTGGCATCGCGCCCCGCCGGTGCTGCGGAGCCTGGGCGGGGTCTGTGGCGGGCTGGGCTTTGCGTTTGCCATCGCCCTGCCGCTGGCCTTCGTGCTGGGCGTCTGGGGCGGCGAGGTCCTGACCGCAGAGGCGGCGGCGGGGGCCAACGGAACGCTCGACATGATCGCGGCCGAGGCGGGCAAGCTGGTGGCGCTGGAAGACCAGTCCTGGCGCGAAAGCTGGGAGGCCTATCGGGGCGCCGCGCGCTTCTTCTGGGAACAGGCGGATGACCTGCTGAATGCCGCGCTGACCTTGGTGGGGGTCTTCCTGCTGCGGATGGTGGTCCTGCCGATGGTCCTGCTGCTGGCGCTCTGGGCCGCCGCGCGGCGGCTGGTGGCAGGGTAGGGTATCGGCCTGACGGCCGATTGCCTTCGGCGAGAGTATTTTTAGCCATTGTATGGAGCAGGGCGGGGGCGCTTGATCGGCGCCCGCTTCCCTTGTCCGTCGGTTGCGCGGGCATGAGCGGAAGAGCGCGGGTGCCTGTCTGGCGCTGGTCTTATTCCCATACTTGGGCTGGAAATACTCCGGGGGGAGCGCAGCGGGGGGCAGAGCCCCCCTCTGCCGGTGCCATTAGCGCGTGGCGCCGGGCACCCAGAGCACGTCCTTGGCGCCGCCGTCATTGGCGATGCGCGAGGCGACGAAGAACCAGTCCGAGAGGCGGTTGAGGTATTTCACCGCATCGGCGTTGCAGCCTTCCTCGGCCATCAGCGCCACGGCCAGCCGCTCGGCCCGGCGGCAGACAGTGCGGCACAGGTGCAGGTTGGCCGACAGGGCGCAGCCGCCGGGCAGGACGAAGCTGCGCAGGGGCTGCAGGTCGGCGTTCATCACGTCGATCTCCCGTTCCAGCCGTTCCACCTGGGAGGCCACGATGCGCAGCGGCGTATAGGGTGCTTCGTGGTCCTTCTCCATCGCCGGGCGCGCCAGATCGGCGCCCAAGTCGAAGAGGTCGTTCTGGATGCGGGCCAGGGCCTCGTCCATCTCGCCGCTCGCATGCAGGCGCGCCAGGCCGACGGCGGCATTGGTTTCATCCGAGGTGCCATAGGCCTCGACCCGCAGGGAGGGTTTCGGCACCCGGGTCCCGTCGCCCAGGGCGGTTTCCCCGGCATCGCCGGTGCGGGTGTAGATCTTCGACAGTACGACCATGGGGTCAGCCCTTTCCGCGGATGAGGACGAAGGCGAGGATCAGCAGCACAGCGATGAACTGCGCCGCGATCCGCCATTGCATCAGCTTGTTGGAGGTTTTGGGACTGCCGCTCCTGGCGAAGTTGCCGATCCCCAGCATCAGGATGATGGCAACGATCAGCACTGCGCCGGCGGCGACGAGGAAGAGGGGGTCCTGGGCCATGGGCTCTCCTTTTCGGTTCCCCGATACCTAGGGCGGCAGCGGGCAAAAAGCGACAACAGTTTTCGTCGCAGGGCCGGGCGGTGACGGCCCGCTCAGGCGTTCTTCGTCACCCGGTCCAGCAGGCGCGCGGGCAGCAGGCGGCGCAGGGTGGCAGCGATATAGGTGGGCGTTGTGACCATGTAGCGGGGCTTCGGACGGGGATCTTCCAGCGCGCGGATCAGCTTGGCGGTGCAGGCCGCCGGCTCCAGCTCGAACCGCGCCTTGCCCTGGTATTTCGGCCCGCGCTTGTAGAGCATGTCGAGAAGGCCATTGCGGTAGTCCTCCGCCCGGTCCGAGGCCTCCCAATCCACCCATTCCTCGAAGGCGCGGATGGCGTTCTTGCGGAAATCGGTCCGGATCGGGCCGGGTTCCAGCAGGATGGCGTGCACGCCACTGCCCGCCAGTTCCAGCCGCATGGTGTCGGTCAGCCCTTCCAGGGCGAATTTCGACGCGTTGTAGGCGCCGCGCCAGGGGGCGGCGACCAGCCCCAGCACCGAGGAACAGTTGATGATCCGCCCGCCGCCCTGGGCGCGCATCACCGGGATCACCAGCCGATTCAGGGCGTGGGGGCCCATGAAGTTCGCCTCGAACAGCGCGCGCATGGCTTCGCGCGAAATGTCCTCGGCGGGTCCCGGAATGGCGAAGGCGCCGTTGTTGAAAACGGCGTCGAGCCGCCCGCCTGTGGCGGTCAGTACCTCGGCCAGTGCCGCCTCGATCGAGGTCTGGTCGGCATAGTCCAGATGCAGCGCCTCCAGCCCTTCGGCGGCCAGCCGGGCCACGTCGTCGGGCTTGCGCGCGGTGGCGAAGACCCGCCAGCCGTGGGCCTTCAGCCCATGGGCGGCGTCATAGCCGATGCCGGAGGAACAGCCGGTGATGAGGATGCTTTTGGTCATGCCCCTGCTATGCAACGCAGCGACCCGGCGGGCAAGGCCGCCGGGTCGGGATCCCGTGCGAGAGAGCGCACGGGGAGGGATCTGCGATGTGGGGGCTGCCTTACTTCGCGGCGCTCACCAGCCAGTCGGCCATCCAGCCGATGCGCCCGCTGTCGGCGGTCTTCAGCTTCACCCAACCATTATTGGTGTCGATGACCTCGACCTCGGCGCCTTCGTCCAGCGTGGCCAGCACACCGTAGCTGGTGCCGGGTCCGGCGCGCAGGTTTACCCGGTCGCCCGAGACCTGGCGCAGGTCGCGCTCGGGGGCGTCTGCGGCGCTGGCTTCGGGGGCGTCCGTTGCGGTGGCAGGCAGGGTTCCGCGCAGCACGGCCTGACGCTCCTCGGTGGTCGGCGTCATCTGTTGTGCCGCCTCGGGCCTTACTTCGCGGCGGGTCGAGCTTTGGGGCAGGCCGCCGTCGGCGGGCAGGGAGGCATTGGTGACGGTGGCGAAGCGCATGCCGTCCAGCGCCGGGTCGAGGCCGCTGTCGTTCTGGCCCGCGATCGAGGCCAGGCGCACCGGCGCCGCCTCGGGCTGCGAACTGGAAACGAAGACCGCGGGTCGGGTGGCGGCCTGGGCGGCCATCGCAGCGCCAGATGCGACCGTGTCGGTGCGGGCCAGGGTGTAGGGCGTGGGGGCCTCGGTGCGGACGTAGTCGGGCAGTTCACGCTCCCAGGGTTCGAAATCCGCGCCTCCGCTCTGTTGGTAGAAGGCGGCGGTAAGCACAAGGGTCGTGGCAGTCATGAAGCGGAACATCGGGACCTCCGGGCAGCGGTTTTCTGCGTGTCGCGGCCGGGGCTTTGGCAGGTTCCCGCCGCGACGCTGTGTTGCCTGACTAACCCCGTTGCGGGCAGGAAGTTCCTTGCCGATCCGCAATCCGTGTCTCGGGCGCAGGCGGCGCTTTACCGCCGCGCGGCCTGCGGCTATCACCGCGGCTATGAGTGACGAGACCCAAGACGTTCCCGAATCCGGTTCCGGCGAGCAGCTGGCGGAGCCGCTGCGCCGCGCCATTGGCGAGCGCTATCTGACCTATGCGCTGTCGACGATCATGCACCGGGCCCTGCCCGATGCCCGCGACGGGCTGAAGCCGGTGCACCGGCGTATCCTCTACGCGATGCGCGAGCTGAAGCTGACTGGCACCTCGCGGTTCCGCAAATCGTCGAAGATCTCGGGCGACGTGATGGGCAACTATCACCCTCATGGCGACGCCGCGATCTACGACGCGATGGCCCGCCTGGCGCAGGACTTCAACGTCCGCTACCCGCTGGTCGACGGCCAGGGCAACTTTGGCAACATCGACGGCGACAACCCCGCCGCCAGCCGATACACCGAGGCCCGCCTGACCGCCGTCGCCGAGGCGATGATGGAAGGGCTGACCGAGGACGCGGTCGATTTCCGCGACAACTACGACGGCACCCTGACCGAACCGGTGGTGCTGCCCGCTTCCTTCCCGAACCTGCTGGCCAACGGGTCGTCGGGGATCGCGGTCGGCATGGCCACCAACATCGCCCCGCACAACATCGTCGAGCTGGTCAACGCCTGCCTGCATCTGATCAAGACGCCGGGTGCCGATGACGACACGTTGCTGAAATACGTGCCGGGCCCCGACTTCCCCACGGGCGGCGTGCTGGTGGAAAGCCCGGAAAACATCGCCAAGGCCTATCGCACCGGTCGCGGCAGTTTCCGCCTGCGTGCCAAGTGGGAGGTCGAGGACCTGGGCCGTGGCACCTGGCAGATCGTCGTGACCGAGATCCCCTACCAGGTGCAGAAGTCGAAGCTGGTCGAACGCATCGCCGAGCTGATCCAGACCAAGAAGATCCCGATCCTCGCCGACATCCGCGACGAAAGCGCCGACGACATTCGCATGGTGCTGGAACCCCGGTCGAAGAACGTCGACCCGGAGCTGCTGATGGGCATGCTGTTCCGCAACTCGGACCTGGAGATCAAGTTCAGCCTGAACATGAACGTGCTGATCGACGGGCTGACCCCGAAGGTCTGCTCGCTGAAGGAGGTGCTGCGCGCCTTCCTCGATCACCGCCGCGAGGTGCTGGAGCGTCGCTCGCAGCACCGGCTGGAAAAGATCGACCACCGGTTGGAAGTGCTGGAAGGCCTCGTCACCGCCTTCCTCAACCTCGACCGGGTGATCGACATCATCCGCTACGATGACGATCCCAAGGCCGCGCTGCTGGCCGAGGACTGGTCGAAGAAGCGTGCGCGCTGCCGCGACGAGAAGGACTATGTCTCGCCGCTGTCCGAAGGCGATGATGGCGAACTGACCGAGGTACAGGTCGAGGCGATCCTCAACATGCGCCTGCGCAGCCTGCGCCGTCTCGAAGAGATGGAGCTGCTGCGCGAGCGCGACGCCCTGATGGAGGAACGCGCGGGCCTGGAAGATCTGCTGGCCACCCCCGATCTGCAATGGGCGCGCATCGCGGATGAGCTGAAGGCGACGAAGAAGACCTTCGGCAAGGACTACGCCCGCGGCCACCGCCTGACGGTGATCGAGGCCGCCGCCGAGGCGGAGGAAGTGCCGCTGGAGGCGATGATCGAGCGCGAGCCCGTCACCGTGGTCTGCTCCAGGATGGGCTGGATCCGCGCGATGAAGGGGCACATCGATCTCTCGGCCCAGGACAAGCTGAAGTTCAAGGACGGCGACGAGGGCCGCTTCGCCTTCCATGCGGAGACCACCGACAAGCTGCTGATCTTCGGCTCCAACGGGCGGTTCTACACGCTGCTGGCGTCGAACCTGCCGGGCGGGCGCGGCATGGGCGAACCGGTGCGGCTGATGGTCGACCTGCCCAACGAATCCGAGATCGTGGCGATGCGCATTCACCGTCCCGGCGAGCGGCTGATCGTGGCCTCGACCGCCGGCGACGGCTTCATCGTGCCCGAAGACGAGGTGCTGGCCCAGACCCGTTCCGGCAAACAGGTGCTGAACGTCAAGGACGGCGTGAAGGCCCTGCTGGTGAAGCCGGTGACGGGCGATCACGTCGCGGTGGTGGGCGAGAACCGCAAGGTGCTGGTCTTCCCGCTGGAAGAGCTGCCCGAGATGACGCGTGGCAAGGGCGTACGCCTGCAGAAGTACAAGGATGGCGGGCTGTCGGATCTGACCACGCTGGTGCTGGAAATGGGCCTGTCGTGGCACGATCCCGCCGGCCGCACCCGGACCGAGACGGAGCTCTCGGAATGGCTGGGCAAGCGGGCCGGCACGGGCCGCATGGCCCCGCGCGGCTTCCCCCGCGACAACACCTTTACCTGACCCGGGCACTCGGCACGGGAGGCGCGCCATCCCGCTCTTTCACTCAGGCCCGCCGCCGGGAGGTCCGGTGGCGGGCCGTCTTGTCTCCGGCGCTCCGGATTTCCGTGCCTCAGCCTCCCGAAACGCCCCCGCCCGGGCGCGCCCCGCGTCCGAGGTCGGGCGCGTGGCACGTCTGCCATCCGACGAACCGGGCGCCTCCCGGTGCCCCGCCCCTGCTTCACCTTGTTGGAAATGCTCCGGGGGAGCCTCCGCAGGAGGCGGGGGCGGAGCCCCCTCCGCCTTGGCCCCGTCCCGCTCGCAGGTGGGATGACCGCACGAATAGACAGGGGCGGCCAAAGCGGATACTCCGGGGGCTGTGTTATGACCGTCCCGGGGGGATCCATGTTCCGACTATCCGCTGTCGCTCGTCTTGTGCCGGGCCTGGCCGCCTGCGCGTTCCTGCTTTCGGCCTGTACCAATCCCGACGATTTCGACGAACCGATGCCGGACCTGGGTGATTTCAGCCTCGGCCACAACATCGTCGTGGCCAGCAAGATGAAGAAGGTGGCGATCTCCCGCGATGCCTCCGAGGAGGAGTGGGTCGCCGCGATGACCGAGGCGATCGACGAACGCTTCGGTCGCTACGAGGGCGACAAGCTCTATCACCTGGGCATCTCGGTCGAGGGCTACATCCTGGCGCCGCCGGGCATTCCGCTGGTGCTGTCGCCGAAATCCGGCCTGATCGTGAATGTCACGGTCTGGGACGATGCCGCCGGTGGCAAGATCAACGAGGAACCGCGCCAGTTCACCGTGCTGGAAAGCTTCTCCGGCGAGACGGTGGTCGGCTCCGGGCTGACCCAGACCCGCGAAGAGCAGATGACCAACCTGGCGCGCAACGCCGCCAAGCAGATCGAGAACTGGCTGCTGGAGAACCGCGAGTGGTTCGGCGACGCCCCCGGCCCGCAGGCCGGCCAGATGCGCCCGGCCCCGGTGGCCGCCGCGACGGTGGCCGGCAGCGTGGCCGCGGAGGATGACGGCAGTGCCTCCACGGGCACCACGTCCGGTGGTGGCCGCTCCGGGGGCGGCGATGCCCCGTCGCCGGCGACGGGCGGCACCGGCGGCGGCACGGCCAGCCCGGCTGCGACGGCCACCTCAGGGGGCGCGGGCGCCTCGGCCAGCGGCGGCTGATCTTACTGATTCCAAAATATTCTTTCGCGCACAGGCGCCGCCGGTGCTCCCCCTTTGGCGCCCGATGTACCTTGTCGCGGGGTCGGGCGACAGGGCCCGAGCGGGCCGGTTGTGGCCGCAGGGGCGCTCTTGCGGGCGCGCGCACCCAAGTGACGCTTGATTTTCCCCCTCAGACCCAATACATCGCCGTCCGAGTGAAATCGGGCCAGTGGCCCCCTAAACACAGAGGCGCCTGACGGATGGCAAAGGAAAAGTTTGAGCGCGGCAAACCGCACTGCAACATCGGCACGATCGGTCACGTTGACCACGGCAAGACGACGCTGACGGCGGCGATCACGAAGTACTTCGGTGACTTCCGCGCCTACGACCAGATCGACGGCGCGCCGGAAGAGAAGGCCCGCGGGATCACCATTTCCACCGCGCACGTGGAATACGAGACCGAGAACCGTCACTACGCGCACGTCGACTGCCCCGGCCACGCCGACTACGTGAAGAACATGATCACCGGTGCCGCGCAGATGGACGGCGCGATCCTGGTGGTGAACGCGGCCGACGGCCCGATGCCCCAGACCCGCGAGCACATCCTGCTGGGCCGCCAGGTGGGTATCCCCGCCATGGTCGTGTTCCTGAACAAGGTCGACCAGGTCGACGACGAGGAGCTGCTGGAACTCGTCGAGATGGAAGTCCGCGAACTGCTGTCCGAGTACGACTTCCCGGGCGACGATATCCCGATCATCGCAGGCTCCGCCCTGGCCGCCATGGAAGGCCGTGACCCGGAAATCGGCGAGAACAAGATCCGCGAACTGATGGCCGCCGTGGACGAGTACATCCCGCAGCCCGAGCGCGCTGTCGACCAGCCGTTCCTGATGCCGATCGAAGACGTCTTCTCGATCTCCGGCCGTGGTACCGTTGTGACCGGCCGTGTGGAACGCGGTGTGGTGAACGTTGGCGACGAACTGGAAATCGTCGGCATCAAGGACACCAAGAAGACCACCTGCACCGGTGTCGAGATGTTCCGCAAGCTGCTGGACCGCGGTGAAGCCGGCGACAACATCGGCGCCCTGCTGCGCGGCATCGACCGTGAAGGCGTGGAACGTGGCCAGGTTCTCTGCAAGCCGGGTTCCGTGAAGCCGCACACCAAGTTCGAAGCCGAGGTCTACATTCTGACCAAGGACGAAGGCGGCCGTCACACTCCGTTCTTCGCGAACTACCGTCCGCAGTTCTACTTCCGTACGACGGACGTGACCGGCACCGTGACCCTGCCCGAGGGCACCGAGATGGTCATGCCCGGCGACAACCTGAAGTTCGGTGTCGAGCTGATCGCCCCGATCGCCATGGAAGACGGCCTGCGCTTCGCCATCCGCGAAGGCGGCCGCACCGTCGGCTCCGGCGTCGT
>NZ_PGTC01000006.1 GCF_002786295.1 Pseudooceanicola marinus | reverse complement strand
GGGGACCAAAAGCTGCGACAGTTCGTCGACGTGACTGCTGTGCCGGACGGCACTCCGATCACGTACTCTTTCGAGGCGCACGTCGACGGGCCTCAGACCGTTGCTGTCCGCCCTTTCAGCGATGGTGCCGGGTTCACGGGTGGGCAGCAAGACTTCGACCTCGACCCCGGTTGGAATGAGCTTTCCATGACAGTGGGTAAGCCCGCTGGTGCCACCGCCGTCTACTTTTCGGTTATGGGTGAGCAGAGCGCGTACAGCTACCACATGGCGGCCGCGAACCTCACGGCTACGCCTATTCGAACGGCGCCGGTCATTACCGAAGGCAGCGCGGTGACCTCTGCCCCGGAGCTCTTCAACTCGGACCTGTCGGGGTTCGACCTGTCGGGCGGCGTCTGGGTGTTTTTCGACGGCGCAATGTACGGAACCAATGAGCCGTTCCCGCCATATTTCACCATCCAATCCGACGTGAACAACCGCCTCACCGTGTTCCAGAATACCGCGAACGGTGTGATCCGCGCTCTACAGACGTCCGCCGGGGCGGGCGAAGGAATAAACGGGCCTGTCGTTCCGCCCGGCGACCCTGCGAAGTTCGCGGTGAGGTTCGAGCCGGATAACATGGCGTTCATTGTCGGCGGCGTAACCGCCGGGACGGTGGCCTCGGTCGGATATCCAGCCGGACTTTCTGATTTTCACCTCGGCGCTCGGGATGCAGGCGGGGCTGGCAAGCCTCTGTCTCTGACCACTGCCAAACTCTGGATCGCTCCCGCCGCGGCCTACACTGTCGCTGACATGGAGGCACTGACCGCATGACCATCACCGCAGCTCTGATCCATATCGCCAATGAGCAATCCCTGATCGCCTGGCTGGCCGCGAACGTCCCCGGCGTCATCGCCGAGGATGGCGCCCGCGTTGCGGGCGGCCTGGCCCGGACGGCCAGCTACCCGAACCCCGGCCAGGCGAATGACGGCCCCGCCGGACTCTATGCCAACCTGACAGCGGCGCAGGTCGCCCAGTGGACCGCGCTCGCGGCCGATCCAGCCCTGGGCATCACGATCCTCGGTCAGATGCCCTACCAGGGCCTCGGCACCGGCGCGGCGCTCTATGCGGCCGTCGAGGCGGACGCAGAAGCCTGGCCGCTCTGGGAGAGTGTCGCCACGATCCCGGCACGCAAGGTCTCGGGCGAGGCGGGGGAAGTTATCCAGATCCCGGCGCGCGTGGCCCGGCCGAGCGTGCAGTGAGGTGGCCGCCATGACCGATGAAGCCCGGCTCGCACGGATCGAGGCCAAGCTCGACAAGATCAGCGACGCGGTGATCGCCATGGCCCGGCTGGAAGAGCAGAACATCACGCTCTTCAAGCGGATGGACCGGTATGAAGATGAGCTGCGCGAACTGATGCGCCAGGTGGCGGCGCTGGAACGGGTCAGCTTCGGGCGCGGGGTCTTCTTCCGCAGCCTGGACAAGCTGATCTGGCTGGCCGTGGGCGGCGGCGCCTCCCTCGGCCTTGCCTGGCTGCAGACGCAGCTCTGACCGCCTCCCGAATCCGACCCCAGGGCCCTGCGCAACGCGCGGGGCCTTTTCTTTTGCAGGAGATCTCCGATGAAACTTCGCCTCGTCTACAACTGGGCCAGCATTCTGCGTTTCGCCTGGTCCGTCTGGCTGACACTGCTGGCGGCCCTTCTGATCGTCGTTTCGGTGGCGCTGATGCTGCTCGATGCCCAGATCCTTGGCCTGCCGGCGCCGGTCTTCGCTGGGCTGGCGGCACTGGCGCAGCTCTTCGCGATCCCGGCGCGGATCATCTTCCAGGAGAAGGTCGAGGCCTTCCTGGCCGATGAAGAGGGCGCGCTGCATTGGCCGCGGACATGGCGAGGCAAGGCCGCCGGCGGCACAGCGGCGGTGATCGCCCTGGCCACCGCCTTCATCGAGCCCTGGGAGGGCACGCGGCTGAAGGCCTACATGGACGTGGCCGGGATCCCGACGATCTGCACCGGCCACACGGACGGCGTGGAACTGGGCGACACGGCGACGCCGGAGGAATGCCGGGAGATGTTCCTGGCCGAGGTGGTCGCCTTCGAGACGCGGATCCGTCCCTGCCTGCCGGGGCAGCTGCCGGATCAGACGCGAGCCGCCTTCGTCTCCGCCGCCTACAATATCGGGGCGAGGGCCTTCTGCGGCTCCTCGATGTCCCGGCGCGCCCAGGCGGGCGACCTGGCCGGGGCCTGCGACGCCCTGCTGATGTGGAACAAGGCCCGGGTGAAGGGCGTGCTGCAGGTGGTGCGCGGCCTCGATCGCCGGCGCGCGGCCGAGCGGACGCTCTGCCTGCAGGGGCTGGCCGGATGATGCGGCTCACGCTGCCCTATATCGCCGGCGGCGCCCTGGTAGCCTTCCTCAGCGCGGCCGGGCTCGCCTGGCACTTCGCGGGCGAAGTCGCCCGCCTGCAGGCCCGGGCGCTGTCCCTCAACACCATGCTGGCCGGCTGCAACGGCCGGCTGGCAGACCTTCACCAGGACAAGGAGCGCGACCATGCGCTGGACAGCATTCCCGATTCCGATCTCGGCCGTTCTGTGCCTGACCGCTGGCGCCTGCCTGCGGAGTGATCCCGTACCGGCCGCGCCGCCGCCCGGGCCTGCCTTCTGCGACGTGGAGGAGATGCGGATCTTCAGCCAGGCCGAGATCGACTGGCGGGCGGCCCATGCCCCCTGGAACCTGCGGCGCGACCTGAAGACCAATGCGACATGGGAGGCCGAATGCCCCGCTACTTCGTGACCATGAGCAATGAGGCCCACGGCTACTACTACCCGCCGCGCGAGGTGCCCTTCGAGGCGCCCGACGCCCGGGCCGCGCGCGAGGCTGCCCAGGACTGGGATCATATCGCCGAGATCCACTCGGTTCGCACGGCCGATCCGGCCGAGTTGGACGACTAGCCCCCGGGCCGGGGGCAGCGGTGCGCAAACACCGCCACCACGCAGCCCAGTTTGTAGACCGGCTGCGCCGACGAGCATATCCAGAATCGCCGCCCGTACTCTCGCGAGAGCCGGGAGGTTTTGACTGGAACTTTTCATGAACACAATGACGAAAGTCGCCGCCGCCGCCCCTGTTGCCCCGTGGCTCGGCGGCAAGAAGGCCCTTCACCGCAAGATCATTGAGCGGATCGAGGCCATCCCCCATGCCACCTATGCCGAGCCCTTTGTGGGCATGGGTGGGGTCTTCCTGCGCCGGTCATGGCGTCCGAAATGCGAGGTGGCGAACGATCTCAACGGCGAGATCACCAATCTCTTCCGCCTCCTGCAGCGGCACTATCCGCAGCTCATGGACGTGATGCGCTTCCAGATCACCTCACGCCGCGAGTTCGAACGGCTGCGCGCCCAGGACCCGGCCGGGCTGACCGACCTGGAGAGGGCCGCCCGCTTCCTCTACCTCCAGCGCCTGGCCTTCGGCGGCAAGCTGGGAGGTGTCTTCGGGGTGGCGAGCGATCGCGGCAGCCGGTTCAGCCTGGCACGACTGGAACCGCTTCTGGAGGCCGCGCATGAGCGGCTGGATGGGGTGGTCTTCGAGAACCTGGACTGGAAGGAGGTCCTGACGCGCTATGACAGCCCGCAGACGCTCTTCTACCTGGACCCGCCTTACTGGGGAGGGGAGGCCGACTACGGTAAGGGGTTGTTCGATCGGGACCAGTTCGCGGAAATGGCGCGGCTGCTGTCGGAGATCCGCGGGGCTTTCATCCTGTCGATCAACGATCGGCCGGAGATCAGGGAGATCTTCGCGGCCTTCGTCCTGGAGCCGGTGCAGCTGAAGTACACGGTCTCGAAAGGTGAGGCCTCGGAGGCGCGAGAGCTGATTATCTCGAACAGGGAGGCTCGGGTTGGGTTGCTCTAGAGTGAGGGGCATGCGCCCATAGGAGGAGGGGATAACGTGAAGGGGCGCGGTGTCCTTCGGGCAGGCTGGTGTCTGGCCATCCATTTGGGTGCCAAGCCGGCGGCAGCTTTTCGCAGAAAGCTAACCTGACCTGACTGAAGGGCCCGATGATGCTATCGGTCGAGGCTGTGTGAAAACTCCAATTTCGAGAATCTGGTGGAAACACTTTCCTCAGTGGCCCGTGTGCGGCGACCCGCGCCAGAACGAAATGCTGCCACAGCTCCTTTGGAAGAACGTCGTTTCGGGGGCGACCATGCCTGACCGAGTTTTCACAAAGCCTCGGCCCATAGCGGTCGTTCGTGTCTCGCGCAGATAATTACCGGTCGAAGCTTGAAGCTGCCCGTCGTCGCAGCCACGGTTCAGCTTTGAGGGCGATCCAAACCGGGCATCCTCATTGCTCTGCCCCATCTTCGGGTTGAATAGGCTCACCACCGGGTTCTTGAACTTCCTCCGGAAACAAGTAGGCAACAATCTCGGTGATCAGGGGTTCCATGAAGGGCATCCGAGCACGGAAATCATGATCTGATTTGTGCGCGAAGTGCCTGGCCATCGGGGCTTTTCCCAGTTGTTGGAATTCCTTCTTTACGAAGATCGCCCAGTCATCGTGCAGATGTTCATCCAAGGTGGTCTCCGCGTTCACGATCTGGTTGTTGAGTTCGTTCGAGATCACACCGGGAACGTTCCTGGCCCTGAGATGCCCGCGGCCGTCGGCCCACGCCCATGCTTCCTTGTCATAGAGGCATTCAAGAACAACTGGCACCCTAAACCCCGCCTGAAGCACGGGAATCAGATGGGGTGGCGTTGGCAGCTTGAAGCACTTCGCCGACTTGATATTCTCGGGGACATCATTCCAATTCTTGAGCGCGGTCTTCGCTTCTGGGTCGAGGTCCAACAGACCCGCAGCCCTGGGTAACTCTTGGTGGTGTTTTGCCTGGCTCCTCCATGATTGGAGCATGTCGATCACGTAGTTGATCCCAGCCCCGACTTTGGTTGCGACATCGATTTCAGCGGCCCTTTCTGCCGCAAACACTCTCAGGGCTTTGTCGATGATGAGCTTGTCGGAGTCGCCCTCGACAAAGATTTTCCGGCGGTTGGCCTGTGTAAGCCGCTCCACTTCGGCTCGGGCTTGTTCCTGGCGCCGCACCCTATCCTCTAACTCCATCACCATGGGTGCGAACAGGGCCGTGGCTCCCATCCGATCATCAAGATCGCCAAGCTCCGTTGCCTGTTTGGTTCCCTCCTCATCCGCCTCTCGGAAGATGTGGTGACAAGAAATCCGGCTTTCGCCCTCGTCCTGCTTGCGGTGCAGATTGTAGAAGACAGGGGAATGAGTAGTCAGGAATATCTGGGAGACTCCATGGTCAATGAACCCCCAGAATTGGTCGGCGAGTTCCACACAACTGGAGAGTTCCAGATTATTTTCCGGCTCTTCGTATCCCCAGATGAACGTGTGAGGCTGGGCCCCCCGTACCTGAAGGCTACGCTTTTTGTCCGCCATGAATTTGAGGATCAGGGGGATATGTCTGGCCTTGATCCCGTCGCCCCGTGCGTCAAGCGAAATGTTCTGGCCTTCGCTCAGAAAATCGAGGCTCTCAAAAATATGGCTAAGGTCCTTGGGGAGTGCCAACCGAGATCGGAAACCGAGAGACACCGTGATATGGTTCGTCAGATCTTGAAGCTGGTGGGATATTGATTGTTCGAAATCCTGGCTTGAGTTGCGGAATTCACGGTCGGCAACCTCGGCAATGATGTCGTAAATGCTGGCTCGCAGTTCCGAGAAGTATTCTAAGTCCTTAATTGCGGGCACATAGACGAAATTGACGTTCCGCAGCAGAGCATGAGCGTTGGACTGTTTCGGGATTTCCACTGTTTCGATATTGGCTCCTCCACGTGGACCGGCCACGCGTCGCCGTCCGGAGTATTCGTCAAAAACCAAGCCCTCAGAACGCCAGCGGCGCTCCCAAACCACGAAGTCGCCGTTCGTGGCCCGATACGACTCGGGAAGCTCGATTTCGAGCTTGATGGAGATTTCCTTGGCCCTGCGGTTTGGTTTATTGAACACGTTATGGTCAATCTCGAAGTCGAGATCATCTGTGGGCATGGTCCGGCCATTGAAGAACAGGTTCAGGGCTCTGAGGACGTTTGACTTTCCTGAGTCATTCTGGCCTACCAGCACGGCCAGTTTGCCCGGTGACAGCGAAAGGTTTCGCACCGAGCGGAAATTTCGAACGTCAATCTTGGTAATATGGAGGCTCATTAATCCTCTGAAAGATCTGAGTATTTGATCTGACCCACGTTGGTCGACACTCGGGCAATGTGCAAGCCTAAGCTGTGCTGCCGTCCAACGCAGAAGATGTTGGATTGGATACCTGCAGTGAACGGCCGACCGCCGCGCGACCTATTGGCGTGGTGTAGCATGGGTCCAATCGCGGATTGGGTCCGCGTCGAGTCCTCCAGACTACTCGACCACAGCCAAGGATCATGACTTCATAAGCTCCACTATTGCTCACAGCAGACATCAGTGCCAAGCGCAGCGAAAACTCGCTCTCCGCCCTGCCTGTCCGCGCCAAGCGCGACGCTGCGTTTAGCATGGATGCCGCGGAAGGGCTGGGGGCGGTCGTTCTCTGCTCCTGGCACAAGTGATCGCTATGGGCTGCTACCATTCCCTATGGCTTTAGGCCATTTACCGTTGGCCAAGGGTACCGTGCGGAAACGTCAGATTAAGTCATCCACCCTGACACCCAGGGCGTCCGCGAGCTTCTTCATGGTCTCGACGTTGCCGCTGCGCTTGCCGGTTTCGATCTGGGTGATCTGGACGCGGTTGAGCTTGGAGGCCTCGGCCAGGGCGGCGGCCGTCATGCCGCGCCAGTCGCGGTACACCCGCACGGGGTTCTCGCCGTCCAGGATCCGGTTCACGTACTCGGCCGGGACGCTTTCGCCGCCGGCTTCCATGGCCCGGTCATAGGCCTGCAGGTCCGACAGATCTTCGGCCGCCTGGCGCAGGCGGTCGTATTCGTCGCGGGGAATGGTCACCATTTCGTTCATCATCGCCTCCTTCAGTCGTAGACCCCGCCACGGGGGCCAATTGCCAGCACGTCCAGGACCTCGCCCTGATCGTTCATGATCACCCGCCAGTCACCGACCCGAAGCCGTATGCCCTCCCGGCCCTTCAGGGCTTTGACGTTGTTGGCCAGCGAAGAGGGTTCCTCGGCGTATTGCTCGATCTTGCCGGTGATCCGTTTCGCGTCGCTCCGGGGCATCTTGCGGAGCACGCGGATGGCTGCTGGCTTGTAAGTGATCGACTTCATGGGAGGTATGTAGCGTCAAAGCTACATTTGATCAAGGGGGAGTAGCGTTGCCGCTACTTCTCCCCGCCTCGGCGCCGCCCGAAACCGTGGGACACATCGCCTGCAACCCGTTGAAATCACGAGGGCGCAGCGGGGACCGGTCTGGGACGCCGTGGCGCTGTTATTGCAGAGCTTTTTCCCATCTTTGCCTGTCCGTGTGGGGGCACCATTTCATCAGCTAACACATTGGTTTTGCTCCAGTTATTCGCAGTAGCTAGGAGCCGTAGACCATGTCGGAGACCATTTCGCCCGCATTCACCTTCGTGAAGGACGGAGTGTTCTACTTTACCCGCCGCATCCCAAAAGAGCTGAGGGACCACTACACAGCGACCCGCATCGCCTATTCCCTTCGCACAAGGTCCCCGAGGATCGCTGAGGCCAGGGCGCGTCGTGCAGCAGATCAACTGGATGAGTATTGGTATCACCTGCGCAGCCAGGTCACCGAACTGCCGGGCAAGCACATGCTGCGCCAGATGAGAGGCAAAGCGGACCGCACGACAGAACCTGCCGCTGTCGTTCCCACTTCGTCATCTGTTCTTTTGTCCGAGGCGGTCGGGATCTACCTGACGCAAAAGGGAAAGGGCAAATCCAAGACCTTCCACAGAGCTGCGGAGCGGGCCTGCGGCTACGTCATAGACGCCTGTGGCGACAAGCCACTCGATGCCTACTCGAAGGCGGATGCGAACGCCTTTCGTGACGCCTTGGTCGCCCGAGGTCTGGCGGGTAGCAGTATGACGCGCGTCTTTGGAACTGTCCGAGCGGTCACCAACTTCGCGGCCAGCGAGATGGGGCTGTCACTCATAAATCCTTTCACTGGGGTCTACTATGACCGGGACGCTGGCGTTTCCGAGCGCAAGCCAGTCGCGGCTGACAGCTTGGCGCAGATACAAAGGCTCTGTGTAGCAGCAGATGATGAGCTGCGGTGGCTGGTCGCGCTGGTCTCTGACACCGGAATGCGCCTTGCGGAGGCGGCTGGGTTGCTGCGTGAGGACCTGACGGTCTCAGCTGATGGCGAGGTCGTGGCTCATGTGCGACCGCATCCGTGGCGGCGTCTCAAGACCAAAGGCAGCCAGCGCGATGTTCCGCTTGAAGGTATGGCGAAATGGGCGGCGCTGCGTATCCTGGAAGAGGGGGGAGACAGCAAGTTTGCCTTCCCTCGCTATAACACTGGGGAGGCGACCAATGCCAACTCTGCCAGCGCCGCGCTGAACAAATGGCTAAAGGAACATGCAGCTGCGGAAACGACCATGCATGGCTTCCGCCACGCCATGCGGGATCGCCTGAGGGCTGTGGAGTGCCCCGCTGACATCGTTGACCAGATCGGCGGTTGGCAGACTGACGGCGTGGGCCACAGCTACGGGTCGGGATACCCGGTGGAGGTGCTGCGCAAGTGGTTGAGGGCGGTCACCAGAGCCGACATGGTCTACGGCTCCTAGCTACTGCGAATAACTGGAGCAAAACCAATGTGTTAGCTGATGAAATGGTGCCCCCACACGGGTTGTATTCCCGTTGCAGGCATCGCGTCAGCTGGTAGCTCCAGCGAAACAAGGGCTATCAGCCGGGGAGTCACCGCGTCAACAGGCACCAGTTGGTCTACGGTTTGGTCTACGGTAGCAGGACCGCAGAGAGGCGCTGTGAGGTGGTTAAACGGTTCAGCTAGGGTTGGCCTAAGCTTCACCGCAGGTGAGCGCCTAGGGCCCTCTACGGCGCAGCTAAGGAGGCCTCTTCCTCAGAGGACGAATAGTGACCCACCCCACCGGGGGAAACGCCGAAGCTCGATACATAAGATCGGGCTCTCAGCTATCTGCCCCATAAACATCTTGGGTATGGGAGGGGGGAGGAAGAGCTTCAGCTTTCACTTACGGGTCCCACTATGGGGAGCTACCTGTAGCTACCTGCTGTAGCTATTGCTTATGCTTGATAGTCCCCCTCCTCCTTCCCTTGAACCTATAGCCTTAGGCTACAAGCTGTAGTGGCTCAGCATGGACCTCAGCTTCATCCGAAGTGTCATCAGCTGTTTCAAGCTGCTCCTTGGTGATGAGGTCTACCACCCCCTCCTGTCCCGTCCTCTTCTTGAAGACCTCCAGCATGACAGCCATAGCTTTGGCTGCTGCTGAGGCTGGGACCAGGACTGCATCATGGATGGGGAGGGCGACGATGCCGTGGCTCTTCAGC
>NZ_PGTC01000005.1 GCF_002786295.1 Pseudooceanicola marinus | reverse complement strand
ATGGTGCCCCCACACGGGTTGTATTCCCGTTGCAGGCATCGCGTCAGCTGGTAGCTCCAGCGAAACAAGGGCTATCAGCCGGGGAGTCACCGCGTCAACAGGCACCAGTTGGTCTACGGTTTGGTCTACGGTAGCAGGACCGCAGAGAGGCGCTGTGAGGTGGTTAAACGGTTCAGCTAGGGTTGGCCTAAGCTTCACCGCAGGTGAGCGCCTAGGGCCCTCTACGGCGCAGCTAAGGAGGCCTCTTCCTCAGAGGACGAATAGTGACCCACCCCACCGGGGGAAACGCCGAAGCTCGATACATAAGATCGGGCTCTCAGCTATCTGCCCCATAAACATCTTGGGTATGGGAGGGGGGAGGAAGAGCTTCAGCTTTCACTTACGGGTCCCACTATGGGGAGCTACCTGTAGCTACCTGCTGTAGCTATTGCTTATGCTTGATAGTCCCCCTCCTCCTTCCCTTGAACCTATAGCCTTAGGCTACAAGCTGTAGTGGCTCAGCATGGACCTCAGCTTCATCCGAAGTGTCATCAGCTGTTTCAAGCTGCTCCTTGGTGATGAGGTCTACCACCCCCTCCTGTCCCGTCCTCTTCTTGAAGACCTCCAGCATGACAGCCATAGCTTTGGCTGCTGCTGAGGCTGGGACCAGGACTGCATCATGGATGGGGAGGGCGACGATGCCGTGGCTCTTCAGCATCAGCAGGACCTCGACACTGGGAAGCTGGCGTGTGTATCTTGCAAGCTGTTTAAGACTAAGAAATCAAACGGGGCGGGAATGGTTAGCGCTGAAATCGAGAAACGGCTGTGGGCAGCAGCAGATCAGCTGTGGGCCAATACAGGCCTGAAACCCAGCCAGTTCTCCACCCCCGTCCTGGGGCTCATCTTCCTACGCTATGCTGAGAAGCGCTATGCTGAGGCTGAAAGTCGTATTGGCGCAGTAGGCTCGGGCAAACGCCGCAAGATTAGCAAGGCAGACTATGACGCGGAGGGGGTCATCTTCCTGCGACCCGAGGCGCGGTTCAGTCACCTCCAAAGCCTGACCGAAAGCGACGACATCGGCAAAGCGATCAACGAGGCGATGAAGGCCATTGAGGAGGATAATCCCGACCTCTCCGGCGCTCTGCCTCAGACCTACACCGACCTCGACAATGAGGTGCTTGTCGAGCTGATCCGTCTCCTCGCTCCGGTTGAACTGACCGGTGATGCATTCGGCAAGGTCTACGAATACTTCCTCGGCAACTTCGCCATGAAGGAAGGGCAGAAAGGCGGGGTGTTCTATACACCTGAGTCCATCGTCAAACTGATCGTCGAGATCATCGAGCCCTATCACGGGCGCATCCTCGATCCGGCCTGTGGCTCGGGGGGCATGTTCGTGCAATCGGCCAACTTTGTTGAGCGCCACGGCCAGACCGCCAGCCGCGAGATCAGCGTCTACGGGGTCGAGAAAGACCGGGTGACGGTGAACCTCAACAAGATGAACCTCGCCGTTCATGGTCTCTCTGGCGACGTGCGCGAAGCCAACACCTACGCTACGGACATCAAGCAGCTTTTCCCAAGGGTCTTCTCGGAGTCTGGCGGCTTCGACTTCGTGATGGCCAATCCGCCCTTCAACGTCTCGGGCGTTCGCAAGGACGACCTGGAAGGGGACTGGCGCTTCCCCTTCGGCATACCCAAGCCTGACAACGCCAACTATCTCTGGATGCAGCTGTTCTACTCCGCCCTGAACGACCAGGGTCGCGCGGGCTTTGTCATGGCGAACTCCGCTGGCGATGCGAGAGGTAGCGAACAGTTGATCCGGCAGCATCTGATCGAGGACGGCGGCATTGATGTCATCGTCTCGGTCGGGCCGAACTTCTTCTACACCGTCACCTTGCCTTGTACCCTTTGGTTCTTCGACAAGAGCAAACGCGGGACAGAAAGACAGGACAGCGTCCTGTTCCTCAATGCCCGATCCATCTTTCGCCAGATTGACCGCGCCCACCGCGACTTCCTGCCCGAACAGATTGAACTGCTGTCGAATATTGTGCGGCTGTATCGCGGCGAGGCGGTGAAAGCCGAAGCTGGCAGTGCCGAGTTGCTGGCCGAGCATGGGCTGGGTGAGGGCTACGTGGACGTGCCGGGCCTGTGTAAGGTCGCGACGAGGGCAGAGATCGAGGCGTTGGGCTGGAGCCTGAACCCCGGACGCTATGTCGGGGCTTCAACGAGGGGCGGCGAGGACGTGCACTTTGTGGAGCGGTTCGAGGAGTTGAACGAGAACCTGTTGCAGCTGAGCGCAGAGGCTGCGGCGCTGGAGCAGCAGATCGCGGATAACGCCGCGCTGGTGCTGGAGGGGTTGCGGTGAAGTGGGAGGCAGTTAAACTCGGCGATGTGATCGACTTTTTCGATGCGCGACGCGTTCCTCTGAACTCAGGCCAGAGAGCACAACGGCAGGGGCCATATCCGTACTACGGCGCGTCAGGAATAGTAGACTATATCGATGATTTCATCTTCGAAGGACGCTATCTTCTTGTTGCGGAGGACGGAGAAAACCTGAACAGCCGAAAACTTCCGGTGGCGTTTTTCGCCAAGGGGCGCTTCTGGGTTAACAATCATGCCCACATCATCCGGGGAAAGGCAGATAAGGCGGACGACGAGTTCCTTAAGCACTGGTTCGCACAGACAAACATTAGCGGCTACATCACCGGCGCAGCGCAACCTAAGCTGAGCCAGATGAACATGAAGCAGATCGAGATCGATCTCCCCCCCCTTCCGACCCAACAGCGCATTGCTGCGATCCTATCGGCCTATGACGACCTGATCGAGAATAACACGCGTCGCATCGCAATCCTCGAAGAGATGGCCCGGCGGCTCTACGACGAGTGGTTCGTCTGCTTCCGCTTTCCGGGACATGAGACTGCGAAGTTCGATGGGGACCTGCCGACGGGATGGTCCGAGGTTACGTTGGGCGAAGTTGCCGACGTGGCTTGGGGGGACACCAAAACGACCAAGAAGTCATACGTTGATAGCGGCTGTGTTGCCTACAGTGCAGCAGGTCCCGATGGATTCCTGCCACATTTCGATTATGAACGAACAGGTATTGTGTTGAGTGCTATTGGGGCAAACTGCGGGATCACTTGGTTCGCAAGAGGCAAATGGTCATGCATTAAAAACACCATCCGCTTTTTCTCACGCGACCAAAGTATCAGCGACGAGTATCTATTCTTCACTACAGGTCTCTCGGACTACTGGCCCAAACGGGGTGCTGCACAGCCATTCATCTCTCAGGGGGATGCAAAGCAATGCAAAGTGGTTGTGCCTTCCGAATCCTTGCATGAGAGATTTCTGGCAATCGCGCGTCCCGCGCTCAAACAGGCTGACAACCTGAGGCACATGAACGCCAATCTCCGCGCCCAGAGCGACCTGCTGCTCCCCAAACTGGTCTCTGGCGAGATCGACGTGAGCAGAGCAGAGGCTATGCTGGAGGCTGCAGAATGAGACTTCTTCCGATCCTCTTCGCGTCGATAGTCGTTTGCTCCGCTGCGGATAGTGAGGCGCAGACCTATCACTCTTGCTATGAGCCAGATCCTCCCAACTGCATCGACCGGTACGGTACATTTGACGATGAGTGGTCCTTTGACCGCTGCAGGGGTGAGGTGGAGGACTATGTCGACGACGTAGGCTATTTTCAGTCCTGTCTGGCTGATTGGCACCAGGCCATCGGATATGAAGCCGAGGACGTGATCGACCGTTTCAACTGCAAGGCGCGGGGCGAGATTTTCTGCCCATGAGCCCGACTGACCAGCCCCACGAGTACGGAGAGGACGCGGCTGTAGAGCAGCCCGCGATCCAGCTCTTCGACAGCTTGGGCTGGCAGACGGCAAACCTCTATCACGAGTGGGCAGGCGGCAAGTCTACTGAGGGACGCGAAAGCGAGAAGCAGGTCATCTTGGAGGAGCGGCTTCGCACCGCGCTGGAGCGACTGAACCCAGAGCTTCCTGCGCCAGCCATCGTTCAAGCGATTGAAGAGATCACCCGAGACCGATCCCGTATGGTTCCCGTGAACGCCAACCATGAGCTGTGGAAGCTCATGCGCGAGGGGGTGAAGGTCAAGGTCGCGCCCCCGCGCGGTGGACAGGAAACCAGAACAGCCCGTGTCATCGACTGGCGCAACCCGGCTGCGAACGACTTCCTTCTCGCCTCGCAGCTTTGGGTAAAGGGCGATATGTACCGCCGCCGTCCAGACCTTGTTGGTTTCGTCAATGGTATCCCGCTTCTGCTGGTCGAGCTGAAGAAGCCTAGCGTTGCCCTAAAGTCTGCTTACGACGGTAATATCACCGACTACCGCAACACGGTCCCCCACCTGTTCACGCCGAACGCCTTCGTGCTGCTCTCGAACGGGCTAGACACCAAGGTCGGAAGCACCTTCGCGCCTTGGCAGTTCTTCAACGAGTGGAAGAGGATCGACGACGAAGAGGAAGCTGGTCGGGTATCGCTGGAAACCGCCATTCGCGGGCTGTGTGAGCCGTCGCGGCTACTTGACCTGATCGAAAACTTCATCGTCTACGAGGAAGAGAAGGCCGGTCTGGTCAAGAAGCTGGCCAAGAACCACCAGTTCCTCGGCGTTAATGCAGCCATCCAGGGCGTCGTCCGCTCTCAAGATCGGCCCGAGGGAGAAGCAGGTCGACTTGGTGTGTTCTGGCATACGCAGGGCAGTGGGAAGTCTCTGTCGATGGTGTTCTTCTGCCAGAAAATCCTGCGGACTGTGCCAGGCAACTGGACCTTCGTGATCGTCACGGACCGGCAGGAACTGGATGAACAGCTCTACAAGACCTTCCTTGCAACCGGTGCTGTTACCAACTCAGAAGCCCATGCTCAAAGCGGCGCACATCTCAAGCAGCTGCTCTCCGCAGATCATCGCTACGTCTTCACACTGATCCAGAAGTTCAACACCCGTGATGGCGCGGCCTACCCGCAACTTTCGGACCGACGCGACATTATCGTCATCACCGATGAAGCCCACCGTAGCCAGTATGACGCACTAGCCTTGAACATGCGCAACGCGTTGCCGAACGCCGCTTTCCTTGGCTTCACCGGAACGCCCTTGATGGCAGGTGAGGAAAGAACGCGTGAGGTCTTTGGGGACTACGTTTCAGTCTACAACTTCGCGCAATCCATCGCAGACGGTGCGACCGTACCTCTCTACTACGAGAACCGCATTCCCGAGCTGCAGCTGACCAACGGGGAACTGGGCGGAGATCTGGAAGACCTGCTGGAGGAAGCCGATCTAGACGAAGACCAAGCTCGAAAGGTCGAGCGCGAGTTCGCTCGTGAGTACCACCTGATCACGCGTGATGACCGTCTGGACGCTATCGCCTCAGATCTTGTGAGGCACTTCGTCGGTCGAGGTCTCAGGTCGAAGGCGATGATGGTGTGCATAGACAAGGCCACTGCGGTGAAGATGCACGACAAGGTGCGAGCCGAGTGGAAGTGCTACCAGGAAGAGCTGCAAACGAAACTTGCTACGGCCAAAAAAGACGAACGCCCGATCCTGGAAGCCCAAGTTGCCCTCATGGCATCCACTGATATGGCAGTCGTCGTCTCGCAGAGCCAGAACGAAATCAAGGAACTGGCAGACAAAGGGCTGGATATCCGCCCGCACCGTAAGCGTCTGGTGGAGGAAGACCTCGACGAGCGGTTTAAGGATGCCAACGACCCGCTTCGGCTCGTCTTCGTCTGTGCGATGTGGATCACCGGCTTCGACGTGCCATCCTGCTCCACGATATACCTCGACAAGCCGATGAAGAACCACACGCTGATGCAGACCATTGCTCGGGCGAACCGGAACTTCCCTGGAAAGGAAGCGGGGTTCATCGTGGACTACGTCGGGGTGTTCAGGAACCTGCAGAAAGCGCTCGCTATCTACGGCGGCGGCAACTCTGGCTCTGCTGAACCACCCATCAGGGACAAGAGCGATCTGATAGAACACCTGCGGCACAGGCTGGCAGAGACACTGCAGTTTATGGTCGAGCGCGATGTCGTGCCCTCTGAGATCAAGCAAGCGCAAGGGTTAGAGAAAGTCGCGCTAGTCGGGGAGGCTGTCGAGAAGCTGATCGAGACGGATGAAGCGAAGCGCCAGTATCTGGGACGGGCACGAGCTATCTCGCGGATCTACAAGGCGATTTTGCCGGATCGGTCGTCCTCGGAGTTTGCGCCTGATGTGGTCCTGATTACCGTACTTGCTGAGCGTATCAGGTCCTTGATGCCCAAACCCGATATCAGCGCCATCATGCAGGATGTTGAGGACCTGCTGGATCGCTCTGTAGCTCCCATACCCTACGAGACACCAGAAAACCCAGAAGTCATAGACATCAGCCAGATCGACTTCGACAAGCTTAGGGAAAAGTTCGACACAGGGAAACAGCGCACAGAGGCTGAACGGCTACGCTCTTTGCTGAGTTTGAAGCTAACGGCAATGGTTACCCGAAACCCGACACGGGCTGATTTCCTTGACCGCTTCCAGCAGCTGATCGACAGCTACAACACTGCCAGTCAGAATACTGAGGCTTTTTTCCGAGCCCTGCTGGAGCTGGCTGAAGACCTGTCGAAAGAGGAACGGCAGACTGTCCGCGAGGGACTGAGTGAGGAGGAGAAGGCCGTCTTTGACATCCTGACCAAACCGGTGCCGGAACTGACCGATAAGGAGCGTGAACAGGTGAAAGCAGTAGCACGTTCACTTCTGCGGTCGCTCAAAGATGAAAAGCTGGTGCTTGACTGGACCAAGAAGGAACAAGGCCGTGGCGCAGTGCGCAAGGCTATCGAGGTGACACTCGACCGAGGTCTTCCTGACGCCTACGACGAAGACCTTTTCAATCGCAAATGTGACACCCTCTACCGCCACATATTCGACGCCTATCAGACGGGCCGAGAGGGCATCTACGCCGCCGCCTGAGGATTTGGGGCCCACCATCAGAACGATGGAAACTCCCCAAATCCAAAAAGCTCCCCATGACTACCGAGAACACCGAAGCTGTCGGCGATGCCGACGGCGAGCAGCGCCATGGCGAACGGCCATTCGACCCGTGGCGTTTTCCGATCACCCTATCAGGGCAAAACTTCGTGGATGAGGTGGCTGCGTTGCTCGAAGCTCACGAGGAAGAAGCCGGGCTGCGCAAGCGCAAACGCCGACCCAATGACAAGAGGACCTTTGAGCGCATGTTGACCGCGCTGGCCTCTGACTTGGCCATCAACGCTCTGTGCGACGAGGCGACGGGCTTGCATCTGTCCCGATCCAACCGACACTTGGGCCGGGTCTCCCGATACGGGAATGCCGCCACAAGTAAGACCTTGCGCCAGCTGCTCGATCTGATGGCCGACCCCCGCGTGGCGCTGATTGAGCAAAAGCTTGGGTACAGGGCGAAGAAAGGTCAGAGCAAGCGCACGGTTGTGGTCCCTTCCGTTCGGCTGCAGCAGTTGGTTCAACTGTACGAGCTGACACCGGCAGACTTCGGTGAGCGACCGCGTCCCGAGCCAATCGAACTGAAGAGCTGCCCTGTCAGTAGAAAGAAGCGTGGCCAGCTGATCGACTACCCCGAGACAGCGATCACCATGGGGCTTCGGTCTCAGGTAAGGGAGATCAACGTCTTCTTGTCGATGGCGTCTCTCGATTTTACAGGCTCTGCTGCTGTGGATGTGAACAAGCGACAGCTGCGGAGGGTTTTCACGCGCGAGAGCTTCGAGAGCGGTGGACGACTTTTCGGCGGTTTCTGGCAACTCATGAGCAAGCGCGACCGGCTTTCCCACCTAAAGATCAACGGAGAGGACGTTATCGAGCTTGACTACGGGCAGGTCATGCCGCGTTTGGTCTACGCGCTGGCAGGACAGGTTCCCGGCATGGATGACCTCTACGCCATACCGGGGTTCGAGGAGTATCGCCCCGGCATCAAGAAGGTCGCGTCTTCCATGCTGTTTGTCGAAGCTCCGAAGTCACGGTTCCCGGTGGACACCCGGCATCTTTTCCCGAAGGCGGTGAAGATCGGCGACGTGACAGATGCCATCATGGCCGCTCACCCAGACATCGCGGGCTACTTCTTCACCGGCATCGGTCACCGCTGCCAGTTCCTCGAAAGCGAAATCCTTGTCGAGGTCCTGCTGACGCTGAAGAGCCACGGCATCGTCGCCCTCCCCATCCATGATGCAGTCCTGGTCCCAGCCTCAGCAGCAGCCAAAGCTATGGCTGTCATGCTGGAGGTCTTCAAGAAGAGGACGGGACAGGAGGGGGTGGTAGACCTCATCACCAAGGAGCAGCTTGAAACAGCTGATGACACTTCGGATGAAGCTGAGGTCCATGCTGAGCCACTACAGCTTGTAGCCTAAGGCTATAGGTTCAAGGGAAGGAGGAGGGGGACTATCAAGCATAAGCAATAGCTACAGCAGGTAGCTACAGGTAGCTCCCCATAGTGGGACCCGTAAGTGAAAGCTGAAGCTCTTCCTCCCCCCTCCCATACCCAAGATGTTTATGGGGCAGATAGCTGAGAGCCCGATCTTATGTATCGAGCTTCGGCGTTTCCCCCGGTGGGGTGGGTCACTATTCGTCCTCTGAGGAAGAGGCCTCCTTAGCTGCGCCGTAGAGGGCCCTAGGCGCTCACCTGCGGTGAAGCTTAGGCCAACCCTAGCTGAACCGTTTAACCACCTCACAGCGCCTCTCTGCGGTCCTGCTACCGTAGACCAAACCGTAGACCAACTGGTGCCTGTTGACGCGGTGACTCCCCGGCTGATAGCCCTTGTTTCGCTGGAGCTACCAGCTGACGCGATGCCTGCAACGGGAATACAACCCGTGTGGGGGCACCAT
>NZ_PGTC01000004.1 GCF_002786295.1 Pseudooceanicola marinus | reverse complement strand
GGGGGGGGGTAGGTCACAGCTATGACCTACCCCTAGGTCATAGCTGTGACCTAGGTCTGAGCGAAATTTGTGCAGACATGGACGAATTTTGACGGCATAATGCATACCACACGTGATCGACAAATGACTATGTGTGATTCAAATTTAACCACCGATGGACTAGGGGTAGGTCATGGATGAACCAGGGCGGGCACAAGCCGAAAACCGGGAAACACTCCCGAGCAAACCCACTCGTGGCCACTTCGTGCAGACTGACCGCGCCGCACATGAGGCTTGGGCACGGTTAGGCACGAAACATCCGGCGGCCTCCGCGTTGCTCCATGTCCTGGCAGCCAACGTCGGTGACCAGAACGCGGTCGTCGCATCCCACAAAGTGCTGGCCAAACTCATGGGTTCGTCGGCCTCCACCGTGAAACGCGCACTGAAGACTCTCGAAGCTGGCAACTGGATCGAGGTTCAACAAATCGGCGCAAGCGGTACCGTCAACGCCTATGTCCTCAACAGCCGCGTAGTCTGGACCGAAGCCAGGGACCGCCTGCGCTACGCGCGCCTTCAGGCAGAGGTGCTCTTGGCCGAAGATGAACAGCCCGAACCCATCGAGGCCGACAAAGCCGCTCTGCACCACCTTCCCCGCATTGGAGAGATGCAAATCCCCTCGGGCAGCGGCTTGCCCCCAATCTCTCAGCCCAGCTTCCCAGGAATGGAAGTCGATCTGCCGGGCACCCCGGCAAGGGAAGACGAGTAAACAGGTGAACAGTATAAAAACAGGTAACTGTGAACGATAGGAAACCCCATGGTGTACACCCTTGGAGAGGCTGCGAAGGCCACGGGGAAGTCGAAGGCGACCATCTCGAAGGCCATAAAATCAGGACGAATATCCGCCTCAAAGGACGACACGGGTGCGTTTCGCATCGACCCTTCTGAGCTGCACAGGGTTTACCCACCAACACCCAAGAGTGAACCCCAAGAAACCCCAAAGGAAACACAGGTAAACGCCACAGAATCTGGTGATTTCAAAGCGTTGCAAGCGCGTCTTGAGGCAGCCCAAGAGCGACTAGCAGACAAAGATGCTGTGATTTCCGATCTGCGCGAGGACCGAGACAAGTGGCGGCAGCAGGCCACTGCACTCTTGGAAGACAAGCGGCCGCAAGGATTCTTCAAACGCTTGTGGAGTAATAAATAAGCGTGATTTGCAGGAGGGGCCGCAGACGGCCCCTCCGCTTAGAAGTTACAAACTTGCCCCTGTAGGCAAGGGCAGAAGCTTCGGAAGATAGGGCAAAGCTGCCGGATCACGGGTGTTGAAGTAACGCTCGGAATGCTGGGGAATCCAAACTTCATCGATAAACCTGATGAAAATCGGGAGTACCTCCAGAGGATACTCCCGCACGTCGCCTTCCCACTCAGGGGTGGTGTGGAGATAGTATCCATATTTATCTGCCAACCCTGGGTGCTCATCCCGCAGGTGCTTGGCGAAGAGACGTCCCACGCTCGTATCCGGCCGGAGCTGTTTACCGTCCGGCCCAGTGTCAGCCATTGTATGGCCGACCATCTCCAACCGGCCCCAAAGTCGTACTGTCAGCTCATTAATCACTGAGAAATGGCCTGCCGACACCCTATCCCAGTTCAGGTTAGCCCTCTTGATGAACGCTGGTACGCGACCATGGTAGCTACCTGTTCGACGGATCGTAGGGAGGACCTCAGATGTCACCCACTTCTTGAACTGCTTGGCTTCAGGCTTCGATGACCGAAGCACCAAGGTATAGAGGCCAGGCTCGTTGATGATGATCGTCGAACGTGTCCGACCGATAGCATCGGTAATTCCGATGTTATCTTTTTCATCTTCGTCCAGACGGCTTGCGGCGTCCGATACGTTCACAATCCCAAGCTTTTTGCAGACCTCGGAGAGCACGAACCAAGGCTCTCCGTTGCGATCAACTACTCGAAACTGTTCATTTTCTTCGGTCTCAAAGACCTGCATGGCGTACTGCAATGGTATTTACCTCTCATAGCTGTGCACCATGACCGGCTTGACGGAGGAAAAAGAATAGTGCATACCGTCAATGTGTAGTCGCCGATTCGCGGTGCGATTGATGTTGTCTGAACCCACGCCACATGGGTCCAGTTAACTAGAATAACACAAATCCGAGATAAGTGCAAGCCCCGACGGAACCATCCGGCGGGCTTTTTTGTTTCCTCTGGTTGTCATGTCAAAAGAGAGCAAGTTCTTATCACGTATCCTGCGCCATGAACCTGATCTTATTGGGCTGACGCTTAGTCCTGGAGGATGGGTCCAAGTGGACCAGCTCTTGCGGGGTATGAAAAAGGCAGGACATCGGCTTACTCCTGATAGGCTCCGCCAAATCGTTATCGACAACGACAAACAACGGTTCACGCTCTCTGAAGACGGCCGCCGTATTCGAGCTGCACAAGGGCATTCTGTTACCGTCGATCTGGGCTTGGCGGTCGCCGAGCCACCGGCCACACTGTTCCACGGCACGGCCCGCGATAACCTTGATGCGATCTTCGCGAGCGGCATCAAGCCTGGGCGCCGCCAACACGTCCACCTGTCGCCAGATGAGGAAACCGCCATCAAGGTTGGCACCCGGCATGGTCGCCCTGTGGTGTTGCGGGTGAACACCGCCGCAATGCATGCGAACGGGTTGCCCTTCTGGTGCGCCGACAATGGCGTCTGGCTGACCGCAACCGTCCCCCCGGAATACCTCGGCTTCTGATACCCGCACCTCAGAACAAGCGGACACCTCTTGCAAACCCATCCTGACATCGCCCCTACAAGGCAGGGGAAGGATGAGGTTTGCGGCCACCAAGGGTGGCCTGGCAAGGTGCTGGCCGGAGGTCGCTAACCGCGCAGATCGTCAGATCGGAGAAGCTCCCGGCAGGGCTCATCAGGAGACTTTGTGGGGTGGCGCAGCCGGGGACCATACAAAGTCTCCTTATGAGCAAAGAGACTTTGCAGTCATCTGCCGCCGTGCTAGCCTTTACCCATGGCACACAAACTCGTCTACAACATCGAACCGGCCTCACCGTCCATGATCGCCTCACTGGACCGCCATTGCCTGAAGCGTGTGCCTGACGGTGCATCCAACATCGTCCCCGAACGGTCACACCTGAACGAGATCCTCCAGGGCGATGAGCGCGGCCTGATGCAGTCGCTCAAGAACCTCTACGCAGACGGGGTTAAGAAGCCTGCCGCGCAATCGGAGTCGCCCTATCTGCGGATCGTGGTGTCCGTGTCTCCTGGCTACTTTCGCCCTGATGATCCTGATGCGGTTGGAACATGGGATGAGGATCGCCTGGACGCGTGGAAAAAGGCCGCCATAAACCAGCTCCAGGCCGAGCATGGCGACGATCTCGTCTTCGCTGAGCTGCACCTGGACGAAGACACACCCCACATCCATGCAGTGGTAGCCCCGACCTACCTCAAGAAAGCTCGGAAACCGGGAAAGCAGAAGCGCGGCGAGACCCCTGAGCAGTTCGAAGAGCGCAAGGCGGCGGCTCTGACCTCTCAGGGTATTCGTACTGTCGGCCGGGCATCTCATCCCACCCTCTCGAAGCCGGGAAGCTTTCAGAAGCTCCGGCAGCACATGACACTCGCCCTCGATCATCTGGGGATCGAGTATGGCGAGGATCGCGCCATTGATGCTCCCGCCGGCCAATCCACGCGAGAGTGGGTCATCCAGCAGGCGGCCGACCTGCGGAAACGCGAAGAGAAGCTCAAACAAGCCCAGGAAGATCTAGAGCGAGATCGCAAGAACAGCCTCGATGAAGCATTGGAACGCCAGCGCATGATCGAGCGCACGGGCAAACTTGCAGCTGACGCCCGCACTCGGATTGTCCAAGCGTCCCGCGAGCAGGAAGAGCGTAGCCAGCTGCGTGTAAGTGAACTGGAACGAGAAGCTGCTGCCTTGGAGAGGCGAGCTCACCAAGAGCGCGACTTCATCGCCCAGGCTGAAGGTATCGCCGATGGCCACTGGGATCGGGCCAGCGCAGCCCTTGATGCGGAGAAGCTCTCAGAGGCCCGTAGAGAGGCCATTCGATCTGAAGCGGTAACCATGCGCCGAAAAGCCGTAGATGACGCACAGCGGGTCTCAGAGGCGCTTCTCGAGGCCGCGCGCAAGGAGGCAGACCAGATCAGGCGCGACGCCACCCCTGCACGCTTCCAAATGCTCGAAAAGGAGAACGCACGGCTGCGAAAGGAGGTTGAGGGATGGGAAAACTTCTTCCGGAACATCCGTCAAACGCTTTCTACGCTCCTCGCCGGACAGTGGGAAACGGTTAGGCAGAAGCTCAATGAGGCCTGGAAGCGCGATCCCAAGAACCCGGAGTATGAGCCTAAACCAACACCGCCGTCCTATAGTTCAGGCCCCTCCGGCCCCTGACCTATTCTCAGCAAAATCGACAGCTGCCACGGGCGCTGAAAGGCGGAACTGGGGATATCCCTTCCCCTCCCTGCCTGACCCACCCCATCCCTACGCGTTGCGCTGTCGGCAATGGACCACGCTGCTGCAAGGTTAGAGCTAGCTGATAGCTGTGATGCAGGCTCCTTCGTCGCCTGCGTCGTTCAAAAACTCCACCCCCGCCCGATCGCTCGACCAGCGCTGTGGGGGCGCGCTCCCGATCGAACGGGCGTGGATTTTTTGCCCTCCTATAGATCATTAGAAGGGGCAAAATATGAAGCCTTTAAAATCAACCTCTTATGGGGGGGGG
>NZ_PGTC01000003.1:2087-2522 GCF_002786295.1 Pseudooceanicola marinus | reverse complement strand
CGACTTATCCACAGGCGTCCCGCTCGAACTGTCCGCGCAACGTCCTGTGTCTTCTGATGTCTCTGTCCATGTCTCTATCGGAGCGGACAGTTTGAAAGTGTCCAGGACACTGTCCGAACTGTCCGGTGGACACTTCCGACACTGTCCACCGGACAGTTCAGGACAGTTGCCTGCCGCCCCGCGTGTGCATGTGAAGTTGATGATCGGACCAGGCGCCGATGGCGCGCTCGATCCAGGAGGCGCCGCGATAGCCGCAGCCCTGTTCCATCAGCCATTCGTCCATCCAAAGGATGGCCGCGTCATTGGCCGCGAGATCCACGTGATAGCCCGCGATGGCGCTGCGCAGGCGCTGCCGGCGCTTCATCGCATTGCCTGCCTCGTTGCGCGCCCGGTTGTCGTGCTTGCGCGCGATGGCGTCGGTGACGACCTCCAGCA
>NZ_PGTC01000003.1:712-2037 GCF_002786295.1 Pseudooceanicola marinus | reverse complement strand
TGTCGTGCTTGCGCGCGATGGCGTCGGTGACGACCTCCAGCACCATCGGGTGATAGAGGCGAACCACGCCCTCGCAGAGACAGGGGCGCCACTTGTGAAGCGGGCCGAAGCTGCCCTCGCAAAGCCGCTGCAGCCGCCCCTGATCCACGCCCAGGAGCTTGGCCAGCTGCTCGGTATCCGCTGGAAGCGTCCCGATGGGGTTCTGTTCCTGGGCGATGCAGATCAGATCGAAGTAAAGCGCGCGGCACTCCTCGGTGGCCTTCAGGCGCATCTCCGAGTTGAGCCAGCGGCGGTGATGCCAGGCGATGAAGTAATGGCTGTCGAGGCGTTCCTGGCCCGACAGCGGGTATTCTTCGAGATCATCGGTCTCGACGGCGCGCAACGCCGCGCCTGCAGAGGTCAGCGAGCGCATGAGGCGACCTCCCGGGACCGGAGGCGCGCCATTTGGCACGCCAATAGCCTCAACCAGATGGCGCAGAGCGGGCACTGAGCAGGTCGCGTGGGGACCCCGCCAAACGGCGCGGCAGCCAAGCAGAGATCACCGCCGCGCCGGGCCGCTCCAGCACGCGGGGTGCGCCAGGCGGCTGCCCGCCTCTCCCCCTGAGCGGACAGGTCAAAGCAACGCATGGGGCGCCCTCCGCTGTCAATCGGCCCAAATCCGGGGGGTCTGAGCCTCACGCGATCTTCCTCCGCTTGGCGGCGGGGATATCGAGCTTGAGCCGATCCCGGCGCAGGCGCACCGCGTCCTTGTGGCAGCCCGCCAGGCGGGCGATCTCCGTCAGACCCCGCTGGCCATCGACCAGGGCCAGGATCTTCCGGGTGATCTCCTCGTCATCGCCCGAGACCGACTTCTCCCGCCCGCCCCTGAGCGGCGCGGGCTTCGGCCGGGCGATCTCCAGCCCGTCCTCGCGCGCCACCCGCTGGATGCGCTGGCGCGCCGTATGCCGCAGCAGGATGATCTCGCTGATGCTCAGACCGTCCTTGATGTCCTGGGCGATCTCCCGATCCTTCAGGCGGTCTGCCAGGGTCGGCACCTGCGCGCGCTGCATCGTCCGGAAGCCGCCCTTGAAGGCCTCGTTGCGGGTGATGAGCGACTGGGTCTTCGGGTCCCAGACATAGTCCCGGTCCATGCCGCTCACCCCTGACGGGATTCGCCGCTTCTCCTCGGGGATACGCTCCAGCGCCTCGTCGATCAGACGGCGCTCTTCTGCGGTCACGATGTCCATGCGGAACCCTCCAGGGAAAAAGCGGGGCGCGCCGGGTAGGACGCGCCCCAAGTCGGGGACGGACAGATCGGGACCGCGACGCCCCGGACGGCCGCGCGG
>NZ_PGTC01000003.1:0-662 GCF_002786295.1 Pseudooceanicola marinus | reverse complement strand
CTGCCCTGCCCGACAGCCGGCGCTCCGCACGGCCCGGCGCCTGTGCCGGGGTCCGTGAGTGGATCTGATGGATGATCGGCGCGGGGAGCGCGCCGCCAACGAAGACGCCCTCCCCGCGACAATCGCCCGCCCGTCGGCGGGAGAGGTGTGTGAGACGAACCATCATGCGCGCCGCTCCGCCTTGTCGAGCAACGTGGCGCGGAACTGCATGGCCGCCGTGACCATCTCGTCCAGTTCGGCGATCTGGTCCTGCGCCTCTTTCGGAGAATAGTCGTGCGGAACCGCCGAGGCCGAGGAATGCGCCTCGGCATGGCGCTGCAGCACGTCCGCGAACTCCCGGGTGATCCGGTGGATGTCCGAGGCGGTCGAGCCTTCGATGTTCAACGGGTGGAAGGTCCCGCCGCCCAGAGCCGCGAAATGCGCCGCGATCGGCACGGCGGCCTCGGGCACAATCCGGCTCAACCGGTCGAGGTAGTTGACGCCAAGCCCGCCCGGGCGCTGCTCCGAGACTTCCGTCCCGTGCGACAGAGTCGAGACCCCGACGCCGATGTCATTGGCCACGGCCTCAAGACCGCCGGCCGCGCGAATGGCGGTCTGCACCGCCGACTGGATCGAAGCGGGCCGCGCCTTACGCATGGGGAAACTCTCCGGGGGTTTTCGCG
>NZ_PGTC01000002.1 GCF_002786295.1 Pseudooceanicola marinus | reverse complement strand
GGGCCTCCACCCCGGAGGAAGCCCAGAAGGCCGAAGACCAATCGCGCCCGGCGCCCGAGCCCGTGGAGCCGGAAGCATGAGCGCCCGGATGCCCATGTCCTCGCGCCGAACCGACCGGCGCCCTCTGGTTCACCTCGCGCTGGAAGGTCTGTGCTGGCTGGCGGTGGCGTTGCTGATCGCCGCCGCGCTGCTGGATCTGCCGACAACGCTCGCGCGCCGGGCGCTCCAGCCCGACGCCACCGTCGGGGGTCAGCCATGACCGGGCGCCTCCTCGATACCCACGCGATCACTACCTTCCTGGCGCGCGTCGCGCCGCTGAGCGGCGACGCCCTGCACGAGGCGTTCGTCTGCGCCGCTCTCGAAGGGGGCGGCAGCTTTCGCGTCCCCGCCGAGCGCCGCGCCGTTCTCAGCCTCTACCGGATCACCGCCAGCGGCCCGACGGAGGCCGCCGCGATTACCAACTGGATCGCCCGTGCCCGCGAGGCCGTGGCCGACACCGTCGCCGAGGCGGACACCCTGCCCGCCTGCCCCTGATCTCCCTTAGGAAAGGACCTGCCATGTTGCACCAGATGCCCCGCGCCGCCGCACCTGCCCCGGAGATATCCGAAGGCCCGAGCGCCACCGTCGCCCTCGCCGAGCTTCAGCTGGCCGCCAACCGCCTCGGGCGCGTTGTCGAACGCTTGAACACCATCCCGGCCCTGGGCTGTGTCCGCATCCGGTTCAACGGTGACCAGCTCACGCTGGAGGCCACCGACCTCAAGATGACCCTGATGCTGAATCTGGAGGCGCAGACGACCGGTAAGGCGGATCTGGTGGTGTCGCATCGGGCGCTGGCCGGTTTCCTGCGGGCCGCCCGGGGCCCGGTCACGATCACCCATATGCGTGGCGAGGACCATGACCGCGTCCGCCTCTCCGACGGCGAGATCCAGGTGACCCTGCAGCTCAGCATACCCCCGGAGGACTTTCCCCAGCCCTTCAAGGAGCCGGACCCCGGCGCGATGCGCGGCGGGGGCACGTTCACCCTGTCCGGTGCCCAGGCGCTGCGGCTGTTTGATCTGGGTCGGTCCTGCGTCAGCCGCGAGGAGACCCGTTATTATCTCAATGGCACCTTCCTGACGACAAAACCGGAAGTCGGGACGCTGCGCGCGGTCACCACCGATGGCCACCGCATGGCGATCATTGATTGCGACGCCCCGGCCCGCTTCATCGAGGGGCCGCGGATCAACGGCAGCAAGGCGACCGACCGGCCCGACGGCCTCATCGTCCCGGTTCGGGCCGTCGATCTGCTGATCGCGATCGCGCGGAAAGCAGGGAATGCCCCGCTGACCTTCGCTGCTGATGCGCGCCACCTGCTGGTAACGGCCCCCGGGCTTCGCCTGGTGATCCAGGGCATCGACGGCACCTATCCCGATTACACCCGGGTCACGCCGCCGGCCTCCGACGCCTTCACCGCGCATCTGTCGACCAGCGCCCTGAGCCGGCTCCGCACCATCGCCAGTGCGACCTGCTACGGCCGCAGCCTGCC
>NZ_PGTC01000001.1 GCF_002786295.1 Pseudooceanicola marinus | reverse complement strand
GCGGGTCAGCCGCGGGCGGCAGGGCGGAATGCGCCGCAGCACCGTCGGGCCGTCCCGGTCCTTCAGCCAGACCAGCCAGCAATAGGAGGTGGCACTGGTGGGCCGCTCCGCGCGCCCGGTCCCGTCCGGCCCCTCGCGCCAGACCGGCACCTCGGGATCCAGCAGGATCCCGCGCCACAGCACCACGCGCTCCACGAAGGGCAGCACCAGCGCCTC